>NZ_LXUF01000022.1 GCF_001648895.1 Methylovorus sp. MM2 | reverse complement strand
GGCGTAGACCGCATACCTTACAACAGCGACGACATCTTTCCGTCACCAAATCTTTTGGACAATGACAAAACTGGACTTGTGAAACCAACTGACTAACAGCCACCAACATCGGTTTTGTGCTATGGCGGCTGGACGAACAAGGGTTGAACATTTGTAATTCTGTTTGGCTGTTGTACATTAGCCAAGGCTGACGATGCACGGAATGCCGCCACAAGCACAAAGCCGTCTGCGTTGCCTGCTATATTTGACAGACCCTACATATGGAAAATAAGTTTTCAAAAATCATCGATGCAAACAGAGACAAAATCCAAGATTGGACAAAGGCTCTTAACGACCAAGGGCAATATAATTCGACACGTTTTCGCAAGGACACAACTGTTGAGGAGATTGCCGAAATAACTGATAGAGTTGCAGCGGCTTTAGGTGACATATCTGACATTGCGATAAAATATGGTG
>NZ_LXUF01000021.1 GCF_001648895.1 Methylovorus sp. MM2 | reverse complement strand
TAATAGCTGCATGCAATCTTGTTGAGTTCCGCCTGCATTATAAAATTTATAGCCCGATGCCTCCATTTGTGTTAACCAACTTATATCTGCACCTTTTGCAAATACAGTTGTTGTAGGTGTTGGCGTTGGTGTCGGGGTAACAGATGCTGAAGAATTATCGCCACCTTTTGAACAAGCTGATAATTGAGCAATAAGAAAGATGATTAACCAATTCATAATATGTTTCATAGCATTATCAAAGATTAATAATTATGCAAGTTGTTGCAGAATTCCTTTTACAAAATCGCTTACCAGATAGCTCATTAATTTTCCTGTTGAAGAATCTTGTCTGCCATCACTTAGTTTGGTTGCACCTTCACAAATATGTAAATAAGCGGGCTTACAATCCATTGAAACATAATTCAAATATTGCCTTGCATGCAATGCAGTAATACCAACGGGTGTAGCTGCACTGCTTAACGTATGTTCAATACAATC
>NZ_LXUF01000020.1 GCF_001648895.1 Methylovorus sp. MM2 | reverse complement strand
GGCATGACCAGTACATTCGGATCGGTATCGATTGGGCGTACTTCGTCACGCAGCGGACGGACAAAGAATTCGTCAAAGGTGCGGTAGCTGGCGGTGTCCGGCTTTTGCGCCTCTTTCATGTCGACCTTGTAGTATTTAACGAACAGATCGATAACCAGTTTTGTCAGCCATCCTGCCCGCTTGCTTGCGCCCCAACCCGCCAGGCGAGTAAGCCATAGTCTCGGCAGAATGTACTGTAGCGAAAGTTTAAATGAATTTAACAAGGTAGCCTCCAGGCCATTGTTTTGTCGTTCCTGATCCGGCCTACATGCCGGATCCTGAAAAAAAGGGGACGATTCTAACGACGGTTAGCTTAATTGTCAGTCATCCGTATCAGAAAAGTTTTTACGCGTTTTTACCTGCGCCATGCTTTCCAGAATACGGTGATAGTTTTCGAAACGGGTTTCCGCGATTTTCCCTTCCTCAACCGCTTCCCGGCTAGCGCAGCCCGGATCGGTATCGTGTTTGCAAT
>NZ_LXUF01000019.1 GCF_001648895.1 Methylovorus sp. MM2 | reverse complement strand
TGGATGGTGTCAGCATCGCTGTCTACTAGGCCTTCCTCATCGACAACATCACCGATGGCGTTGATGATGTAGAGATCATTACCATCCCCACCGATCAATGTATCGTTACCGAGACCACCATCCAGCGTGTCGTTACCAAGACCGCCTGTCAGCACGTTAGCTGCGGCATTGCCTGTCAGGTAGTTATCTTCATCAGTACCGCTGATATCGAGTTTGGTTGAAGCAGTACCGCTGATGTCCAGATGCTCTACATTCGCATAGATGCTGTCTGTCATGTCGATCAAGGTATTGGTCGTGAACACTGCACTGCCTACTAGTTTGATAGTGTCGGCACCTTCATCTTCTAGCTCAGCGACGGTGTCTTCCAAGATGGCGTTAGTGCCATCTTTAATCAGGTTGACAGTATAGATGTCATCACCTTCACCACCAGCTAGGGAGTCTTCACCAGCGCCACCAATCAGACTATCGTTACCTCCATCGCCTTCAAGTTCATCATTGCCGATACCACCATCCAGTGTGTCGTTACCATCACCACCCTCAAGATCATCATCCCCTGCAAGACCCAAGATCGTGTTGTTACCGTCACTGCCAGTAATGTCGTTGGAGGAGGCATTGCCCGTGAAGTTGATGTTGACTGCTATCCCACTATCCAAGTTAGATGCATCGAGATGCTCAAGTGCTGCTGCTAGCACGATGGTGCTGGCTTTGGTTGTACCTGTGCCACCTGAGAGTATCAGGGTGTCATCGGTGCCTGCAGTGTCGGTGATGCTGTCTTCGAGTGAGGCTGTGCCTGAGGTGACTTTGAGATTGACATAGTAGGCATCACTTCCAGTACCACCTTGTAGGTTGTCAATACCAGCACCACCAACCAATTCGTCGTCACCAGCACCACCAATCAAGGTGTCATTGCCATCACTACCCACTAGATCATCATTGCCGCCTGTACCAGTGATGGTGTTGGCAAGTGCATTGCCAGTTAACTCGATGCCATTTACATAGGCACTGGCATTGAGATGCTCGACATTCTCGCTAAGGGTATAACCATCACCAGAGATATCATCAAACTCAGCGCTGAT
>NZ_LXUF01000018.1 GCF_001648895.1 Methylovorus sp. MM2 | reverse complement strand
TTAATAAGAGCCTGGCGGTGACCTACTTTCGCATGCGAAGAGCATACTATCATTGGCGCAGAATCGTTTCACGGCCCTGTTCGAGATGGGAAGGGGTGGGTCCAATTCGCTATGGCCGCCAGACATAACCGGTAGTGCCTGAAGTGTTTAGGCTTCAAGCCCTGTAATCTGTCGTGATCCCAGCAATTCAGGATCAGTCTTAAACAAATAGAAGAAGTAAAGTTTTGTTAGGTAATTCTTGATTGCGTTGCTTTAGAAATAACCTTTTCGCTTTTGTGTCCTGCTTTTCAGCACGGTCACTCAAGTCTTAAGGTTATAGGATCAAGCCTCACGAGCAATTAGTATCAGTTAGCTTAACGCATTACTGCGCTTCCACACCTGACCTATCAACGTCCTGGTCTCGAACGACTCTTTAGCGAGCTTAAAGCTCGGGGAAGTCTCATCTTGAGGCAAGTTTCACGCTTAGATGCTTTCAGCGTTTATCTCTTCCGGATTTAGCTACCCGGCTATGCCATTGGCATGACAACCGGTCCACCAGAGATCCGTCCACTCCGGTCCTCTCGTACTAGGAGCAGCCCCCCTCAAACTTCCAACGCCCACGGCAGATAGGGACCAAACTGTCTCACGACGTTTTAAACCCAGCTCACGTACCACTTTAAATGGCGAACAGCCATACCCTTGGGACCGGCTACAGCCCCAGGATGTGATGAGCCGACATCGAGGTGCCAAACTCCCCCGTCGATATGAACTCTTGGGAGGAATCAGCCTGTTATCCCCAGAGTACCTTTTATCCGTTGAGCGATGGCCCTTCCATACAGAACCACCGGATCACTATGACCTGCTTTCGCACCTGCTCGACCTGTCCGTCTCGCAGTCAAGCAACCTTATGCCATTGCACTATCAGTACGATTTCCGACCGTACCTAGGTTACCTTCGCACTCCTCCGTTACTCTTTGGGAGGAGACCGCCCCAGTCAAACTGCCCACCATACACGGTCCCCGATCCAGATTATGGACCTAGGTTAGAACCTCAACAACATCAGGGTGGTATTTCAAGG
Source organism: Methylovorus sp. MM2 (assembly GCF_001648895.1). Taxonomy (GTDB): domain Bacteria; phylum Pseudomonadota; class Gammaproteobacteria; order Burkholderiales; family Methylophilaceae; genus MM1. The sequence goes on along the minus strand of NZ_LXUF01000018.1, from coordinate 4,597 downwards.
TTGACTCCACAAGAACTAGCGTCCCTGCTTCAAAGTCTCCCACCTATCCTACACAAATCTTGTCAAAGTCCAATGTAAAGCTACAGTAAAGGTTCATGGGGTCTTTCCGTCTAGCCGCGGGTAGATTGCATCTTCACAAACATTTCAACTTCGCTGAGTCCCGAGAGGAGACAGTGTGGCCATCGTTACGCCATTCGTGCGGGTCGGAACTTACCCGACAAGGAATTTCGCTACCTTAGGACCGTTATAGTTACGGCCGCCGTTTACCGGGGCTTCAATCAAGAGCTTGCACCCCATCATTTAACCTTCCGGCACCGGGCAGGCGTCACACCCTATACGTCCACTTTCGTGTTTGCAGAGTGCTGTGTTTTTATTAAACAGTCGCAGCCACCTTTTCACTGCAACCCCATCGTGCTTCTAGAGCAAGTCTATACACACTACCGGGGCGCACCTTCTCCCGAAGTTACGGTGCTAATTTGCCGAGTTCCTTCTCCCGGGTTCTCTCAAGCGCCTTAGAATTCTCATCCTGCCCACCTGTGTCGGTTTGCGGTACGGTTTTTATGTAACTGAAGCTTAGTGGCTTTTCTTGGAAGCTTGGTATCAATCACTTCAGCACCGAAGTGCCTCGTTATCACGCCTCAGAATTGACCTCCCGGATTTGCCTAAGAGATCTCCCTACACGCTTGAACCACCTATTCCAACAGATGGCTGACCTAACCTTCTCCGTCCCCACATCGCATTACATAAAAGTACAGGAATATTAACCTGTTTCCCATCAGCTACGCATTTCTGCCTCACCTTAGGGGCCGACTCACCCTGCGCCGATGAACGTTGCGCAGGAAACCTTGGGCTTTCGGCGAGGGAGCTTTTCACTCCCTTTATCGCTACTCATGTCAGCATTCGCACTTCTGATACCTCCAGCATCCCTCACAGGACACCTTCGCAGGCCTACAGAACGCTCTCCTACCATGCATACATTATAAATAATGCAGCATCCGAAGCTTCGGTTACGTGCTTAGCCCCGTTACATCTTCCGCGCGGGACGACTCGACCAGTGAGCTATTACGCTTTCTTTAAAGGATGGCTGCTTCTAAGCCAACCTCCTGGCTGTCTGTGCCTTCCCACTTCGTTTTCCACTTAGCACGTCATTTGGGACCTTAGCTGTCGGTCTGGGTTGTTTCCCTCTTGACCACGGACGTTAGCACCCATGGTCTGTCTCCCGTAATTGAACTTCTCAGTATTCGGAGTTTGCAATGAGTTGGTAAGTTCTTATGAACCCCCTAGTCATAACAGTGCTCTACCCCCAAGAGTTATATACGAGGCACTACCTAAATAGTTTTCGGAGAGAACCAGCTATTTCCAAGTTTGTTTAGCCTTTCACCCCTATCCACAGCTCATCCCCAAATTTTTCAACATTTGTGGGTTCGGACCTCCAGTACCTGTTACGGCACCTTCATCCTGGCCATGGATAGATCACTTGGTTTCGGGTCTACACCCAGCAACTATCGCCCTATTCGGACTCGCTTTCGCTGCGCCTCCCCTATCGGTTAAGCTTGCTACTGAATGTAAGTCGCTGACCCATTATACAAAAGGTACGCAGTCACGGAACAAGTCCGCTCCCACTGTTTGTATGCATACGGTTTCAGGATCTATTTCACTCCCCTCCCGGGGTTCTTTTCGCCTTTCCCTCACGGTACTGGTTCACTATCGGTCGATTACGAGTATTTAGCCTTGGAGGATGGTCCCCCCATGTTCAGACAGGATTTCTCGTGTCCCGCCCTACTTGTCGTTATCCTAGTTCCACAAACGGGTTTTCGTATAAGGGGCTATCACCCTCTATGGCCGGACTTTCCATTCCGTTCTACTAACGCATCTGCTAAAAATAACAGGCTTTTCCGGTTTCGCTCGCCACTACTTCCGGAATCTCGGTTGATTTCTTTTCCTTCAGCTACTTAGATGTTTCAGTTCACTGAGTTCGCTTCTAAACTCCTATGTATTCAGAGTAAAGATACCCTTGCGGGTGGGTTTCCCCATTCGGACATTCCCGGATCAAAGCTTGTTTGCCAGCTCCCCGAGACTTTACGCAGGCTACCACGTCCTTCATCGCCTGTAATCGCCAAGGCATCCACCATATGCACTTATTCACTTGATCCTATAACGTTAAGACCTGAGCCCTTTTAAACTCAAATCTCGCGGCAGGGAGTAAATCTGCCAGTCATAGGTTTTCTAAAGCACTACATCACACCATGCCAAGTAAAGCATCGTGCAATTTTCAAACCTTGATTACTATCACTATGTTAGAGAACATAATGCAGAACTTCAGGATTGAAATATTTCGATTTTGCAATCAATTACTACCCATTTGAACACATCACACTCATCACAAATGCGTGTGTTCACTTTACTTCTTCCATTTTGTTAAAGAACAGTCTAGCTAATAAAAGCTAGAAGCAAAGATTGATCAATAATCAACACTTGCTTCTAACCTCTAAATCAAAGAGTTGGTGGAGGATGACGGGATCGAACCGACGACCCCCTGCTTGCAAAGCAGGTGCTCTCCCAGCTGAGCTAATCCCCCAATGTTTCAGGTGAATCTGGTGGGTCTGGTTGGACTCGAACCAACGACCCCCGCCTTATCAAGACGGTGCTCTAACCAGCTGAGCTACAGACCCTATAAGGTAAACAACGTTGCCGTCATTTTAGGTAGGCCAATCTTTGATGCGCTTCTTTGAACAACCGATAAGTGTGAATGCTTACAGACTAAGTATTTCTCTAGAAAGGAGGTGATCCAGCCGCACCTTCCGATACGGCTACCTTGTTACGACTTCACCCCAGTCATGAATCCCACCGTGGTAATCGTCCTCCTTGCGGTTAGACTAACTACTTCTGGTGGAACCCACTCCCATGGTGTGACGGGCGGTGTGTACAAGGCCCGGGAACGTATTCACCGCGACATGCTGATCCGCGATTACTAGCGATTCCGACTTCATGCAGTCGAGTTGCAGACTGCAATCCGGACTACGATCGGCTTTCTGGGATTGGCTCCCCCTCGCGGGTTGGCAACCCTCTGTACCGACCATTGTATTACGTGTGAAGCCCTGGCCATAAGGGCCATGAGGACTTGACGTCATCCCCACCTTCCTCCGGTTTGTCACCGGCAGTCCCATTAAAGTGCCCAACTAAATGATGGCAATTAATGGCAAGGGTTGCGCTCGTTGCGGGACTTAACCCAACATCTCACGACACGAGCTGACGACAGCCATGCAGCACCTGTGTCTACTTTCCCTTTCGGGCACCTAATGCATCTCTGCTTCGTTAGTAGCATGTCAAGGCCAGGTAAGGTTTTTCGCGTTGCATCGAATTAATCCACATAATCCACCGCTTGTGCGGGCCCCCGTCAATTCCTTTGAGTTTTAATCTTGCGACCGTACTCCCCAGGCGGTCTACTTCACGCGTTAGCTGCGTTACTAAGAGATTTTACTCTCCCAACAACTAGTAGACATCGTTTAGGGCGTGGACTACCAGGGTATCTAATCCTGTTTGCTCCCCACGCTTTCGTGCATGAGCGTCAGTGTTAACCCAGGGGGCTGCCTTCGCCATTGGTATTCCTCCACATCTCTACGCATTTCACTGCTACACGTGGAATTCTACCCCCCTCTGCTACACTCTAGCCTTGTAGTTTCAAACGCAGTTCCTAGGTTGAGCCCAGGGATTTCACATCTGACTTACAAAACAGCCTGCGCACGCTTTACGCCCAGTAATTCCGATTAACGCTCGCACCCTACGTATTACCGCGGCTGCTGGCACGTAGTTAGCCGGTGCTTCTTATCAAGGTACCGTCATCCTCACTCTTTATTAAAGAATAAGTTTTCTTTCCTTGCGAAAGAGCTTTACAACCCGAAGGCCTTCTTCACTCACGCGGAATGGCTGGATCAGGCTTTCGCCCATTGTCCAAAATTCCCCACTGCTGCCTCCCGTAGGAGTCTGGACCGTGTCTCAGTTCCAGTGTGGCTGGTCGTCCTCTCAGACCAGCTACTGATCGTCGCCTTGGTAGGCTTTTACCCCACCAACTAGCTAATCAGATATCGGCCGCTCTAATAACGTGAGGTCCGAAGATCCCCCACTTTCCCCCTCAGGGCGTATGCGGTATTAGCTATCCTTTCGGATAGTTATCCCCCATTACAAGGTACGTTCCGATATATTACTCACCCGTTCGCCACTCGCCACCAGAGAGCAAGCTCTCCGTGCTGCCGTTCGACTTGCATGTGTAAAGCATTCCGCCAGCGTTCAATCTGAGCCAGGATCAAACTCTTCAGTTTAAACCTAACTATTACTTAATTTTGACCCTCTTGCGAAGGTCTGTATGTCGCTTTTGCTTAATTCTCAAATGAATCTTAGGTATGTCATCTACACCATTACTGATGCAGACTATTACAAAGTTTTTCATTCAAGGTATAAGACTTATGGTTCTTGAGTATCAACTTAAATCAAAGATTTCGCACATCCCAACCAAAGTCAGGCAGCTCGTCCATCTAAGCCAATTTCACCCAATCCATAAGCACTCACACCTATCGATTGTCCAGTTTGTTAAAGAGCG
>NZ_LXUF01000017.1 GCF_001648895.1 Methylovorus sp. MM2 | reverse complement strand
CGCTGGATGGTGGTCTCGGTAACGATACATTGATCGGTGGGGATGGTAATGATCTCTACATCATCAACGCCATCGGTGATGTTGTCGATGAGGAAGGCCTAGTAGACAGCGATGCTGACACCATCCAAGCCTCTATCAGCATTGATCTTAATAACCCTAGCTACGCTGGAATAGAGTATTTCACGCTGAGTGGTGCGGCTGCCTTGACAGCTAAAGGTACGATAGATGCCAACAGCATCACTGGCAACACGGGCGCCAACAAGATTGAAGGTTTTGCAGGCAACGACACACTCTCCGGCGGAGGTGGAAACGATACTTTGGATGGCGGTGATGACAACGATTGGCTCGCAGCCGTTACTGGAAACAATACGTTTTATGGTGGTGCCGGTAATGACACCATTGGGGGAGGTAGCGGCAGTAATAAGATATATGGCGGCGATGGTGTCGATAGCATAAATGCCGGTGATGGCAGCAACAATATTGAAGGAGGACTCGGTGCTGACATCATTGTCGTGGGTAACGGCAACAATACGATCTATGGTGGCGATAAGGCCTTGCTGGATAAAGATACGGATGCCGATGGCAACGACAGTATCCAATACGGCACAGGCAAGAACACTATTTATGGCGGTGCTGGCAACGATACCATTCAAGGCATCGGCGGAAGTACTACCCAGTTAGGGTCAGTATTGGCATATGGTGGTGCTGGTACAGACAGCGTAAGAGGTGCTGGCGGTAACGATACGCTTTATGGCGGAGCCGGTAACGATACCTTGCGTGGGTATGAGGGTAACAATGTGCTTGATGGTGGTGAAGGGGATGATCGGCTATATGGGGGGCGAGGTAATGACACCATGTATGGCGGTGCTGGTGACGATAGCCTGAGCGGTGGTAAGGGTAGTGCTTATCTTGATGGAGGGGCAGGCAACGACACTATCATCGCCGAAGGTTATGAACTTAATGCCGGTGTGGCAAACAATGCAACCGCTACGATCTATGGCCGTGGCGGCAACGATACTATCTATGTGGGGCGCCCGACTACTGGTCTTGCTACAGGTGTCGTAAGTGCAGTCATCTATGCAGATGATGCCACTGGTGTGGGAGGTAACGATACAGTCTATCTTGCTGGCAAGACTATTTCAGATACAGGTGGAAACTACACCGTCTATACCTATGCAGGTAATGATGTGGTATCTGGTATCACTACGGCAGGTGGAGCATCAGGCACTTATACCATCTATACCGGCGCTGGTAACGACTCTGTAGAGGTGTCTGATGGCAATAACACAATCTTCACTGATGATGCGAATGACAAGAATGGTGGTAACGATACAGTCACGGCCGGTTACGGCAATAACACCATCAACACCTATTATGGTAATGATAGGGTAACTGTAGGCGATGGCAACAATACCATTACCACTGATAACGTTGCCGATACGGTGGGCGGCTCGGATGAAGTAAAAACTGGTAGCGGCAATAACAAGGTCACGCTTGGCGCAGGAGATGATGCGCTGAATTACGACATTATCACGCGTGATATTGATGGAAATATCACTGATGTTACCTTTGATAATGCAGCGGGTAGCGGTAACGATACGATCGATGCTGGTGCTGGTAATGACTGGATATTTGCTGGTGCCGGTAACGACTCAGTGCTGGCTGGTGCTGGTAATGACTTGGTCGATGGGTATGACGGCAACGACACGATGAATGGTGGCGATGGTAACGACACTCTAAGCGGCAGCAACGGTAGCGATCTGCTTAATGGCGATAAGGGTGACGACCTGCTTGAGGGTGGTGCCGGTGGCGACACGATTAATGGCGGTGAAGGTAGTGACACCATTATTGGAGGCGCTGGTAACGATCAATTGAGCGGTGGCCTTGGTAATGACCTGTTCATTATCGGTAATGATGGCGTCGGTTTCGATATCATTACCGATTTCGCTACAACTACCACAGGCTCTGGCGGGAATGCGGTGATTACCAGTGATCGCCTAGAGATTACAGGTCATGATGTTGATGCAGATGGTTTTGGTCTTGAGGATTTCGAGATCGGTGCCTTCCCTGATGCCTCCTTAAAAGGCATGCTGATTAGTTTTGCTGACGGCGGCAATGTCTTGTTAAAGAACATCAGTATCGATGATCTGGTGTTTGATACCAGCAATTCCACTTTCTCTCTGCTAAAGGGGCAAGGTGGTGTTTATTCCGGCACAACAGACGGTGTCTATACTCAGGCTGATTATGTAGGGGATTTCCCCGGCTAAAGTAACCCATGGGTGATTGATAAAAAGCCCACAGCGCATGCTGTGGGCTTTCTCAATTCTTTCATTTAACGGGTTGTGTTGCTGGTGGGTTAATCTATGTTCTGTGTCGGGCAGGTATATTCAGGTCGATGAGTGTGTTTTGCTCGTCATTAAGCAGGTGGCTGCAATCTGGAAAGCTGTGCACAGTATTGCGAGATAACAATATCCAGTTATCCAGTAATGATGCTGTGGTGGCTGTTGTTGTTGGTTTTGCGTTATTTTCTGCAGCTGAGGTTTTAGCAGCAGAACCTACCGGCAAGGCTGATGTGCCATGGTATGAGCAACGGCAGCCGGAGATTCCTTCGACCGCCAGTCGCTATGGCGTTGCGCCGGGCATATTGCTGGCTGCAGACGCTACAGATGCCATGCCGCAAGGCACCAGCCCAATGCCATCGTCTGTTAATAAACCGGGTAATGCCATCCCTAACGTCAAGATACAGTTGAATGAAATTAGGGTAACGGCCAAGCGCATCAAGGATATCGGGCCATTGCCAGGCCTAAACCTGACCAAGGAACAGATTCCCGGCAATATCCAGAGCATCACGGCCAAAGACATTAAAGATACCCAGTCGTTGAGTATCACCGATTTGCTCAATAGCAAGTTGCAATCGGTGAATGTGAACGATTATCAGGGTAACCCCTTTCAGATGGATTTAACCTACCGTGGTTTTACGGCGGGTCCACAGATTGGGTCACAGCAGGGTTTATCTGTGTTCTTTGACGGTATTCGTGTCAATGAGCCGTTTGGTGATGTGGTGAACTGGGACATGATCCCTATGAATGCCATCTCTGGTCTAGATGTTTTTCCTGGATCTAATCCGCTATTCGGCCTGAATACGCTGGGCGGTGCGATCGCGATCAAGACCAAAAGCGGCTTCGATTCGCCCGGAGTCTCAGCGCAGATACTCAAAGGGTCATTCGGGCGCGACCAGTTATTGGCTTCAGGCGGATGGAATAATGGAACATTGGCTGCCTTCGGTGCTGTGAGCCTCTTCATGGAAGATGGCTGGCGCGATAACTCCCCTAGTAAGGTCAATCAGGCATTCGGCAAGCTGGATTGGCAAGGAGAACGGGCATCGTTGACTTTTTCTACTTTGGCGGCGGTGAATAAACTGGTGGGTAATGGCACTGTGCCGATCGAGCTTTATAAGGAGAATCGAGGTTCGGTCTTCACCTCACCTGACGAGACCCGTAACCGCCTGTTGCAGTTCCAGATATCCGGTGCGTTTGAAGTGAGTGATACCTTCAATATTACGGGTATGGTCTATAACCGTCAGAGCAAGCGCATATCGAGCACAGGCGATATGATTGATATCGATACTTTTCGTGAGCTTGGTAATGCTTCACGCAGGGCGCTTCCGGGCGAACACATTACCTGCGCCTACCTTGATGCGAATGGAGATGGCCTGCCGAATTATTACTTGGATGAGCTGACGTATGATGCTTCTACTGGGAAATATACCAGCGCGTTTATTGAGGATGTAAAAGCGCACAATCAGGAAATCGCAGCAAAGACATATTTGCCAGATTATGATGCTTTGATCGGACCTGCTAATTCGGGAACAGTGCCTGCTGACTTTATCCAGAGAATTACTACGGCTATCTCTGCAAGAGATGATTTTACTTATACAGATGTTAATGGGCAGGAATATGGCTTTGTTTCAAATGGATTCTTTCAATCTCCTGACAATGTTGCTTTATCTGCAGCGGATAGTTTTGGGGGCTATCAAGATGCATTTTTCACCAAAAAGAATGCCGATGGCAGCTTTACTCGATATAACATCTATGCTGCCCCCGCGTTGGATACAGGATGTTACGACAAAATAAGAGGTGATAGCGACACTAAGTTATATGCGCTGGATGAAAATGGCGATCGGGTCGGTCCTCGTGATGGTGCCCTTTACCAAGGTGCATCGGGTACAGCAGGTACTGGTACAGGGTATATTCCCGGGACACCAACAGCTGTTATCACCAATTCCATGATTGATCAGAATGGCTTGGGCGGCGGCTTACAGTTCAACTGGAATCTAGATAACCACAAGTTCATGATCGGTACCTCCATAGACCGCGCCGATGCAAAATACAATGCAACACAGCGCTTTGGTTTAATGGACGATAGCCGCAATGTTTATAGTGATCCGGCTAACATCGGGGAGGAGTATTACGCGGCTTCGCATGATGTTATCGTCAACGATTTTGATGGTACTAAAACAACGAGCAGCATCTATTTCAGCGAGACGTGGACGCCGACCCAGACGCTGAACATATCGCTATCTGGCCGCTATAACGATACCTTCGTAAGGAATACGCTGGCGCCTAGACGGCGTGCTTATGAGCTGACAGATGTCAACCTGTTGAATCGCTGGTTGGACTATATCGTATGCCCCGGAACGGATGTTTCTGGCTGCCAATACGACCCGACCAAGATGGTCAGCATTGAGGATTACATGCGGATTATGGGACGTGATTATGACCCTCTAAGCCCGGCAGTTACTGAAAAATTTGATTTTCACTCCCTGAACCCGGCCTTTGGGGCAACTTGGCAAACGACACCGCGCCTTAATATGTATTTCAATTGGAACCAAGGTACTCGAACACCGTCCGTGATCGAGTTAGGCTGCGCATATGATTCGACGCCTGCAGTTTATCGAGATAACAACGGCGTACCTATACGTGATGCTCAGGGTAACTATACATATGGCCCTGCCACCCTTGTCGATGGTAGAGCTTGTAACCTACCTAGCGTAATGTCAGGAGACCCATACCTGCCGCAGGTGATGGCCCAGACCTACGAATTTGGTGTACGCGGTAAGTTCAAGGATTTAATGGAGTGGAACGTCACAGCGTACCGTACTATGTTGCGTGATGACATCTACATGGTATCGGCTACTCAACAATTAAGTTACTTCCAGAGCATAGGCGATACCCGCAGACAGGGCCTAGAGTTCGGGTTGCAAGGCGGGTATGGCAAACATGAGTTCCGCGTCAACTATTCATTGACTGAGGCAACATTTCAATCCTTATTCAAGATGCTGAGTCCTAATAACAGCAATACCATTACGAATGACACGCGTAACGCGGACTACAACACAATTCAGGTCGAGCCAAGCGATCGTATGCCTGGCGTACCCTTGAATAACATTAACCTGAGCTGGATGTATAAAATGACCCCGGCTTTTAAGGTCGGTTTTACGATGGTTGCGCATGGTGATGCTTTTGTCCGGGGTAATGAGAATAATGAACATACCCCAGGCCCCAGTAGAGGGGTCATTATGGGGGTGCAAGATGAGAATGGTGCTACCGTGTACACCAAGATTCCGGGGCCGGATTATCGATATTCGGGAAAAACGGCAGGGTATGCCGTGCTTAATTTACGGGCTACTTACGATATCGGCAAGGGCTGGACAGCAGGCATGCTGGTCAATAATCTTCTCGATAAGGAGTATGTGACGGCAGGGCGCCTAGGGTTGACTCCTTTTGCGCCATCAACTTATGGCGCAATCGGTGCCGGTGGTTTCAATTACAACTCATCCGAATGGCTTTCTACACAGTTGATTTCTGCCGGTGCGCCACGAGGTGTTTGGTTCACTTTGGGGTACGATTTCGATGCCAGTAAAAAGAGCCAGTTACCCAAGCCGAGTAGTACGATGGTGCCAGAGCCTGACCGTACGCTGGAACCAGCCAAGCCGAAAACCCCCGAAGAGATCGCCTTGGCGCAGGCACTTGATGTTACCCGCCCATTACCTGTGCTCAAGCGTGACCTTGCCCAATCAGCGAGCGCTCTTAAAAGTGCAGAACAGCAAGTCTCGGCAGCTATCGAGCAGTGGCGTCAGTCGATTGTCAGTGGCGATACAGAAGCCTACCTGAAAAGCTATGCAGCGATGTATGCGCCGGATGGTATGAGCCGACAGTCATGGGAGGAGCAGCGCAAGATGCAGTTATCTATTGCCGCTGGCAACGCGATGGTGGTCGACCATCTGGTGATTGCCCCGCAGGGCCGGGGAATGGCAACGGTCTTTGCCCAAGCTGAGCATGGTCAGCCTGCCGTTCGCAAACTGCTTGGGTGGGAACAACAAAATGGGCAATGGGTGATCGTGCGTGAATATGAGTTAAAGACACCGGTAAAAGCTACCATGACATCTGCTGCTACATCCCGGGAAAATAATGCTAATCCGCAGCGAAATATCAGGATCATCAGTCTCAATAAGGAGGTGAAATAATGCGTCCTCTGCTTTTAAAGATGATTTGGTCGCTTGTGGTGGGTTTGCTCATCATGGCAGAGTCGCATGCTGCTTGCGTGGATAATGGGGCCGGTACCCATACCTGTAACGGTGTGTCTAATAATGGTGCTGATCAGGTTGGCAAAACTGTGCTGGATAACAGCGCTGCACCAGTGACGCTAAATAATAATGCTAACCCTGACAAGACGCAGGAGACCTTGATCAGTAATGATCCGTATCTGCCGAATACAGGGGCCGAGCAGACGATACGGCTGACTGGCGGTAGTGGCGCGGTGACCATCAATAATACCGGGACTATCCAGATGGCACGCGGATATTATACGCAAGACCCTAATGATGTTGCCACGCCCAATAAGATTTTTACGCCAGTGAATCCGACTAGCATCTTGTTCTCTGCAACATCAACAGGACTTTTACTGAATAACGGGGTGCTGGCAGGTATAGATGCAGGCATATATAGCGACTCAAGCACCCAGTTGCTGACGATCAATAATTCAAACATCTTCCCCGGAGTGACTGGCGTTACAGCAAGGTCTGGAAATATCGTCGCGAATGGAGATTTCTCCGCAGCGATATTCGGCAGTGCACAACAAATCGTTATCACCAATAATGATAACGCCAACTTTATTGGTAATGATGCCTATAGTCATTACTCTACTGAAACGCTATCAGATGGTCATTGGGCTATTGCTACCTTTGGCGGGGCAACTTATATGGCACCTGTGGTGCAGGATGGCACCCAGTATGCCAATGTGATGAGTGCTGGTCTGACCACGATCAACAACAACCGAGGATATATTGGGGGGGATATATTGGTGTTGGATAGCAATCCGCTGTTGCAAGCGGCACAGGAACGTGATAACTCATTGGTGCTTGCTTATCGACCTGAGGATGTCGGGCCGCGTAATAGTGTGATCAATAATACTGGGGGTACTATCTCAGGAAATATATATCTGGGTTCTGGCGCACATATCCTGAATAACGGCACGTTGGATGGTGCTGGAGCAGGCGCTATGCTTAGAGGTAATATCTATGTCGATCAACGCGCAACAGCGGTGACCAGCGTGAACGGTGGTGTGGAAACAGCCGAGTACCTAGTGGCTGGAGCGCGTACATTCACATTTAACCAGATGGGGCAATTCAGTGGTGAAAAGATAGTGATTCACGATGTTGCCGAATCTGTGAATAACATCAATGTTTATTCCGGGTTGAGTGATAACGTCTCTAATGTTACTCCGGATCCAAGCTTTGACATTGTTGCCGATGGTCTGGGAATCAATAACCTGAACATTTATTGCGTCACAGGTCCGCCAGGCTGCAACGCGAGTGGTGACTGGATCGGGCTATCCAGCCTTAATGTGCGCGGAACTTCCTGGAATTTTCAGGATGCTTCGCAGGTGATAGAGCTGGCCGGTGGGGATATCAACCTCGAGGCGCAACGCGTCATATTCGGTGCAACGATGAAGGCAGATAACATTATTGTCAATAATCTCCTGCAAGGCGTATTCGCTCCCGAGAATACTAATGTTTCTACCCCGGTGGATCCTGATCGAATGGGAACCATCACTGGTAACTTGATCAACAATGGGGACATCACTGTGCGTGATGCTACCTTAACCGTGAATGGTAATGCACTCTTCAACTCAGGCTCTAACTTCAATTTGCGTATTACCTCTACGGGCAATGGTATGCTTGATATTGTCAATGGTACCGGGTCGGGTTTATTTGCTGCGGGTTCCAATATTAATGTCTCGGCCAAAGATGTGTTCTTCCGAACTGGAGACACATTTACTGTGGCTACCAATACTAGCGGCACGCCTACAATTACTGGGCCAGGTGCGATTGTTAACTTTACCAGCAGTATTCAAAGCTGGGATATGTTGCTGACAGCTCAGATTGCTATTCCTGAGTATCTCAATACCAATGTCGCAGGCAATAACGCTGTGAATGTCTTGATGGATTATGCGGGAAATGACGAGGCTCTGACCAAATTGCAGAAAGAGATCCAAGGTCTAAGTGCCGAAGAGCTCAAGCGGGCGGCGGAACGTCTGCGTCCAGAGATTAATGATAGCCTCATTCGCATGACGATGCAGCATACAGATCGCGTGCTAGGGGTGGTGGAGTCACATCTTTTTGATACCTATCTTGCTTCTGTCAAGGGGGAGCCACGTACAGAGGTGGACGGTAAAGTGCCGAGTGGTACCGGTATCTGGTTCCAAGGGTTTGGCGGTGCAGGTACGCAGGACATGCGCAAGAATGTAGATGGCTATGTGGCTACTTCCACCGGTATGGCCACCGGTATCGACCGCATGATAGGAGACTCTGATCGCTTGCGTGTAGGATTTGCTGGTGCTTATGCCTATGGCAATATCGACAATAGTGGTATCACCGATAATAATCGGACGAATGTGAATAGCTATCTTGGATTGGCTTATGGCACATGGCGGGCTGATCCCTGGTATTTCAACAGTGCCATCGGATTGGCTAGGCATACGTATGATACCGAGCGCGTTGCCTTGGGGCGCAATGCCGAGGCCAGCCATGACAGTTGGCAATTCACTGCCAAGTTCGATGCAGGCTGGCCTATGGTCTACAACGATTTATTAACGTTCGTGCCACTTGCGTCGTTCAGCTATAACCGCATTAACGAGAGTGGCTATACCGAACATGGGGTGGAAAAGCGGTCAGCCGGCGTGGACTTTTTCGGTTCTGCAGCAAATGTGGATGTGGATAGCGCGATCAATCTGCGCATCAATAAAAAAGTGTTTAATTCTTATAGGACAGGCGTGGGGGGGAAGATACTGCTGTCTTTGCAGGAACCCGAGTATAACGCTGGGGTAGAAGTGCGCGCCTTGTATGTGCATGAGTTTGGTGACCTCACCAATAACAGCGTGGCTCAATTCACCCATGGTGGTCAAGTATTCAATAGTCCGGGCATTGCGCCTGCTCGTGGCGGTATCATCCTTGGCAGTAGTGTACGCCTGACCGGTAATGATGAAAACGACCAGTTAACCTTGCTCGCCAGTTACGATGCCGATTTACGGGATAAGTATATTGGACAGTCGCTTACTCTGATGTTGCGTTATGATTTTGATCAGGGGCCGAGCTATATCAAAAAGGCCGAATTCCGTAAGGCAGCAGCGCTGGCAAGAGCGCAAGCAGCGGATAAACCCGTGGCTGCGACTGATCGTGATGTTGCCGAGATAGCTAGCGCGATGGCCGCGCCTACCTTGCAAGATATGCTGGAGTTTGAATTGAGCAGCCCTGACGAGGCGATACGTCTTTCTGCACAGAAAAAGAAGGCTGTGAAGGCGGCAATCGATAATTGGATCAACGCGCTTATTAATGGCAATCAGATGGTCTATTTCAATACTTACTCGTCAGATTTCGTCAATGAAGATGGTATGACTCGCCAGCAATGGGAGCGTAAACGCCGTCAGCAAATGAAAGATAGCGGTAGTCCTGCTATCCGTATCACTGATCTTACTATTCATGCTCAGGGTCAACAGGCATCGACTATCTTTACGCAGACCTCCATGATTGGCGATAAGCAGGAAGTGGTGCAGAAGATTGTTGAGCTGGAGGAACGAGAAGGTCGCTGGCTGATCGTCAGCGAAGATAGCGTTCCTTTGAATGGCTGGCACGCAGCACGGCAATGAAAGGCTATAAGCTCTGTATGTTCTTGAGGTAAGATGAGCTCGCATGAACATCCATGGACGACAATTCAGGACGATCTGGCCTGATGCCACCAATACATCGGTCAATATCCTCGACCAGATACAACTCCCTCACGCACTCTCTATCCTTAACATTACAAGCTTAATAGCTATGGTGCACGCTATAAAAACGATGCAAGTCCGCGGTGCTCCTTTGATCGGTGCTTCAGCTGCCTATGGCATTGCGCTTGCCATGAATGAAGATAATACTGATTCAGGCCTTGCGTCTGCCGCCAAGGCACTGAATGCATCACGCCCTACAGCGGTTAATCTGCGCTGGGCAATTGACCGCATGCTTGCGCGTTTACTACCCTTGCCAGCTTCTCAGCGGAAAGCCGCTGCATGGCAAGAAGCTGGCGTTATTTGCGAAGAGGACGTTTTGCAGAATAAACGTCTAGGCGAACACGGCTTAATCTTATTGCAAAATCTAGTTGTCAAAAAATCAGGTACGCTACATATATTGACGCATTGCAATGCGGGCTGGCTAGCAACAGTTGACTGGGGAACGGCCTTGGCGCCGATTTATGCTGCTTATGATACGGGTGTGGATATCCATGTTTGGGTGGATGAAACACGCCCTCGCAATCAGGGCGCAAGCCTGACTGCTTGGGAACTTGGCCAACATGGCGTGCCACATACCGTGATCACTGATAATGCAGGTGGCCATTTGATGCAACATGGACAGGTCGATTGTGTGATTGTCGGCGCTGACCGAGTCAGCCGTTCTGGTGATGTATGTAATAAGATCGGTACTTACCTGAAAGCGCTGGCTGCCTTTGATAATCACGTGCCTTTTTATGCGGCAGTGCCATCACCGACGATAGACTGGGGTATCTCAGATGCCTTGAGAGAGATTCCAATTGAGGAGCGCAGTGCCGATGAAGTCGCGTGGATACAAGGTAGGCTGCCGAGTGGAGAGCTTGCTCAGGTGAATGTGCTGCCAGCAGGTACTCAGGCGGTGAATCCAGCGTTTGACGTGACACCGGCAAGGCTGGTTACGGGGATTATTACCGAGCATGGTGTGTTTTCCCCATCACAATTGCATCAGCTTTCACAGCGTCAGGGGTTGACTACATGACCGCATTGTTCACGACTAACCAGATACGCGTTATTGAATCCCGGCATGCGCAAGAAGCGCTCATGGATAAAGCAGGCCATGCCGCTGCAACGCTTGCCAGAGATATTCTGGTCGATGGAGATCATGCTGTTCTGGTTTTGGCCGGGCCGGGCAATAATGGTGGCGATGCGTTTGTGGCTGCCAGGTATCTCAAGCAATGGTGGTACAAGGTCACCGTCGTTTTTACAGGGAACCGTGAAAACCTACCAAAAGATGCTGCGGATGCCTATGCGGCATGGATATCTGCTGGAGGTACGGTGGTAGAGGATATCCCTGAGTCATCTAATTGGCATCTGGTGATCGATGGCCTTTTTGGTATCGGGCTTCAGCGAGAACTTGATGATCGATATTCCCACCTGATTGGTCGTGTGAATGCCTTAGCCTTGCCCGTCTTATCGCTGGATATTCCGAGTGGTCTTTGTGCCGATACCGGTCGCATCTTCGGGGTCGCTATTCATGCGCGCTATACGTTGACGTTTCTTGGCCTCAAACCAGGGTTATTTACCTTGAATGGCCCTGATTACGCGGGTGAAGTCCATCTAAGTAATTTAGGTGTGGATATTGAGTCAGGGTCAATAACGCTGCTGGATCAAACGCCAGCATTGCCGGAACCACGCTTGAAGAATAGTCATAAGGGTAGCAATGGTAGTGTAGGTGTTATCGGCGGGGCGCGTTATATGGTCGGTGCAGCTATTCTTTCTGCACGCGCAGCATTATTGGTAGGTAGTGGCCGCGTATATTGCGGCTTGCTAGCGCCAGATGCGCCATCGGTTGATATATCGCATCCGGAATTGATGCTGCGTGATGCTGAATCCATACTCGAATTGCCGCAACTGAGTATCTTGCTTATAGGCCCCGGTATGGGGCTGGCTGGTGATGCCGAATCTTTGCTAGCGCGAGCATTGAAACTTTCATTGCCCTTATTGCTTGATGCGGATGCGTTAAACCTGATCTCCCAGAAACCGCTATTAAAAACGCTATTGCTTGAGCGTCAACCGCAGTCTACTGTCATCACGCCTCATCCCGGTGAAGCTGCGAGCCTGCTGGATTGCTCGAATGCGCAAATCCAGTCTGACCGGTTAGGTTCGGCATCTAAGCTGACAAAAGAATTTAATGCGATGACTGTATTGAAAGGCTGCGGCACGGTGATCGCGCTGCCTGATGGCCGCACCTTTATCAATGTGAGTGGTAATCCGGGTTTAAGTAGTGCTGGCATGGGTGATACGCTGGCGGGCATCATTGGCGGGATATTTGCACAAGGTTTGTTGCTAGAAGAGGCTGCGTTGCTAGGTGTGTACCTGCATGGCGCAGCGGCTGATGCATTGGTCAGTCAGCATATCGGGCCTAATGGATTGACTGCATCTGAAGTAGCGCTTGAGTCACGTCGCCTGCTTAATCAGTGGGTGTATGCGGATGCGCTTCTGGATGAATAAGTGCTATCCGGCACGCTGTTAAAATATATTGAAAAATAACGCATATCTGGCGAATACTTATTTGTGGCAAGCCCTCGTTTCCAGTAAAATACGCTTCCGTCCGCAATGTCCAAAAGTTTTATTCCATGACCAAATATGTATTCGTTACCGGCGGGGTTGTTTCCTCTTTAGGTAAAGGCATTGCAGCCGCAAGCCTGGGCGCTATCCTTGAGTCACGAGGCATCTCCGTGACCATGCTTAAACTCGATCCTTATATCAACGTTGACCCCGGCACCATGAGTCCTTTCCAGCATGGCGAGGTGTTCGTGACCGATGACGGCGCCGAGACCGATCTGGATCTTGGGCACTATGAGCGCTTTATCAGCGCCCGCATGGGTAAGCGTAACAATTTTACAACAGGCCAGATCTACGAGACCGTCATCAAGAAAGAACGACGCGGCGAGTATCTTGGCAAGACCGTACAGGTCATTCCGCATATCACTGATGAGATCAAGTGTCATGTCAAACGCGGCGCTGAAGGTGCCGATGTGGCTATCGTCGAGGTCGGCGGTACAGTGGGTGACATTGAATCCCTGCCTTTCCTCGAAGCCATTCGTCAAATGGGTATCGAAGAAGGCCGTAATAACGCCTGTTATATCCACCTGACCCTTCTCCCGTGGATATCCGCAGCGGGCGAGTTGAAGACAAAACCGACCCAGCACTCAGTCAAAGAGTTGCGTGAGATCGGTATTCAGCCAGACATCTTATTGTGCCGCGCAGATCGTAGCATTCCTGATGACGAGCGTCGCAAGATCGCGTTATTCACCAATGTGCCGCCTGAGGCTGTAATCTCTGCTATCGACGCTGACTCCATCTACCAGATACCTGGATTCTTGCATGACCAGATGCTGGATGAGATCGTTTGCCATAAATTGAATATTCTTGCTAAAGCCGCTGATCTTTCCAGCTGGAAGAAGATTGTGCACGGTTTGGCGAATCCCAAGTACGAAGTGAATATCGCATTTGTCGGCAAATATGTAGACCTGACAGAGTCTTATAAGTCACTGACTGAGGCGCTGGTGCATGCGGGTATCCATACAGAATCTAAAGTACGTATCCACTACATGGATTCGGAAGATATCGAGAAGAATGGCACCTCTGTATTGAATGGCATGGATGCCATTTTGGTACCAGGCGGCTTCGGTAAGCGCGGTACAGAAGGCAAGATCGCAGCGATTGGCTATGCACGTGAAAACAAAGTGCCTTATTTAGGTATCTGTCTTGGTATGCAACTCGCCGTCATCGAATTTGCGCGTAATGTCGCTCACTTGAAAGACGCAAACAGTACAGAATTTAATCCTGAAGCGCCACATCCATTAATTGGCCTGATTACCGAGTGGCAAGATGCCGATGGCAAGATTGAGACGCGTAGTGAAGACTCAGACCTTGGCGGCACTATGCGCCTTGGTGCGCAGCGCTGTCCCATTGAGCCGGGAACAATGGCCGCTGAAATCTATGGCGCTGAAGTCAACGAGCGTCACCGTCACCGTTATGAGGTCAACAACCATTACGTCGACCAGCTCAAAGCTGCGGGTTTGGTGATCTCTGCACGTACGCCGACTGAAGAATTGTGCGAAATGATCGAGCTACCAAAAAGCGTACACCCATGGTTCATCGCTTGCCAGTTCCACCCAGAATTCACGTCTAACCCACGTACCGGCCATCCATTATTCAAAGCTTATGTGCAGGCTGCCTTGGATAATCGCGCAGCCCAAAAAGCTTAATATAAAGAAAGCTTGATATATGAAATTATGCGGTTTTGATGTTGGTATTGAACACCCGATATTTTTGATTGCGGGCCCGTGTGTCATCGAATCCAAAGAGATGGCGATCGAAACGGCAGGGCTGCTGAAAGAGATATGTGAGCAAGTCGGCATACCTTTCATCTACAAATCCTCTTACGATAAAGCCAACCGCAGCTCTAACAAGACATTCCGTGGTTTTGGTATGGAGCAGGGGCTGCGTATATTGGATGATGTGCGTGCCCAGATCGGTGTACCTATCCTGACGGATGTACATACGGAAGAGCAAGTGCCGCATGTAGCCGCTGTGGTCGATGTGTTGCAAACACCAGCCTTTCTCTGCCGCCAGACCGATTTCATCACCGCTGTCGCCACTTGCGGTAAGCCTGTGAACATCAAAAAGGGCCAGTTCTTAGCCCCGGGTGATATGAAACAGGTCGTACAGAAAGCAAAAGAGGCCAATGGCGGCGCAGATACTATTATGGTCTGTGAGCGTGGCGCTTCATTTGGCTATAACACGTTGGTTTCTGATATGCGCGGGCTTGCTATCATGCGCGAGACCAATTGTCCTGTTGTATTCGATGCAACGCACTCAGTACAGCAACCAGGCGGTCAAGGTGATAAAAGTGGTGGGCAGCGTGAGCATGTCTCTGTGCTTTCACGCGCAGCTGTTGCAAGTGGGATTGCTGGTTTATTCATGGAGACGCATCCTGATCCAGAAAAGGCCATGTCGGATGGCCCGAATGCGTGGCCTTTGCCTAGAATGAAAGAATTGCTTGAAGTGTTGGTCGACTTGGATAGAGTCGTCAAAAAAGCGGGTTTTATTGAGCAGACGCTCTAAATTTAAAAAAATAGATTATTAAGTGGGGAATTAAAGCATGAGTGCAATTGTAGATATCATCGCCCGTGAGATCATTGATTCACGCGGTAATCCAACCGTAGAGGCAGACGTTCTGCTTGAAAGCGGCATCATCGGTCGTGCGGCTGTACCTTCTGGCGCATCCACAGGAACAAAAGAAGCGGTGGAGCTGCGTGATGGCGATAATGCCCGCTACCTTGGCAAAGGCGTATTACAAGCGGTTGAAAACGTAAATACCGAGATCACTGAAGCGATTGTTGGGCTTGATGTTGAAGAGCAGAGCTTTATCGATAGTACCCTGATCGAGCTTGATGGCACAGAGAACAAGAGCCGTTTAGGCGCCAATGCGATTCTGGCTGTTTCTATGGCCTGTGCCCGTGCAGCGGCTGAAGAATCGGGTTTGCCGCTATACCGCTACCTTGGTGGTTCAGGCTTTATGCAGTTACCCACGCCGATGATGAATATTATCAATGGTGGTGCGCATGCTGATAACAGCGTCGATATGCAGGAGTTCATGATTATTCCTGCAGGTCTGCCTACATTCCGCGAAGCACTACGTGCAGGCGCTGAAGTATTCCATGCATTGAAGAAAACGTTACATAAAAAAGGCTTAGCAACGACAGTCGGTGATGAAGGTGGTTTTGCGCCTGACTTGCCATCTAACGAATCCGCGATCCAGTTAATCCTTGAAGCAATTTCTGCTGCTGGCTATGAGCCAGGCCGCGATATTCTGTTGGGTCTTGATTGCGCAAGCTCCGAGTTCTATAAAAATGGTAAATATCATCTTGAGTCAGAAGGCCTTGAATTATCTTCAGGTCAATTCTCTGACTACCTTGCGACTTGGGTCGATAAATACCCAATCATCAGCATCGAAGATGGCATGAGCGAGCATGACTGGGATGGTTGGAAGATCCTGACAGACCGCATGGGTAAGAATGTGCAGTTGGTGGGGGATGACTTATTCGTGACCAATGCCAAGATCTTGCGTGAAGGGATCCAACGCGGTGTTGCTAACTCGGTGTTAATCAAGGTTAACCAGATCGGTACATTGACTGAGACTTTCCAAACCATCGAGACGGCAAAGCGCGCAGGTTATACGTCAGTGATCTCACATCGTTCAGGTGAAACTGAAGATACGACCATTGCTGATATCTCTGTTGCCACTAATGCATTACAGATCAAGACAGGTTCATTATCACGTTCTGAGCGTATCGCTAAATATAATCAATTGCTTCGTATCGAAGAAGAGTTGGGCGATGCAACGAGTTATGCGGGTATTGAGGCGTTTTATAACCTAAAACGCTAACCATTTGAGACTGCTTACCCTCATCTTTGTCATTCTCATTGCCTTGCTACAATATCCGTTGTGGCTGGGCAAAGGGAGCTGGCTTAGAGTGTGGGATCTCAACAGGCAGATCACTGAGCAAAAAGATAAGAACTCCCTGTTAAAAGCCCGTAACGATACCCTTGATGCTGAAGTTCGCGATCTAAAGCAAGGGTTTGCCGCGATTGAAGAGCGGGCGCGTAATGAACTAGGCATGGTGAAGCAAGATGAAGTATTTTATCAGGTCATCGAAAAATCTAATCTTGATGTAGCGCCTTCAGTGCATCAAGATACAAATAAACAATAAATATCACCCTCAATACAGGGTTGCTGATGAATAGACATAAACTATTGTTGTTATTGACGCTCGTGCTTGCCACGGGCTTCATTGCGACTTCATTTGTCAGCTATCATGTCTCTAAGCTTGCCATTCACGACACGATTGTCGATAACGAACTACCGTTAACGGCAGACAACGTCTACTCCGAAATCCAGAAAGACCTCGTTCGTCCTGTATTCATCTCGTCGATGATGGCTTCTGACACATTCTTGCGTGACTGGGTGATAGAGGGTGAACATGGTACAGAGAAGATCAGCAAGTATTTGCAGCAGATCAAAGAGAACTATGGGGCATTCGTCAGTTTCTTAGTGACAGACCGTACCCATAACTATTACTCAGCTGAAGGGCTTGCAAGGCAGGTTCACGCTGAAGATATGAATGATCGTTGGTATTTCCGTGTGCGGAACCTTAAACAACCCTACGAGATCAATGTCGATAAAGACCAGAATCACCATAACGCGTTGACGATCTTTGTTAATTATCGGGTACTGGATTACGATGGTCGTTATATCGGTGTCGCTGGTGTTGGCCTGACGGTCGATTCAGTGCAAAAGCTGATTGCTACTTATCAAGAGAAATACAAGCGCGATGTCTATTTTGTAAATGCTGACGGCATCGTTATGTTGTCTGGTAATCAGCGCTATATGCCAGGCACGAATATTCGTGATATAGAGGGTTTGAGCAAGATCGCCCACAATATCGCGGATCATCATGATGGCTCATATGAGTATGAGGACAAGTCTGCAAATCATCTGATTAATGTCAGGTACATCCCGGAGCTCAAGTGGTATTTATTCGTTGATAAAAGCGAAACTGACGCGATATCTGGTATCACAAATACCTTGTATATCAATCTATTGCTTTGCCTTATCATCACGGGCGTTGTTGTCGTGCTCACTGATATTGCGCTCAAAAGTTATCAGCGGCGACTGGAAGTCATGGCGACGACAGATATCTTGACCGGGCTGCCTAATAGACGCGCATTTGATATCGTCATCGAAGTCATCGCTAATGAGAGCGTTCGTAATGGTGGTAATGTGGCGATTATCGTATTGGATATCGATCATTTTAAGAAAATCAATGATAAATATGGTCACATCGGTGGTGATTACGTATTAAGCAGCGCAGCAAAAACGATTAAATCCTGCATGCGTGCAGCAGACTTTGTCTGTCGGTGGGGTGGCGAAGAGTTCCTGATCGTTGTAAAAGATTGCGATGAGCGTAGCTTGTTGTCACTTGCGGAGAAGGTAAGGGCAGGGCTTGAAAGCAAACCGATCACTTATAAAGGCCAGGAAGTGATTATTAGCGCTAGTCTGGGCGCTGCGATTGCACGTGCAGGTGAGACTATTGAGCATATTATTGAGCGCGCCGATAAAGCGATGTATAAAGCTAAAGGTACTGGGCGTAATCGTGCTTTGCTGAGTGATTAGGATTTCTTAGCGTTAGTGTTATAAAAAGTATCATAAAAAAGCCCGCTGTCATGCGGGCTTTTTTACATGCTTCTCACCATTTAGCTAATGATAAAGTCTGCCTCGGATAGTTCAGGGAAAGCGTTATCTATTTTTGATAATGTGGCAAATTGTATGGCCTTGCCAGTGCCACCGCCATCAGCATCATAATAGAGCTTGCCTGTGGTGGTGTCATAGATGAGGTATTTACCACCGGCCTCTATGGCGGTGGCAAGTGTGCCAGTATGGAAGTTACTGCTATTAACGCCGCCTGCTAGGCTGGCAAAGATAGCAGCATCTAGGTGAATATCATCCTCATCCCCATTAAAGTCAGTGATGGTGTCGATATTCTTTGAGCTTAATGCTGTGTCAAACAGGAAGATATCGTTACCACTTCCACCAGTGAGCATGTCATTGCCAGCACCACCATCCAGTGTGTCATTGCCATCTAGACCTTCTAGCTTGTTAGCACCACTGTTGCCAGTAAGTTGATTGCCAATAGTGTCACCGTCAGCACTTCCCTTGGCATTGAGTGCAGATGTGCCTGTCAGGATGACATGTTCAATGCCTGTGTAATTAGGGTTGGCAAGATCAATGCTGATAGAGGCTTGGATACTATCGTTACTATCGGTATTTCCGTCCTCATCGACTAAATCGGTAATGGCATTGACGATATAAAGATCATCTCCGGCGCCACCTTTTAGGCTGTCATTACCAAGACCGCCATCGAGCGTGTCGCTACCTGCACCACCATCCAGCGTATCGTTACCTGCGCCGCCATTGATAGCATCGTTGCCATCTTCTCCAAGAATGGTATTAGCAGCAGCATTACCGATTAGGGTGTTATTCGAAGCATTACCTGTAAGGTTGAGTAGGGTCGAGCTTGTCGCTGATGCATCGATGTTCTCGATATTGGCAAGATCCCCTATCAATTCGATGGAGGAGGAGATGGTCAGTTTAGCTGAGCCTGTCAGCTTTAGAGTATCAATGCCAGTTCCGCTCTCATCGATAGTGTCTTCCAATGAAGCTACGGCCATTAAACCTGTGCCTGTCGTCTTCAATGTGACTACATAAGTATCATCGCCATCACCACCGACGAGCGCATCGTTACCAGTACCACCAATCAACGTGTCATTACCATTCCCACCGTCAAGGGAATCATCACCTACCCCACCATCCAGAGAATCATTACCATCACGGCCTTCCAGCGTGTCATTACCAGTGAGCCCAACAATAGTATTGTTACCATCACTGCCAATGATTCCATTACCGGAAGCATTACCTGTCAGATTCAAAGATACCTCACCATTCACTGCTGCGTCTAAAGCATTGAGGTGTTCCAGTGCGGCCGCCAGTACGATGGTACTAACCTTGGTAGCTCCTGTGCCGCCGTGCAGATAGAGGGTATCGCTAGTACCCGCAGTATCCGTGATGGTATCTTCAAGGGACGCCACCACATTGAGCCCTGTCCCTGTGGTTTTGAGAATCACATGGTATTCGTCATCCCCGGCACCGCCCTGAAGGTTGTCGATGCCTGCATCACCCATTAGGATGTCGTTCCCAGCACCTCCTATCAATGTATCGTTACCATTGCCCCCATCAAGCGTATCGTTACCGATCCCAGCTGTGATGAGGTTATTGAGAACATTACCTTCCAGTCCGATATTACCTACGTAGGCCGTGGCATCAAGATTCTCAACATTAGTAGCGAGTAGGTATTCGTCATCATTATATGAAGTGAATAGCTTGACCAAGTCAACACCGCCTGTCGCACCTGAGATGGTCTCATCCACGATGTCGGCAAGATCATCTATGATGTAGGTGTCATTGCCTGCATCGCCCTGCATGGAGTCGGCCCCCAAGCCACCATCCAGCGTGTCATTGCCAGCTCCACCATCCAGTGTGTCATTGCCGTCTAGACCTTCTAGCTTATTAGCACCACTGTTGCCGGTGAGTTGGTTGGCGACACTGTCACTGCCCTTGGCATTGAGTGCGGATGTGCCTGTCAGGATGACATGTTCAATGTCTGTGTAACTAGCAAGATCAATGCTGATACTAGCCTGGATGGTGTCAGCATCGCTGTCTACTAGGCCTTCCTCATCGACAACATCACCGATGGCGTTGATGATGTAGAGATCATTACCATCCCCACCGATCAATGTATCGTTACCGAGACCACCATCCAGCG
>NZ_LXUF01000016.1 GCF_001648895.1 Methylovorus sp. MM2 | reverse complement strand
TGATGGTGTTGGCAAGTGCATTGCCAGTTAACTCGATGCCATTTACATAGGCACTGGCATTGAGATGCTCGACATTCTCGCTAAGGGTATAACCATCACCAGAGATATCATCAAACTCAGCGCTGATGATCACGGTGTCTGTGCCTCCAGCTGTACCAGCTAGTGATTCGATCACTTCATCATCTGCTGTGTCGATGATGTAGGTATTGTTGCCACTCCCTCCCTCCAACACATCTGCACCTGCTCCACCGCTCAGAGTATCATTACCCCCGCCACCAAATAGAGTATCGTCACCATCGCCTCCATTGAGTAGGTTAGCAAAGGTATTACCGATGAGGATATTGGCTTCATCATCCCCTGTCAGCCCTCCAGTTTTAGCCTGTGCGCTTAACACAGCATCCTGATAACTACCATCCACGGTAGCACCCGTTGTTTTTGAGGTAACCACAACTTTCCTGCCGCTGACAGCATCGGTATATAGCTTGACTCCAGTTTCCAGTGTCGCATCTTCCAGATCACCTACACCTGTAATGTAAGTATCCAAGTACTCCCTAGCCGTCTCCTTTGCATCGGTATTGGTACCGTAAATTGCATTGATAATGTCCGCGAAAGCTGTGCGTTGCGTTGCCATTTCTATTCCTTCCATTCATGGATTAAGTGCGGCAGGTAAACTTTTATGGATGTTTACTTACTACCATTGCGATGACTGTCACCAGTCGATACGCGCTAATGTCGCAACATTAATGCCACTCATGAAATATTTTGTTACAAAAACATAAAATTAATATTAATCAATATGTTATTTATATGAATAGCTAAAACAAAAACACTTTCAATCCGCTTTAAAAGACCACATGGCTACTCTGCAACCACCACATGGCTAAAAATAACCAAATGATTTAATAGGGAATTTTTCCCGACACAAATGCCGTGGCAGTCGTAGCAAGGCTGGCGCTACGACCATTTTCAATGGCACACCTATTGCGTAACAAAAAGAAACAATTTGATACAAACAACGCGAAATGCCGATATTGGCAATTAGTTGAAAGTACGACAATGAAGAATGGAAAACCGCCGGGATGAGCGGGTGCAAGAGCATATGGGAGGGCATTTGTGAACTGCCCCCAGCAGAATTTGACACTGATAAGAAGTAGCGACTTGGAAGGCTCTACCAACTATTGGCGTCGAATTGGTGATGCGGGCAGCCACAAATGCCTGCTGATTATAACTCTGAAGGAAACTATCATGAAACAATCAGCAATCAGATTAGCTGTTTTAAGTGCATTTGGATTAGCTTCTGCACAAGCAATGGCTACGGGTTTTGTAAGCCTGCCCTCCGGCGGCTTTACTGTAGGCTCTGATACTACCCCCTACACACTTTGTAACACGACGGGTAATTTTGGGTCAGTGGCTTCTACAGCACCTAGTGCAGGAGCAAATAATACATGCGCTGTTTTTCCTGCTAGCCGCAACGTTTCACCTGACTCAAGCGTGACAAATGTAGTTGCAACCAGAACCAGTGTACCTATCGTATACACAGGATCAACCCTGAGCAGCAGCATTACTGTAGCTAGAATGGATGAGCGTGTGTGGAGCAATGGCCAAAGCGGGAGTAACCAAGTTTGTATCTACGGCCTTAGATACAGCATGACAAATAATCCGGTAGCGATGGAGTACGACGAGGAGGAAGATGAATACGAACCTGTATATCTTGAGCTGAATGGTTTTGCACGCGCAGGTTTCAGTGCATTCACTACAGCAAGTAGTGTACAGGCAGCTTATTACTACTCTGCGATTTCTGATGAGGTGTTATTCCGGATTGGTCGAACCTACACATCCGTTCAACACCGTGCTAATTCAAGCACACCATCGCTCGCTGCTTCTGGATATGTCAGCCGTCCAATTACAACTTCTGCGCCAACCAGCACTTCTATCAACGGAGTCAATTCCTGGTCAAGCCCACTCCCTGTACCTACAGCAGCACAACAGGCCGCTGGCATCGACACCAACTGGGTAGAGTTCACTACAGATAATAACTATCTGGATGATGACGGCACAACCCTGCCAGACTCATCGCAACTGTATGTCAAGGTAACAGGTACAAATGCTTGCCCACAAATAGTAAATGGGGAAGCCGTACTTACCAATAATGCCTACAGTTTCCGCCAGACAGGTCAGGAAGAAGCGCCTTTTGTAGAGTTTAAGGTACCCGGATATATCCCTAACGGTGCCAACGTCAACATCACTTATTAATGTAATCCATTGATTCAGTGATTTCTAAGTGATCAAAGTGGGGGCCAAAAGCCCCTGCTTTCCCCCAAGAAAATACAACTATCAGGTATTGAACATGATTAAGTGCGATATCAAAAGAACGCTAGTTCAGTCAGGTTTCACTCTGCTGGAACTGTTAGTGGTGATGGTCATCATTGGTCTTCTAGCTGGATATGTGGGGCCTAAATATTTTGCACAGATCGGTAAATCAGAGACCAAGACAGCCAAGGCGCAAATAGATGCACTAGGAAAAGCGCTCGATCAATATCGACTGGATACGGGGCACTACCCAAATACTGAGCAAGGACTGGCTGCCCTTAATGCAGCGCCTTCAGATGAACAAAAATGGCAGGGGCCATACCTGCAAAAGACTGTACCTCATGATCCGTGGGGCAAAGTCTATCAATACAAATATCCTGGCGAGCACAGCGAATATGACCTGTGGTCATTTGGCAAGGATGGGCAAGCCGGTGGCGATAACGAATCAGCAGATGTAGTGAGCTGGTAGGTAATTGACCTTCCAGTTTTTTTAAAGGCTACCCAGTAAATGCAGGATGATCGATGAAATTTGAATTGAAGGTCGCGCGTGGACAGCTGGTAGAAACGCTGACATTAGAAGCGAGCGACCCTTTGCAGGCGCAATTAATGGTAGAAGCACAGGGTTACAGCTTGTTAGCAACACGAGCGCTGGGCAAGCTATCTCGTGTAGGCGCATTTGGAAAAAGTAGATTTAACCTGATGCTATTTAGTCAGGAACTGCTCTCACTACTAGATTCTGGCTTGAGTCTGGTGGAGTCGATAGAAGCGCTTGCAGAAAAAGAAGCCCAAACAGAGTCCCGAACTATACTCACACAGGTGATGGCATCGCTTTATGAAGGCCTGCCACTTTCCAGCGCACTGGAACGATTCCCGCAGGTATTTCCTCCTTTGTATATCGCCCTCATACGTAGTAGCGAGCGCACCGGCGACATGGTGCAGGCGTTGGGACGGCATGTCGCCTATCAAGGGCAGCTGGATGCGGTACGCAAGAAGATCGTCACCGCCTCCATCTACCCAGTATTGCTAATCATCGTCGGCGGTTTAGTGATGTTGTTTCTGCTCGGTTATGTCGTGCCACGCTTTAGTACTATCTACGAAAGTGCAGGCACTGACTTGCCGTGGATGTCGCAGTTACTACTCGCTTGGGGACGTTTATTGCATGACCACGGCTCAGAAGCGTTTATTGTCTTCATTATTTTCACTGGAATACTCGGCTACTTATTAAGCCGATCCACAGTGCGCACCACCATCATGTCACAGATATGGAAGATACCAGCACTTGGTGAAACCATGCGAATCTACCAACTGGCACGCTTTTATCGCACGCTTGGTATGCTCTTGCGCGGCGGTATTCCCATGGTCACTGGCATGCAGATGGTGGCGTCACTATTGCAGCCATTGTTGCGTAACAGCCTGCAACTAGCTGAACGCGACGTGCGAGAAGGCAAACCACTTTCAAGCGCCATGGAAGATCATGGCCTGACAACCTCCATTGCTATCCGCATGCTACGCGTTGGTGAGCGTACCGGTAGCATGGGCGAAATGATGGAACGAATTGGTCTTTTTTATGATGAAGAAATATCACGTGCGGTCGACTGGTTCACACGACTGCTTGAACCGCTGCTGATGGTGGTCATTGGCCTGATCGTCGGTATTGTAGTGGTACTCATGTATATGCCTATTTTTGATCTGGCTGGGAGCATTCAGTGAATCAGCCGCTTGAGCAGTTACCAATGGTCTCGATACCACCCGCCGAATTAAGGCTACAACAGCTAGAAACTGCACGCCAGCTATCCGCCCAGAGTAATCAGCATCTGCTGGATGTGCTGGAGGAAATATCGGGCTTAAGCTCGGATGACTTCACCATTGCCCTAGGTGCTTTGATGCACTATCCGGTATTGGGTATTTTGCAACTTTATGAAATGACCCCTGATTTCGGTCTGCTCCCATTCTCCGACGCGAGCAGGCAGGAATGTGTAGCTCTGCACAACAAAGAAGGCGTATTGCATATCGCCTGCGCCAACCCATTCGATACTTTCCTGCATAGCCGCATGGAGATGCGAACAACAGAGCATATCGAGTGGCGGTTAGCGCACCGCAAGGATATCGCCGCTTTTCTCTCCCGCTATGAGGAAAGCATGCGAGCGATGGACGGGATATTGCCTGAGCATGCCAATGCTGAGAACGGCAGCACCGGTCTCGAGGATATCTCGCTACGCTCCATCTCAGAAGACACCAGTCCAGTAGTCAAGCTGGTTCGCTCAACCTTATACGACGCACTCAAGGCGGGTGCCAGTGATATCCACATGGAAACAGACCCGCACGGGCTTACCATTAAGTACCGCATAGACGGCGTATTAAACATGGTAGGCAGTGTCAACGGCACCATGCAAGCAGAACAGGCCATCTCACGTATAAAAGTGATGTCGGAACTAGATATCGCCGAGCGTCGCGTTCCGCAGGATGGTCGCTTCAAAGTGATGGTGCAGGGTCGAGAAGTGGATATGCGTGTATCCATTATGCCCAGCGTGTTCGGTGAAGATGCCGTACTACGCATACTTGACCGTAAAGCAATCAGCGATCAAGCCAAAGGCCTGAGCATGGAAGTACTGGGTTTTGAAGAGTCTATCATGGCACGCTTCCGACTCTTAGCAGAAGAACCCTACGGCATGCTGCTAGTCACCGGACCAACCGGCAGCGGTAAAACCACCACGCTTTACGGCATCATATCCGAAATCAATAATGGACAAGACAAGATTGTTACCATCGAAGATCCGGTGGAATATCAGCTACCGGGCGTCTTACAGATTCCGGTAAATGAGAAAAAAGGCCTGACCTTCGCCCGCGGTTTGCGTTCAATTCTACGTCACGACCCGGACAAGATCATGGTCGGTGAAATACGCGACTCGGAAACGGCACAGATTGCCGTACAGTCCGCCCTCACTGGTCACTTAGTACTGACTACGGTACACGCCAACAACGTATTCGACGTCATCGGCCGCTTTACCAATATGGATGTGGATCCATACAGCTTCGTATCCGCAATTAATGGCATCATGGCCCAGCGGCTGGTACGCATTATCTGCCAGCACTGTGTGATAGATGACCAACCAGATGTTGATCTTCTAGAGAAATCCGGCGTTACAGCGGAAATGCTGCCCGGTTTCAAATTTCGCATCGGCCAAGGCTGCGGCCAATGTCATGGTACCGGTTACAAGGGTCGCAAGGCGATCGCCGAACTACTAGTGTTCAATGACCTTATCCGCGAACTTATCGTCACCCGCGAGCCGGTGCGAAAAGTAAAGGATGCCGCCCGTGCCAATGGCACGCGCACGATGCGTGAAGCTGCAATGGATATGGTCAGACGAGGCGAAACCACCTTACAGGAGATAAACCGTGTCACTTCGCTGGTTTAAATTCCTGCGCCTTAATCCCGCCGTGCGAGACGAGCTTCGGATATTCATCCAGCCACACCAACTCGTGCTATCACGCATAAAGCGCAGGCTCACGAAAGAGGTGGTCGTTAAGCAAATAATTCCTGTGAACTCCACATTAACAGATTCAAATGCAGGTTCTAAGATAGTGGGTAACCAATACAGTTACGACGATATCTGGCAGCCTGCCATCTACACTTTGCGTCAAACATTACACAATACACAGTGGCAAAATACTGATGCTCATATCGCACTTTCAAGCCACTTTTGCCGATATGCAGTTATCCCTTGGAATGAGAACCTAGCAAACGCAGCAGAACGACAAGCTTATTTACACCATTGTTTTGCCATAGCGTACGGCGAACCAGCAAAGCTGTGGGACATTCGCCTGAACCCCGGTGGATATGGACAAACATCGCTGGCAAGTGGGATAAGTACCGCACTGCTAGGAGCCGTGCAAGCTGCTTTCCAAGATGCTCACATGTCCATCAAGTACATATATCCACATCTGATGATAGCAATGAACGAATTACGGCAGGATATCAGCAGAAAAGCAGCAAATGACTCGTTCTGGATAGTCACACTAGAGCAAGGTCGGCTATGCCTCGGTTTAATTGAAAACAATCAATGGCGCTCGTTAAAAAGCCATGCAACAGAAGATGATTTATCAGTACAGCTAGAGGCATTAATCCAGCGAGAAACTATCATGACAGGCATTGATGCTATCCACTGGCCTATTCTGGCTTACTGGGTGGAGTCGGGAGAGTTCGATACGATCTCGT
Source organism: Methylovorus sp. MM2 (assembly GCF_001648895.1). Classification (GTDB taxonomy): domain Bacteria; phylum Pseudomonadota; class Gammaproteobacteria; order Burkholderiales; family Methylophilaceae; genus MM1. The sequence continues at coordinate 204,506 of NZ_LXUF01000016.1, read as the reverse complement.
CGCTACCTGGGCGCAAAATATCAACGGTTCCGCTCCATCATAGCCAAGCTGATCGCAAGCCTATCCCAAGCATCTTGAGGTGGGTCTAATGTTGAAACGCATATACATCAACCATGCCGCCACTTCGCATTATGCTCATCCACTGTCTTACTTCCTCTTGTTTGCTGGTGCTTTCAGCGTTATCGCTCTACTCATCACCTTAGAACACATTAGTCAACGTAACACCGCTTTGGAAAAAGATGCCCTTCAACTCAAGCAACCAAGCATAAGCGCACAGCAATCTACTAAAGATCAAAATTCAGGAAAGCGTGATGAAATAGCCGCAGTAAAAACCGTCATGGCAGAGCTTGCTCTACCGTGGCAAGTGCTGTTCAAAACACTGGAAAGTATCAGCACGCCAGAGGTGAAACTGATATCGGTCGAACCTAATGCTCGACAACGGAAGCTACGCATTACCGCAGAAGCAACAGATACACATGTCATGCTGGAATATATAAGCAGTCTGGAAAAACAGGCCGCGTTAAAAGATGTCTTCCTGCTAACACACGAGCATACGAAAGAAGGCCCCATGCCTATACGTTTTTTAGTGGAGGCCGTATGGAGGATATAAAGAAACAACCATTATCACGCTGGTTACAATATCACGCGCGACAGTTTGGCTGGCAAGGGTTGAGCGGGATCACCATGCTTCTGGGTAGCGCGACACTAGCACTCACCATCGTGCTACCGAAGACTGACAAGCTTGATCAATTGTCGCGTGAAGTCGAAAAACTTCGCATAGAGATTCCACAGCACCAAGGCAAGTGGATAGACCGCTCACCGCAGGCATCTCTCAATACCTTTTATCTTTTTTTACCTGCCGAACACCAGACAACTAATCTGCTTGCCACGATTCTTGTTGCTGCCAACGATAATGAATTGACTGTAGATAAAGCTGATTATGCACTCACACGCAACAGCCAAGCTGCCTTTTCAAGATATCAGATCACCATGCCGATAAGCGGGAGTTATGTGAACATCCGGAAATTCACCAATCAGGTATTGAATACTCTCCCCGCCGCTGCATTAAACGAGATTACCTTCAAACGTCAGGATATCAGCGCAGAAACAATAGAGGCTAGGCTGAGATTCACTATTTACCTCGGCAAAGAGCAGCAACAGTGAATTTGCAATCACTCATCAAGCAATACGGTATATGGATGCTATTAGCGATAACACTTAGCGCCACAGCTTGGATTTCTTTCACTGAGGATAAAGCCGGAGATGTCCTCATTGTAAAACGCCCCCCGACCAATTCGCGTGCTCCTGCGCCACCAATAGCAATCACCGATGAGTTCAACATGGATACCCTATTACGCCCCAAAACAGATGAGCTACCAAGCAATCTTTTCAATACCGATATGCCAGTGGCAGTGCAAACTCAGGAAGCCATATCCATACCGTTGCAAGAACAAGTGCCGACCATTCCTTATACGTATGCCGGGAAGCTGGAAGAAGACGGTCACTACATCGTCTTTCTCACGAAGAATGGCAGAAACTATGTCGTCCGTGAGGGCGACGCTCTCGGAAAATGGCAAATAAAAACCATACGCCCCCCGCAAATGATCTTGAGCTATAAGCCACTACAGGCTGAAGTCCCCATGTCGATCGGAGAAGTAAATTGAATTTACCCTGCACCCGCAATATGACAGTTCTAACATGTGTCTTAGTCATAGCTGGCACCCTATGCGCTTGCTCGACACAGGAATATAAATTACAGCAGAGCAACACAGAGTACCAGCAGGCCAAAGAATTGATCAACGCAGGAAAGGTGAGCGAAGGTATCGATAGGCTAAAGATACTGGTACGCACCTTTCCAGAAAATCCAGAATACCGCGGTTATCTTAAACATCAGCAAGATCTGCAACTGGCTATTCTACTGAAAGAAGGTGATCTCCAGAGGCAACAACGACAATGGAGTGTTGCTGAGACTACCTATCTACGTGCATTGGCGATGGATCCGGAAAACCAGCGCGCGCAGGATGGCATAAGATCGCTAACCATCGGGCAGCGACATGAAACAATGACAGCTACTGCCCAAGAGCTATTTAATGCGAATAACCCCGATGGCGCGCAAAACATCGTACGAGCAATTCTGGCAGAAGAGGCTACAAATCAGTCAGCACGTGCACTTTACGAACGCATAGAGCAAAGGCGGATAGACAAGGTCATCAGCACGCCTCAAATCAAATCGGCATTCAGCAAACCGATTACCCTAGAATTCAAGGATATCCCCGTCAAATCCGTATTCGAGTTCATCTCTCGGGTGGCTAATGTCAACTTCATCTATGATCAGGAGCTAAGGACAGAACAACCTATCAGCATTTTCGTGCGCAATACCTCCATAGAAGATGCTATCGAAGTCCTGCTCACAAGCAACCAACTAGCCAAGAAGGTGCTCAATGACAACACGCTACTGATATACCCACTCAGCCGCAGTCAAGAGTATCAGGAGATGTTCGTACGTAGTTTTTACCTAGCGAATACCGATGCCAAGAAAGTTATGGCACTCCTCAAAACCGTGCTAAAGACCAAGGACATCTATATTGACGAGAAACTGAACACGCTGGTCATGCGTGATACCGCCGAAGCCATCCGCACGGCAGAAAAGCTTATCACCTCCCAAGACATGGCGGACCCAGAGGTCATGCTCGAAGTCGAAGTACTGGAAATAAACCGCAAGAGCCTAGAAGCCATCGGCATAAGATATCCCACTCAAGCTAGCGTCGGTGTACAGGGCAGACCTACCGTCAATGGCACAACGACTCTGACTCCGGGAAAACTCACTGTACGCGAGCTCAATAATTTCAACTCAGACCTTGGTGTTTTCAGCATCAGCGACCCCGTACTGGCACTTAATCTATTACAGCAGGACACTGACACTAACCTGCTCGCCAATCCGCATATTCGGGTCAAGAACCGAGAAAAGGCAAAGATTCATGTCGGTGACCGTATCCCCGTACTGACTAGTATCGCCAATGCCACCGGTTTCGTCTCACAATCGGTCAACTACATTGAAGTAGGTATCAAACTCGATGTAGAACCTACTATCCTGCTCAATGATGAGGTATCGATCAAGGTCGGCATGGAAGTCAGTAACCAGACTGACCAACTCACATCCAGCAGCGGCACCGTTACTTACACCATAGGCACACGAAACGCCAACACCATCCTTCGCCTGAAAAATGGCGAAACCCAAGTGTTAGCTGGACTGTTCCGTGATGACGAGCAGAAGATATCTAACAAAGTGCCTGGATTAGCCGGGCTGCCTCTGATCGGCAGACTGTTTACGGACAAAAATACAGATCGCCGCAAGAAAGAAATCGCCTTGCTGATAACACCACGCATCATCAGCAATATCATACCCGCCGATGCTGTGTACACGACCTTTCCTGTCGGCGTAGATCGCAACATGCCTACTGGCAAATCGACAAACTCAGGGCGCCAAGTTTCGTCAGACTATACCCCTCCACCTCCGCAACCTTCTCCACAGACAAGCCAGGATAACCGTGCAGATCGTGCTGCAATGAAACCGATAGACGATATATCCAGCCCCGACAATAACGGGAATCCGATGTAATGATGTTTAAAAGAACTTACATATTACGAGGGTTCACGCTGATCGAGCTACTGGTCACGCTATCCCTGCTAGCGTTGATACTAACTTCGGCAGCACCTGTCATGCAATTGACCGTAAAGCGTGATAAGGAACAGGAACTGAAGCGTAGCCTTTGGCAAATACGCGATGCCATCGATGCCTATAAAAGAGCGGTGGATGAAGGATTTATCAAGAAGACCCCCGGTCAATCTGGATATCCAGCCTCCTTGAGAACATTAGTGGAGGGTGTAGAAAACAAGCGCGACCCCAACAAACAAAAGATATATTTCCTACGCAGTATTCCCCGTGACCCATTTTCAACAGACCTAGATATCTCTGCCGAACAGACATGGAGAAAGCGTAGTTATGCCAGCTCATTTGATGAGCCGAAAGAAGGGGACGATATCTACGACGTTTACTCATCCTCTCAAGATATTGGGTTGAATGAACGCCCCTACCGTGAGTGGTAACTATGCATTCAAAACCAACACACGGTTTTACGCTGATTGAAGTGCTCGTCGTACTGACCATTATCGCCACCCTGCTCAGTCTTGTATCACCACGCTACTTCGAAGCAGTGGAGCGATCCAAAGAGGTATCTTTGCGACATGACCTCTCTGTCATGCGCGATGCGATTGACAAATACTATAGCGACAGAGGCATATATCCATCCTCCCTTGAAGAGATGGTAGAGCGTAAATACCTACGGGCTGTGCCGGAAGACCCCATCACCCAAAGCATAGAATCCTGGATCACCTCACCTCCAGCCGATCCATATCTGCATGGTGATGTTTACGATGTACACAGCGGTTCGCCTGATATCGCTCAGGATGGTAGCAACTATGCAGACTGGTAGATCAACAGAGCATGGTTATACCTTCATCGGTCTGCTAATCGTCATTATGGTGATCGGATTCTCACTAGCAGAAGCCGGAAATATATGGAGCCAGCAAAGACAACGTGACCGCGAGCAGGAACTACTCAAGATAGGAGATAAATTTAGGCTGGCAATACGCGATTATTACAATGCAACGCCTGGCCCGATAAAACAATATCCCAAAAATCTTCAGGCATTACTGCGTGACGATCGTTTCCCCATACCCAAGCGCTACATTAGAAAAATCTATGAAGATCCAATGACCCAAAGCCAGGTATGGGGACGATATGAAGCGCCTGGAGGTGGCATCATGGGCGTATTCAGCACTTCCATTGCCACTCCGTTCAAAACTAGGAATTTTCCACCCATCTACAGTACTTTCGAAAACAAAACTAATTACGGGGAATGGGTTTTTGGGCATGTTCCCGAACTAGCAGCGATAGACAAGTCTAGCACCACCAATCAGTAAGTTTCATAAACTTAAACTTTAGCCCCTACAGGATAATGGAGGATTAAATAATGAATGACCCAGCCAATACTCTTCTAAACCGTGCGTTGGATTTGCATCAGGCTGGCAACCTATCAGATGCCGAGTCGCTTTATTTAAAGTTCCTAGATTTTATACCCGATCACCCAGATGCGTGGCATCTACTCGGTGTGATCTACCTACAAATCAAGGAGTACATGAAATCGGTGGACTCAATTCAACGTGCCGTCGCAATCAAACCAGATTTTGCCGATGCTTATTTTAATTTGGGGTTAGCCTTAGGGAATCTTGGACGTTTTAATGAGGCCATCCATAGCTACCAAAAATCAGCCTCCATAAACCCAAACCGAGCAGAAACTCACTTCAATATGGGCGTAGCACTTAGCGAGCTTGCAGACTTTGAGAAAGCAATCGCATGTTACAAGATGGCTCTTACGTTAAATCCAGAATATGCCAAAGCATCACTGAATCTTGGTGTCGCCCTCAATGCCTCCAATCAGCATGAAGAGGCGATTATGCACTACCGTAAGGTTTTATCTACCGAGAAAACCTCCATCGACGCCTATAACAATCTCGGTCTTTCACTGTCTTACCTCAAACGTTTTGACGAGGCATCCTTATGCTACCAACAAGCACTATCAATATTTCCTGACCACCCACACCTGCTGGACCAGTTAGGCCGCACTTACCAAATGCTAAAAAGATATGATGAGGCTCTTGCCTGCTATAGTAAGGCCATATCATTACTACCGAACCATGCGGAAGCATATTTTAACCAAGCCAATACCCTAAGAAAACTCAAGCGACTTGAAGATGCTGCAACGTCTTATTTAAAAGCAATTTCGATATTCCCTGAATTTTGGCGTGCACATTACCAACTTGGGAAACTGCTTGCCTCTCAAGCAAGGTATGAAGAAGCGGTTATTCACTTCCAAAAAACATTATCAACCAATCCTACCCATATCCAGGCTCACCATCATCTCGCCTCATGCCTGTTACAACTGAAGCGGTTCGAGGACTTGGTAACCTGTTACCAACAACTGTTAACCATTCAACCTGAAAACGCCGATACATATAGCAACTTAGGCAATGTATTCAGCGAGCTCAAGCAATATGAAAAAGCAATAGAGGTATATGAAAAATCAATATCAATTCAGGGAGACTTCGCCGAAGCTTACTACAATCTAGGTATTGCCCTTTACGCACTAGGAAAATTCAATAAGGCAATACATTGCTATGAAAAAGCCTTAGCCATCAGGCCGCAGTTCCCCGAAGCACAAAACAACCTAGGCAACGCATACAATGCACTAAAAGATTTTGGTAATGCCGTCGTACATTACAAAAAAGCACTGTTTCTTAAGTCGGATTACATCGAGACATTTAACAATCTGGGAAATACTCAAACAGCACTCGAACAATATGGCGATGCAGCTTTTAGCTATCAGCAGGCTCTGAAACTAGACCCAAACAATGCGGAAGCCCACAATAATTTGGGCACACTACATGCCTCCACTGAAAAGTATGATCAGGCGATTGTATGCTATCTACAAGCAATTACCATCCAGCCAGATTATGCCGAAGCACATTACAACTTAGGTAGTATTTATTACAAGCAAGAACGATATGCTGATGCTTATGAGAGTTATGAGCGAGCCATCACATACCAACCTGACCATGAAAGAGCCCATAACAATCTCGGCGCAACCTTGTCAAAGATGCGTCGATTTGACGAGGCAATCTCCTGGTATCAAAAAAGTCTTATCCTCAATCCAAATCACGCCGAAACCTATGACAACCTTGGAGGTGCCTTATGCGAAATATTCCGCTTTGATGAAGCCCTGATTGCTTATCATAAAGGGCTGGCTATAAACCCTAAAGACTATAAAATTCTCAGCAGCCTCGCCACTACATATAACTCACTGAAACAATATGACAAGGCATTGGAGCATTGCGAACTGGCGCTAGCTATTCAACCTGATTATATCGACTGCCAATGGAACCGGAGTTTATTCAACCTGTCACTAGGAAATTTTGAGTCAGGCTGGAAAGGATATGAGCAACGATGGTTATCAAAAAATGCAGATACCTCAATCACGAGCTGCCCCTATCCAATCTGGCTAGGTGAGTCAGACATCAGCGGTAAGCATCTCCTGATTCAATATGAACAAGGATTTGGCGATGCCATTCAAATGGCTCGCTACATTAGGCCATTAATAGAACAAGGTATAAATTGCTGGGTACAGATGATCAGCCCTCTGACAAAGATCATGAGACGCAGCTTCCCTGAGGCTCACATCATTGATAAAGAGGAAACTCCTAAAAACATAGACTACCGCACCCCGCTAATGAGCCTACCCTTAACTATGAAAAGTTTCTCAGAAGCGGACATTCCTAAAATAACACCTTACCTCAGCATAGATACCTCTCTGGCGTATCATTGGGGATCGCAGCTACCTGCAAAAAAAATCCTCGTAGGCGTTGTATGGCGTGGTAACCCGGAACATAAAAACGACCACAACCGGTCCATTAAATTAAACGAGCTGTTGCCGATCTTTACTTCCAACCCCCACATCCAGTTTATCTCTCTACAAAAAAGTCTGACAGAAGATGAATTAGTCACATTACGTGGTTTTCGTAATGTCCTTATGCTGGATGATGAGCTCACCGATTTCGATGAGACTGCAGCAATCATGAGCAATTTAAACCTGCTCATCTGTATCGACTCGGCACCTGCTCATTTAGCAGGTGCACTGGGTATCCCCCTCTGGCTACTACTCTGTTTTGGAGGTGAATGGCGCTGGATGGCAGATCGCAATGACTCCCCCTGGTACCCAAGTGCAAACCTGATTAGGCAAACGGGAATAGGAGATTGGACGAACGTCATGCTAACAATTAATGAACGACTCAGCGATATGGCAGCTACGATCTAAAAAGTATATTTAAACATCCACAAAATCTGTGGATAATTTTGTGGATACCTGTGACTTAAAAATGTAACTAATGATTCCATAAGGAAATTTTCAAAACGCCTATTTTTTAATCTAGTTTTTTTACATTTAAAATCAATGACTTACTGTATGTCATTGGATTGCTATGGTTTTTTGAATAAAGTTAAAGTAGCACATGAGGTGGTGTGCATAACTGAGCTAATTTTGGCAATGCATTTAGGGCATTCTTCGTTGTCGTATCAGCCACTTGAGTCAGATTTATTTGCCGTAAATCTGCTAATACTTGTGCAATTTTTGGCAACTCATATGGACTATTTCTGCCATGATGCCCGAGCCATTCTGGCGGAATATCCGGAGAATCCGTCTCGAGAACAATCGCCTCCAACGGTAGATGAATGGCGAGATCACGAATCTTTAAAGCACGCGGATAGGTCATCGCACCACCAAAACCGAGCTTGAAGCCCAGTTTGATGAACGCATCTGCCTGTTGTCTACTGCCATTAAATGCATGGGCAATACCCCCACTCACCTTAATCCGGCGCAGATATTTAAGCACATCATCCACCGAGCGGCGCACATGTAAGATCACCGGTAATTCAAACTCACGCGCTAATTTTAGCTGCTCGATGAAAAAATATTCCTGCCGCTCACGATCATACCCTTCAACAAAGAAATCGAGACCGATCTCCCCCACAGCGACAGGGTTGCCCTGCTCTATTGCAGTCCTAAGATAGCCAAGGTCTTCTTCTTTTGCATCGGGGACGAATAAAGGGTGAATACCCAGCGCGTAGGCACAATGAGGATGACGCTCTGCTAATTGGGAAACAGTACCAAAATTACTACGTTCAACCGCTGGTACGACAATGAGCCGGACATCAGCATCCAGACTGGCTTTAGCGACCTGATCACGGTCGTGATCAAATTCGCCTGCATCCAGATGACAGTGGGTATCGATCAGCATCAGGTTCCTGTTCAAGGAGTGTGGGGTTTGGCTCTCACACGTATATCTTGGCCGATTTGCCGAGTATCAAGAATATCTAGCTGCATGCGCTGCTGCATGTTATTCAGCATGGGGATACCAAACATGCCCTTTGCATCACTCCCAAGCAAGACGGGCGCGTAATATATGAGCAATTCATCAATCAGATTTTGCGCCAATAAAGCACCATTCAGACCTTGGCCTGCCTCTACCATCACCTCATTGATTTGCACGCTTGCAAGGTGGGTTAAAAGGCTTTGCAGGCACACGCCACCATCGGCAGCAGGTAGCTTAATAGATTGGACACCGAGTTTTGCTAATGATTCTATTTTTGCCTGATCGCCATTCGCGTAGGCAACCATGACATTCCCACCTTGCAATATCTTTGCAGTCAGCGGAATACGCAGTTGACTATCGATGACGACACGTAAAGGCTGGCGTGGCGTTTCAATACCTCTTACGTTCATTTGCGGATCGTCGGCCAGCACAGTGCCAATACCTGTCAGTATTGCGCATGAACGTGCACGCCAGTGTTGCACATCCAGCCTGGCGGCCTCCCCTGTGATCCACTTGCTTTCGCTGTTGGCTAGGGCAGTTCGACCATCCAAACTTGCCGCGATTTTACTGCGCACAAAAGGTTGATTGCGCGTCATACGCGAAATAAATCCCGGATTCAGCGCTTCAGCCTGTGCTTTCATCAATCCAGAAGATGTTTCGATACCATGCGCTTGCAATCGTGCTAAACCGCTACCGGCAACTTTTGGGTTTGGATCTTCCATCGCAGCGATGACGCGGCGTATACCGGCCTTGATCAAAGCATCGGCGCATGGCGGGGTTCTGCCAAAATGACTACATGGTTCAAGCGTGACATAGGCGTCTGCGCCATTTGCTTGGTCGCCAGCTTGCTGAAGCGCATAAACCTCGGCATGAGGCTCCCCCGCTTTTAGATGCGCACCTTGACCGACAATGACGCCGTCTTTGACGATGACACAACCAACGCGTGGATTGGGACTAGTAGTATAGAGACCTTGTTCGGCGAGGCGTAGCGCTTGCGCCATCATGACATGGTCTAAGCCTGAAAACATGGTTATGAGTCGGATTTATCCGAGAGACGTCGATGCGGTTTATCCAGATCACGAATCACGTCATGGAAATCATCCACATCCTGAAAACTACGATAGATTGAAGCGAAACGGATATACGCGACTTTATCCATGAGCTTGAGCTCTTGCATGACGATCTCGCCAAGATCACGCGCGGCAATCTCACGCTCGCCTTTGCCAAGTATCTTCTGCACGATATGGTCGATTGCACGGTCGACATATTCTGTAGGCACAGGGCGTTTATGCAAAGCCCGTGTGAATGAGAGCCGAAGTTTGTCGCGATTAAACTCTTCACGACTCCCATTCTGCTTGACTACCTGCGGCAGATGCAGCTCTGCAGTCTCGTAGGTGGTGAATCTTTTATCGCAAGCTGCACAGCGCCGACGACGGCGGATAGAATCGCCTTCATCATTGACGCGAGAGTCAATGACTTGCGTATCGTCGGTACCGCAGAACGGGCATTTCACGTGTTATTTCCCAGCCTATTTTCCATACACCGGGAAACGCGAGGTCAGCGCATGCACTTTTTCCTTAGTCGCTGCGATCACGGCTTCATCAGTTGGGTTATCCAGAACATCAGCGATCAGATTAGCCACGACAATCGCCTCCGCCTCTTTAAAACCACGCGTCGTGATGGCTGGCGAACCGATACGGATACCTGAAGTGACAAACGGGCTCTCAGGATCATTCGGAATCGCATTCTTATTCACCGTGATATGTGCAAGACCCAATGCGGCATCTGCTGCTTTACCAGTCAATCCTTTAGGACGTAAATCAACTAGGAACATATGCGACTCACTGCGGCCGGAGATGATGCGCAGCCCACGTTCAGTCAATGTTTTAGCCATTGCAGAGGCATTCTTCAACACCTGCTCTTGGTAAGTCTTGAACTCAGGTTGCGCGGCCTCAAGGAATGCCACGGCCTTACCTGCGATCACATGCATCAGCGGGCCACCCTGTAAGCTTGGGAACACGTTAGAGTTCAATGACTTCTCAAATTCAGCTTTAGCCAGAATGATACCGCCACGAGGGCCTCTTAATGTCTTGTGGGTAGTCGATGTAACAAAATCAGCATGCGGCACCGGGTTCGGGTAAACACCTGCCGCGATCAAGCCAGAATAATGCGCCATATCTACCATGAAATATGCGCCTACTTTCTTGGCGATCTCAGCCATGCGCGCCCAATCAAAACGCAGCGCATATGCAGAAGCGCCACCGATCAACAGTTTTGGCTTGCACTCGATGGCGATGCGTTCCATCTCGTCGTAATCGATCTCTTCTTTATCATTTAAGCCGTAAGGCACGATATTGAATAACTTACCGGAAAGATTAGCAGGAGACCCATGCGTCAAATGACCACCGTGCCCGAGGTTCATCCCCATCACCGTGTCACCGGGTTTAAGGATAGAGAAATACACGGCCTGATTAGCCTGTGATCCAGAGTGCGGCTGCACGTTGGCATACTCTGCTCCAAATAGTTTTTTAACACGGTCTATCGCCAGTTGCTCGACATGGTCGACAAACTCACAACCACCGTAAAAACGCTTACCCGGATAACCCTCAGCGTATTTATTAGTCAGTTGTGAACCTTGCGCCTGCATGACCGCAGGGCTGGTGTAATTTTCTGAAGCGATCAGCTCGATATGTTCATCCTGACGATGACGTTCAGCTTCTACTTGCTTCCACAAATCAGGATCAACAACGCTCAAGGTTTTTGCCGTGCTAAACATATTCAATTTTCCAGTTAATTTTACAGAGACTTAAGCTAAAACAGGATTTTACCATGACCTGCAAATTACAGAATGAAAGTCCTTCATAAGAAATTGCATGGGACAAATATGGTTATATGTAACCAACAGGTTATATATAACCCCGAAGATACCACCAATAAAAAATAAGATATTGATTTAATTATATTTTATAGATGGAACACTACTTGCATTTATACATACAAACCTTTTGGTCAGGTTTTGCTCCGTTCCCGCTATCTTTGAGACCCAGACACTCTATTAAAGATAGCGGGATTTTTTATGTGCGTAATAGACAATTCTCCCGACTGCGCTTATCGGCTTGGCACGTTATAATCCATATTTACTTTACAACCATTAAGCCAAGTATGAGTTTAATCAGGCAAGACGACTTTATTGCGAGCATTCATCAAGCGCTGCAATATATCTCATGCTTTCACTCCCCTGATTTTCTTGCAGCCTTGCATGAGGCATGGCAGCGTGAGGCTTCGCCCTCAGCCCGTGATGCTATTGGTCAGATATTAATCAACTCTTACCTCTGCGCTCAAGGCCAGCGCCCACTATGCCAAGATACTGGCATCGTCGTTGCATTCATCAGAGTGGGCATGGATGTACGTTGGGATACGAAACTCAGCCTACAAGCGCTTGTGGATGAAGGTGTACGCCGTGCATATAAAGATAAGAGCAACCCTCTGCGCGCTTCTATCGTGATGGATCCTGCCGGGCAGCGATTAAATACTCGGGATAACACACCATCGGTTGTACACGTTGAACTGGTACCTGGCGACAAAGTGGATATCAATATCTCAGCCAAGGGCGGCGGCTCAGAGAACAAGGCGAAACTCGCCATGCTTGAACCATCAGACAGCATCGTCGATTGGGTACTTGAGACCGTGCTTACCATGGGGGCTGGCTGGTGCCCCCCAGGAGTTTTAGGCATTGGCATTGGCGGCACAGCTGAGAAAGCCACGTTATTAGCCAAGCAATCGCTATTCGCACCTATCGATATTCAACAATTGATCGCACGCGGCCCAGTTAATCGTGCGGAAGAGTTACGATTGGAGATATACGAAAAAGTAAATCGCTTGGGTATTGGTGCACAAGGGCTAGGGGGATTAACCACAGTGCTTGATGTCAAAATATTGGATACCGCAACGCACGCGACCTCGCTGCCTGTCGCCATGATCCCCAATTGTGCTGCAACGCGCCACGTACATTTCACGCTCGATGGAAGCGGCCAAGCCGTTCTGCCCGTGCCAAAACTTGAAGACTGGCCACAGATTGCATTAGATGCAAGCGCACCATTGCGCAAGGTTAACCTCGACAATTTGGGCAAGCAGGATATCCTGCAATGGCTACCCGGTGAAAAGCTATTGCTTTCCGGTAAGCTGCTCACAGGCCGTGATGCTGCCCATAAACGCATCGTCGACCTCATCGCCCAAGGCAAACCATTGCCTGATGGCCTAGATTTCACCAATCGGTTCATCTATTACGTTGGCCCAGTCGACCCAGTAGGAGATGAGGTCATTGGCCCGGCAGGCCCCACTACGGCGACGCGCATGGATAGATTCACCGAGACGATGCTGACCAAAACAGGGCTACTTGGCATGATTGGCAAAGCCGAACGCGGCGAAGCCACGGTGAACGCAATCAAACAGCATCAGTCTACCTACCTGATCGCGATTGGTGGTGCCGCTTACCTGATATCGCAGGCGATCAAGTCTGCGCGTGTCATCGCCTTCCCTGAACTTGGTATGGAAGCCGTATACGAACTAGAGGTTGAAGATATGCCTGTGACGGTGGCTGTCGATACACAAGGCCATTCAGTGCATACCAGCGGCCCCATTGAGTGGCGGGCAAAAATCGCCAATATCCCTGTTTTCATATCTTAGGCTTTTAATATATGAGTAAATTATTCAGCCCATTTACGTTACGCAATACCACCTTTAAGAATCGTATCTTCGTATCGCCGATGTGCCAATATTCAGCCACAGATGGCCTTCCTAATAACTGGCATTTGGTCAATTACGGTAGCCGCGCTGTTGGCGGCGCATCGCTTGTGATTGTTGAGGCAACGGCCATCGCACCTGAAGGCCGAATCACTCCACATTGCACCGGCATATGGTCAGATGCACACACGGAAGCTTTCCGCCCTATCGTTGAGTTTGTTAAGCAACAAGGTGCTATACCCGGCATACAGATCGCACATGCCGGCCGCAAGGCCTCTTGCGATACGCCATGGAACGATGGCAAGTTCTTGAGCAAAGAAAAAGGCGGCTGGCAAACAGTGGCTCCTTCTGCCATCGCTGTCACGCCTGAGCATGGAACACCAGTCGCGTTATCTACGGCTGAGATCGATGAGATCAAGCATCTTTTTCTCGCTGCGGCAAAACGTGCGCTGGATGCAGGGTTTGAAGTGCTGGAGCTGCATTGCGCCCATGGCTACCTACTGCACGAGTTCCTTTCACCTTTATCTAATCAACGCGCAGACGAATACGGCGGCAGCTTAGAGAACCGCTGCCGCCTAGCTTTGGATATCGCAAAACAGCTACGCGATTTCTGGCCGCAGGATAAAGCGATGTTCGTCCGCATTTCCGCGTCAGACTGGGTTGAGGGCGGCTGGGATATCGCACAGTCGATCCAACTATCAACATGGCTAAAACAAATCGGCATTGACCTCATCGATTGCTCAAGCGGCGGATTGATACTGGATGCAAAGATACCTGTAGGTGCAGGCTATCAGACAGCTTTTGCGACTGCGATCAGGAATGAAGCCAATATCGCGACTGGTGCTGTCGGCATGATCACGGAGCCGGTTCAGGCAGAACATATTTTAATGACTGACCAAGCAGATGTCGTACTGCTTGCACGTGAACTGTTACGCGACCCCTACTGGCCGCTACGCGCCGCAAAAGAGTTAAAAGCCGATATTACGTGGCCAGTACAATATGTACGCGCCAAACGCTCATAAGGATGATTCAAATGAAATGGACAGACAGCCAACGAATCGCAGAGGAACTGTATGACAAGTTTCCCGATACCGACCCCAAGACCATCAGGTTCACAGATCTTTACCAATGGGTACTCGATCTTGATGGTTTTGACGATGCCCCTGAAAAATGCGGAGAAAAGATACTCGAAGGCATTCAACTGGCGTGGATTGAAGAAGCCGAGTAAATCCAGCCTTAAAACGATCTAACAACCTAGAACCGAACTTAAATAGACTATGACACCCCCAAAAGAGATATTCAAAGCCTACGACATCCGCGGCATTGTAGATAAGACGCTAACACCAGAGATCGTCGAGGCGATAGGCCATGCCATCGGCAGCGAAGCGGCAGCACGCAAACAAACCACTATTTGCGTAGGTTACGATGGCAGGTTATCAGGGCCATCTCTGGCTCAAGCACTTTCCTTAGGCATAAAAAAGAGCGGCCTGAATGTCATCAACTTGGGGTTAGTCGCTACGCCTATGGTGTATTTCGCCGCCCAACATCTCGGCACTAATTGCGGAGTGATGGTTACGGGCAGTCATAATCCACCGGAATACAATGGTCTCAAGATGGTAGTGGCAGATGAGACACTCTCTGGAGAAACCATCCAGAGCTTACGCATCAGAATCCAAAATGATGATTTCACGCATGGCACAGGGGCAGAAAGCACCTTTGATATCGCCCCCGCTTACATTGAACGTATCGCATCTGATATCAAACTTGCACGCCCAATGAAGATCGCAGTGGATTGCGGCAATGGCGTACCGGGCGCCTTCGCAGGCAAACTCTATCGCTCACTGGGATGTGAAGTCGAAGAACTATTCTGCGAAGTCGATGGACACTTTCCCAATCACCATCCCGACCCCTCTGTACCCGAGAACCTTGAAGACCTGATTGCGGCATTAAAGGTCGGCGACGCCGAGATTGGCCTGGCTTTTGATGGTGATGGTGACCGTCTGGGGGTCGTGACAAAAGAAGGCAACATCATCTACCCAGATCGACAGTTGTTGATGTTTGCCGAGGATGTACTCAAACGTAACCCTGCCGCCACCATCATTTTTGATGTTAAATCCACACGTAATCTCGCACCATGGATATCCGCACGTGGCGGCAATCCATTGCTATGGAAAACTGGGCATTCACTGGTAAAAGCCAAGATGAAGGAAACCAAGGCCGCTTTGGCTGGCGAGATGAGCGGCCATATATTCTTCAAAGAGCGCTGGTACGGTTTTGATGATGGCCTGTATTCGGGCGCGCGATTACTGGAGATACTCAGTCGTTTTGACGATCCATCAGCCATACTAAATGCACTACCTGATAGTGTCAGCACCCCTGAGCAGCATATCAACATGCAAGAAGGTGAGCCCCATGCACTGATTGCGCAACTACAAAAAACCGCTGTATTCGATGGTGCGACCGATGTCATCACCATAGACGGGCTTAGGGTCGAATACGCAGATGGGTTCGGCCTGATGCGGCCGTCCAATACCACCCCCGTCATCGTATTACGTTTTGAGGCTGATAATGAAGATGCACTGAAACGTATCCAGTCACAATTCCGCGCGATTATTCTTGATGCTGCGCCTCAAGTGAAACTACCGTTCTAACTTAAAGCAGATGAGCCGCAATACGATTATCGTTTCCATCATATGGCTCGCGCTGGCTGGCGGTCTTTATTATTTGATGGATGGGATACTCAACCCGAATAAGCTCTCGGGCTTGGGTAATAAGGAAGAAGTCGTATTGCGCCGTGGCGCTGATGGGCATTATCGCGCCGAAGCATTGATCAATGGTCAACGCGTAGATGTATTGGTCGATACAGGCGCTACCGGTGTCGCGATCTCGCAAAGAATCGCCGACAAACTAGGTCTTACAAGCCGAAATGCAATCATGACAAGCACTGCAAATGGCGATACTGTTGCCTATATGACAAGGCTTGGTTCGGTAAAGATTGGGGGCGTAGAAGCAAAAGATGTAGCTGCCGTCATCGCCCCAGGGCTGGATGGTGATGTATTGCTTGGCATGTCATTTTTAGGGCGAATGGATGTGCGACTGTTTCAAGGCAACATGACCATCAAACAGGTCGAGTGATCTATCCTGTAGCGATCAATCTTGTAACGCACCTTTGGCAGATAAGGTTTGCAAAAGCTCTACCTGTTTAGGTAAGCAAACTGTTTTTAAATCGTATTGCTCCACGATCGTTTTACGCGCATTGATACGTATCTGAGCATAATCTTCAGGATGCTTAAGCACCTTACCCACTTTATCTACCAGCCCCTGCACATCAAAAAAATCAAACAGCAAACCATCATGCCCGTCTGTCATCACTTCGGTCACTGGTGGCGTATTCGAGGCAATCACGATACACCCAGCAGCCATAGACTCCATCATCGACCAAGATAATACAAAAGGATAAGTCAGATAGACATGTGCAGACGATATCTGCAATAGGTTAAGGTACTGGTCATAGGGTATCTTGCCAACAAAATGTACTCGCTTCATATCAAGACCATCACCCACTTCGGCCATCATCTTATGCCGCCATGTACCGCCCTCTTTAGGCATTGCCCCATAACTCACCTCATCCCCACCAAGTAATACGACGTGTGCATCAGGGTTATCGATTAATATCTGTGGCAGTGCACGCATAAAAACATGAAACCCGCGATAAGGCTCAAGATTCCGGTTAACAAACGTAATGACCTTATCTTCCGCTGTTAGCAATGGTCCCTGTGGCACCTTAAAGCTTGCATAGATATTCGGCTTAACGATATCAGTATCTACCCCTTCATGAATCACGCTGATCTTTGATTGATAAATAGGAGGAAACTGACCAGCCTGCCATTTTGTCGGCGCAAGCCCCCAATCACAATTATTTAGCGATAATAAGTGTGTCGAGTTCTTAATGCGTATCCGACAAAAATCATCAATGGTTTGTGTCTGGAACTCTTTGTCAAAACCCACATCCGAACCTTCGGATAAATAAAAGAATTCAAAATAATCCAGCACTACAGCGTCAGGAAAAACCTCTTTGAGGAACAACGCCTCGCCCCAGCCCGCATGCGCACAAATCACATCGGGAATAAATTTCTGCTTATCGCGTAACTCCATCAACAACCTAACGACTTGCTGACCACGGCGAATAGCGCCTTCGTAATTTCTTAAATACCAGTGCGTCTCCTTACTAGACCCTTGAGGCGCAGGATAACTATATAAGGTCACATTCTTTTGGATGCTGGCAGCACGTTTATTTTTATCATCGACAATAGCGACTACTTGATTGCCAGGAATAGCGGCAATAGCTGGGGCAAGATGCTTGAATTGACCGGGATAGTTTTGGTGTATGAATAGATATTTCATTGTGAATTATTTTCTGTGTCGCGTTCTGCCAATATCCTAACACCCATTACCATCAGCAAAAATAACATTTATAGGGCTTACTATAAATAAATCAAACACCGCTATTAGCATGGCTGCTAATCCTCAATACAAAAATTTCTTATAGCCGACTATAATGAATAAAAACAATAATAAATGATCAAATAAATAAACCAGATCACCTATTACTTAAAGCTGGTTAAAAAGGGAATAACACGATGCAGGGGCGTTATAGCAAAGCTGAGATTACTCAATTATTATCTGGCAGTTTTTTATTTTCTGAGCTTGAACAAACAGCCTTAGACAAAATCGCTGATTTCGCGCAGGTTCGTAAAATACCGAACAAGACTTCGGTCTTCTTTAAAGGCGATCATGGCGATAGCATGTTCATCGTCATTAAAGGTCGGTTAAAAGTACAAAACATATCAGAAGAAGGTAAAACCCTGATATTAGGCTTTCTGGAACCGAATGCGTCATTCGGTGAAATCGCCGTGCTGGATGGCAAGCCACGGACGGCGACAGTCACAAGCACACAAGTATCAGAACTCTTGGTCATTGACCGAACCTCTTTCCTGCAATTCCTTATTTCGCATCCATCCGTTGCCGTTCAACTCACCACCGTGCTTTGCCAGATGTTGCGCTCAACGAATGAATTTCTGGAAAACATGGTATTTCTGAACCTGCCATTCCGCTTAGCCAAAATGCTGCGCTTACTTTCTCTAAAATATGGAAGCCCTAAAGGTGAAAACATCGAATTCGATATGAAAATATCTCAAGTCGATCTGGCTAACCTTGTAGGCGCTTCACGAGAAAGCGTGAACAAGCAGTTACGTAACTGGGAAGACGAAGGTTTATTGGTCACACTTGATGATGGAAGGCTAAATTTAAGTAAAAAACTGCTAGATATTAACGATCAAAAAACCTAGCCCAATGACTTACCGCTCTTTCTACTCTTCACGGAACGTATGCCGCATACGTTGTGTAATCGGCGATATTAAATACTCTAGCATGCTCCGCTCCTGAGTCTTGATATAAGCAGTTGCAGGCATCCCTGGTTCGATTTTGACATGTTGCAGACTTTTTAAAGCATCTCGATCAATCATCACATGTGCAGGATAGGTCACCATCTTGGTTTGCGGATCTTCAATAGCATCTCTGGCAACATAAGTCACTTTACCGGACACCATAGGCGTTGAACGCTGGTTATAGGCATTCAGCTGGATCTCTGCCACCTGATCTGTAAATACAGTATCAATATCAATGTTTTTAACATTTACCTCAATCACCAGATCATCTGAGCTCGGCACAATATCCATCATAGCTTGTCCAGGGCTCACAATACCGCCAATGGTCGTTATCTTGAGTGACATCACCTGTCCATCGATAGGCGCTAGCACTGTTCTACGCAACATGGAGTCTTCTGCCGGACGTAATCGCTCGATGACCTCTTGAAGCTGACTGCTCGTCTCTTTAAGGTCACTATCGGCCTGCTGTATATATTGATTCTTGGCATCAATCGCCCTTAAATCTAATTCAGCAACCCTGGCTCTCGTATTATTAAGGTCTGCGTTCTTCTCTGCCAGTTGCTCTTTCTTTTCAGTTAACGCTTGGCGATAATTCAGCACATCCGCTTTACCCACAAAGTTCTTCTGCATTAACCCTTCACGCATCGCAACTTGCTCTTGCCTGTAATTAATATTCTCAGAAATTGCACTGACCTGCGCTTGATATGCGGTTACAGCATCTTTTGAATGAGATAGCTCTGTTTTCAGAAGCGATATCTGGTCATTCAATATCTTACGCTTTGAGTAAAAGATCGCATTTTCCTTGTTAATCAATTCCACCCGTTTTGGGGTAGAAGGTGTCAACAACTCTGAAGGAAAGCTGATTTTATCTGCAAGTGTCTTTTCAGCGATCAAGCGTGCGTCTTTTGCCAGCAAAGCATCATGCTGATCCCGAAGAATATTGAGCTCAGCGCTATTTCTTGTATCTTCCAACAGCACCAAAGGCTGGCCAGCTTTAACGATATCGCCATCCCGTACAAGTATCTGTTTAACGATACCGCCTTCAAGATGCTGGATAGTTTTACGATTCGTCGCGAACTTGATCTTCCCCTCCGCAATGACAGCACCACTTAATGGTGCAATGCTCGCCCAGAGGAAGAATCCACCCACGATCACAATCCCCACAAACATCCCTTTACGGACTATCCTTGTGGACTGCCCTGACTCATCGATCTGAATGGTCGGTTTGAAGATGCCATTTAGGATACTCATGTAGGCTGAGCCCCTTTTACTAATGACACCTGAGAGGCTGATGTACTTTCATTGCTACTAGCCACACTTTGTAGAACCTCGTCCCTATCTCCAAAACTCAGTTGACGCCCTAGCTCAAGCACCAGTAATTTATCTACATCGCGTAATACACTTGGTTTATGGCTAACGATCACTAATGTAATTTTTCGAGCCTTCAATTCTCGTATCATGCGCATAAATGCAAGCTCTGATGGGCCATCCAAATTAGCATTTGGCTCATCAAGAACGATCAGCTTGGGGTTGCCAAAAAGCGCTCTTGCCAGCCCTACCAGCTGACGTTGCCCAGAAGAAAGAATGCGACCAGCATCTCCGATGTCTGTATCATAACCTTGTGGTAATCGTAGGATAAACTCATGCGCCCCGACAAGTTTAGCGGCCTCAATAATAGCTTCAGCATTTTCAGTAGCATCCCCCATGCGGGCAATATTTTCAGCGACAGTACCTGCAAAAAGCTCAACATCTTGAGGCATATATCCTAGATGCTGGCCCAATAATCCAGTTTGCGCCCATTGGAATATATCAGCACCATCCAGACGAACGGCACCGTGGTTAGGTTTATACAAACCGACCAGCATACGTGTCAGCGTAGATTTCCCGGCGGCACTATTCCCAATCACCCCCAAGGCTTCGCCAGCCTTTAGGGAAAAGTTGATATTACGAAGGATTTCACGTTCAGGGGAGATCGCATAAACCAGTTTCTCTACTTTGAGATTGCCTTCGACCTCTTGAAGAGTCACTGCGGCTGTTTCAGGTTTGTAATCATCCAGCATTTTATTCAGTCTTGCGTATGCCTGCCGTGCCTTGACAAAGAAACGCCAGCCGGAAATCACACGGTCAATCGGAATCATCACCTTACCCATGATAATGGTGGCAGCAATCATCACCCCAGGCGTTACGGTGCGGTCATTAATAGCCAACCATGCAGCAACACCCAAGGCTAATGTTGTGAGCAAGTTACGTACAAGGCGCGACCAGGCAGAAATAGCAGCAGATTTTGTCGTGCCTGAAATATTATTCGATAAGGCTGCATCATGGATATTCGACCAGCGCTTAGTGATGACTTCACGCATGCTCATTGCATTGATGACTTCAAGGTTATTCAGCGCAGAATCCAATACATCCTGAGATTTTCTCAAGGCATCCTGCCCTTGTTTCTGATTTTCAGTGCCTTGCTTTTCCTCTAAAAAAGCCAACCCCACAAGAATCAAGGTACCGACCAATGCCATCAAACTGAGTAAAGGATGAAAAAGATATAAAACGAAAAAATAAACAGGAATCCATGGAATTTCAAATACAGCTTGCACGCCAGAGCCCGAAAAGAAGGACTGTACTGTATGCACATCATCTAAACCACGGCGGTTAGCTCGGTTTTGCCCACTCATACTCAACATGCAGGCAAGTACCGTTTTTTGCATCAAGCGCTGCATGGTCAAAGATGTGCGCAAAAACAGCGTCTGGCGTAAATACTCAACGTAGTATTGAGTCACCAGCATGAAGACAACGAGCAGGGTCAACATAACCAAAGTTTCATTACTGTGGCTACTTAATACCCGGTCATATAACTCCAGCATATAAAACGCTGGCATCAATGTAAGCAGATTAATTACAAAACTAAATACACCTGCATATATAAAGAACTGTTTGCATTGCAGAATATAATTTTTAATGGCATTCATCGATGGAATTTTTCCAATTTTAAAGTAGCGTGCGCTCCCCAATAACACTTTCGCACGCTTGGCTCTTACCTTTGATACTAGACTCAAACGCAATAAATTGGCAAATCACTTCACCAAAATTGAGCATCTATGCAGTGTTCCGCTGCTATTATATTCAGTAACTTAGAAAACACCATGCCTATATAGCGGCCTATGTAATCACCGTAGGCACATCGCGCCCTGTACGCTGCTTCAACTCGGAAATATCCAGTGCAATTTGGATCATCTCTGCAAGTGCCACTTGTGCATCGAGATGATGTTGACCACGATTAGGCTCATAAGCTTCGAGATATATCCGCAGAGTAGCGCCTTCAGTTCCCGTGCCCGATAGGCGGAACACAATACGTGATCCGTCAACAAATAGAATCCGTATACCTTGATTGTTACTGATGCTGCCATCAACTGAGTCCGTATAGCTAAAATCATCGCAAACTTGGATCGTATATCGCCCAAACTGCTTTCCCGTCAATGAGATAAAACTTGCATGTATATGATTGATGACGCCCGCTGCAGCATCGGTCGGCAACCCTTCATAATCATGCCTAGAATAGACGTTGCGCCCATACTGTGCCCAGTGACGTTTCATGATATTTTCAACAGGCTGCCGCTTGATGGCCAGAATATTCAGCCAAAACAGGACTGCCCATAATCCATCTTTTTCACGTACGTGATTAGACCCCGTGCCAAAGCTTTCTTCACCACAAAGTGTCACTTTGCCAGCATCCATCAGGTTGCCAAAAAACTTCCAGCCTGTGGGTGTCTCGAAACATGGAATACCAAGCTCCTCGGCCACTCGATCGACTGCGGCACTAGTCGGCATCGAACGCGCCACGCCAGCAATACCTTGCGCATAAGCCGGAATTAAACGCGCGTTTGCCGCAAGCAAAGCTAAACTATCAGATGGGGTAACAAAAAATCCGCGCCCCAGTATCATATTACGGTCACCATCTCCATCTGAAGCTGCACCAAAATCTGGGGCATTATCGCCGTACATAACGGTGACTAAATCATGCGCATAAGTCAGATTAGGGTCAGGGTGCCCTCCACCAAAATCTTCCAGAGGAATCGCATTCATCAAGCTTGTCTCTGGAGCAGCTAAGCGATTGATAAAGACTTCACGCGCATAAGGCCCGGTTACTGCATGCATGGCATCAAACCTGAAGCTGAAACCACTGGCAAATAGTGCTTTGATCGCATTGAAATCAAAAATAGCCGACATCAATTCAGCATAATCATCTACTGCGCTGATAACTTCAACGACCATGTCCCCCAGCCGTGTTTCGCCGATTCCATCCAAGCTAACATCCGGCGCATCTAATATCTGATAACACGTGATCTGTTTGCTACTTTCATAAATCGCTTCGGTTATCTTTTCTGGTGCAGGGCCGCCATTTGGTGTGTTGTATTTAATGCCGAAATCACCATCAATACCCCCAGGATTATGGCTGGCTGAAAGAATGATACCGCCGTATGTCTTGTATTTACGTATCACGCATGATGCAGCAGGTGTGGAAAGTATGCCGCCCAGCCCTACCAAAACGCGGCTAAAACCATTTGCAGCAGCCATCTTCAATATGATCTGAATCGCTTGGCGATTAAAATACCGCCCATCCCCACCCAAAGTCAGGGTTGCAGCCTCTGGCGCGCCCACTGTATCAAAGATACTTTGTACGAAATTCTCGAGATAATGCGGTTGTTGAAATACTGCAACGCGCTTACGTAACCCTGAAGTACCCGGCTTCTGCCCGGAAAAAGGTTGAGTTGGAACTACTTGCAATGTCATTGAGTATCAGGCTTTTTGATAGATAAGAACGTAACTTACAAGATTAAGCCAACTGTTTCAAGTTGACATATCAAGCCATTCTATTGATAATTGGCGCCCTTGTGGGAGATTAGCTCAGTTGGTAGAGCAGCGGACTCTTAATCCGTTTGTCCGGGGTTCGACCCCCCGATCTCCCACCATTCACGCGGCTTGTACCCCAATTAAATCAGTAAGTTGTAAAATTAACCACTCCGCATGAACACAGGCGTTTCGCAAGATTTAAATACTCCCTGTCATCAAAATGGCATCAAAAATCGATTTTAAAATCCGTTAGTCGACAGTAAGTGCCATCGAACCTTTTACATTTTTTGATTATTTACTGCCATCTTGCGTATCAAGAATCAATTTAGACAGGCCACTAGAAACGACTAATCGCTCACCATCTGATGTCAAGACGACTGATTTAAGTTGGGAATTGTAAGTGAGTATTCCAATCAAAGTAGCCACCTATAACAATCCAAAGTAGCCACTTGGAACAATAAGTATGTAGCCATATATTACAAACCAAATGCTTCTAAAGTAAGTAGCATTTCTATTTGGGCAAATTACCTTGTAGCGGTTTTACTTGGTTTTGGGTGATAGTGGGATTTTTATCCCAAAGTTTTTCAACTATTGGGGGGGTAAAAATCCCAACTATGCCACCTAAAATCGCACTAATAATTCCAATCAGTATCCCATCCAAATTACGTTTCAGGAATCCAGGTCTGTCTTTTTCGTTAACACGGTTAACAATAGAATGTTTACAGAGATTGATATACATAACTGAACTACTCCATAAAAGCATCAAAATAGAAATTGCCAGTTTTAAGTCTGCATTAATTGCAATCGGGGACACTGCAAATAAAGCCTGAACAAATAAAGGTAAAATTAATACCCATTTGTAACTATAAAAAAACCGTGGCGAACGCTCACAACGAGTAAGCACTTCATCCAATTGAGAAAATAGTCCCAATTCGACTCTCTGACTAGATGACATATGAAGTCGTGTACTTGAGTTATCCATACTAATTGATACATATGGCTCAGGAACTCTTATATTCACCTCAGAGGCTCTACGCCAACTTGTATGTTGAAGAAATTCCTTCAAGGATTCGTACTCAATGTTGTCAGAAGTAATTCTGACATTTTCATAGTCACTGAGAATGGAAAAAAGCTCACGGAGATCATCCGCCCAAAGGACAACGGGAACATAAATTTTAAAATTGGAAGAATCTATTTTTTTCATTTTTGCACGTTTTTATATTTTTGAAGCTTCTTCCGGAATGTTTCTCCCAAGCATGTGTATTGCTTGGGAGAATTCCGACCCAACCCCATTTTTTGAAACTTGAATGAGCTCATTTAATCCGTTTGAGCTTGATAGCTTAATTGCTTCATAAAGACAAATAGGTATCTCTCTATTATCTTTAAATCGTTTGTCTGGCCCACCAGACTTATTTACATATTTCCAAGTGTGATCTACCACAGTTGCATCTCTGGGGACAGATTCTTCTTCAATGAACCGAGAACCTGAAACCTCTATTGTTAATTCTTTATAACTAACCGCACCTACGCCATTTTTTTCATATACAAGTACTCGATCTGGAAAGAAATGAAGCGTTTGGCGTCCAACGCCAATAGAGATTGTTTCGATATTCGTTTTCAAAAATGGAGGTTCCGATTTCTTGATGGTTGTGTTCTTACGGCTCAACAGTGTGCTAGCACCCGCATGATATTTAGGATCATATACTTGACCTGAGGATTCTATATGCCAAGCAGCACTGCATGCTGCAAGCTCTTCTGCCGCCTTATGAAGTTGTTCATAAGCGCTTTCCATTGCGCGATCAAACTCATAAAAAAGAACAACGGTTTTTGCTAAGATATCTTTTGTGTAAGTAACATAAGTTGCTATACAGCCGCTCAAAATAATTAATCCTGCCACCCAACCTGGTAGTCCATTATTCGAGACCATACCAAAAACTATTACAGAAACAATCGCAATAATGGGCCAGAACCTTGGTCTTTTCTGTTTCTCGTTTATCTCATTGAGCAAATCTTTCGATGAGGAATCGACTATTTCGGATACGTCAGCCGACTCTATATCCTCCAAAGGTGCGTGAGTGCCTACTGGTATTGTGTGGATGTTATAGGAAGGAGTAATTGGTATTGCTGGCGAAGCATTGGAAGGAATTGTAACTCTATAATAAAGCCCACCTTGTCCCATGTGTATATAGTTGCCTCTTGGACCAGTACTGACCCGAAATCCTTTAACTCCTCCTGAAACGCCGATACCCGCTGAGGAGAAATTGAAGCGAAGAGGTCCTACACTAATACTTTTACGAAGATAGAATCCCATCTCTTTCCCCTTTTTTGAGTGTAATTAAAATTGCCAGGAGCTATTTATCAACCTCAGGGCAACATACTGTTAATTGTTATTTTCCCTGACTAAACCAATAGTATGGAGGATGGTCAATCAGGACAATCTTTAGTATATATTCCAAATAAAATGTATTCTAAACAAAAACATAAACTAAATAGA
The DNA here is from genome assembly GCF_001648895.1 of Methylovorus sp. MM2. GTDB lineage: Bacteria > Pseudomonadota > Gammaproteobacteria > Burkholderiales > Methylophilaceae > MM1. The sequence goes on along the minus strand of NZ_LXUF01000016.1, from coordinate 177,989 downwards.
AATATTTAATTAAGGGGGAAATGGTCATGTCTATACTTGTAGATCTAAATCGATTATTTACTGTGGCTCCTGAAGATGGGGATTTCAGGAAATTAGCTGAAGACAGCTATCTACTAGAAGACTCTGGTAATGACGGCCTTACATGGCAAGAGCTCTTATCTAAGAAAATCGTAGTCATTCTTGGCGAATTGGGAAGTGGAAAGACAAAAGAGCTTGAGATTCAACATAACAAGCTAAGTGCCCACAAAAAATTTAGTTTCAAGGTAGATCTTTATAGCCTTGTTGGTAACAGCTTAGAAACCTCTCTGGGCTCAAAGCAGTATGATGAATTTCTCAGGTGGAAAAAATCGGCAGAGCACGGTTACATTTTTTTAGATTCTGTTGATGAGTCAAAAATCGCGAGACCAGATGATTTTTTTCTAGCCATCAGTAGACTTGGTGATACGGTTGGATCAGAACAACTTGAGAGAGCAACCATAATTCTCACTTCACGCATTAGTGAATGGAGACCAAAAACAGATGCTCAAAAACTCAAAGATACCTTCCTGTTGGCACCCACCGTTAATCTAAATCCTTTTCAAAGTAACAAGTCTAATATCAAGAATGCACGAAACATTGAACCCTTTATCGTCCATATAAAAGCTCTTAGCCTTGATCAAGTGCGATTGTATGCAAAGAGCGAAGAAGTAGAAAACATAAATGAATTCATCGAGGCAATTCAAAAACAAAATGCTTGGGAATTAGCTCGCAGACCAGTAGATGTGAGCGAACTCATTTCTTATTGGAAAGCTCATGGCAAGCTTGGAAGCCTTTATGAACTTTTAAAAGGAAGAATAATTGCCTCCACTAAAGATCCAGAAAATCGTGAAAAACAAAATCCACTGTCTCCCGAAAGAGCTCTTGATGGCTTGCAGTCATTAGGGGCGGCGGCTGTTTTTTGCAAGAACCTTCATTTCAGAATCCCGGATGACAATATTTCTAATAACTCCCTCGCATTAAATCCCTCAGATTGTTTAATGCCAAATTGGGTTGGTAAAGAAAAAAGAGCACTCTTGGATAGACCATTATTTGACACAGCGTTTTTTGGAACTATTAAATTTCATCATAGGAGAATACTTGAGTTACTGGCTGCCGATTGGTTACAAGAGCGTTTGAATGATGGATTAACGCTAGACAAATTAGTAACACTTTTAACTTATTCGTTCGAAGGCAGATTAGTCCTTAAGTCACATTTAGCGCCGGTCGCTGCCTGGCTATGTATTGGAGATACAACTTTTAATCAACGAATTCGTGAGGTCATATTAGATTGTGCGCCCGATATTCACTTTTCCTATGGTGATCCCTCTAAACTCTCTACTGATTACAGACGGGAGTTACTGCTTAAAATTGATAAACTCTATAAGAATGGACAAATAAATAGAATTAATTATGATCCTGCTATTTTAAGTCGTATCGCGGATAGCAATCTTTGTGACAGTATTTCGGAGTTACTGCAATCGCCACAAACAGAATCGAGATTTATCAGTGAACTATTACTTGTCGTTAAATTCGGGAGTTTAAGAGAGTGTTTGCCATCTGTATTAAAGATATTCTCTGATAGCGATACTACAGAAACTAATAGGATCTTAGCTATCCAATGTTTTGAAGCTAACTCTGATACAAATTATCTCGCACAATTAAAGCATGAAGCTTTATTACTCCCTCCATTTCCTCACTCAGTTCTTACTGAGTTGATTGAATGCCTTTATCCAGACAACCTTAGCAGCCATGAGTTGAAAACATTAATTCTCAACTCTACCGCCCCAAACAGGTACTCCACTGGAGCATCATGGCGGTTAAAGAAGCATTTCAGTGCCGTTTCGGATAAATTAGATTTTATCCAACTAATATCCATTCTTATCGAAATAATGGAGTTTGTTCCCGAAGACACTACTTATGATCTTGATGAAGAGGAACGCCGTGAGTGGCTTGCGCAATTATTAATCATTGCTCTTGATAAAGCAGTGAAATCGAAAACAGCTTCGGTTGAGAATTTGGTGATCGTTAATGCTCTTCATTTGCTAGATAATTTGATGAATCATGGCCTTCATTTTACCGATGAAAATCTTGTGTCTAATTTCAAAAAAACTTTAAACGCAAATGCCGAGATCAAGGAGCAGGCATTTATTACTGGTGTGGAGTTGCATCGCATCACTCTTGGAGAGCCTAAAGAAAATTTATGGAGGATTAGTAGACTTTGGAGATTTATTCAATTTGATTCAAACGATATTGAATGGTTGGTAAGTTTTTGTGAGAAAAACAATAACTTTAAAGATGTTCAAGTTGCCCACCGATTAGCACTAGAGCTTTGGGTTCCTTCTTTGAGTTTCAAGCTAATAAGATTGCTAAAACTCTCTGGTAAAACCCAGATCCCGCTCTTAGAGTGCCTACAACTGTCGCTTCCAAATATCTTTCGAAATTTTTCTGTCCATTGGCGTATGAATTGGAAATACAAATTAGAAGGGGGAGAGTGGAAGAAATACATAAAAAGAAGATATGAGAAATTTACGAATGGAATACTCGATAGGTATTATTTATATACCGGTTTACGCAGTATCTATACAGGGAAGAACCAACACTTCATAAGTCATTTGCTTCACGAGGTTTCGTTTCAGGAAAAAACTTCGCGGTGGGCCATTAATGACTGGTCTTATTTAGAGAAAAAACGCGGTAAATTGATTGCTTGGGCTACCAGACGTGGAGCAGAGAAATCATGGAACAAAGTAATGCCTTTGCTACCAGCACAGCTTATCCCTCACTCAACCCCCCAAAGCATTATCACTGGTTTGTGTGGTCTCCAATCACTTGTCGTTCGCAAGAAAATAACTTTTTCGGATATTTCAGCTGAAGATTCTCTGCGCGTATGTAGATATTCCTTGAACGAAATGAATGGGTTTCCTGATTGGTTAAATTCTTTTATTGAGGCAAGGCCAGAGATTTTTGTTCAAGAGTTCTCAAACTCGATGGAGCTTGAATGGTTATTTGATGAAACCAATATTTCTAATTCGGTTATTCAAAAGCTTTTATGGGGCGGAAGAGAGCATTGGCCGCTGATACGCCAAAATTTATTAATCAAACTGCAAGAGTTAGACCCTGTTAGCTCTCAAATATTGGATGCTACGATATCAATTCTAATTCAAAGGGAGAGTCCAGTTATTAATTCCGTAAAAGCACTTTGTACTTCCAGACTGAATATATATGAACCTGAAGATAATCGATGCAAAATATGGTTAGGTTTATTTTTTCAGGTAGATCCCCTATCTGCAATGAAATACTCCGATGAAAAGATAAAGAAAATACCGGAAAGAGCTAACGAATGGATTGTTGGTATTTTAGGAAATCTAGGAGGAAATCGCTTTAAAAGCGCTCTAGTTCTCCCAGAACCGCAATACTTCGACCCTAGATTTTGGGCTAACTTCGTAATATTTGTATATAAGTATGTTAATCCTAAAGAAGATATAAACCGCACTGGCGCTTATTCTCCTGGTGACAGAGATCATGCCCAAGATTTTAGATACGGTTTGATAGATAAATTCTCGCAGTTGCAAGGCCCTAATATCTTAGAGCAACTTCGTAAAGTAGTAATCAGTCCTGATTTGGAGCCACATAAGCACTGGTTGCAAGAGGTCATCCAAAAACAGATTAAGATCATCGCCGATGCAAGTGAATTCGTTCCATCTCAAGTAATCGAGTTACGAAAAGAAAATGAATTTTCGCCTCGAAACGCTGAACAACTTTTTAATCTAGTACACTCAAGATTGCTAGACATCAAATACAACGTGGAGCTTCCCGATGGAAGTAGTATAAGAAATCAAGCGCACACGAAATGGATTGAAGCTGATTTTAGAAAATGGTTCCACACCAAATTAACTGAGACCTCTCGCCATAGATATATAGCCACTCAAGAAGCGGAAGTCGATCCTGGAAAGAATCCTGACTTGCGATTTGATTATCCTAAACTTATAGGATGCTGTTTGGAACTAAAAGTAGCCGAGTCTTGGCCGCTTCACGTTTTGCTGGAGCGGTTGGAGAACCAACTCATGAAGCAATACATGCGAGCGCACGATATAAGGCTAGGGTTTTTCTTGATGGTACATAACGTGGATCATTCATGGGAGAATCCACAGGGCGGCAAAAGGCTGGAATACATAGAAATTCTTGAGCGTTTGAGTATTCGCGCTATTGAGTTGACTAAAGCCAATCCTGATATTGATCGAATTGAGGTGATATCAGTAGACTTCCGGGACCCAAATAAATGAGATGTAGAACATTATCAAAAGAACGTCAGGCTGCTGCAAAATTAAGTTATGTATTTAAGTCCCTTCTATTTCCACCCCAATTGCTTTTTCGCATATTTCTTGTAATAAGCCAAGCTTCAGCACGCAACAACATCAGCCAAATCAATTGCGGGTGAGTCTTGATGTGTTGATTAGTTTTTATGTAAGGCTGAAGTAATGTCTCAGTGAGATTAGTAGGGGAATGGAGTACTGAAAGGAGGCTGTTGATAATCTTGTCATCTTCCGTTGATTGATTCATGTCAATTATCAATTGCGCTGCAAATGGCCGCCTCTCGAGTAGCCACGACCATATATTCTCCGTAGGAAGCAAAATAGGATCATCAAAATTCGCATTGTGGAATGCAAGAGTTTCTTTGGTTAATATTTGATTGATTGTTTGATCATAAGTCACCTTCTGGCGCTTAGCTTCCTTGTAGTTAGTAAAGTGTGAGCTAGCATCCAGACTTTCATTACCAATCGATTGAATGGCAATGTGTTTGCTACTCGCGGTATGTAATACACATATTTTTCGCTTTGGTACGGGCTGTCTCCAACAATATTTACAAGCCTTAAAGACATCAAATTTCCCACCATCTAAATACCTCAGATGCGCGACTTCTATTTTTAGAAAGCGATAAATATCTAAGAAAATATTGACTTCTAAGTTATCAAAAACAATAGGTTCTCTTGGTGGCAAGGTGGTGTATCTGCAAATCCAATCAATACAGGCAGCAATATCCTCTAGTAGTTCTCTTAAATCACCAGCCTTGAAACTCATGGAAATCAGACCAGAGTAACTCCAATGTAGTTTTCCCCAAGAAACCTGTTTTAATTTTAAAAAAGAGTCGTGGTATTCCCCTGGTAGAAGAGGTAAGAAGTACTTTTTTATAAGGGCAAGAGCGAGGCTTGGCGTAACAGCATAATCTTGCATCTCGTACTTGATTGCCTTTAATGCATAAGCTACCGATGCACATATCCTTTTATCTATTATTTCATCATCAATATATAAGGGCATTGGTTCAAGTGTCCAAAAATACGAGCATTTTTTATTTTAGATGTTTTTTATGATGATACATCGTGATGTTTACGTTTGATTTAGAGGACGACGATGGAAACAATGAACTTAGATGAAGTGAGCAAAGTACTTAAGATTACCAAAGCGACAGCCAGAAACAGGCTTAGCCAAGGCTTACCAATGCCACCATCATTCAAAGTGGGTCGAAACCGTTTATTTCTGACAAGCGAATTTTATTTATGGATGGCACAGCAGGTAAAGCCGATCAACAACACACAACAACAATAAATGGAGGAAGACAATGGATTAAAGAGTAGAAAAACTAGGCCTTAGAAGCGCGAAAGGCTTGGGGTGGAGCCCAAGCCTTCGGCATTACATTCAAGATTGCATCCTTGATTCTGTATTGTCTACGCACTTTCATCGACTGTCAAGGTCGAGGCCTCTCCATACCTATCGACTAGGTAATCATCCTATCAACACATGTTAGAGGGCCAGTGACATCTCTATGGCTCTATGGAGAAGCACAATGAAAATTAATCAATTAGTAATTTTATGTTTTGGCAATAGTGATAACCGATTCTATTTGAATTGCCACACTTCGCTTAGTGCAGCGAAAAATTGTGATGTCGAATAGGAGGCTACCGATGAGAAAAATTCGTGATGTATTACGGCTGACTTTTGAAAGCAGGATGAGTCATCGCATGATAGAAAAAGCGATTGGTGTTTCCAGAAAAACCGTTGCAGATTATCTGCGGCGGATGAGCAATGCAAATATCACATGGCCATTACCAATTGATTTAGATGATGCAACTTTAGAAAAGCGGTTATTTCCGACAATAAAAAGAAATGGTGCCCCTAATCGAAAACCTGACTGGTCTTTAGTGAATCAAGAACTAAAGGAAAAAGGTGCGACTTTGGCACAACTGCATGTTGAATACCTCATAGACCATCCAGACGGCATGAAATACAGTAACTATTGCACACAGTATCGAGAATACAAAAAAACATTAAAACGATCTCTCCGACAAATTCACACGGCAGGCGAAAAGGTATTCGTTGATTATGCTGGGCCAACGATACCGATTCATGACATAGAGACTGGTAAAGTTAAGCATGCGCAGATATTTGTAGGGGTGCTAGGCGCATCGAACTATATCTACGCGGATGCTGTTTGGAATCAGCGCAAAGCTAATTGGATTGCCTCGCATGTCCGCATGTTTGAACATTTTGGAGGTGTACCTCTAATGGTGATTTGCGATAACCTAAAATCGGCAGTCACTAAACCCAACAGATCTGATCCCGTCATCCAGACAGCTTATCAGGACATGGCGAGTCATTATGGAACAGCGATATTTCCAGCTCGTGTATACAAGCCTAAAGATAAATCTAAAGCTGAAGGCGGCGTACTTATTATTGAACGTTGGATAATGTTTCGTATAAGAAAACAGGTATTTACTAGTCTATCTGAATTAAATGCAACGATAAAAACATTATTAGTCGAGGTGAACAATCGTCCATTTCAGAAAATGCCAGGTTCGCGCTTTGCAGCCTTTCAAGCTCTGGATAAGCCAGCATTGAAGCCACTACTTTCAGAGATTTATGAGTACAAGGAGTTTTATAAAGTACGGGCAGGATATGACTACCATGTGGAAATTGACGGACATTTTTACAGTGTTCCGCATGTCTTGGTTCGCAAACAGCTAGAGGCTATTGTGACAGCAAGTACCATTGAGTTATTACACGGTGGCAATCGGGTTGCTAGCCATCCGCGTAGTTATGCTCATGGCGAAAAAACTACCAATTCCGAACATATGAATGACGCACATCGTCACTACGCAAAATGGGATGCAGAACATGAACTGGAATGGGCAGTTACGGTTGGCATCAATACACATGCATTCCTTAAATATCTACTTGCTCAGTCTGTACATCGGGACTTTGGATATCGATGGACCACTTCGATTAAATCATTGTACAAAAAATACGGTGATGAACGGCTTGAGGCTGCATGCAAACTGGCTTTAGAAATTGGAGTCACCAAAACAGCTAGTCTGCATTCCATCCTTAAAAACAACCTAGACAAACACAATCGCAAAACGGAGTCTCTGCAAGAAGCAGACTTTGAACATGACAATATCCGTGGTGCAAGTTACTACCACTAAATAATTATAAAAGGATCAATAAATGCTATCTCAACAAACCATGAACAAATTATCTGAAATGAACCTTAATGGCATGAGTAAAGGCTATGAAGAACAACTCTCCAGCTCAGCTTGCCAAGGACTAGCATTCGAAGAGCGATTCGGCATGCTGGTTGATCAGGAGCAGACTTACCGTGAAAACAAACGACTGGTCAGATTATTGAAATCTGCCAAATTAAAGGCCAACGCCTGTATGGAAGACATTGATTATGGCCATATTAGAGGGCTTGATAAGGCTCAAATTGCCAGTCTTAATAGTACAGATTGGATTAAGCGCGGTTTTAATCTCCTCATCACAGGGCCAACAGGTTGTGGCAAAACCTGGATTGCCTGTGCCTTGGGTAATCAAGCTTGTAGACAAGGCTTGTCAGTAAGCTTCCAACGCTTAACATTAATGCTTGAAGAATTGTATTTAGCGCATGCTGATGGCAGCTTTCGTAAAAGGTTAATGCAACTTGCAAAAGTTGACTTACTAATATTAGATGATTTCGGGATTGCGACTCTTACCCCTCAAAGCCGTAGCGACTTGCTGGAAGTAATTGATAGTCGTTCAGGCGGGAAGTCCACAGCGATTACGAGTCAATTACCCGTGGACTTATGGCATGACTATTTACAGGGTGGCAACCCTACAGTGGCGGATGCCATTCTTGATAGGCTAGTTAGTGGAACACTACGTATTCAGCTTAAAGGGGAGTCCATGCGGAAATTACGTTCTCCCAAAATATAAACTGTCCAATATCGAGCGCGGGAGTTCTTCAGCGTACCAATAATAGACAAAGCCACTTTTTAAGAGTTTAAGAGAGTAGCTTTTTTAAACTGTTTTGGGTGGCAAATTTGAAGGAATTGTTGAAAATTTGGATGTCTGCGTGCGGCCAATAGCAGACACTGATGGAATAAAAAAACATCCTATCTGTATAAGCATTTTAAATTCAGTCTTTATACTTTAAAGCTTCAACGAATGCTGTGAATGCAGGGGATGTCTGGCGTCTGTTTGGATAGTACAAATGGTACCCCTGAAATTTCGGGCACCATGGAGCCAATACCTCTACTAGTCGGCCATCAGCCAAATAGGGTGCGACTAACTCTTCTGGAATGTAGGCCAATCCGATTCCATCAACAGCTGCATTGAGCACATGCATGATGCTATTGAAAACAAGCTGACCTTCAACCTTCACTGTAAATGCCTGGCCCTCCTTTTCGAATTCCCAAGCGTAGATTGACCCAGATGGCCTGTGCCGAATATTGACACATGCATGTTTGGTTAAATCATGGGGTGTTCTAGGAATCGGATTTTTATTGAAATAATCTGGAGCACCTACGACTGCCAACCGCCAGTCTGGTCCGATGCGAACGGCAATCATATCTTTACTGATTGCTTCACCCATACGAATGCCAGCATCAAATCGCTCTTCAACTATATTGGTAAACCCATAATCGACATATAGCTCAAGAGAGATATCTGGATAGTCATTGATAAACTGCGCCAACATTGGTCGCAAGCAGAGTTCGATTTGATCATCCGTGCATGACACGCGGATAGTCCCTCTCGGCTTATCAGATAATTCACTTAAAGCTTCTACCTCAGTTGCTATTTGATCGAATAGCGGTGCAATTGAACGCATCAATCGTTCACCCGCATCAGTCGTTGACACGTTACGTGTAGTACGGGTCAGCAAGCGAACCCCTAACTTTTCTTCTAGCGCCCTGAGGGTATGGCTAAGAGCGGAAGGGGTAATACCCAACTTTGCAGCGGCCTTGGTAAAGCTTTGATCCCTGGCCACGGCTACAAAAGCTTGCAAGTCATTTGTTTTAGGATAGCTCATTCGTGAGATTTTCTCACAAGCGCATGTACATTACACCATCTAATCATGTGATCCTTTTTGCCCTAGTATGTTTCTTATTCTAGTAAATGGTAATGCCAGTTCGCAAGAATACAGCTTCAGGTGCTTTTATTCCGCCGTCATTTGTATAGGACAGATTAACAACATGATGATGATTTCAAGAAAAACGCTGATCTGGTTCTCAGGACTGGTGTTTTTAATGAATTGGTCCGCACTATCAATGGCTGAGGAGAGGGCTATGAAGATCAGCATTACTCTGGGAAATAAAGTGATACAGGCGACTCTGCTTGATAATCCAACTGCTCGGGAATTCATTTCTCAGCTGCCGCTTACTTTGACGCTTACGGATTACAACAGCACTGAAAAGATCAGTGATCTTCCTAAAAAGCTGACCAAAAAAGATGCGCCGGCGGCGATAGACCCATCCATTGGGGACATAACTTACTATGCGCCCTGGGGAAATCTGGCCATCTTCTATCGTGATTTCGGCCATTCTCCGGGTCTGATCAAGCTCGGAACAATCAATTCAGGAATAGAAGCTTTAAGTGTGCCGGGGCCAATTAAAGCCACTATTTCTCTGGTCAATCCAGAATCAACCAATCAGGAAAGATAATCTTATGAAGAAGCTAACGATGTTATTTGGTCTATTTATGACCCCGTTTTATGTGATAGCAGCCGATATGGCAAACGGTGCAGACAATTTTTACAAAAGCGACAAAGTAACGGTAGAGAAAGTCACGTTCAAAAATCAGTACCACATGAATGTCGTGGGCAATCTCTTCAAACCCAAGGGACTGGATTTGAAAGCCAAGAGCCCCGCCATCATTGTTGGACACCCTATGGGTGCCGTGAAGGAGCAGAGTTCGAATCTTTATGCACAGAAATTGGCCGAGCAAGGATTTGTCACGCTAGCCATCGATGTGTCCTTCTGGGGCGAGAGCGAGGGACAGCCGCGTAATGCTGTTCTGCCAGATGTATATTCAGAAGCCTTCAATGCTGCTGTGGACTTCCTTGGAACCAGGTCATTCATTGACAAGGAGCGTATCGGTGTTCTTGGCATCTGCGGAAGCGGCAGTTTCGTCATCAGCGCAGCCAAGATCGATCCTCGTATGAAAGCCATTGCAACCGTCAGCATGTATGACATGGGTGCAGCAAACCGTAACGCCCTGCATCACTCACTGACACTTGAACAGCGTAAAAAGATCATTGCAGAAGCTGCTGAACAACGTTATGCGGAGTTCACCGGCGGTGCCACCAAGCACACAGGCGGAACAGAGCATAAGTTGGATGACAATACCCATCCGATCCAACGCGAATTCTATGATTTCTATCGAACTCCGCGCGGCGAGTTTACACCGGCTGGCTCATCTCCAGATAAGACGACCCATCCCACATTATCAAGTAATACCAAGTTCATGAACTTTTATCCATTCAATGACATTGAGACAATTTCGCCCAGGCCAATGCTGTTTATCACGGGCGCAGAGGCACATTCGCGTGAATTCAGTGAAGAGGCCTATCGACTTGCTGGTCAACCAAAAGAACTGGTCATCGTGCCTGGTGCTGGCCATGTCGACCTTTACGACCGGGTTAACTTGATTCCCTTTGACAAGTTGGCTGCATTCTTCCAGGCAAATCTTAAATAATCCATGATGAAAAGCGCAGTCATGAATAACGCATCATTGAACAGAAGTAACTGGGCGGCCGTATTCGGATTGTCTTTAACCGCATTTGTATTGGTCGCCTCAGAATTCATGCCGGTTAGTTTGCTAACCCCTATTGCCGGCGAATTGAACATTAGCGAGGGGCAAGCAGGCCAGGCGATCGCGATCTCCGGTGGGTTCGCCTTAATTACAAGCCTGTTTATTACCTCTTTAGCGGGCATGCTTAACCGCAAAACACTTCTCTTATCCCTGACGTTGCTGATGATTGTTTCGGGAACGGTGGTCACTTTCGCCCCGAATTACTTCATATTCATGATGGGCCGAGCATTAATAGGTATTGCCATTGGGGGATTTTGGTCAATGTCTGCAGCCATCGCCATGCGCCTTGTTTCCGATGATCAGATTCCACGCGCTTTAGCGATTGTAAACGGAGGCAATGCATTGGCTACAGTCATTGCCGCACCATTGGGAAGTTATCTCGGCGGAATCATAGGCTGGCGTGGGGCTTTCTTTTTTATCGTACCAGTCGCAGCTATCGCTTTTGTATGGCTCTTTCTAAAGCTTCCCAAATTGAAAGCTGTAACAGGTTCCCACTCAGGCAATATTTTGAAACTGCTGAAGGAGCCTCCTGTTGCGTTTGGTATGGCAGCGGCTAGTTTCTTCTTCATGGGCCAGTTCACGTTGTTCACTTATCTTCGGCCGTTCCTTGAAACGATTACCAAAGCTGGCGTCACATCGATTTCATTCATATTGCTTGTGTTGGGCCTGGCCGGTTTGCTCGGAACGATAGTGATTGGCAATCTGTTGAAAAATCGATTGTATAGAACCTTGATCGTCATTCCCTTACTAATGTCTTTAATCGCTATTGGTTTAATCGAATTTGGCCATTCAATGATTGCAACAACTGTCCTACTGGGTCTATGGGGCCTGCTTGCAACTTCAGCACCGGTAGCTTGGTGGACTTGGGTGGCAAAAGCTTTACCAAAAGACGCTGAAGCCGGTGGTGGTTTGATGGTGGCACTCGTTCAGCTATCCATCATGCTGGGCGCTGTCGTAGGAGGTCTTTTGTACGATGTCCGCGGATATCAGGCGACTTTTGCGATGAGTGTGATATTTCTTCTCGCTTCCGCATCATTTGGAGTTGTGACGGCCCGCATTCAAGCAGGGTTGACCCAAGCCAAGGTAGTAGCAAATTAAACTCAATAGAAACACATAGAGGAGAACGAAATGGAGATAAAACGCAACGGCTCACAACCCTCAACCAAAGGCCCTGAAGCCTATTTTACGGGGAGCGTTCGTATTGATCCTTTATTCCAACCGACCGAGCCAAGTCAGGTGTCAGCTGGTTTAGTTACTTTTGAACCTGGTGCAAGGTCTGCATGGCACACACATCCCCTAGGCCAAACTCTGATTGTCACTGCCGGGCTCGGCTGGACTCAATGTTGGGGTGGACCTAAAAAGGAAATCAGACAAGGTGATGTTATTTCATGTGGCTGCGGACAAAAACATTGGCATGGCGCAACTGCGACGACAGGCATGAGCCACATCGCCATTCAGGAAGCGTTAGATGGCAAAGTTGTCGATTGGCTGGAGAAAGTGACTGACGAAGAATACCTTGCCGAAGTCGAAGCAGATTAATTGCGTTGTTAAATTTAAACATAGTCATTAGGAAAAAACATGAGTGATGAACCAACTGGCGCAAGGAAAGCATTCGGTGAGATAGCACCTGCACTTGCAGAGATTTCGGACAAAGTTTTATTTGGAGATGTATGGGAACGTCCTGGTCTTTCGCCACGCGATCGTAGCCTGATTACAGTTTCTAGTCTGATCTCCCTTTATCGAACGAATGAACTACCGTTTCATTTGAAGAAAGCAATGGAAAATGGCGTAAGCCGTGATGAATTAATCGAAGTCATCACGCATCTGGCTTTTTACTCAGGCTGGCCGACTGCAATGACTGCTCTGACCCTTGCCAAGAAGCTTTTTGAGGAAATCGATCAAAAATCTTAACCAACTCTTTACAATGAGTGTCTGCTTTGGGTCGCTTCCGGCCAAATAGCGGACATCCATACTTTTAAATTCATCTGGGTATATCAACAAAATACTCAGAGTAAGCGACGATACCTGTAGTTATTGTGCTAACTGATCATAGCTGCCATATTGGCCCGAACTGTATGCAATTTCCTGTAACTATCAATTAGTCGATGATGCCTGTCTAGCCCTTCCAGTTTCATGCTGGTCGGAGTCAAGCCAAAGAAACGTACGCTACCATCTACTGAGCCCATGGCAGCATCCATTCTGGCATTGCCAAACATCCGGCGGAAGTTTACTGAATAGTCATCGAGTTCCAGTTTGCTATCCAGCAAAACTTCCAGCACCACATTCAAGGCTTGGTAGAACAATCCGCGCTCGACCGTGTTGTCGTTGTACTGCAGGAAAGCACCTACCAGTTCATGCGCCTCCTCAAATAGCTGCAAAGCTAAATTAATCAGCAGCTTCAGCTCTATAACTGTCAGTTGACCCCAGTCGGTATTCTCGTCAAATTCGATGCCAATCAATGAGGCAATGTTGCCGTAGTCGTCTAATTCATTGTTATTCAACCGGTCAAGCAGTGCTGCCAAACTATCGTCGTCCAGACGGTGCAGATTCAGGATGTCGGCTCTGAATAGCAGGGCTTTGTTGGTGTTATCCCAAATCAAATCTTCTACTGGGTAAACTTCAGAGTATCCTGGTACCAAGATTCTGCAAGCAATGGCACCTAGTTGGTCATACACCGCCGTGTAAACCTCTTTGCCCATTCCCTTAAAAATGGCTAGCAACGTAGTGACTTCCTCAGTATTTGAATACTCACCTTGACCTGAAAAATCCCATTCAACAAAATCGAAATTCGATTTGGCGCTGAAAAACCGCCACGATACGATGCCGCTGGAATCAATGAAGTGTTCAACAAAGTTATTGGGTTCTGTCACGGCTTCACTTGCAAAGGTTGGCTGAGGCAGATCATTTAGGCCTTCAAAGCTCCGGCCCTGAAGCAATTCAGTCAGGCTACGCTCCAGTGCGACTTCCAGGCGTGGGTGAGCACCGAACGAGGCAAACACACCGCCGGTTTTCGGATTCATCAAAGTTACGCACATCACGGGGTAGGTTCCTCCCAGTGATGCATCCTTCACCAACACTGGAAAGCCTTGTTCCTCTAAGCCCTGAATGCCCGCTAGAATGCTAGGATATTTCGCCAGCACGTCCTGCGGTACATCAGGCAGGGTGATTTCACCTTCTAGAATTTCACGTTTAACCGCCCGCTCGAAAATCTCAGAAAGACACTGCACCTGTGCTTCGGCCAGTGTATTGCCTGCACTCATGCCATTGCTGGCATAAAGGTTTTCGACTAAGTTGGATGGAAAATATACGACCTTGCCATCTGACTGGCGCGTATACGGCAGCGAACAGATACCGCGTTGCACATTGCCTGAATTGGTATCAATCAGATGCGAACCTCGTAATTCGCCATCCGGATTGTAGATTTTCAAGCAGTACGCATCCAGGATTTCTGTCGGTAGTGCATCTTTACGGCCTGGCTTGAACCAACGCTCGCTCGGATAATGCACGAATGACGCGTCTGCTATGTATTCACCCCAGAACGTACCAGCATAAAAATGGTTATTGCTGAGCCGTTCGATATACTCCCCCAAAGCCGACGCCAACGCGCTTTCCTTGGTCGACCCCTTGCCATTGGTAAAACACATCGGTGAATGCGCATCACGGATATGCAGTGACCACACATTAGGAATGATATTGCGCCACGAAGCGATTTCAATCTTAATGCCCAAGTTCGCCAATACGTTAGACATATTGGCAATGGTCTGCTCCAAGGGTAAATCCTTGCCCGCGATATAACTATTGGCATCAGAGGTCAACATTAACGTCAGCAAGGCCTGAGCATCAGCGTCCAGATTAGCGACTTCTTCAATCACGAATTCTGGCCCGGTTTGCACCACTCTTTTAACCGTGCAACGGTCGATGGAACGCAAGATACCTTGGCGGTCTTTTTCGGAAATATCAGCTGGCAACTCGATCTGTATCTTGAAAATCTGCTGATAACGGTTTTCCGGATCGACAATATTATTGTGTGATAGGTGGATGTTTTCGGTGGGTATATTGCGCGTGTTGCAGTACAACTTCACAAAATATGCTGCACACAAGGCCGATGAAGCAAGAAAGTACTCGAAAGGGCCAGGGGCAGAGCCATCGCCTTTATAGCGAATAGGCTGGTCAGCAATCACAGTGAAGTCATCGAACTTGGCTTCAAGACGTAGCTTATCGAGAAAGTTAACTTTAATTTCCATGGGGGAATTCCAAAATGGTGCAAAATGATATGAGCGCTATTATCCGCCACCAAGCCAGTGCCGTGTAATACATCGATTTTTTAGCAAACGCTACCACACAAGGATGCATTGTCGGACAAACATCATTGCTTAGGCTTATTTGAGGTGGCATGCCGAATCGAGGCGCTGGCTAAGGTCTGGTGACGGCCAATAGCGGTATCTTGCAACATCAATCACAGCCAATGAGAGAAAAATCCCGTATATTGATTTATCTAAATCCAAGAAAACTAAAAATATGGTTCTCTATCATTTCCTCAAAATGAAATGGGGGCTGGCGGCTCTCAAAGATCAGCGCCTAAAACAAGCCATCATTACCGAATTAAATGACCCATTTGAGCACATCGGTGTAGACCTTTCCGATAAAAACATACGCAAATCGTTTATAACCCTAAGAACTGAACTGGCAAAAAGCTTTGGCATAATTTGCATGAGCGAAAAAATGTCCAATCCATTGCTCTGGTCGCATTACACAGATAAGCATAAAGGCTTGTGTCTGGCATTCGATTTTTCAAAGTCACCTCAAGACCTTTTACTGCCCGTAAATTACCTAGATCAACGAATACCAATGGATAAAAACAAACTACGACATTTTTTAACAAAAGCCAGCATTCCCGAAACCATGGAAAAACTATTGGCAAAATTTTCAGATTGGAGATATGAAAAAGAAGTAAGGTTTTATGCCAGCCTGACAGAAAAAGACCCTATAACAGGCCATTACTATTTGGGCTTCAATAAGATGGCATATCTATCCAAAGTTTACATTGGTGCTGAGGCTAAGGTGTCAAAAGCGGATATGGAATTTGCTATGAGCGCATTTCCAAACGTTGAAGTGGAAAAGGTACGAATCGGATTTCAAAACTTTGAGATTGTCAGGCAACAAGACAAGTCGAGGTGGTACGACAAAAGCGCGGACTACAAATCCTATTTTGAGGTGGTTTAATTTTTAGAAAACACTTCGTAAAAATGGTGTATGTTTTTGAAAGTTCCTAATCAGCGCCATTCTCAGGTTTCCGGATTGGGTCGATAACAGACATTCAATCAGCGTTTAATTTTCGGCAACCCCTCGAAACAGGTGGCTACTTTAAGACTGGAATGGGTGGCAACTATCAATTGAAACAAGTGGCAACTTTGGTCTGGAATGAGTGGCTACATTTGTCTGTAATACGCAGTAAGAAAACAAGGCGTGGTTTTTAATCTGACTCTTAAAATCATTAATCTGTATTCGAGAGAAACGAAGTTTTTCACGTAAGAGTGTTTCTAAAACATCCATAGATAATGCGTTACCATCAAGCATTGCAAGCATGCAAAAAGCAATTAGGAGCGCCATAGAATCCATCAGTTTTGCTGCTCTTAGCTTTTTACTCGTATTTTCAGAATCTCTTATTCCAATAAGCAACAGACGAAGCTGAGGAGGAAATTCCTTAGCCACGTCAAGGCTATCAAATATGACCTTCTCATCACTTGAAGAACTAGGTGGGAAACTGCTTTGTTGTGGGGCAGCATCGAATTCCTGCAATTTAATTCGTAGTCCACTTAATTCAGCCCTAAGGTTACTATTCGCTTCTTTTTCATTAGAAATATTTGCTAATAATAAATTCATCCTTTTTTCCAGCTCTTCATTTGATAAAGAAAGGTCGCGCACTTGAGCATCATGTTTTATCTGCTGTGTAACAGATACTCGTCTAAGGGCTAAAGCCTCACTCTTACTAAGAGGGGTATTTCTCTCAATTTTCAATTGAACTGCTTTAATCTTTCGCTGCTGCTTATGCCAGTAAGCAAATGCCCACATAGCGGGAAAAGGATAGAGAATAATAAACAAAGCGCTACTAACAGTTGGGAAAATCAGAAAGTACTCAATATGGGTGATTAAATCTGGATATAAAATATTTAATTGAATTAGTTTATTAGGTGCTGGTAAATCAGACAATGCAACCAATACACCATTTGTATTCCAGCCAATCCAAGAAACTAAAAACGTGAAAAATAATGGGCCCCTAGCTCGTTCATATAATTGAGCTTTAACCTCTTTTGTTAAATCATCAAGCATTCTGCCTCCCTTATTATGTAGGAGATATTACAACTTTCTTTTATAGAGAGTTTAATTAAAATAATGATTCAAACCAATTTCCGGCCATCAAAAAGTAAACCGTGGTGGCATCAAAAATGACATCAATTTATCTTTACGCTTTTAAACCTGCGATTCCAGCGGGCTTTTATTACTAGAGTCAATTCCTCTTAATCCGTTCGGGGGTTCGACCCCCCGCTCTCCCACCAAAATACTTAAAGGCTTACGTTTATCACGTAGGCCTTTTTTATGCACGGTAAGCCAATTCCTACGTCAATATCAGCTAGCAACGTATACGTTAATTAGTGCTGTTCTTCAATAATGGACTCGTCTTAAACAAATCAACGAGGAAATAACATGAAAACAACTATTAAATCTCTTTTACTTGTTAGCGCTTTATTGTTGCCAATGGCTGGTTTTGCAGCTGATGGTGACCCTATCTCAACAAAAGTAGGTGATTCTGTCATCACAGCAAAAGTAAAAGCTGCTTTTGCTAAGGATAAAGTAGTTAGTGCTACTGACCTTAAGGTTGAGACAGATAGTAATGGTTTGGTAGAGCTATCAGGCACAGCCAAATCAAAGGCAGAAGCCAAAAAGGCTGTTGAGCTTGCCAAGAATGTAAAAGGCGTTACTGCTGTTAAAGATGAAATCGTCGTAGCCGATTAATTCATTGTAACGTTACCCATGGTATGTATAAAAATACATACCATGGGGTTCTTTTTGACCAAATCTATTCTTAAAAGAAGAACAAATGATAAAAATTCTCTTATGGGCTGTGGGCATTATCTTTCTTATCGGATTACTTGTTGTAACCGGGGTACTCAAACTTCTTTTCTAAAATAATATTACTCATAGTTCACTTAAGCAGCTATCGAGATCAGATTACGTGGTTCTTCATCTGTTTTAAACAGCCCAACTACTTGACCTAAACTATGCGCTTGTTGCATTAGACTTTCAGCAGAAGCTGCACTTTCTTCGACTAGTGCAGCATTTTGCTGCGTCATTTGATCAAGGTTGGTAATCGCATCATTGATTAGAGATATCCCTCTTGTCTGCTCATCTGTCGCATTCGATATCTCATGAACCAGATCACTTACCCGTTGGATTTGCGAAACGATATCGGTCATTTTCATCCCCGCCTGATTCACTTGCGATGTACCATTTTTTACTTTTCCCACACTTTCAGTAATCAAAGTCTTGATCTCTTTGGCGGCATTGGCAGAGCGCTGAGCAAGTGACCTGACCTCTGTCGCGACTACTGCAAAACCTCGCCCTTGTTCTCCAGCACGTGCAGCCTCAACTGCAGCATTAAGAGCGAGGATATTGGTTTGGAACGCGATCCCATCGATAACACCGATGATGTCAGAGATCTTCTTGGATGATGCAGCGATATCATCCATGGTTGCTACCACTTGCGCGACAGCAGTACCACCATTCTTAGCGGCCTCGCTTGCCGCGTTGGCAAGAATATTCACTTGCTGTGCAGTCTCGGCATTATTTTTAACTGTCGAGGTTAACTCTTCCATCGAAGCGGCAGTCTGTTGCAGATTGCTTGCCTGTTCCTCGGTCCTCTGACTAAGATCCATATTCGCAGCAGCGATCTGAGAGGAACTTGTCGCAATCAAACTAGCGGCGCTTCGCACCTGCATCACAATTCCTGCAAGGCTTTTTTGCATATCATTCAATGAAGAGAACACGCCCCCATTGCCTGACATGTGTGTATGCGAGATGACACTCAGATCTCCACTTGCTACCTTTTTGGCTGCTTCATTAAGTACACTCGGCTCAGCACCTAAGGCTTTATTCAAACTAGTCGTAATCACAAATCCTGCTACGCCAGCGCTTGCAAAAGCAATAAGGCACGCTAGGATAAGTAGATTTCTTGAGTGCTCATATTTATCTGCCATATTCTGAGTGAGATCAAGTGAGCGTTGATGTGTATAGATTGAGAATTCGTCCGTTGCCTTTACAAGCGCAGCTAGCAATGGCCTGCAACTCTCATTCATCTTAGCAATTGCCTCAGCATGGCGCTTTTCTAATGCCAGATTAACGATATCCAAAGCAACTAGACCATAAGACTTCTCTACATTGTTGATGCGTTCAACAAGAGCACGTGCCTCTTCTGACTCATCTTTAGCTGCGGCCATCATTTCGTTCAACTTAGCCAAGTTTGTCTGCACATCATGGTGTGCAGACAGCACTTCAGCATGTTCCGCTTCCAGATCGGAAGCGTCTGATACCAGAACGAGATTACGTGCAGCGATCGCACGTCTATCGACTGCAGTTCGGACTTTCGTCACGATATCTGCTCGCGCATCGACACCTTGCAGATATTCAGAGAAATCATGATTAGAAGAACTAAGTGAACTTAAGGCAACGATAGAGACTACTAAAACCATAAGACAGAGAAAACCAAACGCAATAACGAACTTAGACGTTATTGTCATGCTGTTGAATGACATTTTATTTTTTTACCCTAAAATGGAATGTAATAAGAGAATAGAAACACATTAATCGGCATCTTCAATACTCTTATCGGCATCAGTATAAAATACTGTAGGTATTTGATAAAATGAAACATTTTGATACATGTAAACGACAAATGGTTACAATAAAAAAGCCATTATCAGTATCTGATAATGGCTTTTTTATTTATTAGACTCTTGTGCTATTGATATCTGGCTAGAACCCTAAACTATCCAGAAGGTCATCTACCTGCTCTTGGCTTGCAACAACATCCACAGTTTTTTCCGGCGCTATTTGCGGGCCATTCATCAGGCCACTATTCTTGTCTTCTTTTTTAGTAGTGGCAGGGCTAAAATCCACTAGCACCTGAACGAGTTGTTTTTCTATATCTTGCGCAATTTCCGTGACTTTTTTGATAACTTGGCCTGTCAGATCCTGAAAGTCCTGCGCCATCATAATATCCATCAGTTGCTGCTTGGTTAAATCCGTGTTCTGTATGGATTGATCGAGATATAACAAGGTTTGATTCGCTACGCGGTCATATTCACTTTTTAATGAAGGAACAGCCAGCACCTCTTGCCATTGCTGATGCAGGTCCATCGCGCCTTCAGCGATTTTATCTTGCAGCGGGTTTGCAATGTCAGTCGCATTCAGCACACGATCCGCCGCTTGTTCTGTCATTCTGGCCACATACATCAAGCGATCACGAGCATCGGGAATATCATTAGCCGCGGTTTCAAGCAATTTATCAAAACCCAGTTCACGCAGGCTATCGTGTAGATTTCTCGTTAAGTGACCGATACGCGCAAGTACTTCTTCTTGCGGAATCTGGCTGGATGATGCCTCGCTTGCCACAGCAGACTGCATGGATTCATCACTCATATCAGGCGCCTGCTTTTCCCAGCTTTTCAAATATCTTCGATAATTTCTCGTCTAAGGTGGCTGCAGTAAATGGTTTGACCACATAGCCGTTCGCGCCTGCTTGCGCCGCTGCGATAATGTTTTCTTTTTTCGCTTCTGCAGTCACCATCAATACGGGCAATGCGGATAACACCGGGTCAGCACGAATGGTCTGCAACATGGTGAGGCCATCCATATTCGGCATATTCCAGTCTGAGATCACAAAATCGAAGCTGCCCGCGCGAAGCTTACTCAATGCCATCACGCCATCTTCAGCTTCATCGACATTGGAATAACCCAACTCTTTCAGCAGATTTCTTACAATCCTGCGCATAGTGGAGAAATCATCAACCACTAAAAATTTAGTATCAGGACTTGCCATCTATTACTCCATCTCAAATATCAATTTATCTTAAATTACTGCGTCATTTGAATCAATGATAGCTTACATACTTAATCTATCTAGTAGTTCAGCCATCTAGCAATATCAAAAACTTTTAGCAAACGCTATGGCTCACATACAACATAACATTAAACACGAAGAGATCTAGTGCCATGTTCGGCCAGATGCCGTAGCACTCTTCCCGGCAGCTCTTGTATCGGGCCAACATCATCGACCCCACCTGCTGCAATTGCCTCGCGTGGCATACCAAATACCACACAGCTTGCTTCATCCTGTGCAAAATTATAGGCACCGGCCTGCTTCATCTTAAGCATTCCCGCTGCACCGTCCTTGCCCATACCGGTCAAGATAACACCGACACAGTTCTTGCCGCCATAAGTAGCAGCCGACTCAAACAATACATCGACTGATGGCCTGTGTCGATTCACAGGTTCGCTCTGCTCAAGTTTGGTGACATAATTTGCGCCACTACGATTGAGTAATAGATGTGAATCTCCACCAGGCGCGATATAGGCATGCCCTGGAAGAATACGCTCTCCCCCGTGTGCTTCATTGACGGATATCTTGCATAAAGAGTCGAGCCGTTTAGCAAACGATTGCGTAAAACCTGCCGGCATATGCTGGGTGATTAAAATGCCGGGGCAATCTGATGGCATTTGTACTAGGAACGCCTTAATTGCCTCAGTACCGCCAGTCGATGCGCCAACAATAATCAACTTCTCACTACTAATAAGATTATTACCCACCGCTGGCAATATGTTCGGGCTTGCATCTGCTGTCTTGCTAGGGAGTGTCCGTGCCCATATTTTTGCTTGTGAAGCTGTGCGGATTTTGTAAGCAATGAGCTCGCTATACTCACGCATACCTTCGGCAATGGCGAGTTTGGGTTTGGCCAAGAAATCGACAGCGCCTAATTCCAAGGCTTTCATGGTGATCTCAGACCCTCGTTCTGTCAGCGTCGATACCATGACGACAGGCATAGGACGCAAGCGCATCAGCCGCTCGAGAAAATCCAAACCATCCATACGCGGCATTTCAACATCCAGCGTCAATACATCAGGATTAGTCTGCTTGATCATTTCCCGTGCAATGATAGGATCGGGCGCGGCACCGACCACTTCCATATCGGGCTGTTCCCTGATGATTTCGGTCAGAAGACTTCTGATTAAGGCTGAGTCATCAACAATTAAAACCTTGATTGTCATTGCGTGATCTTTCTTATTTTTTCTTGTTTATGACATCACAGTATTTAAAATAACTCAACATCACCAGCCACCGTATTGGTCTGCAATTTGTCTGCGTAACTCTTTTCACGCTGCACAACGGTGTAGTTATTCATCTGTTTGAGTTTTTTAACCAGTACCCTACCCGTTTTTGGGAAAAAATACACTTTGCGCGGGTAAACATCATTCAAATCTTCACCCATGACCCGTATATTTTCGTTTTTAAGGTATTTACGCACGAATTGTGCATTTTTTTCACCTACGTTAATCGCAGTAAAACCTTGCAATACATTACCGCCGCCAAATATCTTGGCTTCAAGGTTCTCACGCCGTGCGCCGCCTTTGAGTAATTGGTTGATCAAGATTTCCATGGCATAAGTACCATAACGCATGGATTCTGAAACCACGCTATCAGGGTCGACTCCACCATCTGGCAACATAAAATGATTCATGCCGCCAATGCCGGATATCTTGTCACGAATACAAGCCGAGACACAGGAGCCAAGTACCGTGACAATCACCATATCTTTATCCGTAGTGTAATACTCGCCAGGCAATATCTTGGCCGCTTCGCAATTGAATGTCTTATCGAAATAAAGATTGGTAGCGAATTGTTCTTCGATGGAGGTAGCCATGGCTATTTCTTCCCATCTTTATTAATGGGTACACGTTTCAAACCTGCGGCACCCTCGAAATTCAACTCATACACCGTTTTTCCGCGTAGCTTGAATGCATCGGTCACATACAAGAAATTCTCTGAATGTCCTGCAAACAAAAGGCCATCCGGCTTCATCAACGGAGCGAATTTTTTCAAAATGACCGATTGCGTTGGCTTATCGAAATAGATCATCACATTTCGACAAAAGATCACGTCAAAAGGTCCACTGACTGGCCAGCCATTACTAAGCAGATTCAATGGCTTGAAAGTGATCAGCTTGCGAAGTTCATCGCGGACGCGCACCATGCCATCATTCGCGCCACTGCCTTTTAAAAAGAATTTTTTTAGTCGTTCAGGAGATAATTTCTCGACACGATCGAATGGATAGACTCCGCTAGCTGCAGTAGCAAGCACATTGGTATCTATGTCGGTTGCAATGATCTCAACGGGGGGAGTTAATGTGCCGAAAGCCTCACATACCGTCATGGCGATCGTATAAGGCTCTTCACCGGTAGAGCTGGCCGAACACCATATGGAAATCGGCGCTTTAGCCTTTTTCACATGTTCAGCCAAAATAGGAAAGTGATGAGACTCTCTAAAAAATGAAGTCAGGTTCGTGGTTAATGCATTCGTGAATGCCTCCCACTCTGTCTCGTCTTTAGATGACTCCAGATAATCGAGATACGCTTGAAAACTGGCAATACCGGTTGCACGCAACCTGCGCGCAAGCCTGCTGTAGACCATCTCATGCTTTGTATCCGCTAAGGCAATACCTGCTGCCTGATAGATGATCTTCTGCACACGAGAAAAATCGTGTTTATTGAACTCAAACTCTTTATTGCCGCCAGCACTCATACTATCCAAGCATTCTCTAAAAACTTACTGATTTGGCGCACATTAAACATCTCGCTATAAAGGCATCTTCATAGATGCCATTTACAGATTAACGTTTAAAACTCTTCCCAGTCGTCCCCAGAGATATCCGTGTTCATTACCTTTTGTGAGCTCGACGGCGCACTTGGTAATTGTTTTGCTGTTGGTTTTGGCGAAGCTACCGGTTTCTTAAGTGCCGGCTTAGCAGGGCTTGTCACTGTATTGAGTTTAGGAGAAGCTGTTGCTCGAGCTTCTGTCGGTGCAGCCTTTGGTGTTGGAGCGGATTTCATTGCTGGTGCGCCAGCAATCTTGAATACACTGACAGCTTGCTCGAGATGCTCAGCATCTTCTTTGAGCGCTTCAGCAGCAGCAGCGGCTTGTTCAACAAGTGCGGCATTGCGCTGAGTGACTTCATCCATTTCGGCCACAGCCCGATTAACTTGATCAATGCCAGAACTTTGTTCACTAGAAGCGGCGGATATCTCGCCCATAATATCGGTTACACCGTTTACAGACGCAACGATCTCACTCATGGTCTTACCGGCTTGGTCCACTAGACTCACACCAGCCTCGACACGCTCTACAGAGTCTGTAATCAAGCCTTTGATCTCTTTTGCCGCTGCCGCTGATCGATGTGCAAGATTGCGCACTTCAGAAGCCACAACAGCAAAACCACGACCTTGCTCACCTGCCCGTGCAGCCTCAACTGCTGCGTTCAAGGCAAGAATGTTGGTTTGGAATGCAATGCCATCAATCACACCAATAATATCGGCGATCTTTTTGGCAGACTCACTGATCGAATCCATCTTGGTCATCACTTCATTGATGACCGTACCCCCCTTAGAGGCAACACTTGAGGCCGAGATCACAAGTTGATTAGCCTGACGTGCATTATCCGCATTCTGCTTAACGGTAGATGCAAGTTCTTCCATAGAGCTTGCTGTTTCCTGCAAGGAGCTGGCTTGCGACTCGGTGCGCGCAGAAAGATCACTATTCCCATTGGCGATCTCACTCACACCGACATTGATGCGATCTACATTGCTACGCACATCAGAGACGATTGAAACCAGATTCACGTTCATCTGGTTCAAGGCACGAAGCAACTGGCCTGTCTCATCATTTTTTGCATTGCTGACTTTGCTGGAAAGATCACCGCTTGCAATCGCATTGGCGATAGTCGTGGCTTCTTTCAATGGCTCAATGACAGTTTTACCAAGAGATACCGACAACGCAATAGCAACAGCGACAGCAATCGCCGCGCTCACCAGCACATATATCGTACCAAACTGATATACGGAAGCAGCTACCGTGATCAGCATAGCTAGCACAACCACCAGAGTAGAAGCCGTAATTCGTGTTTTCAAAGTCATATTAAATACCCTAGCTATTTTAGAAAAAATATCAGTTTTTAGTACTTCTCCATGGCGGAGCTCTAATCCATGGTGCTTGCTTTCGCGCAACTTGGCATAAATCCCTGTTGCATCTGTAATCTGTTTGGCGGTGGGTTTCGTCCTCACAGACATGTAACCGATCACCGCACCTTGTTCTCTAATGGGGGTTGCATTTGCCAACACCCAATAATAATCGCCATTCTTGCGCCGGTTTTTCACCATCCCTGTCCATGGCAAACCTAACTTCAAGGTTCGCCACATGTCAGCAAAAGCTTCCACAGGCATCTCAGGATGTCGCACGATATTCTGTGGGGCACCGATCAACTCCTCGACACTGAATCCACTTGCTATGATGAATTCCTGATTCACATAACTGATATTGCCTTGTAAATCAGTCATGGAAACAATGGAGTCACCTGGTTCTAATACATACTCGACATTCGTTACTGGCATATTCAAGCGCATGTTGATATCTCCTCAGATTTACCATGTGGTCTATTGCCGCATTGGTAATAACATTGCAAACTTTAATCCGGCCTGCTTAACTTAATCTTGTATAACACCTACCTGATATAGCCCACTCCTGAAATATCGTTGTAATTTCCTGAAAAACTATTAGCTCATTTTAAACACACTGACAGTCGCAGAAAGCTTATGTGCTTGATCTTCTAGGCTTTCAGCAGCAGCAGCGGCTTGTTCTACTAACGCAGCGTTTTGTTGCGTCATTTCATCCATCTGCACAACCGCTAGATTCACTTGTTCGATGCCAGAGCTTTGCTCTTGACTTGCAGAGGTGATCTCACCCATGATATCGGCAACACGTTTAACCGAAGTCACGATGTCATGCATCGTGGCGCCAGCCTCATCTACCAATCGGTTACCCAACTCAACCTTCTCGACTGAATCACCAATCAGGCCTTTAATCTCTTTAGCAGCCGCAGCAGAACGTTGTGCGAGGTTACGCACTTCTGATGCTACAACAGCGAAACCACGGCCTTGCTCACCCGCACGTGCTGCCTCGACAGCAGCATTCAAGGCAAGAATATTGGTTTGGAACGCAATACCATCAATCACACCAATGATATCGACGATCTTGCGGGAGCTATCTTTAATTGAGCCCATGGTATCAACCACCTGACTCACAACGTCACCGCCTTTGACCGCAGATTCAGAAGCACTGATGACCAACTGATTCGCCTGACGTGCATTGTCGGCATTCTGACGAACTGTCGAGGTTAACTCCTCCATAGAGCTTGCTGTCTCTTCAAGGCTTGAGGCTTGGGATTCAGTACGTGAAGACAAATCAGAGTTACCACTGGCAATCTCGCTCGTTGCAACCAACATCGCATCGCTACTAATACGCACCTCGCCCACCAGTTGACGTAGCTCCTCTGTCATATTACGGATACCAACCAACAAACGCCCTGGTTCATCCTGAGCATTAGAATCGATCATATCGATCAGGTCATTACTACGTTTAGCAAGATCACCACGCTCAACACGGCTAACCACGCGGATTGCATAATTGATAGGTTCAATAATCGAAACATTGATAACACGGGCAAATACAAGGCCAAGCAATACTGAGATAACCAAAATAATGATCATGGTGCGTACACCACCATGCGTTGCTTTTGAGTCATCCGCGGCAGTGACTTGCATTCTTTCATACACGGTATCATTAAGTTTCTGGATAGCATCAAGATATGCCAGTTTTTTAGGGTTAAGCTCTTTCTCCAGAACCTCTCCTAAGATTCTCTCATTCTGAGCCACCAATTCCGGTGAAACTTTGTCGGCAAGCGTCGCATCCTTTATGCTAAAAGCCGTCTCTCGTGACTTTCTATAGGCAACACGCTTAGCTGCAATATCTTCCAGAAAAGGCTTATATTCATCACCTTGCGTTATCGCTTCTAATTGTTTCTCAACGTCGTTGATCTTGGCTGTTACTGCAGATATCTCGTTACGGTAGAAGTCTTCGTATCTTGCATCCCTATTATTGAAGTAGGCTGTATTATTCACAGCATTTACCTCAGCCAAGTGATGCCACTTTGCGACAAGCAGCTGTTTCTCGAACTCATCTTTCACGATGGTATCGGTTCTTTTACTACTCGCATGCAATAGTGAGATGCTGACCACTCCCATCAACACAGTCAGTGCGATGACCACACCGAAACCAATCACTAATCTGCGAGTGATTTTTTGGTTGTACATAAAGTTGATCAGTGGGTTAAGTATCTTCATATCATCCTCAATTTAAGTATATTTTGCGATTTGTCTGGCGTTATCAGCCCAGCGACATCACATATTTATTGGTATTGGTGCTTTTTATTTTTAACTCGTTAACTGCTCTATCAATCCGATCTCCGAGCTCGACATCAACTTATCAATATCGATCAGAATCAGCATTCTGTCATCTAGGGTTCCTAATCCAATAAGATAGGCTGCATTCAATACCGACCCCATTTCAGGTGCTGGCTTGATCTGGCTCGGTGCAAGTGTTGTCACATCTGAAACGCTATCTACCACCATTCCCATCACACGGCCATTGATATTCAGAATGATGACAACCGTAAAGTCATCATAAGTCGGGTTGCCAAGGTTAAAACGAATGCGCATATCGACAATCGGAATGATGATGCCGCGCAGATTGATCACACCTTTAATATAATCTGGAGAGTTGGCAATACGCGTAACACTTTCGTAACCGCGGATTTCCTGTACTTTCAGAATCTCGATACCGTACTCTTCATTCCCTAAAGTAAATGCGAGAAACTCATTGCTATCGCGCGCGCTCATGGATTGCAACTGGTTATCAGACGACTGCTCTTTAGTTGCCTCTAGCATAAAAATACCCTTTCAATTTCAATGTGTTGCAGTATCAGCATGTAACTGACGACTGGAACGTAAGAGGTTGGAAACGTCAAGAATTAACGACACACTGCCATCTCCAAGGATGGTGGCGCCGGAGACTCCTGCGACTTTGCGATAATTGGATTCGAGATTCTTCACTACTACCTGTTGCTGCCCAACTAGACCATCTACAAACAATGCAGCTTTTCGGTCTTCAACCTGCAATACGACGAGAATACCTTTTGAAGGATCTGTGTATTTAGGTTCGATATTGAACATCTGGTGCAATGGGATAATAGGCACATAATCATCCCGCACCTTGACGACGCTGCCTTGACCTGAGATTTCCTTAATATCGGCACTTTCAGGCTGCAAAGATTCGATCACGTAACTTAATGGCAGGATGTAGACCTCTGAGCCGACACTAATCGACATGCCATCGAGAATAGCCAGCGTTAACGGTAGCGCGATTCTGATGGTAGTACCAAACCCCTCAGCAGACCTGATATCAACAGAGCCACCCATGGCGGTGATATTCCGCTTCACAACATCCATACCAACACCGCGACCCGAAACATCTGTCACTGCTTCAGCGGTAGAGAAGCCAGGAGCAAAGATCAGTTGCCATACCTCAGCATCGGGCATGGTATCTGTCACAGGCAAGCCGGAACTTTTAGCTTTGTTCAGGATGCGTTCACGATTCAGCCCACCACCATCATCACTGACCTCAATGATGATATTACCGCCTTGATGGTTTGCAGATAATGCCAAACGCCCGGCTTCACTTTTACCAGCAGCAAGACGAACATCAGGCTTTTCAATACCATGGTCAATACTGTTACGTACTAGGTGCGTCAATGGGTCAACGATACGCTCGATCAACCCTTTATCTAGCTCCGTTGATGCGCCATCCGTGACAAATTCGATTTTCTTGCCAAGCTTGGTCGCCAGATCACGCACCATGCGTGGGAAACGTGAGAAGACATAATCCATCGGCATCATACGGATAGACATTACGGCCTCTTGCAGGTCGCGCGTATTCCGGGTGAGTTGATTGACACTATTCAACAAACGCTCATCCAGCACATGGTCAACAGCACCGATTCTTTGTTCGATCATCGCCTGCGTAATGACCAACTCACCCACTAGGTTGATTAATTGATCCACTTTTTCAATACCGACACGAATCGAAGTCGTTTCAGCACTCGCCACTGGTTTAGGTGCTTCACGTTTAGGTGCTGCTGACTTTTCAACGCTCGCCTCTACCTGTGTGGCAGCAGGTTTTGCTTCTGTTGTGCTATCACTCGGGACAACATCCGCAATCGCCGCTTTATTTTCGAGAGGCTCGAAGAATCCGAAGCCCTCATCTTGAGTCTCGGCAGCGACGGGAGCTATAGCAACAGGCTCGAAAAACCCAAAACCATCATCGTCATCTACATTTGTAGATGCTTTCGCTACAGCTTGATCTACCGTTTGTTCGGTGATGATCAGGTCATCAGGATCAAGCACAAAAGAACAGATGGCCACGATATCATCGGCACCCTCTTCGGTAATCAGAGTCAGTGAGACTTTATTCTCTGCGTCATTCACACGCGTCACATCGCCCAACAAACTAAGCTCGTCGGCCAGATTGCTCACATCTTTTTCAGATAATTCCGGCAGTACGATAACAAACTTCTTGCTGCCTTCAGGGATTGCTACAGCAGGTTGCATAACTTCTGCTACAGGGGCAGGTGCCGCAACAATTGGGGCTGCTTTCGCTACAACAGGTGCAGCAACAGCGGGACTAGTCCCCTTTTCCGAGAGAAGTTGAAGCTTTGCCTTCATCTCAGAAACAACGTCCTCGTCTACTTTTCCACCAGAACGGTGACCATCGACCTGCATCTTGATAATGTCTTTTGCTTCAAGAAAAGCATCGACATGTTCCATGGTCAATGCCATCTCATTCTTACGGATCTTATCTAGCAAGTTCTCAAGGACATGCGTGATTTCAGTCATGTCAGTCATGCCAAAGGTAGCCGCACCGCCCTTTATAGAATGGGCAGCACGAAAAATCGCATTCAGGTCTTCAGGATCAGGATTTTCTATGTCCAACGCCATCAACAGGCGCTCAGCCTCGGCCAGCAGTTCGTCAGATTCATCGAAGAAAACTTCGTAGAATTGACTCATATCAATTGTCATGGCACTCCTCCATTACTTTTATCAGCTGAGTAGATAACGTTATATCCATCATGTTATTCACAGCTATTCTTATAATTCCCTGCACTCAACCAATTACTTTTTTTACTACATCGATCAATCTCTTAGGATCAAAAGGCTTAACCAGCCAGCCAGTAGCCCCGGCAGCTCGACCCTGCGCTTTCATTTCATCACTGGACTCAGTTGTTAACATCAAAATAGGAACAGTTTTATAAGTATCCAGCGCACGAAGACTCTTAATCAGTGTCAGGCCATCCATATTCGGCATGTTCTGGTCGGTAAGCACAAGGTCAACAATCTGGTCTTTAGCCTTATTCAATCCATCCTGTCCATCCACAGCCTCAATTACCTGATAACCCGCGGCATTGAGACTAAAAGCCACCATCTGTCTCAGTGATCCAGAGTCATCTACAGCTAGAATTGTTTTTGCCATTTTTCCATCCTGCTCTTTTTAATAATTAGGGCTTTTGGCCCCTTAAGATTTTATTGCTTATATTTTTTAAAATAGCTCAATATCACCACTATGCATATCCTGCTGTTGCACTGCTTGCCTTAGGCCACCGGCCAATTCTCCACTTTTAGTACTTAAACTCTTATTCATTGCCTCAAGCAGCTTGGCAACATCCTCATGATTACCATCCGTATTCATCACATCGCCATAAGCTTCCAAGGCGGCCAGTAAATCTCTAAGCCCTACTACGCGCTTAACAGTACGCGCAATCAGTTGACTTGTCATATCCTGAAATTGCAGGCCAGTCACCGCCGCATCTACTTCTTCGGCTATTTTTTGACGATACTTTAGGACTTTCTCTGACTCAATCTCGGATAGTCTTTTTGAAGCCAGCATCAGGTCGAGCTCATTTTGCTGCGCTACGACTGCACCATGAATCGCCATAAAGCTTGAACCAAGCTTTTCTATAGCCTCCGTCAGCAACAATGTAGTTTGGACAAGATCAGCTTCAACCTCAACAAGATGCTGTTTGCCATTTTTGGCGAGTCCTTGCAAAAGTCTGCGCAATTCATCCATTGGTAGTGTGCTTAGCGCCATGACATCTCCATCCACGCAAAAATCGAATCTGCTGAATGTAAGGCAAGATTGAGGCCAACAACTACTTTCATCGCGCATTCACCGTTGATTCAATATCTGGCAGAGCCTCATTAGCTGAAACATCAAGAGATGCATCGTCCTTGATCACATCTTCTTCAGTTTTCTTATTCATAATAATGATACTGATCCGCCGATTGACAGGGTTTGTCGGGCTCTCTTTATCAAATAAAACGGCGGAAGCAAGGCCGACCACGCGCAACAGTTTCTCTTCCTCCATACCACCGGAGATCAGTTCGCGTCTTGAGGCATTTGCACGGTCAGAGGAAAGCTCCCAGTTACTGTAACCCTTATCACCTGTCGGGTAGGGCACAGCATCCGTATGACCGGATAAGCTGATCTTATTCGGCACCCCATTCAACATTTGGCCAATCTCATGCAATATCTGTTTGGCATACGGCTGCAATTCGGCCTTTGATGATGCGAACATCGGGCGATTTTGCTCATCTACGATTTGAATACGTAAGCCTTCAGTCGTAATATCGAGTAACAATTGATTCTTGAATTTAGTTAATGTGGGGCTAGCCTCGATGGCCTCTTGAATGCGCTTTTTCAGCGCTCTTAAGCGCTCTGCCTCAGCCTTTTCAACGGCTTCTTGCGCAGTTTTGATGTCGGGTTTCTTCTTGCCTTCAGGCAAAGTGACCTGACGTGTCTGGCCTTGCGTCTTGGTGATATCAAGACCACCGCCTTTAAGTACAGAGTCACTCGCGCCAGCACCAGAGCCACCTTGCATCGCCACTTTCAATGGGGTTTTAAAATACTCTGAGATACCTTCAAGATCCCCTTTTGCGGTAGACCCAAGCAACCACATCAATAAGAAGAATGCCATCATCGCCGTGACGAAGTCAGCATATGCGATCTTCCAAGCACCGCCATGGTGGCCGCCCGCAACCTTTTTGATGCGTTTTACAATTATCGGCCTGCCGGAATCATCAGCCATTGTTGCCCTCGCCTAATGAATTACCGGATTTATCTTGATTTAGCTTGTTTGACATGGTCTTCCAATTCACTAAATCCAGGACGCTCAGTTGAGTAAAGCACCTTACGCCCAAACTCCACAGCAATAGCTGGGGCATAGCCATTCAAACTGGCCAAAATGGTCGTCTTTACTGTTTGGAACATTTTGGTAGACTCATCCAGCTTTTGCTCAAGCAGACCTGAAAGCGGACCTACAAAGCCATATGCAAGAAGAATCCCAAGAAAAGTACCAACCAAGGCGTGAGCAATCAACATACCTAATTCAGAAGGAGGAATACCAACAGATTCCATCGTGTGGACAACACCCATCACAGCTGCGACGATACCAAAGGCAGGCAAACCATCGCCTATTTTCGCAATACAGTGTGCGGGGATAAGGCCTTCGTGGTGATGCGTATCGATTTCATTATCCATCAGATTTTCAATCTGGAAGGCATCCATGCTGCCTGAGATCATCAAACGCAGATAATCGGTAATGAATTCGATCAAGTGGTGATCGGCGAGTATTTCGGGATATTTGCTAAAAATGGCACTGTTCTCGGGATTCTCTACCTCATCCTCGATCGACATCAGGCCGTCTTTACGTACTTTACTTAGAATCTCAAAGAGTAGCGCGAGTAAATCCATGTAGCGCTGTTTGTTGTATTTGGACCCCTTAAGCAATGAAGGGAGAGATTTAAGTGTAGCCTTGATTGATTTTCCGTCATTCCCGACGAAAAATGCACCTAAAGCCCCACCACCAATCATTAATAACTCTAGTGGTTGAAATAATGCTGCAAGATGGCCCCCAGCCAATGCAAATCCACCAAACACACTGCCTACAACAATGACATACCCGACAATGACTAGCACTTGATAAGCTCCGAGTTATTAGAAATTTTTAATTTCCGGATTTATTGGATATGGAGCCGATAATATCAACTAAATAAAAATTCAATCGTTGAAATAAACGCATATTTTCTGTTTATATTTTATTTAGCATATTCATCGGCAATATTAGGTAAAACTAAAGGTCTTGCTGAGAATAAATATAAACCCTTAATCGCTGTAATGCTATAGCTTCCAGACATAAATCATGGGTGCCCTTTCATTCGTTTTTATCTCGAAACTAGGTGTTATTCCAGCAATATCAAACTCATAACTGATTAAGAGCGTTTCTTTACGCATTTCTTTACTCGCTTTTTCCCATAATTTAGGCATGGCTGCGGGAGATAAATAAGCAAATACAACATCAAATTTGCTGAAATCCAATGACTCGTAATCTCCCAATTTAAAAATTGCAGGAGAATGTCTTAACCAGCCACGCACCTTGCTTACAAGCCAAGGCAATGGTGCAATTTCTATGCCGAGGAATCGGCTTTCAGGTCTTGAGGCAGCAAGATGCATCAATAAATCGCCAATACCGCTTCCGATATCCACCATATCAATCACTTGGCTTTTTGGCAGCAGCTTATCCACTTCGCGCCAGACGATGGGGCGTGATGGATAAAACGGTACTTGCGTACGAAATGTGCTCCAAAAAAGACCAGCGCTGATCAAAAATCCCCATAGATAAACACTATTTGGAATGGCCCAAAAAGAGAGAAGAAAAACAGAGAATGGAAAAATAAAATGTATATATCTCCACCACACCGCCATTTGCAATAAATAAGACATGCCTGCAGATAATATGGCCTGCAATAGCACAATCTCGGTAATGGAGAATCTAAAACCAAAGGCTAGATCAAGCGCTTTAGCAAGAATAAATACAAGCGCCAGAGATAGGCATTGAATAAATAATGCAACCAATGATGGTGCGATACGTTTTTTCTGAATGAACTGCAGTAATACAATGATCGGATATTTCAAATCAATCTTCCAGAAAACAAAAATCCCTTGCTCGACTCTATTTTTACAGAGCCTGATACAAGGGATCGCTTTTAGTGTGAATCATTAGTGCATTATGCCGTCATTTCCAACGCAACATAAGAGAGCTCTTTTGCCTTTTTAGTTTTACCTGCACGCGAAGGCACATGGCAAAGGTTGCAGTAATAATCACTGTTCAGATCATAGGCATTCACAACGAACTGACCGCCGCAACATTTACACGCATGCATTTTCAACATTTTGCTTTCAACAAAACGGACTAGTGTCCATGCGCGTGTCAGCGACAACACATGTTCATCTTCAGGCTCTGCCTCAACTTGTTGCAGGTAAAGCTTGTAAGCTTTCATGATCGCCACAATACCTTTTACTTCCGCATTTTCAAGCAGGAACTTGTAGATATTAAGAAAGATCGAGGAATGGATATTAGGTTGCCAAGTCAAGAACCAGTCTGTAGAGAATGGCAACATACCTTTTGGTGGCGAAACACCTTTCAGCTCTTTGTAAAGTTTGATCAAACGCTCACGAGATAAATTAGTTTGCGATTCCAGCAATTGCAGTCGCGAACCCAGGTTGATCAACTGTATAGCCAATTGAATCTGTTCGGCTTCGTTTACTACACTCTTTTTATCCATGATGTTTCCCCAATCCTTACGTTTAGTAGCGTTGCTTAATTAAGCAACAGCTGCAGATTGCCCTGCCATCAAAATAGCGGCGTGAGCATTTGCAAGAGAACGTTCTTTTGTATAGCTAGTCAACATTCCCAAGATAGCGCTATCTTCAAAGCGGAATCTTGCAAGCATCATGTTGGAGCTGCTTAATTTAAGAAGTTGAGCATTGCTTAGGTGTTCTAGTAGATCAGCAATATCTTTGCTGAGACCTAAACGGAAGATTGCTGAAGCTTTATCAGCACGGATCATTTGTTGAGCAAGCATCAAGTAGCTCAGGTTGGCATCCTTGATATCGGACATGATTTCATTTTCAGTCATTTCGAGTACCTCACTTTGAAACGTTATAAATGTGCAGCGCGTGAGGCGTACTTTGAACTTCTGTAAACAAAGTAAATACTGGGAGATGTCTGTATTTTTTGTAAGACGGGCAGGCAAATAGCAATACAGTGTTTGTCTTACAAACACTGTAGAGTGGCTTAGAATATGGTTTACACGAGCGAAAATAAACCAGAGGCTGGTTTATTAAATTGCTAAACAGCGTAATATTTTTTGTTATCGGATGAAAAACAAAAAACTTTAGGCTTGTTTTAACATTTTTTTAAAAAAATTAAATCTTTTTAAAAAGTCCTTTGCGATCGTTTGTTATTACCGCTTTAAACAACACTAATTATTCTAGTTACAAAAGTACACGCACTGCACATCCATAACCTTCAAACTAGTTATCGGCCGACTTTGGGGAAACTTGAGGGTTTTTCTTAAATATTTTAAAAAATATTTATTGCCCTTAAATTTGACCTAACTTACTGCCCAAAATTTAACGCGAAAACTTTAAAGCTAACAACTTTACTGAAGATCGTAAAAATACACGCACTGCACATTTACAACCTTCAAATTAGTTATCGGTCACGATTTAGAAAACTTTAGGGATATTTTTAAAATAAATTGAAAATATTTGCATATATTTAATAAGCAATTGTTTTATATACCAATAAATTTATAAACTATTTTCAAAAATACACTAAATTGCTTAATTTTTAATCAAAAAATCTAGTTTCGTTAAGCTTACGGAAAAAGAAAGGATGGCTTTCACCCTTTTATTCCCCAGATTCAACCTCCCCAAATCGCTGAATAATTGCCACATCCAATAACGGTATGAATTTATAAAACTGTAGTGAATTAAATACTCAGTGGATTAAATATAGTGGACTCGATCTGGAAGAATCATGGCTGAAGATAGCGATCTAGAAAAAACGGAACAGGCGACGCCCAAGCGCATCTCGAAAGCGCGTGAGGAAGGTGACGTTCCGCGCTCTAGAGAGCTGATCACTTGCGTCATGCTTTTATCCGCTGGTTTAGGCTTGCTAGCCATGGGCAGTACGTTTAGCAGCGCACTTAAACAAAACCTGATCTCTGGCCTGCAATTTGAACGTGCAGCCGCATTCGACCCTACCTTGCTACTGATGAAGATATCAGATGCTATATATGCCCTACTTATAGATTTCGCGCCACTTGCACTATTACTCTTTGTAGTCGCTATTGCTGCCCCTGCACTCATTGGCGGTTGGAATGTGAGCGAGAAAGCATTCATCCCTCAGTTTGGCCGCATGAATCCGATCAAGGGTATCAGCAACATGTTCTCCAAGAACTCCTTAGTCGAGCTGGTGAAAGCGATTGCAAAAACATTATTAGTGGGTGTTGTGTCTTGCATCGTGGTTTCAAATGATATCGGTGCGATATTGCAACTATCTCTTCAACCTTTGCATACCGGCATCTCACAAGTCAATGACTTGATGCTTAAAGGTTTCCTTTTTATCGTCGGCGCGCTGGTCATCATCGCCGCGATTGATGTGCCTTACCAACTCAAACACTACGCTGACAAGTTGAAGATGACGAAAGAGGAAATCAAGCAGGAATCCAAGGAAAGCGAAGGCAATCCACAGATCAAGGCGCGTATCCGTCAACAGCAACGTGAAATTGCAAGACGCCGCATGATGTCCGAGATACCTAAAGCTGATGTCGTAATCACCAACCCTACCCACTATGCAGTCGCCATTAAATATAAAGAAGATGGCTTTGGAGCGCCAAGAGTAGTTGCCAAGGGTGCTGATGTCATGGCGCTGAAGATTCGTGAGATCGCAGGCGAACACAATATCCCGACACTTGAGATTCCAAAACTGGCACGCGCTTTATTTGCACATACCGAATTGGGAGATGAGATTCCTCAAGCACTTTACTCCGCAGTCGCTGAGGTTCTGGCTTATGTATTCCAGATGCGTATCTTCAAGAAACAAGGCGGCTTCCGCCCTGTTGTGCCAGAGACCGTACCAGTCCCTGATGAATTAGATCCTCATATCGTTGAGGCTAATCAATTACCTAAGGCGATCACACCATGAACGCACTGAGTTTTTCTAACTGGGCCAACACTGCTAACGGGCGCGCTATTGCGGCGCCGCTGATCATCGTTCTCTTACTGGCGATGATCATCTTGCCATTACCGGCGATCATGCTGGATGCACTGTTCAGTTTTAATATCGCACTCTCTATATTAGTGTTGCTGATTGGTCTTAATACTTCCAAACCGCTGGACTTCCTAGCATTTCCGACGATTCTTCTTGTGACGACAATGTTGCGTCTATCCCTCAACGTGGCATCTACACGTGTGGTGTTGACGGAAGGTCACTCAGGCCCAGATTCCGCAGGCAAGGTGATCGAGGCATTTGGCCACTTTCTGATTGGAGGGAACTACGCGGTTGGTATCGT
Organism: Methylovorus sp. MM2; assembly: GCF_001648895.1. GTDB lineage: Bacteria > Pseudomonadota > Gammaproteobacteria > Burkholderiales > Methylophilaceae > MM1. Next base: position 140,165 of record NZ_LXUF01000016.1, on the reverse strand, counting down.
GGTATTCATTATATTGACGATCATCAATTTTATTGTGGTGACCAAAGGTGCAGGTCGTATCGCTGAAGTGGGCGCGCGCTTTACCTTGGATGCGATGCCAGGCAAGCAAATGGCAATCGATGCTGACCTGAATGCAGGTTTGATCGGTGAAGAGGACGCGCGCAAACGCCGTAGCGAGATCGGTCAGGAAGCAGAGTTTTATGGGGCAATGGATGGTGCCAGTAAATATGTACGCGGTGATGCAGTCGCTGGCATTCTGGTCACAATCATCAACGTGATTGGCGGCTTGATCGTTGGCGTGCTTCAACATGACATGGCATTTGCAGATGCAGTGAAGAACTACACCTTATTAGCGATTGGCGATGGCTTGGTCGCACAGATACCATCCCTCATCATCTCTGTCGCTGCTGGTGTAGTGGTATCACGCGTAGCCAATGACCAAGATATCGGTACACAGTTAGTGACTCAGTTGTTCTCTAATCCAAAAGCCATTTTCGTCACTGGTGCGATCATTGGCGGCATGGGCTTGATCCCCGGCATGCCTCACTTTGCATTCCTGCTGCTCTCCATACTAATGATCGGTCTTGGGTATTTTATTGCAGCACAGAAAAAAGCGGCTGAAACACCAGAAGCGCCTGAACAAACCGAAATCGTTGCTGAGCCTGAAGAGGCAAGCTGGAACGATGTCGTGCCAGTGGATGTGATTGGCCTTGAAGTTGGCTATCGCTTGATTCCCCTAGTGGATAAGGCACAGGGTGGCGAGCTTTTAAAACGCATCAAGGGCCTGCGCAAGAAATTTGCACAAGAGGTTGGCTTTTTATCCCCTACCGTACATATCCGTGACAACTTGGAACTCAAACCATCTGCTTATCGCATCACCCTTAAAGGGGTAGAGATCGCTAGCGGTGAGTCTCATCAAGGCCAATTTCTTGCGATCAACCCTGGCATGGTGAGCGGCACATTACCAGGTGCAGCTACTACAGATCCTGCTTTTGGATTACCTGCCATCTGGGTGGATTCTGGCCTTCGTGACCAAGCGCAGGGTATGGGTTATACCGTGGTCGATGCAGGTACAGTCATCGCCACGCATCTTAACCATATCATCACGACCAATGCTGCTGAGCTATTAGGCCGTCAAGAAGTGCAACAGTTGCTGGATCATGTGGGCAAAGAATCACCAAAACTGATCGAAGATCTAGTGCCCAAGATGTTGTCACTCTCCACCATCCAGAAAGTATTACAGAACCTGCTGATGGAAGGTGTACATATCCGTGACATGCGCACTATTGTCGAAACACTGGCTGAGCATGCCTCTCACACGCAAGACGCCAATGATCTTACTGCTTTAGTGCGGGTTCAGTTAGGCCGTGCCATTGTGCAGCAGCTGTTCCCGATGAGTAACGAGCTTTCAGTCATGGCATTGGATAACAACCTTGAACGCTTATTGCTACAAGCGATGCAAAGCAATAATGCAACTGGCGCTGCTATCGAACCCGGCTTGGCTGAGACATTAGCCAGGCAGACAGAGGTAGCATCAAGAAAACAAGAGCAAATGGGCATGACCCCAGTGTTACTGGTACCAGCCCAATTACGAGCAGCCCTTTCCAAGTTTTTACGTCGTGCAATCCCACATCTTCGTGTGCTTTCGCATGAAGAACTCCCTGATTCAAAAACTATCCGCGTTACTAGCCTTATTGGAGGTCAAGCATGAACATCAAACGATTTTTCGCTAAAAACTCACGTGAAGCATTGAGCATGGTGCGTAAGGAGCTCGGCGCTGAAGCCGTGATCCTGTCTAACCGCACAGTCAGTGGGGGGATCGAGATTCTGGCATTCAAGGAAGAAGACATTGAAGCCCTGATCAACGATGAGGATACGGATACGAAGATGTCTCCTGATTATCTTGATTCATTGGAGGAGGATGACTCATTCCTCTCATTCGTGAGCAAGAACCACCGGTTGGAAACGTCTTTGGCTTCATCTAAGTTTGAAGCGCCGGAATTTGAAGCGCCTGAAGCTCCAGAAGCAGAATTCAACAATGAAGCCCAGTTTATGCCTGAGCCAGTAAAAAGGATCATGGCCAAGCCAAGCGTCATCACATCTAACCGCACTGTTAGCCGCGCTGTTGCCCACACTGTGACAGCAACACCATCCAAGCTGAATACAGTACAGGCGAGCGCACAGAAACAATTAGCCGAAAAGCCTGCTCCAGCTCCCGTGGTAAAAGCAGAACCGGCTGCCCCGGTAGCTGTATCTCAAGAGCTTAGCATTCCCGAGCTTGGTGCAAAACAAATCGCCAGCATGATGGGCGAAATCCGCACCATGCGTAATGCCATCGAGTCTCAATTGACTGAAATGGCTTGGAACAATACGCAAAAACGTGATCCAGTAAAATCTATCATGCTGGGTACCCTGCTTAGTGGCGGCTATAGCCCTGCCCTCTCAAGACAGCTCGCAGAAAGTATGCCTGCCAACCTTTCACAAAAAGAAGGTATGAACTGGATGCAGGCGATTATCGAGAAGAATCTGCTAACAATGCCTGATGAAAACGAGATTCTGGATCAAGGCGGCATATTCACGCTGATCGGCCCAACCGGTGTTGGCAAGACAACAACAACAGCCAAGCTGGCTGCGCGCTTCGTCATGAAGCATGGTGCAAACAAACTGGGGCTCATCACGACAGATGCTTATCGTATCGGTGGACATGAACAGCTACGTATCTACGGAAAAATCCTTGGTGTGATGGTGCATGCAGTCAAAGACGAAGCTGATCTGAAGATCGCGCTGGAAGAGCTTAAAGGCAAACACACTATCTTGATCGATACAGTAGGTGTCAGCCAACGTGATCGTATGGTGTCCGAACAGATCGCCATGCTTTCAAGCACCGACAAAAAGATCAAAAAGCTTTTATGCCTGAATGCGACGAATACCAGCGAGACTTTAACTGATGTCATCAATGCCTATAAAGGTAAAGGGCTTGACGGTTGCATCATGACAAAACTGGATGAAGCAGCAATCATTGGTAATGTACTTGATGTTGTGATCCGTGAAAAACTAAAAGTTTATTATGTAGCCAATGGTCAACGCGTGCCTGAGGATCTACACCTTGCGAACAAAAAGGTATTGGTTCACCGTACCCTGAAACTGAGCAAACAACGTAATAATCCATTCCAGATGCGCAACGACGAGCTGCCATTTCTCATGGGTGCCACCCACAATATGGCAGGTGCCCCAGCGTTAGCAGGAGTCGACCATGCCTAATTTCCATAAGGATCAGGCCTATGGGTTGCGCCGTATCATGGCAAAACCCAAGCCTCGTATCGTCTCTGTCATCTCAGCCTCGCCAACCTCTTCTACAGCGACAAAAGAACAAACACGCCTCATCACCAATCTTGCTGCCTCTATAGGCTATGAAGGCAATGAAGTACTAATCGTCGCAGCACATGATTCTCGCGAAGCAGTATTTCAATATGGCATGGATGCCCTGCCTTCATTGGTAGACGTGGTTTATCAGCGCATATCTCTGGATTATGTCATCAGAAGGTCTGAGCATGGGTACGCGATAGCCAAACTATCGCACAAAGTGCGCGGCAATATGTCGGTCAATGACATGATCAAGCCAGAGCTAAATCGCGTATTTACACGCCTTGCCAATCAATATGAAATGGTACTGGTCGATGTAGCACTTAACAGCGATAACACATTACCGCTTGAAACGCTCAATGATAATGAGATCGTGATTCAGCTGACTCGCGACCCAGAATCCATCAAGCAGGCTTATATGATCATTAAGCAGGTTGCCAGCAAAATCGGTAATCGGCCTTTTGGAATTCTGGTCAGCGATGCGACTGAATCACAGTCAGAAGTGGTTTTCCGTAATATTTCCCATGTGGCAAAACACTTTTTACAAATCGAACTAGAGTTTCTTGGTACTATTCCATCTGACGAGCATATTGGCCGCGCGGCCAAGCTGGGACGGGCTGTTATAGAGGCTTTTCCTATGGCAAATGCTTCAAAAGCATTCCAAACTTTAGCGAAACGGCTTGATTACAAACAAGAGTTGTCTACAATTGTCTAGTAAGGACTCTTCAGTTAGCAAAGTGAATGATATAAGTTATGTACACGGCAAGTGGAAAATCCGACCAGAAAGATGAGTTGCTCACGCAACACGCGCAACTCGTCAAAAAACTGGCATATCAGCTTAAAGCTAAACTACCACCCAGCGTGGAGATCGATGACCTCATTCAGGCCGGCATGATGGGACTGCTGGATGCCGTGAATCGGTATGAAGACAGCCATGGTGCGCAGTTCGAGACTTATGCAGCACAAAGAATTCGTGGTGCGATGATAGATGAGCTGCGTAGTGCGGATTGGCTGCCACGTAGTGTGCGCAAGAATATGCGTGACGTTGAGACTGCCATCAACCAGCTTGAACAATCTTTAGGTCGGCCACCTACTGAAGGCGAAGTCGCCAAACAACTCAATCTCCCACTAGATGAATATTACGACATGCTAGGTGACTGTAGTGGTCACCAGCTACTGCATTATGAAGACTTTAGCGATTCATCAGAAAATGGCGATCATTTCCTGGATCGATTCTTGCAAGATGCCAAGGGTGATCCCATGCAGGGAATGCTTTCAGCAGCATTCAAAGATGCACTGATAGAAGCGATCGATGACCTGCCAGAGCGCGAGAAGATTTTAATGGGCTTGTACTACGAACAAGAATTAAACTTAAAAGAGATTGGTGCCGTGATGAATGTTTCAGAGTCGCGCGTATGCCAGTTACACAGCCAAGCAATCGCAAGACTACGCGCTAATATGAAAGAGCAATCATGGACTGGGGCAGCTTAACCGGCATTATCATTGCCATTGTAGGGATTTTAGGCGGGCAGGCATTAGAAGGTGGTCATATTAGTTCGCTGGTCCAACCAGCCGCTTTTATCATCGTCATATTGGGCACTTTTGGTGCAGTGCTGCTTCAAACGCCACCATCGAGCTTTGTCATGGGAGTCAAGATGCTTGGCCTTGTCTTTTCTCCGCCTGCCGATGACAGAAAAGCGCTCGCCAAACGTATCATGATATGGAGCAATGTCGCGAGAAAAGACGGCATCTTCAAGCTGGAAGCTAACCTCAATGCAGAAAAAGACCCTTTCGTAAAAAAAGGGTTGCGCCTCATGATCGATGGTATCGCACCGGAAAAAGTACGTGAGATATGCAGTATTGATATGTATTTTCACGAAACCCAAAGACGTAATGCCGCAAAGATATGGGATGCCGCTGGCGGTTATGCGCCTACTATCGGTATTTTGGGTGCGGTACTGGGGCTGATTCACGTGATGGAAAACTTATCTGACCCAACCAAGCTAGGTAGCGGTATCGCTGTAGCATTCGTGGCAACCATCTACGGCGTTGGCCTGGCTAATCTAGTTTTTCTACCCATTGGCAACAAATTGAAAGCCATCATCCAACTGGAAGGCGTCCGGCGTGAAATGTTGCTAAATGCCTGGGTCTCGATCTTGAACGGCGATCACCCCAGAATCGTCGAAGAGCGGTTGCAGGGTTACTTGCGTTAAATAGCGCCCATCATGATACGTAGAAGGCCGCATGAGGAAGAACACGAGAACCATGAACGATGGTTGGTCTCCTATGCAGATTTCATCACCCTGCTCTTTGCGTTCTTCGTGGTCATGTATGCCATATCATCCGTCAACCAAGGCAAATACAATCAACTGACCTCCTCCTTAGGTAGCGCATTCAGTGGTGACATCTCACCGCGCATCGGTCAGCAAGTAAATGGCAGTGAAGGTTCCACTCGCAAGAACACGCATCGCGCATCTATCATCCAGCCGATCAATCTAAGTCAATTACGCAGCGAGAAGATGATTAAGGAGCGCGAGTCTATGGCGGCGATGGCCATGAAGCTTTCTAACTCACTTAGCCCTTTAATCAGTCAGGGCAAGATACGTATGGTGCAAAACAATCGCGGTATTCGTATAGACATCCACGACAGCCTACTGTTTTCCCCGGGATCTGCGACGCTATCTCCAGCGGCTAGCGGCCCTTTAGGAGAAATCGCTGAGTCGTTAAAAACGAACAGCAATCTGATACAGATTGAGGGACATACAGATAATCAACCTATTCATAATGATCAGTTCTTTTCTAATTGGGAGCTTTCAGCCCTACGCGCCACTAGCCTCGTTAGATCATTCAGCGCGTCTGGGTTAGATGAAAGCCGCCTGAGTGCTGCCGGCTTTGGTTCGGCTCAACCAATCAGCGATAACTCCACACTTGAAGGCCGCGCAAAAAATCGCCGTGTCTCCATCATGATTTTGTATAGCAATGCCGCGCAAGATAGTGCTGAAAACTCAGAGATCACCCCTGATAAACGTTGAACCAATTATTTATCTCATCCTCTTTACAGTTAGTTAGCTATCTAGCTAATAAAAATCAGTACCTAACACGTAGAACGAAACAGCACCCATACTAAAACTAGCGCGTAGTCTCTAGAGAATAAAAATAATCTGCAAAAAAGGATCACCATGCCAGATAACAAAAATACAAGACTGCATTGGGGCATACTCGGCGCGGCCCGTGTCAACGAACGACTGTTACCCGCTATCGTTGAAGCAAGCAACTCGAAACTGGTTGCCATTGCAAGCCGTCGCCCGGGTGCGGCAGCTGAAACTTTAAACAAATATGCGCCGCAATTATCTGACGTTAAAACCTATGACACACTTGAAGCACTATTAGATGATGCCAATGTACAAGCGGTTTACATTCCTCTTTCGAATCATGAGCATGGCGAATGGGCATTAAAAGCGATTGCAAAAGGCAAACACGTGTTGATAGAAAAACCTTTAGCGATCACGGTTGCCGATGTTGAAGCCATCGAAATCGCGGCAAAAAAACATCAGGTAAAAGTAATGGAAGGCTTTATGTATCGCTTTCATCCACAACATACACGCGTTAAAGAGATCATCGCTTCAGGCATCATCGGCGAAGTACGCTATGCAAAAGCCAGTTACTCATTCATGATGCGCCCAGCTCGCATGTATCGCCTCGCTAACGATACAGACCTTGGCGGAGGCGCCATGTGGGATGTCGGGCCTTACGCTATACACACATTACGTCATTGTTTTGATGAAACCCCAGTCAGCGTTTCTGCAATGGCAAAATATGCTGAAACTGGTGCTGATATCGCCACCAGCGGCATGATTGATTTTGGCAATGGCAAACGTGGCCACTTTGATATCAGCTTTGAGTGCAGTCGCCAATCCGAATACACCATCATTGGCACCAAAGGCGGCGTTAAATGCCATACCGTATGGCAATTACCTGGCACAAATGATGTACCTGTCATTAGTTGGTGGTCAGAAGATGGGAAGAAAGGTGAAGAGCAATATCCCGCATCCAACCACTTCAATCTTGAGATAGAGCATTTCAGTGATTGTGTTTTAAACGATAAAACACCAAAGCTCACTCTAGATGATGCAAAGACCAACTGCAAAGTCATTGTCGCAACGCTTAAAGCAGCAAGCAGTGGGCAAACCGTTAAAATCGCTGAGTGATTTTTTCTGATCTATAGCAAGGTAATCTGGCGAAATTCGGCTTCTATAAACAAGCTTGAGCATGTCGCCATCAAATAAAGCACCGCGCCTGTGAGCTCAGTCACACTTTATATTTGTTTTTCTTATTATAATCATTATATTATATCCATAACGACGATATAGCTTAGTGAAACCATAAAAGATAACTGTGGTGGATATATTGAATAAATTGCCATGCTTGATTAGGGGAAATGGCAAATTCGGAAAGGCAAGTATTTTATACCGCTCTTTACTATGCCTGATGTTTGCCAACTATAGATGAGCAAAAACGCGTACCTCTTGCCTATCGACCACTTGCCGGTTGTGATCGTCTTTACTGACGCGCAAACCGGTATGATTTGTTTCGCCAATCAATACGCCATCAAAACCTTTGGCCTCTCACTAGAAGCGCTCACTAAGACAAGCCTTGTTGAACTGTTGCAACTTCAGAACAGCCAAAACACGAAAATCCACTTACCGCTTTCTGCAACGCAGCTTCATGAAAACATATTCCAGATAAAGGCAGCGCACCAAGATAGTCATATCTGGGTAGAAGTGCATGCGGACGATATTGAGTATGAAGACAGGAATTGCATCTGCGTATCTTTGAAAGAGCTCAGCGAAGGCCAGCTCATGCTCTCAGAGTTCACGCAAACGAACACGCTTTACCAGAACCTCATGCGCATCTCCCCCAATGCTGCGTTTATCACGGATACGCAGGGAAAGATCATTTTTTGCTCGCCGCATAGCCATACGCTTTTTAGCTATCACCATCAGGATGAGCTACTGAATACGCGTATCTTTGACCTGTTAGTTCCGAATGAAGTTACGCGCGCACGCCAGCAGTTTGCAAGCGCGCTGGAAGGCATGAATACTGGCGTACAAGAATACATCGCGATCAATAAAGCAGGTGCGACTTTCTGGCTAGAGCTCAGTGTCGGTGTTATAAAACAGCCGAACCAACCGCCAAAATCCATTTTGCTGGTCGGTCGTGATATCAGCTATCGTAAAAAGATAGAAGCAGACCTTCAAACACAGGAAACGCATTATCGCACCCTGATCGAAAGTGCCCGTAGCGTCATCCTGCATATGAGCCCCGATGGCCACTTACTCTTCGTGAATAAATATGCAGAAGAATTCTTTGGCTATGGGCCGGGCGAGCTGATTGGTCAACATGTGGTCGGCACTATCGTGCCTGAAACAGAAAGCATGACCAATCGTGACCTGCGGCAAATGATCATCGATATATTTCAGGATACGCAGAACTACCGCATCAACATTAACGAAAACATGCTGAAAAATGGTCGCCGTGTATGGATTGCATGGTCTAACGGTGCTATCTATGATAATCAGGGTAGGCTGGTTGAGATATGCTCTGTAGGTAATGATGTAACCGACCACCGTCAGGCAAAACTGGAACTTGAAGCCACACATCAACAGCTTCAACTGCAGTATCAGGAGATCCATGCATTACAGGATAAGTTACGAGAGCAGGCCACGCGGGACCCACTAACCAACTTATTCAACCGGCGGTATCTGGAAGAAACATTATTAAGAGAGCTTGCCCGTTGTTTGCGTGAAAAAATACCGCTGGCCATTGTGATGATCGATATCGACTTCTTTAAACAGATTAACGATAGCTATGGGCATGAGGCTGGCGACTTGATCCTTCAACAAGCAGCTACACTTCTACAACATAACACCCGAAATGAAGACGTTGTCTGTCGTTATGGAGGAGAAGAGTTTATTGCCGTCTTGCCTGGCGCTTCCATTGAAAAAGCACAAGAGCGCGCTGAATTCTGGCGGGTGGCGTTCGAGAAACTAATATTCACATCCAAGGGTATTACACACGGCGCCACGCTATCTTGCGGTGTTTCGGCTTATCCCCAGCACACCGATGACCCTGATGAGTTGATCAAACTGGCAGACGATGCGTTGTACTATGCAAAATCCCATGGTCGCAATCAGGTCGCATTGCCGCATAGCAAGCTTAAACAAACAACCTGATTGCCTGCTCATCAACATGGTTCAATAAAAAAGCCGCTCATTGCGGCTTTTTACATACATGACTTATCTTGATTTCATCTTATTCAATTTAGCTTACTAGGCGAATTACCTTAATGCCCTAAACCTGCAAACCACCACGCAGTTGCGATTGGGATGTCACATGACCATCCGGGCCATAGAATTGGCTACCGGTATTTACATTTTGCAAGACATTAAGCTTGGCGCGGTTGTTATTGAAATGCTTGCTAATCAGGACACCATTCACCCGGTTCATTTCTTTAGCTTGGGTTAATGTCTTCTGAAAGTTTGACCACGCCAGATCGATCTGCGCGTCTTTTTGTTTGGCGATCCAAGCAGTCATGCCTGCTTCGCTAGCCTCAAAATTTTGCATGGCCAACATTTGGTAGCGGCTTTTTGCCACATCATTGATTTTTTGCAACAGGACAGCTTTTTCTTCTAACAACTCTTCGATCACATCAATATCAACACGCACAAGGTTAGTTTGCTCGCGCGCCAATATTGCCACCAATGCATCAGCCAATTCGATATCTTTTTTAAAGAGGATAGGTTGGCTCATGATGGATTTACTTTCGTATCTAATTGGTGACTAATAAATCTTTAACACTGTTAATCAGGCCATCTGCGACTTTTTCGGAGTTCACAGTGAACTGCCCACTAGAGATTGCCGACTTAATCGCATCGACCTTCTCTGCATCGAAAACACTCGATGTAGCCACTTTTGCTTCAAGCGATTGTAGCTGCGAGGATAATGGCGAAAGTGTAACGCTTTCAGCACTGCCAGAAGATGAAGATACAGGCGCTACAACACTTTTGCTTGTCGTAGATGTTTCTGGCTTCTCAACTGTTAAGCTCGCTGCCTTTGAAACTGAGTCATTTATTTTCATGGTCATTATTCCTCACACTAAATGGTTTCTTGCTTTATTCGCAATCATATAGGCCTTATCGGCATGATTAATTAAAACTTTAACATCTAATTTAAGTTTTAGACGCGAATTTATCAAAGTAGTTTAAAAGCTGACTTCGATCTGCCCACCACTTCGTGCAATACCACTGATTACCTGACCATTTGCTACTTTTGCTTTTACCACTTGACCATCACTTGCAGTGGTTAATGCCATAGCATCGGCACTAATCTGAAAACCTTTACCCACTGTTGTGATTACCACTTTTTGTCCCTGCTGAATCACCGGGGGCAATTTCAACATTTCCAACCGCAAAACCGTGCCCGCATTTAATGACACATTGACGATACGGCCTACTGCCTGCGATGGATCAGTGAAAACGCCTGGCGGCAACTGCGATAGATCACCACTTTCAAACATGAAATCATGATCGCTAATCGTGCGGCCTTGCATGAGGGGTGCTGCTGCCACCAAATATTGAGACATCACACTCACATTCGCTTGGACATAGACCAGCCAATTGGGTGACGTGCATCGTACACCAACGCTGGTTTTGCCCCAGGCACGGCTACCGGGTGGAAGAAAAGTCTCCATTGCCGGGCAATTCGCAAGCCTGAGATTGTTGTCGAGATGTCCAGAAGTGATGGTCACTTTACCGGGATAGCCCATGCTCTGACTGGTAAGAAAATCTTCGACTTTCTTTTTCACCAAACTGAGGTTTTGTATCTGATTGATTGCCGGATCAACCTCTGCGTAGGCATCAAGCATGGTCGTTAATCCAAGAGAGAGCCCTATCAATAGGACAGCTGTCTTTTTAAAGGGTTGCACGATTCTCATGTTGAGCTCCATTACTTGCAGGAAATATTCAACACGTATTCTACGAGTGCATTTGAATAGCCAAGTGCAGAAAAGGATGGGATTTACCCTTTTTCTCTCAGGATTGAATGTTTCTTTTTAATCCTAAACTCTGCCTCATCATAGTTTAATAACGGCAGCAATGGACTTTTCTTTAGCACGCAATGTTAAGCCCATTTTTTAACGGAGGTACACAAATTGGATAAATTAGATGCAGCATTTAATTTCAACCAATCCGTTTTAAGGGTTCGTTCGCAGAGGCAAGAGATACTTGCCGCTAACATTGCGAATGCAGATACGCCCAAGTATAAAGCACGCGATATTGATTTTAAAGCGTCATTAGAAGCAGCTTTATCGGGCAATTCATCATCGATATCAACCACCAAGACATCACAACAACATCTGGATGGCGAGGAAGGTAGTGCGGGTGCGCCAACAGGATTGCCTGACTCTCCATTATTCAGGCCAACCATGCAAGGCAGTATTGATGGCAATACAGTAGATATGGATGTTGAGCGTAACCAGTTTACTGATAACGCGATTCGGTATGAAGCGAGCCTGAATATGATCAACGGACAGATCAAAAAAATGCTGGCCGCGATTCAGGGTCAATAATTGAAATGCATGCCTAAGTAAAAGTTAGGAGAGATCAATGTCTTTATTCAATGTATTTAATATTTCCGGCTCGGCGATGAGTGCCCAGTCACAACGCCTGAATACTGTAGCCAGTAATCTGGCTAACGTGGACAGTGCCACCAGCGCGAATGGTCAGCCTTATAAATCAAAGCAGGTGGTTTTTAGCGCCGTACCTATCAGTGGTCAAGGCGTGAGTGGGGTCAAGGTAGACAAGGTCATCGAAGATACCTCCCCTGCTCGTGTGGTGTATGACCCCAAGCACCCTAAAGCAGATGAAAAAGGCTACGTTACGATGCCTAATGTCAATGCCACAGAAGAGATGGTGAACATGATCTCTGCTTCTCGCGCTTACCAGAATAACGTTGAAACGATGAATGCCGCAAAAACGCTATTGTTGAAAACACTGACGATCGGGCAGCAATAAGAGAGTGGCTTCACTCTTTCATATTGAGTAAAGGATATCCAAATGACGACAACTACCGAAGTTTCATCCAATCTACTGTCTACAATGAACGGCACGACATCCAGCACAAAGGCGTCGAGCACGGAAGAGATTCGTAACCAGTTCCTGACACTTCTGATCTCCCAAATGAAGAATCAGGATCCGATGAATCCGATGGATAACGCCGAAGTGACCAGCCAGATGGCGCAGTTATCGACCGTCACAGGGATTAATGACCTGAATGACACCGTGAACACTTTGATGGGCAATGTCTCATCGAGCCAGTATTACCAGGCATCCAGCATGATCGGGCATGGCGTGCTGGTAGCAGGTGACTCTTTATCACTCAGCGATGGCGCAAGCTATTTTGGCGTGAACCTGCCAGTAGGTGCCGACAAACTGACTGTAACCATCAAGGACTCAGCTGGTAATGAGATCAAGAAAATGTCTGTTTCAGGCGTTGAGGCTGGCGTACTGCCGCTAAGCTGGGATGGACTGACAGATAGTGGCACTACAGCGGCAGACGGCAACTACAAATTTGAAGTTAGTGCTACTGTAGGGTCAAGTACTGTGGATGCGAGCGCACTGTCTTATCAGCAAGTCTTAAGTGTTTCAAATACCAGCAGTGGCGTTAAGCTGAATCTCTCCAATCTAACTAGCGTCGGCACTGCCGATGTTGTAGAAATATTTTAATTTTTTTGCAGATACATCTCACCACTAGGAGAAAATCATGGCATTTCAACAAGGGTTAAGCGGTCTTAATGCAGCATCAAAAAGTCTTGATGTGATTGGTAATAACGTAGCGAACTCAAGCACTGTTGGTTTTAAACAGGCGCGTGCTGAGTTTGCTGACGTGTATGCCACAGCCTTGGCTGGCACTGGTGGTTCGAATATCGGCATTGGCACCAAGGTCGCTACCGTACAACAGCTATTTACCCAAGGGAATATCACGACGACATCAAACCCGCTTGATATCGCGATTACCGGCGATGGGTTCTTCCGCGTAAGTACCGATGGTGCGATCACTTATACCCGCAATGGTCAGTTTCAATTAGATAAGACCGGTTATATCGTGAACTCTGCAGGTGCACAGTTAACAGGTTATATGGCAGATACCAGCGGCAACTTGTTAACTGGCACACCTGCCGCAATCCAGATCAATACGGCTGATCTTCAACCGCAAGCGACAACTGGCATTACTGCAGTGGTGAACTTGGATTCCCGTGAAGCTGCTATCGCGACTGCATTTGATGCTAACGACCCAGACACATATAACAAGGTAATTCCAACGACTATCTATGACAGCCAAGGTAATGATCATACCTTGATGAGTTACTTCACCAAGACTGGTGACAACACATGGGATGTACGTACCACCGTAGATGGCGGCACAACACCAGTGGCAGGGCCAACAACCATCACATTCAGCAGCGCTGGGATTATCTCGGGAACACCGACCCAAGCCATCAACTTCACACCTGCTGGTGGTAGCGCGGCCATGACCGTATCGCTAAACCTAGCTGGCAGTACGCAATTTGGTTCTGATTTCGGCATCAATGCGCAATCTCAGGATGGTTACGCTTCAGGCAAACTCGCAAGCTTTGGCACAGCATCTGATGGCACGATCATCGGTCGTTACACAAATGGTCAGGCTAAAACCTTAGGTCAAGTCGTGTTGGCAAAATTCGCCAACCCTAACGGCTTGCAAAATCTGGGCAATAACCAATGGGCAGAAACGCCTGACTCAGGTTTAGCTGTCGTAGGTACCGCAGGTACTGGCGGCTTGGGTATCTTGCAGTCATCAGCACTTGAAGAGTCTAACGTCGACCTGACATCTGAACTCGTGAACATGATCACTGCGCAACGCTTCTATCAAGCCAATGCGCAGACCATTAAGACACAGGATCAGGTGCTACAGACATTGGTTAACTTGCGTTAATTAATTTAGTAGGCTGGATCAGTAAAGGAGGTACGGTATGGATCGCGTCATTTACACTGGTATGTCAGGTGCAAAACAGATCTTTGAACAACAGGCAACGACGACCCATAATCTGGCCAACGTTTCCACGACGGGGTTCAAGGCACAGGTCGATTCATTCCGTGCAGTCCCGATTCAAGGCCCAGGCCTACCGACGCGCACTTTTGTGGTCGATACGACAGTCACTGCCGACTTCAAACCCGGCCCTATCCAGCAGACCAATCGCGATCTCGATTTAGCCATTGAGGGCAAGGGTTGGTTAGCTGTGCGGAGAGCAGATGGCAGCGAGGCTTATACCCGTAATGGCTCACTGAAAATCAGTGAAAATGGGCTACTGCAGACAGAAAATGGCTTAAGTGTATTAAGTGAAAGTGGCGGCCCTATCAGCATTCCGCCTGATGTCAGGATTGCGATCGGTAAAGATGGCACGATCTCATCGATGCAGAGCCTCACGGCACCGGGGCCGACCAATATCGTTGATCGTCTTAAACTGGTAAATCCTTCAGAGTCTAATCTTGTACGTGGCGGCGATGGGCTTTTTGAGACAGCAGATAAATCCAATGTATTACCTGATGCCACTGTCCGCGTAGTCAATGGAGCGCTAGAAGGTAGTAACGTCAATGTGATCGATGCGATGGTCAATATGATCGACCTCGCACGCCAATTCGATACCCACATGAAGTTATTGCAGAACGCTGAGAATAACGATAGTAAAGCAACGCAGATCTTGAGTTTAAGTTAAGCCCATGTGTAATAGCATAACCATGAGCAACACCAATTGGCTTTAAACCGCTAATTTAATGAGAGGAAACGAACATGATTCGCTCACTTTGGATATCCAAAACCGGACTTGATGCACAACAGACCCAGATGGACGTGATCGCCAATAACTTGGCAAACGTCAGCACAAATGGGTTTAAACGTTCACGCGCCGTGTTCGAAGACCTGCTCTACCAGAACATTCGTCAACCTGGGGCGCAATCATCCCAGCAGACACAATTACCTTCAGGCTTGCAGCTAGGCACAGGTGTACGCCCTGTGGCAACCGAACGCATATTTTCCCAAGGCAATCTGCAACAGACATCGAACAGCAAGGATGTGGCGATTCAGGGTGATGGCTTCTTTCAGGTATTGCTACCTGACGGTACAACGGCATATACCCGCGATGGCGCATTTCAGACCGATAATCAGGGTCAATTAGTGACTTCAAGCGGTTTTACTGTGCAACCTGCAATTACCATTCCTAACAATGCACTATCACTGACTGTGGGTCGTGACGGTACGGTGTCTATCACGCAACCGGGCTCGGCCAATGCAGTACAGATAGGTACGATCCAGCTTGCAACGTTTATCAACCCGGCCGGCTTGCTTTCAAAAGGCGAGAACATGTTCGTTGAGACTTCAGCTTCTGGTACACCAACAACCAATACACCTGGTGCCAATGGTGCTGGCCTCTTATCACAAGGCTATGTAGAAACTTCGAACGTGAACGTGGTGGAAGAGCTGGTCAATATGATCCAAACCCAACGCGCTTACGAAATGAACAGTAAAGCCATCACAACATCCGACCAGATGTTGCAGAAACTTTCGCAGATGTAGTTTGAGTATTGTTTAACCATGCTATTACCAATGCTAAAGCACGCTGAAAGATTCAAGGAGACTATGATGATTCAGGTTGAGATGATCAAGACTGGGGTGATGAAGATTGGCACCAGGCTAACATTATCATCTATCCGCCAATCACTGGTACGTCTACTTGTGGCAGGCAATTTGCTGGTATTAAGTGCTTGCGCTATCACGCCAACATCTATCGTTCAACCAGATCGCACAACAAAACCAGCCGTGCCTACAAACGTCAGTTACAACAGTGGCGGCATATACAGTCCGGCAACTTTCCGCCCGATGCTGGAAGACCGCCGCGCACGTTTGGTTGGCGATTCCATCACGATCAATCTGGTTGAGAATACATCAGCGACTAAATCAAATGGCGCATCGGCTACAAAAGATGGCTCTGTTGCCAGTGGTATCAGCGCCTCTTTAGGCAGCCCTGTACCAAGAGCGACATTTGGTGCGACTTCAGCCACTTCATATGAAGACAAAGCCGCAGCAAACTCCAGTAATGTATTCAGCGGTTCGATCACGGTGACGGTTCTAGATGTATTACCTAATGGCTACATGGTCGTCGCTGGCGAGAAACAAGTCGGCCTTGATAAAGGTACCGAGTTCGTACGTTTTTCTGGTGTGGTAAACCCTGACAGCGTAGCGGCAGGCAATGTCGTGCCTTCAACCAAGGTTTCCGATGCACGCATCGAATATAGAACCAACTCGAAAATAGATGCCGCACAAGTCGCCTCCATCCTGACGCGTTTCTTCCTAAGCTTGGCTCCGTTGTAAAAGGACAAAGATCATGGTCAATATGTTAACTTTTAATCCTTTACTCAAGCGCTTAACAACAGCCATGATGCTAAGCATCATGGTGATTGGTAGTGCACATGCCGAGCGCCTTAAAGACTTGGCTTCGATCCAAGGGGTACGTTCTAACCAATTGGTAGGTTACGGCTTGGTTGTCGGTCTTGATGGCACAGGCGACCAGACCACACAAACACCCTTCACCGTGCAAAGTATTATCAGCATGATGCAGCAGATGGGGATCAATATCCCTATCGGAACTAACCTGCAATTAAAGAACGTAGCTGCCGTGATGGTAACTGCATCCCTGCCCGCCTTTTCGCAGCCTGGGCAAAACTTGGATGTCACCGTTTCATCGATGGGTAATGCTAAAAGCCTGCGCGGCGGCACCTTGGTAATGACACCACTTAAAGGTGCGGATAATCAGGTCTATGCGATGGCACAAGGTAACCTAGTGGTAGGTGGTGTAGGTGCCTCAGCAAACGGCAGCCAAACACAGATCAACCATCTGGGCGTAGGGCGCATATCTTCAGGCGCTACTGTCGAACGTGCGGTACCGAGCACACTCAACCTTAGCGACACCATCAGCCTTGAGCTGAAAGAGTCTGATTTCTCCACAGCGAACATCGTGGCGGATGCGATCAACAAAAAATTCGGCACCAGCATCGCAGCAGCACAAGATGCACGCGTCATCAAGGTAATGGCACCAGCCAACCTGAGCCGGGTCTCATTTTTAGCATCGCTTGAAACGATTGATGTGAACCCTGCCCCGGGTTACGCAAAGATCATTCTCAATGCGCGCACAGGCTCTGTAGTCATGAACCAATCTGTAACGCTTGAAGATTGTGCGGTCTCTCACGGCAATCTATCCGTTGTGATCAATACTGCGCCTGTCATCAGTCAGCCTGGCGCACTATCTGGTGGGCAGACCGTGGTTGCAGCGCGCTCTGAAATTACGATAGAAAAAGAACCGGGCAAAGTATTAAAAGTGGATGGTGGTGCTTCACTCTCTGATGTGATCAAAGCCTTGAATGCCATCGGCGCTACACCGCAAGATCTGCTGGCGATTCTGCAAGCCATGAAAGCTGCAGGGTCTCTACGTGCAGATCTGGAAGTCATCTAAGCGAGCACGGCCATGGTGAACTCAGCTGATCTTTCCGGGAAATTAGCAATCGATGCCAACGGGCTTAATAACCTGAAATTGGCAGCAAAAGATAACTCGCCTGAAGCCATCAAGGCCGTCGCAAAGCAGTTCGAATCTATCTTCGTGAACATGATGATGAAAAGCATGCGGGATGCTACCCCGCAAGATGGTGAATTCGATAACGAGCAAACACGCACTTTCACTGCGATGCTGGACCAGCAGCTCAGCCAATCGATGTCATCGAAAGGCATAGGACTTGCTGAAGTCTTGACCAGACAGTTAAGTGGCTATACCCCAAAGTCTCAGGACTCATTAGAGCAAGCGGTCAATAACCTGAAGTTCTCACAGAATGATGGCTACTACTACAAGAACCCGTATGCGGCTGGTGGGGTAACGGCAGATAGTGACGCCATTGCATCATCAAGTAAAAATAGCGCTGATAGCAGCGCCTCGCCTACAGCATTCCAGAACACGATGTCTTCTCACGCAGAGGAAGCCAGCAAGACAACAGGCATCCCTGCCAGCTTCATGTTAGGTCAGGCTGCCCTCGAAAGTGGTTGGGGAAAACGTGAGATCAAAGGTAGCAATGGCGAGCAAAGCTATAACCTCTTTGGCATAAAAGCGACCGGCAATTGGACAGGCAAAGTAGTCGAAGCCACCACCACTGAATACGTGAATGGCGTAAAACAGACCAAGGTCGAGAAATTCCGCGCTTATGATTCATACGCGGATTCATTCAAGGACTTTGCGAACCTGATGCAAAATAATCCGCGCTATGCAAATGTCATGAATAATCTGCAAAACCCAAATGGATATGCACAGGCGATACAAGATGCAGGCTATGCGACCGACCCTAACTATGCAAGCAAACTATCACGTGTCATCCAGAAAGTGTCTTCTGCCTGACACATAGGCTTTAAAGTTTTCGCTAATTTTGTCGTCAACCTAAAGTAATAGGTGATGCGAGAAAGAAACAAAGTGGTTTATCCGAAACGGGCAACGTTATGTCGAACATTCTAAATATAGGCAAGACAGCACTCGCCGCCGCACAGGCAGGGATAAACACGACAGGAAACAATATCGCGAATGCATCGACCCCTGGATACTCCAGACAAACGACGATTCAGGCATCGGCTTTAGCGATCAATTATGGGTATGGTTATGTGGGTCAAGGGGTTCAGGTAAGTACGATTACGCGCATCTACAGCGACCTCTTGGCAAAGCAGGTGAATAGCCACCAGTCTACCAGCAGCGAACTGAATACTTACGCGACCCAAATGGCGCAGATCGATGATTTGTTGGCAAACTCATCCGCCAGCCTGACACCCGCGTTAGAAGATTTCTTTGATAGCGTTCAGGACCTATCATCCAGCCCCAGTGATTCGGCATCGCGTCAGGCGTTTCTATCCTCTGCGCAATCACTGACTAGCCGATTCCAGAGCATTGGTGGTCGATTAGCCGAGATGCAAACGGCCGTGAATTCACAGCTCAGTAGCAGCATGACACTGGTAAATTCTTATGCCACCCAGATCGCACAGTTGAATAGCTCAATTGAAAAAGCGATCAATGCCACAGGTCAGCCACCTAATGATTTAATGGATCAGCGTGACAATCTGGTCTCCGAGTTAAGTAAGGAGATCAAAGTCAATGTAGTCACACAAGGCAATAGTTATAACGTTTATGTCAGCAACGGCTTGCCCTTGGTATCTGGTATCAACACTTATTCGTTGACTACCGTACCATCACCGACTGACAGTAGCAGACTTGAGCTCGCTTATCAGACTCCCTCAGGTGGCACATCGCTACTCAATAGCAATAGCATCTCTGGTGGTAATATCGGCGGCATATTGGAATTTCGCAATTCGCTGGATGATGCCCAGAACCGCCTTGGGCAGATCGCTATCGGGCTAGCAAATTCACTCAATACGCAGAACCAGCAAGGGCTTGATGCTAATGGTGATCCTGGCGTGAATATATTCAACCTGCCTGTACCAAAAGTGAATGCCAGTACCAACAACACAGGTTCAGCCACAATCAGCGCCTCGATCACTGATGCATCGGCTATTACCACGAGCGATTACAAACTTAAATATGATGGTGCGAACTACACATTGACCCGCTCGGGTGATGGCCAGACATTCACATTCGCCAGCTTTCCACAAACCATTGATGGCATGAGTGTCGATATTGCCTCCGGCACGATAGGCACTGGTGATACATTCGTGATTCAACCGACAAAGAATGCCGCAAACTCGCTTTCAGTCTCAATGACAGATACAAGCAAGATCGCAGCAGGCGCACCTGCTGTCAGCTCTGCCGCCACAACAACGAATACAGGGAGTGCGTCGATAGGCACTGCATCCGTCAGCAGTACCTATGCAGCAAGCCCCCTCGCCTCACCATTAACACTTACCTACAATAGTGGCACGACATCACTTTCGGGCTTCCCTGCATCGCAGGCAGTCACAGTAACAGTGGGTTCAACCAGTACTGTATACCCTGCCGGTAGCACTATTCCTTACACCAGTGGCGCTAGCTATAGCGTCGCAGGCGTGAGCTTTCAGATGAGTGGCACACCAGCCAATGGTGACACGTTCACCCTGACAGCCAATACCACGACGGCAGCTGGTGATAATCGCAATGCACTCTTGATGTCAGGCTTGCAAACAGCAAACACGATCGATGGCAATACCAGCTATGAAGGTGCTTTCTCTAAGCTAGTCAGTACCGTTGGCAATAAGACACGTGAACTACAGATCACAGGTGAAGCCGCCAGCACGCTGGTTGCACAATCGGTTTCGGCACAGCAATCATTGTCGGGTGTGAATCTAGATGAAGAAGCAACGAATCTTCTACGTTATCAACAGGCGTATCAGGCAGCAGGTAAAATGATGCAGATCGCCAGTGAATTGTTTGATTCGATATTAGCCATTTAACACATTGAGCACATAAGGAATCAAGATCATGCGCATCAGTACAAACACTATTTATGACTCCGGCATCGCACGGATCAGCAATATTCAGGCGGATCAGGTCAAACTGCAAGAACAGATCGCCACAATGAAGAGAATCAATAAGCCCTCGGATGACCCTGTTGGCTCAGCCCGCGTGGTCGAGCTGACACAAGCGCAAAGCATCAACTCCCAATATAAAGACAATCGCAGCAATGCAACTGCTCAGTTAAACACTGTCGAAGGTGCACTTTCAAGCATCAGTGACGTAATACTTTCAGTACAATCCAACATCGTTGGCGCAGGCAATGCCGTATTATCCAACCAACAACGCGGTGACTTGGCAACACAAATCCAAAGCTCGCTAAGCCAGCTTGTTGCATTGGCGAATAGCAAAGACGCTTCAAGCAATTACCTGTTTGCAGGTTTCAATATCAAGACAGCCCCTTATGTAGAGACCGCAACGGGCGCAACCTACACGGGGGATGATGGCACACATCTAGTACAGGTAGACAGTAGCCGCCAGATTGCCATTAACGAAACGGGCTCAAGCATCTTTCAAGCGAATGGCAATGACATTTTCGCGTCATTAAAAAGCTTGGTTACCTTACTCCAGACGCCTGTGGTAACAGATGCTGACCGTGATGCATTAAGTACCGGACTTGGCACGCTCAATGCCAGTGTTGCAGGGTCACTGGATAACGTAGTCACTGCACGCGCGTCTGTCGGCACTAAATTGCAAGAACTGGAAGCCTTAGATACAGCAGGCTCAGAGAAAGATATCCAGTACCAAGCAACGCTTTCGAATATTCAGGATCTGGATTATACGAAAGCCCTCTCTGACCTGACTAAACAAAAAACGGTACTTGATGCCGCCATGCAATCATTTACGATGACTACAGGACTCTCACTATTCAGCATGTTGTAATCCATGCCTAGCCAGAAATATTATTTAGGTAATGGCGTTGCTGAAGGCATCCCGACACTATTCATCGTGATAATGCCTTCCTGAATGATATGCTGAATCGGCTGCAACATGCCTGGCAAGGTAAACGCAATCACAATAAACCCCATACTAATCGTAATGGGGAAACCAATACCAAAAATATTCAGCTGTGGCGCTGTTCTGGTTAATACGCCCAGCGCCATATTGGCGATTAACAAAGCAGCCACTGCCGGTAAAGCCAAAAGCAGCCCGGCACTAAAGACCTTTTCACCCCAAAGCGCGATCTTCATGTAATTCAGCCCACCACCTACATCCGTGGAAATAGGAATGGTGACAAAACTATTTGCCACCGCTGAAATAATCAGCAAATGCCCATCAATACTCAAAAATACCAACATGGCGAATAGCATCAGAAACTGACTGATCGCATTACTCTGCCCTTGTGATTGCGGGTCAAAAAAGGTGGCAAAACCCAAGCCCATTGTCATACCGATCAACTGCCCTGCCATTTCAACAGCAGAAAAAACAATACGCATACTCAAGCCAATGGCAGCACCTATAAGTATCTGCTGCGCCAGAATCAACAAGCCTTGTAGAGAAATAATATCGAAATGTGGCATTGGCGGCAGCATAGGCATCGTTGCCAACGTGATCAATACTCCGACACCCGCCTGAACACGTGTGGGAATAGCACCGTGACTAAAAATCGGGGAGGCAGCAATCATGGCAAGCACTCTTGCCAGCGGCCATAGCAAACCGATGACCCAAGCATTCAGTACATCACTGCTAATTGAGATCATCGGCAAATACTAGAGTGGGAATCTAAAGTTGGAAATAACTGAGGCTAACTAGCCCGCTGCCATCATTGGGACGCTAGTGAATACAAGCCGCATGTAATCTGTCATGGTGGTCAACATCCAAGGGCCTGCGATCACCAGCACGACAAATACGCCGATAAGTTTGGGAATAAATGAGAGCGTTGCTTCATTGATTTGAGTGGCGGCCTGAAAGATACTGACAATCAGGCCGATCAACAATACGACGATCAGCATTGGAGCCGCTACCATCAATGTCACTTCCATCGCTTGGTGACCAAGCGTCATCACACCTTCTGGCGTCATTTATGCTCTCCTCAATAGAAACTTTGTACGAGTGAACCCAGCAGCAACTGCCAGCCATCCACTAATACGAATAACATCAGCTTAAATGGCAAGGCCACGATGGCTGGCGATACCATCATCATCCCCATGGCCATCAGCACACTGGCAACAACCATATCAATAATCAGAAACGGGATGAAGATTGCAAAACCGATCTGGAACGCCGTCTTGAGCTCGCTCGTCATAAAGGCTGGTACCAGTACACGGAGCGGTATCTGATCAGCATTCTCGATAGGTTTGGTCTGTGCCATCTTTAGGAATAGTGCCAGATCACCTTCACGCGTCTGCTTGAGCATGAATGTTTTTAGCGGCGCAACACCTTTATCCATGGCCTCTTGCATCGTGATCTTGTTCTCGGAAAGCGGCTGGTAGGCATCTGTATATATCTTGTCAAAAACCGGGCTCATCACAAAAAGAGTGAGAAATAATGCTAGGCCAATCAACACCTGATTCGGCGGAGATGACTGTGTACCCAATGCTTGTCTCAATAAAGACAGCACGATGATGATACGTGTAAAACTTGTCATCATCAGTAATGCCGAAGGCAGGAACGATAAAGCTGTCAGCAGAATCAATGTTTGCAAGCTAAGCGTATAGTTCTGCCCGCCACCCGCTGCCGGAGTCGCATTTACGAGCGGCATACCGGCATCTGCAGCATTTGCCATAAAAGGCACAAACATCAGCAAACCGATGATTAAGCCAAAGATAGAAACCCTGAATAATTTATTTGGCGATTTTTCCATCAGATTTCTCAATTGATTTCTTCAACCATTTTGCAAATGGATGGGTGCTCAAGGGATGTGTCGTATCGGTCACTTCGATATCTTCTATGGCAAACGCCCCAGGCTCTATATTCGCAATCGCATTCACGCTCCCTGGCGCTACACCCACAACAACCCAGCGATCCGCTATCTGGATGACGACTACGCGCTCGCGTGTGCCCACACTCACACCACCGATGACTTTGGCAACTGAGCTTTGGCCCTGTGCCATAGGCATCATACGTTTGAATATCCAAGCGATTGCCGCCATGATACCTAGTACGATAATCAGCCCGAATACCATTTTAAATGCACTGGTGGTTGGTGATGGCATCGCTGCATCTGCAGCATATGCCTGTGTCTGTGTCTGTAGAAATGAAAAAAATACGAAGATGACCCAGCTCTTAAGCGCCTTGTTCGTTTTAAGCCAACGATGCATACAACCCGCTTTCACTCATCATTTATTGGAATTGTTACCGATTGGTCTGTTACTTGTTAATTTTGCGGATGCGCTCTGCGGGCGTGATGATATCAGTCAGGCGAATACCAAACTTATCATTCACCACAACCACCTCACCTTGTGCGATCAAGCAGCCATTTACCAAGACATCCATCGGTTCGCCCGCCATACCATCCAGCTCAACCACGGAGCCTTGTGCTAATTGCAACAGGTTCTTGATCGCGATTTTGGTACGTCCAAGCTCAACGGTAAGCTGCACGGGGATATCCAGAATGAAATCAATATCATTCTGTGTTTCGCCTAACTTGTTCTTTGCTGAAAACTCAGTAAACACAGGCGCTTGTTCTGTTTTAGTCTGTAAGGCAGACTCAGATGACTGCTGCTCAGCCATTGCTGCGCCCCAATCGTCTTCAGCCACTTCAGTTGCGGCTTCAGGGGCTTCTGTAGCCTCAAGATCTTCAGGATTGATCGCCATTTGGTTCTCCTTTAATGTATTCCGAAGAGTTCGCTCTTAATAGCTTCTCAACGCGTAATGCATATTGCCCGTTAAACATGCCGTATTTGCACTGCATGACTGGTACACCATCTACTTTAGCTTCGATCTCATCCTTGATAGAAAGCGGGATCACATCACCCACTTTCATATTAAGCACGTCACCTAATTGCATATTGGTCTGAGCTAGGTCAGCCACCAATTTCACTTCCGCAGATTGTATCTGCTGTGTCATCAGCTTCACCCAACGTTTATCGACACCCAACACTTCGCCCTGCAAGCTAGACGTCAATACGTCACGTACAGGTTCGATCATCGAGTATGGGAAGCAGAAATGAATCTCTCCCGTTGTAGCCCCCAACTCAACACTGAAAGTAGTCGCAATCACTACTTCATTAGGGGTGGCAATATTGGCAAACTGGGTATTCATCTCTGAACGGATATATTCAAACTTGACCGGATACACAGGCTCCCATGATTTCTCATAGTTCTCTAATACGATAGCCAGCACGCGCTGGATGATACGCTGCTCTGTCTGCGTAAAGTCACGCCCTTCAACCCGCGTATGGAAACGTCCATCACCACCAAAGAGACCATCAACCACTGAAAACACGAGAGATGGATCAAAGACGATCAGCGCCGTCCCTCGCATCGGTTGCATTTGCACCAAGTTAAGATTAGTCGGCACAACAAGATTGCGGATGAACTCGCTGTATTTAGAGATACGGACAGGGCCTACAGAAATTTCCACATTGCGACGGAGGAAGTTAAAGAGCCCAATACGTAACAGCCTGGCAAACCGCTCATTGATGATTTCCAGCGTCGGCATACGCCCACGTACGATGCGCTCTTGCGTCGCAAGGTTGTATGAGCGAACAGCCGCAGGATCAATCTCAGGCTGAACTTCATCCTGATCGCCGCCGACACCTTTAAGTAGCGCATCGACTTCGTCTTGAGATAAAAAGTTATCAGCCATGGTCAGGTTTTATTGAACAACAAAAGAAGTAAAGAAGACACCATCAACTTCTTGAGGTTTAGCACCTTGAGAAAATGGTTCTTTTAGCTGAGCGATGATCTCGTCCGACAATACTTTTTTACCCTCTAGCGAAGTAACTTCACTACTTTTCTTGCTAGATAATAATAATAGAACGCGGTTACGCACTTCTGGCATATGAAGTTTCAACAGTTCAGCTGTCTCATTGTTCGCGACCTTTAAAGTGAGTTCCACTTGCAGATACTGGTCATCAGGATCAGGCTGAAGATTCACGGTAAATGTTTCAAGCGCAAGAAATACTGGGGGTTTAGCAGGTTCTGGCTTGGCTTCAGCCTCTTTATGCGGTGCAGCATGTTGTTGTGAAAGGAAATACCATGCACCCGCAGCCCCACCGCCGCCGATGATCAGCACGAGGAGCAAAATAATAATTAACTTCTTACTGCTTGATTTCTTTTTTGGACTTTCTTCGTCGAAATCTTGTGCCATCTTATAACCCCTAAAAACACTTCTGATGTATGGAACAGCTATATTATCAAAAAAATAGCCTTCCGCAGATGTGTTGAACAAAAGGGATAAAATGGGTCAAATCTAAGCTTGAAAACGATTTGCAGCAAGAATGCGGTTAGACATTCCTTATGTAAGAAAAATATCTAACCGCATAAGGAAATATATCAGGCGAAAGTATCTACCAAACCGTTACTTACTCGACTGACAGTTGGTATATGAGCGACGGCGCTTTCTTGCACACCGCTATCGCCAGCCAAACGTTCAGAACGGGCTTTTGCCATTTGCTCAAACTCTTTCTGCTGGCTTCCCGAACCAATATTAGTTTGCCCCAGATTGATTCCCGACTGGTTCATCATGTCACGCAGGTTAGACAGCCCATCTTCCAGAGCTTTGCGCACCTCGGAATTATCCGAGATAAAAGTAGCATCCGCTTGATCGTTATGCACATGGATCACCACTTGCAGCGGGCCAAGATCAGGCGGGTTCAAGGTCAGGGTGGCAGATTGTTCAGCAGCGCCTACCATCCAAACCACTTTTTGACCAATCGCCTGATCCCAACCGGTTTTACCGGGTGGCGTACTAATCACATTCGAGCTTGCTGCCTGCGCTACCTGAAGCTGGCTTGTTTGTTGTGTGGCTTGCGGCACAGGCGCTTGAATTGCTGAAGTTAAGGCAGCATCTTTTGCCACTGATTCTTTAGCACCCGCCATCAGCTTGTTCGTTTGTGCATCCGTGGCATCAGCCACTTTAGCCGCATTCGGCAATATACTATCAACCCACTCGGAGAGATCAGCAGCATGCTCAGAAGATTTACCTGAGACAGCAATATCTTTCGCATCGCCAGCCTTTTTATGTTGCGCGAGTTCGGCACGTAGATCAGCATCTAAGGCACTGCGTTTCTGTGCGGTGATATCAGCGGCTGCATTCCCTGTTTTTATCTCGCTCACACTTGTCGATTCTACTTGCGGGGTAATCGGCACGATTGGCGCCGCAATAACAGTAGCGGCATCAGCGGTCAACGCAGGTACATCTTCTACCGGAACATCTTTGGCATCTGCGACGATTGCTGTTTTTTTAGTGTCAACATCGGCTTTATCTTGCGTTATGGAAAGCGCTTGATCCTTGATATTGCTATCAACAATCTCTTTAGCTTTTTCAGAAACAGGTTCAGCTGATGGGGCTGAAGCAGTGGTTGTTTTGACGTTGGTATCACCAGCATTGACTATTTTCTTCGCCACTTGCTGTTCAGCCAAACGTGATTTTTCATCGATTCTTGCTTGCGCAGCACGTGTTTGATCGGTCTGCGCCTGTTTATTTCTCACTTGCGTTGAAAGCAACTCTTTAAAAGAAGCGCCCTCGTTCGCAGATGCATTCGCCGAGCTTTTATCGGGGTTGCTAACGGCTGATGGAACAGTCTGCGCAGGATTACTTTGTGAAATCAATAATGATAAGTTTTGCATGATCCAGTCACCTATTCTCAATACATTCAAGATTAACGATTAAATTTATTCATCCGCATTGCGTGTTCATCCATCATCTTCTGGTCTTGCTTCAACTGCTGCTGGTGCGCACGTTTATCTGATCGGTCAGCCAGCACTTCATAAGACAACTTTTTCTTTTGGCACTCTTGCCAAATCTCACGCTGCGCGTTGACTTGGTAACGTGAAGAGTCAACGACATCTTGCTGCCCCAGAATAGCCTGATCGAGCTTTCTTAAAAAACTCTGATAATTCTGGTAAGCATCTGCACTAAAGCCTGAAACAAGAATCCCATCCAGCTTTTTGACGTAATCGCCACGATATTCATTCAACATATCAAGCTTGCTATTTGCATCTTTCAATAATTGATTAGCGGCTGCAAGTTTTTCCGCAGCAGCATCGACCTCTTTTGAGGCTATTTCTTTTAATGTTGTTAGTACCACTGATTGCTGTGTTGCCATGTGATCTCTCCTCCAATCAGTACTTCACTATGCCTCGAGAATATCCGTCAGTTGCTGGATACTCTGTGCCACATCTGCACGTTCAGCGATATCTTGCTGCAAAAACGCCTCGACGCTTTCATGCCTTGCGATTGCTTCATCTAGGATAGGGTCACTGCCCGGCTCATAGGCACCAACATTGATCAGATCCATACTGCGGGTATAACGAGAATTTAACTGCTTGAGCTTTCTTGAAAGCTTCTGGTGATGCGGTGTGGTGATGTTATGCATCGCCCGACTAATAGATTGTTCTATATCAATCGCGGGGTAATGCCCACTCTCCGCAAGACTACGACTTAACACGATATGTCCATCAAGAATCGCGCGCGCAGCATCGGCGATAGGGTCCTGCTGATCATCACCCTCGGTCAGTACAGTATAAAAAGCGGTGATCGACCCCTCACCCGGGCGACCGTTACCAGCGCGCTCAACCAAGGCCGGCAACTTCGCGAAGACGGATGGCGGATACCCTTTTGTCGCTGGCGGTTCACCGACCGCTAAAGCGACTTCACGCTGCGCCATGGCATACCGTGTCAATGAATCCATAATCAATAATACATTCTTGCCTTGATTACGGAAAAACTCGGCGATGGCGGTTGCATAGCTGGCACCTTGCAAACGCATCAATGCAGGCACATCGGCAGGAGCTGCCACAACAACTGAGCGCGCCAAGCCTTCTTCACCCAGAATCTGCTCGATAAACTCCTGAACTTCACGTCCGCGTTCACCGATCAGACCGACCACAATGACATCTGCTGTTGTATAGCGCGCCATCATGCCGAGTAGCACACTCTTACCAACGCCGGAACCAGCAAACAAACCCATGCGTTGACCACGACCTACTGTCAGCATGCTGTTGATCGCACGTACGCCAACATCCAATACATCCTTGATCGGTGCGCGCATCAACGGATTCAGCGGACGCGCAGTCAATGGAGAGCTATCATTAGTTAACAATGGGCCTAGGTCATCCAAAGGACGGCCTGCGCCATCGACAACACGACCAAGCAGGCCATCCCCTACAGGCAAGTGACGCGCACGGTCTGATGTCCTGCGGCGTGGTGCTGTGCGCTGGCTAGGTTTAGGTAACGCATCGGAGACATCCATCGCATATACCTTGGCACCCGGCGTAATGCCTTCGACACCACTTTGCGGCATCAAAAGCAATTTTTCACCATCAAACCCAACAACTTCAGCCTCTACTTTGCGTCCTTCGGCAAGCGGTACGATGCAAGCACAGCCGATAGGAAGCTTGATGCCAACAGCTTCCATCACCAGCCCTGTCAATTTGGTGATCCGTCCAGCGACCTCAAGCGGCTCAACGATACTAAGTATCTCACTACAATCTTTCATGTAGTTCTGCCAATGCTTGTGATGTGCTAGCACATTACTCATTCTTCTATCCAGTCGCCACTTTGTGCCAGAGCATCGCTGATGCGCTTCCAACGCGTGGCATTGGTTGCATCGATCTGGTTGGCAGCAGTCTCGACGATGCACCCGCCTCGTTCGATACCGGCCTCCTCTAGCACCATCCAGTTCTGCTCAGTCAGCTCGACGGACATATGCTCTTTTAGCAATTTCGCATCTTCAGGGTGTACAAGGATCTTGGCTGGCTTCTGCACATAAGGCAGGTAATGAATCGCATCTTTAACCACAGGAATAATCACCATCGGGTCTACGCTCATCTTTGCCTTGAGCATTGCCTTGGCGATATCCAAGGCCAACTCCAATAGTTGTTCGGCTACTTCTTCATCGGCTTTATGCAAGGCCTCACTAAATCCTTGTGCCAGGTTCTTGAGCTCATCTCGCTCTTCCTGCTCGCGTTCACGGGCTTGTGCCATACCAACGGCAAAACCCTCCTGCATGCCTTTAGTAAAAGCCTCTTTGCGTAAGCCTTCAACAATATTAGCTAACCTCTCTTGCTCAACCGGATCATTCTTCGGCATCTCTTTTTTAGGTTTAATCGGCGTGACACCTGCTTTGCCGTCAGCAAAAGAAGACAACTCCCATCGCTGATAGGCTGTCTGCTGCTCTTTAGGTACAGGTGCGCTAGACATAAGTATCATCCCCCTTACCGGCTAGCATGATCTGGCCTTCATCCGCCAGACGCCTGATGATCTGCAATATCTGTTTCTGTTGAGACTCAACATCGGACAAACGCACAGGCCCTTTGCTCTCCAGATCCTCTTTCATCATTTCAGCTGCCCGGCTGGACATATTCTTGAAGACTTTTTCACGAATTTCAGCGCTAGCGCCTTTGAGCGCAACAATCAATGTTTCAGACTGCACTTCACGCAACATGACCTGAATACCCTTGTCATCGATCTCAAGAATGTTTTCGAAGACAAACATTTCATCCAATATCTTCTGCGCCATGTCCTCATCGTAACTCTTGAGGCCTTCCATGACAGTGGCCTCATTCTCACCGCTCATGTAGTTCATGATCTCGGCTGCTGTACGCACACCACCCATTTGTTGTTTCTTGATATTTTCATTACCTGTGAGCAACTTCGACAACACATCATTCAGTTCACGCAAGGCAGCTGGTTTTACGCCATCTAGTGTCGCAATACGCAACATCACGTCCTGACGTAAACGATCTGTGAAAAACCCGAGCACAGCTGAAGCATGATCTGGATCCAAATGCACAAGGATAGTGGCGATGATTTGAGGATGTTCGTTTCTGATGAAGTCGGCAACGGTTTGCGCATCCATCCACTTCAAACTTTCAATACCGCTTGAATCTTTGGTCTGCAAAATACGGTTAAGCAAACCTGAGGCTTTGTCATCGCCTAAGGCTTTTGTGAGTACGGAGCGGATATATTCATCAGAATCAAAAGAGAATGAAGCGCTCTTGTCGGTTTCAGCCAAGAACTCTTCTATGACGGCTTCAACCTGATCATGGCCCACCGACGTCAAAGTAGCCATGACAGTGCCAAGCTTCTGCACCTCTTTAGGTGCTAGATGGCGCATCACTTCCGCAGCCTCATCCTCACCCAAAGCGAGCATGAGGATCGCGCTTTTCATCACTCCGGCATCACTCATTGCCACTCACCCAGTTAGTTACCATATTTGCGACCAGCTTTGGATTTTCCTTAGCGATCTGCTTTGCCGCGATAAGACTTTGTTCATAGCCCTTAGGCTGAATTTTTCTCGCCTCAAGCAGGGGGTCGCCACCGATATTCACCACCGTATCCTGATTATCGCCAGGCGCGGGCAAATTCTCAACTGGCGGCTGTGTCATCTTGCGTAGCATAGGCTTCATGACACGCGAATACAGCATGAACAGAATCAACAACACTACACCAATACGCAAAAACTCTTTTGCCATACCAATATACTCTGGGTCTTTCCAGAATGGGATGCTTGGCAACAATTCACCCTGATCCGCAACAAAAGAGCTGTTCACCACAGTGAGCGAGTCACCGCGTTCAGTATTGAAGCCCATAGCCTGTTTAGCCAGATCACTGATCTGTGTTTTTTCAGCATCTGTCAGTGCGCGGCTTGTGACCTTGCCTTTGGCATCCATACTCTGAATATTGTTCACCACCACAGCAACGCTCAAGCGTTTGATACCACCCATTGGCTGCTGGGTATAGCGTACGGTCTTATCTACCTCATAGTTAGTCGTCACATTCTTTTGTGAGTTCAATGGCTCTTTCGGTGTTTGAGCCGCCGCGGCGGCGGCTGCAGCTGCCTGTGCTGCCGCAGTGCCCGGTGCAGGCGTCGCGCCATTGGCAGCAGTCGCAGGTGCAGGGGTATTTAATGGCGCAGTGTTAGGGACTGGCGGCTGATTAGATAATGCACCAGGCACACCACCGTTGGTTTGGTCGCCCACTGTTTTTGACTCGTTAGATTGCATGCTGCGAATCGCAGCCTCTTCCGGAGTTTGATTGGGCTTATATATTTCGGCCGCTTGCTCTTGGGTTGAGAAGTCAACTTCGGCACTGGCTTCTGCATGAACATTCTTTGCGCCGATGATGGGCGAGATGATCGACTCGACACGTTTTGCGATGTTCTGCTGCAACTCATCTACATATTTAAGCTGGCTAGGGTCTAGATTATTCAAGCCGCTTTTTTTGCTGGTATCTGACAACAGGTTGCCATTCTGGTCTACCACCGTGACATTCGATACTGATAACTCAGGTACGCTAGTCGCTACAAGATGCACGATCGCACTGACTTGCTGTGGATCCAATACTCGGCCTTGACGCAGATTCAACAACACAGACGCAGTAGGCCTTTGTTGATCACGCACGAATACAGAAGGTTTAGGTATCGCAAGATGGATTCTTGCGACTTCGACCGCAGATACAGCCTGAATAGTACGCTCCAACTCACCTTCAAGCGCACGCTGAAAATTCACCTGCTCAACGAATTGTGAAACGCCGAATTTCTGGTTCTCAAGTAGCTCAA
The DNA here is from genome assembly GCF_001648895.1 of Methylovorus sp. MM2. Taxonomy (GTDB): domain Bacteria; phylum Pseudomonadota; class Gammaproteobacteria; order Burkholderiales; family Methylophilaceae; genus MM1. Next base: position 107,516 of record NZ_LXUF01000016.1, on the reverse strand, counting down.
AACCGATATTGCCGCCCTTAGGTAAGCCTTGCGCAGCTAATTTTAAACGGGTTTGGTGGACATCTGTGGCAGGCACAAGGATGGCAGTACCACTGTCAGAGAATTTGTAGGGAACATTCATTTGCTCCAACGCGGCAACAATAGCGCCGCCATCTTTATCGGCATAATTGGAGAAGAGCACACGGTAGTCTGGTTGCTGACTCCATAGCCAGAAAACCACCATGATCGCAGCAACGACTGCCACGCCGAGGCCGAGAACAAACTTGTTGCTCAATAGCGACCTGTTAATCTCAAGCAAATTGCCGTTATTAAAGGCCGCTTCTGTTACTGCTGCCATAATGACTCTCCAATTCAAATGCGTTTGTCATAAAACAAGACTGCATGGGTGACCTATTGGATGTCATTATCTTAGCTCATTTAAATTTTAAATGTCGGAATAGAGCGATTTTCACCATCTTATTTGATGACTGACGTATTTTTTATGGTGATAAATTAGCTGGGAGTCTCAGTAGAAGCGAGGTACCCAGAATGACGATTAATGCGATTGATTCCGGCAGAATCGAAGCCATGCTAGCACAGTTAAAGGCTGCAGCACAAAAACCTGCCTCAGAAAGCACCGCCGCCAAGGGTGGGGCAGCATTAGCCAACATACAGGCGAATCAGGAGACGAAACGCGTCGATTTCTCCGATGCGTTAAAGTCATCACTTGATAACGTCAACAAAATGCAGATCGATGCAGAGAGCATGGGCAAGAACTTTGCCATGGGCGACGACAAGGTGAGCCTTTCAGATGTGATGATTGCCGGGCAAAAAGCCAACATCTCATTTCAGGCCACTATTCAGGTACGTAATAAACTGGTTTCGGCTTACCACGACATCATGAATATGGCGATCTAGTCAACTAGCTCGCCAGACAATACGCCCAGACGAGATTACTTTTCCTCAGTCAAGAGCAAAGGCTGCGGTATCGTGTTGTATTGGGGCTCTGATGGTTTCTCATCGCCTTTATAGATATTTTCCGGACTTTCATTATTCTCAACATGGTATAACCAGGCCAAGATTTCGGCGATCGCCTGATAAAGTGCAGCTGGAATATGGTCATCCAAGTCTACCTGCATCAATAAAGCCACCAAGTCTTTTGATTCATGCACGAACACTTCGTGCTCTTTGGCTTTAGCGATGATCTGTTCAGCAATCACACCCCGCCCTCTTGCTACCACCTTCGGTGCGAGATCTCCTGTCACGTAAGCTAACGCGACCGCTTGCTGATGTGATGAAGCAGCTTTACTCATCCGCAGTTACCGTTAACGCTTCAAGCTTTTGCCCATGTAGCTCAAAAGCATTGACCAAATGCATACTCTGCACTTTAAGTTTGTTTAATGTGACCGCATTTAGAGCCGAGATATTCACCTGCACCTGATCATTGGCGATACGAATACGCGCAGACACTTTACCGAGTTTAGGTAAATGCAGAACAATTACACTGGAGATAGGCGGCTGCTCAGGGGTTTGCGATGAAGATGCTGCTTGATCTTCATTACTACTCTCATCCCGGCGCTCAACCTCCCAATCCATCATCTGACCCGGCCATACCTCACCGCGCCATACTAGTCGCTGGTTTTCAAGAATGGCCAACTGCTGTGCCATTAGCGCAGTCGTGGGCGCATTCGGCTGATTTTGCGGCTCTTGCATCACAGCTTGAAGCGTACGCTGGCCCTCAACGAAATCACGTAGATGCGATTCATAGAACAAGCCGCTATTCGTCAATGCGTTTTTTAATTCCTGCGCTACCACTTGCGGTGTCTTAGGTGTATTAGTCACCACATCATCAGAAACATATTGCGCTGTTACACCCTGCTTCTCGGCCTCTTTAAGCTTTTGGTCTATCCAACGGCCCGTGGGACTTAAATTTGCCTCGTTCTTCGGTGCGGTGACATTCTGCTGCACTAGCATGAATGTCGGTTGAGGGGCATCATTGATATATTTGAGCAGTAGGGTCTGACCTACCGTGGTGGATTTACTAAGGTCCATTTTAAGAATGGCGCCTTCGACTTTGACCATAAAGGTCTTATCGTCGACTTTTGATAGGACATGCGCATAATAATCCTGCCCCTTGAGTAACTGCGTCGCGCGGAAATCAAGGTCTTGGATCGCATCGGCGATCCGTACCGTAGGCAAAATCGGCGTGACCTTATCCATCGGCTGCACGCTGATCATGTCTGGTAGTTTAATCATACTATTGCACTAAATCATTGTAGAGAATGATGGCGACGCCTCTTATCAAAATGCGTTGTATTGATGATCTTGGCAATCTTGTCTTCCCAAGGGTTGACGAGGTTACGAATCTCTCGATCATCTTCAAGAATCTTCTTCAAGCTGGCTACTTTACGCTCAAGTGCCCTACCACTCAAAGATTCTTCATCGCTATTCTGTAATTTCTTCACATAAGCCGCACAATCTAGCTCTAACTGGGCAAGCTTTTCCCAATTCTGCTGCTGGGCAGCCAACAACATCTGGTTGGTGATCTTTGCAACAGACTCATAAATCGCTACGGTGGTGTTTTGTCCCATTATTAGGCTCCTGCAACAGCATAATACGGTTCTGGATTTATACTTTTTGTTTGTGCCGATTGGCCGATCGCCTCCCACGATCCCTTCAAGTCAACTAACAGCTTGATCACTTCTTCAATCAACTCAGGTTGATTCTTTAAATTAGCGATATATAGGCGATTACTCATATAAGCATATAGCGCATCAAGACTTTCAGCGATTTCTCCACCTGCTTTTTTATCCAAGCTTAACCTTAAACCGCTTTCAATAATCATGATCGCCTTGGAGATCAACGCACTTTTCTGTGCAATGTCATGCTCTTTCATCGGCATAATGGCAGACCGACATGCAACGATCGCACCGTCATATAGCATCACGATCAATTTATGTGGATTGGCGGCGGCAACGCCGGTCTCAATCCCGACTCTTGCGTATTCGCCTATGCCTTTATTTGATCCAAACATGATTTCGACTCCTTATTAGCTTATTTAGAGTTAGCATTAAATTGCGCGATTTGTTGTGTCAGGTAACTGCTGGTTGTCTGCATACTACTAATCAATGTTTCAAGAGATGCGAACTGTGCGCGATAACGCGCTTCGACTTTTGCCAACCGGACATTTTGCTCATCTATCTGGTCTGCAATACGATCAAGAGAAGTGGCTAATCCATCGGTACGTGCCTCTATCAGCCCATCTGAGCCTAACATCTGCTGAGCGTACTGATTCAGCTTGTAAGCGGCGCCTTGCGCGTAAGTAACTGTTCCGCGGCTACCCAATGTAGCGCCCGTAATATTCACGATCAAGCCGGTACTATCACCGGAAGTGCTCACTAGGCTTTGACCAGTACCAGTCGCTGCTACTCCATTAATCGTGCCGGCTACATCCAGTCCAGCCACAGCAGTTGGACTACCTCCGAAAAGATCTGTTGCGCCATTTCCGCCGGTAATCGCAACGGATTCACTCGCACCATAATTAGTAGTCGTGATCTTGAGCGCACCGCTATCTAGACTCACTGAAGCTTTTGCGCCAGCAGCGGTTAATTTTGCCTGAATAGCTGCAATCAGGTCTGCCGTATTTGCGTAACTGCCAGCGGCTACATTGATGCCATAACTCACACCACTAATATTGAGGTCTAAATGGTCATTCACACCAGCGACTATATTAAGATTTGGGCCACTACTGCCCAACAATGAGCCTTGCTGCGCTGCTTGGGTGATATTGACGGCATAGGATCCTGGTTTTGTACTTGTGCTGTTTCCTGTCACTTTCACAAGTGCATCAGTACTGGTGCTGCTTGTAGAAAATAAGGCGGCGATATCGCTGAAATTACTATCCATCGCTGTTGCTAACTTGGTCGTATCCAACTTCAAGGTGCCATCACTCTGGAATGCCACCCCGATCTGTGACAAACTCGTGTAAGAACCCGCACCTGTCACAGCCTGCGTCATGATACTTTTTAGCTGGGTAGAGATAGCACGCGCGGTTGAGTCGCCCAATAACTCACCGTTACTGGTTGAATCAACGGCAACGAATTTGGTTAATGTCCTGATCTTGCTATCCAGCGCATTATATGCATCGACAAAAGCCTGCACGGAGGCTTGCACTGTTGTTGTATCTTTAGTCACATCAAGCGATACATTGCTGCCAGCACTTTCTTTCACAAGCTTCAAGGTAACCCCATCGATCGCATCTGTAATGGTATTGCTGGATTTAGTCACGGCAATACCATCAATCGTCAGTAGCGCATCTTTAGCCGCCTGTTTCTCAGTCATGTTCTTACCACTGCCAACAGTCGCTGTTGGGTCATAAGCAAGCTGTGAAAGGCCTGTAGAATCAGTGCTATTACCATCGCTATCTGTCACGTCGATCTTGATCGAATTACTCGTACCTGTTGCAGTTGATGTCACCACCAGCCGATTGGTCGAACCATCGTTAATGATGGTAGCTGTTACCCCCGCACCCGCGGCATTGATTGCATCGCGTACACCTGAGAGAGTGTTATTGCCTGACGTGATATTAATAGAAGTAGTGCTGCCAGCACCATTTGCTGAGAATGTATTGGTGCCGCTGTCATAACTACCGAATGAGATCGTCAGCGTACCAGAACCAATCGCACTGTTAGTTGACGCAAAACCACTTGAAGATAGTTTTTGTTGCTGAGCTAGCTGAGAGACATTGACGCTATAGCTACCTACAGTCGCGTTGCTAGTTGCAGTTGCAGTAAAAACACTACTATCTGACGCTTTTGCAAGTAAGGAATTGAATCCCGATGCAGTCGATAATTTTGCAATCGCAGTCTGAAAAGTAGAAAGTGCGCTGGTAAGCGTACCGTATGCGGATACTTTAGCATTGTAAGCGGTCTGCTGTTGCGTCAGCTTAGTCAGCGTACCTGACTCACCCGTCACCAACGCGGTTACGATGGCATCGACATCGAGGCCAGAGGCAACACCTGTAGTAGAGGTAATAGCAGTCATATTCGTATCCTTAAAACAGTGATTACGCCGTTTGCTTTAGCAACAAACCTTGTAACTTATCCAGCGCCTTTGATATTGCCAATACTTCATCATCCGGAATCTGCCTGATGACTTCTTGCGTATGTTTATCGATTACTTTCACAATAGTTCTACCAGTATCCTTATCGATAGAGAACGTAATGCTATTCGCCACCGGGGTTACAAACTCATTGATACTTTGCACTGCATCTGATAACTCTTCATCACTGATAGGCTTGCTTTGTGTTGCTGGCACATTAGTAACAGCAGCTACTTGGCTAGTCGGCGGTGGTGTAGGTGTCGCAGTCTGAGTTGGTTTAACACTAGTTGAAGCCGAAACCATTGCTCTAGCCGCACTGTATGCATCTAAACTTGAAATCGACATATTCAACCCTCCTTTTTTAAATGCCTACAGGATGATTAATCATCCTGTAGGTAGCGCTTCATGTATTACCGTTAAATTAACCTTGTAACAGTGTCAACACGCTGCTTGGCAAGGAGTTGGCTTGTGCCAGCATCGCTGTACCTGCTTGTTGAAGGATCTGTGTACGTGTCAGGTTAGCTGTTTCTACTGCGTAGTCAGCATCCAGGATACGTGATTTAGCAGCAGATTGGTTCTCAACAGAGATTTGCAAGCTAGAGATCACGGACTCAAAACGGTTCTGAATCGCACCCAGTGTCGCACGGTTCGTATTGGCAGTAGTCAACGCAGTATCAATCGCAGTTAGTGCAGTGTTAGCACCAGTATCTGTACTGATATCACCTGTGATCGTTGAAGCAGCTACCGCTGTTGTTACGATAGTTTGACCGTTATCAGCACCCACTTGGAAAGTCATCGCTGCACCGAATACGGCACTACCGTTGAACTTGGTATCAGTACCCAAACGTGTAACTTCAGAAGTTAATTGCGCAAACTCTGCTTGTAAGTTGGCACGGTCGCCAGAAGTGTTCGTACCGTTGGCAGATTGAACAGCCAATTCACGCATACGTTGCAATGCATCAGTTACTTTACCCAAAGCGCCTTCAGCAACTTGTGAGAAAGAAATCGCGTCATTCGCATTACGGATCGCAACTGTTTGACCACGCACTTGTGCATCCATACGTGTTGCAATCGCTAAACCAGCAGCGTCATCTTTTGCACTGTTAACACGCAAACCTGATGACAAACGTTGGATGGAAGTGTTCAGGCTTGATTGAGATGAGCTCAGGTTACGTTGAGCATTCAAAGAAGCGATGTTGGTGTTAATTACTGAAGCCATGTTAATTCTCCTTCAATTTAAAGTTAAATTTCAATTACATCCGTGTTGCCTTCAGCTTTGCTTCAAATGCGAGGCTGTTGAAATTATTATCGGTAGTGTTTTGAGAAAGTTTAATAAAACGCTAACTTTGTTTTTCTCAACTCACCGAAAACACAGGCACGTTGTGTAACTGATGACGGCTCCAATCGTTAAAACCTTTAATAAATAATTAAATAAAACCTAACTTATTGATAATAAATATTTTTATTAAAAATTTATTTACGAATCCTTCTGCTTCAACACAATATCTCGTATATGTTGAGATACTTTTTCCATTTGTTTCTGGTCTAACGGTTCTTTTAACATCGCTTGAAAATCGTAGATTTCTTTTGTAATCCAGCTTTTTGAGTCCAAAGAAACAAGGACACTTTCCATTAATAAATAGAGCAGTTTAATAAATGCCTTATTTTTTCCGGACGCCTCTTCTGCAAATAAATTGATATGAAAATACAGACTCTTCATCTCAAGAGATAAAGCAACCATCTCTTGCCTAAGGGTTGCCTCTTTCACTTGGTTGCCTAAACGCTCGGCGCGCTTAGCCAAAGTGGGTTCAGCATGCAATAGACCCGGCAAGGTCAAAGTCATGGTTTTTGAAAGCAGGTCACGCCAAAAGCGTGTTGACTGCGTATCTTCACCAAATGCAGAGAACGGCGTGCTTTTAGGTGTTTCGGCTACAGATGCTTTGACCAAATCTACCACTTCATTACTGAATTTTGCCCAATCATCGTTCTCAATCGCAGATGCCAGCCTCAAGCCTTTATCAGTACCGGTTTTGGCGAGCAGCCGTGCCATGCGCAACATGGCCACGTCAAACTTAACCTCGAAGTGCCTAACACCAGTAAGCTCGTTATACATCGCCTCGTACGCTTCTGGTGTCGCTTCTATGTTCTTTTCATGTAGCTTCCGCAATATCTCTTGGGCAAGCTCCGCAGATGATTGGGGGATAGGCTGTACAGTTTCTTCAGTCATGAAAAGTCAATTACCCAAGATTCGTTAAAAAGTGCGTTAAAGAATGCGTTAAAACGATGTAGGGGATAAGCAGTTATCTTATTCAACATTTGGCCAATACAAAAAGCCTAATAGCTGGGCAAAAATAGTCTTAATCAATATATTAGGCCTAAAAATCAATCTACAAGATGATTCTTAATCGCATAATGTGTCAGCTCAGCATTGTGCTTTAGCTTCATCTTCTCAAGTAAGCGTGCGCGATACATGCTGATGGTTTTCACTGATAACGATAATTTAAGCGCGATTTCGCTAACAGATAATCCGGATGCAATCAGCGTCAGTGTCTGGAACTCACGATCAGACAATGATTCATGCGCTGGCGCATCCGACTCCATGCCGACTTGGTTAGCCAAGGCCTCTGCAACCTCGGGCGTGATGAATTTTTTACCAGTTGCCACGATGCGAATCGCGTTCACCAACTCTGATGATGCGCTTTGTTTACTAAGATACCCGGCCGCGCCTGCTTTTAAAGATCGAATCGCATACTGGTCTTCTCGATGCATGGAGAGCATAAGCACTGCCAAGTGGTAATTATTACGCTTAATCAGCTTAAGCGCTTCAAGCCCGCTACGATCAGGCAGGGAAATATCGAGCACGAGCACATCAGCATCGGTCTTCGTGGTAAGTTTGATGGCTTCTGAAGCATTATTTGCCTGAGCGATCACTTCAATATCGTCTGTCTCAGCCAGAATCTGCGCCAGCCCCTGCCGTAAGATGGCATGATCATCGGCCAGAATCACTTTTATCTTTTTATTATCCATTAACAGATTGCATCCTAATGTACCGTTTCACAAGGGAGTTTTACCACAATACGCGTGCCGCTCTTTGCTGCACGCTGAATATTAAAGCTGCCATTCAATAGTGTCAGCCGCTCTGACATCCCACGTAACCCATATGAATTCGCTTTTAGCATATCACTTGGTTCTATGCCTATGCCATCATCCACGACTTCTAGCGTGATTTCCCTCTCATCTGCGGTGAGTGCAACTTTCACCAGCTTGGCTTTCGCGTGCTTGGCGATATTAAATAAAGCCTCTTGGCATATGCGGAACAGGGTAATCGCTTGATCCTGCGTTACAGAAAGTTCTTGTTGATTAGAGGTGAATACTGATGTGACGCCGATCTGCTTCTCAAATTCCTTGGTTTGCCATTCAATAGCTGCCACGATGCCAAGCTCTAGGATATTTGGCCTTAAATCGCCAGAAATGCGGTGTGCTGCTTCAAAGGTATTATCGACGATACCTTCCAATTGCTTGGCTTTTTCAAGCAACTCGGTCTGGTCTGGCTTGATGCGTTTAACGATGGATGAAAGACCTATTTTGATGGCGGTGAGGTTTCCACCCAGATCATCATGGATCTCGCGGCCTATCCTCTGCCGTTCTTGCTCCTTGATCTGCTCCATATGAGCCGATAGCTCTGCTAGCCGCTGACGTGATTGCTCAATCTCATGCTTTTCATTCTTGCTCTGCGTGATGTTGGTCATGATGCCTTCCCATTGAATAGCTCCATCATTCAAGATTCTTGGACTAGAGCGCAGGTTGATCCATTTCGTATCTTGCCATTCATCGATCCAGATGCGGCCTTCCCAATTCAATACGGTCAACTCACTCGCAGAGAGGGTGATACTTTCTTCAAAAGACGTGCGGTCTTCAGGCAACATCATCTCTGAGAACATTGCGGGCACTTTCTTAAGTACCTCAGGCATCAGCCCAAGCAAAGCTTTGCAGGCTTCACTTAAGAAGATGAATACAATATGTCCATCTTCATCAAAACGAAATTGAAATACTAAGCTAGGAGTATTAGAGACGATTGCATGAAAACGTGACTCGCTTTCATCCAGTGCCTGTAGCATGGCTTTTTTAGTAGCCCAGCTGCTTTTTGTGGCAATCAAGTAATCTTGCTGATTAATACGGACAAGCAATACCTTTAATCGATCATCCTGATATATATAGTTCTGCTCTCCAACCTTTTTTCCAATCGTAAAAAGATTGGCTGTCTGTCGATGGTTATTGAGATATTCAATCAGCACAGACTGGTCAATGCCTAATAGGGTTTTCAAATCATAGATATCTAATTTATCGACATCACAAACAAAATGCTCTGCTACGCTTTTATTAGCACTGATGACTTGCATGGATAAAGCATCAATCAGGAATACTTCATCGGATACATCTAGGGTCATTACGTTAAATAACTCAAGAATTTCTGAGGAATGACTCAATGGATAAGGCCTCTTTATTATCTGGCAAACATGACATAACAACACATGCCATTATGATAGACCTAAAAGGCAAAAAAAAACCAGACACAAAGTGCCTGGTTGAGATATCTATGGAGTATGCATGAACACGGTAGATGAGCTATAACCTGAATTTCCAGATCAGTTACACATAACAGCTTGCATGGAACACACTATAAGCGGTTTGAACATTTACGCCCTACGCCTTACCTCCCGAAATAGTATGGGAATAATTCCCGAATTGATTTTATAAGCGATATTCACCGCCATCAGTCTCTATTTAGCTTCAACTTTCGCCTTTAAACCAGCTAAGCCTGTTTGAAAGAACGCTGTCACACCGGTTACCGCAGATTCGTCATCCTGCCCCGCAGGTGGTTCATTGCCAGTAAATGCGCGATAGAAACGTGCCTTCCAAGTGACGACTGTTTTGCCCTCAGCATTCGCGGTCAACTCAAAGCGACCATTCAAGGAGCTTACTGGCAAGGCAGTAATATCGACATCTCGCCCCATGCGGTAAGCATAGCGCGTTTCAGATTCTGAGTAATCATCCAGCTCGTCTTTCAATACGCCACCACTTTTAAAATTCATCGTGCGAGATGCGCCAGACGCATGACCACCTTCACCGGTCGATTTTTGCAATGCCGGGTGCCAGTTTGCAATAGCGCCAAAGTCACTCGCTACCGCCCAAACCTTGGCCAAGGGAGCATCGATCACGATACTTTCTTCAGCCTTTTGCGGTGTCGGGCCGTGTGCAAAACAGACCAGCGGCAACATAGCGATTAACGATAGGATTTTCTTCATGACGTACCTTTCTTGTACTTGGATAAAATTACTTGGATAAAATGGAATACTGAAAATCGTTGATTAGGAAATACATTACGCACGAGGCGGTGCGCATTGAATATTTCCCTAAATAGGCTAGGTCGTTCGACCATAAAGAACGACGCGATGAATAACAACAGGGATGCCATGCCAAAGACAGGTCGTATATCTGTCGCCACCCATTTACGTTCTACAGCAGATTGCTTAAGTGCTGGGGGCAGTTTTTTTGTCTGCTCAAGATGCATATAAGTCAAACCTGTGACTTTGGCTAGCTTTTGCAAGCCATCTTCATTCAAGGCAGATAGATTCTCGTGATTGCCATGTCCCGGATCAGCACCATGCGGTGCATTACGCCCGTGGTAGCCTTCCATCTCCAGCACCGACATAACATCTGCCATGCCGAATGTCGCAAATTGCATGACTTCGTCCTCTGTCCAGTATCCGGTGATGGTGTCGTGCTCATCCAGGTGCGGTATCTCTTGCGGGATGACATCTCCTACACCTACGACGAGCCCGCCTATCTCGCCGGGCTTACCATCGAATTCGGGCATATATTTAGGATTTGCTGGCGGTGCCTGATGGCCATCGGTAAAAAACACCAAGGTGCTGGCACCGATTCTTTTTGCTTCTTCAATACCCCGAAATACCCCGTGAGCGATAAACGAATCTGCCGCCCATGCCATACGCCAGTCAAGATTTTCGGCTGCTTCATCGAGCACAGCAAAGTGTGCGCACACCTCAAGCGGCTTGAACAACATCAAGACATCACGTTCAGTAAATAAGCCAATGCTGGCATTTGAGCCGCAAGGCAGACTACTTAATGCATCCCTGACTGCTGCCCGTGAAAACTCAAGGCGAGACCGACCGGCAGCCCCTGCATCCCGCACATTCATGCTCTGGGTAATATCGACCACAAACACAACAGAATAGACCTTGCGTGGCATGGGTATTGATGGATGTAAAAATACAGGCAGCAACATAATGGCTGCAGCCATTAATAGAAAAAGTGCCGGATGATGTTCCCATAGCGGGTGTACCCAGCGTACCAACCTCCATTTCTTCACGGCATGCCTTTGGGAAAACCGGGGATAGTCGGCCATGCACGTTCCGTGGAAGTTTTGAGTTCTTCCGTCTCATCCTGCTCCTGCTCGTTACGTATCCCCGGTGTCAGGTCAGGGCTGGCTCTTTGCGCCAATTCCATGTTGTGGCGCGCATTCCAGTATTCGGGTGCCAATCTCAAGGATTGCCGGTAGCTTTCTTTTGCCATTGCAAGCAGGGGTGAGGCTTCGTTATAGGCAAGCGCTCCTTCTTCGCGCAATGCTGTCAGCGCTGTCTGGAGATAGATATTGCCCATGTTGTACTTGGCTAATGCTGATATTTCGCGGGGGACATCGCGATCCAATTCACCATAAAGGCTGAGTGCTTTGGTCGTATCTTCTTTATTAGCCGCCTGCTGTGCTGTGAGAAACCTGATTTCAGGCGCATTCATGATCGATTGGTTAGTGACAACTTGATGAGGGTCGCTCAATGCCTGATTAATCTGGGATGCCTGATACCAGTACCACCCGCACCCTAGAATAACAATAGAGGTGACCGTCAATATGGCCCAAGCCAGAATATCCCGCCAAAAGATCATGCGTGCCATGTGTTGATCTCCATTCGCTTAGCCGTGATCAGTAGCCCAAGTGCCATAAGTGCTATGGCATAACCCCACCCTGCTAGGTCGCGTCGCGGTTGTTTTTCAAAATAATGGGAAGGCAGGTTATGCATGCGACCAACATCCTCCATCGCGGCCTTGAGTGCTGTGGGGTTCTCAGCTTCATAGGCTTGGTAGGGAACATTCAATGTCTTGAAATACTCATGCAGAAAATACTCGGGCGCACTGGCTGAATCGTCACCATCTTCCGGTTTGATAAAAATACTGGGGGAATTCACCCCGCGTATGTATATCCAAGCCAAGGCGGCATGTTCACGTGCAAACCATGTCCTGATCTGGTCTTGGGTCTGGCTGTCGATGTGGGCACCGCCATCAGACACAAGTAGTATCAATCGTGCACCGGTGACGGGCTTACCCTTAAAGTAATCAAGCGCCATACCCAAACCACGTGCGACCGCCGTGAACCCCATGCCTTTTACATCAGCACTAGCCAGCGCCGACTTCAGCGCCTCTTGGTCATGTGTTAGCGGCACGACAAACACAGGGGAGGTGCTGAATGTGATGAGCCCGACCAGATCCTGCTTGCGACTCTCAATAAACTGCGCGATCACATCGCGTGCGACAGCACTCTTAGAAAGTGACTGATCCGCAGGCTTGCTGATGTAACGCCCGGCAAAGTCGTCATTCATACTGGCGCTTCGATCAAGCACCATCATGATATGGGCGCCATGCCCGATACGCTCTATCTCAGACTGCTTCAAATGCAGCCCCGCCATGCCCATGACCAACCCCAAGATCATGATGATGCCCAGTAACTTGAGGGTACGCTCGATCCATCTTGATGTGCAGTCAACGGGCAGAAGGATTATGGCCGGATAATCGAACAGGCGCTGCCCGTGCAAAAAGAATGGCACCAGCAGCAGTGACAATATCCAAAGCACCATGGGTGAATCGAACCCTATAGCGTTGAAAGCATCTGCATTCATGGTTTTCGCCCTCTCTCGATCGCACGCCCTTTAAGGCAGAACTTTCTAACCATGGTTACATCCCAAGTGACTTGATCTGATGCGAAAAATAACAGGTTGGATTGTCGGTAAAACTCGGCGATCTCATCTTTCATGACAGCCAGCGCAGGTTTCGACTGCAATAGTTTGCCAATATCGCCAGCAAACACAGCACCGCCTGCGGAAGCGTTCAATGCATGATGGGCAATGGCAAAGGCCTCAGCGTTTTCAATCTTGCGGCTACGAATTCGGGTAAGCAGGCGGCAAGCTTGTGTGAATGGACCGCCTCGCAACCATCTAAAAGGCCGCATATCGTATCGCCACAACAGCCACAGTGAAGTGATGATAAAAATGGGAATAGCAAATGACATCGCGCGTAGCATCACGACTAAAGATATCTTTGGCGGTAACGCATCTGCCTGTAAAGTCGCTGCTATTGGGTCAAGCATAATAGGCAGCAATTGAGATACCATGACTTGCCGTTCATGCACGTTGACTGACAATGCCTCCTTACCAAGGTGCATGGTGGCTGAGAACCCCGGGATGGCAATATTTCGCGTCTCCCTCACTGCCTTGAATATCTGCCAGGTCAACCGTAAGGTGTAATGCCCTTGCTCTGGATTTGCGGAGACGACTTTCATGTCGCGTAACTCGACCCATTGACCTTCCCCTGAGCGCGGCAGTGAGTCTTCCGCCAGCACAGCGCCTGCAGGCCCTTGGATCATGATGGATTCATTGATGACATCGCCGACGAAATATCCACCTGGCCGTAGATGGCTTTCTACCTTGACATCACTTGCAGCCGCTATGCTCGCCCATGCAAGAGATAACAAAAGCAGGCATCGAATAAATGGGATTAATCGCAACGCAAAGGCTCCAAAAAATAACGCGTCATCGCACTGGCATGGAATCGCCCTGTAACAAAAAAGGGAGCACGGCCAAAGTTTTGGCAGACACTTCGCAGCTCTTGCCTGCGTCGCTCGTAACTAGCTGCGATATCGCGCTTCAGTGACGGCCGAAACCACAATAGTTGTTCCTGGCTGCCCTCTGAATCACGCACGCGCCCCAGACCCCAATCAGGCAGGTCGGCGAACTCCGCCTGATCCCACAAGACAACAGGAACGACATCGTGATGGGAAAGTGACTGCAAGATAGTCTTGAGTGAAGCTACTGAAAAATGAAAATCCGAAATGAGAAATACCAGCGCCCGCTCTCGCCCTATGGCATTCGCCGCTAGATTTAATCCCTCGGCACTGCCAGAAGGCGGGGGAGCACTTGCGATACGCTGACGTATCTCCATACCTAATCGACGGCTGCATCTTGGGGGCACAAACAGGTCGCGGTTAACACGCTCATTGCATGCAACAAAACCTAGCCTGTCACCCATTCGCCAAGTAGACCATGCGAGCTGATCGCTGATCTCGGCAATCTGTGCAGCTTTATTGATATTGCCCCTAAACCCCATAGAGGCGGACCAGTCGGCAATAACCCATACAGGAATAGCCGCATTCTGCTGGAATATTTTCACCAACATACGGCGATACGGGTCTCGCGCTGTTGCCCGTAGATCAACTCTTCTTGGATCGGGATGGTCGATCAATAACCCATGCCCGCGAAATATCGCACCATTGCCTGCCATGCGACCCACATGCGCACCGGGTCGCACGCCTGATGTACGCCAATCCAACCGATAATGGATTAACTCATTGGCGCGGCCCAATTTATCTCGTTCCACCATTTGATCTGGGCCCACTAGGCTACCTGCGGTCAAGGTGCAGCTACCTGATTCAGTATCTGGGCCATCAACGCAGGCGCGACAACGTCCCGATTCAGCTCATATACCGGCTGGAAGAAGACCCGATGTGCGACGATTTCGTAAAACACAGCACGGATATCTTCCGGCAACAGGTAATCGCGGCCGGCCAGCCATGCAACCACGCGCGCACCGCGCATCAACATACCCATACCGCGCGGGCTCGCCCCTGCAAGCACCAGATTGCTCATATCGATATCAGACAATTGCACGCCATACTGGCCTGGCGTCACAGTCGCCTGCCATAATTGCAAAGCATATTCCTGCAAGGTAGGGCTAGCCTGAATAGAAGTCTGTATATTCGCTGCCACCTGATTAAGCTCAGCATACGGCAAGACCGCTTCAGGAACGCTGGAGATCAAATGATCGGTATCCTGAAAACGGGTATCGAACATTAACTGTTTGCGCAACACATTGTCCGTGGGAGATTCGATCAATATCTCCATAAAGAAACGGTCACGGGCGGCACCGGGCAACTCGAAGGTTTCTTCTTTCTCTACACGGTTACGGTCGGCGAATAATAGAAAATGGGGGAAGAAATACTCACGGTTGAATGCAGTGACACTGCGTTCGGCCATCGCTCGTAACAAGAGAGAGTGCACCTGCGGGCGGGCACGGTTAATCTCATTGAAAAAAAATACGGAGAGGTCTTCGCCTTTTGCCAACAGCGGGCCGGGGTCGATACGCATCTGGCCGGTGTCATCTATCCAAGTGTGGTAGATAAGGTCAGATGGCATCAGGTCAACCGTGCCCTCTACACGCTGATATGCGCCGCCAAGCGCACGGGCAGCAGCGCGCAGTAATGTTGTCTTACCTACCCCTACATCACCTTCAAGCAACACATGTCCTCGGGCGAACAAAGCGACAAGTAACTGCCTGACTGGATGTTCCTGACCTAGGGTCACATGGTTGATGGCCTGTTCAAAGGCAAATGCACGATGCTGCCAATCAGCAAGTGCGGAATTCGTCTGGTTCATGGAGTATCACCATCAGCTTGGCCAACTACCGGACATACTGGGAAATATGTAGCCTGCAATACGGCGGAATTGAAATAACCCGACAGATATTTGCTGTCGCGCCACTGGGAGAAACATCCGGGCAACGAAAGGGAGAGGAACGTTGCCCGAATGATTTACTTCACGTCGTACTTGAACGTACCAGTGGCCTTAAGGTTGGCAACACGTTTAGCATTACGCTCGTTCATGGCATTGATAGCCTTCTCTTGCTTGCTGATTTCTACCGCATCGTGCTTAGGGTCGTACTTGGATCCAGCGATTTTGTCCGGGAAACCAGGTTTCGGTTCCCAGCAATTGCCCGGCTCTTTACAGTTCTGTCCGTCATATGCGAATGCACTCGCTGAGAAGGCGAATACCACGGCGCCCATCAGGCTAATCTTTAACCAGTTCTTACTTTGCATTTTATTTCCTCCGAATCCCTGGCAGTTAAAAATCTCTTCGCGAAGGCCAGGCGCATATCGCGAAAAGGATCTAAATCAATCGAATTAATTGTTAATTGGTAATCCATTTGGCTTTATCAGGATCACCGGTATAGATAGAACGTACCCAGCTCATGATCTGCAACATCTCGTCCTGCGTAAGACGGCCACGCTGGGGACCCATCATGCCTTCTGCACCACCGAAGATAGTCTCGAACAACCCTTTGTCGGTCATGTTCTTTGGATAAGTCCAATAATCATCCGACAAGGCTGGCCCCAGCTTGCCTTCGGCCAAATGTCCATGACAACCAGAGCAAGCTGTCGAGAATAGACTCTCGCCATGGTGGATTATTTCAGCATTGCTGTTATAGGGATTAACACCCGTCTGCTTGAACTGCTTCACAGCAGGCGTTTCAACTTCACTCAAACCGCTAAAATCAAGCATCTCGCCCGATATCGTCCCTCTGAATATCAAATCATCTGCCATGGCCATGGCAGACACCACTGCGGCTAACAACGCTGACAAAACCATCAGCTTATGCCCTTTACTCATCACTATTACCCCTTACTACCGTTAACGAAACTCTCACTCACCGACTTTGCTTTCTCTATAGGCAACAAAGGAATCCCCTCTGCCCGCAAGATAGCGTCGACGTCATTCTTTCTTTTCACCAATGCGCGCTCCAGCTGCGACTCAAGCTCGGTATCTGACTTACGTACCCCGATGCTGACTGAGAACTGGTGCGGCACTTTCTCACCGTTGGATTTTTTGGCGTTATCAACAACCAGTTTCTCTACCAAAGGCACGCTTGATTGCTTCACATAACGGGCAGCGGCTGGTGCCCATAACACGGCAACATCCACGCGGCCATTCAAGACATCATTGACTACCCGCGATGGGTCGTATTTGATGTAATGATTGCGCGGAGATTTGTAATTCGATATCTCAGCTTTGTACTGGAACATATCCACAAAACGTTCGATCTGCACCAGCATGACTTCTGGCGGTGTTTCAGGAATCCAGCCGATCTGCGTTTTTGGATTCTTCAGATACTCGCTATTCCAATCGGTCAGACCCAGATCACCTTTATCTTTCTTATAAATAAAGACATAACCTGATTTGTAATACGGTGAGGTCGTCGCCATGCGGGGATCATTAATATCCGCGCCAATGACCACATCACATTTATCCTTGTCCAGAAAATCGCGTACGACATAACGCGCATCTTTCCACCACACATATTCGACTTTGCGCCCCAGCTCATCCGCCAGCACCTTTGCGATCCGATTCTCAAACCCTTCAAGATTCGTGTTCGAATAGGGCAACTCATCCTCCCCTGCACAGATCCTTAATGGCTCTTTTCCATCTTTGGCATCTTCAGCAGCAATCGCATTGCTACTCATCACAAAGATACTTGTCGCTAGCAGCAGACCTAGCTTAGCCAGACTTAATTGGATCGGTTTCATTGCATCGACTTCCTTTAACATGTCTTTTCTAACATTCGATAGAACCGCCAACACCATCAAAGCATTGGCGGTTATTTCACATCAACTTACAGACCAAACACCATCACACCACCACCCATTTGGGTATAGTTCTGGAGTTCTTTGAAAGCACCTACAGCACCAAGACCAGCACTTGGATCAGTCAGGTCGAATACCAGACCAACGCCGGGCCAACCGCCTACACCATAGTTAGTAGCAACGAACTGCTTGCCTTTATATGAATAAGACATTGGTGCACCGATTGCGCCAGAAGGCATCTTGAAGTTCCAAAGTTCCTTACCATTGGTCTTATCAAGCGCTTTGATCTTGCCATCGAGTGTGTTGTAGAACACCAGGCCACCTTTGGTTGCCAATGTGCCACCCCAAACTGAGAACTTCTCCCATTTGGTCCACTTCACAGCACCCGTCACGCCATCCATCGCACGGACTTGCCCCATTTCTTTCTTGGTCGGGCCATTTGGCCCGGGATACATCGCCAGCGTGGCGCCAACGAAGAACTGACCAGCACGGTATGGCAGCATGAACGGCTCCCAATCCATACAGATATGGTTCAAGCCAAAGAAGAACGTACGGCTATCCGGGTCGTAAGCATCAAGACCTTGGTTATGGAAACCCATCGCAGAAGGACAGATATTGGTACCTTTATGATCCATACGTGTACTGAACTCTGGATCGCGAACTGGCAGACCAGTCTTCAAATCCACTTTTTTGAACACATTCACGGCAGGATCAACTTTTGCAGCTTGCACGATAGAACCGGTATTACGGTTCAATGTGTACATGATGCCGTTACGGTCAACGTGGGTTAGCAGAGGGGTGACCTTGCCATCGACAGGTTGATCGGTCAGGATCATCTGGTTCACACCAGCGAAATCCCACTCATCATGAGGCGTCTTTTGGTAACCCCATTTTGCAGCGCCAGTGTCCACATCACGTGCCCAAATAGTCATCGTCCATTTGTTATCGCCAGGACGCATCGTCTCATTCCAAGGTGCCGGGTTGCCTGAACCATAGTAGAAGAGGTTCAGTTTAGGGTCATAGGCATACCAACCCCAATTAGTACCGCCCCCGATTTTCCAGGCCTCGCCTTCCCATGTCTTGGTACCAAGACCGAACTGGCCGTAGTGAGGATTATCTTTATTGAAGTCTTTTGAAAGGTTCAGCTCATTGTCAGGACCAGTCGCGAAAGAACGCCAGATGATCTCACCTGTCTTTTGGTCGTAAGCCGTTACATAACCACGTACACCCAACTCAGCACCTGAACAGCCGACCAAGACTTTGCCCTTAACCGCAAATGGCGCCTGTGTGATGGTAGAACCAACTGCAGGGTCACAGTTTTCCATCTTCCAAAGCTCTTTACCTGTCTTAGCATCCAAAGCCACCATGTGACCATCAAGCTGCGTTTTGAAGATTCGACCATCGTCATACGCAAGGCCGCGGTTCACGATGTCACAGCAAGCCACCGACTTAACAGAGGCATCCTGCTTAGGTTTGTGCTGCCATACGATCTTCTCTGGCTCAGCCAGATTCAAAGCGAATGTATTGTTAGGAAATGGCGTGTTGATATACATCATGTCGCCAATGATCAATGGCGCACCTTCGTGACCATGCAGCAAACCGGTCGAGAACGACCAGGCCGCCTTTAGATTCTTGACGTTACCGGTATTGATTTGTGAAAGTTTGCTGTAATGCTGACCAGTATAGTCGCCCGTTTGCATCGTCCAGTTGCTTGAATTTGCTTGCAATGCTTCCAGTGAATCGGCAGCAAAAGCTGCCGCCGGAAACATCGCAGTCAACGCCAGGCTCGCAGCACCAAAGCCTGCGGCTGTTATTATTGACTTCATCTCGGAATCCTCCTCATGTGTTGATATAGTCCTACTCCCTCCACCCAAATCCATTCGGCTTTGAGCGAGGCAAACTATCGCAAACCTTGGCTAATCACACGAGGTGTGCCATTCACATTTAACAGGGGAAAAATTCACTTATTACAAATTGTTATTTTTATTACATATTGAAACAATTAAGGGAAATAATCCCTGCTGCCATCAGGAGCTTATCGCTAGGCATATACCCAAGTAACCATACATACTCAAGGACTTTATGCCAAAGTCTTTGTTCCCAACCATTCCTGACTACCTCGGCAACAGAAAACGCGTATTACGTGAGTTCGCTTGGGTACCGATTACCTTTCTTATCGCCTTTGGTGTATCCGCCTATTTCGATATTTCAGAACGCATCGCCGCGTGGACGCAACAAACGGCGGATCACTATAACTTCGATGAGATGCCTCACTCGCTATTGATCTCTGCCATCACGCTTTGCTGGTTCGCATGGCGGCGCTGGCAAGAAGCAAATCAAGAAATTACCCGCCGCTTGGAGATAGAAAAAAAACTGATTTCAGAACGGATCCAGTTTCAAACCTTGTTCAATGAAAATCTGGCAGGCAATGCGGTTGTCTCAAAGCAAGGCTTGATATTGATGTGCAATCCATCATTCGCACAGTTTCTGGAAATCAGCAGCCCAGAACAGGCACTAGGCAGCAATCTAACGGATTACTTTAAAAAAGAAACCTCTTGGGAAAACATCGTGAGTCGCATCCAACTCGCGAAAAAAGCGGATATCGGTGAACTAAGCATCATCGGCATTTATGGCAAACGCACAAAAGCCATCGCACGCGCCGTTGGTCATTTTGATGAGGCCGATATGCTTACATCCCTGCATCTTTTTGCAGCCGATGTGACTGAGCTAAAGATGGCCGAGTCTGAAATATCAGAACTGCTAAAAGAGAATAATTACCTATTACGCCATGCCCTCGACCTACAGGAAGAAGAGCGCCGTAACATCGCGCGTGATCTGCATGATGATCTGGGTCAATACTTGAATGCCATCAAAGCGGATACCACAAACATCATAAAGACCGATGGTCTACCTGATGATGCATCCCTACTCGCAAAACGCATCATCTCGCACTCAGATCATATCTATAGGTCAGCACGGCAGATCATGCATCGCTTAAGACCTGTGGCGCTTGATGAGTTAGGCCTATCAGCAGCGATTAACCATCTTGTCAGCACGTGGCGCAGCCCTGATGAAGCCAGCACCTATGCATTGAATATGACCGGCCCGCTAGATAGTTTGGATGAACATATCGCCATCAATACCTATCGCATCATTCAGGAAGGCCTGACCAATGCATCGCGTCATGCCAACGCGTCAATGATCACGGTCAACCTAAATTTGGTCGATGTAACGCTGGCAATCCAGATTCAAGATGATGGTCAGGGCATGGATCTCGGTAAACCAAACAAAGGCCTTGGTCTGGTAGGGATGCGGGAGCGCATCAAGAGCATAGGCGGAAAATTCGATATATCCAGTGAATCGGGGAAAGGTGTAAATATCAATGCGCACATCCCCATCAAGCAGTTTGAGGAGAGTTTTAATGCAGGGTGAAGTACGCGTACTTTTGGTAGATGATCATGCCGTTGTGCGGCAAGGCTATAGGCATCTATTAGAAAAATCGAATATTCAGGTAGTAGCTGAATCCGATAGTGGAGAAGAAGCCTATCGTCTTTATACTGAGACCGATCCCGATGTAGTGATCATCGATTTATCCATGCCTGGTATGGGCGGGCTTGAAGCATTACGCCGCATCATCTCGCGCGATAGAAACGCCCGCGTTCTTGTATTTAGCATGCATGATGATGCCATATTCCCCACCCGCGCATTGCAGGCGGGTGCCTTCGGTTATGTGACTAAAGCGAGCGCACCTGAAGTGCTGGTTGAAGCTGTGATGGCTATCGCGCATAACCGCAAATATGTCAGCCATGACATCGCCCAGCAGGTTGCCGTTCATAACATCAGCGGTGGCGACATACTCAATATCTTAAGTTCACGAGAATTCGAAGTATTCACCTTGTTAGCACAAGGCCGATCGGTGGAAGAGATCGCAGCTTCGCTACACTTGGATTATAAAACGATAGCCAATGTACAAACGCGATTAAGGCAAAAGTTGAATGTGGAGAACTCAGCGCAACTCATGCTACTGGCAATCCGCCTGAATATCATCAAAACGTAAGTCGTGAATAATTCCCGTATAAATCATGACAGCCTCTCTCACGGCTAAATAATCTTGTTGAGTACACTAGACTCAGTTGTCATCTCCAAACTGATAACTCCATAGTATTAGGCCAGCATTTGATGCTGGCCATTTTTTTGCCTTACTCTCGCGGTTTATTCACTCAGGTCAACCTCTTTACTTAGGGTGTTTACGTAACACGTATACACGCCACATCGCATACTTAGGCAAGAAATCATGGTAGCTGACCACGTCGAAGCCTGCCTGTATAAATTCGCTCTCAATTACAGCGCGTGGAATAACAAAGCGGTTGTTGTTAACAGTTGCAGGTCTCTTTGCTTCCAGTTTTCTACGTTTTTCTGCTTTATAGTTACCATCTACCCATAACGACAAAATCACAGTATCGCGCGTTACACGGTGGAACTCTTTCAGCATGGCAAGCCGATGCTGACTATCCGCAATATGGTGCATGAGACGCATGCTGAATATGCAATCTACGGCCTGATCTTGAAGTTTAATATCGAACGCAGAGGTTTGAAAAGTCTTAACCCTAGCCACTACATGAGAAGGCTGGGCTGCCTTGGCAACAGCCAGCATATCAGCCGAATTATCGGCAGCGAGTATTTCACGATCAGTATCTTCAGCCAATAAAGGCCAAAATCTGCCAGCGCCTGATGGTAGATCGAGCACGATTTTAGGATAACCTGCTTGTTGGAGCGCTTTTCTTGCAAGCTGATTGTCACGCCAATGAGATAGCTTTCTGGCAAAACCATCTTGATGTTTTTTTAGATATTGTTCGGAATGTGATTTATCGTATTTTTGTGAGAATTCAAGTTCAATATTCGAGGGTTGATTTTCCATTAGCCTAAACACTTGATTAAGTTGACTTGAGATTATATGCAACTCACGTGCCTAGGTTATCCATGGCAAGCGTAAATAATTGTAAACCTAGAGAAATTCAAGAAAATATATTATTCAAATCAATAATTTGAAAACATATAATTCAGATTTAAATAAAAAACCTCATTATATTTTAAGCAGTGACTGAGATGACGAACATCAGTTGAATGCAAGAAACACTACCGCTTTTGCACCAGATATGACAAATCTTGCAGACGTAGTTTAGCCTTCAATCAACCCATGTTTGATGGCAAAACGTACCATGTCGACTGCAGTGGATAAGCCGAGCTTCTGCTTGATCATCGTGTGGTAATTCGCCACCGTTTTCTGGCTGATTTTAAGTAGATCCGATATCTCATCTGAATTCTTGCCCTCCGCTAATAAGCGGAATACTTCGAACTCACGGGGAGATAGCTGATTAATGACATCAGTATCTCCAACCAGACTTTGTAATGCGATCTTTTGAGCAATGGACGAACTAATAAACGTCTTCCCCTGCGCGACTTCACGTACAGCCGTCACCAGTTCATCAAAAGCACCGGTCTTGGTCACATACCCCCGGGCACCACCTTTCAGTGCCTGCATAGCAAATGCAACATTCTCATGCATTGAGAATATCAATATTCTTGCAGTGCGATACCTAGCGATGATACGTCGCATTGCTTCCAGCCCGCCCATGCCAGGCATGGACAGATCCATCACAGTGACATCAGGTAAATGCTCGCCAAAAATCTGGTAAGCCTCTTCACCGCTCTCAGCCTCAGCGACTACCTCAAGGCCGGGTTTTTGTTCAAGTAAGCGGCATAAGCCAGAGCGCACCACAGCGTGGTCATCTGCCAACAGAACCCTTACGACATCTTCACTCATCCCCTACCCTTTTCCTAAACAGGCACCTTGGCAACGATTCGCGTACCTTTATCCAGGCTGCTTTCAAGATTAAAAGCGCCCCCTAGCCCTTCAACCCGTTCACGCATACCTGCCAGGCCGAATCCTGTTACTAATTTATCCTGCTCGAATCCGCATCCATCATCTATCACTGTGACAAGTAACCCCTGTTGATCGCGATCTACCTGAATATCCAGATGATGGGCCGCAGAATGTCTGGTGACATTGGTGAGACACTCTTGTATCAGTCGATAGACGGTAATCGGTGCTAGCTCCCCGAGATCATCCAAATGATGAGAGAGCGTCAGCGTGGTTTGAATATTCGGATTACGCTGCTTCCATGAATCTACAAGATCATTGAGCGCGATATTTAAACCCAGCTTCAATGTGTCCGGCCTGAGATGCTCAAGCATATCCCGCACGATGGCCACGACATGGCGCGCAACATCGACAATCGCACCGGCGCTGGCTTTAATCGCGTGATTACTCACGTCGTTATTCAAGATCGCACTGGCATCGGCATTAATAGCCGTCAGGCTTTGTCCGATCTCATCATGCAGATCACGTGCAAGGTTCTTGCGCTCATCCTCTTGCGCGCTAATCAACTGTTGCGCCAGCAAATGGTTACGACGAATACTGTCTTCCAGTTTATTCGCCATCAAATTGAATTTATCGCTGATGCGTGTCAATTCAGGCAATTTAAAGACCGGCAAACGAGCGCGCAGATTACCTAGCTCAAGCTGGCTCAATGCATCGAGAATGTGTTCAACAGGTCTTAAAGCACGATCTACAGCCCAATACACCATGATATTGACAGCGATGAAGAAGAATATCGCCAAAGCGAGTGTGCTTTGCGTATCGCTCCATATTTCGGCAAGCTCGTATGAGGGGTCAGGCGTAATCACCATCTCGCCGATTACCTGACCGTTCACCATAATCACGCGCCGTGACTGTTTCCACTCTGAGACGGGTGCCAATCCCATTGCAGTGGTGAACCATGCGGGTGGTAGATCGAGCTTTTCTTCATGCTCGGGCCTAGCATTGGTGTCATTGAGATGGCCATCAGCGTCATAGAACTCCAAACGCAAATGACGAAGATCACTCAGGCTTTGCAACCTGAAAGGTTGGCTTTGTATGCTTCGGCTTGGATTTTCGGCATACCTGGACACCTCTGCATCCAATAAATAGAGCGCCAGCTTAGATGTCGACTCAAGCTCTGCACGCACGTCTTCTCTCGCATTCATCACCATTGAGATGCCGCCGATACCCATCATGAGCAGCAACAGCAAAGTGATCATCAAGTTAAGACGTAATTTGAGACTCATATTCCGAAACATCAATGAAACGCGCATTCTATAGTCAATGTCCTTGCACGATAATGGGAAAAATTCCCTAATTCTATTAGCAGATGGGCTAACGCTTTCGCTAAAGTACATAACACTAACAAACTAACGCGGGCCATTGTCATAGAATATCTCGCGTGAAGTCTCCCCATAACCAGCCTGAACAAGCAGCGCCTGCTCAATATAGCGACTCACTTTATTACGTAAGGCAGGTACCAAGTCACCCTCAATAAAGGTTTGGGGAAACTTAAAGGCAAGCCATGCATAGAGACTAATGTCTTTACCCAATGCCTCCGCCTTCTCCAGATATTGTGCTCCGCGCGAATCCAACCATTGGGTATCGGCGGGCAAAGGTTTTTTTAAGTTAGCTGAAAAAGCCTTGAGACAAAGAAGGAAATAATCCAGTTCGTGACTTTTATCCAATGAAATCGGGGCGCAGGAGAAGATAAATTTATGCGCAAGCGATAAGTCTGGCACGTGTAAATCGATGATATGACCAAGATTCACCTGCCCTTCAAGATGGGCTACCTCGAATAGCGGGCTATCGATGCCGATGCGTTCACAGAAATAAGTGAGAAGCTCGCCTATACGGTTATTATGTAATCGGTTGGAAAGCCCGCTGATATTCGGCCAATTCGGGGCAACCGGTAATTTACCGAGATTGACAGCATCAGATGTCGTCAACATATGCTCGAGATGCAACATCTCATCGTCTTCAAAAGCAGTCACATACCCGATGTCGTATATGCCATACCGACCCGCCCTGCCAGCAATCTGACGTGTTTCAGTCGCGCCTAAGGGTCGGCTGGCAACGCCATCGAACTTATGAATGGCAGAAAATACCACGCGCCGAATAGGCAGATTAAGTCCCATCCCAATAGCATCGGTCGCCACCAAAACATCTGCTTCGCCACTGACAAAACGGCGCGCCTCGGTACGCCTGACTTCAGGCGACAAAGCCCCATAGATCGTCGCAACACCAAAACCCCACTGTCGGATACGGGCCGCGAGGGTCAAAACATCCTTGCGCGAAAAAGCAATGACCGCATCCCCTTTCTGCAATTTTCCTTTCAATCGCCAGCGGTTATATTGAGACCCGCAGATAGAGTACTCTTCTAGCAGTAATGGCGTCTTACGTTCTAGCCGAGTTATATCATAGCGCTCGCCTAAAGCTGCAATGACACGCAAGCAAGCATCCGTCACGGCATCTGAACCACAAACGAACACCTCTTTAGCTGGAACACCCACCAACGCCGCAGTCCATGCATATCCACGATCTGCATCATGCAACATCTGGATCTCATCGATGATGGCAACATCCACCTCACGACCAGAATGCATCATCTCTACCGTACAAGCCGTGTGCTGGGCACCGGGAATGATATCCCGTTCCTCACCGGTGATAAGGTTGCAGGGCACGCCAGCTTCATGGAGGCGATCCCTGATTTCCATCGCCAACAATCTCAAAGGAGCAAGATAAACACCAGACTTTGCCTGCTGCAAAATCTGCAAAGCATGATAAGTCTTGCCGGAATTAGTAGGCCCAAGATGAAAATGAATATTGCGTTGCAATCGTCGTGCAAGTGGAAATGAAGCGGGGTAATCAACAGTACTCAAGGATGAGTTCAATGATAGGATTGATGGCTGATGATCAATGGTCATAGTAATCGAATCTATCAGATAGAAGGAGGAGGTAAAAATAAAAAATGCCACTCTTAATTAGAAATGGCATTTATATTTGGTCGGGACGGTGTGATTCGAACACACGACCCCTTGCACCCCATGCAAGTACGCTACCAGGCTGCGCTACGCCCCGAACCGTTGCTGTTCAATATCAACAGCAAGCCAGATATTATAACGGAAAAGGTGGGGTCTAAACAGAAGGATGTAACTACAAACCAAGCAGAGAGCAGGTTTTTTCTACTAATTGACCCTGAGAAGACTCAGCACTTCTCGCAACTCACTACGTAAAGCAAATGAATCAATGCCGCTGCTCGACTCAGCAGCCAACCGGGCCTCAAAAGCCGACGGCTTGACCGCCGCACTCCCTGCGTTAGTAACAGCCTCACTCATACGATGATCGTGACCATCGAGGCGATTACGAGCACCGCTGATAGTAAAGCCTTGCTCATAGAGCAACTCGCGAATACGGCGAATCAATAACACTTCGTGATGTTGGTAATAGCGACGATTACCGCGACGTTTTACAGGCTTAAGCTGCGTAAATTCTTGCTCCCAATAGCGCAACACATGCGGCTTTACCCCGCACAAATCACTTACTTCGCCAATGGTGAAGTAACGCTTGGCAGGGATAGGGGGTAAGACGACCTTAAGCGCTGACTCCGGCATATGCCTCCTCTACCTTGCTTTTGAGCTTTTGGCTAGCATGGAAGGTTACAACGCGTCGTGCAGTGATAGGGATTTCTTCACCTGTTTTTGGATTACGACCTGGACGCTCGGATTTCTTACGTAACTCAAAGTTACCAAAACCAGAAAGTTTGACACTATCGCCAGTTTCAAGTGCTGTGCGAATTTCTTCAAAAAACGCTTCAACCATATCCTTGGCTTCGCGTTTATTCAGTCCCACTTGTTCAAAAAGTAAATCAGCTAAATCAGCTTTAGTTAGTGTCATGCAAACCTCTCAACTACTTTCTTAAATTCTTAATGCTTATTTTCTCAACTCGGCATCATGCTGGCGAACAATTAATTCCACAAGCGCGGACATCGCCGCATCAGTTTCTGCATCGGTTAATGTCTTTTGAGTATCTTGCATAAGCACTAGAAATGCAAGGCTTTTTTTGTTTTCCGCTATGCCTTTTCCACGATAAACATCAAACAAAGCAATATCATAGACATATTGGATGTTTGCTTCCGTCATCGTTTTTAACAACGCTCGCACCGAGACTTTTTCATCAACGACAACTGCAAGATCACGTCTTACCGGTGGAAATTTCGGCACAGCCACATAACGTGCGACCGAACTTTCTAAAAGCGGCGCAACATCAAGTTCAAAAAGTACGGCACCCCGCGCCAACTGATAATGTTGCTGCCATTTTGGATGCAGCTTGCCTATCCAACCAATAGCAACACCATTCAGATAGACTTGTGCAGATTGACCAGGATGCAACGCTGCGTGCTGTGCAGCGCGATATTCAGCACGTCCGTTAGTCAGCATATCAACTTCGGCTTTAACATCGAAGAAGTCCACTTCACGTGCGGATTCAGCCCATTGCTCCGGGTTTGCATCGCCATAGGCTAAACCAGATATGCGCGTTGTCTCATGATACCCCTTAGCAGACCGAGCATAAGTAGCACCAATCTCGAAAAGGCGCACACGATCCTGCTTACGGTTCAGGTTATACACCAAGGTATCAAGCAGACCACCCCACAAGCCAGACCGCATCACACTCATATTGCTGGCAATAGGATTCTTTAGTGGTATTGACTCAGGATTACCAAGCAATTCCTTTTCCCAGCTTTCATCGACAAAGCTATAGCTCACAATCTCTTGATAACCACTACCAGTCAAGATATCGCTTAACCATTTACGACTTAGTGTGCCTTCTGAAGACGGTAGCATGGTCACGATATCTTGAGGCGCAATCGCGGGGATATTGTCATAGCCATGTAGGCGCGCGACCTCTTCGATCAAATCTTCTTCAATACTGATATCGAATCGATAGCTAGGTGGCGTTACTGTGAAAACACCCGCCTTATTTTCATAGTGAAAACCAAGCTGGTTGAATAGTCGTTCAACTGTCGCCTCATCTAGCGAAATACCAAGCACCGAAACCAACTTAGTCATGCCCAATGTGACTGGCTTACGCACAGGCAATGGTGCTAGCACTTCAGTTATCTCGCCCGCTTCGCCACCACATATCGCCTGTATCAATGCAGTTGCACGCTCTAATGCAAATAACGTATTGCCATAATCAACACCGCGCTCGAATCGATAGGAAGAATCGGTACTCAAGCCTAAACGACGCGCTTTACCTACGATCACCTCCGGGGTAAAAAAGGCACTTTCAAGAAAGATATCCCGAGTAGTATCAGAAACAGCCGTTGATGCACCGCCCATGATACCGGCTAACGCAATCGCGCCCGTATCATCAGCGATCACCAGCATATCAGGATGTAATTCGACTTGCTGCTGGTTCAATAATTGAATCTGCTCTTTTGGGTTGGCGAATCTGATTTGTACATCACCTTGAAATTTCGCTGCATCGAACGCATGCAACGGCTGCCCCATTTCAAGTAAGACATAATTCGTCACATCGACAATCGCACTGATGCTGCGTAGCCCACCACGTTCAAGACGACGCACCATCCAAGCAGGCGTCACTGCACTTGCATTGACTTCTCGGATAAATCGACCTGTATAGCGTGGACACTCTGCTGATTGCTGAACTACGACTTGTTTTTTAGCGCCAGCAGATGCTGTAACACTTTCCGATTGAGGTAATGTTAAAACCGCACCAGTCAACGCAGAGACTTCACGTGCTACACCTAGGATACTGAGGCAATCGCTGCGGTTTGGCGTAAGTTTGAGTGTAAAGAGTTTATCGTTCAGATCTAGGAACTCTCGAATATCCTGACCGATAATGGCATCTTCAGGAAGCTCTAGCAATCCACTACTTTCTTCAGCAAGTCCCAGCTCTTTGGCAGAACACATCATGCCGAAAGATTCTACGCCACGCACCTTGGCTTCTTTTATATCAAAGCCCGGCAGTTTCGCGCCAACAAGTGCGCAAGGGGCTTTAAGCCCTACACGTGCATTCTGTGCGCCACAGACGATCTGTAAAGGTTCGGTAGCCCCTACATCGACTTTACATACCTGCAAACGGTCAGCATCAGGGTGCTTATCCGCACTGATGATCTTGCCGATCACTACTTTACTGAAGGCGGCACCAACAGCATCAAGGCCTTCAACCTCTAGCCCTGCCATGGTTAATGCATGACCTAATGCTTCACTATCAAGCGCAGGGTTTACGTATTGACGCAGCCATTGTTCAGAAAATTGCATATAGTTTAATCCTGGCTTCGACTATGAGAACTGCTTAAGAAAGCGCAGATCGTTTTCAAAGAATAACCGTAAATCGTTCACGCCATAACGCAACATCGTTAGGCGCTCGACACCAAGTCCGAAGGCAAAACCACGATATTTTTCGCTATCGATACCCACATGTTTAAATACTTCCGGGTGCACCATGCCACAACCGCCAATCTCAAGCCAGCCACCATTCCAGCTCATATCCATTTCAGCAGAAGGTTCTGTAAACGGAAAGAATGAAGGACGAAATCTGACTTGCAGATCATCACGCTCGAAGAAACGTTGCAGGAAGTCTTGCACCACCCCTTTAAGGTTCGCAAAGCTAATATTCTCATCCACCCACAAACCTTCGACCTGATGGAACATCGGTGAGTGTGTGGCATCTGAATCCACACGATATACACGGCCAGGCGCGATAATCTTAAGTGGAGGCGTCTTATTCTGCATGTAATGCACTTGCACTGGCGAAGTATGAGTACGCAACACATGCTGATCATCCACATAGAACGTATCATGCATCGCGCGTGCAGGATGATTCTCAGGAATATTCAAAGCCGTGAAGTTATAAAAATCGGATTCGATCTCAGGGCCTTCTGCTACTTCAAAACCGACTGAGTGGAACAGTTGTTCGATGCGTTGCAAGGTCAATGACACCGGATGCAAGCCGCCACGTCCACGATGTCGAGCTGGCAATGTCACATCGAGTGACTCTCCCGCTAACTGCTGCTCTTGTTCTGCTAATAATATCGCATCGCGTCTAAGCTTAAGCGCTTCTTCAACGCCCTGTTTGACGACATTGATCGCGGCTCCAGCTGCAGGGCGCTCTTCAGCAGAAAGTTTACCCAGACCTTTTAAAGCATCGGTAAGCGACCCACTCTTGCCAAGATAGCGTGCCTTGACTTGTTCAAGCTCCGTCACAGTTGCACATGCTGCAAAATCACGTTGCGCTTCTGGTAAGATTTTTTCTAGATTTTCCATATCGATCTTGGCTTTACAATCCCAGCTTAGATTGAGGGTGACCAAAGGCCACTCGATGTTTCAGATATTTTCAACAATACAGTGAACGCAAGCATTTTAAAGTAAATCGCCCATACACAGCAGTGATAAAAATACCCGTAAAAAAAGGAGGCGCTCGGCCTCCTTTTTAACTTGCAGCGAATTAAGCGGCAGCGAGACCTGATTTAGCCAATTCAGCAAACTTGGCAAAAGCCACTTTGTCGAATACAGCAAGATCAGCTAACACTTTACGATCCACTTCAATCGCAGACTTCTTCAAACCGTTGATGAAACGGCTATATGTCAATCCATATTCACGTGCACCGGCGTTGATACGCGCGATCCACAGAGCACGGAACTGACGTTTTCTTTGGCGACGATCGCGGTAAGCATATTGCCCCGCCTTCATCACTGCTTGTTTAGCTACACGGTAAACGTTCTTACGGCGACCACGGTAACCCTTGGCTGCATCAAGAACCTTTTTATGACGTGCACGAGCTATGACACCACGTTTGACTCTAGGCATGATCTATCTCCTTAAGCCGTTGGCATCATCGCGCGAACGCGTTTGACATCAGTTGGGGAAACGATCGCCGTGCCGCGTAGTTTACGCTTTTGCTTGGTGGTCTTCTTGGTCAGGATATGACGCAGGTGCGAATGGGTACGCTTAACCTTGCCATTCCCTAAGAACTTAAAGCGCTTTTTAGCGCCGCTCTTGGTCTTCATCTTTGGCATTTTTTTCTCCTAAAAGGAATATAAAAAGAGCGATCGGGCATGCCTTTAGGCCACGTCGCTACAGCTTGGTACAACTTACTACAACTTACATTCGATTCAGCATTCACCTGAATCGAATCAATCTATTTCACTTTCTTGTGCGGCCCAAGTACCATCACCATCTGACGGCCTTCCATCTTAGGGAACTGCTCGACTACCGCATACTCCTGCAAATCTGCCTCAACACGCTTCAACAGGGCTAAACCAAGCTCCTGATGGGTGATCTCACGACCACGAAAACGCAATGTTATTTTGGCTTTATCACCATCCTGCAAGAAACGAATCAGATTACGCAACTTGACGTTGTAATCGCCATCATCCGTTCCAGGGCGAAATTTTACTTCTTTTACCTGAACCTGCTTTTGCTTAAGACGGGCTTCGTGCTGTTTTTTGCTTTCGGCATACTTGAACTTGCCGTAATCCATCAAACGACACACCGGTGGGGCTGCTTGCGGCGCGATCTCTACCAAATCGATATCAGCTTCTTCCGCTTTTGCAAACGCTTCACTCAGACTCATTACGCCAAGTGGCTCACCCTCTATCCCTACCAAACGAACTTGTGGCGCTGTAATGTCACCATTGATTCGTACTTCTTTATCTTGAGCTATCGCAAATTCTCCAGTTATTTATTAAAAGGCCAAAATAATAAACCGCGCTACACGCAGGTTAAACCTTTGTATCTATGTCATTTTTAAGGCGCTCTATAAACGCACTTACAGACATTGAACCTAGGTCTTCACCTTGTCGGGTACGCACGGCCACTTGACCACTTTGCATTTCTCGCTCACCTGCTATCAGCAGATAAGGCATCTTCTGCAAACTATGTTCGCGGATTTTATAGGTTATCTTCTCATTTCTCAAGTCCGAATCGACTCTGAAGCCATTTTTCTTCAGTTCTGAGACCACTTTTGCAACATATTCGGTTTGATTGTCACTGATATTCAAAACCATCGCTTGTATAGGCGATAACCAAACAGGCATCGCGCCCGCATAGTTCTCCACAAGAATACCGATAAAGCGCTCCATTGAACCTACAATTGCGCGATGCAACATCACTGGGTGCTTGCGGCTGTTATCTTCAGCGACATACTCTGCACCAAGGCGCTCAGGCAGATTAGGATCAAGCTGGATCGTGCCGCATTGCCATAGACGGCCCAAACTATCTTTCAGCGTGAATTCGATCTTAGGGCCATAAAATGCACCTTCACCTGGTTGCAGCTCATAATCCAAACCATTCACCTTGAGCGCGTTGGCAAGCGATGTCTCGGCTTTATCCCAATCTTCATCAGTACCAACGCGCTTCTCCGGGCGAGTAGATAGCTTGACCAAAACCTCTTTGAAACCAAAATCTGCATAAGCCTTGTAAAGCATCTTGATAAAGTCAGCTACTTCCGCCTCAACCTGATTTTCAGTACAGAAAATATGTGCATCATCCTGAGTAAATCCACGCACACGCATCAATCCGTGTAGAGAGCCAGAAGGTTCGTTGCGATGGCAGGAGCCGAACTCCGCCAGTCGTAATGGCAGATCACGATAGCTGTGAAGTGAATTATTGAATATCTGCACGTGCCCGGGGCAATTCATAGGCTTCACCGCATAGTCACGACTCTCAGAAGATGTCGTAAACATATTGTCACGATAGTTTTGCCAATGTCCCGATTTTTCCCAAAGTGTACGATCCATGATGGTAGGCGTACGGACTTCCTGATAGCCGTATGTCTTGAACATCTCACGCATATACTGTTCGACTTCTTGCCAGATGCTCCAGCCACGAGGATGCCAAAACACCATGCCCGGCGCCTCATCTTGCATGTGGAAGTAATCTAATTGCTTGCCGAGTTTACGGTGATCACGCTTTTCCGCTTCTTCAAGCATATGCAAATGAGCATCAAGATCTTCCTTCTTCGCCCATGCAGTACCATAGATGCGCTGTAACATCTCATTATTAGAGTCGCCACGCCAATATGCTCCAGCGAGTTTCATGAGCTTGAAGGCTTTAAGTTTACCTGTAGATGGCACATGCGGCCCACGACACAAGTCTGTGAATTCACCTTCACTATAAAGGGATACGTCTTCACCTGCCGGTATCGAAGAAATAATCTCCGCTTTGTATGCTTCACCTATTGATTTGAAGTAAGCGACAGCCTCATCTCGCGGCAATACTTTTCGAGTGACCTGCTCATCTTTCTTGGCAAGCTCGACCATCTTTTTCTCGATAGTTTCAAGATCTTCGGGAGTGAATGGGCGTTTATATGAGAAATCATAATAAAAGCCATTCTCGATCACGGGGCCAATCGTTACTTGTGCATCAGGAAATAATGTTTTTACCGCATAGGCCAATAGATGCGCCGTTGAATGACGGATGATCTCAAGACCCTCTGCATCGCGATCCGTGATGATAGCCAAGTCTGCATCTTGCTCGATCAGAAAAGAGGTATCGACAACCTTACCATCGACTTTACCGCCGAGCGCCGCACGCGCCAAACCAGCGCCAATATTCATGGCGACGTCAGCAACAGTAACGGGGGCATCGAACTTACGTTCAGAACCATCTGGCAAGCGAATAACTGGCATATATCCCTACTGATAAACAGTAAAAGCCGCTGAACGGCTTTTATCGAAATGTGGTGTAGTTTGCAAAACTTTAACTTACAAAAATCTAAAGCAAACCTAGATAAGAGTGGAATTATCGCATAGCCAGCGCTTGAACGACAACCAATGCAACTCAGCGGCGGTAGGGAGAGGCCAACGGTTCGCCAATGAACACCCCCTGAGTCGGCCAGGCAACACTTTTCCAGTATGCCTCTACTGCACTCGCGCCATTAAGATAGTGCTTCATCAACACAGCTGGATTTGGGAACTTCTGCCAGTAATTACATGGCTCAGACACCGTTCCATAACTCGCAGTAGCCCCTGCCTCAAGCCACTTCATGCTACTCATCTGACCATGATTTAACAAATCCCCACCGAAGGAGGTCAAGTGATCAGCTAAAGCGCCCGGCAAAAATCTTAA
Source organism: Methylovorus sp. MM2 (assembly GCF_001648895.1). Lineage (GTDB taxonomy): Bacteria > Pseudomonadota > Gammaproteobacteria > Burkholderiales > Methylophilaceae > MM1. The sequence goes on along the minus strand of NZ_LXUF01000016.1, from coordinate 72,658 downwards.
CGTCTCAAGACTAGGAACCTTTGCCAAACCAGTTTCATAAAACATGATGTCCCGCTCATTCGCGATACTATCTGCCTTTAACGTCTTAATTGTCAGATAGCGTTGGGTAACCTCCCCCGACTGCGGAAAAAACCTTGCACGGGAATTCCGATTAATATCAGATGTTGATAGGAAATAGGCATTCGCCTTAGGTGCGCTGTAATCACTCTTCAACCCGCGATCAATTAACGCCTTGGCGTCAGTGACTGATACAACAGGCAACAACATAGATATCCTGTACTTTACGTCACTGAATGGTTTTTTGGAGGCAGAGTCAAAATAAGCACTTAGACTTCCTGGGGAACATGTGTTTTGACATTGGTTGGCATTGAAACCTAACGTATATGCCGAGGTGATGGAATTACATTCAACGGCATAAGGGGTTGCCCAAATCATGACGATGGCCTGAATGTCATCGCTTAATGCAGCATCAATTGTTGATTTTAAGGTCTGGAATGCAGTAATTGATAGTTTTTCCCGACCAACAGGAATGTTCACATGTACCACATTAGCTGTCGGAATCTTGCGAATTTTCACGTAATAGGCGCCGACTTCAACGCTTTTTGGGTCGCTATCATTAATTATAACTGCAAGATTCTGAGCACTCAGGGCGTATCCAGAAAACGACCTTCTAAAAGATGGCATGTCTTCCGCATTGGCTGTGTTTAGCAACAAGGCTGATTGCAAAGAAATTACTAAAAGACAAATGACAGTATAAACAATGCGCACTACACTCACCTTATAAAACATGTGCACATCATCATACCCAAAAAAATGGGAGCACAGGCTCCCATTGATTCTAACCTTAAACTAAAGCCCGATAAAGATTATGATTTTTCACGCCGACGTAGCGCAGCAAATAGACCTAAACCTGCCAGTAGCATGGCTGAAGTAGCTGGCTCAGGAACACTCGATACAACAAGCGTAAAGTCGCCTGATCCACTAGTTTTCCCATAGACAATCGCACTATAAGTATCACTGACACCCGTTGGAATGGTGAAATTTAGCACACCGGAATTGGTCGAGCCAACCAAGGTTAGTTTGCCAAAATTCGTTACACCCTGACCGACAGTCACTCCAAGATTAGAAAATGAGTCGCTCACATCCGTAAGGTAAAGTGAGTAATCACCTGGCGCCAAGCTAAAAGTATACTTATGGGCGCCAGTACTTACATCAGTCTCGGAAACATTGAGGAATGTCGTATCTGCATGTGCAGCAATATTGAAACCCAAAAGTGCAGCAAGCACAGAGAGGCTAAATACCTTTGATCTTTTCATGTTTGCTCCTTTATATTTTGCTGGTTGCAATGACTGCAGGTTTACGCCGACGAGCGTATACCATGAGCAAACCTATACCACTCCCTAGCAATAAAGCTGAGTTAGGTTCCGGTACAGGTGCAGCCGCTACGGTGAGTCCATAAGATCCTACGCCAAAATCATTGTTGGCATTTCCATACACATAAAACGTATAGAGTCCGCTACTCAACCCGGTTAAACTGTAACTGCCCTCGCCGACAAAGTTGGCTATCGAGCTTGAGCCCTGCGAAACCGATACGCCAAGACTCCCAGAAATAAAGTACTCAGGGAAGCCATAGTCCGCGAGATCAAGACTGTAACTGCCACTACCAAGATAGAATGAATATGTACTATCGAGGGGCACGGATGAGGTCACATCAATAAAACCTTCTTCGTGAAACCCAGTATCAGCACTTGCCACTAGACTGCTGAGTAGAATAGCAGCGCCTGCAATCCAATTCAGAAATTTGCTATTTATCATGATTCAACCTTTAATCTAGAGTAATTTACGAAGTTACTTTAGCAACATTCATGCCACCGTTAAAAATCAATTTAAATTCAATAAAAATCAACAAGATAATTAAATTTATTTTCGGCTATTACATCGAGCGTGTTCATTATCAATGCATAAGAACATAAGATTATTGCGTTATTGTGAACATCTAATTATTGCGCCAGTTGCCACCGCCATGTATCCATACACATATCATTAATAGTCTTCTCGGCTTTCCATCCCAATGCATTTTCGGCATACTCAGGGTCGGTATAAGAAGTTGCCACATCTCCCGCACGCCTTGGTGCAAGCTGATAAGGAATAGTTTTTCCGGTAGCGGATTCAAATGCTTTTACCATTTCCAGAACACTGTATCCCTCACCTGTTCCCAGATTGCAAGTGAATACGCCTGTAGTATTTTTCAGCTTTTTCAATGCTTTGATATGCCCATCAACCAAATCGACCACATGAATATAGTCACGTACGCCTGTGCCATCTATCGTCGGGTAATCACTACCAAACACAGAAAGATGCTCACGTTTACCCTGTGCGACCTGTGCGATATACGGCATCAAATTATTAGGAATACCATTAGGGTTCTCTCCAATCAAGCCACTGGCATGGGCGCCAACAGGATTAAAGTATCTTAATATCGCAATATGCCATGCGTCGTCGGAATGAGACAGGTCTCTGAGAATATCCTCAACCATTAGCTTACTTGCGCCATAAGGATTAGTAGCACTTAACGGAAAATCCTCCCGAATCGGCACACTGGCAGGATCCCCGTAAACAGTGGCTGAGGAGCTAAATACCAATGTTTTAATATTGTACTTTTCCATCACCTGCAAGAGCGTGAGAGTGCCATATACATTGTTGTTGTAATAGCGTAGTGGTTGAGCGACAGACTCGCCAACAGCCTTTAACCCAGCGAAGTGCATTACCGCAGTAAATGGATATTTTTGAAAAGATGCATCCAGTAAAGCTGTATCTCGAACATCACCCTCAATCAAAATAGGTAACTTTCCGGCAATCTTGCCGATACGCTCTATCACTGTTTTTTGGCTGTTGCTGAAATTATCGATCACAGCAACTTCATATCCTGCTTCTATAAGTGCGATACAGGCGTGTGAGCCTATATATCCGGCACCTCCGGTGACTAAAATCATTTAGTAAGTCCAATCTAAAAACTTTTAGTTAAATATCTAGCATCACGTACATTTTATCTACATATATCACAATTCAATATTTGCATTTAGCCATGCGACTGTTTAGTTGGTAACATACTAAATATGTATCAGCATGATGCAATTACTTTAGAAATACCCAAAAGAAGTGAAAAATCAATTAAATAATACAATCCTTGTAACGGGAGGAGCTGGTTTTATAGGCTCTAACTTTATAGTTGACTGGATTAACGCCGGATTAGGCACGGTCATTAATCTGGATAAACTCACCTATGCTGGCAATTTAGAAAACCTTGCTGAGGTTAAAGAAAATCCCTCACATGTTTTTGTGCATGGTGATATTGGAGATCGAAACCTCGTCGCAGAACTATTAGCAAAATACAGACCATATGCAGTCGTGAACTTTGCCGCAGAGAGCCATGTAGACCGCTCGATTCATGGACCGGAGGATTTTATCCAGACAAACGTTGTCGGTACTTTTCATTTGCTAGAAGAAGTTCGGGCATATTGGCAGCGCCTATGTGAAGAAAAGCCTTCAGAATTTAGTAACCCGGACTTTCGTTTTCTACATGTTTCTACAGATGAAGTCTATGGCACATTAAGTTCAAGTGATCCAGCCTTCACTGAAACAACACCTTACGCTCCCAATAGTCCTTACTCAGCATCAAAAGCTGCGTCTGATCATTTAGTCAGGGCTTATTACCATACCTACCATTTACCTGTAGTAACGACCAATTGCTCCAACAATTACGGGCCGTATCATTTTCCTGAAAAGTTGATCCCGCTTTGCCTGTTAAATGCGTTAGCGGGCAAATCATTACCTATTTATGGTGATGGTCAGCAAATTCGCGATTGGCTTTATGTAAAAGATCACTGCAGTGCTATTCGTCGGGTATTAGAAGCGGGGCAGTTGGGCGAAACTTACAACGTGGGTGGCTGGAATGAGAAGGCCAACATTGATGTGATCAATATCCTCTGTGAGATTCTGAATGAATTAAAACCGAAAGCTGATGGGACAAAATACCAATCACAGATTACCTTTGTGAAAGATCGCCCTGGTCATGACCGTCGTTACGCGATAGATGCAAGCAAGCTTGAACGTGAACTAAACTGGAAACCGGCAGAAACCTTTGAAACCGGTATTAGAAAGACCGTCCTCTGGTATCTCGAGCATCAATTCTGGGTGAACAATGTAACCAGTGGTGAATATCGTAGCTGGATCGATCAACAATACACGGGGAGAGCCGCGTGAGAAAAGGCATCATACTTGCAGGTGGCTCAGGCACAAGGCTGTACCCTGTCACTCAAGCTGTCTCAAAACAACTATTACCGGTCTATGATAAACCGATGGTCTACTACCCGCTATCGACCCTGATGCTTGCAGGCATACGCGATATCTTGCTCATCTCTACCCCGCAAGACACGCCAAGGTTTGAGCAACTATTAGGTGATGGCAGCCAATGGGGCATCAATTTAAATTATGCCGTTCAAGCATCTCCAGATGGTCTGGCGCAAGCATTTATCATTGGCAGTGACTTTCTGCAAAATTCCCCAAGTGCATTGGTGCTGGGCGATAACATATTTTATGGGCATGACCTTGGCAGCGACCTGAATAATGCCAACACAAAGAAGGAAGGCGCTACTGTCTTTGCTTATCCAGTCAATGATCCAGAACGTTATGGGGTCGTAGAGTTTGATGCCAATGGCCAAGCAATCAGTCTTGAAGAAAAACCAATAACACCTAAGTCAAGATACGCAGTCACCGGTTTATATTTTTACGATAACCAAGTGATTGATATCGCAGCATCGCTCAAACCATCTCCAAGAGGTGAGCTAGAGATCACGGACATCAACAAGCACTATCTTGCACAAGACCAACTCAATGTTGAGCGCATGGGGCGTGGGCACGCATGGCTAGATACAGGTACGCATGAGTCTTTATTGGAGGCCTCATTGTTTATAGAAACGATCGAAAAACGCCAAGGACTTAAAATTGCCTGCCCTGAAGAGATTGCATATCGCATGGGTTATATCAGTGCAGATCAGGTAGAAGCGATTGCTGAAATATACAAAAAGAATAGCTACGGGCAATATTTGCTACGCATGCTAAAAGAAAAGGTTTATTAATGAATGTAGTAAAAACAGCTATCGCTGATGTCCTAGTTTTCGAGCCGAAAGTATTTGGTGATGCCCGTGGATTTTTCTTCGAAAGTTTTAATGAAACTGTCTTTCAAAATGCCACAGGCCTAAAACCCAACTTTGTTCAGGATAATCATTCCGGTTCAGCCAAGGGGGTTTTACGTGGATTGCATTACCAGATTCATCAACCACAGGGTAAATTAGTGAGGGTGACTGCGGGCGAGGTATTTGACGTTGCCGTTGATTTAAGACGCTCATCCCCGACTTTCGGGAAATGGGTAGGTGAATACCTTTCAGCAGAAAATAAACGGCAAATGTGGGTACCAGAAGGTTTTGCGCATGGGTTTCTCGTACTCTCCGATTTTGCTGAGTTCTTATATAAAACCACAGAACTTTATGCCCCGGCACATGAACGATGCATCCAGTGGAACGACCCTTCGCTCGCCATTGAATGGCCTCTTGATGTGCCGCCGATACTTTCATCCAAGGATCAATTAGGCTCACGCTTTCAAGAAGCAGAAGTGTTTGAGTAATGCCAAGATTTGAAACAATCCTGCTTACCGGCATCAATGGCCAGGTTGGTCACGCACTGCAGAGCAAACTAGCGACTTTAGGCAATGTCATTGGACTTGACCGCAGCCAGCTAGACCTCACAGACACTTCAGCCATCAGGCGATGCATTCAGCAGATAAAACCCGATCTGATTGTTAACCCTGCGGCTTATACAGCAGTGGATAAGGCAGAATCTGAACCGGAGCTTGCAATGGCTATCAATGGTGTTGCCCCGGGCATCATTGCTGAAGAAGCAAAAAAGCTCGGCGCATTGCTTATACATTTCTCGACCGACTATGTATTCGATGGAGCAAAGGCTACTCCCTATGTAGAAACTGATATCACAAATCCACTGAGCGTTTACGGCAAAACCAAACTGGCAGGAGAAGAAGCCATTCGTGCCGCAGACACTCCACACATGATCTTTCGTACCAGTTGGGTTTATGGGTCATACGGCAAGAATTTTCTGCGTACGATCCTGCGCCTAGCTATGGAACGCGATAGTTTGCGTATCGTGGGTGACCAGATGGGCGCGCCAACATCCAGCACTTCGATTGCAGAGACTACTGTAGCTAGCCTGCTAAACTGGCATAAAGATAAAAGCGGAACCTACCATCTGACTAACAGCGGTGATACAAGCTGGTATGGTTTCGCGCAGGCAATCATTGAACAGTATTCATTCTTGCAAAAACTAAACGGCTGGTCTGCCTTGCGAACAGCGATCGAACATGTCGAAGCCATTAGTACAGCAGATTACCCTACACCTGCCCATCGCCCAGCCAACTCACGCATGGATTGCAGCAAACTATCGCAGATATTTGATATTGAGTTAGAGGACTGGCGATCAGCTTTAGTAGGCGTAATGCAAACACCTGAATTTATAACAGGTTAAACAAAAACTCAGGAACGCCCGTAGGTATCCTCAAAACGCACGATATCATCTTCGCCTAAGTAACCCCCTGATTGCACCTCGATCAAATGCAAAGGCAGTTTTCCTGGGTTTTCAAGGCGATGAGTGGAGCCTATCGGGATATACGTCGACTCATTCTCGCTGAAGAGCTTTGTCTTTCCATCTATCGTGACCATCGCTGATCCGCTTACAACCACCCAGTGCTCCGCCCGATGGTGGTGCATCTGCAAAGACAGCTTCTGACCGGGCTTTACCATGATACGCTTCACCTGGAAGCGATCACCGGCATCAATGCCCTCATACCAACCCCATGGACGGTAAACGCGGGGATGCGATATATGCTCGCTACGCTTCTCAAGCTTAAGATAATCGACGATTTTCTTTACATCCTGCGCACGATCCTTATGGGAAACAAGTACGGCGTCAGCAGTCTCGACAATCAGAATATCTTCAACACCGATTACTGCTACGAAGCGGCTATCACTGCGAATCAACGAGTTCTTCACGCCATCCAGATAGACATCTCCACGAATGGCGTTACCCTGTCCATCACGTTCCTGCACTTCCCATAAGGCAGTCCACGATCCTACATCGTTCCAGCCGATATCTACCGGCACTACAGCCGCCAATGAGGTCTGCTCCATGATCGCATAATCGATAGAATCTGAAGGCGATTCGGAAAATGCCTTTTCTTCCAACCGACAAAAATCCAGATCCTGATAGCGTTGTTCGAACGCAAGCGCCACCTGCTGTACAATCTTGGGATTAAATTTTTCTAATTCTGCCAAGTAGATATCCGGCTTGAACAGGAACATACCGCTATTCCAGTAGAAATCCCCACTCTGGATATATGACTCTGCGGTTTCAAGGTCGGGTTTCTCGACAAAACGACCCACCTCGAAACATCCTTCATACCCAGATAATTGAGTCCCCGACTGGATATACCCGTAGCCCGTCTCTGGACTACCCGGCTGAATACCAAACGTCACTAAACGCCCTGCCGCCGCCGCAGAAGATGCTCTAATTACCGCTTGTTCGAATGCTTCTACATCCTGTATTACATGGTCAGCAGGCAATACCAGCAATAAGGCATCCGGGACATCTTTAAGCAGCATTGCAGCGGCGGCAATAGCTGGGGCGGTATTTCGCCCGACAGGTTCCAGCATGATAGATCTGGGCTCTATATCCAGCGCCCTCAACTGTTCCGCCACCTGAAAGCGGTGATCATTGCCACAGACCACAACAGGTGCATCGACTTGCTCCCAGCCGATAACACGCTGCAATGTCTCCTGCAACATCGAGTAATCAGAAATGAGCGGGAGCAGTTGTTTAGGCAGTGCTGCCCGTGACAATGGCCATAATCGAGTGCCAGAGCCGCCGGATAAGATGACCGGGATAATTTTAGCCATTAACAATCCTAGTAACTTTTAATAATTGGGTTCTGTAAATCATATTTTAAATCTCAACTGGTCAAATTCATTAATCACTACCGAAAATATCTCGTGTAAACACCTTGGATTCAACATCGGCCAGTTCTTGACTCATCCTGTTGGATACAATGACATCTGCCATGCTTTTGAATGCATTCAAATCGTTGACGACTTTGGATTTGAAAAAATCCGGCTCATTAAGCGATGGCTCATACACAATCACTTCAACACCTTTGGCCTTGATACGCTTCATGATGCCTTGGATACTGGATGCACGGAAGTTATCCGAACCACTCTTCATAATTAGGCGGTATATACCAACCACACTCGGCTTACGACTAAGGATACTTTCGGCGATAAAGTCCTTACGTGTGCTATTGGATTGCACGATCGCATTGATCAGGTTCTGAGGAACGTTGCTGTAATTCGCCAACAATTGCTTGGTATCCTTTGGCAAGCAGTAACCACCGTAACCAAATGACGGATTGTTATAATGGCTTCCAATCCGAGGATCCAGCCCCACACCTTCTATAATCTGCCGACTATCCAGCCCATGGGAGATCGCATAACTATCAAGCTCGTTAAAATAAGCGACACGCATTGCTAGGTAAGTATTCGCGAAGAGCTTGATAGCCTCCGCCTCTGAGCTATTGCTCAACAACACCGGGATATCTTGCTTGATAGCGCCTTCCTGCAATAGCTGCGCAAAAACCCTGGCTCGTTCTGAAATCTCACCAACGACAATCCGTGAAGGATGAAGGTTGTCATACAAGGCTTTACCTTCCCGTAAAAACTCCGGAGAAAATATCAGATTATTGCACTTGAACTGATCCCGAATTTTCTCGGTGTATCCAACCGGAATCGTAGACTTGATTACCATCACAGCATCAGGCGCTATTTCCATCACATCCCGGATCACAGCCTCGACTGACTTTGTGTTAAATGTACTGGTCTCAATATCATAGTCGGTAGGCGTGGCAATGACGACATAATCAGCGCCAGCATATGCATCTTTTTTATCAGTCGTTGCACGCAGATTCAAGGGTTTATTCTTGAGATAATACTCAATCTCGGTATCGGCAATAGGCGACACCTTGTTATTCAGCATATCCACTTTAGCGGGCATGATATCCAGCGCAACCACCTCATGGTTCTGCGCGAGAAGAACAGCTATAGATAAACCAACGTATCCTGTTCCGGCGATAGAAATTTTCATTACTTAGCTCTTATCCTCTAATACAAAATATTATTGCGAAACCAACCCGTTTATATATTCCTGAATCTCTTGCCTGAATCTTTGGGGAGAAAACCTAAGCGCATTATCACGACAAGCGTGGGGGGAGATTTTTGGATCCATCGTATTAAATCGCGTCACGGCATCAATAATTGATGCGACCGACTGTTCTTGAAAGAAGACTCCAGTCGCCACCCTTCCATGATCGGGCGATAAAACTGTTTCTAATGCGCCTCCCCGACCATAAGCGATCACTGGTGTACCGCAAGCCTGCGCTTCTACCGGTGTAATGCCAAAGTCTTCTTCCGCAGCAAACACAAAAGCTTTTGCCCGCTGCATATGGTCCTTCAATACGGCGGTAGATTGATAACCAAGTATTTCTACATTAGGACCTGCCTTTGCTTTCACTTTCGCCATTTCTGGCCCTTCGCCAATGACAACAAGTTTTTGGTCAGGCATATTAGCAAAGGCCTCAACGATCATATCGACGCGCTTATATGGCACTAATCTGGAGGCCGTTAAGAAAAACTCTTCTTTCTTTTCTTTGAACTCAAACCCATCCGTATCGACTGGCGGGTAAATAACCGTTGCATCCCGCCCATAAATCTTCTTTATACGCTTTGCAATAAAATGGGAGTTGGCAATAAAGGCATCGACGCCATTCGCAGTCCTGACATCCCATATACGAAGCTTATGGAGGAACCATTTCGCGAACCACCCCTTTATACCCGTATCAAGACCAGACTCTTTTAGGTACTGGTGCTGTAAATCCCATGCATAGCGCATAGGTGAATGCACATAACTGACATGGAGTTGATTCGGCCCGGTTATCACCCCTTTTGATACGGCATGGGCGCTGGATATGACGATATCATAAGCTGAAACATCAAGCTGCTCGATAGCAAGTGGCATTAGCGGCAGGTAGCTTCGATAGTGCTTCTTTGCAAAGGGCAGCTTCTGGATAAAAGAAGTCGTCACAGGCTTATGGTCGATGTACCAACGCAAATCATCAGGCAGAAAATCTATCACTCCCAATATATCAGCATTGGGATAACACTTAACCAATTGCTCAACCACCCGCTCTGCGCCTGCATAGTTAACGAACCACTCGTGGACAATCGCTACTTTTTTTTCTTGTATAGTCATATTATTCCGGATTACTCAATATAAAACTCATTCTCAGTACCTATTTGCGTTCCATCAACTGTTAGCGAATACAAAAATACTGAAAAACAAATCCTCTAAACAGATGCATTTTCTGTTCCACCTTGATGAGGGCCGAGCACAATATCCATCATCTTCTTCGTACGGCGTTCATAAGTCTGCTCCATGGCAATCTCGAGACGCTCCTCAAGAGGGATCACCTCTCCACGCAGGACTTTCTCCACCCCCTCGATAAACTCATCGTTGGATTTTGCCAAAGTGGCCACATGCCGATAATTGGCTAACGCGTGCAGGTCCGTTGCGACTACAGGCAATCCTGCCGCTAAATACTCAAAGAACTTCATCGGGAACATAGAGCGCGTATATTCATTTAGCATGCTTGGCAGGATGCCCACGTCGAATGCCTTCAGATACGCAGGTAAATCCTGATATTCACGAGGCCCGACAAAATGGATATTCGGCAATCTGGTCAGCGTGGAAATATCTGTCCATGGGTCTCCCTCGCCAACCTTGCCGATCATCACGATCGACCACTCAGGGTGCCGCATTGCCATAGACTGCAGCAATTCAAAATTGATCTTATACCCGCTGATCGCACCCACAAAACCAATGACAGGGCTTGCGATATTCTTCATATCGTCAGGGATAGCCGTATTCGCTTCCCGGGCTTTGGAGAAATGTGCGAAGTCAGCAACATTCGAGAAATAGAATGTCCTCGGATTCATCGCCTTGCGTGTTTCCAGAAGGTATTCCGCGGTTACAAAACAATCATCAACGGCTCGCACTAATGCATTTTCTGCAGACTCGATCTGGTCAACAGGCATGCCGGGCTGAGCCTTGATTTCATCTACGCAATGATAAATAACCTTGCCAAACTTTTTAAGATTGAAGAAACTTAATGTCATCGGGTTATAGGTCCAGAATATATCCGGAGAAAATTTCAATCGCCACATCCAGAACCGCAAACCCGCAGTCAGCAAATACCGGTTTATCGCCCTTACAGCAGCATAGCGCTGAAAGGGTATCACCAAGGGAGACCATACCCACAAATTCTCGCGGACTTGCCGCGGAGCCCTTAATGCCTTTTTAAGGCGTACAAGAATGCGCCGCAAATCCTGACTTGAGACAGATGGCCTGCGCAAACCAAGCGAGTCTATATAAAAAACCTTATATCCACTACGCTCTAGCTCGCAAGCGACATGCTGCTTATTCGTCCAGAAAGGATTGTCCCAATCAGCAGTGGATAATAAAACGATATTGCTCATTTAGCCTCGTTAAATCTATATTTATAATCTTAAGAACACAGAGTGACTTGCCTACCACTAGCGCCACAAACATTAATCAGGAGTCTTTAATCGTTTATAAAAATCGATAAGCTCTATTCTTAATTTAGGAAAAACAAGAAAAATCAAGAGCCAGAAAATCATATTTGCTATGGCCTTATCTGTGGTACCTAAGCCAGAAAATGTATTCATCACTTCAATAAAAGCTATGTTGCTCAAGATGATGCTTATCCAGAATATAAAATCTCGCCTTAATTTTTGAATCAAATCCAGCTTGTTGAGCGCGATAATAGCAATAGCAAATGCCATGCAAGACCCCGAGATACCCAAAATCTGCACACCTACATAATCCCCTAAGAAATAATTCATAGTAATATTGATACATGCGCCTATTGCTGTTGCTTTCAATACGGCACTATTCATTCCACGCGCATTTAAAAACCTTTGAGCGGCATAAGCAATTAAGCCCGCAAAAATCCCAATCGCTTGTCCAGAGATTATTGCCGATGTCACCTGAACAGAACTTTCTCCAAACGCGCCTCTTTGAAAGAACAATCGCACAAATAACTCAGAGTTTGTCGCGAGAAATATCGAAATAGGAACACCAATAATCAATAGAATTCGAATTGAATAAAGTGCCCGCATTTCAAAATTCTCTTTGGTCATTGTTGACATCTTGGCCTGCCCTGCCAATGCGAACGGTACAGCAATTAGAATTATTAAGGTTTCTGTAACGAACCTCGCATAATCTAGTCCGGCGATAGATTCAGGATTAAGAATAGAGCCAACCCTTCTTTCAACTATCTGATTTATCTGCAATATCACCGGCACCCAGAACAACACCCGAAATACTTTCCACGAAGAAAGCAGCGCAGGGCGCATGAGATTCCAGTCATGTTTCCGCGGATCAAATACCAACCCAGCAGCTCTGGCTGCCAGAAACCCCCAAATACCTAGATAGAAATAACTGAGTACAAAGCCCAGTGGGATTAACAATGGTTCTTTTAGATACCAAGCAAACAATGTACCGAGGATCAACCCTATACTTTGCACAGAAGCTCTGGCAGCTGTAATAGCCCCACGCCCCGTCACCAAATCTGCAGCCGCATATAAGGAGACAACTGCATACGCAGGCAATGCAAAGGTTAAGATTCTTACCATATTTGTCGCCATTGCTGCAGATTCAGCATCAAACCCCGGAGCCAGCAGAACAACCCACTGGGGAGAAAAGACAAATAACAGAATTGAAGCGAAACAGGAAACAGCTAACAAGATTAAATGCATTCCTGAAAACAATGCCGCTGCCTTTGGAGGGTCAATCTCACGCCAATGAGAAAAATTAGGTGTGAAGCCCCCGTTTACTGCATCTGACACGAACCCATGCAAAGGAATCAAAAATGCTGATTGAGAAAGTCTAAACGCATTCGCAATTAATCCGGTACCAAATAACCATGCCCCCAATAACTCGCGGAATACGCCAAGAATCTTACCGACAAAACCTCCTAATAACAGCACCCTGACAATAGAGAACATCAGGCCTGCCTTAACGCTTCGAAGCGCCGTACATAAGCTTGCACACAGCCTTGCAAGGAGTATTCCGGTGTAAGCAAGGATTGCATTGGTCGCTTGTTCTTAAGCTCTTCGGCAATAGCCTCTGAGATCGCCTTTGGATTTTGCGGATCAATGAATCGAATAGGTAATTTGGCATCAAACACTGCACGCATTGACTCTGAGCATATAGCAGGCAACCCACACGCTAGTGCTTCTAGCACATTCATTGTCAGGCCGACTTCTTGTCGGAGCGTGGGAAACACGAAAACATCTCCCGCCACCAGCAATTCTGGAATATCTTTACGAGAAACACTGCCAGTAAAGTGAGTTCGTGAAGAAATATCAGGAGGAAATAATTTCACAAGAGCCTGTAATGTGTTTTGCTCTTCCCCTCCGCCGATAATAAGAAAATGAACCGACTTATCAAGTTCAGCCAACATCCGAAATGCCAGTAAGCTCTCACGACATCCTTTCTGAGGATGTAGCCGTGCAGCAAAAACGAGTACGCGCGCATCCTCAGAAATGCCAAAATTCTGACGTGTTATATTTTTACTTACAAAATTCGGCCGAAAGATATTCGTATCGACTCCATTTCTGATTAGGGTGTATTGAATATCATGAGCGATTAATTTGGTTGGAAATGATTTAAATTGTTCCTCCAGCATATCGCCAACTAGAATCAACTCATCGAACTTCCTATAAATCATCGCATCTTTAAAGAACCAGTATAGATTCTTGATCGACTTGAGTATCTGCACAGGTTTTCCGGTGCGCCATTTTGAGACCAACTCTCCCCACGAGGTACCATGCGCCTGAAATAAAAATGGGGCCGCCAACCCTTGGGACTTGAGAGGGATAAGCCCGGCAGCGGCAATGCTGATGCTCAATACCCCATCGATCTTTTCAAGACCGATCTTTTTCACTTCGTTTCTTGAGCCTGCCCACCATGTAAATGAGTAACGTTCCGGCTTAGATGACTGCACCGCGATCACCGTCACACCATCTTCAGTGAACGTGGCAGGTTTACCGTTGATTCTTGTCGTGATGACAGTCACCTCATGCCCTGTACGGGCAAGCTCACGAAAAATATCCCATGCAATCGCTTGCATGCCGCCAATACTGTGAAATGGTAGAGTTCGACTTACTCCTAGGATATGCATTCAGGCCTTGTTGTTCTCTGTCTTAAGCGTTAATTTTGCCTGTGGAGGCTTTCAATGTCATAGATTGGGAATAGATGTCTTCGAGCAATCTAGACTGTTTCTTTATATTGAATTTATCATTGACCAGTTCGCGGCCAGCCAACCCAAACCGGCTACGTAAAGCGTCACTCGCGAGCAAGGCATCCAAAGCCTCTGCAAGCTGGCTCACATCTCTTTCGGCTACCAGATACCCATTTTCATCATTCACGACAGCTTCGGGAATACCTCCATGACGCGTGCCGACCACGGGTACTCCGCTAGCCGCGGCCTCCAGAAGCACAAGGCCCAATCCCTCTGCGTCCCCATTAGATGCAGTGACGCTTGGTAAGACAAGTACGCTAGCCTTACTCAGTTCCTCCCGGATAAAGGCATGCGGCTGGCTACCTTTAAATTGCACATTATTGGCGATAGGAGCAGCTAGGCTCTGAAGAGATTCTTTTAACGGGCCATCCCCAATGATGATTAATTGTGCTTCAGGGTATTTTTTTACGATCGCCTGAAATGCTTTGATCAAATACTCGGTACCCTTTTTCTCGACCAAACGCGCGATATGCACAACACGCAGGTCTGTATGCTCTTGAGGGCTTTGCCGGAAATCATCCGGATCGATTCCAATATAGTGTGTAATCAGTTTTTTTTCGGGAAATCCCGCTTCTAAGGCCTTATTCTTTATAAATTCCGATACACAAATGAACAAGTCGCCTTCTTGCTTCAATGAATCCTGAAAAAGAGCATATCTCATTAACGCGGGGCGCCCTGAGCTCAGGAAAGAAGCTCTTGACCTACTGACATCAAAACCGTGCAGGGTAGTAACGAGCGGTAGGTTGAGTGATCTTGCTAGCGGCAAAATCAATAATCCATCGATGCTAAAATGTGCATGTATAAGATCAAAGTTTTTCTGATCGAACATCTTCTGGAACATCGAGCAATCGCTCAACGCATAAAACCTTATAAGCTCTGAGATTCCCATTGTTGAAGGTACGAAGTAATCAACGTTCTCCGGTGCTTTGCCGAACAGTCTCCCTCCAAACAAAGTAGTCTGGGTTGACTGAAAGTGACGCATTTGTGATACGACAAAGGTCTCCGATGGTTTAAATAACTGGAATCTGAAAACTGCACTTTTCATGTTATCTATTCAGCTTTCTCGTCGGTTGACTTTTTCTTCTTTTGGAAGCACCCCTGACTGATGGCGTATCCGATCATCATCGCCAACAATGGGGTGATGTGAGCCTCGCCAATCAGGCCGAAATTCTCACCTTGAGCTTGGAAGAACACCCAAAGGACAGCCCCCAACACACCCTTGACAATCAATGCCTCACGGCCTGTATTGTAGGTCAATGCCTTGATGAGGAAGGCGACAAGGCTAACCGAGAATACGAGGCCAGCTAACGCGGCAAGCAATCCGCTCTGGCTCCATAGAATCAAATAGGCATTATGTGCTGGCAGGTTGGTTCTATATCCATTCATAAAGGCATACCCTGCGGATTGGATATCCCAACCACCAAAACCTAGGCCCAGGAATGGGTGCTTTGCAAACGCATTAGCTGCAAAAGTCCACATGACGATCCGGTCATCCAGGGTACTGGTAGAGTTTGTGAAGAACTCAGAATTCTCAAAAAACAAATGCCCGAAAATCCATGCGAGTGACCCCATAAAAACCAAGCCTAAAAGAACAAGTAAATGCTTGAGATTGATGGTGTTTGAAAAAACGATATTGATTACGAACAAGAGCAGAGGCAATGTAGCAGCGACGATGATAGCAGCCTTGGAGCCCGCGAAGAAAACAGCAATCCAACAAAGTACGGCACTAGATATCAAAAGCTTGCTTTTGAGTGCCTTGCCAAAAAACCATGCCCCCATGGCAGCCATGCCCATATAAGCCGCGCCTACATTTGCATTGATAAAAAATCCGCCTGCCTTGCTAGGGTCAAACACGTTATTAGGGCTATATGTCAATAATGCACTTAAGACGTTCTTTGAGATGAAGAATTGCGAGATTACCGAGTTCAAAAAATTCATCTCAATCTCGGGGCCTAAGCGGAACAGGATCACCAAAATGGCATTAAGCCCTACCAAAGTTAGCGATATCTTGATGACGCGTTCTTTAATCCCAGCCTTGATATTTGCTGCATTAGAGAATGCAATAACGATGAATATGAATACGATCTCATAAATCAGGTATCTGATCCCCTCAATGGGTTTGGGCGACCAAAGCAAGCTTACCCCCCTGAATACCTCCATTAACAAGAATGCATATACCCAGAGAAATCGCGTCTGGTTCAAATTCAATAGCGACTTTACAGATAGCAGCCCAGTTAATAGCGATGCCGAAAGATAAAAGCCAGGCAAGGGGAAGATATACAACTGAACGGTGGATGTTAACGTACTAATCGACGCCCAAAAGATCGGTTTGAATTTTATGACGGCTGCGACCAAAGCAATCAGGCATGCGACAGCCACACATAAAATAAAGGCAAATATTAAAAACGCGGTAAAGATATCCACTATTTACCTGCAGAAAATTTTTCGACAAAAACAGGATAATCGTTTAGGTCGGCAGTACTGTTATCCGCTCCTTTGGAAGTGATGACTTCATACTTGAAACTGCTTCTCGCCTCCCTTTTCTTGCTGGGTTTCCAAGCGATATATGACATGGTCGAATCTGCAGCAGCAGGCAGCATGACGGCATATTCCTGATCGTTCCTTAAAGCTTTTAAACGATCGTTAGTGCTGGCGAACAATTGACTAACCTGCTTATAGACCTTGGCACTGCTTTTAGGTGCCTTATATTTATCGAATAACCCGAAGTGGTGCTCCTTATCGGGATCATTATCATCACCAGACTGAAAAACGGTAAACCACCACACACCCTTCACATAAGGCCTTGCATTCGCAAGCAACATGAAGCGTGCCAGATAAGCACCTGAAGTGCTGATGGGCGTACCTTTCTCATCTATATGTGTAGGCCAGCCCACTTCCGTAATATAAAGTGGAAAGTCTTTTCCTTTGTTCACTTTTCTTAACATGGTTTCTACGTTATCGACGACGTCTATCGCATCCTCCGGCGAGAACATCTTTTTCTCCCACCATGTATATGGGTGTATGGAAACTGCATCACAATATTTATACCCGCCTGCAGCAATAAAACGCTCCATCCAGTCCCCTCTCAGCGCCCCGCCCGAAGGGCTACCTCCCAGAAAAAGGACATCCGGAGCAGCTGCTTTGAGCCTTGGATAAACGATCTTAGCCAACTTGACATAGTCTTCGGCTGAGCCCGGAGAGCCTCCACCACTCGTGTTATTCCACTCATTCCATATTTCAAACATCCTTACCTTACCGTGCAGTGTTTTTACCAGCCACTCCGCGTAATCTGCAAACGCATTGATCTCTGCCTCGGTTTTAGGTTTATCAATGCCTCTAACCTTATTCCCATAATCCAGAATCAATAAAGGTTCGATGCCATTCTTTTGCATGGCATCAAGCTGCACGACCAGCCATTGAGGAAGCTTATATTGCCCAATCTTCTCTTCCATTTGATTCCACGGCGCATCAACTCTTATAGACTGGCTCCCCAGACCTTTAGCTGCAATCACTACACTTGCTGGATCGTTGATCGAGGTAGAAACACCCAATATAAAATCATCGGCCGCAAGCACTATCGCTGACTGGATGCCCAACAACACGCAAAGATATAAGCGCGCCATTTTAAATGTGATCATATTCTTCATATAAATATCCACCTTTCGATAAAACGCTTTAAAAACCGATTTATCTGGATTCAGTTCCTGAAAAAGCATTGCGATTTATGCGTCCTGACTTGGGGCTTCAATATCAAAACTAGAGCACCTCGATTACAAGATACTGGGAAATTATTTGATTAAAAAACTTCTGCCTTTAGCCGAATCGACATTTTTTACTAAATCTTGTAAAAAACGCTTATTAAGTTGATATGCGCTTTCAGCATTTTTCTCATCATTAATTATGGAGGAGGCTCGAACAAGCACGCCATCAGGAATGACACCTTCAAGACCTGTCTTAAAGATATAAAGGCGAGTTTGCCATGCATTCCCACTGTATATGTCACCTATCCTGATCCAGTATGAAACAGCTTCTATATATTTAGGATTGAACGCGAGCATATCTTTTCCAGTGACCACCTTATTGCCAGTTGAGGCTATTCCAAAATCGGTATCCTTCAACTTCTTTATTTCGAACCCCTGTGCCGCATAGCAAAGCTCTGGCCTGTGTATCTTGACCTCTTGGCGCTGCTTTCCACCCCATGCTATCGTCAACATAACAGTCTGGTTATCGGAGTTCTTATACGTCCTGCTTAGCACTTGGTCATACGGATAGTCATCGCCTTTGTCAGCAGTATTCGTTGTTAATCCAACTTGCATGAGGCCAGTAGATACTTCCTGCCAATCCCCGAATTGCTGAGGAATAAAGTCCGTCAAAGATGACATTGACTGCTCATCGGCGATATTAAATGTTGGCCGCATCAGCACTGCCAACAGGGTAGCAGTGAGCATTAACACAAAAAGCAATAGACCTCTTGTTATCAACTTCATTGTTTATGCCCAATAGCCTGAACACGTTTGTTCCTATGCGTCACAAAGTATTGCAGGGCTGAATCGACTGAAATGATCAATGCGAGTGCTACAACGAATAACAACATGCCAGCAAAGCCGTGAATAAACCCTTGCCCTGTTGCATCCCCAAAATAGTAGGTCACTAATATAAGCACAATCACACGAATCACATTTGCAGTAAACGATATAGGAATGATCAATGTTGCTAATGTAAGGTTACGGAATAAAGAGTCATGTCTGACAATATTCAGGTAGAGCAACCCAAGCGCCTCTAACGAAAGCAAGGTATGCATTCCCGCACAGGCATCTGCAACCAGCAATTGATATTGTCCAATCTGAATCACGACACCAGATCTTGCAATTGGATAATCGAACCAATAAAGGATTTGCTCCGCCACATAGGAAACCGCAATCTTCATCGGCAGGGTCAAGACATCCATGACCGAGCCCGGAATAGGGATCATGAACAAGAGAAAGAATAAAGGAAACCAAAAGGTCCTGATCGCTGAGATGCCATATGTGATCAATAAGACCCCGCCCAAGACAGGGATCAGCGAACCGATATCCAACACTACAATGTCTTGTGACCTACCTACGATATAGAATGACAAGCCGCCAATAAAAAGCAGCCATCCCCATACAGAAGCTTTTTCATGCTGCGGTTGCGTTAGAAAATAGGTTCGCTTTTCCCATATCAAATATAGAACAACCATTAAAATGATTGGCCCATGCGCTTGATTCTCGGATTGCCAGAGCGTATTACTCAGATGGATAAAACTAGGAACATAGAGGGCGAACAGCCCCAGTAGAACCATCCATAATCTACCTAATACAGGCTGCCAAGGTCCTAAGGAATTAGAGAAAGACAATAATTTCATGGCCTAGAAATCAAGAAGTACCGAACCTACGATTTGCGTACCATTTTGTTTCAGTTGCTCCACAGCCGTAGCGACATCTAAAACACGAGTCGAGCTTTGACGAGCCACTAAAACGGTACCGCCCAACATAGCGGCGATGGCATAGGTATCTGCACCTGCAGAGAATGAGGGGGTATCGATCAAGATAACATCATAGTTAATGGCAAAAGAGTTAATCAAATGCTGAAATTCAGGACGGCTGACCAACTCTTGGGGATTAGGCGGCAATGTACCTGCAGAAAGCACAGAAAGATTCTCAAATGCATTGATCTTGGAGACCACTTCAACACCTGCGCGCCCAGCAAGAATATCGGATAAACCCTGCTTCTCGGTAATCCGGAAAATCTCATGTTGCCGAGGCTGCCGCAGATTAGCATCTACCAACAAGGTCCGCTTCCCAAGTTGAGAGAACACAACAGCAAGATTAGCTACCAAGTAAGTCACACCCTCACCTGGGTTTGCACTGGTAAGAGGCAAGGCTCTTCTACCCGTAGAGAACCAATGAAGCATCAATTGACTTCGCACTGCACGCAAGACCTCAACTTTTGCACTGAATGGCTGATAGGCAGCAATCAACTCTGACGAATAGTTATGCTGATCCGAAGACAAGTAAGGATAAGAGAATTGCCTCGAAAGCACCTGCTGTATGTCCTCTTCTGTGATCAAGCCCAGACTTTTTGCAGCATCACCGAAACGCATGCCTCGCTCATCATGCAACCGCATAACACGCTCGGCATCTTCAGGAGTAATCTTGCCCATCGCAAGCAATAAACTACCTATGCTCAGATCAATAGAGGTTTCATCTAGTTGTGGCGTTAAGTTCATAACATGCTCATTTTCTTTACATTCACCGGCTTTTTCCTAAATATCCAGGATAGCCAGTTTCTGGTTATCTTCTTATCATTGACCATTACCCCCAGAACTGGTGCTTGCAGTATCTCGACGAGATCTTCTGGGGAACGAATTCGTTTATCCAGTAACTCGGCTACGATAGCCAAGCCCAAGCCCAGTAAAGTACCAAGGAATATCGCCGCGGCCGTATTCAGGAGTATCCGAGGACTTGCGGGCTTAAGGGGCACAGTAGCCGGGTTAAGAATCGCCACATCCGACTGGTTTGATTGGCCCTCAATATTCGTCTGAGAAAAACGTTGCGTAGCCAAATCATAAGCATTCTGGGCACTTTCCACTTCGCGTACCAATATGGAGAGCGCGTCGCGGTCACGATTCAGTTCCAGTACTTTGATTTTTTGCGCCTCGAGTGCGGCACGTATCTCAGATTCACGCTGTTGCAGAATGCGTGCATTCGTGGCTACCGTACCTGATGTCTGTTGCACCTGACGGTTAAGTTCATCCCGTAGATGATCTACTTCGGCCTTTGCGCTTTGATATTGCGGATGGTTACGCTCAACCGTTTGCGAGATATTGGCAAACTTCGACTCTGCTCGAGCAATATCGGCTTTTAAACTTTGTATGACAGGATTAGAAGCAATATCAGGCGACTCGTTGGCACTTGTGCCGTTGGAGTTGCGCTGCCGCGACTGTGCCTCCATCGCCTGACCCTGTGCCATGACGAGCTGTGTTGAAAGATCATTCAATCTTGCACGTTCTACATCCAAGCGCTCATCTACACTGACAATACCTTTTTCCTGCTGATATGCCGACAGTTTTTGTTGTGCATTCTCCAGATCATTCTTTAAATCCTTTAATTGATCAGTGAAATAAATTGCCGCCTTTTTCGATGGCTCTACTTTCAACTGAATATTCGTTTGCAGGTAAGCCTCGGCAAAGGCGTTAGCGATAGCCGCCGAGAATTGAGGGTTTGCACCATAAAAACTGATCTCGATAATACTGCTTTCACGAGAAGGAGTAACATCCAGTTTTTTCAAGAGCAACTCAGATAACCAATCCTCTATAGTCCCTTCCCCATCAGTATCATCAACAAAATCCTGTTTTACAGTAGGACTTTCTGCAAGCTTGAGGCCAGAAATAACCTTGTATGCCACATTCTTACTGGAAATGATACTTACCTGCGTAGCCATATACCCCGGCATCAGCTGTGCAGGGAGCACCATGCCTGTCACCGGGTCGGCTCCTTTATAGTTGACGATGACAGTGGCCGTCGCTTTGTAACTTTTGCTTATCAGTAAACTGATTACTATTGTCAGCAGAACAGTAACAAGCAATGTAGTCACGACGATTTTAAAGCGTGCGCGAAGAAGAAGAAATAATTGCTGAAAACTCATTGAAACCGACCTTTTAATTTGGCTAAACGGACCATTTGGTTGCCTAACAGGATTAACTTAGAACAAGCTTTCTTTAACATACACCACGTCATCGGGCAGAAGCATATCATCATGTTTTACAGAGATTATGGCCATCTTGCCCTGCGCGTCCTTACGTTTAACACGAACACCACGCTCGGTACCACGCTGAGTAAGGCCACCCCCAGCAGATAAAGCTTGCAGTATCGTCATATTGCGCTCGAGTCTATATTGCCCAGGACGCTGCACTTCACCATAGATATAAAATCTAGGGGCACGCTCAACAAAAACAATATCGCCTGCTGTGATAATCGTATCTTTGTTTACGTCAGGTTGATGCATCATCTCCAACAAGTCGATTTCCGCCCTTTCAGTCTTTCCATTCTGAGTATGAATTACCGTAACAATATCCCCTCCATCAGGATTGACTCCTGAAGCAAGCGCGATCACATCACTTAAAGTCCTAGTGCCATCGATTGGATAACGTCCAGGACGATTTACCTGCCCGAGCACTGATACCTGCTGACTTTGCATCTGTGTGACAATGATGTTGACATGGGGATTTCGTATAAAACCGCCTTGCTCCAACATCGTGGCAATCTTACCTTCAGCAGCAGCAGTACTACCGCCTCCTACAGAAACCTCACCAATCAATGGAAAAGTTATAGTACCCGCCTCACTTACTCGCACCTCTAAAGATAGATCGGGCTGATCAAATACCGATACCCTGATGACATCTCCGGGCCCGAGGACTAAATCGTTGCCAGCGGCAACAATAATCGTTGCGTTTAATAAGATTAAGAGCGCCGTAATATATCTACAAAAAAATTTCATCAATTACTTCACTCCAAAGACAATAACAATACATGCAGAATATTAAGAAAAGCCAAGCTATTTCAAACCACTTACACCATGTTCCATATCACTATTGGAAGTCGGTTTCTCTTGAGATTTTTCAATCTCGCTAGGCTTATCATCCTGATTAATATATTCAATTTTTGCTTCACTACGCAAGCGCGCCAATTCTGCCTCTCCCGCATCTTTACGCTTCTGGTTAAGAAGATATTGTTCAATCTGTGGCGCTGCAGTATCCAAAGCGATTGGGCTATTTTTAATGCTTTCCATCAATATGAGCATAGTACGACTACCCATTGAGATAACGAATAACTGGCCTTTGCGGGCATCCCGTAATCGCGAAGCAAGGTCAGCAGGCATTTCAGCCAAACTTCTGGAAATCTCGCCACGATCGTATTGGATATTGTTAGCATCCATCCAGTTGGCCACTTCATCCAGAGACTTTGCCGACTTTAGAACCTCTTTCAACGCATCGTTGACCTGACGCGAATCTACCAGCAACTGCTTCATCTCTGCCAATTTCCGCTCGCTGAAAGTCTCAGGATGTTTTTGATAATAATCTTCAACCTCAGCTCTGGTAGGTTTTGCTACAGCTGAGACAAGACTTTGGATATATGCCTGCGCGATAATCTGTGATTTGGCACGCTCAATTGCCTGCATTACGTTAGGGTCACGGTCAACTTTAGCTTTTATGGCTTTCGTCTCTAGGAGTTGCCGATCAATCAACGATTGCAATATCTGTTTTTTAGCCGCCTCTTGCTGAGCTGGAGGAACATTTGCCCGCGTGAGCTCTTCGTTAAGCTGATGAATTGTAATGTCTTTACCATTCACACTTGCTAAACTCTGAGTAGCTTTACCTTCTTTGTCTTTACTCCCACATCCACCGAGTCCAATCATGGTGATTAGCATCAACAATGTGGTGATCGTAGATAAAGGCTTTCTTATTAAATAAGAATCATTACTATTTAAATCCAACGTTATTCTCCTAAATACTTATTTGATTAGACACTTTAGATCTACATCCCATAAAACACGCTAAAAACTCGGTCTTCAAAGGGCATTCATATAGCAGGCATTCTATATTCAATTTACACAATCCAGAAATCATTAACAATTAAACGCTTGTTCTTAAAAGTATTATGAGAAAGAAATCTCAATATGCATTCTCACGCTTCAGTACAACAATGACCGTACGGAAAATAATCCATAGATCTAATGGCAATGACCAATTACGCAAATAATCAAGATCGTACTCTACTCGCTCTTTCATTTTCTCAAGCCGATCTGTTTCACCTCTTAACCCATTTATTTGAGCCCAACCAGTGATGCCTGGTTTAACCTTATGACGTAGCATGTAGCCTTTGATTAACTTACGATACTGCTCATTGTGCGCAACAGCATGAGGCCTCGGGCCGACGATACTCATGCGTCCTTGTAGTACATTGATGAATTGAGGAAGCTCATCCAATGAGGTTTTTCTTAAAAAGGCCCCAACCTTAGTGACTCTAAAATCATCCTTTTGTGCCTGAACAACCTGATGACCATCCTCACTCACAGTCATGGAGCGAAATTTATAAACAGTGATTTCCTCTCCATTTAGACCATAACGACGTTGCTTGAATATGACATTCCCAGGTGACGTACATTTGACAGCCAATGCAATCAACAACATCAAAGGCAATAACAACAAAAGGATAAGCGTTGCCAACACTAGATCGCTGGCTCGCTTAACAAGTGTGTTATAGCCCGTGAAAGGGGTCTCACATATCGCGACGACGGGTACTCCGCCTACATCATCAAATCGAGCCTGCACCAAGTCAAATATATAGATATCCGGCACAAAGTATATTGATGCGGTGGTATCTTGTAACTCGTCAAACATTTTTGTGATACGCGGCTGTGCAGAGATAGGGAGGCTCACAAAGATAATATCTACATTATGCTTACGCGCATATGCAGCTATATCTGCCACCCGACCTAGCAAGCGTGGCGTATCTTGGTGTAATCGAGCAACTTCACGATCATCAAAGAAACCTTTAACCTCCATGAACAGGTAAGGATCATCATTTATACGCTCTACAATACGATGCCCTAAGTCATTAGCCCCTACGATAATTACCGAACGCAATGCCCCGTTTTTATGTAGATCCGATGCGATCTTGCGTATCAGCATGTGGCTAAAAAAGATAATGATGGGCGCAACAATCGCCCACTGCACAAGGACTTTTTCATCATATTGAACGGCTATATCTGACGCGTACCCAATTATTACGATGACACCTACAACGATGACCCATCCGAAAGCGATATCACGAATATAGGCGATGACTTTCCCACTTCGCCAAGTCCTATATAAATTGATCTGCTCATACACGTGAGAGGATACAAAATACGTAAGTAGCGCAAGAATGAGGTAATACCCATTAAATGGCTGCTTATTGACTGCGGTAAAGATATAAAGCAGCCCTAGAATAAGCAAAGGGTCTAATAAACGCTTAAAAAAAGTAACTAATGGAATGTCATTCACGATAATTAACTATCAATCGAAATAATATTAAAATGCATACTGCGCACTCAAAAAAGCTCCGCTAGACGCAAACTCTAAAAGCTCATTGGTTGAAATGCGTGTACTTCTATTCAGTGTTGCATTTAATGACAACGCATCTGTCGCCTTGTACAAAAGTGAAACAGATGAGCTACGGTAAGTATCGACTCGATGAGAGTTGATATCCCCCTGAAAATCTTGGTTATCATAGCGAAGGTTGCCTTGCACCGTGACTTTTCCTGTAACTAACCAGCTCAAACCGAGACTAATCCCACGGCTTAAAATATAACTCGAGGTTACATATGACTGACCACCAATCTCCCGCCAAGTACTGATGTTGACCAAGGTTTTCCCTGTAGCAGCCCAATTTAAATTAAGGCGGGAGTTAAACCCACTGTAATCCCGCTCAGAAAATTCATCATGCTTGCGCTCTACAAGCCCGCCCAGAAACTGTAGTTGTGTTTTACCTGAATACATCCAGTCTACTTTTGCTTTCAGTTCATTTTGATCGTAACTATTATCTACAAGTAAAATCCCTACCTGTAGAGGTACGGGCCTATCTCCTCTTACATGCCTGTATTGAATACCAATCTTGCTCAATGACGGGGATAAGTAATCTACACCGAGTTCTTGGGCATTCTCATTTAAATTCGCCCTTTGCTGGCTAACCGCACTGAATTCCATCTCGCTTCTTGATATAGCGCTACGCACTTGCCAACTGGGATGAAACCGCCAAGTAGCATCGAACAATCTACGATCAATAGTACGCTGGTTCAACTCTAGCCCGCGATAATCAGCAAATGGAACCAAAGACTCTTCATGCGATGCTTCAACATTGCCCTGAAGATGATTCCCCACTTGCCAACCCCATCGACCAAGCGCCTTTTTGCCATCATTATCGATATCTGAATTACGATTATAACGAGTGTCGTTCACGCTAATATCGGCATAGAGTTTCTGCAGACTGATCTGCTTATCCAAGATCACACCAACCTCTTTTCGAGTGAATGTATCGGATGTCTCACTTGACCCTGTTGCAGCCAACGCCGTTTCTCTGCTGTTGAATCGACGCAAATTACTATCATACCCTTGCGTAATCCCCATATAAGGTCGAAAAAAATCCCCCTCCTCGGCAAAAACATCTCGAGGATATGCATATGCAGTCGCAAATAGAATGGCAACACAAGCAACTTTTAATACATTTACCAAAAAAAACCTTTTACCAAAAAGCCCAACTTCTGGTGTATAGCACCCAGAAACCAAGCATTGCATTCGTCACTGC
This sequence comes from Methylovorus sp. MM2, assembly GCF_001648895.1. GTDB lineage: Bacteria > Pseudomonadota > Gammaproteobacteria > Burkholderiales > Methylophilaceae > MM1. The sequence continues at coordinate 45,736 of NZ_LXUF01000016.1, read as the reverse complement.
GTGGGCAATCATCGGCACCCAAACATTACCACTTCGAATATAAAGCAAACCATATACCAAGCCCGCCATGAAGCCCGCTAGCCAGAGATTATGCTCTATCGCAAATAATAACGAAGATACAAATAACGCAATCCAACCTACACGTTGAGGTTCAACTTTTAGAAAATCTATGCTGACGATCCATCGCATTAGAAATGACCGCCAGAATAACTCTTCCATGATTGGCACAACCAAGGCAGCACCTGAAATTCTAGCTATAACCAGTAGCCAGTTCATTCCATTTTGATCTGTGGGATTAAATCCAGAGGAAGTTGTTCCTATTTGCATCCAGGATAAATCCAGATTCACCCATGCAATAAACACGACAACACCTGCTAACACAGAGACTCCCAAGTGTTTAGCGCTAAGCTTTGAGCACTTGTATAACTCAGTGTAATGCTTTCGAAGATACCACAGAAGCAATCCCACCGCTGTTACCTTCATCACATATAGCCAGCGGCTATCGATGAATGCAACATCGTATTTAGTCAATCCATCTGCCAACACGATAAACAGCATGTATAGGAGAAATGGAGCGATACGACTCCATATTTGCGGAGAGAATGACTGGAACATATATTCTTAAAGTTAATGATTCCGCATTGAATGAAGCCTATATGATACAAAACAATCAAAGCAAATGATAGTCATTCTCATTTAAAGCAAAAATATGTAGTTTTATGCCAATAATGCAAGTAATGGCGTGAGTGTACCAGTCGTTAAGTGGAACCCCTGAATAGATGGGATTGGCTACATGATGATAGATTAAGAAAGAAAGACAAAATAAAAAAAAGCCGCAATAAGCGGCTTGATCATTCACTACCAATATCTTTATGAGAATTGGTAGGCGCGATTGGACTCGAACCAACGACCCCCACCATGTCAAGGTGGTGCTCTAACCAGCTGAGCTACGCGCCTGCATTTGATTACGAAATCAAAAGAGGTGCGAATTCTAGCGCATTGCGGCTATTCAAGCAATCGCGACATAAATAGATCTCCTTGATGATACACCCGCATGATGAGGCTTATAATAGACTCCATCAAAATTCTAGCCGTCTCAGCGCATGCTTTCGTTAAAAATCCAATCCATCATTGATGCAATAGATAAAGAGGGATACGCCGTCATCGAGGATTTCTTAGCGCTTAATATTGTTGCTGAGTTAGCAGGCGAGGCAGATATGCTGCAACAGCAAGGAGCGATGAAAGCTGGAAGAACGGGAACGGTTATAAAGAACAATTCTGTAGCTACCAACCCTCGAGGAGACTTCATCTACTGGCTAGCAGAGCATGAACTCTCAAGCATTCAAAATCAATACTGGCAGGCCATGCAAGTATTGCAGCGCGCACTTAACCAACATTTTTATCTCGGACTTTTTGATCTTGAAGCGCATTATGCGATCTATCCCACCGGAGCCGTCTACCATAAACACTTAGATCAATTCCGCGAGAAGCAGGATAGAAAAATCAGCATAATCTTTTATCTGAATCACGATTGGTCAACTAAAGACGGCGGGGCATTGCGCCTTTATTTGAACAAAGACAGTGAGATAGATTATATCGACATACAACCAGATGGCGGTAAGCTGGTTGTCTTTTTATCTGACCAGTTTTTTCATGAGGTTTTGCCCGCCACACGTGAGCGTAGAAGCTTGACTGGCTGGTTTAGGCAAAGAGGCAGTCAACTATCATGAATAAGACTAAAACATTGATCGCCGACATGTTCGACCCCGAACAATTTCAAGTGATCGGACATCATCTGATTGACCTGCTCACCAATCAATTGAGCGATCAAATAGCTGGAAATGCCAGCGTTTTCAACTGGCGAGCGCCAGCTCTTGAAGATATCAACTGGCAGCAACCGCTACCCATAACTGCCACTTTTGATGCAAAACAGTTGATCGACAAACTGCAAACCCAAGTACTTTCAAATAATCTGGCGATTCACCATCCTCATAATCTGGGGCATCAGGTTGCGACACCTTTACCGATAGCCGCGCTATGCGACTTGGTGGCGTCACTCACCAATCAGGCGATGGCGGTTTATGAGACGGGGCCAAGTGCTACGATGCTCGAACGTCAGGTGATTCGCTGGTTAAGTACATTGATCGGCTGGGAACAAAGCGAAGGCGTGCTGACATCAGGCGGTGCGCAAGCCAATCTGACCGCCCTGCTTGCTGCCCGGCAACACACTGCTCAATCCAATGTATGGAAAGATGGCATCGCCGATCATCAAAGGATGTGCATATTAGCTTCTGAATATGCGCATTACTCAGTCGCACGTGCGGCAGGCATCATGGGCTTGGGTACCAATGCCGTTATCAAAGTCGCAGCAGACCGTGAGGGTCGCATGGATATACATGCGCTAGAAATGGCTTATGAAGAGGCGATTGCGAATCGACTTCATATCATCGCTGTGGTTGCTACCGCTGGATGTACGCCCACGGGTAGCATAGACCCGTTAATGGAGATCGGTGACTTTTGTCAGCTTCACGACTTGTGGCTACATGTCGATGGTGCACATGGCGCTTCGGCGTTACTCTCAGAGCAGCATAGAGAATCACTAAAAGGTATTGAGCTGGCTGATTCCGTCGTGTGGGATGGCCATAAGTTACTGTATATGCCAGCAACTGTTTCCGCTGTCATCTTCCGTGAGCGCAAAAATGCTTATGCCGCTTTTGCCCAAGACGCCTCTTACCTATTCCAAGGCAACACACATGAAGAAGAGGCATACAACATCAGTTACCGGACGCTGGAATGCACAAAGCGCATGATGGGTTTAAAGCTATGGGTGGCATTCTCACTCTATGGAGTTGAGGGTTTAGCTGCACTGGTAGATCACGCATTTTTGAATGCTGCAATCTTTGCGGAAAAACTACAGGATGCCGCTGATTTTGAGTTACTGATCAAGCCGCAGACCAATATCGTTTGCTTCCGCCATCAACCGAGCATTTTGGAACTAGAAGCGCTTAATCAACATCAGGTTAAGTTACGCAAAGATATTGTAGAGAGCGGCGCATTTCACCTGACGCAGGTAGAAATTCACGGGGAGATATGGTTGCGCACAACGCTGATGAACCCCTTCACAGAATCCAAGCATATGGATAGCTTGATAGACCTGATTAGTGCATTATCAAGTCAGGCTAAGTAATTGCGCATATCCCGCTTGATAGTCAGGGTAAGTAAATTTAAACCCCGTACTTAGCATCAAGCTGTTATCCAGACGTTTATTGCCTTGAATAGGCGGCACGATGACTTCACTTGCATCGACTCCCTGCTGCTTTGCCAGCCAATTGAGCAATGCATATTGCGTAATCGGTTGCGTATCAGTGACCAGATAAAGCTTTTCAGGCGCTTTACCCTCCCCTAATCGTTGTATCAGGTAGACGATAAAAGCAGCGCCATCGTCACGATGAATTCGATTAGTCCAGCCATTCCTTGTAGGCCATTGCGCTGGTGTTTTTGCAAGCTGAATCATACGTGTACGGCCCGGGCCGTAGATTCCTGAAAAGCGCAGGATGGTTGCTGGATAACCCTGCAATAAAGCTTCTGCCTCCAACATGCGTTCTCCAGTGAAATCAGCTGCAATGGCAGGGCTAGTCTCATCTAGGAATGCATCTGTTTGCTGACCATACACACCTGTGCTGGAAACGAAAAATATATGACGCAAGCTTTTTAATTCGTTCAAAGCCGCGAGGGTATTGCGCAAACCGTCCACATATTGCTCCCGATAACTTTCATCGGTATGTGCATTAGCAGCAACACAATAGATCAGAATATCGGGCCGCGTTTCAGCTAAGATGACTAAGGTCTGTGGTTTTGTCACATCTGCCTGAATCAATCTTGCGCCCTCAGGTAAGTCCTGATTACTGCGGCGGACCCCAGTGACATCAAAATCTGAATGCCTCAATCGCCTTGCGACTTCAAGACCTAGATCCCCACAGCCAACGATCAATACACTCGCTGACATAACCTTAGATATTTTTAGTAGCTCTTGAAGAAGGTTGCCATTGCCCTTGCAGGTATTTCTCGGCCCACATCAAGGTGATGATGGTTTTGCCATCGGTGATTTCACCGCTTTGAATCATGTTTAAGCATTCATCCAAAGAGGCCTCGAACAATTGTAAGGCTTCATCCTCATCCCGATTATGTTGCCCCTCTTGCAAACCACGAGCAAGATAAGTGTAGATGACCTCATTCGAGTAACCGATACAAGGATGCTGGCTGGAAAGATATATCCATTCACTTGCCGTGTAGCCAGTCTCCTCCAGCAGTTCACGCTGCGCTGTCACCAAGATATCTTCGCCTGCATCGATCTTACCCGCGGGTAATTCGATAAAGACCTGGTTCAGTGGATAACGGAATTGGCGCTCTAGCAGCAAGTTACCGTTATCCAATAAAGGGATGACAATCACAGCACCCGGATGAATGACGTACTCACGCTGACCAACGCCACCGTTAGGCAAACGTACTTGATCACGATTGACCTTCAGCATACCGCCTTGTGCAATGACCTCTGACGATATTGTGGTTTCTATCAGGCTCTCATCATTCATTTTTGATGCCAAAAGTAACGATACACAAAACCCGGGAATGCTAATACCAGAAATAAACTTGCAGTAATCGCATAGAACTCCCACTGCTGAGGAACCGATTGACCCGTGGTCATCTTTTCAGCGTAGAAAGCGATCGCCCCCATGACGAAATACAGCACGACTACCTCCAGCAAACTCCAACCAAATGCTTTAGGCTGGTTTTTTAGCGGAATCACATAGAACAGGCGCTCTGAGAACCAAGGGGAATTCGCTAGCACAAGTGCCAGCAGGATTAAAACAATATTCGTCATTTATAAAATCTATTGAAGGCTACGCGAGATCGCGTAAGCACATATATTCATCAAGGGCTGCGGCATCAACCCAACAACCAGTAAGGCAAGGGCATTGATACTTAAGACCAAACGCATGCTGAATGGTGCAACGATAGGTGATTTATCTTCCACGTCATCAAAGTACATCAACTTAACGACACGCAAGTAATAAAACGCACCGATCGCTGCCATCAGCACTGCATAAACCACCAGCCAGACAAAACCTGCCTGTAAAGCAGCTTGCAAGACCGTGAATTTAGCATAAAAACCCAAAGTCGGTGGCACACCTGCCATTGAAAACATCACGATCAACATCAAAAAGGCATACCAGGGGCTACGCTGATTTAAACCTTTTAAGTCGCTCAAGTTCTCGGCTTCAAAGCCATGGCGCGACAATAACAGAATGACGCCAAAGCCTGCCAGTGTCATCATGGTATAAGAAACGATATAGAACGTAGATGAGATATAGCCGTTCATGCTGGCGCTCATCAGCCCGTAAAGCAGGAAGCCGATGTGAGATATCGTTGAATATGCCAACATACGCTTGATATTGGTTTGTGCGATGGCCGTGATATTTCCTATGGCGATAGACAACACAGCCATGATGATCAGCATGCCTTGCCAATCACCAGCGAGTACGAACAAGCCCTGAATCAATAAGCGGATAACAAAAGCAAATGCAGCAAGCTTTGTGACTGTGCCGATGAAGATAGTCACCGCTGTTGGTGAACCATGATAGACATCAGGTATCCACATTTGGAATGGCACGGCGCCTAGTTTGAATGCCAAACCAGCCACAACGAACACCAAGCCTAAGACCATCACCGCATGGCTTGGCACCCCGACCAACAATGCCTGCGTCACATCACTAATATTCAAACTACCAGTCACGCCATAGAACATCGACATGCCATAAAGCAGCATGCCTGAAGCCAGTGCGCCAAGTACAAAGTATTTGATTGCAGCCTCAGTTGCGCGTGGGTTATCACGATCAAGCGCTACAAGCGCATAGAGGCTAAGAGACAGCAGTTCCAAGCCCATGTAGAGGGTGAGGAAGTGCTGGCCGGAAACCATGATCATCATGCCAAGTAATGCAAATAGCACCAATGCGTAAAACTCACCGCGGAACATGCCACGCAGCTTGATATAGCTCCGCGTATAGACCAGCATGGTGAATGTAGACAGATACATCATGACTTTAATCACATCTGAGAAAGGGTCATCGACGAACATGTTATTAAACGCATATGACACTGATGGGGTATAGGTACTGATAGTGATAAAAGCTGCGCCGATCAATGTGAATTGCGCCAAAACATGAATCAGGAAACGATTGTTAGGTTTTAGGAACAGATCCAGCAACAAGATAAACATCGCCATACAAAGCACGAATATCTCTGGTAACGCCGTCGCTAAATCGTAATAAATGGCATCCATTAACTGGTTCTCTATTCCCATGATTGTTTATAAACCTATTGGCAACTTACTCTGCGATAGATGCATCAGCAGTTGGTTGACCGTAGCATTCGTCAGTTCAGTGATAGGTTGTGGGTATAAACCGAAACCAAGCACCAAAACTGCTAATAGCGCAAGAATGAAGAATTCGCGCTTATTGATATCGGTTAGCTCTGCAACATGATGATTCGCCACCTCGCCATAAAACACACGTTTGACCATCCAAAGTGTATATGCGGCGCCGAATATCAGCGTAGTTGAGGCAAGGAATGCATACCAAAAATTAGCCTGCAACGCCCCCAATATCACCATGAACTCACCGACGAAACCTGATGTACCCGGTAGGCCACTATTTGCCATGGCGAATAGCACAGCAAAAGCAGCAAACTTCGGCATTTTGTTTGCCACACCACCATAATCAGCGATCTGACGTGAATGCATGCGGTCATACAACACTCCGACTGAGAGGAACATCGCTGATGAGATAAAGCCATGCGAGATCATCTGCACAATGGCACCATCTAAGGCCAGCTGGTTAAAGACGAAGAAACCTAGCGTCACAAAGCCCATATGTGAAATGGATGAATAAGCGATCAGTTTTTTCATATCTTGCTGCACGAGGGCTACAAGCGCGATATAGACCACGGCGATCAAAGATAATGTGATCATAAAACCGGAAAGATAAGCAGAAGCATCCGGAGCGATAGGCATCGCAAAACGCAGGAAGCTATAGCCCCCCAGTTTAAGTGCAATAGCCGCCAGTACGACCGACCCGCCAGTTGGTGCTTCAACGTGCGCATCAGGCAACCAAGTGTGTACAGGCCACATAGGCACTTTGACGGCAAACGCCATAAAGAAGGCCAAGAAGATCAATATCTGCTCATTCATCGCCAAAGGCATCTGGTAGTAATCAATGACCTCGAAACTACCGCTCTGATGGAACAAGTAGATGAAGGCGACCAACATCAATAATGATCCCAAAAGGGTATATAAGAAAAACTTGATGGTCGCGTAAACCCGATTTGGTCCGCCCCAAATACCGATCACCAAGAACATCGGAATCAGCATTGCTTCCCAGAACACATAGTAGAGAATCGCATCCAACGAACTGAATACGCCGATCATCAGACCAGACATGATCAGGAATGCCGCCATATATTGCGCAACACGCTTCTGTATCACTTCCCAACCGGCGATGACGACAATAATGGTGGTAAAGCTCGTCAGCAAAATCAGCGGCACTGCGATACCATCCGCGCCCAAGTGGTAATGGATATTAAATGCAGGTATCCATTCTATTAACTCTTGGAACTGAAAGCCGCCATAGCTGAAATCAAATCCGGTATATAAAGGCACTGTCACAAGGAATGCGACGATACTGCCAGCCAACGCGACCCAACGAGCAATGTGGGCATGCTTATCGCCACCGGTGAACAATACGGCGATACCAGCCAATATAGGCACCCAGATAGCCAAACTCAATATAGGTAGGTCAGTCATTTAAATTTTCGCAAACCAGAAAGTAAGCATGAGGAAAACGCCAATGATCATGGCAAACGCATAGTGATAGATCAGGCCGGATTGCAATTGTCGAATGATGCCGGAGATGCGTCCGATCAACCGTGCAGTGCCATTGACGATTAAGCCATCGATCAGTTTTACATCACCGATCTGCCATAACTTATTGCCAATAAAACGAGAGCCTGCGGCAAAGACCTTTTCATTAAAACTATCAAAGCCGTATTTATTCTCAAGTATCTTATTGATCAGCACCGTATGCGCTTTAATAGCCGCGGGAATATCCGGCCGTTTCATATAAAAGAACCATGACAGGACAACACCTGACAATGCCAGCCAGAATGGTGCTGAAGTCAGCGCATGCATTGCCATTGCACCTGCACCGTGAAAATCTTCAGCCAGTTCATGCATTACAGGGTGCGCATGGATATCGACAAAGATCACACCATTGAAGAAATCGCCAAATAACATCGGCCCGATAGCGACGTAGCCGATAATCACAGAAGGGATCGCCAATGCGATCAATGGGAAAGTGACGACCCAAGGCGACTCATGCGGTTTATCGTCAGGCCCTAAACCATGATGTTCTTCGTGTACGACATGATGATGCTCATCGTCACTGTGCGCGGCAACCTCATGAGTATGAGGCGTATGCTCTTCGTGCGGCTTTTCCATCCAGCGCTCTTTCCCGTGGAACACCAAGAAGTACAGACGGAATGAATAGAAAGCCGTGACGAATACACCAGCCAGCACAGCGAAATAGGCAAAGCTACTGCCAGTGATATGCGATAACTTGACGGCTTCGATAATTGAGTCTTTGGAATAAAAACCGGAGAAAAGCGGCGTACCGATTAATGCGAGTGAGCCGATGAGCGAGGTGATCCATGTGATCGGCATATATTTACGCAATCCACCCATATTGCGAATATCCTGATCGTGATGCATACCCATGATGACAGAACCCGCAGCCAAGAATAATAAGGCCTTGAAGAAGGCGTGCGTCATGAGATGGAACATCGCAACTGAATATGCCGAAGCTCCTAAAGCAACTGTCATGTATCCCAATTGTGACAATGTCGAATACGCAACGACGCGTTTGATATCGTTCTGGATGATGCCAAGAAAACCCATGAATAAAGCGGTGATCGCACCGATCACCATCACAGTTGAAAGCGCGGTGGTGGATAGCTCGAATAAAGGTGACATACGCGCCACCATGAAGATGCCTGCTGTAACCATCGTCGCGGCATGAATCAATGCCGAGATCGGTGTCGGGCCCTCCATAGAATCCGGCAACCAGACATGCAGAGGTACTTGTGCGGATTTACCCATCGCCCCCACAAACAATAACAAACAGACCATCGTCATCAATGACCACTCGGTATTCGGAATCACACTAACCGTTGCATCAGCAAGATGTGGCGCAATCGTAAATACAGCGTCGTAATTCAGACTGCCAAAGAAATACAACACCATACCGATACCGAGCAGGAAGCCAAAATCCCCAACACGATTTACCAAGAAAGCCTTGAGGTTGGCATAGATTGCCGTTGGTCGTTTGTACCAGAACCCGATTAATAGATAAGAGACCAGCCCGACAGCCTCCCAGCCGAAGAACAATTGCATGAAATTATTACTCATGACCAGCATGAGCATGGAGAATGTAAACAGGGAAATGTAGCTGAAGAAACGGCTATAACCGGGGTCCTCATGCATGTAGCCTATGGTATAGATATGCACCATCAATGAGACAAAAGTCACGACGACCATCATCATGGCGGTTAATCTATCTACCAAGAATCCGACTTCAAAACTGATATCGCCACTTGTTAACCAAGTATAAACAGTACCGTTGTATACATTTCCCTGTAGAGCATCAACGAATACATAAGCCGAAAGTGCGAAGGATGCGCCCACACCTAATATCGTCAGCACATGCGCGGCACTACGCGGCAGCTGGCTGCCAAACAGGCCAACGATCACCGCAGCAAATAGCGGCAGCAAGGGGATAAGCAAGTAGATGGATTGCATATCGGTCATACAAGTGCCTTCATTTTTATTTTTATCCTTTGAGGCTATCTATGTCATCGACATTGATGGTTTTAAGGTTTCTAAACAAGACCACCAGAATCGCAAGCCCTATGGCGGACTCGGCTGCTGCGACCGTCAGAATGAAGAACACGAATACTTGGCCAGCTGTGTCATGCAGGTAATGAGAGAATGCGATGAAATTCAGATTTACAGCTAACAACATCAATTCGATCGCCATCAGAATGATGATGACATTCTTACGGTTGAGGAAGATGCCAACAATACTGAGCGCAAATAGCAGCGAGCCTAAGATCAGGTAATGAGATAAACCGACTGTCATGCGCCCTCCTTCTTATCTGCCACGTCAGCTGGAACTGATTTTTCTTCTACATCCGCTTGCATCATCACGATGCGGATTCGGTCAGCACGCTTGACCTTGACCTGATCTGCGGGATCAATGAATTTCGAATCTTTACGATCGCGTAACGTCAAGGCAATGGCAGCGACGATAGCGACAAGCAATATCACCGCAGCCAATTCGAATGGCAATAAGTAATCGGTATAAAGTTGGCGTCCCAGCTCTGCCGTGTTGCTATAGCCAGTCGCATGAGGCGTAGGTGCTGAGACCTGATCGACACCAAAAGTCTTTACGCCAAGAATCATGGACATCTCGATCACCATGACGACACCCAATGGCAATGCAATGGGTAACGCTTTCCAAAAACCTTCGCGCAACCTATCAAGATTGATATCCAACATCATTACCACGAACAGGAAAAGCACCATCACGGCACCGACATATACGAGCACCAAAGCAATCGCCAGAAACTCCGCCTCTAGTAACAACCAGATACCTGCAGCTGTAAAGAATGCGAGCACGAGATATAAAGCCGCGTGCACAGGGTTGCGCGCAGTAATGACACGCAAGCCCGCAGCCAGCAATATGGCGGCTAACACATAGAATACATAGTCTTTGAAGATCATCGATTGCTCAGCTTATAGTTTGTCTTGTCGTATAGTTTTTGTCGTCATGTAGCTTGTAAGGTCGACTTATTTCTCAAACATAAATCACCGGAATTTTGCATCTTCAGCACGATCTGCTGCGATCTGCTCTTCATATTTATCACCGACCGCCAACAACATGGGTTTGGTATAGAGTAAGTCACCACGTTTCTCACCGTGGTAATCAAAGATACGTGTCTCGACGATAGAATCCACAGGGCAGGATTCTTCACAGAATCCGCAAAAGATACATTTAGTCAGATCGATGTCATAACGCGTTGTGCGACGCGTATTGTCTTCTCGCTGTTCGGATTCGATCGTAATCGCCATTGCAGGACAAACCGCCTCGCAAAGCTTACAAGCAATACAACGTTCTTCACCATTTGGATAACGCCGCAAAGCATGTAGTCCGCGAAAACGAGGGCTCATCGGTGTACGCTCTTCAGGGAACTGAACCGTGATCTTACGCGCGAAGAAATAGCGGCCAGTCAGCGCCATGCCTTTGAGCAACTCAACGAGCATCAGGCTAAAAAATAGGGATTTGATCTTTTCAATCATGGGCTATGCTCAATGGAATAAGTAGGCTAACGGGGTTTGCATCAACCCACCAATGACGAATATCCATACCAGCGTAATCGGGATGAATACCTTCCAACCCAAGCGCATGATCTGGTCGTAACGGTAGCGCGGGAATGTCGCACGGAACCATAAAAAGCAGAATAAGAGGAAGCCGACCTTAGCAAGCAGCCAGAGAAAGCTATCAGGCAAAAAGGGAACAGGTGAAAGCCAACCACCCAAAAACATGATCGCGGCGAGCATACAGACCAAAATCATATTGGCGTATTCTGCCAAGAAGAATATGGCGAATGCCATGCCTGAATATTCAACGTGGAAACCAGCCACGATTTCTGACTCGCCCTCCGCCACATCGAATGGTGCGCGGTTAGTCTCAGCAACCGCACTGATGAAGTAGACAATAAATAATGGAAACAACGGCAACCAGTACCATTGCCAGAAGCCGCCCTGTTGGGCTAATACGATCTTGCCTAGATTCAGGCTATTGGCACACATCAACACGCCGACTAATGAAAAACCCATCGCGATCTCATAAGATACGATTTGCGCTGCTGAACGAAGGCTACCCAAGAATGCGTATTTGGAATTGGATGCCCAGCCCGCAATGATCACACCATAGACTGCGACTGAAGTCATCGCTAGGATGTATAGCAATCCAGCATCAATATCAGCCAACGTCATATTAAGATCGAACGGCACCACGGCCCATGCAGCAAATGCTGGGGCAATCGCCAGCACCGGCCCTAGTAAGAACAATGTTTTATTGGAGGCGGTAGGTAAAATGATCTCTTTGGTGAGCAGTTTAAGACCATCAGCTACTGGTTGTAGCAGCCCGAAATAACCAACCCGATTAGGGCCGATACGTACTTGCATAAAGCCGATGACTTTACGTTCAGCCAAGGTCAGATAAGCCACAGCACCCATCAATGGCAGCACGATCGCCACGATCTTGATCAATGTCCAGCCTGTCAGTTCAATAGCCGGCCACCAGCTACCAAATAACTGCTGCAAGGGGTTCAATATAACGTCGAAAGACATTATGTCGTCGCCTCCATAGCTGGTTCAGTGGCAATCACTTTTTCAACGGTGATCTCACCCATCAAATCGCCTAGCCCCAAAGTAGCACTATTTGCACCGGCGACACGTACACAACCATGTGGTACGTGTATATCGGCTTTTGCAATCAACTCTGCGGAGCCATTGCCTTGTCTCACGGTGACTACATCACCATCCTGTAGCTTGAGTTTCTCAAGCTGTTCAGGATGCATACCAGCACTAGGTTTGATCTTGTACTTGGTTTTCTGCAGAGGTGGTGAACGACGCACGATGGCATCCGACTGGAATTGAGGAATCTCACCCACACGTTGCAAGTCACTATCCAGTTTGACCTTGACGACGATGTCGATCAATTCACGTAGATTATTATTCAGATTACGCCAAGCAACGGTCGATGGTTTTTCGCCGCCAAAGATCTCACTCTTCACTTGCTCGCTGCTATCGAAATCGAACCCTTTCAGGTCTAACATATTGCCTAGCACACGCAATACTTTCCATGCTGGACGAGCCTCTCCCAATGGTTTAGTGACCGCAGCAAAGCTCTGCACACGGCCTTCCATACTCATAAATGTACCGGAAGTCTCGGTAAATGGTGCGATGGGCAGCAGCACGCTCGCACTATCGAGCGCAGTTGATTTAAACGATGTCAGCGCGACAACACATTCAGCACTATCCATCGCCTGCTTGGCAATGGCTGCATTATGACAATCAAGCGCTGGCTCCACGTTAACCAGCACATAAGCCTTGCGAGGATTTTCCAGCATCGTCTTGGCGTTCAAGCCTTCAACCTGAGGTGTAGCACCCACAAGGTTTGCGCCGACACTGTTTGCACCAGCGCTCAACACACCGAATGTGGCGCCACACAGAGACGCAATAGCTTCAGCCAAGCTGTATATTTCAGTATAGCGAGGGTGATGCTGAGAGATATTACCTAGAAAAACTGCCGAGCGTGGACTCACAAGGTCAACCAGTTCACCATGGCCTGCTAGGCTATTTGCCATGGCTTTACTGTTATCCCAAACCTTCACGCCTTCCAGTAACTCATTGAGCGATTTAGGCAAGCATAAAGAAAGGCGCTCCAATCCTGAAACCGCTTTCAGTATTTGTGCCAGTACATTCACCATGTCATTCGGTGAACATATCGCCTTATGTTTGACCGCCATCAGAGGATCGTCATCTAATGGATTCACCAGTGACAACTCACCACCTTTAGCAACTGCTTTGCGGATACGATTGGCGAGTAATGGATGTTCATTACGCAGATTACTGCCAATGACGAGGATACGATCCATATCTTCTATATCAGGGATATTGCACCCCATCCAGACCACACCTAAGCGTTTGCCATCATGACGGAAATCTGTGTGACGTAAACGGTAATCGACATTATCTGACCCTAGCCCATGCGCTAACTTTTTCGCAAGATGCACTTCTTCCATTGTGCTATTCGGGGAGACAAGTACGCCTAATTCATCAGAACCGCTTGTATCGACAATCTCTTTCAAGTGACTAGCAGCAAACTCCAATGCCGTTTTCCAGTCAGTCTCGTGCCATTCCCCATGATGCTTGATCATCGGCACAGTCAACCGATCAGAACTATTCAAGCCTTCATATGAGAAGCGATCACGGTCAGAAAGCCAGCATTCATTGATGCTTTCTTTTTCACGCGGCAATACCCGCATGACTTTGCTATCTTTGATATGCACTTCGATCTGCGAACCAAGGCCATCATGCGCTGCAATAGATGGACGGCGAATCAACTCCCAGCTACGTGCGGAATATCTGAAAGGCTTACTGGTCAGCGCGCCAACAGGGCAAAGATCGATGATATTGCCTGAAAGCTCCGAATCGACACTCTTATCAACATAAGCGGTAATCTCTGCGTGCTCGCCGCGATTGATAAGGCCAAGCTCCATCATGCCGCCGACCTCTTTAAGGAAGCGTACACAGCGAGTACATTGGATACACCGCGTCATATCCGTTGAAACCAATGGGCCGATATTCTTATTCAGTACAACGCGCTTTTCTTCAGTATAACGAGAAGCCGGTGCACCATAGGCAACTGCGATATCCTGTAGATCACACTCCCCCCCTTGGTCACATATTGGACAATCCAGCGGATGATTGATGAGCAGGAATTCCATCACGCTTTTCTGTGCTTCCACAGCTGCTTTAGAGCGTGTGAATATCTTCATGCCATCTGCCACAGGTGTGGCACAAGCAGGTAGTGGCTTATTGAATTTCTCTACCTGTACCAAGCACATACGGCAATTTGCCGCCACTGAGAGTTTTTTGTGATAACAAAAACGCGGGATCGCGACACCAAGCTTATCAGCGGCATCGATAATGGTAGAGCCGTGATCGACTTCGACTTCTTTACCGTCTATCTCTACATTAAGCATATGCCACCTCTAATATCTCGCTCTCGACCATGCTTTTGCCGTGTTGGATGTAATACTCGAATTCGGGTCTGAAATGTTTGATAAAGCTCAGCACAGGAGTTGCTGCAGCATCGCCTAGTGCACATATCGTCCGACCCGAGATGTTATTACTCACATCGACCAAAAGATCTAAGTCTTCCATACGGCCTTGCCCGTTGACGATACGATTGATAACTCGATACACCCAACCCGTACCCTCTCGGCATGGCGTACATTGCCCACAGGATTCTTCGTAGAAAAAATAGGAAAGACGCTTTAATGTCTTCACCATACAAGTCGTTTCATCCATCACAATCATAGAGCCTGCACCAAGACTCGAACCCGCTTTAGATAAGCCATCGTAATCCATCGTGGCGCCAAGAATCGCAGCGGCTGGCATCACTGCTGTAGAAGGGCCGCCGGGAATCACTGCCTTAAGCTGACGACCTTTCCAAACACCACCAGCAATCTCCAACAACTCAGTGAATGGCATACCCATACGCACTTCATAATTACCGGGGCGAGCTACGTGACCAGATACTGAAAAGATTTTACTGCCGCCTGAGTTTGCGACACCTAGATCCTGAAATGCCTGTCCACCATGCTGCAATATCCAAGGGATAGACGCATAGGACTCTGTATTATTCACATTTGTTGGTTTGCCGAACACACCATAACTCGCTGGGAAAGGGGGCTTGAAACGTGGCTGACCTTTTTTACCCTCTATGGATTCAATCAGTGCGGTTTCTTCACCGCAGATGTAGGCGCCATAGCCATGCACGGCATATAGATCAAAATTGAATTCTGTACCGAACATCTTTTCACCAAGATATCCTGCCGCACGTGCTTCATCTAAAGCACGCTCGAATATCTCGTAATCCTGCCAGATCTCGCCGTGAATATAGTTGTAACCCACGCGAGCACCCAGCGTATAAGCAGCGATTGCCATACCTTCAATCAATTGATGCGGGTTATAACGAATAATATCGCGATCCTTAAAAGTACCAGGCTCACCTTCATCAGTATTGCATACCAGATACTTGGTGCCATCGTAATAACGTGGCATAAAGCTCCATTTAAGGCCTGTCGGAAAACCCGCCCCGCCTCTACCACGTAATCCAGAAAGCTTGACCTGACTAATGATGTCAGTCGCTTTTACTTTTTCAGAAACGACCCGTTTAAGTTGTTGGTAACCGCCGACATCAAGATAGGCCTGCAAGGATGCCGGGCTCTTATCATTGATGGTTCGCAGGCAAACCAGTGTTTCTTTTTCTGATCTGTGTTGAATAGGCGTTTCAGGATAGGCCATTATTTCAACTCCTCCAGAATTTCATCGACTTTTTCAGGCGTCAGGTATTCATGCATCTCACTATTGTTGATGTGCATCAAAGGCGCACCACCACAACAGCCCATACATTCGCCTTCCTTCAACGTAAATTTACCGTCTGCTGTGGTTTCGTTAAACCCGATACCTAAACGCTTCTCCAAGTGATCTACGATCTCATCGGAATCACGCAGCATGCAGGAGATATTGGTACAGACCGTGATCTTGTATTTACCCATAGGCTCAAGTTCATACATATTGTAAAAACTCGCCACCTCAAGTGCGGCAATCGCAGGAATGCCGAGATACTCTGCTACGTAGGCAATCGTTTCTTTCGACAACCAGCCTTTTTCCGTCTGCGCGATGCGCAAGGCAGACATCACCGCGGCCTGCCGTCTATCAGCGGGATACTTGGTCAGTTCACGATCTATCTTGCTCAATGATTCTTGGGTCAACATTAGCGATCAATCTCCCCGAATACGATATCTTGCGTTCCAATGATGGCGACCAAATCAGCGATCATATGTCCGCGTGTCATTTCATCCAATGCTGCCAGATGTGGAAACCCTGGCGCACGAATCTTCAAACGGTATGGCTTATTAGCGCCATCAGAAATCAAATAGATGCCGAACTCACCTTTAGGGTGTTCAACTGCAGCATACGCCTCACCAATCGGCACATGGAACCCCTCAGTAAAGAGTTTGAAGTGATGGATCAAGGCTTCCATGTCGTGCTTCATCCCCTCACGCGCAGGAGGCGCTACTTTGTAGTTGTCTGTGATTACCGGGCCGGGATTTTTGCGTAGCCAATCGATACATTGCTTAACGATACGGTTTGATTGGCGGAACTCTTCAATACGCACCAGATATCGGTCATAACAATCCCCATTTACGCCAACTGGGATGTCAAAGTCCAACTTATCGTAAACCTCATAAGGCTGTTTCTTACGCAGATCCCATGCAAAGCCGGAGCCCCGTAACATTGGCCCGCTCATGCCGAGCGCTAACGCACGTTCTGGCGATACCACACCGATACCTACGGTACGTTGTTTCCAGATACGGTTATCCGTGAGTAAGGTTTCATATTCGTCGACATAAGTCGGGAAACGATTCGTAAAATCCTCGATAAAATCCAGTAGCGAGCCTTGGCGGTTCTCATTTAATTTCTTGATTGCATCTTTACTGCGAAAATTCGAGTTCTCATGCTGCGGCATACGGTTCGGCAGGTCACGATACACACCCCCCGGACGATAATAGGCCGCATGCATACGAGCCCCAGAGACAGCTTCGTAGCAGTCGAACAAGTCCTCGCGCTCACGGAAAGCATACAAGAACACAGTCATCGCACCGACATCCAGCGCATGTGCCCCAAGCCACAGCAGATGATTCAGGATGCGTGTGATCTCATCGAACATCACGCGGATATATTGCGCACGAATCGGCACTTCAATACCCATGAGCTTCTCGATCGCCATCACATACGCATGCTCGTTAGACATCATGGACACATAGTCCAATCTATCCATATAAGGCACCGATTGCAGGTAGGTACGATTTTCGGCTAACTTTTCAGTTGCGCGGTGCAATAACCCGATATGCGGATCAGCACGCTGGATGACTTCGCCATCTAACTCCAGTACCAAGCGCAATACACCATGTGCCGCAGGGTGTTGCGGGCCGAAGTTCATCGTGTAATTACGAATCTCAGCCATTATGGAAGCCCTCTTCGCGAATTATTCTTGGCACATTGTCACGTGGCTCAATAGTCACTGGCTGGTAAATAACACGCTGCTGCTCGGGGTCATAGCGCATCTCGACATTACCGATCATTGGGAAGTCTTTACGGAAAGGATGTCCGATAAAACCATAATCAGTCAGCAATCGACGTAGATCAGGGTGGCCTTCAAACATCAACCCATAAAGATCGAATGCTTCACGCTCGAACCAGTTAGCGGCTGACCACATATCCACCAGCGTTGGTAGTACAGGAAAGTCGTCATCCGCTGCAAATACTTTTAAACGCACGCGATGATTGAGGCTAATGGATAAGAAGTGATACACAACAGCAAAGCGTGCGCCCTCCCATGCGCCTTCACCATAACCGGAATAATCAACACCACAAAGATCAATGAGTTGCTCGAACTTAAGTTTTTCATCATCGCGCAAGAGCACACATACAGATAGCAGGTCAGCAGCTTTGCACTCGATTGTCAGCTCACCGACATGCTCCGAAAACTTGGATAGTTTTTCACCTAAAGTAGTCTTTAGATTCTCGGCAAGTCGTTCAAGGCGTGTTGTCATTTATATTTACCGATCATCCCTAGCGAGCAATCGTATTAGTACGTTTGATCTTGGATTGCAACTGGATAATGCCATAAAGCAACGCCTCAGCAGTTGGAGGACAACCCGGCACATAGACATCGACAGGCACGATACGATCACAACCCCGCACAACCGCATAAGAGTAATGATAGTAACCACCACCATTTGCACATGAACCCATCGAGATCACCCAGCGTGGTTCAGCCATCTGGTCATACACCTTACGCAATGCAGGTGCCATCTTATTGACCAACGTCCCTGCTACGATCATCACATCTGATTGTCGTGGGCTAGGACGGAATACGATACCGAATCGATCCAAATCATAACGGGCAGCGCCAGCATGCATCATTTCAACAGCACAGCAGGCCAAACCAAACGTCATCGGCCACAGCGAACCCGTACGGGTATAGTTGATGACCGTATCCAACGTGGTCGTCACAAAACCTTTTTCCAGTATGCCCTCGATACTCATGCAACCACCGCCTCGACCATAATGAATGGATATTTCATGAGATCGTTCCCACAAAATACTGCATGGATTTTTATTCCCATTCCAATGCGCCTTTCATCCATTCATAGACAAAACCGACAATCAGAATGCCAAGAAACACCGTCATCGCAAGAAAACCAAACATGCCAATCTCTTGCAGCACGACAGCCCATGGAAATAGAAATGCGATCTCAAGATCAAAAAGAATAAACAGGATAGCGACAAGATAATAACGAACGTCAAATTTCATGCGGGCGTCTTCAAACGCCTCAAAACCACATTCGTAAGGGGAATTCTTTTCGGCATCTGGTTTGCTAGGGGCTACCAGCTTACCCAGAACGAGAGGACCAACGCCAACACCTAAGCCGACGATGATGAACAACAGGATAGGAAAATAATTTTCCAGCATGTTCAGCCCTAGTTAACCCAACTCTTGAAAGCCGGATATTGTGTAAAGGTGAGATGACAACATAAAGAACATCGAAGCTTCTCTTTGCTGACACATCCTGATAAAGCTAACGTTACCACAAGACAAACACTGTATTACATTCACCAGCAATACACCTATAAAGATTATGGCTTTTGACAGAGGGTTGGTCAAGCGAGAATATGTCTGGATGATGCATCGATAAACACTTTGGCGTTAACTCAGTTTCTTTTACTACCCACGGTTTTTAACAGTTTATTAATAAATTGTAACAGAATAATTACAATTAAATGGGCAGGAGATTCAAAAATATTTTGCTTGCTTAAACAATAAAAGCAGGGCGATAAAAACAAAAAACCCGCGAGACGAATCTGGCGGGTTCTGATCGGTTAATTAAAACCAAATGATATTTACAACTCAACTACTTGTACTAAATTTGGTGCCGACGGTGAGACTCGAACTCACACGACTTTCGTCACTACCCCCTCAAGATAGCGTGTCTACCAATTCCACCACGACGGCAAAGACTAAAAACCTAAAGACTTATTGCGGTACATCCTTAGCTGTTGATTTTTCAGTAGCTTCAGGTGCTGCTTTAGTTGCTTCGGACTTTTCCGGAACACTCAAGGTATGTGATTTAAGCACACTAGCATGCTCAGCACGGTGGCTTGATAGATAGGCCAGCGACAAGCTGGTAATAAAGAATATCGTCACTGATACCGCAGTAGCGCGACTCAGGAAGTTTGATGAACCGCTCACACCGAACAAGCTACCTGACGCACCGCTACCGAAGGCAGCGCCCATATCGGCACCCTTGCCGTGTTGCAATAGCACAAGGCCGATCACTGAGGCGGCTGCAAGCACATGAATGACTGTTACTAGAGTTTCCATACTTTTTTAAAATCCATACTTTCTAAACGCGATACACGCTTGATATTTGTTTTTGCTTTTTTCAACAAGCGGCACGACAAATTGCTTCAAAATCGTTGGCATTCAACGAACATCTACCGACCAAACCACCATCAATATCCGGCATAACAAATAATTGTGACGCATTTGAGGGATTTACGCTACCCCCATATAGAATTCTTACACTCTCTGCGGCACTTTCATCCAGCAGCGCTATCCGCTGGCGAATGAAGGCATGCGCGCTCTGCGCCTGATCGGGCGACGCAGAGAAGCCGGTGCCAATCGCCCACACAGGCTCATAAGATACCACTGCCGTTGCAAACGCTTTCGCACCTACGATATCCAATATGGCATCTAGTTGGGCTGCGATGACACGTTCACGAAGGCCAGATTCTCGCTCATGCAATGTCTCCCCCACGCAAAGCACAGGCGTAATGCCGGAACATTGTGCCGATGCAAACTTAGCCGCGATATTGGCGTCACTTTCACAATAAGCCGTGCTGCGCTCGGAATGGCCCACAATGACATATTGCGAACCAAAGTCCTTAAGCATCGTGGCACTGACTTCACCGGTATAAGCGCCGACTTGATGCTTTGCGATGTTTTGCGCACCCCAGCCGATCCGGGTATTTTGCAAAGCTGCCTGCGTCTGGAACAGATAAGGGTATGGTACGCAGACAGCAAAATCGGCTTGCGTCAACGGCTCAAGCTTGCGGATGAGCGCATCAAGCAACTGTTTATTCTGTGCAAGAGAGCCATGCATCTTCCAATTGCCGACTACTAATTTACGACGCATTTTATTGATACCTATGAATTTTTGTAATTTTACCTTGATGCCATTAGCACGGTCAACGCGGCAAATGCTCGCTATATCGCTTGCCAATGGCGCAAACCGAGCTGAATATTCTGCGCGCCGTTATATTGATTGGTCTGCAATTGATACACCAGCTGCACGCGTTCTGGCAGAAACTCCTGCTGGTTAAAAAAGATGGCATCAAACCGCCGCTTGTTCTTTTCAAGTTTGAGCTTTAAATGCCGCTCGCCCACGATACGCTGCTCGACGACTGCAAATTCATCAGCGAAGCTAGGTTGCGGGAACCCTTGCCCCCAGACCTGCCGCTCTATTGCACAGGCCATATCCCAATGGATATCGATCACCTCTAGCCGCCCATCGACCTCGATCACTGACTCTAGATCGGCAGGTGTAAGCAAACCAGCTACCGTAGATTCAAAAATCTGATTAAATCGGTCGAAATCTTTTTCGAGAATGCTCAACCCTGCCGCCATGGCATGCCCACCAAAACTGATAAGCAGATCAGGATGTTTTTTTGAGATCAAATCAAGCGCATCGCGCAGATGTAACCCGCTAATTGATCGCCCAGAACCCTTAAGCTTACCATCCCCTGAACGGGCAAAAGCGATGACCGGGCGATAGTGTTTTTCCTTGATGCGGGAAGCGAGAATACCGATAACCCCCTGATGCCACTCAGAATCATAAAGGGACAGGGAGAAACGGTTGGCGGCATCTATATCATCCAGCGCGATGGTCGCGGCGTCATGCATATCGGCCTCTATGCTGCGCCGTGCCAGATTAAGCTCATGTAACTGCTGCGCCATTTTTTGCGCCTCATCTTCACTATCAGTGAGCAGGCACATAATACCCAATGACATATCATCGAGTCGGCCTGCTGCATTTAAGCGCGGGCCTACCGTAAACCCTAAATCCTGAGCGCTCGCTAATGCAGGGTCGCGGCCAGCAATCTTCAATAGCCAACGAATGGCTGGGCACCCCTTGCCTGCACGAATGCGCCGCAAACCTTGATCGACCAATATCCGATTGTTATCGTCCAGTTTCACTAGATCAGCGACAGTGCCGAGTGCGACGATATCCAATAGCGCTGTCAGGTTAGGCTCAGGTTTATCTGCGAATACACCACGTGCACGCAGCTCTGCCCGTAGTGCCAGCATGACATAGAAGATCACGCCGACACCTGCCAGATTTTTACTGGGGAAGTCGCACCCATGCTGATTCGGGTTGACGATACATGCAGCGGCAGGCGTAACATCTGCTGGCAAATGATGATCTGTCACTAATACGGAAATACCGAGCGCATTGGCTGCGGTAACGCCATCAACACTGGCGATACCATTATCTACCGTAACAATAATGTCGGGCTTTCTGGTAGCGGAGAGCGCGACGATCTCTGGCGTCAGCCCATAACCATACTCAAAACGGTTAGGCACAAGAAAATCTACTTTTGCTCCCATGCTACGTAATCCACGCACTGCGATGGCAGTGGCTGTAGCACCATCGGCATCATAATCGCCAATCACCAGCACGGATTTTTCCTGTGCTATCGCATCAGCAAGCAATTGTGCCATGTTGAGGTTGTTGGTTAGCTTTTCAGGAGGGATGATGCCCGCAAGCGAGGTATCAAGCTGCGAAATCTGTGCGACACCACGTGCTGCCAACAAGCGCGCAAGCGTAGGATGGATGCCATCCGCTACGAGGTTTTGAGCTGCGGCAAGATCAACTGAGCGATGAACAATATTAGCCATGTATCTGCTTACTTCTTGATTCAATCATGTATATCGCCATTAAAATAGGTTGAAAGTGGCTGGCGCTTACGCCAGATACGCCATGTATCGGAGGACTTAATCTGCGCATGTAACACATGCCCTTGAAGGCCGAAATACAGCACAAGATCATGGATTCTTCGACGTCTTAACAAAGAAAGCATCTTGATAAAACTAGCGCCGCCGATGGAAGAGATATCATCTATGATCCATATCACATCGTCTTGAGCAGCCTTAAGCCAATGGTCAATATCAGCAGGCAACGCAGATAGGCTATTGCCGTTCATTTTAGCGATTCCTCTAGCCAACTGACTATCGCCATAAATATTCTGGGCTACCTTTGAGGCAAGTTGAACAACGCCTCCGCCCGAAAGCCAAATGCTATTGATGGGCACCAACCCTTTGCGCTCTCGCAACTGATTGATGGGGTGATCATGCAATAACATCT
This sequence comes from Methylovorus sp. MM2, assembly GCF_001648895.1. Classification (GTDB taxonomy): domain Bacteria; phylum Pseudomonadota; class Gammaproteobacteria; order Burkholderiales; family Methylophilaceae; genus MM1. The sequence goes on along the minus strand of NZ_LXUF01000016.1, from coordinate 22,276 downwards.
GCACTTCGTTCAAAATACCATGCCATTTTGTAGCGCCTTTACCTTGCGGCATATAGGGTCTGATGTCTTTGCCTACGACAAGTTCTGGAGATGTCGTTGTAATCTCGGGTGGCTGTTGAAGACGTAGGTAAAAACCATCCTCATTTCCAATCACCTGCTTTGCAAGCGAGAACTCAAAACCATCAGGCTTAAAATGCTGATTCAGCAAAGTCAGCAAACTGGCACATTCTTCTGGGGTAACAAGCGTAAGCTCAAACGGATAAAGTGAGAAGTAATCGCGCTGCAATACCAGGTGTACTGGATGTATCTGCATCCAGTATGCATCAGACTGGGACGCACCTTCTGCCAATTGGTGAATGGCAGCAATGGGCCAATCTGCCTGCCTATCAATACCCGAAACTGAACAGCTGACCGCAGCAATAGTCTCAGGAATAATTGAAATCTCAGCAAATGACAATAATTGCGCCAAGGCTTTTTGCTCAGACGATGGCAACCGCTGATAGTCGCTCACGCGTGAAGATGTAATTTGTAATTTCACACAACGGTCACTTTGTAATCATCCGCTACAAGCATTAAGATAGTTACACCTAAGATATTCATACCTAACTCATAACCAACTAACGAATAATACGCTATGGAACTTATTTTATGGCGTCATGCCGAGGCAGATGACGCATTTCCCGACATAAGCCGCGCGCTTACCAACAAAGGTGAGCAGCAAGCAAAAAAGATGGCTGCATGGCTCAAGCAGCAGCTACCTGCAGATACAAAAGTCATTGCAAGCCCCGCAACACGCACACAGCAGACCGCTGAAGCACTTGGCTGGGATTTTACCACGCTGGAATCACTAGCCCCCGGCGCCTCTCCGCACGCGTTACTTGAAGCAGCTAACTGGCCCAAAGGGTCAGGGACAGTATTGATTATTGGTCACCAGCCTTCACTAGGCATGGCGGCGGCACTTGCGATAACAGGCAGGATCCATTACTGGAGCGTTAAAAAAGGTAATGTCTGGTGGTTATCCAGCCGGGTTAGAGCGCATGAGGAGCAATCCGTTTTACGCGCCGTCATTTCGCCCGACTTCATCTAAATCGCCCGCGACGCTTCGAACACAATCAAGTCAATCATACTACTCAACGGGATGAAGATAATGGACAGGGCTTTTTTATCGGTAATCCGGTACCATTAGATGCTGCACTTAATAAATATATCAACCAGTAAATATATCAACCAGCTCACGCTGGAAAATTTCGACGAGTAGAATTTGAGAACCATTTTAATTGCCAACCCCAAAGGTGGAAGCGGCAAGACCACAATAGCCACGAATCTGGCAGGTTATTTCGCTACCCGTGGCAAACATGTCGTCCTTTCCGATACGGACAGGCAGCACTCTGCCTTGAGCTGGCTAAGCCGTCGCCCGGAAAAATTACCACTCATTCACGGTATGGATGGTCGTGGAAAACATAAAGACAGCCTGAGCGCCGACTGGACTATTATCGATTCGCCCGCTGGCCTGCGTGGCGAAAAGCTGAGTAATGCAGTCAAACTTGCAGACTGGATCATCGTACCGATTCAACCCTCGGCGTTTGATATAGGGGCTACAGAAGAGTTTCTGGAAGTCCTACGTGAAGAAAAAGCCGTGCGTAAAGAAAAGACATTTGTTGCCGTAATCGGTATGCGTATAGATAGCCGCACGCGCTCCGCAGCAACTTTACAGGCTTATCTGGCTAAAAGTGGATTTCCTGTGATGGGGAATATTCGTGATGCCCAAATCTATGCATTGGCAGCAGAACAAGGTATAAGCTTATTCGATATCCGCCCATCGCAAGTCAGCAGAGATTTGCAGCAATGGGCACCTTTACTGCACTGGATAGTGAATGCCGACCGGGATACCAAGGTGAATGAAAATGCCGAATGAGATCGAGTTAAAACTTCGCATAAGTGAAGCGGATGGGCCAAGGCTAAATGATCATCAAGTTATCCGGCAACACCTAGTAGGCGAACCCATCACGCGCCGATTGATCAGTACCTATTACGACACGCCAACGCTTACTCTACTCGACAAAAAAACCAGTTTACGCGTTCGCAGCATGTCAGGCGGCTGGTTCCAGGCAGTCAAAAGCGCGGGGAAATCAGTTGCTGGCCTGCACCAGCGCATGGAGTGGGAAGATATCCTCTCCACTAACGCACCCGATTTCAACAAGATCGATAAGATATCCGACCCAAACATCGTCGAGATATTCTCTGATGCTACGCTTCGCGATGCATTGAAACCGATATTCACCACTGACATGATGCGCACCGAGTGGCAGCTATCTTATGATGATGGCACTACGCTGGAACTGGCTCTCGATATAGGCGACCTCATCGTCGGGGAAGAAAAAAAAGACCGCATCGAAGAAATCGAGATTGAGCTAAAAACCGGCAACCCTGTTCATGTATTCGAGCTTGCGCTTGAATTGCAGAAAGATATCCCACTCACGATTGAGAACATCAGCAAAGCCCAGCGCGGCTATGCGTATTATCGCCCTGAACCATTAAAGATCAGTACAGCAAAATCCATCAAGATCACCAGCAATATCTCCTCCGAGCAGATATTCGAACAGACGGCATGGGAGTGTGTCAGACACCTACAAAGCAATCAGGCGATCGTGCTGGAGAACCAGAGTATCGAGGGCATCAAACAGATGCAATGGGCAGTACAGCGTCTGGAGTCCGCGATATTACAAGTGCAAAGCCTAGGCGCACCTAGCAACGAGATAAGATGGCTTAGCCATGTGTTAAGCGAAGGCGATGTGAGTAAAGTTAAAACATGCCTGATCAGCCAACGCTATCAACGATTATTATTAAGCCTAGGTGCATGGCTACTCGCAAAGCCCAACTTGTAAGGCTAAAATCACGTTCTAATTCACAGTAATATCATCCCGTGTATCGCAAAAAGAGAACAACATGAATCTTGAAAAAGTAGTTTTTGGTTTCTTCATCGTACTGGCACTTACCCTGAATTTCGGCTTCTTTATCGGTGATATCGATAATCCAGCACACCATCATGTCTATGAGCTTTATGCAGCGATCGTCATTAACCTGATCGCCACGGTGCTCAAATTCGGTGACCGTACGCAGATAGGCGCACTGCATCTAGCCACTAGCCTGGTGGCTGACCTGCAACTGATTGTCGCCGCGATTCTTTGGATTGCCTCAACGGCGACCGACGAGACAACGACCATCGCCCGTGTCGTATCATTAGCCGCTGGCGCATTTGTGGCTAATATCATCTCGGTCGTGTTGCTCATCGCGGAGACAGTCAGTCTGCGTCGCTAGGTTGTATATACCATCTTGAATAACATCTTCTTCCTGATTCTGCGGCGCATGCGAGCGCCGCTGATTCTGGTCATCGTCACCTATACCATTGCCATCATTGGTTTGACGATGATGCCGGGCACAGACCCCGAGGGTCGGCCTTGGCACATGAGTGTGTTCGAGGCGTTTTACGTCATCAGCTATACAGCGACGACGATTGGCTTTGGTGAAGTGCCTTTCCCTTATAGCCCGTCACAACGTCTATGGATGACATTCTCCATCTACTTTACCGTTATCCCGTGGTTCTATGCCATCGGTAAGATCATTTCCCTGTTTCAAGATCCGGGGCTGAAGCTAGCAGTCACCACAGCGCGTTTCGCCCGAGAGGTGGAACATCTGCATGAGCCCTTCTACATCGTCTGCGGTTATGGTGAGACTGGTAAGCAACTCGTCAGTGCGCTCGACAAAAAAGGTATTCGGGTCGTGGTACTCGAGATTCAGCAAGACCTCATCAACGAGTTGGAGCTTGAGGACCACCAATTTGACATTCCCAACCTTTGCGCCGATACAAAGATGCCGGATACCCTGCTGAGAGCAGGTGTGAAACATCCGCTTTGTCGAGGCGTTGCGGCATTGACAGATAACGACCATGTGAATCTCGCTATCGCCATCGCGGTTAAGCTCATCAACCCGAATCTATTGATGCTGGCACGTGCGGAGAATGAAGAAGTTGCCGCCAACATGGCCTCTTTTGGCACCGACCATATCATCAATCCTTATGCTCTCTTTGGCGAACTGCTCGCGATGGAAGTGCACGCTTTAGGTACGTATCTATTACATGAATGGCTGACTGCCGTACCCGGTGATGCCCTGCCCTCACCGGCTTGCCCTCCAATAGGAAAATGGGTCATCTGCGGTTACGGCCGTTTTGGCAAATCCGTTGTAGCGAACCTTGAACGTGAAAACATCAGCACCGTGATCATCGAGGCAGACCCTGAGTTAACGGGCTGTGTGAACTGTATCGTGGGTAGTGGCGCAGAAGGCAAGATACTACAAGAAGCTGGAATTGAAGATGCCGTAGGTATCGTTGCAGGCACCAACGATGACATCAATAATCTTTCTATCGTCATGACTGCACGTGAGTTGAATCCGGATATCTTCGTGGTCATCCGCAAGAACCGTCGATTCAATGAGGTGTTGTTCGACCAGTTCAATGCAGATATCACTATGCAGCCAAGCAATATCATCGCCCATGAATGCCTCGCCCACATGGTCGCCCCGCTACTTTCACAATTCCTGAGCCTTGCGCGCAACCAAAGTAATGCATGGTCTAATCAAGTGATCAGCGAGCTGGTTGAGACCGTAGGCGAATCAGTACCACTGACATGGCGCGTGACGGTCGACCACATCCACTCCCCAGCAGTATCGAACCTCATTCGATGGGGTATCCCGGTACCATTGAACGCGATCACACAAAATCCGAACAACCGCACAGAACATCTGGAACTTGTGCCACTGATGCTGATAAGAAATGGCCAGAGTACCTTATTGCCAGAGAAGACTACACTACTGCTGGAAGGCGATCTGGTGCTTTTCTGCGGTAAGGATTATGCAAAAACGATGCAGTCGATCTTATTAAGCAACCATAAAGTGCTGACATTCGTCATGAATGGTAGAGAGATTGCCGAGGGTATCGTATGGCGGTGGATGTTAAAAAAGATAGCCAGTTTCAAAAGAAAAAAGGGCTCAAAAAAAGCTGAGCCATCTTAGCTATAGCAGACTAATAAAAAAGCAGCGATCAACGCTGCTTTTTTATTACCAGTGATGCCCACCTGGGCCGGGACCACGGCCCCATCCCCAAGGTCTTGGGCCGTAACCGCCATACCCATAGTTAAACCCGAAACTAGGTACGATGACCACTGGTGCTGGCCTCACATACTCGCGATACACAGGTGGTGGCGCCTCGTATACAGGCTGAGTACTTTGGTACACAGCCACTGGCGGGTTCGCCTGAGGCACGCCCACAGCCACATTGACGCGTATCGAATCACCCGGTGGTTGGTCTGTGACGGTTGTGTAATCGCGGCCATTATATCGGTATGTTACCAAGTAGCCCCGGCTGACATTCTGCCAGTTATCCACACTATAACAACGCTCGACTGGCCGCATCGGGTAAGAAGTCGTTGAACCGACATTATTACCCACTACGGCACCTACACCAGCACCAACTACAGTAGCTGCGGCACGGCCACCGCCTTGTCCTATCTGGCTACCTAGTAGTGCACCTGCAATACCCCCGACAATTGCACCCGCTGGTGAGCTCTCGGTATAACTTTCCTGCACATATTCTGTACGGCATTCTTGGCGTGGTGTGTTCACACGCTCAGTTTGTGGAGTTACAGAGATAACACGCGCAGTATCGAAATATTGGTCATCGGCTAAGGCTGGCAAAGCAAAACTCGCCAATACCAAAGCCGAAATCACACTTTCGTTATGCATTTACATTCCTCTCAACGCTTGTTATGCCGCAATGCTGCGGGATATATCTTAGAACGCGGAGAAGTACAAATAGTTGACGAACAAGATGTAAAAAGCTGTAAAGATTATGCTGTTAAATATCTGAGACCTTACCGCGCAGCTTCTTAACCGAGCTGCGCTGCGCTTTACCTTCCAATCGTTTGCGCTTAGAGCCAAGCGTTGGTCTTGTCGGTCTACGCAATTTTGGCGGAATGGCAATACTATTCACCAGATCATGCAAACGCTGCATTGCCTCTACGCGGTTCATCTCTTGGCTACGATATATCTGCGCCTTGATAACAACCACTCCATCACGCGTGATACGTTGGTCTTTGACTTGTACCAACCGATGCTTAATCGAATCAGGAAGCGATGAAGCCTGAATATCAAAGCGTAGGTGAATAGCGCTGGAGACCTTATTCACATTCTGGCCACCCGCGCCTTGTGCACGAACCGCGGTCAGCTCTACATCATCCCAAGGTATTTCAATGATCATTTAGCTCTCAATGACCGAATTTTTCCTGAATCAACCTAAAAGCGAGATGCACACCAAAACCATTTGTATCCGTGGCAACTGCGCCCAATCCACCCTTGCAGCTGTAGGAAGAAAGGTCTACATGCACCCAAGGGATATCTCCCTCAATGAAGCGTGACAGAAAACGAGCCGCAAGCGTATGGTCGGCGCCACCTTCAAGGGTGCATTGCTTGATGTCGGCGATATCGCTGTCCAGATCCTCCTCATAGTCTTCATCAAATGGCAGCGCATAGACACGCTCACCGACCTCTACGCCAATCTCCACAGCCTTACTAAGCAAAACAGGCCGATTACCGATGATACCGCTGGCACGATTGCCCAGTGCCACATACATACTGCCAGTCAATGTAGCGAAATCCATGATGAAGCTTGGCTTAGTGCGAGATGCAAGCGTCAGTGTATCGGCAAGTACCATGCGCCCTTCAGCATCGGTATGTACCACTTCGATAGTCGTGCCATTCAATGCAGTCACGACATCATTTTGCTTATAAGCCAATGGCCCGATATGGTTTTGAGCGATTGCCAGCCAGCAATCGATCTTGATCGGCAATTTGGCCCGTGTTGCCGCGTGCAATATCCCTAATGCAACAGAGGAGCCGTTCATGTCTTCGTGCATGCCGTTCATATATTTAGCAGGTTTAAGGTTATGGCCGCCCGTATCGAAACATATGCCTTTGCCTACCAGTGAGATGTGCTTTTTCGCGCCCTTAGGTGCATATTGCAAGTGTACGATTGCGGCATCCTGCGGATCAGAGCCTTGAGCTACAGCCACAAACGCGCCTGCTCCCATCTTACGCAAGCGTTTAAAATCATACTCCTCATACTGCCAACCGCTGTTTTTGGCCATTTTAACTATCTTTTCGCGGTAGATCGCTGGAGTTAGCTCGTTTGGAGGCAATATACTCAACTGCCTTGCCAATGAGCTGCCTGCGACGATTGCTTGTATATCAGCAAAACCGGATGGATCAGCAAAACCATGGAGTTCGATAAGCTTTAAGTGACGAGTCTTTTTCTTATTTTTCTTATTTTTATCACTCTTACTATTAGGCAATGCATTTGCATTCACCGCGGCGACGTAAAAGGCATCTTGCGCCGCCTTTTTACGAATCGATTCGTTGCCATAAACAAGTATCGTCAACGCTTGGGGCTTTTCTTCAAATAATGGCTTTAGCGCTTTTCGTAATTGAGTATGACGCTTGAATGCACTGGCCTTATCATTCAAGACCAACCAGCTTGCGACCTTGCCATCAGGCAACTCTGCGAATACATGGGATTTAACCAACTCCGAATATTTACCCTGCGTACGCTTTAACTTGGCATCCAAGACTTCAGCGAAAGGCAAATCAGCAGGACGAGTGGCAGGCAACACAAATAATATGTGCGCTGCACTTTTAATCGACTGCTCATCCGCAGGCAATGGCGATTGCGTTAATTGCGCGGGCTTTAATTCCAGAGACATGGCATTCCTTTTTTATCTTCTATCGTTAGATTCAATATGCATTCCAACGTGCTAATAACTTGACCAAAATAGCCAAAAAAGCCAAACTATAGGCTTTGCCCAACAGTCAAAAACTGACGGGGCATAGCGATTTATCAATCAAGCTAAAAAATACGATCCTTGATTGATTATACCTACAGCAACTGACAAAAGTTTCCCGGAGATTCCTACATGGCATTAACCCCCGATATTGATCCTCAAGAAACCAACGAATGGCTAGAGGCCATCGCCGCGGTACTTGAGAACGAGGGACCAGAGCGTGCGCACTTCCTGCTCGAGACGCTCATCGATAAGGCACGCCGCTCAGGTGCATATCTACCTTATAAAGCCACGACTGGTTATGTAAACAGCATTCCATCCCACATGCAGCAGCGCCATCCAGGTGACACTGCTATGGAACGTAAGATCCGTGCATTGGTTCGCTGGAATGCCATCATGACCGTGTTACGCGCCAATGAGAAATCTCCAGGTGTCGGCGGCCATATCGCCAGCTTTCAGTCAGCTGCAACGCTTTACGATATCGGATTCAACCACTTTTTCCGCGCTGCCAATGAAAGCTTTGGCGGCGATCTTGTGTATTTCCAAGGTCACTCATCTCCTGGCGTGTATGCTCGCGCATTCCTTGACTGCAGGCTTGATGAAGAACAATTATCGAATTTCCGCATCGAAGTCGGCGGCAATGGCCTTTCTTCCTACCCTCACCCATGGTTGATGCCTGATTTCTGGCAGTTCCCTACCGTATCGATGGGCCTTGGCCCGTTGCAAGGTATCTATCAGGCACGATTCCTGAAATACCTGCATGACCGCGGCATCGCTGATACATCCGACCGTAAAGTCTGGGTATTCTGTGGCGACGGTGAGATGGACGAACCTGAGTCATTAGGCGCGATCTCGCTTGCATCCCGCGAGAACCTTGATAACCTGATCTTCGTCATCAACTGTAACTTGCAACGTCTTGATGGCCCTGTGCGCGGCAATGGCAAGATCATTCAAGAGTTCGAAGCGACATTCCGTGGATCCGGCTGGAACGTATTGAAAGTCATCTGGGGTTCATACTGGGATCCATTGCTGGCAATGGACAAAGATGGCCTGCTCAAGAAGCGCATGGAAGAATGCGTGGATGGTGAATACCAGAACTTCAAGGCCAAAGGCGGCGCATACACGCGCGAACATTTCTTCGGCAAATATCCTGAATTGAAAGAAATGGTTGCCGCCATGTCTGATGAAGACATCTGGCGCCTCAACCGTGGTGGTCATGATCCACATAAAGTCTACGCTGCATATGCTGCTGCTGTTGCGCACAAAGGCCAACCGACTGTCATCTTGGCAAAGACCGTCAAGGGCTACGGCATGGGCTTAGCTGGCGAAGGCCAGAACATCACGCACCAGCAGAAAAGCATGGACTTCGAGTCACTGAAAGCATTCCGTGATCGTTTTGATATCCCTGTGAGCGATGAAGATGTAGAGAACTTGGCATTCTACCGTCCTGCGGAAGATAGCCCTGAGATGCAATACATGAAACAACGTCGCGAAGCGATGGGCGGTTTCGTACCTGCCCGCCGCCGCAAAGGCAACGAATTGACCGTGCCCCCGCTTTCAGCATTTGAGAATATGCTGGGCGCGACTGGTGAACGCGAGATCTCTACCACGATGGCGTTCGTTCGTATCCTTTCGACCTTGCTACGCGATAAAGCCCTAGGCAAATACATCGTGCCTATCGTGCCAGATGAGGCGCGTACCTTCGGTATGGAAGGTATGTTCCGGCAGCTTGGTATCTACTCATCTGTCGGCCAGCTTTATGAGCCACAAGATGCCGATCAGGTCATGTTCTACAAAGAACAAAAAGATGGTCAGATCCTTGAAGAAGGGATCAATGAGGCAGGTTCATTCTCCTCATGGATAGCGGCTGCGACTTCCTATAGCGTGACCGGCGTGCAGATGATTCCGTTCTACATCTTCTATTCGATGTTCGGTTTCCAACGTATCGGCGATCTGGCATGGGCAGCTGGTGACTCGCGTTCACGCGGCTTCTTGCTAGGTGCCACAGCTGGGCGTACAACATTGAATGGCGAAGGTCTACAGCACGAAGATGGTCATAGCCATCTGATGTCAGCGACTATCCCTAACTGTATCTCTTATGACCCAACGTTCGCTTATGAACTTGCCGTCATCATTCAGGAAGGCTTACGCCGCATGGTACAAAATCAGGAAGATGTGTATTACTACATCACCCTGATGAACGAGAATTACAGCCATCCGGAAATGCCTAAAGGTTCTGACGAAGGCATCCTGAAAGGCATGTACTCCTTTAGCAAGTCTAAAGTTAAAGGCCCTAAAGTACAGCTCATGGGTAGCGGCGTGATTCTGCGTGAAGTGATTGCAGCGGCTGAATTACTCGAAAAAGACTGGGGCGTATCGCCTGATATCTGGAGCGTAACAAGCTTTACCGAGTTACGCCGTGAAGGGATCGATGTCGAGCGCTGGAATCTGCTGAATCCTGAGAAACCGCAAAAAGAAACATTCGTCGGTAAATCTTTGAAGAAAGCGGAAGGCCCTGTGATCGCATCAACCGATTACATGCGTTCGTTTGCTGATCAGATCCGTAATTTCATCCCACAGAAATATGTGGTACTGGGTACTGACGGTTATGGCCGCAGTGACAGTCGTGAAGCCTTACGTAGCTTCTTTGAGGTAGATCGTTATTACGTGACAGTTGCAGCGTTAAAAGCGTTGGCTGATGAAGGCAAGTTGCCTGCAAGTAAAGTTGCTGAAGCGATCAAGAAATATAACGTAGATACAACTCGCCCTAACCCGACAACGGTCTAAATACAGGAAATCAAGAGATGGCAATTAAAGATGTACTTATTCCGGACATTGGTAATTTCGATAGCGTTGACGTTATCGAAGTGCTGGTCAAGGCAGGCGATACGATTGCAAAAGATGACTCGCTCATCACTGTTGAATCAGATAAAGCCTCTATGGACATCCCTGCGCCATTCGCAGGGACAGTCAAAGAGGTAAAGATCAAAGTCGGTGACAAAGCTGCGCAAGGCACGCTCGTACTCATCTTGGATGCAGCTGAAGGTGAAGCACCTGTAGCAAAGCCTGCTGAAGCCAAATCAGCGGCGCCTGCCACTGTTGCGGCTCCAGCGGCAGCGATCCCTGAGCCGACACGCCCAGCACCTGAACCCCCTAAAGTGATTCAGCCACAGGCCACACCAAACCCAATTGCAGCAAGCGTCACAACAGCATCTGGAAAACTTGCACATGCAAGCCCATCGGTACGCAAGTTCGCACGCGAGCTTGGTGTCAACCTAGCGTTAGTGAGCGGTAGCGGTGCCAAGAACCGTATCTTGCAAGCCGATGTTCAAGCCTTTGTTAAAGGTGAATTGGCTAAACCACGCACGGCCAATACGGCTGGCGGTATGGCCGTTGCACAAGCCCCGGTGATCGACTTTAGCCAATTCGGCGGCGTCGAAACCAAACCGTTATCACGCATCAAGAAGCTTTCCGGTGCCAACCTACATCGCAACTGGGTCACTGCGCCACACGTCACGCAATTCGATGAAGCAGACATCACCGACTTAGAAGATTTCCGTAAATCCATGCAAGCCGATGCTGAAAAACGTGGCGTTAAACTCACCATGTTGGCATTCCTGATCAAAGCATCAGTAAATGCACTGCGTACTTACCCTAACTTCAACTCATCGCTCTCACCTGATGGTGATAGCCTGATCATGAAGCAATACTTCAATATCGGCTTTGCTTGCGACACACCGGATGGTTTGGTCGTACCTGTCGTACGTGATGTGCACCAGAAAGATGTGTTGGATATCGCACGTGACTTGGGTGAGCTTTCAACCAAAGCCCGCGAGAGAAAACTGAAGATCGAAGAGATGCAAGGTGGTTGCTTCACCATTTCCAGCTTGGGTGGTATCGGTGGCACCGCATTTACGCCTATTATCAATTGCCCTGAAGTGGCGATTCTAGGGGTATCTCGCTCCAGCTTCCAACCGGTATTCGATGCCAAGACCAAGACATTTGAACCACGCCTGATTCTGCCATTATCGCTGTCTTACGATCACCGTGTGATCGATGGTGCCGATGGTGCACGCTTCACTAGCCACATGCGCATGATGCTGTCAGACGTACGTCGTCTTTTGCTGTAAGGATATCAATGAGTAATTTAGTTGAAGTACTAGTACCGGATATCGGTAATTTCGATAGCGTCGATGTAATCGAAATTCTGGTCAAGGTTGGCGATGTCATTGCGAAAGAAGATTCGCTGATTACATTGGAGTCTGATAAGGCATCCATGGATATCCCATCGTCTCATGGAGGGGTCGTAAAAGAGCTAAAGGTAAAGGTCGGCGATAAGATCACCAAAGGATCGCTGATCTTGCTACTTGAATCAGAAGCCACAGCCGCTAAGACAGAAACCCCTGCTCCTAGCCCAGCCGCCGCACCTGTAGCAGAACAAAAAGCTACAGTTGCACCAACACCTACTGCAACGCCTGCACCTGCAGTATCTGGCAACTCAGACATACATGCAGAAGTTGTCGTTCTGGGCTCAGGCCCCGGTGGTTATACTGCAGCCTTCCGTGCAGCAGACTTAGGTAAAAAAGTAGTCTTGATCGAACGTTATGCCACATTAGGCGGTGTTTGCCTGAATGTTGGATGCATTCCATCCAAGGCATTACTGCACACGGCTAAAGTCATCACAGAAGCTGAAGAAACATCCCATCACGGCGTGACATTTGGTGCGCCTAAGATTGATCTTGAACAACTTCGCACTTGGAAAGCTAACGATGTGGTCGCCAAACTCACTGGCGGCCTAGCGCAAATGGCAAAACAGCGTGATGTCACAACAGTTCAAGGTGTTGGTAAATTCACAACCCCTAATCAGCTCGCCGTCACTGCTGCTGATGGCAAGATCACCACTATTTCATTCGACAACGCCATTATCGCCGCTGGCTCTCAGGCGATCAAATTCCCCGGCGCTGCTGAAGATGAGCGCATTATGGATTCCACAGGCGCATTAGCTCTGGCGGATATCCCTAAACGTATGCTTGTCATCGGTGGTGGCATCATCGGCCTTGAAATGGGTACTGTATATGATGCTCTGGGCACCAAGGTCAGTGTCGTAGAGTTTGCTGATGGCCTGATTCAGGGTTGCGATCGTGACCTTGTACGCCCATTACAAAAGCGCATGGAGAAGCGTTTCGAGAAAATCATGTTGAGCACGAAAGTTGCCAAGATTGATGCTAAGAAAGATGGCATCCATGTCAGTTTTGAAGGCGAAAATGCAGTCGAAACGCAAGTGTACGACCGCGTATTAGTAGCGATTGGCCGCAGACCAAATGGCAAGAATATTGGTGCTGAGCATGCTGGTGTGACTGTTGATGATCGCGGCTTCATCAATGTTGATAAGCAGATGCGTACCAACGTACCGCATATCTTCGCTATCGGCGATATCGTCGGCCAACCGATGCTGGCACACAAGGCAACTCACGAAGCTAAAGTAGCGGCGGAAGTCATTGCAGGCCACAAGGTCGAATTCCAAGCGCTAGCGATTCCATCCGTTGCTTACACAGACCCAGAAGTAGCATGGGCAGGGGTGACTGAAATTGAAGCCAAGGCTAAAGGTATCGAGATAGAGAAAGCATCATTCCCATGGGCAGCAAGTGGCCGCGCACTATCAATCGCACGCTCAGAGGGTGCGACTAAGCTGATATTCGATAAAGAAACTCACCGCTTGATCGGTGCAGGTATCGTCGGCGTGAATGCAGGGGAGTTACTTGCAGAAGCGGTATTGGCTATCGAAATGGGTGCAGATGCGCATGATTTGGGATTAACCATCCACGCACATCCGACCCTATCTGAAACGATCTGTTTCGCAGCCGAGATGAAAGAAGGTACGATTACCGACCTTTACATCAAGAAACGTTAGACCTAATACAGAGATACTAGGTCTAACTTAATAAGTACTTAAGAGGCTTCGGTTTTAGCTGGTTCAACAGCTGCCGGAGCCTCTGGCTTTTTAGCAACCTTAGGCTTAGGCGCTACTTTTGGCTTTGCGGCTGGTTTAGGCTTAGTTGCAGTAGTAGCCTTCGGTTTGGCTGCTGCTTTCGTGGTAGTCGCTTTCGGTTTTGCTGCAGGCTTAGCAGTAGCTGCTTTTACAGGTGCTTTTTTCACAGCAGCCGGTTTCTTCGCTGGTGCTTTCTTAGCCGCAACAGGCTTGGCAGCGGCCTTTGGTTTCTCGGATTTAACCGGTTCCGTAGCTACTTTTGCTTCAACATCACTGAGTATCTTGCTCACCAGACGTTTACCTGCAATGACTGTGGCAGCAAGTGCTACTTTTTTCAAAACCGTTTTAAAAATTCCCATACGAGCTCCTATTGGCATGTTACTGGTTTAAGTTCACTTCCTGCAAAATCGGGTTTTAACTTCTCGATCTCAGACGCTATCTCGGGTGAGACATGCTGAATCAACAAACTAGCCCGGCTACTCTCGCCATTCCGCACACCTTTCACTGCAGAACGTACTCCGCGATTCTTTAATTCTTCTAACAGTTTATTCGCTAATTGCTCATCTTTAAATACTCCCAACGAAATTGCATTTTTCCACTGGGTATCTTGCATGATCAAACTTTCTGTTACGCCTAGCGCTCGCAGCTCCTCCATCTTGGTTTGTGCTGCTTGCAAACTACTTAACCGGGGAATATATACCCAATAACGCACAGACTCCTTGCCGACCTCTTGCCTCACAGTGGACTCCACCGAGAATTTAGTCAATATATTGCGCGCCTTGGGCAGATTATCCGCAGAGAAATTACCCCATTCATAACAAGAGTATACAACAGGGGTCATATCAACTTTAGGTTCTTGCGCAGCTAAAGCCTCAGATTGACTTGAGCCAGGCAATGCTTCCACTTCTTTTTGTGTCAACAGTTTGATCTTTTCAGGATGCAAGGGCTCTAAACTGACATGTGCATTCTTGGGTGACTGGCTCAGATTAAAATACGCCAGCATCAATATATTAAGCAGTAAAAGTACGGTTACCACCCATTTCATAAAGCTTCTCTTTCCATTAAAAATAGCCCTTGCAATACCAATGCCTCATCAACAATCAACTCATAGGTTTGAGGTGTGATGCTTAATGCATTGAATGCTTCGTATAGTTTTTCTGCATCGCCCCCGGTAAAGATACAGCGTACGGGCAAATGCGCTTGCTGGCTTAACTTTGCTAGCATGAACTGTACCGCGCCAACCATAGCACTTAATGTCCCTGTATAAATCGCATTATCTGTGTTCACGGGGAAATCCTGCATAGTCCCTGAAACCTTCGAAATGCCATTTGCCGCCTGTATCAGGCTGCTCTGCATTAACCCCAAGCCCGGCAAGATAAGTCCACCGAGAAAAATACTACTAGCTACAGCGGTGTCACTCCCTAGTGCATCCACTGTGAGGGCAGTGCCTGCGTTCACAACAACACACGGCGCACCATAATGTTGCTTGGCAGCAAGCAGTGCTGCCCAACGATCCGTACCCAATTTATCCGGCTGCTCATAGGAATTCAGAACACCGACAGCCTCTTTACTGGATATTGCCCATCGTAATGCAATATTGCTGGTCGTGAGTTTAGCTTGGATTATTTCTGCATATTTAGCATCTGCCACATTCGATACCACAGCATGCTGGCAAGCGCGCCACTCGGCAGGTATGAATAACGCCTCAATGTCTTTATTTAGATAAGCGCCAGAAGATTGCATTTGTCCTTCGAGGTCAAAAGTTGCCCACTTCAAGCGGCTATTGCCGATATCAATCGCCAAGATCATGCGATGCTACCTCGCAAACTAATCTCGCCTGCGGAGAAACGCTGTTCACCCTGCGCCGTCTGCACGAGCAAGATGCCATCCAGCCCCACGCCATTGACTTGCCCTTGCAGCTCACGCCCATCCGGCATTAATAAGCGCACAGGCTTGTCCTGATAGGCATGGTAATGCAACCACTCTTCTCGCAGGATTTCAAAACCATCCTTTTCAAAATCCTTTAAGACATCCCCTAGATGCTTCAGCAACACCCCTAGAATCAGGTTTGGGTCGATATCTTGCCCCGTTAAGGTCTTCATGTCCGTTGCAGCTTGGTCGATATGGCGCTTTAGATGCTCGGGTAATTTAAGATTGATGCCGATACCGATGACCGCAGCACTCGGCCCATCCATATCTCCTTGTAACTCGATCAGGATGCCTGCCAACTTTTGGTAATTAACCAACACATCATTCGGCCACTTTAATTGCGCAGCTTGAATACCTATTTCGTTTAAAGCACGTATCAGCGCAACCCCTATTGCCAGACTTAGTCCTGAAAGCGCGGCTGCACCGGATTGAAAGCGCCACAGCAATGAGAAAGTCAGACTATTGCCCAGACCAGCCTGCCACGCTCGCCCACGCCGCCCCCTGCCTTTCGTCTGAAGCGAAGCCACGATGCAAGTTGCATGGGCGGCACCACTGGCCGCTTTTTTCATCAAGTAAGTATTTGTCGATTCCAAATGGTCATGTACTTCTACATTGAACCAAGCCCGCTGCTCACCTATCGAAGATAAAATCGCTTGCTTATCCAGCATCACGATAGGCTCAGGCAACTTATACCCTCGCCCCCGGACAGAGAATATCTCGATACCAAGGGCCTCGGCATCTTGCAAGGCATTCCAGATCGTGGCGCGCGTCACATCAAAATGCTGGGCTAGCGCCTCGCCAGAATGGAAGCGTCCATCGGCAAGCACTTTTAATATTGGAAAAGTCAGGCTATTAGTCATTGCTGATAATCATTTTATTTAAGCTATATTAGCACAGCAGCGGGCACCCACTAGGAGCCCGACAGGGTGTAAAATAGCAAGAAGCTATCTACAAAAACTAACCAGATCATTACATGTCATCCGAAAAAACCCCTATCGCCCCAGGTTCTAACTTTATTCGCAATATCGTTGAACGTGATATCGAACACGGCACCTATGCTAATCGGCCATGGGCTGGCCAACCTGGCGATGCAGCAACGCAAGCGACTGGTACCCTAGACCCAGCAAAGATTCGCACACGATTCCCTCCTGAGCCGAATGGCTATCTTCACATTGGGCATGCAAAATCGATTTGCCTGAACTTTGGTCTGGCGCGTGATTACGATGGCATTTGCCATATGCGCTTTGATGACACCAACCCTGAAAAAGAAGAACAGGAGTATGTAGATTCGATCACTGACGCAGTGAAATGGCTAGGTTTTAGTTGGGATGGCTTCGGTACTTCACATTTGTATTACGCAAGCAATTATTTCGACTTCATGTATCGAGCAGCAGAGCATTTGATTGAAACAGATAAAGCCTATGTAGACCAGCAGACAGCTGATGAAATGCGTGCTAACCGCGGCACACTCACAGAGCCTGGCAAAGACTCAGCTTGGCGCAATCGCCCAGTGGCAGAGTCCTTGGCGCTTTTCCGTGATATGCGAGACGGCAAACATGCTGATGGCGCAATGATTCTACGCGCCAAGATCGACATGGCATCTCCCAACATCAACATGCGTGACCCGGCGATCTATCGTATCAAACGCGCAACGCATCACAACACTGGCGATACATGGTGCATCTACCCCATGTATACCTTTGCACACCCGATCGAAGATGCATTGGAACGCATCACACACTCCATCTGTACGTTGGAATTTGAGGATCAGCGCCCATTCTATGATTGGCTACTAGAAAATCTGCGCGATGGCGGTCTGCTCGCAAACCCTCTGCCAAAACAATATGAGTTTGCGCGATTGAACCTCACTTATGTCGTTCTTTCAAAAAGAAAACTGATTGATCTGGTCGAAAATAAACACGTCAATGGCTGGGATGACCCACGCCTGCCAACGCTTGCAGGGGCAAGGCGACGTGGTTATACCGCAGAAGGTTTCCGTTTATTTGCTGATCGAATCGGCGTTTCCAAAGCCGACTCATGGATCGAATACACCATCCTTGAAGACTGCATGCGCGAAACGCTCAATGAATCTGCTGAGCGCCGTATTGCAGTACTAGACCCGATCAAACTTGTCATTGATAACTACCCCGATGGTCAAACGGAAGACTGTTTCGCCCCGAATCATCCACTGCACCCTGAACTCGGTAAACGCGTCGTTCCGCTATCCAAAGAGCTTTGGATAGAACGCGAAGATTTTATGGAAACACCTTCAAAAGGCTATTTCCGCTTATTTCCAGATAACATGGTGCGCCTACGCTATGGCTATGTCGTCAAATGCACAGGCTTCGAAAAAGATTCCGCAGGCAACATCACGACTGTGCATTGCGAATACCTCCCTGATACAAAATCCGGCACACCGGGCGCTGATAGCATTAAGGTTAAAGGCAATATCCATTGGGTTTCTGTTCCTCATGCCTATCCGGCAGAAGTACGACTGTATGATCGCTTATTTAAAGAGGCACACCCGGGCGCTGGTGACAGAAACTACCTAGATGATTTGAACCCAGATTCCATCAAAATCATCCATGCACAGCTTGAACCTGCACTAAAAGATGCCAACCCTGAAGATCATTTTCAATTTGAGCGTCACGGTTACTTTGTTGCAGACAAGAAAGACTCAGCACCCAGCATGCCCATATTCAATCGTGCAGTTACATTAAGAGACGTTTGGCAGAAATAAATCTCATGAAACCTATTCAATTAAAACACGCATATCGTCTCATCAACCATGGGCCAGTCGTACTCTTATCTGCCGAACACGCGGGTATGCGCGACATCATGGCGGTCGCATGGAACATGCCCCTCGATTTTGAACCTGCCAGACTGCTAGTAGTGCTTGATAAAACCAGTAACACACGCAAACTGGTTGAAGGGTCAGGCACATTTGGCATATCAATACCGACTCGGTCTCAAGTCAATACTATCATGAGCGTTGGCTCCATCTCTGCTAGTGAACTACCTTCAAAAGACAAGTTCCTGCATTGGAACCTTGCAACAACGCCAGCAACCCATATTCAGGCACCATTGTTAAACGAAAGTGTGGGTTGGCTTGAATGCAAAGTCATCAATGAGCCGCACAACCAATCAACTTATGACTTATTCATCGCCGAAATAGTCGCTGCCTATGCCGATGAACGTGTCTTCTCTAATGGGCGCTGGCATTTTGATGATCATGAAGAAATGCGAACAGTGCATTACACTTCTGGCGGATCATTCTTTACAACCGGTTCAAGTTTTCACATTGATAAAAAAACGGTCTAACAGATATCTATCCGCTCGTTCCTCTATCCAATAAACCATTGAGATTGAAAGCTTAGGTGACATGAAAAAGAATCATAAGCATCACTCTCAAAAGATTGGCATGGCTCCCGGGTCACTTGTTTACATCGGGGAAGTGAAAACCAAGAAACCAGTGATTTCACTCATTGAATACAATAGTGATAAAGTTGAAGAACGCGTATTAGCATTAGCTGATATCGAAAGCCTGAAACCTGATCTAAAGAACAAGATTTGGTTGAATGTGCATGGTTTGCACGATGCAGATATCATCGAGACCATCGGCAAGCACTTCAAGCTTCACCCGCTTGTGCTTGAAGACATCCTGAACACTGGACAGCGTCCTAAAGTAGATAGCTACATTGATTATCTATACATCGTTGCCCGCAGCTTTCACCTTACAAAAACCGCTGGCCCTCTGCAATCAGAACAGATCAATCTTATCCTAGGAAAAGGTTTCGTCATTACCTTCCAGGAACGCTCCACAGGACTTTTCGAGCCAGTTCGAGAACGTTTACGCACTGGTCGCGTACAGATCAGGGCTGCAGAAACAGATTATCTAGCCTACGCACTCCTCGACGTCATCGTCGATCAATACTTCAGCGTGATAGAAGATCTGGGAGACCATTGCGAGACCGCTGAAGAGAAACTACTCAGAAAACCCGGCCCATCAATGCTGCAAAAGATTCAGCAATTAAAACGTGAAGGCGTCGACCTGCGCAGAGGCATCTGGCCTATGCGTGAAGTGATCAATAACCTAATACGTAATGATCAACACTTCTTCACGCCTACTACGGTCATCTATCTACGCGATGTATATGACCACACTGTACATGTCATAGAGTCATTAGAAGCGATGCGAGACCTATTGGCAGGCATGCTGGATATTTACTTATCCACCATTAGTAACCAACTGAATAAAGAAGTACGTACACTCACCGTGGTGACCATGCTATTCATGCCAGCAACACTCATTACCGGTATTTTCGGCATGAATTTCGATTACATGCCGCTACTGAAAGACCATCAAGGTTTCTGGGTCGCCATTGGTGGTATGGCAGTCATCGCCATAGGGATGGCGATACACTTTTTCCGCAGACAGTGGCTCAGCCGCCGTGGTATATAAAAACCTAGTGTTTATTTAATCTTGTCTGCATATTTGGCACGTACTTTCGCTACTTTTGGTGCAGCTACTATCATGCAGTAAGGCTGGTTTATATTATTCGCGTAATAATACTGGTGGTAATCCTCTGCCGGGTAAAATATAGCGGCATCATTAATCTCTGTGACGATAGGCGCAGGCCAGATTTTTTCTGCATTAAGATGATCAACCACCGCTTGTACTTGTGATTTCTGTTCCTCACTCTGGCAAAACACCGCTGACCTATATTGCGTACCAATATCATTACCCTGCCGATTCGGCGTAGTAGGATCATGTGAGATAAAGAAGATTTCAAGCAACTCGACAAAGCTGATTTGACTAGAATCAAAGGTGATCTCGATCCCCTCGGTATGTCCCGTTGTGCCTGTACATACCTGCTTATAGCTAGGGTTCACTACATGACCACCAATATAGCCAGATACCACCTTTTTCACACCCCTCAATTGTGAGAATACAGGCTCAATACACCAGAAACATCCGCCTGCTAAAACAGCTACTGAATCACTCATATATCACTCCGATTGGGCGACCTAGTTTGTCACCAACGATAATCACGATATGCGCATGGATAAAAATGCGGTATATTTTGCAAAGAATAAATGACATCTTATGCTTAGGACAGCTAGAGTTGGCAGTATTTCCCTTACAAATATAAAAATTGAACATTTATTACAATGAAAATAGAACATGACGCGCATCGCTGTATTTAATCAAAAAGGCGGTGTTGGTAAGACTTCTACGGTATTGAACCTCTCAGCTGCCATCCACATGGATGGTGCAAACCCTTTACTCATCGATATGGACCCACAAGGGCATCTGACCGAGATTCATCCGAACCCGCCCCCGGCTGCCAACCAAAGCTTGTTCGGGTTTTATCAAGACAGCAAACCTCTTGTACAACTTGAGCTGGAATGGAAAGACTTAGGTTGGCTCATTCCATCTCATCGTGAGCTGATCAAAGTAGACTCGATTTTCGGCAAAGGCCCAGCCATCCTGAATCGACTTAAACAAGGTTTAGAGATACTCGAGAAAGAATCACCTCCTAGAGTTACTCTCATGGACTGCTGCCCATATCTTGGTGTACTTTCCTTGAATGCGATTTTTTCCGCGGACTTGATTGTTATCCCGATAGGTTCAGATTTTCTATCGCTACAAGGGGCTCAAAAGGTTGAGAATACGTTACGAGCGCTGGAGCCTGTTCTCAAAAAACGTGTTGAACGTCGCTACCTACTTACTTGCTTTGATAGACGTCGAAAGATGACATTTGAGGTGCAAGAACACGCCAAGAATTATTTTGGCAAGGAAGTCTTTGAAACAGTGATTTCAGAAAATGTAGCAGTCGCTGAGAGTCCACAATACAAAAAAGACGTATTTCAATATAGCCCACATAGCGCAGGCGCTGTAGATTACAAAAGCTTACTTTCCGAAATGATTGCCCAAGACCTCATCGCTATCTAGCCTAAGTATTATTAGCGATCAGGTTAAGTACATCTTCATAAGAAGATGCTGTCGAACGCTCAGGCGTGGCTATATGCACTTCTAGGATTTCGCAGTGACGATACATCTGCTGTAACTTCCTATTCGCATCCTCTTCATTACGTCCATAGATCTGCAGATTATCTACGATTGCACCATTACGACTGCGAATCTGGTAAACATACTTGGTAATCAACGGTGCATGCATGGATGATCTCTTGATATTTTCGTTCAACTATATGACCCATCCATAAAAAATACAAGCAATTTGGTTTTATTAAACCAAGTAGCGACTATCCGCTCGCTCAATCCAGAAGAATAGTAGTAGATATAAAGCAAAACCCCCTGCCACTTTCGTAGCAGGGGGTTTTTTAATAAGAGCCTGGCGGTGACCTACTTTCGCATGCGAAGAGCATACTATCATTGGCGCAGAATCGTTTCACGGCCCTGTTCGAGATGGGAAGGGGTGGGTCCAATTCGCTATGGCCGCCAGACATA
>NZ_LXUF01000015.1 GCF_001648895.1 Methylovorus sp. MM2 | reverse complement strand
ACCTTGTATTGGATCGGATGCGGGAGAGACGCCGCCGCTCAACGCGCGACCGTGACTGGTCGGTTGCGGAATATGGTGCCGCCAGCCCAGGCGAAACAGCCGATCCGCGCCCGGGCGCCGAACAGGCGATGGAGGACCAACAGCGCTCGGCACGTCTGGCGACCGCCATCGCGGCGCTGCCGCCCGCAGCCGGCCGAGTGTTCCGGCTTCACAAGCTCGATGGGTTGCCGCACGCGGATGTGGCTCGAGAGCTCGGCATTACGCGCAGCGGCGTGGAGAAGCACATGGCAACCGCGATGACTTTTCTTCGGCGATCGCTGAGGGACTGAGGCGGGATGGCTTGCTCGGCGTCTTACGTTCGAACCAGGAGACTGCCGGCG
>NZ_LXUF01000014.1 GCF_001648895.1 Methylovorus sp. MM2 | reverse complement strand
GATCAACGCGACGAGGGCGCCGGTGATCCGCGGATCGCCGTTCGGTTGGCCTCAACGCCCTGCCGCGCCCTTCCAGGAGCGGGGGCAACGCAGGAATTCTATAAGATAAGGAAGGATTTCTTGTCCACAGATTTGACGCGTAGCTTTAGCGATGACGCGTCTTCGGGTTCAATAAAAATTGCTGAAAATTTGGTTTCGAAAATCGTCTTAAAAACTTAACCGAAAAACACGCTCACATTTTAAGTGAAAAATACTGCATATTGTTCGTTATTGCATGGTTTGGCACGAAGAAGAATTGGATATAGAGATATTTATATTCACTTGAGCGGCTATTGTTTGCGCTTTGGGGTTAAAAATCAAAATAAATCAACGATATATGAG
>NZ_LXUF01000013.1 GCF_001648895.1 Methylovorus sp. MM2 | reverse complement strand
GCGCGAAGCTCACATGAGCGCCTATGAAATGATGCTGTCGGAGAGCCAGGAGCGCATGCTGGCCATCCTCAAGCCCGGGCGCGAGGACGACGCCTATCGCGTGTTCCACAAGTGGGGCCTCGACGCGGCGGCGATCGGCCAGACCACCGACACCGGCCGCATCGTGCTGCGCCATCATGGCGAGGTGGTGTGCGACCTGCCGCTGGCGCCCCTGTCGGACGATGCGCCCCTCTATGATCGTCCGTGGACGGAGCCTGAGGCCCGCCCGACCCTGGATGTCGACAATACGCCGGCGCCGAAGGACTGGCGCGCGGCCCTCGTCCAGCTGATCGGGTGCCCCGACATGGCCTCCAAGCGCTGGATCTGGGAACAGTACGACCGCCACGT
>NZ_LXUF01000012.1 GCF_001648895.1 Methylovorus sp. MM2 | reverse complement strand
GGCGGCGCTACGCCGGCATGGCTTCGTCGATTGGCTGCGTCGCTACATCCCGACCGGCAACCTTGGGGCAGGCCCCCAGGTGCAGCAGACCTCGAACGCCTACCGCCTGGCGCTCCCGCCGGCGGCCGAGCGGCTGCTAGGCAGGGCAGGGGAGGACGCGCCCGTGCCCGAGGACCACGCGCACGCGATCGAGGCCCGCCGCGCGGAGAGACGGGCGCAGCTCGCCGGCACGGACCCCGAGGAGCGCAACGCCGCGCTGTTCGGTTCAGGCCCGCTGGCCGATGCCTTCAGCCGTATGGAACGGGTGCTTGAACAGAGGAATGAGCGTGAGTCCGCCAGGCGGTCTGAATCCAGGCACGAGTCTTAGAATCTTAAGGGAAGCGGAGTCGGCC
>NZ_LXUF01000011.1 GCF_001648895.1 Methylovorus sp. MM2 | reverse complement strand
TATGTCTGGCGGCCATAGCGAATTGGACCCACCCCTTCCCATCTCGAACAGGGCCGTGAAACGATTCTGCGCCAATGATAGTATGCTCTTCGCATGCGAAAGTAGGTCACCGCCAGGCTCTTATTAAGGGCTTTTTATAAAAGTCCGCACTAAAGCCCACTCTTTGTGGGCTTTTTTGTTGGTGTTGCCGTATGGCATACCAATTCGTGTCATTGGTTGATATAATGACGGGATTGAAATGAATATTGATGGGCGTTAAGCCCATTTTTTATTTGTATTTTTGTATTGAGGCAGACGCATGCAGGATTTATACACTTTGTTAGAACGTTCGGTTGCTCAGCTTGGATATGAGCTGGTTGACCTTGAGATGTCTAATCGTGGCAAGCTGTTGCGTTTGTTTATAGATAAGCCGGATGGCGTGAATATTGATGATTGTGTTCTTGTAAGTAACCAATTAAGTAATTTGTTGGCGGTAGAACATGATATCGATTATGACCGTTTGGAAGTGTCCTCACCAGGAATAGACCGTGTCTTAAAAAAAGAGTCGGATTTTTTAAGATTTGTAGGGGAAAAGGCGCAAGTGAAATTACGTGTGCTGGTAGAGAATAGAAAGAATTTTTTAGGCATTTTGCGTGGGTTGGAGCAGGGCGAACTGTTGATCGAGTGTGATGGTGTTGTACATAAGGTGGCACTGACCAACATTGATAAAGCACGTTTGCATCCTGATTTGTAATTACCAATTCTTAAGCTCAAGATTATTAGACGGAGATTAAAATGAGTCGCGAAATATTATTGTTGGTCGATGCATTGGCCCATGAAAAAAACGTGGGTAAAGAGGTTATTTTTACAGCATTAGAGCTTGCACTGGCATCAGCCACTAAAAAGCGCTTTAGTGAAGATGCCGATGTGCGTGTTTCTATCAATCGTGATAATGGATCCTATGAGTCCTTTAGGCGTTGGCAAGTGCTTGCTGATGAAGCCATTGAAAATCCAGCAGCTCAGATTTCACCTGACGACGAACGTGCTAAGGGTTTAGTAGAAGGCGACTATATCGAAGATCCGCTTGAGTCGGTGGAGTTCGGTCGTATTGGTGCGCAAGCTGCCAAGCAAGTGATTTTACAAAAAGTACGTGAAGCTGAGCGTGAGCAGATTCTTGACGATTTCTTGGCACGCAAAGAACATCTAGTGACAGGTGTGATTAAGCGTATGGAAAAAGGCAATGCGATCATTGAGGTTGGCCGTATCGAATCGTTATTGCCGCGTGATCAGATGATTGCTAAGGAGAATCTGCGTGTGGGTGATCGTGTACGTGCTTATCTTTCAAGAGTGGAGCGTGGTGCCCGTGGTCCGCAACTCATTCTTTCTCGTATTGCACCTGAATTCTTATCTAAGCTTTTTGAGTTGGAAGTGCCTGAGATAGAAGAAGGTTTGCTTGAGATTAGAGCCGCGGCTCGTGATCCTGGCCTACGTTCAAAAATTGCTGTGAAATCTAACGATCAGCGCCTTGATCCAGTTGGTACTTGTGTAGGTATGCGCGGATCACGTGTACAAGCTGTGACCGGTGAACTGGCTGGCGAGCGTGTGGATATAGTGTTGTGGTCTATGGAACCAGCGCAGTTTGTTATCAACGCCATGGCGCCAGCTGAGGTATCAAGCATCGTGGTGGATGAGGATGCGCACAGTATGGATGTGGTCGTGGATGAAGAGCAACTGGCGCAAGCGATTGGCCGTAATGGTCAGAATGTGCGTTTGGCTTCAGAACTGACTGGCTGGACTTTAAACATTCTCACAGAGGCTGAAGCTGCCAAGAAGAGCGAAGAGGAATACACCAATACACGTTCATTATTCATGGCGAAGTTGGATGTGGATGAAGAAGTGGCTGATATTCTTGTGCAAGAAGGTTTTAGCACATTAGAAGAGATCGCCTATGTTCCAATGTCTGAAATGAGCGAGATCGATGCCTTCGACGAAGACACGATCAATGAACTGCGTAAGCGAGCACGTGCTGCTTTGCTAACCGAAGCCATCGCTAAAGAAGAAAAAGTTGAAGAAGCTGCTGAAGATTTGCTCACCATGGATGGTATGGATGATGCAACGGCGCATCTGCTAGCTGCAAATGGTGTATCAACCATGGATGACTTGGCTGATTTGGCAGTAGATGATCTGGTTGAAATCACCAAGATGGATGCTGAACGTGCGAAGCAGTTGATTATGACAGCGCGCGCGCCTTGGTTTGCATAAGGCGATTAGTTTGCATCAGTAAGTGAATAGGCAACACCGGCAGATTCTCTGCTGAAATAGTAGATGTACAAATGTAGTAAGACTGAAAAGTCATGCGACTAGCAGTCGCCAAAAAAGATGAGACTGGAGTAACAGATGGGACAAACAAGCGTAGCACAATTTGCCAGTGAATTAGGCCTTCCGGCCGAGCTTCTGCTTGAGCAGTTAAAAGGTGCCGGCGTGAACAAATCTGCATCGGTTGATAGCTTGACTGAGCAGGATAAGACATTATTGCTTGAATACTTGCGTAAAGAGCATGGCGCACAGGCGCCAAAAAATAAGATCACGCTGACACGTAAACAAGTTACTGAGATTAAGAAACCAGACAGCACGGGTAAATCCCGCACGATTCAAGTTGAGGTGCGTAAGAAGCGTGTATTGGTACGTCGTGATCCATCAGATGATATTGAAGAAACACCTGTTGTTGAGGCGATCAATGAGCCTGTAGTTGAACATATCGAAGAGCCGATTGTTGAGATACAAGAGCAAGTAGTTATAGAAGAAACTATCGTTGAAGAGCAAGTGGCAGAAGAGCCAGTGCTTGAGATTGAAGCAGCGCCTGAGGTTGTAGAGGCGCCAGTAGCTGAGACCTTAACTGCCAAGAAGACGCATCTGACAGCAGACCAAGTGGCAAAACGTGAAGATGAAGCTAGGCGTCATGCAGCATTAAGAGCGATTCAAGAAGATGAGCTCCGTAAGAAGCAGATTCTCGTACAAAAACGTCAGGAAGAAGAAGCCAAGAAAGCGGCAGCTGCAGCTGCGCCAGCGGCTAATCTTTCAGAAGGCACTTTGCATAAGCCAGCGGCTAAAGAAGGCGCTAAGACAGAAGATAAAGCCGCCAAAAAAGGCAACAAGAATAATAAGCAATGGGCAGATGCCGAGAACAAGAAGCGTGGCATCAAAACACGCGGGGATGTTGGCGGAGCACAAGGTTGGCGCTCACATAAGACTAAATCCAAATCACATAAAGATGGTAGTGACGATCAGCAGCACGCTTTCAGCGCGCCAACTGAGCCTATCGTGCATGAAGTGGTGATCCCGGAAACCATTACTGTTGCTGATCTTGCACACAAGATGGCAGTTAAGGCTAGCGAAGTCATTAAGACTTTGATGGGCATGGGCATGATGGTGACAATTAACCAAGTGCTGGATCAGGAGACTGCCAGTATCATCGTTGAAGAGATGGGGCACGTTGCGAAAGCTGCCGCTGCTAACGATCCGGAAACATTC
Source organism: Methylovorus sp. MM2 (assembly GCF_001648895.1). Classification (GTDB taxonomy): domain Bacteria; phylum Pseudomonadota; class Gammaproteobacteria; order Burkholderiales; family Methylophilaceae; genus MM1. The sequence continues at coordinate 558,364 of NZ_LXUF01000011.1, read as the reverse complement.
CTTGATGATACCGAGCATGACGAAGCTATCATGGAAACGCGTCCACCAGTGGTCACGGTAATGGGTCACGTCGATCATGGTAAGACATCATTGCTGGATTACATTCGCCGTAGCCGTGTCGCCTCTGGCGAAGCTGGCGGTATTACGCAGCATATTGGTGCTTACCACGTTGAAACACCGCGCGGTATGGTCACATTTCTCGATACCCCAGGCCATGAAGCGTTTACTGCAATGCGTGCCCGTGGTGCCAAGGCGACTGACGTGGTGATTCTGGTTGTCGCTGCCGATGATGGCGTGATGCCGCAAACGATAGAGGCGATCCACCATGCACGAGCTGGTAACGTACCTCTGGTTGTGGCGATTAATAAGATCGATAAGCCTGGTGCGAGCTCTGAACGCGTGAAGCAAGAGTTGGTTGCGCAGGAAGTGATTCCAGAAGAGTACGGTGGCGAAGCCATGTTTGTGGAAGTGTCTGCTAAAACTGGTCAAGGTATTGATAATCTATTGGAAGCAGTCTTGCTACAAGCTGAAGTGCTTGAGCTGCAGGCGTCAAAGAATACGCCAGCCAAAGGTCTGGTGATTGAAGGTCGTCTCGATAAAGGCCGTGGACCTGTATCAACGATACTTGTCCAGTCTGGCACGCTAAAGCGCGGCGACATGATATTGGCTGGTAGCGCATTTGGTCGCGTACGCGCGATGTTGGATGAAGCTGGCAATGATGTTAAAGAAGCTGGCCCATCTATTCCGGTCGAGATTCTTGGCTTGTCAGATGTACCAACTGCAGGTGAAGAAGTCATTGTGTTGAATGATGAACGTAAAGCCCGTGAGATCGCCTTATTCCGTCAAGGCAAGTTCCGTGATGTGAAACTTGCTAAGCAGCAAGCAGCTAAATTGGAAAACATGTTTGACCAAATGGGCGAAGGCGAAGTGAAGATATTGCCGATGATCATCAAGTCAGACGTGCAAGGTTCGTACGAGGCATTGGCAACTTCATTACAAAAGCTTTCTACTGATGAAGTCAAAGTGAATATCATCCATACCGGTGTTGGTGCAATCAGTGAGTCTGATGTGAACTTAGCGGCTGCATCCAAGGCAGTATTGATCGGCTTTAACGTACGTGCAGATGCAGGTGCCCGTAAGTTGATCGATAGTACGGGTGCTGATGTCCGTTACTACAACATCATCTATGAAGCTGTCGATGAAGTTAAAGCGGCGCTTGGTGGCATGCTGTCACCAGAGCAAAAAGAAACAGCGATTGGTACTGTCGAGATTCGTGAAGTCTATCGTATCTCCAAGGTGGGTGCAGTGGCTGGTTGTTACGTGCAGGATGGTGTCATCCGACGTAATTCTAAGATCCGTCTATTGCGTGACAATGTCGTGATCCATACAGGCGACCTAGATTCACTCAAACGCTTCAAGGACGATGTAAAAGAAGTGAAATCTAACTTTGAGTGTGGTCTATCGTTGAAGAACTTTAACGAGATCGAAGTTGGCGATATTCTTGAAGCGTATGAAATCGTAGAAGTCGCGAGAACACTTTAAGTTTATGGCAAAAGAGTTCTCACGCAGTGACCGTGTCGCAGAGCAGATGCAGCGCGAACTGGCCGATTTATTGCAGTTCGAAGTGAAAGATCCGCGCGTTGGCATGGTCACAGTTACCGAAGTTGAAGTGACTGGTGATCTTGCCCATGCAAAGATATATTACAGCGCGAAGGCTAACACACCTGAGCAGCAGCAAGGCCTAGAGAAAAGCGCAGGCTTCTTGCGCACGCAGTTATCGAAGCGATTGTTACTGCGTACGGTGCCACAGTTGCATTTTGTCTATGATGCATCGATCGATAACGGCATGAAGATATCTCGTCTCATCGATGATGTATTAGCTAGCGACGCAGCATCTAAAGATAAATAACCATTTATCTTTAATCTAAGAGCTACTGTCATTCCCGATGGCGCAATTCAAGAGAGTCAAACGCGAGATCAGCGGTATATTCCTGTTGGATAAGCCGCTTGGCATCTCCAGCAATCAAGCATTACAAAAGATCAAATGGCTATATCAAGCAGCAAAAGCGGGCCATACAGGTAGTCTGGATCCGCTCGCAACCGGCTTGTTGCCGATTTGTCTGGGTGAAGCTACTAAATTCTCACACTTTCTGCTTGATTCAGATAAAAGTTATCGGGCATTAATTAGTCTAGGCACTACTACCACGACCGCAGATGCTGAAGGCGAGGTTTTGGCGACTGCTCCAGTCAATGTGACTGAAGTACAAGTAATTAAAGTGTTAAAGCAATTTACTGGTCCTATCAGCCAAGTGCCACCGATGTATTCAGCACTAAAACATCAAGGCAAAAAACTATACGAATACGCAAGAGATGGCGTAGATATCGAGCGTGCTGCACGGGATATCACTATTTACGATATCCAGCTCAATAGATTTGAATGTACTGAGCTGGAAATTACCGTTTCCTGTAGCAAAGGTACTTATATCCGAACGCTTGCTGAAGATATCGGTCAGTCATTGGGTTGTGGCGCACACCTCAAAGGTTTGCGGCGCCTGAGCACAGCGCATTTCAAGTTGGAGGATGCCGTCACAACTGAGCAATTGGAGTCGCTTTCGATAGAAGATCGTGATGCGCAGTTGTTATCAGCAGATGCGGCCATTATTAATCTGCCAGAAGTACATTTGGATGCCGATAGTGCTTTTTATTTGATGCGTGGGCAAGAGGTTTGGAAGTCAGGTATCAATCTACAAGGGCAATTCAGGATTTATGATGCGAATGGATTGTTTCTTGGGGTGGGTGAGCAATCACCTGATGGAAAGATCGCACCAAGAAGGTTAGTTGTACAAAAATAGTGGGTAGTCCATATTAAATTACTGAATCGCTTGTTAAATCATACCTTTTAGGGTTAGAATGCGCGGTTCAAGATTAGGAGAAGAAGATGTCAATTTCGACTGCTGAAAAAGCCAAAATTGTTGGTGAGTATCAACAAGCACAAAACGATACTGGTTCCCCAGAAGTGCAAGTGGCACTTTTGAGCAGCCGTATCAGCACATTAACTGAGCATTTCAAGATTAATGCTAAAGATAACCATTCACGTCGTGGCCTGCTGGCAATGGTTAGCCAACGTCGTAAATTGCTTGATTACCTCAAGCGTAAAAACGCTGACCGCTATCGTTCATTGATTGAGCGCCTAGGTCTGCGTAAGTAGTCTTTGCTACTTGCAATTGTAAGTAACATATTTTTTGTGAATTGATGAAATAAGCCGAAAGCAAAGCGGAGACGCGGTGCTTATCGGCTTATTTTGCTTTTAAAAGGACATGAGTCGTGACAGCGATTAAAAAAACGATTACATATGGTCAACATGAGTTGACCATTGAGACAGGCGAGATCGCCCGTCAAGCTGATGGTGCGGTACTGGTAAGTTATGGCGACACAGCGGTATTGGTAACAGTGGTTGGTAAGACAGATGTAAAGCCGGGCCAGGACTTTTTCCCACTAACAGTAGATTACCAAGAGCGTACTTACGCTGCTGGTAAGATTCCTGGTGGTTTCTTCAAGCGTGAAGGTCGCCCGTCAGAAAAAGAAACACTGACATCACGTTTGATCGACCGCCCATTACGTCCGCTTTTCCCTGAGGCTTTCTATAACGAAGTGCAGATCGTTGCTACAGTGATGTCATCTGATAGCGAGATCGATTCTGATATTCCTGCGATCATCGGCGCATCAGCTGCTTTGGCAATCTCTGGCATTCCATTCTATGGCCCTATCGGTGCTGCGCGTGTTGGTTATATCAACAGTGAATACGTATTAAACCCAACAGCAACGCAGTTGAAAGATACTGAGCTGGACTTGGTTGTTGCCGCAACAGACAGTGCTGTGCTGATGGTTGAGTCAGAAGCGAAAGAGTTGCCAGAAGACATTATGTTGGGTGCTGTGGTCTATGGCCATCAACAAATGCAAGCCGTCATCAACGTCATCAACGAAATCGCAGCAGAGGTTGCTAAAGAAGCTTGGGATTGGGCGCCACCAGTAGAAAATACTGCATTGGTTGAAAAAGTGGCTGCGGTTGCAGGCGCTGATATCAACGCGGCATATCAAATCAAGTCTAAGGGTGCGCGTTCATCCAAACTGGATGAGATCAAAAATCGTGTACTGGCAGAGCTAATTACTGAAGAGACATCAACTTCAGAAGCAAATGAAATCAAATCAGCATTCTTTAATCTGGAAGCTAAAGTAGTCCGTAGCCAGATTTTAAATGGTGAGCCACGTATCGATGGCCGTGACACGCGCACAGTGCGTCCTATTACCGTGCGTACTGGCGTACTGCCACGTACCCATGGCTCAGCGTTATTTACGCGTGGTGAGACGCAGGCGTTGGTTGTTGCGACATTGGGTACTGGCCGTGATGAACAGACCATCGATGCATTGCAAGGTGAATACACTGACCGTTTCATGTTGCATTACAACATGCCTCCATACGCGACTGGTGAAACTGGTCGTGTGGGTACACCTAAGCGCCGCGAAATCGGCCATGGTCGTTTGGCTAAACGTGCACTTTTGGCAGTATTGCCAAGCCAAGAAGAGTTTGGCTACACCATCCGTGTCGTATCTGAGATCACTGAATCTAATGGTTCTAGCTCAATGGCATCTGTTTGTGGTGGCTGTTTGGCATTGATGGATGCAGGCGTGCCTGTTAAGTCACACGTTGCGGGTATCGCAATGGGCCTGATTAAAGAAGGCAACCGTGTTGCTGTATTGACCGACATCTTGGGCGATGAAGATCACCTTGGCGATATGGACTTTAAGGTAGCGGGTACTGAAGCCGGCATCACTGCCTTGCAAATGGACATCAAAATCACAGGGATTACTGCTGAGATTATGCAAGTTGCACTTTCACAAGCGAAAGAAGGCCGTTTGCATATCCTTGGCATCATGAAATCTGCGATGGGTGAGACTCGCCATGAGCTTTCCGAATTTGCCCCACGTATTATCACTGTGAAGATCAACCCAGAGAAAATCCGTGATGTCATCGGTAAAGGTGGCGCTGTGATTCGTGCCTTGACTGAAGAGACTGGCACTACCATCGATATCGAAGAAGACGGTACTGTGAAAATCGGTTGTACAAGTGCGGAAGCTGGTGAAGAAGCCAAGCGTCGTATCGAAGCCATCACCGCAGAAGTTGAGATTGGTCAGACCTACGAAGGTACCGTGATCAAGCTATTAGATTTTGGCGCGATTGTTTCTTTGCTACCAGGTAAAGATGGTTTGCTACATATTTCCCAGATCGCCCATCAGCGCGTAAATGCTGTTGGTGATTTCCTGAAAGAAGGCCAAGTTGTTAAGGTCAAGGTTCTGGAAGCTGACGAAAAAGGCCGTGTGCGTCTAAGCATGAAAGCCTTGATTGATCCTCCTGTAGAAGAAGTGAAAACAGAAGCTGAAGCATCATAATTAAAGCGAGTATGTTATAAACAAAAAGGCCGGAAGAGATTCCGGCCTTTTTGTTTATTGATTTCACAAGCGAATGTGGCATTAATATATATGTGAAACTTTATTTAGCGACTTGACGCTCGCGAATCTCGTCTAGCGTCTTGCAATCGATACAAAGCGTTGCTGTTGGGCGTGCTTCAAGACGCTTGAGGCCGATTTCTACGCCACAACCATTGCAAAAGCCATATTCATGTTCGTTGATCTTAATCAATGTCTCGTCGATCTTCTTGATCAACTTACGTTCGCGATCACGGTTGCGCAGTTCCAGCGCCATGTCAGATTCCTGGCTGGCACGGTCATTCGGGTCAGCAAACATCGTGACCTCATCCTGCATGGTGTGCACGGTGCGATCAATATCGTGACTCAGCTCTGATTTCCAATCGTTGAGGATTTTACGGAAATGATCGAGCTGTTTGTCATTCATATATTCCTCACCTGCTTTAGGTTGGTAAGGAACGAACTGTCTTGAGATTACTTCAGCCATGTGAGCCTTTAAATTGCGATGAGCATAAAAAATTAAGCGGACAAAGTGTACACTGATTATGTGACTGATGCAAAAGGCGAAAAATTAAACTTTTTTATCATTCACTGAAAGCTGTTTACTCGCTTAAGCGCATGATCACTCGCGTAGTTCTTGCGCCAATAATGTGTTTTCCATCAATGTAGCAACTGTCATCGGGCCAACCCCGCCAGGGACAGGTGTAATCCAGCCAGCCCGCTCTTTAGCAGTAGCAAAATCCACATCACCACATAGGGTGCCATCAGCTAAACGATTGATACCGATATCAATCACGATAGCGCCTTGCTTGATCCATTCACCTTTAACTAGGCCTGCTTTACCCGCGGCCACAACAACGATATCCGCGCGCTCTACATTGCCTTGTAAATCTTTAGTGTGTCGATGGCAACAAGTAACAGTGCAACCGGCCAGCAACAGCTCTAGGGCCATCGGGCGCCCGACGTGATTGGAAACACCAATCACCACGGCATCCAAGCCTAATAACTCGATGCCCGTCGTCTGTAACATCTTGATCACCCCAAAAGGTGTACAGGAACGCAGTGTTGGCTGCCTGACAGCCAATCGGCCTATATTGTAAGGGTGGAAGCCATCTACATCCTTAGCTACGCTAATCTGCTCAAGAATATGTTTTTCATCGATTTGCAGGGGGAGAGGAGATTGTACGAGGATGCCATCAATCTCATCATCTGTATTCAACTTTTCTATAAGCTCGAGTAACTCCACTTCAGAAGTTGATGCCGGTAATTCATAAGCAATAGACTTGATGCCGACTTTTTCGCAGGCCAATCGTTTGTTGCGTACGTAAATAGCAGATGCAGGATCGGCACCCAATAAGACAACGGCTAGTGCTGGCGCGCGTTTTCCGGACGCTATGCGTGCATTTACGCGCGTTTGAACGTCATTTAAAGTGCTCTCAGCAATCGCTTTACCGTTGATAATCTGTGCAGACATAACAAGACTTGAAGTAAAAAAATGCTATTTTAGCAGATTCAATTTGACCAGAAGCCAGCTTTGCGCTATATTTCTCGCCCTCGGGGTGTAGCGTAGCCTGGTAGCGCGCCTGCTTTGGGAGCAGGATGTCGGGAGTTCGAATCTCTCCACCCCGACCAGTTTCTCGTAATGTCCCAAGATTGCCCGACAATCTGCCCGTAGCTCAACCGGATAGAGCACCAGCCTTCTAAGCTGGGGGTTACAGGTTCGATTCCTGTCGGGCAGGCCAGTTTCTGGTCTTGCATTATGAGTTCAATGGTGGCTGTAGCTCAGTTGGTAGAGCCCTGGATTGTGATTCCAGTTGTCGTGGGTTCGAGCCCCATCAGTCACCCCATCTTCTCTGCACTTCACTATCAAACTCAAAAAAGCTTACTAACTCATTTAGTTTCAGGGCGCTTAAGGCATTACATCCAGTTTGCGTAATTGATAGTCGGCGCTATTGTCGTTATAGTAGTGCAATGTATTTCGTACCCACTCAATCTTTATATTCCCGCAACCTGAGGCCTTACTGATGGCGGCACAACTTCCAGTTTTAATCATCATCGATGATGATCCTTTAATCACTGAGACGCTGCACTTTGTGTTGAGCAAATCTTTTGATGTGTATGTGGCTGAGTCACGTGCGCAGGCGAAGAGTGTATTGCGTCAGTTGGATAAACCGCCTTCACTTGCTTTGGTGGATTTAGGGTTGCCACCCGTGCCTCATAAACCTGATGAAGGTTTTAAGGTGATTGGTGAGTTGCTCGCACATTCACCTACGATGAAGATATTGGTACTCTCTGGCCAGAACGAAGAGGTCAATGTTAAGCATGCATTGGCATTGGGCGCAGTGGATTTTGTTGCCAAGCCTTGTGACGTAGAAAAACTGCAAGGCATTTTGCACAATGCGCTTAAATTGCAAGATGCAGAGCTTGAGGAAGTTAAAACCGAGCAGGAAAGTTATGGCATGCTCGGCGAGAGTTTGCCGATGCAAACGCTTAAAACCCAGATTACACAGTTTGCGAATGCGCCATTCCCTGTGTTGATCGAAGGCGAATCTGGTAGTGGTAAAGAGTTAGTAGCAAACTCTTTACATCGTTTAAGTCAGCGTTCTAAACAACCCTATCTTTCAGTCAATTGTGCAGCGATCTCGCCTATGTTGGCTGAGTCTATTTTATTCGGGCATGGTAAAGGTGCTTTTACTGGCGCTGCTAACTCTCATACGGGTTATTTTGAGGACGCTGGTGAGGGCACTTTATTTCTTGATGAGATCGGTGAGTTACCACTTGAGTTACAGGCAAAACTACTGCGCGTGTTAGAGAATGGTGAGTATCAGCGTATTGGTGAGACGCAGACTCGTAAAAGCAAGGCGCGGATTGTTGCCGCGACAAATCGTGATCTGCGTGAAGAAGTGCGCGCAGGTAGGTTCCGTGTTGATCTTTATCATCGATTGAGTGTTTTTACGATCAAAGTACCGCCTTTACGTACGCTTGAGGAAGATCGTTATCTGTTATTGAATTACTTCAATAATTTCTATGCGCGTGAGACCGGGCAAAAACCTTTTGAGCTTGACCAAAAAGCTAGGCAGCGCTGGCTGGGCTATCACTTCCCCGGTAATGTTCGTGAACTGCGTAATATCATCATTCGCTTAAGTGCGAAGTATGCGGGCCAGTCGATTAATGATGTGCAATTGGCGGCAGAGCTTGACTTGATGCAGCTGATAGAGCCATCTGAAGTTACGCTTTCAGATGACAATTCACTGGCTGCACATGCACATCGTCATTTGCAGAGTGAAGCTAATATCAATCTCGATCAAGTACTGAAGGCGTGGGAAAAGGCGTATGTGAATGCTGCGCTGAAGGTTACGCATGGTAACTTGAGTCAGGCAGCAAAGCTGTTGGGTATCAACCGAACCACTTTATATAGCCGAATCCAGATTCAGGAAGAATATAAGGAATAAATGTATTACGCCCACTTTGGCCTGAAAGAACCCCCTTATAAGATTACTCCGAATACGGAGTTTTTCTTTTCTGGGGGTAACCGCGGCGCCGTGCTGGATGCGCTGGTTTACGCCATTAATTCTGGCGAAGGTATCATCAAGGTAGTTGGTGAAGTCGGTAGTGGTAAGACAATGCTATGCCGCATGTTGCAGACCATATTGCCTGCAAAAGTTGAAACGGTGTATCTGGCTAACCCGAGTGTTGCGCCAGAAGACGTATTGTATGCGATTGCTTTCGAGCTGCAACTAAAGCTTCCTAAAAGTGCTGATCGCCTTCAGGTGATGCATGTATTGCAGAAATATCTTGTGGATCGCCATGCCGAAGGTAAGCAAGTCGTCATTTTTGTTGAAGAGGCGCAAGGCATGCCTTTGGCGACGCTGGAAGAGATTCGCCTGCTTTCCAACCTTGAGACCAAGCACGATAAGCTGTTGCAAATCGTACTGTTTGGCCAGCCGGAGCTGGATGTTAATCTGAACCTCAATGAGATTCGCCAGTTGCGTGAACGTATCACGCATAGTTTTCATCTGGGCCCTTTGGATGAAAAAGCGATTGGTGAGTATTTGATCTTTCGTTTACGTTCAGCGGGTTATTTTGGGCCGAACCTGTTCTCTAAATCTGCCATCGCCAAGATTTCAAAGTCCGCCCAAGGTCTTGTGCGTCGCGTGAATATATTGGCGGATAAATCATTGCTGGCTGCATTTGCAGATAATGTTTATCAAGTGACGCCAAAACATGTGCGTGCTGCCATTGGCGATAGTGAATTTGGTGCAGAGCAACATAAGCGTCAGGCGAAGCAGAACCTATATCTGATCGCTGCGCTCATCCTTGTGGTTGGATTACTGATTGGCTTTTTTGCTCATTATTGGTCAAGACCGTCGCCATTACAGGAGCCTGTGTCAGCGTCTGTAAAAGCAGAGCCAGAAACCAAGCTTGTTGATCCCGTGCAACCTGAGATGGCAACGACATCAGCAGTGGATGATATTCTCGAGAATCGCTTAAATGTTACGCAAAACTGGCTTAAACAGGCACCGGAAACAACAGTTACGATTCAGCTAATGAGTGGTTCGGCGGATGAGCAATTAAAAGAGCATCTTGCCTCTCTTGCAACACAGCTTGAGCTCGATAATATCTATGTATTTCGTACTAAAGCTGGTAACCGCCCGTTGGTGACAGTGCTATATGGCAGTTATACTAGCCGCGATGAGGCTTTGCAGGCCATGCAGAAACTACCAAAAGAATTAAAGAATAACCGCCCACAATTAAGAACAATTGGCGGTATATTAAAAGAAACAAAAACAATTTCAATGAGTTAATATTGCAATCAAAAGTAGCGTACAAGATAGCGCTGCACGATTGTTATATATGGGGGGATGGTTGCGCTTGTTTATGAAAAACCTATCAGTCATTCTGGTGATGCCTATGCTGGCGCTTGGCTTGGCAAGTTGCGCGCATCAATCTAAAGTTGTGCCCTCCTCTGGGCATATTAATGGTGCAAGCACATCCCAAATTACGCCATTACCTGCCGATATCCCAAAGCCAATCAAAAGTACTGCCTATGTTCCACCCCCTCAAGCCAGAACCAAGGAGCAGACGTACAGCGTTGTGGTGAATGAGGTGCCGGTAAAAGAGATACTTTTTGCCTTGGCCCGCGAAAGTAAACTTAACGTCGATATTCATCCTTCAATACAAGGCAAAGTCACGCTGAATGCCGTTGATCAAACCTTGCCCGCGATTCTTGAACGATTGGCCAGACAGGTTAGCCTGAGCTATAAAATCGAAAATAATGTGTTGTATATTTCTCCAGACCTGCCTGTGTTAAGGACTTACAAAGTAGATTATGTGAACATGTCACGTGATACTAGTGGCTTTATTGGTGTTGCGGCAGAGATATCTAGCACGGGTAGAAGCGCATCCACTGGTACTGGCACATCGGGAAGTTCAGGTTCTGCCTCGTCCTCTGGAAGTGCCAGCTCGGGCAATAGTTCGAAAACGCAAGTCGCCAGCATTTCACAAAATCATTTCTGGGCTACATTGATCCAGAATGTTAAAGATATTCTTGCCGAGACGGATAAAGAAGTCATTATCTCTCGAGGAGGTGCTACGGCGCAGTCAGAGATATCTTCTACAGTGCAATCGGCTGATAACTCAGATGGTACGTCTACACCGGCTACCAATATCTCCGTATCTGTTAAACCACCGTCTTCGCAGGAGCGAGACGAGGCGCGAACAGAATACAAAACACTGTTTGCAGCCACAGTGATCGCAAATCAGGAGGCCGGCATTATTAGCGTGCGCGGAACTTCCAAGCAACAAGAAAAAGTGCAGGAGTTTCTCGATAAAGTCATGTCTAGCGCTAGGCGGCAAGTGCTGATTGAAGCTACGATTGTAGAAGTGCGTCTCAGCGATGGTTATCAGGCGGGTATCGACTGGAGTCGATTGAATAAGGCGGGTCAGGGGGGTATTACGTTAGATCAAAGTTTTACGCCTCTCGTCACATCTTCCCCAAGTAACACAGACGCAACGGCTGGGCTTATTGCCGGTTATGTAAATGCTGCCGCAACTTTTAGTGCCTCTATTAGTTTGCTGAAGCAGTTCGGTGATACTAAAGTGCTGTCTAGCCCTAAATTAATGGTATTGAACAATCAAACGGCGATATTAAAAGTAGTTGATAATTTAGTGTATTTCACTGTGCAATCGCAAATTTCTCAGGGAACAGCATTAGGTGGGAATTTGCAGTCGGTGACGACTACTGCCAATACGGTGCCTGTTGGTGTCGTGATGAGTGTAACCCCACAAATCAATGAAAATGGTGAGGTTAATATCAATGTTCGACCTACTATCTCAAGCCTAATTCGTTATGTGCCTGATCCCAATCCACAAATTGTCGCTGTTAATAATCAAGGTATTCCCGAGATTCAGGTACGGGAAATGGAGTCGATGTTACAAATTAATAGTGGTAATACGGCTGTTTTGGGCGGGCTCATGCAGGATCAGATTCAACGAAATACTGACAAGGTACCTGGATTGTCGAATATCCCTGGAATCGGACGGTTGTTTACAGGCCGGAATGATACAAGTAGAAAAACAGAGCTCGTTATTTTTCTAAGGCCGACTGTTATTAAGAGTGCAAGTTTAGAAAGTGATGAATTAAATAGGTTTAAACAATACCTGCCAGAACAGCAATTAGAGAAAAAGCTGAATGGTAACGGGTATTAAGCGAACTTATGAGTCTGCTAATTAAGGCGCTTGAGAAAGCGGAGCAAGGGAAAAATACTGATGTGAAGGCTACATCAGTGAATGAGTTCTCGCTCGAGCCAATTACAGATACATCCAGCAATAATGAAACGTTCTCGCTCGAAGAAAATGTGGCTAGAGCTGCTGCGGCTGAGCAAGTGCATGATACGCAACGTGCTGCAGCCACCATGTTCGCAGCTAAAAACAAATCAAACACGACTTCAAGAAATTTCCTGATTATTGTAGGTGTCAGTGTGGCGCTATTAATATTGGTTGGTATAGCGCTTTATACGTATATTGGATCATTGACGCAGCCAGATCTGGTGGTTGCAAAAGCGCCAGTAGTGCCGATAGAAAAACCGGTGTCTATTGAAGAAACTGCTTCGGGCGTGATCGAGCCAAGTGTCATAAAAGAGAGTGATACGGCTGCCAAGAATACAATCAATCCTGATCAAGATGCGGCATATTCAGAAGAGCGCTTGAAAGCTAACACTAACTTACAATCTCAATCGATGGTTGCAAAACCTGCGCCACGTGTGTTTGGTGAACCAGTCGAATTTTCTAAAGATACGGCTGTGCAGATCACACGTAATAATGCTGTAACGACAGTGAATCCGGTCTTGTTATCTGCTTATCAGTCTTTGATGGCGGGTGATGATGTGACTGCACAACGTAACTATCGCCAAGTTTTGCAGTCCGATATACGGAATGTTGATGCGTTACTCGGCATGGCCGCGATTGCCACACATCAGGGACGCAATGACGATGCCAAAGGCTGGTATGGCAAAGTGCTGGAGATCGAACCAAGAAATGCGATTGCCCAAACAGCGATACTTTCTCTCGTTAGCCAAACTGACCCGGTCGCAAGCGAATCGCGAATCAAGAGTTTACTAACGCAACAGCCTCAAACAGCATATCTGCATGCAGCGCTTGGCAGTTTGTATGCCGAGCAAGGTAAATGGGCTGCGGCGCAGCAATCATATTTTGAAGCGCATCATCTTGATTCATCGAATGCTGAGTATGCATTTAACTTGGCCGTTAGTTTGGATCAGCTTGGCAAACCTGCATTGGCGTTGCAATATTACAAGCGTGCTTTGGAGCTTTTACCTCAGACTGGTGGAAATCTTGATCGCGCTCAACTAGAGTCAAGAATCCTGCAACTGCAAACATACTAAGAACAAAAGGCATTTTTAAATGAACCGGATGGGTATTAATGGCTGAAATCATGTCTGAGCAACGGCGCAAGCTGCGCTTAGGCGAGCTAATGGTACAGCAGGGGCTGGTCAGCCAGGATCAACTGCGCATCGCGTTGATGGAGCAGGATCAGAATAATATACCATTGGGCCGTCAGCTAGTACGTCTAGGTTTTGTGACGGAGGCCATGGTGCGCGATCTTGTCGCTCACACTATCGGTCAGGAAAGTATTGATCTCACCACCGTGATCGCCGATGCCGATGCTTTGAAGCTGGTGCCGGAAGATTTTGCCCGCCGTTTTCATCTGTTGCCAATCGCCTATGAAGAACTGACTAAATCATTAGTCGTAGCGATGGCGGATATGTTCAACGTAGTAGCACTAGATCAGTTACGTGCGATGGTCGGTGGCCAAATACAGGTTAAGCCTTTGCTTGCCGCAGAAGCGCAGCTTGAAGAATATATAGATCAATTCTACGGCTACGAGCTTTCTGTCGACGGCATTTTGCGTGAGATTGAAACTGGCGAGATCGATTATCAGAGCTTGCAGGGTGATGATAATGAATATACCCAACCGGTTGTCCGGCTGGTGGGTGCGTTATTGATGGATGCGGTAAAACGCAATGCATCCGATATTCACTTTGAACCGGAATATGCATTCTTGCGTATTCGATATCGTATCGATGGCGTATTACAGCAGATTCGCAGCTTACATAAGACATTCTGGCCTGCTATTGTTGTTCGTCTTAAGGTCATTAGCGGTATGGATATTGCGGAAACGCGCGCGCCGCAGGATGGGCGTTTGCAAATCAGTTTGTGCGGTCGCCCAATCGATTTTCGGGTGGCAAGTCACCCGACTATTCATGGCGAGAATATCGTATTGCGTGTGCTGGATCGTGAAAAATCGATCATCCCGCTTGAGCGCATGGGCATGCGAAACGATACGCTGGATGAGCTGAAATTGATGATGACGCGTCCTGAAGGTATCGTGGTCGTGACAGGCCCAACCGGTAGCGGTAAGACCACCACGTTATATTCGTTATTGTCATTCAAGAATACCGAAGCGGTGAATATCATGACACTGGAAGACCCGGTGGAATATCCGGTGACCATGATGCGCCAGACCTCGGTGGCCGAAGTCAATAAACTGGATTTTGCCAACGGTATTCGTTCCATCATGCGGCAAGATCCTGACATTATTCTGGTCGGTGAAATCCGTGACTCTGATACTGCTACGATGGCATTTCGTGCCGCGATGACAGGTCACCAAGTATTCAGCACGCTGCATACCAATTCGGCTTTAGGTACATTTCCACGCTTGCTTGATATTGGCATCTCGCCGGATATCATGGCAGGTAACATCATCGGCGTAGTCGCACAGCGTTTGGTGCGTGTACTGTGCCCGCACTGTAAGCAGCCGCATACGCCAGATGATGAAGAGCGAAAGCTACTGTGCGTCAAACCGCGTGAAGATGTGACGATCTATCGTAATGTAGGTTGCAAACGCTGCACCTATAGCGGATATCGCGGTCGTATGGCGATCATCGAATTATTACGTATCGATAGCGATATGGATGCCTTGATAGCGCGTCGATCACCTCTGGATGAGATGCGCGCACTTGCCCACAGTAAAGGTTTTATTACCTTGGCAGATGATGGCGCTCGGCGGATTCTTGAAGGCTATACCAGCCTAGCCGAAGTGATGCGTGTAATCGATCTGACTAACCGGATCAGTTAATCTTCCGTGCCGACCTACAACTACAAAGCCGTTGATCAGATTGGACGCCCTGCACATGGGCAGGTCGATGCGATGAATGAGGTTGATCTTGAGTTAAGGCTCGAGCGTATTGGCCTCAGCCTGATTACTTTTCGTGCGGTGACAAAAAGTGCCACCGTATTCAGTGCGAAGAAAGTCAACCTGCAAGATCTTGTGATGTTCTGCTTTCAATTGGAGCAACTGACAAGCGCAGGCGTGCCTTTGCTGGAAGGCTTGGGCGATTTGCGTGATAGCAACCCTAATCCGCATTTTCAGAAGATATTAGCGGCCGTGATTGATGATGTCGAAGGCGGTACACAGTTTTCTGCCGCATTGGCGAATCATCCGCGGGTCTTTAATAACGTATTCGTTAGCTTGGTAAAAGCAGGTGAGCAAACCGGTAATCTGCCCGAAGTTTTTGAGAATCTTGCCACGACCCTTAAATGGCAATATGAGCTCATCTCACAAACTAAACGATTAGTCGCATATCCGGCTTTTGTGTTGTTTGTGGTACTGGGCGCGATCACTTTTCTGATGATCTACCTTGTGCCACAGATGGTGTCATTCTTGCGTAATATGGGGCAAGAGCTGCCGATACAAACCAAGATATTGATATTTATCTCAAATGCTTTTGTGGATTATTGGTGGTTGATTCTTTCACTACCGGTTTTGTTTATTGCGGGATTAAAAATCGTGATCTCTAAAGTGCCTGAGGCACGATACCGATTCGACTATATCAAACTACACTTACCGGTGACGGGCGACATCTTGCAAAAGATCATCCTAGCGCGTTTTGCCCGATATTTTGCTTTGATGTATCAAACGGGTATTCCTATCCTAGATGCTATCAAGACCTGTGAGGATATCGTATCCAATCGTGTGGTGGCTGATGCGCTGAATCGTGTGCACCAGCAGATTAATGCGGGTGATAGCATGAGTGAGAGTTTTCACAATGCGGGCTTATTCCCACCACTGGTGGTGCGTATGATCAAGGTTGGCGAAAACACAGGCGCGCTTGATAAATCCCTGCTCAAGATCGCCTATTTTTACGATAGGGATGTCAGTGAATCCATAGAGAGTATGTTGAAAATGCTTGAGCCTGCGCTGACGGTTATATTGGGTGCGATTTTGGCGTTCATTATGTTCTCAGTGCTGGGCCCTGTTTACGATTCATTCAGCAAGCTCAAACTTTAATGAGGTATGTAAGCAATATGTTTAAGCATATTTTATTTATTAGTGCCATGGTTAAGGTGCATTAAACACATGGCGCTTTTTACCAAGATCATTCTTTGCGTTTCGGGCAACCAACTTACTGCTGGTGTTTGGACGCTACGCAAACTGCAATCTTTTCAGGTGTTTGAGCACACTGAACAAGGTAAGCAGGATTTTGGCAGTTTCTTGCAGCAATACCCGAATACCAAGATTCATCTTCTGGTTGATTCTGTTGAAGAGGATTACCGCCTTGAGAGTCTTCCGCATACGTTTGGTGGCGCAAGACGCGAGCTAGTAGACCGCAAGCTTGGGCAGCTTTATCGTAATCTGGTGTTCCGTGCAGCACACTTTATTAATCGTGAAAAAACAAAGCGCAAAGATGATCGTTTCCTTTTCTTTGCCTTAAGCAAAGCGGATTTTATTGTATGCTGGATCGACATCATCGAAGCCCAGCAGGCACCATTGGCAGGTGTTTATATGCTGTCGATGCTGAGTCAGGCCATCGTCAAGCGTATGCGTCTTACGCAGCCTCATATCATTCTAAGTGAGCGCCTCAATTCAGGTTTGCGCCAAACCTATCTACATCATGGTCATCTGCGGATCAGTCGTTTAGCGCCAATCAATGCAGATGCTGAGAGCAGGCTTGGTTATTTCTATCTGGTTGAAACAGAGAAGACCCGCCTTTACTTGATCAGCCAAAAATTTGTCGCCCGAGATACCGCGCTGAATATGGTGCTGCCTAGCCTTGATACTGAGGGTAGTAAGGTCATCTGCCGTAATATCGAGCAGGAACAAGGTATCGAATGCGAGCGCCTTGATCTGGCGGAGTTGGCAAGAAGTGTAAAATTCGAGGCGAATCTGCTCAAGAATAATCCTGAGCTTTTGCACATGCATTTGCTTGCTATCGGGCATGTGCCGGATAACCTCGCCCCATCGAATTTTATCAAGCAGCATCAGGTCAATGTTGTCAGGCAATCCATCAATGTCGCCACTGCGATGGTGTGCTTAGGCGGCCTATTATTTTGTGGCATGTACCTGAAACAGGCCTCTGATTTTGTTGCTGAGACACAGCAGGCAGCAGCAGATACCCGCATACAAGAACAACGCTATAACGAGGTGGCAAAAGATTTTCCGTCGACGCCGATTCCCAGTGCCGATCTTGAACTTGTGGTCGAGGCTCATCAGTCAATCAAGCCCTATATTAAAACGCCCAACCGTATGATGGCGATTGTCAGCAGTGCTATGAGCGGCTTGCCGGAAATTCAGATCAACCGTTTGCGCTGGTTGCAAACGAACGATACCAATATTAAAGATAACGATGCAAGTGTCACCAATCAGGTGACGAGCGAAGTGGCGGCTGTGACGACGTCCAATTTTATTCCCGACCCTACCATTATGTATGAAACGGGGTTTATCAATGGAGAACTGAGGAATTTCACAGGGGATTACCGTGCTGCGCTTAATTCCGTGAATAAATTGGCTGAACAGCTGAAGGCCAATCCCGCCGTGGTAAAAGTCGAGATATTGCAGGCACCAGTGAATGTGAGCTCCTATACCAATTTGCAAGGTAGCACCAATGATGAAAAAACCAGCTTGCAATCTGCGGCCCTATTCAAGTTAAAGATCATCCTCAAACAAGAGGTGCCTGCCGCATGAAGTTAACTCGGCAAGAATGGTTAAAACTACGCGTCCCGCTCATCATATTTGCCTTGGCGCTGATATTCATCACAGTTTTTGTTAGTGTTGCCGAAAATCATAAGAATGTAGTGAAGTCAGGTCTTGGTGCGCAAAAAAACCAGCTTGCCCAAGCGCAGCAAAAGTACCGGACCTCGGGCCATGAAAAAGAGACGATTGTTAAATACCTGCCGCTATATCAAGCTTTAGTCAATGACGGGTTTATTGGTGAAGAACGGCGTATTGAATGGGTCGATAGCCTGCGCACCATCCATCAGAAAAACAAGTTTTTTAAAATCAATTACAGCATTGCTTCACAAGAGGATTACAAGCCGACTTTTCCGCTGAATGCTGGCACATTCAAACCCAAGCATTCATTGATGAAACTTGAGTTATCGATGCTACATGAAGGTGATCTGCTCACTTTAATCAATGCACTGGATGCCGAAGAGACCACCCCTTTTATTTTGCGGGATTGTGAGCTCACAAGGCTTGTGCAAAGTATACCCAATACATTTAGTCCCAATATGCAGGCGAAATGCGAACTGGATTGGCTCACCATGCATGAGCCGCAGGAGTCTAAGCCATGATGAGGTATTGGCTGGTAGTTGTTACATTTGGGTTCGCGCTGGCTAATACAGCCATGGCTGCCGAGAGTTTTGGCCGATTGTTCACTACGCCCGCTGAAAGATCGAATCTTGATTACTTGCGCCAAACCAGCAAGGTGAATGTATTCAAGGAAACCGAGACTGCCAACCCTGATGAAACAGATTTGCCCACTCCTCCTACTAACATTTCCGTGCAGGGTTATGTAAAGCGTAATGATGGAAAAAAAGGCACCGTATGGATCAATAATCAGCCCATGCGTGAAAACTCAGCCAATAGTAATGTACAGGTTGGCAAGGTGGGAGCTGATGGTAACCAAGTACAGATCGTCGTACCCGGCAATGGCAAAAACCTGAATCTGAAAGCCGGGCAGGTTTATACGCCTGATACGGGTACTGTGAGCGAGGTTGCCACCCATGCCAAACCAGTGAGCGAAACAGGTTCCATCGGTAATGACGGGCAGCAACCCGCTCAGCCGGGAAATGAATTGAGATAAGCTGATGAGGCGATGGTTGCCCGATCAGCGCGTTGATATGTCTGTTCCAAATAATAGGCAACAAGGTGCTGCCCTGATTCTCATGATGTTTATCATTACTTTGGCCACAATGGCTTACGTCATGAAAAGTTTTGATGCAGATTCTATGCAGGCATCGCATGAAGAAAAAACCTATCAAGTGCTCGCAGAAGCTAAAGAAGTATTAATTGGGTGGGCGGTGAGTCACCCCAATGTTCCCGGGATGATGCTTTACCCAGATCGTCTTGAATCAACCAATCCAAATTATGACGGTAAAAGTGATTGCCCTGCTGCTGCCAATCCATTTTCTTATAGCTATTTGATTGGGCAGTTTCCTCAACGCGGACAAACAAATCCTTGTATTTCCCCTCAGACCAGTATGGGACTTGATTTACAAGATGCCGATGGAAATCGTTTATGGTATGCCGTATCGCGTAATCTGGTGCATGAATACCAGAGTCCGGGCAGAGATCCTATCATTAACCCCGGTATGCAAAACGTGAATCTTTTACTGCCGAGTCCTTATGCTGGCAATACAGCCACCAGTGCATATCCTTGGATGAAGGTATATGACATTAACGGTAATCTACTATCAAATAGGGTAGCTGTAGTACTCATGGCTCCCGGGAGGCCATTATCTGGTCAAGATCGTTCTAGCGTTACGCCCCCTGCCAGTGCTTTTCTTGAGAGCACAATAGTCAATGGGATACTTGTTAAGAACTATGAGTACAGTGACGAAGAAAAAGTATCAGGTAAAAGCTTTGTTATAGGTGGACAAAAGGATGAGGTACTTAATGATAGGTTGGTGTATATCACGATAGATGAACTGATAGCTGTATTGGAGGTACGTGCGGTAAATGAAGCCAAAGTAACACTAAATAACTATTTCGTTTCTCATGGCCACTTCCCTTATGCGGCAGTGACAGGCGGTGCCGGTAGTGGAGAAAAGTATGTATGTGTGACGGGTAATACGGCAGGTGGATTGCCGGTAGATGTTGCAACGGTAGATTATACTATTGCCTCTGGCAGCTTCTCATCTCATAGTGAAGCTTGTACTTTTACTAGTACTACCTGCTCATGTACTGGTAAAGGGAGCTGCTCGGGTGCGCAAACATTTACATGTGATGGTTGGGGTACATGCTCTTCGACAGGTGCGGGAAGTGTCAAGTTTATTGGAGGTAAGTTTACGGCAGCTAACGGCAGTTGTAGTCTAAGCGTAGCGGATGCATGCGGAGTAAGCACTGTATCCTGTTTGGCCTCTGGCGGAATTGCGTTCGATGGTTGTGCTGAAGTTCTGTCTTTGCCTAGCTGGTTCACCACTAATCGCTGGCAAGATTTTATCCACTACACGACGATGGCACGAGATGGTTCACACACATTGACATCGGGTGCTGGTGCACAGGCTAGAACAGGTATTAGTGCGCTTGTCGTGACAACAGGTCCGGCAATTACAGAAGTATCTTTTGCTACGGCAAAGAATGCGGCACAAGTGAGGCCATCATGCGATCTGAAGGATTATCTGGACACAGTCGAGAACACTGATTTGAATAATGTTTACGAAGCCCGTAGCAAGCAGAAAACCCTTAATTATAATGATAGAGTTTTTGTGGTGGCTCCATGAGAGCTGATTTTTCCCGTAATCGTGGGTTTACCTTGGTCGAGATGGCCGTGGTGCTGGTGATTCTCGGCTTGGTGTTATCTACATTATTGCTACCGATACAAGCCCAGCGTGAAATCGGATTTCAGCGCCAGACCGAGACTCAATTAGATCTGGCCAAAAAGGCATTGATGGGTTTTGCCCAGTCACAAGGGCGTTTGCCCTGTCCCGCAACTGCGGGGAGTAGTGGTATTGAAGCACGTCTGGCCGATGGGGTGACCTGCGAGGTATTTAATGGTTTTCTGCCTGCGGCCACATTGGGCATTCAGCCCACCGATAGTAACGGGTTTGCGATTGATGGCTGGAACAATCGTATTGGCTATACGGTCACGCCAAGCAGTCAAGGTGGCGCGGCTACTGCAGATTTTACGACAGCAGGGGACATGAATACGGTAGGTATCGCAAGTTTGACCCCTGATCTCAGAGTTTGCCTGAGCGCTACGGGGATTAGCTCCACCACATGTTCTGCAACAACCCCTGAGAATAACTATCTTATTAATAATGCTGTGGCTGTCATTTATTCGACTGGAGCCACAGCAAACTTGGGCAGTGGTGGACTGGATGAGGCTGCCAATCTCGATGGAGATAGGGTATTTGTGAGTCACGATATTCGTGCCAATGACCCCAATGGGGAGTTTGACCATATCGTTGTCTGGATATCGCCTTACATTCTTTATAACGCCATGATTCAGGCAGGGCAATTGCATTAAATGAACGACAACCAGCTTCTCCGCTACAGCCGCCATATTCTGCTGCCTCAATTGGGTTATGAAGGGCAAGACCTCTTAGTGCAAAGCCATGCATTGGTTGTGGGTGCTGGTGGATTAGGCTCTCCGGTTGCGTTGTATCTCGCCGCAGGCGGTGTCGGTAGGCTCACGATCTGTGACTTTGATGATGTTGATCTCACGAACCTGCAGCGACAGATTGTGCATAGTACAAAGTCTGTTGGTCTTAATAAGGCAGTTTCTGCACAGCAGACCATTCAAGCGATTAATCCAGAAGTTGTTGTGAATACGGTACAAGAGAAATCCACCGAAGCGTCATTAACCAAACTTGTTGAATCAGCAGATGTGGTGATCGATTGCAGCGATAATTTTGCCACACGCTATGCGCTTAACCGCATCTGTGTGACATTGCGCAAACCGCTGGTTTCAGGTGCTGCTATTGGTTTTGAAGGGCAGGTGACGGTATTTGATATGCGTCATGATGATAGCCCGTGTTATCACTGCTTGTTTCCTGATTCAGGGTCTGATCAGGAGTTGCGGTGCGCTGATAACGGTGTATTTTCGCCGCTAGTGGGCATGATCGGTACAACGCAGGCAGCAGAGGCAATGAAGTTGATAGTCAATATCGGTAAAAGTTTACAAGGCCGATTATTGTTGCTTGATGTTTTATCGATGGAATGGCGCTCTATCAGGCTGAATAAAGATCCAGCCTGTAAGGTTTGCAATCGCTAAAATTATTTTCCGCTACCTACCAACGCTTTAACTGCGCTCACCACATCGCCCGGCATCATGATAATCTTGGCATTGTCGGAGGCTGACATTTTCTGTAGCGCTTGGATGTAACGATCCCCCAGTAAGAATGTCGCAGAGCTATTGTTTTCTTTTACTGCCTCAGCAATCAAACGGATAGACTCAGCAGAAGCTCTAGCTGCGACCTCTTGTGCTTCGGCATCTTTACGGGCGCCTTCCAGCCGTGCTTCTGCATTTAGGATCAGCGATTGCTTATCGCCTTCAGCGCGTGTTACAACGGCCACGCGCTCGCGCTCTGCTGATGCCTGCTGTTCCATTGCGTGCTGCATATTGGCTGAGGGCTTGATATCCTGAATCTCGACTGACTTCACAGTTAGGCCCCAGTCTGCGGCTTCGTCGGCCACTGCGATCTTCAACTCCGCCTTGATGCGGTCACGCGATGTTAGTGCATGGTTCAGATCCATGCCGCCGATGATCGAGCGCAGGCTGGTTTGCACCATATTGCGCATGGCTTCGCTGAAATTATCAATGCCATAAACCGCGCGCTCGATATTGGTGACTTTCATGAAAGCAACAGCATTCGCTAAGATAACCGCATTATCCCGGGTGATGACCTCCTGCTCGGGAATCTCCAAGATGATGTCCTTGGTGGTGACTTTATAGCTCACTTTATCGACTACAGGGATGATAATCTTCAGACCAGGGGTGATCACCGCGTGGAACTTTCCCAGCCGCTCAACGACCCACTCCTCCCCTTGGGGCACGATACGGATGCCCAGCCATACGGCTACGACCACAGGGATGAGGAGGACGATCATTAATTCAAGCATGGCATTTCCTTTTTGTTAAAGCTGATTTATTAAACCTTACGTTGTACTCTCAGGCTATTGCCTTCAATGCCGACGATAACGGCATCAGCGCCGATCTCGATTTCTTCACTCGAGACTGCTATCCACTCACGGCTACCCATGACACCTTGCGCGAATTGGATGCGTCCGTTTTGCTTTAAACTCACTGCCTCGATAATGGTACCGATGCGCCCGATATCGTCGCCTTTCGATTGACCAATGTGTAAGTCAGTCGTCTCTTTGTGAGTAAGCTTCCAGATAGTGAGTGAAGCCAGTGCAAACACAGCAAACAGGAATATCTGTAGCGCGGTGGATATATCGGGAAATATCCATAACAGCAGCGCCATAATGAGTGCCGAGATGGCAAACCATAGAACATAGAATGTTCCGGTGACCATCTCAAGGGCTAACAAAATCAGGCCGATAATTCCCCAACTCCAGACAGCGTGCACGTGACATCCTTTTCTTGATTTATAGAACACATCGTAACAGAAAAATAAGCATTTTTTGTCACTATGGGCTACCGCTGGCTTTCTGTTAATTGTATTCGCGGCATCAAGGCAGTACACTCATGAGCGTTAACTAAAGGGGGAAAATATGGGGATCGTGACTTTGGTGGTATTGGTCGTTTTGGCGCTATATATCATCATGCTATACAACAGTTTGGTGAGTGTTAAGAATAACGTATCCAAGGCGTGGTCGAATATCGAGGTGCTACTCAAGCAACGCCATGATGAGTTGCCTAAGCTTATCGACACCTGTAAACAATATATGAAGCATGAGCAAGAAACGCTTGAAAAGGTGATGTTGGCACGCTCACAGGTGTCTAGTGCGCAGCAATCGCATGATGTACGTGCACTGGGTGCCGCTGAAGGTTCGTTGCGTGCTGGTTTAGGTAATCTCTTTGCAGTCGCAGAAGCATACCCAGAGTTAAAAGCTAATGAGAATTTCCTGCATCTGCAATCACGCATCAGCGGGTTGGAAAATGCCATTGCTGATCGCCGCGAGTTCTACAATGAGAGTGTGAACATCAACAACGTACGTATCGAGCAGTTTCCCGATCTGCTGGTGGCGAAGGTATTCAATTTTCCGCCATTTGAACTACTGCGTTTTGCGAGTGCTGAGCTTAAGGATATCGATATCAGTAAGCGGTTTAATAGCTAAGTAGGCCTGATATGTTGCAGTCTTTGCGCGGCCATTATGCCGATGCGATCACTTCTTTTGGTCATCTTGCATTGTTGGCGATTGCCGCCCATTCCAATGATAGTTCGGTCTGGGCCACTTGTTTGGGGTTGATCGGGTTGATCAGCCTATTTGCATGGGCCTCTAACTATAAAAGATGCCGTGCTATCTCTGATACGCCGACATCGCGTATAGCCTCGGCTGCGCAAGGGTATGTTGAGCTATATGGTCGCGCCACGATGGAAGATGGCAATCTGCTGTTAAGTCCGCATAGCATGTCACCATGTGTATGGTTTCGTTATACCACCTATGAAAAGAATGGCAATAAATGGCAGCGGATTGGTAGTGGCGTAAGTGATAGCACGATTGAGATCACTGACAAGACTGGCCGTTGTTTTATCGATCCCGATCATGCTGAAGTGATATCACCAGAAAAGAAAGTGACACATAGAAGCAATTATAGGTATGTTGAAGAACTGTTGCGTAGCCACGCGGTGTATGCGCTTGGGGAGTTCTCAACGATAGGGGGCGCTAATACTCACTTGGATATGAAAGGTGATGTGACCGCATTACTGGCTGCATGGAAGAAAAATCCAAATGAGTTGCTACAACGTTTTGATTTGGATGGTAATGGCGAAGTCGACCTTAAAGAATGGGAGCTAGCGCGCAGGGCTGCCATTCGCGAAATCGAGAAGCAGCATAGAGAGATTCGCGCTGCAGATGGCGTGCATGTGATGCGGGCACCCAAGAAGAGTGGTCAGCCTTTCCTGCTATCTAATCTATCACCGCAAAAATTACGTAATACCTATGTATGGTGGGGTCTGGCACATTTGACGATTTTCTTTTTGGCGACGATTGCCACGATGTGGTTTTGGCAGGGGCATCATCTGGTGGAGCTATTCAACTAGGTAGTGATAGGCATTCTGAATAACTAAAACAAAAAAGCCCTGACGCATGCAGTTAAGCATGGTCAGGGCTTTTGACTACGGTACGGTTATTTTGCTGCTGAGCGACGGCGAAGTACAAAGCCGATTAAGCCCAACCCTGCTAACAGCATGGCGTAACTATCTGCTTCTGGTACGGCTGGTACATTCAATGAAGACAACACGATGAGCCTAGAACGCGCGTCTTCAAGCGCAACACTACCATCTTGCTCTTGCTCGGCAATTAGGTAAATTGTACCGTTCTCGTCGACAGTAACACCTTCGATTCCGTTATGCGGTACAACGGTTGAAAGATCAAAAGAGCTGATCAACTGACCATCGCGGCTAACTTCTACCAGCATTCTCGAACCAAGGCTTAACAAAAGTAAATTATCGGCACCAGAAGTACCATAAAGTGAATTTACTGAAGATAGGGTTTGTACATCAGACAATGTAGCAAGACCTAACATTGCCGGGTTAAACAGTTGTGACATATTGGCTACGCCACTGCCATTTGCGCCAAAGGTTAAGGTGCCGCCAAGAATATCTTCAGGTGATTCTTGCTTGACTGCGACAAAGCTACCACCATTACGTGCGTCGTAACTGATGCCTTCCATGCCACTGTTACCAACGTTCGCATTGCTGATGGAGACAGTGCTATTCGCTAAACTAGCAGTGCCACCAGCGCTGTAGTTAAAACGATAGGCATCATATAAACGCTCTTCACCGACAACTAAAACGCCATTGCCTAGATAGGTTAAACCTTCAGTGTCATGCTTGGTGCTACCAGTGTTAGACCAGTCGAAATTCATATAGCCTAATGTCTGGCCGGTCAATGAAATCTCGATGACACCAGTACCTTCATCCCCTACAAAAAATAGTGAACCGCGATCTTGGGCGTAAGTGACTGCAGATGCCTCAAGGCCTGATATTCCGCCACTAGAACCATTCAGTGCATCTAGTGCGTAACTGCCAGTAACTGAATAACTGCCCAAATTGAGCGCGCTGGCAGCATAGGCAGGTGCCGCGCTTATCGTAAGTAAGGCGATAATTAAATGTGAGAATTTCATGACAGCTTATCCTTGATTCAATTTAGATTGGCGTTTGCGGCCGATAGCACCAATCAATGCGATACCTGCTAAGAGCATGGCATAGCTTTCTGGCTCAGGAACAGCAGCGATCAAGCCAGGTGAACCAATTTCACTCGCACTATTTGCTGCTTTAAATGCGCCATTCACACCTAGTACACTTAACTGAGAAACAGCCGTATTGTTTAACCCGGCAGCATTGTCAAAAGTCTGGAACGGTGAGGTTGAATCAGAATTACCGAAGGTAACATTTGCTTGTAGAACACCAGATGCGTTATAGATGTTCAGTGCGTCACCGCTTGCGCTCAAACCGATACCAGAGCCGCTGTAATAACCAATGGCAAAACCTGCTGGCACGTTAGATCCGAACCAGGTAGTAACAAAAGTAGTAGCAGTGGCGGCAGTGCCTTCAATAAAGATAACTGACTGACCAGCGTTGATGTTGGTGATGCCATTCAGCGCCAAGGCTGCAGAGAATGAGTTGGAACTATCATCTACTTTCCAGCCAGAAATGCTGAGGGATGAATTGCCCGTATTAGTCAGCTCAAACCAATCGGCACCGACGATAGAATTGCCGCTGCTCCATGGAGCAACTTCAGAAATGATGATAGCTGCTTGCGCCTGAGCGACTGCAGTCGATAAAAGTAAACCGATGAGAACTGCCAAGGATTTTTTCAAAATCTTCTCCATGATAAATATGAATAGTTAAAACGCTTTTGATTAAGATGTCTTGGAGACAGGTTTTTATAACTCTCCACTATCTAAACCCAAGACCTAAAACCAAGACTCGCGAAATAGTAGCGAGCGAATATGAACTAATTATTAAACTAAGATGGCGTTTCTGATATTTTGCTGGGAGAGTCATTGCATAAAATCTGTAACTCAAAACTCAGATGAGTTGGCATAGGCTCAATCGCTAGTCCTTAGCCTTATGTTAGAATTGCGCGCTATGAATACAGACGCACAAACAAGCGAAAATACGCTCGCTAAATCCTTTGATCCCAAAGAAATCGAAAGCCGCTGGTACGAGTTCTGGGAAAATCATGGTTACTATTCCGCAGGCCTTGATGCAGCTAAGCAAGATAACTTCTGCATCCTGCTGCCACCGCCAAATGTCACTGGTACCCTGCACATGGGCCACGGATTTAACCAAACCATTATGGATGCCTTGACGCGCTACCATCGTATGCGCGGAGATAACACCTTATGGCAGCCGGGCACAGACCACGCTGGTATCGCCACACAGATTGTCGTAGAGCGTCAATTGGATGCGCAAGGCGTATCACGCCATGATTTGGGGCGTGAGAAGTTTCTGGAAAAAGTCTGGGAATGGAAAGAGTACTCTGGCGGTACGATTACTCGCCAAATGCGCCGCCTTGGCACATCACCTGATTGGTCACGTGAACGTTTCACCATGGATGAAGGTTTGTCAAAAACCGTTACCGAGACATTCGTTCGCCTATATAACGAAGGCCTGATCTATCGCGGCAAGCGTTTGGTGAACTGGGATCCTAAACTGCATACCGCTGTTTCAGACCTTGAAGTGGTTTCTGAGGAGGAAGACGGCCATCTTTGGCATATCAGCTATCCACTAGCTGATGGTTCTGGACAGCTGACTGTGGCGACGACACGCCCTGAGACCATGCTGGGTGACGTGGCGGTGATGGTGCATCCTGAAGATGAACGCTATGCGAACCTGATTGGCAAAACAGTAAAATTGCCATTATGCGATCGTGAGATCCCTATCATTGCTGATGATTACGTTGATCGTGAGTTCGGTACGGGCGTGGTGAAAGTTACGCCTGCGCATGACTTTAATGACTATGCAGTAGGGCAGCGCCATTCATTGCCGATGATTGGTATTTTGACATTAGATGGTCATATCAATGATGCCGCACCTACTCAATATCAAGGCCTAGAGCGTTTTGCTGCACGTAAGCAGATCGTTGCTGATCTGGATGCGCAGGGATATCTGGTCAAGGTAGACAAACACAAACTTAAAGTACCGCGCGGTGACCGCACTGGTGTGGTTATCGAACCTATGCTAACTGACCAGTGGTTCGTCGCCATGAGCAAACCTGCCGCAGATGGCAAGAGCATCACGCAAAAAGCGCTGGATGTTGTCGCAAGTGGTGAGGTCCGCTTTGTTCCTGAGAACTGGGTTAACACTTATAACCAATGGCTGAATAATATTCAGGATTGGTGTATCTCTCGCCAGCTATGGTGGGGGCATCAAATCCCCGCTTGGTATGGCGATAGTGGGCAGATCTATGTTGCGCATAGTGAATCAGAGGCTATCCAGCTTGCTGCCAACGATGGGTATCACGGTAATCTGAAGCGTGATGAAGATGTATTGGATACATGGTACTCCTCAGCGTTATGGCCGTTCTCGACCTTGGATTGGACTGGCGACGAAGAAAAAGATGCCGCTAATCAGGCGTTACAGCAATATCTGCCATCGTCTGTGCTAGTCACAGGTTTCGACATCATCTTTTTCTGGGTGGCGCGTATGGTCATGATGACCAAACACATCACCGGCAAGATTCCGTTTAAGGATGTGTATGTGCACGGCCTGATTCGCGATGCCGAAGGCCAGAAGATGAGTAAGTCCAAGGGCAACGTGCTTGACCCTATAGATCTAATTGACGGTATCGATCTTGATGCATTGATCGCTAAGCGTACAACTGGCTTGATGAATCCAAAACAAGCAGAACAGATAGAGAAGCGCACGCGTAAAGAATTCCCTGAAGGCATACCGGCGTTCGGTACCGATGCCTTGCGTTTCACTTTCGCATCACTTGCCTCACCCGGTCGCGATATTAAGTTTGATCTGCAACGTTGTGAAGGCTATCGCAATTTTTGCAATAAGCTATGGAATGCGACCCGCTTTGTATTGATGAATTGCGAAGGCAAGGATAACGGCCTTGAAGACTGCAAGACCCAACCTGAAGGTTATCTGCATTTCTCGCAGGCTGACCGTTGGATCGTCAGTATATTGCAGCGTGTTGAAGCAGATATCGAAAAGGGTTTTGCCGAATATCGCTTCGATAATGTGGCACAAAGTATCTATAAGTTCGTGTGGGATGAGTATTGTGACTGGTATCTGGAGTTAGCGAAGGTTCAGCTCCAGAACGGTACTGATGCCGAACAGCGCGCAACACGCCGTACTTTGTTGCGAGTGCTTGAGACGATATTGCGTCTTGCCCATCCGATCATGCCATTTATCACTGAAGAGATTTGGCAGACTGTTGGCCCGCTTTCAGGCCGTATTGGCCCGACGATCATGATGGAAGCCTATCCTAAGAGCCAGTCATCGAAGATAGATGAGGCAGACGAGGCATGGGTCGCTTTGCTTAAAGAAGCGGTAGATGCTTGCCGTAGCTTGCGTGGAGAGATGAATATCTCACCTGCATTGCGCGTGCCGTTGATTGCAGCTGGTGATGCTGAAAAACTAAAAGCTTACGCACCTCACCTTAAAGCGCTGGCTAAATTAGCAGATGTCGAGATCGTGAGCGAACTGCCTGAGGCAGATGCACCTGTAGCTTTGGCAGGTGATTTCAGGCTCATGCTTAAGATCGAAATTGATGTTGCTGCGGAAAAAGAACGCTTAAGTAAAGAGATTGCACGCATTCAAGGTGAAATAACAAAAGCCGAAAGCAAGTTGGGTAATGCCAGCTTTGTTGAGCGCGCACCAGCAGCTGTAGTTGCTCAGGAAAAAGAGCGTTTAGCTGGTTTTGCAGCAAGTG
Source organism: Methylovorus sp. MM2 (assembly GCF_001648895.1). Lineage (GTDB taxonomy): Bacteria > Pseudomonadota > Gammaproteobacteria > Burkholderiales > Methylophilaceae > MM1. The sequence goes on along the minus strand of NZ_LXUF01000011.1, from coordinate 528,282 downwards.
TTGAGAAGCTACAGGCGCAATTGACTAGACTAAAATAGCTTGCTGATAGGTTTCAGATTCTGGGTCAGCAAAATAATAAGCCTGAGATTAAATCTCAGGCTTATTTACTTAAAAGTCAGGTAGTACGCTTTTTGATATGAAAGATGAATTCTTTCTTGGGGGCTTCTGTGTTCTCTTCCATAGCCAACATCTCATGGCCTGTCTGCTTGCAGAATGCCTGAAAGTCTTTAACCGAGCCCGGGTCTGTTGCCAATACCTTTAATACTTGGCCGCCAGTCAACTCAGCCAGTCCTTTTTTACAGCGCAATATGGGTAAAGGGCAATTCAAGCCACGAGCGTCTAGCTCTTTATCGAAATCCAATGGAGTTTTCCTGCGTTACTTTTAGAATATCTTGATGTAAGAATGTCTTATGCGTCTTTAGGCGCGAATGGATAACCTGCTCGTCCCCATGCAAGTACACCGCCTTGCAAGTTAAATATGTTATTGCGGCCTTTACTTGCTAGGTAAGCAGAGGCTTGTGCAGAGCGAATACCGCTGTGGCAATAAAAAACCAATGCTTTCTGATCGTTCAGCGAATCGTATTTCACGGGAATCATGGCAAGGGGGATATGCAAGGCACCGGGAATGGTGCCACGCGCGACTTCATCATCATTGCGGACATCAATCAATACCAGTTTTTGGCTCGACATCATGTCAAACAATTCTTTTGCGTCTATTTCTTTATAACCAGTCATCAAACATTCGCCTGATCAATAATTAACGTGAGAGATATTACTTTGAATGAATCTGGACTTAAAGGCAACTGCGGTATGGTTTCTGGGCGAAAATACATCAAAACCAAGGGGTGGTGGCCGGGGGCAGAATCGAACTGCCGACACGCGGATTTTCAATCCGCTGCTCTACCGACTGAGCTACCCGGCCAACATGCAAAGGTTTGGAAACCGAGGCAAGGGCGCTATTATAGCAAACTTCCCGAATTATTGTCATGGCTTAAATCACTTTACTGTGGATGCATGCGGTGATTCGCGCTATAGCCTATCATCAATGGCTAAGTGATTGCTTGAATCAGTATCTATAAACCCTATTAAGAACTGCTATTTAATGATGAATTTCCACATAGAAACGCCCGATCAGGCATTAGCTGCTGATTTGCTAGATAAGATCAATCACAAGACAAAACCGCTGGGGTCACTTGGGCGATTGGAGGCGTTGGCTTTACAGATAGGCTTGATCCAGAACACATTGGTACCCGCGCTATCGCGGCCGGTGATGATGGTGTTTGCTGGTGATCATGGCGTTGTCGCATCGGGTGTTAGCCCCTATCCGCAAGCGGTCACTCAGCAGATGGTGCTGAATTTTCTTGCTGGTGGTGCTGGCATTAATGTCTTTGCCAAAATGAATGGTCTGGATGTGCGCACTATCGATGCAGGCGTGAATCATGTGTTCCCAGCGCATATCGGGCTGGTTGATGCCAAAATCGGTATGGGAACCAATAACTTTTTGACCTCAAAAGCCATGACCGAAGACGAGTGTGAACAAGCGCTTGCTAAAGGAAAGTTGCTGGCACAAACCGAGATATCTGCTGGCACGAATGTCATCGGGTTTGGTGAGATGGGTATAGGCAATACTTCCGCAGCATCTGCGCTGATGGCAGTTTTATGTGATCTGCCTGCAAATGAATGCGTGGGCAGAGGGACGGGGCTGGATGATGCTGGGCTACAAAAGAAAATTGACATTATTATCAAGGCGATCGAGTTCCATGCATTGGACAAACAGGATGTTCTTTCTGTATTAGCGACATTCGGTGGTTTTGAGATAGCGATGATGGTCGGTGCCATGCTGGGTGCCGCAGAAAAGAAAGCGATCCTGTTGATTGATGGGTTTATTGCGACCGCTGCTTTGTTGGTGGCAAGCCGTATGAAACCTGAGATTCAAGACTATTGTGTTTTTGCCCATTGCTCTAATGAGTCTGGGCATCGCCTTTTACTTGAGCGATTGAACGCGCAACCTTTATTGGATATAGGTTTACGTTTGGGCGAGGGTACAGGGGCTGCGCTAGTTTATCCCTTGGTGCAGGCGGCGGTGAATTTCCTGAATGACATGGCATCGTTTGAATCTGCCAATGTCAGCACGGCATGATGACGATGCATTCTCTATTTTTGCAGGAATTGCGGCGACTGATACTCGCGATAGGTTTCTTTACCCGATTACCGGTGCCTTATCTCGCTGATTTTCATGAATCGGAGTTGAATCATGCAGCGCGGTATTTCCCGCTCATCGGCATCCTGATCGGGCTGATTGCAGCGCTAATCTACTGGATCGTGGCCAAAATCCTGCCTGTCGATATTGCCGTCATCACTAGCATGATCGCTAGCATCTATCTCACAGGTGCATTCCATGAAGATGGCTTGGCAGACGCGGCAGATGGCCTTGGCGGCGGATGGGATAAAGAGCAAGTGCTCACTATCATGCAGGATTCACGCATCGGCAGTTATGGCGCCATTGCGTTGGTAATGGCTTTACTTGCCAAATTCGAGCTTCTGATCAACATCCAAATCGTGATCTTGCCTTTTGTTTTGATCGCGGCACATGCAGTAAGCCGTTTTGCCGCCGTGGCAGTGATTTACACGCAAGACTATGTACGCAGTAGCGGTAAAGCTAAACCGTTGGCCACAAAACTAAGTAGAAGTGAATTGGTCATGGCGGGCATTTTTGGTTTGTTACCCATGAGCTTATTGCCGTGGCAACCTATGCTTTTAGGTATTTTAGCTGTGATCGGCGTTTGGTGTTGGTTTAGCTTTAAATTAAAAAAACGCTTGGGTGGATACACGGGCGATTGTCTAGGTGCGATGCAGCAACTCACTGAGATTGCCTTTTATGCGGGTTTTCTTATATGGAAAGGGGTGGCATGAATATCTATCTAGTCAGACATACCACACCTGATGTTGAAGCAGGTATATGTTATGGGCAAAGTGATGTAGGGGTTACCGAAACTTTTCACCAAGAGTTTGAAGTGCTCTCGGAAAAATTGCGCCATCTTGTGAATCCTGTGCTTTACAGTAGCCCATTAACGCGGTGCTTCAAACTTGCCAATGCGATTGCAGATAGATGGAGTCTGGGCGACATCCGACAAGATGCCAGATTGATGGAACTGCATTTTGGAGACTGGGAGCTAAAAAAGTGGGATGATATTCCCAGAGGCTTGATCGATGTTTGGGCGCAAGAGCATGTGATGCAGACACCGCCACAAGGTGAGTCTTTTCATAGCTTGCATCTTCGCGCCAAGAGCTTTCTGGACGAAGTGAGCGCTAACATTCAAGATGCATCGCCTGTCGTAGTGTTTACCCATGCTGGCGTGATACGGGCATTAGTCGCTGAAGCACTCAACCTGCCCTTGATGAATGCATTCCGCTTGCAGATCAATTACGGCAGCGTGACGCAGATTATCGTCGATGAAAAAGTCACCCGTGTTGGGTTTGTGAATCTTTAGAGCGTTATGTTTTTGGCTGGGTCAAACCAGCCAATACGCGCTCAAGTTTCTCCCAGCCTTGTGCTGATGGCAACCCGAATCGTAATGCCGATTGCGTTGCAAAATACCTGAGCCAGACACCATTTTTTGCAAACAAGGTATGTATCTCTTGGGCGCGAGGAGAAGGTACCCACTGGAATAATGCTGTATTCCCCGCTGGAACTAGTCCATATGAAGCAAGAAGATCATGGAGGCGTAAGCTGTCCGCGATGAGGCCTTTGCGAGCGGATGCCTGCCAGGCCGCATCTTTTAGGGCTTTAACCGCTACATATCTGGCTGGGCCACTAATTGGCCAAGGACCTAATCGTTCTTTAAGCGTGTTAAGTAATGTTTGCTCTGCGAGGACAAAACCGACCCGGGTACCTGCAAGCCCGAAGAACTTACCTAGTGAACGTAGAAGGATAAGCCCGGGCAGGTGTGTATGCTTTGCAAGACTGTTTTCTGGCGTGGCATCCATAAAAGCCTCATCCACAATGAGCCATCCTCCCTTTTTTGCCAGTTGGGTATGCCACGATAGCAAGGTCTGGTCTGGAATCATCCTGCCCGTTGGGTTGTTGGGGTTGCATACCACCATCACATCTACTTCAGCAAGATCAGTGGCATTCGGCAAGTGGGTTATTTCAGAAACATGGTGCCCGTGACGCCGCCATGCGCAGGCATGTTCGGCATACATAGGCGTTAGCAATAAAACATTCGCGCCAGATATTAATGAAGGCAATATCTGGATAGCTGCCTGAGATCCTGCTGTTGGCAGTACATCGGGTGTTCCGTAATATTGTCTTGCTGCTTCTATTAACCCATCAACTTCAAGTGGTAGTCTCTGCCATAGAGCGTCCGGTATGGGTGGTACCGGATAACCCACAGGGTTGATGCCGGTGGATAAGTCCAGCCAATCTGCAAGCGGAATGCCATATTGAGCAACTGCCACATTCAGGTCGCCGCCGTGCTCAAGCATGTTGATATATCCTGAGGGTGATGGCTAAGATGAATATGGCGATGCACCATATTCCTAGGCTGCGGTTGATCAGCATTAATGCCAATGCGATGTCGTGGGGTAGCGGTGTAGGGCCGATTCCAAGCTGTGGTCTTGGCTTAGTATTTCCATGATATTGTGCCGCGCAGCCAAGCATTATCCCCAATGCGCCAGCACCCGCTGCCATCACTGGCCCTGCATTAGGGCTGTACCAAGTGGGCGCTTGCGTTCTCCAGCAGAACAGCGCATTTTTTGTTTGGCCGCTTAAGGCATAACTCAACGCCGTCAGCCTAGCCGGAATCAGATTGAGAAGATCATCGATTCTCGCAGCGGCCCAGCCGAAGTAAACGAACCGTTGCGTGCGGTAACCCCACATGGCATCTAATGTGTTTGCCAGCCGGAACAGTACTGCTCCGCTCCCGCCCAATAGCAGAAACCAGAAAATCGCACCGAATATCGCGTCGTTGCCATTTTCCAGCACAGATTCCACGGTTGCTTTCGCAATCTCTGATTCATCCAGATGATCAGTGTCGCGGCTGACGATCATGCTTAAGGCATGCCGTGCTTGTGGAAGGTCATGCTTGCTCAAGGCCTTGTATATAGCCATCGCATGCTCGTTGAGGCTCTTCGCGCCAATCGCCAGATACAATAGCAGGCAGTCAACTACCCGGCCATAAGTGGTATGACTAAGTAGGTAGGCGACAGTGACAAATGGAATCAATAAAATCAACCAGGCCACTAATCCTGATGCGCGCAAGCCTACTGAGTTTAACTCGAGCGACCCAGTAATGAGCGGGTTGGATGTGCCGTTAAGTCGTTTTTCCAGAGATGCTGCCAATCTCCCAAATCCCACAAGCGGATGCCAGCGCACTGGCTCGCCGAATATACGATCCAGTATTAAAGCGCCGACGACGATAAATGCTGTAGAGGCTATAGAAGTGATGGGATAATGATCAAATGGCATTTGCAAAAACACTCATGGTTCAAGGTACGACTTCCGATGCGGGCAAGAGCACGCTGGTGGCTGCCATTTGTAGGGTATTGTATCGCAAGGGGGTGCGTGTCGTACCTTTCAAGCCGCAGAACATGGCGCTTAATTCGGCTGTGACGGTCGATGGCGGCGAGATTGGTCGAGCGCAGGCAGTACAAGCTCAGGCTAGTGGTCTCCCGCCACATACGGACATGAACCCTGTGTTACTCAAACCCAATTCTGATACGGGTTGCCAAGTCATCGTGCATGGCAAAGTGGTCACAAACCTTGAAGCCGCTGCCTATCATGCCTATAAACCAATTGCGATGCAGGCAGTGATGGATTCATGGCGGCGCTTGCAGGCGCAGTATGAGTGTATTGTCGTTGAAGGGGCGGGCAGCCCGGCAGAGATTAATCTGCGGGATAACGATATCGCCAACATGGGATTTGCAGAATCGGCGGATTGCCCTGTGATCCTCATTGCAGATATTGATCGCGGAGGCGTATTTGCGCATATTGTCGGTACGCTAGCGCTGTTATCTGAATCTGAGCGCAAGCGGATTATCGGGTTCGTCATCAACCGTTTTCGCGGTGATATGGCGTTGTTGCAACCGGGTTTGGATTGGCTCGAAAAAGAGACGGGAAAACCTGTCATTGCTGTATTGCCTTATCTACATAATCTGCATATCGAAGCAGAAGATGCGGTGCCATTCAACTTGAATAAGAAAGCCGATGCGGTTCTGCGCGTCATCGTACCGATATTGCCGCATGTCAGTAATCATACTGATATGGATCCCTTGCGATTACACCCACATATCGATTTTCAATTTATCAGCATGGGGGAGCCTGTGCCACCCGCGGACCTGATTATCCTGCCGGGCAGCAAGAACGTGCGTGGTGATCTCGCCGTATTAGAAGCGCATGGCTGGCGAAGTGAGCTCGCCCGACATTTGCGTTACGGGGGTAAGGTCATTGGCATATGCGGAGGATTCCAGATGCTTGGCAACATGATTCATGACCCGCATGGATTCGAAGGCGAGGCTGGTTCTAGTCAAGGGTTTGGCTGGCTGGATATGGAAACCACACTTGAAGAAGAAAAATATCTCGCACAAGTTGAAGGCCGATTGACCATTGACGCTGCTAAAGTCACGGGGTATGAGATTCACATGGGCGTCAGCCATGGGCCTGCACTAGATAATCCGCTGATTTATCTTGATGCTCAGCCAGAAGGTGCATTGTCAGCCGATGGGCTGATAGCGGGCACTTACTTGCATGGATTGTTCGATGAAGCCGAAGCCACTAAAGCACTGCTGGATTGGGGAGGTCTGAACCAATATACGGCAGCCTTTGATGAGATCGCGCAATATGACTATATGGAATTGCGTGAGGCCGGTTTGGAAAGACTTGCCGACTGTGTTGAACAACATTTGGATTGGGAAAAACTAAAGCCTTATTTACCTGCTATTTCAATTTAAGCGGCAGCCCTGCCGCAACAAACACGACCTCATCACTTAATGCAGCAACCGTTTGATTCAATCGGCCTTGTTCATCCTGAAACTGGCGATTGATCTCGCCCAAAGGTACGATACCCATGCCGACTTCATTGCTTACCAGAATGATTTTTCCTGCCAACTTGGGCAGTTGCTTGATGAGCGCTTCGCGTTCATCTTGCCAAGATACACCTTCAGGTGGCGCGCAGTCAGGACATATGCATTGTGCTAGCCAAAGCGTCAGACAATCGACGATCAGGCAATGGCCGGGCTTGGCCTCTTGCGTCAGTGTATCGGCAAGTTTATGCGGTACCTCAACCGTGCGCCATTCAGGGGGGCGGCTGATTTTGTGGTGTTGAATGCGTTTGCCGAACTCATCGTCATATACTTGCGCCGTCGCAATATAGGTAACAGGCAGCCCACTATCTTTCGCCAGCTTTTCAGCGTAAATGCTTTTACCTGAACGCGCACCGCCAAGAATCAAACTTAACTCCAATGTTTGCTGCATGATTGACGCGCTCCCCACTGTTGGATGATCGTTTGCAATTGTTTGAGACCCTCGGTGATTACAGACGGCCCGGGTTGCAGGATATCTGCCGATTTTATTTCCCGTACAAAACCTTGTTGTACTGCTGGGATAGTATGCCAGCCTGGACGGCTCATGACTTCTTCCGCATGAAATTTCTTGCCACACCATGAGCCGATAATAATGTCAGGCGCACGTTCTACCACCTGATGATGGTCTGCGATGATGCGACCCTCCGCCGCAGCCTGACTAGAAAGGTTGGCAAAACAGTCCTCCCCCCCAGCGATCTCAATCAATTCCGCAACCCAGCCGATGCCGCTGATTATTGGGTCATTCCATTCTTCAAAATAGACTTTGGGTTTTTGAGTAAGATATTCTGCCGTTTCGCGCACACTTGCAATCGTATTTTCCAGATCACGCACCAGCGCTAACGCTTTGTCATGCGCATCTACAAGCAAGCCTACAGTCAGGATCATTTGCAAGATACCTTGGATCGAACGCTGGTTAAACGCATGGACCTCGATGCCTGCCTTAATGAGAGATGCCGCGATATCGGCCTTTAGATCAGTGCATGTCAAGATTAGGTCGGGTTCTAGCGCAATGATCTTATCTATCTTTGCGCTAGTGAACGCAGAGATTTTTGGTTTCTCGCGCCTAGCAATGGCGGGGCGCGTGGTGTAGCCGGAGATGCCCACAATCCTTGCCTGTTCGCCTAACAGGTAAATGACCTCGACGGTTTCAGTGGTTAGGCAGATGATTCTTTTGTGACCATGGGTCATGAGGTTTGCCATGCGTTCTCCATGATCATACTAGAGAGTGGTTTTTCTTCCCCCCAACCCTGCTCGATCAGCATCGGTTGCGAATAGAATTTTTCCACATGCCCCAAGCATAGTATGGCAATGGGTTTTGCGTCTTGCGGGATAGACAAAAGCTTTTTGAGGCGATCAGGGTCAAATAAAGAGACCCACCCCATGCCTAGTCCTTCCGCTCGTGCCGCTAGCCATATGTTCTGGATCGCACATGAGACTGAGGCCAGATCCATTTCCGGCATCGTGCGCCGACCAAAAATATATTGTTCCCGTTGGTCACACAATGTCGCCACCAGCAACTCGCCGCACTGCATGATACCTTCGACCTTGAGTCGCATGAATTCGTCTTCACGCTCACCCAATGCTTTCGCCGTCATCAAGCGCTCTTCGTTAACGAGATCGTGAATAGCTTTGCGTATGTCAGATTGCGTAATGCGGATGAATCGCCATGGCTGCATCAACCCCACACTGGGCGCCTGATGCGCAGCTGAAAGCAGTTTTGATAATATAGCCTGATCGACTGGGTCTGGCGTAAAATGGCGCATGTCGCGCCGCTCTGCAATCGCGCGATATACCCCTTGAATCTCGTTGTCGCTAAACGCGTGTTTTATCATCTCAGAAATAAAAAAGGCCGCCAAACATACAAGTTTGACGACCTCTTCGTTTTATAGTGCTCAAGCCTGAACAGTACGGTCTATACGCACTCGTCTGATGAGCTGTGCAGTAGCCCAGATGATCGCAAAATACATCATTGTGTATCCAAGGTAGGTCGGCAGATAGTTCCAGCCATATTGAATCGTCTCCTGCATGCCATGATTAGGAAAGCGACCAGAAAACAAATAATAAGCCTGTGTAGAAATCACGAATGCAGCCAATGTCGTCACCACGCTAACGATGGAATAAGGCATTACTGCAAATGGATTTTGCTGCTTGCCAAGAAAACGGCCGCCCATCCACATCACTGCATATGCCGGAATCAATCCCCAATAGCCGTCAGTCAGGCAGAACCCCTGCATCGGGTCCAGTGCAGCAGCCCCAAAATCTATAAGAGATGCCAGCACGAAGAACGCAACAAACCAAACCGCACGGCCGAGGAACAGGCCGCCAAGTAAAAATATAGCAAGACTGGCATCCGGAAAAGCGACCGCAGTCAATGCGTGGCTACCACGAGTCAGTAACATGAAAAAAGCCAATCCTGCAAAAATACTCAAATGTCGAATGAAAGGATTTGATTTATTTGCAGGTGTAGTTGTAGACATCATTCAATTCTCCGAAAAATCTTCCATGCCCAGATTGCTCGTGCATGGAAGTAACTTAATATATGAATAATACCATTTCAACGATTGGCTTAGCTATACGAATGGTATTACTTAGAAGTCTGCTTTCATGCCGATACGCCACGTTCTGGAGAAATCGACTGGGTAGATCGCATCGTCCCTTACTTGAATAGAGTTCTTATGCTCAAAAATATTATTCAATGCGGTGAACCATTGAAGATTCTTGTATCGGTAATTAAGCGCCAAATTGGTGGATTCATAACTATTTTGTTTTTGACTAAAGTTGTTGGCAAAGTCATTGGCAGCATAGCTTGAAGAGCGCCAGACATGGCTTAGATTTACGTTGGTATTCTCCATGAAGTTGTAACCAAGATTTGCTACGACACCATGCTTGGAAACGCCTGGTAAATCTTGACCGTTAAATGCACCTCCGCCATCAGCTTCCTTGTCGATAATGGCACGCGTGTATGTGTATATGATCGATGTATTCAGATTGCTGGTGATTTTGAACTGATCCTGTAGCTCAACTCCGTATTTGTGCGATTTGTCGATATTCGTATTAGTGAATGTCCCCGCATCGTAATAAATCTCATTTTTAAGATTGCTACGGAATAATGTAATCTTTAAACGATTTCTATCCATGACATGATTAAAACCAATGTTTAGCGTTTTTGCTTTTGCCGGAACGATAAAATCATTGAATGTGCCAAAGAATGTGAAAAAACGATCAATATCGGGAGCTTGATACGCTTGGTTGTAGTTTGCGAAAACACTAGCTTCCTTGTTAATGCGGTAATTGATGCCCGCATCCCATGCATTGAGTTTGTCATCGGAATCGATGGAAGTTCCCCCTGCAGGGTTGTAATCATACTTAACGCGTTCGCGGCGTGCACCGGCCGATACGGTAAAGTCATCCCAGCGATATTCGGTTTGAATGAATGCGGCTAGATTATCTTTCGTTGTTTTATTGGCACTACTTAAGCGTTCCCCGTCAAAAACCTGAAAACCACCGACCACGCTAATGGATTCGCCTTGGTAGTTCAGGGCTATGTCGTTTGAGCGATAATCATAATTAGCTTTAAAGGGGAAGGGCGATATAAAGTCTGAAAGTTTATCTTCTTGAATATGATTGGCTGTAAGTTTCAGTTTAGGCGTGATGCTGTATTCGAAACCAATACGCCACATGTCTGAATCCAAGCCTTGGTGAGAGTATGGCCCACCTCCATTTTGCCGTGGATCATCCCTGAATTGAGCCCGCGTCAGTGAATTATTATATCTTGTGTCGGTACGAGAGCTTGTGCCTTCGATGTTAAAACGTAGGTCGTCTGAAGGCTTGATTGCAAGCTTGATATTTTGGGCAGTGCTTGAATAAGTATCTCTTTTACCTGTCGTATCTTTTTTGCTATATCCATCATGGCTGTCATCGGAAGCACTCGCAGATAAATCAAAATATTGTTCTGATATTCCGGCGGCCACATAACCAGTTTTTGCGCCAAAATTTCCACCCGATGCACTCACTGTCACTCCGGTTTTAGCTTTTGTATAAATCTGGATTGAACCTGCCATTGCACCATCGCCATAAATGACAGAGCCGCTGCCTTTGGTAATCTCGATATGATCGATATTACCAAGCGGGATCGCGCCAAGCAGTTGTGATGATTGGTCAATATTATTTAAGCGTTGCCCATCAACACTGACTACTATGTTTTGGTAGCCGCTGGATGTCCCATAGCCCCGCATATCAATACTAGGAGTGGCTTTATTACCAAAACTCGGTAATGTGGTGACCGAGGTGTGTTGTGCCAAATAATCGTATAAGCTCGATGCACCTGACTCCTCTATCATTTTTCTTGTATGGATTTCAGACGCATAAGTCGCTTCAGTATCTTTGCGGTCAAATTTATTCGCTTTGACTATCACTGGCTCTGTTTGAATATCGTCATTGGATGCCGCAAAAGCATTAGACGAGATAAGCAAGCCGGTCAGGCTTGCAATGATGGTTTTGTTCATTATTTTCCCTGTAATTTGAACGCGTCCCCGCATTCATTTATTCGTTTCAGGGAAATACCATGAAGAGACTGCTGATCAAGAGCTAATAGCCAGATATAAAACTGGATTTGCCCCGGAAACCGTCACCCCGCGGTATTTCCTGCGTTAAATGTTTTCAGGCCGGTCTCCGGGCTCATACGTTTTGTTAATCCGCCTTCCCATGAAGATGCTTCACAGTGGCGTATGGATTAACCACACGTAATTACCGTTGCGGGGGCAGCACAGGGATTGCTCTGTCTAATTGCGACGAAACGCACCTGTTTCCCAGTTTCACCTAGTCACTGAATAGTGAGGTCGGCACCTGACAACATAGTGCTGATTATAGGGGATATAAGCAAAAACAGACATCATTTAATTTAGACCTAATGTATTGTAATACTTTCAAAAATCACTGTTAGCAGTTGACCATGCAAGGAATTTCCAATTATAGTGACGGCATGGAATCAGATTTAAAAGTGCTGGAAGAAAAGCTGATACAGCTCATTGAGCTTTGTCAGTCGTTGCGTTCAGAGAATTTACAGCTTCGGCAGGATCTTGCGCAGGCGCAGGATGATACGCGCCAGCTTAAAGAGCAGATGGCGCAGGCCAGCACAAAGCTTGAGGCACTGATTGATCGTTTGCCTCAAGAAGATGTTGTAAGTGAAAGTGCGCTATGAGCGATAGTCGGGGTGTTGATGTCAATATTATGGGGCGCGAGTTCAAGGTCTCATGTACTGAGGATGAGCGCGAAGGCCTGATCACCGCCGTTAATTACCTTGATAAGAAGATGCGGGATATACGCGATACTGGCAAGGTGATTGGTATTGAGCGTATCGCAATCATGGCGGCGCTTAACCTAGCGCATGAGTTGCTGACGACGCGTAGCGGAGGCTTTGACATTGGGGATTTCAAGCGTAGAATCATTTCTATGCAGGAACAAATCGACGAGGCAGTCGCCGAGCAAAATAAGTTGTTTTAAACCTCAAGTATTCCAGTTTATAGCTGTTGGGTTTTAAAAAATCCAAAGCTTTCAGTTTGTTCCCTGCGGTGTTATTTAGGCCATAGATTCCTTGAACCATTTTCTGGCATAGGTTTCGGCTTGTTAAGTAGCTGTTGTGCGCGCTCCGATTGTGGGTGTACCTGATGCGGCTTAAAGCTGTTACCACTTGAACCTTACAGGTTCAGGATGCTGGTCTAGATAACATTTGTGGGGAACTCCCTATTACTAGGTTCTTCGTACGTAACTTAAGAGCACGAGACTAGCGCAGTTCGTGGTATTTCAAGTCCGCAAGACTAACGATCTTCAAAGCATTCTCGTGGGTGGCTTCTAGCACCACAGGCGGCGCGTAGCCTGCCTCAGCGGCTTCATGCCAACGTGTAGCGCATAAACACCATCGATCCCCGGGTTTTAGGCCTGCAAAACCGTATTCAGGCCTTGGTGTACTTAAATCATTCCCTTTTGCCTTGGAAAAGACCAGAAACTCTTCTGTGACTTCAGCACATACCGTATGGCTACCGCTATCTTCTGGCCCTGTCTCGCAGCAACCATTGCGGATAAACCCCGTTAGTGGATTCATGCTGCATATCTGTAAAGCCGTGCCTATTACGTTATGTGCCATTTATGTTTCCTATAAAACCATCAATAAAACCTATGATACGTAAACTATTAAAGAAGTTGTGCGTTCTAGTATAGGCGATGCATAAGAATGCGAGTATGCAGATTCAATGCTTCCTGTTTTGCATAGATGCAACTCATTGAGTTGCGCAGTGACTAACGATGGGGCAACGCTGAGGTAATCGGCAGATAATTTGGAGAATGCATGAGAGTTAAGCCCACGATTTTTTTAATAGGCATATTCCTATTTTCAATTGCGATATCTAGTCCACCCGTGGTGTTCGCTCAAGATGATGTAGCGCCGCCAGCCCAATCATACAGCCAACAAGAGCTGGATCAGATGCTGGCACCCATCGCACTATATCCTGATGCATTGCTCTCGCAGGTACTCATGGCATCAACCTATCCATTAGAGGTAGTTCAGGCGGCGCGCTGGTCGAAGGCACATCCGGATTTAAAAGGAGATGATGCCGTCAACGCAGCACAACAGAATAATTGGGATCCCAGTGTTGTTTCGCTCACGGCGTTTCCGCAAATACTGGCGATGATGGATGAAAAGCTGGATTGGACTGAGCGTTTAGGTAATGCTTTCCTTGCCCAGCAATCACAAGTGATGGATACGACGCAAAATCTGCGACAAAAAGCGATGGCCGCAGGCAACCTGCAATCTGATGATCAGATACGCGTACAGCCACAGGGCCAGACCATCATTATTCAGCAAGCTGCACCACAGGTGGTCTATGTGCCTTATTACAATCCCGCCGTTGTTTATGGGCCGTGGTGGTGGGATGCTTATCCTCCCGTGTATTGGGATCCGTGGCCTGGGTATTATCGTCGCCCGGGATTGAGTGTCGGTTTTTATTGGGGGGCTGGTATCGCCGTTGGCGGTGGTTTCTTTTATGGAAATTTTGATTGGCATCGACACCATGTGAATGTAGTGAACGTGAATAACTATTACTACAGGAATTACTATGACCGCCATCCGGGCCTACGTAACGGCCCACCTTCACACAATGGTGGACCACCTCGCAATCCTGCGCCTAACGGAGGGACACCGGGTGCTTGGCGTCATGATCCTGACCATCGGCACGGTGTGCAATATCAAGGTAACTCAATACAACAACAATACGGTGGACGTTCAAGGCCATCGCCTTCGTCTGATGCTCGGCGTGATCCAAATGGAAATAATACACATGGCGATATGTCTGGCAGACCAAACCCGCCTAATAAAATGCAAGACCAGAGGGATAGAGGCTCAAGAAACCCAAGTCAGCAACCTCAGGGTCAGCAACCTCAGGGTCAGCAACCTCAGGGTCAGCAACCTCAGGGTCAGCAACCTCAGGGTCAGCAACCTCAGGGTCAGCAACCTCAGGGTCAGCAACCTCAGGGTCAGCAACCTCAGGGTGCGCCAGCTAGATCACCGGTCTCAGGGTTCTCTGGGCAGAATGCTCAGCCTGTTCAGCGGGATGCAGGGTCTGTTAACCGGCAACCGCGAGACATTGCGCCTTCGCAACCGCGTATAAATGCGCCAGAGAGCGTGAAACAACGGAGCATGCCTGATATGCAGCGACCACAAATGCATCAGTCACAACCCTCACATCAGCTTTCGCCACAACAGCAACATAGTGCGCCCCCACCAAGGTCTTCAGGAGGCAATCAAGGGCATGGTGGACAAGGCCGAGAGCATTGATTTATTGATTAACGCTGCTTGGATATCTAAATCACCATATAATCATTCAGATGATATTTGGGAGTTGATACATGCGTTACTGGTTGATGAAATCCGAGCCATCGGATGTCTCTATTGATGATCTGGCTGGTTTTCCCAATCAATCTGTAGATTGGTATGGGGTGAGAAATTATCAGGCGCGTAATTTTATGCGCGACCAGATGAAGGTGGGCGATGGTGTGTTCTTTTATCACTCGAATTGTGATGAGCCCGGTATCGCGGGCATTGCTGAGGTTAGCAAGTTAGCTTATCCCGACCGATTACAGTTTATCGAAGGGCATAAATATTATGATCCAAAAGCAACGGCAGATAACCCGCGCTGGTTTAATGTCGATGTGAAGCTGGTACGTAAGACCCGGCTACTGAGTCTGAAGGAGATGCGCGACACGCCTGAACTGGCTAATTTGAAGATACTGCAGCGCGGTAACCGGCTTTCAATCACGCCAGTGGATCCGCGCGATTGGGAGTTTATTATCGAGCGTTTGTAAGGCTTATTGAATCAGCTTGTTTGGCTTAAACCAAACTGGCTTTGCAGTACGTTAGCTAAGTTTTCTTTTGCAATAAATTGCTTTTCGATGTTGCCATCGATAATGGTTTTGAGCGTGGTGCCAAACAGTATCTTCCGGCCAGCTGGGTTGTGCAAAACGACTAATAGTTTTTGCACAAAAATAGCGTCGGGGTGGGTGGAGTTCATGTAATTCGCAGGAAAAAAGTCCACCCATTCCTGCGGCGAAAAATCAAAGGCGAATTGCGGTGCCCAGACATCATCTACCCATGCTTGTAATAGGTATTCATGCTCGCTTGCTTTGCTTAACATGAAGCTATCGTGATCCTGCTTCACAGCTTGATCGAGTATATCTAGCCTGATAGGCGCTCTGAGGCCATAGCTACCAAATCCTAAATCACATAGCCATTGCTCACCCGCAATGTTAACCACAATCGCCATATGCGTTCTTGGTCTTCTTGTCGGGTAGAACATGGGTCTTGCAGCAACGAATTGATAGTCGATGCCAAGTGCTTGTAGCGCCATGGCAAAGATACCATTCACTTCGTAGCAGTAGCCGCCACGTCGACGTGTGACGATTTTCTCGACGATATCTTCAGGCACTAGCGAGATGATCTTTCCTGCCTGTACATCCAGATTTTCAAAGGGTGTGCTGAATAACTGGCAGCGCATGATTTCGGCCACCGTACCAATATCTGTCTTAGGCTCTGAGGCAAAGCCTATGCGCTGAAAGTAATCTGCTAGTACAAAGTTACTGGCCTGCATGATGTATCTTACGATTAGCCAAGAAACAGTTTATATGCGGGATTGCTGCTTTCATCCCAATACGGATAACCCAAGTTCTGCAGGAAGAGATTAAACGCGTCTCTATCCTCCGGTGGTACTTGCATACCCACCAGTACACGTCCAAAGTCAGCGCCATGATTACGGTAATGGAATAAGCTGATATTCCAATCGTGGCCCATCGTATCCAGAAATTTCATCAATGCGCCCGGCTTTTCAGGAAACTCAAAGCGATAAACACATTCATGCTCTGCTTGAGGGGCGTGACCGCCGACAAGGTGTCTTAAGTGCAGCTTGGCGACTTCATTATCGGTAAGATCCATGGCAGCTAGGTCATGCTTTTTTAGCATGTCTAACAGTTTGCTCGACTCTTTCGGATCGTGAACGGCGATGCCGACATAGATATGCGCAGCACGCGGGTCGGAGTAACGGTAATTGAATTCCGTAATATTCCTGTCGCCCAATAATCGGCAGAAGGTCTTGAATGAACCGGGTTTTTCTGGAATCGTCACAGCTAATACGGCTTCACGTTTTTCGCCGATCTCGGCGCGCTCGGCAACGAAACGCAAGCGATCAAAACTCATATTGGCACCAGAGGCGACAGCAATCAACGTCTTATCATGCAGTTTATGCTGTTTCGCATAAAGCTTCAGGCCAGCCAAGGCTAACGCGCCAGTGGGTTCTAAGATCGAACGCGTATCTTCAAACACGTCTTTGATCGCGGCACAAATAGCATCGTTATCAACCAGAATCATCTCATCGACATATGCCTTACATAGACGGAATGTCTCTTCGCCGACTAATTTGACGGCTTTACCGTCAGCGAATAAACCGACTTGATCAAGCGTAACGCGCTCACCTTTTTGCAATGATAGCGTCATGGCGTTGGCGTCATTTACCTCAACGCCGATGATCTTGATCTCAGGGCGTACACTCTTGATGTAGGCCGCAACGCCAGCAATCAGGCCACCACCACCCACTGGGCAAAATATCGCCTCTATGGGCTCGGGGTGTTCATCCAGAATCTCTTTTGCGATAGTACCTTGGCCTGCAATAACGTCAGGATCATCAAAAGGGTGCACAAAGGTGAGCTGCTCTTCTTTTTCAAGCTTGAGTGCATAGTCGTATGCGTCTGTGTAAGAGTCACCGAATAATACGGCTTCGCCACCACGGCTTTTGACTGCGTCTACCTTGATCTGCGGCGTGGTTGTCGGCATGACGATCACGGCACGGCAACCGATCTTCTTGGCTGCAAGCGCTACACCTTGTGCATGGTTACCCGCAGATGCAGTGATGACGCCGCGCTCAAGCGCCTGTGCCGAGAGGTTTGCCATCTTGTTGTAAGCGCCGCGCAGTTTAAAAGAAAAAACCGGCTGCATATCCTCGCGTTTTAGCAAAACACGGTTGCCAATACGGTTTGATAGGTTCGGTTGCAGCTCTAAAGCTGTTTCGATCGCTACATCGTAGACGCGTGCGTTACGGATTTTTTCTGGATAGTCGTTTTTCATTGGCGTGCAGGGCGTGTATGATTCAAGTTTGTGCGTGATTATAAAGAAAACGTTAGGATAAAAGTAAATGGCAACGCAAGATGAATTAAAGAAACAGGTCGCTGAAGCAGCAGTACAATATGTAAAAGGCGGTATTATCGGTGTAGGCACTGGCTCTACAGCCAATTTCTTTATCGATGAGCTGGCAAAAGTAAAATCAAGAATTGAAGGCGCAGTAGCAAGCTCAGAAGCCACTGCCCAGCGTTTAAGAGGTCATGGAATCGAAGTATTTGACCTGAATAGTGTTGATGGCATGGAAATCTATGTTGATGGTGCGGATGAGATCACAGAGCACCTGCATATGTTAAAAGGCGGCGGCGGCGCGTTAACGCGTGAAAAAATCGTGGCGGCCTGTGCCAAAAGCTTTATCTGTATCGCAGATGAGAGCAAACTAGTTCCAGTGATGGGTAAGTTCCCATTGCCTGTTGAAGTCATTCCGATGGCGCGTAGCTATGTGGCACGCGAATTGGTAAAACTGGGTGGTCAGCCTAAATTGCGTGATTTCAAGACAGATAATGGTAATGTGATCATTGATGTATCAGGCCTTGAGATCCTTAATCCGGTTGAATTAGAAAACAAGATCAACCAGATCGTTGGTGTCGTGACGAACGGTTTGTTTGCAGCGCGCCCAGCCAATGTATTATTACTGGCAACGGCTAATGGTGTTAAGACATATAGTTAGTCTGTCTAAGTTGCTGTGAGATATAAAGAAAAGCAGGATTAGACACAAAAGTGTCATATTCCCGCATTAGACTACTCGGTCTTATGCTGCTTAAAATCTTAATTAAGGAAACACGCTATGCAATTTGAACATACCTACAAGCAATATGATGCCGAGCTTGAAGCCGTCCGTGCAAAGGTTTTGCAGATGGGTGGATTGGTCGAGCAGCAGATCGTCAATGCATTGGATGCGTTGGTGAATGCAAATGCAAATCTTGCTGAAAGCGTGATTGCGAACGATCATCGTGTAAATGATCTTGAGGTGCAGGTCGATGAAGACTGCAGCCATATTATTGCGCGTCGCCAGCCAGCTGCCGGTGATTTGCGTATGGTGATGATGATGGTGAAAACCATCACTGACTTGGAGCGTATCGGTGACGAAGCGACCAAAATCGCCCGCGTAGCGCAAAAGGTTGCTGAAGCAGATCGTATGTATACACCACGTTTCACCGAGATCAAGAATATGGTCGCGCTGGTGCGTGAGATGCTGCGCACATCCTTGGATGCATTCGCGCGTTTGGATATGACAAAAACGGTTGAAGTAGCTCGTCAGGATGAGCAAGTGGATGAGCAGTTCCGTGCAGCGATGCGTCAACTGATTACTTTCATGCTGGAAGATCCACGTACGATCTCTATGTCACTTGAAGTATTGTTTGTGGCAAAAGCGATCGAACGTATTGGTGACCATGCTAAGAATATCGCTGAATATGTGGTTTACATGGTTAAAGGTAAAGATGTTCGCCATACCACCGTGCAGGAAATGGAACGCGAAACCCTGCAATCATGATGTTAGAAGTACGTTTTTTTCAATAAAGGCTGGATTTGGCAACTCAAAAACCCAGTTTTTCTGAAATCGCCGCAGTTGATTTAGGCTCCAATAGTTTCAGGTTACAGCTTGCCCGTGTTTCAGACGGGCATCTGATCTTTCATGATTCCTTACGTGAACCTGTCCGATTAGGTGCTGGTTTGAGCAAAGATAAGCATCTGGATGCAGATGCGCAGCGGCGTGCAATCGATTGTCTCAGGAAATTCGGCGAACGCTTGCGAGGTCTCCCTCCGCAAGCCGTTCGTGCTGTTGCGACCAATACTTTCCGAGTGGCTAAAAATGCGCCGCAATTACTTGCTGAGGCACAAGCTGCATTAGGTTTCCCCATTGAAATCATCGCGGGCCGTGAAGAGGCGCGCATGATCTTCGTCGGGGTGAGCCATAGTTTGCCGCAGGCAGCACATAAGCGGTTGGTGATCGATATCGGTGGTGGTTCTACGGAATTTATTATTGGTGAAGGCCTTGAGCCTATCGAGATGGAAAGTCTGTATATGGGCTGTGTCAGTTACAGCCTTAAGTTCTTCCCTGAAGGCAAACTCACTGAAGAAAACTTTGCTAAAGCACAGCTAGCCGCCTCAAGTGAGATACAGATCATACGTAAGAGCTTTGCCTCGTCTAACTGGCAAGAAGCTGTTGGTTCATCAGGCACCGCACGCTCCTTAGGTGAGATTCTCAGATTAAATGGTTTTAGTGATGGTGCGATCACGCGCGATGGCCTTAAAAAGCTGCGTGAGTTATTGATTAAGGCCAAAGATACCAAAAAAATCGAGATCGATGGCTTAAGTGCAGATCGCGCAGCAGTATTGCCAGGTGGGCTATCGATTATGCTGGCAGCTTTTGAGTCGCTCAAGATCGAAACCATGACTACAGCGAATAGTGCCTTGCGCGAAGGGGTGCTATACGAGCTACTAGGGCGCATGTCGCATCAGGATACCCGTGAAGAAACCGTCATTAGCTTTATGCGCCGCTATCAGGTCGACCAAGATCAGGTGAAGCGTGTAGAGCAGCTGGCTTTATCCTTATTGTCTCAAGTGAGCTATAAATTCACGATGGATGTTGAAGTGGCCGAACAATATCTGATTTGGGCGGCCAAGCTGCATGAGATCGGTATTTCCATCGCGCATAGTGGCTACCACAAGCATTCGGCATATATCATCGAGAATGCAGATATGCCGGGCTTCTCCAAGAAAGAGCAGGAAGCATTGGGGCTGCTGGTACGTGCCCAACGCCGTACCTTGACCAAGCTGAATATGCCGATATCGCTAGCGGATGACCGTTTTATCTTGGTGTTGATTCTAAGACTGGCGATATTGTTTCACCGCAATCGTCTGGATGATAGTTATCCGGAGCTCGAGCTGAGTTGGAATAAGAGTGATTTTTCACTCACTATCGAAAAGCACTGGCTAAACGATAATCCTTTAACAGAAGCTGAGCTGGCGAACGAAGTCGCCTATTGGAAAGAAGTCGATATCCCGTTGTTGCTTAGTTAGGTATATCTAAAGTCTCGTTATATCTCGAGCGGCAGATTTTGTCCGTGCTCCATCATGAGAAACTTCTGAGCGCTAAAAGCCGTACCTTTTCTTGTCGGGCGCAGTTTATAGGTGCTATCCGGCAGCATTTCCCAAGCATTGATATTATCTTTCAGGTAAGGCTCTAACCCTTCCTTGATCACACGCCTTTTTACTTTTGCATCCAGAATCGGGAAGCAAACCTCAATGCGACGGAAGAAATTACGGTACATCCAGTCTGCACTCGCCAAATATAGATTCTCTTCCTGATTATTATAGAAGTAGAAAATACGTGTGTGTTCCAGGAAGCGGCCAACAATCGAACGTACACGGATATTTTCCGATACATTCGGGATGCCTGGCTTAAGCGCACAAACTCCACGTACGATCAGATCGATCTCCACGCCAGCACTTGATGCATCGTAAAGTGCGCGAATGACATCTGCATCCAGCAAGGCATTCATCTTGGCGATAATACGTGCTTTCTTACCTGATTTGGCGATCTCGGTTTCGTTGTGAATCGCTTTGATCAATCGTTGATGCAGTGTGAATGGCGATTGCCAGAGATGTTTCAACTTGCTCGCTTTACCTAAGCCAGTCAGTTGTGCGAACACATCATTCACATCTTCGCAGATTTCTTCATGGCAAGTCAGCAGGCCAAAATCCGTATAAAGCCTGGCGGTGCTTTGGTGATAGTTACCGGTGGATAGATGCACATAGCGGCGCAGCTTGTCTTCTTCACGGCGGACGACCATCGCCATTTTGGCGTGTGTCTTATGCCCGACTACGCCATATACGACGTGGGCACCAGCCGATTCCAATTGGGCAGCCCATGTGATGTTGGCTTGTTCATCGAAGCGCGCCATCAGTTCCACCACGACCGTGACCTCTTTGCCGCGCTTGGCAGCTTCGATCAATGATTTCATCAATGTCGAATCCGCACTGGTACGGTAAAACGTCTGCTTAATGGCTAAAACATTTGGGTCTTCAGAGGCCTGCTGGATAAACTCGATGACAGGATTGAACGACTGGAAAGGGTGATGCAGCAATACGTCCTGCTTGCGAATCACCTTGAATAGATCTGTTTCCTTACTGAACTCTTTGGGCGTGCTAGGAGAGTATAGCGGAAACTTCAGATCAGGCCGATCGACCCAGTCAGGGATCTGCATCAGTCTTACCAGATTAACGATGCCATTCACTTGGTAGAGGTCATCCTGACCCAAGCCGAATTGCCCTAACAAGAATGCAGACATCTCTGCGGGGCAACTATCAGCCACTTCAAGGCGCACACCATCTCCATATTGGCGGTGTGAAAGCTCGCCCTGCAGCGCTTGGCGTAAGTCTTTTGCATCTTCATCATCTACGGTGAGATCGCTGTCACGTGTTACGCGGAATTGGTAGCATCCTTTTACCTGCATGCCAGAGAACAGTTCATTCACATGGGCGTGCAAAATAGACGATAGGAATACGAAACCATGATCGCAGCCGGCTATCTCATTCGGTAGCTTGACGAAGCGTGGTAAAGCCCGTGGCGCTTGCACGATGGCAACACCAGAGTTGCGGCCAAAAGCATCCTTGCCTTCAAGCTCTACTGCAAAGTTAAGGCTTTTATTCAATACACGTGGAAAAGGGTGTGATGGATCCAGCCCAATAGGCGTCAGGATAGGCATCAGCTCACGGAAGAAATAATTGCGTATCCATTCTCGTTGCGCATCTGTCCAGAAGGCCCTGCGCCAAAATCGAATGTTTTGTTCTGCCAGCTTGGGTAGCACGACGTCATTCAATATCTGGTATTGATAGTCGATGAGCTGATGCGCTTCGGTGCTGACTTTGGCAAATATCTGCTTAGGCGAGAGCCCATCGGCACCTGCGTGCTGATCGTTGTATTTGATCTGCTCTTTTAACCCGGCAACGCGAACTTCAAAGAACTCATCCATATTGCTGCTGAAGATACAGAGGAATTTCAGGCGCTCCAACAATGGAACGCGTTCATTTTCTGCCTGTGCCAGTACGCGACGATTGAAGGCGAGTATGCCTAGTTCGCGATTTACAAAGTATTCGGGATTCAATTTTGAGGCTGACAAATTAAAACCTAACTTTAACTGCGTAATATGACAAAACGATGACTAATGTTTAAATTGGGAGGCCGCATGTTCATGCACAATACCCCTCGAATGCTGGTTTGGTAACCGAGTCAAAAGTTTAGCTTCCCAAAATCCTGAAAGTTGAATAATTTTTACTGACACTTAAACTGGATTTCAGCCGTGGCATGTTTTCCAAGCCCTTGGTCGTCAGATTGGCTAGATAACGGAACAAATTTCTTCCCAATATTCGAACAAAACTGATTACCTTCTTTGTATAGCTCGACCTTTACAACAGACCCCGATGACTCCCATCCTCCTTGCTTACCAATCATGTAAGTGTCATCTGAGATTTTTACAATTCCGGTATTTGCAGCACACCCTGTAATGGTGAGTGTGGCAAATATTATGATCAAAAAGCCCGTGCTTGATACTCTAGCGAATTCCATGTCAATTTCCTATTATTCCCAAGTCGTGAATTTTTTGAAGCGCGGGTAGTTATTGTCCAATGTGAAATAACCCTGAATCTATAGTTTAGGTGGTACATATCCTAAAGCTGTGTCAGCGCCATTGCCAAAGAAATAGGCCTCGGTTTGATCGGCTAAGTATTTGCGTGCTTGTGGGTCAGCCAGACTTAACCGGTTCTCGTTCACCAGCATAGTCTGTTGCTTGATCCAGCCTGCCCAAGCCTCTTTTGAGACGCTCTCGTAGATACGTTTACCTAATTCGCCAGGATAGGGAGGAAAATCCAAACCATCTGCGTCTTTACCTAATTTAATGCAATGAACTGTACGTGCCATGATATTTTTCAGAGATAACTTGTGAGGTGCTTATCATAGCGCAAGGGGAGAGTGAGCGCGATAGCATAGCCACTATCTCGCTCATCATCCGATTGAAATGCGGCCTAGAACTCTCCGCGTAAACCGACCAGTAGAGAACGTCCGCCCATGGGGGATATGTCTTTCAGGAAGGAGCTATGCTCGCGTATCTCTTGATCGAGCAGGTTCTTTGCCTTGGCAAAAGCCTCCAGATGAAAAGCTGTCGGCCAGCGATACGTCAAGGTTGCATTGACTAAGGTATAACCATCCGTTGCCAGCTCATTATCGGCAGTACGATCCTGCTTGAACGCATGCAGAACATCTACCCTAGAGCCAAATTTGTCGAGCTTGTAATCGAGACCAAAGCCCAAACGCAATGGCGATATGCGCGGTAAACGTTCATTCGTATCGCTATTAGTGGCTTTTACGTAATCGCCGCGCAGACGGAGGTCGATATCGCCTTGGCCTTCATAGATGCGGAACTTGCCTTCGCCTTCAACACCTTTGAATACGGCTGGGACCGATTGAATAGCTGCCTCAGTTAACTCTCCAGTTGGATCAAGCAGGCCATCTTCATCCCTCATATTGCCTGTATTGACCAAGCCGATAAAATTGCTGAAGCGTGTGTAGTAAGTCGATACGTTGAAAGAATGATGGCCTGACTTCCAGCGCAATTGGGCATCTACGCCATTTGACCGTTCTTTATTTAGCGCGGTATTGCCCAGTTCATATTGCGCTGTCGCGATATGGGCACCATAGCTGTATAGCTCGTTATAAGTAGGCGCACGTTCTGTGTGGGAGAGGTTGCTTGCTACACTCCAATTCTGATCCAAGGCATATAACGCGCCTGCAGAGTAGCTGAATGGATTGAAGCTTCTGGACTGTGCATCGCCGAATCTAGGCACGCCGGGGACAAGCGGATCATCCGGGCCGCCCCCTGCCGAACCTATCTTGGCATGCTCAAAACGACCACCCGCCGATAGTTTTAACGCATCTAATGGCAGCTCCTCATAGACATATAACGCTTTAGTCTTGGTGTTGCTTCTGGGAATAAAAGCCTCTTCACCCAATGCCTCGAATTGGCTGTTCTGGATTTGTACGCCAACAACGCCATTCATCTTGCCGATATTGCCATGACCAGCTTCTAATGTACCTTCTATGCCGCGATTCTTGAACGTGGTGCCTACCTCGCCATCTTCAATTTCCTGATGTTGATAGTCCGTATGTGCTAAACGTATTTTTACACGGTTGATGATCTCTCCCAGATCTTTGAATTCTGACGCGAAATCCCAGCGGTCGCTATTCATGTCGATTCTAACCCCGGGTTCGGCAACCGTTCCATAGTTGCTATTGAATGTAGAGTAGGAGAATCCTGCGTAACCTTTCTCGAATGCCAGAGACGCGCCCAATGCACCACCATCGCTTTCGGCTGAGCTATTGACCAGTTTGTCTTTATTTTCCCGAGGTGTGCCATCCGCCTCACTTTTGCGTTTGGAAACCGCATAACCGGGAATATTGAGATCATCCGTATCGCGCTTGTAAGCGTCTGCATGGATAGTAATCAGTCCATTGCCAGCATCAACAACCGCGGCGCCACTCTTCTCGTTATCCGCGCCGCCGTATCTCACTTCGCTACGACCTGTGACGCCATTCAATGCTTCTTTAGGAATCCGATGGTCAATCGCATTCACGACTCCACCGACTGCACTGCCACCATAGAGTAAGGTGGCAGGTCCGCGAACTACATCGATCTGTTCGATCACTAATGGGTCAAGTGCTACGGCATGGTCTGGACTTAAGGCAGATGCATCCAGAATACCCACGCCATTTTGCATGATACGAATGCGGTCACCATCGAGACCGCGGATGACGGGGCGTGACGCATTAGGGCCAAAATAGGTAGAGCTGACCCCGGGAATCGATTGCAGTGTCTCTCCCAGCGTGCTTTCGCGTTGTAATGAAAGCTCACGTCCATTAAGTACAGACACAGGGGTTACTAGCTCATCTGAGCCCACCCCCAATGGGTTTGCCGTCACTGCTACTGGAGCAAGTTCAATAGGCGTTTTATCCGTTTTGTCGTCTGCGATTGCATCGATCGACATCAATAGCGGGCTGCTTAAAGCGATCGCTACGACCATGTAAATATTTTTTTGCGCGCCGATGAACGGCTGCGCCAAGCGTAGATGTTGAATCATCTTAATCCTCGCATAACAAATCAATCACATCAGCGCGCAAATGCGCTGGTTAATTTTTAAACGTTATGCGAGCTTTGGCGGAGCGCGAGCGGAGTAGGGTGATAGGCGACGACTGTCGTGATTCTTGCTGGTGTAAAAAGCGGTTGTGAAACCTGTTTTTACGATAGGAGGTAAAACGTAGGTAATGGTGAGCGTATGTGCAAGCTCGCCATAGCCAAGACATTTGTCACATAGCGGTGAGTGCGGTGCCTTGTCAGGGTGAGATGAGGACAGGCCAAGTTTTAAGCTAGATGTTGAATCGCCTATGTCTGCATAGTGAGATATCTCATGCACGAGCGCGCCCTGCTGGCCGATGGCAAGCAGAAGGGCAAGTGAGATGCTAAGAAACAGTTTACGCAACATAGTTGCAACTATAGCAGATTATGAGCAGAAAATAAAAATGGCCGCATTAGCGACCATTGTTAGAGCTCAAACTTGTTGAAATTTAAGCTTTGAAATTCGCTTCTGCAAAATCCCAGTTAGCCAGTGACGCCAAGAATGTCTCAACGAACTTTGGGCGTGCATTACGGTAATCGATATAGTAAGCATGCTCCCATACATCGATCGTGATCAATGCTTTGTCCGCAGTCGTTAATGGTGTGCCTGCTGGACCCATATTCACGATATCCACGCTGCCGTCAGACTTTTTCACTAACCATGTCCAGCCAGAGCCAAAATTACCTACCGCTGAAGCTTGGAATGCCTTTTTGAAGTCTTCGAAAGAACCCCATTTTGCTTTGATCGCATCAGCTAAAGCGCCAGTTGGCTCACCACCACCATTTGGTTTCATGCTTTTCCAGAAGAATGTGTGGTTCCATACCTGTGCTGAATTATTGTAGATGCCGCCAGAAGATTTCTTGATGATGTCTTCAAGGCTGCTATCTTCAAATTCTGTGCCTTTGATCAGATTGTTCAGGTTAGTCACGTAGGTCTGGTGATGTTTGCTGTAGTGATAATCGAACGTCTCTTCTGAGATATGTGGTACCAGAGCAGTTTTCTCATAAGGCAAGGGAGGTAATAAATGTTCCATGAATGTTTCTCCTTAAAATTTTTAGATATGTGGGTCTGGATATGTTTTGCTGCTGAATTTATCCATTTTGCCACAGCACTAAAAATTCTTTAGTAGTGAGAATCATTACTATTTTGATGTTTTGAAATAGCTTATTTTCTAGTGAAAATCGCTGGCAAAGATTATTTTTTTCGAGCCCTAGGGTGGGCCGAATCATACACTTTTGCCAAGTGCTGAAAATCGAGGTGTGTATACACTTGCGTGGTGCTGATGTTGGCGTGCCCTAACATTTCCTGTACTGCACGTAAATCGCCGCTGGATTGTAATACATGTGTGGCAAAGCTATGACGCAGCATATGTGGGTGCACATCGCTATTGATGTCTCGTTTGATCGCCCATTGCTTGATTCGATATTGTATTGCGCGAGGGGTGATGCGTTTGCCTTGTTGTGTAATGAATAGTGCTGATGGGTCAGTCTCATCTAGCTTGATTTGCGCGCGCATTTCCAGCCATTTTTTTATTGCATTCATGGCATGGGTTCCCATAGGAACAATACGCGTCTTCTGGCCTTTGCCTGTGACAGTGGCGATGCCCTCACCAAAGTTCAGTGCTTCTATATCAAGGCCAACCAGTTCGGCTAGTCGTAGGCCTGACGAATAGAATAGTTCAAGAATCGCATGATCGCGTACACCAAGTAAACTATTCTCATTGATGCTTACAAGTTTGACCGCTTGTTCGATGGATAAAGCTTGGGGCAACGTTTTTGCGGCCTTAGGGGCTTTCATGCCGATGCAGGGGTTGCTGCTAAAGTTGTGCCGTAGGGTGAGAAAATGAAAAAATCCCCGCCATGAGGAGAGTGCTCTGGCGATACTTTTACTGCTTAAGCCCTTGCCATGCATGGCTGCCACGAATCGCCTGATATGCTGCGGCTTTATTGCATCCAGCGTTTGCCCTTCGCTAAGCTTGAGTAGTGATTTAATATCACGCTCATAGTTCTCACGCGTAAGGTTGCTGAGCCTACGTTCATAGGCGATGTAATCGAGATAGCTAACTAATAGATCGGTAGCCACTTAAGGTGAGGGCTTAATTATCGATGTAACGCAAAAGTGAGGCACTGACGAGTTCACCGATGCGTTTCAGGTAAAGCATACCCATCTCAGGGTAGAAGCGTTTTTCATCTTCAGATGCCATCGCGAGCAATCCAAATACTTTGTCAGTACGTAACGCAATCAATGCAAATGATGTTGGTGCAGCATGCTCACCAAACCAGCTATCCAGCTCCAAGCCTGGGCGGCTTCCGCAATAAGGCGTGACCAAGCCATCAGTCCAGCTAGTTAGCTCCGCATCTACCGGAGCAAAGACTGGGTGTGTATTAATCGCTTCATTTTGTGGTGTAGCCCAAAGCCTTAAACCCACATGCGGAACTTGAAAGTCTTCTTGTAGCGTGTGCACAAGGAGTTGTACCAGAATATCAAAATTTTGCGCAGCAAGTAGCCCCAGACTCAATCGATGCACTTTGTCGCTAATGGCATCATTTTCTTCGCCATATCGCAGAAATTCGGCCATTTTGGCTTCAAGTACGCGTATCTTGTCACGTTGAGCCAGTTGTTGTCTTTCTGCTAGAGAAACCGTGCCGACACCATGCGTGCTAGGCAGATACATATCAACTAGCAGCTCTGCATGGCGCTCAAAGAATTTAGGATTTGCCCTTAAGAATGCGGTGACTTGTTCTTCTGACAGCGGGTTGATTGGTTCCATGTAGATTCCTTACTGAATATTCATACAGCATAACGTATTGGCAGCGTAGATTGTAAGCTATAGATTTAAGCTTCTGTATCACTTAATTCTAGTTCGCCTTCAAATACGGTCTCGGCTGGGCCCGTCATCCATACTGGTGTGCCGTCGCCATCCCAACGAATAGAGAGATCACCACCGTGCATCGAAACCTTCACCGGGGATTGTAAATGCCCAAGCCTTATCCCGGATACTACGGCAGCACATGCACCTGTGCCGCAGGCAAGAGTTTCGCCACTGCCACGTTCATAAACGCGCAGCTTAATATGGTGCGTGTCATTGATTTGCATGAATCCTGCGTTAACCCGTTGTGGAAAACGCGGATGTGACTCAATGATCGGGCCATGTATCTCTACCGGTGCTGCTTCGGTATCTTGAACTATCTGGATCGCATGGGGATTGCCCATAGAGAGTGCCGAGATCGTTGTGGCAAAACCATTGACGTCTAGGGTATAAGTGAGTGCGAGCTTTTCTGCCGTGAAAGGGATATCTTGCAAGGCAAAGTGCGGAGCGCCCATATTGACCGTGACTTGGCCATTGTCTTCCAGTTTTAAGGAAATGAGGCCGCCAGCCGTTTCCACCTGAATATCATCCTTTTGCGTTAAACCTTTGTCGTGTACGAAGCGAACAAAGCAGCGTGCGCCATTGCCACATTGCTCGACTTCTCCGCCATCTGCATTGAATATGCGATAGCGAAAATCTACATTTGGCAATTGTGAGCGTTCAACCAGAAGTAATTGGTCAAATCCAATACCAAAATGACGGTCAGCAATCGATTTGATTTTTGCGCCATCTATTTTTACTGGCTGACTATATGCATCGATCACAAC
This sequence comes from Methylovorus sp. MM2, assembly GCF_001648895.1. Lineage (GTDB taxonomy): Bacteria > Pseudomonadota > Gammaproteobacteria > Burkholderiales > Methylophilaceae > MM1. The sequence goes on along the minus strand of NZ_LXUF01000011.1, from coordinate 498,680 downwards.
AAAGTCATTGCCAATTCCGTGCATTTTTGTGAATTTTATCTTCATGAGTTTATGCTATTTTTGTGGATGCTGAATTGTAGAATATCTAGGCATAAAGCAGTGATATGGGGATTGATGCCCTTATTCCAACATTATGGTTTTTTAAATCGGCTATAACTCCAAAGGTATTGTTCAGGCTTCTTTCTTACCAATCGCTCAGTCGCATCATTAATGTTTTGTGGCGTTGCTTCTGCATTTAGAGGCTCAATATGTATGACATACCCGCGCCCCCATGACAGACGCTCGCCAAATGCAACCAATACTGTTGCGTTTGTGGATTCGGCAAGTTTACTGACCAATGTCATAGTGTATGCAGGTGTATTAAAAAAATTAGCCCAAACACCTTCGTTTTCTTCAGGTACTTGGTCGGGCAATATGCCGATTGCCTGACCAAGTTTTAATGCTTTAAGCAGACTACGAACACCTTTCAGCGTCGTAGGTGCCATTGTGATCTGGCCGCGATTACGACCTTCATCCACGAGCGGAGCCAACCATTTTTGACGGGGTGGCCTGAAAAGTACGGTAATTGGGTGGCGTGCTGCATAATAGCGCGCTGTGATTTCATAGCATCCAAGGTGAGGTGTCAAAAAGATAACACCCTTCCCCTTTGTCAATGCACTGTCGACATGCTCCCATCCATCACACGCCTTTATCCATTTAAGCACTGAAGCTTCTGATTTGAACCAGATCGCAAACGTCTCGAGTATGGCTTTGCCTGTCTCGCGAACATTTTGGCGAATTAGCTTCTTATATTCTTTTTCAGAGTTGCTTATGCGTACGGTGAGAAGGTTCTTGCGTATACGCCGCGCGAACTTATTGTCACTTAAGTACATTAGCCATCCGATTAGGATGCCCATTACATGTATTAAGGGAAGTGGTAGGCGGGCAAGACTAAGAAAAAACACCTTGAGCATGAATTACTTTTTGAAAGCTTGTAGATTTGTTATTCTAGCAATCTTTTCATTAATTTATCGATTACTAAACTTCATGAATGAGTATCTATTTACCTCTGAATCTGTTTCAGAAGGCCACCCCGATAAACTCGCTGACCAAGTTTCAGATAGCATCCTAGATGCCATCCTTGAGCAAGATCCTACTGCACGTGTTGCTGCGGAGACGCTGGCAAATACAGGGCTAGTGGTATTAGCAGGCGAGATTACTACAACAGCTAACGTCGATTACATCAAAGTGGCGCGTGACACAATCAAGCGCATCGGCTATGACAATACTGAGTATGGTATCGATTACAAGGGTTGTGCTGTTTTAGTTGCGTATGACAAACAATCACCTGATATCGCGCAAGGTGTAGATAACGCGGATGATGATCCTTTGGATCAGGGTGCGGGTGACCAGGGTCTGATGTTTGGCTATGCATGTGATGAAACACCGCAATTGATGCCTTTGCCAATCTGGATGTCACATCGTTTGATGGAGCGTCAATCCCAGTTGCGTAAAGATGGTCGTTTGCCTTGGTTGCGCCCGGATGCAAAAAGCCAGGTAACGATCAAGTATGTGGATGGCAAGCCAAGTGCGATTGATACGGTCTTAATCTCGACACAGCATGCACCTGAAATGAGTCTTGAAGCGATTCGTGAGGCTGTGATTGAAGAGATCATCAAACCGATATTGCCTAAAGAACTGATCAAAGGAGACATCAAGTATCTGGTGAATCCTACTGGTCGTTTCGTGATCGGTGGTCCTCAAGGTGATTGTGGCCTGACTGGCCGTAAGATTATTGTCGATACCTATGGCGGCGCAGCGCCACATGGTGGTGGTGCATTCTCTGGTAAGGATCCCTCCAAGGTGGATCGCTCCGCCGCTTATGCTGGACGCTATGTTGCTAAAAATATTGTAGCTGCTGGTTTGGCTTCACGTTGCTTGGTACAAGTCTCTTATGCGATTGGCGTGGCTCGTCCAACCAGCGTGATGGTCGAAACATACGGTACGGGCAAGGTTTCAAACGAAGTGCTTACCCAATTGGTATTGGATCATTTTGATCTACGTCCTAAAGGTATCGTGAAAATGCTTGATCTGTTGCGTCCGATCTACACAAAAACGGCGGCCTATGGACATTTCGGACGAGATGAACCAGAATTCACTTGGGAAGCAACCGATAAAGCCGTAGCTTTAAAAGACGCTATTTAGATGTCATTCTCGCTGGTGAGTTACCAGCATAGCTACAGGCAATATGTTAAAGCGTATTTCTGTTCATCAGGTTAGACTCGGTATGTTTATTCAGGAGTTATCAAGCTCCTGGATAGACCATCCATTTTGGCGTAAATCATTCAAGCTTGAAGATGAAGCGCTGTTGAAACAGCTATTGGCCTCCAAGGTCGAAGAGCTTGTGATTGATACAGCCAAAGGTCTGGATGTTGAAGTTACCCAAGCTGTTGAATCATCTCCTGCAGTTAATACTCCTCCTCCACCCGCTGTACCGCGTGTCCCGATAGATCAAGAACGCGCGCAAGCTGCCAAGCTGCTCAAGGCTTCAGAAAGAGCTGTGACGTCCATGTTCACTGAAGTCCGCATGGGTAAAGCGTTGAATGCCGAAGATGCCATGCCATTGGTTGAAGAGATCGCGGCTTCGGTATTTCGTAATGAGAATGCGCTCATCAGCTTGGTGCGATTGAAGCGTAAAGATGATTACACCTACATGCACTCAGTCGCAGTCTGTGCCTTGATGGTTGCATTGGCAAAAGAGCTTAAGCTGTCAGCCGAAGATACGCGTCAGGCTGGTTTGGCAGGCCTATTGCATGATGTAGGCAAAATGGCGATCCCTCTGGAGGTACTGAATAAGCCGGGAAAACTCACAGACAATGAGTTTGATGTGGTGCGAGGCCATCCAGCAGCCGGGCATGAGATATTACTTTCATCTACAGGGGTCGGCGACGTTGCGCTTGATGTTTGTTTACACCACCATGAGAAAATGGATGGTACCGGATACCCTAAGAAACTGAAGGGCGACCAAATCAGTCTTTTTGCCAAGATGGGCGCGATCTGTGACGTTTATGATGCCATCACGTCGAATCGACCTTACAAGGCGGGCTGGGAACCTGGTGTATCGTTGCAGCGTATGGCGCAATGGAGCGGTACCCATTTTGACGATGCTGTATTTAAGGCATTCATTAAGAGTATGGGCATTTATCCGGTAGGCTCCATGGTGATGATGAAGTCAGGCAGGCTCGCTGTGGTAATAGATCAAAGCCCAAAATCCTTACTTAGCCCTATTGTTAAAGTGTTCTTTTCTACCAGAGTCAAGGCACGTATTCCAGTTGAAATCATCGATCTGTCGAAGTTCTCACAAGATAAGATCGTCGGTCATGAAGACCCTGTGTTATGGGGCATTAACGATATTAACGATATTTGGAGTAAGTAAACTCTGTTTCCAAATGGAAACTTACTTTATAATCTTGCCTATTCCGAGGAGCGCTGCGAGAGGTTAAGCTACACTCCCAGGCTCGGAACAGCGTTTCAAACGGCGTTCACCTTACAACCGTGCCGGTCACGGGATATGGTGAGCAAGCGCCCGCTGGCATCTACAAGCAGCCGCTGCTATCTCTAGTTTCCCCTACCGGCCATATTATTCAAAGGAATACAGAATGAATACTGTGGCTGACATCAAAGATTATGTTATTGCCGATTTGAGCCTTGCTGCATGGGGCCGCAAAGAAATCGCTATCGCCGAGACGGAAATGCCTGGCTTGATGGCGATTCGTGAAGAATACGCACAAAGTAAACCATTAAAAGGCGCACGCATCACCGGCTCGTTGCATATGACGATCCAAACAGCCGTGTTGATCGAAACGCTTAAAGATTTAGGCGCTGAGGTTCGTTGGGCTTCATGTAACATTTATTCCACACAAGATCATGCCGCTGCGGCGATCGCCGCTGAAGGCATTGCCGTATTTGCAGTCAAGGGTGAATCCCTTGAGGAGTATTGGGATTACACACACCGCATTTTTGAATGGCCAGATAATGGCTATTCAAACATGATTCTAGATGACGGTGGCGATGCTACATTGCTACTGCATCTTGGCACCCGCGCAGAACAAGATGCTTCATTGTTGGCAAATCCAGGTAGTGAAGAAGAAATCTGTCTATTCAATGCGATCAAAGCCAAATTGGCGATCGATCCGACTTGGTATTCCACACGCTTACCTAAGATTATTGGCGTGACTGAAGAAACAACGACTGGTGTGCATCGTCTTTATCAAATGCATAAAGACGGCAAGCTTGCTTTCCCCGCGATCAACGTGAATGACTCTGTGACTAAATCCAAATTCGATAACCTGTACGGTTGCCGTGAGTCTTTGGTGGACGGTATCAAGCGCGCGACTGACGTCATGGTGGCAGGTAAGGTCGCAGTGGTTGCTGGGTATGGCGATGTGGGCAAAGGCTCAGCGCAAGCTTTGCGTGCGCTATCAGCCCAAGTATGGGTGACCGAGATTGACCCTATTTGTGCATTGCAGGCTGCAATGGAAGGCTACCGTGTCGTGACGATGGATTACGCAGCAGAGCATGCTGATATCTTTGTGACCGCTACAGGTAACTATCATGTGATTACCCATGACCATATGGCAAAAATGAAGAACCAAGCCATCGTATGTAATATCGGGCACTTCGATAACGAGATCGACGTAGCCTCTTTAGAGAAATACGAATGGGATGAGATCAAGCCACAAGTCGATCACGTGATTTTCCCTGATGGTAAAAAGATCATCCTGCTTGCCAAAGGTCGTTTAGTGAATCTTGGTTGCGGCACTGGTCATCCAAGCTATGTGATGAGTTCATCATTTGCGAATCAGACGATTGCGCAGATCGAGCTATTTACCAACACCGCGAATTATCCAGTTGGCGTATATACTTTACCTAAGCATCTGGATGAGAAAGTCGCAATATTGCAATTGAAGAAGCTCAATGCGCAGTTGACGATATTAACAGAGCAGCAAGCCGACTATATTGGCGTGCCTCAACAAGGCCCTTATAAGCCAGAACATTATCGTTATTAACTAGCTTGTTTTGCCGGGTGAAGCATATCCGGCTAAAAATAGGAGGTAACACCATGAAATTGTTGATTGTATGGATATTGAATGCACTTGCCTTAGTGGCGGTTGCCTATTTGCTGCCATCCATCCATGTGGCAGGTTTAGGTAGCGCCTTGATTGCTGCTGCTGTGATCGGATTGGTTAATATGCTGGTGCGGCCAGTATTGGTGATATTGACCTTGCCGGTGACGATTCTGACATTAGGATTGTTCATCTTTGTGATCAATGGACTGCTCTTTTTTGCAGTCGGGCATTTTCTGGATGGTTTCGAGGTGCAAGGCGTGATGGCTGGCATTATTGGCGCTATTCTTTATAGCATCATTTCATGGTTGTTATCTGCATTGATCTTATCGGATAAGGATTAATCCTTCCGTTAATTATTGAAATGACTGCACCTATGATCAGTTTTGAGTTTTTCCCGCCTAAAACGGCGGAGGGGCTAGCCAAGTTGCGCGAAACGCGTAAGCAACTTGCTTTGCTAAACCCCAAGTTTTTCTCTGTTACGTTTGGTGCCGGTGGTTCAACACGCGACCGCACCTTGGAAACTGTGCTTGAGATCCAGTCGGAAGGTCACGAAGCCGCACCCCATATCTCTGGGGTGTCATCAAGCGGTGAAGAAATTCAAGGGTTGCTTGAGACTTATCGTAATAAAGGTATCAACCGTCTAGTCGTGCTACGCGGCGATTTGCCTTCAGGAGAGGTGAGTGCCGGTGATTTTCATTATGCGAATGAATTGGTAAGTTTCATTCGCCAGACGACAGGTGATTGGTTCCACATTGAAGTGGCCGCATACCCTGAGTTTCATCCTGAGGCGCGTTCACCTAGTGCTGACTTGATGCATTTTAAAAACAAGATAGATGCTGGTGCAAATACGGCTATTACCCAGTATTTTTATAATCCTGATGCTTATTTCAGGTTTATGGATCAATGCCAAAGTGCTGGAATTAATGTGCCTATCGTGCCTGGTGTAATGCCGATATATAACATCACACAGCTAGCGCGTTTTTCGGATGTATGTGGCGCAGATATACCGCGTTGGTTACGTTTGAGATTGCAGGATTATGGGGATGACTTAGCTTCACTCCGAGCTTTCGGACTCGATGTGGTGACTGAGCTTTGCCAAAAACTACTGGCTGGAGGTGCGCCCGGCTTGCATTTCTATACGTTGAATCAAGCCGGTATTATTAGCACCATCGCCAGCCATTTGAATCTACAAGGCGATTAGATTACGTTTGTTAATGCAATGTTGGTTTGCTATCGCTAAACATTGCATCTTCAACGAATAGGTAATCTTTGGCCTTGTCTTGATTCCATAAAGCCATCAGTACGATCCAGCGTATTTCTTCGATACTGATTTCTGCTTGTGGCAATGCCATTGCGCGGTCAACGATCAGTTCACGTTGAACGGAATTAAGCACATGTGCTTGCTCCAAGAACATGATGAAACTGATACTTTCGCCGCTGATTTTTTTAGTTTCAGCTTCAGTGAATATTCTGAGGCTGGTGCTGAGATCGCTGATGGATTCATCAGCCTGATTGGTCATTTCTTCAAGTGCACTAAACCAGTTAAAAGCACCGTTAATGTCTTCTTGATCAAAACCTGCTGCAAATAATTCTTTTTCGAGAGTTTGTTGGTCGGGACGGATGTTAGCTTCAAAGTAATTTTCAAACATATACACCAAGACTTCGAACATATTTCCCCTAATCTGGGTCTATCAAAAATTAAAACGAACTAGCGATCTGGGTGACTATATCGCGCCTTCAATCTTAATTCTTAGCAGCACCCTATAGTTAGCCTGAGAACTGAATCAGGCAATTCGCTGGTAGCGGCCTCCCGGAAGAGAAGCCACTTTGTTTTCTAGCTCCAGTACTAATAGCATGGCTGAAAGGTTGTCGCTCGTCAAGCCACTTTCTTCAACAAGTGACTCCATGCTGATTGGGTCAAATCCCATGCATTCCAGTAGCGGGTCAGCCGTTGTTTCCAAGGCCTTAGTAACCATTGAATGTTGTCTTGATAGGGGAGATAGCTGGTCGCCTAATTCGCTGATGATGTCGCTAATATCATCTACCAGTTTTGCACCCTGTTTGATGAGTTCGTGGCAACCTTTTGCTACGGGTGAATGAATAGACCCGGGAATTGCGAAGACTTCCCGACCTTGCTCAGTAGCCAAACGCGCGGTGATGAGTGATCCACTTTTTGTATTGGCCTCAACGACAAGGCAACCCAAGCTTAAACCGCTAATCAATCGATTACGCCGGGGGAAGTTCTGCGCACGTGAGGGTGTGCCCAATGGAAACTCAGAAATAATCAACCCGCGTTCCACAATTTGATGCGCCAGATCGCGGTGTTTTGCTGGATAGACGATATCAAGGCCAGTACCCACAACGGCAATGGTCGAACCATTCGCTTTTAGTGCCCCACGGTGCGCTGCGCCATCTATGCCTAATGCCATACCGCTGACGATGCAAAGCCCATGTTGACTTAAGGCATGGGCAAAATCTTCCGCATTCTTTTCACCTTGTGTTGTGGAGTTACGGCTACCGACAATCGCTAGACAAGGTTGTTTGAGTCTCTCTAGCTGACCTTTTGCGTAAATTAATGGGGGTGGATCAGGAATTTCGAGTAGAAGCTGAGGGTATTCAGCATCGGCTAATGTGATGAGATGGTTATGTTCTTGTTCCAACCATTCAAGTGTGGGGTTTGCACTATCAATATCCGGCCCCTTAGCGATTGCTTGAGCGACAGCGTCGGATACAATCTTGCGTACCTCGTTTACAGGAGCTGCGTAGATATGCTCTGGTGAGCCGAATGCTTTTAGTAACTGGCAGATGCCTTGCCCGCCAAGGCCATGAATTAGCCCAAGGCTAATCCAAAGAGCGCTCTCAGTGCGCTGGGCATCTGTTGTTGATGACATCAATATTAAGGCGTTTGGGTGATATCCAGAACATTGATAGGTTGTGTAGCCTGCATAATCAGTCCGTAAGAGACGCGGTCAAACGTACGGAAAATCATCAGTAGACCAATACGTTCGCTAGGCAATTGCACCATTGTTGGATCTTTTTTAATGGTTTTATCTGGCGTGCCCGATTCCTTGATTTTTTCTTTCCCAGGCGCTTTTTCTGTAGGCTCTGTATCTGTAAAACGTAGCTCTTTCATCGGAAAGCGCTCATCTGTCGTTTTTTGTTTCGGGTTTCTATTCACAAATGAACCAGCTCTGTTGATGCTCAATACATGGCCTTCTTCCAGCCCATCTTTTTTACCTTTGTTAATAGATACGATCGTATTGTTGCCCGCTTCCGCAAGGCCGCCGTAGATTGTCATGATACGACCTTTGACTAATGTTTCTGGCGCTCGGGGCACGAAGCTGGTCATTAAGTTGTCAGACATCTTGATAAGCTTGTCGTCTTTGAATATCTCTTCTTTTGAGCGAAAGATCTCACCTACAGTCGGGTCACCATATTTAGTGATGCGAGCATCTCCTAAATAGGTTGCCTCGATGCCGAGAGCTTCGCGTGAGTCAGGATCTACCAAGACTTTACCTGGACGGTATATATGCCATAGGTAACCTTCGCTTTGTTCGATCTCAGAGGTATAGATTTTATTGCCGTCTACAAACGCAACACGATTATCGGGGCCCGCAAGAATGACTGGACTAGTTGTCAGCTCATCTTTCTCAATCACCAGTGGCTGATTCAGGAATGGGGCAATGGTACTCGGCATAATGACCGGGATGGCTTGTTTTTCAAGCGGTTCTTCAATGGCGCCCGGGGATAATGTTACGGTTTCATGCAATAACCGTAATTGCGGACTGCCACTGCTGGTATCGAGTACAACGACATCACCGGGATAGATGCGGTGTGGATTCTTGATCTCATCCTTGTTCATCTTCCAGACTTTTGGCCATTGCCAAGGGTCTTTCAGGAATTTGCCGGAAATCGCCCATAATGTGTCGCCTTTGACTACGACATAGCGATCTGGATGGTCTTCTTGCAACAAGATATCGTCCGCCATCGCATGCGATATGAAGCAACAAAATAATAGCGGCGTTATAATGTACCGAAACATATTCAAGACCCCAATGAAGTTGCGGACAAAATATCCGCGAAGTTGCATTAAATTTTGCATGTAATTCATTAAACAATCAAGCTTTTATGGCAATTTTAAATATCTTAAATTATCCTGACCCGCGGCTTTATACCGTTGCCCAACCGGTAAAAGTGGTAGACGCGAGTATCCGGCGACTCATCGATGATATGGCAGAGACGATGTATGATGCGCCAGGTATCGGCTTGGCCGCGACCCAAGTAGATGTGCATCAGCAAATTATCGTGATGGATTTATCTGAGGATAAACGCAATCTACAAGTGTTTATCAACCCTAAAGTCAGTGCCAGTTGCGGCTCACAGGACTATGAAGAAGGGTGTCTTTCTGTGCCTGGGGTGTATGAAATGGTAACCCGCGCTGAAAAAGTTACCATAGAGGCATTGGATCGTGACGGAAAGCCTTTTACGCTCGAAGCCGAGGGTTTGTTGGCCGTTTGTATCCAGCATGAAATGGATCATCTCATTGGTAAGGTCTTTGTTGATTACCTCTCTCCCTTGAAGCAATCTCGTATTAAGAATAAGTTTAAAAAACGTCAGCGAGGCCGTTAATATGCGCGCCCTAAAGATCATTTTTGCCGGTACGCCGGATTTTGCTGTGCCTGCTTTAGCTGCCTTACTCAGTTCTCACCATGAGGTGAGTTTGGTGCTTACCCAACCGGATCGTCCTGCCGGGCGAGGTATGAAACTGAAGCCAAGCCCGGTGAAAGCGTTAGCGCTTGCGCACCAAATAGCGGTATTTCAACCTGAAACGTTAAAAGATAGCGATGTTCAGGCGCGTATTGCCACGGAGAATGCAGATGTCATGATCGTGGCAGCTTATGGCTTGATTATCCCCACCGTGGTATTGCAGATGCCAGCACTTGGTTGTTACAACATCCATGCTTCATTGTTGCCTCGTTGGCGTGGCGCCGCGCCTATTCAACGATCTTTGCTTGCGGGTGACAAAGAGACAGGCGTCACGATTATGGAAGTGGTGCCTGCATTGGATGCTGGTGCCATGATCAGTCACGGCATTTTGCCAATTACGCAATTGGATACGGCGCAAACCTTGCATGATGGTCTTGCGAGTGTTGGGGCAGAACTTATGTTGGCAGCAATGAATACGTTGGCCTCAACAGGGAAACTTGAAGCAGTACCGCAGGATGAAGCATTAGTCACGTATGCGTCTAAGTTACAGAAGTCTGAAGCAGCGATTGATTGGAGCAAGAGTGCCCTGGAGCTATCTCGGCAAGTACGCGCTTTTAATCCATTCCCCGTAGCGAAAACCCAGCTGAATGGTGAAGTTTGCCGGATATGGATGGCGACGCATTTGGACGGGCTAGCCGAGCCCGGAAAAGTTACTGATACTTCAAACGGCATCATTGTCGGATGCGGTGAGGGCTTGTTAAAGATAGAAGAATTACAAATGCCGGGTGGCAAGCGTTTACGCGCGCGTGACTTTCTGGCCGGACATTCTTTAGCCGTAGGGCAGCAATTCATGTGAATTTGAATTTTTACGAATTAGCACCATCTAAACCATGATATTTAATGGTTACTTCATAGTTAAGCGACAGAGGAACACATGTTAGAAAACTGGTTTAAAACCACCATATTGATGGCGGGTATTGTTGTCTTGTTCGGTGCTATTGGTGCTACGCTTGGTGGCGGGCAGGGGATGTTGATTGCTTTATTGTTAGCAGGCGGTATGAATATCTACGCCTATTGGTTTTCAGACCAAGCTGTACTCAAAATGTATAACGCGCGTGAGGTGGATGAAAACAGTGCGCCGCAGTTTTATCGTATGGTGCGCGAGTTGGCGCAAAATGCACAACTGCCTATGCCAAAGGTATATCTGATCGATGAGCCACAGCCTAATGCGTTTGCAACAGGACGCGACCCTGAGCATGCAGCCGTTGCTGCTACAACCGGCATTATGAATATATTGACCGAGCGTGAGTTGCGCGGCGTGATGGCGCATGAGCTCGCCCATGTAAAACATCGAGATACTTTGATCTCAACCATTTCGGCTACTATCGCGGGCGCGATTTCATCGATTGCCCAGTTTGGACTTCTGTTCTCTGGCGGACAGCGTGATCGTAACGTGCATCCTCTGGTTGCGATCCTTATTATGGTGCTTGCCCCTATCGCGGCTATGTTGATTCAAATGGCGATCTCGCGTGCGCGTGAGTTTGAAGCAGATAAAGGTGGCGCACAGATTAGCAATGACCCCACGGCTTTGGCTGCGGCATTAAAGAAGATTCATGACTATGCGCACCGTATTCCAATGGATACGGCTGAACAGCATCCTGAGACTGCGCAGATGATGATCATTAATCCGCTGTCAGCTGGCGGCATTAAAGGCTTGTTTAGCACCCATCCTAATACCGAAGAACGTATCGCACGCTTAATGGCGATGGCGCGCTAATTGCAAGTTTCTCAGACCATTGCTGCGAAGACGGTTGCGCAGGTTTTAGCCGGTAAGAATCTCACACTCGCTTTGGAAAGCGCATTGCGTAGCTATGCAGATGCTACGCCACAGCAGCGCGCGGTCGCGCAGGATCTAAGTTACGGCACCTTGCGGTTCTATGGCGAGCTTGATGCCATGTTGACATGCTTGTTAGAGAAGCCATTGCAGGATGTGAACGTTGAGTGTCTATTGCTGGTTGCAATCTATCAATTGAATCATGATAAAGCAGCCTCGCACACTGTGGTTGATCAAGCCGTTAATGCAGCGAGCCACCATAAAAAATCCTGGGTTAAAGGGCTTGTAAATGGTGTTTTGCGTAATTTTCTACGCCAACATGAGGTTTTAAAACAGAAAGCGTTAGAGAATGAAGTTGCCCGTTATTCTTACCCTGAGTGGTGGATTAATAAGGTAAAGAAGCAATACCCAGCGGATTGGCAGGCCATTCTCGAAACCGGTAATCAGCATCCGCCAATGACATTGCGCATCAACCAGCGCAAAACCAACCCTCAAGCGTATTTCGATCAACTTGTTGAGCAAGAGATTTCTTTTGACCGGCTTGGCGAATATGCATTCAAGCTTGCAAAGCCCGTTTCTGTCGATAAAGTACCCGGATTTACTACGGGTGAAGTATCAGTACAAGATTACGGTGCCCAATGTGCTGCCTATTTGCTGGATGCAAAAGAAGGCATGCGGGTATTGGATGCCTGTTGTGCCCCGGGGGGTAAAACAGGTCACATCTTAGAGCTGGCAGAAGTGCAGATGGTTGCGATAGATAGCGATGCGCAACGTTTACAGCGCACTGAAAGTAATCTGGATCGCTTGGGTTTGCATGCTACTCTGGCTACCGGTGATGCGGCTGAGCCCAAGGTGTGGTGGGATGGAAAAACCTTTGATCGTATTCTCGCCGACGTGCCATGTACGGCATCCGGTATCGTGCGCCGTCATGTGGATATCAAATGGCTGCGTCGCGAAGCCGATGTGGGATCTTTTGTTAAGCAGCAGGCATTAATATTACCTGCGTTGTGGCAGCTCTTGGCAAAGGGTGGTAAATTACTTTATGTGACTTGCTCGATTTTTCATGAAGAAAATCAACAACAAATTGATCGATTCCTGAAGGCTAACGCAGATGCTGAGCAGTTGCCGCTTGAACGCTTACAATCAACCAACTCAGGGCCGATCAATTTACATCATGGACAATTACACCCCTGCGCAGAACATGACGGATTTTTTTACGCATTGCTACAGAAAAATTAAAGCAAGCCGCCTGTTCAGAGTCCATTTTTTAGGCCTTTTCACATTATTTTTTGCTGTGGCGGTGTATGCAGCAGCGAGCAGTTTGCATATCAAAACAGCTGAACTTGTGGCGACAAATGAATCGTATGCCTTGCATGCGGATTTTGATCTAAACCTAAGTGCCGAGGTTGAGGATGCGCTTAGCAAAGGCATCCCTTTAACTTTCCTGATCGAGTTTCAGCTGCTTTCGCCGCGAAAATACTGGTTTGATGATGAGATTATCAGCGCAAGCAGCCAAGTCACTTTAAGCTACCATGCCTTGTCGAGGCAATATCTGGTGAATCGTAATAATCACCAACAGACCTTTGTCAGTTTGCAAGAAGCGAAAGAAGAACTCTCGCACCTACGTGATTGGCAGGTTCTGGATAAAACGCTGCTTAAAAAAGGCGAGATTTATCATGCTGGTTTGCGTATTCGTCTGGATCAATCCAAGTTACCCAAGCCTTTGCAGGTCGAGGCACTGGGGTCCGCGAACTGGGACATGATCTCCGAACGCTATCATTGGACTCCCGCTTTTGTGTTGTAAAGCGATGTATGTCTTGATCTCTATGGTTATGTTGATTCACTCCAGATGAGATATATCGTTTCTTTTAGTGCGGTCTTGGGTGCTGTACTTCTATATCTGCTATCGCATGCGAGTGCTAATACCGCCGCCGCAGGGAGTTATTACTCAACATTGCTGGTGCTGAATATCGTGCTTGCTGGATCGCTGATTCTGCTGATTGGCTGGCAACTGTGGCGCCTCTACCGGCAATTACGCAAGAAGGTCATGGGCAGTCGGCTGACTTTACGGCTGCTCGGCGCTTTTGCCCTGATGGCTGTTATTCCTGGTGTCATGGTGTATGCAGTCTCGGTTAATTTTCTGACGCGTTCTATTGAGTCGTGGTTTAACGTGAAAGTAGAGGCTGCTCTCGAAGGTGGTTTGCGTCTAGGGCAAAGTGCGCTGGATATCATGCTCTCAGACATTGAGGAAAAAAGTGAGAGCATGGCTTTGGGTCTTGCTTTCCAGCCTGTCAATCTGCACCTGAATGTACTCAATGACCTACGCGAAAAAAGTGGTATTCAGGATGCGGTATTGCTGACATTACAGGGCCGTATCATCGCTTTTTCAAGTAGTGATCCTTCCAGCTTTCTGCCTGATCTGCCGAGTATTCCCCAGTTGCGCCAAGCGCGCCAGCACGTGTATGGCACCATAGAGCCTATTCCTGATAAAGGGTTGTATCTGCGTGTGCTGGCCCCTGTCGTGATGCCTGATCTGGCTGGTGAGACGCGGATCCTGCAGCTTTTGCAACCGGTACCGAAATCGTTGGCAGGTACTGCTGAGGCCGTGCAGGATGTCTATGAAGATTATCAGGAGTTATCGCTTAGCCGAGAATCCTTAAAAGAGGTTTTCTCTTTAACGCTTACTTTAGTGCTGATGTTGGCGATGCTATCGGCCATCTCAATCGCATTTGTGGTTAGTCGTCGACTTTCTGCGCCATTAGGCATACTTGCGCAAGGCACTGACGCTATTGCGCGCGGAGATTACAGCATTGTGCTCCCCGTGCATGGTAAAGATGAGCTTGGTATTCTGGTGCAATCTTTTAATAGCATGACGCGGCAACTTGGTGATGCGACAACTGCTGCCGATAGGAATCGTGCAAGAGTCGAGGCCGCGCGTGGCTATCTTGAAACGATACTTGCGCATTTATCATCAGGCGTCATCACGCTGAACGATCGTGCGGAATTACGCGCCTATAACCTTGCGGCCGCCAATATTCTAGAAGTGCCGCTCAGCGATTATGTTAATCAGCCATTCGATGTGATTGCGCAAAAGCTGCCGATATTGGCGCAATTTGTTGCTAGCGTGCTGGCGCACTTTCATGGCACTGAATCAGGTGAGTGGCAAGAGCAAATGGAGATCGTTACTGCGCAAGGTCAACGCACGCTATTTTTGCGCGGTACGCGTTTGCCTGATAGTGCCGATAGCGGGTTTCTTGTAGTGTTTGATGACATTACAACTGTCGTACAGGCCCAGCGTGACGCTGCATGGGGTGAAGTCGCACGCAGGCTCGCGCACGAGATCAAGAATCCGCTCACACCGATTCAACTGTCGGCTGAGCGTCTGGTCCATAAACTGGCCGCTAAACTTGATGTGACTGATGCTGCTATGCTGCGTCGTGCTACCAATACCATCGTTGAGCAGGTGGATGCGATGAAGACCATGGTGAATGAATTTAGTGAGTATGCACGTGCCCCTGCGCCTAATCTTGCGCCGGTAGATTTGAATCTCTTGGTCGAAGGGGTGCTTGCTTTATACGAGCCTGAGCACATACAGTTGAATGTCAGTTTGAATCCAAATCTGCCATCGGTGCTGGGTGATGCTACGATGTTGCGTCAGGTGCTGCATAATCTATTACAAAATGCGCAGGATGCGATTGTCGGGCGAGATGCTGCCACTATTCACATCATCACTGACCTACAAGATAATGAAGTAAAGCTAAGCGTGCAGGATAATGGAGATGGTTTTCCGCTAGAAATCATCGCACGTGCCTTTGAGCCGTATATGACGACCAAAAAACATGGTACTGGCTTGGGTTTGGCGATTGTGCGTAAGATCATAGAAGAGCATAAAGGCAGTATCAAGATTGAAAATCTGGCAGAAGGCGGGGCAAGCGTGATGATTACGCTACCACTGATGCTTAAAAAGTTGGAGTCTCAGTAATGACAGCAAGGCAAGTTCTAGTAGTAGATGATGAGGTCGGTATTCGCGAGCTCCTGCACGATATCCTGCAAGATGAGGGCTATCAGGTCAGGCTGGCTGAAAATGCCGCCGAGGCGCGCGAGATGCGTCAGCAAGTACGCCCTGACTTGGTGCTGCTGGATATCTGGATGCCGGATTGCGATGGTATTAGCCTATTGAAAGAATGGGGTAATGGTGGATTATTGACCATGCCAGTCGTCATGATGTCGGGTCATGGCACGATCGATACAGCGGTAGAGGCCACCCGTATCGGTGCGTTTGATTTTCTTGAAAAACCGATCGCGCTTCAAAAACTACTGAAAACCGTCAATGCTGCACTCAAATACGGTGAGCAACTGCCCAAGTCTGGTATGAGTCTGCTGAGCTTGGGCAAAGGCGCTGTCATTACCGAGCTTAAGCAGCGCCTTGAGCAAGTGTCTTTTTCGAGTGCGCCTTTACTCTTGATTGGTGAGAAAGGATGCGGTGCAGAGCTTTGTGCACGTTTTCTGCATGATGAGGGCACGCCTTGGGTCACGTTAACAGAATATCAACGACTTGCCGAAGCCCCGATTGAACTATTGGAACAACATGCTGAGGGCCTGATATTTATCCCAGAGGTCGTTGGGCTGAATAAAACCGAGCAGCGCGGTTTGTTCCTGTTAATCACAAAAGCTGAAAAATATAGCGTGCGCATTGTATGTGCTACTTCGCATGCATTGCCCAAACTGGTAGAAGAGGGGCAGTTTGATAGCCAACTCTTGCAGACACTTTCTGCCACCACTTTATCTATTCCATCACTGGACGATCATCGTGAAGATATCCCTGATCTTGCACGTGCGATGGCGTTGATGATGGTTGAGACCAATGAGGTTTCGTCTTATCGTGAGTTTGATATCGCGGCGCTCAATGCGCTCAGAAATGCAAACTGGTCAGGTAATCTGACACAACTTGATAGCGTGATCCGTAACCTGATGCAAACTAGTTTGGGCGAGAAAATCAGCCTGAATGATGTACATCGTGTACTTGAGCAGTTCTCCGCGTTTAATGCCTCTGCTGAACAAGCCGCAGAGGCATTAAATGGCCATCAGTTGCCAATCAATCTCGATCTACCCTTGCGCGAAGCGCGCGATGCATTTGAGAGAATCTATTTCGAGCATCACATCGCCAAAGTGGGCAAGAATATGAGTCGTGTCGCTGAGAATGTCGAGCTTGAGCGCACCCATTTATATCGTAAACTTAAACAGCTGGGCATCAAGACCAAAGGATAAATACTGGTAATGAGCTTTGGGTTCTGCCAAGCAAAGATTCAATAAAATAAAAATAGAAAGGGCTGGATAAGACCACATGCATCCCCAGACACCAGACTTATCCCAAAAAATCGACGCTACCTCTGATCAGGTGGCCTACCTGCCGGGTTGGGGGCAGGTCGATAATACTCAGTTCGCCGGTTACGCTTCGATATACGCGGGCGGGTCTGTTCCCAATTGTCCGGGTGCTGTGGATGAGAAGCTTTTTTACTGGTTCGTCGGTGCCGAAGATTATGCGAAGCAGCCTACCATCCTTTGGACAAATGGCGGCCCCGGTTCAAGCAGCTTTTGGGGCTTCTTTATTGAGAATGGCCCTTATGCGATTGATGCTGAGACCATGCAACTCAGTAAACGCGAGTTTGCCTGGAATAATTACGTCAATTACATGATTGTGGAGCATCCGCTCAGTGTCACCCTTTCGGTCGAGCAACAGACCAGCGATGTGCCGAAGACGGTAGAGCAAGGCATTGAGCAACTCTATCAGGCGCTGTTGAACTTCTTCGATTTGCATCCTGAAATAGCTGCCAACCCCATCATTCTCGCTGGTGAATCCTACGCTGGCACTTACTTGCCATTATTGGCGCAGGCTATCCTGAATGGCAACAAAGCGGGTAGCAGGCCGCTTGATTTGCGCCTTATGGTATTGTGCGATGCGTGGGTGGATCCTCAGGTACAGATGGCCACGAATACCGACTGGGCCTTCAGTCACGGCTTGATCTCCAAGGCACAGAAAGAGACGTTGGACAAAACCTATGCTGGCCGCCTGCCTGAAATCAATGATGCTATCCAGAAACTTTGCGGCTGTTACATGGCCAATACCGCGCAGACGCAAGACCCGCCATTTCAGCCCATACTCGATTACCTGAACGATGCCGCCGTGCGTGAAGCACTGCATGTGCCTACGCACTATCCCACTATTGCTCAGGGCTGGTCACAGCTAATCTCCGATAACTATGCATCTCGGGTGAATGACTCCTACGCCCATGTTGTAGAGGCGCTGCTTGATGACGCGAGCGGCTTAAAAGTGCGGGTGATCTCAGGGCTTAACGATGCCAAGGACTGTAATTTCCTCGGTACCGGTGCCTGGCTAGAAAAATTACAGGGCGGTGCGGCCAATGCCTTCCATCAAGCCACGCCACAGCAGTGGCTAGACCAACAGAAGAATGTAGTGGGTTTTACACAAGGTAAAGCGCAGCTTGGATGGTTGAAAGTGCTGAATGCCGGCCACATGGCACCGCGTGACCAGCCATACCTTATTCAATATATTCTGGATGCTTACTTGAATTAAGTGGCTGGCTTTAGCGTGTCCCGCTTTCGCGTTGAGCTGAGTCGCTTTAGCGACCATGTCGACGGGGAAGACCCTTGCGGTGTGAATGATGGGTTAGCCATGACTAGCGCCAGCAATTCTGGCAAAAGAACTCCAGCTTCCCGAGTATCGGGTAGGCTTCTGCAAAGTCTTCCCTCGCCTGAGTTTCGCTTATTTTTTGAGATTTTATTGACCAGAATGCTCGGCCGCTAGAGAAGTCTGTGTCAGCTAAATACTTCCCGAGAAATACTATGGATCCACTCGAGGCCAAAAATGGCGCCGACAGTGCCAAGTTAGTTATAGCGTGCTTATCAGAGCGTTCTTTCGTGAGCGTTCCATAGGTGAACCAGTAAGAGAGAGTGTACATGCCAGGAGGTACTTTTATCGCTACCACCTGATCTGCGACGTTTTTAGGTAACGCAGAATCACTTCCTAGTGAAATATTGTACTCCTTGCCTGACGACTGGTTGACGAGTACGAATGCAAAGCCACCACTGTTGAAACGCGTGAACTTGCCTGCCACATAAGCAGCTTCGCTATCGGCTACGTCTGATGGTTTTATGGATGGTTCGATTGATGCACAACCCGACATTAGCGAGAGTGCAATTACAAAAGCTATTCTTAGACTTTTCATGTTTTTAGCTCTCTCCTGAGTGGCTAACGTTTGAGGTAAGGGGCGCGCCGTAGGCGCGTCCCAGCGAAACGAAGTGGAGCGAACTTGACCGAGAGGTTAGGCATTTTCGAATGCCTTTGCCCAAAGAGCGTTATCAGGAGCGGCACTTGATTGGAGCAAAGTACCTGCGAACTTTGCAAAGTCCTCCAGCACCCAAAGAGGGTCTTCTGGTTTTGGGTTTTGTTTCTCTTTCAATGTCGCGGCATATAGCTCTACGGAAAATATTGCTTGTATATCCTCAGCATCGATTTCGACTTTTAGTTTGTGAGCCAAGCGATTCCTTACTTTGTTAAGCCCCAGCAAGCCAGGTATTAAGAGCTTGGCCGTTTGGTCATTATCTCCGATGAGAGCAACCTTCTGCGCAAAAGTAAGACGCGCTCCTGAGATAGGGGCAAGCTTTGGATTTTGGGCCTGAAGATGAGCAGTAAGAAAATGCTCGACAACAAGATGAGCATGCAATACCCGGCCAATATTTTCGGAGTCATGCTCCCAAAGCGCGAAAAACTCTTGTTGGCGAGAGTCCATTGCCTCAAAGAACTTATCTTTCCCGCCATACAAAGCGAAAAGCCTAGGAACGACAGTCGCAGGATCGGGCAGTGTCATATATGCCTAACGTTGGAGGTAATCGGCCTGCCAGAGGCAGGTCCGGTTGACCGAAGGGTTATAAGGATTTGCAATTGAGCCCACTATAAGGTAACTGGCGGCGGCGCAACGAAAGCGGGGATAACTACACCAAGATGATGAGGTTTTCCCGCTTTGAGATTTCCTGCCTGGAGTACACCGAGCAGCATATTGTCCGCGTACTCGAAATAGTCGAACTGAGATTGAAGGTGCGCGACGTTGACATGATTGACAGTCAGACCGCGAAGGTCAGTAACTACTACATTCAACTTTGCCAACTCCTCAAGATTTGCAAAGGCAAGCTCACCCGAGTTGTCATTCCACCACGTGCAGTGAGCATATAAGTTTCTAATGCGGAGAGAGTAACGAACCGCTGCTATAGCCGTGTCGAACTCTGCAGCCAACCCTAAGTCCTCATACGGGCGTCTTGCAATAGCGGCTGCAAGATCGATTCTTTGGCTATTGCCGCGGCCCCGGAACATTGTCTTGAGAGCAAGGTCGAGGTCGCCACGTACAGCCTTCGCACAATTCATTAGATCGATTTCCAAGTCGGCATACCCAGCAAGCATGCGCCCGATGAGCGCCGCCTCAGCTGGATAGTCAGTGAATGCTCGGAGAACGGTCATAAGCGGTAGTGAAGCCTTCTAACGCAAAGTAGGAAATTATTGTTGATTTAGTGAATTTATTATTAAACAAAATCATTATGTTAATATTATTTAGTACATCCTAAATTTTAATTCTATATACGTCAATTTTATGCATCCCATGCTTTATCTCTAGCCTATCTTTTCAATCATGCAATTGCAATAAGACTTAGTTCTTTAGGTCTAGTACTACGGGAGTGTGGTCTGAAGGTCTTTCCAGTTTGCGTGGGGCTTTGTCTATCCAGCTGGATGTGCAGGATGAAACCAAGGGTGTGCTGACAAGAATGTGATCGATGCGCATACCGAGGTTGCGTCTGAACCCTGCCATGCGGTAATCCCACCAGCTAAAGCTGGATTCGGGTTGGTCGAACAGGCGAAATGCATCATGAAGACCTAAACTAGATAGTGCCTTGAAGGCATCACGTTCAGGTTCGCTGACGAGTATTTGGCCTTCCCACGCTTTGGGGTCGTGTACGTCGCGGTCTTCAGGGGCGATGTTGTAATCACCTAGAAGTGCCAGTTTCGGGTGCAATGCCAGTTCGTCGCGTAAATGACGGGTGAGGGAAGCCAACCATTTGAGTTTGTATTGGTATTTATCTGAATCCACGCTTTGGCCGTTAGGAATATAGGCGCATATGATACGAATGCCTTGAATGGTCGCGGAGATCAGTCTTTTTTGCTCATCCTCTAGGCCGATAATGCCGTGAGTTGCCTCTTCAATCGGGTGGCGACTGATGATGGCAACGCCATTGTAGGTTTTTTGCCCAGAGTGGATGGCGTGATAGCCGATATCAGCAAGCGCCTGGTAGGGGAATTTACTATCTTCCTGCTTGGTTTCCTGCAGGCAAAGCACATCTGGTTGATGCGCATTGAGCCAATCAAGCACGTGCGGTAAACGCACATTAAGTGAGTTTACATTCCATGTGGCGAGTATCATATTTAAGGCTGGGTTGCGGAGTTATTGGGTGTTGGTTTGCGCATATTGGCGAGTGGATTGCTCTTTGGATATCCGGCTTCATCTAACAAGCTATTCCATGCGCTTTCTTCAAACCCGCGACGGGGTGTTTTGTTGCCAACGACTAACACAGGGATTTGAGAATCGCCAGTCAGTTTTTTCAAAGCCTCTTTATCTTCTTCAGTGCTTTTTGTCGCATAGGGGATGCCGCGCTTGTCTAATAAAGCTTTTGCTTTATCGCATAAGTCTCCACATCCGGCAAATGTGTATAACGAAACAGGAAATTTCTCCGCCGCTATTTTTGTGGCGAATGGTTGTGCGTCACTTTCAATCACATTCCCTTGTGCTTTTTTGGTTTCCACACTCTTTGCGACCTCAGGCATCGGCGGGGTATCGGTGTAATGAATTTTGCCTTGTGCATCTACCCATTTATATACCTGTGCAAAGCTGCTGGCAGAAAAAATAACAGTCCCTAAGCTCACAATCATGACGAGCAGTAATCTGACTCTAGGCATATGCAGTATCAATTGGTCATCCCATTATGGCGTAACAAAGCATCGATTGACGGTTCACGACCGCGGAAAGCGATAAATGATTCGAGTGCGGGGCGAGAGCCGCCTTGCGCCAAGATCTCAGACCAGAATCGCCGTCCGGTTTCCTGAGAAAGCACACCAGTTTCTTCAAAAAGGCTATATGCATCTGCTGAAAGTACCTCTGCCCATTTGTAGCTATAGTAGCCAGCCGCGTAGCCGCCAGCAAATATATGCGAGAAATTATTGGGGAAGCGGTTCCATTTTGGTGGACGGACAACAGCGACTTCATCACGCACTTGTTCGATGAGGTCTAATGCCGTTTCTTTACCATTCGGGTTGAAATCGCCATGCAGGCGGATATCGAATAACGAGAATTCAATCTGGCGAACAGTTTGCATACCAGCCTGAAAATTCTTTGCAGCGACCATCTTATCGAATAGTTCACGCGGCAAGTGCGCGCCAGTTTCCACATGCTTGGTCATGTGGCGCAATACTTCCCACTCCCAGCAGAAGTTCTCCATGAACTGGCTAGGAAGCTCAACGGCATCCCATTCGACGCCCTTGATGCCAGAAACGCCATATTCATCGACCTTGGTGAGCATGTGGTGCAAACCATGACCGAATTCGTGGAACATGGTAATGGCTTCATCATGCGTGAAAAGGGCAGGTTTATTGCCAATAGGTGCCGAGAAGTTGCAGGTGAGAAAAGCTACTGGCGTTTCTACACCATGCGATTTTTTGCGCCGTGTGATCGCTTCATCCATCCATGCGCCACCGCGTTTATTGTTGCGGGCATATAAGTCCAAATAGAATTGGCCGACAGGCTTGCCATTGGTATCTGTGATCTCGTAAAAGCTGGCATCACTGTGCCAGACAGGCGCTTTTGATTTTTTAACGTGCACACCGAATATGGTTTCAGTGACTTTAAATAAGCCATGAAGCACCTGTTCTTCAGGAAAATACTGCTTCACCTCTTGGTCAGAGAATGCGTATTTCTCTTCGCGCAATTTCTCTGACACATAAGCGATATCCCATGCTGCCAATTTAGGCAGGTCGAGCTTGTTAGCTGCAAATTCTTTAAGCTCTTGCATATCGGCTTGGGCAAAAGGTTTTGCGCTTTTCCCCAGCGTATTGAGAAACTCGGTCACTTGTTGCTGACCATTCGCCATCTTAGTGGTCAGTGATAGCTCGGTGTAGTTCTTGTAGCCGAGCAGATGGGCTGCTTCTTGGCGTAGCTTGAGTATGTCTTTGATGAGTTGCGTGTTATCCCACTCCGGTTTGCCGAATTCAGATGCACGTGTGGCGTAAGCGCGATAAAGCTTTTCGCGTAGCTCGCGATTATCTGCATATTGCACCACTGGCATATAAGATGGGTAATGCAGGGTGATCTTGTAACCGGTATTGTTATCTTGTTTGGCGGCCTCGGCTGCGGCCTGAATGACATCTTCCGGCACGCCCTTCAATACATTGATATCTTCAATGAGTAATGAAAAGTCGTTAGTGGTATCTAGCAGGTTCTCTTCAAATTTTGCTGAGAGTTGAGAGAGTTCTTCTTGAATCTCCTTAAAGCGCGCTTTCTTGTCATCAGCTAACTCTGCACCGCCTAAACGAAAATCACGTAATTCATTCTCGATAATTTTGCGTTGCGCCGTATTAAGTGATTGGTAGTCCGGGCTGCTATGCAATAAGCGGAATTTTGCATATAAGCGCTCATCTTGCGATAAATCTGCATAAAATGCGGTTAACTTCGGCAAATTGTCGTTATAAGCTTCACGCAAGGCCGGGCTGTTGACCACTGAGTTCATATGCGAGACTTGTGACCATGCGCGCGCGATTTTCTCCTCGATATCCTCTAGTGGGTGTGCGAAGTTCTGCCAAGTAGGTGCTTCAGTCGCAGTGCTGAGTGTTTCAACGATATTTCTTGCTTCACTCAGTAAATTATCGATAGCTGGCGTGACATGTTCGGCTTTGACCTGATTGAATTTAGGTAGGCCGGAAAAATCAAGTAATGGGTTGTTTGCTAATACGGTTTCGGTCACGTCTTTTGAATCCTTAACTGATAAGTCTTAAACTAAATGGGTATTTGTATGAATCACCTTTGCTGCAAGCAACCGCTGCCACTATGCAAAATATGATATTGGCAATCCAGATGAGCGAGAATAATAAAAAGCCAATCAAAATCACCATCAGAAAGCCGCTGATGACATTGGCGATGAGCATGGTAATCTGAAAATTCAATGCTTCACGCGCTTGCTCGCCGATATAGGCATTATCATCTTTTTTCAGTAGCCACACGATCAGGCTGGGGATCACGCTGAATAAAGCACCACCCAAGTGGGTCAGTACCGCGATATTTTTATCATCAGGGCTCGGTACTGTTTTTACATCCATATTTTCTATATCAGCCATTTTAGTCCCCTATTATTGAAGATTAAGTTTTTGTACTAAAGGTTCAATTCTATCAATATCTTGTGTACCCAATATCTTGCGTGCCCCGGGATTTATTTTTGCCAGATCGCTTTGTAGTATCTGGCGTTTTACCGTGAGTATATTAGAGGGGTGCATAGAAAACTGGCGTAGGCCCAAGCCTAACAATAAGCGTGTCAGTTTGGCATCGCCAGCCATTTCACCGCAGATGGAAACCGGTTTGCCGAGTTTTGCCCCCGCGCGAATGGTCATCTCAATCAATTGCAGTATGGCTGGGTGCAAGGGGTTATATAGATGCGAGACGGCATCATCTGTGCGGTCGATCGCCAGTGAATATTGAATCAGGTCATTGGTGCCGATGGAGAGGAAATCCAGCTCTTTTGCGAAAGCCTCGGCGCAGAGTGCGGCGGCTGGTATCTCTATCATGCCGCCGATCTCGATATCTTCTTTGAAGTCGATTTTCTGCGTACGTAGACTTTGTTTTGCCCGCTCAAGCAGGACGATGCTTTGCCTGAGTTCAGTGACAGAGGACAGCATCGGGATCAGTATCTTGATGTTGCCATAATGCGATGCACGTAAGATCGCACGCAGTTGCGTATGGAATATCTGCGGTTCAGACAGGCAAAGCCTGATCGCACGCAGGCCAAGTGCAGGGTTGGTGCAACTACGGGCGGTATCGGGATTCATTTCTTTATCCGCGCCCAAGTCTA
The DNA here is from genome assembly GCF_001648895.1 of Methylovorus sp. MM2. Taxonomy (GTDB): domain Bacteria; phylum Pseudomonadota; class Gammaproteobacteria; order Burkholderiales; family Methylophilaceae; genus MM1. The sequence continues at coordinate 473,855 of NZ_LXUF01000011.1, read as the reverse complement.
GCGTACGGATAGTGACCGGTAGGCCTTTCATGTCTTCGGCGACCTTGCGATATGCAATGAACTGTTCTTCTTCATCCGGCATCTCTTGCCGATTCATAAAGAGGAATTCAGTGCGATAAAGCCCGATGCCCGTAGCCCCGGCGGCTCTCACTTGCGCAACATCTTCAGGTACCTCGATGTTGGCATGTAGTTCAATGGCGGTACCATCTAACGTGATGGCTTTGTTGAGTTTCAGGCGTTTGAGTTTCTGTTGCTCAAGCTCCCATTGTTCCTGACGCAGCTTGTACTCTTCGAGTGTGCTCTTATCTGGATTAACAATGACAACGCCTTGGTGGCCGTCCACAATAATCAGTTCGCCATCCCGCACTAGGTCGCGCGCTTTTTGTAACGCGACGATAGAGGGAATATTCAGGCTACGTGCCAGAATCGCCGTATGCGAAGTCGCACCGCCGACATCCGTAATGAATGCGCCGAATTTATGCTGCTTGAATTGGATCGCATCAGCAGGGGAGAGATCATGTGCGACGAGAATGGTCGGGCTGCTAGCTTCTTTAAGCGCAACTTCACGCGGATGCCCCAATAGTACCTTAATGATACGTTCGACGACCTGCACGACATCGTGCTTACGCTCGCGTAAGTATTCGTCATCGATCTTGTCAAACTGGGTCACAAGTTCGTCCATCTTTTGCTTGAGCGCCCATTCCGCATTGCACTGCTCGCTGATGATGATGGCCTTGGGCGCATCAGATAACGAATGGTCTGCCAGTATCATCAAATGCGTATTAAGGAATGCGCTGAGTTCTGCGGGTGCGCGCTCAGGCAATTGCTGGCGGACAATCTCCAGATCCTGCTTTACGGTCTGGATTGCCTGCTCAAAACGTTCTATTTCCTGCGTGATCAGCGTTTTTGGTACTTGGTAGTGGGCTACTTCGATCAGCGCGTGCGAAACCAGATGCGCATGGCCTATCGCGATGCCACTGGAGACACCGATGCCGTGCATGGTGAAGCTGACTTTGGATATAGGTTTCATGAGCCTTGTTTAGTGGGCCTTGTTCTTAATATGGATCAATTTATTCTGGTTCGCCAAATCGGTCGTTAATCAGCAGGACTAATGCGTCCATGGCAGGTTTTTCTTCTTTGCCTGAAGTTTCGAGTGTGATCTTGGAGCCTTTACTTGCGGCTAGCATCATCACACCCATGATACTTTTTGCATTTACCCGTCTACCATTACGTTCTATCCATATCTCGCAATCGAAATACTGGCTGGCAGTTTGTGTCAGTTTGGTAGAGGCTCTTGCATGCAATCCCAGTTTATTGATGATCTCGATTTCTTGCTTAATCATGATTTTTACATGCTTCCTCGGTAAAATGCATCACACCTTCACGCCCTCCACTCAGGGCTTTCTCAACTAACTTTTGTAGATCGCCATTGCGGTAGGTCAATGCGCGAACCAGCATGGGCAGGTTCACGCCAGAGACGCCTTCTACCTTGCCCGGTATCAATAGCCGACCTACCATGTTACAGGGCGTTGCTCCGTAGATATCAGAGAGCACGAGCACACCGTGCCCGTCATCCATCTCCTTGACGATCTGCTGTGCCTGCGGCAAAAGCGATGCAGGGTCATCATGTGTGCCGATGCCTAGCTGCCGCAACAATGGGGGCCTGCTACCCATGACGTGGCTTGCACAGTGAATCAGACTTTCACCTAGCGTGCCATGTGCGATGATTAAAATACCGATCATAATCGTATCCTGTTTACCTTAAAATGGGAGCATTGCCCGATTTATTCAAGCCAAAGCCTATTGGCTAGTCGTGACCGACCTTGCTGTTGCGCCCGCATTATTCCAGCTCTCTATGACGAATCTGTACTTTGTTGTGCTCAGTAAAATATTGACCTAATTGCTCCACAAAATAGACTGATCTGTGTTGGCCGCCTGTGCAGCCGATGGCAACTGTAAGGTAGCTGCGGTTATCTCTCACAAAACAAGGTAGCCAACGCTCTACATAATTGCGAATGTCTTCCAGCATGGCTTGTGCGGCTTCCTGGTTTTCAAGAAAGCTAATGACTGGCTGATCTTTGCCCGTGAGTGGTTTTAATATAGGGTCGTAGTGCGGGTTAGGCAGGCAGCGCACATCAAAAACAAAATCAGCATCTAATGGAATGCCGTGTTTGAAGCCAAAGGATGCAAACATCAACGTTAGCCCGCTCTCTTCAAGAGAGACAAAATCCTTGACCCAGCTGCGAAGGGTATTGGTGCTTAAGTTGCTGGTGTCGATCTTGTGGCCGAGGTAGGAAAGCTGGCTTAAAAGCTCGCGTTCATGGGCGATACTTTCAGCTAATGTGGTGCTGTCGTTACTTAAAGGGTGGCGTCTGCGTGTCTCGCTAAAACGTTTGACCAGCGTTTCATTGTTGGAATCGAGGAACAGTAATTGAACATGGATACCTTGCGCTTTTAGCGTCTCAATATTCTCCGGTAATACCTCAAGCGCTGCACTACGGGTATCAATACTAATGGCAACAAATTCGTGATTACCGGCTAGATGCTTAGAGATTTGTGGAAGCAGGGTAGCAGGCAAATTATCGACACAGTAATAACCGCTATCTTCTAATGCCTTTAGCACGATACTTTTACCGGAGCCTGAGAGACCAGTGACGATAACGAGCTGCATGGTTTAGCTTTCAGTCTGCTGAAGTTTTTTGAGGCTATTACGCATCTCACGATGCTGGCGCTGCATGAACTGTTTGGTACCGTTTATGCCTCTTAACAACAACATGTGATTACGCACGGCGACCTCGACTAGTACAGCAATATTGCGGCCTGCTGCGACTGGGATAGTGATCTTGGGGACTTTGACCCCAAGTATCTTTTCACTTAGCGATTTAACTTTAAGTCGATCCAGTTTTTCCGGAACCATGGTATCTGCCATCTCAAGCTGAATGATGAAATCCAAGGGCTTGGTTGGTTTGACTGCATTATCACCAAACAATGCGCGAATATTCAGTATGCCTAGGCCGCGTACTTCAAGAAAATCTTGCAGCAAAGGCGGGCACCTGCCTTCTAAGCGATCTGGCGCGATGCGATAGAAATCCACAATGTCATCAGCTACCAGACGGTGACCGCGGGATATTAATTCAAGCGCCAGCTCGCTTTTACCGATAGCCGGGCTGCCTTTGATTAGAATGCCGAAGCCTTGTACTTCGATGAATACGCCGTGCGCACTTGTCGATTCTGCAACGGCTTGCGCAAGATAGTGACTTAATACATCCATTAATCCCGGGCTTTGCAACGGGGTCGTGAATAGCGGGGTTTGGAATTCATCCGATGCACTGATCAATTCTGGTGGCGGAGTCTCGCCATTCGCGACGACGACAGCAGCTAAGTCAGTAGAAAACAGGTTGTAAATGGATTGCGTGAGCTCTTTGGTTTTCAGGCTACGCAGGTAATCCATTTCGGCACATCCCAGTACCTGAACACGGTTAGGATGCACGAAATTAAGGTGACCGATAAGGGCCAGTGATGGTTTGGTCACGGTCTCGCTGGTGAGTAGATTATCACCGCCCGCATGCCCTGAAACCCAAGTGAGTTTAAGGTTGCGCCGTGTATCTTCGTATAACTGATTGACGTTTATTTCAGCCATGATATAAACCGCCTAATAAGGGCATGGATCGCCCGATTGCGAGCACACAAGACATCAAGCGGCTATTTTTATATAGAGCTAACATGTGCTGGCAATGGGCAAGGTTCTAACGCTATTTATTCAGCTGCCTGCTGATGTTTAAGGGCACCATTGATCTTGTGATGGTTACTGATCTTTTCCTTATGTTTGACCACCTGTCGATCCAACTTGTCCGCCAGCGTGTCGATCGCGCTGTACATATTGTCGTCACTGCTTTCAGCATGTAGATCATTGCCCGGGACATGTAATGTCGCTTCAACCTTCTGCGCCAGCTTTTCCACGCTGAACGTGACCTTGATATCGATCACGTGATCGAAATGGTTGCTGATGCGGGTTAATTTTCCCTGAACGTAGTCGCGTAAAGCTGGGGTGACTTCCAGATGATGACCGGTTAGATGCAGGTTCATAAGTTACTCCTTCACAGTATAAAAACGTAAATCAAAGCGATTTACGCTGGTTAGCCGCGGGTATCTGAAGAGACTCGCGGTATTTCGCAATGGTCCGTCTGGCGACCATGATGCCTTGCTTACTTAGAATGTCAGTAATTTGATTGTCTGATAACGGTTTTTTCGGGTTCTCTTCGCCGACCATCTGCTTAATGAGCGCGCGTATTGCCGTTGCAGAGCAAGCGCCGCCAGATTCTGTAGCGACATGGCTGCCGAAGAAATATTTAAGCTCGTACACACCACGCGGGGTCAGCATATATTTGCGTGTAGTCACACGGGAAACAGTGGATTCGTGTAAGCCTAGCTCATCTGCGATTTCGCGCAAAACCAGTGGGCGCATCGCGACTTCGCCATGCTCAAAAAACTTACGCTGGCGGTCTACGATGGCTTGGGATACGCGCAATATGGTAGAGAAACGCTGCTGGATATTCTTGATCATCCACTTGGCTTCTTGCATCTGGCTCATTAAGTATTGACTGGAGCTATCGCGATTACGTTTCAAAATACCTGCATAAAGCTGGTTGATGCGTAACTTAGGCACGACTTCGTCATTCAGGCTGGCGATCCATACACCTTTGTACTTTTTGACCATGATTTCGTGCTGAATGTAATGGTCGGAGCTGATGCTGGTGAATTCACTGCCGGGTCGTGGATTAAGCTGTATCACCAATTGTTGTACCGCACGCAATACTTCATCGTCGCATTGCAGAAGCTTGCGCAGTTTTGCGTAATCGCGTGTGGCTAGTAGCGGTAAATGACTCTTAGTGACCTCAATGGCGATTTTTAGATTTGGCGTATCTTCTGGCAATGCTTCCAACTGAAGCGTGAGGCATTCTGAAAGGTTTCTTGATGCGATACCTGGCGGATCAAGATGTTGGATATGTTTGAGTGCAGTCTGTAACTCCAGTAGATCGATCTCAAGTTCTTCAGGGAGTCCTGCGGCGAAATCTTCCAATGACTGTTCAAGGTAGCCGTCGTCATTGATGGTGTCTACCAGCAGCATGGATAAGGTCTGGTCACGCTCAGATAGGGGCAGCAGCTTAATCTGGCTCAGTAGGTGCTCGCGAAGCGTAGGCTTGATGGCTTCCTGAAAACTGAAGTCGTTATCATCATCATTGCCAGCGCTATTTTCTTCCCAGCGACCAGTATTGGAGAACTCGAAATAATCATCGCTGATCTCTTCTTGACGAGGCGGCTCTTCATTATTGTCAGGCGCTGCAACTTCAGTCGTATTGTTGTTGCCATTAGGAACGAAATTCTCGGCATCTGGGTCGATGCTGTCTTCACTTTTGCTTGCACGCTCCAGCAAAGGATTTTCTTGCAAGAGTGTTTCCAGCTCTTGATTCAGCTCTTGCGTTGACAGTTGCAGCAAGCGGATAGACTGCTGCAACTGCGGAGTTAGCGCTAAATGTTGCGAAAATTTAAGTTGTAAGCTTTGCTTCATTTTTAATCCGCTGTACGCACTGATTACAGACGGAAATCCTTACCGAGGTAGACTTCTCTCACGCTCTTGTTATGAATGATCTCGCTGGGCGCGCCTGCTGCGAATACGCGTCCTTCATTTACAATATACGCTCTATCGCAGATGCCTAGGGTTTCTCGTACATTGTGGTCGGTAATCAATACACCAATGTTTTTTTCGGTGAGGAAGCGAATGATTTTCTGAATATCCAGCACGGCGATCGGGTCGATACCGGCAAACGGTTCATCCAACAGGATAAAGCTTGGGTTTGTCGCGAGACAACGTGCAATCTCCACACGGCGGCGCTCACCACCAGAAAGACTCACGCCCATGTTATTGCGAATATGCGTGATATGGAGCTCTTCTAGTAGAGATTCCAGCTGTTTGCTTTGTTCTTCAGGCGTGAGTTTTTGCAGCTCCAGAATCGCGGTGATGTTTTCTGCCACCGTCATCTTACGGAAAATGGAAGGCTCTTGTGGCAGGTAGGAAACACCGAGGCGCGCGCGCTGGTGGATAGGCAAACGGCTTAGATCCCTGCCATCCAGTAAAATCCTTCCGCCATCCAATGGCACTAGACCGACCATCATATAAAAGCTGGTGGTCTTACCCGCGCCATTTGGGCCAAGCAGGCCGACGACTTCACCACTTTTCAGGCTCAGTGAAATATCCTGCACGACGGTGCGGGATTTATATTTCTTGCGTAAACCTTCTACGATCAACTCACTCATCTGTCGCGATATTCTTCAAATAGATTCGGTTATTCGGGTCATCCTCGGATGAAGTCTTTTAGTTAGGTGTCGCAGGTGCAACAGGGCTATCCGCTTTTTTCTTTGGCTGAATGACAGCACGTACGCGGCCATTAGGTGCCGATGGGGTATCTGTCTGAGAGCCGCCACCGATGACTTCGGCATATTCTGCATTCGCGTCATACATGATGTAATCACCATGGACGATATCGTCCCCACGTTTTACCCAGGCCTTAGTGTAAAGCTGCACTTTGTCCATACGGCCATCGTATTCGATTCGCTGCGCGCTGCCTTCCATATACTCACTTTTCCCCTCAAGTTTCTGCTTGAAGGTCGTCGGGTTGCCATAAGACGTACTATGCTGAAAACCTTCTTTATCTTCACGTATGACCAGTTTGTCACCACGAATAATCAATGTACCCTGCGTAAGGATGACATTGCCAGTGTAGGTGCTCGTCTTTTTGGCATCGTTGACCGTGACTGTGTCGGCTTCTAGGTCGATAGGTTTATCGCGATCCGCTTTTTCAGCATGTGCCGTTACGCAAGATAAGGCCAGTAAAGTAGCTAGCAGGCTAAGATGTAACGACTTAGTCATGATGTCTCCGAGTTCCGGTATTGCTGGTTAAGCGCAGATTTACGCTGGATATTGGGTTGGATTGTTTTTTTGGTTCTGGCATTGTTTGGTGTCGTATTTTTAACTGCTGCCTTAGGCTTGGCCTTTTCAGGTACAGGGCTATTCTTTTTATTAACAGGATTACTAGCAGACTTAGTTGTATTCACAGACCTAGCACTCGCAGGCGCTACAATAGGCGCTGGCCTTTCATAGTGTACTCGTACCTTTTGAGAAAGGTTGATCACTTTGCGTTTTTTATCATAAACCATGGCATTGGCATGAATCACCGTATTCGGTGCTTGAGTAATCAAAATAGGTTTATCGGTGGTGGCGATATCCGTTTTAGGGAAAACCTTTAGATACTCAGTGAATACAGTCATCTCGCCTCTATCTTTAAACGCCTGCCGTACCACCTTTACCTTGTCCATAAATTCCACGACCTCGCCATCGCTGGATACTGTGCCGCGCTGTGCTTCGATCTGGGTGTAAGGCTTATCCGTTGCGTATTGCGTGAAACGTGGACGAATGAGTGATGTGCTGTCATCGTCCGGGTAATGTTTCATTTCAGTTGCTGCCAGCATGTACTGTAGCTTGCCATTGATGTCGGTTTTGGATGTCACGAAATCATGCAATATGTAGTCTGGGTCATGCCGTGAATTGCCATCCGGTTTCTTCTCAGGCGGCTGCACAGATCGATCAATCCATAATGTCAGCAACGCCAATAGCGCTAAAAGCGCCAAAGGAAAAAGAATCGTAGAACGTCCGTACACTTAAAAATCTGACCGATATTATTTTAAAAACTGTGCCATTTGGGCATCAAATGTACCTTGCGCCTTCATGATCAATTCACAAAGTTCTCGCACGGCACCATGGCCTGCTTCACGCGTTGTTACATAATGTGCGTACTCTTTTACCAAAGGCATTGCATGCGGTACTGTGACAGCAAGGCCTGCTCTTCGCATTGGCGGGAGATCAATGACATCATCCCCCATAAATGCGGCTTCTTCATAGCTGAATCCCGTCTCTTTCAGGATGAGGTCAAACGCCTCAAGTTTATTCTCAATGCCTTGGTGATAATGGGTGATGCCGATATTCTCTGCGCGTTTGACCACGACATTCGATGTGCGGCCTGTCACGATCGCCATTTCTACACCACTGGCTTTTAATAGCTTTAAGCCCAAGCCATCTTGGGAATGGAATATTTTTGACTCCAAACCATTATCGGACAACATCAGACCGCCATCCGTCATGACGCCGTCTACATCGAATACCACGAGTTTGAGCCGTTTGGCACGTTCTTCTACAGAGATCACTTTTTAAACCACCTTTGCAATAAGCAGGTCGTGCATATTTAATGCGCCAACCAATGTTCCTTGTGCATCTACGACTAACAATGCACTGATTTTTCTTTGTTCCATGAGCTCCACTGCATCAACCGCTAATTGGTCAGGACCAATATTCGCAGGTTTTGAGTTCATTACCTCCCATATTGTTGTGCTGGTGACATCAACGCCAGATTCAAATGCACGACGTAAATCGCCATCGGTAAATACACCGACCGGATGGTTGGAGTCATCAACAATGGCGGTCATGCCTAGACCTTTACGCGACATTTCGAGTAGGCCATCTTTTAGCGATGCGCCTTTACCTACGCTAGGCACCTCGATGCCTTTGCGCATAATGTCTTTGACACGTACTAGCAGGCGCCGCCCTAAACTGCCGCCCGGGTGCGATCGTGCATAATCCTCGGATGAAAAGCCGCGTAAGTCCAACAAGGTCACTGCCAAGGCATCACCTAGTGCCAGTGCGGCTGTTGTGCTTGCCGTCGGTGCGAGTCCAAGTGGACAGGCTTCTTGTGATACATGCGCATCCAGAAATACATCCGCCGCTTTGGATAATGTAGATTTGGGGTTTCCGGTAATGCTGATGAGTTTTGCACCCATGCGCTTGATCGGATGGATGATCGTCAATAGCTCATCTGCCTCACCTGAGTTAGAGAGCGCGAGGACGACGTCATCTTTCGTGATCATGCCTAAATCGCCATGACTTGCTTCTGCCGGATGCATGAAAAATGCAGGCGTGCCAGTGCTGGCAAGTGTCGCTGCGATTTTATTGCCAATATGGCCGGATTTACCTATTCCGGTCACCACAACACGGCCTTGGCATTGTAAAATGAGGTCGATTGCGCGATTGAAGTTTTCGTCTAATCTATGGGCTAGCGCTTCGACTTCACGCGCCTCAATCAACAAAACTTCTTTGGCTAGCTCAATCGGCGCTTTTGTAGCGCCTATTTTTTGTAATTTTGATGTTTCCATACCTGCCAAGTATAAAAGGGAATGTCTTACGAATAAAGGAAAGATAGACAAATTATTGCGACTTTTATCAAAGTCGGCATAATTTTTGCCTAAATCAACCGCTTATGCACGACACCTTACCAGCCATCCTCCTCCTGCTTACTAGCTCAGTGCTGGCAGTAGCGCTATTTCGGGCTTTTCAGCTGCCTGCGATGTTGGCTTATTTTCTTGTTGGTTTGATTCTGGGCCCAAAAACGTTCGGTATCTTGCCCGATACTGAGGCAAATCGTGAATTGGCTGAGTTCGGCATCGTATTCCTGATGTTTAGTATCGGCCTTGAGTTCAGTCTGACTCAGTTGTATGCAATGCGGAAAACAGTTTTCGGCCTTGGCGGTGCGCAGGTATCTATTACCATGATTATCGTCATTTTGGTCTGTCGTTTCCTAGGCTTGAGCTGGGCTGCTTCGTTCGTGATCGGTGGGGCATTGGCGATGTCGTCAACTGCGATCGTTTCTAAGATGTTAGTGGAAGGCTTGGAGTTAAATTCAAGGCATGGTCGCTTGGCCATTGGCGTACTGTTGTTTCAGGATATCGCGGTTGTTCCTCTTCTGGTGCTCATTCCTACATTGGGGGCGCATACCGATACGCTGATAGAGGCTTTGGGAGTCTCCATGCTTAAAGCCACCGTGATGCTGGGCTTTTTATTTGCCTTTGGTAAGGCCTTGCTCACGCCTTGGTTCAATCTGGTTGCGCGTCAACGTTCCCGTGAGTTATTTGTCATGAATGTGTTGATGGTCACCTTGATATTGGCGTATGCGACCAAACTGGCCGGCCTTTCTTATGCGCTTGGTGCTTTCATTGCGGGCATGCTGATCTCCGAAACGCGTTATCGCTATCAGGTGGAATCTGATATTGCGTCTTTCCGCGATATTTTGCTCGGCCTGTTTTTCATTACGGTGGGCATGCTGCTGGATTTTCATGCGCTGATTGATAATATCGGTTGGGTGCTGCTATTGGTATTTGCTTTTGTTACCTTAAAGGCAGCATTGGTGGCAGTGTTGAGCAGAATATTCGGTTACGAGCCAGGGGTTGCTATTCGCACGGGCGTGACGTTGGCTCAGGCTGGTGAGTTTAGTTTTGTGGTGCTGGCTTTAGGGGCAGAACATCATCTTTTAAGTGGTCATGCTTTTCATATCGTGCTTGCAGCGTCATTGATCTCGATGGTGGTGGCGCCCTTTATTATTCAGTACAACGAGCGGCTGGGTGAGCGTTTATCGCGTAGTTATGTGAAGAATCGCGAGAAGCAGATTCATGGTATTGAAGATATCGGTAAAGAGCTTTCCGGCCATGTGATTATTTGTGGTTTTGGTCGTAGCGGGCAGTATCTTGCACGTTTTCTTACTGAAGAAAGCATTCCGTTCATTGCGCTGGATGTTGATCCATCACGGGTACGTGAAGCAGGTTCTGCCGGTGAAAACGTGCTGTATGGTGATGCTGGTCGTCGCGTTGTGCTTGAAGCCGCAGGGGCAGCGAGAGCCAAGGCACTGATCGTAAGTTATGACGATGAGCCTTCTGCGATGAAGATCTTGCATGTGGTCGAAGATAACTATCCCGGTTTGCCTGTCATCGTACGTACTGTTGATGATTCCAACATGGAAGCATTCCGCGCGGCAGGCGCCACCGAGGTTGTGCCTGAAGTGTTGGAGGGCAGTCTTATGCTTGCTTCTCATGCCTTGGTCTTGCTGGGTGTGCCGCTCAATCGAGTCGTCAAACGTATCCGTAAGTTCCGCGAAGAGCGTTATAAGATGTTTCGGGGCTTCTTCCACGGTATGTCAGATATCGATGAGCCTATCGAAAAAACACAGCCGCGTTTACATTCTGTTGCGATCACGGCTTCAGCTTATTGTTTGGGGCGTAAGTTGAAAGATATCGATTTTTCCAAGTTCGTCGTCGAAGTACAGTCGATTCGTCGTCAGACATTCAAGCCATTTAAGCCAGAACCGGATTTTGTATTTGCTGAAGGCGATGTGGTTGTCTTGCTGGGAACGCCTGATGATCTGGCCGGTGCAGAAAAAGCATTGTTAAGCCGTATCAAATGAGCCAACGTGTTGTGATCGCTGGCGGCGGTATTGTCGGCTGCCTGACGGCTATGGAGCTTGTAACGCGCGGTTATGAAGTGACGATCGTGGAGCGTAATAAGATCGCAAGCCAGACATCGGGTGAGTCTTCATGGGCTGGCGCAGGTGTTCTATTCCCATTGTTACCCTGGATGTATTCGGAACCGGTCAATGCGCTAACACTCGCCGGTGCCAGCCTATATCCTGAAATAGCGCAACGATTACTGGATGAAACCGGGATAGATTCTGACCTGTTGCCGTCAGGTTTTTTATTGTTACCACCGTTTGATGTGGAAATAGCTCGCCAATGGTGTGATCGGCATCATTTTTCGGCTCATCCAGTGAGTGCCTCATCGTTTGGTATTCAATCAGTCACTGGCGATGATGCTTTATGGCTACCTAGTGTCAGTCAGATACGTCCACCTTATCTCATGCTGGCTTTACGCGCTTGGCTTGAGAAAAACCACGTGACGCTGCTTGAGCATACTGAATTAACGCCCCTGAAAGAAACCACAAGCCTAGATGAATGGAAAACCGTAAGCGGGGAGACATTGAAGGCCGATAAATTTGTGGTGACTTCAGGTGCGTGGAGCTTTGAGCTATTAAAAGAAACCGCCCAAAAGTTGAATATCAAACCGATGCGTGGGCAGATATTGCTTTATCAACCTGAAAAGAATCTGGAACAAATCGTCTACCGTGATGGTTTTTATATGGTGCCGCGTAAAGATGGTTATTTGTTAGCGGGCAGTACGCTGGAGGATGTAGGTTTCGATGCATCAACTACTGCAAAAGTGCGTGACGAGATTAGCCATAAGGCGGAAGCGATCATGCCTGAATTAAAGGGGATGCCTATCATCAAGCATTGGAGCGGTCTAAGGCCGGGTACACCTGATAATCTGCCGACAATCGCCCCTCATCCACATATCGAGAATCTCTATCTCAATACTGGTCATTTCCGTTACGGCCTGACGATGGCACCTATTAGTGCACAGATCACGGCTGATTTAATCAGCGGGCAGCAATCTGAGCTGGATATTTCAGCTTATGCTTACCCTGTTTAACCGTATTTCCTGAACTGACCTACGACGATACCGAATATCTCAAAGTCGGTTTTGGGGCGAATAACTGGGTAGTCTTTATTGGCGGGAATGAGAATAAACTTGCCGTTTTCTCGGCCTAAAGTCTTGAGCGTAAATTCGTTATCAATGATCGCGACGACGATATCGCCGATATTCGCCATCGGGCGTTTTTCTACGATGACGACATCATCGGGGAATATGCCAGCATCAATCATCGAGTCACCTCTTACTGTGATGAGCACCGACTTGGATGGGCGTTCTACCAAATAATCATCAATGCTGAGGGTCTCGGGTTGCCCACCAAATGCTGGTGTTGGCATGCCTGCTTGTACGGTGCTCTCGGCTAGGGTACGTTCAAAGAACCTTCTGCCAGGTTTCAGGCGTTTGTCTGGCGCATAATCAAGAAAACCCTGCAACCTGAACCTTGCGACTAATGCCGTGACTGCATTCTTTGATTTAAAGCCCAGCAGTTGTGCAATCAGTGCAAACGACGGTAGCGTTTTATGCTCGGCGTAGTAATCCTGAATGCTGCCCAAATATTCGAAATCTTTATCCATGGAAATAGATTAATGTACGTTCGTACAGTAGTCAATACCCTGAATTCAATATTTATGCGTTTTTAATCCAGTGCTTAAATTAAATTTTAGAGAATGCGCATTATTGGGGTGCCATTCAGATTAGGATGCCGTCCAGTGACCAGATTTGCCGCCTATTTTTTCCAGTAACTTGATTTCACTGATTTGCATCCCCCGATCTACTGCTTTGCACATATCGTAAATGGTCAGTAACGCTACACTTGTGGCAGTTAGTGCCTCCATCTCTACACCTGTGCGGCCAATGGTTTCAGCGGTGACTTTACATGTGATGATGGCATCGGCTTCATCTATCTCAAATTCAACATTCACTTTGGTCAGGCTGATCGGGTGGCACAAAGGAATGAGGTCTGATGTACGTTTGGAGCCCTGAATCGCTGCGATTCTGGCGATACCTAATACATCGCCCTTTTTTGCATCACCTTTCAGTATCAGTTGCAGTGTCGCTGGTAGCATGCTGATTTTGCCGCTGGTGACCGCGATGCGATGGGTTTCGGTTTTCTCGCCGATATCGACCATGTGGGCTTGTCCTGCGCTATTAAAATGCGTGAGCTCGCTCATTGCTGCCTTCTTTCTAAGCAAAATGCTAGGTGAACTTGAATCCTGAGATTGTTATCATACCAAGATGAAGCCGATTTACATGATTGTCTGTGCGTTGTTCCTCTCTCCATTGGCATTAGCTGATGGTTTGCCTGAGCTGGGTGATTCATCCGCGACTGTTTTATCACCATTGCAAGAGCAAAAGATAGCTGATCAGATCATGCGTCAGGTGATGGCGAGTGATGATGTTGTCAGCGATGCTGAAGTGAACGATTACGTACAGAATCTGGGCTACCGTCTTGCGAGCCATGGCCCTGATCCACATCAGCAGTTCAATTTCTTTGTTGTGAAAGATAACACCATCAATGCGTTTGCGATGCCGGGTGGGGTTGTCGGAGTGCATACGGGTCTGATCATTGCTGCCGATACAGAATCCGAAGTCGCAGGGGTGCTGGGGCACGAAATCGGTCATGTGGTGCAGCACCATCTTGCGCGTATGCTGGCTCAGCAAAAGATAGATTCAGTCGTCTCAATGGCCACCATGGCATTGGCGTTACTTGCAGCCGTGGGCAATCCCCAGCTTGGCGGAGGCGCGATGATGACGGCCAGTGCAAACGCTATTCAGAAGCAGCTGGATTACACGCGCGATCATGAGCGTGAGGCCGACCGCGTGGGTTTGCAGATCATGACGGATTCAGGCTTTGACCCACATGGCATGCCCGCTTTCTTTGAAGTGCTACAAAAAGGCACGCGCTTTGTTCAAGGTACGGCACCTTCTTTTCTTCGTACCCACCCGCTGACCACGGAACGTATCACTGATGTGCGCGGCAGAGTGGAGCAGATGAGCTCTTTTAAACTCGTGGAAGATAGTCAGGAGTTTTACTATGTCCGCGCAAAACTGCTGGCTGATCTGGGTACGCCGACACAGGCTGTAGATTCATTTCGTAATAACCTGCAAGAAAAGAAATATACCAACGAAGCAGGCCAGCATTATGGGTTAGCCATCGCCCTGATGCGTAAGCGTGATTTCACAGGCGCTGCCAAAGAGCTTGATTGGCTAAAGATGAATGCCCCTGTGCATGCCATGATTGCGAATCTGGCGGCCAATATCGCTGTTGCACAAAACAAGCCGGAGCAGGCTGAGAAAGCATTTATTACTGGTCTTGCCATTTTCCCGAATCATCGTGCGCTCATCTATGGTTATGCCGAGCATCTACTTGCCTTGAATCAGGTTGATAATGCGTTGAAGTTGATCAGTGATAAACAGTCCTCTTTTCCTGACGATCCTTATTTCTACGAGCTGATATCCAAGGCCTATACCATGCAGGGCAAAGTGTTGTTGCGTCATCAAGCGCAAGGGGAGGCTTATGTACGTCGCTATCACATCCCTAAAGCTATAGAACAGATGGATCTCGCGGCAAAAGCGACTGATGGGGATTTTTACCAGCACTCCATTGTGGAGGCGCGCTTGAGCCAACTGCGCCAGTTGGTCGATGATCCTAAGAAACCTAAGTAGACCAATGATGCAACGTAGAAACTTCTTAAAAATCTTGGGCGGCGCAATTGCATGGAGTTTACTGGCGCCACTAGAAACCTTGGCTGCCATTTGGAATAAGGCTGCTTTTGAAACATCTTCTTTAGATATCGTAAAAAAGGAGTTGGGGATTTTGTCGGCTAAAGTCAGCCCACAGATCAAAGTGATCGCGCCAGATCGTGCAGAGAATGGCGCTGTCGTGCAGGTAGAGATCACGAGTCATATTGCGAATACTGAAGCGATCTTGATCATGGTCGCAAAGAACCCGACCCCGCTGATTGCAAATTTTATTTTATCCAATGGTATGCAGCCCTACCTCATCACCCGCATAAAAATGGCAGAGACCGATGATATTCAGGTGTTCATCAAGGCGGATGGGCAATATTTCACGGCGAGCAAACGTGTTGAAGTTTTTGAGAATGGGTGCGGCTAGCGATGGCAAACGATATCAAGCTGCGCGCTCAACTCAATGACGATATTACTGAAATCAAAGTGCTGATGAGTCACCCGATGGAAACAGGTCGGCGCAAGAATGGTGCTGGCGAAATCGTGCCCGCCCATTTTATTCAGCTCGTCACGATGCTACTGAATGATAAAACGGTTCTGGAAGCAGAATGGGGGACAGGTATCGCTAAAGACCCTTACCTAACATTTCATCTCAAAGGTGCCAAAATCGGGGATAAGATTGTCATTGTTTGGCATGACAATCAGGGTAATACAGGTAATTCCCAAATCTTTGTCGTTTAGGTCATGTGATCTAAATGAAACTTCGTAAATGGGTGTTTAGCCCTTTTTCATTAACAAACGTGATCTCATACATGCTGCTCATGCCTTGAGCATGTTCATCAGATAGCCCTGCGACGCAAAGAATAAATTGGTTTTTTTGCAATCCGAGCCTCTTTTTGATAATACGGTATTTCTCAATAGAGGATTTATATTCGCCCGTTTTGCATTCGATGCAGATAGGTGTTTTTTCGTTAATCAGGAAAAAAACGTCCAACTCGTTTACATCATTATTAGCGAAAGTGATGGAAAGATTGCGGGCACATGAAAATGGAATATTTTTCTCCTGCGCCAGTATTAGAACCTGCATCATCGCAAACCACTCTAGCCATGCGCCGCTGAAAAAACTGCGAATAACTGGTGAAGTTTGCAATATCAATCGTATCGATTTTTCTGTTTTCTGATGGAAATATTTTCCTACAAACGAATAATCGTAAAGTTGCCTGCAAAATGCGGTCAATGTCTTAACTTCACTAGGTGTTTTTTGTGAAAGACTAAGGGTGGTGCCATTATGGTTTTTAGTTTGCGCATAGCAGATTTGTTCTAACAACGGGTTGAAGAGCGCATAGTTGTTGCCAATTTCATTCGCGATCTCATCAAAAAATCCTGTTGTATCAACGGCTTTATGGTTTGGGGATGCCTGTATATGCAGTTTGGAAAACCAGGTTTGGATAGGTTTATGTTGCGCGTCACTAGCCATCAAGTCTGTATTGAACAGGCTGATGCCGGAAAGTATATTTTCAGCCCCAATATCAGGGTCATCTTTGGGTATTATTTTCGTTTGAGCGCGTTTAATAGATTGCTGTAAAGCAAAATGTTGCTCTAAAAGTTTCGTGACGAAGAAGGTGGTATCCCACACTTTGTTCGAGTGCTGGCAACGCTTGCATGCTAATGAACTGCCTATTTTCTCGACCTCGATTTCGGCGATGTAATTACATTGACTGCACCTGTAAATAGCCATTAAATTTTCACCTAAAAGACGTCATTGATTCAGGGTTGCGATAGATTAAGTAACTG
Organism: Methylovorus sp. MM2; assembly: GCF_001648895.1. GTDB lineage: Bacteria > Pseudomonadota > Gammaproteobacteria > Burkholderiales > Methylophilaceae > MM1. Next base: position 456,952 of record NZ_LXUF01000011.1, on the reverse strand, counting down.
TTTTAATAATGGTAAGGTTACGGCTCGTTTGTAAGTGAGCGACCACTCATCTAGCGCATCCAGTGTCGCGATCAATGACGGCATATCGCGGCGTAGATGCCGTAAGCAGTAATCCAGCACTTCATCCGGTAGTTTCATGCCGCGCACCTGTGCGTGACTTTTAAGGGCTTGAGCTTTTTCATTGTCGCTTAGCGGATGTAATTGATAAGTCAGCCCCCATGCTAATCTGGTGGCTAAATCATCGCGTAAGCCCATCTGCGTTGGGGCAGCGATTCCGCTAGTAATCAATACGCCATCTGATGCGCGCAATTGATTATAAGTGTTGAATAAATCGATCTGTGCTTCGTCATTCAGTAAATGCACGTCATCGACACAAATGACCTGTTGCTTAGTGTCTTTCGACAGCAATTCGATGCCGGATAAGAGATGGCTCTTGCCACTGCCAGCCTCACCCCAGAGATAAATAAATCTAGATTGTGCGTTCCCATCAATGACGGCGTGCAAGCTATGTAATGCCTCGGCATTACGGCCAATGACGAAATTCTCCATGGTCGGCAGGGCCGCCGGTTGAATATCCAAAAGTAACTGTTTCATTTTTTAAGATATAACTGACTGGCTAAATAACTTGTTTTGGCATGGCGTAAGCCCACTGCAATTGCTGCGCTGACTGGTAATGCAAGCAAAATACCGGTAAATCCGAATAGCTCACCGCCTGCCAAAAGTGCGAAGATAACGACTACTGGATGCAGCCCGATACGCTCCCCAACTAGCTGCGGTGTGAGGAACATGCTCTCTAATACCTGCCCAAGTCCAAAGACGATAGCCACGGGAATGAATTGTCCGATGCTGGTAAATTGCAATGCAGAAGCTAGTAAGGCTAACAACATGCCGGTGCCTATGCCTAAATAAGGCACAAAACCGAGCAGACCAGCTAGTAAGCCTATCGGTAATGCAAGTTCAAGCCCTGCCATCCATAAGCCGATTGAGTAGAAGGCGCTCATCAATAACATGACCGCTAATTGACCTCTCAAGAATTCACCCAATACCAGATCGACTTCGCTGGCGATATTGGTGGTTTTACTATGCCAGCGGCGTGGTAGAAGTTGCTCTACACGGTCGACCAAGCCATGCCAGTCGCGTAGTAGATAGAAGAACACAAGAGGGATAATGAGCAAATTCGCGAGCCACGCGACTAACGCTAACCCGTGATCGCTGAGTACCCGTAAGAATTGCGTGGCAAAATCACCGGCAGATTTCCAATTCTTTGTAATGATCGCCTGAATCTGCGCAGAGTCGATCGCTAAAGACACCCCAAAGTGCTGAATAAGCCAAGGGTCCACACGTTGTTTGAATGTGCTGAAATAAACAGGGATGCGCTCTGCAACCAAAAACAGTTCTTTTTGCATGAGCGGTACGATGATGAGGAGTATTAACGTAATCACACCGACTAATAGTGCCATGATGATGATTGTCGCTATGGTACGGCCGATCTTGAACTTGCCGATTTGTATGGTTTCAAGTTTATCGGCAAGCGGGCTACAGATATAAGCCACGATAGCCGCGATCAAAAAGGGTGTCATGATGGGCAAAAGCAGATAAAAAATGAAAAAAGCAAAGGCTACCAGCAAGATAATGCGGTAATCAGGCAACACGTTTTCTCGTTTATCTGTCATTTCGGTTAAAATTATACTTATTCAGTCACGCATGACTTAAATTTATTAAGTGACTTACTCAAATTATCTTGTGGAAAGCGAGAACTCAACTTGAATTCTGAAAAAACCTCGATTAGCTACCGCGATGCGGGTGTCGATATTGAAGCTGGCGATGCGCTGGTAGAGGAAATCAAGCCATATGCCAAGCGTACCATGCGCCCGGAGGTTTTGGGTGGAATTGGTGGCTTTGGCTCATTGTTTGAAGTGCCTAAAAAATTCAAGAACCCGGTGCTGGTTTCTGGTACGGATGGCGTGGGTACCAAGCTTAAACTGGCGTTTCAATTGAATAAACACGATACCGTTGGTATCGATCTTGTGGCCATGAGCGTGAACGATATTCTGGTACAAGGCGCTGAGCCATTGTTCTTCTTGGATTATTTCGCTTGCGGAAAGCTCGAAGTCGGCGTGGCAGCACAAGTCATCAAAGGTATCGCCCTTGGTTGTGAGCAGTCGGGTTGTGCATTAGTCGGTGGTGAAACCGCCGAGATGCCTGGCATGTACCCTGCCGGTGAGTATGATCTTGCTGGTTTTGCCGTTGGCGCAGTTGATAAAGAAGCTATCATCAATGGCAGCACCATAGCTGAGGGTGATGTGGTACTGGGCCTTGCATCTAGCGGTGCCCACTCCAATGGATACTCTCTCATTCGTAAATTGATCGAAAAATCAGGTATCGCTTGGGATAGTGATTTTCACGGTAAACCATTCCGTGATGTTGTTATGGCACCCACACGTATCTACGTAAAACCTTTGCTTAAATTGCTTGCTGCTTTGCCTGTTAAGGGTATGGCACACATTACAGGTGGCGGTATCACCGAGAATATTCCACGTGTTTTACCTGAAGGGTTGACTGCCGAAGTCAAGAAAACAGGCTGGCAGTTGCCACCATTGTTTAGTTGGTTGCAAGCACAAGGCAATGTGACCGATGACGAGATGTACCGCACATTCAATTGCGGCATCGGTATGGTGGTGATTGTATCTGCGCAAGATGCTGCTGCGGCTAAAGCGTTATTGACGACTGAGGGTGAACAGGTCTTTGAGATCGGTCATATCCGTCGTCAAGCTGCTGGAGAGCATGCCACAGTCGTTGTTTGATTTAGTCTTTAAAGGTTACACCATTTAAAGATCGCACTTTCTGAGTTTTGAGCCGTCCAAAAGCCTTTGGGAGAAATTGAATATGCAGGTCATCGGGCGATATATAGCCGTTATACAGTTTCTTGTCTTGGCTTTATCCGGTGTTGCGCATGCCGCAGCACCTACCAAAGTCGATGTCGTTTATCAGGCCACGCGCAACGGGCAGCCATTTGCCACCATCGAAGAGAGTTATCGTGCCGAGAATGGCCGCTACAAGATTGAAAGTGTCACTACGGGCATCGGCGTCTACGCTTTATTCGGTAAACGCAGGTTATTGAGTGAGGGGGAGATCACCCCTGAGGGTTTAAAGCCTGCGCACTTTGAATTGCATCAGGGCGATAAGGCAAAGAAGTCTTTGTTCGCTGATTTCGATTGGTCAGCCGGTAAGCTTAATATGCAGGTGAAGGGTAAGCCGGTCACGGCAACGCTTGAAAAAGGCGCGCAAGATATCGCCAGCTTTATTTACCAATTCATGTTTGCCCCACCTGCAGGCGATGAATTTAATTTGCCGGTGACCACAGGTAAAAAACTGCGCGATTATCACTACAAAGTGACTGAACGTGATGTCGTGGTCGAGATCGGTGATAAAAAATTCAAGACCATCCATTTAATGGATGCAGATGCTGCATCGAATGACGATTCAAAAGAATTATGGCTGGGTGTTGAAAACCATTATCTGCCTGTTCGCTTGGAAATGCGCGACGAAAATGGCATGAAGATCGAGCAGACCCTGACCAGCATTCAAGTCGAGTAGGCTTTTGCGTCTATCCAAAATATCTGTTTATTGGCGCTATGTATTCGCCCTTGCGGTTTCCGTTCTATTACATCTATTGATCGTGTTCGGCAGTACAGGCTGGCATTGGCCTTTGCTGGATGAGGATGACGAACATGTAGTTGAGGTGCAGTTGAGTTTGCCGCCGCCCCAAGCACCACCGAAGCGGGTCGCTGTGAAAAAAGCCATACCAGTGCATAAGGCACCAGCAGCGCCAGTAGATCAACCAGTGGCAGATAGCGGGTCTCTACAAGAGCAGTCCTCTGCTGACGAGCGCGTATTTAACGAGGCCGTGTTGCAAGATGCCCCGCAGGAAAGTGACCCTGTTGAGATCGAATTTCATGCAGGGCATATTGATATGGATTTCGATGTATTGCGTGGTGATGCACAGAGCAAGATCGGTGTTGCGCGTATCCGCTACAAAGCCAATGAAGATAGAACCTACAAGCTGAGTAGTGAAACCGAAGCAAAGGGTATCGCCAGCCTGATCTTGTCAGGCAAGCTGGTGCAAATGAGTGAAGGCATCGTTAGCCCGACAAAAGGCTTGCAGCCATCCAGCTTTTTTTACCAGTATGGCAGCGACACGAGTAAGGCACAGCATGCTGAATTCAACTGGCAAGAACACATGCTAACGCTGAATAGCAATAAAGGCGTGAGTAAGGTGGCCTTGCCTGAAGATGCGCAAGATCTTTTGAGCTTTATGTACCAATTCATGTTTATTCCGCCTTTAGTGAATATGCAGCTCTCAGTCACTAACGGTAAACGCCTGCATGCTTATACTTACCTTTTTGAAGGGCAAGAGACTTTAAGTACCAAGCTGGGGGATGTGCAAGTTGTGCACATTGTAAGAAGCAATGGCGATGGGGATGAGAAAACCGAGCTGTGGTTAGCGGTGGATTATAAATATCTACCTTTTAAAATTCGTAAAACAGAGAAAGATGGTAACGTGATGGAGCAGATTGTGACCCGTCTCGATACCGATATTTTTAAATGAATGTAATCAATCCAAATATATTAAGACTGGCTGGCATGGCGCTTGCCGATGTCCTTTCCAACACAGGACCTGCTGATGCCAAGCTCGGCTGGTTCTTCAAGCAGAACCGTGAGCTGGGTACAAAAGACCGTGCCTTTGTCGCGGAATCTGTCTATGGCGTACTGCGCCGTAAATCTTTTCTGGTGTATGTGGCAGATGGCGAAGACCCGCGTAAATTATTGGTTGCCTGGCTATTGCGCGTGCAGGGGATGAGCATGCGAGACCTTGATGAAGTGCTCAATAAGCAGCAAAAAGAATGGGCACATGCAATCAAGGCAAAAAACAGCGATGACATCAGCAAGGCGATGCAGGCGGATTTGCCAGAATGGTTATGGGATCGCTTGGTTGAACAGTATGGTGAAGAGCAGGCACTTACTATCGCCCGTAGCATGCATCAGCCAGCGTCTCTTGATCTACGGGTGAATCTGGTTAAGGCATCGCGTGAGGATGTGGTGAGCAAGTTTGCCAGCGAAAATACAGAGATTGCTCTTACGCCCTATTCGCCGCAGGGTATTCGTATGGCACAAAAGATGACCATCAGTCGCCATGTATTATTTACCGATGGCAAGATAGAAGTGCAAGACGAGGGCAGCCAGCTTCTGGCGCAATTAGTCGCGCCTAAACGTGGTGAGATGATTGCGGATTTCTGTGCTGGTGCTGGCGGCAAAAGCCTTGCAATTGGCGCATTGATGCGTAATACCGGGCGTATCTATGCATTCGATGTCTCAGAAAAGCGTCTGCAGAACCTTGGTGCCCGTCTAAAGCGATCTGGTTTATCCAATCTGCATAGCCAATTGATCACAAGTGAGCAAGACCCCAAGCTGAAACGACTCAACGGTAAATTTGACCGTGTACTGGTCGATGCGCCATGTAGTGGTTTGGGTACTTTGCGCCGTAACCCTGATTTAAAATGGCGCCAAATGCCGCAGGATATTATCGAGTTAAGAGCCAAACAAACGGCCATTCTTAACCGTGCATCCAAATTGGTCAAAGGTGGTGGGCGTTTGATTTACGCAACTTGTAGCTTGTTGCAGGATGAAAATGAAGATATCGCTGAAGCATTCTTGGCGGAACATCCTGACTATGCCTTAGTGAAGGCCAATGAGATTCTGGCACAACAACAAATAGCACTCGATACAGGCAAGTATCTTAAGTTGTTGCCGCATGTGCACCAGACAGATGGTTTTTTCGCCGCTGTATTCGAGAAAGCAAAAGTTGCAGTAGTTAATGAAGACGCAGCAAAGCAATCAGTTGTAGTAAAAGAAGCAGCAGGGCAGATTGAAAGTAAAGATACCGTCGATGTAAACACTTGATTTGAATATTTGACCTCTAGCATATAAAAGGAACGTCCAAAATGAAATGGTCCAGTGTTAATACACAAATTCTGATTGGTGCTGGTTTGGGCGTACTGCTTGGTCTCGTTGTCAATCATCTTGATCCTGCATCCCCTGTTCGCGATGCCAGTATCTACACAAGTAAATTGGTGGGTGGCGTATTCATCGATTTGCTCAAGATGATATTGATTCCCTTATTATTCAGTTCAATCGTCGTCGGCGTGGCTAATTTGCAGGCACATAAACAGATTCATCGCGTGTGGCTGACGACACTGATATTCTTTTCATTTTCGACCACAGTGGCGATTCTGCTTGGCGTTACTGCCAGCCACATTTTTCAGCCAGGGGCTGGTTTGCATCTTTCCATGTTTCAAGATTCGATGCAGTCGATTCCCGCGACACGCTTAAGTATTTCCGATTTTTTTATCCAGTTTCTGCATGATCTTTTTGTGAATCCTTTTGCTGCGCTGGCACAGGGGAATGTGATCGCAGTCGTGGTGTTTGCCTTATTCGTCGGTATTGCCTTGGTCGTTGGTGGAGAACGTTACCGCAACATACTGGCTTTATTTCAAGAATTCCTTGAGCTCTCCATGCGTATCGTCGGGTGGATCATGTACCTTGCCCCGATCGGCATCATGGCCTTGCTTGTTAAATTGGTAGCGACACAAGATGTAAGCCTGTTTAGCAGTCTATGGAAGTTCGCTTTGGTCGTCAGCGGTACGACCCTGATTCATGGCGTCATTGTATTGCCGCTGATACTGTATATCGTGACACGTGTTTCGCCCCTGACGTTTTTCCGCGGAGCGCGCGATGCGCTGGTCACGGCGTTCGCCACGTCTTCCAGTTCCGCTACCATGCCGGTGACTTTACGTTGCACACAGCAAAACCTGAAAGTGCCGCAGGAAATCACAGGCTTTGTCGTACCATTGGGCGCTACGCTCAATATGGATGGCACCGCTTTATATGAAGCTGCCGCTGCCTTGTTTATCGCAAATCTTGTCGGCATTGAACTCAATCTTGCACAGCAGCTTATCGTTTGCTTCACTGCCATGCTTGCCTCCGTTGGCGCGCCTGGTATACCCAGTGCGGGCATGGTGACGATGGTCATGGTATTGCAATCGGTTGGTTTGCCTGCGGAAGCGATTGCGATTTTGTTGCCAATTGACCGATTGTTGGATACGCTTCGCACTTCGGTCAATGTTGAAGGTGACATGGTGGGTAGTCTGATCGTGCAGAAAGTCGTTGAATCCAAGTGATCCTGTAATTAAGTCTGATGAATGGATTTCATTAAGGGTCATAGGGTGCAGGGAATTATATTTAGAACATGTAGTCGAACTGCTGCTTGAAACGTTATTAATAAAATGAATGAGTGAATATCAAATGTTTCACTTAGTTGATAATCGTTCTCATTTGATTGTGTTTGCGTATAGCGTATATAATGCAGCCACAAGATGTACGTTTGATTTGCTAGTGTTAAAAGCAAACCTCAAATGAAGTAGTAGCTTGGCAGGTGTCGTTCTTAAAAGCGTTATTAAAACAGATTTTATAACATAGGCGTCAATGCCTAATTTTGAAGAGGAAGTAGATATGAAAAGCTGCAAATTAATCGCAATGTTGTTTGTTACCTTATTCTCAAGCGCAGCATTTGCTGCTAACTGCTCTGTTGATATTGAAGCGAATGATGCTATGCAATTCAACACGAAAGCTATCGAGATCAGCAAGAGCTGTAAGGACTTTACAGTGAACCTAAAGCATACAGGTTCTTTGGCTAAGAGCATCATGGGCCATAACGTTGTCATCGCAAGTGCTGCTGATGAAAAAGCGATTATTGCTGATGGCGGTGCTGCTGGTGAATCCAATAACTACATCAAGGCTGGTGATGCACGTGTTGTAGCGCACACCAAACTGGTTGGTTCAGGTGAAAAAGATAGCGTTAAGTTCTCAGTAAGCAAACTGGCAGCTGGAACAGACTATGTATTCTTCTGTTCTTTCCCTGGTCATGCAATGATGATGAAGGGCACTGTTAAGTTAGTGTAAACACACAAACGATTCAGTGAAAAAAGGGCAGCTTAGCTGCCCTTTTTTTATGGCAGTCATATTTTTGGTAGTGATTCATGAATAATTCAATCAAATCGCATCATCCGGTTTTAGTAGGCTCCATTTTTGTTTTTATTGGGGCGATAGGTTTTTCATCAAAAGCCGTACTGGTCAAGCTGGCTTATCAATATGGTGTCGATGTCGAAACCCTATTCGCATTGCGCATGCTGTTCTCTGCTCCATTCTTTATCTGTCTGACTTTATGGATAAACCGTGAAAATGGCACGCAAGCTGCAACCTTAACGCTTAAAGACTGGTTCAGTTTGGTCATGTTGGGATTTTGCGGTGTCTATCTTGCGGGATGGCTGGATTTTGCAGGGCTAACTTATGTATCAGCCGGATTAGAGCGGACGGTACTTTTTTTGTATCCGACTATGGTGATATTGATTTCTGCGGTGTTATTCAAGCAAGGCATTACAAAACGTGAGCTATTTGCACTATTGGCGAGTTATGTCGGTATCGGATTAGCGGTGGGGCACGATATACGGATATCTCCATTAGGCGTTCATGCAACATTGATTGGCGCTACATTCGTTTTTTTGAGTGCTTTGGTTTACGCGATCTACCTTGTGTTCAATGGACGCATCATCCAACGTATAGGGACAGCACGATTTACCGCATATACGATGTTGGCAGGTTGTAGCTTTAGCATGCTGCATTTTGTATTGACGCATCCATTCATGAGTCTGCAACAGCCTGTAGAGGTTTACGGGCTTAGTTTTCTCATGGCGGTGATCGCAACCGTATTGCCCGCTTTATTGCTTAACTCAGGTATTCGGCGATTGGGTTCAAGCAAAGCCTCTTTGGTGAGTTCTGTCGGGCCGGTTTCTACAATCTTGCTCGCTTATCTCTTTCTGGATGAGACGATGTCTGAATTGCAAATATTGGGTACCATTTTAGTGATGATCGGCGTATTGGCGATCAGCTTGCAGGGATTCAAATGGCGCCGAAGTATATCTGGCGAAGGGTAATATCACAGGCTGAAAATCTAAGTGGCTGAAGTAGATTAGCCCTAAATATTTAAACTTATATATCAAAACCCCTCGTCTAATAACACATTACCCGTGTATGGCTAGTGGTGTTTTTGTGCCTGATAGCGATGGAATCGCTCAACGCCGTGCATGGTTAAAGAATAGACCGCAGGCACCACGACCAGCGTCAGTAGTGTGGAGGATATCATCCCGCCAATCACGGCAACCGATAGTGGCCCATTGGTTTCTGAGCCTGCACCAAACCCAAGGGCTGCTGGGAGGAGGGCAAGAATGATCGTCAGCGAGGTCATTAAAACTGGCCTGAGCCTAATTGGGCACGCTTCTTTCAATGCTTCATCAATCGCTTTGCCTTCACTGCGCAACTGGTTGGTCAGGTCTACCAGAAGAATAGAATTCTTGGCGACAAGGCCAATAAGCAAAACAAGGCCGATCATTGAGAAGATATTGAGTGAATTGCCTGTTAACCATAACGCTAATACCCCGCCGATAATCGCAAGCGGTTGCGCCATCATGATGATGAGTGGTTGCAGGAAAGAGTTGAATTGGCTGGCCAACACCATGTAAAGCAGAATGAGCGCGAGCGTGAACACGAATACCATGTTCTTGATGGTTTTCTCGAGCTCTTCTGCCTGGCCTGTGAGCCGAATGCTATAGCCGGGTGGCAATAATGCCGCGGCATTGGTTCTGGCGATATTGACCGCTTCTGCCAATGCAATGGTGGGGCTGATGTAAAAATTAGCTGCATATTGCAGGTCGAAACGTCCGATTACCGCTGCCCCTAACTCCTGCTTGAAGCTTGCGACTGTATCAAGCCGGACAAGAGTCCCGGTGTTGCTGCGGAGATAGATTTTTTTTAGGTCTGCCATTTGTGTGAAGCTGCCACCTTTGGCTTTTACACGAATGTCATAACGTTGCCCATCACCGGGATCATCATTGAATTTGGCGATATCAATACCGCCAGCGAACATGCTGATGGCAGTAGCGATATCGCTGGCTGAAAGGCCAAGGCTGGCAGCACGCTCGCGGTCAATATTCATCACAAGTTGCGGCAGATCAAGTTGAACATCCAGATCCACTTTACCCATACCCGGGGTATTGCTCAACGTTTGCTGCAAGCTTTTGGCGAGCATACCCACTTGTTGCAGGTTAGGCCCGGTCATATTGAATTGCAGTTTTTCGGGACGTTGCCCGCCAACGATCGCCACGGATGAGGGGAATGCTTTTACGCCCGGAATCTTTTCGAACTCTTCTTTCAACACTTTAACCAAGGCCTGCTGACTAAGTTTTCGCTCACTACGATCTTTCAGTCGGATATTGGCATTACCTTGGTTTACCTGGCCTTGTGAACCCACCCCGATGGTTGTGAAATAGCTGGCGATCTCTGATGAGTGATTTGCGAGTATCTTTTCAATCAATTCAAGCCTTGAGTTCGTATACTCCAGACTTGAACCAAGCGGTGTTTTGATTGAAACGAGAAAACGCCCTTCGTCAGCTTCTGGCGCAAATTCTTTGGTGACGTGGTTGAATAACAAACCACTGCTTAAAACGATGATGACTGTGGAGATCAACACTTTCCAGCGGTGTAAAAGTGCCCATGCCAGCATCTTGATATACCAGCTATCCATGCTGGCAAAAACGCGACCTAACCACTCATAGAATCGACCTTTTTGACTCTCTGCTTTAAGGTAGCGTGAGCACAACATGGGTGTGAGCGTGAGTGAGACCAGTAGCGATACCAATACCCCGCAGGTGACGACCACGGCGAAAGACTTGAAGAATTTTCCGATGACGCCATCCATGAAAATCACCGGTGCGAAGATACAGACTAATGAAAGCGTCGCCGCTATTACAGCAAATGCGACCTCTTTACTGCCATTGATGGCTGCAGTTGTCGGATCAGCATCTGCTCTTTCACGGTGGCGATAGATATTCTCCAGCACGACGATGGCATCATCAACCACCACGCCGATAAGTAACAGTAAAGCCAGCAATGTCATGGTGTTGAAAGTGAAACCAGAAAAATACATCACCGCAACCGCACCTAGCAGTGAGACAGGAATCGCAGTGGCGATGATGAGTGTGGAGCGGATGGAGCGTAAGAATATCCACACGATAAAGGCGGCTAGTAATGTCCCTGCGATCAAGTGCTCTTGCAGTGCAAGTACGATCTCTTTGATAAAGAGTGCATCATTGGTAGATACATCGATACGCATGCCTGCAGGCAGATTGGGGCGTATCTCCTCATCCAGCCGCCGCTCGACTTCATCGATAATGGCAACCGTATTGGCATTGGAAATCTTGATGATACCCAGACCTACTGTCGGTTCGCCATTGTAGTGCGCCAACTGGCGATCATCCGTCAGGCCATCTTCAAGTTCGGCGATATCTTTTAGTTTAATCGGTGCGCTATCACGGTATGCGACCACCATGTTTTCCAGATCGCGCAGGCTATGGAACTCCATATCAAGCTTCAACAGTCTTTCGGCTTTATCACCAACCAAGAATCCGCCGGGTAGCTGTACATGTTCGTTCTCAAAAGCGGTAATGAGGTCACTTGCCACAATGCCGTAAGCCGTCATGCGTTCAGGTAGAATATTCACGCGTATGGTGCGGTCACGGCGGCCACCAAGCCTTACCTCACCTATACCGTTGATGGTCTCTAATTTCTTTTTGAGTATGTTGTAACCATATAGATTGAGTTGTTGCACAGTGCGATCACCACGTAATGCAAGCCACATGATCGGTTGCGAGTTCGTCTCGACTTTTTGCAGGGTAGGCGGGTCTATGTCGTCCGGTAATCGGCGCAGTACCTGATTGATCTTCGATTGCACTTCGTTATAAGCGACATCGATATTCTTTTCCAGGCTGAATGTGATGGTAATGACTGACACACCGGGCGACGAAGATGACTGGATATGTTCGATGCCGGGTGTGGTATTCACCGAGGTTTCGATGATGCTGGTGATACTCGCATCAATGATGTCTGGATTCGCGCCTTTTAAGGTCGTGGTGATCGAGATGATGGGGAATTCGATATAAGGTAAGCGATCAACCCCAATGCGCTGATAGCTGATGATGCCGAACAGTACCAGCAGACCGGACACCATCCACGCCAATACATGGCGTTTTATCGATAACTCAGGCAGCGTCATGGTTTTCCTGTGGTGGCACTTCTATCCTGCACTGCTACCTTGGCTGCATCTGTCAGAAATGCCGCCCCATCTACCGCAACGATCTCGCCTGCGGCCAGGCCCTCCAGGATCTCAATATTGCCCTCCTGATGGAAGCCGGTTTTGACGATACGTTGATGCGCGATATTGTCTGCGATCACATAGACGACCTCACCTGCTGGACGTAACACCACGCTTTGTTCCGGTACGATGATCGCTTCAGCATGTTCACCTAAGATGATCGTGCCATTGACACTTGCCCCCGGCTGCCAGCCCGCCTGATCAATGACATCTGCCGTGACATCGATTGCGCGGCTATTAGCACCTACCATAGGTTTCATCTCGCGCACGCTAGAGATGACTTGTGTTTCTGATGTGGGCGTAGTCAACCTGACTTTGAGCCCCGGTTGTATTTTTGCGGCGACACTTTCAGGGAAAGGAAGATGCGCGCGCAAACGTTGTGTGCCGATCAATTGTAATAATGGGTCGCCGACTTTGACGTAATCGCCGGTAGAGACGATCTGCTTTTCGACAACACCATCAATAGGGGAGACGACACGGGCTTTGCCACCTGAATAATCCAAGTTGGCTAATCTGGCCTGTGCGCCTGCGAGCTGTTGTTTTAAAGCCGTTTTCTGGGTGGCGATATCATCCAGCGCATTTTGGGAGATGAAGTTCTTTTGCACCAGTGCTTTATTGCGCTCCAATACCTTATCCTGATTGGCTAATAAAGCTTCCAGTCTGGCAACTTCCGCGCGGGCTTCCTGACGCTGTATGTTCGCATCTGTGGCGTCCAGCAGCACCAATACATCGCCTTTTTTAACGATTCTACCGGGGCTGACGAGTATCTTAACGACACTGGCAGGAATCTCGGCGGCGATAGTCGGGTCTATCAAACCTTCCAGACTGCCTACAGCCTCTTCACGAATCTCTAGCTGCGTGCTGCTTGCCGCGATGATGCTGATTAATGTAGGAGAAGGGGATTTTTTGGCTGCCTCTTCTTTTTTACCACAGGCCAACAGCGTAATACTCAGGCACAGCATAAAGACGATTGAGCTGGCAGACCTTAGGTTGAAAAACATGGAGCATGCTTTCTGAATAATAATGATGTTTTTAGCCCCACAGTATAACTTTTGCGGCTGGAAATTTGGATGAAGATTTTCGTATAAGCTTATGCGATTTTGCTTGTTACTGAGACAATTTTCGACCAGTCGAAAAACGGGCCAGGGTCGGTTTTTCTCCCCGGTGCGATATCTGAATGCCCGACGATATCTTGGATAGGGTAAGCATTTTTTAATCCTGCAAGCAGCAGGTTCAGTGTGTCATATTGTGCATTCTCAAAGGCATCGAAATCAGAGCCTTCCAGTTCAATGCCGATCGAAAAATCGTTACAGCGCTCATGCCCTTGCCAGCTCGAAGCCCCAGCATGCCAGGCCCGCTCAGTGCATGGTACAAATTGCATCAGGCTGCCATCGCGACGGATAAAGAAATGCGATGAAACCTTAAGATGGTGAATCTCGGCATAGTAGGGATGTGCGTTCGGGTCGAGTTGATTCGTGAATAACTCAATGACACCTTGCCCCCCGTATATTTGTGGCGGCAGGCTGATGTTGTGGATGACGATGAGGCTGATCTGCGTGTTGTCAGGCCGATGATCGTAATTAGGCGATATAATACCGACTGCTTCAGTGGCGATGCCCTGCGGATTGATCTTGATGGTGTCCATAGTCCGTGCGCTATCCGTGGTTTTCGTAAACTCAGATTTCTAAAGCTCAAGTTTCTTAATCGGTTATTAACTCAGGTAAATCTTACATGGTATTTCTACAGTTGTTCTTCATGCTGGTTGTGATTCTAATCGCTGCAGAAGTCTTCACCAATGCCCTTGAGCATCTGGGTGAGAAATTAAAGATATCCGAAGGCGTTACAGGTTCTCTTTTTGCGGCTGTAGGCACTGCATTGCCGGAGACGTCGATCCCTATTCTTGCGCTCTTTGCAGGCACACAAAACGTTCAGGTGAATGAGGAGATCGGTGTTGGTGCGATTCTCGGTGCACCGTTGATGCTAGCGACTCTGTCTATCTCTATCATGGCATTTGCCGTATTGGCAAAGCGTGGTGCAACAGGCCGATTTAATCCAGAGAAGACTGGCGTCACGCGCGATCTCGATTTCTTCATGATGGCATTCTTGTTCGCGGCGATCGCTTTGTATATTCCTCATACACAAACATTGGTTCGGGGGGCATTAGGCGGCGTCATGGTGTTGATCTATGTGTTTTATATCATCTTGACGATCAGGGCTTCTAAATTGTTGGTTAGTGAAGGCCATGGTACAGAAGCCGAGCATGCCATGTTCCTATGTCGGCTGGGATTGCCTAATAATCTGCCTGTCATTTTGCTGCAATTGGTATTGGGTCTTGGTTTGCTTGTGGGCGGTGCCAAAGGGTTCATTCATGGCATTGACGCCGCCTCGCAGATCATGGGGATATCGGCTTTATTACTTTCTTTGCTGATTATTCCGATAGCAACGGAACTGCCGGAGAAGATAAACAGTGTGTTATGGGCGCGACGCGGTAAAGATACACTGGCGTTCGGTAATATTACGGGTGCATTGGTGTTTCAGGGTACGCTCTTACCTGCGATCGGTATTATGCTGACGCCTTGGGAACCGCGGCTTGAAGTGCTAGCTGGGCTGGTGATTACATTGTTAGCCGCTGTTTGGCTGCGTATATGTATCGCTAAAGGTGGCATCAAAGTATGGCATCTATGGATTAATGGCCTGATGTACTTGATCTATTTAGCGATTGCTTTGTCTTAAAGTTAGGCGCCTTTTACTCATCATTATCTTTGCTCAGGCCGAGCTTGGATAACCTATAGCGCAATGTACGAAAGCTAACGCCGAGCAGTTTTGCAGCAGCTGTCTTATTATGCCCGGTTTTTTCCAGCGCATTGATGATGGCGGTTTTCTCGATATTCTCCAGAAAGTCTGGAAGTGCCAACCCGTTGGCATCTATTGGCATCTCATGCGATTTTACATTTTTTGGTAATGCCAGATCTTCGGGTTTGATGATCCCGTTTTCACATAATGCGACTGCACGTTCAAGAATATTCTCCAACTCTTTCACGTTCCCCGGAAAGCTATATTCCAGAAGCAGTTTTCTTGCGGCACTATCTAAAGGTAGCAAAGCGCACCCTGATGATTTACATTGTCTTTCAAGAAAATGCTGGATGAACAAGGGGATATCCTCTGCGATCTCCCGTAAGGTCGGCATGTTGAGCTCGACTACATTCAAACGATAGTAAAGATCCTGGCGTAAGCGGCCTTGGTCCATCATCTGGGTGAGATTGCGTTGCGACGAGCTGATGATACGGACGTCTATCGGTTCTTCATTCGTGCTGCCGACCCGCCAAACCTTCTTTTCCTGAATGACGCGTAGTACCTTTATCTGTGTTGCTAAGGGCAGATCAGCGACCTCATCGATGAGTAATGTCCCGCCGTTTGCCTGCTGGAATAAACCGTCTTTCGTCTGGTTGCCGAACAAGACTTCTTCTATCAGGTTTTCTGCAATCGCATTACAGTGGGCAATCACAAATGCTTTATCTTGGCGGGCACTATTGTCATGAATCAGTTTTGCGACAAGTGCCTTGCCTGTACCAGTATCCCCCTGAATGAGTACGGGTGCCTGATTACGCGCCAGTTTCTCAATCGTGCTATTGATCTGCTTGATCAGCGCAGATTGTCCAATTAATGTGACATTTCTCTTGATAGGCTCATTCTGCGATAGCTTCAGGGCTGACTCTACTAAAGGGCGTAATTGCTGTAACGAAATGGGCTTGGTCAGGTAATCGAATGCCCCTGCCTTCAATGCAGATACAGCATTATCTGCACTACCGAATGCGGTGATGACAGCCACTGGCAGACCTGCATAATGCTGATTGATATGCCTCACCAGATCCAGGCCGTTGCCATCAGGTAATCGCATATCCGTGAGACATAGACCGTAATCACGTTTCTTAAGCATGTACTTTGCATCGTCCAGATTGTCTGCGCTATCAGCAGACACGCCCATGCGCTCAAGCGTCATCACGATGAGTTCACTCAGGTCGGTTTCGTCGTCAACGACTAGGCAAGCTGGTTTAGTGGACATTTTTTAAGCTGATCGTAAATAAAGTTTCACTTTCTGACGGTATATGCTGAATGCTAGCACCGTTAGCTTCACATAATTCGCGCGCAATATAAAGCCCAAGCCCTGTTCCTGTCGCCGCTGTTGTGAAGAATGGTTCAAATAAATGTGAGCGAGCGTCTGCTGTAATGCCGTCTCCATCATCCTGAATGGTAATCAATGTGTTGTTTTCAGGCGATGCCTTGGTTACGGTTAAACTTAGACTCTTTGTTCCCTGCTTGCTATGTCGCCAGCCATTACGACATGTATTCCATAAAATCTGGTGTAGATGTCTATGATCAAAAAGCACGGAATATTGATTGGATGGGACATTCAACTGAAAGCCATTTTCGGGAATTTTTTCAATTTGGCAGAATTGATCATGGAAATCACGCAGAAATATATCAAGCTGAATCTCTTCCTGGTTGGTGCGATCTCTTCGATTCAGCTCCAGCACATCGCTGATGATTTGATCCAGCCGCTTTACGTTATCTGCAGTGATCTGTAATAGGCGTTGTGATGATGCGTCAGAGAGTTCTTCCTGTAATAGCTGATTGGCGTGGCTGATCGCACTTAATGGGTTGCGTATCTCATGGGCGATATTGGCAGTCAATCTGCCTAGTGCCGCTAGTTTTACGCGCTGTGCCTGTGCTTGTACCTGACTCCAGTCTTCAATGAAGATGACGGCACCCTGTGCCCTTTCTGCAGCGATGGGCATGAAGCGTAGTTTTAGCTCTTTACCCGATGTGTTAATACGCAATGTGCTTAACTCCATACCCGGTTGTTTGGCTATCCAGTCGCGCATCAGGTTGGCTACTTTTGGCGAACAGCTATCCAGAAGCTCCGATTGCCAAGCTTCGTCATCCACGTCTAATAATGTTTTTGCGTACATATTGCGATGGCGTAATTTGAAGTGTTGGTCGACAACCAAGACGCCATCCTGAATCTCTTGCGTGATCAGGGTGTTTATCTGCGCCAAGTTCTCAAGATCGATGCCGCGTTGTGATGCCAGAGCCTCACTTTGGTGGGCGCGTTTTGCAAGACTATGTGCAAGTAAGGCGGTAGCGAAAAAGCTGAGGCTCAGCATGACCGCATGTGAGTAGTCATCGTAACTCTCACGCCAGTAAATCATCTGGTAAGACTGTTCTAGCAGCACGGCAATCGTTGCAATTGCTGCATAAAACATTGCCAGTCGTCCGCGACTAATCAGGCTTGCCGCCGCGATAGCGACCACCAGTAATAAGCTGGAGCCACTTTTAATGCCGCCAGAGGCAAACATCAAGGCAACGATGAAGCCGATGTCTGTCATGACTTGCAATGAGAGCAGCAAGTTAAATTTTGGCCATTTTATCCATGTAAAAATGATCGCAATAAAACTCATGGCAACATAACCGTAAGCACATTGCAGGTACAGTGTTTTGTCGTAGTTATCGAGCCATTGATTGGTCGGAGTGAAGTAGTAGGAGCTTGTGAGTACTAACGCGATGATGACGCGGTAGATATTAAAAAGCCCCATTGAGCGCCAGTAATCGCTCATTTGTGGCTGGAGATTTTCAGTCGCTACACTCATACATCCTGATCTTTGCCGTGTTCGGCACAACAATAATATTGGTCATTGACGACTAAACTATCGCTTTTAGGCATATGGATGCCGCATCGATGGCATTGCACCATATCTTCTGAACGCTTCGATGCCTGCTTGTCTTCTGAGGAGTTAACGTTATTAAAGTAACGCTTGAGTATGGTAAAAATCAGCCATAATGCGATAACAATGAATAATATCTTTCCCATGGTGGACTTGATTCTTTAAAGTGAAGATCGATTGATTGTAACGAAAAGCTCGGCTTAGAACAAAATTCAAACCTGCTATACTCGATTCCAACGTACGCAATACGATTGAATCACGACACCGTTAAATCACGACATTGTCGATTTTTATATTACTAGATGGCTACCACACAAGAACTCTCCGATTTCCTCGCACAAGTTGAGCGGCGTGCATTCAAGCAGACTGTCTATGCAGTTCGCGATGAGCATGCGGCCCTTGATATCGTGCAAGATGCCATGCTGAAACTAGCAGAGAAATACGGCACGCATGATATGGGCGAGTATCCCATGCTGTTTCAGCGCATTCTGCAAAATACGATGAAAGATTACTGGCGTCGACAAAAGGTGCGCAATCTTTGGACGACATTGCTCTCTTCATTTGGCGGTGGAGATGAAGATGGCGAGGAACGTGATCCTTTAGAGACGCTTGAATCAGATGATCATGACAACAGGGATGAACCAGACGCACAGCTTGAGCGTAAGCAAACACTTGCTATAATCGAGACGGCATTAAAAAAATTACCATCACGTCAACGGGAAGCATTCGTCATGCGTTACTGGGAAGAT
The DNA here is from genome assembly GCF_001648895.1 of Methylovorus sp. MM2. Taxonomy (GTDB): domain Bacteria; phylum Pseudomonadota; class Gammaproteobacteria; order Burkholderiales; family Methylophilaceae; genus MM1. The sequence continues at coordinate 438,158 of NZ_LXUF01000011.1, read as the reverse complement.
ATGGATGTAGCAGAAACAGCTGCTGCAATGGGTTGTTCTGAGGGGAGCGTTAAAACACATTGCTCGCGTGCCGTACACACGCTATCTGCAATACTGGAACAATCTGGTTTAAGTAAACAAGGATTGATCAAGTCCGGAGCCGAATCATGAATCACGAACAAGATACCGCAAAAGCCATCATCTCTTTGCTTGATGATGAACTCGCATCTATGGATGCGAATGTCGTCAATAAGCTTGTCACTGCACGCCAGCAGGCTTTATCAGCGATGCGCGCCAGTCACCAAACTGCCATGGCTGATAGCCGTGGTGGAGTCCTGCGCTTATTCGGTGACACTATCTCTAGTGGGCGCAACTTAACTATCGTGGTGCTATTGGCATCTCTCGCATTCTTTGCCTTTATTACCACCCAACAATTGACTTCACAGGATGTTATTGAGCAGGACGATGCTTTTATACTCGGATCGGAATTACCGCCTGAGGCTTATTTGGATAAAGGTTTTGATACATGGCTAGCGCAAGACTCCTCGCACTAACTTTAACATTAGGATTGTTAACAGGGTATGCCCATGCGGAAGGCTCCACCCCTGCATGGAAACAGCTAAGCGAAGAGCAGCGAAAAGTACTGGAACCAGTCTCAGCGGATTGGGATAGCTTGCCTGATTGGCAGCGTGAAAAGATGTTAAGTATCGCGCGTGATTATCCGAAGATGACACCTGAGCAGCAGGATCGCGTGCAACATCGCATGGCACATTGGAGCAAGATGACGCCGGAAGAGCGTGAGAATGTGCGCAAGCGATATCAGGAATTCAAGGCACTACCGCCTGAAAAGAAGGAAGAATTCCGCAAGAAATGGCGCGAATATCAGAACTTGTCGGAAGATGAGCGTGAGAACCTGCGGCGAGAATACCGTGGCTCTGGTAATGCACCGGATGGCTTCCGTCCACCACCACGTTAGTTTATCTCACTAATAACCTAACGACGTTCCACCATAAATAGCATAAATAGCCCTGCTATCAGGAATAGCAGGGTGGGCATTACCGCGCTAAACAGGGCTGACCAGTCATTCAATAATCCCAAATGAACGAATACCCGATTGAGCACCTGATAGGTAATCCCGAGCATGATGCCAGCAAAGATTTTGGCACTTGCCCCCCCTGAGCGCTGTTGTAAGAAGCCAAAAGGCAGCGCGAGTACCACCATCACCAAGCATGCAGTTGGGTAGACCATCTTTGACCACAACGCGATCTCATGGCGTGAGGTTTTCTGCTTATTGGCACTTAAGTGGCGAATAAAGAAATAGAGATTCCACGCCGACATCTTCTCAGGTACTACCAGTAACACATTCAATAATTCAGGGCTGATGAGTGATTGCCATTTCGCTTCCGGGTAAAAACTGGTTTCTACCCGGTTTTGGTCAAAATGCGTCTGCGTGACGTCTTTTAGCTGCCAACCTTTGTCTTCGAATCGACCACTTTTGGCGTTACTGATGGTGCGCAAGCGAAACTCAGGATCAAACTCGTAGATATGCACATTGAGTAAACCAGCATCCGGCAATATATCTTCTACATTGACGAAACTGTTGCCGTCTTTTACCCACAGCCCTGAACGAAAATCCTGTGCGACCACGGAGTCAGTCGCCTGTACCCTTAATCTTTGTGCCGTTTTTTCACTATAGGGCGCTACAAGCTCGCCGACAACAAATGTAATCACGGCAAAGATCAGCCCAACGCGTAATAAAGATAGCGCGATGCTTGAGATAGGGATGCCACTGACACGCAGAATAATCAACTCAGAATGGCGTGAAAACTGGCCCAGTGCATACATCGTGCCGACCAGTACTGCTACCGGCACTACTTCATAAACGTGTCCTGGGATGCTCAGTAAAACGAATAACAAGACTTTTTCAATGCCATATGTGCCTTTGCCGATGTTCTCGAGCTCTTGGATCAGGTCGAAAAAAGAGAACATAGCAAGCAGAGCTACCATCACCAGCATGATGCTGGCGATGATTTCCTGCGATAAGTAACGTTTTAAAAGTTTCATTGTTTATGCACGCCACAATCTAGGGATCAGTGGCAATTGGAACAGGCGGCGGTAGAACATATAGACAGTAAACAGCAAAAAGAAAATATGCACTGGCCACAAGCCGACCAATGGACTCAGTTTTCCTTGTGCTAACCATGCTTGCATGATGCTAAGCAGATTGTTATAGATGATATAGATCAATAAGGCCATCATTAGGTTGGCTGAGCGGCCAGAGCGCGGATCGACAAAACTCAGTGGAATCGCAAGCAGCACCAGAATGAAAGCGGAGATCGGCAAAGCAAGGCGCCATTGCATCTCGGCATTGTTGGCTGGGTTACGATCCTGTAATAGATCTAGGCTGCCTTTTGATTGCGTGCTTGGTGGGTCTTGCTTGACCTCGGCTGGTTCTATGCGGATCGCATAACGCTCAAACTCGGTTTTGGAGTATTCCGCTGTGTCAGGTTTACCTTCATAACGGCGGCCATTCTCCATGATGAGAAAGCTATCGCCATTTTCCTCTGTCTCGCGATAACCATGGTTTGCTACGACGATGCCTAAGCGTTGATGCTGTACCGATTGCACAAAGATATTCTTAACCAGATTGCCTAGTTCATCGAAGCTTTCTACGAAATAGACACGGTCTGCATTGCGTGATTCCTTGAATACACCGGGACTGATAGAAGCTAACTCGTCGCGACTCTTTAGCTGATCTTTGAAATCTGAACCTTTTTGCGTAGCCCAAGGCGTCACAAACAGACTTAATAGGGCGATCAATACGATAACAGGTGTGGCAAATATGATCACCGGCCTGACCCATGTGGCGATACCGATGCCGGAGCTGAACCACACGACCATCTCGCTATCCCTATGCCAGCGGGTCAATGTGAGCAGCACCGCTAAAAATAATGTCAGCGACAACAGCATCGGCAGGAACTTCAGCATGCTAAAGCCTAACAAAGTATTGATTGCGTCACTCGCAAGGCTGCCACGTGCTGCAATACCGATATAGTAGGCAACCCGTTGTGCAATGACGATACCGAACAACACCATAAAGGCACCGATAGCGGTAGTCACCAGCTCTTGCAGTAATGAGCGTTTGAAGAGCAGCATACGTTTATTTCAATATATTTATAGTTAACAAGTTTGATTTAGGACAAAAACGCAGGATAATTCAATCAGGATGTTAATGCAGGATTAGCCCAAAGGACGAAGTGAATGGAATTTAGCATAAAAAACGGTAATCCGGAAAAACAACGTAGCGATGCAGTCATCGTTGGCGTATTCGAATCACGTAAACTCTCTGCCGCCGCAGTTGCAATCGATCTTGCCGCCGAGGGCTATATTACCGCAGTTTTGCGTAGTGGGGACCTTGAAGGCAAGCTGGGTAGCAGCTTGGTGTTGCATAGTGTGCCCAATGTGGCTGCCACACGTGTGGTATTGATCGGTTTGGGCAAAGAGCGTGAGTTCAAAGAGCGTGAGTATCGTCAGGCTGTGCGTGCTTCAGTCCGTGCTTTGGCAAGCAGTGCTGCGGCGAATGTCACTACTTATCTGGCTGATATTCCAGTCAAGAAATATGACGCAGCCTGGAAAGTCGCGCAACTGGTGGAAATCGCTCAGGACAGCACCTATCGATTTGATGCGACCAAAGGTAAAGATAACAAAATAAAAGATACTAAAGGCATTAAGAAACTGGTCATTAGCGTTGCCAAAAGTGATGTAAAAAAAGCCGAAGACGGCCTTAAACAAGGGCTGGCGCTCGCTTCTGGTATCAGCTTTACAAAAGACCTTGGTAATCTCGCACCTAATTACTGCACGCCTACATATCTTGCTGATCAGGCAAAAGCCTTGGGTAAGACACATGGCCTGCAAGTTGAAGTGCTTGAGCGTGCGGACATGGAAAAGCTCGGTATGGGATCTTTCCTTGGCGTTGCACAAGGGAGCGTTGAGCCACCAAAGTTGATCGTGATACAGCACAAAAAAGGCAAAAAGAATCAAAAACCAGTCGTACTGGTAGGTAAGGGCATTACATTTGATACGGGTGGCATCTCATTGAAGCCGGGGGCTGAGATGGATGAGATGAAATACGATATGTGCGGTGCTGCAAGCGTATTTGGCACGATGAAGGCGATTGCCGAGATGGAGCTGCCCTTGAATGTGATCGGCATTATCCCGACTTGCGAAAATATGCCAGACGGTAATGCCATCAAACCGGGCGATATATTGACCAGCATGTCAGGCCAAACAATTGAGGTATTGAATACAGATGCTGAAGGCCGTCTGATTTTATGTGACGCGCTTACCTATGCTGAAAAGTTCGATCCAGCGGCTGTTGTTGATATCGCTACCCTCACGGGCGCTTGTGTGATCGCTTTGGGGCATCATGCCAGTGGTCTTTTCAGTAATAAAGATGGTCTTGCGAAAGAGTTACTGGATGCTGGTGAAGCAGCACTTGATCGAGCATGGCAGATGCCACTTTGGGATGACTATCAGAGTCAGCTGGATAGCAATTTTGCTGATATCGCCAATATTGGCGGTCGTGCTGGCGGTAGTATCACAGCAGCATGTTTCCTTTCCAGATTCACGAAGAAATACGATTGGGCGCATCTGGATATTGCAGGCACAGCGTGGAAATCCGGCAAAGATAAAGGTGCAACAGGCCGCCCTGTGCCATTGTTGACTGAATTTTTGATAAAGCGCGCAGCAAAATAACGCATGACACGTATCGAATTCTTTTTTAACGTCGAGCATAAGATGCAGATAGTGGCGGACCTGAGCGAGAAAGCATTGGGCAAAAATAGACGCCTGATGGTGTTTAGCCCCGATGCGGCATCAGCCGAAAAGATGCAGCAGTTCTTATGGACCCATTCGGCACTGAGTTTTATGCCGAGTTGTCGCCCAGAAAGCCCATTGGCAGATGCAACACCGATTATTGTCGATTGGCAGGGAACGCAACTGGTCCATGACGATGTGCTGGTTAATATGCAAAACCAGCATCCGCCATTTTTCAGTCGCTTCCGTCGCTTGATTGAAATCGTTGGCAATGATGAAGCCGATAAAACTGAGGCAAGGCTACGTTATAAGTTCTATCGTGACCGTGGCTATGAGATAAGAACGTTTGATTCCAATGGAGCCAGCCTGTGAGTAATTTGATAACGCAAGATAAGCACGAGCTTGCAAAAGTACTAAGCCGTATCAATGCCTTGACGCAAAACCAGCCTGTTGCCCCGGTGCCTATTGTGGATGCGCCTTCCAGCGATATCCCTGTGTTAACCGAAGTGTATGTGGGTGAGGCAGTTGCTGGGGTAGTTACTGCTCAGGCACGTTCAGGCGTACCGACGCTAAACGAGGAAGTCACTATTGATTCGGTAGTAAGCGAAGACTTGGTAGATAGATTGCTGTTGGAAATGGCACCCAAGATCAAGTCTTTAGTGAAAGACGCCGTCATGCAGGAGCTGGTGAATGCCAAAAAGACGGTAGTTCCCCGATTAGAAAAAGAAGTAATGCAACTATTGCGTCAGCATCTGGAGGCGGTGCTGAAGCAATAGTCCTCAGAGTGCCTTATGCATTCCCCAGTAATTCAGCATATGCCTGCGCGCTCAGCAGGTCTTTTGATCCTGAATCATCACCCGCAGCAATCCTGAATATCCATGCATCATAAGGATTTTCGTTGATGAGTTCAGGGTTGCCTTGCAGCGCTTCATTGATTGCTGTCACTACGCCATTGAGTGGCGCATGCAAATCTGAGCCTGTTTTGACTGACTCAACCAATCCACAAGGTTTACCTATTTCTATCGTTGCTCCTACTTTTGGTGGCTCAACATAAACGATGTCACCCAACAAGTCTTGGGCGTAATCCGTAATGCCGGCTAGGAAAGAGCCATCTGTTTCTTGGATGACCCATAAATGGTCTGCGCTATATTTTAGATTCTCTGGAATTTTCATAATAGGTAATGTCGGTTGGTTGATTATATTTTCTCATAAATTGAGAGTGTGTCATTTTTGCAAAGGTATTTAAGTTATTTTGTAAAGTAACGCACGTATCTTGATGACAAATTGGAATATTTTCGATAATATCCATCGACGCTTTGGTGAAAGAACGGCTGCAATGATACGAAAACTAATACTCATAGGTGTGACATTAACCTTGATAATGCCGTTTATCCCTCTCCAAGCTGCAGAAAAATATACGCCAAAACTTAGCAAGTCTGGTTCTAGCAAGCAGACCGCGAGCAAACAGCCAAGCAAGAAGCAAGTCGTCGCTAAGCACACTGTCACCAGCAAGCGTATTCTGGTGACTATCCAAGCTGATAAAAAATATCAGGTTCAGAAAGCCAGCTACAACCGCGAAAACGCATTCCCAAATGAAGATGATAACGTGACTGGTATGCCACGGCTAGCATCATCTAAAGCCCTGATCGTTAATCAGGAAACTGGCGAAGTGCTGTACGCGAAGAATACCGATCAATCTACACCTATCGCCTCTGTGACCAAGCTGATGACAGCAATGGTGATGTTGGATGCCAATCTGCCGATGGATGAGTTGTTGAGCATCGATGAAGCCGATGTCGATCTGCTCAAGGGCACAAGCTCTCGTTTACGGGTGGGCACTGTGCTTACGCGTGGTGAGCTGTTGCAATTGGCTTTGATGTCTTCTGAGAATCGTGCTGCTAGTGCGCTGGGTAGAAATTATCCCGGCGGTTTGCGTGCATTTGTTATTGCGATGAATACCAAGGCTTTGATGTTAGGCATGGCGCATTCACGTTTTGTTGACTCAACAGGTTTGAATAGCAATAACGTCTCGACCGCTGCAGACCTTGTGCATATGGTACGCGCGGCTTATCAATATCCGCAGATTCGCCAGATCACTACCACAGGCTCTCAATTGGTTGCTGTGAATGGAATGCGTAACCCTGTTAGCTTTGTGAATACGAATATACTGGTACGCAATAGTGATTGGGTGATCGGCTTATCTAAAACAGGGTATATCAGTGAAGCTGGACGTTGTCTTGTGATGCAGGCTGAAATCGCAGGTAAGCCGATGATTATCGTATTGCTTGATTCTGACGGAAAACTTGCACGTATAGGCGATGCTCAGCGCATTCGTAAATGGATTGAGAGCAGCAATGTATTCAAGCCATATCTTGGTTGAGTGTTCATATCTGGGCTAAGTATTCAGCATCGATACCCAAATAAAAAAGCGGCTTAGGCCGCTTTTTTATTTCCTACCACAAGCCATTATTTATTTGGCTATTTATTATTTTGCCGCGGGTTTCTTCTTAGGCGCTGCTTTTTTAGTGGCAGGCTTTTTCGCAGCAGGTTTCTTTGCCGTAACCTTAGGTGCAGCCGCTTTCTTGACTACTGTTTTTTTCTTTGTAGTGCCTTTGCCACCTGTTGCAGCTTCTTTCGCTGCTTTGGCCGCCAAGAGTTCAAGCGCTTCATCAAGTGTCAGGCTTTCTGGTTCTTGGCTCTTTGATAAGGTCGCACGTATCTTCCCATGCTGAACATAAGGGCCATAACGTCCGGAATAGATCGCGATGTCACCATCCTCAGTCGGGTGTTTGCCTAGCTCCTTGATCGGTGCAGGGCCGGAGTTAGCCTGAGCCAGCAGCTCAACAGCACGTGGCAGGTCAATATCGAAAACGCTATCACTTCTAGGGATAGATTTAAATTTGCCATCATGATTCACATAAGGGCCAAAGCGGCCGATATTGGCAATGATCTTTTTATTCGTCTCCGGGTGTTGGCCTAGGTCACGTGGTAAGGCAATCAGTTTGCTGGCGACTTCCAGATTAACATCCGCTAACGCGATATCTTTAGGAATACTGACGCGTTTTGGTTTCTTTTTTGCGTCTTCTTCAGGCAAGCCAAGCTGCAAGTAGGGGCCATAAGGGCCGACTAATAGTAAGATGTCTTTGCCGCTAGTCGTATCAACGCCAATCTTGGTCGGTTCGCTACCGATAGCTGCGCCTTCACCATTGATGCTGCGCTTGTAGTCGCACTTCGGTGTGTCGTTGTAGCCTGTACAGCCAATGAAACTGCCATAGCGACTGAGTTGTTTGGAAAGCGGCTTGCCGCATTTCGGACAGGCTTCATCTATCAACTCGGTACCCGGGCGTTCAACATCTTTCTTTGCATCGATCTGGTGATTAAAGCCTTGCCAGAAATCATTTAATACTGGCAGCCATTCACGCGCACCTTCCGCAATATCATCCAACTCATTTTCCAAGTTGGCGGTGAAGTCGTAATCCACGTATTTCGTGAAATGCTCGGTGAGGAACTTGTTGACGACGCGGCCAACATCCGTAGGCGTGAAGCGTTTTTTATCCAGTAGCACATATTCGCGATCTTGCAGCGTAGAGATGATGCTGGCATAAGTGGATGGACGGCCGATGCCGTATTCTTCAAGTACCTTCACCAAGCTGGCTTCTGAATAACGAGGCGGGGGTTCAGTAAAGTGTTGGCTACCGAATATTTTGCTTACATCGAGTATCTCGCCGGTTTCAAGGTGTGGCAGCTTGCTTTCACCTTCTTCTTCCTCATCATCGATGCCTTCCATATAGACGGCGATAAAGCCGGGAAATATCATGGTTTGGCCAGTTGCGCGGAACAGATTAGCATCAGAACCGATAGCGAGATCTACGCTGACTGCGTCGAATCTGGCTGGTGCCATTTGGCAAGCGACCGCGCGCTTCCAGATCATTTCATATAGCTTGAACTGTTCAGGTGTCAGTACCGCGCGCAAACTTGCGGGCGTGCGGCTGATATCAGTTGGTCGAATCGCTTCGTGCGCTTCCTGGGCGTTTTTGGCTTTGGTTTTGTACATGATGGGTGCTTTAGGCAGATAATCACCATCAAAATTCTTCTTGATGTAATCGCGTATCTGCATCACTGCTTCTGTAGCCAAGCTAAAAGAATCGGTACGCATATAGGTAATCAGGCCGACGGCACCACCACCTACGTCAATACCTTCATATAGTTGCTGGGCGATACGCATTGCGCGGCTGGTCGTAAAACCCAGTTTACGTACGGCTTCTTGTTGTAGGGTAGATGTCGTGAATGGCGCCGCTGGGCTACGGTTTTTTTGTTTCTTCTCTACACGCGAAACAGTGGTCTTACCTGCGCTGGCAAGTAAAAGCTTACCTACGATCTCTTCTTGTTGGTTTTGGCTCGTGACGGTGAACTGTTCGACTTTTTTGCTATCGAGCTGCACCAGCTTGGCATCGAAAGCATGCTGATGTTTGCGTGATTCCAGATGGATCGTCCAATATTCCTGACTCTTAAAGGCTTCAATCTCAAGTTCGCGCTCAACGATTAGCCTTAATGCAGGGCTTTGTACGCGACCGGCAGAAAGTCCGCGGCGAATCTTTTTCCATAGCAGTGGGGATAAATTAAACCCGACCAGATAATCTAAAGCGCGGCGAGCTTGCTGTGCATTCACCAATGGCATCGAGATATCGCGCGGCGAATCAATGGCGTTCTGCACTGCGCTTTTGGTGATCTCGTGGAATACCACGCGCTTGAGTATCTTGTCTTTAATCAGTTTTTTGGTTTTGAGAATCTCAGCGATGTGCCATGAAATGGCTTCACCTTCACGGTCAGGATCGGTTGCCAGATAAATGGCATCGGCTGCTTTGACTGCTTTGGCAATCGCATCCACGTGCTTTGAATTGCGCTCGATGATCTCGTATTTCATCGAGAAATCATTCTCTGTATCTACCGCCCCACTTTTAGGGATAAGGTCGCGTACATGGCCGTATGAGGCGAGCACTTCAAAATCTTTCCCCAGATATTTTTTCAGGGTTTTTGCTTTTGAGGGCGATTCAACGATTAACAGTTTTGACATGTAGGCTAAGTCATTTAGGTAGACAAGAGTGGCAGATAATAAGAGTAAATTAGGCGCTAGACAAGAAAAGTTGGTGTAAGAAGTTGTTTCAAGGCGGTTTATGACACTAAAAACAGCACTTGTTTTGCATTTTGTTTTCTATAAACCATGCGCTTGAGGTGCCTGTTTTTATTAAGTTGTAGTGCAGCAATTTTAAATCGCACACTTTTATAACTGATAATCAGCCTGTTATGATGCAGGCATGAAATCTACTGCTAGATACTTTTATATATGGTTGGCGATATTAGTATCGCTGATATTTATTTTGGAGATTCGGTGGTTTCATCTATTGCAGCCACTTGAGATGCGTCTTTCTGACGCAATGATTGCTCATCACGCCTTACACAGCCAGCCGGATAAAGATATCGTGATTGTTGATATTGATGAGCGTAGCTTGGCGTTAATGGCAGATAGTGTGGGTCGTTGGCCTTGGCCCCGCTCATTACATGCGGAGTTGATCGAAGGGTTGGAGCGGCAACAGCCGCAAGCGATCGTGTTTGATGTGTTATTTAGCGACCCTGACCTGACAAGACCTGCAGATGATGCTTACCTTGCTGAAGTTGTACATGCGCAATCTAATCTATATTTCCCTATGCTGTTACTGCAAGGCAATGAAAAAGGCATTCCACTTGCAGAGTTCTCGGATGTTTTAGGGATCAGCCCCGGCAGTGATGCAAGTGCCGATGCGATGGTCAGCATGGTATTACCTTTGCCTGCGATGTTGGAAAGCCGCAAGTTAGGCACGCACAACGTAGTGGCAGATGATGATGGCGTCGTACGTAAATACACGATCTATAACGACGTGTTGGGATGGAAGATTCCTTCGTTACCATCCAAATTGGCTACTGAGCTTGGCTACTCATTGCCGACTACACCGGATATCCAGCTAAATTGGCACGGCCATGCTTTAAGTTATACACGTGTCTCCTATGCAGATGTCTATAACGACTTGCAGCGTAGTAAACCAACGCGTACCAATAATGAGTTCACTGGCAAGATCATCATCATAGGTGCCACTGCCAGTGGTTTACATGATGTGCGGGCTACGCCAGTCGATGGTTTTTATCCAGGTGTTGAGATATTGGCTACGGCGATAGATAACCTAAAAAATGCTAATCCACTTGTATTGGTTAATGAGAAAGTGATTTTAGGTTTCGGTGTTTTGCTGATAGAAGCATTAGGGCTGATATTTATCAGGTGCCGATCTTTATTACGCATTGGGATCACCTTAGGTGTTGTGAGCGGCGTCTCTTTGGGCGCAGGCTACTGCTTATTAAATCTGCAATATATTTTCTATGTCCTGACGCCTTTGGTATTTGCATGGGTGTATTACTTGGCCGCTGCGTTCATGGAGTATCTCAACGAACGTAAAGCGCGTGAATTGGCGATTGCTACATTTGGCCGCTTTCTTGATCCGCGTGTCGTAGAAGCTTTAGTCGCTCGCGGAGAAACCATGCAATCCATGAGTGGTAAAAGTTCTGAAATCACCGTGCTGTTCTCTGATATTCGTGGATTTACGACGATGTCAGAACACAGCACGCCTGAGCAGATCGTCGCATTCCTGAATACTTATTTTGGTGCGCAATCTGAAGCAATCTTTGCTCATGAAGGCACGCTGGATAAATATATCGGCGATGCTATCATGGCTTTTTGGGGAGCGCCGGTCACGCAATCAGATCACGCATTGAAAGCTGTTGCTGGGGCTTTGGATATGAGTGAAAGGCTAGATGTATTTAAGCAAGAACATGGCGAGATTGCTAAAGATATCGAGATAGGTATCGGTGTGCATAGTGGTCAGGCGGTTGTCGGATTCATTGGCTCTGAAAATCGGCAGGATTACACGGCGATTGGCGATACAGTGAATCTCTCCAGCCGTATCGAAGGATTAACAAAGGGGATAGCTCGCGTGTTGGTTTCCCAAGAGACGCGTGATCTATGTTTGCAACAGTCAGGGAGTGTGCATTGCCCATTTGAATTCATCGATTGTGGTAGTCATGAAGTCAAAGGGCGCGCGCAGCCTGTCAGGTTATTTGAACCCAAAAGGGTTCGAGCATAAGAAAAGCAGACGATGAACATTAAATATCTATTGGTCGCCGCACTATTCATCTTTAGCAGTTGGTGTGTTATGGCAGCAGAAGATGCAGCAACGACCTTGATCGCTACCGATATTCGCCAAGAGCCTTTTATCGATGCGCAGGTCATTACTAACTTGCCTGTGAATACCTCACTCAATGTCTTAAAACGACAAGGCGGATGGATTCAAGTAAAGGCAAATAGCGGCGAGCAGGGGTGGTTGAAGATGACGAGCGTTCGCTTGGGTGCAGGCGCGGGAAATAACAAAGGAGACAGTGGCTTTAGTTCTTTATTTAATGTTGCGCGCAGTGGACGATCGGGCAATACTGGCGTTACTGTTACAACAGGCGTGCGAGGTCTGAGTCAAGAAGATCTAAAGAATGCCAGCCCAGCACCCGACGCTGTTAAAAAGATGGATGCTTTCCCTAAAGGTGCGAAAGAGGCGGAGTCCTTTGCTAGTGCAGCAAAACTGCAAGCCCAGCAAGTAGATTATCTTGTTGAGAGTAAGCCGATCGCCGAGGCGACCAAATCATTTTTTGGTGGGAGTCGCAAATGAAAAGGTTGATCATATCGATTCTTGGCATCGCTACGATTTCACTAGGATTGCATGTCCATGCATTCGACTTGAGTCTTGATAATCTTAATGTCGACAAGTTGATGAGTATCGCTAAAAAGACGCAAGATTTAAAACCTGTCGATGATAAAGGCGAGTTTGAGATCGGCAGTGGCGTGGCTGCTAACCTGCTTGGTGCCGCACCTTTAGTGCAGGACGAAAAACTACAAGCCTATGTCAATCGGTTGGGTTGGTGGCTTGCGATACATACTGAGCGACCTGATATTCCGTGGCATTTTGGTGTACTTGATAGTGATAGCGTCAATGCTTTTGCAGCACCGGGTGGTTATGTGTTCGTGACCAGAGGTTTGTTGTTGCGTATGCGCAATGAGGCTGAATTAGCAGGTGTCTTGTCACATGAAATATCGCATGTGCTTAAGCGCCATCATTTACAGGCAATTCAGAAAAGTGCTCAAACTGGTTTGTTGGCGGATATCGCTAGTATTGCGGTGAGTGATAGCCAACACGCAGAGCTCGCACAAAAAGCGATTGGTGCGGGTACAGAACTTTACTCGCGCGGGTTGGATAAAGACGATGAGTTCGAGGCTGATCGTATGGGCGTGGTCATCGCGGCGCGTGCTGGGTATGACCCCTATGGCCTGCCATCAGTATTGCAGACGCTGGAGGCCATGAATGCGCAAGATAGCAGCTTAGCATTGATGTTTAAAACGCATCCGGCGCCGCAAAAGCGCCTTGAATTATTGGATGCTGCGATGGGGAGTAGTCTGGATAAGTATACAAGCCAGCCAGTTGTCGCTGATCGCTTTGTTAAAGTCGTCGGTGATTACGCAAAGAAATGATGCTGGGCGCATCGACTCCGTTGTTGATTAAGCAGTGTTGCGTTTAAATTCAATCCGCTTACCGTCCGTGCCAGCGAGTGACAAAGCGCCATTGTCTTCTTTGGCAATATCGCCGAACAATGGGTCTTCATCATCTGGGTCGGCTTGTGACATATTCTTAAAGTCGTAAAGCGCTGTATCGGCCAAATGCGATGGCTCAACATTCGTAATCGCACGGAATATATTATTGATGCGTCCCGGTTGCTCACGCTCCCAATCATTCAGCATTTCTTTTATCTTTTGACGCTGCAAGTTCTCTTGTGAGCCGCAAAGATCACACGGAATGATGGGGAACTCCATTTGACGTGCATAGCTGGCGATGTCTTTTTCAGCGCAATAAGCTAATGGGCGAATGACTTGGAATGCACCGCGGTTGGTCGCAAGTTTTGGTGGCATCGCTTTTAATTTTGCCCCAAAGAACATATTGAGAAATAGTGTATGCACGATGTCGTCACGATGGTGCCCAAGGGCGATCTTCGTGGCGCCTAATGCTTTGGCGGTGCTGTAGATGATGCCGCGTCGTAAGCGTGAGCAAAGTGAGCAGGTTGTCTTGCCTTCAGGAATCTTCTCTTTCACGATGGAATAGGTATCCGCTTCCACGATACGGTATTCCACCCCAAGTTTCTCCAGATAGGCGGGCAAGATGTCGGCAGGGAAGCCCGGCTGCTTCTGATCCAGATTCATCGCGATGATCTTGAAATCGATAGGCGCGCGCTCTTGTAATGCCAGTAATATCATCAGCATTGCGTGTGAATCTTTACCGCCGCTCATACAGACTAAGACCGTATCGCCTTCCTCGATCATGTTGTAATCGCCGATCGCCTTGCCTGTCGCACTGATGAGGCTATTGCGCAAACGGACGAAATTTCCCGATGCGTTATCTGGTAAGTGTTTAATCATAATGGGTATTCTACAGGCTTTGTGACTTGCAGGCTAAACGCGCGTTACAGATTCAACGACCTGCCGCCATCTACTGCGATGATCTGCCCGGTGATGAATGGCGCATCCTGAATCAGAAAACGTACCGCTTTTGCGACATCATTACCTTCGCCGATGCGTTTTAATAGTGTCTGCGAGATGACACGTTGACGATATACCTCATCGAATTGTGGGTTATCTTCTGGCCATAGAACGGGGCCAGGGGCTACTGCATTCACACGTACTTCTGGGGCAAGCTCATGCGCCAATGACTTGGTCAAGGTGACTAAGCCAGCTTTGGCAACGCTATAGACGATGTAACCTTTTTTAGGGCGCTCAACGTGCATATCCGTGATATTGACAATACAACCAGACGTTTTGCGTAACTCAGGTGCCGCTGATTGAGAGAGAAATAAAGGCGCTTTCAGATTAGAACCCAGTAAGTCTTCCCACTCCTGCTCACCGATCTGCCCAAGCTCGGTAGGGTAGTAGCTAGAGGCATTATTGATCAATACATCGAGTTTGCCGAAATGTTTGACTGTTTCTGCAATCAAGCTGGGGGAAACAGAAAGGTTAAGCAGATCACCTTGAATGATGGCAACCGAATTAGGGCGTTGCAGGTTAAGCTCGGACTGCAACGCACGCGCCTCACCCACCGAGTTGCGATAATGAATCATCAATTGTGCGCCATCGGCATGCAGCAAACGGCAGATGGCTGCACCTACTCGCTTGGCACCGCCGGTAATCAGTATGACTTTATCATGCAGACTTGGTAGTTCTTGTTTCACATATCTTCCTGAGAATGACGTTTTATAACAAAACGTTCTTGATGCTTATCATGCCATTATAATCCACTATGACTATGAAAATTTCATCACACAGCGCTTTACCGATGCCAGATATCGACGCGATTGCGTACAGTAAAAAACTATCGAGCCTAATACAGGCTGAGATAACAGAATCTGGTGGTTGGATCAGTTTCTCACGCTATATGGAGCTTGCGCTTTATGCGCCGGGGTTGGGTTATTACAGCGCAGGTAGCCAGAAATTTGGCGAATCAGGCGATTTTGTCACAGCACCTGAAATATCTCCATTATTTGCGCAATCCCTTGCTAATCAGGTCAGGCAGGTCTTGGCGTTGACTGATGGCGATGTGCTGGAGTTGGGTGCTGGCACAGGCAAGTTGGCGGCTGAACTTCTACTGGAGCTACATCTTTCGGAGTCATTACCTGCACAATATCTGATTCTTGAAGTCAGCGCGCATTTGCGAGGTGTCCAGCAACAAACCCTTCAGCAATGTTTACCTGAAGATATCTATAGCCGTGTGATGTGGCTCGACGTTTTGCCAGAGAAATTTAGCGGAATAATTCTGGGGAATGAGGTGCTCGATGCTTTACCAGTGAACATTCTCAGCAATACGTCTGATGGGTCGCGAGAGTTGGGAGTGGTTTGGAACGGGGCATTTGAATGGCAAGCGCGTGATTTATCGGGACCGCTCTATGAATCAGCAAGTAAACTTACTTTGCCCGATGATTATGTGACGGAGATTTGCCCAGCTACGAGCGGGCTGATTTCGAGTTTAAGTCGTATCTTGCAGCAAGGCGTGATTCTGATGATCGATTACGGTTTTCCACACCGTGAGTATTATCACCCACAACGTAATCAAGGCACGCTTATGTGTCATTATCGACATCATGCGCATGGTGATCCGTTTGCCTATATTGGTTTACAAGATATCACTGCCCATGTCGATTTCACCGCTGTTGCGATTGCTGGTGTAGAGAGTGGGACGGAGTTGTTAGGCTTTTCTTCGCAAGCGCAATTTCTCATCAACTGTGGTATCACCGATATTCTCACCCGCTATTCGCCGCATGATATTACGCGCTATGCGCCTTTGGCTTCGCAAGCACAAAAGCTGCTTTCCCCTGCTGAGATGGGGGATCTATTTAAAGTGATTGCCCTTGGTAAAGGTATTGCTGAAGACCTTGTCGGATTTATACAAGGTGACAAGCGGCATGCTTTATAAATGCATGCCGCTACCTTCCGGTATAATCGCCGCTTTTGAATTTCTGCCCTAGTGTATGGAAAAAGAACTGTTAACCCCCGAAGAACTTAAAAGACGACCTATTCGCAGTTTTGTATTGCGGCAGGGGCGGCTGACTGTTGCTCAACAGCGCGCGATCGATGAGGTGATGCCTATCTTCGGTGTGCCATATGCACCAGCGCCCATCGATTTAAATGTCGTATTCGGTCGTGCAGATAGCCCAAAGATATTGGAGATCGGTTTTGGCATGGGCGAGAGTACAGCCTATATCGCCAACCTTCAGCCAGAACGTGACTTTTTGGGTGTCGAAGTCCATACGCCGGGTGTAGGCAGTTTGCTTAAGCAAATAGATGAGTTAAAACTTAAGAATCTGCGCATCATCCAGCATGATGCGGTAGAGGTACTGAAGCATATGGTGCCGGATGCCAGCTTGGATGGTGCGCACATATTTTTCCCTGACCCTTGGCATAAAAAGCGCCATCACAAGCGTCGTTTGATTCAGGCTGAGTTCGTCAAATTACTTTGTAGCAAGCTTA
Organism: Methylovorus sp. MM2; assembly: GCF_001648895.1. GTDB lineage: Bacteria > Pseudomonadota > Gammaproteobacteria > Burkholderiales > Methylophilaceae > MM1. Next base: position 421,228 of record NZ_LXUF01000011.1, on the reverse strand, counting down.
AAGTTGGCGCTTACTTACATGTGGCGACTGATTGGCAGGAGTATGCCGAGTGGGTGCTTGATGTGTTGAAACAGGAGCCGTTGCTTGAAAATACTGCGCAAGATTATGCGCCTAAGCCAGATTACCGTCCGTTAACCAAATTCGAAAACCGTGGCATCAAGCTTGGTCACGGCGTGTGGGATATTGTTTTCAAGCGCTGTTAAGACGATATCAGGGGTCATGTTGCAGATGAGACTTCTGTTGGGTCTTCTTCCGGATCGGTAAAAAGCCAGCTACCAATGATTTTCTCCGCTTCTTCCACGCCTTGCTTCTTTAGGCTGGAGAAGAGTTGAATGGTGCAATTGCCCCATGTCTCAGTCAATTCTTTCTTCACTGCCTGCAAGACCTGATTGGCTGAATTTCGTGAAAGTTTATCTGACTTTGTCAGCAATACATGAATCGGTCTGCCGCTAGGGCTAAACCAATCCAGCATCTGTCGATCAAGAGGTGTCAGCGGGTGGCGGCAATCCATCACCAGTACTAATCCATTCAACGTAGAGCGATAAGATAAATAGCTCGCTAACGTCGTCTGCCAATGCTTGCGCATGGCTTCGGGTACTTTTGCATAACCATACCCCGGCAAGTCGACCAGAAAGCGGTCACCACCCAAGCTAAAGAAGTTGATCAGCTGCGTGCGCCCCGGTTGTTTACTGACGAATGCGAGGCGATTATGGTTTGCCAGTGTATTCAGAGCGCTCGATTTACCCGCATTGGATCGACCTGCAAAAGCAACCTCTACGCCCGCTGGGGGGGGCAGGTCACTGAGGTGGTGAGCCGATATATAAAAAATAGCGTTCTGGAACAGCGGCATGAATTAGGTCAATCAGTTGGGGTAAAGGGCAAAAATACTACCACGAAGTAGGGTTTTTCGATAAAATAGTCGGTTAAAAATTAAGGTTATTTACTCAGTAGCTTGTTATCTTAGCTGGTTTGCTTGAAGGAGTGGGTATGAGTTTCCGTAATATCGCGGTGCTAGTTTTGAGTCTGGGTGTTCTAGCCAGCGTATCGATCGCGCAAGCAGATGATGTAGCGCCAATTCCTCTGCCCGCTGCTGCTGCAGTCTGTGCCGCTTGTCATGGCGCTGATGGTAACAGCATGATTCCCGTCTACCCAAAACTAGCAGGGCAGCATCCTGAATACCTTGCCAAGCAATTGAGCAACATTAAATCGGGTGTGCGTATGAGTCCGATTATGGCTGGTATGGCGGCACCACTTAAGCCGGAAGACATCACTGCCATTGTCGCTTACTTTGGTGCGCAAACCATGAGAGCAGGTACCTCTGCAAGCAATGGTGCTGGTTCAGTCGGTGAGAAGATATTTAAAGGCGGTATCCCTGGTGTCGGCGTGCCAGCCTGTACTTCATGTCATGGGGCCAGTGGTCAGGGTCTAGCACCTGAGTTCCCGCGTTTAGCTGGTCAGCATGCGGGCTATATCACTGCGCAGCTTCAATTGTTCAATAGCGGTGCTCGTGCCAACGATGCCGCGAAGATGATGCGTATGATTGCCTCTAAAATGACCCCTGAAGATATGGCCGCTGTTGCGGATTATATCCAGGGCATGCAATAGAGATAGGTCACAGATATGTGATGAATGAGGGTGGCGTAAGCTGCCCTCTGTTGTATCAGGCAACTGATCTCACATGGCGCTGTCAGACTCTCACCTTATTTAATTGACCCAATTTTGACCCCCTCTTTACCTATCTCAAAGCGTCTATACGAGTTATTCAGTTCGATGCGCTTGGCTGTCACCTTGCTGGTCGTGATTGCTATTGCAGCGATTATCGGCACCGTGCTCAAGCAGAATGAGCCTTACTCCAATTATGTGATCCAGTTCGGGCAGTTCTGGTTCGACTTTTTTGAAGTGCTCGGTTTATACGATGTCTATCACAGCGCATGGTTTCTGCTGATCCTGCTTTTTCTATTGATCTCTACCAGCCTTTGTATCTACCGGAATTCTCCTATCATGCTGCGCGAATTGCGCTCTTTCCGCGAGAATACGACTGAGAAATCGCTGCGGAATTTTGAACATCAAGCTGAATATGCCTCAGCGTATCCGGCTGAGGAGGCGCAACAACGATTACTACAATTTTTTACTCTACGTGGGTTTCGTTTTAAGACACAAACGCAAACCGATGGCAGTGTGCTGATGGCTGGCAAGGCGGGTAGCTATCAGCGCTTAGGTTATATCTTCACACATGTGGCGATTGTTGTGATCTGTATTGGCGGGTTGATCGACGGCAATGTACCTTTCAAGGCGCAAGAGCTTTTGGGCTATAAAAAAGTCGAGACACTGGATATACCAGAAAGTGAAGTGCCGCAGGAAAGCCGCATGGGTGTTTCGAATCTTTCATTCCGTGCCAACCTGACTTTGCCTGAGGGTGCCAGCGGTAATGTCGCGCTGATGCGCATGCGCGATGGATATCTGGTGCAGGAGCTGCCTTTCCGTATTGCACTCAAGCAGTTCCGTATAGAACACTACGCGACAGGGCAGCCCAAATCGTTTGAAAGCGATCTGGTCATTATCGATCCTGAATTAAAAGCCCCTATCGAACATACTATCCGCGTCAATCATCCGCTGATCTATAAAGGCATCGCCATTTACCAATCCGGCTTTCAGGATGGTGGCTCAAAGCTGAATCTGGATGCGTGGGGCTTGTTCAATACCAACCCCAAACCACTTGAGTTGACTGGCAATGTGCTTAAGTCACTAACTCTAGGTGAAGGTGCGGATGCACTTAAGGTGGAGTTCGACGATTTCCGCTTATTCAATATTCTTAATTTATCTAAAGATGGTAAGGGTAAGCCTCATAACGTAGGGCCCAGCATCGTATTCAAAGTGCGTGATACACAAGGCCAAGCGCGTGAATACGTGAGCTACATGAATCCTTTGACGTTGGATGACCGTTTGTATTTTGTCTCCGGCATGCGCGGTATGCAGCAGGATGAATACAAGTATTTGCGTATCCCTGCTGATGAAGACTATAGCGTGCAGGGTTTTATGCGTCTGCGCGCCACGATGTTTAATCCGGCGATGTACGATGAGATCGCGAAACGTTTCTCGAGTAATGCGTTATCAGATCATGCGGGTGATCTTGCTTTGCGTAGCAAGTTTGAAGGTAGCGTGAAGCAGTTGCTGGAAGCTTATGGCTCAGGTGGATATACACGCATTGCTACATTGATCGAAAAATCTGTACCAGAGGCCGAACGCGAAAAAGCGGCGCAAGCCTATTTAAAGATTATCGCTGGCGCTACTTATGAGGCTTATAACTTGAGCCGTGAACAGGCTGGCTTAAAACCTGTGGTAGCTGATGAAGCGACTGGCATCTTCTTGCAAGATAGCTTGAATGCAATGAGTGACCTTTATTTTTATGGCGCACCGTTCTACTTGCACATGACTAACTTTGAACAACGTCAGGCAAGCGGACTGCAATTGACCAGATCGCCAGGTAAGGTCTTGGTTTATTCTGGTTCGATTCTGCTGGTGCTGGGTATCTTCTCAATGATCTATATAAGAGAGCGCCGTATGTGGCTCTTGCTTAAATCAAATACGAACCAGATAGTGTTTGCGATGTTTTCTAACCGCAAGACGCGTGATTTTGATATGCAGTTCGGTGAATACCGCGCGCAGATACAACGCTTATTGAGTGCATCCGAGTAACTTAGCTGTGATATATCATTCAAAGATAAGCCTCAAAAGCCGGCAGCCGATAGAACGACTGAAAACTTGAAGATCAGGAATAATGATGAATAGCTTGTTGATAGATGATGTTCCCCAGCCACTTCTAAAACGCCTGCACTGGCATGACTGGGTATATGCATTGCTATTGCTGGTAGGTGCTGTATACGCCTTTAGCCAATATGGCGTTTATATGGATGCTTACGAAACCGGTTTCTTGTTTGGCGCTGTCATTGTGTTTAGTGTGCTTGGCTGGCAATGGAAGCCGATTCGTTTATTGATGATTGCAATCGCAGCCGTCAGTCTATTTTCTATTAGTTTGTATCACGGTGATCTTGAGCGTGCGGATCATGCATTCCTGCTCAAATTCCTTATCTCCAGCCAATCTTCTATCATGTGGATGAATGTGCTGTTTGTGTTGGCGATGCTTACCTATTGGTTTGCTCTTTTCTCACGCTCTATTTTTTCTGGAAAAGTGGCGACTAGCCTCACCTGGCTGGCTGTGTTGATGGGGTTTGTCGGCCTCATGGTGCGCTGGTACGAGAGTTACCTAATCGCGCCAGAAGTCGGGCACATCCCTATCAGCAATCTGTATGAGGTTTTCGTGTTGTTCTGTCTGATCACCTCGTTGCTATACCTCTATTACGAGCGTCGTTATGAAACCAAGCAGCTTGGTGGGTTTGTTTTACTGGTCGTGAATGCAGCAGTGGGCTTCATTCTTTGGTACACCTTTGATCGTCAGGCGCAATCCATTCAGCCGCTAGTGCCTGCCCTGCAATCCTATTGGATGAAGATACACGTACCAGCCAACTTTATCGGCTACGGTTCATTTTCGCTTGCTGCAATGGTAGCAAGTGCTTACTTGCTGGCTAGTCGCGGTATCCTTGCCAGCCGCTTACCAAAACTTGAAGTACTTGATGACGTCATGTACAAGTCCATCGCCGTTGGGTTTGCTTTCTTTACCATTGCGACCATTCTTGGCGCCATGTGGGCAGCGGAAGCCTGGGGAGGCTATTGGTCTTGGGATCCTAAAGAAACATGGGCGCTCATCGTCTGGCTCAATTATGCAGCATGGTTACATTTGCGCTTGGTTAAAGGCCTGCGTGGTGAACTCTTGGCATGGTGGGCATTGGTTGGTTTGCTGGTCACCACGTTCGCTTTCCTTGGTGTCAATATGTTCCTGTCAGGCTTGCACTCATACGGCGAGCTTTAGAGCTAGCGGCGGTATATCCTGAATTTAACACCGCCGTTCAGGTTCTCAGCCAGCGTCAAAGTGTAGCCGGACTGTTCCGCCTGTCTGCCCGCGTGATACAGCCCAACGCCTAAACCATTCTCAGAGCCGATCTGCTTTTTAAATAATTGCTCTGCGATGTTTGACGGCATTGCTTTACCCGTATCCGTTACCTCAACGCAAAAACCATCTTCTGCAACGATCTCCGCTTTAATGGTGATGCTGGTATCCGATTTACTTTTCTCAAGTGCATTCTGTAGCAAGTTTTCCAACACGCTATCCAGTAATTCTGCATCAACCTCAAATGCCGGGATTTCATTGGCAACAAACATAACTTTGTGTTGAATATATCGTTCTTTTAATGCGTTCCACCACTCCAATGCCGGTGTCTGCTGGGTAGTTTCTTTTTGCGGTTCCTGTAATTTTTCCAGTGTGCGTGCCAGTCGCTGGTTTAATAAAGGTAATTGGCGACGTAGCAAAGCTAATAATCGGTCATTGTCCGCTTCTGGGGTATGTTCTGCTGCATTGCAGAGCGCGCTCATGGATTGCACCAGGTTCTTGATGTCATGTGTCAGGCGTGACCCTGTTTCATATATCGCCTGCATATAGACATTTTGCTTTAAGGTCTCTTCACGTCGCTTTGCCTCGTAGAATTCATTCAATATCTGCCCAAGCAACTTCAGGTGAATTGTCAATGCGGGGGTCAGGGGGGCGTCGGTGTGGATGCTGATATGAAATTCCTGAAAATCAAGATTCGATAAATGTTGTGTCTGGTTACCGATGGTGCCAGCACCATCGGCAGTGCCCCAAGTCACGCCGCTCACCCAAGGCAGTGCTAACACTTCCTGCATGGCTTTATTAGTGAACTCCTGCGGGCTGGATTCTTTATCTGCAAGCTCGGCAATGCTTTTCACCCACTGCTCGAAAGGTAATCCAACACTTAACAGATAGCGCGATAGCAGGTGGCCTATACCGACAAATCCTGAGCGTGGGTTCCATAACCAACTAATCACTACCAAGGCTGCTGCAAGACCTAATAATGTTTCAAATATGATCTCGGCATACATCGCCTCACTGGATGCCTGCACCGCAAAAGCACCAAGCACGAGAATGATCGCAAGCAGCAAAAGCAGTAAGGTGTAGAAAAAATCCAGAATAGGCGGTTGTCCACTGTCGGCTTTTGCAATGCGAGTAAACAAAATACCGAGTGGCATTAGCGGCAAGCAATAGATCACGACCAATCTCGCAGCTGCAAGCTCTGTCGTGTTGTGCAATAGTTTTGGCACCACCCACATGAGCAGACAGGCAAGCATATAGCCTGCCGCTAGTAAGTAGCCAAGTCTTGCGCTTTTGGCTTGTGTAGAGAATATGCGGCCACCTAGCAATGCAAAAAGAACAGATATCCAGAATGCAAGCAGCCACCAACTTAAGAAAAACACCATGACGACCACACCTGCACTTAAAAGTGCTAATGCCGGTACTGAAGGTTTTTCTTGTGTGCGCCAAACAGGCTGCCAAAGCAAAAAGAAACCAAAATGGCTGATAACAAGTGCCGTCTGAAAAGTGCTATTCACGCCCGCAATCAATATTGCATGTAGAGATAGCAGCATGAGGGCTAGCTCCCACTGATGGCGCATCAACGATCTAATTTTTCTTTTAAAGTTGCCTATCATCGTGGGTTAGGTTTTCTAAAATCTGTCATAAAATTGTCAGTGTTGATGAAATATTGACGCAGTATTGCTATTAATCTTGCTTAAGCTACCTAATTAGGTGATGTTTTATCATGTTTTGCTTAAATTCGATATTGGCACGCGATTTGCACCATAACTCAAAATTATTGACATTGTTCTACGCGCAATCAGGCGTTTGAATTTATCGGTGTGCTTAAGGATTAGGATAGCATAATGAAAAAGCAGTCTGGGTTTACGTTGATCGAATTGGCGATCGTACTGGTGATTATTGGTTTATTGCTCGGTGGTGTTTTGAAGGGGCAAGAGCTAATAAATAATGCTCGCGTTAAGAATATGGCTAGTGATTTTCGTAATATTCAAACGTATATATATGGATATCAAGATAGATTTCGAGCTTTACCTGGGGATGATCGGGCGGTGATCGCCCATTTGGGGGCATTGGCCACTCCTGCTGCGAATGGAACCCAGAATGGTTTAATTGAAGGCGCATGGGATTCTAGCGCCATAGGCGATGAGTCTTTCTTGTTTTGGCAGCATGTAAGGCTTGCAAACCTTGCGCCTGGGCCAACTAATACGGCTGATGCAAACTATCGGCCCCGTAATGCGAATGGCGGAAGCATTGGTATTCAAAGTGTGGCTGCTTTTAACAAAATTACTAATATGACAGGTTCTTTTGCCGTATGCTCTGATGGTATTTTGGGGACAGCTGCTATAGATCTTGATGTGTTAATGGATGATGGGGATACATCAACAGGGTCAATGAGAGCGACTCCAACAGCAGTTACAGGCGCTGCCGCAACGGTGACTGCTAATATTATTCCTGCTAACGCATACACAGTATGTATGGCATTTTAATGAATGTTGTAAAAAAGCCCGCTTCGGCGGGCTTTTTTGTTTTTAACTTACGTATTGGTACAGAATTGCTTTAAAATAAGCAGAATTACAACACTACCAATCACCATGTCCGACAACATCGTCGAAATCGACAATCTCTCTTTTGGCTATAAAGGTCGTTTGCTACACAAAGGCATCAATATGTCTTTTGCCCGTGGCAAGGTGATTGCCATCATGGGCGGCAGCGGCAGCGGTAAGACAACGTTGTTGCGGTTGATTGGCGGACAGCTAAAGCCCACACACGGAAAAGTGTTGGTGGATGGCGAGGTCGTGCATAAGCAGAATCGTCACGGTCTTTATCTATTGCGTCGTAAAATGGGCATGTTATTTCAATTCGGCGCCTTGTTCACTGATTTGTCCGTTTATGAAAATGTAGCATTCCCGATTCGCGAGCATACCGATTTACCGGAATCTATCGTGCGTGATCTTGTCATGATGAAGCTGAACGCGGTTGGTTTGCGTGGTGCGCGTAACCTCATGCCAACTGAGCTTTCTGGCGGTATGGCGAGACGTGTAGCTTTGGCGCGCGCGATTGCCCTAGATCCCGCGATTATCATGTACGACGAGCCATTCACTGGTTTAGACCCCATTTCTATGAGCGTGACCTGTAACCTGATCCGCAGTTTGAACGATGCGCTTGGCGCCACGTCTATTCTCGTGACGCATGACGTAAAAGAGGCATTCTCGATTGCGGATTACGTGTATATCGTGGCCAATGGCGTGGTAGAAACTGAAGGTACGCCAGATGATTTACGTAAGTCCGAGTTGCCATTTGTGCACCAGTTTGTGCATGGCGAGGTGGATGGTCCTGTGCCATTCCATTATGCAGCACCTGATTACAAGAAAGATATGTTGAGAGGCCATGATGCTGAGTAAGGTATCTAGCGCATTGCGTGGTATAGGTCACCGTCTGATTGATCGTGTTTGGCGCTTTGGCTCTGGTGCGCGCTTCTTTGTTTATACGCTGATTTATTCGGGCGAGAGTTTTCGTCGTCTGCACCTGACGATTCGTGAGATTTATTTCACTGGGGTAATGTCTCTGATTATTATCCTTGTATCAGCTTTTTTCGTGGGCATGGTGTTAGCCTTGCAAGGCTATAACACATTGCAGAAATATGGTTCGTCTGATGCGATCGGTGTATTGGTTGCCTTGTCGCTAGTGCGAGAACTTGGCCCGGTAGTGACTGCCCTGTTGTTTGCAGGGCGTGCTGGCACAGCCATCACGGCTGAGATTGGCCTCATGAAAGCAACAGAGCAATTGTCTGCGATGGAGATGATGGCGGTAAGTCCTATTGCGCGTGTTGTGGCTCCGCGCTTCTGGGCTGGAGTAATCTCGATGCCATTATTGGCTGCCATGTTCTCAATGGTAGGTGTGCTAGGCGGCTATCTCGTGGCAGTGCCGTTGATCGGTGTGGATAACGGGGCGTTCTGGTCACAGATGCAGGCTAATGTGGATTGGCGTGTGGATGTTGTCAATGGCGTCATCAAAAGCTTTGTCTTTGGTGTGGCTTGTACGATGATTGCATTGTTTGAAGGTTTCGATGCGCCGCCGACGGCAGAGGGCGTTAGCCGTGCTACGACCCGTACGGTGGTCAACTCGTCGCTTGCGGTTCTGGGGCTGGATTTTATTATGACATCGTTCATGATAGGCGCGTAATAAAGGAAAATAAATGGAACGTACAACGATAGATTTATGGGTAGGTATCTTCGCGGCGGCAGGTGCGGCGGCTATTTTCGGTTTGGCGATGAAAGTCGGTAATCTGACTTCCGGCACGCTTGGAGAAACTTATTCAGTCAGTGCAGCTTTTGAGAATATTGGTGGTCTAAAGCCACGAGCACCTGTGAAAAGTGCAGGTGTTGTAGTCGGGCGTATCAGCAGCATCCAGTTCGATAACAAGACATACGAAGCTGTTGTAACTATTAGCGTGGATAAGCGTTATAGCTTTCCTAAGGACACATTTGCCAATATCTATACGGCTGGCTTGCTAGGTGAGCAATATATCGGGCTTGAGGCTGGCGGTGATGATGAGGCACTAAAGAACGGTGATAAAATCACCCATACGCAGGATGCAGTAGTGTTGGAAAAAATGATCAGTCAGTTCTTGTACAACAAAGCTTCTGACTCAGAAGATAAAAAATAGGCGAATATATGAAAAGTTTGATGAATTGGTTCTTAAGCTTGACCCTTATTGCATTCTCTAGCGCTGCACTGGCTGAGATCGCGCCAGATGCGCTTGTTAAATCAACCGCAGAAGATGTCTTGGCTATCGTCAAAAAAGATAAGGATATTCAGGCTGGCGACCAGAAGAAAATCTTCCAGCTTGCTGAAGAAAAGATTCTGCCAAACTTTAATTTTGACCGTGTATCCCGTATGGTGCTTGGTAAAAACTGGAGTGGTGCCACTAAAGAGCAGCAAGATGCTTTTCAACGTGAATTCCGTACGTTGTTGATTAGAACTTATGCTTCAGCATTATCTAAATACAAGAATCAGACGCTGGAATACAAGCCTTTGCGTGCGCAACCAGAAGACAAAGAAGTGACTGTTAAGACGTTGATCTTGCAACCTGGTGGTCAGCCGATTGGTGTCGACTACAGCTTAGAAAAAGGTGCAGATGGCTGGAAGGTTTATGACATCGTGATTGAAGGCGTTAGCTTGGTGACTAACTATCGCGGCCAGTTCAGCAATGAGATTCGCCAGTCAGGCATGGATGGTTTAATTCAGAAGCTAGTTACCAAGAATAAAGAGGCTGCCCCTGCTAAGTAAGCAGGGCGCTTAAATCTGAAAGAATTACCTTTGGCTCAAATTACACTGCAAGATGAACGCTGGTTGATTAGCGGGGCAATGACAATGTCGAATGTTAATGCCCTGCTTGTCGAGGCCGAAGCGTTGACTATGCCAAAAAAATTCGAGATCGATCTTAAGGATGTGTCTGACGTCGATACGGCTACGATTGCGCTGATATTCGAGTGGTTGCGTAATGCGCATGCGCAGAAATGCAAAGTCGTCTTTAGTAATTTTCCTGCGAACCTGATTAGCCTCGCAACGCTTTACGGCGTTATCGAACTTATTCCGCAAACTGCACATTAAGCTTTAGGCGTTCGCCTATCTAGCCATGATTCCCGCTATTAATATTCAACAGGTCCATAAAAGTTTTGGTGCATTGCATGCGCTAAACGGTGTCGACCTGACGATTGAGCAAGGTGAGTTCTTTGGCTTGCTTGGCCCTAATGGCGCTGGAAAGTCCACGCTAATCAATATTTTGGCAGGGTTGTTACGCCCTACAAATGGCAATATATCGGTCATGGGTTATGACGTAGTAGATCAATATCGCCAAGCGCGTCAATTGTTAGGCGTAGTGCCACAAGAGTTGGTGTTCGATCCATTCTTTAATGTGCGTGAGATGCTACGTTTTCAGGCGGGTTACTTTGGCCGTGGCCGCGAGAATGATGCATGGGTCGATGAGGTGATTGAAGCCTTAGGCTTAACTGATAAAGCGCATACCAATATGCGTCGTTTATCTGGCGGCATGAAGCGACGTGCGTTGATCGCACAGGCGCTGGCACATAAACCCCCCGTCATCGTGCTCGATGAACCAACAGCTGGTGTTGATGTTGAGCTGCGGCAAACAATGTGGGAATTCATAAAGCGCCTCAATCGCGAGGGGCATACCATTATCCTGACAACGCATTATCTTGAAGAAGCTGAAATACTCTGTACGCGTGTCGGCATGATGAAGCAAGGTAAGATCGTCGCACTTGATAGTACTAGTAATCTGCTGAAGCGGTTGCCAAGTAAAAGTTTGCGTGTGACGCTTGGGCAAGTCGAATTGCCGACATCGTTAAAATCTATCCTGAAATCTCAAGATAATGATGCTTATATATTCCTGCTGAGTGATATTGCCCAAGTGGAGTGGATACTGGGTGAACTGCGTAGCGCTAACATTCCGGTGGTCGATATGCAATTGCTGGAAGCGGACCTTGAAGACGTGTTTGTCGATCTGGTGGGGCGATAATGCAAGCGGATAATACGCAATTATTCAAATTTCGCGGGCCGTGGACGCTGTTCAAAAAAGAGATCATCCGTTTTTGGCGTGTAAGCTTTCAGACAGTCGCTGCACCTGTGATGACCGCGTTGTTGTATTTGCTGGTTTTTTCACATGTATTAGATAAACGTGTAGAGGTCTATCCCGGAGTCAGCTATACCGCGTTTTTGATTCCAGGACTCATCATGATGTCGTTATTGCAGAACGCTTTTGCCAATAGCTCATCTAGCCTGATACAAGCAAAAGTGATGGGTAATATTATTTTTGTATTATTGACGCCGCTTACCTATCTTGAACTGTTTGTCGCATTTCTTGCGGCATCGATTATTCGCGGGCTAGTGGTTGGCTTGGGTATTTACCTGGTTGCCATTATCTTTATCGATCTACCATTAGCGCATCCGATATTCATATTGGCATTTGCGATACTTGGCAGTGCATTGTTAGGCGCGTTCGGTATCATCGCTGGTATATGGGCAGATAAGTTCGACCAGATGGCGGCGTTTCAGAACTTTATCATCATGCCGCTTTCATTCTTGTCTGGCGTTTTTTACTCGATACATTCATTGCCATCATTCTGGCAAACGGTTTCGCACCTGAATCCTTTCTTTTACATGATTGATGGGTTCCGCTATGGGTTCTTTGGCGTGGGAGATATTTCCCCTTGGATCAGCCTTAGCGTTATCATTGCAAGTTTTCTGGCTTTGTCAGGTTTGACATTAGCGATGCTTAAATCCGGCTATAAGCTTAGGGGGTAAACTTGGTCAGTGCTAACGATGTAAAAGATTACATAAGCCAAGGCTTAGCTTGTGATTATGTGCAGGTGTTGGGCGATGACGGCCAGCATTTTGAGGCCGTGATTGTCAGTCCAATGTTTGCTGGTAGAAATATGGTACAGCAGCACCAATTAGTTTATCAGGCACTAGGGGATCGCATGCGGCAGGAGATTCACGCACTGTCGATGCGTACATTTACCCCTGAAGCTTGGGCTAAGGCCAATATCTGATAAAAATCAGAAGCTGCTAATTTTTCAAAAAAATAAATTGGAGATATTCAGATGGATACACAAGCGTTAATTAAGAGTCAAGTGACATCAAATCTTGTCATTCTTTATATGAAGGGTAGCCCGAAATTCCCGCAGTGTGGTTTTTCAGGTTTGGCTATCCAGATTCTGCAAGCTTGTGGCGTGAAGGATCTGGTGACGGTGGACGTACTGGCTGATCCTGCGATTCGTGAAGGCATCAAGATTTATGCGAATTGGCCAACAACGCCTCAGCTTTATATCAACGGCGAATTTATTGGCGGGTCAGACATTATGAAAGACTTGTACCAACAAGGCGAATTGCAGAAATTGTTAGCTGAGGCTGGCGTTTAATTGGATAAACTCGTTATAGAAGGTGGCTTTCCCTTAAACGGTGAAGTGCAGATATCCGGTGCCAAAAATGCCGCACTGCCGATTCTCTGTGCAGCATTGCTAGCAGAAACACCCTTGGTGTTGAGCAGTGTCCCCCAGCTACGTGATGTAGGTACGACATTTAAATTGCTTGAGCACATGGGCGTGCAAGTCACACAGCATGGCGCCAATCAGGTCACTTTGGATGCTGGCAATATCACTTCGCATGAAGCACCCTATGAAATGGTGAAAACCATGCGCGCATCAATTCTGGTCTTGGGGCCATTGTTGGCACGGTTCGGCCATGCGCGCGTCTCTTTGCCGGGCGGCTGTGCTATCGGTTCACGCCCGGTTGACTTGCATATCAAAGGCTTGCAAGCGATGGGTGCCGAGATACATATTGAGCACGGATACATCGAAGCGAGTACTGCGCATTTGCCGAATAAGCGTTTGCAAGGCGCACGTATTTTCATGGATATCGTCACTGTCACTGGTACAGAAAACCTCATGATGGCAGCTGCACTTGCTGAGGGTACAACTGTGCTTGAAAATTCAGCACGTGAGCCTGAAGTGGTCGATATGGCGGAGTGCCTCACCAAGATGGGTGCGCGAATCGAAGGCGCAGGTACCGATGTGATTACCGTACATGGCGTTGAGCGCCTGCATGGCGCTGAGCATAGCGTGGTCTGTGACCGTATCGAGGCAGGTACCTATCTCGTTGCCGCTGCGATGACGGGTGGCAATATCAAACTGAATAACGCGCGCGCTGACCTGCTGGATGCAGTAATCGATAAATTACGCGAAGCGGGTGCGGAGATCGAGCATGATGCGAATAGCATTAGTATCAAGAGCAATGGCAAACTTAAAGCGGTGAATGTTCGTACTGCGCCACATCCTGCATTCCCTACCGATATGCAGGCACAATTCATGGCGTTGAATACTATTGCTACTGGCGCGGCGAGCGTGATTGAAACGATTTTCGAGAATCGCTTTATGCATGTGCAGGAAATGCAGCGATTAGGCGCTCAAATCGAGGTGGAAGGTAACACCGCAATTGTCCGTGGTGTTGATTATCTTGATGGTGCCATCGTGATGGCGACTGACTTGCGGGCTTCTGCAAGTCTTGTGTTGGCTGGGCTTGTTGCACGCGGTGAAACCACCATAGAGCGTATCTATCATCTGGATCGCGGGTATGAACATCTGGAAGAGAAGTTGACCGCCCTAGGCGCTAAAGTTAAGCGTATTCATTAAAGTCCGCTTAAATAAAAATCGTCTTCGCGTTATTATCTGTTTATTAACGCAATTTTGATAATAAGAAACTACACACTAAATGATTACCATCGCCTTATCCAAAGGCCGGATATTTGAAGAGACAGTACCCCTACTGGCAGCGGCGGGGATTACTGCGCTCGAAGACCCTGAGGCTTCCCGCAAACTTATCTTACCTACAAATAGACCAGATGTTCGCCTAATCATCGTCCGCGCAACTGATGTGCCGACCTATGTGCAATATGGTGCAGCCGATTTAGGTATCGCCGGTAAAGATGTGCTGAACGAACATGGGGGCGCAGGCTTATACCAGCCGCTTGATTTAAAGATCGCGCGTTGCAAGATGATGGTGGCTGTGCGTGAGGATTTCGATTACTTCGGTTCCATACGCCGTGGTGCACGATTGAAAGTCGTGACTAAATACGTACAGACGGCGCGTGAGCATTTTGCTAATAAAGGCATGCATGTAGACTTGATCAAACTCTACGGCTCTATGGAGCTTGGCCCATTGGTGGGGCTGGCCGATGCGATTGTCGATCTGGTCAGCACGGGCGGTACGCTACGTGCAAATAATTTAAAAGCTGTAGAAGAGGTTGGCGACATTAGCTCGCGTTTAGTCGTTAATCAGGCATCGCTCAAGCTTAAGCGTGATTTGTTACAGCCGATCATGGATAGTTTTGCCAAGGCTGTGGCAGCGAATGAAGATAAATAGGTTGTTATGATGGATATCAGAAGATTTTCTACGATAGATAGTGATTTCGATAGCAAGCTGAAACAGTTGCTGGCTTTTGAAACAGCGCAGGATGATGAGGTCGATCTAGTAGTTGCCGATATTCTGCGCAATGTCAGGCAGCGCGGTGATGCGGCAGTACTTGAATATACGCAAAAATTTGATCGCTTAAGTGTTAACAGCTTAAATGAGCTTGAGATTCCTAAGGCTGAGCTTCAGGCAGCACTAGATGGTTTACCAGCCGATAGACGGGATGCATTGCAGCATGCTGCTGAACGTGTACGTATCTATCACGAGAAGCAATTGATGTCTTCTTGGACATACACTGAAGATGACGGCACATTGCTGGGTCAGCAAGTGACTTCGCTTGATCGTGTTGGTTTATATGTGCCGGGCGGTAAAGCCGCTTACCCGTCTTCTGTCCTCATGAATGCCATCCCTGCCAAAGTTGCTGGCGTGCAGGAACTGATCATGGTGGTACCGACACCGAATGGTGAAAAGAATCAGCTCGTTCTCGCCGCTGCAGCAGTGTGTGGTGTGGATCGCGTATTCTGTATCGGTGGCGCGCAGGCTGTTGGGGCGTTGGCTTATGGCACGCAGACCGTGCCTCAGGTTGATAAGATCGTGGGCCCTGGTAATGCTTATGTGGCGGCGGCTAAGCGTCGCGTGTTCGGTGTTGTCGGCATCGATATGGTCGCCGGGCCTTCTGAGATCCTTGTGATCTGCGATGGTAAGACCAATCCTGATTGGGTTGCCATGGATCTGTTCTCACAAGCTGAGCATGATGAACTTGCGCAGGCTATTCTGCTTTCACCCGATGCGGCGTTTCTGGATAAAGTGGCCGCAAGCATCGACCGGTTGGTTGAAGAGATGCCGCGTAAAGACATTATTCGTACTTCATTGCAAGACCGCGGCGCGTTGATTCAGGTAAAAGACCTTGATGAAGCCGCCCGTATCGCTAATTATATTGCGCCAGAACACTTAGAGCTTTCGGTCGATGATCCCTTGGCATTTAGCAAGAAGATCAAACACGCAGGTGCTATCTTCATGGGGCGCGATACCTGCGAAGCGATTGGCGATTACTGTGCGGGACCTAATCACGTATTACCAACCTCGCGCACCGCACGCTTCTCTTCCCCATTGGGCGTTTATGACTTCCAGAAGCGTTCTAGCCTGATTATGGTATCGGCAGAAGGGGCGCAAAAGTTAGGTAAGGTTGCAGCTACGTTGGCATATGGGGAAGGTCTGCAAGCGCATGCACGTTCTGCTGAGTATCGGCTGAAAAAATGAGCAAGTTCTGGAGCGCCGTAGTGCACGGGCTCACTCCTTATATCCCGGGAGAGCAGCCTAAGCTAAACAATCTGATCAAGCTCAATACCAATGAAAATCCTTATGGTCCTAGCCCTAAGGTGATCGGGGCATTGCAGGCTGAGGCAGCAGATACACTACGACTATATCCTGACCCTAATTCAGATCAGCTAAAGGCTGCGATTGCTGATTTTTATGAGGTAGAGCCTGTACAAGTATTTGTCGGTAATGGGTCGGATGAAGTGCTCGCCCATGTATTCCAAGCCTTACTCAAGCATGAGCAACCTTTGCTTTTCCCGGATATCACGTACAGTTTTTATCCTGTGTATTGCGGTCTTTATGGGATTGAATATAAAACTATCCCGCTAAATGATGCTTTCGAGATAGTCGTTGAAGATTATAAGCAGCCTAATGGCGGGATCGTTTTTCCGAATCCCAATGCGCCAACTGGTCGACTCCTGTCTTTAGCGGAGATTGAGCGGTTACTCAAAGCCAATACAGAATCTGTAGTAGTGATTGATGAAGCGTATATCGATTTCGGTGGGGAATCAGCCATTAGTCTAGTTGATCGTTATCCGCAATTGCTCGTCACGCATACTTTATCGAAAGCGCGCTCTCTGGCAGGCCTCAGGGTCGGTTACGCAATCGGTCATATTGACTTGATCGATGCACTAAATCGCGTTAAAGATAGTTTCAATTCTTACCCGCTTGATCGTTTTGCCATCGCAGGTGCGGTAGCTGCAGTCAATGACAAGGCTTATTTTGAAGAGACTCGTCATAAAGTGATAGCAACTCGCGGAAACTTAGTGAGCCGATTAGAATCATTAGGGTTCGAAATATTGCCTTCAGGCGCTAACTTTATCTTTGCCAAACATGCAGTGCGCGATGGCGCTGAACTGACTGCCAAATTGCGCGAACGTAGTATTATCGTGCGGCATTTCAAGAATCCTGCACGTGTCGTGCCTTATATGCGGATTACTATCGGTACAGATGCGCAATGTGATGCACTTGTGGATGCTTTAAAAGATATACTAGCTTAGCTGTAATGAAACACATCATCGTGAAATTTTGATGAAAATAGTAAGAAAATCTTGCGATTGAACGGATAACTTCCCTTAAAATACAGAAAAAATGTATCATAGTGCGGTTATTCATTAGACACCTGACCTATATTGTTATTAAGTGGAGGAAGTATCGTGGCAAAACCATTAGTTCAAATGGCACTAGATTCATTAGATTTCGACGCAACTGTAGCACTTGCTACTACTGTTGCTCCACACGTAGACATCCTTGAAATCGGTACACCATGCATCAAGCATAACGGTATCGAATTGCTCAAGGTTCTTCGTGCAAAATTCCCAAACAACAAGATCCTTGTTGACTTGAAGACAGCAGATGCTGGTTACTACGAAGCTGAGCCATTCTTCAAGGCTGGTGCTGACATCGTGACAGTACTTGGTATCTCTGACATCGGCACTATCAAAGGTGTAGTTGATGTTGCTAACAAGTACGGTAAAGAAGCACAAGTTGACTTGATCAACGTACCTAACAAAGCTGAAGTTGTTAAAGCTGTAGCTGCTGTTGGCGCGCACATCATTGGTGTGCACACTGGTCTTGACCAGCAAGCTGCTGGTCAAACACCTTTCACTGATTTGGCTTTGGTTGCGGGCCTGAACACTGGCTTGAAGATCTCTGTTGCTGGTGGCGTTAAAGCTGCTACAGTGAAACAAGTAGTTGATGCTGGTGCAACAATCGTTGTTGCTGGTGCTGCTATCTACGGTGCTGCTGATCCTGCTGCTGCTGCTGCAGAAATCAGCTCAATCGCTAAAGGCGGTAGCTGCGGTGGTCTGTTCGGTTGGGTGAAAAAGCTTTTTAGCTAAACACTCGATATAGCCGTAAAATAAGGCCGCTGCAAAACAGACTAAAGTCGGGGTTTTGCAGCGGTTTTAATTTTTAAGCGTGAATTTGTATTTAGAGGCAATATAGAAATGCGTATCGCAGAAGTTAATCGTAATACATTAGAGACACAGATTAGTGTGAGCATTAATCTTGATGGTACTGGTGTATCCAAATTTTCAACAGGTCTGGGTTTCCTTGACCACATGCTGGATCAGATCGCCCGCCATGGGATGATGGATATCAGTGTTGAAGCTAAAGGCGATTTACACATTGATGCGCATCACACAGTTGAAGATATCGGGATCACCTTAGGCCAGGCTTTTGCCAAGGCGATCGGCGATAAAAAAGGGATTCGTCGTTATGGGCACGCTTATGTGCCGCTAGACGAGGCTTTGTCACGCGTCGTGCTGGATATATCCGGACGTCCGGGGCTTGAATTCAATGTGAAGTTTACACGTGCGCAGATCGGCGAGTTCGATGTAGACTTGGTACATGAGTTCTTTCAAGGTTTTGCGAACCATGCCTTGGTCACCCTGCATATTGATAATTTAAAGGGTGTGAATGCACACCATCAAGCTGAAACTGTTTTCAAGGCATTCGGCCGTGCATTGCGCATGGCATTAGAGGCTGATGCTCGTATGGCAGGTATCATGCCATCTACTAAAGGTTCTTTATAGTCACTTTGTAGCAAACAAAAACAAAATGATTGATATTGCAGTAGTTGATTATGGCATGGGCAACCTACGCTCTGTGTCGAAAGCCTTGGAGCATGTGGCTCCTGATAAACATGTGCTGGTGACCAGCGATCCGCAAGAGATCGCTGCTGCTGGCCGTGTCGTTTTTCCTGGGCAAGGCGCGATGCCTGATTGTGTCAGGGAATTGGATGCGCGTGGCTTACGAGATGCTGTTAAGTCTGCTGCTGCCAATAAACCTTTCTTGGGCATATGTATCGGCTTACAGTTGCTTTTCGAGCATAGCGAAGAAGGTAATGCAGCTGGTTTAGGCATACTTGATGGTAACGTCAAGCGTTTTGCAGCACAGGATATGCACGATAGCGGTGGGCGTAAACTTAAGGTGCCCCACATGGGCTGGAACCAAGTTTACCAAACGAAAGCACACCCACTTTGGCGTGGCATTGAAGATGGTGCCAGGTTCTATTACGTGCACAGTTATTATGTTGCCCCGCAAGACGGCACTTTGATTTCAGCGGTCAGTGAATATCCTGAACGCTTCACTAGTTGCGTCGCGCGCGATAATATATTCGCTGTACAATTTCACCCGGAAAAAAGCCAGCATGCTGGCTTGCAACTTTTATCCAATTTCGTCCAGTGGGACGGTCGTCCTTAATTATTCTTTATAAAATATTATGCTGATTATTCCTGCTATCGACCTTAAAGACGGTCACTGTGTTCGTTTAAAACAAGGTCTGATGGAAGATGCTACGGTCTTCTCCGAAGATCCGGGGGCCATGGCCCGTCATTGGGTGGATCAGGGCGGTAAACGTCTGCACTTGGTTGACCTGAACGGTGCTTTTGCCGGTAAGCCGGTTAATGAGGCTGCGATCAAAGCGATTGTAGAAGCTGTCGGTGGTGAGATACCTATCCAGTTGGGTGGCGGTATCCGCGATCTTGAGACCATAGAGCGCTACCTCGATAATGGCATCGATTATGTGATTATCGGCACTGCTGCGGTCAAGAATCCAGGGTTTCTGCACGAAGCATGTTACGCCTTCCCCGGTCAGATCATTGTCGGTTTGGATGCGAAAGACGGTAAGGTCGCCGTTGACGGTTGGTCAAAGTTGACAGGTCATGATGTGATCGACCTTGCCAAGAAGTTTGAAGATTACGGTGTGGAGGCTGTGGTCTATACGGATATCGGCCGTGATGGCATGCTGAGTGGCGTGAATATTGAGGCCACAGTGGCTTTGGCGCAGGCGTTGAAGATTCCTGTGATCGCCAGTGGCGGCATCACTAATCTTGATGATGTGCGCAATCTGTGTGCGGTTGAAGACGAAGGTATCATGGGCGCAATCACTGGCCGTGCCATCTACGAAGGCACACTTGATTTTGCCGCAGCGCAAAAGCTGGCAGATGAGTTGAATGGCTGATGCCCCTCGCTAAACGCATCATTCCCTGCTTGGATGTGACTGATGGCCGTGTGGTCAAGGGTGTCAATTTCCTTGAGCTACGGGATGCCGGTGACCCAGTTGAGATTGCTCGTCGCTACGATGAGCAGGGTGCAGATGAACTTACTTTTCTTGATATCACGGCGAGTTCTGATAACCGTGGTCTTATCCTGAATATTATCGAGCGTGTTGCTTCTCAGGTATTTATTCCGTTGACTGTTGGCGGCGGTGTGCGCGAAGTTGACGATGTGCGTCGCTTGTTGAATGCTGGGGCTGACAAAGTCAGCATCAATACCTCAGCCGTGCTTAACCCGCAATTGGTGGCAGATGCCTCTGGTCGTTTCGGGTCTCAATGCATCGTAGTTGCTATCGATGCCAAACAGGTCGATGACCATTGGGAAGTCTTTACCCATGGCGGGCGCAAGGCAACAGGCTTAGATGCTGTCGAGTGGGCAAAGAAGATGGTTGCTTTAGGGGCAGGTGAGCTACTAGTTACGAGTATGGATCGCGATGGCACGAAGATCGGTTTTAATCTTCCGTTGAATCGTGCGATCAGCGATGCGGTCGATGTGCCGATCATTGCCTCAGGCGGTGTTGGTAACTTGATGCATCTGGTCGAAGGCGTACAAGAGGGCGGTGCTGATGCTGTGCTTGCCGCAAGCATCTTTCACTATGGCGAATTCACCGTGCGTGAAGCCAAAGAATACATGCAACAACATGGTATTGAGGTGCGATTATGAGCGACTGGCTAGATAAGGTAAGCTGGACTGCCGATGGTCTGGTGCCCGTGATCGCGCAGGAGTTCGGTACCAATGAGGTACTAATGTTCGCGTGGATGAATCGTGATGCCTTAAAGCTAACGGTTGATACCGGAGAGGCTGTTTATTGGTCGCGCTCGCGTAATAAACTCTGGCACAAAGGTGAAGAGTCAGGTCATGTTCAAAAGGTGCACGAGATTCGTCTGGATTGCGATGAGGATGTCGTATTGCTTACGGTAGAACAAGTTGGCGGTATTGCATGTCATACTGGTCGTCATGATTGCTTCTTCCAGAAGCTTGAAAATGAGGCATGGGTGATTGATCAACCCGTCATCAAAGACCCCAAGGAAATCTATCATGAGTGATGTGCTTAATCGTTTGGCCGATTTACTCGAAGAGCGTAAGAGTGCCGACCCACAATCATCTTATGTCGCAAAGCTATATGCCAAGGGTGTTGATAGCATTCTAAAAAAAATCGGTGAAGAAGCCGCTGAAACCATTATTGCTGCTAAAGACGGTGATGCTGAGAAGATCATCTACGAGACAGCAGATCTTTGGTTCCATAGCCTGATTATGTTGGCTAATGCCGGCTTGCATCCACAAGATGTGCTGGATGAGCTAGCCAGACGTGAAGGTTTATCCGGATTAGTTGAAAAAGCACAACGTAAGGATTAACGATGAGTGCAGATTGCATTTTTTGTAAGATCATCAAGGGTGATATTCCATCCAAGAAGATCTATGAAGATGATGAAGTCATTGCCTTTAATGATATTCACCCATTGGCTCCTGTACACTTTTTGGTAATCCCTAAAGAGCATATCGAAAGTCTGGCGAGCTGTGAGCCTCGGCATCAAGCATTATTGGGCAAGATGCTATTGCTAGCCCCAAAGCTGGCGAAGGAGCAGGGCTTGAAAGGTTTTCGCAGCATGATCAATACTGGTGTTGAAGGTGGGCAGGAAGTTTTTCACATCCATGTACACGCATTTGGCGGCGGTGATACGTTGCCAAAGACTTAGTGCATAAAACGTAAGGAGAGCAGACATGGGTTCATTTAGTATCTGGCATTGGTTGATCGTATTGTTAGTTGTGGTGTTGATATTCGGCACTAAAAAACTACGTAACATCGGCAGCGATGTAGGTGGAGCAGTCAAAAGCTTCAAAGATGCCGTAAAAGAGGATAGTAAAACCTCAAAGTTGGATGATGTATCTTCCAGCACTACGGTTGAAGGTGAAGTCACGCAAAAAACCAAGCAGTAATCTATCGTGTTCGATATCGCATTTTCCGAGTTAGTCGTTATCGCGGTGGTTGCGCTAGTCGTCATCGGCCCGGAAAAATTGCCCAAAGTTGCTCGTACAGTAGGCTTGCTAGTTGGGCGTCTTCAGCGATACGTTTCAACGGTCAAAGCGGATATCGATCGCGAGCTGCGTGTAGCGGAATTGAATCAGCTAAGGCAGGATATCAAAGAAAATGCGCAAACGATTCATTCCGGTATCAGTAAATCAACGTCCGCTGTCATAGGCGAGGTCAAAGAGATAGAGCAGACCATCAGTAGCCCTGCGCCTGCTAAAGCCACGAATGAAGATCTTACTTCGTCAGAGCCAAATGGCGACTCCTCTCCTAAATGAGCAATTCTGATACTTTCATTTCGCACCTGATTGAACTGCGTATGCGGTTGCTGCGTGCCATTATCGGCCTCGTTGTCGTGTTTATCGTACTTTTCCCTTTTGCCAATCATCTCTACACATTATTGGCGCAACCACTCTTAAGTAAGCTACCTGAGGGAGGGCATATGATTGCTACGGCAGTCACAACGCCATTCTTTGTGCCGATGAAGGTCGCCATGCTAGCGGCATTTGTGATCTCATTGCCGCATACGCTTTATCAGGCGTGGTCGTTTATCGCCCCTGGCTTATACGCGCATGAGCGTCGATTCATGGCGCCGCTGGTTTTTGCCAGCACCTTGCTTTTCTTTCTTGGGATGGCTTTCGCCTATTACGCGGTCTTTCCCGTGATATTCGGTTTTTTGGCTGGCAGTGCGCCAGCAGGCGTCTCGGTGATGACCGATATTGGTAGTTACTTGGATTTCGTCAGCACATTGTTCATGGCATTCGGGTTTGCATTTGAGGTGCCAGTGGCGGTCGTATTGCTAGTGCATTTCGGTATGGTGAACATAAAAACGCTAAAAGAGATTCGCGGGTACGTCATCGTCGGCGCTTTTGTCGTCGGTGCGATATTCACACCACCGGATATCATTTCCCAATTCATGCTCGCCGTCCCTTTATGGCTGCTATATGAGGCGGGGATATTCACAGCCCGCTTTATCTCACCGCGTGTAGAAGAGCGAATTCAACCTTAAAATTGATTGTATTGAAAGATTGAGTGTGCTTACTCTCTGTTCGAGGCTTGAGGCTGGGGTCTAGGGCGCTTGCCTATCGTGATAGGAACATCCATCTCTTTTTCAGCACGGGCAATCTTGAGTACCGCTTGCTGATTTGGTTTCAAAACCGCGATCAGGTTCAACATGCTGGAGCTATCAGCTACCTCTTTGCCATCAATCGCCAGCAGGATGTCTCCCGGTTTTAATCCGGCGCGCTCAGCAGGGCTACCACGCAACACACCGGCGATGAGGGAGCCTTGTGCATGTTTTAATTTGAATGACTCTGCCAGTTCGGGGCTAATGTCTTGTGCCTCGATCCCGATCCAGCCGCGTGTAACGCTACCTTGCCGCACAATCTGCTCCATGACCTGCTTTGCCAAGCTTACGGGAATCGCAAAACCGATACCCATGGAGCCGCCGCTGCGGGAGTAGATGGCGCTATTCACACCCACCAGATTGCCCTCGGTGTCGATCAGTGCGCCACCAGAATTCCCTGGATTGATTGGCGCATCCGTTTGTATGAAATTCTCGAACGTATTGATACCCAAATGGCTGCGCCCCACCGCGCTGATGATACCTTGCGTAACCGTCTGGCCAACACCAAAGGGATTGCCGATGGCCAAGACTACATCGCCCACTTTCACATTCTCGGGGTTGGCAAAAGTGATTGCAGGCAGATCCTTAACATCCACCTTCAAAATGGCCAGATCCGTTTCCGGATCCGTGCCCACAACACGAGCAGGTACAGTCCGCCCATCAGCTAAGGCAACCTCAATTTCATCAGCGGCTTCTACCACATGGTGGTTGGTGATGATCAACCCCTGATTGCTGACGATAACCCCTGAGCCCAGACTATTTTCCCGTTGCGGCTGATCATCCAGCTGGTCACCAAAGAAATGGCGAAATAACGGATCATCCATAAACTGTTGGTTTGGATTCACTGCCGCTTTTTTGCTGGTGAATATATTGACCACCGACGGCATGGCTTTTTTTGCTGCCACGCTATATGAGCCCGGGTTGACTGCCTGCGGTACACTATCCGCTTCTTTTACTTCAACAGTTTGTTCATGCCCTCCTAACAAGCCGGGATAAAACGTCTGTGCAGCAAAGAGAACAGCAAGACTAACAGTCACAGTCTGTGCAAAAATAAGCCAAAGTTTACGCATGTGAGTTTTGTGTGGATTCAGGTTGGGAAATATTATTGATTATTGGATGAAAGTTGATGAAATTAAAAGATTTAATTCATTATACCGGACAATTTCTACAGGTTGATCGCTTCCGTGATTATTGCCCAAATGGCTTGCAAGTGGAAGGTAAGTCAGACGTGTTGAAGATTGTGACCGGCGTCACCGCGAGTATGGCATTGCTAGAGGCCGCCCATGCCGAGAATGCCGATGCTGTGATCGTGCATCATGGCTATTTCTGGCGTAATGAAGATGCCCGTGTGATTGGCATGAAGCGCGCGCGCCTTAAATTTTTGCTGGATCACGATATCAATCTACTTGCCTATCATTTGCCCTTGGATGCGCACCCTGAGCTCGGGAATAATGTTCAGCTTGGAAAATTGCTTGGTATCGAACATCACGGCTATTCCGGTGAACAAAACATTATTTCTTATGGGGCACTGTCACAAGCCATCGACTTGAATGCTTTTTCCATGCTGGTTGGAGAAAGGCTCCATAGGCAGCCTTTGGTCATCGGCGAGGCAGGTAAAGAGATCAAGCGCATTGCATGGTGTACGGGTGGTGCGCAGGATTACATCGAGCAGGCGATAGATTTAGGTGTCGATCTTTATATCAGTGGCGAGATTTCAGAAAAAACCGTGCATATCGCCCGCGAGTCAGGTATTGCCTATATGGCAGCAGGACATCATGCAACAGAGCGATACGGTGCCAAAGCCTTGGGAGAGCATCTGGCGGTTAAATTCAAGCTAAATCATCAATTTATTGATATAGATAATCCGGTATAAAACGTTTTAAGGTTTAAGTTTTGTTTCGAAAGTTGTAAAATAGCGAGTTACGCATTAGCGAGTAGGAAAAACTAAAAGATTATGATGACATTATATTCGGGTACAACTGACCCATATAGCCACCGTTGCCGCATTGTTCTGTTTGAAAAAGGCATGGATTTTCAGGTGATTGATGTCGACCTTGCTAACAAGCCTGAAGATCTGGCTGTCATCAATCCGCATAATACCGTGCCTGTACTGGTTGAGCGCGACCTCGTATTGCAACAAGCAAACATCATCAATGAGTATATAGATGAGCGTTTTCCTCATCCACAATTGATGCCAGCTGATCCTGTGATGCGTGCCCGTGCGCGCTTGTTCTTGCATAATTTTGAGCAAGAGCTTTTCGCGCATATTCCTGATATCGAGTCTGGCAATCAAAAAGCGGCTGACAAAGCGCGTGTGGCTATTCGTGATAATCTGACACAAATCGTGCCCTTGTTTAGTCGTCAAGAATATATTTTAGGTGATGAATTTTCTATGCTGGATGTCGCGATAGCGCCGTTGTTGTGGCGTTTGGGACATTACGGTATTGAGTTGCCTAAGCAGGCAGCCCCTTTACTTAAATACGCAGAACGTATATTCTCTCGCCCGGCTTACATCGAAGCGATGACGCCATCAGAGAAGGCGATGCGCAAGTAATATGAGCGAGTCTACTTCAACCAAGCCGTACTTAGTGCGGGCGCTCCACGAGTGGTGCGTTGATAATGGCTTCACGCCACATCTTTTGGTTGCGGTAGATGCCGAAACGCGAGTGCCGCTGGCTTATGTTAAGAATGGTGAAATTGTTCTTAATTTAAACTATGCAGCAACAAAAGACTTGCAAATTGGCAACGAAACGATTACATTCTCGGCGCGATTTGGTGGTGTATCAAATAATTTGTATGTGCCAATCAATGCGGTTCGTGGTATCTTTGCACGCGAAAATGGTCAGGGCATGTTTTTCCAAGAGGAAGATAAGCCTGAGGTCAGCAAAGATGCAGAGGCAAGTGAAGTTGTAGTAAGTTCGGAGAGCACCCCGAAAGAAGCAAAAAAGCCAACGCTAACGTTGGTTAAGTAGTTAGTAAGTCACCAAGGTCTCTTTATGTGAGACCGATCAAATGCCGGATTAGCTCAGTTGGTAGAGCAGCGCACTTGTAATGCGAAGGTCGTCAGTTCGATTCCGACATCCGGCACCAATTTTCTTTTACCCAAATGCGTTTGACAGATTGTCAAAATGTCAGCATAATCTTGGGTTCGGTTTGGAGGGGTGGCCGAGTGGTTAAAGGCGACGGACTGTAAATCCGTTCTCTCAGAGTACGAAGGTTCGAATCCTTCCCCCTCCACCAGTAAAAGTTGTTCAGGAGCCAGGGCGTTGATTTCTGGTGAGGTGTGCGGGTGTAGCTCAGCTGGTAGAGCACTTGCCTTCCAAGCAAGATGTCGCGAGTTCGAACCTCGTCGCCCGCTCCACGGAAATTTAGAATTTATTAAGCGGGATTGTAAATCGCCCATGTGGCTCAGTGGTAGAGCACTCCCTTGGTAAGGGAGAGGTCGCGGGTCCGATTCCCGCCATGGGCACCATGAATGGTGCTGACTAAATTGTTGCATCGTTTTATAGGCGAACTACTTCATTAACTTGAAACGGCTTAGAAAGCCAGGTTAAAGGATACGGAAATGGCAAAAGGTAAATTTGAGCGGACGAAGCCGCACGTAAACGTAGGTACGATTGGTCACGTTGACCATGGCAAGACCACGCTAACAGCGGCGATCACGACGATTCTTTCAAAGAAGTTCGGTGGTGAAGCTAAGGGATATGCAGACATTGACGCAGCCCCAGAAGAAAAGGCACGTGGTATTACCATCAATACCGCTCACGTTGAATACGAAACAGCCGCACGTCACTACGCACACGTTGACTGTCCAGGCCACGCCGATTATGTCAAGAACATGATCACTGGCGCTGCTCAAATGGACGGCGCGATCCTAGTTTGCTCCGCAGCTGACGGTCCTATGCCCCAAACACGTGAACACATCCTCTTGGCTCGCCAAGTTGGTGTTCCATACATCGTCGTGTTCCTGAACAAGGCAGACATGGTCGATGACGCAGAACTATTAGAGCTCGTAGAAATGGAAGTGCGTGAGTTGCTTTCTAAATACGATTTCCCGGGTGATGACACTCCGATCGTACACGGTTCAGCTAAGCTTGCCCTTGAAGGCGACCAATCTGAAATCGGCGAACCATCAATCTTCAAACTAGCTGACGCACTAGACAGCTACATCCCAACACCAGAACGCGCAATCGACGGCGCATTCCTGATGCCAGTAGAAGACGTATTCTCGATCTCAGGTCGCGGTACTGTAGTAACTGGCCGTATCGAACGCGGTATCGTTAAGGTTGGTGATGAAATCGAAATCGTTGGTATCAAGCCAACCCTCAAGACAACATGTACTGGCGTTGAAATGTTCCGTAAGTTACTTGACCAAGGTCAAGCAGGTGACAACGTTGGCGTGTTGCTACGTGGTACTAAACGTGAAGAAGTTGAGCGTGGTCAAGTATTGGCTAAGTCAGGTTCAATCAAGCCACATACCAAGTTCGCAGCTGAGATCTACGTGTTAGGTAAAGATGAAGGTGGTCGTCATACACCATTCTTCAACGGCTACCGCCCACAATTCTATTTCCGTACCACAGACGTGACTGGCGCAGTTGAATTGCCAGCAGGTACAGAAATGGTGATGCCAGGTGATAACGTATCCATCACTGTTGCATTGATTGCGCCTATCGCCATGGAAGACGGCTTACGCTTCGCTATCCGTGAAGGTGGTCGTACCGTCGGTGCCGGTGTCGTCGCTAAAATTATTGAATAAATAATCCAAGGATTGCGGGGCTGTGCTGCGATGATTTTTGAATCAAACCAGCGCAGCCCTTATGCGTTCCTGAAAAGTTTTTAGGCCAGTAGCTCAATTGGCAGAGTGTCGGTCTCCAAAACCGAAGGTTGGGGGTTCGAGGCCCTCCTGGCCTGCCAGAATTTTGATAGAAGCATTAACTTAAGTGCACATAACAATATGATAGA
Source organism: Methylovorus sp. MM2 (assembly GCF_001648895.1). Lineage (GTDB taxonomy): Bacteria > Pseudomonadota > Gammaproteobacteria > Burkholderiales > Methylophilaceae > MM1. The sequence goes on along the minus strand of NZ_LXUF01000011.1, from coordinate 392,740 downwards.
TAAAATCAAGCTTGTCCTTGCCTTGCTGCTGGTTGTGGCGGGTGTTGCTGGCTTTTACCTGCTTTCTGAGCAGGCGCTTGTTCTACGGATTTTGGCTGTGCTTGCGGGTGTTATCGCTGGTCTGGCCGTTGTGTGGACTACGCCGCTTGGACAAAGTGGTTTCACGTTTGCGCGCGAGTCAGTCGCGGAAGCGCGTCGTGTTGTTTGGCCGAGTCGTAAAGACACCATACAAACTACATTAGCTGTTTTTGGTTTGGTCGTTGTGATGGCTCTGTTCTTATGGGCTGTTGATATCGGCTTCTTGTGGATGGTTAAAGTGCTGATGGGGCGGAGCGCGTAATGAATATGCGATGGTATGCAGTGCAGGCTTTCTCAGGTTTTGAGAAATCAGTGCAACGTGGTTTGGAAGAGCGTATTGCCCGTTCTGATCTAAAAGATGATTTTGGTCAGATTCTTGTGCCGGTTGAAGAAGTGGTCGAAATGAAAAGCGGCCAGAAGACGATTACCGAGCGTAAGTTGTATCCGGGTTATGTCTTGGTGCAGATGCAGATGAATGATGATAGCTGGCACTTGGTGAAGAGTACGCCGAGAGTGACTGCATTTATCGGTGGTACAGCATTAAAGCCTACGCCTATTAAAGATAAAGAAGTTGAGATCATCCTGCAGCGTATGGATGACAGCAAGAGTAATCCGACACAGAAGCTTACTTTCGAAAAGGGCGAGTCTGTGCGTGTTATCGATGGCCCATTCAAAGACTTCTCTGGCAATGTTGAAGATATCAACTACGAAAAGAGCAAGTTGCGTGTGTCTGTCGTGATCTTTGGCCGTGCGACACCGGTTGAGCTGGATTTCAGCCAGATCGAAAAAGAAGTTTAAGTTTTTTGCACTGTTTGCTTATTGCAAATGGTGCATTGCTTATTGAATTAAGCAAAATAGTCCGACGTGAGTCGGTTTACCAAACTGGGGAGCTTTAAAACTCGTTTTTAGAGCGTTTGCACCCATATTAGGAGTATTAAAATGGCAAAGAAAGTTATCGGCTATATCAAGCTGCAGATTCCTGCAGGTAAAGCCAACCCTAGTCCACCTGTTGGCCCAGCGCTTGGTCAACGTGGTTTGAATATCATGGAATTCTGTAAGGCATTTAATGCTGCGACTCAGAGCTTAGAGCCTGGTCTGCCGATCCCTGTTGTGATCACTGCATTTGCTGATAAGAGCTTCACATTCGTGATGAAGACGCCTCCGGCGACTATCCTCATCAAGAAAGCAGCCAAGATCGATAAAGGTTCCCCACGTCCACATACCGACAAGGTAGGTAAGATCACGCGTGCGCAAGCTGAAGAGATCGCCAAGACCAAGGCGCCTGACTTGACAGCAGCTGATCTGGATGCGGCAGTTCGCACTATCGCTGGTAGCGCGCGCAGCATGGGTATTGAAGTGGAGGGTGTATAACATGGCTAATGTATCTAAAAGAGTAGCGGCAATTCAGGCTAAAGTAGATCGCAATAAGATCTATCCAGTGGCTGAAGCGTTGACTTTGGTTAAAGAGATCGCAACTGCAAAGTTCGATGAGTCTGTAGATGCTGTGATCAATCTTGGTATTGATGCCCGTAAGTCAGACCAATTGGTACGCGGTGCATTGGTATTGCCTAACGGTACTGGTAAAACAAAGCGCGTTGCTGTGTTCGCACAGGGCGCTGCTGCTGAAGCGGCTAAAGCTGCTGGTGCAGATATCGTTGGTTTTGACGACTTGGCTGAGCAGGTTAAGGGTGGTTTCTTGGACTTTGATGTGGCAATTGCTACACCAGACGCGATGCGTGTTGTTGGTACGCTTGGTCAGGTGCTGGGCCCACGCGGTCTGATGCCTAATCCTAAGGTTGGTACTGTGACACCTGATGTCGCTACCGCTGTTAAGAATGCTAAGGCTGGTCAAGTTCAATACCGTACAGATAAAGGCGGTATCGTACATTGCACTATCGGTCGTGCATCTTTCACGGTTGAAGCTTTGCAAGGCAATTTGGCTGCATTAGTGGATGCCTTGAATAAGGCGAAGCCAGCTTCGACTAAAGGTGTTTACCTGAAGAAGCTTTCTGTATCTAGCACCATGGGCGCTGGTATACGTGTGGATCAGGCTAATCTGGTTTAAGTTGTAAATGAATGAATCGAGGCAGTCTAATGACTGTCTCGGCAAAAGGCTTTGGGCTCGTTATTGGAAGCAGTAACGAGATCATCAAAGACCGTAGGAGCCCGCAAGGGTTTAATCAACTTTGAAAGATGCATGCAACTTGTGTGTCGAGTAGCAGGAATCCTACGCAGATGGCGTTCCCTAAAACAGGATAAGTAATCCCCTGATGAAAGGTCGCCGTGGGTAGGTGCTCATATGTTTTGTATGAGTGCTCAATTAACGGAAGGAGGTAAGACTTTGAGTCTTAATCTTGAACAGAAAAAGGCAGTAGTTGCTGAAGTTAGCGAGCAAGTCTCGAAAGCTCAGTCAATCATACTTGCTGAGTATCGTGGCTTGGAAGTGGGCGAAATTACGAAGTTGCGCGCTGATGCCAGAAAATCCGGTGTGTACTTGCGCGTTCTTAAAAATACGCTAGTACGTCGTGCTGTTGATGGCACACCGTTCTCTGGTTTATCAAACGACATCGTTGGCCCACTGGTATTCGGTATCTCTACCGATCCAGTTGCTGCAGCGAAAGTCCTTAACGACTTTGCTAAAGCAAATGACAAGTTCGTGATCAAGGCGGGTGGGTTGCCTAATCAGGTTCTGGATGCCAAAGGCGTTCAGGCTCTGGCTACTATGCCTAGTCGTGAAGAGTTGCTGGCTAAATTGCTCGGCACTATGCAAGCACCGATTGCTACCTTTGTTCGCACGCTTAATGAAGTGCCTACGAAGTTCGTACGTGGTCTTGCTGCAGTGCGTGATCAAAAGCAAGCTGCTTAATCAACAAAATATTATCAGGAGTATTACAAATGGCTTTATCTAAAACAGAAATTATTGACGCAATCGCGTCACTGTCAGTGCTTGAACTATCTGAGTTAATCAAAGACTTGGAAGAGAAGTTTGGTGTTTCAGCTGCTGCCGCTGCTGTTGCTGTTGCTGCTGCTCCAGCAGCTGGCGCTGGCGCTGCTGCCGCTGAAGAAAAGACTGAGTTCGACGTAGTCTTGACTGCAGCTGGCGACAACAAAGTGAACGTAATTAAGGCTGTTCGTGAATTGACAGCCCTTGGCTTGAAAGAAGCTAAGGACTTGGTTGACGGCGCTCCTAAAGCAATCAAGGAAGGCGTTTCCAAGGCTGATGCTGAAGCTGCACTGAAGAAGCTTGAAGAAGCTGGCGCTAAGGCAGAAATCAAGTAATTGGTTGTATGAGTAGGCAGGCTGGCGGGAAACCGCCAGCCTTCACCTTTTTTTGTAAGCTGTGTTGTTGTACTGATTAATCAAGTTGTGTTTAGAAGTTATACAACAGCGAGTGAATAATCGCTTTCTGTTCTATACCCTCTACCCTCAGGAGATGCTATGAGCTATTCCTTTACCGAGAAAAAACGCATTCGTAAGAGTTTTGCTAAACGCGAAAGTGTGCAAGAAGTTCCATACTTGCTCGCGATGCAATTAGAATCTTACGCTGCATTTTTACAAGCCAATGTTGCAGCCGATAAGCGCGATGACGCAGGATTGCAGGCAACATTCAGCTCGGTTTTCCCTATCGTCAGTCATTCTGGTAATGCTCGCCTTGATTATGTGAGCTATACCTTGGGTGCTGAGCCGTTTGATGTTAAAGAGTGTCAGCAACGTGGTTTGACCTATGCTGCACCATTGCGCGTTAAAGTACGCCTCACTATCATGGATAAAGAGGCTTCAAAGCCTACCGTGAAGGAAGTGAAAGAGCAGGAAGTCTACATGGGCGAATTGCCTTTGATGACTGAGAACGGTTCTTTCGTGATCAATGGTACCGAGCGTGTGATCGTATCCCAGTTGCATCGTAGTCCTGGCGTATTCTTTGAGCATGATCGCGGTAAAACGCACAGCTCAGGCAAGTTGCTATTCTCTGCTCGTATCATCCCTTACCGTGGTTCATGGCTCGATTTCGAATTCGATCCTAAGGATTACTTGTATTTCCGTGTTGACCGCCGTCGCAAGATGCCTGTCACTATCCTGCTTAAAGCATTGGGCTTTACGCCTGAGCAGATTCTTGCGACATTCTATGATGTGGATACTTTCCACATCACAGCGAAGGCTGTGCAGTTCGAATTAGTGCCAGAGCGTTTGCGTGGTGAAGTCGCTAAATTTGATATCCTTGATAAAGAAGGCAAAGTTGTCGTTGCCAAGGATAAACGTATCACCGTTAAGCATATCCGTGATATGGAAAAAGCGGGTATCAGTAAGATCAATGTGCCTGATGAGTTCATGCTCGGCCGTTCAATCAGTGCTGGTATCGTAGATAAAGAGACGGGTGAAGTCGTAGCGAATGCGAATGACGAGATCACTGAGACTTTGCTTGAGAAATTACGCGAAGCCAAAGTTGGCAAGGTCAATACGCTGTATGCAAACGACCTTGATCATGGCGATTATATTTCTCAAACATTGCGTATCGATGAAATCCCAGACCAATATTCAGCGCGTGTTGCTATCTACCGCATGATGCGCCCAGGCGAACCGCCGACTGAAGATGCTGTTCAAGCATTGTTTGATGGTCTGTTCTTCAATGAAGATCGTTATGATCTGTCGACTGTAGGTCGCATGAAGTTCAACCGCCGTGCATTCCCTGAAAAAGTAGAAGATCGTTCAGCTGCTTGGCTGCGCCGTTTCTACGAAACAGTGGGCGCGCGTGGCGCTGAAGGCCCGGGCATATTGTCTCACGAAGATATCCTGGCTGTAATCTCAGTTCTGCTTGAGCTGCGTAACGGCCGTGGTGAAATCGATGACATCGACCACTTGGGTAACCGTCGTATCCGTTCCGTTGGTGAGTTGGCCGAGAATCAATTCCGTGCCGGTCTTGTCCGCGTTGAGCGTGCAGTGAAAGAGCGTTTGAGCCAGGCTGAGTCAGATAATCTGATGCCGCATGACTTGATCAATGCTAAACCTGTTTCAAGTGCTATCCGCGAGTTCTTCGGTTCAAGCCAATTGTCACAGTTTATGGATCAAACCAACCCATTGTCTGAAATCACGCACAAACGTCGTGTTTCAGCACTTGGCCCTGGTGGTCTGACACGTGAACGCGCTGGTTTTGAAGTGCGTGACGTACATACAACGCATTATGGTCGTGTATGCCCGATTGAGACGCCTGAAGGCCCGAACATCGGTCTGATCAACTCATTGGCATTGTATTCGCGTACCAATAAGTATGGTTTCCTTGAGACACCATATCGACGTGTAGAAAACAATAAGGTTTCGGCCAATATTGATTTCTTGTCTGCGATTGAGGAAAGCCAATACATGATCGCTCAGGCGAATACTGAATTGGATCCAAAGGGTGGTTTCAAGGAAGACCTGATCTCTGCGCGTTACCATAATGAATTCACGATGTCACAACCTGACCGTGTTCAATATATGGACGTTGCTCCTGGTCAAATCGTTTCAGTAGCTGCTTCACTGATTCCATTCTTGGAACACGATGATGCGAACCGTGCATTGATGGGCGCCAACATGCAACGTCAAGCTGTGCCATGTCTACGTGCTGAAAAGGCCGTGGTCGGTACAGGTATTGAACGTACAGTGGCGATTGACTCTGGTACTATCGTTCAGGCGCGTCGTGGCGGTATCGTAGATTATGTGGATTCAAGCCGTATCGTGGTACGTGTGCATGATGCCGAAGCTGCAGCCGGTGAAGTTGGTGTGGATATCTATAACCTCACCAAGTACACCCGTTCTAACCAGAATACAAACATCAACCAACGTCCGCTTGTAAATATCGGTGACGTATTGGCGCGCGGCGACGTGATTGCCGATGGCGCTTCTACCGATATGGGCGAGTTGGCATTGGGTCAAAACATGCTCGTGGCATTTATGCCATGGAACGGTTATAACTTTGAAGATTCGATCCTAATTTCTGAGCGCGTCGTGGCAGATGACCGCTATACCTCTATCCATATCGAAGAGTTATCAGTTGTTGCCCGTGATACCAAGCTTGGTGCTGAAGAAATCACCCGTGATATCTCAAACTTGTCTGAGCGTATGCTTGGCCGTTTGGATGACTCAGGCATTATATACATCGGTGCTGAAGTTGAGGCTGGCGATGTATTGGTCGGTAAAGTAACACCTAAGGGTGAGACACAACTGACACCAGAAGAAAAATTACTCCGTGCTATTTTCGGTGAAAAAGCTTCTGATGTTAAAGATACATCACTGCGTGTACCTTCAGGTATGTCAGGTACCGTGATCGATGTGCAAGTGTTCACACGTGAAGGTATCGACCGTGATACACGTGCGCAACAGATCATTGATGATCAGCTTGGTCATTACAAGCAAGATTTGGCTGACCAGATGCGTATCGTTGAAGACGATGCGTTCGGTCGTATCCGTCGCTTGATCGAAGGTAAGGTTGCGACCGGTGGTCCTAACAAGCTGAAAAAGGGCGATACGCTTACAGCTGACTACCTAGATGGTATCGGTCGTTACGATTGGTTTGACATTCGCTTGTCTGATGAAGATGCCGCGCGCCAGCTTGAGCAGTTGAAAGACAGCTTGTCACAAGCGCGTATCACTTTTGATAATAAGTTCGAAGAGAAAAAACGTAAGCTGACGCAAGGCGATGAGTTGCCGCCTGGCGTACAGAAGATGGTCAAGGTTTATTTGGCTGTTAAACGTCGTATCCAGCCTGGTGACAAGATGGCTGGCCGTCACGGCAACAAGGGTGTGGTATCGAAGATCGTTCCGATCGAAGATATGCCGCACATGGCTGACGGCACACCAATGGATATCGTATTGAATCCGCTGGGCGTTCCATCACGTATGAATATCGGTCAGATTCTTGAAACTCACTTAGGTTGGGCAGCTAAGGGTCTAGGTATGCGTATCGGTGAAATGCTGCGTAGCCAGACTAAGGTTGCTGAAGTCCGTAAGTTTATCGACCAGATCTATAACGAAAGCAGCGGCAAGAAAGAAGACATCAAGTCGCTGAGCGATGTTGAAGTGCTGGAATTGGCGAAGAACCTTGAGCGTGGCGTACCATTCGCAACGCCAGTGTTTGACGGTGCTGCTGAGTCTGACATCCGTGCGATGCTAGATCTGGCGTTCCCGGACGATGATCCACGTACCAAGCAATTGCAGTTCGCTGCGGGCAAGACACAAGTTAAGTTGATCGATGGCCGTACTGGCGAGACGTTCGAGCGTCCTGTGACGGTAGGTTATATGCATGTACTTAAACTGCATCACTTGGTTGATGACAAGATGCATGCCCGCTCAACCGGACCTTACTCACTGGTCACGCAACAACCGCTGGGTGGTAAAGCTCAGTTCGGTGGTCAGCGCTTCGGTGAGATGGAAGTCTGGGCGTTGGAAGCCTACGGTGCCGCTTACACCTTGCAGGAAATGCTCACCGTCAAGTCTGATGATGTATCCGGCCGTACCAAGGTCTACGAGAACATCGTCAAGGGCGAGCACAAGATTGACGCCGGCATGCCGGAATCATTCAACGTGCTAGTGAAAGAAATCCGCTCGCTTGCTATCGATATTGACCTGGACAGGAACTAAGGAGATTACATGAAAGCTCTATTAGACTTATTTAAGCAGGTAACCCAAGAAGAAGAATTTGATGCCATCAAGATTGCTTTGGCATCTCCTGAAAAAATTCGTTCCTGGTCTTATGGCGAAGTTAAAAAGCCTGAAACTATTAACTACCGTACATTCAAGCCGGAACGTGATGGTTTGTTCTGCGCGAAGATCTTTGGCCCTATCAAAGATTACGAGTGTCTTTGCGGTAAATACAAACGCCTGAAGCATCGTGGTGTGATCTGCGAAAAATGTGGCGTTGAAGTCACACTTTCAAAGGTTCGTCGCGAACGTATGGCGCACATCGAACTGGCTAGCCCAGTTGCGCATATCTGGTTCTTAAAGAGCCTGCCAAGCCGTTTGGGTATGGTATTGGATATCGCATTGCGTGATATCGAACGTGTATTGTACTTTGAAGCATATATCGTCATCGATCCAGGCATGACCCCACTTACACGTGGTCAGTTGTTGACTGAAGATGACTATTTGGCCAAGGTCGAAGAGTACGGTGACGAATTCAATGCCGTGATGGGTGCTGAAGCTGTACGTGAATTATTGCGCACAATGGATGTACACAACGAGATCGAAAGACAGCGTCGCGACATCACTGAAACCGGTTCAGAAGCTAAGATAAAGAAGATCTCAAAGCGTCTAAAAGTATTGGAAGCTTTCCAGAAATCTGGCATCAAGCCAGAATGGATGATCTTAGAAGTATTGCCAGTATTGCCACCAGAATTACGTCCGTTGGTGCCATTGGATGGTGGCCGCTTTGCGACATCTGATTTGAATGACTTATACCGCCGTGTGATCAATCGTAACAACCGCTTGAAGCGTCTGTTAGAGTTGAAGGCACCAGAGATCATTGTACGTAACGAAAAACGTATGCTGCAAGAAGCGGTTGATTCGCTGCTTGATAACGGTCGTCGCGGTAAGGTAATGACAGGCGCTAACAAGCGCCCATTGAAATCGCTTGCTGACATGATTAAGGGTAAGGGCGGTCGTTTCCGTCAGAACTTGCTTGGTAAGCGTGTGGATTACTCTGGTCGTTCAGTGATCGTGGTTGGTCCGCAACTTAAACTGCACCAGTGCGGTTTGCCTAAGAAAATGGCGCTTGAGTTATTCAAGCCATTCATCTTCCATAAGTTGGAAGTATTAGGTCTTGCGACAACGATCAAAGCTGCCAAGAAGAAGGTTGAAGAGGAAGGACCAGAAGTCTGGGACATCCTTGAGGACGTGATTCGCGAGCATCCAGTATTGTTGAACCGTGCACCTACGTTGCACCGTTTGGGTATTCAGGCGTTCGAGCCAGTTTTGATCGAAGGTAAAGCAATTCAATTGCACCCATTGGTTTGTGCTGCGTTCAACGCCGACTTTGACGGTGACCAAATGGCTGTTCACGTTCCATTGAGCCTTGAGGCACAAATGGAAGCGCGTACATTGATGCTTGCATCTAACAACGTATTGTCTCCAGCCAACGGTGAGCCAATCATCGTGCCTTCACAAGATATCGTGTTGGGACTTTACTACATGACGCGCGATAAAGTGAACGCTCGTGGTGAAGGCATGCGCTTTGCAAACGTACAAGAAGTACAGCGTGTTTATGATGGTGGCTTGATCGATATCCATGCGCGCATCACTGTGCGTATCAAGGAATATGATCTGGATGTTGATGGCACTAAACAAGAAAAGATCACCCGTTATGAAACAACGGTTGGCCGCGCATTGCTTTCAGAAATCCTGCCAGCAGGCTTGCCATTCAGCACTATCGATAAAGCATTAAAGAAGAAAGAAATCTCCAAGCTGATCAATGCCGGTTTCCGTAAGGTAGGCATTCGTGAGACGGTGATTCTTGCTGATAAATTGATGTATATGGGCTACACCTATGCCACACGCGCAGGTATCTCCATCAGCATCAATGACATGTTGGTGCCACCAGAGAAAGAGCAACTCATTGCGGCGGCTGAATCTGAAGTCAAGGAGATCGAAGACCAATACGTGTCTGGTCTAGTGACTCAGGGTGAGCGCTATAACAAGGTGGTCGATATCTGGGGTCGTGCCGGCGATAAAGTCGCTGATGCCATGATGAAACAACTGCGTGAAGAGCCAGTACTGGATGCTAACGGTGATGTCACCAAAGATGCATCAGGCAAAATCATCAAGCAAGAGTCATTCAATGCGATTTACATGATGGCCGACTCTGGTGCCCGTGGCTCTGCTGCGCAGGTGCGTCAGTTGGCTGGTATGCGCGGTTTGATGGCAAAACCGGATGGTTCGATCATTGAAACGCCGATCACTGCTAACTTCCGTGATGGTCTGAACGTGTTGCAATACTTTATCTCAACACACGGCGCACGTAAGGGTCTTGCAGATACCGCGTTGAAGACAGCTAACTCCGGTTACCTGACTCGCCGCTTGGTTGACGTCACACAAGACTTGGTTGTTACTGAGCATGATTGCGGTACGGTAGAAGGTCTGGTCACTAAAGCCCTTGTTAAGGGTGGTGAAGTTGTTGAGCCATTGCATGACCGTATCCTTGGTCGTGTAGCAGCGCTTGATGTGGTTAACCCAGAGAATCAACAGGTTGTTTACTCTGCTGGTACATTGTTGACTGAAGATGAAGTCGAGCATATCGATTCACTCGGTATTGATGAAGTCAAAGTGCGTACTGCATTAACTTGCGATACGCGTTACGGTATCTGCGCACAATGTTACGGTCGTGACTTGGGTCGCGGTAAGCTCATCAACATGGGTGAAGCGGTCGGCGTGATTGCTGCGCAATCCATCGGTGAGCCTGGTACTCAGTTGACCATGCGTACGTTCCACATCGGTGGTGCGGTATCGCGTGCAGCTTCTATCAGTCAGGTTGAAAGTAAATCCAACGGTATCGTGCGTTTCACATCAACGATGCGTTATGTTACCAATGCGCGTAATGAGCAGGTCGTCATTTCACGTAATGGCGAAGCGATCATTCAAGATGAGAACGGCCGTGAGCGTGAGCGTCATAAAGTGCCTTACGGTGCGACATTGCAATTGCTTGACGGCAAGACTGTAAAAGCAGGTCAAGCATTAGCAACATGGGATCCACATACCCGCCCGATCATTACTGAATACGCCGGTAAGGTGAAATTCGAGAACGTCGAAGAAGGTATTACCGTTGCTAAGCAGATCGATGAAGTGACTGGTTTGTCATCACTCGTGGTGATCGATCCTAAGCAACGTGCTGGTCAATCTAAAGGCCTGCGCCCTCAAGTGAAATTGCTTGATGCGAATGGCGTAGAAGTGAAGGTTTCTGGCGGTGACGCTTCAGTGAACATCACCTTCCAACTGGGTTGCATCATCACGGTGAAAGACGGTCAGGATGTCGGCGTGGGTGAAGTGCTTGCACGTATCCCGCAAGAGTCATCCAAGACTCGCGACATCACTGGTGGTCTGCCACGCGTAGCTGAATTGTTTGAAGCGCGTTCACCAAAAGATGCCGGTATGCTGGCTGAAGTCACAGGTACTGTGTCTTTCGGTAAGGATACAAAGGGTAAACAACGCTTGGTCTTCACAGATCTGGACGGCGTTTCTCATGAGTTCCTGATTCCTAAGGACAAGCACGTGACTGTGCATGACGGTCAAGTGGTGACTAAGGGTGAAAGCATTGTTGACGGTCCAGCAGATCCTCAAGATATCTTGAGACTGCAAGGTCGTGAAGCGCTAGCACGTTACATCATCGACGAAGTGCAAGACGTTTACCGTCTGCAAGGCGTTAAGATCAATGACAAGCACATCGAAGTGATCGTGCGTCAGATGTTGCGTCGTGTACGTGTATCTGATGCAGGTGAGACAAGCTTCATCTTAGGTGAGCAAGTCGAGCGTGCTGACTTGTTGGCAGAAAACGAACGCGTTGTTGCAGAGAACAAACGCCCTGCAACGTTCGAATATGTGTTGCTTGGTATCACTAAGGCTTCATTGTCGACAGACTCGTTCATCTCTGCTGCTTCCTTCCAGGAAACAACGCGTGTTCTTACTGAAGCTGCAATCTTGGGCAAACGTGATGAATTGCGCGGCTTGAAGGAAAATGTGATCGTTGGTCGCTTGATTCCTGCAGGTACAGGTCTGGCCTATCACGAGACGCGTAAACGTCAAGCGTCAGGCGTAGATGCAGCACCATCTGTTATTGCTGACTCGGCACCAGAAGTTGAAGAAACTGGTACTCAGTCTGAAGAGGCGACAGGTAATACGGAAGTTGCGTAGCAATACGCAGCTTGACAATACATACAACGCTTAATAGAATGCTAAGTTTTCCGGGATGGCTATTCGCCATCCCGTAATTTTTAGCGGTTAAAATATAAAGGCTAAAGGTTATGCCAACCATCAATCAATTAGTGCGCAAGCCGCGCCAAAAAGTAGTAACCAAGAGCAAGGTCCCAGCTCTTGAAAGCTGTCCACAAAAACGTGGGGTATGTACTCGTGTATACACGACTACGCCTAAGAAGCCTAACTCGGCTTTGCGTAAAGTGGCAAAAGTACGTCTGACCAATGGCTATGAAGTTATTAGCTACATCGGCGGTGAAGGTCATAACTTGCAGGAGCACTCAGTAGTTCTTCTGCGTGGTGGTCGTGTAAAGGATTTGCCGGGTGTGCGTTACCACATGGTGCGCGGTAGCCTGGATACTGCGGGCGTGAAAGATCGTAAGCAGTCCCGTTCCAAGTATGGTGCTAAGCGCCCTAAAGCAGCTTAATTGGCGCTGTTAACAAGTTAAAGAATCGAGAAAGCTATGCCAAGACGTAGAGAAGTTCCCAAGCGCGATATTCTGCCTGATCCAAAATTCGGAAGCCAGGAAGTATCGAAGTTCATCAATGTGCTGATGACTGGCGGTAAAAAGTCAGTTGCTGAGCGTATCCTTTATGGTGCGTTCGATCAAGTCACAAGCAAGAGTGGCAAAGAGGCGCTGGAAGTATTTACGCTGGCAATCAGCAATCTGCGCCCTGTTGTTGAAGTTAAAAGCCGCCGTGTAGGTGGTGCTAACTATCAAGTGCCAGTTGAAGTGCGTCCAAGCCGTCGTAGCGCTTTGGCGATGCGTTGGTTGCGTGATGCTGCCCGTAAGCGTGGTGAAAAGTCTATGGGCTTGCGCCTAGCTGCTGAGCTTGTAGAGGCTTCAGAAGGTCGCGGTTCTGCAATGAAGAAGCGTGAAGAAGTTCACCGTATGGCAGAAGCTAATAAAGCCTTCTCGCATTTCCGCTTCTAAATCATCAAGAAATTTAAGTAAAGGTACTTGCTGTGGCTCGTAAAACCCCTATTGAACGCTATCGTAACATTGGTATTAGTGCGCACATTGACGCCGGTAAAACGACGACAACTGAACGTATTCTTTTCTATACCGGTGTAAACCATAAAATTGGTGAAGTGCATGATGGCGCTGCTACCATGGACTGGATGGAGCAAGAGCAAGAGCGTGGTATCACGATCACTTCTGCTGCGACGACTGCGTTCTGGAAGGGTATGGCCGGTAACTATCCTGAGCACCGTATCAACATTATTGATACCCCAGGTCACGTTGACTTTACGATTGAAGTTGAGCGCTCTATGCGTGTGCTTGATGGCGCATGTATGGTGTACTGTGCTGTGGGCGGCGTGCAGCCTCAGTCTGAGACTGTGTGGCGTCAGGCTAACAAATATAAAGTGCCTCGTTTGGCATTTATCAACAAGATGGACCGTACTGGTGCCAACTTCTTCAAGGTATATGAGCAGCTAAAGGCTCGCCTAAGAGCTAACCCTGTGCCTGTTGTTATTCCTATTGGCGCCGAAGATACATTCAAGGGTGTGGTCGATCTGATCAAGATGAAAGCCATCTTCTGGGATGAGGCTAGCCAGGGTACTAAGTTCACTTACGAAGACATCCCTGCTGACCTAGCTGCGGAAGCTGGTAAGTGGCGCGAGAATATGCTTGAAGTGGCTGCAGAAGCTAACGAAGAGCTCATGAATAAATACTTGGAAGAGGGCGATCTTTCTGAGGCTGAGATCATTAAAGCGTTGCGTGATCGTACGATCGCCAACGAGATTCAGCCGATGCTGTGCGGTACTGCGTTCAAGAACAAAGGTGTTCAGCGTATGCTGGATGCCGTGATCGACTTCTTGCCATCTCCATTAGATATTCCACCGGTTAAGGGTGAGGACGATGATGGTAAGATCGTTGAGCGTAAAGCTGCTGACAATGAGAAGTTCTCCGCGCTTGCGTTCAAGATCATGACTGACCCGTTTGTAGGTCAGCTTATTTTCTTCCGCGTTTATTCTGGCGTCGTGAATTCTGGCGACACTGTTTATAACCCGATCAAGGGTAAAAAAGAGCGCTTAGGCCGTATCTTGCAGATGCATGCTAACCAGCGTGAAGAAATCAAAGAAGTTCACGCTGGCGACATCGCTGCGGCTGTGGGTTTGAAGGATGCAACTACTGGCGATACGCTTTGCGACCCAGATAATATTGTGATTCTTGAGCGCATGATATTCCCTGAGCCAGTGATTCACGTTGCTGTTGAGCCTAAAACTAAAGCTGACCAAGAGAAGATGGGTATTGCCCTGAATCGTTTGGCGCAAGAAGATCCTTCATTCCGTGTGCGCACTGATGAAGAAACAAACCAGACTATTATTTCTGGTATGGGTGAGCTGCACCTTGAGATTCTGGTTGATCGTATGAAGCGTGAATTCAACGTTGAAGCTAACGTTGGTGCTCCGCAAGTTGCTTATCGTGAAGCCATCAAGAAGAAAGTTGAAGTTGAAGGTAAGTTCGTTAAGCAATCAGGTGGTAAGGGCCAATATGGTCACGTTTGGTTGATCATGGAGCCAAATGAGCCTGGTAAAGGTTTTGAGTTCGTTGATCAAATCAAGGGCGGTACTGTGCCTCGCGAATTCATTCCTGCGGTTGAGAAAGGTTTGAGAGAGACCATTCCTAGTGGTGTATTGGCTGGTTTCCCAGTTGTTGACGTAAAAGTTACATTGTTCGATGGTTCTTACCATGATGTCGACTCCAATGAAAATGCATTTAAAATGGCGGCTTCGATTGGTTTCAAAGATGGTATGCGTAAGGCGGATCCAATTCTTCTTGAGCCTATGATGGCTGTTGAAGTTGAAACGCCTGAAGATTACATGGGTGATGTAATGGGTGACTTGTCTTCACGTCGTGGCATGATTCAAGGTATGGAAGATAACGCGAGTGGTAAGGTGATTCGCGCTGAAGTGCCGCTTGCTGAGATGTTTGGTTACTCAACTGTTGTACGTTCCTTGTCACAAGGCCGTGCTAGCTACAGCATGGAATTCAAGCATTACTCTGAAGCACCAAGAAACGTGGCAGAAGCCATCATTAACAAGAAATAAACACTAACGCTAATACATTCTAAACTTACTGTTAAGTTAGATTAATAAAGGAAAGCAATCATGGCAAAAGGTAAATTTGAGCGGACGAAGCCGCACGTAAACGTAGGTACGATTGGTCACGTTGACCATGGCAAGACCACGCTAACAGCGGCGATCACGACGATTCTTTCAAAGAAGTTCGGTGGTGAAGCTAAGGGATATGCAGACATTGACGCAGCCCCAGAAGAAAAGGCACGTGGTATTACCATCAATACCGCTCACGTTGAATACGAAACAGCCGCACGTCACTACGCACACGTTGACTGTCCAGGCCACGCCGATTATGTCAAGAACATGATCACTGGCGCTGCTCAAATGGACGGCGCGATCCTAGTTTGCTCCGCAGCTGACGGTCCTATGCCCCAAACACGTGAACACATCCTCTTGGCTCGCCAAGTTGGTGTTCCATACATCGTCGTGTTCCTGAACAAGGCAGACATGGTCGATGACGCAGAACTATTAGAGCTCGTAGAAATGGAAGTGCGTGAGTTGCTTTCTAAATACGATTTCCCGGGTGATGACACTCCGATCGTACACGGTTCAGCTAAGCTTGCCCTTGAAGGCGACCAATCTGAAATCGGCGAACCATCAATCTTCAAACTAGCTGACGCACTAGACAGCTACATCCCAACACCAGAACGCGCAATCGACGGCGCATTCCTGATGCCAGTAGAAGACGTATTCTCGATCTCAGGTCGCGGTACTGTAGTAACTGGCCGTATCGAACGCGGTATCGTTAAGGTTGGTGATGAAATCGAAATCGTTGGTATCAAGCCAACCCTCAAGACAACATGTACTGGCGTTGAAATGTTCCGTAAGTTACTTGACCAAGGTCAAGCAGGTGACAACGTTGGCGTGTTGCTACGTGGTACTAAACGTGAAGAAGTTGAGCGTGGTCAAGTATTGGCTAAGTCAGGTTCAATCAAGCCACATACCAAGTTCGCAGCTGAGATCTACGTGTTAGGTAAAGATGAAGGTGGTCGTCATACACCATTCTTCAACGGCTACCGCCCACAATTCTATTTCCGTACCACAGACGTGACTGGCGCAGTTGAATTGCCAGCAGGTACAGAAATGGTGATGCCAGGTGATAACGTATCCATCACTGTTGCATTGATTGCGCCTATCGCCATGGAAGACGGCTTACGCTTCGCTATCCGTGAAGGTGGTCGTACCGTCGGTGCCGGTGTCGTCGCTAAAATTATTGAATAAATAGTAGTTAAACTTAAAACGGCAGGTGGTTCTTACACCTGCCGTTTCGCTCTTTAAGGAAAAGTAAAATGGCAGCTCAAAAAATCCGTATTCGTCTTAAGGCATTTGACTATCGTTTGATCGATCAGTCAGCTTTGGAAATCGTAGAAACTGCAAAGCGCACAGGCGCTGTTGTTAAAGGTCCGGTGCCTTTGCCAACACGTATCGAACGTTTTGACATTTTGCGTTCACCGCACGTGAATAAAACTTCTCGTGATCAGTTCGAGATTCGTACCCATCAGCGTCTGATGGATATCGTAGATCCTACTGATAAGACTGTCGATGCCTTGATGAAGTTGGATCTTCCAGCTGGTGTGGATGTAGAAATCAAGCTGTAAGTAGTTAAGTTATAAAAGATAAGTTGTAAAAATATTGAGGGTTCGGTATAATCCGCCCCTCGCATGAAAACAGGTCGGTCAATTGTAATCGGCCCTTTAATTATTATAAGGAAATGATCATGAGCTTAGGGCTTATTGGTCGCAAGGTGGGTATGACCCGCATTTTTACTGATGAAGGCGAAAGCATTCCAGTAACAGTGTTGGAAGTTGTGCCAAACCGTGTGACGCAGGTCAAAACACTTGCAAGTGATGGCTATTCAAGCCTTCAACTGACGCATGGCGAACGCCGTGCTAGCCGTGTTAATAAGGCGCTTGCTGGGCATTATGCCAAAGCTGGTGCTGTGGCTGGTTCAGGTAGCAAAGAATTTCAAGTTGCTGAAGGTGATGCTGCAAACTACGCAGCTGGATCTAATGTTACTGTTGAAATATTCCAGGCAGGTCAAATCGTTGACGTCACTGGTACTTCAATCGGTAAGGGTTTTGCTGGTGCGATCAAGCGCCACAACTTCAGCTCAAATCGTGCATCCCATGGTAACTCTAGGTCACATAACGTGCCTGGTTCTATCGGTATGGCGCAAGATCCGGGTCGAGTATTCCCTGGTAAGCGTATGCCTGGCCATTTGGGCGCTATTAAAACTACCGTACAGAACTTAGAGATCGTTCGCGTTGATGTTGAGCGCAACCTTCTTCTGATCAAGGGTGCTGTACCTGGTTCCAAGGGCGGTGACGTTGTTGTGCGTCCTGCCGTGAAAGCGAGCGCATAATGGAACTTAAATTAATTGATAAAAACGGTAAGCCAGCTAAGAGCGGTCTAGAGGTTTCTGAAATCACGTTCGGTCGTGAATTCAATGAGGCGCTAGTTCACCAAGTGGTTGTTGCTTATCAAGCAAATGCGCGCACTGCTACACGCGCCCAATTAGGTCGTGGCAATGTTAGCCATACGACGCACAAGCCATGGAACCAAAAAGGTACTGGCCGTGCACGTGCTGGTATGAGCTCAAGTCCGATCTGGCGTGGAGGCGGTCGCGCTTTCCCAAATAGCCCAGATGAAAATTTCAGCCATAAGGTAAATCGTAAGGCTTACCGTGCTGGTATTCGTTCTATCCTTTCTGAGCTTGTTCGTCAGGATCGTCTGAGTGTTGTAGAAGAGTTCACAGTAGACTCACCAAAAACTAAGGTGTTGGTTGAAAAGATCAAAGGTTTTGGTTATGCCGAAGGTGTGTTGGTGTTGACTGACACTTTCGATGAGAATCTCTACTTGTCTTCACGTAACTTGCCGCATGTATTAGTGTTGGAAGCGCAATATGTTGACCCTGTCAGCTTGGTGCGTTTTGCTAATGTTATTGCTACCAAGGGTGCGGTTAAAAAACTTGAGGAGTTGCTAGCATGAGCACAAATCAAAATCTGATAGCGACTCAAGATCGTTTGTTGCAAGTCATTCTTGCGCCACAGATCACTGAAAAAGCTACTCGTATCGCCGATAAGAATCAGCAGATCGCATTTAAAGTGCGCACTGATGCTACTAAGCTTGAAATCAAGGCAGCGGTTGAGTTGGTGTTTAAGGTTGAAGTGGATGCCGTTACCGTTGCTAACGTTAAGGGTAAGGTAAAACGTGCTGGCCGTGTTCTAGGTCGCCGTAAGGACTGGAAGAAAGCTTATGTGAGCTTGAAGCCAGGTCAAGAAATCAACTTTGCAGCAGGCGAATAGGAGAAATCATGGCACTAATTAAAGTAAAGCCAACTTCACCTGGCCGCCGCGCCGTAGTGAAAGTTGTTACACCGGATCTGTACAAAGGTAAGCCTCATGCGCCTTTGCTAGAAAAGCAAAGCAAAAAGGCTGGCCGTAACCATAATGGTCACATCACGATTCGTCACCAAGGTGGCGGTCATAAGCAGCATTATCGTCTGGTGGATTTCCGCCGTAATAAAGATGGTATTCCAGCTAAAGTTGAGCATATTGAATACGATCCAAACCGTAGCGCACATATTGCATTGCTGGTTTATGCGGATGGTGAGCGTCGTTACATCATCGCTCCACGCGGCATAGCTGCTGGTGCGCAATTGGTAAGCGGTTCTGATGCACCGATCAAAGCAGGTAATGCATTGCCTTTGCGCAATATTCCTGTCGGTAGCACGATCCACTGCATCGAATTGCAACCAGGTAAGGGTGCGCAAATTGCGCGTTCTGCTGGTACTTCAGTTCAGTTGCTTGCGCGTGAAGGCAGCTATGCTCAGTTGCGTTTGCGTTCTGGTGAAGTGCGTCGCGTACACGTTGATTGCAAAGCAACCATCGGTGAAGTCGGTAATGAAGAGCATTCATTGCGCTCTATCGGTAAAGCTGGTGCGATGCGCTGGCGTGGTGTTCGCCCAACCGTTCGCGGTGTGGTGATGAACCCGGTAGATCACCCGCACGGTGGTGGTGAAGGTAAGACTGCTGCAGGTATGAACCCTGTTAGCCCATGGGGTACGCCTACTAAGGGTTACCGTACACGTCGTAACAAGCGTACCGATAATATGCGCGTCGCTCGTCGTCCAGCGAATAAGAGGTAATCGATATGGCACGTTCAATTAAAAAAGGTCCATTCATTGATGGTCATTTGGCAAAAAAAGTAGAAGTGGCATCTGCAAATCGTGATCGTAAGCCGATCAAGACTTGGTCACGTCGTTCTACTATCCTGCCTGACTTCATCGGTTTGACCATTGCAATACACAACGGCAGACAGCATGTGCCTGTACTGATTTCAGAAAACATGGTTGGCCACAAACTCGGCGAATTTGCATTGACTCGTACTTTCAAGGGTCACGCAGCCGATAAAAAGGCTAAGAAGTAGGAGTATGACGATGCAAGTATCTGCAGTGTTAAAAGGTGTTCATCTGTCGCCACAAAAAGCCCGTTTAGTTGCTGACTTGGTGCGCGGTAAAAAAGTGGATTTTGCGCTCAACATCTTGAATTTCTCACCTAAAAAAGGTGCTGAGATTATCAAGAAAGTTGTTGAGTCTGCGATTGCCAATGCCGAGCATAACGAAGGTGCTGATATCGATGAGTTGAAAGTGATTTCAATCTATGTTGATAAAGGTATCGTGCTTAAGCGTATTCGTGCCCGTGCTAAAGGTCGTGCAGGCAAGATTATTAAACCAACCAGTCACATCACTGTGACTGTCGGTAACTAAAGGAATCGATATGGGTCAGAAAATACATCCGTTTGGTTTCCGTCTGAGTGTCCAGAAAAATTGGTTATCTCGTTGGTATTCAAACAGCAAAAACTTTCCTTCAATGTTGAGTGGCGACATCAAGGTCCGTACATTCCTCAAGAAGAAACTTTCTCATGCAGCCGTGAGCCGTATCATCATTGAGCGCCCTGCAAAGAATGCCAAGATCACTATTTATAGTGCACGTCCTGGTGTTGTGATTGGTAAAAAGGGTGAGGATATCGAATCCTTACGCTCTACCCTGCAAGGTCTGATGGGTGTGCCAGTACATCTGAACATCGAAGAAGTGCGTAAGCCTGAAATCGATGCGACATTGATTGCTGAAAGTATCGCGCAACAGCTTGAGAAACGTGTGATGTTCCGTCGCGCCATGAAGCGCGCAATGCAAAATGCAATGCGTCTTGGTGCTCAAGGTATCAAGATCATGAGCTCAGGTCGTTTGAATGGTATCGAAATTGCACGTACAGAATGGTATCGCGAAGGTCGTGTGCCACTACATACGTTGCGTGCTGATATCGATTATGGTGTTGCTGAAGCGCAAACGACATACGGCATTATCGGTATTAAAGTTTGGGTATTTAAGGGTGAGGTATTTGCTGGTAAAGGTGAACAACCTGTTGCTGCAATAGCTGCCGAGCCAGAGAAAAAAGCAAGAAAGTCAGGGGCGAAAAATGCTACAGCCAGCTAGACAAAAATATCGTAAGATGCAAAAAGGCCGTAACAAGGGCATTGCAACTACGGGTAATAAAGTGAGTTTTGGTGAATATGGCCTTAAGGCAATTGGTCGCGGTCGTTTGACTGCTCGCCAGATTGAGGCCGCGCGTCGTGTGATGACGCGTCACATCAAGCGTGGTGGTCGGGTGTGGATTCGTATTTTCCCTGATCAACCAATTTCTAAGAAGCCTGCTGAAGTACGTATGGGTAACGGTAAAGGTAGTACTGAATACTACGTTGCTCAAATCCAGCCAGGTAAAATGTTATATGAAATGGACGGCGTGAGCGAAGAGCTAGCGCGTGAAGCGTTCCGTTTGGCTGCTGCTAAGTTGCCAATCGAGACAACATTCACTACCCGTCATATTGGGAGCTGAAAATGAAAGCAACCGAATTAAGAAACAAGACAGTTGAAGAGTTGAGCAATGAGCTAATCGAATTGCGCCGCGCGCAGTTCTCATTACGCATGCAATTGGCCACTCAACAACTTAACAAAGTTGATCAGGTGGGTAAGGTTCGTCGCGATATTGCTCGTGTCCGTACAGTGCTTGCTGAGAAAAACAAGCAAGCTCAGGCATAAGGCGGAATAAATAATGAGTAGCGATAATCAAACTGCAAAAGTCGTCCGCACATTAAGCGGCCGCGTTGTTAGCGACAAAATGGATAAGACTGTCACTGTATTGGTGGAGCGTAAAGTAAAGCATCCATTGATCGGTAAAGTTGTTCGCCGTTCCAACAAATTCCATGCACACGATGAAACAAACGAGTGTAAAGAAGGCGATGTAGTGGTGATCGAAGAAAGTCGTCCACTTTCCAAGACTAAAACTTGGAAAGTAAGCAAGATAGTAGAAAAAGCACGTAGCATCTAATTTATATTGCATTCCTTAGGGGATGCAATATATAATGTTGGACTTTTCGGCGCTCCTGTCTCTGGTAATTCTTAGGCAGACAAGCTGGCGCCCCAATACTGACCGTGGTCTATCGGCCGAGTTGAAAAACGGCCGGTGTTGGTTTTAACGGATTAAGTTGGAGATTATTCTCATGATTCAAATGCAATCTCGGCTAGAAGTTGCCGATAACACTGGTGCTCGTTCTGTAATGTGCATCAAAGTGTTGGGCGGTTCAAAGCGTCGTTACGCCGGTATCGGTGATGTCATCAAGGTCAGCATTAAAGATGCTGCTCCACGTGGTCGTGTGAAGAAAGGCGAAGTATATAGCGCCGTTGTTGTTCGCACAGCCAAGGGTGTTCGTCGTCCTGATGGTTCGCTGGTTAAGTTCGATGGTAATGCGGCCGTGTTGTTAAATAACAAGCTGGAACCGATTGGTACCCGTATTTTCGGGCCAGTGACACGTGAGCTTCGCGGCGAGCGTTTCATGAAGATCGTTTCTCTGGCACCGGAAGTATTATAAGGAGCTGCCTGATGAGTAAAATTCGTAAGGGCGATGAAGTCGTTCTAAATACTGGTAAAGATAAAGGCAAGCGCGGTACTGTTCTGAGCGTTCTTGAGTCTGGCCATGTGTTAGTTGAGGGTGTCAACGTTGCTAAGAAGCACGCAAAGCCAAACCCAATGAAGGGTGTGACTGGCGGAATTATTAGTAAGGAAATGCCATTAGACATTTCCAATGTTGCTTTATTTAATCGTGCCACCCAGAAGGGTGATCGCGTTGGCTTCAAAACGCTGGATGACGGCCGCAAAGTGCGTGTCTTCAAGTCTAGCGGCGAAGTTGTAGACGCATAAGCCAGGGAGCATAAGAAAATATCATGGCTCGTTTAAAAGATTTTTATAAAGAATCAGTGGTCAAGAGCTTGACCGAGCAATTTGGCTATACATCCCCCATGCAAGTGCCGCGTATCGAAAAGATCACGCTGAACATGGGTGTTGGCGAAGCTGTTGCTGATAAAAAAGTAATGGAAAATGCGGTTGGCGATCTTGAAAAGATCGCTGGTCAAAAAGTGATTGTTACCAAAGCTAAGAAGTCTATCGCTGCTTTTAAGATTCGTGATGACTATCCTGTCGGTTGCAAAGTGACGTTGCGTCGTGAGCGTATGTACGAATTCTTGGATCGTTTAGTAACTGTTGCGATTCCACGTATCCGTGACTTCCGTGGTATTTCTGCTAAGTCTTTTGACGGTCGCGGTAACTACAACATGGGTGTGCGTGAGCAAATCATTTTCCCTGAAATCGAATATGACAAGATCGACGCGTTGCGTGGTCTGAATATCACGATTACAACAACAGCAAAAACTGACGAAGAAGCGCGTGCATTGCTTGCAGCATTTAGCTTCCCGTTTAGAAACTGAGGATCTTATGGCTAAAACCTGTTTGATTGAACGCGAACAAAAACGTCGCGATACAGTAAAGAAATATGCAACTAAGCGCGCTGAATTAACAGCAATTGCTACCGACTTAAATGCTTCACCTGAAGATCGTCGTGCGGCACGTTTGAAATTGCAAAGTTTGCCACGTAATTCCAGTCCTGTTCGTTTGCGTAATCGTTGCGCATTGACTGGTCGCCCACGTGGTGTGTTTAGTAAGTTTGGTATTGCGCGTAGCAAGTTGCGCGAGTTGATGATGCGCGGCGAAGTGCCTGGCGTCACCAAAGCTAGCTGGTAACGGAGGGTTAGAACATGAGTATGAGTGATCCGATTGCCGATATGCTGACCCGCATTCGTAATGCGCAAAGCACAAATAAGCCAGCAGTTTCAATGCCTGCATCTAAAGTAAAGCGTGCTATTGCTAGCGTACTTAAAGATGAAGGTTACATTGATGACTTTGCTGTGCAAGATTTTGATGGCAAACCACAATTGAATATCAGCCTTAAGTATTATGCTGGTCGCCCTGTGATTGAGAAGATCGAGCGCGTAAGTCGCCCTGGTCTTCGTATCTACCGCGGTAATCAAGATATTCCTAAGGTATTAAATGGTCTTGGTGTGACGATCGTGTCAACTTCCAAGGGTGTGATGACTGATCGCAAAGCGCAGGCTGCCGGTGTCGGTGGTGAAGTGCTGTGCATCGTGGCTTAAGGAGAAAACATGTCTCGTGTAGCTAAAAATCCAGTCGCCATTCCTGCTAAGGTTGAAGTGGTGCTAAGTGCCAACAATATTTCTGTCAGCGGCCCTTTGGGCAAGTTGTCACAAGCGTTGACTGGTGCAGTTAACTTAAATCGTGAAGGTGATTCACTTACATTTGTGGTTGCAAATGATAGCCAACACTCTCGTGCAATGTCAGGTACTTTACGTGCGCTGGTTGCAAATATGGTACACGGCGTATCTCAAGGTTTTACGCGTAAGCTAAACCTGGTCGGTGTGGGCTATAAAGCACAGGCGCAAGGTACTACGTTGAATCTGGAGCTAGGTTACTCACATCCAGTCAACCACAAGATGCCTGATGGCGTAACTGTACAAACACCTACGCCAACAGAGATCGTGTTGACAGGTGTTGATAAACAAGTGATTGGCCAAGTTGCTGCGCAGATTCGTGCGTACCGTTCACCAGAGCCTTATAAAGGCAAGGGTGTTCGTTACTCCGATGAAGTGGTCATTATTAAAGAAACCAAGAAGAAGTAAGGTTTAGCCATGAATATCGTAAATTCTCGTCTGCGTCGTGCACGTAAAACTCGTGCCAAAATCGCTGAGTTAAAGGTGACACGCCTAAGCGTGCATCGTAGTAATGGTCATATCTATGCGCAAATTATCGCCGAAACTGGAGATAAAGTTCTGGCGAGTGCTTCAACGCTAGAAGCTGAAGTGCGTAAAGATATCAAGAATGGTGGCAATATTGCTGCAGCTGCGGTTATTGGTAAGCGAATTGCTGAAAAGGCAAAGGCTGCAGGCGTTACACAAGTGGCATTTGACCGTTCAGGTTATAAATACCATGGTCGTATCAAAGCGCTTGCTGATGCAGCGCGTGAAAACGGCTTGTCCTTCTAATAGACGGGGTTGATGATGGCAAAAGAAATTGAACAACAGCAGACCGATGGTCTGCGCGAGAAAATGATCGCAGTCAACCGCGTGACCAAAGTGGTCAAGGGTGGTCGTATTATGAGTTTCGCTGCATTGAGCGTTGTTGGTGACGGTGACGGTGCGGTTGGTATGGGTAAAGGTAAAGCGCGTGAAGTGCCTGTTGCTGTACAAAAAGCAATGGATGAAGCGCGTCGTGATATGGTCAAGGTAAGCCTGACTAACGGTACTTTGCATCATGCAGTTACTGGTGTTCACGGTGCTGCTAAAGTATTCATCCAGCCAGCTTCTGAAGGTACCGGTATTATTGCTGGTGGTGCAATGCGCGCTATTTTTGAAGTAATGGGTATTACGAATGTTTTGGCTAAGTGCATTGGTTCAACCAATCCTTACAACGTTGTTCGCGCAACGTTGAATGGCCTGCAATCCATGAATACTCCTGCTGAAGTCGCTGCAAAGCGTGGCAAGACAATTGAAGAAATCAGAGGCTAATCATGGCTAAAGCAAAAAAAGAAGTGGCTGTTGGCACTGTTAAAGTAACTTTGGTTAAAAGCACCATTGGTCGTATCGCTGCACATCGTGCAAGTGTCGCTGGTCTTGGTCTGCGTCGTTTGAATCACACTGTTGAAGTGCAAGATACACCGGAAAATCGCGGCATGATCAATGCAGTAAACTATCTCTTAAAGGTAGAAGCATAATGAAATTGAATTCTATTAAGCCAGCTGAAGGTGCTAAGCACTCGAAGCGTCGCGTTGGTCGTGGTATCGGCTCTGGCCTTGGTAAGACAGCTGGTCGTGGCCATAAAGGTCAGAAATCACGTACTGGTGGTTTTCACAAAGTTGGTTTTGAAGGCGGTCAAATGCCTTTGCAACGTCGTTTGCCAAAACGTGGCTTTAATTCTTTAACTAAGGCTGATACTGCACATGTGCGTACTGGTGAGTTAGTTAAAGTTCAAGCGGACGTGATCGACTTGCTTGCTTTGAAACAAGCTAACGTTGTGCCGACAACTGTGAAATCTGTGAAAGTTTACCTTTCAGGTGATGTGACTCGTGCAATCAATGTACAAGGTCTTCTTCTGAGCAAGGGTGCACGTGCGGCGTTAGAAGCTGCTGGCGGCAAGATCGTAGAGTAATAGCAAGTTGGCTAACGATAGTATGTTTGGTGCTGTAAGCAAGATGGGCGAGCTTAAGAGTCGTCTGTTATTTGTGTTAGGTGCTTTAGTTGTATATCGCTTAGGCGCGCACATCCCGGTTCCGGGTATCGATCCGGATGTGCTGGCTAGGTTATTTGAATCGCAAAGTGGCGGCATTCTGGGCATGTTCAACATGTTCTCAGGTGGCGCGTTGTCTAGATTCACCGTATTTGCGTTAGGTATCATGCCTTACATCTCTGCATCGATCATTATGCAGTTATTGACTGTTGTATCTCCAAAGATGGAGCAGTTGAAGAAAGAAGGCGAAGCTGGACGTCGTTTGATTACGAAGTATACGCGTTATGGCACGGTACTTTTGGCGACATTCCAAGGTTTGGGTATCGCGATTGCTTTAGAAAGTCAGGCTGGCCTTGTGCTAGATCCTGGTTTGATGTTCCGATTCACAACGGTGGTTACCTTGGTGAGTGGAACGATGTTTTTGATGTGGTTAGGTGAGCAGATTACAGAGCGAGGTGTTGGTAATGGTATTTCTATCATTATCTTTGCCGGTATCGTTGCTGGATTGCCACATGCCATTGGTGGTACGTTGGAGTTGGCCAGAACGGGCGCATTTTCTATCCCGCTGGTGATCTTCCTGTTTGCTGCTGCGATTTTAGTAACTGCTTTTGTCGTGTTTGTAGAGCGTGGTCAACGTAAAATTACGGTCAACTATGCTAAGCGCCAAGTAGGTCGTAAGGTATTTGGCGGTCAAACAAGTCATTTGCCGTTGAAGCTGAATATGGCGGGTGTGATTCCCCCGATTTTTGCCTCAAGTATTATTTTGTTCCCAGCGACGTTAGCTGGATGGTTTGGTAGCAGAGATAGCATGTCATGGTTAAAAGAGGTAGGCACGACGTTGTCGCCAGGCCAGCCGCTTTACATCATTTTCTTTGCTACTGCGATTGTGTTTTTCTGTTTCTTTTATACGGCGTTAGTGTTTAACCCAAAAGAAACAGCAGATAACTTGAAGAAGAGTGGTGCATTTGTTCCTGGGATTCGTCCTGGTGACCAAACCGCTAAATATATAGATCGCATCATGGGTCGTTTGACATTGATCGGTGCAATCTACATTACGCTGGTTTGTTTGTTGCCAGAGTTCTTGATCTTGAAATGGAACGTACCGTTTTACTTTGGTGGTACATCGCTGTTGATTATTGTAGTTGTGACCATGGATTTCATGACACAAGTACAGTCACACTTGATGTCTCATCAGTATGAAGGTTTGCTAAAGAAAGCTAATTTTAAAGGTGGTGCGGTTACTCCGCGCTAATTGAGTAAGACCTTTGGTTAAGCAAAGTAATGGCAAAAGAAGACAGAATTGAAATGCAGGGTGAGGTTCTAGAAAACCTCCCAAATGCAACGTTTAGAGTTAAGTTGGAAAATGGTCATGTGGTATTGGGCTATATTTCAGGAAAGATGCGTATGCACTACATTCGCATTCTTCCTGGTGACAAAGTCACTGTAGAAATGACGCCTTATGATTTGTCACGTGCGCGGATTATTTTCCGCGTGAAATAGTTTTAGGCTGTATAGAACAAGCTAAAGAGGTGGAAAAATGAGAGTTCGTGCATCAGTTAAGGCGCTTTGTCGTCATTGTAAAGTTGTCCGTCGTCGTGGCGTAGTGCGTGTTATCTGTACAGATCCACGTCACAAGCAACGTCAAGGTTAATTGGACAGTAATACACTTAATAGTTGTGGCTTGATCAATTGGTAATTGTTAAAAGTTGGTCAAGCTGTTAAAATTTTAGGCTTTTTTGGCGATTTGATTAGGCCAATTGATTCAATCAAATCATTGCGCCATTATTTTGGAGTAGAAACATGGCTCGGATAGCAGGGGTTAACATCCCAAATCATAAGCACACTGAGATCGCATTAACGTCGATCTACGGTGTTGGTCGTAATACTGCAAAGCAGATTTGTCAGGCTGCAGGTGTTTCTACGACTGCAAAAATTAAAGATCTGAACGACGCTGAAGTTGAAAAGCTGCGTGATGAAGTCGCAAAGCTTAAGGTTGAAGGCGATTTGCGTCGTGAAGTAACGATGAATATCAAGCGCTTGATGGATTTAGGTTGCTACCGTGGTGTACGTCACCGTCGTGGTCTACCAGTTCGTGGTCAACGTACAAAGACAAATGCGCGAACACGCAAGGGTCCTATCAAGCCTATTAAGTCTTCCAAGTAAGGAATAATGCAACATGGCAAAAGCTAACGTACGCGTACGCAAGAAAGTTAAAAAGAACATTGCCGAGGGCATCGCCCACGTGCACGCTTCTTTTAACAATACAATCATTACGATCACTGATCGTCAGGGTAATGCACTTTCATGGGCAACTTCTGGCGGAGCAGGTTTTAAGGGCTCACGTAAAAGTACTCCTTTTGCTGCACAGGTAGCTGCTGAAGCAGCTGGTAAAGCAGCTCAGGAATGCGGCGTGAAGAACCTTGAAGTCCGTATCAAGGGCCCAGGCCCAGGTCGCGAGTCTGCAGTGCGTGCGCTGAATGCTGTAGGTTTCAAGATCACTAGCATTTCTGATGTGACGCCAGTACCGCACAATGGTTGCCGTCCACCTAAAAAACGTCGTATCTAAACTACCGTATTTAAGTTTTAGATACCCACGTATTTAAGTTGTCAGATATAAACTTTCAAGGATAGGTTATGCAAAACAGTCCGACCGAATATTTAAAGCCACGTGTTGTTGACGTTGAAGTGATTTCACCTGTGCGTGCACGCGTGACACTTGAGCCGATGGAACGCGGTTTTGGCTATACGCTGGGTAATGCCTTGCGTCGTGTATTGCTTTCTTCAATCCCTGGCTTCGCGATTACTGAAGTCAAAATTGATGGCGTTGTGCACGAGTACTCTACGCTTGATGGCGTACAGGAAGATGTCGTTGATATCCTGTTGAACCTCAAGGGTGTTGCTTTAAAGCTGAATAGTAAGAGTGAAACAACATTAACTCTGAATAAATCAGTTGAGGGTGTTGTAACAGCTGCTGATTTTGAAACTGGTCATGATGCTGAGATTTCTAATCCTAATCATGTGATTGCTCACCTGACTAAGGGTGGCAAGTTAAACCTTGAAGTTAAGGTTGGTATGGGTCGCGGTTATCAACCTGTTCCTGCGCGTTTAAAGACAGATGAAGACCGTGTGCTTGGTTTTATCCAAGTTGATGCTTCATTCAGCCCGATCAACAAGGTAAGTTACCACGTTGAAAGTGCACGTGTTGAGCAGCGTACAGATTTGGATAAATTGGTAATGGACGTTGAAACTAACGGCGTTATCGAGCCAGAACAAGCGATTCGTGATGCTGCGCGTATCTTGATGGGTCAATTGGCTGTATTCGCTGACCTTGAAGGTGCTCCAACAGAAATCGAAGTGAAGAATGCACCACAAGTTGATCCTATCTTGCTACGTCCAGTAGATGATTTAGAGTTGACTGTGCGTTCAGCAAACTGCCTGAAAGCAGAAAATATTTACTACATTGGTGATCTGATCCAACGTGGTGAGAATGAGTTATTGAAGGCACCAAATCTTGGTCGTAAGTCTCTCAATGAGATTAAGGATGTTCTGGCTTCTAAAGGCCTGACATTAGGTATGAAACTAGAAAACTGGCCGCCTGTTGGCCTGGAAAAAGTATAAATAGCAAAGGTGTGAGGTATCACTATGCGTCATCGTAACAGTAATCGTAAATTAAACCGCACAAGTAGCCATCGTCAGGCGATGTTGCGCAATATGGCAACGTCATTATTACGCCATGAGCTGATCAAGACTACTTTGCCAAAAGCTAAAGAGCTGCGTCGTGTAGCAGAGCCTTTAATCACTTTGGGTAAGAGTGCAACATTAGCTAATCGTCGCTTGGCTTTCAGCCGTTTGCGTGACCGTGATATCGTAGGCAAGCTATTTAATGAGCTTGGTCCACGTTACCAAACACGTAATGGTGGTTACTTGCGTATTCTTAAATGCGGTTTCCGTGATGGCGATAATGCACCAATGGCATTGGTTGAGTTGGTTGACCGTCCTGATTTATCAGCAGAACCAGTTGTTGCTGAGTAATATCGGTTACGGATTTAAAACAGTTTGAATAAAAAAGCCGGTCATACCGGCTTTTTTATTGTCTGAACTATATCTTTTTATATTACTGACACGTTTATGCAGTATAAATACATCATCTAAGGCATCAAGTTGTTATGCTAACAATATGAAGATAATTAAAATTATTGTTTTCGTTAGCTCAGAAAAACTCCATAATAATGAAGTTGTCACAGATTAAGTGGGATGGGGGTGAGCTGGTTGACCCAATTTCATTAAGGCGGCACCCGAATCGGGCAGTCATTCTTGTAACCTAGCAGCATCAATGAGCTAAGTAATGGCCGAAACCCAAGAATCAAAAGAAAGCTTACAAGAGAACTTGCAGCAGGTGATCAGCCTGTTGAATAAGCATCGGCTTGTCGAGGGTTTGGTGCATAAGCAGGATATGCCTAAGCAGCATCTTCTTGAAACGCTAGTCCATAAACAAAATCTTGCGGAGCTGCAAAAGAAACTGGATGCCCTGCATCCGGCTGACGTCGCCTACATCCTTGAGTCATTACCGTTAGAGCAACGTCTTGATATCTGGGAGCTGGTTAAAGCGGAGCGTGATGGCGAGATACTGCTGGAAGTATCGGATGCTGTTAGGCAGACGCTTATCGCTGATATGGATAGCGATGAATTGCTGGCCGCTGCTGAGCAGCTCGATACCGATGAACTGGCTGATTTGGCGCCAGACTTACCTAAAGATGTTCTGCAGGATCTGCTTGATAGCCTGGATATCCAGAATCGTGAGCGTTTGCAATCCGCATTGGGTTATACGGATGATGCAGTTGGTGCGTTGATGGACTTTGATATCGTCACCATTCGCGAAGATATTACGCTTGAAGTGGCTTTGCGTTACTTGCGCCGTTTGGGTGGGCTGCCCGATCATACGGATAAGTTATTCGTAGTAGACCGTTATGGCATTCTGCAAGGCGTATTGCCACTGAAACGTATGGTGGTGAATGATTTGGATGCTGAGGTGGTCGATATCATGGCGGATGATGCCGTGGTATTCCATCCAGAAGACAAAGCTGATGAAGCAGCTAAGGCATTCGAGCGCTATGACTTGGTGACAGCACCTGTTGTCGATAGTAATAATAAGCTTGTAGGTCGTTTAACCGTTGATACGGTGATGGACTTTATTCGAGAAGAAGCAGAGAGCGACATGCTTTCGATGGCAGGTTTGCGTGAAGAGGAGGATCTCTTCTCTTCTGTGTGGAAATCGGTACAAAACCGTTGGACTTGGTTGGCGATCAATCTTGTGACGGCCTTTATTGCATCACGGGTGATCGGCTTATTCGAAGGGTCAATAGAAAAGATCGTGGCCTTAGCAGCGTTAATGCCGATTGTTGCCGGTATAGGTGGTAACTCAGGTAATCAGACGACAACGATGATTGTGCGCGGCTTAGCACTAGGGCAGATCGCTTCATACAACATGAAGTCGCTTCTGCTCAAAGAGCTTGGGGTCGGGTTAATGAATGGTTTGCTCTGGGGTAGTGTGCTAGGGGTATTGGCTTATTTCCTGTATCACAACTGGGCGCTTGGTGCAGTGATGACGGCTGCAATGACGCTTAATCTTCTGCTTGCCGCGATCATGGGCGTGATGATCCCGCTGGTCATGACAAAGTCTGGGCGCGATCCTGCTGTAGGTTCCAGCGTGCTGATCACTGCGGTGACTGATAGTGGTGGTTTTTT
The DNA here is from genome assembly GCF_001648895.1 of Methylovorus sp. MM2. Taxonomy (GTDB): domain Bacteria; phylum Pseudomonadota; class Gammaproteobacteria; order Burkholderiales; family Methylophilaceae; genus MM1. The sequence continues at coordinate 361,212 of NZ_LXUF01000011.1, read as the reverse complement.
TATCTTTTTAGGCCTTGCCAGCATATTTCTTATATGAATAATGAATTAGCTCTAATGTGGCAGGATCTTGCTACGGATATAGCTAGCCCAGTGATTGTTTGGCAGCTCAGTATCATCATACTTTCGCTTGTACTTGCTGGGTCTATCAATGGGCTGCTTAAAGCCTATGTAATGAAGCATGCACCTGAGACTTGGAAAGTCGGTATCGGTGGAATCAATCGTGTTTTGTTCCCACTCTCATCTTTGATATTGATCTATATCGGCCAGCTTATTCTAAGTAACTGGCAACATACCAGTATGTTGAAATTGGCTGATAAATTATTAATCGCGATGGCGGTTATCAGGCTAGTGGTATATGCCTTGCGCTATATCTTCTCTTCCGGTGGATGGGTACGCGCGATGGAGCACTTAATCTCAACTATTGTATGGTTGATATTAGCATTTCATCTGAGTGGTTTATTGCCGGATATTATCTTAGCACTCGAAGATATCAGTTTTACTGTAGGTAAAAACCATATCAATCTGCTACTTATTTTGCAGGGGTTGCTGACGGTAGTAATCACCTTGATAGGTGCGCTGTGGGTAAGTAGGGTGATCGAGAACCGGCTCATGAATGCTGCACAGATCAATATGAATATGCGGGTCGTATTGAGCAAGTTGATCCGTATCTGTTTCTCGTTGATTGCAGTACTAATTGCCTTATCTGCGGTTGGCCTTGATATCACATTATTGTCGGTCTTTGGGGGCGCCTTAGGTGTCGGTATTGGGTTCGGATTGCAGAAAATCGCAAGTAATTACATCAGCGGCTTTATCATCCTCATCGATAAATCCATGCAAATGGGGGATGTCATTACCATTGATAATCATTATGGCATCGTGAGTGACTTGCGGTCACGCTATCTTGTACTGCGTAAGTTAGATGGCACACAAGTGGTCATTCCTAATGAGACCTTGATTACAAGCTCTGTGGTGAATCATTCATTCACGGAAAGAAAAGCGCGTGTACAGATGCCGATTCAGGTGAGTTACGAAAGTAATCTTGAAAAAGCGATGGGATTAATGCTGGAATGTGCAAAGAACCATCCTCGTGTGATGCAAGATACTGTGCCGACGGTGAATATCGCTGGTTTTGGCGAAAGCGGTATCGATTTGAACCTGAATATCTGGATTCCGGATCCTGAGGAAGGCTCAGCAAGCTTGAAGTCTGCTATCTATCTTGAGATATGGCGCGCATTTCAAGCGAATTCGATTGTTATTCCATATCCACAGCGCGAGGTGAGAGTGCTGTCTAATATGGAAAACAGCAAACCCTCTGGTTTAGATGTATGATGGATTTGAATGAGTCGAAGCACTAGAGGAATATCATGAGTCACTTTTGGTTAATAGATTTACCGTGGTGGGGCTATATATTAGTTGCTTTAGCGTTTACCCATGTCACGATCGCAGCGGTCACTATTTACCTGCATCGCTGTCAGGCACATCGGGCTTTGGAGCTTCATCCGGTAGTGAGTCATTTCTTTCGATTCTGGTTGTGGATGACGACGGGAATGGTCACAAAAGAATGGGCAGCTATTCACCGCAAGCATCATGCAAAATGTGAAACTGAAGATGATCCCCATAGCCCGCAAGTATTAGGCATTGTTAAGGTGCTTCGTGAAGGTGCAGAGCTTTATCGTGCAGAATCCAAAAATGAGGAGACCTTGAATAAGTATGGCAGTGGCACACCAGATGATTGGATGGAGCGACATGTCTATACCAAACATAGTGCTTTAGGGATAGGCCTGATGTTTGTGATCAATGTTGCTTTATTTGGCCCGCTCGGTATGACTATTTGGGCGGTACAAATGGCATGGATACCGATTACTGCTGCTGGTGTTATTAATGGTCTCGGGCACTATTGGGGATATCGCAATTTTGCAGCAGCTGATGCGAGTACGAATATATTCCCCTGGGGTATTTTGATCGGTGGCGAAGAGCTGCACAATAATCACCATTCTTATGCCAGTTCTGCCAAGTTATCCAGTAAGTGGTATGAGTTTGATATCGGCTGGATGTATATCCGTGCGATGGAAATCATTAGCTTAGCCAAGGTAAAGAAAGTAGCGCCTAAAGTAAGTTTCGATTGGGCGAAGACCCGTTGTGATCTTGATACATTGCAGGCAGTGATTACGCATCGGTTTGATGTCATGGGTAAATATGGTGCGATGCTTAAGAAAGCATACAAGCAAGAGATCGATAAGGTGCGTCATGCTTATAAAGCGCACTCTCACGGCCATGAGTCCCCAACGCTTGAGCGTATTCGCCAATGGCTACATTTAGATGCTAGCGAGTTGCAAGACAAAGAAAAGCTAGCGTTAGACAGCGTCTTACGAAGCACGGTCAATCTACATAAGATATATGAGCTGAAACAAGAGCTGGTAGCGATTTGGGAGCGTTCAACTTCGACTCAGGAGCAACTTTTGAAGAACTTAGAGGATTGGTGCCACCGTGCAGAAGCCTCTGGTGTCGAGGCCTTGCAAGAATTCTCTCGCAGACTACGTTGTTATAGAATGGCCTAACTGACGAGAAACATATCGTAATAAAAAAGCCCGCACGTGCGGGCTTTTTTATTACTAAACTTAAAGGCTATTTAAGCTTAGTTTCTTTGTACAGTACATGCTTACGAACAACAGGATCAAATTTCTTGATCTCCATTTTTTCTGGCATGGTGCGCTTGTTCTTGGTCGTTGTATAAAAATGACCAGTACCTGCGCTTGACTCTAATTTGATTTTTTCACGCATGATAATTCCTTAGATCTTTTGACCGCTAGCGCGTAAATCGGCTAAAACAGCATCAATACCGTTTTTGTCGATTGTGCGCAGAGCAGCATTAGTAATACGCATACTGATCCAGCGATTTTCGCTCTCAACCCAGAATTTGCGATTTTGCAAATTAGGTAAGAAACGACGCTTGGTCTTGTTATTTGCGTGGGAAACGTTATTCCCAACCATCGGCTTTTTGCCGGTTACCTGACATACGCGTGCCATGGTGGACTCCGAAATTCGAAAAGACCGCATTTATACCATGAAAATACAGAGTTTTTCAAGTGAATTCTGTATTTTCTGCCTAAAAGTAGCGCAAAACTAATCATTGCTCGATATTTGAGAATTCAGCTTTTACCTGTGCTACCAAAGCCGCCTTCGCCCCGTTCACTTGCCGCAAACTCTTCAACAACCGTAAAACTGGCTTGTATGACTGGCACGATGACCAATTGTGCAATACGCTCCATTGGGTTTAGCATGAAAGACTCCTTGCTGCGATTCCAGCAGGAAACGAGCAATTGACCTTGGTAATCTGAATCGATCAAACCTACAAGGTTGCCCAGTACGATGCCGTGTTTATGCCCTAACCCTGAGCGCGGCAGAATCATGGCCGCATAGTTTGTATCACGCAGATACATGGCAATGCCTGTTGGAATCAATGTTGTTTCGCCTGGGTTTAATGTCTGTGTATGCTCTATACACGCCCTAAGGTCTAAACCTGCAGAACCTGGTGTTGCATAAGTAGGTAGCAGGTTGCTTAAACGATCATCCAGTATCTTGAGTTCGACTTGTAGAGACATAAGAGTGCCTTTAATCTAGGAGTGAAGGGAAAGCATGCTTGCGATATGTTGCAGTAACATACGCGCAAGTTCTGATTTTGTAGCGTGGGGTAACGTATGGCTACCGTTATCATCTAATAAAACCAGTGTGCTGTTATCTTTGCCCATCGCTTCTGTTGCGATATTGGCAGCAATCAAAGGCAATTTTTTGCGTTGACGCTTTTGTTCAGCGAATTCCAATAGATGCTCACTCTCGGCGGCAAACCCCACACAGAATGGTGGTTGTTTGAGGTTGGCTACTTCGCTGAGGATGTCGGTATTGGGAATTAATTCTAATGTAAATGCCTGTTCGGTTTTCTTGAGCTTATGAGCACTGGCTGTTGCCGGACGATAATCTGCAACAGCCGCAACGCTAATAAAGATATCTTGCTCAGCAATATTATCCATGACGGCACCATGCATCTCTTGGGCACTAGTAATAGCGATAAAGTCTGTAGAGTAGGGTTTTTGCAGTGCCGTAGGGCCACTGATCAAAGTGACTTTAGCGCCCATTGCTTGTGCGACTTCTGCGATGCTGTAACCCATTTTTCCTGAGCTGAAATTAGTGATGCCGCGTACAGGATCGATGGCTTCAATGGTTGGGCCAGCAGTAATCAATATATGTTTGCCCGCAAACAGTTTCGGTTGCAGTGTGTTTGATAGTAATTTTACTAGCTGTTCAGGTTCGAGCATACGCCCGAGGCCGATTTCTCCACAGGCCTGCTCACCAGCACCGGGCCCAAAAATGGTGATGTCATCATTTTCCAGTTGTTGGATATTGCGCTGTGTCGCTGGGTTTTCCCACATTTGTTTATTCATTGCCGGGGCGACCATTAACGGACAGTCACGCGCTAGACATAGTGTCGATAAAAGATCATCTGCTCCACCATGCACTAGTTTTGATAAGAAATCCGCACTGGCTGGCGCGATCAAAATAGCGTCAACGTTACGTGATAGCTCAATGTGTGGCATGCCGTTGGCGATGCTGGCATCCCACATGTCAGTGAATACTGGTTTACCTGATAAGGCTTGTAGCGTCACAGGCGTAATGAACTGGCAGGCGGATGTTGTCATGACGACCTGAACGTCGATCCCTTGTTTGACTAATAATCGTACAAGCTCAGCCGCTTTATAGGCAGCAATGCCGCCGGTAATGCCTAGCAAGAGTTTTTTGATTGCAGGATGCGTCATAATGAATAATGATTTGAATTAGCTGGATTTTATATGAAAGGGTGAGGCGTGGCGATTACAGATTGGCCGGAGGGGGAGCGACCGCGTGAAAAACTCTTGGCAAATGGGGTGGGTGTACTTTCAGACGCCGAGTTGCTGGCGATATTCTTAAGAGTTGGCGTGACAGGTAAAAGTGCGGTTGATCTCGCAAGGGACTTGCTCACTCGCTTCGGGAGCTTGAATGGGATATTTGCGGCCAGTTTGCATGAGTTATGTCAGGTGAGTGGCATTGGATCAAGTAAGTATGCGCAGTTGCAGGCGATCTTTGAGATGAGTCGCAGGGCATTAGCGGAAGAGATGCAGGTGCGTGATGTATTAAGTTCACCTGCGCAAGTGAGGGATTACTTACGTTTGAAGTTAGGTCAGTTAACACGTGAAGTATTTCTGGTGATATTTCTTGATGCGCAGAATCGGGTGGTATCGCAAGAGGAGTTGTTCTCTGGCACATTGACACAAACTTCTGTGTATCCTCGGGAAGTGGTTAAACGGGCATTACATCATAATGCCGCTTCAGTGATTTTCGCGCATAACCATCCATCGGGTATTGCGCAGCAAAGTCAGGCGGATGAGTTGCTGACTACCGCGCTAAAGCAGGCCCTCTCGCTTGTGGATGTACGGGTGTTGGACCATTTTATCGTGGCAGGTAATACGACTTTATCGTTCGCCGAAAAAGGGCTGCTTTAAGTTTTGGGCAATTGATCTTCCAAAGTGAATTGCAGGTTTGCCAGCTTGTTATATAAGCCGCCTTGATGCCGAAGCTCTGCGGGTGTGCCTATTTCGATGATCTTGCCGTGCTCTAAAACGATGATGCGGTCAGCATTCTGTACGGTAGCGAGTCGGTGTGCGATAACAAGCGTCGTGCGGTCCTGCATCGCTGTGTTAAGACCTTGCTGGACGAGTATCTCTGACTCTGCATCTAGTGCGCTTGTAGCTTCATCCAGCAGCAATATCGGTGCATCTTTTAGAATAGCGCGTGCGATGGCGATGCGCTGTTTCTGACCACCAGATAGACGCGTACCGCGTTCGCCTAAGAATGTCTCATAGCCTTCTGGTAGTCGCTCGATAAACTCATCTACCAGTGCTGCTTTTGCTGCAATCATGACTTCTGCATCCGTTGCATATGGGCGACCGTAACGGATATTTTCCATCGCGTTCGCCGAGAAGATAACCGGATCTTGAGGAACGACGGCGATCATGCTGCGCAAATGTTCTAGGCTTAATGAGCGGATATCTTGATTATTGATACTGATGCTGCCGCTAGATACATCATAGAAGCGGAGCAAAAGTTGGAATAATGTGGTTTTTCCGGCACCTGAAGGGCCTACCAGTGCGATGGTCTCGCCATTGGTGATGTTGAGTGAGATGCCATCAAGCGCTGGGATTTGCGGCCGCGCAGGGTAAAAGAAACTAACGTTATTGAATTCGATTCCTGCCTGTGCTTGCTTGATGAATTCAACGGGTTGTTCCGGTTCTGCGATGGCGGGTTCAGAGCGTAATAATTCGAGTAGGCGCTCTGTCGCGCCTGCTGCACGCATGATATCTCCCCATACTTCGGCCATCGTGCTCACGCTGCCAGCTACCATTGCGGCATAGAGAATGAAAGAGGCCAGTTCACCGCCTGACATGCTGCCTTGGCTGACTTGTCGTGCGCCCATCCACAATACAAAAATAATGGAGCCCATGATGGCTGTGATGATGATGGCTGTAAGCGCGGCTCGCACACGTATGCGTTTGATGGCGGTTGAAAAGCTGATCTCTGTGCTGTTACGGAAGCGTGCGATCTCACGCTGCTCTTGTGTGTAGGATTGCACGGTAGGCATGGCATTGAGGATCTCGCCTGCCATTGCTGAACTATCTGCGATCCTGTCTTGTGACTCACGGGATAACTTCTTGACCGAACGACCGATCAGTATGATGGGGAAGATCAATAGCAGCATTAAACCGAGATTGAGTGAGAATAAATAGAAGCTGGTGACGGCCAGCATGATCATGCCACCGATAAACTGAAACAAGCTACGTAAACCCATTGAAGCTGAGCTACCTACGACAGTCTGGATCAAGGTGGTATCGCCCGTAAGCCGTGACAACACTTCACCTGTTTGTAAGGTCTCAAAGAACTGTGGCGACTGAGTCATCACACGCCCATAGACCGCACTACGCAGATCGGCTGTCACACGTTCGCCAACCCACGATACAGTATAGTAGCGCGCTGCTACCATCACAGCCCAAAAGCTGGCGAGACCGAATAGAACGAGAAAGTGGCTATTCAAACTGAGTTTACTACCCAGTGAATCGACATTCTTTGCCGCGGATTGTCCGAACCCAAAATCGATGAGGTCACGGAATGCTAATGGCACGAGTAAAAGCGTAGCCGATGCAAAGCATAGAAGTAGAAACGCCAAGAGTATCTGGAGACGATAAGGCCGCAGAAGCGGCCACAGATCAGATAGTAAGGATAGACGTTTGCTTGTATTGACTACAGGTATTTGCAGAGGTACCTCTGGTTTGTTTAAAGCTCAATCCAGTGATATGCGAATGATACTAACCGGATTGAGTGATGATAGTCTTGTGGGATTAACGACCCTTGCCGCCCATAGAGCCGCGATTATAGTCTTTATCTCCTTTGGGAATGCAGCGCCCGAAGCCTAAGAAGCCACCTTGTGTCCCATTAGGACAGCCTTGGTTCTCTTCATACTGGCTAGCGATTTTCTCAGCTTCAACCGCTTTTTCTTTCTCTACGAATTTCCAACGGCCATTAGGTTGCAAAATCACTTTGTCACCACTTGCGGTAGTAGCGGTAATGTCGCTAGCTATTTCTTCCGCGATCGCAGGCGTAATCATAAGGGTGGAAAGGAGTAAGGCAAGATAAACGTTTTTCATCAAGAATCTTTCGGGCAATGGGTAAGGGTAATTTAAAAGCAAGCTAGTGCAAAACATATTCACATACCATTCTAAGCCTACTTAGTATCGTACTCAAGTTACTGGCCATTATTCTGGACATATCCAGAGAAATAACCGCTAGTAGCAAATAGCTGTCAGTGACGTCTGACATAACAATCAGTCAATCGCCGCTCATGCCAACGCAAGGTTAACGTTAAATTGATCACCGTGACGAGAGAATATTGAACCTGACATTCTCTTAATAACAATAAGTCCGATAACTTGATAAGTGGAGGTAAGAAAATGTCATTGGGAACAATATTACTGATCATTCTAATTTTAATGCTCTTGGGTGCTTTGCCAGCTTGGCCACACAGCCGTAACTGGGGCTATGGACCTACAGGTGGTTTAGGTCTTGTGGTCATCATTCTTTTGATTCTTGTTTTAACTGGTCGGTTCTAACGACTACTAAATAAAGGAGAAACATCATGGTGAAATATATCGTTGCATGGATGCTGGGCGTACCTTTCTTCTTGTTAGTGATCATTTACTTCTTTATGCACTAAATGATCCTAAGATATTTGGGAGGTATCAATGAATGTTATCTTTAAATTAGCTACTTTATTTATGTTGGTGATATCGCTAACTGCCTGTAGTGGAATGTCTACCCGTGATAAAAATACCGCTGCTGGTGCTGGTATAGGTGGTGTTGCTGGTGCGGTGCTCACAGGTGGTAGTGCGCTAGGCACTGTGGGCGGGGCGGCCGTAGGCGGTGTAATCGGCAATCAAGTGGGTAGTGGCAAGAAATAGATTTTTGCATCTATTTCTTAAATAAATGGGCTGGTCTGGTAATACAGACCAGCCCATTTTGATGTTGGCTTGGAATAGATAGCTTCAGCATCTATACGATGCTGCTATTTACATTCAGTTACAAGCTGACCTGCTTTATACTGCATGCTCCATTATTCAAGTCCAGCTTTCCATGAATGCATTCATTAAAAAAAGCGTCTGGTTTATAGTCGCAGTGATTGGCGCATCTGCTATCGGCGGTATCGCAATCCATCGGGGAGAAAGTATTAATGCCTTATGGTTCATTACTGCTGCGATATGTGTTTACGCGATTGCTTATAGATTCTATTCGGCATGGATTGCTGCTGAAGTTTTAACACTGGATGAGACGCGGGCAACACCCGCAGAACGTTTAGATAATGGGCGTGATTTTGTGCCCACCAACAGATGGGTAGTGTTTGGGCACCATTTTGCTGCCATCGCTGGCCCTGGCCCATTAGTTGGCCCAACACTGGCCGCCCAATTCGGTTATTTGCCCGGCACTTTGTGGATATTGATAGGCGCGGTGCTCGGCGGTTGCGTGCAGGATATCGTCACTTTATTTCTCTCGACACGCCGCAATGCTAAAAGTCTTGGGCAAATGGCGCGAGAAGAGTTGGGCGCATTCGGGGGTGCAGCTGCATTGATCGGTACCTTTTGTATCATGGTGATTTTAATCGCCGTACTCGGTCTGGTGGTCGTCAATGCGATGAAGCATAGCCCTTGGGCGACATCAACGGTGGCTGCGACTATTCCTATCGCAATGATCGTTGGTCTTTATATGCGTAGTTTCCGCCCGGGCCGTGTATTAGAGGCCTCCATGCTGGGGGTGGCACTGCTTCTATTTTCTGTAGTGGCTGGTGGTTGGGTAGATCACAGCCCACAGCTAAGAGTCTTATTCGACCATGAAGGTTTGCCCTTGGCTTGGGGAATTATTGCTTACGGATTTGCTGCGGCTATTCTTCCGGTCTGGTTGTTACTAGCGCCACGTGATTATCTTTCTACATTTATGAAGCTTGGCACTGTGATCGTGCTCGCTATCGCTATTGTAGTGTTAAGCCCCGAGATCAAAATGCCAGCACTGACACAGTTCACCGATGGTACCGGCCCGATATTTGGCGGTTCGATGTTCCCGTTTGTTTTTATCACGATCGCCTGTGGTGCTGTGTCAGGCTTCCACGCATTGATCGCATCGGGCACTACGCCTAAGTTGATTGCCAATGAACGTGATATTCGCATGATCGGTTATGGCGGTATGTTGTTAGAGGCTTTTGTCGCAATGATGGCAATGGTGGCAGCAACGGTGCTGGAGCCGGGTGTCTTCTTCGCCATCAATAGTCCCGCAGGTGTAGTGGGTAAAGAGGCGATCGATGCAGTTGCTAAAATCAGCTCGTGGGGGTTCCCTGTGACAGTCGAGCAGATGGAACATCTGGCTAACGAAATGGGGGAGTCCACTTTGTTTGCCCGCACTGGCGGCGCCCCATCTTTGGCCGTGGGTATGGCGAGTATATTCGGCAGTGCTTTTGGTAAAAGCATGCTATCGCTCTGGTATCACTTTGCGATCATGTTCGAGGCGATCTTTATCCTGACTACCTTAGATGCCGGTACGCGTGTCGGACGTTTTATGTTGCAGGATATGTTAGGTAATATCTGGCCGAAATTAGGTAAGACTTCATGGTATCCATCCGTCTTATTCACGAGCGCCTTAGTCGTCGCTGGTTGGGGATATTTCCTCTATATCGGCGTAATCGACCCTAACGGTGGCGTCAATATCCTTTGGCCCTTATTCGGTATCGCCAATCAGATGCTGGCAGCAATAGCACTTTGCATTGCCACGGGCATTCTGATTAAATCTGGGAAATTGCGACATGCATGGGTGACCGGATTACCTCTCTTGTGGCTTGTGATCATCACCACAACCGCAGCTTGGGAGAAGATCACCAGCGCAGATATTCGTGTTGGTTTCTTTGCTGCCGCGAATGATATGTCTGCCAAACTGGCAGCCGGCTTATTGCCACCAGAGAAAGCCGCTGTCGCACCTCAACTGATATTCAATCAACAGCTAGATGCTTGGTTAACATTGTTCTTCGTGATGGTCGTGTGGGTGGTGATCTTTGATATGGTACGTGTCAGCATGCGCTACTTAACAGGAAAATCGGTACCACTTTCGACAGAAGTGCCCTATGTGGCAACCACGCTGAATTAAGGGTTTGATGCTTAAAAAGCTAAAGAAAATTTGGGGATTTATACGGCGCTTATCAGGGGATGATGCATATGAGCGCTATCTCTTGCATCATGCCAAACATCATTCAGGTGAGGTAGCAAAAACCAAGGCAGAATTTTTTAAAGAGTGGCAAGACAGCAAGTGGACGGGAATTAAACGCTGCTGTTAACCACTCTCTAGTGAAGTACTACTTGTTACTTAAGCGCGCATGCTTCTTTCTTGACCACCCATGATGCGGGCAAAATCTTCAAAGCTTAGCTCTTCTATTTCAACACCATAAGGATTTGCGCTTGATGATGAGAATACATTGTCACGCGCTTTCTCCATTTTAACTTCTTGTGCCTTTGTTTCACTGATGAATGGTTCGCCAGGATTTCTGTTAAGCATCGATTGAAATAATTTTTTCATGGTATTTCTCCTAATTTCTTATGTTGTCAGGGTTGCCCCGGATTTTTTATATTCTGGTAATACATGTGCAATTCACATACCAGTTTCGACATAATGATTAAGAGAAAAATTTAAATTATAACTAGCTGATTATTATATGGATTATTAATTTCTATAATTCATAGAGATATTCTTTGATGCAATGAGATGTCGAAAAATCCACGAACGATTATGCATGCGTCGAAACTTCAACATTCATTGTTTTTGTGAATCAGTTCACGGTTTTATTGCTGCCCAAAGCGATGCTTTTTTGCTTGGATGAACATCCATACGCCAACCAATACCATAGGCAAGCTAAGCCACTGCCCCATACTCATACCGAGTGCAAGAACCCCTAAAAAGCTGTCGGGTTCTCGTGTGAATTCTACTAAGAACCTGAAGCTGCCATAACCAATCAAGAACAAGGCTGAAACCGCCCCTAATGGTCTTGGTTTTCTCGAATATAGCCATAAGACCGTAAATAGAACGATGCCCTCAAGCAAAAACTCATAAAGTTGCGATGGGTGACGCGCAATACTGTCCACACGGGGAAAGACCATCGCCCATGGCATATCACTTGCACGGCCCCAGAGTTCACCATTGATAAAATTACCCATACGCCCAGCACCAAGGCCGATTGGTACAAGCGGCGCGACAAAGTCCATGACATTCAGCCAGCGTTTCCCGGTTTTTCTGGCGAAGAAGATCATTGCAGTTAAAACACCAAGAAACCCCCCGTGGAAAGACATACCGCCTTGCCACAAAAATAATATTTCCAGTGGATGGCTCAAGTAATAGGCCGGCTGGTAAAAGATTACGTAGCCTAGGCGCCCGCCCAAGATGACACCCAGTGCACCATAAAATAGAAGGTCATCAACATCACTTTCTTTCCAGTCGAGTGCCGGAGTGTTGCGTATGCGCAACTTACCGAGAAGAAGTAGACTCATAAACCCTATCAGGTACATCAAGCCATACCAGTGGATGCCAAACGGGCCAATATGGATGGCAACAGGGTCTATTTGCGGGTGTATCAACATTAGAGGGATCGTGGTTATATGGGTTAGAATAATGGATTATACGATTTATTACGTTTACATCGCTGTAAACAAATAAGGATTTGTTATGCCGCAATACCGCTCACGTACTACTACACATGGTCGTAACATGGCTGGTGCCCGCGCACTATGGCGTGCTACGGGGATGAAAGAAGAGGATTTCACCAAGCCGATCATCGCCATCTCAAACTCATTTACACAGTTTGTACCGGGTCATGTTCACTTAAAAGATTTAGGTCAACTCGTCGCGCGTGAAATCGAAAGAGCGGGTGGCGTAGCCAAAGAATTCAATACCATCGCCGTGGATGACGGCATCGCCATGGGCCATAGCGGCATGCTGTATAGTTTGCCAAGCCGTGACTTGATTGCTGATAGCGTTGAGTACATGGTCAATGCGCACTGTGCCGATGCCCTCGTATGTATCTCTAACTGCGATAAGATCACGCCTGGCATGTTGATGGCCGCGTTGCGCTTGAATATCCCTGTGGTATTCGTATCTGGCGGCCCGATGGAAGCGGGCAAGGTGAACTGGAATGGCACAACACACAAGCTAGACTTGGTTGATGCGATGGTGGCTGGTGCAGATAGCAAAGTGTCCGATGCTGAGTCTGAAGCTATCGAACGTTCAGCTTGTCCGACCTGTGGATCATGCTCAGGCATGTTTACTGCAAACTCGATGAACTGCCTGACTGAAGCGCTGGGTTTGAGTTTGCCAGGGAATGGCTCCACGCTGGCGACGCATGCGGCTCGTAAGCAACTTTTCTTACAGGCTGGTCGTGTGATCGTGGATTTGGCGAAGCGTCATTATGAGCAGGATGATTACAGTGTGTTGCCGCGTAATATTGCGAATATGCAGGCGTTCGAGAATGCCATGAGCCTAGATGTTGCGATGGGCGGTTCTACTAATACCGTATTACACTTGCTTGCTGCTGCACATGAAGCTGGCGTGAATTTCACGATGGCAGATATTGATCGTATCTCACGTAATGTGCCTTGTATTTGCAAGGTTGCACCTGCGACTGCTAAATATCACATGGAAGATGTCCACCGGGCTGGTGGCGTGATGGGTATTCTCAGCGAGCTGAGTCGTGCCGGTAAGATCCATTTGGATACCCCGACTGTGCATAGCGCTAGTATGGGCGAGGCATTGGCTAAATGGGATATCACTACCACAACAGATGAAGACGTTAAGAAGTTCTACCGCGCAGCACCCGGTGGTATCTCGACAACGATCGCGTTTAGCCAATCAATGTTATGGCCAGATCTTGATGATGACCGTAAAGAAGGTTGTATCCGTGATAAAGACCATGCCTACTCGCAAGATGGTGGCTTGGCTGTGCTTTATGGCAATATCGCGATGGACGGCTGTATCGTAAAGACTGCCGGTGTGGACGATAGCATTCTAAAATTCACTGGCCGTGCACGTATCTTTGAAAGTCAGGATGATGCAGTTGAGGGGATTCTTGCGGATAAAGTCGTCGCTGGTGATATCGTGGTGATTCGCTACGAAGGGCCGCGTGGCGGCCCGGGTATGCAGGAAATGCTATATCCTACTAGTTACTTAAAATCCAAAGGTTTGGGCAAAGAGTGTGCATTATTGACGGATGGACGCTTCTCCGGCGGCACATCTGGATTGAGTATCGGCCATGCCTCCCCTGAAGCGGCTGAAGGTGGTGCGATAGGATTGGTGGAAGAAGGTGATACCATTGAAATCGATATCCCAAACCGTACGATTCACTTGGTTGTAACGGATGAGATCATGGCACATCGTCGTGCGACGATGGAAGCCAAAGGCAAGGATGCCTGGAAGCCGGTTTCGCGTGAGCGCGTCGTTTCACCAGCTTTGCGTGCATATGCTGCCATGAGTACCAGCGCCTCGCGCGGTGCGATACGCGATGTATCGCAAATAGAAAAATAAGAATGAAGTAGTTAGTAGCAGGGGGATGACCGGATTCAATTATCGGGGATGTACAAATGAACTCATTATCGACACTGGAAAAACCTGAAGCCGCCGCGTTGCATCTTCAATTGGTTGAAGATGAAAACGGATTAATGACAATCGAAGTCAATAATCCGTTGGCAACAGCGCAGATTGCGCTTCAAGGCGCCCATGTTACGCAGTGGCAGCCAAAAAACGTATCAGCGCCTGTGCTTTGGTTATCCAAGAAAGCGCGTCATATCCATGGACGTTCAATCCGTGGCGGCGTGCCTATCTGCTGGCCTTGGTTTGGAGCACACCCGACTAATACCGAAGTCTGTCCGCACGGCTTTGCTCGTGTAATGCCTTGGCGTTTGATCGAGTCTAATATCCTTGATAGTGGCGCGACACGATTGGTATTGCAAATTATCGACACCCCTGTTGCCCAGAAACAGCTTGAATATCCTTATGAATTAACTTTGACCCTAATAATTGGCGAGACGCTACAAATGGAGCTGGCCACCAAGAATAATGGCGATGAACCATTTGAGATCGGTGAAGCGTTGCATACTTACTTTCAGGTCAGCGATGTTGAAACGATTGCTGTAAGTGGTCTTGAAGGCACCTTGTATGCTGATAAAGTGAAAGATTTCGCACGCGATAAGCAAAAAGGCGCGCTCACTTTCCATAGCGAGTTTGACCGCGTATATATCGATACTCAGTCTGACTGTGTGATCGAAGATAAAGGCCTGAACCGCAAGATCCGCATCAAGAAGACCGGTAGCCGATCAACCGTGGTGTGGAATCCATGGAAGCAAAAAGCTGCTGAATTGAGTGACATGGGCGATAACGATGACTGGCGCCATATGATCTGTGTCGAATCGGCCAATGCTCTGGATAATGTGATCAATGTCGCACCGCATAGTACGCATGTATTAACTGTGGAATATAGCGTCACCAATCTATAATTGCATGACAAACAGACTGGCGAACGAGACTAGCCCTTATCTTCTGCAACATGCAGATAATCCTGTCGAGTGGTATCCATGGGGTGAAGAAGCCCTGAAGCTGGCCCGCGAACAGGATAAACCTATCCTGTTATCGGTCGGCTATTCTGCATGTCACTGGTGCCATGTCATGGCGCATGAATCGTTTGAAGATGCAGAAGTGGCTGCCGTGATGAATCGGCATTTCATCAATATCAAGGTCGATCGTGAAGAGCGCCCTGATATCGACCAGATATACCAGACTGCACACAGCATGCTTTCCAATAAGAGCGGCGGCTGGCCGTTAACTGTGTTTCTTACCCCGCAGCAAGAGCCATTTTATAGTGGCACCTATTTTCCCAAGACTGCTCGCTATCAGTTGCCGGGATTTCCTGATTTAGTGACGCATATTGCGGGTTTCTATCACCAACGCAAAGAAGATCTGGCTGAACAAAATCGCCAATTATTACAGGCTATGGCGCGTACCGTGCCGACGGCAAGCAATGTCATCAATGCTGGTGAGGAAACTATCCAGCTCGCCTTCGAGCATCTAAAAAGCGGGTTTGATTTTGAACATGGGGGCTTTGGTTCAGCACCAAAATTCCCTAATCCAGCAGATGTGAATTTTCTTCTACGTTTGGCTGCAAAAGGTAATAAAGAAGCAGAAGCCATGGCGTTGCAAATGTTGCGCAGTATGGCTGCTGGTGGCATCTATGACCAGATTGGTGGCGGGTTCTGTCGGTATAGCGTGGATGAAAAATGGATGATCCCCCATTTTGAGAAGATGCTCTATGACAATGGGCAGTTACTTTGCCTGTATGTCGATGGCTGGCAGTTGAGTAAAGATCCGCGTTTTGTCGAGGTGATCGAAGAAACCATCGATTGGATGGTACGTGAGATGCGTTCATCTTCAGGGGCTTTCTATTCTTCGCTAGATGCAGACTCTGAGGGTGAAGAGGGTAGATTCTATGTATGGCAACCAGCAGAGGCTAAAGCCTTACTGACCCCAGATGAATTTGTCGTCGCAAGTCGTTATTTTGGGTTTGATCGCGCGCCTAATTTTGAGGGCCATGATTGGCATGTATATTTAACAGCGCAGGCTGATGCAGAAGATAAGGTTCTACTGGATAGCGCCCGTACAAAGTTATTTCAGGCACGAGAACAGCGCATTCGCCCCGGTCGCGATGATAAATTGCTGACCAGTTGGAATGCATTGGCCATCAAAGGTCTGGCACGTGCTGGGCGTATCCTGAATCGGCCAGAATGGGTAATACTTGCCCAGCAAGCATTAGATTTTATAAAAGATAAGTTATGGGTCGATGAGAAATTATTGGCAACCTGCAAAGATGATATCGCCCATTTGAATGCGTATCTCGATGACTACGCTTTTCTGTTAGACGCTTTGCTGGAATTGATGCAGGCAGAATATCGTGCGCAGGATATGGAATTCGCGGAAGACTTAGCGGAGACGCTTCTGGAAGAGTTCGAGTCTGAGCACGGAGGGTTCTATTTCACAGGGCACAACCATGAAGTATTGATTCATCGCACCAAACAGGCCTACGATAATGCTACCCCGAATGGTAATGGTATCGCCGCGATCAGTTTACAACGCTTAGGGCATATGCTGGGTGAGCCACGATATTTGCAGGCAGTAGAGCGTAGCTTGAAAGCATTTGATGGTGTCATGCAGCGCTCTCCTTCCGGTTGCCCGAATATGCTGGTGGCGTTAGATGAGTTCCTGCTGCCACCTACCATGCTGATTCTGCGGGGGGCAATAGAAGCTCAAGATGCGTGGCGCCAGCAGATCAATCGGCGCTATCTGCCCGCTGCATTGACGTTTTATTTATCGAACGATTTGAAAAAATTACCGCAAACACTAGAACGCCCAGCCAGTGATGCTGTCAATGCTTGGGTATGCAGAGGTGTCGAGTGCTTGCCAGTCATTAATGAACTTGAGGGGCTGTTGACGCATCTATAGCTTTCCATGCGTGAGCAATCATGGGTATGATGAAGTTAATCGTCTATTTCAGCGAGTGATCAAGGTGAAAGGGTAAGCATGAAAGGGGTGTTGTTGACGATTGTGAGCGCCAGCTCTTTTATGATGGCAGGCCAAGCATTAGCGGTCGATGCCAAGGTTGCAGAAGCGCTTGCGCAGAAGAATGGATGCCTTGCCTGCCATAGTGTTGCAGTCAAAGTAATCGGCCCATCGTATCAGGATGTGGCGACCAAATACCGTGGTGATAAGACAGCAGAAGCTAAATTAATTGCAAAAGTTAAAGAAGGTGGCAGCGGCGTATGGGGTCCTTTGCGCATGCCACCTAACAGTCCACATGTTAAGGACGAAGACATCAAAATTGTCGTCCAGTGGGTGCTATCACTTTAATCAATATTTATAGTGAGCATGACAACAAGCCAGTCCAAAAGACTGGCTTTTTACTTTCTATGTTGTCACTCTGTTGACTTGTAGTTTAAGGTTTGCGCAACTTGCTATGCTGAAAAGAATAGCTAAAGTACACCGCGATACCAATCACCACCCAGATTAAGAATCGATGCCAAGTCTCCGCAGGCAAGAATGCGATCAATGCGCTGCATGAAATGATACCGAGTACGGGAATCACAGGATGCCATGGATTTTTGAATGGGCGTTTGAGATTAGGCTGGCGTATACGTAATACGATCACGCCGACGCATACCATGATAAAGCTCGCCAGCGTGCCGATATTCACCGTTTCAGCTAGCTCGCCGAGTGGAATAAAACCCGCAACGATAGAGATCACGAAGCCGCAAAGTAAGATGATGCGAACCGGTGTTTGTCGCTCTGGATTGATGGTCGAAAAGAATGGCGATATCAAACCATCTCGGCTCATGGCGTACAAGATGCGCGTCAAGCCATATAACAATACCAATAAAACCGTGATCAGGCCTGCCAATACGCCAGTTGCAACAAGTGTGGATGACCATGTGTAGCCGATTTTAGTTAGTGCGAAAGCAACAGGAGATGTAGTATTTAATTCGGTGTAGGGGACGATGCCAGTTAAGAATCCAGATACTAGAATGTAAATGATCGTGCAGAAGGTCACGGAGGCGATCAATCCGATCGGTAAGTCTTTCTGCGGGTTCTTTGCTTCATCAGCTGCTGTAGATACAGCATCAAAGCCGAAGTAAGCGAAGAATACCAAGGATGCGCCCGCCAATATCCCGATGGTTTTGCCGTTCTCCAGTGTGTCAAACCAGCCGAAAGGCATAAAAGGATGCCAGTTATCGGTATTCAGGTTCATCGCAGCAATTGCCAGAAAGATTGCAATGGTCGTGAGTTTTATCGCCACCATGATGTTGTTGACTTGAGAGCTTTGCTTAACACCGGAAATGAGCAGTAAAGTGAGTATCCAGATGATAGAGAACGCTGGCAAATTGATGATGCCACCCAGACTAGGCGCTTTTGTATAAGCCTCTGGCATGCTGAAACCAAAATTGGTTAATGTGCGAATAAAGTAACCTGCCCAGCCATTAGCGACTGCTGCTGCTCCCACACCGTATTCCAGTAATAATATCCAAGCGATCACCCAGGCGAAAAACTCACCAAAAGCTACATAGCTGTAACCGTATGCACTACCCGAACCCCCAACGGATGCTGCTAATTCAGCATAGGAAAGTGCGGCAAAAGCTGAGGCGACACCAGCGATAATGAATGAGATGATGACGGCTGGCCCAGCCTGAGTTGCTGCGGCTAACCCAGTGAGTACAAAAATACCGGTGCCGATCGCCCCGCCTATTCCTAGCAGCGCTAGATCAAAAGCGCTCAAGCATTTTTTGAGGCCGCTATCAGTTTCAGTGGCAATCGGTTTGGTACGAAATATCTGTGCAAACATGAACACTCCCTTTTATACAGGAGTATGCACGAAATATGCCCATCAGGTTAAGAAGGTGCTAGCCAGTTTTTATCGATGAGGAAGTCGGAATAAAGTTTAGCCTCTGCTGACCCTGCATCAGGTTTCCAGTCATATCGCCATTTCACGACGGGTGGCATGGAAAGCAGAATCGACTCAGTGCGACCATTGGATTGCAGGCCAAATAAAGTACCGCGGTCATAGACCAGATTGAATTCGACATAGCGCCCTCTGCGATAGGCCTGAAAGTCGCGCTGTTGCTCATTGTATGGTGTATCTTTCCGGCGCTGCACGATGGGCAGATAGGCATTGATGAATGCATCACCAACGTTTTTAATCAATGCAAAACTTTGTTCAAATCCTAATTCATTGAAATCATCGAAGAATATACCGCCAATGCCGCGAGGCTCTTTCCGGTGCTTCAAATAGAAGTACTCATCGCAGGCTTTCTTGAAGTTAGGATAGTAGTCATCACTAAATGGTGCAAGTGCATCGCGACATGTTCGGTGAAAGTGCACAGCGTCTTCTTCAAAGCCGTAATAGGGTGTCAAGTCCATGCCCCCGCCAAACCACCAGATAGGTGCTTCATTCTCTTTTTCTGCGATAAAGAAACGCACATTCATGTGTACGGTAGGCACAAAAGGATTGCGTGGATGAAACACCAACGACACGCCCATTGCTCGCCAGCTACGGCCAGCTGCTTCAGGATGCGCCACGCTCGCGGATGGCGGTAGTTTATTACCCATCACGTGAGAAAAGCCGATGCCAGCGCGTTCGAATACATTGCCTTCTTCCAGCATGCATGCGGTTCCGCCACCGCCCTCTGGACGTTGCCAACTGTCATGCAGAAACGTCTTGCCATCTACCATTTCGACTGCTTCTACGATACGGTTTTGTAAACCTTGTAAGTAATCAAAGACGGCATCTGGATTCATGGCTGATTTTCTGAAGATTCGTTGGTAAACTGGTTAAGGGTGGCATTATGGACGAATAACCTTATTTGTTACAAGGTCTTTAATCGTCGAAGGTTTTTTGGCCTTGCCGATTCGCCCTGAAATCACGCGCACTGACTTTCCAAATAATCTACTGCATTCACGGGCAGATTTTGCTGATTGATGGCCACTACGATTCGCACTGGTGGAGACGATGGCGTTATTGATGCTATGGGCTAATTTGGCGCTGCCAGTATGCGCTGTAACGCGCACAGCGATGCTGCTATGTTTCCCTCTCAGCCAAAATGGACAACGTTTGCTGGCAGGTATGAGCCACGTGAATGGGCCTGGCCAAGTTTCTAATAACTTCGTCTTTTGGCTAGCAGATAGTTGGCTGATGAATGGGGAGAACTGTCTTAATTCGTGTGCAATTAAAATGAGGCCTTTATGCTGAGGCCTACCTTTTAACCTGAGAATGCGCTGCACACCTAAGCGGCTTTTTGGGTCACAGCCAAGCCCGAAGCAAGATTCGGTAGGGTAGGCAATAACACCACCTTGACGTAGATAGTGACGTAAGCCTCGATTTTGGATCACATCCGTAAGCCTTAGGCTTTGATTGCCCTGTAGCCGATATCACTACGCATCTGGCTACCATCGAACTTGATCTCTTCAGCAATCTGGTAGGCGCGGGATTGTGCATATTTTACGGTTTCACCAAGTGCAGTTACGCAAAGTACACGCCCACCGCTAGTGAGTACTTGCTCGTCTTTAAGCATAGTGCCAGCATGGAATACATGCGCATCTTGCAGGTCTTTTGGCAGCCCTGTGATGACATCACCAGTACGGGGTGTTTCAGGGTAGTTTGCTGATGCCATGACGATACCAAGTGCTGTACGTCTATCCCAATCCACCTCGACTTTATCCAGTGCCCCATCGACAGCATGTTCAGCCAGTGTGACTAAATCGCTCTTGAGTCTCAGCATGATAGGTTGAGTTTCTGGATCGCCCATGCGGCAATTGAATTCAAGCGTTTTGACATCGCCATTTGGCGAAATCATCAGGCCAGCATAAAGGAAACCAGTGTAAGGAATACCATCTTGCGCCATGCCTGCAACAGTCGGTTTAATAATCTCACGCATGGCTTTTGCATGTATTTCTGGGGTAACGACAGGGGCAGGGGAATACGCGCCCATGCCGCCGGTATTGGGGCCTTCGTCACCATCCAACAACCGTTTATGGTCTTGGCTGGTTGCCAGTGGGAGTATATTCTTACCGTCTACCATCACGATAAAGCTGGCTTCTTCGCCAGTCAGAAATTCTTCAATCACGACGCGCGCACCTGCGGCCCCAAGTTTGTTATCTGCCAACATGGAGTCGATAGCCGCATGGGCTTCATCTTCATCCATGGCAACAACAACCCCTTTGCCAGCCGCTAATCCATCTGCCTTGATGACGATAGGCGCACCTTGCTTACGCACATACTCATGTGCTGCATTGGCGTCTGTGAATGTGGCATAAGCTGCGGTGGGGATGTTGTGGCGAATCATGAACGCTTTGGCAAAATCTTTGGAGCTTTCCAATTGCGCTGCCGCTTTGGTCGGTCCGAATATTTTTAACCCGGCAATGCGGAAAGCGTCTACCACGCCTTGCGACAAAGGCGCTTCTGGGCCAACGATAGTCAATGCGATCTGTTCTTTTTCAGCAAATTCGACGAGTTCTTTCACATCGGTGATTGGTACATTCACCATATCAGGGTTCAACGCAGTACCCGCATTACCAGGCGCCACATAGACGCGGCTGATCTTTGGGCTGTGCGTTATCTTCCATGCCAAGGCGTGTTCGCGACCACCGCCACCAATCACAAGTACTTTCATAGCTAAGAACCCTGAGTATTTTTTAAAAGTGCGACCATAAGATCACACCAGATTAATCATTCGGTTAATGACGGAAATGCCTTACGCCAGTCAGAATCATGACAAGGCCATGTGCATCGGCCGCTGCGATCACTTCATCATCCCGGATGCTACCACCAGGTTGGATGACGCAAGTAGCACCTGCTTCGGCTAAAACATCGACGCCGTCACGGAAAGGGAAGAACGCATCAGAGGCTACGACTGAACCTTGTAATGAAAGCCCTGCATGCTGCGCCTTGATCGCTGCAATTTTGGTACTATCAACGCGGCTCATCTGGCCTGCACCTACGCCTAACGTCATACCATCCCCACAGAATACGATGGCATTCGACTTAACGTACTTCGCTACACGCCATGCAAACAGCAGGTCTTCAAGTTGTTCAGGGGTAGGTTGTTTTTTAGTGACCACTTTAAGGTCGCTTGGGCTGATCTCATGATTGTCCGCACTCTGTATTAACAAGCCAGAGCCGATACGTTTTGTATCATGCATATTACGGCCTTGTGCCCAAGCCGTATTGCCGCCTGATGGCAGTGCAATCTTGAGTACGCGCACATTCGCTTTGGCTTGCAAGATGGCAAGCGCATCTGCGGTAAAGTCAGGCGCAATCAATACTTCAACGAATTGTTTAGAGACAGCTTCAGCAGTTGTCTTGTCTACAAGACGATTAAACGCGATGATGCCACCAAATGCCGAGGTAGTATCAGTCTTGAATGCTTTTGCATAAGCTTCGGCAGTATCTGCGCCGATAGCGACCCCGCATGGGTTCGCGTGCTTGACGATGACGCAAGCGGCATTATCAAAGCTCTTTACACACTCCCAAGCAGCATCAGCATCAGCTATGTTGTTATAAGAAAGTTCTTTGCCTTGTAGCTGCTCTGCTGTGACTAATGAGCCAGGTGCAGGGTAGAGGTCGCGATAGAATGCAGCATTCTGGTGCGGGTTTTCACCATAACGTAGGTCTTGCAACTTGATGAATCGGCCGTTGATTTGCCCTGGGAATTCACCGCGTTTGCCATCGGCATCAAAAGAAGACAAATAATCACTGATCGCACCATCATAGTTGCTGATACGATTAAAGGCAGCAACGGATAAAGCAAACTTTGTTTTGTCTGCCAACGTGCCTGTGCTTTTTAATTCCGCGATCACATCAGCATATTGTGACGCATCCGTTAGCACCGCCACGTCTTTCCAGTTCTTTGCAGCAGAGCGCACCATGGCGGGGCCGCCGATATCGATATTCTCAATCGCATCTTCAAGCGTACAGTCGGCTTTAGCGACAGTGGCCTCGAATGGATAGAGGTTTACCACCACCATATCGATAGGCGGGATCGCAGCGTTATCCATCGCTGCGACATGTTCTGGTAAATCTCGGCGACCGAGAATGCCACCATGTACTTTAGGGTGCAGTGTCTTCACGCGGCCATCCAGCATTTCCGGAAAACCGGTGTAATCACTCACTTCGATGACAGCGATATTATGATCGCGAAAGAGCTTAGCTGTACCACCAGTTGAAAGAATCTCTATGCCCAGTTTATTTAGGTCTTTTGCAAGCTCAAGAATGCCTTGCTTGTCGGAAACACTGATCAGTGCACGTTTAATTGTCGCCATGAGGGAATACTTCTGAAAAAGAGGTTATTGAATCTTGTATTGCTGAAGTTTTTTGCGCAGCGTGTTGCGGTTTAATCCGAGTATCTCGGCTGCTTTGCTTTGGTTTCCACCGGCACGGTTGAGCACATATTGCAACATCGGTTTTTCAACGCATTGCAGCACCATGTCATAGACCGCATGTGGCGGCTCGCCGTCTAGATCTTTGAAGTACTCTTCAAGTGAGGCGCGTACGCATTCTGAGATATCTCTATTGCTCATCAGGCTGCCATCGCTTCATCAGTAGTTGCCGCATCGTCTTCAGCGTATTGCAGGTGTGTACTTTGTGTTTGCAAACGCTCAAAGAATTCATTGATCGCAGCTTGCTGCTCTTCTATCGTTTGCAGTTGGTTCATGGCATGGCGAAAGTTCGCAGAATCTTTCAAACCTTTGGTGTACCAAGAGATGTGTTTGCGCGCTATGCGCATGCCAGATAAATCACCGTAGAAATCGTATAAATCAGCGACATGCTCTTGCATCACCCTATGTATCTCACTGACTTCGGGTAAGGCTAAATGCTCGCCGGTTTTTAAATAATGTTCGATCTCACGAAAAATCCAAGGGCGCCCCTGTGCTGCACGGCCAATCATCACGGCATCAGCGCCCGTGTAATCCAGCACATATTTGGCTTTTTCCGGTGTGGTGATATCGCCATTCGCGATTAAAGGAATATTGATAGCCTGTTTTACCGCTGCGATGGTGTCGTATTCTGCATCGCCGGTGTACGCACATGCGCGGGTACGGCCATGCATGGCAAGGGCTTGTACGCCGATATCTTCAGCCATTTTGGCAACGGCAATCGCATTGCGATTCTGCTTATCCCAGCCTGTACGTATCTTTAATGTTACGGGCACATCCACAGCAGCGACAACGGCTTTTAATATCTGTGAAACCAGTGGTTCGTCTTTCAATAATGCCGAGCCCGCCATGACATTACATATCTTCTTGGCCGGGCAGCCCATATTGATATCGATGATCTGTGCACCGTTATCAACATTGTATTTAGCCGCTTCAGCCATCATTTTCGGGTCAGCACCGGCGATCTGCACCGAGATCGGGTCTACTTCGCCCTCATGATTAGCGCGGCGCAAGGTTTTTGCACTGCCGTAGAGCAGCGAATTCGATGTCACCATCTCAGAAACAGCCAAGCCCGCGCCCATCTTTTTGCATAAGATGCGGAAAGGGCGGTCTGTCACGCCAGCCATGGGCGCGACTACCAGATTGTTCTTAAGTATGTAGGGACCGATTTGCACGAATGACCGTTTTTTTAAAATTCAGCGGAACTGCTCATTTTATATGCAAATAGCGTGTGAGCAAAACGCAAATTTGTAAATTAATCAGGGTTTCACAACTATTTGATGGATTTATGGTGGATGGATATGTTTTTGTCGCAGTGTAACATTCTAAATATGCCGTGCAGGTAGATGGGTTGTGATTAGATTGATTGATTTCATCAAAGTATTGGCGACCAGCTAAAACCGGCATGAGTGACGCCTGTACGTATTTCGGCAATTCCCGCTTCAACGGTTTTTACAGGCCCTTTGACGCCAAGCTCTATCGTTCTGCGTTGGTCGAGTTTAGGTAGGCTAAATAATTTGAGGTCAGGATAGTTTGCGACGATGCTATTCATCAGGTCGATTAACTGGCTCTCTCCCGCATCGAACACTAGGATAGATGCTTCGCTGAAATCTTGCTGGTGGAATAAGTGTGCGTAATGGGTATCCAATATCCATTCGGTCATCGGCCATGCCATCTCGGGAAAGCCTGGCATAAAATAATGGCGCCCGAGTGAAAAGCCGGGTACCCGATTGACCGGATTAGGAATGAGTTCAGCACCTTGTGGGAAGTCTGCCATGAGCACCCGTTTGGGGTATGCACCTTCACCAAATCGTGCTTCAATCTCTGCAACTGCACCCGGGTGGCGCTCAATCACTAATTCTGCTGCATCGGCCGCTGCCTGACGCGTGTAGTCATCTGGCGTGGCGCCGATGCCGCCAAAGCAAAACACGATGTCACTGCTTTGCATAGTGCGGCGCAATGTGGTCGAAATGTGTGCTGGCTCATCTCCCAAGTATTCTGCCCAAGATAGGCTGAGACCTCTTGCAGAAAGCAGGGAAATCACTTTGGCGAGATGCCCATCTTGGCGTTTGCCAGAAAGGATTTCATCGCCGATGATGATGGCGCCAAAACGTGATGGTATAGAATCTGTCATGCTTTAAATTAGACTTTGTAATTGATATTCAACTATAGCTGAGTCTTGTGCAAAGTATATGCGCTTGTTTACTCCACGCAGGTTTCTGGCGTTAAAATAGCTGTAAAAGTAATCTTCATGAATTCGACCACATGACCACTCAGCAAGATAATCCAGACAATGAAGTGATTTGCTATTGTAGCGGCACCAAACGTGGTCAAATTCGCGAACTGTTCTTGCAAGGTAAGGATGTTGAGGCAATCTCCCGCTGGACTGGGGCACTCACAGGTTGTGGCGGCTGCGAATGGGATATTCAGGAATTTTTGGAAGAGCTTGCTATAGAGCAAAGCAAGCAGTCAACGTGATTTCAGCCCAAAAAATAGGTGATCTTCCCCATCGTTTCGGATGTTGGGTGTTAATGCGCCGCTTCCCAATTATTCCCAATACCAACTTCTGCTAACAACGGAACATCCAACTTAGCTACATTCTGCATCAGCAGTGGTAGTTTTTCTTTTATCAGCGCCAACTCAGTTTCTGGCACTTCTAGTACCAATTCATCGTGTACCTGCATGATGATCTTGCTGGCAAGTTTTTCATGTGTCAGCCAGTTGTGTACGGCGATCATGGCGAGCTTGATGAGATCAGCGGCAGTGCCTTGCATAGGGGCATTGATCGCTGCGCGTTCTGCGCCTTGGCGGCGCATACCGTTGGGGCTGTTGATCTCAGGTACCCATAAGCGGCGACCAAAGAATGTCTCTACATAACCTTTCTCTTTGGCACTCTCGCGGGTGACCTGCATGTACTCACGTACGCCGGGGTAGCGGGCAAAGTAACGGTCGATATAGTTTTGCGCGGCTTGTCGCTCGATATTAAGGTTCTGGGCGAGGCCAAAGGCACTCATGCCGTAGATCAGACCGAAGTTGATGACTTTGGCATATCGACGTTGTTCACTACTGACAGCTTCTCGCTCTACACCGAATATCTCGGCAGCGGTCGCACGGTGGATATCTTCCCCGGCGGCAAAGGCTTTGAGCAGGCCGTCATCTTGCGATAGATGCGCCATAATGCGTAGCTCGATCTGTGAATAGTCGGCAGAGACAATCACGTTACCAGTCGGTGCGATAAAAGCTTCACGGATGCGGCGACCTTCGGCGGTGCGTACGGGAATGTTTTGCAGATTAGGATCGGAGCTGGCCAGCCTACCGGTGATGGCGACCGCTTGGTTATAGCTAGTATGCACGCGTCCAGTTGCTGGATTAATCATCTTGGGAAGTTTGTCGGTATAGGTGGATTTCAATTTCGCGAGCCCGCGATATTCCAGCAACACTTTTGGTAGTGGGTGATCCAGTGCCAGTTCCTGCAACACGTCTTCGTCAGTAGAAGGCGCACCACTTGGCGTTTTCTTGGTAGGTTTAATACCCAGTTTGCCAAACAGAATCTCTTGTAATTGTTTGGGGGAGCCGAGGTTGAATGGCTGGCCAGCGAGTTCAAACGCTTGTTTCTCAAGCTCCATCAGCTTGAGGCCGATTTCGTTGCTTTGCTTGTTGAGCATGGCGTTATCAATCAATACGCCATTACGCTCTATCGTGAACAGAATATCCGAGACGGGCATTTCGATCTGTTTGTAGATGAAATCCAGTTTGTCATCCGCAGCAACCTGCGGGTAGAGGTTCTCGTGCAGTTGCAACGTGATGTCCGCATCTTCCGCAGCATAGTCACTGGCCTGCTCTAGCGCGACTTGACTGAAACCAACCGCTTTTGCACCTTTGCCAGCAACTTCTTCATAAGTGATCGTCTGCACGCCCAGATGCCGCATCGCCAGATCATCCATGCCGTGGGTACGGTGGCTTTCCAGCACGTAGGATTGCAGCAAGGTATCGTGCTCGATGCCATTGAGCTGGATGCCGTGATTGGCAAGTACATGCTTATCGTATTTTAGGTTCTGCCCCACTTTTTTAATGGCAGGGTTTTCCAGCAGGGGCTTGATACGTGCCAATGTGGCTTCAAAAGGTAATTGATCCGGTGCGCCTGCATAATCGTGCATTAGCGGCAGGTAAGCTGCTTCGCCAGCTATCACTGAAAAAGACATTCCCACCAACTTTGCTGTTAACGGGTTTAATGACGTGGTCTCAGTATCGAAGCAAACCAGTGGGGCTGCCGCTATTTTGTCCAGCCAGCTTTGCAGTGCCGTTTCGGTGAGAATTGTATCGAATTTGCGCGTGGTAACAGCGGCTGCCGAAAAAAGATCAGTGGCGATATGTGCTGAAGCTGTCGATGCTGGGGCTTGAGGGCTAGTTATCGGGGCGCCCGATGTGGATTGCGCATCCAGCTCGCGTCGCCATGTCTTGAAATCGAAGCGGTCGAACAGCTCTGCCAACTTGGCTTTATCCTGAGGCTGGGGAGCAAGATCGGCCAAGTTCTCCTGTATGCCGACATCACAGCGAATCGTGATCAGCTCACGTGCAGTGGGTAACCAAGGTAGCGCTTTGCGTAAATTCTCACCGACAACACCTGTGATCTCATCCGCATGTGCGACGATGTTATCCAAAGAACCATATTGTTTGAGCCATTTTACTGCCGTCTTTGGCCCCACTTTTTCAACACCGGGAACGTTATCCGAGGTGTCACCGATTAACACGAGATAATCGACCATCAGGCTAGGTGGGATACCGAATTTATTCTCAACGCCTGCAACGTCGAGTACTTCATCTGTTCTCCGGAAAGCATCGCGCATGGTATTCACGACCGTGATGTGCTCGTTCACCAGTTGAGAGATATCTTTGTCGCCAGTGGAGATGATGACCTTGATGCCTTCACGCTCAGCCTGTTTTGCAAGCGCACCGATCACATCGTCTGCCTCAACGCCACTCTCTACAATCAATGGCCAGCCCATGGCTTTAATCGCTTCGTGCAGCGGTTCTATTTGCGGGCGAAGATCATCCGGCATGGCAGCACGATTCGCTTTATATTCAGGGTAGATGTCATCGCGAAAGGTTTTGCCTTTAGCATCAAACACGCACGCGCTATAATCAGCTGGATAGTCCTTGTGCAGACGGCGCAACATGTTGAGTACACCTTGAATAGCCCCGGTGGGCTCGTTCTGGCGGTTGCGTAAGTCTGGCATGGCATGGAAGGCACGATAAAGGTAAGACGAGCCATCCACTAATAACAACGTTTTCATCTGATCTGGGTATCCGCTATGTCTATTTTCACTACAAAGAAACTCCCCAAGGTGACTGATCTCGATTTTAAGGGAGCCAGTCAGTCAGGGAATGAATCCTGGCATGCTTTCGAGATTATGGCAGAATTCGTGGATGCCACCGAGAGGCTTAAGCAGATCACGCCAGCCGTGAGTATTTTCGGGAGTGCGCGCACTAAGCCTGACCATCCTTACTATAAGCTGACGGAAGAAATTGCTAGACAGTTATCCGATGCCGGATTCAGCGTGATTTCTGGCGGTGGGCCCGGCATTATGGAGGCGGCGAATAAAGGTGCTTTTGCAGGTAAATCGCCCAGTATCGGCTTGAATATCGAGTTGCCTTTCGAGCAAAAAGGCAATGCCTATCAGGATATCAGCATTAATTTCCAGCACTTCTTCATGCGTAAAGTCATGTTCGTTAAATATGCCTCGGCGTATGTGGTGATGCCGGGCGGTTTTGGTACGCTGGATGAACTGATGGAAGCCTTGACCTTGGTACAGACAAACAAGACCCGTAGAATACCGATCATCCTTGTGCATGAGCCTTATTGGCGTGGCATGCTGGATTGGTTTCGTAACGCCATCATTGCTGAAGGCATGGCCTCACCAGATGATATCAACCTAGTCCAGGTGATTGATGACCCGAAACAGATCGTCGAAGCTATCTTTAAGCACTATGAATCACGTGGATTTGAACCTTCTCCAGCAGAGAAGCAGATACAGTTTTATCTATAGTTGTATTTATGTGACAGCTAGCCAAATGGTTTGAGCGCTGCAAAGCGCTTTTTGATAGAATCCATACATACTAAATATCGTCAGAGGTTACCATGCGCCTGATTAGACATACCCTGTTTGTTCTGCTTGCTTTGCCAGTCCTTGCGATGGCGGCTGGGCAGCCTGCTGACCTTGAACCTATTCCAGAAGCACCGCCACCACCTTCCGGTTTTGATGGTGGTGATCCGGCAGCTGAACCAAAAGTAACGATTATCAAGAAGGGCACCGATACGATTGAAGAGTATCGTGTCAATGGCGAGCTTTATATGATGAAAGTAACCCCTGCACATGGCGTTCCTTACTATTTGACGAAAGAAGATCAGAATAGCGGATGGGCGCGCAATGAAGGGCCATCGGCGCCGTTGAGCGTACCTAAATGGGTGTTGTTCAACTTCTAAATGCATAAGAAAGAGGGCTGCAAAGCCCTCTTTCAATGTTGGCTTTTAATTTATGTCTGTATTCACCACAGTTTCTTCTGAGCAGTTGCGCATATGGCTAAGCACTTATCCATTGGGCGAATTGCTCGACCTGCAGGGCATTGCCTCAGGCATCACCAATACCAATTATTTTGTGACCACGACAACAGGGCGTTATGTATTGACCCTGTTTGAAGAACATAGCGCTGAAGAGCTGCCTTACTTTATCGACCTCATGACGCATCTGGCGGAGCGTAATGTACCTTGTCCGCATCCTATCGCTAATCTTGCGGGCCAGGCGCTGGGCACTTTGCAGGGAAAACCTGCTGCCTTGGTGAGCTGCCTAAAAGGCAGGTCATTAGAAGAGCCTGCGCCTATTCATTGCGCCGAGATCGGACACGTTTTAGCAAAGATGCATCTGGCAGGCGCTGATTTCACTTTGCAAACAGTGAATTCGCGCGGAGCGGCATGGCGATCAGCGACTGCGAGTAAAGTGGCGCCTTTTTTGAATACGGAAGATCGTGAGATGCTGGAGCAGGTATTCGCGATTGAGGGTAGCTTGGGGCTGAATAGTCTGCCGCATGGGGTTATTCATGCAGACCTTTTTCGCGATAATGTCTTGTTCGATGGCGACAAGCTGGGCGGATTAATCGACTTCTATTATGCATGCAACGATGTGCTGCTTTACGATGTGGCAATCGCCGTAAATGACTGGTGTGTGCAGGGTGATGGAACGCTTGATGCGGCTCGTTCAGAGGCTTTGTTGCAGGCCTACAATGCAGTGCGACCGCTTACCCGTGCGGAGCATGCAGCATGGCTCGGTTTGCTTTGCATCGCCGCGCTGCGTTTCTGGTTATCGCGCCTCAATGATTTTCATTTCCCCCATGCCGGAGAGTTGACGCATGCAAAAGACCCGCAGCATTTTCAGCGCATCCTTAAAAAGCGTATATCAAGTCATCTCATTACCGTTTAAGTAAATTCAAGATCATGCCGAGAGGTAGAGAAAGTTCACATGTTTAAAAGAAGTGCCAAAGAAGGTTTGGAGTGGATCAAAGACAGCTTTGCCTTGTTCAGGCGATATCCTTCAATGTGGATGCTACTTGCACTGGCTTACGTGTTTTTATTTATCGTAATGCCTTCGTTACAGGGCCTGCCCGCCGTCATCAAGCTGTTTGTATTGTTGACCTCACCGACATTCCTGGTGCTGGTGATCAGCCTGTATCGTGAGGTTGATCAAGGCCGTGTTCCACAAGCGGCCAAGCTTTTTCCGCTTATCAAATCCCATGCAGGAAAACTACTTAGCCTTGGCGGTATCTGCCTACTTTATGGTGTTTTAATCAGCATGCTCATCGGTAGTGATATGAAAGTGCTGAATGAGATGACCAATGCGAAATCAAGCCTTGATGAGATGGCAACGATCATGCTGCCGTTGACGCTAAAAGTCTTAGTGCTTTTCGCGCCCTTGATGATGGCCACATGGTTTGCACCAATGCTGATCGTCCATCATGAGTTCCCGATATTTAGAGCGATCAAATCTAGTATTGCGGGTTCATTGTATAGCGCTCTTTCTCTTGGGGTCGCTTGGATATTGCTGACATGTGCCTTTGCGGTCGTCATGATGGTGGCCGGTATTGTTGTTGGCATCGTTGCCTCTATCTCTCCCTTTGTGGGCGTGGCTGTCGGTGCGATTATCCTATTGCTGAGTTTGCTGGTGGGCACAGCGATGATGCTGGCATTTCAATATGTCAGTTATCGGGATGTATTCGAGCGTAAGTTTGCGAATGTGGTAGAAGCCCAACCCAGTTGATAGCTGGCTCTAGTTTTAGGGCTTTTAGGTTACAGGGCTTCCAGTTTTGCATATTCCAGCGCTAGCCATTTTAGGCCTTCACCTTTAAAATTGACTTGCACGCGCAGGTCATTGGCGTTGCCTTCATAGCTGACAACGACACCTTGTCCGAATTTTCCATGCGCCACATTCTGCCCGATTCTCCATGGCATCGCGTTGCTTTGCGAGTTACTCGGTGTGAATGTCTGTGTCATCGGTTTTGATACCGGGCGGGCGTTCAAACGCTTCATCAGCTCTTCCGGAATCTCATCCAAGAAGCGTGATGGAATACCATAACGTACCTGCCCATGCAAAAGACGACTTTGCGCATAGCTCAGGTACAGCCTTTCGCGCGCCCGCGTAACAGCGACATACATCAGGCGGCGTTCTTCCTCCAAGCCATTAGCCTCATATAGGCTTTGTTCATGGGGGCATAAGCCCTCTTCCAGCCCGCTGATAAATACAGATTTGAATTCGAGCCCTTTAGCGGCATGTACGGTCATGAGTTGTAATGCATCACGTCCGGCATCCGCTTGATGCTCTCCGGCTTCTAAACTCGCATGGCCGAGGAACTGGGTAAGTAAGGACTGAGCGACTTCACCGTTTTCATCCACGCTCATGCCAATATCCTGATTCATGAATGCGGTCGCCGCTGAAACCAGTTCTTCCAAGTTAGCAACGCGGTCTTCACCTTCTTTTTCGTTCTGATAAAAAGTTTTAAGGCCTGAGAGTGTCGTTGCTAGTTCGGCAACTTCGGGTAGACTGATGCCGATGGCTTCTTCCTGCATCTGCTTGATCAAGGTGACGAAATTCGCGATCTTGCCGGTTGCGTGTAAAGCGGCCTGCCATAAGCTACCCCCTTGTTGCCGCGCAACTTCTTGCAGTTGCTCCAGACTACGGGCGCCGATGCCGCGTGTGGGGAAATTGATAACACGTAGCAATGCCGTATCGTCATCGGGATTAGCCATTAAGCGCATATAAGCGAGCGAGTGTTTAATCTCGGCACGCTCGAAGAAACGTAAGCCGCCATATACGCGGTAGGCGAGGCCTGCGGAGAACAGCGCATGTTCGATCACGCGTGATTGCGCATTGGAGCGATAAAGCATGGCAATGTCACTGAGGTCCATGCCATCACGATGCAGTGACTGAATCTCTTCGACGATAAAATTCGCTTCGTCGATATCGTTATAAGCTTCATAAACTCGTACTGGTTCACCTTTGCCTGCCGCAGTCCAAAGGTTCTTGCCCAAGCGGTTTCGGTTGTGCGTGATGATGGCATTCGCCGCATCTAGAATATTGCTGTGCGAGCGATAATTCTGCTCAAGTTTGACGATCTTCTCGACATGAAAATCCTGCTCGAAGTCGCGCATATTACCAACGCGCGCACCACGGAAAGCATAGATCGATTGATCATCATCACCCACGGCAAAGATGCAATTATCTTGTCCAGCCAGTAGTTTTAACCATAGATATTGTAGGCGATTGGTATCCTGAAACTCATCTACCAATATGTATTTGAAGCGGCTTTGATAATGTTGGCGAATATTGTTATCGCGGCTTAATAGTTCATAACAGCGAAGCAATAGCTCTGCAAAATCCACAACACCTTCACGTTGGCATTGCTTGTCATATTCTTCAAATATCTCACGCATGCGTTGCGAGTGCGCATCGTAAGCATCCACGCTATGCGCGCGTAGACCTTCCTCCTTACAGCTATTGATGTAACCCATCACCTGTTTGGGTGGATATTTCTCATCATCCACATTCATCAACTTCATTACGCGCTTGATAGCAGAGAGTTGGTCAGCCGTATCTAAGATTTGGAAAGTTGCTGGTAATAAGGCTTCACGATGATGTGCCCGTAGTAAGCGGTTGCATAATCCATGAAAAGTGCCTGTCCACATACCGCGAGTATTGATCGGCAGCATCGCAGTCAATCGCGTTAACATCTCTTTTGCTGCTTTATTGGTAAACGTCACCGCAAGCAGACCATTAGGCGAGACTTGTCCCGTTTGGATTAGCCACGCGATGCGTGTTGTCAGCACACGTGTTTTGCCGCTGCCGGCACCAGCCAGAATAAGTGCAGATTGTTGTGGGAGGGTTACTGCTTCGAGTTGCTTGTGATTCAGGCCATCAAGCAATGAATCGGATTGGGTCTGGGTGTTCATGCCGTGATTATCGCAGGTCACGCCTGCCAAGAGAACTGTTACGTGAGCAATGCAAAATGTTAGGGATTGTAAAGTTAGGTTAAAGCAACAAAACTTCGTATAACTGGTGGAACTAAACTAATTGTCATTAGTCTGACTTTGTAGACGAGATAATCGTCTCCCGCTTTTCCTCCCTGAGCGGGAAGCCTTATCTGATGAGGCTGTTCTGGCCCCCGATTTTACTCCCCTTTAATCGGGGGTTTTTTTGTCCGCTAAAAACATAATGTATGTTTTTGCGTTGATGTTTCGAGGGCTGATGTATTGCAGTATAGGCTGAAAAAACGAAATTAGTAAATACTGTATGTAAATATGTATGTAAACGCATATAGGGGGATACCAAACATTGGTTTATAAAAGGAAAAAGCCTCGCAATTTGCGAGGCTTTTTCTTTAAGCGTTTCTAACTCAAAGACTTAGGTTTTCCCTTTTGAGGTCTGCCTTAATCTATTGATTTAGAATCCACCCATACCACCCATGCCGCCCATATCACCACCTGGCATTGCAGGGGCATCATCCTTAGGCAGTTCTGCTACCAATGCATCGGTAGTCAGAATCAATGAAGCAACAGAAGCTGCATTTTGCAGTGCTGAACGTGTTACCTTTGCTGGGTCAAGAACACCCAGTTCAACCAAGTCACCATAAGTGCCGTTAGCTGCGTTGTAACCGTAGTTGCCTGTGCCTTCCAGCACTTTATTCACAACAACAGATGGCTCGTCACCTGCGTTAGCGACGATCTGACGTAGTGGCTCTTCGATAGCACGTAGTACGATCTTGATACCAGCATCCTGATCTGGATTATCGCCCTTCAATTCCTTGATTGCAGCGCGTGCACGTAACAGTGCAACACCGCCGCCAGGAACGATACCTTCTTCAACAGCAGCGCGCGTAGCATGCAATGCATCTTCAACACGTGCTTTCTTTTCTTTCATTTCGATCTCAGTCGCAGCGCCAACCTTGATCACAGCAACACCACCAGCCAGCTTGGCTACGCGTTCTTGCAGTTTTTCACGGTCATAGTCGCTTGACGCTTCTTCGATCTGTTGCTTGATCTGGTCGATACGTACCTTGATGTTGCTTTCAACGCCTGAACCATCAATGATCGTCGTATTTTCTTTACCTACTTCAATACGCTTGGCTTGGCCAAGTTCATTCAGCGTTACTTTCTCAAGGCTCAAGCCAACTTCTTCAGCGATCACTGTGCCGCCAGTAAGAATCGCGATGTCTTCCAGCATGGCTTTGCGGCGATCACCAAAACCAGGTGCCTTAACAGCAACAGTTTTCAAGATGCCACGAATGTTATTGACCACTAAAGTTGCCAACGCTTCGCCTTCAACATCTTCAGCGATGATCAGCAATGGGCGGCCAGATTTAGCTACTTGCTCAAGGGCAGGTAACAGGTCACGGATGTTGGAGATCTTCTTGTCGAACAGAAGAACGTACGGATTTTCCAGCAGTGCGATTTGACGCTCTGGATTGTTGATGAAGTAAGGTGAGAGGTAACCGCGGTCGAATTGCATACCTTCAACCACGTCCAATTCATTCTCAAGGCCTGAGCCATCTTCAACAGTGATCACGCCTTCTTTGCCAACTTTATCCATTGCATCTGCAATAATTTGGCCGATGTTTGCATCAGAGTTAGCTGAGATGCTACCAACTTGTGCGATCTCTTTACTGGTTGTCGTTGGCTTGGCGATACTCTTGATCTCAGCAACGATTGCGATAACCGCTTTATCGATACCGCGTTTCAAGTCAGCCGGGTTGAAACCAGCAGCTACATATTTAAAGCCTTCACGTACGATTGCTTGTGCAAGGACAGTAGCAGTCGTTGTACCGTCACCTGCGTTATCAGAAGTCTTTGAAGCGACTTCTTTAACCAGCTGAGCACCCATGTTCTCAAGGCGATCTTTCAGTTCGATTTCTTTCGCAACTGAAACACCATCTTTAGTGACTGTAGGGGCGCCGAATGAGCGCTCAAGCACAACGTTACGGCCTTTAGGGCCCAATGTTACTTTTACTGCATTGGCTAGAA
This sequence comes from Methylovorus sp. MM2, assembly GCF_001648895.1. Classification (GTDB taxonomy): domain Bacteria; phylum Pseudomonadota; class Gammaproteobacteria; order Burkholderiales; family Methylophilaceae; genus MM1. Next base: position 325,028 of record NZ_LXUF01000011.1, on the reverse strand, counting down.
TATTGACGCCATTGACGATTTTGGCACGCGCTTCATCGCCAAAAATTACTTGTTTTGCTGACATTGTTTATCTCCTGAAACTTATTTGATTACGATAGGGAATAGAAACCCGATTAGGCTTCTAAAACACCTAGAATGTCTTCTTCACGCAATACCAGAACTTCATCACCATTCACTTTGACTGACTGGCCTGCGTACTTACCGAATAGAACCTTATCGCCAACTTTGACATCTAGTGCGATAGCTTTGCCGTTATCATCTTTTTTACCTGGGCCAACAGCGATGATTTCGCCTTGGTCTGGTTTTTCAGTTGCATTGTCAGGGATGACAATGCCAGATGCGGTTGTGCGCTCTTCTTCCAAGCGCTTTACAATAACGCGATCATGTAAAGGACGAATTGCCATGAGATACTCTCCTAGATTATTTGTGATATCCGAACTACGAATTCAATAGAGGGTTTTATGCAATTAGCACTCAAACCCTTAGAGTGCTAATAATAAGGGCAAGTAGTCTGTTTTTCAAGAGCGGGTTCAAGTTTTCTACTGCATCAATATTAAAAAAACAGAAAAATTAAGTAATCGTCGGGGTTGGACATAGTGGCATTTACAGACTTTTACTTAGCGAGACGTATGACTTGGATCGACGCATTAGCCGTTTCACCACCCTCGCCGATGACATGGGTGATTTCACCCGTGCCGCCCAATGACACAGTGGTCATATTGTGGAATATGACACCATTCATTCCAACATTGTTGTTGGGTACTTCAATGGCGTTGTGTAGTTTCACTACGGGGTTGGTATCAAAGTAACAGTAGACCCCAACTCCCCATGCTTCGTGGCTGGTGACTGAATCTCCCACCTTGTAAGAGGCATAGCCATTCACAGTGCCGTTCATCCAACTGGCTTGATCGGGCACATCATAGGGCGCTTCGCTCTGATAAAAATACACTACCCCGCCATTGCCATTCCACACGGTTTGGTACTGGTGGTAATGCTCTACGGCTAAGCCATAGATCGTCACGTTGTCACCATTGACTTCGAGTCCATTCGTTGTGGTGTTTGTGGCCCAGCCGATTCCTGTCCCGTGGTCGGCTCTCCATAGCCAGAGGTTGTCGCCGATCACGTGCTTGCTGTTGATTCTTAGGCTGACTGTGGCATTTCCCACGCCTGCACCGCCGACGCGGAAGAACAGGTCTTGCAATGATGTGGGGTTGCCCGCGTGGTTAGAACTACTATTGGAGGGCCCAACTTGTAATAACACCGGAGAGTTGATGGTTCCTGCATCAAACAGAATGCCTGCGAGCTTTACGCCATCTACATCGCTCACTGTCATGGCGGGTCGTCCGTTTGTTGGCTGCAATGTGGCAATACCCAAACCCAGCACGATGGTGTTAGCAGAAGTCACGCGCAAGGTGTCATTCAGTTTATATATTCCTGGAGTCAACAGCAGATGTTTACCCTTTGATAATGCTCGATTGAGGGTAGTCGCTGTATCCAACCCCGCTTTGGCGATATAGAACTTGCTGATGGGGATGGATTCTCCCGCCGCTTTGCCAGTGCCCCAGGTTGTACCGTGGCTACTGGTAGCGAGATTTGGTACAAACACGCTGTAGTTGCCATCACTGTTGATCGTAAGGAATGGTTTCTCACGGATGACTGGGGTGTGTTCAATCACCGTATACGATAGATTGGGCCAGTTAGCGTCAGAGGGGGCATTATCGTCACCTACAAATACGATGTTCCAGTTAGAGCCTGCCCAGCTGCCCCAGCTTGAGTTACGCGATAACCATTGTTGTTGCATGCCAGTGTTAACCTGATTATCGATTAAGGTATCGGACATGAAGCCGCCGCTAGACCAGCCATTATCATCTAGCACTATGTTGCCGTGGATGTGTAAGCGACGTAATGGCGAGGCTTGTGCTGCTGCCCACTTCATGGTGCCGTTAGATGGGATCACCGCCAGATTCTCGACCCCGCGCCAGAAGTTTTGTGTGGCATCTCTGTCAAACCAGGTTGCATCTAACTCCACGCCGCCATGAATGGTGACGGCATCTGGTGTCTGGCCTAGCCCCATTACTTGAGTATAAAACCCTACATTGATGGTGTTGTTGTATGTGCCGGGTTTGAACAGCAAGGCATAACGATCGTTACCAAACTGGTTACTTTGTTGTTGCTTGAATATGTGATCAACCTGGCTTTGCACGGCTGAAGTCGACATTGATGGATCAAAAATGATCACATTTTTGCCAAAGTCCGGTGCTGAGGGAGACGGTGTTGAGCTTGTTCTGGAGATTGCGTATCCACTTTGTAGCGATATGCCCAGCAACGCCATGACAAAGACGTACCGCGTACATGGAAAACGGAACAAGCGCATAAAAATCTCTTTCTTTTACTCTATTTTGTAGGGAATTTTGTGAGGCGTAAGATTATCTAACGATTTTGCATCTGCCTTGATATTTTTTTAACTTAGATACTAATTATTTAAGCGTTTATTAATACCTAGATGGATTTTTATAGGCCTTTGTCAACGAAAGCATCTCGCCACGCGTTCATTGGGCAAGGTTTTACATATATTTACGCCAAGTGACATCTATTCAACATGTAATTCATGCAAAATCAGACCTCGGTTTATTGTGAGCCTTTGCTAGTTAAGAACCTTCATCTCATTTCTGTACTCTGATGGATGCAATCAAATCAGTACTAGAGCGTTTTAGACTGAACATTAAGTGTGGGCGCATGTTTATTTGCCTGCTTCTTGATTGAAGATAGTCGCGCTCAGATAGATACTTCAAAAATAATGGAAAATAACATTGAGTAAATATTCCTTTACCACTTATCCAGCAATCAATAGTTTGCTGCTTGCGGCTTTACTTGCCGGATGCTCCGCCTCTTCTGCACCGCCATCTAATCCGCATGCTACTGAAGTAGGGGTGCTGACAATCAAGAGTAGCCCGCAGGTGATGGTGACTGATCTTCCAGGGCGTACCAATGCCTACATGATTTCGGAGATTCGTCCGCAGGTTGGCGGTATTGTGCGTAAACGAAATTTTGTTGAAGGTGCCCATGTAAATGCTGGCGACCTGCTTTACCAGATAGAGCCTGCGCCATATCAAGCGACATATGCCAGTGCCGAAGCCGCAGTGCAGAAAGCAGAAGCCAATATCGTTTCTATACGCGCTAAAGCACAACGATATACCGAGCTTGTAAAGATCAACGCAGTGAGCCAACAAGATGACGATGATATTCAAGCTTCATTGAAGCAAGCCGAAGCTGATCGAGCATCATCGAAAGCAGCTTTGGATACGGCGCGCATCAACCTTGATTTCACCAAGATTGTTTCCCCGATTTCGGGGATCGTCGCTACTTCAACCGTGACTCCCGGCGCGCTGGTGACCGCCAATCAGGAAACCAGCTTAACCAATGTGCAACAGCTTGATCCTATCTATGTGGATGTGACGCAATCAAGTAATGATCTGCTTAAGCTCAAGAAACAGTTTGCCGCAGGCAAGTTAAAACGTACCGGGCATGATGAGGTGCGTATCCGCGTGGTACTCGAAGATGGTTCGGAGTATAGCCACGAAGGCAGACTGAAATTCAGCGGTGTGAGTGTGAACCCAAGTTCTGGAGCCGTCACTTTAAGGGCTGTTGTGCCGAACCCTGATGGTTTGCTCATGCCGGGCATGTATGTACATGCGTTGCTGGATCAAGCGATTGATGAGCATGCGATGCTGGTGCCACAACGCAGCCTGACGCGTAATAGCCGTGGGCAACCTACCGTGCTTGTGGTTGGTGCGGATGACAAGGTCGAGCTCAAGATATTAACGGTTGGCGATACGATTGGTGATAGCTGGTTAGTAACGAGCGGGCTGTCTGAAGGCGATCAAGTGATTATCGATGGTTTGCAAAAAGTCAAAGTGGGTGATGTCGTCAAACCTGTTTTCCCTCAAGCGGATGCATCTGCTGGCGATACAAATCAAACAGCTGGGGCATCAGCTAAATCTGTAGAAAATCGCTAAGGGAAGAATATGGCACGTTATTTTATTGACCGGCCTATCTTCGCTTGGGTGATCGCGATTGTGATCATGCTTGCGGGTTTGGGATCGATCAGGATCCTGCCTTTGGAGCAGTACCCTGATATCGCACCCCCTAGAGTTTCTATCAATGCTTCATATACAGGTGCATCGGCCAAGACCATAGAAGACTCGGTCACACAGGTGATCGAGCAATATATGAAGGGAATCGATAACCTGACCTATATGTCGGCAAGCAGTACCTCCTCCGGTACAGCAAGTATCAACCTGACATTCGATGCGGGCACTGACCCTGATGTCGCGCAGATGCAGGTACAGAATAAACTCCAACAGGCGATGCCAAGATTGCCTCAAGTGGTGCAAAGTTTGGGCGTAACGGTTGCCAAAACAGGCATAGACTTTCTGTTGGTTGTTTCTCTCGTCTCTGATAACCCCAATGTCCGTTCTATTGATATCGGTGACTATATCTCCAGCAACTTGCTGGATCAGATCAGCCGTGTCGATGGCGTGGGTGATATCCAGACCTTGGGCTCTGGGTATGCCATGCGTATCTGGCTTGACCCCGCCAAGTTGCAAAAATACAGCCTGATGCCATCTGATATCAGCACAGCGGTGCAGGCACAGAATGCCGAAGTCTCTGCCGGACAATTAGGCGCGTTGCCAGCCGCAACCGGGCAGCAATTGAACGCGACGATCACCGCGCGCAGTAAATTGCAGACGGTCGATCAATTCAATAATATCGTCGTTAAGTCTGCGGTAGATGGTTCGGTTGTTCGCCTCAGCGATGTTGCCCGTGTCGAATTAGGGGCTGATAGTTATACGCCGGTCGCCGACTTTAACGGACGCACATCTTCTGCAATGGGCATAAAACTTTCGTCGGGTGCAAATGCATTGACGACGGCTGAAGCGGTACTCAAAAAGCTGGATGAGTTAAAACCTTTCTTTCCGCCAGACCTAGGTTTGCATGTCGAAGTACCTTACGACACGACGCCTTTCGTCAAGATATCGATCAAGGAAGTGGTTAAATCCTTGATTGAGGCGATTATTCTCGTCGTCATTATCATGTATCTTTTCTTGCAAAATATACGTGCGACCATCATTCCTGCGATTGCCGTTCCTGTCGTGCTTTTAGGTACATTTGGCGTGCTGGCAGCGTTCGGATATTCCATTAACACATTGACCATGTTCGGCCTCGTGCTTGCCATCGGTTTGCTTGTAGATGATGCCATCGTGGTTGTCGAGAACGTCGAGCGTGTGATGAGTGAAGAGGGGCTTTCACCCAAAGAAGCCACAAGAAAATCCATGGGTGAGATTACGGGCGCTTTGATCGGTATCGCGCTCGTTTTATCGGCAGTATTCATCCCGATGGCATTTTTTGGCGGTTCAACGGGCGTGATCTATCGCCAGTTCTCCATCACGATTGTGTCTGCAATGCTGTTATCGGTAATCGTTGCGTTGACGCTGACGCCTGCACTTTGTGCGACGCTTTTGAAGCCGGTCGATAAATTGCACCACCAACCGACGGGTGGATTAATTCGAGGTTTCTTCCGCTGGTTTAATCGTAATTTTGATCGCGCATCACAGGGCTACCAAAACGCTGTCAGCAATATTCTTAAGCATAACAAGATTGCATTAGTGGCTTATGCCTTGATTGGTGGCGTATTGGTGTTTCTGTTTTTACGTTTACCGACCTCATTCTTGCCGGCCGAAGACCAAGGCATCCTCATGGCGCAGGTGCAACTGCCATCAGGGGCTACGGATGATCGTATGCAAAAGGTGATGGGGCAGCTAGAAGATTATCTGCTCACGCGTACCGATGTCGTGAAAGAATTCATGACGATTCGAGGGCAGGGGGCAGGTGGCGGGGGTAGCCAGAACTCAGGTCGCGCGTTCATCAAACTTAAAGATTGGTCAGAACGTACCGGCGAAGGTCAGCAATCTGCTGCGATTGCAGATCAGGCGACCAAAGTCTTATCCAAGATACGTGATGCCAAGGTGTTCATCATGCAACCACCCACCGTTCGTGGCTTGGGGCAGAGCGGCGGATTTACATTGCAGTTGAAAGATCTGGGTGGTCTCGGGCATGAAGCTTTGCTCAAAGCGCGTGACCAGTTTATCGATATAGCTTCCAAGGATGCTAGGCTGACCAAGATCAGGCCTAATGGGTTGGATGATACGCCGATGTTCAGGCTCGATATCGATGATAAAAAATCTGGCGCATTCAACCTGACGACCAGCACGATCAACAGCACTTTATCTATCGCCATGGGGGGAAGTTATGTGAATGACTTCATCAATAAAGGCCGAGTGAAAAAAGTATATATGCAGGGCGACGCGGCTTATCGTATGCAGCCTGACAATATTGATGACTGGTATGTGCGGAATACAAGTGGCGAGATGGTGCCATTCTCTTCATTCTCCAACAGTCGTTGGGTATATGGCTCGCCATTGCTTGAACGCTATAACGGTATGTCTTCAGTGGAGATTGTCGGTGAGGCAGCGCATGGCGTTAGCTCTGGTGAGGCGATGGATATCGCAGAAAGTATCATCAAGCAATTGCCTGAAGGTATTGGCTATGAGTGGAGTGCACAGTCATATCAGGAGCGTTTATCTGGTTCACAAGCACCATTTTTGTATGCGGTTTCGGTGATTTTCGTCTTCTTGTGTCTTGCTGCTTTGTATGAAAGTTGGGCTGTGCCTTTCTCCGTGATTCTGATTGTGCCATTGGGCGTTGTTGGCGCATTGCTGGCAACGACATTCAGGGGATTATCCAGCGATGTGTATTTTCAAGTCGGTTTGTTGACCACGGTTGGGTTGGCTTCAAAGAATGCCATTCTGATCGTTGAGTTTGCCAAACATTTACAAGAGCAGGGACATAGCTTAATGGATGCGACCTTACAGGCTGTTCGCCTGCGCTTGCGACCGATATTGATGACCTCCCTTGCATTTGTATTTGGTGTGCTGCCATTGGCGTTGAGTACGGGTGCTGGCGCTGCAAGCCGACAGGCTATTGGTACAGGCGTCTTGGGTGGAATGCTTACTGCAACATTCTTGGGAATTTTCTTTGTGCCGTTATTTTATGTGCTGATTCGTACCATATTTCCGTACAAACCAGACACTGACAGTGCCGTAATTAAGGTTTAGTAGAATGAATTTGTTGAAGATATCAGTTGGTATAATCGCTTTATCGCTGACGGCATGCGCGAGTATGGCGCCTGACTATCAGCGCCCGTCACCGCCCGTGCCCTCAACTTTTGGTGATGCTTCTTCTGCTGACAGTGCGGCAAAACTACCTGATATCGGATGGCGTGAATTCTTTGCCGATCAACGTTTGCAACAGGTGATCGCGCTAACTTTGGAGAATAATCGTGATCAACGTATCGCTGCGCTGAATATCGAAAAGGCGCGTGCGCAATATCAAGTGCAGCGTGCTGATCTTTTCCCAACGGTGAATGCTACGGTCAGTGGTACTGCGCAGCAGGGTATCAGCAGTGGCACTAGTACCTCATCTACGACAGGCACAGTCAGTGGTTCATCAGGACAAAGTGGCAGTGTCTCGCACACCTATCGAGCTACTGTTGGCTTCAGTGCTTATGAGCTTGATCTGTTTGGCCGTATTCGTAGTTTAAATGAGCAGGCACTACAATCATTCTTTGCAACTGAAGAAGCGAGACGCAGCACGCAGATATCTCTAGTGGCAGAAGTAGCGACGGCTTGGCTTACGTTATCTACAGATATGGCAAGGTTAAAACTTGCACAAGAGACGCTTGCCAGTCAGCGCAAGACATATGATCTTACCAAGCGTAGTTTTGAGTTGGGTATTTCATCTGCGTTGCCATTGAAGCAGCTTCAAACCAGCGTCGACACCGCGCGCGTAGATGTCGCTGCTTACACCAGTCAGATCAAGCAGGATATCAATGCATTGACTTTGTTGGCGGGCACAACAATACCTGATGATTTGTTGCCAAATGCTGATATTGATCAGGTGACAGCACTCAACGATTTGCCTACTGGTGTTTCTTCCACGATATTGCAGTCTCGTCCTGATGTATTAGGGGCAGAGCATTCCTTGCAAGCGGCCAATGCCAATATCGGCGCACTGCGGGCGGCGTTCTTTCCAACTATCTCTTTAACTAGTTCGATCGGTAGTGCGAGTACGGAGCTTTCCGGCCTGTTCGGTTCTGGTTCACGCGTCTGGACATTCGCTCCGCAAATCAGCGTGCCGATCTTCAATGCGGGCAGAAATCGGGCGAATCTTGATGTTGGCGAAGCCGATCGCAAGATCATGGTGGCCCAGTATGATAAAGCCGTGCAGACTGCATTTCGTGAAGTAGCCGATGTGTTGGCACAAAGAGAGAATCTCGGTGAGCAGATGGAGGCGCAGCAGTCGTTGGTCGATGCCTCTCAAGATGCATTCAACTTATCTGATGCAAGATTTAAAAATGGCGTGGATAGTTATCTCACCGTGCTGGATTCTCAACGGACTTTATATACGGCCCAGCAAAGCCTGATCTTATTACGATTATCTAATCTGACCAGTCAGCTCACGCTTTACAAAGTGTTGGGTGGCGGTTGGAATGAGCATAGCCAGAATTCATCAAACTGATTTAAATAGGATGCTTTTTTAATCAGGCTAAATAGGCGACAATCCAAAGATTCGAACATTGCCTGCGGTCCATGAATAACAAAGCCCTTTTAGATCGAAGTCTCGCTGCAGTATGGCATCCATGCACGCAGATGAAAGCTCACGAAACCATGCCGCTGGTGCCAATCAAGAGTGGTGAAGGTGTTTGGCTTCATGATTTTGAAGGCAACCGCTATCTCGATGCTGTTAGTTCTTGGTGGGTCAATCTGTTCGGACATAATAATCCGCGCATCAAACAAGCCATCAGCCAACAGTTAAATACCCTAGAGCACGTTATTCTTGCCGGATTCACCCACGAGCCGGTCGTAACGCTTTCAGAGCGCCTGAGCAAGCTTACGGGGCTTGGACATTGCTTTTATGCGTCCGATGGTGCCTCTGCAACTGAGATCGCCCTGAAGATGAGTTTTCATTACTGGCGTAATCTAGGTAAACCTAACAAAACCAGATTCGTCAGCTTGCAAAATAGTTATCACGGCGAAACCTTAGGTGCTTTGTCGGTCACCGATGTTGCGATATTCAAAGATACCTACGCGCCGCTTTTACAGCAAAGTGCACAAGTAAGATCGCCAGATTGGCGCTTGGCGGAAGTGGGTGAGAGTGCTGATGATTACGCACTGCGCTGTGCAAATGAGCTGGATACGTATCTTGCCCAGCATCATCAAGAGATCGCTGCATTTATTGTTGAGCCTTTGATCCAGTGTGCCGCAGGCATGGCGATGTACTCGCCTGTATATTTGAAGCGTGCGCGTGAGATATGTGATCAATATCAGGTGCACCTGATCGCCGATGAGATCGCCGTTGGTTTTGGTCGTACTGGTACCATGTTTGCCACAGAACAAGCAGGCATTCGCCCTGATTTTATTTGCTTATCCAAAGGTATTACCGGCGGTTATTTACCACTGTCTGTCACGCTGACCACTGACATGATCTATCAGGCTTTTTATGATGATAGTGTGGCGCGCGGGTTTCTCCATTCCCATAGTTATACGGGTAATGCATTGGCATGTAGCGCTGCGCTGGCAACCTTGGATATCTTTGAAACGGACGATATTTTGCAGGCTAATCGTCAGAAAACTGTTTATCTCAATAATAAAATCCAAATGCTTAATGACTTCCCAATTAAAAATCTGCGTAACTTGGGCATGGTCTGGGCTTTCGATGTGCAAACGCAAGATGCACAATTCTCCCGCCGTTTTTATGAGCGTGCCTTAGCGCGAGGATTGATTCTGCGTCCCATCGGCAATACCGTGTACTGGATGCCGCCTTATGTGGTGAGCGAATCTGAAATGGATTGGATGCTTGAGCAAACCCAGGCGCTTTTGGCGATGGGGGTGTAGCCATGATGAAGCGCGCTGCTCGATTATTCCTGCTAGTACTGGTTTTCGCTAGTGCGATCGCACATGCTGAATTACCGCAAGATGTGGTCACAGCATTACAGCAAGCCCAAATTCCTCAAGACAACGTAGCTGTATTTGTGCAGCGTGTCGACGCGAATATCCCATTACTTATCCATCAGGTGAGCAAGCCATTTAATCCTGCTTCAGTGATGAAATTGCTGACCACGTATGCGGGTTTGAGCATACTCGGCCCGGCTTATCGGTGGCGCACGGAAGTCTATACCGATGGTGAGTTGGTGAATGGCGTCCTCAAGGGCAACCTGATATTAAAAGGTTATGGTGATCCGGCCTTGATGGCAGAGGATTATTGGCGCCTTTTGAATAGCTTGCGCCAACTAGGCATCAAGGATATTCAAGGCAATCTTGTTATCGACAACACATGGTTTGCCCCTATCAATGACAACGCAGGGGCATTTGATGGAGAGCTATATCGTTCGTACAATGCGATTCCTAGTGCGATGCTGGTCAACCTGAAATCTACTAGTTTTAAGTTCCAGATCAGCTATCAACATGATATTTCAGCAGTATCGATCACTTCCGAACCTGATTTGCCCGAGATCAAAGTCACAAACCGGATGCAGATCATTCCTGGGGATTGTGGCGATTGGCGTAATAAAGTCGGCTATAAAATAAAACCTGTCGCCGTGAATGACAAACTCAACGAGTTCAGCCTGGAGTTCAACGGTACTTACCCTGAAAGCTGTGGCGAGAAGTATATCGAGTTGAGCTTGGTTGACGATGCCGCCTATGCTTTTTACCTGTTTCACAAGCTATGGCTGCAACTGGGCGGCACAATTCAAGGCACTTTGCAGCGAACTATTTCACCTATTCCTGCGACTAAGTTTACAGAACAAACATCAGAGCCGATGGCTGATATTGTCAGGCGCATCAATAAATATAGTAATAACCTGATGGCGCGCCAGCTATTGCTCACTATCGGCGCCGAGAAGATAGCGACACCTGCTAATGAGGTCGGTGGCACAAAAGCCATTACCGATTGGCTGGCAAGCAAACGCATGAGCTTCCCTGAATTAGTGATTGATAATGGGGCAGGCTTGTCACGCAACGCGCGAATCAGTGCGCAGCATCTCGGCACTTTGTTGCTGGATGCCTATGCGAGTCCTGTGATGCCTGAATTTATGTCATCACTGCCTATTTTGTCGTTAGATGGCACGATGGCAAGACGTATGAAAGACAGTCCTTTGTCAGGCCGTGCGCATTTAAAGACCGGTTCATTAAATGGGGTTAGTACTATCGCAGGCTATGTCCTTGATAACAAAGGTCGGCGTTGGGCGATGGTTTTTATGATCAACCATCCGCTCGCCGCTAATAGCAAAGTAGCACAAGATGCATTGATCAATTGGGTTTATCAGCAGCCGTAGGTGCCTGTATGTTTAGGGCGAATATTAACTGAGCGAAACTTAGCTGAAGATTGGGATTTTCTCCGATGTTATAATTTCAGCTGTTCGTTTGCGATTCTGGAGTAAAACATGAAACACGCAACAATCATTGCAAGTACAGTACTCATCGCCATGCTTGCGATCAGTGGCTGTAATGCAGGTTCTCAAAATTCTAATCAGGAAAAAACAGTAATGAGTCAAACCATCACCGAATTCACAAAAATCGACCACAAGATCGGCACAGGCCGCGAAGCAGAAGCCGGATTGAATGTCACGGTACATTACACAGGCTGGTTATATGACCCAAGCAAGCCTGAAGGCAAGGGTGAAAAGTTCGATAGCTCACTTGATCGTGGCGAGCCATTTGTATTTTATCTAGGCGGCGGTCAAGTGATCCGCGGTTGGGATGAAGGCTTTGCCGGGATGAAGATCGGTGGCACACGCACATTACTGATCCCTGCTGAATATGGCTATGGCGCTCGTGGAGCAGGTGGCGTGATTCCTCCTAATGCTAGTCTTGTATTCGATGTTGAATTATTAGGCATCAAGTAGTTCTACATGATATTTGCGCTTTGACGTTTTCTGATAAGGCGTTAAAGCGCAATTTACAATCTTAAAAATTGCTGTAGAAGTTGGAGCAGTGAATGAAAGCAAGAATCAAGTGGATTGAAAACGTCTGTTTTATGGGCGAATCCGAAACCGGGCACGCAGTCGTCCTAGATGGCGCCCCTGATGCTGGTGGCCGCAATCTTGGCATGCGTCCTATGGAGATGCTGCTCATAGGCATGGGTGCATGCACATCATTCGATGTCGTCACCATACTGAAAAAAGCCCGCCAACCCATCAGTGATTGTGTCGCTGAAATAGAAGCGGCACGTGCAGACGAGATCCCAAAAGTATTCACCAAGATTCACGTACATTTCGTCGTCACTGGCAAAGGCTTGAATCCTGTTCAGGTAGAACGTGCAGTGAAGTTATCAGCTGAGAAGTATTGTTCAGCCTCGATTATGCTGGGTAAAGCGGCAGAGATCACTCACGATTTTGAAATCGTCGAGGGTGAGCTGTGACATCTAAAAACACACGCCCGAATGGCCTTTTGGGCATGCGGCATGTGGCACTGTTCGTACAGGATATCGAAGCCTGCTTGAAATTCTATGTTGATATATTAGGGATGCAGGTCGAATGGCAACCCGATGCTGACAATTATTACCTGACATCTGGCACTGACAATCTCGCCTTGCACCGTGCGAGTGATTCACCAAGTGGTTTGCAACGACTGGATCACATCGGGTTTATTCTTAAAGCACCTGAAGATGTGGATGCATGGCATGCCCATTTTATCAAGCATGGCATCAAAGTGCTCCAGCAACCTAAGACACATCGAGATGGTGCCAGAAGTTTCTACTGTGCCGATCCTTCAGGGGCTGTAGTACAGATGATCTACCACCCACCCATTGCCGATATGGCCTAATCTTTTTAGATATCGATCTTTACTGTTAACGGGTTGTTACTTTTAATGACAGTAAACAGGCGATCGATATTTGGGTGTTTTCCAGCATTACTCTCCGCATCACTCGTATGCTCTGCATAGATCACTAATCCATCTTTTGCGGCATCAGTATTAATACTGCCGTATTTTTTCCAAAGATGATGGTAAACCTTGATCGAACCTTGGCTGCCTGGTTTATTCTCGATCAAGCCAGCTTGCGTGCCATCTGGATTGAATAATTCGATTTTTTGAACGTGGTCTGCTGGCTCTAATGTGGCCAGTATTTCACTGAATTTTGTCATAGATGATACGTAGTAGTGGTCATGAGTTTTGAAAAAAGCTGCATTGCAGATTTAATCGGTCTGGGTAGTTCGGCACCTCCATGCTCAATCGCGGTTTCTGCATGTGCTGCCTCGTCATGCTGCATTTGAGTCACAATCGCCCGACTTTTATCGTCATGCTCTGGTAGTAGAGAAAGATGTTTTTCGAGATGTTTTTCTACCTGATGTTCCGTTTCTGCAAGAAAACCGAGATTCCATTTGTCGCCTAATGCGCCAGCGATAGCACCCAAGCTAAAAGATCCTGCATAAAGGATGGGGTTAAGGAGACTTGTTCTGCCACCTAACTCTTTGATGCGCTTTTCACACCAAGCGAGATGCTCTGTCTCTTCTTTAGCAGCTTCTTTAAGCGCCTCGGCAGTTTCAGGGTTGTCTGCCGTTAGTGACTGTCCGCTATAAAGGGCTTGCGCACATACCTCGCCACTATGATTGACACGCATAAGTGATATCGAGCGTGATTTATCTTTTTTCTCACTTAGGGTTTCTTTGATCGCATTGTCTGGGTATGGTCTGCCAGTATGCGCTTCGGCAAAAAGGGTTCTTAAACCAGTGTCGAATTCGATGATAAAGCGATCAAGCATCGTATTGGGATGTGTCCATTTTGACTGAGACCGCCATCATGATGATGACGGCCTCATTATTTTATTTATGTTGCAGGATTTGCAAACCTTTTAACAGGTTCAAGGCTTGGTTGAATTGATAATCGCTCTTAGAACCTGGCTCTAAAGGAGCTGGTTTATCAGAAGACTTATCTTTATCATCCTTGCTCTTTTCCTTGCTATCACTACCTGCTGGTGCAGTCGCAGGAGCAATGGCTGGTGCTGGAGGAGCCTCTGTCGCTGGCACTTCACCATCTTTAGGGTTGGTTAAGTGGTGTGTCAGATCAGCCTCGCGCAGGTTTATACCTGAATCAGCTGTGCTAACGGTCCCTTCTTCCACCGTGATGTCAGGCACGATACCCTTGGCTTGAATGGAGCGGCCTTTAGGGGTGAAGTAACGCGCAGTGGTCAGTTTGATCGCGGTTCCGTTATTCATTGGTAAGATCGTTTGTACAGAACCTTTACCAAAGCTTTGTGTGCCCATGATGATCGCACGTTGATGATCTTGAAGTGCACCAGCGACAATCTCCGAAGCAGAAGCTGAGCCCCCATTGACCAGAATCGCCATTGGCACGGTCTTAATGTCAGCGAATTCGTCTTTCAGGTAATCATCACGTACACCACCGCGCACATAGTTCTCAGGGTTTGCAGTCAGGCGCATCTTCGCATCTTCTGTGCGGCCTTCTGTGTAAACGACTAGCTCACCTTTAGGGATGAACGCCGCAGATACACCAACGGCTGCATTCAATAGACCGCCTGGATTGTTGCGTAGATCAAGGATCAAACCTTTGAAAGGCCCCTTATTTTCATCGTGCATGGTTTTCAGTGCTTTGGCTAAATCTTCACCAGTATGTTCCTGGAATTGTGTGATGCGCACATAGGCATAACCAGGCTCAGTAAGCTTGTATTTCACACTTTGTGTTTTGATGATTGCGCGAGTCACTGTCACGATGACAGGTTTCGCTTCACCCTTGCGTAATATGGTCAAAGTAATGGGGGTATTTGGTTTCCCGCGCATACGTTTTACAGCATCATTCAGCGTCATCCCTTTTACAGGGGTGTCATCCAGTTTGACGATCAAATCACCACTTTTGATGCCAGCTTTATAAGCAGGTGTATCTTCGATAGGGGATACGACCTTCACAAAGCCGTCTTCCATACCTACTTCGATACCTAAACCACCGAATTCGCCTTGGGTTCCAGCCTGAAGGTCTTTGAATGCGTCAGCATCAAGATATGCGGAGTGTGGATCAAGGCCTGAAAGCATGCCGTTGATCGCTTCACTGATCAGTTTTTTATCTTCTACAGGTTCGACATAGTCACTTTTGATTTTGCCGAAGACTTCAGCAAATGCACGCAAATCATCAAGAGGTAGTTCAGATTTCGTTTCTTTATCGGCAATGGCAGAATAAGTCAGGCTGAGCATGACGCCCATAGCGACACTGACAGTGATCAAACCGAATTTATTAAATTTTGAATGCATGCGGAACAATTCCTTGGTGGAAACAGGTAGTAAGATAATTTAGCATGAAATAATTACAAAGCTTATTTTCCGCTATTTACTATGCGCTTGCATAGTGGGCACTCATGATTAGTGATAAATAAGTATTTTAAACACGCTTAATTAATAAGGTTATTTATGGCTCAGCCTCATGTAGAGATCGAATATTGTACACAGTGCCGTTGGCTATTAAGAGCAGCTTGGATGGCGCAAGAGCTTTTAGTGACCTTCGAGTCAGACATTGGTCGCGTCAGTCTGGTTCCGGGGACTGGCGGTATTTTTGAAGTGCGACTGGATGATAAGACGATCTACTCGAGGAAAGAAATGGGTCGTTTTCCCGAATCCAAAGAATTAAAGCAGCTTATTCGTGACATTATCGACCCATCAAGACCCTTAGGGCACAGCGATAAAACTGATTGAGTGTTGATTTTATTTAAAAAATAATTACTCAAACCTCTTTAGATAATAATGATTCTCATTTACAATGAAATCCTCAATTAACTGAGGTCATCGAAAATGAATGCTATCAATCGTGCAGAGATTCGCGCTTTTATGCAGAGTCGAGGGGCTGACCCTTATGAGCTCGTAGCTGACGATGTGCTTGATATTATTCTGGCACGTCGGTTCGGTATCGAGTATCAGCCTATCATCGAGGTGCAGGCATGTGAAGTGGTCGGATATCAGGCATCTGCACGATTCTGGACAAAAGATCAGCAGTGCTTGAACTCGGGCAAGATGTTTGCCTATCTGCACAATAATCCTCTCATGCTCTACTACGTTGATCTAGAGATGAAAAAGATGCAGATCGAACATGCGCCGGTTACGGGCTGGTTGATGTTGAATCTGGATGTGGATAGTTTTTTTGAAGGCGGTGATAGCCCGGATAATCCATTTTTGCAGATGTTTAAACAACATGCATGGTCAGAACGCGAGCTAGTTGTGAATCTGGTGACTAATCATCAGATCGCTGATGCTTACAAATCTCAACGTGTGATAGAGCTATTGCAGCAATCTGGCACCGGCGTAGCGCTTGAAGATGTTGGATTGCGCTGGGGCATGTTCTCATTGAGCGCTTTTATGGATGCCAGAGTGATCAAATTTAGTGGTCCTGAGTTGCAAGGTCTGAATGAAGTAGCGGCGCAATCAACTGTAGATTGGCTGGTAAGTGCCGCAAGACGAATCGGTGTGCAGATCATTATGGATGGTGTGGATAGCTGCGAACAGTTCGAGTGGGCAAAGCGTATGGGTGTCGATTGTGTGCAGGGAAATCTGTTTGCCAAACAGGATGTGCAAGTACGTTGATTCTAAAAGAGTTTGAGATTCGCAATGCGAACTATTTGCAGTTCTGCAATATATTTTTTATTACGTTAGACTCCGCTCATCGTGGGTGCATCACCCCACTTAATGAATGAATTAATGGAGGCTATCATGGCTAAAAAATCCAAAACAGAGGATTATCAAACCGCAGTCATCGACGCACTAAATACAGTGCTTGAGATGGAATTGGCTGGTGTTGTACGTTATACCCACTATTCTTTAATGATCTTTGGTTACAACCGTATCCCTATCGTTTCATGGCTGCGTGGTCAGGCGACTGAATCTTTGGATCACGCGAATAAGGCGGGTGAGTTGATTACCAATCTCGGTGGGCATCCATCTTTATCTATCGGCCCTTTGCTTGAAACGCATAATCATGATGTTGGCGACATCTTGCGTGAGTCATTGGCACATGAGAAAGCTTCATTAGATTGCTACCGTAAACTCCTGAAATTGGTTGAGGGCGAGTCTGTGATGCTGGAAGAATATGCACGTGAAATGATCTATACAGAAGAGTTGCATCTGGGTGAGGTAGATAAGATGTTACGTAAACCTGGTGACGTTGCGCCATTTCATAGATAGTTTTTGTAGATATTGATGGCATAAAAGCGGCTGATTCTTCAGCCGCTTTTTTATTTAGTCAAAATAATATGGAGGTTCGCTTATTTTAAAGTGAGGATAGGAGTTGTATTGAATTAATAAATAAATGATAATTATTCTCATTATTATTTGTACGATAAACGCTATTGGTCGAATGTATTTTGTGCTGATGAACTTTTAAGCAGAACTGATAGACCTATCAATAGTAGTTAATAAGAAGTGTTATCGGTATTGCCAGTATGTCGATGCATTACATCCAATAAATACTGAGGAGAATTATCATGGCTTATGTACTTCCACCATTAGATTATGCATACGATGCGCTTGAACCGCATATCGATGCGCAGACGATGGAGATCCATCACACCAAGCATCATCAGACTTATATCAATAATATCAATTCCGCATTAGAGGGTAGTGAGTTTGATAGTAAGCCTGTCGAGGATTTGATTTCAAATATCGAGGCACTTCCTGAGAATAAACGCGCTGTTGTAAAAAATAACGGTGGCGGCCATGCAAATCACAGCCTGTTCTGGAAAGTGATGTCACCTAATGGCGGCGGTGAGCCTGATGGCGCATTAGCCGCCGCGTTGATTGCTGATATTGGTGATTTTGCGACTTTTAAGGAATCATTCACCAAAGCTGCATTGACTAGGTTCGGCAGTGGTTGGGCTTGGTTATCTGTGACACCAGAAAAGAAATTGATTATTGAAAGCACCGGTAATCAGGATAGCCCATTGATGGAGGGTAACACGCCAATTCTTGGATTGGATGTCTGGGAGCATGCTTATTATTTGCGCTACCAGAACCGCCGCCCTGAATATATCGCTGCTTTTTATAATGTGGTCGATTGGAAAGAAGTTGCCCGTCGATATCAGGCTGCGATTGCCTAAATCCTAAAGGCTATATTTTCAAAGAGAGTGCACCTTGAATCTACCTTTTTTGATAGCTAGTGGTCGTAGCAAAGCACTTGTCTGGTCATTTATTGCGATCAGTGTGATTTTACTCGCTGCTATCGTGCAGCAATTGGCTAGTGCTGGGCTGAGCGTCTGGGGTTTGCCTCAGGTGCATCATGCCTTATGGGGCGGCCTTGTTGCAGCCGGGGCTACAGCTGCTGGGGCTTTGCCGGTCATGTTCTGTAAAAAGCTGCCAGACCGAGTGCTGGATAGTTTGTTTGGATTTGGTGCTGGTGTCATGCTGGCTGCTAGTGCGTTTTCACTGATCATTCCCGGTATTGAAGCTGCGCGTGCGGCTGGCGCGAGTTCCTGGTCTGCAGCGGGTATTGTGGGAACCAGCATTATTTTAGGTGCAGCTTTATTGCTTGCAATGGAGCATTGGCTACCCCATGAGCATTTTATCAAAGGGATTGAAAGAGAAAGCTCAATCGCGCTTAAGCGTACTTGGCTGTTTGTATTTGCCATCGCTTTGCATAATGTGCCAGAAGGCCTTGCAATCGGCGTAGGATTTGCTGGTGGCGACACGATGCGAGGTAGCGCATTGGCGACCGGTATCGCGATACAAGATATACCGGAAGGCTTTGTTGTCGCAATGGCATTGGCTGTCGTGGGCTATCCAAGGATGACAGCGATGTTGATCGGCATGGCATCAGGATTAGTAGAGCCAGTAGCATCGCTATTGGGTGCTGCGATTATTGGGCATTCTTTGACATTACTACCTTGGGGTTTGGGTTTTGCCGCTGGTGCGATGATCTTTGTTGTGAGCCATGAAATCATCCCGGAATCTCATCGTAAAGGTCATGAGGCTTTTGCGACTAGTGGGCTGATTATTGGTTTTGTACTGATGATGATGCTCGATACAGCATTGAGCTGATTTATTTTGCTTGTGTAGTAGCAACACTTTCAACAACAGCTTGCTCGCTGTTATCCAAACGGCGAGCCCCGTTGAAACGTTTTGCCCAGTAACTATCGGACATATCCACAATATGAATGCCGCCGCCTGAGCTAGGGGCATGAATGAAGCGGTTGTTGCCCATGTAGATGCCAACATGTGAGAACGCTGATTTCAAGGTATTAAAGAATACCAAGTCACCAGGTTGCAAATCATCAATAGCTACTGATTGTCCCAGTTGGCTGATCGCTCTTGCGCTGTGAGGCAGCGTCATACTTGCAGCTTGCTGGAATACATAGCGTACAAAACCGCTGCAATCGAACCCGGTTTCTGGCGATTTTCCGCCAAACTTGTATTGCGTTCCGGTGAGGCTCAGCGCATCCATTAATATTTCTTGTGCAGTATTTGCCCAGTTGCTGGTAGGATTTTCTGGCTGGCTGCCGGATTTGTTTATTGTATTCTGCGTGTTCGACGAATCGATAGCAGCACCAGCGGCCCATAAAGGAGCGCTGTAAAAGCTAATGCTGATCATGATCAGTGAGATGTAAAAACGCATGGCATGGATTCTAAAAGGGTTTTGCCTTGTTTGTAAACCTTTGCTGCATAAGATTATTTTTCATAGCCGACTTGTTTTTGATGATGGTGTAGAATAAAACCATGCAAATACAAGGCGGGTGCTTAGATATGGCGGGCGTATTTAATGAGTAAGAAAAAATTATTTGATTTGCAAAAGATAAGGTCATTAGCCAATGAGATACTGGATAGAGCGCCTCATCCACATGGTGAGTGGCAGGAAACTCTTGCAGATCACGCGCGTCACACAGGTACTGGTGCGCGCCAAAGAATTAAGCTTGTTGCCAAAGGACTGATCAAAGAGTTGCATGCTTCCGCATCTGCGGCAAAAAATAAAGGTAAGCGTATCGTGCACAAAACAGAAGCACATGTTGTCATGCTTGCAAGCCATAAGCTCCATGAATTTGCACAAAAACTGGAGCAAAAGGCCAATGCGCTTAAATAATTTAAAGAAGAATATAAAGAAGCTATCAATGCAGGACTATCTATGATTCGTCAAACAATCTCAGTATTTCGTGACTTTAGCCGCATACGAGAGATTGCCGGCATCCTCATGCGTTATGGGTGGGGTGATATCGCCAAGCGACTAGGTAAACGCAGTGTGATTGGTTGGGCTGGTAATGCGCTTAGTTCGCAGCCTGCGCCTGAAATCAAGAATTTGCCTTCGGAGGTGCGTGCAAGACTGGCTATTCAGGAACTTGGGCCGACTTTCGTTAAGTTGGGGCAGGTACTCGCCACTCGGCCAGATATTTTCCCGCCACAATGGATCGCTGAATTTGCAAAGCTCCAAGACCATGTGCCGCCTGTTCCATTCGATGAACTTCTGCCAGAGTTGGAAAAAGTCTTTGGCAGGTCGCCTTTTGATGTATTCGTCGACTTGCAAAAAGAGCCTATCGCTGCTGCTTCGATTGCACAGGTGCATCTGGCTAAGTTGCAAGATGGCACCTCGGTTGTGTTGAAGATACGTCGCCCTAATGTAGAGGCTAATATTGACGCAGACTTGCGACTGTTATCTCATCTTGGGCGATTAGTGGAGTCTGAGTTACCGGAGATTCGTCGTTTTCAGCCCGGTAAAATCATTGCCCAATTCTCGAAATCGTTAAAGCGAGAGTTAGACTTTACTTTAGAAGGGCGCAGTACCGAACGCTTTGCCAGAAACTTTGCTGATGACGAAAATGTGAAATTCGCTAAGATCTACTGGGATTTCTGCAGCGACAGTGTATTGGTCATGGAGCGGATTGAAGGCATCCCTGGTAATTCTCTTGAACAAGCAACAAAAGCAGGGCTCGACTTGCCTTTATTGGCTGAACGGGGTGCTAAAGCTGTATTAAAAATGGTGCTGATCGATGGTTTTTTTCATGCGGACCCGCATCCCGGTAATATTTTTTACTTAGCTGGAAACCGCGTCGCTATCATTGATTGCGGTATGGTTGGGCGTGTGACACTCGATAGGCGTGGTGAAATAGCTGATTTGCTTGCAGCGCTCGTTTCGCGCGATATCGATAGTTTGCGCGATATATTGATCATCTGGGCTGGTGAGAGTAACGTCGATGAAGCTAAGCTAAGTGCTGATATCGATGAGTTCATCTGTAACTATGATAACGCCCCTCTTAAGCACGTGAGATTCAGTGCGCTGCTGAATGACCTGACCACGATCATGCGTGAGAATCACCTTGCAGTGCCGCCTGACCTGACGATGTTGTTTAAGGCTTTGATTACGCTTGAAGGGTTGGGGCGGCAACTAGACCCCGATTTCCAGATCGTGAGTTTCTTAACGCCATTCGTGAAGAAGATCATTATTGATCGCTATATGCCGGGTACGCTTTACAAAAAAGGTAAGCGTAGCTTGGGTAACGTATTTGATGCCGTAACTAGCCTGCCGGGTGATGTGTCGCAGGTATTACGCGAGGCGGGGCGTGGCAGATTAAAACTGAATCTTGATCTAAAGCGGCTGGATCATTTTGGGCACCAACTGGATCATAGTACCAACCGATTAACCATGGCATTGATAGCCGCTGCACTGATTGTGGGCTCCTCTATCGTAATGACGGTAAAGGGTGGACCTACTTTATTCGGACTTCCTGCATTTGGCTTCATGGGCTTCTTCCTCGCCTTTTGTATCGGTATTATGCTGATGATTTCGATATGGCGGTCTGGACGCGATTAGGTAGAAAGCGCTATCTTGGGGCATGGGTTTTAGGTGGTGAATCCAAGATGGTGCAATTGTTTTTAGGTGATTTACTTAATTTAACTTAACATTTTGATTACTCGGTGATTTAATAGCTGGCATGCGCTTTGCGTAATTAAGAAATATGAATACTGCAACTAAACTACCTTTTGATGAAATGCAGTTAACCGATGGCGCAGTGCGTGAAATCTACGCGCAGTATGCAGATTGGATACGCGATGTGCCTCATCAGCAGCTTGAAAGCAAGCGCCAAGAAGCCGAGCTACTGTTTCGTCGCGTAGGCATTACTTTTAATGTCTACGGTGAAACCGCCGGTGCCGAGCGACTCATCCCTTTTGACGTGATTCCCCGCATCCTCGCTGCTAGCGAATGGGAGCGGCTATCTGCCGGATGTCTCCAGCGCGTGCGCGCCCTCAACATGTTTCTGCATGACATTTACCATAAAAAAGAGATCATTGAGGCCGGCATTGTTCCGGCAAGTATCTTGGCAAACGCTCAATATCGCCCGGAGATGTTTGGTGTTGATGTCCCGCAAAATATCTATGCGCATATCGCCGGTGTAGATATCGTTCGCACAGGTGAAGACGATTTCTATGTACTAGAGGACAACCTGCGAACGCCCTCTGGTGTCTCCTATATGATGGAAGACCGCAAGATGATGATGCGGCTTTTCCCTGAGCTTTTCCGTCGTTATCCGATTGCGCCTGTTGAACATTATCCGCAAGTCTTGTTGAATAATCTGCGCGCTGTAGCGCAGCCGGGTGTGCAAGACCCTGTCGTCGTCATGTTGACACCAGGCGCTTATAACAGCGCTTATTTCGAGCATGCTTTCATCGCACAGCAGATGGGTGTTGAATTGGTTGAAGGGCAGGATCTATTCGTTCGCAATAATGCAGTCTATATGCGCACGACTGAAGGGCCTAAACGTGTGGATGTGATCTATCGTCGTATCGATGATGATTATATTGACCCGCTTAGCTTCAAGCCTGACTCCATGCTTGGCGTTCCGGGGTTGCTTAACGTTTATCGTAATGGTGGTGTGACACTGGCGAATGCGGTGGGCACTGGTGTTGCGGATGATAAAGCGACTTATGTGTATGTGCCAGAGATGATACGTTTCTATCTCGGGGAAGAACCTATTCTTTCCAATGTACCGACGTATCAACTAAGTAAGGAAGATGACCTTAAATATGTACTGGACCATCTACCAGAGCTGGTAGTCAAAGAAGTACAGGGTTCAGGTGGGTATGGCATGCTGGTTGGCCCTGCCGCGACCAAAAAAGAAATAGAAGAGTTCCGTTTGCGTATTCTTTCATCGCCTTCGAATTACATCGCGCAACCTACCTTAGCACTTTCAACCTGTCCGACATTGGTTGAGCAGGGGATTGCGCCGCGTCATGTGGATTTAAGGCCTTTCGTACTTTCAGGTAAAACCGTTACGCTAGTCCCAGGTGCCCTTTGCCGTGTCGCATTACGTGAGGGTTCACTTGTCGTGAACTCATCACAAGGTGGCGGTACCAAAGATACATGGGTATTAGAGCGCTAGATATTTAGGGGAATCTGTTTTTGTTAAGCCGTACAGCTGATCACTTATATTGGATGGCACGCTATATTGAGCGTGCCGAGAACATGGCGCGCGTGTTGGATGTTACCTACAACATGTCGCTAGTGCCGAATGCCGCAGAGAGCGAAGCTGCTTTGTGGCAACCGGCATTGATGATCGCGGGCAATGTCGAAGAGTACGAGAAAGAATATAAAGAATATACCGCGGCAAATATCATCAAATATCTGGCCATGGATGAGAATAATCCTTCCAGCATCTATAGCGCTTTGCGCAGTGCGCGCGAGAATGCACGTTCTGTCCGCGTTGCCTTAACCACCGAGACTTGGGAGAACATCAATACGCTCTGGCTGGAGTTCAGTCAGTTCTTTGGGGCAAACCTTGCTGAGAGTGGACTGAGTGTTTTCTGCGATTGGGTAAAGTCGCGTTCACACCTATTCCGTGGGGTCAGTTTCGGTACCATGTTACGTGATGATGCATTTCGCTTCCTGCGTTTAGGCACTTTCGTCGAGCGTGCAGATAATACGGCACGTTTACTGGATGTGAAGTACCACTTGTTACTACCTGAAGAAGAGGAAGTGGGCGGCGCAGTAGACTATTATGAATGGAGTGCCGTATTGCGCGCAGTATCGGCTTTTCAGGCTTACCAGAAGATATTCAGCGATACCATCGAGCCTTGGCGCGTTGCCGAATTGCTAGTGTTGCGTGAAGATATGCCACGCTCTCTGCATGCCTGTCTTTCCGAGATCACGCCGATTCTGGAGCAACTTTCAGGACGTCGTAATAGCGAATGCCGCAGGCTTGCGGGTGAGCTGCACTCACGCTTACGTTATGGACGTATGGATGATATTTTTCAGGATGGGCTACATGAGTTCCTGACAGATTTCATCGAGAACAATAACACCCTTGGTGGTGAGATCCAGCGCACATTCCTTAACTCACACGGTACTTAATCTGTTGCTTTATCGATTCCCTGTTTTAAGTCTTTCCATATAAAACATCAAAAAGATTGTTTTAACTCCCTCTAGAAATTAAACTGAAGGCATACTGGGTCAGCTATAAGACTATGCTTTTAAATATCGAACATCGTACGCAATATATTTACAGCGAACCTGTCAATTACACCATACAGCAATTGCGCCTCACGCCGCAGGATGGTTTTGGGCAGCATGTGAAGCGGTGGGAGATTCGTGTAAACGGGCATCTGCAGCGCCATGCTGATACGTTCGGCAATATCGTTCACACGCTGGTACTTGATGGTGCACATGATGAGATCACCATTGTTGCCGTGGGTGAAGTCGAGACCGGTGTTGATTCGGCAGCGCATCCAGAAGACAACATACCTTTAGAGTTCTATTTGCGCACTACACCGCTGACGCAGGCAGATGAAGCGATCAAAACATTTGCTGCCAAGACTGTGGGTGGAGCACAAGCGATTGATGCATTAAAGCTTGAGAAGCTCATGAAAGCAGTGATTAAGCATGTGCGTTACAAAAAAGGCACCACCGCGATAGGTACCACCGCTGCCGAAGCATTTGAGCAGGGTGCTGGCGTGGGGCAGGATCAAACCCATGTATTCATTTCTTGCTGTCGCAGTTTGGGGTTGCCCGCGCGGTATGTGAGTGGTTACTTATTTACCCACGATAGCAGCTTGATGGAAAGCCATGCGTGGGTTGATGTTTGTCTGGCAGATACTGGTTGGATCAGCCTTGATGTCTCGAATGCCTGCCGTACCAATGGTATGCATGTTCGGCTCGCGGCTGGTTTGGATTATCGCGATGCCTGCCCCATCAGCGGTGCCCGTGTAGGGGGCGGTGATGAGAAGATGGAAGTGAATGTCATCGTGAACCAGATGCAGCAGTCACAGCAATAGGCCGAGCTTAAGATCTGAGCCAAACTAAATCGCATTTAAGCTTAAATCTAATGATAGTTTTAAATGCGATTGGGGCTCAGGCAACCTGATTAACAAATGGTTAAATTAAAGTAGATAGATCATGCTGAAGAATATCAATTCCCTAGGATTCACTCGCCATGGCGATAAACAGAACTCTGCGTTCTTTGAAGAGTACTTGATTCGCCTGCTCGAAGAGCGTGACCAAATGGGGCTCACATCGCTCATCCATGAAATCGATGCATTGATGATCACGGTTGACCCCGGCCATTCGATCCAGTACATCGCCGAGCTCGCCTTGATGACGCCATACCATTACTTGGTGACACTGGAGAGTGAATCACATTGGACGCACATATTACGCATAGACTTAAATTCACCTGATATTCTCCTGCGTGAGGTCAAAGACCCTAATCTGCGCGGTATTTTCAGATCGCTCAATGAAGTGTACCCAGTCGGCGCGAAAAAACCGAATAGCCGTTATATGGGTGAGATCATCCGTGTCAGCAATCTGCATACTGTGGTGAAGTTGCAGCAGGAGCGTGAGTTCCGTTTCTTTTCTCCAGATGAAGTGCGTAAGCTTGAGTTGCCTGGCAATGTAGCTATCGGCAAGCCTTCCCCTTATACGCATAATATTGTGGGATATCTTGAGCGCCAGCCGGGTGATTTGCGCGTGTACTCGCTAGGCATGAGCGTCATCAATTCTGAAGTACAAGCAGC
Source organism: Methylovorus sp. MM2 (assembly GCF_001648895.1). GTDB lineage: Bacteria > Pseudomonadota > Gammaproteobacteria > Burkholderiales > Methylophilaceae > MM1. The sequence goes on along the minus strand of NZ_LXUF01000011.1, from coordinate 298,930 downwards.
ATATGAGACGTCAAAGAATCTGCAAACCAAGCTGGGAATCGATGAACTATTGTTACCTCTCGACCATCTGGCGACCCGTATCTACAGCCAGAATCGTGAAGTTGCGATTTTAGAATACCTGTCATGGACGAGTTATTATTTTTGGGGTGCGTATAACATCTTTGACCAGAACTCTTCGACCAATGTGACAAAAAGCGTTCATGGAATCCCTGAATCTAAAAGCCCGGCGAAAGTATTTACTGCAAACAATACGCCGTACTTTGTTAATCACCTTGAAAAATTGCCTTCGCCCACTGAGACATTCGTGCGTAACTACGGCCCGCGTTTGCACCATATGGCGATTGCAGTGAAAGATGGTGAGCGGGATGGCACAGAGAATATCGAATATGTGGTTAAATCTATCGCCGAGCAAGGCAAAGGGTTTTTGCTTGACGTGATCGGTTCCAAAGAAGAAGGATTAAAGCAGATATTCTCCAATGCTTCAGAACATTCATCTTTGATCATCGAATACGTGCAGCGTTTTGGCGATTTTGATGGATTCTTCACCAAAGACAATGTGGCCAAACTAACAGAGGCTGCGGGTGTCGAAGAGGGCGTGCAGCAATCTTTTAATTAGTTGCTTCACCTATTGAGTAAAGCGGCTATTGTCTTTTTCTATAGCATCTTTTCTCAAGTGTCTTTTTATCAAGGCTCAATCAAGAGCCGATTAGAATAAACGAAAAATTAACATGACATATTGTGTAGGCATAGTGCTTGAAGAAGGTTTGGTACTGGCATCAGATACCCGTACCAATGCGGGTGTGGATCAAGTCGCCATCTTCCCTAAGATGAATATCTTTGAAGTACGTGGCGATCGCGTGATCGTATTGCTGACGGCTGGTAATCTTGCCATCACGCAATCTGTGGTCAACCAATTACGGGCAGGGGTAAAAGCCGACAAAGGCACGCACTTGCATAATGTGGATAGCATGTTTGATGCAGCCGCCTTGGTCGGCGATGAGATTCGCGCTGCTTTTGACCGCGATGCTGAACACCTTAAAAATCAGAACGCTGAGTTCAGCGCAAATATATTGCTTGCTGGCCAGATCAAAGGCGAGAAGCCGCGTTTATTTCACCTTTACTCCGCTGGTAACTTTATCGAGACCAGCATAGAAACGCCATATTTTCAAATCGGTGAGACTAAATACGGCAAACCGATCATCGATCGTGTTGTGAAAAATAACAGCGATATGATGGATGCCGTGAAATGCGTATTGATCTCCTTTGATTCCACTATTCGCAGTAATGTGTCAGTCGCAGCCCCTATCGACATTATGCTTTACCGTACGGATAGCCTGCATGCAGATTGCCATCAGCGTGTTACAGATAAAGATCCGTATTACACGACGATTAAACAGGGTTGGTCTGAAGGGTTGAAAAAGGTGTTCAGCGAGTTGCCTGTGCCCGACTGGACATTCGAGAAGTAAACCTGTTTATAGCATCGGCATTACGGAAACGCGCACATCGAGGCTGTGATGCCCGCCACCCAGTACGATGCCATGCATGGGCGATATATCGCTAAAATCCCTGCCCCAGGCAACGGTGATATGTTCCTGCTGTACTAAGCAGTTGTTGGTGGGGTCAAAGTCTACCCAGCCGTAAACCGGGCTATACACTGAGACCCACGCATGCGAGGCATCAGCGCCCACCAATCTCGGTTGCCCTTGCGGTGGTGTGGTCAGTATGTAACCACTCACATATCTGCAAGCCAGCCCTAGGCTACGGAGGCAACCAATCATGAAATGCGAGAAATCCTGACACACACCGCGTTTGTTATGGAGCACTTCTGAAAGCGGAGTGCTGACATCGGTAGCATCTGGATCAAATTCGAACTCCTGATAAATGCGCTGTGTTAAGTCAAATGCGGCCTCAATCAATAATCTTCCGGGTGTAAAACTTTGCATGGCGTAGTTTGCCAAGGCCTCACTACACTTGATATTCGGGGAGGGGAATAAAAAAGCCTGTGCCTCAGCATTCTTGTTGTATTCAAGGCGTAATTCATCCCTGACTGATTCCCATGGGCGACTGTTATGCATATCGGCTAACGTGGGTTTGGCAATCAGCTCGATGTCAGATAAAGAGTGGACTGATAGCTCTTTGTGCGGTGTGCGAATCGCAAAGTAGTTGGTGATATTACCGAAATAATCTTGGTTAACTTGTGACTCGGTAGGTGCTGGGTTGATCTCAAGGCGATGCGCAGTGCATGTCTGCGTATAAAAGCTACGCGGTGTCATGTGCAGAAGCTGTTGTGAGAGTGTCACGCTGCTCTCATAGTGATAATGGGTAATATGTGAAACCTGATAGCGCATAACTAAAAATGAAATATCTCTTGTTGTGATATGGATTTTGGCGATATCTCTTGTAATTGTCCGGAATAGCTGAAGAAACGATGGCTTAGGCTATCTGATAGCGCAATGCTGGCACTATAGGTTTCATCCAACCAGTCAATCAGTTCCTGGCTGCCGTGACGTAAATGGATATCTGGATCCATCAGGCGCAAAGCGGCCAAGCGTCCGATGAACTGGCTTTCTCCACCACCGCCATAGGTTGCGGATATCTGGGTCAGGTATTTGATCAGCCCTTTGAGCTGGAATATCATCGCATTCGGATTGTTGTCATCCATCAATAACAGATCAAGCAGCGGTAACCACTCGGCTTGCGCTGCATATCTTGAGCGATAGGTAACGATGCTATCTGTCATCTCAAGTAGCCAGTCCAGATTGCTTTCTGGTGGCATCAGTAAGGCATTACGTAGCAACGTACAGAGAAATTGCAGGCGTTCGATACGTCTGCCGATCGAGAGGAAGCGCCAGCCTTGATCTCGCGTCATGCCATCCAGGGTGAATCCGGCGAGTGTGACGAGTGAAGTGGATGTTTCGTCTAGTACCAGCAATGCATCGCTTAACGTTGGTGCGCTTCTGCTACGGTTAAAACGTTGCGCCATTTGGTTGATGCTACGCCAGTTGTCTATCGATAGGCGTTCGCGCAGGTTGAACGCCAAAGTGAAGAAATCTTGTATATGGCTAGCGATACTTGGAGAGTCCGTCGAGAATGTCCCCGCGATCAGCAGCTTTTCAATTGTTTCGTCATTGAGTTCAGACGAAGGACCAATATCCAATTCATCATCGTCATCTGGCATCAATCCATACCATGTACATAAACTATGCACCGTGCGCCATTCAACAGCGCGGTGATCGCTTGAGAACTCTAATAAACAGCGAATCGCCGTACGCAGTAATCTGGTGTAATGATGATTACGCACACTGTAACGGCCGAACCAGAAAAGATTCTCGACGGTTCGGCTAGATAGATGACTATTGCTGTGCACAAGATCGCGGCTTGATGAAGTCTTTCTCAGCAGGCTCGGGTAATTGGCATCATGCGGTGCGGTAATCCAAGTATCTTTACTCGTGCCGCCACGTTGCATGCTGATGATGCGCTCATCCTGACCGCTGGCAACGCGTGTTAACCCGCCGGGCATGACCACATATCCTTGTGGTGTGGCGCATGCGTACAAACGTAAGCCGATGGCGAGAGAATCTAAAGATTCCGAATCGTCGTAATCCCATACTGGCGCTTGTGAAATCTTGACCTGTTCTTGGGCGACATAGTTTTGTGGATTGGCGCGCAGCTTTTGTATCAGGGCCTCACGCTCATCTGTGGAGAGGTCTTCACCAAAGATCGGGTTTTCATGTATCTGTGGGAATGCAGGTTTGATGACTAAACGGTCAAGGTTTGTGATGACTGTTTCCAATGCCTTCGGTTCACCACACCACCAGGTAGCGACAGATGGCATCAATAAGGATTGCCCTAATAAACGTTTGCATAAGCTAGGCAAGAACCCTAAAAGCGCGCCTGTCTGTAACAGGTTGGAGCCGAGGCTGTTTGCGACGAGTACATTGCCACGCCTTGCCGCCTCAGTCAGCCCCGGAATACCCAATACGGATTCGGGGATTAGCTCTAAGGGGTCACAGTAATCATCATCTAGACGGCGCAAGACAACATGCACCGGTTTAAGCCCTGAAAGCGTTTTCAGCCAGACCACGCCATTGCGTACGGTAAGGTCATTGCCCTGCACCAGTGGGAAACCTAGATAGCCAGCAAGATAGGATTGCTCATGATAGGTCTCGTTATATGGGCCGGGCGTTAGCAGGACAGTGAGTGGTTGTTCACCCGCGCTCAATGGAGGAATCTTTGGGTCTGCAAGACTTTGTTTTGCAGCACATTGCCTGCCCCAGTGCGCGAGGCTATCGCGTAGCGTGGCAAAGAACCCGCTCAGGCGTTGAACGTTCAAATCGCGGAATAATTCAGGGAATGCACTGGAGATGATTAGGCGGTTCTCAAGTGCATAACCTGCACCTGAAGGCGCCTGCGTGCGATCGCCTACGACCCACCAACGTCCGTCAGGTGAGCGTGCAAGATCGACTGCATACATATGTAATGCAAAATTATCTGGATGCTTAATGCCATGGCAGGGACGCAAAAAACCGGAATGACCGTGAATAAGCGCGGGTGGTAATAATCCTTCCTGCATCAGGTTTTGTTCGCCATAAACATCGTTCAATATGGCATTGAGTAATGTCGCTCTTTGGATGACGGCAGCCTCTATCTGCGCCCATTCTTCGTGGGGTAGGATGAAGGGCAGGATATCTAGCCCCCAAGGGCGTTGTACCCCTTTTGTGTCTGCATACACATTATAGGTGACGCCATTTTCACGTACTTGACGGCGTATTGCTTCAACGCGTTGCCGCATCTGCGCTGGCGGCAGTTCTGCCAGCGTATCCATGAGTGCCTGCCAGTGTGCTCTCGGCGTGCCGGTATTATCCAGCAGTTCATCATGACGGTCTTGATGCCAGGAATAGGCATTGAATATCGATTGCTGCATCGAGGCTAATACCTGCGTGACGGCTTGCGCGAATCAGCACCAATCAACCAACGGCTAGGGGTAAGCAAATGGTGCTGAATCATGAGACGGCTTAAGTGAAGCATAGGATTATAGGAAAGCCATGTATAGAAAGGTCACACAAAAAATGGAGGTATGGCTTTCAATATTAAACACCTTGCCACCTCAGGTCTAGCGTGAAAGGAAAACGGGGATTACGTGTTTCCTCTTCGATTTGCATCTTGCCCGGTGTGTGTCCATGGCCCCAAAATCGCGTGAACCTGCGTGCTTCTGCTTCGAGTGCATTCACCGGGAAGGTCGAGTAATTACGTCCGCCAGGGTGTGACACATGATAGGTGCAGCCACCAATGGCGCGTCCGCTCCATGTATCGACCAAATCGAATATCAATGGCACATGTGGCTTAATCGTCGGGTGCAAGGCTGACCAAGGATCCCATGCGCGAAAGCGAACGCCTGCTACATATTCACCTGCGATACCTGTAGGTTGTAATGGCAGTGGGCGGCCGTTGCATGTGACGATATGGCGTGTGTCTGTCAGCCCTCGAACACGTAACTGCATGCGTTCGACTGAGGAATCTACATAGCGAGCTGTACCGCCACCACTCATCTCTTCACCAAGTACGTTCCATGGTTCGATGGCTTGACGTAACTCTAGTTCAACACCTTCATAAGCCACGGTGCCGTAACGCGGGAAGCGGAATTCGATGAAAGGGTCGAACCAGTGTTTCTCGAATTTATAGCCAGCAGTGCGCAGGTCTTTGACAACATCGGCGATATCTTGCGTGATGAAATGCGGCAGCATCCAGCGGTCATGTAGCTCTGTACCCCAATGGATCAGCTTGCCTTGATACGGCTCACGCCAGAAGCGTGCAACCAGCGCGCGCAGGAGCAACATTTGCAGTAAGCTCATGCGTGCATGTGGCGGCATCTCAAATGCGCGGAATTCGACTAATCCCAATCTGCCTGTTGGGCCGTCAGGTGAGTAAAGTTTATCGATGGAGAATTCAGCGCGGTGGGTATTGCCTGTGAGGTCGACAAGCAGATTACGCAATAGCCTGTCTACTAACCAAGGGCGTTCGCTTTCTTTCGTATCAGGCAATACTTTGTCCATTTGCTGGAATGCAATAGACAGCTCGTACAGATTATCATCACGTGCTTCATCTACACGAGGTGATTGGCTGGTGGGGCCGATAAACGTACCAGAGAAGAGATAAGATAATGACGGATGATTCTGCCAGTAGGTAATCAGGCTTTTAAGAATATCCGGACGACGTAACATCGGGCTATCAGCCGGGGTCGCACCACCTAATGTTGCGTGGTTGCCACCGCCCGTACCAGTGTGGCGGCCATCCAGCATGAATTTCTCCGTGCCAAGGCGCGTTTGGCGCGCCTCTTCATACAGTGTGGTGACGTTGCTAACCAGTTCACGCCAGTTACTAGAAGGGTGGATATTCACCTCGATCACACCGGGGTCTGGCGTTACGCTTAATGACTTTATTCTGGCATCGCGCGGCGGCGTGTATCCTTCGAGCCAAAGCTTCATGTTTAAGGTGGATGCCGTATTCTCAACCGCCGTGACAAGTGCCAGATAATCTTCGATACGTGTTAAAGGTGGCATGAATACATGCAAACGACCTTCACGTACCTGTACGCACAATGCGGTCTGGATGACTTCGCGCGGTAGTGGTTTTCCCGGTTTTAAAGTGCTTGTCGTCTTGGTAGATGAAAGTGTTGCGGGTAACTCGTCTTGCTGGTCGAATGGATCAACGGGAAATTCCGGATCCATATCTTTTGGCAACTTCCAAGGGAGTGACGCCAGCGGCAAGCGTAACCCCATGGGTGAATCACCACTCAGCAGGTACAGGTGTTCCCGCTTAAGTGGCCACTTACTTGTCAGCCATGTCGAGGTGGTTTTTTTTGTTTCCTGCGCTTTGATCGGGATGACATAGCCGACGACTTCGCCCAAGCCCGTTTCAAGCAAACGAGCTAATCTTCTGCGCTCTTCACTATCTTTCAGATCAGCTTTTAAAGGATCGATATTTTCAGGGAAGGCTTGTTCCAGTTTTGTTTGCAACAGCACATCTTCATAGGCCGGAATCAGGTATGCGGAAGGCAAGCCCAAGTTTTGTGCCAATAGCAGCGTGAATTTCTCGGTATCACTCGCGGTGTATTGCTCCGGGTTCTTTTCATCAGAGAACAGCGATGGATCTTGCCAGATAGGTTTGCCATCTACACGCCAGAACATATTGATCGCCCAGCGAGGTAACGGTTCTCCCGGGTACCATTTGCCTTGTCCATAATGCAGAAAACCGCCAGTGGCAAAATGTTCTTTTAGACGCAGTGCGAGATTGCCAGCCAGTTCCCGTTTCTTTTCCCCGTGCGCAGTGGTGTTCCACTCAGGCCCTTCCATGTCATCTATCGACACAAACGTGGGCTCGCCACCTTGGGTAAGTCGTACATCCTGTTTCTTAAGTTCGGCATCGACCTTTTGGCCGAGCTTATCGATCTTCAGCCAATCTTCTTCGCTGTAGGGTTTTGTGACGCGCGGGTCTTCATGAATGCGCGTGACTTTCATCTCGTGTTCGAAAGTCACCTCAGCAATATCAGTAAACCCGGTCACAGGCGCAGCCGATGATGGCATAGCCGTACATGCGAGTGGGATGTGGCCTTCACCTGTCATCAAACCAGAGGTCGGATCCAAACCGATCCAGCCAGCGCCTGGCACATAGACTTCAGTCCACGCGTGTAGATCGGTGAAATCGACCTCTGTACCGCTAGGGCCATCAAGTGCTTTGATATCCGCTGTTAGTTGGATCAAATAGCCCGAAACAAAACGCGCAGCCAACCCCAAATTCCGCAATATCTGCACAAGCAGCCATGCACTATCGCGACAGGATCCAGTTCTTAAAGATAATGTCTCCTCCGGGGATTGAACACCGGGCGCCATGCGCAGGGTATAGCCGATATCGTTTTGCAGGCGCTGATTGATCGCCACCAGAAAGTTACCGGTGCCCATATTCTGCGACACTAGTTCAGTTTTGGCGCGCGTTATCCAATTACCGACTAATTCCCCCACGGGTTCTGCTGTCAGGTATTGGCTCAATTCAAATTCAAGCTGTTCTGTGTATTTGAAGGGAAAAGTCTCAGCATATTTCTCTACAAAGAAATCGAACGGATTAATGACAGTCATATCTGCCACTAAATCGACCGTAAATTCCAGCTCACGCACTTTTTCGGGGAATACAAAACGGGCAATGTAATTACCGTAAGGGTCTTGCTGCCAATTGATGAAATGTTTTTCAGGTTTAACGCTGAGCGAATACGACAATATAGGCGTGCGCGCATGGGCTGCGGGTTTTAGCCTGACTTCATGAGGTGACAGATTAACGGGGCGATCAAACTTATAACTCGTTTTGTGGTGCAGCGCGACGCGAATCGCCATATCTTGCCCTTGCCTGTTTATTGGGTATCGCTACAACTCTAGCACAATCAATACCAATCTATCGTTCATATTTACGCCTAAACTTGCAGATGCTTTATCATGTGGGGTTATGGTCTGCGATAGCAGATACTTCTCAGGAAAACGCGTTTTTGGAATCACTGGATTTTATCTTTTCTGCTGATGGGCCCTTGGCAGAGAATATCCCCGGCTATCGCATGCGTACTCAACAACTTGAGATGGCCAAGGCGATCGAGAGTGCTATCAAGGCGGATCAGCAACTGGTCGCTGAAGCCGGCACGGGCACAGGCAAGACTTTCGCCTATCTTATCCCTGCATTATTGTCCGGTGGTAAGGTTATTGTTTCCACGGGCACCAAGACATTGCAGGACCAACTTTTTAACCGTGATCTCCCGGCGGTGCGTGATGCACTGAAAGTCCCCGTGACTGTTGCCATGCTAAAAGGACGTGCCAATTACGTCTGCCATTTCCATCTTGATCGGGCGATGAAAGAGGGGCGTTTTATCTCGCGGGAAGATGCCAATTACGTACACAAGATACAAGCATTCGCCGAGCACAGCGCGACAGGTGATAAAAGCGAGCTGACCGATGTGCCCGAGACGGCAACTATCTGGCCCTCAGTGACTTCCACACGTGACAATTGTCTGGGGCAAGAGTGTAGTTTTTATAAAGACTGCTTTGTGATGGAAGCACGCAAGAAAGCACTGGCAGCCGATGTTGTGGTAGTGAACCATCACCTTTTCTTTGCTGATGTCATGTTGCGCGATGAAGGCGTGACCGAGTTATTACCATCGGCAAACACCGTGATCTTCGATGAAGCCCACCAGTTGCCAGAGATCGCGGGTATCTTCTTTGGCGATGATGTTTCAACTAGCCAGCTAATGGAGTTGGCACGCGATGCCCATGCTGAATTTATTACAACAGCGAAAGATTGTCTCGCATTGCCTGAAGCTACGGCTGCACTGGAAAAATCCGTGCGGGATTTTCGCCTGATATTTGCTTATGAAGGTGCGCGCATGCCTGTGCAGAAAGCATTGGCACTGAATAATTTTGAATCTGCTTATGCCATGATGCAGGAGAAATTAAGCGCATTGACCGAGGTATTGGAATCGCAAGCAGAGCGTGATCCAGCGCTTGAGAGTTGCTGGCAGCGCGGTTTGGCTTTGCAGCAAAAGCTCAATAGTTGGCAAAAGGCTGATAATGCAAATCTGGTGCGCTGGGTTGAAGTGTTCACGCAGTCTGTGCAGTTACATGCAACGCCGCTGTCAGTGGCTGAAGGGTTTGGTAAACAGCTGAATGCGCAGCCGCGTTCTTGGATATTCACTTCTGCAACCCTTGCTGTGAAGAGTGATTTTAGTCATTACCTCGGCCAGATGGGCTTAGGCGATGCGCAGACAGGTTATTGGAATAGTCCTTTTGATTATGGTCAGCAGGCGCTTTTGTATGTGCCACAAAAAATGCCGGAACCAAGCAGTAGCATCTATACAGCCTCTGTCGCAGCAGCAGCTTTGCCTGTGATTCAGGCAAGTGGTGGTCGAGCTTTCGTGCTTTGCACTTCATTGCGAGCGATGCGCGAGATTCATGCATTACTAAAAGAAGCATTCGAAAGCAATGGCATGGAATACCCTTTGCTAATTCAAGGTGATAGCTCTCGTAGCGAGTTGCTTGAACGATTTCGTAAGCTTGGTAATGCTGTTCTAGTGGGTTCTCAAAGTTTTTGGGAGGGTGTCGATGTACGCGGTGAGGCACTTTCTGCCGTTATCATCGATAAATTGCCATTCGCACCACCAGACGATCCTGTATTGGCAGCGCGTATCGACAAGATGAACAGCGAAGGCAAGAATGCTTTCATGGAATACCAGCTGCCTTATGCCGTGATAACACTCAAACAGGGTGCTGGTCGATTGATCCGAGACGAAACTGATCGCGGAGTGTTAATGATCTGCGACCCTAGGTTAATCACCAAGCATTACGGAAAACGTATCTGGCAAAGTTTGCCACCGTTCCGACGTAGCCGAGAATTGGCAGATGTTGAAGCGTTCTTTGTTGAGCAGGCTGAGGCTATATAGGCGTAGGACTTTTCCATTTATCTGGAACAGCATCGGCCAGATAATCGACAAATGTACGCACTTTACGTGTCATCACATGCTGATCAAGAAAAGTGACATAAAAATCCAGCGGTTCAATATCGGCGGTAACAGATTCTTTATGGTCTTTCTTTGGTAGAAACAATGCCTCTAGTTCACCGCGCTGAATAAGCGGCTCAGCTAAGAATGCCCCCAAGCGTGCAATGCCTGCGCCCGCAACCGCCAAATGTGCAATGGCATCGATATCGTTACTGATGATGGATGCATTTAACTCAGGTTCAAAACGTAATCCCTGACGGATGAATCCCCATCGCAGTAGTTTCCCATCCTGCGGTAATCTGAATATCAGGCAATCATGATGCCGCAGGTCTTCCGGTTCCTTAGGTCTTCCTGCACGCGCAAGGTAGGCGGGTGATGCGCACAATATCATCGGTGCAGTGATGATCCGTCTAGCAACCATCCCCAACTCCAGCTGTTGTTTAAAGCGTATGCTGATGTCGATATCTTCTTTGATATGATCGATTCCGTGGTCGGCCATAATCAATTCGATCGAGATGCGTGGGTAGGCTTTAGTAAAAGCAGGAATCAATGGTGCTAACACATGCCGCCCAAAAGCACCTGATGAGGCGATACGAAGTTTCCCCTGTGGCTCACCTTGTATTTCCATCACCGCAGATTTAGCGACTTCCAAATCATGAATGATGCTTTTTACCTGCCGATAATAAAGTTCGCCACTATCCGTCAACGATAGGCTGCGTGTGGAACGATTTAGTAACCTTGTACCCAATGTTTTTTCTAAACGATTGATGTTCTGGCTGGCTGCGGCTGCTGTTATGCCAATCTGGCGTGCTCCAGCCGCGATACTGCCACCTTCCACTGCTTTCACAAAGCTTTCGATACTGCGTAAAGTATCCATAGACATGCTATTTAATAAGTAATCATATTAATAATATTATATTACGACTGAATCAAGGATTGCTTATCTATTCATGAGGTATTTATTTGGATAAAGTGCGCATATTATTTAAAAAAATAGATAGGAAAACAACATGACTTCATACCAATCTCAGCACCAAATCATTCGCAAGGTACCTGTACGCTATACACCAGTAGTTTTTGCCTTTTTTATGTCTGGCATCATGGCGATGTTGATGTGTCTAGTGATCGTAGCTGCCAATAGTGGTATTAGTAACGGATATGCTGCAAGGGTGATGCATGCTTATCAATTGGCGATGCCTGTGGCATTCGTTTGTGTATTAATTGTTCGTCCTCTGGTAATGCGTCTTGTTGCATTAACAGTTCAATCACGCGCCGTATAAAGTGACATTCAAACCACTGAGTGTTCTAATTGAAGCTTGATGGGCATTAATTGAGGAATGCAGTATGTTGATCGGTTTCGTTGGGCTTGGTGCAATGGGGGAGGGAATGGCTTCCAACTTGCTGGCAGCGGGGTTTTCTGTGCAAATATATAACCGCAGCGCAGACAAAGTCGCACCACTGGTTGCCAAAGGTGCGATTGCAAGTGCAACACCAAAGCTTGCTGCAACAGGTGCCGATGTCATCATCACCATGCTTTCTAATGATGCAGTTCTGGAAGAAATCACATTAGGTGAAGAGGGCGTTTTGGCTGGAATGAAAAAAGACGCTATTCACCTATCAGCCAGTACTGTGTCACCTGATATCTCTCGTCGCCTTGCACAACTACATGTTGAAAAGGGCACGCACTATGTGACGTCACCAGTATTTGGCCGTCCCGAGATGGCAGCAGCAAAGAAGCTATGGATATGTACTTCTGGTGATGCGCAAGCCATCGAAAAAGTGCGCCCAGTGCAAGAGGCGATGAGTCAAGGGATCTTCGCTTTTGGAGATGACCCCGGTGCGGCGAATATTGTTAAACTGAGTGGTAATTTTATGATTGCCTCCTGTATGGAGACGCTTGGCGAAGTCGCTACGCTCGCTGAAAAAAATGGAATCGCACCTGAAGCTGTGCTCGGTATGCTTACATCCACCATCTTTGCTTGCCCGATGTATCAACGTTATGGCGAGATCGTGCTCAAGCAGGATTTTGAACCCGGCTTCAAGATGGCCCTTGCATTCAAGGATATGAATCTCGCGCAAGCCGTCGCACTCAAAAGTGCAACGCCTATGCCGTTCTTGAGTATCGTGCAGCAGCGCATGCTGAGTGGCATCGCAGAAGGACGTTCGGATAAAGATTGGTCTGCACTCTCATTGGCTTCACGTCGAGATGCCGGATTACCACTTTCGCGGTTTGCATAAGGCATCTTCACTATAAGCCGTTTTGGATGCGCGCCGAGTCATTCTATAATGGCGCGGCAACCAAAATAGACTTCAAATGAATATTCTCGCCCTTGATACCTCCACTGAGTACCTATCCCTCGCATTGTCATTGCAGGGTAAGGTTTTCGTGCGAGAGCTACTTGCAGGGCAAAGCCACTCGCAACATGTATTACCTTTATTGCGTGAGTTGCTAGATGAAGCAAAAGTTGCGCTAACTGATCTAGACGGCATCGCTTTTGGTGCTGGGCCAGGGTCATTCACTGGCTTGCGTATCGGATGCGGTATTGCACAAGGGTTGGCGTTTGGTGCTAATTTGCCTGTAGTGGGGATTGGCACATTGATGGCGCTTGCTGAAAGTGCGGGAAGCCCGAAAGTCATTGCCTGCCTAGATGCGCGTATGGGTGAGGTGTATCACGCCGCCTATATAAAAACGTCCATAGGCTGGCAGGAGGAAGGAGCGCCCGGTTTATATAAGCCAGATGCGGTTCCTGCTATTTTAGGTAATGACTGGGTAGGTGTTGGTAGTGGTTGGGCTACTTTTTCTGATGCATTGCATGCTGCTTATGCCGGACAACTCAGCAATACATCACCTGATATATTCCCGCATGCTATCGCCATTGCTGCACTCGCGTTGCCGGAATTTTCGGCTGGGCGAGGCGTACCTGCGGCAGAAGCGGCGCCAGTCTATATACGTAATAAAGTCGCCCTTAAGATTTCTGAGCGCTAGCCTTGTATATGAATGCCGAGATTCAAACTAGCAGCATCAGTTTTCGTCCCATGCAGATGGCCGACCTTGATGCAATCATGCAGATCGAGCCGACAATATTCCCTTATCCTTGGTCGCGTGGTAATTTTAGTGACTCGCTTAATGCAGGGTATAGTTGCTGGATAGCCGAGCAAAGGAATGTGATGATCGGTTACGGTGTGTTGATGCTAGTGCTAGATGAAGCGCATCTACTCAATATCAGTATCGCAGCCGAATACCAGGGCCGTGGTTTAGGCCGTGAGCTGCTCGTGCATATGATGCAAGTGGCTCGACAATATAATGCGCTCAACATGTTTCTTGAAGTGCGGGTATCGAATCTAGCGGCTATTGGTTTGTATGAAAATATGGGATTCAATGAAATGGCGATTCGCCGTAATTATTATCCCGCAAAGAATGGGCGTGAGGATGCGATCTTGATGGGTATGGCACTATGAGCTTGGCGCGCGAAGATATGTTGCGCGAATTGGAGTTATTGCCTGCGTGGCAATTACGCCAGCCTGCGCAACGAACTGTCGTGGAACCTCTACCAGCTATTGAAGCTGTTGAAAGTCCTGTCGTGGCCGTTGAAGTCGTAGCTCCGATTGTAGTGGAAGAGACACCTCAAGCTGTACCAGTGCCCGTAGAGGTCATTTCCAATCTATCTTCTGAATCAGCAGCCACTGAAACAGAAGGTGAGCTATTACCCCAGACCATAGAGTTCAGCCCAGATCGTCGTGCGGCGATCATGAAGATGGATTGGGATAGTCTCCAGCATGCCGTGGCCGAATGCCATGCCTGTGGGCTTGCCGATACAAGGATGCAGACAGTCTTTGGGGTCGGGGATCCAAATGCCGAGTGGCTCATTATCGGTGAAGCCCCCGGTGCAGAGGAAGATCGCAAGGGTGAGCCCTTTGTCGGTCAGGCAGGCAAGTTGTTGGATAACATGCTGGCAGCCATCAAACTAAAGCGTGGTGAGAATGTATTCATCGCCAATGTGCTGAAGTGTCGCCCACCACAGAATCGTGATCCGCAAGGTGAAGAGGTCGTAAAGTGCGATCCTTTCCTTAAGCGGCAAGTAGAGCTCATACAACCTAAATTGATTTTGGCACTTGGTAAATTCGCGGCGCAATCTATCCTTAATTCAGAAAGTACCATCGCCTCATTACGTGGAAAAACGCACGATTTTCATGGCGTACCTGTAATCGTTACTTATCACCCTGCCTATCTCTTGCGTAATCTGGCTGATAAATCCAAAGCATGGGAAGACTTATGTTTTGCTGTAACCACTTTGCAGCGCTTGCAATCTGCTGATATACCCCAATCTTAATCAAGAATATAACGATTTTTTAGGAGATATACATGCGTAAAATCTTAGCTTCGCTTAGCACGCTACTATTGGTATTGAGTCTCACCGGTTGCGGCTATAACACTTTCCAAAGTCTGGATGAGCAGGTCAAGGCTGATTGGTCAGAAGTGCTCAACCAATATCAACGCCGTGCAGATTTAGTACCTAACTTGGTCAATACGGTTAAGGGCTATGCGTCGCATGAAGAACGTGTGCTCACTGAAGTGACCGAAGCGCGTGCAAAAGTAAGCAGTATTCAAGCTACGCCAGAGTTGGTGAATGATCCACAAGCCTTTGCTAAATTCCAAGCTGCTCAAGGTCAGTTGACCTCTGCGCTATCTAGATTGTTGGTGGTTTCCGAGAACTATCCTCAATTAAAAGCCGATGCAGGCTTTCGTGATCTGCAAGCGCAACTTGAAGGTACTGAGAATCGTGTCACGGTCGCACGTAATCGCTACATTAAATCTGTGCAGGAATACAACGTAGCAGTACGTTCATTCCCGAACAATCTGACAGCGAAGATGTTCAACTACGAAGCTAAACCTACTTTCACTGTAGAGAACGAAAAAGAGATATCTAAGGCACCTACGGTCAACTTTGATAGTAAGTAATCTACTTCCTCATGCGTGAGTTTCTTAGGTCAACTTTAGCGACCTTTCTGTTGCTGTGTTCTTTGTCGAGCATAGCGGCAGATGGGCGTGACGAGGTGGCTATGCCAGCGTTAAAAGCACGCGTCACCGACCTGACTGCTACCCTAAGCCAAGAGCAGCAATATGCCTTGGAATCCAAACTTGCTGCTTTTGAGCAGGAAAAAGGTAGTCAGATCGCCATTCTGATTGTTTCTACTACGCAGCCTGAAGATATCGCACAATATTCTATTCGTGTCGTTGATGAGTGGAAGATCGGTCGTGAAAAGATCGATGACGGTATTCTCGTATTGGTCGCCAAGAGTGACCGAAAAATGCGCATCGAAGTCGGTTATGGTCTTGAAGGTGTTATCCCCGATGCGATTGCGAAAAGAATCGTTGCTGAAGTCATGGCGCCGCATTTTAAGCAAGGTGATTTTTATGGAGGTCTTGATGCCGCCGCGGATCAGATCATTCATCTGATATCAGGTGAGCAGTTACCACCGCCAAAGGCCAAAGCCTCCGGTGACTGGATGCATGCGCTACCATTTCTATTGATATTCGGGTTGATCTTCGCCGGGATGCTGCGCATGATGTTCGGGAGCTTTTTCGGTAGTGCGATCAATGGCGGTATTATCGGTTTTCTGGTGTTTGTGCTTGGCGGAAGCGTCTTATTTGCAATCGTGCTTGCAGTCATCGCATTCCTGATCTCGATCTCCGGTATCTTCCCCAATAGTTTTGGCTCAGGCGGGTTTGGCGGCGGAAGCGGTGGTTTCGGCGGCGGATCTGGTGGATTTTCCGGTGGTGGCGGTGGCTTCGGTGGCGGTGGCGCTTCGGGGGATTGGTAACTATGAAATATCACGGTTTCAAACGATTAGTTAAACACCTCTTCAGCGCCCCTTGGCTCGTGAAGCGCTACTTTCCTCAGTCAGCGCTTGATCGAATAGAAGCGGCTATCCGCGAAAGTGAGCGATTGCACACAGGGGAGATCAGGTTTGCAGTCGAGAGTGATCTTCACCCTTTGCATGTGGTGCAGGGGAAATTGCCAAGGCACCGTGCTATCGAGCTATTCTCACAATTGGGTGTCTGGGATACTGCCGCCAATAATGGTGTATTGATCTATCTATTGCTTGCTGACCACGATGTTGAGATCGTCGCTGATCGCGGTATACATGCGCATCTTGGTGCCGAGCGTTGGGAAGAAATCTGCCATCAAATGGAGTTGCAATTTAAGCAGGGGAAATTTGAGGCTGGCATCCTGTTAGGTATAGCGCAGATCAGCCAAGAGCTTCAGCGCTGTTTCCCCGCGAGCGGGGAGAACCCAAATGAACTTCCTGATAGACCTATCGTACTTTAATTACTGCGATCTCATTTTTAGCGTAAATCTAAGCTAATTCCTTGTTAAAGCTGACTTCATCAGCTTTTCTCTATAAAATCGCAACCTTGAATTTTAGTCATCAAAAGAGTCACGCATGCGCGCATCCCAGTTTTTCATCGCCACCCAAAAAGAAGCCCCGCAAGAGGCCGAGATCCCTAGCCATAAGTTAATGCTTCGCGCAGGTTTTATTAAGCGACTAGGTTCAGGGCTTTATACGTGGATGCCGCTTGGCTTACGTGTGTTACGCAAGGTCGAGGCGATTGTCCGCGATGAAATGAACAAAGCGGGCGCATTGGAGCTATTGATGCCAGCCGTGCAACCAAAAGAGTTGTGGGAAGAAACGGGTCGTTGGGCTGTTTTTGGTCCCCAGATGTTAAAGATCACAGATCGTCATGAGCGTGATTTTTGTTTTGGCCCAACGCATGAAGAAGTCATCACTGATATTGCACGCCGTGAGATCAAGAGCTATAAACAATTGCCGCTCAATTTTTATCAAGTGCAAACCAAGTTCCGTGATGAGATTCGCCCACGATTCGGTGTCATGCGTGCGCGTGAGTTCATGATGAAAGATGCGTATTCATTCCATACAAATCAGGCATCTTTGGAGCAGACCTATCAAACGATGTATCAGGCCTACAGCAATGTATTTAATCGTTTAGGGTTGAAATTCCGTGCGGTTAGAGCCGATACCGGCGCGATCGGCGGCGATGGCTCACATGAATTCCATGTGTTGGCAGATTCTGGAGAGGATGCTTTGGCGTATTGTCCAACTTCTGATTTTGCGGCAAACGTCGAATTAGCTGAAGCCTTAGCCCCAAGATATCCTCGTGCCGCCGCAACCGCTGAAATGCAGGAAGTCGATACGCCCAAACAAACTGCGTGTGCGGATGTTGCCGCATTGTTGGGTGTTGGTGTCGAACGTACAGTCAAAGCAATCGCGTTAGTCTCGAATGACAAGTTCTATTTATGTCTGATTCGTGGCGACCATCATCTTAATGAGATCAAAGTCGCCAAATTGGAAGGTCTGGCAGATTTTCGTTTTGCTACTGAAGAAGAGATTCGTGCCAATCTCAATTGCCCACCAGGCTTTATCGGCCCTGTTGGCATAAGCGAGCAGGTCACTGTGATTGCAGACAGGACTGTAGCTGCAATGAGCGATTTTATATGCGGCGCTAACAAGCCTAAATATCATCTAAAAGATGTGAATTTCGGGCGTGATTTACCTGAGCCAAGCTTGGTCGCTGATATTCGTAACGTGATCGATGGCGATGCCAGCCCGGATGGCAAGGGCGTGTTGGAATTATGTCGCGGCATTGAAGTCGGTCATATTTTCCAGCTGCGCACTAAGTATGCGCAAGCGATGAATGCGACTTATCTGGATGAAAACGGTCAGAAACAAATCATGGAAATGGGTTGTTATGGTATTGGTGTCTCGCGTATCGTCGGTGCTGCGATCGAGCAAGGTAATGATGAGCGCGGCATTATATTTCCTGCCAGTATGGCGCCATTCTCTGTGGTGATCGCACCTATCGGTTTCGATAAAAGTGAAGCCGTGAAAACCGCCACACTTGAATTGTATGCAAAGCTACAATCTCTATGTGTTGACGTATTGTTGGATGATCGTGGCGAGCGCCCCGGCGTTATGTTCGCTGATATGGAGCTTATCGGTATTCCGCATCGTATTGTCATTGGTGATCGTGGTTTAGCTGATGGCAATGTGGAATATCAGGCGCGTACTGATGCCCAGGCGCAAACTGTTTCTTTAGCTGATATTGCAGATAAGGTCAAAGCCGTATTGTGATAAAAAGCATCCTAAAGCTGCTATTTTTCAGCATTGCGTTGCTATCATCGGCCAACGTGCTGGCAGGCGCGCAAAAAGAAGAACCGCTATCGAATAGTGTGCGCTCTATGATGCAAAAATCGATTAGCGATACGGCTGTTCCCAAATTGATTTTTGCAAGCCAAGTAGAAGGCGAGCTTTGGCTAAAAGATATGTCTGAACGTTTGAAAAAACGTATTCCAGATCAGGATATGCGGGAAGACTTCTTACGCACAGTTCACTATGAGGCGACACGGGCAGGCTTAGACCCTCAGCTGGTTCTGGGTTTGATTCAAGTAGAAAGTGGCTTCAAGAAATACGCCGTGTCTTCTGTCGGCGCCCGCGGGTTCATGCAAGTAATGCCATTTTGGGTAAGTAGTATCGGTAACCCGGATCACAACCTGTTTCATCTGAGATTGAATCTGCGCTACGGTTGTACGATATTAAGACACTATCTTGATATTGAGGGTGGCGATCTTTATCGTGCATTAGGCCGTTACAACGGCAGTCTTGGCCAGCCGGAGTACCCTAATATGGTAGTTGGTGCTTGGAAGAAGAACTGGTCTTATCGATAATGACGATTGATTTGATCAGACTTTGATAATTACTTGATCTGATCTGAGAATCTGAATCCATAGTAAGTACCAAACTCACCTAGTCTGTCGTAATACACGAACATCATGCCATTGGCATATCCCAAGCCGTTGTAATGGTTCTTCGAGAATAGCTTCAAGTCTGCTGGCAAAGCACTTTTCCCTACGAATTTTCCTTTGATATCGAATACTAGAATCGCGCGATGATCGACATCCAGTAGTGCTAACTCTTCACCCAAAATGCCTGTATAGGCGATGAAATGGTCGCTGATATCATCATATTTTGCGCCAGCAGATTCAATATCGACTTTGATCTCTGCTACTTTTTCGCGAGATTTTAAATCAACGACCCGCACTACATTGCTACGTTCTTGTTTCGCATAGTAGAGGTTGTTCGCCGCATCATAAGTCGGCATGGTAGCAGCACCGCCAAATGCCGGATTTGGCCCTGAGATATCTTTGGATGACTGAAGCAAGTTGCCTTTTTCATCAGTGTCTATACTGAATAAGCCTGTATTCGGAGCAAATCCTGCGGCACTAGAGATATTGTAGGTGATCGTTTCCAGCTGCCTTGAGTTTGGATTGTAGTAGAGCGAACGATTGTTAAACCCGGGGCTTGCTGTTTGGATATGAGCGCCATTCACATCATAAACATGCATCTGAGATTTTGATGTCTGTTCATCTGAGCCGGGTACAGGGCCCAACCCTCCATCGGCGACATAGTAGCGTTGATATCGCTCAATGTAGGCAACCGTCATCGGGCGTGAAGTCGGGGCGCTAATTAAAGGTATCTTGATGCTGAGAACAGCGTCAGGCAATACTTGGGCATGTGCTAACTGTAGGTTTAGTATGAATGCGCTGTAGGCCAGTACGGTGATAGCTAATATCTTGTTAAATCGCATGCTCATAATCTCTTTAATGATATTTAGATTGTAGTTCACTCAATGCTTGGCTTGCCATGTAAGTTCGTATCCGATCGCTTGATTAATCAAGACGATCCAGCAACATGGCATCACCATAGCTGAAGAAACGGTATTGCTGCGCGATTGCATGCGCATAGGCATGGCGTATATTTTCAATGCCCGCAAAAGCGGAAACCAGCATCATCAATGTACTTTTAGGTAGATGAAAATTGGTCAGCAATCTTTCTACTACCTGGAATTGATATCCCGGCGTAATGAAAATATCGGTTTCACCCACGCCTGCTATGAGTTCTCCGGTGCGGGCAGCGCTTTCCAACGCACGTAAAGCGGTTGTGCCAATCGCCGTGACTTTTCCGCCATTCGCTTGCGTTGCTTTGATTAATGCAACAGTTTCTTCTGGTATTGAATACAGCTCGCTATGCATCTTGTGCTCACTGATCTCATCTACGCGCACAGGCTGAAAGGTGCCTGCCCCCACATGCAAGGTGACAAAAGCGATTCGGATGCCGTTGTTTTTTAATTGCTCCAGCATCGCCGTATCGAAATGCAACCCCGCCGTGGGTGCCGCAACGGCACCCAGTGATTTTGCGTATACGGTCTGGTATCGCTCTTCATCGGCGTTATCTGCTGTATGGGTGATATAAGGAGGCAAAGGCAGCGCCCCATATTGCTCAAGAAAATCCAGAATCTTGGTATTGTCTGGAAACCGCAGCATGAAAAGATCATCTTGTCGCTCGGTAACCTCTGCTTCGATATCGCCTGCGAGCAAGACTTTGCTGCCGGGTTTTGGTGACCTTGAGGCGCGTATGTGAGCAAGCGCGCGATGGTCATCAATCACACGCTCGATCAATACTTCGATGGCGCCACCCGTGGATTTTTGTCCTGTAAGCCTTGCTTTGATCACGCGCGTATCATTGAAGATGAGTAGGTCGCCTGCTTGCAGGAAGGCTGGGAGTTCACGAAACATATGGTCGCTTAACTCCCCTGTTTTGCTATCCAGTTTTAAGAGACGGCTCCCGCTACGTTCATTGGTAGGAAACTGGGCGATGAGTGCTTCGGGTAATACAAAATCAAAATCAGAGGTTCGCATAAGTGCCAGTGTTTGTTATAATCTCGGCTTCCCTAGCCGGGGTGGCGGAATTGGTAGACGCAGCGGACTCAAAATCCGCCGCCGCAAGGTGTGGGGGTTCGAGTCCCCCCCCCGGCACCACACATACTCTAAAAGACATAAATTCTTATATCTTTACTAATATATTTTGTCTTTACTAAATATATTTCTAAGTACATTTCCAGTTAGACCTTAATTATACCGGACTTGGCTAGCGCAGGCTGTATGCCAGTTTTACATTTGCAGGCGGGCGACTAGGCATTTCTTTCTGATACAATGCGATTAGTTCTCATTTATTTTTGAAGTGTGTCATCGCCATTTGCTTATCGTGCGTTGAATATCAAAACCATATTAAAACTCCAGATATGCAGACCAAGCCAGATATACAAATTCAAAAAGATCAGAAAAATCGGGCATTCTGGCTCAAACATCTTTATCGCTGGCATTGGATCAGTTCTGCTGCCTGCCTGATCGGTATGCTTCTGTTCGCATCTACAGGTATTACGCTCAATAATGCCGCACACATAGAATCAGTGCCGGTGATCTCCAAAAAATCTGCTACGGTACCTGATGCACTTTTAAAACAAATTAAAGCTGAGCCTGCAACAGATAATGCCGTACTTCCCAAGGCGATATCGGACTGGGTCAGTGATGCGATTGGTGTTGAGCTGGCCGGAGTTTCGGGGGAGTGGTCGGATGCTGAAGTTTATTTATCATTGCCACGGCCGGGTGGTGATGCCTGGTTGGTCATAGACCGTGCTAGCGGTGAAGTTAACTATGAGCGCACTGACCGTGGTTGGGTTTCGTATTTTAATGACCTGCATAAAGGGCGTAATACAGGCACGGCGTGGAGCTGGTTTCTGGATATTTTCTCCATTACAGCACTTGTGTTCTGCATCACCGGCCTCTTCATGTTAAGCATGCATGCAGGTAATCGACCGGCCACATGGCCTTTGGTTGGCTTGGGTGTCGTCTTGCCACTGGTATTAGTTATTTTATTTATTCATTGAGTTACTAATTGAGTTTTTAGGAGATATCGTAAATGCATAAATGGGTTCCTGCACTCATCCCTACTTTAGTCGCTGGTGTATTCGCTAACCAAGCTATTGCGGGTGAAATCAATCTGAAAGTGAATATTCCCCAGATCAATACTGCTGAATATCATCGGCCTTATGTCGCAATCTGGATCGAAAAGCCTGATCAGAGTGTCGAGAAGAATCTGGCTGTCTGGTATAGCCAAAAGAAAGCCACGAATGGTGATGAAGGTACTAAATGGCTGAAAGATTTACGCCAGTGGTGGCGTAAGAGTGGTCGTGACCAGTTTATGCCGCTTGATGGTGTGTCTGGCGCAACCCGTCCAGTGGGTGAGCAGACACTTAACTTCACTGAGGGCAAGGAGCCGCTAGGCACTCTGCCAGCTGGTGAATATAACCTTGTGGTTGAGGCTGCACGGGAAAAGGGTAATCGAGAGATGATTCGCATCCCATTCACTTGGCCGGTGCAGAAGATTGATCGTGCTAAAGGCGTGGGTCAGCAAGAGTTGGGCGATGTCATTTTGGAACTCAAACCCTGATTATTTTAAATTCTTTGTAGGAACCCTAATATGAAACATATATTCACTTTGTTATCGTTAGCCATCAGCATGTCTGCATCGGTGGCGCATGCACACGGTTATTGGGTCGTACCTTCCAGTACCGTATTATCTTCACCTCAGTTTGTGACATTCGATGCTGCGGTATCGAATGATCCATTCCAATTTAATCATCGCCCACTGGTGGTTGATTCGTTATCTATTATCGCGCCGGATGGCAGTAAAGTCCTGCCGGTCAATCTTATGAAGGGTGAACTGCGCACGGTCTTTGATGCCAAGCTTGAACAGAAAGGCACATATCGTCTCGAGATGTTGCGATCTGGTTTCCGGGCAAACTGGAAAGAGGGAGATAAAGCTAAGCGTTTCATGGGCACAGCAGAAGCATTGGCAAAAGAGGTGCCAGATGGCGCTAAAGAGCTGCAAGTCACTGAGACGGTGAATCGTCTGGAGACTTTTGTTACCGTTGGTGCGCCAACGACTTTAAAGACAACGGGTAAAGGTCTTGAGCTGGTCATGAGTACTCACCCTAATGATTTAGTAGCTGGCGAACCTGTGGAGTTTGAGTTCCTTGTCGATGGGCAGCCGACTGAAGGTATTGAAGTCGTGATGATTCGTGGCCAAACACGGTATAGAAATAATAAGGAAGAGCAAAAGTATAAAACGGATAAAGATGGCAAGATCAGTGTGACCTTGCCAGAGGCTGGTTTGTACTGGCTTGATGCCGATTTCACCGATAATAATGTATCAAGCAAGTTGGCTAAAGAGCGTGCGCTTGCCTATGTGCTGACGCTGGAAGTGCTGCCGCAATAAGCTGATGCGTCGCGTATTAATACCGCAAAACCTGCAAACACTACCTGAGCAATTACCGATAGGGGAGCAGCGTATGCTCACCGGACAATCCATGGGTACAACTTGGACTGTCCGGTATATCACCCATACATTGTCCAGTAATAGTGATCAATGCTCAGATGCTGCTGTGCAAATGCTGATTGAGCATGAGCTTGATCTTGTCGTAGCGCAAATGAGTACCTGGGAAGAGGGCTCGAATGTCAGTATTTTCAATCGTGCAGAAGCCGGTACATGGCATGTATTACCCACCCCGTTTTTTAACGTGCTGGATTGTGCGTTAAAGGTGGCTGCAGAAACGGAGGGGGCTTTTGATCCCACGATTGGCCCCCTGGTGAATCTATGGGGCTTTGGGCCTGAGGGTAAGCGGACATCCCCGCCTGATGAGGCTGAAGTAAAAGCTGCGCATGCTTATTGTGGCTGGCAAAAACTCCAGCTGGATAGCGAGACTATGCGTGCGCTACAACCCGGGAATGTCTATGTTGATTTTTCAGGGATTGCAAAAGGGTATAGCGTTGATAGCATCGCCCGCGCACTTAAAAAGGCCGGGGTAGAGAGCTATCTGGTAGAGGTGGGTGGAGAGCTATATGGTACTGGCATCAAACCCGATGGGCAGCCTTGGTGGATTGCCCTTGAGACTTCGCCTGATGCGTCTGTCACGGAATCGATTGTGGCCCTACATGGCTTAGCGGTTGCAACATCGGGAGATTATCGGCGATTTTTCGAACATCACGGTCAGCATTATGCCCATACTATTGACCCCCGAACTGGTTTCCCGATCGACCGTGCATCCAATGCATTAGTGTCTGTTACCGTGATACACGCTGAGTGCATGGTTGCAGACGCGCTGGCGACGGCTTTTACTGTCATGGGTGTCAAAGCTGCGTTGGCCTACGCAAAAAAGAAAGATATCGCGGTGTTATTGATCGAACAAAAAGCAGAAGGTTTTGAAGAGTATCTTTCTCCCAAGCTCATGGCGATGTTGGAATGAAATATCTAGCTGTAGTGGCGGGGCTTTTAATCTCTAATTTTTCTTATGCGGGTAGTATCGGTGCAGGCAGTATTGGCATCTCGCATACTGCAAATGCAATAATCGTTATTGCCTTATATCTCATTTTCTGTGGATGGGTTATCTGGAGGTACAAGAAAAGAACTGCAAAAACCTTGCTGGATAAGAATAGGGTTAATTCAGACACAAATATGCGCGATGAGAATAGCATTCTCGTGGCGTATGCGAGTCAAACTGGCAATGCCGAACAGCTCGCCCAAAAAACAGCAGACTCACTAAATGCCGCAGGATTGGCCGTCGAGATACATCTGCTTTCAGTCATCGATGCCAAGATGCTACATAGTTTTACCCGTGCGTTATTTGTCGTCAGCACCACTGGAGAAGGCGATGCACCGGATAATGCCAGCGACTTCTTACGTAAGGGCATGCATCAAGATACAAACCTTGCTCATCTTAACTATGCTATTTTGGCTTTAGGGGATGCTAGCTATACTTATTTCTGCGGATTTGGTCACACGCTTGACGCATGGTTGCAACATACGCACGCCACCCCTTTGTTCGACATTGTGGAGGTTGACCGCAACAATGATGGGGCATTAAGGCATTGGCAATACCAGTTGAGTGTCTTGGCAAAAGATACCGAAATGGCGGATTGGAAGACCCCGGATTATCAGCAGTGGAAACTCACCGACCGCACGCTATTGAATAAAGGAAGTGTGGGAGCACCAGTCTACCACTTAAGATTTTCTACACAGAAACACGGTACGCGCTGGCAAGCAGGCGATATTGCAGAAGTTGGACCACGCAATTCATCGAAGTCAGTGAATATGTTTCTTAATTATCTTGGCGTGGATGGATCAGTCCAGATTGAATCTGGAGGCATGACTTTTTATGAGGGATTGCTAGACAAATTATTGCCGCATGATGAAATCGGTTTTAAGGGCTTGGCTGATTTAGATGCCGATGCGATTTTATCAACATTAAACATACTGCCGCATCGTGAGTATTCGATTGCCTCTATTCCGCAAGATGGTGGTCTCGAGTTGGTCGTTCGCCAGACGCATTATGCCGATGGCCGATTGGGTATTGGCTCCGGGTGGCTGACGGAATATGCAGCGATGGATAGTGATATTGCTTTACGCATACGTGAGAACACCGCATTTCATCCACCGCTGAATGATATACCCTTGATCTTGATCGGCAATGGTACTGGGATAGCAGGCTTAAGAGCGCATCTTAAGATGCGTGTGGCATCAGGGCGAGGTGATAATTGGCTTATATTCGGTGAGCGTAACGCCGAGCATGATTTTTACTTTAAAGATGAGTTGTCTACTTGGCGGGATCAGGGTGTATTAACCAGGCTTGAAACCGCTTTTTCACGAGATCAGGCCGAGCGTATTTATGTGCAGGATGTTCTGAAATCAGTCGCACCCGATATCGTAAAATGGGTTGAAATCGGTGCTGCCATCTACGTTTGTGGAAGTGCAAGCGGTATGGCGCCCGCAGTGCATAATGAGTTGCTTGAGATTCTCGGTGAAGCTACCTTGTCTACCTTGACGGCATCGGGTCGATACCGCCGTGACGTCTACTGAGTGAGCGCTAACTGCCGTTCACGATGCAGTTTCTGCCGTTTTGTTTTGCCTGATAGAGTCGTTTATCGACCATTTCAATAAATGCCGTCGATTCATCCTTGTGTGTTGGAATGATGGTACCGACCCCGATGCTGACAGTCAGCACGTGACTGACTTGCGATTTTTCGTGCGGAATCTGTTTCTTGAAAATAAGTTTACGGCATCTTTCCGCCACTTTTTCCGCCGATCGCGCATCGGTTTCTGGTAATACCATCACAAACTCTTCACCGCCGAATCTGGCAAATGAATCGCGTGCACGCGTTGCTGCTGCACCAAGTACTTCGCCAACCATTTTTAAGCAACTATCCCCCTGAATATGCCCGTAATGATCGTTATATTGTTTGAAATAATCAATATCGATCATGAGTAAAGAGAGTGGTTGATTATTGCGTCGTGCATTGGCCCATTCTGCTTCAAGAATGGAGTCGAACATTCGTCGATTGGAAACACCCGTTAAGCCGTCTTTGAATGAAAGGTCTTCGAGTTCTTTCTGAAGGCTGAGCAATCTCTCTTCGGTCTTCTTTCGATCACTGATATCGAACATGAACCCGATGAGCGAGTCGACTTCTCCA
The DNA here is from genome assembly GCF_001648895.1 of Methylovorus sp. MM2. Classification (GTDB taxonomy): domain Bacteria; phylum Pseudomonadota; class Gammaproteobacteria; order Burkholderiales; family Methylophilaceae; genus MM1. The sequence goes on along the minus strand of NZ_LXUF01000011.1, from coordinate 271,957 downwards.
TCGTCTTTGCGGACAACATGGACCACGTCGCGAATCCAGACGTAGCTGCCATCTTTTGTCAGTGCACGGTAATCTGCTTCGTGGTCAATACCGGCTTTTGATTGAGATACGCAGAAATTCACCACCCATTCCCTGTCTTCCGGGTGCATTCTCGTTGCCCAGTCTTCGGCACTTACCCAGCTAGCTGGCGTCCACCCCAATAGCTGTTCTATCTGCGGACCGATATAGGCGAATGTCATGCTTGCCCAGTCTATTTTCCATGGAATCGCTTTGGTCGATTCCAGCAAGGTTTTATAGACGGCATTTTCGGTTTCTATCGTATTTATATGATCAGTCATTGTTTGGCCCAATCGACTATTAGCAACCTAATGGCAACTTTAATGCTGGATGATGACGGTATTCATCATCTTAGCAACTAGTTATCTTAAGGTAGCAGGTAAATCGTAAGCATTAAATGTTCCACTTGCATGACTTTATGGGTAATTGCTTACATATCCGACTATTTTGAGGCGCGGGCAAGCAGTTCTAAAAGTTCATCAGGTTCGTCATAGTCGATGCGTGTTCCATCCCGCAAGTCTTGACGCATCAGGCGAATCATCTGTTTCAGCACGTCCTCACTGTAGTCTGTTGCTGGGTTACCTGTCACTTCTGCCAGTCGACCGGCAATCACTGCCGTGTCGCTAACTACAGGGCAGATACGATAGCGGTATTTGCCGCCAATCGCCTCCGGTGGCAGATCCATGAACCTGTCTGCCGTTTGCCTAAAAAAACTTAAGGGCAAGCGATAGGCATTATGGCCCAATATCGGTAGGTCATCCGGCACAGGCTCATCGTCATCAATCTCTTGAAAAGTGGTTGCCAGCGTGAGCAGGTTCTCAAGTTGATAATCTTTCATATGTTCATTGCCAACACGTACCAGATTGGCAATCAGCTCGCCCAATGAAGCATGGCCGATGATCGCTGCGCGCTTAGGTAAGCCGCCCCATACGCCATCCGCACCATTCAGTAAGGCTTCGATGACGGAAGCGTTTTCAAAGCCACCCCCGGCATGCATATGCACAAGCAGTTTCATCTCTTTGGGTATGATGGTACGCGCCGCAGCGACGAAGGCACCTACCTGAAAAGGCATATAAGTACCTCTATCATCCTCAATGCTGATGCCTTCAATCGGTTGCTCGGCAAGTAAACTCAAGATTGAGAATGTCCGCGCAGGGTTTTCGGCAAATGCGTCGCAACCATCGACAATATTGATGATAATTCGAGGTTTTCCACCGTCATCGCCAATGATGTTGTCATTTAGCCATTCGATGCTCTTAGGTATACTTATACGTAAGGTTTCCAGTGTGTACTGATTATCCATGCCTGCATCGCTGAGGTAGATCTCATGCATGGTATTGGGAACTTTGTAGTTTTTCAGCTTGACTTGGGATGGAGAGGGCGTAAATACCTCAAGGCAACCTTCAGTTTCAACAAGACCAATGTCAGTGAAAGCAAAACAGCCTTTCATCTTATCTCCTTGGTCCCGAAGCTCCATCATGAAGTCATCATCGACCTCTAACGCATCGGGCATTGAATAATCGAGGGTACCCAGCAATATATTCTCGAACCCGAAGGCGCGAACCCTTGGCAGGATAAATCGTTTGTCAGCGATGGTTTGGCCTATCCGTGAACCGACTGGATTTTCTCGCAATGAAAGATCGATCAGGTATGGCTTGATGTTGCGAAGCTTGTCTATTTTTTCTTGAGCACGGGCAAGGATTTCGTAAGGATCTTCTACGGCACTCTGCAATGGCGATGTCATTTTAATCATTCCCCCTTGTGTTACAGCACTAGTCTAAACTTGCTTGAAAATCGAATTTTCTTATATGGGTTTTATTTTTATTTCAATGCGTAGCGTAAGCCATGTCCATATACTAATAATGACATAATATTTAAGCAAATTTAAAGAATGCAGTCTGCAATCGGGGATTATTTATGCATATCGCACTTGCGACAAAAGACGATATCCCACAATTAGTTATCCTTCTTGGCTTGCTTTTCGGACAGGAGGAAGAGTTCTCTCCTAATGCTGATGTACAAGCCCGTGGTCTTTTCCAAATCATGGAGGGGGAAGAGGTCGGGGATATTCTGGTGATAAAAGATCAGGATGTCATTCTGGGCATGGTGAATCTTTTATATATCGTATCTACGGCATTGGGAGAGAAAGTCGCCATGATGGAAGACATGGTGATCTTACCTGATGCAAGAGGGGCTGGATTAGGTTCACGATTGCTTGAAGGAGCCATCGAGCATGCCCGTGCAAAGGGATGCAAAAGGATCACGTTGTTGACTGATCGTATCAATGAATCAGCACAGCGGTTTTATGAAAGACATGGCTTTACCTTATCAGCCATGGTGCCGATGCGTTTGAAACTTTAGGTGTGTCTGACTTATTTTACTGAAGCGCGAACTAATGTGAGTGCCGCTTCTTTGGCGCGTTTTGCAGCGCCACTGCCAGGGCTGAGTCGTTCTACTAAAGCCGCACCTTCAAAGATGATCGTGAGTTGCTGACTTAAAGTTTCAGCATCTTTAACGCCCGCATTGGTAGCCATCTTTGCAAGATATGCCTGCAACTCTTTCGCTAATGTCACGGAATATTGGTTCACGGGGTGCTCTGGCGCAGGGAATTCAACCGAAGCGATATGAAAAGGCAGGCCATGAGAATCAGGGTTTGATAGCCATTGTTCAATGAGCTCACAAAGCTCTATCAGGCTTTCGCGAGGCGAAACATTCTTACTGGACAACTTGCCATCCAGCCATGCATAGAATTTCTCAGACTTGTCTTGTAGAAAAGCCATGATCAACTGGTTCTTACTAGGGAAGTGTTTATATAAGGTTGCTTTTGCGATACCTGATTCAGCGATGATCGTATCGACACCCGATGCATGGATGCCTCTCTCCTCAAACAGTCCAGAGGCTACTGCCAAAATCTTTGATCTCATATTTAAGATGCTCATTTCATACTCCTTTGCATAGATCGACGCTTATCAATATAAAGGTCGGTACATCAATCGCTGCGGATAAAGGCAATTCACATGCGCTAGGGCGATTTTCAATTGGTCTATGTCTTTAATATCGATCTGCCCGTCATTGATGAATGATAAAAATACTTCTCTTTGCTCTTCTGGCAACATCATCGCTTGTGGTATCTGGCACGTACCATCCCGCATCTTCAGGTAGATATCATAAATACCGCTTAATGCCGCAGGGCCTGCAATATCAATCGGAATATCCTGCTCCAGCCCTGCGTTCATGTGGATCATGCTGTGCGTTTGAGACCGCCAAACAAAGAGCGAGATCATCAATAACAGAAAAACAGGCAGGCTAGTCGCAGCTATCCAGCGTTTGTTAAAGCGTGGACTTACTTTTGCCGGAGCTAGCAGTTTATCAATCGCTAGCCGGACATAGCCCCATGTGTCTTCTGCTTCTTTTGCAGATTTATACGTGAAGGCCCCAATCATCAAAAATAGTATCTGGTCGGTGGCTGCTTCTGTGTTCGCGACCCCCGAATCTATAATCTCTGAGAGGATTGCCTGCCTTAACAACGCAATATTCTCTTTATTCAGTTTGTATTGCTTGCCTGCGGAATTGCCCGCTTGCAATGACTCCTGCTGTACCCAATCTGTTAATGATTGCAGGCGCTCAAAAGCCGATTTTCCAGTAAGTGTTATTTTCTGTTTAACACCACCTACGGTGAATGTTAAGGCATGCATTTGTTAACCCGGAATCTAATTGCCAAACAATATCTTACTGGAATAAGACAGGTCTGTCTTTTTATTGATGCCATATTATCCATGCCAGATGTTAGTTACAAATTATCCAATTGGCTGAATCGTATTTTGTATAGGGCGATGATGTTCGGAATATAGCTTGCTAATATCAACAGAGCCGCCAGCAATAAATAGAGCCATCGAACGGAATACGCAGTGACGAAGTTGGCTGCAGGTTTCTGTTTTTGTACAAAAGCATAGAATTCAGCATTATCGATACCTTCAACATAGCTGCCTTTGATCTCGTCGGCTAACTCTTTCAGATAGTCATCATCGAGTTTCGAGAGGTAGCGATCATATTCTGCATAGGCGACGACCGGATCAGGATCATCTCGGCTGGTATCGCTGTAGGTAACACCGACTGCACCGGCAGAGTTCTCTTTTGCATCAGATGACCAATATCCGACCCATTTGTTATTGGAGTTGTATCTCGGAATAGGCACGGATTCATGACCGCCAATGCCTACGAATATGACATGTTTGCCGATCTGGACATCGCTCAGGTCAAGCTTGTTGATGGCATTCACTTTTGGCGCTTCATCACCATCTGTAAAGAAGAGAAGTTGCGCTGGTGCATTGAGGGAATCAAATACGGTTGCTGCCGCTTTTACGCCAAAGCTTAGTCGACTATTGCCGCGCCACGACATACGCCATTCCAGATGGTCGATGGCGTCGCTGATCACGTCATAGTTGCTGCAGACTTCCAACGGTGTGAAAAGCAGTGCGACATCTTCAGCGGCAAAAACACCTACGCTGATATATGTGCCGCAGGGAGATGTGCTAACAACGTTCTTCATCAAGTGACGTGTGTATGCCATACGGCTTACATTACTACCGTTGATTTTCACATCCTCGGCATTCATGCTTTGCGATACATCGGCTAAAAGCAGGTAATTGTGAACCTCTTGTTCGAGTTGGATCTGCGGCTTAACGATTGCCAGTAATAGCAATAGAATCGCGCCTAGAAAGAGCGCGGATTCATAATGTTGTTCTAGCAGGGAGGTGAGATTTCTCATGGTAGGCCAACAGGGATATTGCTAAGTTCCATGCCAGACTGCTCTTTCTGAAACTCGCTAATATTTTTTGGCAACATGGAAAGCAATAGGCTCAGGTTGAATTTGGCAGGGCGATTGTTAGGGTTAAGTCTTAATGATTGCTCATAGGCGATCCTTGATTGTGACAGATCGTATTTAGCCTCGTCTTTCAACGTGCCATCGTCATTTACTCTACGGTTCAGGCCTGATGAGAATAAAGTGTTACCGATATTGAACTGTATTTTTGCCTGATGGCTATTCGATGTCGTAAGCTCCAACAGTTGCCCGTAAGACTGTACGGCATGTTTGAAATCCTGATTATTCGCCTGTTGGTAGGCTTCCATGAATTTCTTCTCAAAAGGATAGTGATTGTCTGTGATCAGACTACCTGATGCTAATTGCTGGTTTATCTTATCAATCTGCCATAACTGATAGCTCTCGAAAGCAGTTCCTGCGACACCCGTGATCAGCATCGCCAGCAATATCATGTTCTTGCGTTTTATGCGGCGTTCCATGCGTGCACCTTAAAGTTTTTGATGATTAATATGAATATGCTCAATACCAAAGCCAATATGATCAGATCACGTGAATAGTCGTGGCCGGGGATGGTGACTGAGTACTGAATGATGTTCTTCTCTCTAGCGTCGATATCTTGAATTGCGGATTGCAGTGCGGTTGGGTTGTCTGCCTCATAAGCCTTGTATTTTATTTTGAGCGACTTGAAGAATTTATCTAACTCGATCGCTGCAGGTGCCATGCCTTCTTCATATTCATTCTTTGAAAAGATGCTGATGTCATCGGGTTCACGCAATACGATCCAATAAAGGTTCAGGTTCTTTTTGGTCAATTGCTCCTGAATCTTTGCTTTTACTTTCGGGCTGAGTTTTCCTGCACCGTCAGATAATAGAATGATCGCTCTTGAACCAGAACTTTGAATGTCATCAAACAGTACAACAGCCTGTGTAATGCCTGCGCCGATATTAGTTTGATTGATACCTGCACTGGTAGCTGCATTGATCGCCGCGTGAATCGCATGGCGATTGGTCGTGATCTTGATGCCATATAGCGCAGAGTTGGTGAATGCGACGACACCCATCATGTCGTCAGGTCTTGAGTCGATGAATTTGGTGATCAAACGTCGCGCAGCGGCTGACTTGATCTCGGCGGCGCGACCACTGGTGGAATCGCCCGCAAAAGGGTGATCCATACTCACACTACGGTCAATCACCATTACCGTCTGAGCACCTTTGCCTACTTTCTGCACTTTCTGATCTTGCCCTTGTGGCGACGCGATGGCGATCACAATGCTTGCGAGAATAATCGCGGTGAACAGTTTGATCACGTTATTGATGATGTCCGATAATCTATCTTCAGGCATGATCTCAAGCCATGAGTACATCTGGCCTTGATGACTCTTGAGCCAGATGGGGGCTAATGCGATAGGCAGCAGAAGCAATGCCCATGGATTCAGAAAAGTCATCAGACGCCCCGCTCGCAATTTCTTAGCTGGTTGCTGAATACGCTTAATTCTTTAGGTAGTTCTTTAGTAAGTGCAGTCGTATTCCCCTCTTGCGTAAATAGCGAGGCATTGGAATATATAAAGAAATTCTCGATATCGGCTCTTACCTTATGGAATTGCGGATACTTTTCTATAAATAATCCAATATCTTGTGCGAACAGGTTTTGCCCATAAGCGCGGTTGAATGCCTGATGCAGGATGACTAATGCTTCTTTATCATTCCCCTTGGTTCTGGATAGACGCTTTATCTTGCGATGTGCTTGGGCGAATACGCCGCCCATGAAGGGTAGCCATCGCCTATCGGCATTCACATAGATGATGCCGAATAATCCGAAGACACATAAAAGAGCCCAGAATATCAGGCGTAGCTGGTGCGCCTTAACATCAAGTAATGATGGTTTCTGCTGCGGCTGCATATTGGATTTTGCGGTACTGATACCACCTTGCACCAATGGCGAGAACCAGAAATTCCATGTTGGCAGGTTGGTCGATATGGCTAATGGCCCGCCTGTCATGGCAAAGTTTTCGGCAGGCAATTGCATCACGACAGGCACTGATGATTGAGTAAATACCTGATAGCTTAGATCGATTACATAGTGAGTATTGCTACCTGATTTTGTGGAGTTGATCTTGATATCCACCAGTTCGATACCGTTTGTCCGTGTACCTTTTATGGGTAGGCTATCTTTGGCGATTTGGTATGGGGCTTTTGTCTCAAGTGCTATTGAGCGATGCAACACATCGCCGATATGAATACCTGTACTTTGTGCTGGGTCGCTTATCTTGATGACAGTCACCGCATCTTCTTCTGCATAGATGTGAAGTGAAGCCAGCAGTAGGCTCACAAAAATCGTTACTTTTATCATTCGCATCTTCATAGATTCATATACTGTTCAAAATATTGGGTGAGTGCTTCAGGCGTGAATTCTTCATTCAAGTAAAGTGCAGGACTCTCAAAGCGGAGAAATAGATTATTTAGTGCCTGTTTTCTTTCTTCAAACGCTGTGATGAATTTTTCGCGAATCGCATCCCGAAAGAAGATCGTTTTATTCATGCCGGTCTCAGGGTCGATCATCGTGCCAAACCCCAGTTTTGGCAGTGCCAGATATTCTTGGTCTTCCCAAAGTACGATAGGAATTACTTGGTGTTGCGACATCATATTTAGCGCTTGTTCGATCAAGGTGAGTGGCATATGGAAATCCGATATCCAGAATACCAATCCTTTGTTCTGGCTTAAGTATTGGGATACTTCAAGAATACCTTCTGACCCAACACGCATTTTCTTATGCGTACTCAGTTGCGAGATGATATCGAATGCCTCATATACGTGATGACTAAGAGGCGAAGTCATATGCTCCAGTACATGTTTGTCATAACCTATGAAACTGAAGATGTCGCTAGCTTGATATGCTGAATAAGCAATAGATGATGCGATGCCCATTGCCTTGTCTAATTTACGATGCCGACCTTTAAATTGCATGGAGCTCGACATATCACATAGCGCGAATATCGGTGTCGTGTTGTCTTGATTAAAAAGTCGGACTTGAATCTGTTCGTAAGGATTACGCAGTGTCTCCCTCAGGTCCAGACGTCTTGCATCTGGATAATCCAGTAGATTCACATTTCCTCTGTACTCAAATCCCAGACCTCGCTCAGTACCGCGATGTTCTCCAAGATGTTGGCTCTTGGATTTCCATGGAATATGGTACGTAAAAGGTTTTACGTAAGACGGAATCATTACAGTCAGCTTTTTGCAGGCACAGCGACAGTGCTGAGAATGTGCGATGTCAGTTCACGTGCAAGGCTTGTCCGGCGGCTCTCATACATAGAGTTGAACACCAGCCTGTGTGCGATGATCTCATGGAATACTGCATGGATATCTTCAGGGAACACGCTATCACGATTCATCAGCCACGCGTGTACCCGTGCCGCTTTTAGCAACATGCCCATACCACGTGGGCTAGCACCAGCGTGTATCAGACGGTGCACATCGACATTGTCCAGCTTGATGCCATACTTCACCGGATTTTGTGTTGCTTCCCACAGATCAAGCACATATTCTTCTATGACATTTGTGGATTGGATATGGTTTTGCAACGTCTCTGAGAAGTGATTCAGCTGATCGAATTGCAGAATGTTTTCTTCAACCTGTTTTGTCAGGTTTTCTGCATGCTGGAATTTTGTATTAAATACGAGTGACTTTCTTAGTTCCCGGTCTTCAGGAATATCGATTGGTATCTCCATCATGAAACGGTCACGAGCCGCAGAAGGTATCTCGAATGTTTCGTTCTTTTCTACCTGGTTGCGATCAGCAAATACTGTCATGTGGGGCAGTCGATATTCTTTTTTGAATGCATGCAGATTACGTTCCGCCATCACTCTCAGCATTAGCGCATGCACTTGTGGTCTTGCACGGTTGATCTCATTAAAGAAGAATACAGAGAGATTCTCGCCTGCGCGTAGCAAAGGGCCTTCATCTATTTGAGGGCGACCATCAGGCCCAAGATAGGTGTGATAAACCAAATCGTTTGGCATCAGATCAACCGTACCTTCGATACGTTCATAGGCGCCGCCTATGCCCCGAGCGAAAGATTGAAGTAGTGTGGTTTTACCTACACCAACGCCGCCCTCAAGCAGCACATGACCGCGAGCGAAGATGGCAATATTCATCTGGCGTATCGCTTTATCCTGTCCAACAATCACTTTCTTCACTTCGTTTTCAAGCTTGATCGCGTGATTGCGCCAGTCTGCTAGTTGAACTTCAGTTGATGCGGTATCCATAAGATTTCCTACGTTAAATATTCAAAGTTTAAAAATACAGCTAAACCAGATTAACTAAAGCATATTAAAGCGCGTACGTTAAAACAGACAGGTCTGTATAGTTTTTGAAAGTGTACAAGAAGAGAATGAGGGGCGGCAAGGAAAATATTACAATTTGTTACAATATATCAAGATAAGATCATCCTGGATTGGGAATTTTTCCCTACTTAATGTAAATAAACCCGCTGGTGCGGGCTTATTTAGTAAGTTTAAAGAATGGGATGGTTAGGGAATTCCAATGATTTTGAAGTATTCTTCTAATGTGAGTGCCACTCGTTCAAGCGATTGCTTAATATGGGTGGCATCCAGACTGTCATCATTATCATGCAGCTTTTCCAGCAAAGCTTTATGCTGATTTAGCGCTTCTAGATGCTCACTGTAAATACGGTCTTTATCGGTCTGTTGCATTTCGTTGTCTCCATATTATTTTGAGAGTGGTTACATGCTTAATATTGATCAGTTACCTCTGTTAGAAACCATCATGCGCCCTTTAGTTGCAGTGATCGTTGGCGCACTATTGGGATTGAATAGAGATTTGCATCATAAAACCGCGGGTATGCGCACGCATGCGATTGTGACATTGGGCGCCGCACTAGCTACGATGGCGGTGATAGATATATCAGGTAGTGGCGCAGATGCCAATATCGATGCCATTAGTCGTGTTATGCAGGGTATTCTCACAGGCATTGGTTTCCTAGGGGCAGGGGTTATCATGAGAGATACCCAAGGCCATGTTTCAGGTTTGACAACCGCTGCCACTATCTGGGTTTGTGCCGTGCTAGGTGCTTTATGCGGCTTGGGTTATTGGGTATTGATAGGCATTTCTATCACTTTGTTATTCATCATATTGATTTTCGGTGGACGCCTTGAGCGGACTTTGGAGCGCAAGCTAAGAAAAGAGCGCATCGAGGGTAATGATGCTTAATGAGTTGAATGGCAAGGGCGTGACTCTACGTAACGCTTGATTTACGCTAACGTAGAATCTGTGAAAGACACCATGTGCCCTAGCACCTTGATGGCATGAGATTAAATAGTGTTCGCTACCAGTTTTCTGCCGATAGCCGCATCAGGTTTTTGTAATAGGTATTCTTCAAGCGTTGTCAGTATATTTCCATCAATCGACTCATCGAATTTTCGTGCGAATAGATCTTTGCTCGATAATAGATCGACAGCATCTTCCGATACAAAATCTCTTGGGCGCAATTTGATTGTTCCCATAGGTATCCAATCAATCGCTCTTTTGTCATCATTGATTATTGTGGGTAAATAGCTTGTATTCATGATGACTGTTTGAAAGAAACCCTCATCTGCGATGAGCGTATTTCGATAGAACTCCCTGAATCGATCGACTTCTTGACTATTGGTCAGAAACTCGCAAAAACTTCTGCTGAGAATCATCCACTGATTGCCAATATAAGGCGTTACCCCTGAAAGAAATGGTCGTTTCTGCACTGGGGTGCTCGTTGTGATCTCATTTTCATGCTCGGTGACATAATCTTCTATGCGGTGAAGTGTATCGGGGCGAATCTTGTTCTGATCAGCAATCTTCAGAAAGTCACTGCCAATGTTTTTGCTCAAAAAATGCTTTATATAAGACTGTGTCTTTAATGGAAAATCCTGCCCGCTCAGATTGATAAAGAAATCCCACTCCAATCCCATCTTCAATAAATGCTTGATGCCTCTTAATTCTGCATCGACCAAGCTGTAGCCACCCCAGAGCATTTTCTTGCTCTCTAATATGGATACATTAGGGTAGTCGACCAAAAATTCACGCACTTCGATCGCCAACTCAGACCCTGATCTTTTATCCACATGGATAAGATAATGGTTCGTAGGGTCGTATATGGCTTTAAATAGCCTTTTGAATTGATTTGGGTAGCGATGTACCAAGATGAAATAAGCGATCATATATAGCTTTCCGGTGGCTTACGTGCTTGTATAAGAAACTCACCAAATAGCGTAAGTATTTAGCCAAGACTACGTAAATGTTGATGAAGGGGGAAAAGCAGTGTGGCTATTTAAGGCGGGGACAGTCACTAAGGATTCAATACTTAGTCACTTCAATGTGGACGGATTCGATTTCGGCTAGATGCTGTTTATGTAACTTATTTGCTCATCCTGCATGCAGGGGTTAGAGTTTTAACCCGCTTTATCATTTGTTTTGCTCAGCGTAAAAGGTTTTGGTTCATCTTTGGCCTTTTTTGCAGCTTTCTTCTCTTTAGCTGTTTTTAGCGGTTTCTTCTTATCCATTTTATTGCTCTTCTGTTCTTTACTCATGAATCGCTCCAAATGATGGGGTCAAGAAACCAGCATACTCTTTAAATCGCTAACTCACCGGATTCATTTCAAGTAGTGCAGCTTGAGATAAATTTAATAACCCTTGTGTTTCATCAGATAAAGGCCATAGTGAAGAAGGCTATGTTGCTTTATTCGAGAATTTGAAAAATGTCAGAGCAAGTCAATCCATGTTATTCGGTGAAGCAGGATTTCAAAGGTGATTCGTTTTGGGTCTACTACTCAAGCAATGGGGCCGAAGTGGCAAGAAGTAGTAGAAGCTATGCCAGCCAATCAGATTGTCTGATTACGATCGACCAGCTTCAAAAATCGGCTAAATCACCTATCGTCTTTGCAAAAGAAAAATAGTGGTATTTTTCTTTCAGTATTTCTCACAATAATAATAAAGTCACCTTTAGGAGCATGTTAATGAACAAGTTTGAAGATGGTGATCTGGTAGAAATAAAACATGGTGGAATCCCTATGCGGGTGGCAGAAACCATCGATGGTTCAGTATTATGCAAATGGCTGGATGAGTATGACAATGTGCGGCATGCACGATATCTGGACGAAGCACTTATCTTGTATGTACGATGATTAGAGAGTTCAAAGTCGGCGATCACGTGATCCATGTATATGGCGGCTTGCCTATGGTCATTATCAAGATGACAGAGACGGAAGCACTTTGTAAAAACAGCCAAGATGTAGAGGAGCTGTTGCCTTTTGATTACATAAAACCGTTAAGCGCATCTAGTGCATAACTAAGTCAGCAATAGTCTCGTGATCCGCTTAGATTTTTAAGCATCTTTTTCAAAAAATATCGGTACTTTGGATGAGTTCTGAAGAAGATTGATCGTAAATTCACAATCCGCTCTTGTTTCGTAACTCTTGCTACTTCTGGCGATTTCGTTTCCTTTCTTAGAATAGAAAACCCAAAACCAATAGCCTCGACTATCCTCTTTTTGCCAATAACACGGGTATGTTGCTTCCGACATTTTTATCTTCCCCGATAAAAAAGCATGATCGCTTATTCGCACTATGTACCTTACATAGATAAATACAAGGAAAATTAAATTTGAAAACGCAGAGTTAATAACGAACAGACATTACCAATTATTTGAAAATGGAATTATTCGCCAGATTTGACAAGGTATTGCTTGTAGTGAAGTGATAAATGAGTATTTCAACTAACCTCGCCATTTAGTCCAGAGTAGACAATACAATATTGATCAAATGATTAAAGGTAAAGCAGCCTTAAATTTTGTTTTGAGGAAGTGGCTGAAAACGGCCAATAGCAGTCTCTGGCTGTTTATGCATTTCTATTTCTTCTGGTTATACTGAGGTTGTATTAGAGAGTGGATGACCATGACATTAATCAAACTAATCTGTAAGGCTTTTTTGCTCATTTGTCTTTGTAGCTGTGGTTTGGCGTTTGCAGATAATGCACCTCTTGATCTAAAGCCTCTTCGCTCAATTCTCCAACTCCCCGACAACAAGATCGATCTCGCCCGGGCAAAACTGGTTATTGATAAGACCATCGATCCTTCAATCGATATCAGAGTCAACCTGAAGACCATTGATTCTATGGTTTCAACCATACGTAGCATGCTTCCCGCCAATGCCACCGATGAAGACAAGCTGAATGCATTACGAACCTACATCTATTATGCTGGTTCTTGGAATAGCAATCGAGCATATAACTATGACTTTGATGATCCATTGGGTACCAGACTCGGTACTAAACTATTAATTAACTACATAGCCTCACGCAAAGGCAATTGTGTTTCTATGCCGCTGCTGTTCATTATTCTGGGGCAACGGCTTGGGCTTGATGTCACAGCAGCAAATGCCCCTCAGCATATACTTGTCAAATATCGTGATCCATCAGGTAACCTAATCAATATTGAAGCCACCAGTGGGGCCAAGCCAGCAAGAGATATATGGTATCGCCAAAACAATCCGATGACAGATCAAGCCATTGCCAATGGCGTCTATCTAAGAGCACTAAGCAAGAAGGAAACAGTCGCTACGATGACTTTCACATTGGCAGAGCACTATATGGATACACAGGAATATGAAAAGGTCATTGACGTCACTGACTTAGTATTGGAATATGCTCCTAAATCAGTCGATGCCATGGTGTTAAAGGGAACGGCAAGCGGTCGACTGGTAAAAGAGCGTTATGTAAGTAAGTATCCAACGCCCAATCTGATACCACTGGAACAACGTGCAGCTTTTGAGTCGCTTGCACACAATAACCAGTATTGGTTTCAACAGGCTGAAACACTAGGCTGGCGTGAACCTTCGCAAGCCGATGATGAAAGTTATTTGCAACGGGTAGGGAAGCATCAATAAGCAACAAACAAGAATAAGGGGATGGATGTGCGTCTATTTAAATTAGTACTGAATCTGTTGTTCATTACTCTCTTGAGTTATAGCAGCCTTTCCTCGGCTCGCTATATCGAATCTGACCCGATTGGGCTCGATGGTGGTGTGAATACATATACTTACGTGGAAGGTAATCCAGTAAGTTACGTTGATCCTGATGGATTAAGAGTCACTTTCCCTGGCAATCAAAATTCTTCAAATAAACTTAAAAATGCATACAACAAGGTTCGTAATACCCCTAGAGGGAGACAGTTATGCGAGACGCTTGAGAAATCTACTACTGATTATACGATTACTGATACAAGGTATGGCCCGTTGACAGGTCAACCAGCTTACAGAGATCGCTATACCAATACTCTTTATATCGACCCATCCGCTCATCCCATAGTTAATACGACCAAAGGCCCTTTGCCAGCTTCTACTTCATCAATACTCGGGCATGAGATTGGCCATATGGCAACGGGAACAGAAGACGTTGGGGTTGGTAGAATGGATAACGTTATCCAGAATGAGAATCCTATACGTGAGTATCTAGGCGAACCTGCCCGCACTACTTACCCTTAACTCAATAAAACCTCCGTAATGATTAGAACCAATTATTTAATCTTAATTTTCATTATGCTTTGCATGCCTTTTGCAGTCATGGGTAAAGAGAAGAATCTGGTTTACTTTATCCCATTGCATATGGAACTAGAGACTTACCCCTATGAGCCTGCATTCGACATCGAAAATAGTGTGAAGCCATGCAAATTAAAGTCTATGGGCTTAACGACAGCTATAAAATCTTCATCCAAAGCTAGTTCCATAAAGTTTGATTCAAATACAGTGCGTGTGAAAATAATAGAAAATGGAAGATCATTATTAATAGATGCTAATGGCGTGCTTGAGCAGGGTGATTTAGTTATTAGTGAACCCAAATTGAATTCAATTATGCGTAGATATAGCTCTTGTTCTGTTCATCCATAAGTCAGATAAAAACAATTGTTTTAACAACCCTAGCTTGGATTCTAATCACCATAATTTATGCTTACTTATATGTTACAACGGTATTGATCTCCCCCGACTTGCAAGGCTATGAAACTCAATGGGACTGGCAATTAATGTTTTTTTCAATTGTACGTTTACCTTGGCTATTGATGGTCTTAGCCTTAATAATTTGGTGTGAAATCAAATTCTTTAAAAAATAAGATTTTGCAAAATGAATCCGGCACCTCTAAAAGGTGCTAACTCAGATTATCCAAAAGGTTACATTAAATACGAAAACTCTTCAGGCCAAGGCGTTGACCCATATACAGGTCGAGCTCTTCCCAATAGCCAGAATCATTTTTCTTTGGAATAAATATGAAATTGCTGGAGAGTCTTATTAATACCACAGTGGAACAAGCTGAAAAGCTACATGACTATGTGCAGCTACATTTTGATAATAAATCAATACTAAATATTAATAATCGATTTGCCGTAAGTGAGAAAGATCAAAGTATTTCTAAGTTTAAAGGCTTGAAAGTAAAAGAAGTAACCGAAATGCCTGAGATAATAACCATCAGCTTTTCTAATGGGCAGCACATAAATATTGGTCTCAAGGATGAAGACTTTACTAGTCCAGAAGCGCTGGAACTTACTTTAGCAAATGGATCTATATTCATATGGCCTTAAAGTATTCTGCTAGCCTTTAGACCTCATGAGTGTCTGCTTTGGGTCGACAACAGACATCCAATCAGCGTTTACTTTGGGCAATCCCTTGGTACAGGGGGCAACTTTCAATAGAACTAATGGCTACTTTGGATTGGAAGGGGTGGTTTCATTACTCTAGAGTACGCAATTAAAAAGATTATTTTTTAGATTTGGTTTTTTCTTCTGATTTTGTTTTAGCGCTGATCGAATGCATCTTTTCGCGCCACTCCTGTAGCTGGTCATCTTCAATCTCTAACTGAATGGCCAAGGCTTCTTCTTTTGTTAGCTTGTCTTTCTGAAGGCGTCGCGGCAGCTTGCCTGCCATGCGCGACATTAAACGCTCCTGCTCATCTGCTGACAGCGTTGCCACTTTCTCCAAATATGTCGGATTACTGGTTTTCATTTAGAGCTCCTGTATTCAATGGACTGCTTCCATGCAGTCTAACTGATAATCCTGATGCGATTATTACGATTTGATGACAGTCGTATCGCAATCAGGATTATCCACCTTGTAAGATCAGATGTCGTTAAACGGGCTTTCTCATGGTGACAAACTCTTCAGCTGCCGTCGGGTGTATCCCGATGGTCGAGTCGAATACTGATTTTGTAGCACCTGCGCGAATCGCTACCGCCATGCCTTGGATGATCTCGCCAGCATCCGGGCCAACCATATGCATGCCGACGACTTTATCGCTACTGCGTACAACGATCATCTTCATCATCGTCCTTTCATTAATACCAGCTAAGGTATTTTTCAAAGGCCTGAAAACTGTTTTGTAGATGTCAATATCATCATATTTTGCACGGGCATTTTCTTCAGTTAATCCAACGCTTGCGATGTTGGGCTGACTGAATACAGCGGTCGGTATGTTGTCATAGTCGACTTTTGCTACCGTATTCGCATATAACTTTTTCACGAATGCCATGGCTTCAGCTGTTGCTACAGGTGTTAAATTCACACGGTTAGTGACATCGCCTAATGCATAGATTGATGGTACGTTGGTCTGGTAATCATCATTCACCTTCACTGCACCTACACGGTCAAGCTCGACCCCCAATGCTTCAAGGCCAATGCCTTTTGTGTTTGGCACCCGACCTGTCGCAAACATCACCAAATCGGTTTCAATATCCCGACCTTCAGCCGTATGGACGATATAACCAGCCTCAATCTTGCTGATGCGGTCAACATTGGTATTGAAGTAGAAGTTGACGCCTTTTTTGGTCATTTCTTCTATCAAGAATTCGCGTATATCTTCATCGAATCCATTTAATACTTTAGCTGAGCGCTCAAGCACCGATACCTCGACACCAAGACCATTCAATATGCCTGCAAACTCCACAGCAATATAACCACCACCGACGATGACCAAGCGTTTAGGTAATGCAGGGAGATTGAATACCTCATTCGAGGTAATGGCATGCTCTTTACCAATGATGTCTGGTACAAATGGCCAGCCGCCAGTTGCAACTAATATGCGTGAAGCCGTGAATTTCTTATCATTCACAATCACTGTATGCGCATCGACGATTGTGGCTCGACCATTGATGATCGTCACGCCGCTTTCTTGCAATAAGCGATCATAGACGCCTTGTAAGCGATCGATCTCTTTGGTTTTGTTGGCAACTAATTTGGACCAGTCGAATTCCTGAGCGCCAAGCTTCCACCCAAAGCCAGCGGATGCCGTAAAGCTATCTTTAAATTGTGATGCATAGACATAGAGTTTTTTCGGCACACAGCCTACGTTGACACAGGTGCCGCCAAAATAGCGATCTTCAGCAACGGCAACGCGAACGCCTAGGCCAGCCGCAGTGCGTGCAGCACGCACACCGCCCGAACCTGCGCCAATCACAAATAAATCATAATCGTAGTCTGCCACTTTAATCTCTCGCTCTATATTCTGAAAAGTCGTTTGGTATTCAATGAACGGTGCGACGGATGCCACACCGTTCATTGATTCGTGCTTATTTTTGTTTGATGAAATTCAAGATGGTATCAACATCGCTGACTTCAAAAGGATCTTCAGGGTGGTTATCGCTCTTGCCTGCTTCTGCGAATACCTTAATGATCTTTTTATCATCAACCAACATTGAATAGCGCCATGAACGATCACCAAAACCAAGGTTTTCTTTCTTGACCAACATGCCCATCTTGCGAGTAAATTCACCATTACCATCAGGCAACATTTTTACATGTTGAACGCCAAGATGCTTACCCCATTGGAACATCGTAAATGCATCGTTTACGCTGATGCAGTAGATTTCATCAACACCTTGCGCCTTGAATTCATCATATTTTGCATCAAAGCCAGGCAAGTGAGTGCTTGAACAGGTTGGCGTAAACGCACCTGGCAAAGCGACGATGACAATTTTCTTACCTTTGAATACGTCATCAGTCGTTACATCTTGCCAACGGAACGGGTTTTGGCCTTCAACAGTCTCATCGCGAACGCGTGTTTTAAAGATGATATCTGGAACATTAGTTGGAACAGTCGTAGTCATTTTATATTTCCTCTAGTTAGTCATGCAGTATGGGTTAGAACGTTTTGTTCTGGAACACAGGTGTAATACTAAAGAAGAAATATCTATTATAAAAATCAATTGTTCAAATTATATCAATAATTTTTACTTATCATTTTGAGTGTCACGATTTATAAAATGATAATGCCGTGGCAATTAAGAGGGTTGATGCTCTAGGGAAGTTTTTGCAGAGACTTTCTCTGTAGATAAATGCCTATCGTTCCAGTGATCAACAATATCATCAGATATCCTTGTAGTGTACATAATAGCCCCAATGACTTGACTAAATACCCTGCGAGCATCGCAGGCACACTCAACGCAATGTAGCTTACTATGAAGATAGCGGCAAACAGTTCAGCCCGCTCATGCTTTTGAACGATAGGTGCCAATGCTTGAATGATGGCAGAAAACGCACCACCGAATCCGATACCACTGACTGCTGTCGCTAAGAAAAATAGCGCAAGTGATCGTGATGCCAACGAAATCAAGATCAGTAGCACACCCGTGATGACTGCACACATGCCAATGATGGCAGCCTTAGCTGGCTCGAATTTCTTTAATAATGATGGGGCTATTGCGCCTACTCCGGCCAAGGTCGTGATGGCTAAGCCATTGATGATGCCATTTTCTATACCGTATATATCGATAATCATAGAAGGCACTAAAGCCAGATATAGCCCGCCCATTGCCCATGTTGTGATGAGAACAGGGGTGCCGCGTAAGAATTCGGTACGCGCCACGATAGGAATAAAGATGTGCGGCACCATAGAAGCTAATGCGCCCGCTCGTTTGGTCACACTTTCAGGGGTGAATATCATCACCACTGCGCCGACAGAGAACAAAAACGCCAAGGCGCCAAACACCCAGTCTATAGGGTGTACGATTTCTTTTAAGGCTAGGCCGGAGATAAACGCACCAACGGCAAGACCTGCCAAAGGCGAGACGCTGCTGATCATGGCGCCAAATCGTTTTTGATGTTCAGGGGCGGCTTCAACAACAGCCGCCGCTAAAGCGCCGCTTGCAATCCCTGTGGCAACACCTTGTACGATACGTGCCTCGATCAGGCTGATAATGTTATCCGCCAATAAAAACATTACCATCGCAATGGCCTGAATGATGAGTGCGACAAAGATCACCGGTCGGCGACCGATGAAATCTGATAAGGATCCGGCAATCAATAAAGACAGCAACAAGGCGATCGCATAGACACCGAAGGCGATGGTTAATAGTGATTCCGAGAAATGCCATTCATGTTGAAGAACGACGAACGCTGGAGAAGGCGCGCTCGCCGCAAAAAAGTATCCAAATAGCACCAGCGCTAGTACAGGAAAAGCGATGGAGGATGGAAGACGCCACTTCATAAGATTCACTTTTCAGCATCTCTTAATAATGGCACCAGACCACTCAAGGCGAATCCGCAAGAGGTCATCAAATCTGATTTCGTAGAACCATCTTTGGCCCTAATCGCCATACCTTGTACAAATGTAGTGAAATACTCAGCTAGTGACTTTGCATCAGCACCATCAAGCAGTTGCCCATCTTTAATCGCTAGTTCGAATCTTTGCCGGAAGGCATCTTTGTAATATGCCCGATTCTGGCGTAAATCATCGACATGGCCCTTGTTCTCAGGTGCGCAGTTGATTGCGGCACTCATGACTAGGCAGCTCGATGGAGTAGCTGGGTTGGTAAAGAACTCTACATTCTTATGTAGTGAGTTTTTGACCGCTTCATAGATAGTGGATGCCTTTAATTCTTTCAAAGGGCCTTCTGCAACTAGGCCGTTATAAAGGGCTACAGCTTCTTTAAATATAGCGTCCTTATTGCCAAAGGCTGCGTAGACGCTGGGCGCTTTTACTCCGATCGTCTTGACGAGATCAGCCATCGTCGTACCTTCAAAGCCTTTTTCCCAAAAGACATGCATGGCTCTCGTCAGGGCGGCATCTCTATCGAATGTTCTTGGTCTTCCTGCGGGGGGCATAAAAACTCCTTAATTCTCTGTTGCTAAAATAATATAACAAAGATTACATAAATTCGTTGACAAATGCAAATCGCTTGTTAATAATGTAACTCATATTACATTATTATTCGTTTCCAAGAAGTAAGTTTCAAGCAAAGCGGACGATCTTGTAACCACGATTTTTTAGTTTATTTATTAGCGAAAGGTATTAATCATGAAAAAGAACACTCTATTAGCAGCTTTGCTTCTTACAGCAGCAACACTGAGCACTGCGGCTTTGGCGCAAGACTCGACGTTTGAGCAAGATTTTGTGAACCGCACCATTCTTGGTAAATGGCAACCAGCAAATAGCGGCACAGAAAGCACTGCCGTCTCCAACGATAAACGTGACGCAGATGCATCTCTCGGTGTGTTCGGCGCATCGATTTTTGGTGGATATGAACGTGT
This sequence comes from Methylovorus sp. MM2, assembly GCF_001648895.1. GTDB lineage: Bacteria > Pseudomonadota > Gammaproteobacteria > Burkholderiales > Methylophilaceae > MM1. Next base: position 251,521 of record NZ_LXUF01000011.1, on the reverse strand, counting down.
GACAGCAGAGGTGCGGAGTTCAGGTAAGGCGACAGCGGACTCATTCACATCACAGTTTAATTAATCAGCAGCACTTTTAATCAACGATATATAAGGAGCAGAAAATGACGACAGCAAATAAAGGAACAGCATTAATCACTGGGGCATCTACAGGTATCGGCGCTGTATATGCAGATCGACTGGCAAAACGTGGTTATGACTTGATCTTGGTCGCTCGAGATAAGAGCAAACTGCAATCGGTTGCAGATGCGATTAAAGCCAAATATGCCAATCGTGTAGAGATCATTTCAGCAGATCTAACTGCAAAGGCAGATCTTCATTTAGTTGAAGCACGCTTGCGTAGTGATGAATCCATTTCATTGCTGGTGAATAACGCGGGATTAGGCGCTACGGCAAAACTGATCGATGCAGACCCTGACGATCTGGAAAAGATGATTTACTTGAATGTCACTGCCTTAACCAGACTTTCAAGTGCAGTGGTTCCAGGTTTTGTGGCACGTGGTAATGGTGTGGTGATCAACATCGCCTCTATCGTTGCACTGGCGCCTGAGATGTTGAATGGTGCATATAGTGGTTCAAAAGCCTACGTCGTGAATTTTACGCAATCGATGCATCACGAGCTTAGTGATAAAGGCATCAAGGTTCAGGCAGTACTTCCCGGCGCGATCGATACGCCTTTCTGGGATAAATCAGGTCTGCCAGTCCATAACCTGCCAAGCCAGATCGTGATGACGCCTGAAAACTTGGTTGATGCGTCACTTGCTGGTTTCGATAAGGGCGAATTGATCACAATCCCATCCTTGCCTGACATCAAAGAGTGGGAGGCATTAGATGCCGCCCGTAAAGTATTAACGCCCAATCTTTCCCGTGCTGTTCCCGCTAGCCGTTACCTCAACTAATCAACAATACGCATCCGTCTCGGGATTTTTCTGGGCGATGAAACCTAATCAAGGAGATGATAATGAATAAGATATTTAAAAGCATGATGTTCTTTTTATTAACTTTAACAGCTGGCATGACGCCTAGTTATGCTGGTGAGCATGACAAGCTCGAAACAGCAAAGACGCAGTACATCGATGCGAATGGCATTAAGTTCTCATATCGTACGATAGGTAACGCATCGGGCACGCCATTAGTCATGCTGATTCACTTCACTGGAACGATGGATTATTGGGATCCTGCGGTTGTAAATGGATTAGCGAAAAACCGCAAAGTCATCGTATTCAATAATCGCGGTATAGGTAAGACAAATGGCGTGGCATCCGACAATATTGCAGACATGACGACTGATGCCTACGCGTTCATTCAGGCCTTAGGGTATAAAAAGGTGGATATTTTAGGTTTTTCGATGGGTGGCTATATCGCCCAGGAATTAGCTGCTGAACATCCTGAGCTTGTTAATAAAGTGATACTGGCTGGTACGTCGAATCACGGTGGTGGTGAGGCACTTTTGAAAGTATTGGGTGAGGCATTCTCAAAGAAAGATATCACCGATGTTCGTCAGTATCTGTTCTTTAGTCAATCTGAGAAGGGTCAGCTTGCAGCAAAGGAATTCATCAAACGTGCAGCAGTAAGAGTGAATGATCGTGACCCGGAAAGCGGTAAGGAGATTGCAGATGCACAAGCAAAAGCGATCATCACATGGGCAAATACAGATGATGCAAATAAGCTTCTGAAATCGATTAATCAGCCAGTGCTCATCGTACAAGGGAGTGACGATACGATGCTGCTGACTAAAAACTCATACACGCTGTTTAAGGAGATCAAGAACGCACAACTCATCCTGTATCCAGATGCAAATCATGGGTCATTGTTTGAATATCATGATGCGTTCGTAAACGCTGCTAATTACTTCTTAAGCCATTAGCGTAAAACTATAAGACTCAGCCTAAACAATAATCTACTCAACGTAATCAGTATGGCGATGGCTATCAAAGTCATCGCCATTTCTTTGCGCGTTAATTATATGAATTTCACTGAATAATACCGACCACCCGTTTATACTGTTTATCACTATTAAACACAGAAATCCTGCTCATGTTTCCAGATACTGAAGTTGCGCCGCAAACGATTTACCTCAAAGACTACACGCCAGCTACTTATAAGGCTTTGCATGTAGACCTCACGTTTGAATTGTTTGAAGACAAGACGATTGTGAAATCAGAGGCGCATTACATTAAAAACCCTGAGGGTAAGAAATCGGGAGATGGTGCTAATCGCTTGGTATTACATGGGCAGGATCAAACCATTATTTCTGTTGAGATAGATGACGCACCATTTGCTGGCTACACGCTAGCTGATCATAAAATGATCATCGAAGATGCGGGTGAGAAATTCAATCTCACGATCACGTCTGAAATTCACCCTGAATCAAACACAACCCTTGAAGGTTTATATAAATCTCAAGGCACATTTTGCACCCAGTGCGAGGCTGAAGGGTTTCGTCGCATTACATTCTTTCAAGATCGTCCAGATGTGCTCAGCACTTTCTCCGTTCGTATTGAAGGCGATAAAAGCCAATATCCGGTGCTTCTTTCTAATGGTAATTTGATTGATTCAGGTGATCTAGAAAATGGCCGCCACTTTACCGCGTGGAATGACCCATTCCCCAAACCTTGCTATCTTTTCGCATTGGTTGCAGGTGATCTTGTTCGTATAGAAGATACCTTCAAGACTATGTCTGGGCGTAATGTTGATCTGCATATCTATGTACGATCGGGTGACGAGGGGCAATGTGATCACGCGATGCAATCCCTCAAAAAATCCATGCAGTGGGACGAAGAAAAATATGGCCGTGAATATGAGCTCGATTTATTCAACATCGTAGCCGTCAGTGATTTCAATATGGGGGCGATGGAAAATACGTCGCTGAATATCTTTAATACCAAGCTTGTGCTGGCTCATCAAGAAACAGCTACCGACACAGATTTCATGAGTGTTGAGGGTGTGATCGCGCATGAGTATTTCCATAACTGGACAGGCAATCGTGTGACTTGTCGTGACTGGTTCCAGCTTTCGCTCAAAGAAGGCCTGACCGTATTTAGAGACCATGAATTCAGTGCTGATATGAACTCCCGTGATGTGCAACGTATCGATGATGTTGATCACCTGCGTCGATTTCAATTCCCCGAAGATGCCAGCCCGCTTGCCCATTCAGTGCAACCCGATAATTTCATCGAGATCAGTAATTTCTATACGATGACAGTGTATGAAAAAGGGGCTGAGCTCATTCGTATGCAACAAACTTTATTGGGTGAAGACACCTACCGCAAAGCAACGGATTTGTACTTTGAACGTTATGACGGGCATGCCGTCACCTGTGATGATTTCGTCCAGTGCATGGCAGATGCATCAGGCCGCAATATGTCGCAATTTTTCCTATGGTACAAGCAGGCAGGCACACCATCTCTAAAAGCTACCAGTAGCTATAAAAAGGAAGCGAATCAATTCACCCTTACGCTCACACAATCGCAACCCGATACACCTGACCAAACCAATAAAAAACCACTTCTCATTCCCGTCGCAGTTGGATTGCTCAATGAGCAGGGTAGCGAGACGCATGCAACACAAATACTTGAAATGACCGAGCGTGAACAAAGCTTCACTTTCGATAACGTTCATACCCGCCCGATACCATCTATCCTGCGCGGATTTTCTGCCCCTGTGAAATTAACAACAGACTTGAGTGATGATGATCTGCGCCTATTGCAACTGAGCGATACTGATGGATTCAATAAATGGGAAGCAGGGCAAACGATCGCACTGCGTACTATCCAACGGGTCATCGCTGACGCCGATACCGATATCTCTCAATTTATCGAGGATTTTGGCATCTTGATTAGTCAGGGGATTGCCAAAAATGGTGACAAAGCGCTACTTGCTCGTGCCTTATCTTTGCCATCTATCGCAGTGATCGCCCAAGCGCAAAACGTGATTGATCCAGCCGCCATTGATAGTGCACGTACCCAAATCCTCAAAGCCATTAAAGGCGCACATAAAGATGCCTTGGTTGGTTTGTATGAAGATAACCGTAATACGGGTGAGTTTTCGATCTTGCCAGAAGCCATGGGGCGTAGGTCATTGCAAAATACAGTGCTCGAGTTATTGACTGTCACCAATGGCACCGGGTGTGCTGCGCGTGCAAAGGCGCATTATGATCAAGCTGATAACATGACTGACCGTGTTGCAGCGCTATCCTGTCTATCCGACAGCACTCAGCCAGAACGAGATGAAGTCTTCACTGATTTCTACCATCGATTTAAAAACTATCAACTTGTGATTGATAAATGGTTCTCGCTACAAGCAATCGCCAATAGAGATGAGATATTCAATGATTTTGCGAGATTGAGAAACCATGCGGAGTTTAATATTAAAAACCCAAATCGCGTGCGCTCACTTTATTCAGCATTTGCCATCAATAACCCTGTGAAGTTTCACGACCCAAGTGGCCAAGGGTATGCAATTCTAAGAGATGCGATTATTGAATTGAATGCGATTAACCCACAAATCGCATCTCGTCAGGTCACCCCATTTAGAGAGTGGCGGCGTTATACACCTCAGCTACAAACAAAGATGAAAGCTGCGCTTGAAACCATCATGGGTTCAGCGAACCTTTCCAGCGATGTGTTCGAGGTCGTAAGTAAATGTTTGAAAGGGTAATGTCATTGAATGGCGCGCCCGACAGGAGTCGAACCTGTGACCTTTGGCTTCGGAAACCAACACTCTATCCAACTGAGCTACGGGCGCATTGCACTACAAAATCAACGGTGGATTATAGCAAATGGGGCTTGGCTTGTCCTTGATTATCCTTTTACCTAACGCGGGTATGTCAGTATAATCAGCGCATTTCGCACGCGTTTAGGAACATTTGTAATGAGTGAACATAACCACGATCACGACCATGATTTCCCCAAGACTACACGTAAAGAGGTGGTGCTTGCTACATTAGGTGGTTTATTTGCCCCAGTGTTAGTGTTATTTTTAGTAGCTAAGCTCGTCATCGGTATTCAAGCTTCTCACTTAGATGATCCTGTGAAAGAACCTGAGCCTACAGAGGCTGCAGTACCAGCTAGCGAACCTGAGGCACCTGCGGCAGAAGCAACCGTACAAGAAGAGGCACCAGCTGAGGAAGCGCCTGCCGCAGAAGAAAAAGTGGCAGAGCCAGCGCCAGAACCGGAAGCGCCCAAAGCGGCTGCCGTAGCACCAGTCGTTGAGACTGCCAAGCCGGCACCTGTAGCAAAAGCCAAGGCGGAGCCTGATGCGACTGTTGCCGCGGTAGCACCCGTAGCAAAAACAGAAGAACCAGCAGTAAAACCTGAGGCTGAAGCCAAGCCAGCAGGAAAAAGCGGCGAGGAAGTTTTTAAAGCTGTCTGCTCAATGTGCCATTCAGTTGGCCTGATGGGTGCGCCCAAGATCGGTGATCAAGAAGCATGGGCACCACGCATTGCACAAGGCCACGACACATTGGTGACCCATGCGTTAAAAGGTGTTCGCATGATGCCTGCCAAGGGTGGAAACCCTGGTTTGAGCGATGCGGAAGTGACTGCCGCTGTGGTTTACATGGCAAATCAGGGTGGCGCGAATTTCAAGTAATCGATATACCCAAGCCAGCTTGATTTTCATCGGGCTGGTTTAATCATTTCATATGGCGACCTATGCCATAGGCGACATTCAAGGTTGCTATCATTCTTTTCTGAGCCTACTCGATACTGTCGGATTTAATCCAGCGCAAGATCGCCTGTGGCTGGTTGGCGATATCATCAATCGAGGTTCAGGATCGCTAGAGGTATTGCGCTGGGTTTACCAGCATCAATCATCGATCAATGTTGTACTCGGCAATCATGACCTGCATGCGTTGGCAGTCGCGGAGGGCTTTGTTCGAGCGCACCGTAGTGATACCTTGCAAGAGATATTAGATGCGCCCGATAGAGATGTGTTGCTGACTTGGGTGCGTAACCAGCCATTGATTCATGCCAATGATGAGTTTCTGATGGTGCATGCGGGCTTGCTCCCCCAATGGAGTGCAGAGCAGGCTTTGTCTTTAGGGGCAGAGGTTTCGGCAGCGTTGCGCAGTGATGGCTATCGGGATTTTCTTGGTCAGATGTATGGTAATTTTCCTACCCAATGGCATCATGAATTGCAGGGAGTCGACCGCTTGCGACTCATTACCAATGCGATGACTCGTTTACGTGTTTGCACGCATGACGGCGTGATGGATTTCGATTTTAAGGGTGAATTGCCGGATATTCCTACAGGTAATGTACCTTGGTTTGATGTGTCTAATCGACAATCTGCGGATACCCCGATAATCTTTGGACATTGGTCTGCTTTAGGCTTGCAGCAGCGCCCAAACCTATTCGCGCTCGATACGGGTTGCTTATGGGGCGGAAAGCTTAGTGCACTAAGGCTTGAGGATAGGGAAGTGTTTCAAGTGCCTTGTCATGCGCAGGATGTGCCACAAAAGATCAAGATTCGGGGAAGTTAAGCCGACTAGCGATCGCTTGTCTTGCCATAATCGCCAAACCTCTGCGGTCATGCCCTTTAGGGTTGATCGGCAATGAAAAATCCAAAATGACAGTAGGGGACTGCTGCATCAAGATCAATTGGATAGATCTCAATAATGACATATCACCGTAATAAGCCATCTCCACATTAGGCTCTCCATTTGCTTTTGGATAGCTCACGCTGAAAGGCCAGATCGGCGTATTTGCATCGATCGCTGCCTGCATCAGGCTACGTTTGAATGGCTTGAGTTCTGTTCCATCAGTGGTCGTGCCCTCAGGAAAATAACAAAGGCAATCGGAGTTTTTTAGGCTGGTTGTAATCGTTTCAACAATACGTCCCGCATCCTGTTTTTTCTCACGCTCTGTAAAAAGTGTATTGGCTTTGGCCGCCAGCCAACCGAATACAGGCCAATCACGAACTTCTGATTTTGCAACAAAGCGCACAGCGCGTAGGCTATTCAATGCATGAATATCGATCCAGGAGATGTGATTCCCTACAAATAAGGTACCCATCACATTTCTATCCGGCAATATCCCCCGTGCTATCAACCGGATATTCATGACCGCTAAGAGCCCCTTAGACCACCGACTAATAATGATCTCACGCTGCCTCTCCCTGATGAAGGGAAAGATAAGGCCTGCGATAAACACACCATAAAGGGTGTGAACGATGAGACGCGTGGTACGTAAAGTACGCGTTGCTTTTGACGAGTATTGTTTATCCAAAATCAGCTATATCGTTACTTAAAGAAATGGGCAGCATATCGCTTGTTGATGCGAGATAAAGGTAACATGACCAGCATATCAGCGGTATTAAAATCTGGATCCCATGCTGGTTCACCACAGATATAAGCCCCTAAGCGCAAATAGCCTTTGATCAACGGTGGGCAGGTGACTTCCATATCGGTTTTTAATGCATCAAGTGGTAATGGGCAACGTGGAAACACCCGATACTCAGCTGGAGATAGATAGTCTTTTTGTAGCGAAGTATAAAGGCTTGCTGCCATATGACCACCATCCGCCATGCCGATACTGCCGCAACCAATCATGAATTCATAGCGATTTGTCTGCATGTATTTTGCAAGACCTGCCCATAACAGGGTAATAGTCGCACCATGACGGTAATCAGGATGCACACAAGCACGCCCGACTTCTACAGTGCGATCAAATAAGTGATTCAACCGACTCAAGTCAAACTCACCCGCGGAATAATATCCGCCAGCTTCATTTGCCATGAATGGATTAAGTATACGGTATGTGCCGACAACTTCACCTGCGGCGTTGCGCACCAGCAAGTGTTCGCAGAAAGCATCGAAACCATCACGATCATAGCCGTCATTGCTGGGCAGATTTGCGCCCATCTCTTCAGCGAATACCTTATAGCGTAAACGTTGCGCCTCAGCGACTTCTGAAGCGTTGCGGGCGAGGCTTACCATTAACTTGCTTGGCTCTTGCTGCAGGCCAAGTGCGGAATGCTTTTCGAGCATCGTAATTTCCCTGACTAGTTTTAGACAGGGCAACTTTACGAATCTTACATGACGGAATAGTGACTAAATTGTGAAAGCTTGGTGAATCACAGTTGACTCACCAAGCAGGTGAACGTGATGCTTAATGGCTAACGCGAGTGGTACTGCCACTTTCAACCAAGCGTACCTTGTCGCCAGGGTGGAATTGTTCATCGGCTTCTTGCACAACAGCTACTAAACCGCCGCTATCAAGTTTTACTGTGATTTCGACACCGTCTTTACTTGTGATGCCTTCTTCAGCAGCGGAGCCTGCAAGGCCGCCAACGACTGCACCGATGACAGTTGCCAATGCCTGACCTGCACCATGACCTACTGTGCTACCAGCTACACCACCGACCACAGCACCTGTTGCAGTACCAATGGGTGATTTCGTGCCTTCAAGTTTTACCAGTCGTACACTTTCAACGATACCTGTTTTAACGGTTTGCACACGGCGTGCTTCTTCGCGGCTATAGACGCTACCAGAATTAGAGCTGGCGCAAGCGGCTAATACGCTAGCGATCATCAGCACTGCTAATATTTTTACGTTACGCATTTATAAAACTCCTTGTTAACTCAATGTAATCGAACTACCAAATGCGGCTTCATACAGACTTTCTATATGCGCTTTGCTTGGCTTATGATTCTGGCCGCCACGGCTAGCGATCTTGATTGCTCCCATGATCGAAGCTAATCTGCCGCTCGTCGGCCAATCCCAACCTTTTGCTATGCCATAGAGTAATCCCGCACGGTAAGCATCTCCACAACCTGTAGGATCAACAACCTCAGTTGCTTCAACGCTTGGAATCTCAAATCGTTGACCGGCAGCATAAATAACTGAGCCACTTGCACCCAAGGTGACGATCAATGCTTTTACCTTTTCTGCAATCTGTTCAATCGATTGACCTGTTTTCTCCTGTAAAAGTTGCGCTTCATAGTCGTTTACGGCGAGATAATCTGCCATATCGATAAAATGCATCAACTCGTCGCCGTTAAACATCGGCAGACCTTGGCCAGGGTCAAATAAATAAGGGATGCCTGACTCGTGACATTCACGCGCATGTTGGAACATGCCATCGCGTCCATCAGGGGCAATGATGGCGATACTGACGTTCTTGGCATCTTTGACGCTATTTGCATGTGAGTGATTCATAGCCCCTGGGTGAAATGCAGTAATTTGATTATCACTCAAATCTGTTGTGATGAATGCTTGTGCGGTATAGCTATTCTGAATAGTCTTGATATGGGCTTTGTTGATTTTGTGGCTATCCATCCATTGCGCATAACTTGCAAAATCACTGCCTACAGTTGCCATGATCAGTGGTTTTCCATCAAGTAGTTGCAGGTTATAGGCGATATTACCCGCTGTTCCGCCGAATTCGCGGCGCATCTCTGGCACCAGAAATGCAACATTCAGCATGTGAATCTTATCCGGCAAGATATGGTTCTTGAACTGGTCGGGAAACACCATGATGGTGTCAAAAGCTAATGAGCCGCAGATGAGTGTTTGCATTGAATTTCTTAATATATGTGACGAATATGTACATTATCGCGAGCGCGAACATTGTGAGCAAGTGTTGTCGTAATTTAAGACGTTTTGTTTGTTGATGTGGGAGATTTTCCCGATCATTTGTTAATGGGCATTAATAATGTAATTGCGCGCTCATAATTCATGTAAATTACATTTTTCCTGTAATGGGAAATTAAAAAAATAATATTTTAGGAGAATGAGTGATGAGAAAGTTTTTTGCAGTTTTGATGTTGGCTGGTCTAAGTGCAGTATCGGTCACAAACGCTATTGCAGGTGATTCTATCAAGGTAAAAAAGACTATCACGATTAATGCCCCAGCGAATGAGGTCTGGGCGAAGATTGGCAATTTTGGTGATATGAGTTGGCACCCCGCAATCGCAAAAACAGATATCACGGGTGGTACGAACAACAAAGTCGGTGCCAGCCGTCAACTGACACTGAAAGGCGGTGGCACAATCAATGAAGTGCTGACAGCGCATGAAGATGCATCAAAGATGATGACTTATGAAATCACGGAGAGTGTTTTGCCTTTGCGTGAGTACAGCGCAAAGCTCGTTGTTAAATCGGCGGGGGATGGCAAGAGTCTCGTTATTTGGACAAGCAAGTTCAAACGCAAAGATCCTGCAAGCACCCCTCAAGTCGGTCAGGATGATAAGACGGCTAAAGATACGATTACTGGCATCTTTACTTCCGGATTGGATAATCTGAAGAAATTATCCGAGTAAATTACTGACGGTGAGCAGTGAAGGGGGCGGCAAGACCGACTTCTTCACTATATTTAAGTACTTAGGTTTCAGTGCTTAGCATGGTTCGAGTACTCAGAATGGTTTAAGTACAACGAGAAAAATGATGCCGATCAACATCACCACAGGCACTTCATTCAACCAACGATAGTAAACATGGCTATGCTGATTACGGTCGTGCTTGAAATCGAATAGTAGTTTTCCGCAATACACATGGTAGATGATGAGCAGGGCGACTAAGCTGAGCTTGGCATGTATCCAGCCACCGCTAAATCGATAGCCTTGCCAAAGCCACATGCCGAAGACAATCGTGAATATTGCGCCCGGTGTCATGATGCCAAAGAATAGTTTGCGCTCCATGATCTTAAAGCGCTCTTTACTGATGCTGTCATCCGACATTGCATGGTAGACAAAAAGCCTTGGCAGATAGAATAGGCCAGCGAACCATGTCACCATGAAAATGATATGCCATGCCTTGATCCAGAGCATTTTGATTAGCTACCTTCTGCGAGTTGCTTATCGAGCAATTGATGTAAAGAATCAAAATCCAGCACACCAATCACTTTGCCGATGATGCGTCTTTGTTTATCAAGAATAAATGTCGTGGGTGTGACCCGTACTTGCTCGAACTGACTGGCGGCCGTACCTTTATCATCATGCGTGATGATAAATGGTAACTGATTCTTCAGGCTGTATGCCTTGACCTGCTCTATGGGGTCATAAGGCATTGCCACGGCAATGACCTCAAAACCTTTGTCATGATATTTTTTGTGGGTTTCAATCAGCGCGGGCATCTCTGCGATGCAGCCGGGACAATCGGTGGCCCAGAAATTGACCAGTATGATTTTGCTTTCAAGTGCGGCAGTATCAACTACCTGATTATTGATAGTGGTAAAGCTGAAATCGCTGATTTTCGGCTTATTCATCAAAGCGAATGCCAAGGCGGCAATCAATAGAATGATGACGATTGGAACCAGCGTTTTGCGGAATTCTTTATGAAATAATTTCATCGTATCTGTATCTGGGAAAGTGGCTGTATTGTCAGGTTTTTCTGGTATTTTGTCATCTTGCATTTCGAATGATACTTTTGAACTCAAGTGATGATCTTAAGTCCTACTGATGCTATTTCCTTTTGGGCTTACCGAATTTAGATAGCCTTAAGGGTAAAGTCGTTTTTACTAAGGCATCGACATGATAGAATTACACTTTTAGCCGTAACCCAAATCCATGATTCCTCGATTACGCGAAATCCCCTATAACTACACCTCATTCTCTACGTTGGCATTATCGCATTCGCGAGATTAACGAGCGTAGCAATAACAATCCCATCAGTGCATTTTATGTCACATCCAGCCAACATTGATCTTATACGCCAAATGCAAGCCATCACAGGCAAAGCTTATGTTTTGACTCATCCGGCAAAAATTGCGCCCTATAGCAAAGGCTTTCGCTTTGGTGCAGGTGAGGCCATGGCTGTGGCGAGGCCTGCGACGTTGTTGGAAATATGGGAGTTGTTAGAAGTCTGTGTGGCAGCCGATGTGGCGGTGATTATGCAGGCAGCCAATACCGGCTTGACGGGAGGCTCAACCCCTGATGGCAATGAGTATGACAGGCCGATTGTCATCATCAATACCATGCGGATTAGTCAGATTCACCTGATCGATGATGCCAAACAGATCATAGGCTTGCCGGGCAGCACGCTGTTTGGTCTGGAAGAAACCTTAAAACCTTTCGGGCGTGAGCCCCATTCTGTAATTGGGTCATCCTGCATAGGTGCCTCGATTATCGGTGGGGTGTGCAATAACTCCGGTGGTGCACTGGTTCAGCGTGGCCCTGCATATACCGAACTGTCGCTATATGCACAAATCACGGCAGAGGGTGTATTACAGCTCGTCAATCATCTGGGAATTCAATTAGGCGACTCTCCGGAAGAGATACTGACGAATCTGCAAAATAAGCGTTACACCCAAGTCGATGTCGAGTATCCCGATAAGTTGGCGTCAGATAACGTATATCACACGCGTGTACGCGAAGTCGATGCGGATACGCCGGCACGCTTTAATAATGACGGGCGCCGCTTGCACGAGTCATCTGGGTGTGCAGGGAAATTGGCTGTGTTTGCTGTACGTTTGGATACTTATCCTATTCAGAAGCAACAAGTGTTCTATGTGGGAACAAATGATGCTCAAGTGCTGGCAACCATGCGACGTGAGATCTTGACGCAATTTAAGACACTACCGGTGTCCGGCGAATATTTACATCGTGATTGTTATGCCGTGTCTAAAAAATACGGTAAAGACATGTTCTGGGTGATTAACAAGCTGGGATCGAAATTCATCCCCAGATTATTCGGCATGAAGCGCACAGTCGATCGTATTGCCAGCAACTTCAAGTTCTTACCAGCCAAGCTGTCAGAAGTGATCATGCAGTGGTTCAGTTACGCACTGCCAAGTCACTTGCCTAAACGCATGGAAGCGTATCATCAGCAATATCAGCACCACTGGATCATAGAAATGAGTGGTGACGGGATTGAAGAGGCGCGAGCATATTTAAAGCGTTTCTTTGAGACGCATGCGGGTGATTATTTTGAATGTACGCAAGAAGAGGGCGACAAAGCCATCCTGCATAGATTTGTCGCGGGTGGGGCGATAGGTCGCTATCACGTGTTAAATAAAGAGACACTGGGCGCCATGATGACTGTAGACGTGGCGCTGCGCAGAAACGAAGCGCAATGGTTTGAAGAATTACCACCGGAAATTAATGACTTGATTGCAGCCAAATTTTATTACGGGCATTTATTTTGTCATGTGATGCATCAAAACTATGTGCTTAAGCAAGGCGTGGATGCCAAAGCGCTTAAGCAGAAAATATTAGCGTCGTTTGATGCACGTGGAGCTGAATATCCCGCTGAGCACAATGTTGGTCATGAGTATGTTGCGAAAGAGCCCTTGCGGAAGTTTTATCGGGCGCTGGATCCGACCAATAGCTTTAATCCAGGGATTGGTAAAACGAGTAAGCTTAAGCATTGGGCTGAACGAAAATAGCGGTCACCATCGGTACAAAGTGCCGTGCTCTTTGAGGGTATGAACACAACAAAAAAGCCTTGCAAGATTGCAAGGCTTTTTTGTTAGATAGAGGTCGAACGGGATTAGTAAAGCAGTCTTAGTCTAATCGTACCAGCCACTTTATCAAGCTGCTCAAAGGCTAATTTTGAATCCACATCGGCAACATCCATGACTAAATAACCAATATCATTACTTGTCATCAAGCTTTGAGCCACGATGTTGATGTTCTGTTCAGCAAACAGGCGGTTGATGTTAGAAAGCACACCCGGCTGATTGTGATGAACATGTAGCAATCGATGTGTATGAGCTTGTTGTTGCATGCTGATTTGTGGGAAATTCACTGCGGATACAGTAGTGCCCGCATTTGCAAAATGCACAAATTTTTCTGCTACTTCAATCCCGATATTCGCTTGCGCTTCTTCGGTTGAGCCACCCACGTGTGGTGTTAAAATCACGTTATCCATGCCGCGCAGTGGTGATTCCAGCGGTTCATCGTTCGATGCTGGTTCTATCGGGAACACGTCAATCGCTGCGCCACGTAGTTTGCCACTCGCCATTACAACGGCCAACGCATCAATATCCACACAAGTTCCGCGTGCGGCATTCATGAAGATGGCGCCGGTTTTCATTTCATTAAACTCTGCGGTCGACATGATGTTTTTGGTGGTCTCTAACTCAGGCACGTGTAATGACACGACATCAGATAGATTGAGCAGCTCCTTCATTGTGGCAACTTGACGGGCATTACCCAATGGCAGCTTGGTGATGACATCAAAGTAAATGACCTTCATGCCTAGGCTTTCAGCCAACACGGATAATTGTGACCCGATGCTGCCATAACCTACGATGCCCAGTGTTTTGCCGCGTGCTTCATTAGAATTAACCGCTGTTTTTGGCCAAGCGCCTTGGTGCACTCTTGCGCTTTTTTGAGGGATGTCGCGCAGCAGTAAAATGATTTGACCAATCATCAGTTCGGCAACAGAGCGTGTATTGGAGTAAGGGGCATTGAAAACAGGAATGCCATGATCACGCGCAGCATCCAGATCAACCTGATTGGTCCCGATGCAGAAACAGCCAATTGCGGCGAGTCTGTCAGCAGCTTCCAGTACACGTTTGGTGATTTGGGTGCGTGAGCGAAGACCAACAAAGCGTGCGCCTTTGATTCTTTCGATTAACGCGTCTTCGTCCAACGCGGTCTTCACGTAATCAATATTGGTATAACCAGCATCATTGAGTACTTTCACCGCATTTTGGTGAACACCTTCCAACAATAAAAACCGGCTAGATTCTTTAATATTTGATTCCATAATCTACCTAAAGAAATGCATCAGTGGATGAAAAATTAGCCCGTGATTATAGCATAAGAGAAAGCGGGGAGAATACAGGTGATTATCCACAAGCCATGTATTTCTCATCACGGAACCTTCATGATTACAGCGTCTGATACGTGATGGTGAAGATGCTAATTCAGGCAGAATGACATCGCTGTTGAGCTTGTTTACATCTTCTACTAGCGGCGTATAGTAGAACTTCATGTATTGGTGAGGTGAGCACCATGAGATTCATCCTGATAGCTATTGTTTTACTTTTTTCTTTGATCGCCCAAGCTGAGGACGAAAATCCTTTGGGTTCTATCTCAGGACTCTCAGGGAACAGCACGACCTCGGGCGTCGCAGTGCTGCCGCAGAATCAGATCAACTCCAGAAACAGATTGTCACCGGTGATCGTTCTACCGCCTGAAAGTCTGGAATCGCGTACGCTAGTCGTGCCGTTGCCCAGTGAAAAAAGCCCGCCAGTAGTGATTCGTGGGAATAAATCATTAGAAACCACACCTAGCCTGCAACCCGCATTACCAAAATCCAGCATCAGTACAGGCAATAAGAAGCCGCTACAACCAATCGTCGATTGATTATTGGAATAAGGCCGTCTGTTTGTGGGTGAGGCGTTCTTTAGGGAAGACTGCACTGAATGTACTGCCGTTTCCTAGATCACTTTCGATCTCAAGCCGTGCCTGATGACGCGTGAGGATATGTTTGACGATGGATAGCCCTAATCCTGTACCACCAGTCTCGCGGCTGCGGCTACGGTCTACACGATAAAAGCGTTCGGTCAATCGATCAATATGTTTCTGGTCGATGCCGATACCATTATCACGTACGCCGAATATTCCATAAGGGCCGCGGCTTTTCCAGAATATATGAATCTCACCACCTTCGGGCGTGTAGCGGATGGCGTTGCTGACCAGATTGCCGAAAGCACTGTGTAGTTCTTCTGTCGCACCGATCAAACCTAGAGTCGAATCGGCCTCCAAGGTAAGTGTGTGCTTGCCATTACTCAGGCTTTGCCCTTCATGCATGACCATGTGCAGTAAGGCCACAACGTCGATCTCGCTATCTTCTGGCATGGTTTGCGCATTCTCTAGTTGAGAAAGCGTTAGTAAATCTTCGATCAGATGACGCATGCGTCCGGTCTGTTCTTGCATCATGGCGAAGTAACCGCGCGTGCTGTCAGGGATGGCACCATCCATATCAATCAAAGTCTCGATGAACCCTCCAACGACAGTCAGGGGCGTACGTAATTCATGTGAGACGTTCGCGATAAAGTCTCGACGCATATGCTCAAGTTTCTCTAATTGGCTAATATCGCGGCATAACAGAAGTTTTTGATTTAACCCGAATGGCACGATCTGTATCTCTAATGTGGTTCCAGGCTGCCTTAGGGATTCCAGTTTGATAGGTTCTGGGTAATGCTGGGCTTGCAGGTATTCGATGAATGAGGTGTGTCGTACCAGATAGCTGATCTGTTGGCCTGCATCTGTCTTCATTGAAAGCCCTAGCTGTTTTTCTGCTTTAGGGTTGCACCATTCGATCTGGTCATTGCCGTTCAGCAAGACAACGCCATCAGGGAGTGCGCTGGCGGCATGTCTGAAGCGATCAAGCGCTGATGTAAGTTGTGTCTGGCTACGATTGTGTAAACGTTGCTCGTGATAGATGGCCGCAAATACTTCTTCCCAAGCGCCCAGCCCAACTGGCATGAAAGCCAACTCCGGGTTTTTGAACCATTTGAGCAGGCGATGTAGCCAATATAAATGGCTAATCAGATAAAGCACGCTGCCGACCGCGAACACACTAAGCGCAGTGATTGCGTTATCCATCGCCCAGATGACCAAGCTGATGAAAATTAATACAAAGCCGAACCAGAAGGCGCGCCAACGAATATCTTGCACTAGCGGATAATCCTCAATGCATCATGAATATATAAAGCACCGTGTTTGAGTTTTTTACACGGGCAACCCAATAAAGGCGCTTATTATGAGCTAGTGCGCTGAGAAACGATAGCCGACACCGCGTACAGTTTGAATTAAATCTTCATGTCCTGAACCGGCAAGCGCAAGTCTTAGGCGACGAATATGCACATCAACCGTACGATCTTCAACGAAGACGCGGTCGCCCCATACACGATCCAGCACTTGAGTGCGTGAATGCACACGTTCAGGATTAGACATTAAATAATGCAACAGGCGGAATTCAGTAGGGCCAAGATCCAATACATCCCCGTTGCCTGTGACGCGGTGCGTCACAGGGTCGAGACGTAATCCGCTCACTTCGATAGGGTCATCGGTCATTTGCGGCGCACGTCTACGCAACACGGCTTTGATGCGGGCATTCAATTCACGGGGGCTAAAAGGTTTCGTCACGTAATCATCGGCACCGACTTCAAGGCCACGTACTTTGTCAGCTTCTTCTCCGCGTGCTGTCAACATGATGATCGGGATGCCTTTAGTCAGCTCATCGGATTTTAGCTTGCGTGCGAATTCGATCCCGCTCATGCCCGGCAACATCCAATCGAGGATAATCAGGTCAGGTAGTGCTTCACGAATCAACATCTGGCCTTGCTCTACACTGAGGGCGCGCATTGCATTGTGGCCCGCTTGCGTGAGGTTCAGGGCAAGTAGTTCTTGTATCGCTGGTTCATCTTCAACAACCAGAATATTTGCTGGCATTTTCTTTCCTTGGCGTCATGTGCTTGTGGTGCACTATATGACGTTAATATGACAGATTGATGACAACATATAAATGTCTTCTTTTTGCATTGCCATTTTAAGTTTTTTATACGAATATCACGGGCTGTAACATTTTTTTACAAATAAGACCCATCATAAAAACGATAGAGAATACGGAGAATGGTATGGCAGGTTTTTTTTCCAAAGAAAGAATCACGGCTGGACATAATTTCAATCGCTGGTTGATACCGCCAGCAGCACTAGCTGTGCATCTGTGTATTGGTATGGCCTATGGTTTTTCGGTCTTCTGGAAACCGCTAGGTAATATACTGCTTGGCGCAGATGGTAAGGCGCTGGCTAGCTGTGCGGTTGGCGCAACCACTTTTGGTGAAAAATTGGCAGGTACGCTAAGGGCATTGACTGCTACAGACTGTAATTGGACACAGTTTGATCTAGGCTGGATGTACACTTTATTCTTTGTCGTACTTGGTTGTTCCGCTGCTCTATGGGGTGGTTGGCTTGAGCGAGCAGGTCCGCGCAAAGCTGGTTTAGTCGCTACCCTTTGCTGGTGCGGTGGTTTGCTGATCTCAGCATACGGTATATACGTACATCAGCTATGGATGATGTGGTTGGGCTCGGGTGTGATCGGTGGCATCGGCTTGGGTTTGGGTTATATCTCCCCCGTATCTACCCTGATCAAATGGTTTCCCGATAAGCGCGGCATGGCAACTGGTATGGCGATCATGGGTTTTGGAGGCGGTGCAATGATAGGCTCCCCGCTAGCTACCAAACTGATGGCGCATTTTTCTGCATCTGGCTCAGCGGGCATCTGGCAGACATTCGTTTCGCTTGCAGTCATCTATACCGTATTTATGTTGCTCGGCTCACTTAGCTATCGCGTGCCACCTTCTGGTTGGAAGCCTGCCAACTGGACACCCCCAACCCCTAGTGGCAATAGCATGATTGCGCAAAACCATGTGCATCTTAAGAACGCACATCGCACGCCACAGTTCTGGCTGCTATGGCTGGTATTGTGTATGAATGTGTCAGCCAGTATCGGTATTATCGGTGCTGCTGCCCCGATGTTGCAGGAGACTTTTGGCGGAGCGCTAATTGACCAACCTGATGTGGGTTTCGCAGATATTAAGAAAGATGAAGCCATGACAGCGGCAGCCGCGGCAGTGGGTGCCGGGTTCGTTGGGCTGATTTCATTGTTCAATATTTTTGGTCGTATCGCTTGGGCATCCTCCTCAGACAAACTTGGCCGCAAGCAGACTTACTTCATTTTCTTTGTGCTTGGCGCACTGCTTTATGCAGCGCTTGCGGTCGTCGCTGGATGGAAATCACTTGCTTTGTTCGCGGCATTCTTATGTATTATTGCTTCGATGTATGGTGGTGGTTTTGCTACGATTCCAGCTTATCTCGCTGATCTGTTCGGCACACAGTTTGTTGGTGCGATTCATGGGCGCTTGCTCACTGCATGGTCAACAGCTGGTGTACTCGGCCCAGTCGTAGTGAATTATATGCACGATGTTAGGCTGGAGGCAGGCGTGCCATTTGATCAGGTGTATTCTTCAGTATTTTATGTGCTGGCGGGTATGTTGGTGATTGGGTTTATTGCCAATATGTTGGTCAAGCCTGTCGCCGCGAAATACTTTATGTCAGCCCAAGAGCTGGCTGAAGAAAAGAAAATCGCCCACGAGAAAGTGGTAGTGGCTGGTGAGGCAGGTGCCGGCACCGGAGGCAGAAAATCATTGGCGGTCGTTATGTGGCTATTGGTGCTGATTCCCATCAGTTTTGGTATCTCGAGTACTTTGCAAAAAGCTTGGATACTTTTCCACTAAATGACATCACGCTGCGCATGGCCAAAATCCCCGCTTGATATTATTTATCATGATGAAGAGTGGGGCGTGCCTGTGCACGATGACCGAACGCTGTTTGAATTTCTGACGCTCGAAGGCGCGCAGGCAGGCCTTAGTTGGTCTACTGTGCTTAATAAGCGCGAACATTACCGTAAAGTATTTGATGATTTCGACCCCAAACTGGTTGCTCTGTACCGAGATGACAAAGTGGCTAGCTTGATGGCCGATGCGGGCATTATTCGTAATCGTTTAAAAATAGCCTCAACTATCAATAACGCCCAGCGATTTCTTGAAGTACAGAAGGAATTCGGTAGTTTCGATGCTTATATCTGGCGCTTCGTTGATGGCCAGCCGATAATACATGATTGGTATTCTCATGCGGCGATCCCCGCCAAAACTGATATCTCCGACCGATTATCCAAAGACCTCAAAAAACGTGGTTTTCGCTTTGTCGGCTCAACTATCTGCTATGCGATGATGCAGGCGATCGGCATGGTCAACGATCATGCTGCGAATTGTTTTCGATATCAAGAACTTGCCAAAAGCAGTACGGACTAGTCTGTAACATTCTTCATTTCAATTCAGTGGCTTGCTCAGTTATAATGGGCCACTTTCCATGTGGTACATATTGCCGCATCGTAATCTTTGCTTCGCTAGCGATATGGCGGAGAGGGACATCAAATTTTGGAGTGGTTGTGAACGAGATTTCAATTAACTTAAACGGCACCGGCATGAGAATTGGCATCGTCCTTTCTCGCTTCAATAGCGATGTGGGACAAGGGCTGCTTGCTGCATGTAAGGCTGAGTTAATCAAGCTGGGTGTGGCGGATAGCGATATCACCTTAGCTACAGTGCCTGGCGCACTGGAGACTCCCGTGGTATTGCAGCAAATGGCGATCAGTCGGCAATATGATGCTTTGATCGCACTGGGTGCCATCATCCGTGGGGAAACCTACCATTTTGAAGTAGTATCAAACGAATCTGCACGCGGTGTTTCTGAAGTTCAGCTTCACACGGGTGTCCCTGTCGCTAACGCTATCCTGACTACTGAGAACGATGAGCAAGCGCTTGATCGAATCTCGGTAAAAGGCGCTGAGGCGGCTTCTGTAGCAATTGAAATGGTCAACCTGCTGAAAAAACTATGAGTGAAGATAAAACAAAATCAGCAACTGCAAAGCCCGCTAAAACCGGTAAGAATCGTCGTAAATCAAGAGAGTTGGCATTAAAGGGTTTGTATCATAGCTTTTTGAACCAGACCCCTCTAAGGCAAGTACTGCTGGTGCTTGCTGATGATGAAGACTTGGCGAGAGCTGATGAGGATTATTTCCGCCAATTGCTCGAGGGTGTGCTTGAAAAACGTGAAGAGCTTGATCAACGACTATCGAGTTTTCTTGATCGTCCTGTTGCGGAGCTAAGCCCAATCGAGCATGCAGTACTCTGTCTTGCTGCTTACGAGCTTATTTTCGATCCTAGCATTCCATATCGTGTTGCGATCAACGAGGGTGTCGAGCTTGCAAAATTGTATGGTGGTACTGATGGTCACAAATATGTGAATGGCGTACTGGATAAACTCGCTGCCGAAGCACGCCCAAATGAAGCGCGTTCAAATGCAGTGAAGCGCGTCACACATTAGGCCTGTCATTCGCATTAAATCTTGAGTTTTCAAGAAATTATCGCTTCTTTTTGAGCTAATCTCTTCTTTTTGAAAAAAATCGCGTGTAATATCAGATTTGTTGAACGCATAATCAATTAAAACACGCGTTATCTCAAATCAAACAAGGGGAGCAAGGTTTGAAAAAGACCTTCTGGAAATCCGATTGGTTTGCAGGGGTAGTGATCTCCCTGTTATTCCTTTTCGCTGGTGGCACGGCTTTACTGCAAAGCCTCGAAC
Source organism: Methylovorus sp. MM2 (assembly GCF_001648895.1). Classification (GTDB taxonomy): domain Bacteria; phylum Pseudomonadota; class Gammaproteobacteria; order Burkholderiales; family Methylophilaceae; genus MM1. The sequence continues at coordinate 230,418 of NZ_LXUF01000011.1, read as the reverse complement.
GCATCGCTTATGATCTTGGTGTAAAAGCATCATCCCGTAATCCCGGGGATAAGATCGCAATTATCGCGATTGATGATCAAAGTATCTCAAATATAGGTCGCTGGCCATGGTCGCGCGATGTGCATGCCAAAATGACCGATATGCTGACTACAGCCCATGCCAAAGTCATCGGTAATAGTGTCTTCTTTATTGAACCCCAACTCGATCCTGGCTTGGCTTATATCAACAAGCTTTCCGACTACGTTACCAACACCCCAAGTTTTGCAGCTTTACCTGAAACCACAGAGCTTGATGCGCTAATCAAAGATGCTAAGACCGCCTTAGATGCTGATGCGAAATTGGCCGAGAGTTTCAAAAATGCGACGGACGTCGTGGTGGCGATGCCATTTGTAGTGGGTGAGCCGCGTGGCAATCCTGATAAGCCATTGCCTGACTATGTGCTCAAGAACAGCTTGTCTAAGATCATAGATAAAGTCGGTGCTGAAGAGTCTGGTATGTTACCGATCCCAACGATTGCTGCATTCTCGCCTATTCCACAGGTTGGCGAGAGCGCCGCAGCTATCGGGCATCTTAACGCTAGTCCTGATGTTGATGGCGCCATCCGTTCAGAGCCTTTAGTCTTGGCCTATTACGACCAGTATTACCCTGCTTTATCTTTGCAGATTGCTGCTAAATATCTGAACCTGACCGTTAAGGATATTCAAGTGCGTTTGGGCGAAGGTGTCAAATTGGGAAAGCTCAATATCACGACTGATTCGTTCTTACAGATGAATACCTTCTTTTATGCAGATCATGATGGCCATGCTGCATTCCCAGTAGATTCTTTTTATGACGTCTACAGCGGTAAGATTCCTTTGGAAAAGTATCGTGACCGTATCGTATTGATAGGTGCAACGGCTGCCGGTGTCGGTGATAGTCAAGTAACGCCAATCTCAGCCAATATGCGTCCTATTGAGATATTGGCGCACTCCGTCGCCAGTATTCTGAATGAAGATTTCTTTGTCGCGCCTGCTTGGGCTTTCTGGGTCGAGAAAGCTGCGTGGTTGCTCATTGCGCTATACCTCACAGTACTTTTGCATAAGCTAAAAGCGGGTACAGCTGCTGCGATTACCATTGGCTTGTTTGTTACACTTGTTGCCGCCCATTTCGTGCTCATGACGCAATATGGTTTATGGCTGCAACTGATGATTCCTGCAACCCTGTTAGTTGTTGGTCATGCCTTATTGACCACTAAACGCTTCTTGATGACAGAAAAAGGCAAAGCTAGATCCGAGGCTGAATCTGCTGAAAGTAATCGTAACTTGGCGCTGATGTTCCAAAGCCAAGGACAACTGGATATGGCGTTTGATCGCTTACGCAAGTGCCCGATGGACGATAGCGTGATGGATGTACTCTACAATTTAGCACTGGATTTTGAGCGTAAGCGTCAATTCAATAAAGCTGAATCGGTTTTTGCCTATATGGCAGATTTCAATCCTAAATATAAAGATCTCGAACAACGTCTTGCCCGCTCGCGCGCCATGGCTGAAACAGTCATTCTTGGCGGTTCCGGCAGTGTACGTAGCAACTCCAGCACGATGATTTTGGAAGATGGCTCAGTCGAGAAGCCTATGCTGGGCCGTTATCAGGTTGAAAAAGAACTAGGCAAGGGCGCGATGGGCGTTGTGTATCTGGGTAAAGATCCAAAAATCGGCCGTGTCGTGGCGATCAAGACCATGGCCCTTGCGCAAGAATTCGAGCCGGATGAGCTTGAGGAAGTTAAAGAGCGCTTTTTCCGTGAGGCTGAGACAGCTGGTCGCTTGAATCACCCGAATATCGTTACGATGTATGACGCTGGTGAGGAACATGACCTTGCCTTTATCGCGATGGAATTTCTTAAGGGCAAGGATCTTGCGCCATATACCAAGCCTGATAACTTGCTACCCCTTGAGAAAGTATTGGATATCGTAGCAAAAACGGCAGATGCACTTGATTATGCACATAAAGAGAGTGTTGTGCATCGCGATATCAAGCCTGCAAACATCATGTACGAGCCAGAAACGGGAAGCGTGAAAGTCACTGACTTTGGTATTGCGCGTATCACTGATTCATCCAAGACTAAAACCGGGATGGTATTAGGTACGCCAAGCTACATGTCGCCTGAACAGCTCGCTGGTAAGAAAGTAGATGGCCGCTCAGATTTGTTCTCTCTAGGTGTGATGTTATACCAGATGACGACGGGCCAATTACCATTTACTGGTGATTCGATGGCGAGCTTGATGTTCAAGATTGCTAATGAAGAGCATGAGCCGATCAGAACAGTGAATGCGAATCTACCTGAAGCGTTATCTGCCATCATTGACCGTATGCTGGAAAAAGATATCGATAAACGTTATGCGCGCGGCTCAGAGATCGCGGCTGATATTCGTCAAGCAATGAGTCAGGCAGGCTGATATGGATTTGACTAATCATTTGGAAATCGTGCGTCTAACAGATGTTGGGCAGCGGCGTGAACATAACGAAGATTCCATTGCGAGTGATGCTGAGATTGGCTTGGTTGTCCTCGCTGATGGCATGGGCGGCTACAAGGCTGGCGAGGTTGCCAGCGAGATTGCTGTATTGACTATCGTTGCTGAACTTAAAGAAACGATGCAGGAGCTTGAGCCCGGTGAGACAGATGCAGTTAGTGGCATGCAGGCCGAAAGTCTGCTGATCATTGATGCCGTCGCCAAGGCAAATGAATCCATCTATAACGTTTCGCAGGATCAACCGCAATGTGCGGGTATGGGTACAACGCTGGTTGTCGGTTTATTCACCAATAACAAATTACTAGCAGGGCACATCGGTGATTCGCGTATGTACAGGCTGCGTGCTGGCGAGTTGCAGCAGATTACTGAGGATCACTCTTTATTGCAGGAGCAGCTTAAATCCGGCCTAATCACGCCTGAGCAGGCCAAGTTCTCAAATAATAAGAACTTGGTCACAAGGGCGCTGGGAATAGACCCAAGCGTTGATTTAGAACTTCATGAGCATGACGTAGAAGTGAATGACATCTATATGCTGTGCTCTGATGGATTGACGGATTTGGTCAGTGATGAAGAGATTAGTTCAACCATTGGCACATTAAGTGCTAATCTTGAGTTAGTGGCTAATCAACTGATTCAAATGGCAAATGATGCGGGCGGCAAAGACAATATTTCTGTCATACTGATTAAGATCCTCAAGCCCTTTGCAATTGAGCGTACTTGGTATGACAATTTTTTCAATTGGTTAAAATAAGCAGGATAGAACATGGCGAAGCTGATTTTTTCTTTGGACGGGGCTTTTCTGGGCGAGTTTCCGCTTGATAAAGATCGAATGACGGTCGGTCGCAGATCGACCAATGATATTCATATCGATAACCTGGCGGTGAGTGGCGAGCACGCTGCGATTGTCACGATCGGGAATGATTCGTTTCTTGAAGATCTTGGTAGCACCAACGGCACTTTAGTCAATGGCAAGGCCATCAAGAAGCATGTGCTACAACATGCGGACCTCATCGAGTTCGGCAAATATCAGCTGAAATATATCAATGACAAAGCGATCAGCACCGGCATGGGAAGTAGTCCGGAAGATTTTGAGAAGACCATGATCATTCGCCCCATGTCAGCAAAAGCAGCAGTGCCAGTGGCTGATACACCTAAACCCGTGCAACCTGTTACACAATCCCCCGCACCGGCACAACCAGCTGCGGCTGAGTCTTCTATTGTGGGGCGTGTGCAGGTCTTGAATGGTCCAAGCATGGGTAAAGAGCTTGTATTAAATAAAGCGTTGACTACCTTAGGTAAACCGGGTGTGCAAGTCGCGGTTATTACCAAGCGGCCTCAAGGGTATTTTATTACCCATGTGGAAGGCCAGACGCATCCTGTGGTCAATGGCAATTCGGTAGGCGCACAGGCGCATCCACTGAATGATCATGATGTTGTTGAGATTGCCGGCGTTAAAATGGAGTTCTATTTAGGGGCTAGCTAGTCTAGTAGTGTAGCTTGTTGGGGATTGCATGATGTCTTATTGCTATTTCCCTCGCTTGCTGTTGTGATAGGAACAGTATGATCATGCAATTTGACTCAATCGCATAGCCACTGAAACTGCTAAATGGCTGGCCAGCGAGAACTACTTAAGCAATTAGAACGCTTGAATGCGATTGGTATCGCGCTGTCTGCTGAGCGGGATAACCAGCGCTTGCTAGAGATGATACTGCTTGGTGCAAAAGAGATTACCAATGCAGATGGCGGCACCCTTTATACCGTTACAGAAGATAACCGCCTTAAGTTTGAGATCGTGCGTACTGACACCCTAGGCATTGCGCTTGGGGGGACAACCGGTAAAGAGATCCAATTTCCGGCATTGCCTTTGTATCTTGAAGACGGTACACCGAATATCAATATGGTGGCGGCTTATGCGGTTCTTGAGGATCGCTTGGTCAATGTCGAAGATGCTTATGAGGCAGAAGGTTTTGATTTCTCCGGCACGCGTAAATTCGACCAGAATACAGGCTATCGTTCCAAATCCTTTCTAACTATCCCAATGAAAAATCATGAGAATGAGATCATTGGTGTACTTCAGCTTATCAATGCCATTGATCCCGTGACACATGAGATCATTGCGTTCTCAGAGCAGAATCAGCAGTTAGTCGCATCCCTTGCTTCGCAAGCAGCTGTGGCATTGACTAATCATAATCTGATCGAAGGTCTTAAGAATTTATTCGAGTCATTCATAGAGTTGATTGCAGATGCGATCGATGAAAAGTCTCCCTATACAGGGGGGCATTGTCGCAGAGTGCCAGAACTGACCATGCTACTCGCCGATGCAGTGTGCAGGAATAATGTAGGCCCATTGAAAGAATTCTCACTCAGCGAGAAAGAGATATACGAACTCCGTATCGCGGCTTGGTTGCATGATTGTGGCAAGGTCACCACCCCTGAATCGGTGATGGATAAACCCACCAAACTCTCAACGATTTTTGATCGTATCCATTTGGTGGATCAGCGTTTTGAACTGCTTAAGCAACAAGCCGAAAACGACATGTTGCGTAAACAGTTGAATCTTCTTAAAAGTGGCAAGCCAGCCGATTTTGATATTCTTGAATCAGAGCTTCATGCCTTTAAGCAGCAGGCTGACGCAGACCGCGATTTTTTACGTAATGCCAATTTCGGTGGTGAATTCATGACCTCTGAAGATCAACAACGTGTGCATGAAATCGCCAGATACAGGTTGCATGGCAGTGATGGTAAGCGTGTGGACTTCCTCAGTAAGGATGAGATTTATAATCTGAATATTGCTAGAGGCACATTAACGACAGAAGAGCGTACTGTGATTAATAACCATATTGATGTGACAATCAATATGCTGGAATCCCTGCCATACCCTAAAGACTTGAAGCGCGTCCCTGAATATGCGGGTGGTCACCATGAACGTATGGATGGCAAGGGTTATCCGCGAGGGCTAACTAGAGAGCAAATGTCTGTGCCCGCGCGTATCATGGGAATCGCAGATATTTTTGAGGCGCTTACTTCTCGTGATCGTCCCTATAAAAAAGCGAAGACATTGTCTGAATCACTTTTTATTCTGGGCAAAATGAAATTGGATCAACATATTGATCCGGATCTGTTTGATATCTTCGTGCGGGAAAAAGTTTATCTGCGATATGCCGAGAATTTTTTACAGCCAGAGCAGGTTGATGAGGTCGACGAAGCGGCGATTCCTGGGTACATTCCTTAGCCCAACCCCCAATGCTGAATAGCTTATTTGGAGAGCGCTGCCAGTTCTAACATCAGGCTTGGCAGGTCATCCTGTGTCATCTGGTGGTAGAATTTTCCGAACGGCGCCAGCCTCATATTCGGGCCTTGCTCACAACATCCCAAACATTTAAAACGCTCGATCTGAATTGCCAATTTACTGTTAATGATCAGTTGTTCTAATTGGTCTGCAATAGCCTCACTGCCTCTGGCAGCACATGAAGGTTGATGCTGGCTGGCACGTGATTTGACGCAGACAATGATTTTTTTCATGGCATCCATCGCTAACCATCACATGGTTTTGTTAGATCGCAATGTTCTTGCAACCTGTTTTATCAAGTCTAAGGCAGCTTCCTTGCTCGTACCAGTCACCTAACACCCAGCGTTCACTGGTATGGCCATCATACGTCAGCTGATGAAGTGCTGGGCGATGTGTATGCCCATGAATCAAGATTTCAGGGTAATCAAAATCTCGAAGTAAAGTATGCACGGCATCTGGATTTACATCCATGATGCTTTCGTTTTTATATGACTTCTCGGACTCACTGCGTTGCCTTAATGCCTCTATCTGCGCTTTCCTAGTGGCAAGGGGCTGGTCCAAAAAAGCCTTTTGCCACGCAGGTGCACGAACCTGTTTACGAAAGGCTTGGTAATCCAGATCATCAGTACATAGTGTATCGCCATGACTCAGCAATATACGTTTGCCGTAAACTTCTAGCAAAGTGGGGTCTGGTAGCAGAGTTAGCCCTGCGGAGGCGGCAAAGATATCTGCGATGAGAAAGTCACGATTGCCGTGCATAAAAAATATCTTAGTACCGGAACTACTCAAGCCTTTTAAGGCGCCGATGATGTGTTGATGATGTGCGTCTGCAATATCATCATCTCCTGCCCAATATTCAAAAAAATCACCCAGAATATAAAGTGCTTCGGCATCCTTAGCGGTTGAAGCTAGAAACGCGATGAATTGCGCTGTGATGGCGGGCCTAGTATGGCAGAGATGTAGATCGGAAATGAATAGACTAAAACTATTGACATTCCCGATATCTGACATAGTGGTTTAGCGATTTAGTAACGTACTAAATGACTTCTGCACGTTCGATAATCACTGGTTCTACAGGAACATCCTGATGACCAAGCTTGCTACCAGTCTTTACTTTTGTGATTTTATCTACGATATCGGTGCCTTCAGTTACTTTTCCGAAAACAGCATATCCCCAGCCAGAAGAAGTGGGTGCGGTGAAATTCAGGAAGTCATTGTCATTCACATTGATAAAGAACTGGCTGCTGGCTGAATCAGGGTTCGGTGTACGTGCCATGGCGACTGTATATTTATCATTTTTGAGGCCATTGTTTGCTTCATTTTTAATCGGCGCATCTGTTGGTTTTTGCTTCATGTCAGTATCAAACCCACCACCTTGCACCATAAAGCCAGGGATCACACGATGAAAAATGACATTGGTGTAAAAGCCTTTGTTTACGTATTCAATAAAGTTGGCAACGGTAATCGGTGCTTTCTCAGCATCCAGTTCTAGAGTAATTTCGCCAAAGTTGGTATAGAGTTTAATCACGGTGTTTTTCCTTTTGATGTAGCTTTTGAAGCGTCTGTTTTAATCGGTTTTGCTTTGCTGGGTTTTTTCTTTGGAGCGTCTGGCGGTGTCACCAGCAGATGCTCTTCAATCGGTATTGGCGCTTCCAATAACGTTACTTTTTCAATGATAACAGGTTCTATTGGTACGTTTTTGTTCAGACCGATCTCTTGCGTGGGTGCTGTGCCAATGCGTTGGATGATATCAAGCCCGCGAACCACCTTGCCAAATACGCAATAACCAATGTAATGCGGGTCAGGCTTGTAGAAATTAAGGAATTTGTTGTCAGATAGATTGATAAAGAATTGGGATGTTGCGGAGTCTGAAGCAAACGCGCGTGCCATGGATAGCGTTCCGACTTCATTCTTCAGCCCGTTGTTGGATTCATTGATGATAGGGCTATAGGTAGACTTATCTTTTAGATCTACAGTTAATCCGCCACCCTGCACCATAAAGTTTTTCATCACGCGATGAAAGATGGTGCCTTTGTAAAAATCAGCCTCTACGTATTTGAGGAAGTTATTGACGGTCTGCGGGGCTTTTTCAGGGTAAAGCTCTACAACAAAGCTGCCTTTATTGGTTTGTATCTCTACTTGTGGTTTGCCTGTAAGAACGGGTTCTAACGCATATGCGCTTGAGCCACATAAGATCGAAAGCAGTATTGTAAACATGATGCTACGCATTTTGAATCTCCTCCAGCCTCATCGCAAAAAGCAATCAAGCTGCACCTTCATATATGATTTTCCAACGCTGATTTTCGAGTATCCAGAGCTGACGTTTTCGCATCTTGCTATCAAGATTATTGCTCTTGTAATCCTGATCAAAATTTACTGCGACCATGGTAAATTGGCTGTTAGGATAACGGAACATGCTCATGTTGGATAGCTTGATCTCGATCTGGGATTTTGTTGCCTGAATGCGGCGCTTGTCTTTTGACCAAGTGCTTAAGTCGCTGGTTTGGGTAAAAAACTTGTCAGAATAGTAGGCAAGATAGCTGTCCGTATTTTGTGATTCCCAATCCTTGCGCCAATGGTCGATGGCTTTTGAGAGGTCGTTCTTTTGCATGGATGCTTGTTTAGCATCAAGCCATTGTAGGTTATTGGCAATGATGACCAAGGTTTTGCCGGTTTGCAGGATAGGGGCTAACGATTTCAGATCTGGATTGGTCAATACAACGCAGCCATCGCTCGCACGTGGAGGGCGGCTGTAAGTGCTAGCAGGTGTGCCATGTAGCCAGATGCCATGGCCATTTTTGCCTTGATGCTTATCCCATTCGTTAGGATAGTTAAGCGGGTAGGCAGCATCCCCATAGAAGTCAGGCAGTTTTCGATCTAGTTTGCCGCTCGCAAAGTAGATGCCTAATGGTGTGCGTTTATCACCTTCAGTGCTTTTTTCGTAACCGTTTTTGCCTACAGTCACATAATAATCGGTGACATATTCCGGACTACCTCCTTGATTGCGGTAAAGGTACAAACGGGATTTATCTGCATCGACGATGATGACATTCTTTTGGCTCGCATCCAATTGCCAGATGGGCTCGGGTATTTTATTCGCAGCATTTTGCTGTGAAAGATAATGCTCTATACGCATACGCGCTTCAGCGCGGAAGTCAGATATCTTGTCAGGGGCGCCCATTGACGCATTACCAAATGATGGTTGTCTTTGCGCTTTTGCCATGAGCAAATCACCACGAACCAGATACGCCAGCTTGAAATTCGGCATATCGCGAATTAGCTGGTCCAAGGTATCGAGCGCTTGCTGTGTCTTGCCTTGCGTGATCTCAAGCAGGCTTTTTACAAGTAGGTTCTCGGTATAGTTCGGGCTGAATTTATTCGTGCCAAATATGCCGACCTGCTTGCTCAAGTCTACGTGGTCGATCGCCGTGGCGTTCCAAGGCAGGAAGGCGCTGGCTAGCAGCGCGCTATTGAGTAAAACTTTTAGTATTCGCATGAGCTATTAAAATGTCCGGCGCTCAGCGATCGGTCAGCTCCTGTGTAATTAACCAATTGCCACGTACCTTTTGCATTACCAATGTCTTGGATGTGCGTTTTGATACAGTGCCAGCACGATAGTTCTGGCTGAAGCTCGCTTTTGCAGTCGTTGCATTTTCCATTTTGATTCGCAAGTTCGAGATTCCCACATTAATTGAAGCCGGTTTGCTGATACGTTCACGACGGACTTTCTCCCATTCTGCACGGCTTTCACCGTTTGGAGTTGAGAAGTTCTCGGCGTAACGCGCCAGATATTGATCAGTGTTCTTGTCGGACCATGCTTTTGCCCATTGTTCAACGGCCGAGCTGATGTTTTTCTCTTCGCTAGACGCTGTAACGGCCGCAGGTTCAACAGGTTTTGCAGGTTCAGTCACTTTAGGCTGATCTACAGGTTTTGGTGCTTCAGCAGGCTTGATTGGTTCAGCCGGTTTCACGGCGGGTGGTGTTACTGGTGTTGATTTTACCGGGTCAGATGGTTTTGCCGTATCAGAATTCTTCGCTGCAACAGTCGTTGGTCTGCTGCTCGTACTGAAAAGATCTTTAATCAATGCGAGCTTGCCTTGCGCACGTTCGTTGCTATTATCAAGCTGCAATGCTTTGTCGTAAGCTTCTGAGGCCATGCGTGCGTATATGTCGCCTAAGTTCTCATGCGCAGTCGCATAGCTGGGATGGGTTTTGATCGCACTTTCCAATGCCTTGCGGGCTTTATCATATTGCCCTTGGTCTGCATATAACACTGCAAGGTTGTTATATGGTTCAGGCAGGCTGGGGAATTTTTCAGTGATATCCGTAAAGACCTTGATCGCCTCGTCACGGCGATTCATCTCTGTCAGTAATACGCCGCGTACAAACAAGCCTTGTACATCTTGCGGGTTATTGCTCACATAAGTGTTGATGCGATTCAGCGCTGCAGCTTGTTGGCCTTGGCTGGCAAGCTGTGTGATATCTTTGATTTCGTCTGCGTGTACACTTGATGCAAAGAGGATGGTCGCGCAAAAAAGCAGGGTAAACAAGGAGAAGCGTGGTGCGGGCATTATGTTATACTTTTTCGCTGTTAAATTATCCCCCAATTCTATCAATAGCCTATTCAACCTCCAATAGCTCATCATGGATTCCCAGCATTTATTTAGCACATCACGTAAAAAAATCATCCTGAATGTTATTTTCAGCGGTCTTTTATCTGCTGAGAACTTTTTATCTAGTGATGTTTTGGTAAAGCACTAAACGATTATGCTCAAGATTTATAACAGTATTGCACGTGAAAAGCAGGTGTTCATTCCTATCGTTGCGGGCAAAGTCAGCATGTATGTCTGCGGCATGACGGTCTATGATTATTGCCATCTTGGGCACGCCAGAGTCATGGTCGTATTCGACATGATCAATCGCTGGTTACGCGCTTCGGGCCTTGATGTGACGTATGTGCGCAATATTACGGATATTGATGACAAGATCATTAAGCGTGCCAATGATAATAATGAGTCTATTGGCGAGCTTACTTCAAGATTCATCACGGCGATGGATGAAGACTCTGCCAAGCTGGGGGTGATACGTCCTGATATCGAGCCGCGCGCGACCAATTATATTGTCAGTATGGTCGAGATGATTTCGAAGTTGATCTCTAATGGCAATGCCTATCCTGCGGATAACGGCGATGTATTCTATTCAGTGAATAGCTTTGCTGGCTATGGCAAATTATCGGGTAAGTCTCTGGACGATTTACGTGCCGGAGAGCGAGTCGAGGTCGATACGCATAAACGCGATCCCATGGATTTTGTACTCTGGAAATCGGCTAAACCGAATGAACCGAGCTGGGATTCTCCTTGGGGCAAGGGGCGTCCGGGATGGCATATTGAATGTTCCGCTATGGGCGAGCAACACCTAGGCAAACACTTTGATATCCATGGCGGTGGGCAGGATCTTCAGTTCCCGCATCATGAGAATGAGATCGCGCAATCTGAAGCTGCTAATCAATGTACGTTCGTGAATTACTGGATCCATAATGGATTCGTGCGCGTCGATGATGAAAAGATGTCCAAGTCGCTCGGCAATTTCTTCACGATTCGTGAAGTGCTTGAAAAGTATGATGCTGAAGTCGTCAGGTTCTTTATCCTGCGTGCCCAATATCGAAGCCCGCTGAATTACTCCAATCTACATCTGAATGATGCCAAGCAGGCATTGTCACGCTTATATACGGCCTTGCGGAGTTTGACGGTGGAGGATGTAGCGATTGATTGGCAGCATCCGGTGGCATCGGCATTTCAGGATGCGATGAATGACGATTTCAATACACCTGAAGCCATGGCTGTTTTGTTTGAGCTCGCCAACCACATTAATAAAACAGGATCACTTGAATCCGCCGCACTGCTTAAAAAGCTTGCTGGCTTACTGGGTTTATTACAGCGCGACCCTGAGACCTTCTTGCAGGGGGATGTTTCCGCTGAAGGATATACCCCAGATGAGATCGATGGCATGATTGCCAGCCGTCTTAAGGCTAGGCAGGAAAAAGATTTTGCAGAAGCTGATCGTCTCCGTAAAACCTTACTGGATAAAGGAATCGTGCTCGAAGACACTGCGCAAGGTACCACTTGGCGCAGGGTGTGATGCAGAGTGTAATTGTAACAACGCGATATTTGTGGCTATAATCTAAACCAATGTCGATCAGCAAATCATTATTTATCGTTTTTAGCTTGATGCTTTGCTTTAGTTTGCTATTTCAGCAAGCTGAGCATACGTATTCCATAGACTACGACGTGCCTACCTTTGCGGATATACCGCAGATCGAAGCGGATAGTAACGTTGATTTCAATGATCCACTCATGTGTTGCCAGCATTTCACGCGAACTTTCGTACCTAAAGAGTCTAAAGTTACGCTATCACAAGTTTCTTATCTACAGCCTTCTATACCACCTGTTCTCAGGCCCCCGCGCGCTATCTATTCATAACTGATTCTCCCGGGTTGGCGTGACCTTTGCTAATACAAGTGGTTATATGTTCACTATAGTTGTGAAGTTAACGCCGATTCATTAAGGGGAGATGAGGTTTCATTCCGGCTACGCACCTAGCTCTGTATCGAATTTTGGTACCAGCAATCGTGCTGTGTCAGTCAATTGAATTACTCAGTAGAATGATATGAATATAGATAATCCGTTGTACATGCGCCGTTTTGGTGCAAGAACTATCGCAATACCAGAAGTGCGTCTATTCAAATGGTATTCGCTGGCATTATTTTTGTTATTTGGCATGATGGCATTGAACGCCCAAGCTGCCACCTATACGCTTCCCGACGTCATTGGCGCTGCCATGCAGCAAAATCCGGTCATTGGCCTTACCCGTGCGCAAGAAGATGCTGCACAGGCAGGCCTAACTACTGCTAAGGCTTACCTTAATCCTGAGATAGAGGCTGGTTCAGGCCCTGCACGTTACCGATCTGGCGGTCAGGGTGATGGAAAAAACTGGGGGGTGACGCTTTCCCAGCCGTTGGAGTTTTTCGATGTGCGTAGAGCGCGCAGGGAAATTGCCGAATCTAATATTCAGGTGACTGGTGTTGGTTCCGAATTAACACGTATTGAACTGCGAGCACGGGTGAAAAGTGCGTTTTATGATGTACTGCAACGGCAGGCGGTACTCAAGCTGGTCGAGGGTGACCGCAACCTTCTGCAACAGATTCGTGAGCGTGTGAAACTCAGGGTTGATGTAGGCGAATCTCCGCGTTATGAGTTGATCAAGGCGGATACGGAGGCACTGGCTGCAGAACGTGACTATCAGGCAGCCATCGTCCGCATCACTGAGGCAAAAGGTTATTTGCGTGGATTGATCGGGCAATCCATGCCCATGGATTTTGATGTGCAGGGCGAGCTACCTTTAGGCAATAGTTTGCCTTCGCTTGATTCGCTACGTCAGCAGATTGATCAAAGCCCATTATTGACACAGGCACGTGCTGCACGTGAGGCTGCCCAAGCAAGGCTACGGCTCGAGCAGAGCTTGCGATTTCCAGGTGTGACCCTGAAAGCCGGCATCGAGCAGGATCCTGATCTGACTAGTATGCGCTTTGGGCTTGCTGTGCCTTTGCCGCTTTGGAGTCAACGTCAAGGTCAGATTGCAGAAGCCGCAGCAGGTGTGAGGCAGGTCGATGCGATTTTGAGTGACCGAGAGCTTGGACTACAGCGCGATATCGATTCTGCTTATCAACGCTATTTGATCGCATCGCATCAGGTAGCCTCTTTTGAGAATGGATTGTTGAAGCAATCCGAGTCTACCCTGAAAGTGGCAGAAGATGCTTACCGGTTCGGGGAGCGCGGCATACTTGAATACCTGGATGCACAACGCACGTTTAGTGCTGTCCGTAAAGATTACCTGGCTGCACGATATGACTATGTGAGCACAATGCTCGAAATCGAGCGGCTACTTGGAACAGAACTTTTGGAGGTAAAACCTTAATGTTTGCACAATATTTTCGTATGAATGAATCAACGTCTAACCATACTTCTGGAAGGTCGTTTGTACTGAGTCTCTTATTGGCCTGTATGCTCGTCGGCTGTGGTTCTAAAGAGGAAGCACAACCGGCGAAAGAAGTGGTCGATACCAATATTGTTGATTTGACACCAGAGTTGCAGGCGCAAGTGAAGCTCGCGACTGTTGCCGTTTCTGATATCCGTGAGCTTTTGCGTGTACCTGGCAGTATTCAGGTAGATGAACAGCGTGTTGCGCGTATCGGCGCTTCTGTTACTGGCCGAATCACGGATATAGACGTGATTCTTGGACAAGAGGTAAAAGAGGGTCAGGTACTAGCCAGATTAAACAGTACTGAACTCGCGCAGCACCAATTGCTATATATCAAGGCATTGCAGCAGATTGATCTGCAGACTAAAGCCGTTGAGCGTGCTCGCTTGCTGCTAGAGTCTGATGTGATCAGTGCGGCTGAGTTGCAACGGCGTGAGGCAGAGTTGAGCGCAGCCCAGGCCGACCTGAGCGCTGCACGTGACCAACTGACAGTGCTTGGCATGGCGCCTGCGAGTATCGCAAGAATCAAAAAATCGGGAGACCTGCTTTCTTTCAGCAATGTCTCTTCACGCCTTGCTGGTACTGTCATCAGTCGTAAAGTGAATCTGGGGCAAGTGGTTCAGCCAGCAGAGGAGTTATTTATCGTCGCTGATCTTTCACACGTCTGGGCAGTGGCAGAGGTGCCTGAGCAACAGGCTGAGCTGATCGAAGAGGACGAGGAAGTGACGATCGAGATTCCTGCGCTGAGCAATAAACAATTCACCGGTAAATTGATTTACGTGGGCGATATCGTCAATCCGCAGACCCGCACAGTCATGGTACGCACTGACCTTGCTAATTCTAATCATAGCCTGAAGCCTGACATGCTGGTTTCAATGGTGGTTAGGTCTTCTCCTACCCCGCGTCTGGCTATCCCTTTGCAATCTGTTGTGCGTGAGGATGATCGCGACTATGTGTTCGTTCAGATTGCGCCCAATAAATATCGTCTGCGTGAAGTAACGCTTGGCCCGCAATATGATGGCGTGGTTGCGGTCGCAAGTGGCTTGTCAGAAGGCGAAGTTGTGGTGGGCGAAGGTGCGTTCCATGTGAATAACGAGCGCAAGCGCAAAGAACTGGAGTAAACCATGATTGAGTCTTTGATACGTGGGGCGCTGCAACAGCGCCTCATTGTGATGGTATTGGCTGTCGCATTGTTAGTCTCTGGTGTATTTGCTGTCAAAAAATTATCGGTAGATGCATTCCCCGATGTCACCAATATTCAGGTGCAGATTGCTGCTCAAGCCACTGGAAAATCACCTGAAGAAGTAGAACGCTTTATTACCGTTCCGCTGGAAATGGCCATGACAGGCTTACCCGGCCTGACTGAAATGCGTTCGCTAAATAAGAACGGTCTTTCCATCATTACCTTGGTGTTTACCGACAGTACCGATGTCTATTTTGCGCGGCAACTGGTGATGGAGCGCCTGATGGAGGTCATGGAGCGCATGCCTGACGGCGTGACGCCTATACTGGGGCCAGTTTCAACTGGTCTGGGCGAAGTGTATCAATATACGCTGGAGCGCGATGATGATGGCAAGCGTGAGCTAACAGTAGATGAGCTTAAAGAGCGCCGTGCCATACAGGATTGGGTCGTTCGCCCCTTGCTGCGTGGTATTCCAGGCGTAGCAGAAATCAATTCGCAGGGTGGTTATGTCAAGCAGTACCAAGCCCTAGTCAACCCTGACCGTATGAATCACTATGGCCTCAAGTTGCAAGATATTTATACCGCGCTGGAGCGCAACAATGCCAATAGCGGCGGTGGCATATTACGCCACTACTCCGAGCAATACCTGATACGCGGCGTAGGTTTGGTAAAAAGCGTCGCTGATATACGCAATATTGTCTTGAAGGAACAGGATGGTGTTCCTGTATATATGCGCGATGTGGCCGAGGTTGTGATCGGTAACGAAGTGCGTGTGGGTGCGCTGATCAAGAATGGGGATACGGAGTCGGTTGGCGGTATTGTCATGATGATACGTGGCGGTAATGCCAAAGAAGTGGTGGGTCGTATCAAAACGCGGGTCAAGGAAGTCAACGAGCAGGGCATGTTGCCCAGTGGCCTCAAGATCGTACCTTTCTATGATCGTAGCGAGCTGGTGGATGCGGCGCTGAACACGGTCGTTAAGGTGTTGATCGAAGGTATCATCCTCGTGGTGATTATCCTCTTCCTGTTTTTGGGAGACGTACGCTCCAGCCTGATTGTGGTCGGTACTTTGGTGCTTACCCCTGCTATCACCTTTATGGCCATGAACTACTATGGCATATCGGCTAACCTGATGTCGCTGGGCGGTCTTGCCATTGCTATCGGGCTGATGGTCGATGGTTCTGTGGTGGTGGTGGAAAATGCATTCCACCATTTAGGCCACCGCAAAGGTGAAAGCAAAATCCGCGTGGTCTTTGAAGCAGCTTCCGAAGTGGCCACGCCTGTGCTATTTGGGGTTGGTATTATCATTCTGGTGTTCCTGCCGCTAATGACCATGGAAGGCATGGAGGGCAAGATGTTTGCGCCTATGGCTTATACCATTGCCATTGCGCTATTTGTATCACTGGTACTTTCACTGACTCTGACTCCGGCCTTGAGTTCTTATCTGCTAAAAGGTGGTACGGGCGAAGATACGAAGTTTATTCGAGTGATGAAAACGCCTTACCTCAAGTTATTGAATGCTGCGGTGGGCAACCCTAAAAAGACCGTATCGATTGCAGGTATGGTGTTTGTCGGGACGCTCTTGCTGTTTCCTTTTCTGGGTACGGCCTTTATTCCGGAAATGCGCGAGGGCTCCATTGTGCCGAGTGTCGTACGCCTGCCCAATATTTCTCTGGAGGAATCTGTCAAGCTTGAGAATGCTGCCATGAAAGCCATTACTGAGGTGCCAGGCGTCAAGAGCGTGGTGTCTGGTATCGGGCGCGGTGAAAGTCCTGCTGATCCGCAAGGGCAGAATGAATCTACGCCGATTGTCAGTTTGCTACCGCGTGATCAATGGCCTAAGGGATGGAATCAGGATTCGATTGCCGATGCTATCCGTGAAAAAATCAAAGGTATTCCGGGCATTCAAGTGGTCATGTCGCAACCGATTGCGGCTCGGGTGGCAGAGCTGGTCACAGGCGTTAAATCAGACGTGGCTGTGAAGATTTTCGGTTCGGATATTGCCGTACTTAAGGCCAAGGCCGATGAAATCGCACGCGTTGCGGGTAGCATCGATGGTGCAACCGATATGCGCGTAGATAAAGTCACTGGGCAACAGTATCTGGTGATTGATATTGATCGTGAAGCGATTGCCCGCCACGGCATCAATGTGGCTGATATCCACGATGTGATCGAAACGGCCATCGGCGGTAAAGTGGCTACTGAGATTTTCGAAGGCGAGCGCCGATTCCAGGCTGCAGTGCGCTTTCCAGAGGAATTTCGTGACAATGAAGACGCGATTAAGAGTATTTTTATGACCTCTTCCAGAGGTTCAAGAGTCGCGCTTGCTGACCTAGCGAAAATCAGGGTACTAGATGGCCCGGCACAGATCAATCGCGAATCGGCAAAACGGCGTATCGTGGTGGGGGTCAACGTTCGAGACCGCGATCTCGGTGGTTTTGTGACCGAGTTACAAGAGAAAGTGCAAAGCAAAGTCAAACTACCCGAGGGCTATTACTTGGTGTGGGGTGGACAGTTCCAGAATATGGAGCGCGCTATGGCGCATTTGATGGTGATTGTGCCGATTACCATTGCCGCGATATTCTTCCTGCTTTTCCTGTTGTTTAAATCGGTGCGCTTTGCCAGCCTGATTATTCTAGTATTGCCATTTGCATCTATCGGCGGCGTAATCGCGCTGTTTGTCACAGGCGAATACCTGTCGGTACCTGCATCCGTTGGGTTTATTGCGCTATGGGGTATTGCGGTATTGAATGGTGTGGTGCTGGTTTCGTACATCCGTAGTTTGCGTGATGAAGGCAAATCGCAGATAGAAGCCATTGCCCAAGGCTGCGCGCAACGCTTCCGACCAGTCATGATGACGGCGACGGTGGCAATGCTCGGCCTAGTGCCATTCCTGTTTGCTACAGGGCCTGGTTCTGAAGTACAGCGACCATTGGCAATCGTGGTCATTGGTGGTTTGATTACTTCTACAATTCTAACGCTGGTTGTTCTTCCTACGCTTTATCGCTGGTTTGAGGAAGAAAGAGTCGAGGCATAACAGGAGCACGACATGAAAGAAATCAAAGCGGTAGTACAACCTCATCGACTTCCCAAGATTCGCTCTGCCTTGCGTAACATCAAGGGTTTTCCTGGCATGACCGTCAGCAAGGTGGATGGCTGCGGTCATCACATGGCAAAACCGGTGTTGGGGGTGCGAGAAGAGCTGACGGACTACAGCCCTAAAGTCAGGATCGAAATTGTAGCGCCGGAAGAGATGGTTGAAGGTTTGTTGCAGATACTGGTTGAGGTCGGCCATACTGGGCATGTGGGCGATGGTATTGTCTGGGTGACACCGGCTGAACGTATGATCAGACTTTCAGAACAAATTACCGTGATCAAGTAAGTCATTATTTTAGATAAAAATGATTGAAATAAACGGGCTCCTGCGGGAGCCCGTTTATTTTCTGGATTTACATCTTTTATGCCCACAAATAAAGCATAAAACATTTTGTTACATATATATTTGCTATGATGGGGCAATCCAGTTATCGATTGCGTGTTCTGTGCAGGAGATAACGAGATAATATCGCCGTCATCGAATAGGCCGCAATATCGTCAATCACAGTTCATGATCACGGGAATACAACATGATTGAATCACTTATCCGCAGCGCATTAAGTCAACGTCTTGTTGTTGTAGTCATTGCGCTTGCGCTCATGGTGGCAGGTCTTTTTGCCGTACAGAATCTGTCTGTGGATGCTTTCCCTGATGTGACCAACGTGCAGGTATTAATTGCTACTGAAGCGACAGGTCGTTCACCAGAGGAGGTCGAGCGATTTGTCACGGTTCCGCTAGAGATTTCCATGACAGGCTTGCCGGGTTTGACAGAGATGCGCTCCCTGAATAAAAACGGACTTTCCCTGATCACTCTGGTATTTACCGAAAGTACGGATGTTTATTTTGCGCGGCAACTGGTGATGGAGCGCTTGATGGAGGTATCCAGCCGCATGCCCATGGGCGTCACGCCCATATTGGGACCCGTTTCTACTGGTTTGGGCGAAGTCTACCAATTCACGCTGGAAAAAGCATCGGATGGCACGAAAAGGCTTACAGAAGAAGACTTAACCGAACGCCGTTCTGTTGAAGACTGGATAGTCAGGCCTATGTTGCGCGGCATTCCTGGGGTGGCCGAGATCAACTCGCAGGGTGGGTATGTCAAGCAGTACCAAGCTTTGGTCAACCCGGATCGTATGAATCACTACGGCCTCAAGCTGCAAGATATTTATATGGCGCTTGCACATAATAATGCTAACAGTGGGGGCGGAATCCTGCCCCAATATGCCGAGCAGTATCTGGTGCGTGGTGTGAGCTTGATCCAGAGTTTGGATGACATCAGAAGTATTGTATTGAAAGAACAAAACGGCACACCAGTGTATATGCGTGATGTTGCCGAAGTGAAGCTAGGGCATGAAGTGCGTGTGGGTACCCTAGTCAAAAACGGTGACACTGAAGCCGTGGGCGGTATCGTCATGATGATGCGTGGCGGTAATGCCAAAGAAGTCGTCAGTCGAATCAAGACGCGGGTGAAAGAGATTAACGAAAAAAGCATGCTACCCGGGGGTCTCAAGATCGTTCCCTTCTATGATCGTAGCGAGCTGGTAGATGCGGCACTGTTTACGGTAGTGAAGGTGCTGATTGAGGGCATCATTCTTGTCATCGTCATTCTTTTCCTGTTTTTGGGCGATGTGCGCTCTAGCCTGATTGTGGTCGGCACCCTGATTCTTACGCCGCTGATTACCTTCATGGCCATGAACTATTACGGTATCTCGGCTAACCTGATGTCGCTTGGTGGTCTTGCGATTGCCATCGGACTCATGGTGGACGGCTCGGTGGTGGTGGTAGAGAATACTTTCCATCAATTGGGGCACCGCAAAGACGAAAGCAAAATCCGCGTAGTGTTTGAGGCAGCTTCTGAAGTGGCAACGCCTGTGTTGTTTGGGGTAGGTATTATCATCCTGGTGTTTCTGCCACTGATGACTTTGCAGGGTATGGAAGGCAAGATGTTCGCACCTTTGGCCTTGACCATTGCTATCGCGTTGTTCGTGTCGCTGATACTCTCGCTGACGTTATCGCCCGTGATGTGTTCCTATATGCTGAAAGGGGGTAGTGGTGAGGATACGCGCCTGATTCAAGCGATCAAGAAACCCTATGTTTCAATGTTGAACTGGGCATTGAAGAACGAGAATAAAACGATTCTTACCGCGGTGACTGTCTTTGTTCTGGCTATCTTGACCGTTCCATTGCTTGGAACTTCTTTTATCCCCGAGATGAAAGAGGGGTCGATTGTGCCGAATATTATTCGTGTGCCCAATATCTCACTCGAAGAATCGACGCGTATGGAGATGGATGCCATGAAAATCATCTCTAAAATTCCTGGGGTTAAATCAGCGGTTTCAGGTTTAGGGCGTGGAGAAAGTCCAGCTGACCCGCAAAGCCAGAATGAGTCTTCGCCGATTGTCAGCCTCAAACCACGTAAGGAATGGCCAGAGGGGTGGACGCAGGATACGATTGCTGCCGAAATACAGAAGGCATTGCGCGTGCTGCCAGGTGCGCAGGTGGTGATGGCGCAACCTATTTCAGACCGTGTCGATGAGTTGCTCACTGGTGTACGTTCAGATGTGGCGGTCAAGGTGTTTGGTGAAGATATGGCCACCCTTAAAGCCAAAGCTGAAGAAATCGCCAAACTTGCAGGTGAAATCAGGGGCGCCACCGACATGCGCGTGGAAAAAGTCTCAGGCCAGCAATATCTCAATATGGTGGTGGACAGGCAAGCCATCGCGCGTCAGGGTATCAATGCATCGGATATTCATGATGTGATAGAAACAGCGATAGGCGGCAAGGTGGCGACTGAAATATTTGAAGGTCAGCGCCGTTTTACTGCGGCTATTCGATATCCTGAAAGTTTTCGCAATAACGTTGAGGCAATCAGCAATATCCTGATTACTTCACCCAATGGTGCCCGGGTAGCATTGCGTGATCTTGGTAGAATCGAGATTCGTGATGGTCCTGCACAAATCAGTCGTGAGCTGGCAAAACGTCGCATTGTGGTCGGTATCAATGTTAAGGATCGTGATCTAGGCGGCTTTGTCGCAGAGTTGCAGCAAGTGCTTGATAAAAAGCTCAAGCTGCCAGAAGGGTATTATCTGGAATATGGTGGGCAATTCCAGAATATGGAGCGTGCACTAGGGCATCTCTCGGTGATTATTCCTATTACGATAGGCGCGATTTTCTTCCTGCTATTCCTGCTATTCAACTCGGTGCGATATGCCACCATGATCATCATGGTGCTGCCGTTTGCTTCTATCGGAGGCATATTTGCCTTATTTCTCACCGGTGAATATTTGTCCGTCCCCGCATCTGTTGGTTTTATCGCCTTGTGGGGGATCGCTGTGCTGAATGGTGTGGTCTTGGTCTCTTATATCCGTAGTCTGAGGGATGACGGCATGAGCCAGATGGAGGCCATCGTGCAGGGTTGCAAACAGCGTTTTAGGCCAGTGATGATGACCGCCACAGTGGCGATGTTGGCGCTGGTGCCTTTTCTTTTTGCTACGGGGCCTGGCTCTGAAATTCAGCGCCCGCTGGCGATTGTGGTGATCGGTGGCTTGATTACTTCTACATTGCTGACCCTTGTTGTTGTTCCTACGCTGTATCGTAAGTTCGAAGAAGCCAGAATTGAAGCATGATGTTTAAATTGATTGCGCATAGACGCATGGGAGAAGAATCATGAAAGAGATCAAAGCAATTGTACAGCCGCACCGTTTGCCCAAGATCCGTTCCGCCTTACGAAACGTGAAGGGCTTCCCCGGCATGACAGTGAGCAAGGTAGAAGGTTGTGGTCACCATCTTGCCAAGCCTGTTGTCGGGGTACGTGAAGAGTTGACCGACTATAGCCCCAAAGTGCATATCGAGATGGTAGCACCTGATGACCTTGTCGAAGGTGTTTTGCAGATACTCGTAGAGGTCGGACATACCGGCCATGCCGGGGATGGTATCGTCTGGGTCACGCCTGTAGAACGTATGATTCGCCTATCGGAAAAGATCACCGTTCTCGATTGTTAGGTGATGAGTGCTCTCGTCACTCTCAAACTGAGGAGCCATTGTGAAAATAGAGTTGTTGGATTACAGCAGCTCTATTCCAAATCTGTGCAATATCAGCGCAAATACACTAAAGCAACAAATGGTGATGCATATACTGGCTAATATCGTTGGCCAGAACCCTATGCGCTGCAGCAACGAAGGAAATGCCAAAAACATCGGTAAAGTCGGTATGACATACCAGAATGTATACCAAGCGTGATTGGCTATCTTTTCAGCAGATTGCTTCTCAAGATACAGCCAAATAAGGGCTAAAATTGTGATCAGTGGCAGTGCTGCCACGAACCCACCTAATTTGTCACTCCGCTTGGCAAGCTCGGAAACCAGTACGACGATGGCCGCAGTAATGCAATATTTTGTAATAAGCCATGCCATAGGTCTTTCCTTCTCGCAGAATGTATTTTGATTATATCGCATCGTATTTTTCTAAATACTCCCGCAACAGATTCTGATTTTAAATCGCTTAAATCTAGTAAAATTCAGTCATGGATATTTACTCACTTATTAAACCAATCCTTTTTAAATTAGATGCAGAGCTTGCGCATAATTTCACGCTTAAAAGCCTGAAGCTTGCACAAAAAATAGGCATTCTCTCTTTTTTAGCAAAGATGCCGCGTGCCCAACCCCGAACAGTCATGGGTCTTACATTCCCTAATCCGGTGGGGCTCGCTGCGGGTTTAGATAAAAATGCGGCTTATATCGATGGGCTTGCCGCACTGCATTTCGGGTTTATCGAAGTGGGTACCGTGACCCCACGCCCACAGCCAGGTAACGCACAGCCAAGGCTATTTCGCGTGACTGAGGCAGAAGGCATCATCAATCGTTTTGGGTTCAATAACCTTGGGGTTGATGCGCTGGTCGAGAATGTTAAACGCGCAAAGTTTAAAGGTATCATCGGTATCAATATCGGTAAGAATTTCGATACGCCGAATGAGCGTGCGGTTGAAGACTATCTGATTTGCCTGCGCAAGGTATATGCCTTCGCCAGCTATGTGACAGTGAATATCTCATCACCGAATACAAAAAATCTACGGCAATTGCAGGAAACTGCTGCGCTTTCTCTGTTACTTGCAGCGCTCAAGCAGGAGCAGGCAAAGCTGTTTCAGGCGCATCGCCGATATGTGCCGATCACACTGAAGATCGCACCTGATCTTGAAGAAGAACAGGTTGAAAAAATCGCCGATCTGCTTTTGGAACATGGTTTCGATGGCGTGATTGCAACGAATACAACGCTTGCGCGTGATGCAGTGGAAGGCATGGATAATGCCGATGAAGCTGGTGGCTTGTCTGGTGCGCCAGTGAAAGATAAATCCACAGTGGTGATTCGTCAGCTTGCACAGCGTTTGCAAGGACGTATCCCTATTATTGGCGTGGGCGGTATTTTGAACGCGCAGGATGCGCTTGAAAAGATGCAAGCCGGTGCCAGTCTCGTCCAAATCTACAGTGGATTGATCTATCGTGGCCCCGGCCTTGTGCAAGAAGCGTGTAAAGAAATCGGTAGTTTTAACGCAAACTAATGATGGGCCAGGCATGCTCTTCAGCATAGGCTTGCAATATCGGGTCAGGGTCAACGGCAATAGGTTTGTCGACCAGTTTCATCAGTGGCAGATCGTTATGTGAGTCACTATAGAACCATGTAGTTTCGAAATCTTTAAGCGACTTACCCTGTGCTTTCAGCCATTCGTTCAAACGAGTCACTTTACCTTCCTGAAAGCTTGGTGTGCCAGCTGCGCGACCGGTGAATTTCCCATCGATCTCTTCAGGTGTCGTGCCAATCAAATTTTCAATACCAAATTCCTTGGCGATCGGTGCTGTGACAAAGCTATTGGTTGCGGTGATGATCATCATCAGATCACCGCTACTACGGTGATGTTCTACTAATGCGCGTGCTTTATTAGTGATCATCGGCAGTATCTTTTGCTGCATATATTGTTGATGCCAAGCATCCAATTGCTCGCGTGGATATTTACTTAAAGGCTTGAGCTGAAATTCCAGAAATGCGTAGATATCGAGTTTGCCTTGTTTATAGTCTTGATAGAACTGATCATTAGTCGCGGTATGCTTTACGCGGTCAAGTACGCCGACATCAATAAGAAACTGCCCCCATTGGTAATCGCTGTCGCCAGCTAGAAGTGTGTTATCCAAATCAAATAAGGCAAGCTGCAAAATCTTCTCCGTTGGGTACAAAATTGCTAAAGTCTATATTATAGACGAGCCATAATTATAGATGAGGTATAAGAGAACCTTGGATGATAAACAAGGTCATTTTAGTATGAACTTCCCTGATTCGCTGTTACCGGTAAATTTAATGTGGGCCGCCAATGCCTTCACATTCTTCCTGCTTGTGGTTGCAGCTAGAACAGCGCCGTGGTCTCATTTAAAACAGCACGACTTGTTGCATGTCTTCTTTGGTTTCGTCGTATCGTTGATGCTCATATGGAGTGTAAAAGCGGGTATCAGGCCGGGGCTTAATTTCCATTTATTAGGCGCAACAGTCCTAACCCTGATGTTTGGCTGGCAATTGGCGCTCATTGCACTTTTGCTTGTGTTGCTTTGTATTACGCTATTCGGTATGGCCGGTTGGGAAGCCTTGGGGCTGAACTTTATGATGATGGTGGCGATTCCCGTTATCTTCAGTTACATACTTTTCCGATGGGTTGATCGCAAACTACCCAATCACTTATTCATCTATATATTCATCAGCAGTTTTGCGTGTGCAGCTATCGCTATTACGCTTTGTGGGTTTTTTTCCACGTTCATTCTTAGTGAAAGTGGAGTTTATCCACTGAGTTATTTGCGACAAAACTATCTCGCCTATTACATCTTCATGGCGTGGTCAGAAGCTTTACTTACAGGCATGGCGGTTACCTTGATGACCGCTTTTAGACCGCACTGGCTAATGACTTTTAGCGATGAGCGCTATCTTAAAATCAGGCGTTAAAGTTGGGCATCTCGCTTCAATGGCAGCACCAATAAAACACCGACAATGATGATTGCCAATGCCATGAATTCGGCGCGACCTATCACTTCATTTGCCAGCCAGGCGCCTAAGAGCAATGCAACGACTGGATTCACAAAAGCATAACTGGTGGCAAGTGCCGGGCGAACATGGTCAAGCAGAAACAGATAAGCACTATAGGCGATGAATGAGCCGAATATGATCAGGTAAATGATCGCATAGATCGATTTTTCTGATGGATGTGAAGGCCATGTCTCACCTGCGATCAAACTGGCGATGATAAGCGCGATACCACCCGTCAGCATCTGCGTAGCGCTCGCCATTGCACCTGTGGGCATGGTTAAGTGCCGTCCCCAAGTTGATCCCAATGCCCAACTTGCGGCTGCACCTAGCAATATCATTGCGCCGAAAGGGCTGGCCTGCATTGTATGTCCTAGGTGCAATATCACGATGCCTACTGTACCGATCAAGATGCCTAGCCATTCACGCTGATTCGGGGATTTTTGCCAAATGCTGCCAAAGAGTGCCATCCATAATGGCACGGTGGCAATAGCGAGTGCCGCAACGCCAGATGAAACAGACTGTTCAGCATACGCCACCCCTGCGTTGCCGATGGAAAGCAACATGATGCCGACTACCGCTGAGTTACGCCATTCGATCAAGGTTGGAAAAGCATAGCCACGAATGAGAAGTATGAGAAATAACATGCCGCCCGCGACCGTAAAGCGAATCGCCGCCATCATGAATGGCGGGAAGCTTTCGATAGCAAAGCGCATGGCAAGAAACGTAGAACCCCAAACAAAATATAGGGTGGTAAGCGCTGCAACCACAAGCAGCGCTCGTTGTTTCTTGATGAGATCCAATTTTGCCGCTTTTTAAACTTGTGGGTGCGCGCGATCGATATTTGAGTAAAGCTTATTCAAGCCATTGAGGTAGGCTTTTGTCGAGGCTATCACGATATCCGTGTCAGCTCCTTGCCCATTGACGATGCGTCCACCTTTAGCAAGCCGTACGGTCACTTCGCCTTGTGCATCTGTACCACTGGTGATGTTATTCACGGAGTACAAGAGTAACTCGGCACCACTGGATACGATGCTTTCGATTGCCTTGAACGCGGCATCTACCGGGCCGCCACCATCAGATTCAGCACGCACTTCCGTGCCGCTATCCTGAATAGTCACGATGGCGTGCGGTATTTCGCCAGTTTGCGAGCAGACTTGCAAATACACGAGCTTGAAATTCTCGTTGGCTTCGCCGAGTACTTCGTCGCTTACTAAGGCTTGTAAATCTTCATCGAATATCTCAGATTTCTTGTCTGCTAACTCCTTGAATCGGGCGAAGGCTGCATTCAATGCATCTTCACTTTCCAAGGTGATGCCTAATTCGGTCAAGCGTGTGCGGAATGCATTGCGACCGGATAATTTACCAAGCGTGAGCTTGTTGGTACCCCAGCCTACATCTTCAGCGCGCATGATCTCGTAGGTCTCGCGATGCTTAAGTACCCCATCCTGATGGATGCCGGATTCATGCGCGAAAGCATTCGCACCAACGATGGCCTTATTTGGCTGTACCGGATAACCAGTAATCGTCGAGACTAATTTTGAGGTTGCGACGATCTGCGTCGTGTCGATACTTGTTTCAAGATTGAAGATGTCACGGCGAGTCTTGATCGCCATGACGATCTCTTCAAGGCTGGCATTGCCAGCGCGCTCACCCAAGCCATTGATCGTACATTCAACTTGGCGTGCGCCGTTCATCACAGCAGCAAGCGAGTTTGCAACTGCCATGCCGAGGTCGTTATGGCAGTGGGTCGACCAGATCACCTTGTCAGAATTAGGTACGCGTTCGATCAATTGTTGCATACGCTCACCCCATGCGGCAGGGATCGAATATCCTACAGTGTCAGGAACGTTCAATGTCTTAGCACCGGCTTCGATCACTGCGCTATAGACTTTGATCAAGAAGTCCATATCTGAACGCACGGCATCTTCTGCCGAGAACTCCACGTCATCGGTATATTCCAAAGCCCATTTCACAGCTTGTACTGCACGTTCCAGTACTTGGTCTGGCGTCATGCGCAACTTGTTTTCCATGTGGATGGGCGATGTCGCGATAAAGGTGTGGATACGTCCTTTTTTAGCAGGTTTGATTGCTTCGCCTGCACGACGGATATCATTTTCATTGGCGCGTGCCAATGAACAGACAGTCGATTCCTGAATAATTTCAGCGATAGAGTGGATGGCATCGAAATCACCGGGGCTTGCTGCGGCAAAACCGGCTTCGATCACATTCACGCCAAGCTTTTCAAGCTGGCGTGCGATGCGAATCTTTTCTTCTTTAGTCATTGCAGCACCCGGGCTTTGTTCGCCGTCGCGCAATGTGGTGTCAAAAATAATAATCTGGTTGTTTTTCATTTTGTGGTTCCGTTAATGCTTATTAATCTCTGCCCGGCGCTATGTGTATAGGCAAGGCTGCGGGTACTGCCAAAGGGGGTATGTGTATTTAGCGCGCGCCGCGCAGCAGCAGACCGGCCAGTAGTAGGCCGAAGTGCGGAAGAGATAGAGTGATGTAACGATTGAAAAACATAGGGCGCAAATATAATATTTTTTAAAAGCTTATGCAATAGAAATTATTCAATTAATCGAATCAAATGAACAGCCTGACTGAGTAATCAGGCTGTGTTTTTCTTAAGTTTGCTTTGTGCCCAAAGCGCGTAGCCAGAAACGCCATATAACAATGAAACGGCAAATAATACTTCTGGGGGGCTGTACGAAATCAATACAAATGCCAAGACGATCAGCAAAATCACAACAAAAGGTACGCTGCTTCTCAGGTTGATATCCTTACCGCTGTAATAACGCAGGTCGCTTACCATTGATAATCCGGCAAGTAGCGTGATCGTCCAGGCTAGCCATTTCATTTGTAACCAAGCGAAGAAGATCGAACCGCCACTAACGTCGTTATCGAAAGATACCCAAACAAGCCCTGCAAGTAGCGCAGCAGCAGCAGGGCTTGGCAAGCCCTGAAAGTAACGTTTGTCGCTTTCATCCAGCTTGGTATTGAAACGAGCCAAGCGTAAGGCAGCACATGCACAATAGATAAAAGCTGCGATCCAGCCTAACTTACCCAGTGGTTTTAGTGCCCAAACGTACATCACCAATGCAGGTGCCACGCCAAAAGACACCATGTCTGAAAGGCTATCGTACTCTGCACCGAATGCGCTTTGAGTATTCGTCATACGAGCAACGCGGCCATCCAATCCATCCATTACCATGGCGATAAAGATCGCGACTGCAGAGTGTTCAAACTTCCCGCTCATCGCTTGTACAATCGCGTAAAAGCCGGCAAACAGGGCTGCTGTCGTGAACAGGTTGGGCAGTAGGTAGATACTACGCTCGCGTAGCCCCGACTCTAACAACGGTTTTCTGCGACGTGTTCTTGGTGTGGCTTCAGCCATGTTGTGGAATCTCTATGAATAAACTATGCGTAGTATATCAAAGCTGAGAGGATTGACTATGGTAGTATCGCGGCTTGATTTAAAACTGATTTATTATGGATTTTACGTTAATTAAACAAGATGGTGCGGCTAGACGCGGCACGGTCAGTCTGGCGCATGGCGATGTGCAGACACCTGCTTTTATGCCGGTGGGTACTTATGGCTCGGTCAAAACGCTTTCTCCTGTTGAAGTTCGCGATATTGGCGCGCATATACTATTAGGTAATACATTCCATCTTTGGCTGCGTCCGGGGTTGGATGTGATTGAAGCGCATGGCGGGTTGCATCAGTTTATGGGGTGGGATGGCCCTATCCTGACCGACTCAGGCGGATTTCAGGTTTGGAGTTTGGGAAAGCTACGCAAGATAACGGAAGAGGGGGTCAAATTCCGTTCGCCAATCAATGGCGATAGCTGTTTTCTTACACCAGAAGAGTCCATGCGTATTCAGAAGGTATTGAATTCCGATATCGTCATGATCTTTGATGAGTGTACGCCATACCCAGCAACGCATGATGAAGCAAAAGATTCTATGCGCTTGAGCAAGCGCTGGGCTGCTCGTAGCAAGGTGGCGCATGCTGGCAATCCTAACGCGCTTTTTGGGATCATCCAAGGCGGCATGTATGAAGACTTGCGCGATGAATCACTAGCAGGATTGGTCGATATCGGTTTTGATGGCTATGCCATCGGTGGACTCTCTGTCGGTGAGCCTAAAGAAGATATGCTACGCATTCTTGCGCATACCGCCCCCAAGATGCCGCAAGATAAGCCGCGCTATTTGATGGGTGTTGGTACCCCAGAGGATTTGGTAGCTGCCGTCTCCCGCGGTGTTGATATGTTTGATTGTGTGATGCCAACAAGAAATGCGCGTAATGGCTGGTTATTCACGCAGCATGGTGATGTTAAGTTGAAGAATGCACGCCACAGAAGTGATACAAGTCCGCTGGATGCAGATTGTAGCTGTTACACTTGCCGCAATTTTAGTCGCGCTTACCTGCATCATCTGTTTAGAACAGGTGAGATATTAGGTGCGCGTCTTAATACGATCCATAACCTGCACTATTATCAGGAGCTGATGGCAGGTATGCGTTTAGCCATTGAGCAAGGTAATTTCGCAGGATTTGTCGCTGAGTTCGCACAAAAACGCGAGGGAATTAAAGCGGCTGCCTAGTACTCTATGCTAGAATTTTCCGATTTATTCGATTAGTCGCCATTTATTTAGTCGTAACTGTCAGTTCTTAAGAAAGGTAATACCGTGTTTATAAGTAACGCTTATGCAGCATCTGGTGGAATGCAGGATCTAACAAGCTTCCTTCCTTTGATCGTGATTTTCGTATTGTTCTATTTCATGCTGATTCGCCCGCAAATGAAGCAGGCGAAAGAACAACGCAATATGATCGCTGCTTTACAAAAAGGCGATGAAGTAACGACCGGTGGTGGCTTGGTTGGCAAAGTGACTAAAGTGACTGACAATTTCGTTGCGCTAGAAATTGCTGAAGGCACAGTCGTGAATATCCAGAAGCATACCGTTCAGACCTTGTTGCCTAAAGGTACGATCAAGTCTATTTAATCATTATTAATTATTTACATTCCTGCTGATTTCTAAAAGTTGAATGCCAGTGAACGGCAGGAATGAATTGCGAGTCGTGTTATGAACCGTTATCCGTTGTGGAAATACCTGATCGTATTAGTTGCCTTGTTGATAGGCATCGTATATTCATTGCCCAATCTGTTTGGCGAATCTCCTGCCGTCCAGATTTCCACTGCTAAAACGAGTATCAAGCTCGACCCTGCATTATTAGACCGTGTGGAAAGTACGCTCAAGCAGGCAAATATCCAATATGACCATATCTTCTTGGATGCTAAAGGTCTCAAGGTCACATTCGCCAATGTGGATGTGCAGGGAAAAACTAAGGATCTATTACTAGCAAATCTTGGTAATGATTATGTGGTCGCACTAAACCTTTTATCACGTTCACCTTCATGGCTCACTAGCATTGGCGCATTGCCTATGTATCTCGGTCTGGATTTGCGCGGTGGCGTGCACTTCCTGCTGCAAGTGGATATGAAGGCCGCTTTGGATAAAGCGGCTGACCGTTATGTGGGGGATTTCCGTACTGCATTACGTACAGCGCGCATTGCCTATATCGGGGTGACAAGAGAAGGCCAATCGGTGCAGATTCGTTTCCATAACGCAAGCGACGTGAATGCTGCCAGCCGAATCATATCAAAAGACTACCCTGACCTGACGCTCAAGGATTTTGATAATGGCAATGAAAAATTGCTAGTGGCTAGTTTAAGTGTGGCTTCGCAAAAACGCATTCAGGATTTTGCTATCAAGCAGAATATTCAGACATTACATAATCGAATCAACGAACTTGGCGTAGCTGAACCCGTGATTCAACAACAGGGCGCCGATCGTGTAGTAGTCCAGTTACCTGGTGTGCAAGATACAGCCAAGGCAAAAGAGATATTGGGCCGTACCGCCACCCTTGAAATTCGTATGGTGGATGAAGAGAAAAGTGATTTCACCACGCTCGAGAACGCAAGCAAGGGTCAGGTTCCATACGGAGACGAGTATTACGTAGATCGCAATGGCAACCCGCTATTAGTGAAAAAGAATGTGACCCTGACTGGCGATTACATTACCGATGCCGGGCCTGGTTTTGATCAGCAGAGCGGTCAATCTGTGGTGCATGTGACGCTTGATGGCCGTGGCGCGCGTATATTCCAGCAGGCAACACGTGAAAACGTTAAAAAGCGCATGGCGATCCTGTTGATCGAAAAAGGTAAGGCGGAAGTGATCACTGCCCCTGTGATCAATGAAGAGATCGGTGGCGGGCGCGTACAAATATCAGGCATGACCAATCCGCAAGAAGCCACCGACATTTCATTGCTGTTGCGCGCTGGCGCCTTGGCGGCCCCAATGGATATCATTGAAGAACGTACTGTCGGCCCTAGCATGGGGGAAGAGAATATCACGCGTGGTGTGCACTCAACTTTATGGGGTTTTGTTGCGATTGCGATCTTCATGATCATTTATTACATGGTGTTCGGTACGGTTTCAGTATTAGCGCTTGGCATCAATTTGCTGTTACTGCTTGCCTTACTTTCCATGATGCAGGCCACATTGACCTTGCCAGGTCTTGCTGCGATCGCGCTGACGCTGGGTATGGCGATTGATGCCAACGTGTTGATCAACGAACGTATCCGTGAAGAGCTACGTAATGGCAATACACCGCAGGCCGCAATTCACGCCGGTTATGACCGTGCATTTGGCACGATTCTGGATTCCAACGTGACGACATTGATTGCTGGTATGGCCTTATTCATGTTTGGCACAGGGCCTGTGAAAGGCTTTGCTGTGGTGCACGTGCTCGGCATACTGACCTCGATGTTCAGTGCCGTGCTCATATCACGCGCTATCGTTAACCTGATTTACGGATATCGTCGCAAAGTTACCAAGCTGGCTATTGGCTGATGCCGCACACTAAGGCCTCGCTAATAGAACCTGTAGATACGAAATTTAAAGAGTAAAAGCACATGGAAATTTTCAAGTTTAAAAAAGATATCCCTTTCATGAGTTATGGACGGCTAACAACGTCTATTTCGCTGATTACCTTCCTTCTGGCCATTTTCTTTCTCGCGCATCGCGGTTTGAATCTCGGTGTAGATTTCACTGGCGGCACCTTGATGGAAGTGAGCTATCCGCATGCAGCAAACCTGGAAGAGGTGCGCGAAGCGGTTGCCAGCATTGGCCTTAAAGATGTGACGGTGCAAAATTTTGGCACAAGCCGGGATGTGCTGATTCGCCTGCCTTTGCGTCCTGAGTTATCGATATCCAAGCTTTCCGAGCAAGTATTGAAAACACTTGAAGCAAAAGATGCAAGCGTTAAAGTCAATCGTGTCGAGTCAGTCGGTGCGCAAGTGGGCCAAGAGTTATATGAGAACGGCGCATTGGCATTGCTACTGGTTTCGATCGGGATCATGGCTTACCTTGCCTTGCGCTTCGAGTGGCGTTTTGCTGTTGCGGCGGTGATCGCCAACATGCATGACGTGGTGATTATTCTCGGCTTCTTTGCTTTCTTCCAATGGGAATTCAACCTGACGGTGCTAGCTGCTATCCTTGCGGTATTGGGTTACTCAGTTAATGAATCCGTTGTCGTGTTTGACCGCGTGCGTGAGAATTTCCGCAAGATGCGTAAGGCGAGTGTGCCAGACGTCATTAACAATGCCATCACCGCGACGATGTCGCGTACTGTCATCACCCATGCGATGACGCAGACCATGGTTTGTTCTATGTTGTTCTTTGGTGGTGAGGTCCTGCATAACTTCTCACTCGCACTGACGATCGGTATTCTTTTCGGTATCTATTCCTCTGTATTGGTGGCAAGCCCCGTGGCGATGTGGTTAGGCGTTTCACGTGCTAACTTGATCAGCGGCTCCGAAAAGAAAGAGACAGTCGACGCGTTGCCTTGACAAGATGACCGCTTACCGCAGAAACTAGCGGCATCACATTACAAAACACATCCTCTTTGAACGATATTCCCTTATCGTGGCAGCTCGGTAGTTTGGCCGTGCTGCTACTGATCTCAGCATTTTTCTCTATCGCCGAAACTAGCCTGATGTCATTGAGTCGGTATCGGCTCCGGCACCTCGCCAGCCAAGGGCATCGCGGTGCGTTGCTGACTACAAAACTTTTAGGCAAAACGGATGAGTTGCTTGGCGTTATCCTGCTTGGTAATAACTTTGCCAATGCCGCTGCCGCAACGCTCATGACGCTGATCAGCGTCGAGCTTTTGGGTGAGGGGCAATGGGTGCTCATGGTGGGTACTGTCGTTGTCACCTTTGCCATTTTGGTATTTAGCGAAGTCTCTCCCAAGATGATCGCTGCGGCTTATCCTGAAAAATTAGCGTTCGCTTGTAGCTATATCCTTTATCCGCTATTGAAACTGCTTTATCCTGCCGTCTGGTTCATTAACCTGTTCGTGAGGGCTGTCATTAGCCTGCTGGGTATCAAGGTTAATCTTGATGACACTTCACGCGCGATCTCCATGGAAGAGTTGCGTAGCATCGTCTCAGAGGCTGGTGGGTACATCCCTAAGAAACACCGTGCGATCCTATTGAATCTTTTTGATCTTGAGAAGATGATGGTTGATGATGTCATGACAGCCCACATGCACGTAGAAACGATTGATTTCGATGCCCCTATCGAAGATATCATTCAGCAAATATCAGTTAGCCATCACACGCGCCTGCCTGTACGTCAGGGAGCGAATGAAGAAATCATCGGTATCATCCATATTCGGCGCGTGTTGGATCAACTTCGTGATGGTAACCTTACCTTGGAGGGCTTGAAAAATGTGGTTTCAGAACCATATTTCATACCATTAGGCACTTCGCTTTATACCCAGATCCAGCAGTTTCAGGAAAAGCAGCAACATATTGCGCTGGTCGTGGATGAATACGGTGAACTCAAAGGGTTGGTCACACTCGAAGATATATTAGAAGAGATACTTGGTGATTTCAGTACCCAGTCTGCTTCAGCAGTGTTGACTTACCAGAAAATGCCGGATGAAAGTTGGCTGGTGGATGGCATGAGTAATCTGCGGGATTTGAACAAAAGCCTGAATTTGAGCCTGCCAACAGATGGCCCACGCACTTTAAATGGTCTGGTAGTAGAGCATTTTGAAGATATCCCTGAACCCGGAACCAGTTTTAAGCTTGCAGGCTATGTGTTGGAAATCGTTGAAACACAGGATCAGCTAGTAAAAAGTGTGCGTATTTACCCGGTAATTTGAGAAATTAGTGCGAATATTCGTTAAAAAATGAATAGACCTGATTACCCACATTTATTTCAGGCTTGAAATATTCTTAATTCGGCTCAAAATAGATAACAGATATGGCAAATACCAAGCACCGAGAAAATACTGTTCTAGAAAACCAGACAGATAAACCGAAACCGCCATCGCTGTATAAAGTTATGTTGTTGAATGACGATTACACTCCAATGGAGTTCGTGGTTGAAGTGATACAACGTTTTTTTAACAAGACGCGTGAACAAGCAACGCAAATTATGCTCAAAGTACATACTGAGGGTGCAGGCATATGCGGTGTTTATCCACATGGTATTGCTGAAACAAAAGTGAACCAGGTTTTAGGTCACGCCCGTGAACACCACCACCCTTTGCAATGCGCAATGGAAGAAGTCTGAGGAAACGTAAATTATGATTGCCCAGGAACTTGAAGTATCACTACACATGGCCTTTATGGACGCGCGCCAAAAACGCCATGAGCTGATTACAGTGGAACACCTTCTGCTTGCCATGATTGATAATCCTACGGCAGCTGATGTGTTGCGTTCCTGCGGGGCGAATCTCGATAACTTGCGTAGCGAGTTGAATAACTATATCGAAGAACATACGCCTACGGTCGAAGGCGACGATGAAGTCGATACGCAGCCGACCTTGGGTTTCCAGCGTGTGATTCAGCGTGCCATCCTGCATGTGCAGTCTTCCGGTAAAAAAGAAGTGACAGGTGCCAATGTACTGGTAGCTATCTATGGTGAGAAAGATTCTCATGCTGTGTTCTTCTTGCATCAGCAAGCTGTTACACGTCTTGATGTCGTTAACTTTATCTCTCATGGGGTGACCAAGGTCGCCGATGCGACAAATAAACGTGCTGAAAGCGAGCAGGAAGTTGAAACGGAAGCTGCGCCAAGTGGCGCATTGGAGAGCTATACCCTTAACCTTAACCAGCAAGTGCTGGCAGGCAAGATCGATCCGTTAATCGGTCGTGAGCATGAGCTTGAGCGCGTGATCCAGATATTATGCCGCCGTCGTAAGAATAATCCATTACTGGTAGGCGAGGCTGGCGTGGGTAAGACTGCAATCGCAGAAGGGCTTGCACGCCGTATCGTTGAAGGTAACGTACCGGATGTATTGTCTAATGCGGTCATCTATTCATTGGATATGGGCGCGTTGCTCGCGGGAACTAAATATCGCGGTGATTTTGAACAGCGCTTAAAAGCGGTAATGAAGCGATTGGCCGAGCAACCAGACTCCGTCCTCTTCGTTGATGAGATACATACCTTGATCGGTGCAGGTGCCGCCAGCGGCGGTACCCTTGATGCATCTAATCTACTTAAACCAGCGCTTTCTAATGGCTCGCTTAAATGCATCGGTGCGACTACTTATCAAGAGTATCGCGGTATCTTCGAGAAAGACCATGCGTTGTCACGCCGCTTCCAGAAAGTGGATGTGGCTGAGCCTAGTATCGCTGAAACCATCGAGATTCTCAAAGGCCTTAAATCCCGTTTCGAGCAGCATCATAGTGTGAAATACACGGCAGCTGCGCTGAGTACAGCCGCAGAGCTGTCCGCTAAATATATCAATGACCGTCACTTGCCTGATAAGGCGATCGACATCATTGATGAGGCTGGCGCTGCTCAACGCATATTGCCTAAGTCTCGCCAGAAGAAAGTGATTGGCAACAAGGAAATCGAAGATATCGTTGCAAAAGTGGCACGCATTCCACCTAAGAGTGTTTCCAGCGATGATCGTAGCGCGTTGAAGACATTGGATCGTGACCTTAAGTCTGTTGTGTTCGGGCAGGATAAAGCAATCGAGGTCTTGTCTTCAGCAATCAAGATGGCACGTAGCGGCTTGGGTAGCACGCAGAAGCCGATTGGTGCCTTCCTGTTCTCTGGCCCGACAGGTGTCGGTAAGACTGAGGTTGCGCGTCAGTTGGCCTATACGCTGGGTATTGAGCTGATTCGTTTTGATATGTCTGAATATATGGAGCGCCATGCGGTTTCTCGTTTGATCGGTGCGCCACCTGGCTACGTAGGTTTTGAGCAGGGCGGCCTAATGACGGAGGCGATCAATAAGCATCCATATTGCGTATTGTTATTGGATGAAATCGAAAAGGCACATCCTGATATCTTCAATATCCTGCTACAAGTTATGGATCATGGCACATTGACGGATAACAACGGCCGTAAAGCTGATTTCCGTAATGTCACCATCATCATGACGACCAATGCAGGTGCTGAAGCGATCTCCAAGACAGGTATCGGCTTCACGCTGGGTAGTACAGCGAATGATGATCTGCTTGAGATCAAGCGTATGTTCAGCCCTGAGTTCCGTAATCGCCTTGATGCGACAGTGTCGTTCGCGCCACTATCGCAAGATGTGATTATGCGTGTGGTAGACAAGTTCCTGATGCAGCTTGAAGATCAGTTGCACGAGAAGAAGGTTGAAGTGAGCTTTAGCGATGCATTGAAGACATACCTTGCAAAAGCTGGGTTCGACCCACTCATGGGTGCTCGTCCGATGGCGCGCCTGATTCAGGATACGATCCGTCGTGCGCTTGCTGATGAACTGCTCTTTGGCAGGTTGGCTAGTGGCGGGCATGTTGAGGTGGATATCGACGAGCATGAGAAAGTCAGGTTGGTATTTGATGAAAAGCATACCAAGACGCCAACGCTTGAAGCTGATCTTGCAAGCTGATTTAAGTCTTTGTAATTAAAGGCTAGTTAATACAAGCTCGGCTAGCTTAAAAGCCAGTAAATGAAGAACGGGATAGATGCTTGACGCATCTATCCCGTTTTTTTATGCATACCAGGTTGGGTATTTATGCATCACACCAACAAACAAAGGCGAATTGGTTAGCCTCTCCAGCCATTGTCGTAATGCAGGATAAGGTGCGCGAGCGAACCATGCCTCATCAACAGATGCAAACTGCCGAATAAAAGGGAATATGGCGATATCTGCGATCGAAAGTGAGTCGCTTAGCAGGTATGTGTTTTCGTGAAGCCTAAGTTCTAGTGATTGCAAGAACTGCTCACCTTCGGTTCTATATTCATCCTGAGACATTTCTGGAAAGCGGATCGCATACTTATAGCGATCCAGTATTTTCTTGAAGCTGAGGTCATTCTGCGAAATGAGTTGCCGAGCTGTCTCAATGGATATTTTGTTGCCTCTCGTCAGCCAGTCATCCGGGTCATTGTTTGCCAATGCCCAGTGCATGATCTCCAAGCTTTCATCAATCACCGTGCCATTTTCAAGTGCAAGCACGGGAACGGTACCTTTAGGCGATATCTGCAGCATGTGTGCAGGTTTATCCTTGAGCGATATTTCGCGTATTTCAACGCGGACTCCACTATAGCTCAGCGCCATTCTTGCGCGCATGGCATAAGGGCAGCGACGGTATGAGTAGAGTATCGCAGGCATGTTAGAAGCGGTTTAACGGTGTAGCAGTATTTCGAGTACGAATTTACTACCTACATAAGCCAGCAACAAGACGACAAATCCACTGAGTGTCCAGCTGATTGCAGTGCGGCCGCGCCAACCGTAGGTATGTCTACCCCACAGTAAGCCGCCAAAAATAAACCATGAAAGTATCGTAAAGATATTTTTATGATTGAACTTCATGGCTTGGTGGAACATCAGCTCAGAGAACATCATGCCGCTGAGCAGCGTCAATGTGAGCAATAGAAACCCCAATTTGATTACACGAAAAAGCAGGGTTTCCATCGATAACAATGGCGGAAAGTCTGGCAGTTTAATCAGTGCTGGTTTCTTTTGGTGCAAAGCCCGTTCTGCTGCCAGCATGAGTAATGAGTGCAGTGCCGCAAAAGTCAGCAGGCTATATCCCAGCATGGCAATGATTAGATGTGCCATAAATAACGGTTGATTTGCATACGGAAGCAGGTGCGCTTCCGGCATCATGTATTGCAATAAGACAAAGAACGCAGCAGGTGGCAATACAAAGGCCTGCAAGCTATGTAGCTGGTGTTTTAAGTTGGTCAGCCAGTAGATCAGTACAGTCAGCCAGAAGATTGCGGAGAGCGCGTTAGAGAAGCCGAGATTCAAGCCGCCCGTGAATAATGAATGGTAGAGTAGCCAGCCATGCAATACCAACCCGCTCGCGATCAGCGCCGAGTGTAATCTGAATTTACGCTGAGATGTTTTGGATGGTGTGTCGAACCAAAAATCAGCAGCTACCAGAATATAAATCAAGGCAGTAATGAAATAGGGTGCAAACTCAAACATACGGATCGGTGACTTGGGTTAAAATTAAGGTTTCCAATACTATAACATGCAGCCAGTAGGCGATATTCATATTGCAATATCGTTCTGCAACGTTATATCAATGCGGTTAGTTCGGAGTGATGATGTTAGAGAATTTAAGCGGAAGACTTCAAGGGGTTATTAAAAACCTGCGCGGTCAGGCGCGACTTACTGAAGATAATATCGCAGATGCGATGCGCGAAGTGCGCATGGCTTTACTTGAGGCTGACGTAGCCTTACCGGTGGTCAAGGGTTTCATCGCACAGGTAAAGGAGCGTGCACAAGGGCGTGAAGTCTTGCAGAGCCTGACGCCGGGCCAAGCCGTGATTCAGGTTGTGCACGAAGAGCTGACCAAGTTGATGGGCACCGAGAATGCTGGCATTAATCTGACGACTAATCCGCCAGCCATCATCCTGATGGCTGGTCTTCAGGGTTCTGGTAAGACAACGACATCCGCCAAGCTTGCGCGGCTACTTAAGACACAAAAGAAAAAAGTGTTGCTGGTGAGCGCTGATATCTATCGTCCAGCGGCTATCGAGCAGCTTAAGACCTTGGCGAAAAGCCTTGAGGTCGACTGTTTCGACTCCAATGCATCACAAAAGCCAGAAGACATCGCCCGCAATGCACTCGATCATGCGAAACGTCATTTCTATGATGTGATGATATTCGATACTGCTGGCCGACTTGGCATCGATGAGGCCATGATGGCTGAGATCAAGCATCTGCATGATCTGCTCAATCCGATTGAGACACTTTTTGTAGTAGATGCCATGCAAGGGCAGGATGCCATCAATACGGCGCGCGCTTTCGGCGAGACCTTGCCACTGACAGGCATCGTATTAACCAAGCTGGATGGTGACTCACGTGGTGGTGCAGCATTGTCTGTGCGCCATATCACTGGCAAACCGATCAAGTTCATCGGCGTAAGCGAAAAGGTGGATGGTCTCGAGCCATTTCACCCTGAACGCATGGCCTCTCGTGTGCTGGGCATGGGTGATGTGTTATCCCTGATCGAGCAAGCACAGAAAAGTGTCGATATCGATGAAGCCAAAAAACTTGCCGACAAAATCAAATCCGGTAAGAGCTTTGATCTTGAAGATTTTAAAGCCCAGATACAGCAGATGCGTAACATGGGTGGCGTGGGCGCATTAATGGACAAAATGCCTGCGCAAATGGCAGGTATGGCAGGCCAGATGAGCGGTGAGGCAGGCGATAAAGCCGTACGTCGTATGGAAGGTATCATCAACTCCATGACGCCATTAGAGCGCCGTAAACCAGACCTCATCAAGGCCACCCGCAAACGCCGTATCGCTATTGGTGCAGGCGTGCAGGTACAGGAAGTCAACCGCTTGCTTAACCAGTTCGAAGAAGTGCAAAAGATGATGAAGATGTTTTCAAAAGGCGGCATGAGCAAAATGATGCGCGCCATGCAAGGCAGATTCCCCGGCCTGCGCTAAACCCGCACCATTTCTGATTATTTATCTTCCCAGTCGACATTTTAGGTTGACGCAGAGGTGCCTTTTCGGGATAATTGCGCGCTTTCCGATGTACAACTAAATACATCACGGGCTGTTAGCTCAGCTGGTAGAGCAGCGGACTTTTAATCCGTTTGTCGTGGGTTCGATCCCCGCACAGCCCACCATAAAATCAAGGGGTTACGAGAAATTGTAGCCCCTTGTTCATTCAAACTGTCAACAAAGTGTCAACGCCGTAAAAAATCAATTCAGATTGCTAAGGGGATTAAGACGTCTTGCCTCCTGAAGATGATCAGGCGCCAGATGCGCATAACGCATCGTCATAGTCAGATTGCTATGACCGAGCAATCTTTGCAGTGCAAGGATGTTCCCGCCATTCATCATGAAGTGACTCGCAAAGGTATGACGCAATACATGCGTCATCTGCCCCTTAGGCAGCTCGATGCCAGCTCTATCCAACGCACCACTAAAAGCCATATACGCTGGCCGGAACAATCGGCCAAACAACTTACTGGTTTTTATCTGATCACTTAACGCATCGAACAATATCGGGTCGATAGGCACAGAACGATTCTTACCTGATTTCGTATTCGTAAAATGAATCTGGCCATCCCGCACTTGAGAAGGTCTAAGACTCTCAGCTTCACTCCATCGTGCACCTGTTGATAGACATACCCTGGCTATCAACAAAGCATCGATGTTCTTTGATGCTTCCAAAGCAGATAACAATATCCTGATCTCATCCTTAGAGAGATAACTCAACTCGATATCTCGTTCTTTGAACTGCCGCACATGCGATAAAGGATTCTCACCCTTCCACTGGCCCAATCGCTTAAGCTCATTGAACACACTTCTAAGATAAGCATGCTCACGATTCATCGTCGCAGTAGATACACCTGCTGCCACTCTCGCATTGCGGTACTCAGTAAATGCCTTCGTCTCGAACTTATCAGCGAATGGATCTCCCAGCATCTGGCACAAAGCGACTAATCGCGCATGCGTATCCATCCCTGATCTAAGACTCCGGCCATGATTCTCGAACCATATCTCCACCAGATCAGATAACTTCCGACTATCACGCTTAGCAGGAGTCCACTCAGGTGAGGTATTCACCTGAGTCTTTAACCAAGCCTCCCAAGCCATCGCCTCCGCTTTCGTAGCAAATGATTTACGGTATCGCTTGGTATACCTACCTGCCGGTTGGATATCTACGACCCAGCCCTTGTTTCCCTTGTTGATAGCCATATTGTTTTTAAAATGATGTGACCCGTCGATTTTAAAACCAGTCGCTATAAAAACAAAAGGGCCCATAAAGGCCCTTTGATCATAGTCGATAGCTAAAGCTTAATGCGTAAGGTTGTTCACCTCGCAAAGAGTTTCAAAATCCACGAGTGTATGTGCTATGGACTCGGCTTGATGCTTCGCGCTCTCGCATCTTGTTAATCGACCTTGCATCTCATATGTATGAGCTTTAAAAGCAGTGATCTGCTGATAGTCGGTCAAGTACTGGATGATATCGCTTTCTAAGGTAGTCATATATTGGTTCTCCTATTGAGACCCCAGCATAGTCCTGTAAGAAAAGCCTGTATGTAGTCCTATTGCTCTTTATTCCGTCCCAAAGGACTACACTCTGACAGTTAATTCACTTTCTTTTTCTTGAACCACTTATGCTTTGTTCTTAATATAAATGGCCGTTGTCGACCCATAGCGCTCATTAATCCCTAAGTTTTCATAAGGAAAATCATCGCGGCTATATAGGCGGACTTAAAATAATGGCTTAAATCACTTTGTATGAAGGGTGGTTTTTGGAAATGTCACAAAAATGCCCAGAAAAGGGCTCGGACCTCAACCTAAGCCAGTAGCAGTTTTCGATTTCTTGGCTTTGAAATCTTCCTCTAGAATTTCTTTTGGTGGTCCAATTCCACTAAGTGACATCCTCGCATTCTTATAGCCCATAGATGTAATAAAGTGATTCACATGGGTTACAGCTACAGGGAATAGTGAGTCTAATGCAGCAGTAGCAACATAATCATCCATTTGATCTGGAAGAATTTCTTTTTTAAGGCTAGGGATGTAAAAAATACCTGCAATAGTAATATCAATCATAAAAGCAAAGGGAAGATGCTCAATCCCCTCTTTCTTTGGACTCATATTTTTTGCTTTAACAACGACGTTTAGTTCACCATTAATCCCAAACCTATTTACACCCTTAGAGCTAGTTTGAGTAACAGGTGCAATATTCATACCAATTAAACTTTGGAGCGTACCCTTAGGTGCTTCATCGTTTGATACGTAGCGCTCCGCTTTAAATTTAATAATAGCTACATCTTGAAGAACAAGACGCAGTGGAGTTATTGAAGGGTTGCTTTTGCGGCTTCTGCTTTTTGATTCCACTGTTGCCCCTCCTCACTATAAGATTCAGAGAATCCAGCTTGCACAGAATAATGGTTAAC
The DNA here is from genome assembly GCF_001648895.1 of Methylovorus sp. MM2. Classification (GTDB taxonomy): domain Bacteria; phylum Pseudomonadota; class Gammaproteobacteria; order Burkholderiales; family Methylophilaceae; genus MM1. The sequence continues at coordinate 187,814 of NZ_LXUF01000011.1, read as the reverse complement.
ATGTTGCACATGCTGATGCTGCACTATAGTTTGCGCCACATTACCTGCGCCACGGCAAACACGATCCCTTATAGCTTCCTTAACAAAATCATTAAGTGCGCAGCCAAGTTGGGTTGCAAGTAAAGTAGCTTCCTTATGAAGATCTTCACCAATTCGAATATTAAATGAGCCTTTATATGGCTTGTCAGCTGCTCTTCCTTCAGCCGCACAAAATTCAAGATAATCATCCACAGCAGCCTTGAACTCAGCTTCAACTTGAGCGGGTGTTTCGGCCTCATAAGTAATGAGATCGTTTATGTGAAGGATTTTTCCATGTATGGAATTATCCTCCAGACTAACTTCGACGGTACCTTGATAGCCTAGATAAGTCATCACGGTTGGTGTCATTACAATATTCCTCTTTCCTTGAACGTTATTACTATTTGTCGCAAAACATAACACTTAACGATTTTATTTGGATGTGGTTCGTGCAAGCTGATTATGTGTCCATCAGCATTAATAAATTTTCTGCGTGAACCACCTGTTTTTCCACCTGCTTTTGACTCATAGCCTAAGAGTTTCAAAAGGCCAACCATTTCATCCCACCTGTAATCAGTTGGGATTAATATTAATCGGTCTAGATGGGTTTTAGTTTTGGACATCGGATTATTAGTTAAAGTTTATATAATTGCAACTAATTATTAGTTGCTAATTCCAATATGTCGTAAAAGGTCAAAGTAGCCACGCGCATCAGTTCTGCATTTGCATTCTATACAAACTATTTCTTGAGTTCTCGTACATAACAATAACTCCCCTTATTTAAACCACCGCTTTAAAACGCTTCGAGCGATCAACTCGCCTTTTTCTGATTTTCCAATTCTCGCGCTACTGATTCCACTTCTGGATTGCGCTGCTTAACGTCGGTTTCATCTGTTAGCAGATAGGCTGCGTATTCTGGCCATTTTCCTGCAATTGCAGATAACACTTCTCCGCCTGGCTTGATTCGTTCCATTTCGTAACCAATCAAACTGTCTTTAGGGATTCCTGTTGTATCGCTAAATGCCTGCCGTCCCATACCGGCACTTTCGCGAATAAGTCTGATTTTTTTTCCTTGAGATATTGACATGTGTGTTTTTATTCGAGTACAGTTCCATTCAGTGTGTTTGTATAAAAGTATAGTTTTATAAGAACACTTACATTGACTTACTTTGAGGCACAGAGGCGCATATAAAAGGGATTATGGACACTCATATTGATTTAAGTCAAATGCCGTCATTACCCGTCATCTCGCGCCAGAAGTTCGCAGAGATGATAGGGATGAGTGAAGGCATCATCGAAGGCTGGATGAACAGGGGATATCTGCCGACATTACTCATCGGCAAACATCGCCTCATCAACCTCGCACTCCTCAACAAGCTAGCCCTTGAGCAGGAGTTCTTTCTTTGAAAAAACGCCCCTACCTCCACGCCGACGCCCATGTGCTCGCCCGAGCCAGACTCACCCCTGAAGACTTCGACTCAATAGATGCTTCGGTCCCCGATCATATCAACGCCATCAACGCCCACACCACAGCGCCGAGGAGCGCCCGCAGCGGAGCGAGGACGCACCGCAGTCGCTGTGCCCCCCTTAGTAACACGGGGGGAAAGATTGAACTGGTGTGTGACGACGGAAAGATAAAGCAGGTCATTCCCCGTAGTCATTATGATTCTGAACACTGCTTTGTGGACTGGGTCCAGTTCACCGTCCATGAGGATACCTTCCAGATACTGGAGGGTGGGGTAGTGGACCAAGAGATCATGATGGCCGCATCCCTCGCCTGTGAATCCATCTTCGGCTTCGGTATCACGTCCAAGCGTGACAAGGGCATGCACTTCTACCGTACCTCTTATAACCTAGGCGACAAGTACGGCTTCGTCTGTTACGGCGGCCAACGCAACACCGTCCACTTCGTCCTCAATGGTTCAGGCTGTGCCGCTGCAAGGAGAGGGTGGGAAAGAAGACTCTTTGACTTCCTAGAATCCTCCATGAATGCCGGTATCACCCGTATCGACCTCGCCCATGACGATATCAAGGGTGAACTCTATACCGTCGATGACCTAGATAAAGCCTATGACGATGGCAAGTTCAATAACGGTGGCCGTGACCCCAACATCGAACATCGCGGCAACTGGAAGAAACCCAATGGCAAAGGCCGCACCATCTACATCGGTAACCGTAACAACGGCCGTTACTTCCGTGGCTATGAGAAGGGCAAGCAGCTAGGGGACCCCAACTCCCCATGGGTACGCATGGAAGTCGAGTTCAAATCCGTCGACCGTATCGTGCCCTTCGACATATTGAAGCGTCCGCAGGACTACTACGCTGCCGCCTATCCGATACTCGCCACCTTCAGTCATGACCTGAAGCGTATCCACACGATACAAAAGACCACCCAGATCTCCTATGAGCGGACCAAACGCTGGCTCAAACGCCAGTGCGGTCCCGCACTCAACCTCATGCTCGATATCGAAGGCTCCCCCAAGGCCGTCCTCGATATGATCATCCGTGAAGGCAAGTTACCCAAAGGCGTCCTGCCACCTTCATTCAAGTACACCGGCCATCAGCTCCATCACGATAAGTTGGAACACATGCCGGTATCCCTCTCGTTCCTATCCTCTTAGGAGAACACCTTATGCAGATCATACAGACCCGAACCATCACAGGCTGGCGTAAACAGGAGATAGACCGTGTCTACGACATCGCAGCCGACATGGATGGCTATTACTTCAACGAACTATTAAGTGCCAGCCGTCAGAAGGACTATGCACGTGCCTTCTACTACAAACGCATGCAGTACGACGGCGACAAGATAAGAGAGCGGGTGAGGGCACAGATGAAGAGCGAGACCGGACGCAACAATCAGGTCACGGTCATGAATGCCATCTTAAGGTTCAACACCGGACGGGCTCCGCATCCGCAGGCCACCATATTGAGTGCCGAGACCTTCGACAAGGTACGGGCCAAGCTGGTCGAGATGGGGAAACTCACCCAAACCACTAACGCCATGACCGGTGCGGATTACATCCACTGGGTCACCCACACCTTACCCGAGTACGAGAAGGGCCAACCCAGATTCGGGGCTAAACATGGCTACAGGAAATAAGCATGATGATCACCTACCTCACCGCACTGATCCTATACCTCATGGCTATCGCGATAAGACGATAAAGAGAGAGTAGGGCATGCACAACCGGTTCACCCCTCCCACTGGTTCATCGCGGTGCAATGCCGCAGGCGCTCTATTCGAAGCTGACCAGACACACTCAAGTGCCTGATCAACTACGAATACACATCAGCCAGTGAAGAAGGCCCCAGTCAGGGGCCTTTTTTTATTTTTTAAGTATTAAAAGAAATATTTTATTAAACTACCACATTAGCATCGACTTCTAACAATCTAGGTAGACTGACTGTAACAATGGTTAGATTATCCTCATCTGATACGTCCAACGAAATGTGTCCATTTTGCGCTTCTGCTAGCAACCTTGCTGAATAAGTGCCCAAGCCAGTACCACCAGATTTACCTTGCGTCACAAACCTCTCAAAAAAACTATTACGAATTGCTATTGGGACAGCACCCTTATTCTGAATTTTAATTTGAACCGGATCCTCATCAACCAACGAGACAATGACACGTGTTTTTTCCGGTGCAGCTTCACATGCATTTTTAACTAAATTCTGAAACAAAGAATAACAAAACATTGAATCGCCTAGTATCTGAAGCGGTTTATCGCCAACAACCGTAATATCGGTATCTACAGATATGGTCAAATGCTTTTCATTATATGTTGTGCGTGAAACCTCAACGATACGTCGCAAAATATCACTAATTTTAACGGGCTGAGCATCAAGCTTAAATCGGCCAGTCTCAATTTTAAATAATTCTGAAGAAAGATTAATCATATTAAGCAATTGCAATGCTGTTTCTTCTACGAGCCTTAGCTGCTCAAATTGTTTACGACTCGTTGAGTCATCCTCCTCCATCGCTTGAATTAGTCCAATTACCCCCGCCAGCGGCCCCTTCAAATCATGCCGTGTAATATGCTCAACATCTTCTTTTAAGCGCGCCATTTCTAACATACCATCATAATCTGCTTGTAACTGTTTACGTAGCTCTACAAAGCGCATGAAGTTGCGTACACGCGGTATTAGTGCAGTAGGGTCAATAGGTTTTGTTACAAAATCTACAGCACCAAGTTCCATGCCCTTCAACTTGGCATCTTGGTCGGTCATTGCCGTCACAAAAATTACTGGGATATTCTCGGAGTTAGGGTGCTCTCGCATACGCTTAGCCACTTCAAAACCATCAATCCCAGGCATCATAATATCAAGCAGCACAATGTCTGGAGGGTTATTGGAAGTGCATATTTCCAGAGCCTTCTCTCCATTATGAGCGATACGCACTCGGTACTCATCTTTAAACAATTGCGATATAAGATGCAAATTGTCTGGAGTATCATCGACTACCAGAATCGTAGAGCGTACAGCTTCTTTGGATAAAGAAACGGGAGCATCAATAGCTGGTTCAATTCCATCAACTTTCCTAGGCCGCCAAGTCATTGCTCGTTCAATTCGGTCAAGCAAGGCTCCGGGAGTGTAAGGTTTAACCAAAAGACCGCTCACGCCATAAGATATAGCTTGCTCAACACGGGCACGCTCAGCTTCGGCTGTAATCATTAGAACGGGAAGTCGGCTCAACTTAGCATTCGCCCGCATAGCAATTAACAAATCAAGTCCTGTCATTACAGGCATATTCCAATCTGTTATGACTATATCAACTAGGTGATTTTGCAAAATACGCAAAGCCTCAGCACCATCTTTTGCTTGCAGAATATTTTTGGCGGCAGCCCCTAACGTTTCAAGCTGACTCCTTGTTACCTTGCGCATAGACTCAAAGTCATCAACAACTAAGATAATGGTGCTTTTTGTAATTGGCATAGAGTTACTTTCGTTAAATAATGCTATACAGGTTTATTGTCTCAGTCACAGATATATTCATATAGTCTACCAAATTAAAAGCCCCTCTCGGGGCTTAATCATCTGATCCACTGTCACATAAAATCCTCATCTCCTCTCATCTTCGATAGAGCAGATGAAAATCCTTTTTCCATCCACAGTCTGATTGAATACCTGTATCTCCTTTCTCTCCCAGATCACCTGACATTTGAATCCCAATGCCCTGATCTGCTTCAATGCATACTCCCTTCGCTTCTGATCATCACTGATCGCAGTGATACGGACGTTTGCCTGATTACAAACGTAATCGACCCTGCTGTAGTCTTTCCACTTCGTCTCATCGTTCACATTCCTGATCTTCAACATCTAATTTCTCCTATATGCGTTTAAGGTCTGCTGTATGGGAAGGCGAACCAGAAGGGTTCAGCCCTCGCCATACGGCATGGCCGACACACATAACAAAGTGGAAATAGGGTCAAGAGTGAAACCGCTGCAAGCGGGCGTATAAATAGCAAAGCGGCTTTATGCCGCCTCTTGATGCTATTTGTGCTTTGTGATTCTAGCGAACTACCGAAATGTATCTATGAAGTGATAAAGTCTCGTTAAAAACTAGGTCATAGCAAAAACCACTTAAAGGGGAATAATCATGAAGTATTTGCTTTTACTGATTTTGATAGCACCTACGATGCTATTCGCTGAAGAGCAATCAGCCAACAAACCTCAACCTACTGAAAACATACAGACTGATTATTTAGGAGCTAACTTATTAAGTGACATCTATACTTTTAAGAGAGTTAAAGAAACCGGAAAGGGGAGTCTTCAAGAAGCGATCGTATTTGGTAAGTTGCCAGCTTATATTAGGGCCCTCTCTGAATTCTCTGCCGTCATACAAGATGTGGGAGGTATGAATAATAAATACAATTTTTGTATTCCTCCCAAGACTCCGCTTGATGATTTAATTTCTGTTCTCAAAGATGGTCTTGAAATGAATCCTCACCAACACCAAAAACCTGCGATTTTCTTTGCTATAACTGCTTTTCATGAGGCATATCCTTGCCCTGAGCCAAAGAAAATCGATAAGTAATGATCTATAGCGCGTTGCGATTTTAGCGAATTACCGGAATGCTTCCACTCTAATAAGTCGTGCTGACATTCGATATATTTTTTGATATTCTTCTGAAAAATTCAGGAGGATTTATTGTGAAAGACGATAAAGACATTCAGAAAAAGCAAATCGTCACTGACGAGATTCATCGTCACATTATTGTTGTTTGTGGTTCTCTTTTATGTGTTATTTAGAATAATCGATACCTATTTCTTTGCGTTATTTCCTACTAACGACATAAACCCAATCGACCTCTTGAATTTAAAGAATTGAATCAAAAAGACGCCTAAAAAACTGTCAACCAAGTGTCAACGCAATAGTCGTTTTTAGTACTTCTTAGTGGTACTACCATCTCTAAGAGCCTTATCTGGCGCGGACAGTGATTTTTAGTAACGCAATGAGACCGACTTTTAATCCGTTTGTCGTGGGTTCGATCCCCGCACAGCCCACCAATAAAAACAGAGGCTTACGCATTATGCGTAGGCCTTTGTTTCATCTAAACGTGACTTGAACGTGACAAGACTGATCACTTTCCCTTCACGCCCAGACTCGATTCGTGAGGCCGCAGCGGTTAAATGCTCGGTTGCAAATTTCGCGTAACGATCCACCATTTGCCGTGACTTCCATCCGCCTAAATCTTTCAGTTCATCACAACTGGTTCCTGCCTGCCTGTGCCATGAAGCCCATGTGTGCCTAAGATCATGAAATCGTAAATCCGACAGCCCAACACGTTCCACTGCACCATACCAAGCATGATTGGTAATCGCCCGCTTAATCGGCTCACCTTTGTACGTGAAGCAATAACGAGTACTTTGACCCATTACAGATTCCAATACCTCAATGGCATCCGAGTTCAGGGGTACACCTCGCGGCGTTTTGTTCTTGGTCTTGTCTAGCCATGCTGTCCGCCGTTCCAGATCAACACGGTTCCATTCCAGACCAGTGATCTCACTCGCACGGCATCCGGTCGCCAAAGCAAATTTAATAAGCGCTGCCAAGTGAGGCGGACTTGCTGCAATGAGCTTGTCTGCTTCTTCTCTAGTCAGCCAGCGGTCGCGTTCTACTTCACCCGATAACAGTCTTATCTTGGGCATGCTATCAATCCACTGCCACTCATCGCGTGCCATCCGCATAATTGCCCTAGTCACCGCCAGATGACGGTTAATAGTTGCAATCGCATTGCCACGTTTCATTTCACCCTGAATGATGTTCCAGATAATGTCGCCATTGATCTGGTTTAGCATCTTGTCGCCTAGGTAGTTATCCAGACGTCGGCAGATGCCGTAATACCCTTTCACATCACGCAGTGTTGCCTTGACCGCAAGAAACCTGACGACTGCTTCCTGCCACGAGCGTTGCTGTTTAATCCCAAAGTGATGTTCACGGTAGGCATCCAGTTTTAACTTCGCTAGATACGCTTCCGCTTCGATCCGGTCTTCAGTCCCAGCACTCTCGCGTACTCGTTTGCCGTTCGGGAGGGTTGCATTGATCCACCAGTACCTAGAGTCAGGCCTTTTGTAGAGTCCTTCTTGATGTTGGGCCATAATGTTTCCTTTCCAGCCCGCCATCCCTCGCAGTGCTTATATTCATCTAGCCAGGCATCTAGGTCAACTACACCAGACTTTGCCATAAAAGACGTTAAAAGACCTTGCATGTGACCGAACAGGTATTCGTCAGAAGGTGTGCGCTGGTGGTTAAACTTTCTAAGCAGTACGCCTCCGTCCGTTTCCCAATCAATAGTGGACAGATAAGCCCATAACGGATGGATAGGCCAGCGTGATCTGGTCTTGTCGTCGGGATTAGGCTCGGTCAGCTTTAGCCATTCGGTCGTGGCATAGCTCCATAAGCCATTTAGGTTCTTTAAGACACTGTCCAGCGTACTCAATCGAAACTGGCTTAATATTTCACGCTTGAATTCAAACTCCAATCGCCATACATCGGACTCACCGTCCCAGCCTTGGGCTTTCCATAATTCAAATAAATAGGTCTTACCGCTTTTTTTGATCTCTTCGGTCTTGTTATAAAGCCTTGCAATCATATTGCCACCTGCACCAATGGCCCAGCCCGTGAATTTCTGATCCCGTGAATAGTTATCGATGGCACTGGCACGGGTCACCCAAGCTTCACGCGTCCAGCCATCCATACGGACAGATGACACAAAATCTACGTACAGATCAATACGGCTAGTGCTTTCGTCCGGTTCGACTTGGCCTAAATGAGTTGCTATAGAGCGTAGGGAGGCTTCTGCTTGCCGAGGTGAGGCATGGGCTAGGAAATAGCTGGAAACTCTGCCATAGAGCAGCGGAAGGAGTAATTTACGGGCTATCTGAAGCCGAAAGGACTTGTCCTCGAGGATGTAGGGGAAACGTCCCGCGCCTTTATCTTTAACTTCAAAGATATGGTCATTTATCTCGTATTGCGCGCGGGCTAGTTCTTGATCGTCTTGAGATTGGGCTAAGGCCTTTAAATCCTTAAGCTCGTTATCGACTGTGTTATGGATTGAGCCATGATAGGAGAGGTAAAGCGTATCAACACCCCACCTTAAAGGCTGAAAATAATCCCTGCAATCACTCGGGTTCTCAGTTCTATCTTCTACTTGATTGCTGTTATAGGATGCTCTGTTAGTAGGCGGCGCATCCGGTTCCATCCCACCGACTCCGTCCGCCGGCTGCGCCGTGCGGGCGGGGACGGATAGGCTGTCACCGTTTTTGTTGTCTACAGAAAGAGATTGATTGCCGGAATCTGGCTTAAGGTTGGTTTGCATAATATCCTCCAAGTGGGAGGACGACTGCCCTGTGTCGTCCAAAATTGAATGGGCGACACAGATACTATGCATTGAGAGAACTTAGAACACGGATGCCACCTTGACTAAGTTACGTCATTGACAAGGACATAATTTCCGTATTTAGGCATGATGCCGGATTGGTTTTTCTTAAATTCGCTGAGAAGTTTATTGAAATTGTCTATGTCAGCAAAATCTTTATCTGGCGGTGGGCCGTAGATGCCTAAGCGTTGACAGATGCCTAGCAATTCTTCTTTGTAATTTTCAAACTGATCTAAAACATTCATTTCATCCAGGTATGCAAATACAAGCCATAACTGATGATGCTTAATTCGGCTTTGAAGAATAGGTTTGTTTCGATAGGTATTAATTCGCCGCTGGAAATTGAAATCCAATTCTGTAGCTGCCCTCAGGTTTCGTTCATTGAAATAAGGAATGAATTCTAAAACTGTCTTATCAATTTGTATGGCTTGTAAGAAAGATTCATCATTGCCTTTAATAGCTTCATTTACGAGTTGATAGATGGGTTTCTTATATGCAACGTAAGAAAAATGATTAAAAAGTGTTACAAGCGAAAAGTGGATGGCGAATTGAGCTCGCTTATATAAATCTGCTTTTTCATCCTCACTTAAGGCTGCAATTTCTTCTTCGGTCAAAGGATCAGTATCTGAATCTGCTTCTTCAACAATCTCACTAATATGCTGATCAACCCATTCTTGATGTTCAACCGATGACATGGATTCAAATGCTTTACCTAGCGCATTGATTTCGTCAGGTTGCATGTAGGTAAGTAATTTGGCTTTAAATGAGTCGTCTGGAACAAGGTAGTGTTTAGCCCAGCCACTTGTTTTGTAGTGGATAAGCAGTTTTCGTAATCGTAGAGAAATTCCATCCCCAGGCTTTGTCTCACGCAACATAGATAGCACACCGGAAGCTTCTCTAAGAAACAAATTTAATGATTTTTCGATAGCAGAAAGTTTGATAGATATAGAGGTCATGTTGACTGCAGATGCTTAGGTTCTTGGTTAAAACTAATTAGGAACTTGAAAGGAAATCCCTTACAAAGCTAATAGAAATTGCTTTTTTGAATTATTTGTAACATATTGTTTATATAAATAATAAAAATCATAAAGAGGGGACGTATGTTTCTTAGCATCGCAGAAAATTTCAGTTTTTATCTTCCCGTATATCTTCCTTTTATTTTTGCGCTCTTAAGTATCATTGCGGGAATAGCTTCAAGCAAGATCAACTTAACTTTTAATGATCTTTTAAAAGTACATGGTGACATGACTTTGGGGTTGTTTAGTTTTGTCACTTGGGCAATTGTCACTTACATGCAGACTGGCGTAGTTGCTTTAAACTCTAATTATTTCATTGAGTTTTCGCATATCTTGTTTCTCTTATTAATAAATTTTGCCTTACTTTTGTTTAGCATCATAGCTATTAGACATTCGTGGAAAACTGGAAAAATTAATGAATTCATAAAGTGGCAGCCTGAAGCTCTAGAACGTTTTGTAAATTTTTTAGTGTTAATGGTTTCAATTTTTTGTGCTTTTTTACCTTTGATGCTAATAAAACCAGTTATTAAGCCTGCAGCACCTGAGAATGGATTTACTGTAATTGTTCCGTATCAAGACTATTCATTGATTAATCATGTCGGTTCGACTAGATGGGGATCGAGGATGCTATGTGACATCGAACAAATTAACGCAATTGATGAAGTCACGGCTGTACGCGAAGTCCTAGAAAGATTTAAGAAAAGCCCCAGCAATCAAATTGCAATTCCTCTTTCTAAGAAAAAAACTGATTCTGCCGAGGCTGGCTCTATTAGTATTTACGATAATCAAATCATTGTAAAAAAAGCCAAAGCAATTACCAATTGAGTGAAGTTGGAGTTGATTTATAAGATTTCTAAGATATTACATAGGTCCAAATTAGATGGTTAAAAAAGCTTCAAATAAAGTTTTGCAGAAAGCAAATAAGGAAAAAAATGACGAGTTTTATACACAATTATCAGATATCGAAAAAGAGTTAAGGCATTACAGAGCTAACTTCAAAGATAAGGTTGTTTTTTGTAATTGCGATGATCCGAGAGTTAGTAATTTCTTTCACTATTTCTCCTATAACTTTGAAAGCTTGGGGTTGAGAAAACTTATTGCGACTTGCTACAAAAATCAGAATATGGACTTATTTACTCAGAACACATCTGAAAAAGCCATTTATCTAGAATACACGGGTGATAAAAATGGAGACAAAATACCAAATCCCGAGGAAATCGGGATTATTCATTTAAAGGGTGATGGAGACTTTAGGAGTGCTGAATGTATTGAACTATTGAAAAGTGCGGATATTGTTGTAACCAATCCCCCGTTTTCATTGTTCCGAGAATATGTAGCACAGCTGATTGAATATGATAAAAAGTTTCTTATTGTTGGGAATCAGAACTCAATTACCTACAAAGAAATTTTTAAACTAATAAAAGATAACAGGCTTTGGCTTGGGTACGGATTTACCCGAAATATGGCGCATTTTGTAAATAAACATTACGTTGACTATGCTTCAGATGCAGATCACAAGGATGGGATGATCAGGGTTTCAGGTGTAGCTTGGTTTACAAATATAGAAACCAAGAAACGTCACGAGGACCTAATTTTATTCAAAAAATATCAAGGTAATGAGAGTGAATATCCAAAATATGACAATTTTGATGCTATTAATGTAGATAAAACTAAAGATATCCCAATGGATTATGAGGGCCCTATGGGTGTACCTATTACATTTATTGAAAAATATAATCCTGACCAATTTGAAATTCTTGGGAATCTTGGATCATACGCTCCTGATGGCTATTCCTTAAGCTCAGCCATCTATATTGGTGGAAGAAAAATATTTAAACGAATTCTCATTAGAAATAAAAAATATGATCATTGAGCTCAAAGAAATTTTAATCAGAGATATCGCGAATGGATATTCTAATGATGATGAGGAAGGCGTCATTGGTTACGGTGGATTACTCAATATCAGACCTAAATATCAACGTGAATTTGTTTATAAAGATAAGCAGCGAGATGCTGTTATAGAAACCATCAAGAAGAACTTCCCTTTGAATGTCATGTATTGGGTTAAAAATGAGGATGGATCTTTTGAGGTTCTGGATGGCCAGCAAAGGACTATAAGCATATGTGAATACGTGATTGGTAATTATTCTATTGACGCAATGTATTTTCACAATCTAACCGAGGTTGAAAAAAATAAGCTGCTTGACTACAAATTGATGATTTATTTTTGTGAGGGCAACGATAAAGAAAAGCTTGATTGGTTCAAAACTATAAACATTGCAGGTGAGAAGTTATATGAACAAGAGTTGCGGAATGCCATTTACACCGGCACGTGGTTGTCAGATGCTAAGAAATATTTTAGTAAATCTTCTTGTCCCGCTTACCACATAGCAAGTCAATATATGGTTGGTTCGCCAATAAGGCAAGACTATTTAGAAACTGCTATTGACTGGTTAAGCCATCAAAATATTGAAGAATATATGGCAATTCATCAACATGACGCGAATGCAAATGAGCTTTGGCTTTATTTTACAAGTGTCATTAATTGGACGAAGGTTGTATTTCCGAACTATCGGAAAGAAATGAAGGGGATAGCACTAGGGCTTCTATATAACAATTTTAAAGATCAAAATTTTGATTCTAAAAAGTTGGAAAGCGAGATTACTGAATTAATGATGGATGAGGATGTAACTAAAAAATCCGGGATTTATGAGTATGTACTAACTAGAAAAGAAAAATATCTTAGTATAAGGGGTTTTACAGATAAAAATAAAAGGGAAGCCTACGAAAGGCAAAAGGGGATTTGCACGAAATGCAAAGTATTTTTTGAAATAGACGAAATGGAAGCAGATCATTTAACTCCATGGCATGAAGGAGGAAAAAGTATTTCTGCAAACTGTCAGATGTTATGTAAGCATGATAATAGACTCAAATCAGGCATTTAAATTTAGTTTGATCTTATAAAATCAATAACAAGGGGATGTGAATGAGATCGATATTCATTGGGCATTTTAGACCAACCAACGATGAGTTTAATATTCTCTGGAATGAGGCAATTTTCGCAATAGATGCCAACGTCCTCTTAAACCTTTACAGGTACTCCATTAATACTCGGCAGGAACTCGAAAAAGCTCTGACTTCAGTTAAAGAAAAAGCCTTTATTACTCACCAAGCTGCTAGAGAATTCTTAAAAAATAGATCTACTGTCACTGCTGGACAAGCTTCTGAATACACTAAAGCTATAAAAACTATAAATGATTTACTTGCAAACTTATCAAGTAATGACAGGCATCCCTTTTTACCTGATTCAGACTTACCAGCTTTCGCTAAATACTCTCAAGATTTGGTTAAAACCCTTGAGAATCAGCAGCACACTCTATTGCAAAAACTTACGGATGATGAAGTTTTGGATTTTGCTGAAACTCTATTTGAAGGGAAAACCGGGGGACCTTTTAGCAATACCAAGCTTGATGAAATTGCGAAGCTGGGTGATATCAGATATCAAAATGAAGTCCCTCCAGGATATAAAGATGGAAAAAAAGATGGTGTAGATGACCCTTATAGAAAATATGGCGATTTAATTTTATGGTTACAGATCATTGAGCAAGCAAAATCTCTCGGAAAGCCTGTTATTTTTATAACTGATGATAAAAAAGAAGATTGGTGGACTGAGCAATCAGGAAGGACTATAGGTCCTAGACCTGAATTGATAGAAGAATTTCATAAAGAGACTAAACAAAAGTTTTGGATGTATACAGTTGATAAGTTTATTCAAGAGTCAGCTCGAATATCTAAATCGGAAGTAAGTGATGATGTAATTGCTGAAATCATTCAAGTAAGTTTACATACAAAAATAGACACTTTTGACAAAAGTCATATAGAAGTTTCACAGGAAGTATTAGATTCTGAAAAAGATGAGCAAACAGGATTTCTAAACGTTCATTTAACTGGTCCTATGAAGTATGCAACGGGAACAGGGAAATTTCTTCCAGCTTTTGCATCTATCCCTAAATTTAGTATAGATCTTATAAACTCTCCCTATTCAGATAATTCAGTAATTGGAGTTAGTTCAGGATGTGGTACTCCAATGAATTTCAATGTACATATGAAATCCAAACATGGCTTGCTTGAGGAAGGCGATTATTTATTCATGTACACAGCTGTTCTTAAAAATGCGGAACTAGGGTAGATAGTTTATAGAGGTCATAAAATCCAGGTCCGGTTGCCTATGTGACAGTAATATTAAGTTCTGGGCGATCATGTGCGAGTGATGGCGAGTGTTAATTTTAGTAATCAGACTATTGGGATAACTTTTAATCCGTTCTTCGTGGGTTCGATTCCCGAACAGCCGCCATAAAATCAAGGGGTTACGAGAAATCGTAGCCCCTTGTTCATTTTTAGTAGTCCTATAGTAGACTAAAGCAAACTTTAGGATTTCTTTATACCACTCAGATAACCTTTTCTGATTTTATTTCTTTAGATGATTCCAGATCGTCTCACTTTTTTAGCTTAGCCTAATCAATGTATCAATTTTTATGAGTGGATATGTTCGTAGATAAATTTCTGTACGTCATATTCATTGGTAAACACATGGTCTATGGTTTCAAGTTTCTCTTGCGATCGTAGTTTTAGAATTACACCTTCTTTTTCAGCTTTGTATTCATAGCGGCCTATCTCAGTATTATCTTTAATAATGGCGTTGTAATGTTCTTTATTGGTGAATGCTAGTCTCATGATGGCTCCAATCCAATTACTTTGAAAATTCAAGATTACTAAAATCTAAGGCTGTTTTTTTCGTAGTTCATATTCGCGTGCTTTCTCATCTTCTTTCCTTTTTTGTCTAAGCTTCTCTAGATAGTCATAAGCCTTGGCCGTGAGCACCCAGCCTTCGAACATATCCGAATGAAGAAGCTTTTTACTTACCAACTCCTCAAGAATCGACTGAGATACATCGGCTTCTACATAATGATTAAATTGAGCTTCATTGATATCATTTAGCGCAGCAAGTTGTAGTTCCGTAAGATTTAATCCTGACATTTAACTACAACCTTAAGATGAATCAGTACGTTCAGAATAAAGCGAAGAGAGATGAATATTCATCCGATTTTGTCCGATTGGCGTGTAGGAATTAAACCGACTTAATATTGATTGAATTGCTTTTAGAGTTCGACGAATCTGAAGTGAATGTAGCTAAAATCCTAGAGAAGAATGCTGGGGCATGTAAGGGTAATCCTACGGTTAAATAGGCCAAACGTTGATAGTGAGTCAATCAGTAGAGATATAGAATTGATTCACTGCCATGAGTTAAATCTCAATCTCCAAAAGCTGGCACATACTGGCGGCTGCAGGAGCTGCCAGTATTTCTTTTATCCGCACATAAAATCAAGGTAACTTCCTATGGATTTATCTACCGATACCTTAATAATCAATCTAAATAAACTTAAACTACAGATTCAGGCTACGGGGCTCGAGCCTTTGAATGTAGACGAGGAACAACTAGTGAAAAATCGCTTTGAGATGAATACATCAATTGAAGAGGTGATTGAGGAGTTAAGAAAAAACAGGGAGGCATCCGCATCAGTAAACGATGGTCTTACTGAGTAGTTAAGATTTACGAGAATCCGGGTGACCAGATATTAAGGTAACCCGGATTTTTCATTTTCGATGCCTAGTTATACTTTTTTACCGCCAGGCCCCGCAAAGAACCAGATAATCAAGCCGACGACTGGGAAGAGCAGAACGGCTAATATCCATAGTATTTTTTCTACGCCCGATGCTGAGCTTTGGATGATTTTAATAATGGCAAAAATATCTAAAGCCAGAATTAATAAGTAAATTATACGATCCATTTTATTTTTCCTTATGTTTGTACGTAGTCATCTTAGTGGATTATCTACATTTTGATTAGAGTAAAAATCTGATTTCTATGTAGGATAACTGCTACATATCATGCATATCTTGTCTTGTCTTGTCTTGTTTTCCTACACTAAGTTCGGTGGCATGCCTACATGATGATCGAACCCAGTATAGATAAACTGGCATCATCATAGTTATATTTAGAAAAATCATGATGTTTGATTTACTGGGTTTATTCAATTTTAGTAGTCCGCCATTAGAAATATTTTTTCGTGGGTCTGTTATCTACTGGTTTCTTTTTCTGATATTTCGGTTCATATTAAGGCGTGATGTCGGCAGTATGGGCATCGGCGATTTTCTCTTCGTGGTGATCGTCGCGGATGCTTCGCAGAATGCTATGAGTGGTGATGCTAAAAATGTGGCCGATGGGATGTTGTTGGTGGGCACCTTAGTATTCTGGAATTTTCTATTGGATTACTTGAGTTACCGTTTTCCATTGGTTCGCCAATTTGCCGAGGCTTCTATTATCCCGCTCGTTAAAAATGGACGGCTTCAGTGGCGTAATCTTAGGCGTGAATTTATTACCAAAGACGACTTGTTAAGCAAACTCCGCGAAGAGGGAATGGATGACTTCTCACAGGTAAAAGAGATGCTGCTGGAATCTGACGGCTCAATCAGTGTAGTACGAAAAAACGGATAATGATAAACAGGGGAAATAATACCAATGGAAAAGACTAAATCGATTGGTCGTCGTAGTCCGAAGAATAACCGATTGCTTGCCAAGCTTAATGAGTCGCTTTATGCAAAGCTTTTGCCGGAGCTGGAGATCGTATCACTGCCTAGAGATTGCGATATCTATCATCATACGAAAAAAATCGACTTCATTTATTTCCCTATTAGCAGCATTATCGCGATGGTGCGGGTGTTAGAGAATGGGGCCTCGCCGGAGGTGGCGGCGATTGGTAACGATGGGCTAGTTGGGGCTAATTTGTTTATGGGCTCCACCGACATACTGACCAATAAGGTGATCGTGCAGAGCGCAGGGTTCGCCTATCGCGTAAAAGCTACTACTGCACAAAAGCTATTTGATGCAGAAGCTGACTTCAGAGAATTAGTGCTTCAATATATCCACTCGTTATTTGTCCAGTCTTCACAACTCGCGGTGTGCAATCGCTTTCATAACATAGACCAGCAGGTCTGTCGTTTTTTACTCACGAGTTTGGATAGGTGGAGTACAAATCGTATTAGTTTGACACATCAGCGTATTGCAGACCTGCTTGGCGTAAGGCGCGCTGGTGTTTCAGAAGTATCAGCCAGCTTGGCTAGGGCGGGTTATATAAAATACCATCGCGGATGTGTGACTGTACTGAATAGAGAGGCGCTTGAAAGTCGGGTGTGTGAATGTTATCAGGTCATAAAAACGGAGCTTGATGCATTGCTTAAATAGCTGAATGGACTCAATCTGTACGGTAGCGGACAGATTTATCCGATGTGGGTATGCAATTATCTTGGATAAGACCGTCATCAGTCTTTTGGTGATGATAAAAACTCTAAGAAATGGTATATCAACGTGGCTGTTGTATCGAATCATATTGCTGGCTCTATTGTTATCATATTAACGACAGATGGGGTGGATATTGACTCCGTCGTCGCTGTGCGGCTTGCCTTGAAAGATATAGTTGCCAAAGTTGGAGTCGCTGCCCCTAATCCTGATGAAATCACAAGCTCTCAGGGGCTGCCTATCATGGTAGATTATCCCTTGCCGCTTAATGAGGCATTTGAATTTGATGCAGTTTTTGTCCCACAAAGTTTAGGTATTGATGCCCTTTGCAGTGATTCGCAAGCGCTCGAGTTTATACAGAATGCGTATGAAGCCCAGAAGGTTATTGCTTGCTCCGGTAATGGGTTTGAACTGATTCAAACTGCGGCATCATTAAATGAATCGCCTGATCGTGAACTAATGCTGAAGAGCGTCATTAGTTACTCAAATATTGGCAATGATTTTTTTCAGCTATTAGTCGATGCTCTTAAGGCTCGGCACTAGCTTTAATTGCCATACATCCGCGTATTTACCCTGTCTGATTTCATCTGATCTATTGAAGCGCTTTATACCGGGCACCCTTATATTTATGAACTAATATATTACTTGGCGCTCGGACATTAAGTGATTAAAGTCATTAATCAATCGCTTAATCGAGGAGAGTTTCAATGGTAAATGAACAGTATCAACGCTGTATTGATGCCTGTAAAAAGGCGATTCTGGCATCAGAGGTTTGCGCAGATGCTTGCCGTAGTGAAGGACACTCTCCCATGATGCAGCGCTGCGTCTCGCTTGATACAGATTGTGCCGAGTTCTGTAGGATGGCGGTTAGGTTTATGCAGCGAGAAAGCGAATTTGTTGACCTGATCTGCGAAGACTGTGCAGAGATTTGCCGCGAATGCGCTGATGAATGTATCAAACACCCCGCAGATCATTGTCAGGAATGTGCCAAAGCATGTTATGCATGTATGGACGAATGTCTACGCATGGTCTCACACTAAAATATTTAAGAGCGTCACTTATTGGCGCCTCTCGATTAGCTCCCTTATTTGTATAGGCAACAGTGCTCTTAATTGGCGACTGACCACGGCTTCATGTTTTTGCCAAACGATGCCGAGATATATCATACCAAGACCGATGATAGTCAGAGCCAGCGGGAAGAACATGCTGTCCTTGAAAACGTCATAGGCGAGATGCCCTAGATACCCTGCCGCGCCAAGCCCGCCGAATACTGCAAACACTCTGCGCGAGAGTACAGAGCCCACTGCAATCATGAGTAAGTTGATGCATAGGTATATAAACTTATTGAGTTCGCTATCTGAATGCATCATCGACATACCACCCCAAAAAGCGGTGACACCGAATATATATAGCCAGAACGCATAATCTTTATCGTGCCTTGTCCGTAGGTCTACCCAAAAACCCAAGAGCGTGATCACTAAACCAAACCATAAGGAGACAAAGGCATACAAATCTGTGTCGTAATGTGGATTTCCGATTAGAAAAGGCGTGAGATCCATGCTCATATACCAAAGGGTGGCAGCAATTGGCATGACCAGAAATGGCAATCGGTAACGCCATAGCATGATCGTCCCGGTTACCAGTGTCGCGAGTTCCATATAGATCCAGCGCCAGTCAATATAGACGTGATAGTCGCGGTAGACTTTACCATCCGCCCATAATCCTAAGGCACTTTGCAGGCCATAGACCGCAAGGGGTGTAAGTGCCACCACGAATGTGGCAGTGATGCCTGCGGGGATAGGCAGCGTGAGGTTGAGGAAATAGTGCGTCAGTACAAGACCTGCCACAGCATAGGCCAAGGCGATAAAAAACAATCCCCATCCACCGAATTGTTCCCAACCAAGGTTCATGAACAGCGTCATTGCGCCTATCGCGATTAAGCCACCGAAGTAATACAGAATGTGGGTGAATCGAAAGCTGGGCTGGTCTCTTGAACGATCAGATAGAAAATTCCAAAGCGCATCTGCCTGCTGGTGAGAGACCAAGCCTTTATCTTCGGCCTCTTTGAGAATTTCCCGGTTCAATTGCATCCTATATCCCCAATATTCAGATGACACAGATTAGCACTGCAACATGGATTAAGTAAGTCTCAGCTTACAAATGAACTTAGAGCAAATGAACTTCGAGAGTGTCTCCTGTTCCTAACAATACAAGGTTGAGAATTATTTTAGAGAAATGGCTTAGTCTCATCATCGTCACTCAATTATTGAATCGTCGCTGTACTTAAGGTTTTGTGTAATACCGACTAGTCATTCTTCTCCCATCAAAAAGGACAAACAATGAATAGCTGGCTTCATTTCGATACATTTCTTGGATTGCCAATCGAGCAATGGATATATGCTGCACTTGTTGCCGCAATTGCCTACTTACTTATCTTTGCATTATTGGGGTTCATCGTCAGGAAACTGAGCGATATATCGCAAAGAACCTCAACACGTCTAGATGACATCCTGCTTGAAGTGATGCGGGAAACGAACCGCTTTACGATTGCATTGTTTGCCGTATTGATGGGTATCCATTTTCTGGACTTACCGGACAAATGGGTAACAAGGCTAGATCATGTCTCATTCGTGATTATTGGCGTCCAGATAGCGCTGTGGCTCAATAAAGGTATTACGATCTGGTCTAGCGGAAAGTTGGTCCATGTGGATGGAACTGCTGAAAATCCTGTCATCACCGCGATGCTTTCCTGGATATTCAAAACCATTGTCTGGACGGTTGTACTGCTCACCATGCTTGCTAATGTCGGGGTAAACATTACGGCTTTTGTGGCAAGTCTTGGCGTGGGCGGAGTAGCAGTAGCACTGGCCGTTCAGAATATCTTAAGCGATCTATTTGCATCACTCGCTATCGGGCTAGATAAGCCATTTGTGATAGGCGATTTCATCGTTTTTGGCGATGTGGCTGGTAGCATCGAGCGAGTGGGTCTTAAAACGACACATATCCGAAGCATCAGTGGAGAGCAAATCGTGTGTAGCAATACAGAGTTGCTTAAGAACACCATTCATAACTATAAGCGCATGGCTGATCGCAGGGTCGTTTTCAAGTTTGGGCTGACATATGCCACAGAAGCAGAATCCATTGAAAAGATTCCGCAGATAGTCAGAGCTGCCATCGAGCAATCTGAACATACCCGATTCGATAGAGCGCACTTTAAAGAGTTTGGTGCAAGCTCACTGGATTTTGAGGTGGTTTATTTTGTTGATAGCAGTGATTTCAATTTATATATGGATATCCAGCAAGCCATTAATCTATATCTGATCAAAGCATTCAAAGCCATTGATGCTGAATTCGCATATCCCACTATGACCTTGGATATGCCTGTCAATGAGGTTGCGCTCAGAAAAGTAAGTAGTAAAAAAGTAGTGAAAGTTAATTAAGTCATTTATATCGCGCATGCTATTAATTAAGCTGGTGTATATTCATAAAAAACTTTAAGGGATAAATCATGGCTTTTGAACTCCAATGTTTGACCTATGCATTGATATTGGGCCTTGTGCATATCCTAGTGGCGGCACAAGCGAGAACTAATCAATACGGACCCAAGTGGAACGTAAGCGCACGTGATGGCGAGCAGCCTCCGCTAAATCCGCTTCCGGCACGTTTGCTTCGCGCGCAAGCCAATTTTTTTGAGACATTCCCAATATTCGCGGTGGCCATTTTAATTGCCATGATTGCAGATCGTACCGGCACACTGACTTATATAGGAGCGATTGTATACCTGATTGCGCGCGTGATTTATTTTCCTCTCTATGCTTTTGGTGTTCCAGTCGTTCGTACTATTGTTTGGATGATCTCAATGGCGGGAATCTGTTGTGTGCTAGTGGCGTTGTTTTGATCTTTAAAACTATTTTGAGTAGGTTTAACGCAATTAGGTCAGACATTTCTTTCGCGGATATGCTCTGAAATCGCCCTGGTCACGAAATTTTTTGCCTATTGTGTAGTCATTCATCAAGAACACCATTCGTTAAGTTATTTTCAATCTATCGTTAAGTAAGCGTTTTTTGTGATTTTTCATCCCAACTTAAGCTGATTGTCGTTGTTAAATCTGATTGGTCGCGGTGGCGTATCAAACGGCGTGTTATATGTTCAGAGGAGATTCACTATGCGGTCTATATATCGCGTAAGCATCATGATGTTTTTATCTTTGTTTGGCCTGGTTTCTCAAGCACAAGCCGACGAAATAAGATTAAAGAATGGTGATGTGCTCACTGGTCAAGTCATTAAAAAAGAAACCAACACCGTGATATTCAGGACATCCTATGCGGGTGACATCAATATCAATTGGCTGGAAGTTGCCAGCATCAAATCGGATAATCCCTTATTTGTCGTGTTAGAAGACAGGAAAAAATTCAATGGCGCCTTGGCACCAACTGAGTCGGGGAAAGTCGTCATTCAAGCGGCCGATGCAAAAGAAGTGGCAGAAACTGATCTCGAAAAGGTGAAATATATCAATCCCTCTCCCGAACTTGTGCGTGGTGGTATGAAATGGACCGGCCGCTTCAATGTGGGCGGCACCTGGACACAAGGTAATACAGAGACGCGTGCACTTAGAGCAGATGCGGAAAGCATCGTAAGAACCCTACAAAATCGCTATACCGTAGGAGCCGTGTTCAATCGGGCAGAAGACCGTGGAGATAACACCCAATTCAATAGTCGTGGCTATGCGAAGTACGATCACTTCGTCAGTGAAAAATGGTATCTATATGCCAATAGTTCGGTAGCGCAGGATCGATTTCAGGATATTCGCCTACGTACCACGGTCGGTGGCGGTAACGGTTACCAGATGTTTGAATCACCTAATCTGAATCTGGCACTTGAAGGCGGCTTGAACTATATCAACGAAACCCACTATGAGGCCGATGATGAAAGTTACCCATCTGTGCGCTGGGCTGTGAAGTATGACCAGATGCTGCTCAATGGGCTTACCCAGTTCTTTCACGAGCATGAAGCTTTTGTTGGTCTGACGCGTACCGATGAGATATTGGTATTTTCAAAAACGGGTTTTCGTTTCCCGCTAACCAGCCGCTTGAATGCATCAACTCAGTTAAATCTTAATTGGGATAAATCGCCAGCTCCCGGTCGTGAAAAGGCGGATTCGACCCTGATGTTCAACGTCGGTTACGGATGGTAAAAAAATAAAGCCAGCAATGCTGGCTTTATTTTTGCGGACACAACTTCTATTGGCGTGTGAGTGGCTGAGCTTTTCGTAGCTTGGCATGTCGCCATTCAGCTATTCGCTGTCTACGTACAATAATCGTTAGGATGAATAGTGCCCATGCAAACGCGGCTATATGGGCAAGCCCTGCGTATATGCTTACCAGCATCAAATGAGATAGTGAGGTTGTATAGAGCAGGGGTACTAACGCTAATAACAGACCTAAAAATATCAGTATCATGGTTTCTCCTTTCGTCTCGGTATAACTTTGTGCTGCATCTATTCTGTTAAGGGTTCTTAACAAGGTATTTTTAGCAAGATTTACGCCAAATTTCTATATTGAGCCGATGGCGACTTTACGCAACCTGTTTTACAACATCATGACAAACATTTCTAATATTCAATTCCATAGACTAAGCCTGATTTATAGCGCTTTTCGGAATTAAGGCTATAGCATTGATTCGCCATGGGAAAATATTATTTTTAGGGTAATGGCCTGATAAAGCATGCGATTTGCGCTAACTAATATGAACTAAAATGATGCAAAGAGTGAATCTTGCGTAGATTTTAGTGGGCGCATGATTTATTATTTCACATTTAATTCAGCGCGGTACGTTTAACAGAATTAAGCAAAACTAATCAAAATACGCCCTCAAAAGAAGAATAACTTGGATTGAGTGGGCGATTCAATTTAAAGCTTACGCAGGCAATATTCAAGGCGGCGTAAAGCGTATTTGATACCCGACACTCTGAGTAACTTCATGATTGCTATCGAGATTAAGCATTATTTAAGGTGATTTAAAAGCCTGTATAAAAACATTGATGAAGTGTCTGCGGGCTTTAACCTTCGCCTTCATGCTTTATAAATACATTGGAAAATAAAATTCATGCCCCATTTATAACGGGTGTATGAACGGATGGGAAGAATATGTCGGAATACGTCATTGCTTTTGAGAAACTACGCATCGCAGATGTGCCTTCTGTTGGTGGTAAGAACGCCTCGCTAGGCGAGATGATCAGCCAACTAACCGCTAAAGGTGTGCGCGTTCCAACCGGGTTTGCGACAACCGCCGATGCTTATCGTGAGTTTCTCGCACAAGGTGGCTTGGCTGACCGCATCAATGCGGAACTAGATAAACTTGATGTGGATAATGTCAACGCGCTAGCAGCCTGTGGTGCGATGATCCGTGAGTGGATCATGGTGGCGCCTTTCCCTCAGGCTTTGCAAGATGCTATCGCTGAGCATTACAAGACACTGACCGCTCAGATGGGCGATGCAGTGAGCTTTGCAGTGCGGTCATCCGCTACAGCAGAAGACTTGCCGGATGCATCTTTTGCTGGGCAGCAAGAGAGCTTCCTCAATATTCGTGGGCTGGATAACATCATGCATGCGATCAAAGAGGTTTTTGCTTCGCTTTATAATGATCGTGCGATTTCCTATCGTGTACACAAAGGCTTTATCCATGCCGATGTTGCCTTGTCTGCTGGTGTGCAGCGTATGGTGCGCAGTGATATCGGTAGTTCTGGTGTGATGTTCACGATGGATACCGAATCCGGTTTTAATGATGTTGTATTCATCACCTCAGCTTATGGCTTGGGCGAGACCGTTGTGCAGGGCGCTGTTAACCCTGATGAATTCTATGTGCATAAACCTTTATTGGCACAAGGTCGCCCAGCGATCATTCGCCGTAATTTGGGTTCAAAACTCATCAAGATGATCTTTACCAATGCAAATGCAGCCGGTAAGAGCACGGTGATTGAAAATGTAGATAAATCTGAATGTAATCGCTATTCACTGAGCGATGCTGAAATACTCGAGCTAGCAGGTTATGCAACCATCATCGAAAAACATTACGCTCGCCCGATGGATATCGAGTGGGGTAAAGATGGTGTAGATGGCAAGTTGTATATTCTTCAAGCACGCCCAGAGACTGTGAAATCGCAGGCTGGTAGCACGATCGAGAAATTCAAGCTTAATGGCTCAGGTGACGCGATCATTACGGGTCGTGCCGTTACACAAAAGATCGGTGTCGGTCGTGTGCGTATCGTGAGCGATCCTTCGCAAATGGATAGTGTGCAGCCAGGCGATGTATTAGTTGCCGATATGACAGACCCGAATTGGGAACCAGTGATGAAGCGTGCTTCTGCCTTGGTGACTAACCGTGGTGGCCGTACCTGTCATGCTGCGATCATCGCACGTGAACTTGGCATTCCAGCGATTGTAGGTAGTGTGAACGCAACAGAAGTCTTGGTAGAGGGTGATATCGTCACCGTTTCATGCGCTGAAGGTGAAACAGGTAACGTATACGCAGGGGCTTTGGAGTATGAGGTCACTAGCCAAGCCGCTGCATCATTGCCGGCAGCACCGGTGAAGATCATGATGAACGTGGGTAACCCTGACATGGCGTTCAGTTTCTCCCAGATTCAGAATAGCGGTGTCGGTCTTGCGCGTCTTGAGTTCGTGATCAATAACATGATCGGTATCCACCCGAAAGCGATCCTGAATTTTGATAGCGTTCCGGCTGACATGCAGGCTGAGATCACAAAGCGTGCCCAAGGCTATGCCAATCCACGCCAGTTCTATATCGATAAGCTGGCAGAAGGCGTTGCGACGATCGCGGCTTCTTTCTGGGGTAAACCAGTGATCGTTCGTCTTTCAGACTTCAAATCTAACGAGTACAAAAAACTGGTTGGTGGCGATATCTATGAGCCTGATGAAGAAAACCCGATGCTGGGCTTCCGTGGCGCGGCACGTTACATTGCAGAAGACTTCAGGGACTGTTTCGAGCTTGAATGCCTCGCGATGCACAAGGTGCGTGACGAGCTTGGTCTGACTAACGTTGAGCTGATGGTGCCTTTCGTCCGTACCATCGATGAAGCACGGCAGGTTGTTGAAATCCTTGCTGAGCATGGCCTGAAGCGCGGCGAGAATGGCTTGCGCCTGATCATGATGTGTGAGATTCCATCTAACGCTTTACTTGCTGAAGAGTTCCTTGAGTATTTTGATGGCTTCTCGATCGGGTCAAATGACTTAACACAGCTGACTTTGGGTATGGATCGTGACTCTGGCTTAATGGCACATGGCTTTGATGAGCGTAACGATGCGGTTAAGGTATTGTTGCGTATGGCGATCCAAACCTGTAACCGCCTTGGTAAATATGTCGGTATCTGTGGTCAAGGTCCTTCAGATCATCCAGACTTCGCCGAATGGCTCGTTGCTGAAGGTATTCAGTCTATTTCGTTGAATCCTGATACAGTTGTCACTACATGGCAACGTCTGAATAAATTAAAGCTGTAAGTCTTAAAGCACAAAAATATCTCAGCCATATCTTACGCATGCTATTGAAATTCTGCGTTTGATATGGCTTTTGTTTTTTAGCGAGTGAAGAGAGGCAAGCCATGCAGCAACGCACCGTTTTTTTCGTATCAGATAGTACCGGCATCACGGCTGAAGCCGTCGGTCATCTATTGGCCCATTTCCCCGATGTGACCTTTCGCCAGTTTCGCTACCCTTTTATCGACTCGATTCAAAAAGTCGAGGGTGTCGTGCAACGTATCGAACAGGCAAAAGAAGAAGATAATGCCCGTCCCATCATTGTGATGACGTTGGTAACGCCTGAATTTCGCACACTGCTAAAATCTACTGATGCATTGTGCCTTGATATGTTTGGCGCATTTATCGATCCTTTATCCGCTGAGCTGGATATGCCACCTTCCTTAGGAGTTGGTATCACCCATGGTGTATTGGGCAATAGCTACCACGAGCGCATGGATGCCATTAACTTCTCATTGGGTCATGATGATGGTCAGACGAATTCAGGTCTTGAAGAAGCGCAAGTTATATTAATTGGTGTGTCACGTTGCGGTAAGACGCCTACTAGTTTATATCTGGCGATGCAGTTCGGTGTAAAAGCGGCCAACTATCCATTGATTCCTGAAGACTTCGAGCGCATGACATTGCCTGCGGTACTCGATAAATATCCTGAGAAACTCTATGGTTTGACGATTGATCCCGAGCGCTTGCACTCAGTACGAAGCGAGCGCCGTCCTGATAGCTTCTACGCATCGATTGAGAACTGCAGGGAAGAGGTGCGTCTTGCCGAGTCTTTAATGGAGCGTGCTGGCGTTACCTGGATAGATTCTACAAGTCGTTCGATCGAAGAGTTGGCAACGACCATTCTGCAAAAGATTAGGACGACCGGACAAAATTAAGTCCGCGTTGCTTTATGGCTGGTGAAGATTTCTGATACTAATTAAATCTGGGTAAATAGGGTAATGAGCATTTCAGGAAAGCTTCGTGTATTCATTAAATGGTTAGCCGCCATCATCATCGCAGTTGTGGTGTTTTTTATTGGCGCTAACCATTACAGGATGCAGTTCTGGCCGTTTGGCGAAGGTTATTTTGATACGCTGGATATGGAAGAGGTGATTCCCGACTCTAAAACGGCGAAGATATTATCCGTCTTCGGGTCACTTGATCTGAAAGTCTTCGATATTCCAAGTGATGACGACTTTCCCTCTGGTCCATTCGAGATATTAGGCAATGATCGCTTCCTGTTCATCACCAAATGCGGCGGTGTCTATTTTACGCAATTAGAGAATGATCATCTTCGTCTAATCAATCGAGATAAAGGTCTGGTCAGAAATACTGTGTCTGGGCAGGATGAGACAGATGATCTCGTCTATTGCAAAGACATGTCAGGCGTTAAGGACTCATTGCTTGTAAATAACGTTTTGTATGTATCACATACGATCTGGGATAGCGAGAGTAATGGCGCGCGACTTGCGGTTAGCGAGTTTGATCTTGACCGCGATAATCTTAAACTTTCCTTTAAGCGCCAGATATTCCTGAGCAAACCTGCAATCAAGGAGCCGTTTCTTGGACATCAGGCTGGCGGACGTTTGGTGATCGGTGAGAATAGCCAGACGCTTTATCTTGCGGTTGGTGATTTTGCCAAGCCAGATGGTGTTCAGGATATGGCAACCTCGCTGGGTAAACTCATTCAGATCAACCTGAAGACACTTGAGAGTGAGATTTATGCGACTGGGTTACGCTCTCCCTCAGGTGGTTTGTATTTTGACAAAGATACGGCCGAGTTATGGGAGTCAGAACATGGACCCAAAGGTGGCGATGAAGTGAATCTGCTCAAGCGTGACAAGAACTATGGCTGGCCTATCGTCAGCTACGGCACGCTTTATGAGCGCGACGGCATGGGTAACTACTACGGGCACAAATTCAATAACCATGAAGGTTATGAAAAACCGATCTTCACTTTTGTGCCATCCATAGGCATTGGCCCGATAGTAAAATATCCCAAAACTGGCAGGAATGAATATTGGGAGAATGATTTTTTTGTCGCTGGTATGGCCTCCATGACCTTATACCGAATGAAAAAAGAAGGTGAGCGTATCGTCTATGCCGAACCCGTATTGAATGGATACCGAATACGCGCAATTAAGATCGATCCAGATGGGCGTTTTTACATTAAGACTGATCATAATCAATTCCTTATTTCTGATTGATGTAGGTAAAAGCTAAAAAATATCTTGATATGTATTGATTCCCCATAAATAATATTTATTACAAGAAGATGATAATAAATATAGGAGGGCCATGATGTGTTTGGGTATTAAGTATCAAGAGACAGATGGTAAGGAAAGAACGATTCTTTTCTTGGAGAAACTTGCGGCATTACCTATTCGCCGTGACAAAGGCCATATTCAATGGATGACATGGGGAAAGCGGCCCGATGAAGTGGATCCAGGCTTTTTCCCATTAGGTTGGGCGCGTGATGCATCGATCAATGCAGGAAAGTGGAATCAATACTCCCCGGAAATCGTATCCATTGCCGGTAATGCATTTGCCGTGAAAGATGCCCTGCAAAGAGAGAATTGGATCGATATTCCCCGTGGCTATGCGATAGAGGCCGTGATTGCTACCGTCAATAATCATAAACGCCTGTATATTGTCACTGACCAGATTCCTGAGAACTATGGGTGGGTTCATGATCGTTGGCCTAAACTTGTCGAGATCAATCATCGAGCACCTGCTGAGGGCTTGAATTTAAAGATATCCAAGGGCTAACAACAATCTAAGCTAACTCTTGCTAAGTTAAACCTTATTTTTTTAACCATCTCGCCCTGCAGTATGGGCGGCGCTAATGTATTTTTTTCATGAAAGTTATAAATCTATGAGTACGATTGTAATCGACCATCATCCAGATGAGGCACGCCTTAAGGAATTAGGCGTTTCAAAATGGCCAACTTGGTCAAAAGAGGTTTCAGTCTTTCCTTGGGTTTTCCCTGAGCAAGAGATCGCCTATATCCTTGAAGGTGAGGTTGTGATCACCCCCGATGGTGGTGGAGCTCCTGTGACTTTTGCAAAGGGCGATCTAGTCACATTCCCTGCGGGCATGACATGTACATGGGATGTACGTAAGCCATTGCATAAACATTACCATTTGGATGGTACGTTGGTCGGGCGCATCGCCCGCCGTATTAAATTATTCTTAAAATTCTAATTTTTAACTGATTTAACTGGCATACATCAAGCTTGAAAAGATAAGGCCCGAGTACTTGTTTAAGTATCTCGGGCCTTATCTATTATTTATTCGGTACTCCGACGAGCTAGGGTGTCTAGTACGTACGTTTTCTCGGGGTATAAGATGCTTTTGATTCAATATGCCGGAAAGTGATACGGCCGTTATTGATATCGTAGGGGGATAACTCTAAAGTGACTTTATCACCTGCCAGAATGCGGATGTGATTCTTTTTCATCTTGCCGCCAGTATAGGCGATCAACTTATGACCATTATCCAGCGTCACACGAAAGCGTGAATCTGGCAGTATTTCCATGACTTCGCCATTCATTTCAATTAATTCTTCTTTAGCCAAGTTTGCTTCTCCGTTAAATAGTTTGAGACCCATATTGAAGTGACAATCTCAAGGAGGTTGAAGCACTTGTAAAGCGTGGGAATAGTTGCGAAGGCTTGTGACGCAGGGTGCATACACTTGCGTGCGCACACGCACTATAGCCTCTCAGACGTTATTTAGCAATATAAAACATGACCTTAATTAGTAATGCTTTTGAAACACCATATAAAACAATGTAAAAGAATTGCTTGACACTACGATTAATTGTAAGTAAAACGTTATTTCGGGCATTTGAAGTTTTTAAATTTGTAAGTCTCTAAGACTAATAAGATGTTAAAAAGTCAAATTTTTAGGGCGCCTCCTTTTTAAGTAAGAAAGTAAGATAATGGCAACAGGTCTAGTAAAATGGTTTAACGATGCTAAGGGTTTTGGTTTCATTACTCCTGACGCAGGTGGTGACGACTTATTCGCACACTTCTCCGCAATCGTAGATAGCGGTTACAAGAGTTTGAAAGAGAACGATCGTGTAACATTCGATGTTACAGATGGTCCTAAGGGCAAGCAAGCTTCTAACATCCAGAAGGCTTAGTCTCTCGAGATATCGTAAAAAAAGCCCTTTATTGGGCTTTTTTTATTTCTCCTTACTGTCGATACGCTCGCCGTACTACTCGGTAACGAATCTAGTACTAAAGTATCAATTCACAGCTGTCGTTTCTTTATATACCTGAGTCCTCCGCTCAGTAGTGGTATTGCCACGCCTAATCCCACACCGAGTAATACAATCATATTCAAATGGTCGCGAATGACCGGGATATTGCCGAAGAAGTAACCTGCTGAAATCAACGTGATTGTCCAAAGAGCGGCACCCGCTGTACTAAACAGCTGGAATTTTCGATAGGTCATATTTGATAGCCCAGCAATGAAGGGCGCAAAAGTACGGATAACCGGGATAAATAAAGACACGATGAAAGTGACTGCCCCATGTTTCTCGTAGAAAATGTGGGCGCTATTAAGTGATGAACGGTTAAGCCACGGGTAATCATTCAGGGCTATCTTTTTACCAAGTGTATTGCCTAGCCAGTAATTAATGTTGCTGCCGATGATGCCTGCTAAACAGATCAGCGCTGCCGTTATCCAGAAATTGATCGCACCGGTTGCGCATAAGGCTCCGCTGATAAAAATTAACGGGTCTCCCGGTAGAAAGAATAAGACCAAGACTGCTGTTTCGCATACTACGATGACAAACAATACGGCGTAGATAGCCATGCCATATTGAGTGATGATGGCGTTTAAAAACTGATCCAGATGTAATGCAGCATGCGTAAGTTGCAAACGATATTCCTCATGTATGGTTACCGTACTGCATGGTGTAGTGCCGGATGGTAAAACGTCTTTACTCATCATGCCGTATCAACTGTTGTTCTGGCAACAGATGTTCAGCAGATCACCTATGTTAATTCAGGCAATGCGCCGTTTTTATTACACCAATAAATTATAACTGATTGATTAATATAAATATTATTTCGTGGCATTGTTTTTGCTGATATAGCTCCAGAATCAATAATGAATAGGAATAATGTATGACACATATTGTTGGGGTTTCGGGGAGCATCACGCAACCATCGCGCACCAAAGCGTTAGTGGAAGTTATCGTTGCTAAGGCTTCGCAAAAACTGCATGCGCCTGCAGAAATCATTGATATTGCGCAGATTGCTACCGTGCTGGGTAGCACGACTTCTTACAATCAATTTCCTGAGGCACTGGCTGTTGAGTATAAAAAACTGCTCAGTGCTGATCTGATCGTGATTGCCAGCCCGATATATAAGGCTTCCTATACTGGATTGCTGAAACACTTTTTTGATTTGCTGGACCCTAAAAGTCTGGCTGGTAAAACGGCGATTCTTGCTGCAACTGGTGGGAGTGACCAGCATGCGCTGGTGTTGGATTTTCAACTACGAACATTAGCTAGTTTCTTTGGCATCTACACAGTGCCGACTGCGATTTACGCAAAAGATACGGAGTTTACTGATTATCAACTTACAAGTGATGCGATCAAGGCTCGTATCGATATTGCGGTTGATCAGGCTGTGTATTTATTAAATAGGGAAACATCGCAAGCATTGGTGGCATAAGGGATGTGTTTAATCTCACTGTGGATTTAACAGTGGGATTAACACAGCCATAGCCTTAAGCGATTAGGTTAAGTTCTTTTAAGCGGGCGCGCAGGATATTGCGGCTAATGCCTAGTAGCTTTGCGGTATGGACTTGGTTGTGATTGCAAAATTGATACGCTTTTTGCACGGTGATGGCATTGATCAATTCGTAGAGATTCGGTGGCGTATTCTCGAATAGGTCGTTCAAAACATGCTCTAGCCGCGATGTTGTCGCACTCTGGCTGCTGCCCGATACGGTAATTTCTGGTGTCTCGGCAGATGCGACCTCTTTTGACTGCAAGCTGTATATCGCAGGCAAATTCAGGTCGCGTGGTTGCAGCGTAGAGGATGTGGCCACCAGTAGGGCACGGTGGATTACATTTTCCAGTTCGCGAATATTGCCTGGCCATGGATATTCCAGCATCAACCGGATAGTCTCAGGCGCTAGTTGTGGCGTTGATGTCTGCAACCTGTTCTTATAGACAGTCAAGAAATGCTCTACTAGCGGTAAGATGTCTCCACGGCGCTCACGTAACGGTGGAAGGTCGATTGGGATGACTTTTATTCGATAGTATAAGTCTTCACGGAAACGCCCGGCTCTTACGGCTTCTTCAAGATTGACATTGGTTGCGGCGATAAGTCTCACGTCGATTGGTGTGGCCTTGCGAGCACCAACACGCACAACTTCTCTTTCTTGTAGCACGCGTAATAGCTTTACTTGTGTGGATTGCGGTAAGTCGCCGATCTCATCAAGAAACAGTGTGCCGCCATTCGCGGTTTCAAACCAGCCTATTTTAGATTGCGTTGCACCTGTGAACGCGCCGCGCTCATAGCCGAACAGCTCACTCTCTACCAATGTTTCAGAAAATGCGCCGCAATTGATTGCCTGAAATGGGCCGCTTTTGCGATTGCTTAAAGCGTGTATATGCCGAGCTATCAGCTCTTTGCCCGTGCCCGTCTCGCCAATGATTAATGCAGTGGCATTGCTGGCGGCTATCTTCTCGATCAGGCTGAGTAGGTTTTGCGATTTGGGGTCGCTAAATACCAGTGCGCTCGCCCGAATCGATAGGCTGACGGCAGATGGATTGGGATGCGTGATCACATGCTCTGCACTTTCGGCAGCATGTCTGTGATCATCATCATGGTAATCATAATTCCAATGTTGAGTTCGCATATTTGGGAAGTCACTCATTTACTTATGTGTAAGCCGACGCAATATACGGAATAGTTTTTATAACGTCCATGAATAATAAATTATATTTATATTCTATTATTGAATATAAGGTCTTATGATTAAGTAATAAAAGGCTGTCGTCATTTATTCATTTTTTAAAATATTTGTTTTCGTCTGTGGCATACCACGCTTGCAGCCCTTATTTGGCAATTCTACTGAATTGAAATCAGCAGTTATTCTGTAAGAACTGTTTAGCTAGAAACATTCAGCGTATTGGTTAAGATTTATAAATAAACAGTTGTTAACTTAACACTATGATTTTTAATTATTAATTTCTTGGTATGGTGTTTTTATGGCGCTGGCACACCTTTTGCCAAGTCATCTTTATACGTAGGTAAGCGAATACGTAATCAATATAAATAAAGATGAAAGGGTTAAAGATGAGTGTGACTGCGATTGATGCAAAAAACGGGCTGGATGCTTTTGTTGCCAATGTACTGGAAGAATCACAATTGGCCTTCGATGTATTTAGAGAGACCAATACCATCACAGCTAACGGCACTGTTGGTTTTGTGGAAAGAGTGCCGGGTGAGGATAAAGTAGTGATTGTGAATTATCCCGGTCCGTTCAATAAACATAAAAAGCTTGAAGCCACTGTTGTGGGGTTTGACGGCACGGTATACCAAGGTAGTGGCGGCGCAGGTTCTGCGCGGTATATCAAGATATTCCAACAACATCCTGATATTACCACTGTGTCTCATGTGCATTCACCCTACCTAGGTGCTTGGGCACAAGCGCATCGCCCATTGCCTATTCGCTATGTACCTGTGCAGCGATATAACCTGATCCGCGAAATACCGATCTATATTGATCGTCGCCAGCAAGAAGCAGAGTTTATTCTCGATCAGATCAAATTGAATCCGCATAACACTGCGATTCTTGAAGCTAACGGGGGTTCTACTGTTTGGGGCAAACAAGGTTTGCGTAAGACGGCGGAATTTATTTTGCTGTTGGAAGAGGGTGCGTTAATACAGAACCTTGCTGACTCATTAGGGGGTTCTCGTGATTATGGTCCTGGCGTGCTGACTCAGCAGTGGAAGATGGCCAAGATCTATGATCAGGCTCAAGCACTTGGTCTAGTGCCTGCTAACGATAGTTATTGATAGATACACAATGACTAATCCAGCGAAATTAGATGAGATATGGTTCACCCGTTGCCCGGTGCCGACAGCAACGGGGATAGCCTATAAATTAGGTTGGTTGGGCGATGAGTTCTCAAAAGATGGCATCAAGCTTTCGACATTGCAAGATAACAATGATCTGGCGCGCCATCATTATGACCATCAATTACCTACCCTGATCCGTGAGGGTGGCAATCTGCTGGCAATTGCTGCACGTGCGCAGGCAGCACCTACGCGCTTGATTGGTCTGACATGGATCGATGAATGGCAGGCAATCCTTGTGCGTCCTGATTCAGGGATTACAAAACCCGAGCATTTGAAAGGCTTAAGGCTTGCACTTCCGGCATTCGTTGATCATCCATTAAAAGATCATACGCGTGGGAGCAGTATTGCACGTGGTATGAGCTTGCATGGATACAAGGGGGCTTTAAAAGTAGCGGGGCTGACTTTGGATAATGTAAAGCTTGTTGAGGTTGGCTCGGGCCAAGGTGCCAGACGTGATCTGGGTGGTCTTTGGTCAGGACTTCATTACCTGATATCGGGGAAAGTCGATGCAGTGTATGTGAAAGGTGCGTCGGCTGTTGATCGTGCAAAGCAACTTGGTGCAGTCGTCGGCATTAATCTCGATGAATATCCTGATTTGTCATCTCGTGTGAATAATGGAACGCCAAGACCAATCACTGTGCATGAGCATTTGCTTGAAAACCACTTTGATCTAGTTGTGCGATTCTTATACCAAACACTACGTGCAGCGGAGTGGGCAAAGACTAATGTCACCGGTGTGAGAGAGATATTGGAAAGTGAGACCTATGCAGGGTCCGATGGAGTGACCACCGCTTATGGGGATAATTTCCATCTGGATCTGGCGCCGACATTGTCTGCCGAACGTATCGAATTATTCCGTCAGCAAAAGGATTTCATGTTGGTGCATGGCTTGCTGGATAGGGATTTCGATCTCGATGCATGGGTCGACAGCTCAGCATTGGACGAAGCAAACAGATGGTTGCATGAAGAAGCGCAAGCTGCATGATCTTTTGAGTATCTGGATCTACTTGATGCTTAAAGCGTTAATTTATTTGAAGAGGTAGCATATGGTTAAGAAAATTTTTCTCGGGGTATTTGCGTTAATAGGAGTATTAGCGGCAAATGCCTATTCGGCTGAAGAGCAACCTAAGGTTGTGCGTATCGGTGCAGTGTCTTATAACATTGCGGGTAAAACAACGTATATGGGTGTTGATGCGTTGAACGCTCAAGGTGGCTTGGAAGAAGCGCTCGCCAAAAAAGGTATCAAGGTCGAATGGGTACCTGCATCCGGTGCTGCGGTAGGGCCTATCATCAATGAGGCATTTGTTAATAAAGCGATCGATTTTGCTGCTTATGGTGACTTGCCGCCCATCATTCTTAATTCGGCACAGCCCACCGTACAATTGGTAGCACCTTGGGGGAGTAATGGTAACTCTTATCTTGTGGTGCCTAAGAACTCTACTGCCAAGACTATTCTGGACTTGAAAGGTAAGCGTGTCGCCTTGCATCGTGGCCGCCCTTGGGAAGCTACCTTTGCCAGTTTGGCGGAAGCGAATGGATTGACATTAAAAGATTTCAAGATCGTCAATGTTAATCCTCAGGTAGGTTCGGCAGCGCTTGCTAGCGGTACCGTGGATGCATTCTTTAGCTTGAATGACGCTTATAACCTTGAAGATAGAGGGGTTGGCAAGATCATCTGGTCAACCAAAACTGCATTAACCGATCAGAAGCTAAGAGGTGGATTATGGGCAAACAATGAATTTGTCCAAAAGTATCCTGAGATTACGCAGGTGATCGTTAACGCTTATGTGAAGACCAGCTACTGGACAGCGCAAGATAAGAACCGCGATCAATACATTAGGGATTATGCAAGCAAAGTACAACCTGAGAGTGTCATACGTCGTGATTATGAAGCAGATGAGGTGTCTTGGAAGAATCGGTGGTCACCTTTATATGACGATGCCATGGTCGAACACTATAAACACACGATCGCTTATGCCAAGAGCTCAGGTTTGATTCGTAATGATGTCGATGTACAAAAGCTGCTTAATCCACGTTTTGTTAATCAGGCACTCAAAGATCTGAATATTGAGAATTTCTGGGCAGCCTCTAAAGCACCAGATGCGAAAGTAGCTACCGCTCAAAAGTAGTTTCAGCAATCACCCTGTCATCCGGTGAAAAACATTAGTTGTCATCGGATGACAGCGGCCACATGAATTAGAAGCAAGTACATCACCCTGTTGCAAGTGCAGCAATTTAAAAGCCGGATGTTGTTGCATCAGCAACAGAGGTTAACCTAAATATTCCGTGTAAATGTATTAAATCGCTGAATTTAATTGATAAAAAATCATTTTTAAATCTGGCACGGCTATTGCCAATATATAACTAATCAGATTAATGATGAGTGGTGATATGCATATCTGATTTGTGTAATCGATTTTTTTAGTTGCCATTCGTAAGTACTACCAAAATAAGTACTGCCAAAAGTAGAAAAGAAGGAAATGATGAGTTCATCGAACACTGTGTTGGATTTTAGGAAAAGTGCGATTACCCGAGGCAATGTCTTTGAGGGTAATAGTGTGCCTGAGCTGCATGCAAAACCCGTTGCACTAAAAATAGAGTCTGTGGCTAAAAGTTATGCTTTGAGTGGTAGTGAATTAAAGGTGCTTGAGGCGATTAATCTGGATGTGCAGTCTGGTGAGTTCATCTCTATTGTGGGGGCTAGTGGTTGCGGAAAGTCGACATTGCTCCGTTTGATTGCTGGTTTGGATATTGGTTATGAAGGTGCGATTGTATATCAAGGCAAGCGCATCGAAGGTACAGACCTTAGCCGTGGCATCGTGTTTCAGGAGCATCGATTATTTCCCTGGTTGACCGTTGAGGCAAATATCCTGCTGGCTTTTGCATCGACCAATGTACCGAAAGCGGAAAGAAAAGAACGCGTAAAGGCGCAGATCGAGTTAGTAGGGCTGACCGGTTTTGAGCACGCTTATCCGCACCAGATATCTGGTGGGATGTCGCAGCGTGTCGCTATCGCGCGGGCATTGGTATTAAGACCACAATTGCTGCTGCTGGATGAACCATTTGCAGCGTTGGATGCATTGACACGCCTGAAGCTTCAACAAGAGCTAGAGCGGCTTTGGGAGCACGAAGGGCTGACGACGATACTCGTGACTCATGATGTAGAAGAAGCCGTTTTTCTAGGTGATCGCGTGGTGGTCATGCAGTCTCATCCTGGTCGTATTAAACGTATCGTGCCAGTGAGATTGGCGCGGCCACGTATACGCTCGAACCCAGATTTTCAGTGCATCAAAGAAGATCTGCTGACAGATTTCGTTTGATTTTATATGTATAAGTTTAATGATTGGAAGGAGGTAGGCCATGTCTAGTGTTTTGAATCAAAGACTGAGTTCCGGCTTGAGCCCATCACTGGATTTTTCCGGAGAGGCTTTTACACCAGTTAAGCAAGCCTTGGCGAAAACGATTTATAGCGCAACGGACTTATTTGAAAGTTATAAACACAGGCAGGTAGAGGGCGAAGTCAAAACTGCTGGGTTGAAAAAACGGGATTACGCAGTGTTGATAGGTCTTGTTGTCGTAACCCATTTTGCCGGTGTTGAAGGGTATCTTCGTTCATCATCGGAGCCCATTGCACCGCCTAAGAAAAATGAAGTGATCGTTGAGTTCGTGAAGCCGGTCGTAGTTCCGCCACAACCTATAGAACCGCCAAAACCATTGCCACAGAAGCTTGAGGCTAAACCCCAGCCAGCGAAACCTGTGTCTGCGCTGCGTACACCACCAGCAGAAACCGTGACACCGCAGGATGTGACTGTCCACGAAAATACAACGGCTCAAAAGACCAGCGAACCTGTAGCAGCGGTACCAACGCCCCCACCAGCACCGCCTGCACCGAAAGAGGAGCCTGTGACAGAGGCTTCAGGGTATGCGGGTTATTTGAATAATCCTGCACCGGAATATCCTGCATTCGCACAGCGGCAGGGCTGGGAGGGCAAAGTGATATTGCGTGTGCGTGTGTTGGCAAATGGCAAGCCCGGCACTATAGAGCTCAAAGAATCAAGTGGCCGAAAAACGTTGGATGAAGCAGCGTTGGAGGTCGTTAAGGGTTGGGTATTCGCCCCTGCGAAACGTGGCAGTACGCCTGTTGATGGATGGGCAACCGTACCCATCGAATTCAGGTTATCCAGATAACTATTTTTAAGGAAATCATCATGTCTAATATTACTTCTTCAACCTCTTTAATCGTCGATAGTGTCTTGTGGACGCTGATCGCATTCTCTGTCGTGACTTGGACGCTGCTATTGGTCAAGGGGATACAGAATCTGCGTGCCAGTTATCAGAATAAGCGCTATAAAAAAGCATTCTGGAGTGCACCTGATCTATTGACGGCATCTTCTATCAATGAATTCAATGGTCCAGCTGCACGCGTTGCGACTGCTGGCTTTAATGCATTGCGTGATGCTGATACTCAAGGCCCACATGATCTTGAGCATAGCGGTGATCGCCAAGATCTACTGGAACGTTCATTGCGCCAGCAAATCCTTAAAGAGCGTCGTAGTCTTGAGAGTGGCTTAGCTGTGCTTGCTAGTATCGGCAGCACTTCCCCATTCGTTGGCTTGTTCGGTACGGTATGGGGCATCATGCATGCGCTTACCGATATCGGCAAACTTGGTTCTGCTAGTCTTGAAGTCGTAGCTGGCCCCATCGGTGAAGCGCTTGTGGCGACTGGTTTAGGTATTGCAGTGGCTGTGCCTGCGGTATTGGCTTATAACTTCTTCACTCGACGCTTGAAGCTTGCCAGTGGTGATCTGGATGATCTTGCTGCAGACTTGATCAACCTATCACGCAAAGTGACATTCCGCCATAAAGGGGTGGATCAGTCTCCTTCCGTCGTTAATCTCAAAAAAGAGGCGTTCGCATAATGGCTTTCTCTTCCAGTAATGATAGTGATGAAGTGCTGAGCGAGATCAACATTACGCCGCTTGTCGATGTGATGCTGGTATTGCTGGTGGCATTCATTGTGACGATCCCGGTATTGAATAATGCGATTACCGTCAATTTGCCTAAGACAGCAGCGACACAACCGGCTGAACCGAAAAAACCGGTGACTGTGAGTGTAGATGCTGCTGGCAAGGTATATCTGGATAAGCAGGAGTTACCGGTATCGAGTGTTGAAGCAGAACTTAAAGCGTTGCATGCGGCCAATCCTGATTTAACACTCCACCTGAGCTCAGATGAAGCGGTCAATTACGGCACGGTGGCTAAAGTTATGGCGGCTATTGAGCGGGCTGGCATTACAAGGCTTGCTGTGATCACGAATGCTGAATAATAAAAGCCGCTGAGAAAGAGATATTGTGAGTATAGGAATACGGGCAGCGATCGGACTGAATCGCGTGGCGGGCAAGGTCATCTACAACAGGTTGCGTTTGGTGAGCTTTATCTCGCCGATCATATTGCTGCTGGTTTGGGCTTGGGTTACGCACCTTCAGTTGATCTCGCCTCAGCTTCTGGCTTCACCGTTGCAGATATTGGATAGTTTTCAAGAGCTGGTGGCATCGGGAGATCTGCAAGAGCATCTGCTTAAAAGTCTTTCACGTCTGGTTTTTGGTTATTCGATAGGGGCATTTGCCGGGCTGCTATTTGGCATATTGATGGCATTATCTAAAAATGTGGAAGATTACTTTCACCCCCTGTTTCAGGCAGTGAGGCAAGTGCCTATCATCGCGCTTATTCCTATCTTTATCTTGTTGCTCGGTATCGATGAGATATTCAAGATCGCCATCGTTATCAATGCGGCTTTTCTTGCTGTGGCACTTGCTTCATATGAAGCAACAAAAGGTGTGCCTAAACCTTATTTTGAGGTAGCGCAGGCATACCAATTGCCGACACTGACGGTGTATAGAAAACTTGTTATCCCAGCGATATTGCCACCTGTGTTGACTGGGTTGCGTATCGCTTTTGCCCGCTCGTGGACTATTCTGGTGGCCTCTGAATTATTGGTGGCAGATAGCGGTATCGGGCAGATGATGCAGATGGGGCGTGATATGTTCCGGCTTGATATCGTTTTGGTGGGTGTCGTACTGACTGGCGCGATAGGTTTTACGATAGATCGTTTATTCAAATGGGGTGAGGCTAATCTTATCCCGTGGCGTGTCGCATG
Organism: Methylovorus sp. MM2; assembly: GCF_001648895.1. Taxonomy (GTDB): domain Bacteria; phylum Pseudomonadota; class Gammaproteobacteria; order Burkholderiales; family Methylophilaceae; genus MM1. The sequence continues at coordinate 147,740 of NZ_LXUF01000011.1, read as the reverse complement.
ATTGTTTGGGGTTGAAGCAGATGTCAGTATCTATCAATAAGAATCTATTGAATCAGGAAAAGCTGATTCAGCTCGCAAAAGGTGCAGTGGTGCCTGTATTGCTGCTGATTTTCTGGGAATATATGTCGCGTCAGAGTGTGGAGAATGCCTATGCCTTTGCATCCATTGAGCAGATGTATCACGCGCTACTTGAAGTTATCGCTACGCAAGAATTGCAGACTAGCCTGGTAGCGAGTTTGCTACGCGCACTGACCGGTTTAGCGATCGGTGGTGTATTAGGATTTACGATAGGCGCATTGATGGCTACATCAAAGATCGTCGATGTATCTATTGGCCCTATCTACCACATATTCAGGCAAGTGCCGCTCATGGGGCTGGTTCCCCTGTTTGGTTTGTGGCTGGGTAATGGCGATACGGCAAAACTGTTTATCGTATGTTTGGCAGCATTCTACCCATTGGTATTGGCTACCTATGAGAGTTTACGTCAGGTTGAAACCAAGTATCGTGAAGTAGGTGATGTGCTGAAATTAGGACGAGTGCAGCTATTTTTCAGGATATTATTACCCGCCGCCTTGCCCAACATATTCACCGGTGTCGCTTTTGCACTGGCTTTCGCATGGCTATCTACTATCGGCAGTGAGATATTGTTCAATGCGGGGAGTGGGTTAGGCAATATGATGATGAATGCAGAAGTCGCAGCACGTATGGATATCCTGATCGTTGTTACCATTCTTATCGGTATCGTTGGTTTTGGTATGAATCTCTTGTTGAGCAGGGTGGGGCGGCATCTTTTCCGCTGGCGTAATCTTCGTGCTGCTTAGACCGCAACGTTTAATAATAAAAACATAGGGGACATGCATGAAATTAGTCGGCAATCAGTTGAGTGGCAATAATCATACAACTGAGACATTCATCTATACACGTTCACCCGTGCCGACGCCTTTAGGTTTGGCGATTCAGTTGGGCTTGATTGAACAGGAGTTCAAATCAGATGCTATCTCCATAAAATCACTGCATGAGTCAGATAAGCCTTCTGAGCTATTTTCACATTTTGATCATCACTTGCCTAACTCGTTCCGGCAGGGTGGTAATACCCCTGCAATCTGGGCCAAGTCGAATGGCAGTGATACACGTGTGATTGGGCTAACCTGGACGGATGAGTTTCAGGCCATCATCAGTTTGCCTAATTCAGGCATCAACACCATCAAAGACCTGCGTGGTCGTAAGGTCGGTATACCCCAACATGATAATGAAGCAAAGGTCAGCAACGACTATAACCGTGCTGCGGCCGTTCGCGCGTTCTATGTTGCGTTAGAGCATGATGGATTGGGTCTTAAAGATATTGAGCTGGTAGATCTCCCTGATTCTGCCTATATCACGGTCAATGAAGTGGCTCGCCCAGGCGGATGGGGGCAGGCGCGGCATGGTTACGTGAACGAGGTGTATGCCTTAGTGCGAGGTGAAGTGGATGCCATCTATGTCAAAGATGTCCGAGGTGCCGAAATCACACACCTGTTAGGCGCAAAAGTCATATTCAACCTGGGGTTTCATCCTGATACTTACGTTCGTATTAGCAACTGTGCACCTCGTCCCTTGACCGTCAATGCGGATACGCTTGAAAAACATCCCGATGTCGTCAATCGATTTCTTAAACGTGTTGTGGAAGCAGGGTTGTGGGCCAAAAAGAATCAGGAGGAAAGTCTAAGGCTGATTGCGCGTGAAACAGGATGGTCTGAAGCATGGTTGCTAAGGGTCCTAGGCGCGGATTTTCATCTCAACATGACGATTAATCTGGCTGAAGAGTCGATAGAGGGTTTAAATATAGCCAAAGACTTCTTGTTAGCACATGAATTTATTCCCAAAGATTTTGATACGGCGTCATGGATCGATTCGCGCCCACTACAAGCTGTGCAAGATAATGTCAGAAGAATCGCCTAGACCTAGACAAATAAGGGATTGAGTTAAAGCTTCTGTAAGATAACAAAAAAACAGGCCCGCTTATTAAAGCAGGCCTGCAGCATTTAAGCTTGATTAAGCAGCTTTTTTATTGCGTGCTTTCAGTAGATCATTCAGCGGGTTAGGATCGATCCATGCATACACGTCGAAGTCCGCTTTTAGGAATCCCCATTCAAGCAAAAAGTCCTTATAAGCAGATAGCGCTGCGATCGATTTTTGATCGAGATCGGTGCCCTGTTTCAAATGGATGTCGTTGCCATACGCCTTACGCACCCATTCATCTTGTGAGTGCGATTCACGTGCGATATAAGCCACAGTCTCAGCCTCATGGCTCGCTGCCCAGTCGCTCACATCTAACACCCGGCTAAGAAAACGCGCGACCAGATCAGGGCGCTCACGAAGCAATGCGCCATCTACCGTGATCGGGCGTGGAGCACTGTTATTTGAGCGTGCGATAGGATCAGGATGGTTGCGCACATCGTAAACGATAGTCACACCGTGTTTATACGCTTCTTCTACACCACGTGCCCCTTTGACATAGATCGCATCGACTGTTCCGTTCTTGAGTGCTGTAAATTCTGTTTCATAAGCCACACGTTGAGAAGACCAGCCAGATCCGATCTCACTGACAGGAACTGGTAGGTCTACCAACTCGACATCGTGCTTGGCTGATAATCCTGCTGATTCAAGTGTGACGACAATGCCGCGCAATGCACTAGCACGTTGATGGTCGATACTGATGTCATTCAATGGCAGTGCGATCTTTTTGCCTTTAAGGTCTTCAGGCCGTGAGATACCAGAGTTCGGTAGAGTAACGACAAGTTGTGCTTCATCAACCCAGTTAAGACCGATAACACGTGTATCTGTGCCGTTGGCTCGTGCCCAGATCGCAGGCACATTACCACCCTGACGGAAAGAGTGGGGAAGACGATGATCATAGTGAGATTCGCGCAGTTCAGGGTCTTGTGTGTCTTGTAGCGTCTTGATGCCGATGTTATCGGGGGCGAATTCTTTTTCGATCCAGCCTTCACGTGCGGCAAGGCCTAGTGGTGTCGGTACAGGGCATCTTGTGTACCAAAGATTCTCGATTTTTGTATTTTCTGACATGGAAGTCTCCGAAATATTGTAGGTTTTCTGCACGGTATCAACCGGGCTAGCTCTTTATATTTGGCAGATTCCATGCCAATCACGAGCGGCATGGTGATTAATTAATATATGTTTATATTCAATATCTTAATCTTGGTAGTATCTGTCTTGAGATTCTTTTGAGGTAAATGCTGTTTCAACGGCAACATGCCAGATGAATGACACTGTTGCCGTTGAAACATCTGACGTAGATGGCTATGTTGGTTGCGCTGACACAGAAGCTTCCTCATAGGCCTGATACAACCTTGAATATGCGCCGCCTTGTCGTATTAATTGATCATGGTTGCCTAGTTCAGCGACTTCACCATTCCAGATCACGGCGATACGATCTGCATCACGTATCGTTGCCAATCTGTGCGCGATAATGATTGCTGTACGCCCTTCGCATAGTCGTCGGAATGCAGCTTGTATGCGCCGCTCCGTATGGATGTCTACTGCAGATGTCGCTTCATCCAGGACTAATACTGATGGGTTGGCTAAATAAGCGCGGACAAGGCAAACCAGTTGCCGCTGTCCATGACTTAAAAATGCACCCAATGGTCCTACTTCTGTCTGGTAGCCATCTGATAGCCGTTCAAGTACCTCATCTGCGCCAAGCTCACGAGCTGCTGCAATTAAGGCATCATCACTGGCATCAGGAGCTGCCATCCGCAGGTTATGCAATACGCTACCTGAAAACAGTACGTTATCCTGCAATACGACACCGACTTTGCGCCGCAATGTCTGTTGTGCATATTCGCGCACATCCTGTTGATCGATCAATACGCTACCAGCCTGCACTTCGTAGAATCTGGTGAGTAGCTGCACCAAGGTACTTTTGCCATGGCCTGTTGGCCCGACAATCGCTAAAACCTCACCTGCGGGAATATGCAGGCTGAGATTCTTGATGACCGGTTTATCACTATTGGCTCCATAACCAAATACCACATTAGAGAACTCCACTTCACCGGATGTTTGTTTGGGCTCACTTGGATAATCAGGGTCGTTGATCTCAGGTTTGGTATCGAGCAGCAGAAATATACGTTGTGCCGAAGATGCGCCCGATGAGTAACGCTCGAATAGGTCATTTAACTCCTGTAGGGGGCCGAGAAAAAGCTGCACATAGAAGAGACTTTGCGCTAGTTGCCCTATCGACATCTCATGTGATGCGATGCCTATGCTGCCAACTAACAGTAAAAGTGCCATGCCTACAGCACTGAGTACCTGTGTGAGAGGCAAGAACCAGCTAGAGCGGATATTGCCCTTGATCAACGTGGTATTGAAATCATCCAGCAACACGCGATATCGTTTTGCATTCGCGGCTTCATTCACGGTTTGTTTGATGATACGCACACCGGAGACAGTCTCAACCAGATGTGCCGTGAATCTCGCACGTGCTTCAGCGACCTTTGCCCAATTCTTTTCTGATATGCGCTTGAATAGCCATGTGCCAATCACGAGAAATGGCACGATGCTGGCAAGTGCCAGAAACAGTTTTGGCGATATCCACCATAAGGCAGCAGAAGCCACGACCAAGCGTAGAACTGCTGAAAGTACTTCTGGTGGCCCTTGTATCAATAGAGGTTCGAGCATATCCACATCGCGGTCAGCTCTTGAGATGATGCGGCCAGCCTTGGTCTGATCAAAATACCTAACGCTCAGTGCTTGCACATGGCTGAACACTTTTATCCGTAGGTCATTCAATATTGTGATCGCCGCATTTCCGGCCAAGTATTGTGATCCGCCTGCGATACCAAAGCGTATCACCCACGTGAGCGCAGTAGCCAATGCCATCCAAGTTAAGAGCGGTGTATTGAGGATAATGCCCTGTGCTGTAGTGATGAAACCATAATCGATGATCTCCCGCAGGAACCATGGACGTATGAAGATCACACCGACTAAAATGATTTCAAGCAATATGACGGCGGCTATCTTGCCTTTTACCTGATTCAATAAAGGCAAGATGCGCCAGAACATATTGCGGTCTAGCTTCTGTTTGGCCAAAGCTTGCTCTATCTCTATATCATTAAGATGCGCTGGGCCGCGAATATCATTTGCCATGTTCGACTCCTACTAGATCGCGGTATTCTGCATTGTTAGAGACCAGATTCTCATGCGTGCCTTGTGCGTGTATCTTGCCGTTGTGCAGCATCGCGACACGGTCTGCCAAGAGAATGGTGGATAGTTTGCTGGCGATAAGGATGACAGTGATACCTTGCCCCGAGCCATTGCGTAATGTACGTATGTTCTCCAACACACGGCTTTCGGTGATCGCATCAAGTGCACTGGTCGAGTCGTCCAGTATCAGAATCTCAGGCTCCGCCAGAAAAGCTCTAGCCAGGCTGATGCGCTGACGTTGCCCACCTGAAAGAGTGATGCCTCTATCACCTATCTTTGTTTGTAGACCATGTGCTAGGTTATCAAGGACCTCAGTTGCTGAAGCCAGCGCGATGGCGCGTTTTAGCTCTGCCTCGGTGGCATTGGGTTTTGCCAGTCTGAGGTTGGCCTCTAGGGTGTCTGAGAATAAAAAACTCTCCTGTGGTACGACATGGACCTTTTTACGTAATGCATCCAACTCAAGATGTTTTACATTCTTCCAGCCGGCCCAGGCTGAGCCTATCAAGACCTCACCATAGTTCACTTCTAATAGACGGGGTATCAGCCCTGCCAATGTGCTTTTACCAGACCCTGTAACACCAACGATAGCGACAATCTCGCCGGGGGATACTTCAAAATCCAGATGCTGGAGTATAGTGTTGCCCTTATTGGGCGTAGTGACGCTGACGTTATTCAGGCGCAATCCTAGAGCGCCATCTGAAATGGATTGTTTGCCTGAAATGATGCCGGGTTTTTCGTCTAATAGATCCCATATGCGCGCCGCTGATGAGCGCGCATCTGCAAACACTTGAATCACACGGCCAATCCCTTCGATGCGGAAAACCAATGTGTTGGCAACTAGTAATGCTGCAACAAGTTCGCCTACGTTTAATTTTCCCTGTTGGATGAGATAGGCGCCAAATGCCAATATCCATACGTAACTAAACGCGATGACGATCTGTGGGACAGGTATGCGTGAAGAAGCATAGGCGAGAGCCGCCTTTGCATTATTTACAAACACGGTGACCAAATCAGTGAATACGATGATGCGTTGCTGTTCAAGCCCAAACGATTTGATGACACGCACGCCATTTACGCCTTCACTTAGTTCCTGATTGACCTTGTCGTATGCATCTCCGACAGCACGGTCAAGTTGAACCAGTCGGTCAGTTTGTGCGACGAATATTGATACACCTAATAAGGTGAATAGTAGGGTGCCGATTCCGAGCCAAGGGTTGTACCAAGACAGTAATGCTACTGAGATAATGACCCACAGGCTGGCTTCAAACACCTGACGCCAGAAGTTGATGAGCGCATCGCGCACTTTATCTGCATCGCGGGTAGTGCGCGTGATGATCTCGCCCATACCATGTTGCCAGTGGTAGGCCAAGTCCAGCCTTTGCACTTGGGTCAAGATGCGGTCTCGCAAGATAGTGAGTAGTTTTTGGCCGATACTCAGCGACATAATGCCGCCGATGTACTGCAAAACCCCACGTATGGAAGCTACTATGACCAACAGAATAAGCCAGTATTTGATCTGTGAAAGATCAATAGTGCCATCGCTTAGTTTACTGATGGCTCGATCTTGACGAATATCATCAATGATCTTGCCGACCAGCCAAAGCTGCCATGCCACGCCGATATTCACCAGGATAAATAAAAGTGCCGTCACCGAGAACTGATAAGGCATGAATCGGTATAAAGCCAGACAACGAAGTAAAGGGTGTGATTTAGTCATATGATCAGTATCGTTAACAATGTGTAGCGTGAAACGAAAAACAACTTGGCAGAAGGTAATCTGCCAAGTTGCCCAATGTGACACCGCTCCTTGTGGGATCGGTATAACAGATTAAAAACGCAAAGTAAGGGCTACGCCAGCAGTTCTTGGTGTCGCCCACTGCGCTACCGTACCGGTTGCGACCTGTGCACCAGACCTTCCGCCCGGTAATGCATGGTTGAGATATTCTTTATCGAAGATGTTGTTCACATAACCCGTCACTTCTACCTTGTCACCCTTGGTGGTAAAGCTGACACGTGCATTGACGAGTGAGTAAGCATCCTCTCCCAATAATTTGTAGTTCGTGTTCTGCGCAGTGTTTTGGGCATTCACAAAATAGTGCTGTTCACCTACATAGCGCCAATCGGCCGCGAACACGACTTTCTTACCGTTATCCAATGGAATACGATAATCTGCTGCGACAAAACTATTGAATCTTGGCGTACGTACCAACTCGTTACCTGATAAATCAACCGTACCGCCTGCTGTATCCACAGTGAAATTCTTGAACTCACTATCCTGCAATCCAACATTCGCTACCAGATGCAATCTGTTAGTAGGCAAAGCTTCTGCTTCAAACTCAATACCTTTGACCGCAGCTTTATCTACGTTGCGCAGATAAGATGCAGAGCTTGCTGTACCAGGTACAAGACCCACCACATTCACCTGCACATCTTGGTAGTCATAGTAGAAAATGGCGGTATTGAAATTCAACCTGCCATCCAGCCATTCAGACTTATAACCAAGTTCATAGGAATCCAGCGTTTCAGGTTTCACGACGATCAATGCTTCGGTAAGCGTAGCTGCACTATTGAACCCACCTGATTTGATACCGTGCGCATATTTTGCATAAACGCGATTGGTCTCATTGATCTTGTATTGCGGGGTGAAGTCATAAGTAAACGCATCCCAGCGCTTGGTTAGGTCTTTAGAGAATGATCCGGCTGTTCCCAATGCAGCTAAGCCGCCGCTGTATGAATCCCACCATGAAGACAGGTTGCTCCATGTAGGTCCCGCGCCCACACGGCGGGTCAGGTCAAGGGTCTTCTCTTCTGTGCTCCAACGTGCACCCAACGTAGAATCTAACTTCTCAGTGAAGTTAAAAGTCGTACTACCAAAGATCGCATAGCTTTCGGCCTTGTGAGAGAAGTTTGTGTAGTTGTAACTTGTGGGTGCGGTGCTACCAGCTAAGGCTGGCACGGTGCCATTAGGTAATCTTGCCGTTGCCGCGTATGAATCGATATCTTCTTTGAAGTAATGGAAACCGGTTAACCAGTTCCAGCGGTCTTCACGTGGAGAAGCCAAACGAAATTCCTGCGATACCTGCTTGCTATCTGCATCGGTGTAGCTACGGCTGATTTCCAGAGGTGTGTAGTCACCATCCGTCAATATGGTTGATTTCCAATCTTGGTAGGCAGTGATCGATGTTAACGATAGTTTACCCAATTGCCATTTCACGTTAAGAGAGATGCCATTTTGTGAGCTTTCGCTGCTATCTTCTGCATTGGTGCTGACATCGCGGTTGCTTTTGCTGGGTCTATATCCATTGACATAGGCGCCACCAGGCCCAGTGCCTTGTACCGTGTAGATTGCTCCCTCGGTTTTATAATTACGGTAATTCACGTTTAGCAACGCTTCCAGATTAGGGGTCAACTCGAACAATAATTGACCACGAATCCCTGAGTCAGTCAGACCGCCATCTGTTTTACCGGTGAACAGATTCTTGAATGATCCGCCGTAATCTTGATCGTAGAATGACAAACGCCCGGCTACTCGTTCACTGACGAGCTCCCCGCCGACCGCGCCTTGCACGATACGGTCGTTATAAGAACCGTAATCTGCTTTTACATAATTATCATTGCCAGAAAAAGTAGGCTTCTTGGAGAGGATATTGATCGCACCGCCTGTGGTGTTCTTACCCCACAGTGTGCCTTGTGGGCCACGCAAGACTTCTACACGGTCAATATCGAAAAGCGGGCCACCAGTAGCGCTTGCATTGCTGATGTATACATCATCAAGATATATGCCGACCTGACTAGGAAAATCGATCTGCTGTTGACCAGAACCCACGCCACGTATCCACCAGCGAGGGCGGCCATGCTGCTGTGTGCCAGCAGAGGCATTAGGCACATAGTTCAATATCTCGCTTGCCGAACGTCCAGCCCCTCTATCGAGTAAGTCCTTGCCATCAAGCACGCTAATAGCCGTGGCCACTGTCTGCGCGCTTTCTTCACGCTTTTGCGCGGTAACGACTACGCTGCTGAGTTTGTTCTCATTCGCTGGCGTAGCATTAGTGGTTGCAGCCGTTGCGGATGCTTCAGATTTTTCTGTCGCAGCATTCTCGGCCGGTTTGTCTTCTGTTGGTTTTTCTTGTGTAGTTGCGGCTGTGGATTTGGTAGTTTCCTCTGCTGCCAATACATTCCCCATTATCAGGCTGCCAGCCAGCGTACCGATGATTGCGGTTACTAGTGGACGCCTGATGAAAAGCGATGCGTTTGGTATAACGCCGCTTTCATATAGTTTTTTTCTAGACATGGTATTCCCTATGATTTGATTTAAAAGCTTCAACTCACCATTTGGTGCTCGTAGCTATATGGCAGGAACTATGCCAATCAAGTTTTTAGGGTTTTTTGGAATTCAAGTAATTGTTTATAAATGAAAAATAATTTATACGACCATGTCTAGAAAAGAAGGCAGATGTTTTTAATCCAACATCTGACATGTATGGTTTTCTCACTTATGTTGCACTGACAACATCTGCAGAACGATATATTTTGTTGTCAGATATTCCATTATTACCTAATGAAAATGATCATATAAATAAGGTATCCATTCAGCAATAAAAGTTGTAGTTGCTATAGCAGCATTTTCTTGGGGTTTGCTGTTGCTTTGGCAACATTAGAGCAATATTTTTGTTGTTCACAGACATTATCATTAAACAGATTAATGTCTACGCATGGTAAATAAATCATTTAAATTCATAAGCCTATATTTACTCATCTTTGTTTATCGATGTAATGGCAAGCAATGGCACGATTTCTGCCATACAAAGTTGATAAGCCAGCTAACATATTGAGGAGATAACGATGGCGATTGAATTTTTCTGGCAAGTGCCAACAAGTGGTGATGGCCGTTATGCGGATGCTGCCAAGCGCAAACGTGGGGAGCGCGACCATACTGATTCAGCGTATTTCACTGCTGGTGTGACCGACCCACGTGGTAATACCTACAACTATTTTGATCATTTGCATCAGATCGCAAAAGCAGCGGAACTGGCCAAGTTCGATGGCATACAAATCCCTAATGATCCCCAAGGCGATGAATCCTGGATCGTAGCTGGGTATCTCACCCGTAGTACAAAATATCTAACGGTGATTACCGAGTTTGATGCATCACGCGGATCAGCTGTCTATGCTGCCAAAAATGCAGTGAGTTACCAACGTTTTAGTGGTGGCCGGTTTGCATGGCAGATCAGTACAGGTGGTGACGAGAAACAACGTCATCATGATGGTGACTTTATCGATGCCAAAGATATACAAACCCGTATCGAAGAGTTTTTAACGGTCTCACGTAATGTCATCACCAAAACAGCATACAGCTTCAAAGGGCAGTTTTTTGAAGTCCTAGAAGGTGGTTTCAGAGGCCCGTTATCAGGTCAAAAAGTACCTACGGTATATCTCTCCGGTCATAGTGATGAGACGTATCGGCTATCAGCCAGACTAGGCGATGTGCATGTGCTAGCCGCCCAGCCAGTAGAAGACGTCACGAAAGAGGTTAGCAAATTAAAAGCATTGGCTGCTACCGAAAATAGATCTTTGGATGTTGGCCTGCGTATCGATGTGCTGGCACGCGAGACAGAGGAAGAGGCAAGATTCGATGCGCAACGTTTTATCGAGCAGTCTGGTCGTCATACCAGTGCTATCGGTGGTGCATTGTTGTGGAAGAGCCTTTCTACCAATCAAACGGGAGCCGATGCCAGTTTAGTCGGCAATTACGAGCAAGTGATTCAGGCGTTATCTGACTATGCAAGTGCAGGTATTACGCATTTCATCCTCGGCGCAGTGCCTAGCCTAGAAGAAGCTTATCGCGTTGGCGAATACATTCTGCCAGCCGTCCGTTCAAATCATTCAGGCGCCGAGCAGCGCGCCGCATAAATTTAGGAGTACATCATGGCGATTGATATTTTTTGGAGAATCCCAACGCACGGTGAGCCAAGCTCATTACGCAGCAAAGACTACCACCGTGGAGACTGGTCGCAGCAACATGGCGATCATGTCGTTCAACATGGCCTAAGCAGTGGTCGAGATGATGGCTTTACCAGCCTTGACTACATTGCTGAAGTTGCGCGAGCAGCCGAGATATCCGGTTTTCATGGCGGCCTCATCCCTTCATTCCCGATGACAGATGAGCCATGGGCGATATCCTCATTTCTTGCGCGTGAGACTAAAACCTTTCGTTTCATGATCGCCTTTCAACCAGGCTTCCTGAATCCAGTAGTCGCTGCCCGCATGACGGCTAGCCTGCAAAGGGCTACAGGGGGCAGGGCACTATATAACGTGATTACTGGTGGCGGTGGCCCCGCGCAACTATGGTGGGGCGATGTTGCGCCACATGATGATCGATACGCACGCACCACAGAATTTCTCGATGTATTGAGAGGTTTATGGAAAGGTGGTTCATTCTCCCATCATGGTAAGTTCTACCATATTGAAGATGGCGGGTTGCCTGAGCAGTTGCTAGGTCAGGAATTTCCCGAGATATATTTCTCAGGCTCATCAGATGCAGCTTTGGCATCTGCCTCAAAACACGCAGAATACTACCTCTCATGGCTTGAACCGTTTGAGCAGTTGCGCGAGAAATTCGACCGCGTAAAAGAACGTACTGATGCACTTGGTCGTAAGATCAAATGCGCAGTGCGGGTAGATATCATCGCACGCCGTACAGAAGAAGAAGCATGGCGAGAAGTGAGACGTGGATTTGAAAATCTGGATGCCGCAGCAATTGAAAGATACAAGCAATTCACAGGTATTAGCGGAGATTCTGTTGGCGCCAATCGCCAGCGTGGCACAACACCAAAAGGCTTCGATGATTACCGTAATTTCATCATCCACCCTAATATCTGGTCTGGTTTAAGTCTCCTGCGTGGTGGCCAAACCCAAGGTATCGTCGGTAGCTATGAGCAAGTGGCCGAGCGTTTGGATGATTTAGTTAAACTTGGCGCTGATGCATTTATTCTTGCAAGTACTCCGCATCTTGAAGAGGCCTATCGAGTCGGTGAAGAAGTCTTGCCTCTCGTGCGTGGTCACGATAGTGCACCAGCTTTACGGGCGGTTGGGTAGACGATAGCCTGATTAGGGTTATGGAATTTGCGAGAAGAAAAGTTTTGGAGTTCGTTTAACATGGAAAAGGGGCATTTAGCCCCTTTTTTCTTGATGTCAGTGATTAGCCACACTGGATTACAACACCAAAACTACGTAAAAAAGAAATAAAACAATACGCCAGCTATTAAAGAGACTGCGATTGCACCGTAAACAAAATAATCAAATAGAATAAGGGACGAACGGTCAAAAACTGGGAATAGCTCCCTATTTTCCAATTGATCACGTTGATGAATATCATCGTCCATGATTGGAATCCTTGCTTAATGACTTCTTGAATCTGAATGGCCTGACTCAAGGAGGACTTTAGACACAGTGAGGGAGGAACTGGGTTAACTTTATACCCAATCTCAAGGCGTGTATGTACTCTTACGTACACAATGGTATATACATCAAAATAAATTTCTATTTCCTCAGAGCTATCTGTTTATAGGAAAGCCCCTCCGGTTAATCATTCCTACAAATAAATAAGCCGATTGCCTATAAAAGAACGATGTAATCCCCGCTATTCTGAGGGCATATTTATCTTTTCAAGGCGTGTGTGATGCTTTCATCAAAATTATTGAGCTCACTTTCAACGGTAACGTTATTTCTATTGTTTTTATTTGTTCTATTTCGGATGCTTCATGCAACGTAAAGGCTTTGATCATAAGTCCAAATATATGTGGTGAGAATGACTAATTTTCCCAGAACAAAAATTCAAGAAAAATTATAGTGAAAGCATTGAATCTTGAAAAATTCACTTCAATACAATTTATATATTTGCACCGATTGTGGATGCATCAATCACTACAACATATCCAAAAAAACTTTATCAAAGAACACGATTAATTGCCCCGATTGTGCATCAACGAATCAAGTGCCGATGAATACAAAGCGTGGGCAAGAGGCGATAGATAAGTTTAAAAGCTTTACTTGGGATTTCCCCTACCTATCCCACTAGGTCATTAACCTTTAAATGAAGTCTACTAAATTACGTCACATCAATGCCGACTGCATAGGGTTTACTAGACACGTTGTAAATGGAAAATTTCAATATAGGGATAGAGATCAACAGCTATTGAAGAGTTCAGATGATTTAGCAAGGATTACGTTATTAAAGATTCCTCCTGCGTGGAGCCAAGTGTGGATATGTAGTTTCTCAAATGGTCATATTCAGGCAACAGGAAACGATGCCAAAGGCAGAAAACAATACATCTATCATAAGCAATGGCAAACTGCTCGGGGAAAAGAAAAATACGAAAATATGATCGAGTTTGGTCTGAGCCTGCCTACCATTCGGCAGAGAGTAAACTTAGCTTTAGCCAAACCCGGATTAAGCAGAGAAAAAGTCCTGGCTACGATCATCTACTTACTCGAACACACCATGATACGAATCGGAAATGATGCGTATGCCAAAAAGAATAGGTCATTTGGTTTAACCACGTTTCGTAATCGACATGTTGCCATTGAGGGTAGTGAAGTCAAATTTCACTTTCGTGGCAAAAGTGGTATTGAGCATGAGCTCAGCCTGAATGACAGACGGTTAGCTAAAATCATTCGTAAGATCAAGGAGCTACCAGGGCAAGATCTTTTTCAATATTTAGATGAAGATGGAAACCGTCATGCGATAGGCTCATCGGATGTAAATGAATATTTAAAGGAAATCAGCGGACAAGATTTTACTGCCAAAAATTTTCGTACATGGGCGGGCACTTTGCATACACTCAATGCGCTAGCGCCATTCTCTACAGAAACAGAAGCTAAAAAGAACCTTGTACAAGCGATTGCCATTGCTGCGAAAAAATTAGGCAATACGCCTGCTATCTGTAAGAAAAGCTATGTGCATCCCACCATCATAGAAACATATTTAGCGGGAAAAATATTAGACATCTTACCGACTGATAAGGGTGACGATAAAGAGCAGCTGGATAAGGTCGAAAAATATATGCTGAAACTGCTTAGAGGCAAATCTTTGTAATGATCTGGCTTTATAGATGACTAGCTATTGCAATGATAAAACTAGTCACAGCGAGAATGCTCATCACAATAGTCAATATACCCAGATGTTTTAATTTGGTCTGATATAAATTGATACGCTGAACCTGCGCTGCATTTTGGGTGGCGAGTTCATTGAGTAAAGCTGCTGATGTGAGAATGTCCTTATGTTGTTCTGCTAATTGAGTCTCTAACGCATCTATTCTGGCTTCAAAAGCAAAAGTCTTCTGAGCTTCAAGATTGAACCTTGATTTGTTTTCGATTACCCCTTCTGGCGTAATAGTTGGCTTGTTTTGCACCGTATTCCAAAACTCTTTTGCTTTGAGTGCAATTTTGGGAGCGTTGGTAATTAGATCTACCCAGGGAACAACTTGAAGTAGTGTCACGACATTCATAATATGAGTTTTCCTGATGAGGTTTTGCTGATTAATTGTTCGACGGCACAAAAGTGCCTTGGAATATATAAACAGATCTAGGCGCTAACTCTATTGAGTCTTCAGCTATTTCCATGACAGTGTCTGCTACCGTATTCAAAATCTGTTTCCATTTATATGTGTCGCAAGCAGGGATTTTTGAATGTACTGCTACATGCGATGCATTGAGCAAAACTAAGATGGCCGTATCGCTTTTGTTGGGGGAAATAAACTTAACCACCATAGACTTAGCGTTTACATCATTCCACTGATCACTCGACATGATCTCGCCATTGACATTGAACCACGTCACATCAGAGTTGCCATGTTCATTGAGCTTCCCGGTGACGAATTCAGCTCTGGATATCGCGTTATGCGTCTTACGGATTGCGGCTAGCTTTCCCACAAAGTCAATCAGCCCATCATCAGCGTTATCCCAATTCACCCATCCGATCTCGTTATCCTGACAATAGGTATTATTGTTGCCTGACTGGGAGTTATTCAGCTCATCACCGGCCAGCACCATAGGAATACCTTGTGACATGAACAACGTCGCTAATAGATTCCTCTTTTGCTGCCGCCTTAAGCCATTGATCTCTTCTGAGTCTGTTTCACCTTCAGCGCCGCAATTCCAACTGCGATTATCGTTTGCGCCATCATTGTTATCTTCGCCGTTAGCATCATTATGTTTGTCGTTATAAGAGACTAAATCATGCAATGTAAAACCATCGTGCGCCGTGATGAAATTAACACTCGACCAAGGCCTACGGTGGCTTTCATTAAATAAATCACTCGATGCTGCGAATCGACTTGCAAATTTGGAAATCAACCCCTCTTTGCCCGTCCAGAACTCGCGTGTGACATCACGATAATCACCATTCCATTCAGAAAATCCTGGTGGAAATGAGCCCAACTGAAATCCTCCAGGGCCAACATCCCATGGCTCAGCGATCAATTTGCATTTTGCCAGTTCAGGGTCCTGAAGCATGGCGTGGAATAATGCATGATCGCGATTAAATCCATTTTCATTGCGCCCGAGGGTCAAGGCCAAGTCAAACCTGAATCCATCTATTCCATAAACAGTGGCCCACATGCGCAGGCTATCCATGACCATTTGTAGTACTTTAGGGTGCGAGGTATTCAAGGCATTGCCGCAGCCCGTGAGGTTATCGTAATACCGCGGGTTGCCTGGCAGTTCTCTGTAGTAGCTGAGGTTATCAATGCCTCTGAATGACAAAGTAGGCCCTAGATGGCTACCCTCACAGGTATGGTTGTAAACCACATCTAGAATCACCTCAATGCCCGCCTCGTGCAGTGTATCGATGGTCTTGGCGATCTCTTCCAACTCACCGGAGCTGGAATAAGCAGGTTCTGGGGCAAAATAAGATAGCGTGTTGTATCCCCAGTAATTGGCCAATCCTTTTTCTACAAGATGACGATCTTGAGAGAATGCATGGATAGGTAACAACTCTATAGCGGTAATCCCTATTTTTTGAAGATGACTGATTATGGCTGAGTCGCTAAGCGCAGCAAAAGTCCCGCGTATATCGTTAGCAATCAGCGGGTGCCGCATAGTGAGGCCTTTGACATGCGCTTCGTAAATGATGGTCTTAGGCCAGCGGATATTGGGCTTTGGTGATTTAACGAGAATGCCGGGGTCTACGACGATAGCTTTGGGTATAAATGCGGCACTGTCACGTTCATCCATTTGCAGATCGGCATCTTTATCTGTACTGATTGTGTACCCATAAAGCGCATCATCCCACTTTATCTGACCTGCAAGCTTTCTTGCATAAGGATCTAGCAGCAATTTATTCGCATTGAACCGCTGTCCTTCCAATGGAGCCCAAGGGCCATCCACACGATAACCATAAAGCTGACCCGGCTTGATATCTGGAAGATATGCATGCCAGACCCCATTCGTACATTCATTGAATTTTATTTGCTCAGTTTCTTTACTGCCATTTGCGCTAAATAAGCAAAGCGTGACGCTTTTTGCATGGTCTGAGAACAAGGCGAAATTTGTCCCTTTGCCGTCATAACTTGCACCCCTCGGGTAAGGTTTTCCTTCTTTTATCACTCGCATATCAGTCCTAGCTTAATGCTTAATCATTTTAGCTGTGGCTGCTTTGAGTTTCTTGGGGCCTGTAGATCCATCAGCATCTGAGAGAGAATTTAGAAGTGCCGCTTCCCTAGCTTTAAGCTCTATCCCAAGCTCTACTACGGCAGATGTCTCTAGTATTGTTGGAAGAACCCTTCTTTCTTCTTGGGTAAAGCAATATTCGATGTATTTACCCAATACAAATACTTTGGCATCAAGTAACGGATCTTCAGGATCCATAGATTGAATCTGCGCGATCAAGTCACCCGCTGACAAGTGCATCACTTTAGCTTCTTTAAGTACGGTTTCGTTATTGATCACGGTTTCGGCTAATGGATATATGAGCGCTTCCTCGGCTTCAGTATGAACTGTTAATTCTGCACATATTTGGTTTGCAACCAACATCTTACCTTCAGTCACATTTCTATCCGCAAGAATCCCGTACTCCTTAAATAGCTCTTTCACCAATTCATGATTACCCATCAAATACTTGGCAGGGTGCGTTTCACTTAGGTCATGCCCCATATGATTTTTTTCTTTTAAACTATTCATATTCGCTTTCATGACATTCTCCAGAAATGGTGGTGTATTTCATCATCTCTGATTTATCCAATGGTCACTAGGTCAAAACTGCTGAAAGCGAAGTAAGAATAGTCGCACAAGAAATCCGCCGAGCTTGTTATTTAGAGAGGCCTTAAGAGGAATAGCGAGATTTATGAAAGAGCTTTCATATGTCGCGGAAGATGGGCGATTTGGCGTGTGTTGCATTTTTCCTATAGTAACAATCAGTTAAGTTTGAAGAAATCTCTAATATTAAGCTTTACTAAGAGTTATTAAATTTTAATTAATATGATCAATATATCCATCTATATGGTTAAAATGACTGATATATATACAATATATCCATATTAAAGGGTTAATTGAAATAACATATTGAAAATTTCAATTTTATTATTATAATGGTTTAATTTAATTAATAATGTTCATTATGACCACTATAGCGGATTTTTTGACAAATACCGAAATTGCTCAGGTAATCGGAGCTCGCTTGCGAGCTAAGAGGCTTGAGCAGAATCTCACCGCGGCTTGGATATCAAATCGTAGTGGATTGAATGTGAAGACGATACTTGATATGGAATCTGGAAAAGATGTAAGGCTATCTTCTTTTATTAAAGTGCTGCGAGTGATGAACCTTCTTGGCTTATTGGAAGGTTTGCTGCCAGACAGTTTGCCGTCAGGCGAGGCAATTTCAACTAGAGGTACGATTCGTAAGAATGCGTATCGTAAACTGAAGAGTTAAGCATGGTTGTTAAAAAACAAAAAAAAACAGACAAAGATATATCTTCAAAAGCAAAAGTTGCCATATGGGGTAATCCAGTTGGCGATGTGATCCAATATGAAAATGGGCGTATTGGGTTCTCGTATAACAAAGAATACATTCAGAACGGTATCGCACTATCCCCTAAGCAATTGCCTTTAGAGTTGCGGACATTTGAATTTCCAGAACTTCGCTCATTAGATGCGTTTTTAGGATTACCAGGAGTGTTTGCCGACTCCCTGCCAGACTCATTTGGGAATCTCATAATTAGAAGTTATTTTGAGGCTAAAGGCGAGCCAGATAAGGCTCTAAGTCCTGTGCAACGTCTTTTATATGTGGGCAACAGGGCAATGGGTGCTCTAGAGTACTCCCCGCATCTTCAAAGAAAAACTGCAGCAGAAGAGCAAGCGCTGGAAATAAAAGAGTTGGTCGAATCTGCCAGAAAGTTGATTGAAGGCGATACATCTGATGCAATACAAGAAATCATGAGAGTAGGCGGCTCTGCTGGTGGTGCGCGTGCTAAAGCATTAATACTTTGGGATAAGAAAAACAACAATGTGAGATCCGGTTATGCGAGGCCAAATAAGACGGATGAGGCCTGGTTAATAAAGTTTGATGGTATAGGATCGGCTAATACTTTGGATATGAAAGCCAAGCCATACAATCGCATCGAATATACCTATGCGACGATTGCAAAGTCATTGGGGATTGAAATGGCTGAAGTCGACTATCAAGAAGATGACTTGGGTTTGTTTCACTTTATGACTAAGCGATTTGATAGAGAAGGTATTCAACAACATCATATGCATAGTCTTGGTGGAATGACGCATGTCGATTTCAATCGTCCACAATCTTATAGTTACGAGGCCTGGTTCAGATTAATACTTGAGCTTAAATTGGGGTATCAATCTCTAGAGCAAGCTTACAAACGAATGATTTTTAATATAGTAGGTAGGAATCAAGACGACCATGTTAAGAACATCTCATTTTTAATGAAAAATGAGACAAAAGAATGGGAATTAGCACCTGCATATGACTTAACGTTTGCAGCTGGGGCTGGATACACTTTGCGTCATCAAATGACACTGGGTGGCCATTCAGATGATTTTACACGTAAGCTCATTTTGGATACTGGAATTAATTTTGATATCAATAATCCAGCATTCATTTTAGATCAAGTAATTGATGAGTTTTCTAAATGGACTAATCTTGCAAAAAATATCGGTGTAGAGCCGAGCAATATAAATACAGTTAGTAAGGCTTTGAGATTAAGTCTTAAAAGATAGCTTGATTTACGACAATACTTTGACGTTGATGATGGAGAATAAAACTACAATCAGGTCATAGTTGACTCAAGCCTCATTTATTAGTGAACATCTAGTGGTGTTGTAGATTGGTTATCTGGTTTGTTCCTGCGACAATGCGGGGCGCGTGATCCTACATGTCATAAAATAAAAAAGGGCTAGCCTAAGCTAACCCTTTGATATGTTTGGTGCGCCCGAAGAGATTCGAACTCCTGACCCCTTGGTTCGTAGCCAAGTACTCTATCCAGCTGAGCTACGGGCGCGTGAGGCGTGCATTATACTAGATGCGGGATTTAATTCCCAGTTTAAATCTAGGGTTTATAACGATTGCCTGTAAAAGATGGCGGAGAACGAGGGATTCGAACCCTCGATACAGGTTTAAGCCCGTATGCTTCCTTAGCAGGGAAGTGCCTTCGACCACTCGGCCAGCTCTCCGCACGAGGGCGTAACAATACTTGATTACGCCATAAAAATCAATGCAAAGTCTTAGGCTTCTTCAAGCTCAAAGGCTTTATGCAGTACGCGAACTGCCAGTTCCATGTATTTCTCATCGATCACGACTGAAATCTTGATCTCAGAGGTCGAGATCATCTGGATATTGATACCTTCTTCAGCTAACGTACGGAACATCTGGCTCGCAACGCCAACGTGGGAGCGCATGCCTACGCCAACTACGGATACCTTGGCGATCTTGTCATCACCGACGATCTCACGCGCGTTGATATGGCCTTGTACTTTTTCGCGCAAGAGAGCTAAGGTCTTGTTTAGCTCGTTCTTATGGACAGTAAATGTGAAGTCAGTCGTGCCGTCAGCACTGACGTTCTGGATAATGACATCCACATCGATATTTGCATCAGCGATAGGGCCTAGAATCTGATAAGCGATACCAGGGCGGTCAGGTACGCCGAGTACGGTTACTTTGGCCTCGTCACGGTTGAATGCGATGCCAGAGATGATAGGTTGTTCCATGTTGTCATCTTCCTCGAATGTGATCAGTGTGCCTTCGCCTTCTTCTTCAAAGCTGGATAGCACACGGAGTTTTACTTTATATTTACCTGCAAATTCAACAGAGCGAATCTGCAATACCTTGGAGCCTTGGCTTGCAAGCTCAAGCATCTCTTCAAATGTAATCGACTTTAAGCGCCTTGCATCTGGTACAACGCGTGGGTCTGTCGTGTAAACACCATCTACATCGGTATAGATTTGGCATTCGTCAGCTTTTAATGCAGCCGCTAGTGCAACACCTGTAGTATCTGAGCCGCCGCGGCCAAGGGTTGTGATGTTACCTGCTTCATCTACACCTTGAAAGCCTGCAACCACCACGACATTGCCTGCATCGAGGTCAGCCCTGATGCGAGCATCGTCGATATTTAAGATACGTGCTTTTGTGAAGGCGCTATCAGTCACGATGCGAACTTGCGCGCCTGTATAGCTTTTTGCTTTTAGGCCAAGATCCATCAATGCCAATGCTGTTAGACCGATGGTCACTTGCTCACCAGTGGAGACCATCACATCTAACTCACGTGGATCAGGCTCTGGCATGATCTCTTTGGCTAATGCGATCAAACGATTAGTCTCGCCAGACATCGCTGAAACGACGACGACGATCTGGTGCCCCATTGCTTTCCAGCGTGCGACGCGGCGCGCAAGGTTGCGGATGCGTTCTGGGTTTGCGACGGATGTGCCGCCGTATTTTTGTACGATTAATGCCATGATTTAATTGATTAGTTGATTAATGAGTCAGTTAATTAAGATTAACCTAGCTTTTGTTTTACCCAGTTTTCTACACTGGCGAGCGCTTCAGGTAGCTTAGCAGGCTCCGTACCACCAGCCATCGCCATATCTGGCTTACCACCGCCTTTACCACCCACTTGGCTCGCTACATGGTTGACGAGATCACCAGCTTTTATCTTGGTGATCAGGTCATTGGTGATACCAGCGGCGATACTGACTTTTCCATCGCTGGAAGAAGCTAGTACGATAGCTGCTGATTTGAGTTTGTCTTTTAGCTTATCCATTGTTTCGCGTAGAGTATTCGCATCTGCACCTTCGAGCGTTGCTGCTAGCACTTTAATGCCTGAAACATCAGAGGCTTGATTGACTAGGTCATCACCTTGAGATGACGCAAGTTTGGACTTCAATCTTGCCAGCTCTTTTTCGAGAGATTTGACGTTATCCAATATCTGCGAGATTTTGGTCGGCAATTCGGATACTGGGGCTTTCAGCTCTTCAGCCGCTTGGTTCAGCAATGCTTGTTGTGACTGAACCAGTTTTAGTGCATTCTCACCCGTAGTGGCTTCTACGCGACGAACACCTGCCGCGACGCCACTTTCTGAGGTGATCTTGAATAGCCCGATATCGCCAGTGCGGCTCACGTGAGTACCACCGCATAATTCGCGGCTGGTGCCGATATCAAGTACGCGTACCTCGTCGCCATACTTTTCGCCAAATAACATCATGGCACCTGTTTGCTGCGCAGACTCAATATCCATGATGCGGGCCTGTGTTGCAGTATTCTCAAGAATTTCAGCATTTACAATCGACTCTACGCGTTGAATTTCTTCATCTGTCATCGGTGCGTTGTGAACAAAGTCGAAGCGTGTCTTTTCTGTATCGACCAGCGAGCCTTTTTGCTGCACATGTGGGCCTAATACTTCGCGTAGAGCTTTGTGCATTAAATGTGTTGCTGAGTGATTACGCTTGGAAGCAGCACGTGCATGGGTATTTACACGTGCACTGAGCGAGCTGCCTACGTTCAATTTTCCAGTTTTTACAACGCCATGATGACCGAATACATTGGCTTGAATCTTGAGCGTGTCTTCTACGGAAAAGATGCCATCACTGCCGCGTAACTCACCGTTATCACCGATTTGACCACCTGATTCTGCATAGAATGGGGTTTCATCAAGCACGACAATACCTAAATCACCTTCATTCAACTCATTGACTGAAGTGCCATCTTTATAAAGTGCGAGTACCTTGGCGCTGGTTTCCAGCTTGTCATAACCGTGAAATGTGGTTGCTTGACCTTCATATTCGAGATTGCTTGCCATCTTGAACTTACCAGCGGCACGTGCTTGATCTTTTTGACATGCCATGACAGCGTCAAATGCATCTGCATCTACAGTAAAGCTGCGTTCACGGCAGATATCTGCCGTGAGGTCTAATGGGAACCCGTAAGTGTCATGCAGCTTAAATGCTGTTTCACCGTTGAACACTTTATTGCCCGCATTCGCCATGACGGATAGCTCGGTCTCAAGAATCGCCATGCCGTTTTCAATAGTTTCAAAGAAGCGGTCTTCTTCGAGTTTCAAGATATCTTTGATGCGTGATTGTTCAATGATCAGCTCAGGATAAGCTTCGCCCATTTCGGAGACGAGATCAGGTACGATTTTGTGGAAGAACGCACTGCGAACACCCAGTTTATAGCCATGACGTATGGCACGGCGGATGATACGGCGCAACACATAGCCACGGCCTTCATTCCCCGGGATGACGCCATCGGCGATCAGGAAAGCACAGGCGCGGATATGGTCTGCCAATACTTTGAGTGAGGGGCTATCCAGATCAGTAGTTCTGGTTTCACGCGCTGCTGCTGCGATCAGATTCTGAAAGAGATCGATCTCGTAATTCGCATGTACACCTTGCAATACTGCGGAGATACGCTCCAACCCCATACCTGTATCTACAGATGGTTTGGGTAGCGGATGCATCACGCCATTTTCATCGCGATTGAACTGCATGAACACGTTGTTCCAGATCTCGATAAAACGGTCGCCGTCTTCTTCAGGACTTCCCGGAGGGCCACCCCAGATGTGGTCGCCGTGATCGTAGAATATCTCGGTACAGGGGCCGCATGGGCCAGTGTCGCCCATCATCCAGAAATTGTCTGATGCGTAGCGTGCGCCTTTATTGTCACCGATACGAATGACTTTTTCTGGTGGTACGCCCATTTCCTTGGTCCAGATATCGTAAGCTTCGTCATCTTCTGCATACACAGTGACGATTAATTTATCTTTAGGCAGTTTGAATACTTCGGTCAGCAATTCCCATGCAAAGGTGATGGCATCGCGCTTGAAGTAATCGCCAAAGCTGAAGTTGCCTAACATCTCGAAGAATGTATGGTGGCGAGCGGTATAGCCGACATTTTCAAGATCGTTATGTTTGCCGCCAGCGCGAACACATTTCTGGCTGCTGGTCGCGCGCGTATAAGGGCGTTTATCAAAGCCGAGGAAGACATCCTTGAATTGGTTCATGCCTGCATTGGTAAATAGCAGGGTAGGGTCGCCATGCGGTACCAGCGAGCTGGACGCAACGACCTGATGCCCTTTGGAGGCAAAAAAGTCCAAGAACTGCTGTCTGATTTCTTTGCTTTTCATTCAATCAACCTTATAAACCGAGCGTTTTATTGCTTAGGTTTAACAAAATGCCTGATTAGATATCTTCATCAGGATTATTTTTTAATACGCGTTTAATCACATCAAAACCAAAACCGCGGCTTTGTAAGAATCTTGCCTGTTTGGCCCACTCTTCACGTGTACTTGGTGGAGCATCGTATTTCTTGCGGCAGATGCTCAGCGCATTTGCCAGCTCATTCTGTTTTACTTCTTCTATCGCTTTTTCGACTAATGTTTCGTCTATGCCTTTTTCGCGTAATTCATTGGCGATTTTCAGGCTGCCAAATTTGTGCTGCCGCGCATGCACAATCTGCTCGGTAAACCGTTCTTCTGAAAGCCAGCCACGCTTTTTGAAATCTTCAAGAACTGCATCGACCGCGGCGTAATGTGCTTCTATATCTACTTCTGTGCCGTCATCGACTATCGGGAGTTGTGACCGTAACTTGCGTTTCAACTCCTGATAGGAGTATTCGCGCCGGGCCAGATAACCCAGCGCTTTTTCTCTAAGACTTGGGGCTTTCGGTTTTGACCGTTTAGTCTGCTGCGTCATCCGGGCCGATGGTCTTCACGATAGCGTCCAGATTGCCTTTTGCATTCGCACGAATCTTTGCATCGATCTCATCAGCGACTTCTGGATGCTCACGTAGATACTCACGCGCATTGTCTTTGCCTTGGCCGATCTTTTCGCCTTTATAGCTATACCAAGCACCGGCCTTTTCAACCAACTTCAGGTTTGCGCCCATCTCGATAATCTCACCCTCACGTGAGATACCTTCGCCGTAAAGAATATCGAATTCAGCCTGTTTGAATGGCGGCGCGACTTTGTTCTTGACGATCTTAACGCGGGTTTCTGAGCCGATGACTTCATCACCTTTTTTGATGGCACCAGTGCGGCGGATATCAAGACGTACGGATGCATAGAACTTCAATGCGTTACCGCCTGTGGTTGTTTCCGGGTTACCGAACATCACGCCGATCTTCATGCGAATCTGGTTGATGAAAATGACCATGGTGTTGGTGCGCTTGATGTTACCTGTCAATTTACGCAACGCTTGTGACATCAGGCGGGCTTGCAGGCCCATGTGTGAGTCGCCCATCTCGCCTTCGATCTCAGCTTTTGGTACCAATGCCGCAACAGAGTCGACGACGACGATATCTACAGAGCCGGAACGCACGAGCATGTCAGCGATCTCTAATGCTTGCTCGCCAGTATCTGGTTGTGAGATCAAGAGGTCAGAAACATTCACGCCAAGCTTTTGCGCGTATTGCGGATCAAGCGCGTGTTCAGCATCGATAAAGGCCGCGGTGCCGCCAAGCTTTTGCATTTGGGCGATCACTGACAAGGTCAATGTGGTTTTACCTGAAGACTCAGGGCCATAAATCTCAATGACACGACCGCGGGGTAAGCCACCAATACCAAGCGCAATATCAAGACCCAGCGAACCAGTCGATACGGCTTGAATGTCGCTCGCGACATCGGTATCGCCCATACGCATGATGGAGCCTTTGCCGAATTGCTTCTCGATCTGTGAGAGGGCGGCTGCCAGTGCCTTGCTTTTGTTATCGTCCATTAATGTGCCTTGTGTAGTATCGCGGGTATTAAAAATATGAACTGAAACACGCTGTATATCGGGCTTATATTCTTGTGGGAAACACTATTTAAGCCGGGAAATACAACATGCTTTGTAAACCACTAATTATTTCATAAATCAGTACTTAAGGTAAGCCTGATGCATGCCATAAGTGTGGATTGCACGGGTTTATTTTCTGGTTTTGATGGCGAAGGCGAATGTTGCGTAAAAGAAAATAATTCAGATGTTTGTCATCTTATTTGTAATGGGTACGTTAATGGAGATATGCCGATAGGTTCGGTTGAAGAGGAGAGCATCATGAAAATATTAAAATCTATACTGCTTACAATAGGATTAATGATTGCGGCCAGCTCAAGTGCTTATGCGCATGACTCATTTAGCTTTGGCATCAATATCGGTGGGCCAGGTTATTACAGAGCGCCACCTCCCGTGAGATATTATGCACCACCAGTCGTTTACTACGCGCCACCGCCTGTGATGTATTACGGCCCCCCACCTCTATATTACCGTCAAGCACCTGCGCCACATGGTTACTATAGGCATGATTCTGGTCGATATGATTCAGGCCCGCGTGGCTTCCACCACGGGTGGCGTTAATCCTGAGAGAGGGTTTTCTGAATAGTGAGCAGTCCATTGAGTAGTGTCTCTATGGACTGTTGACGGATCTCGTGGCGGTTCCCTTGAAATAGTTTTGTTTGGGTGGTGACCGGTTGATTGCTAATCGCCCACGCAAAACATACTGTACCCACAGGTTTTTCCTTACTTCCCCCTGATGGACCCGCAATACCTGTGATAGATGCTGCGATATTTGCGCGGCCTGTGCTGTGATTTAGCGCACCAATCGCCATTTCAGCCGCAGTTTCTTCACTGACTGCGCCAAATTTTTCTAGGGTATCTTTCGACACGCCCAGCATGTCTACCTTGGCTTGATTGCTGTAGGTGATATAGCCACTATCAAACCATGCTGAGCTACCGGGAAGCGCAGTTAGCAATCCACTAGCAAGGCCGCCAGTGCAAGATTCTGCTAGCGTAAGCACTCGCTTGTTGCTTATGAGGACTTTCGCGAGCGTGTTTGCCAATGCTAATAATGCATCATTAACCATTGCAGGGCTTTCAGTGATGCAATCGCATAGATTGCTGCCAAAAGATCATCAAACATCACTCCGAAACCACCCTTCAGTTTGGCGTCAGCTTGCTTGATGGGGAATGGCTTCCAGATATCAAAGAGCCTGAATAACAGAAATGCTGCGAGCCACCATGTCCAAGATAATGGTGTGAATTCGAGCACTAACATGAATGCGACGATCTCATCCCAGACGATGCCGCCGTGGTCAGATACGCCCAGTGCACGGCCTGTGATATGGCAAATAGGAATGCCGATGATGAAAAGGATGCCAATCGTCCAGTAGTGGTAGATTTCGGGGAAGTACATCAATGCCATAAACAACGGGATGCCGAATAAAGTACCCAATGTGCCCGGTGCTTTTGGAGATAATCCGCTGCCAAACCCTAACGCGAGGATATGCGCGGGATGTTTGAGCATGAATTTATAATCAGGCGAAATGATCAAATCCTGTTTCCTTGATCTCGATGATATTGCCATTGTCGTCACTCACCACTACTTTGCTTGCGCCATCTTTCTGGGGGATTATGTGACCAATATGCGTTAGTTTCAGGGAGAGTTGTTTGCTAAGTTCTTTGATCTTGTATTGCATCTCGATAGGCGCTGTAAAGCAGAGTTCGTAATCGTCCCCACCAGCTAGAAGCATCTTCTGGACAGGCTCTTCATGCAAGTGACTACTTACATACTCGTTGCAGGGAATGTCATTCAAGTATATTTCAGCGCTGACTTCTGACTGTTCGAGAATATGTCCGAGGTCTGAAAGTAGGCCATCTGAAATATCGATGGCACTGTTTGCGATGTCACGTAATGCCAACCCTAAGGCGACACGTGGTTCGGGTTGCTCAAGTGACTTGCGGTAGGTTTCAAGTTGTTTCTCATCAAGCGTTAGTTTATCCATCAACGCATTTAATGCGAGTGCAGCAGTCCCTAGCTCACCTGATACCCATATCTGGTCGCCGACTTTTGCGTGGTCACGACGCAGTGATTTACCTACACCCGCTTCGCCCATGATTTGTACGCTGATGGTTAAGGGGCCGCGTGTTGTGTCGCCACCGATGAGGTCGACATTGAATGTATCTGCACATGCAAAAAAACCTTGGGAAAATGCGGCGAGCCACTTTTCATCGATTGCAGGCAGGGCGATTGCCAGCGTTGCCCATTTTGGCTGCGCGCCCATCGCCGCCATGTCCGATATATTCACGGCTAGGCTTTTCCAGCCCAGCTTATAGGCATCGGTATCGGCAAAAAAATGTGTCCCCGAAACCAGCATATCGGCAGATATCGCCAGTTGCATGCCTACTTGGGTTTGCACCAATGCAGCATCATCTCCTACGCCCAGTAAGGTGTGGTTTGTAGGGCGGGTGAAGTATTGCTTGATCAGGTTAAATTCTGGCGACATCTTTAATGACTATTTGCTAGTAGTAGCAGATTTCGGGCGGAATGCTTTGACCACCTCTTCATTGGTCTCTATGTATGGCGCACCTATCAAGTCCAAACAATAGGGGACGGCAGCAAAGATACCATGCACGATGGTATTGCCAGCCTCATCTTTAAGGCCCTCCAATGTTTGCGCGATTGCTTTTGGTTGCCCGGGTAAATTGATGATTAAACTTTTTTTGCGGATAACCGCGATTTGCCTTGAAAGAATCGCTGTAGGCACGAAATTGAGGCTGATCTGGCGCATTTGCTCGCCAAAGCCGGGCATTTCCTTGTCCGCTACCGCAAGCGTAGCTTCCGGTGTGACATCCCGCAGTGCCGGGCCTGTGCCACCAGTAGTCAATACAAGATCACACTGCAATTCATCGACAAGCTCACGCAATGCATCTTCGATCTCGGGTTGCTCATCAGGGATGATGCGTACTTGTTTTTCCCAAGGCGTTATCAGGGTTTTTTCCAGCCAATCGACCAGATTGGGGATGCCTTTATCTTCATAAACGCCTGAAGATGCGCGGTCGCTGATTGAAACTAAACCGATTTTAAGGAATTGTTCGGGCATGTTCGTTGTCTACTGAGAAGCTTGGATGAAATCATTACACCATATTTCAATCATAACACCCTAAATGTGATGCGCTCGCATTAGGCTTAATAGATGGAGGATCGTTATGCGTATCTTAATCAGCTTGGTACTTATGTTATGCCTTGTCGCGTGCGCGGATAATCAGTCAAAACCAATTCCCGCGAAAGACACGCTTGCCCGAATCGGAAATCCCTATACAGACACATTTGTGCTGCATACAACCCCTAGCGTGCGTTTGCAGCCTGACCCTACTGGGCCAAAGATATTCCGAGGCACCACCAAAGAGAACGACTATAACAGTATGTTGCAGCAAGGTTACGATATGGTCGGCTATTCTAGCTTTGAGGCTGGTAATGTAGCGCCTGAGCTGGCGGCAGAACAGGCGAAGTTGATCAAAGCAGATATGGTGCTTGTTTATACCAATGTGAGTGATCCCAATGTATCAAAAGTGAAGGTCGATAAAACGAATGCGCGTGCGTTAAGCCCTACTGGGGCCGGTGATGCCCGACTTACTGCTGATGGCAAGGTGATAGATCAGGATACGCATCATTATGCTTATTTTGCATCCTATTGGATAAAGTTAGCACCACCACTCATCGGTGTACATGTGAATGGCCCAATAGCGGGTAGTGAGAAAGCCGGATTGCCTATTCTTGCCGTTATCCAGCATTCACCTGCCGATAAAGCCGGGCTTGCCAATGGTGATATCCTCACCAAGATTGGTGATGTGGTGCTTGATGCGCCTGAAAAGCTAACCAGCGCAGCACAGCTGTATGCTGGTAAGACGGTTGCCTTGAGTTTTAGTCGTGCTGGGGTTTCTCGAGATACTTCTATCACATTGAATCAGTAGTGAGTAAAACGCGATATTTCTGGCGTTCTATATAGCGCTTAATGGCTAACGATTGGCATTTACCGGCCAACCGTGATTAAATCGGTAATCGATTAAAACCAATAAGAGCATGATGGAAAAAGTATTACGGGATTACGCATTGCTTCAAAATAATCCGGCCAGATTGCTGGCGGATCTGGTAAGTCATATTCGTCCGCCCAAGGTGAGCCAAGATGAATATGCCATCCACGCTATTCAGGCACTTTGCCATGTGCTGCATGGAAATCCGGAGTATGTGGTTACCTTGCGTCAGGCGATTCTCAAACTGCTCGGTGATCATAAGCCAGTGTCTCTATTTGTTGATTCTGGCATTCAGCCTGGGAGTGGTTTTTTCACTGAGATGTCCCGGCGTATCGGGCATAAATTATTGCCAGATGCGGTCAATCCTGCTTATTTAAAAGATTTATTCTCGCTGATATTTCCTAAGGCAAGTGATGAGCAGTGGGTGCTTGCTGTGCCCGATGATGTCTGGTGGCAGTTGATCGATGCCTTGCGGTTTGAAGATTCAGATCAAGCATTGGTCGCGGCTTCTCAGCGCGGCTTGCTGGATGCGGTGCAAGTGCTTTCATATCGGCTCTCAGCATCCGGCCTTGAGCCTGAGCTGATTCGTAATCATCCTGAGTTGGAGAACCACGCTTCCCCATTTATCACGCAAAATATTGAGCTTGGTGTCTTCCTTAACTCGCCTGCGGATATCGTGCCAGATGCCAAACATATTTTAGTGATGCTGGATCAATGCCGTCAGGTCATTACCAAGATACGCCGCAATAGTTCGCAGACTGGTACCAGCATTCACCTCACATTCCTGTTGCAACGCATGACGCAGCAGATACAACGTCTTGAGAACCTGTTGAGCATCATTGTGAGCTTTCGTGTGGAAGAGCACGCAACTGATTCCATCATCCGCTTATTCAAGACGCTGGTTTCTGCCGAAAGCCATAAGAATGATGTCAGCCAGCATTGGCGTTCCAATATGGAGTTATTGGCATTACGCGTGACCGAAAATGCCAGCCGCACCGGCGAACATTACATCACCGAAACCCGTAGCGAATACTTTACCTTGATGCGGTCAGCGATGGGTGCCGGGCTGATTATCGCCGTGATGGCGATGATCAAGATTATTGCCGCCAAACATCATTTCGCGCCACTTACTGAAGGCATATTATTCAGCCTCAATTATGGTCTGGGATTTGTGCTTATCCACATTCTGCATTTTACTGTTGCCACTAAACAGCCTGCGATGACCGCTGCCGCAATCGCAGCAAGTATTGATGCGAGTGATGGCAAGACGAAGGAGATGGATAACCTGATCGCGATCATTGCACAGACGGTGCGAAGCCAGATCATTGCGATCATCGGTAACGTCAGTCTGGCTGTGCCAACTGCGATGCTAATTGGCTGGCTAATCTATACGGCGACTGGCGAGCATTTTGTTTCGGTAGATAAAGCACATCACCTGTTAGCTGATATCCACCCCTATCAAAGTGCGGCGCTCATCTATGCTGGTGTTGCTGGCGTATGTTTGTTCTTATCTGGATTGATTGCGGGCTATCACGATAATCTTGCGGTCTATAACAAGATTCCTGCCCGATTACGAGCGCTTGGCTGGCTTAAGAAACTACTGGGTGCGCCGCGTCTGGATCGTGTGGCGCGATATATAGAGAACAACTTGGGCGCGTTGGCGGGTAATTTCTATTTCGGCTGCCTGTTAGGTGGTATGTCCGCATTGGGCGTATTGCTGGGTTTGCCAATTGATATTCGCCACATCGCGTTCTCTTCAGCATTTGTCGGTTTTTCATTCGTCGGGCTGGATTTTGACATCACATGGCAACTAGGCTTCATGGCCGGATTAAGCGTCTTATTGATCGGGTTCGTGAACCTGACGGTCAGCTTTGGCCTCGCGCTGTATGTTGCGATGAAATCAAGAAAAGTCGGGTTAGTGCAATGGCGCAGGCTGCTGGTGAGCTTGGTGAAAAGGCTATACAAAGAGCCTGCTAGATTCTTTCTACCACCAAAAGCGAGTGTTGCCCCTGCTGAGGAAACCGATGCAGGTCATCATTAGCCTCTCGAATTTATCAAGAGGCTAGTGTTGATCTAGTCAGTTGCATCTTCAGTCGTTGATTCGGCTTCAACGATCTCGCGTAATAGCTTGAATAGTTCGCGACTGCTTTTGGGTGGTTTGCTTGCAGCTTCTTCGCGCCTTGCGTTGCGTATCAGAGCACGCACTTGCTGGCTGTCTGTATGCGGGTATGCCTGCATGAACTCGGCGATAGCGCCTTCATCATTGATCAGGCGGGTACGCCAGCGTTCCAGTTGATGGAAGTGGGCATTCTCAGCAGTGTGTTTGCCTTCCCAACGTTGTAGTTGGTCGACGATGGGCGCCGTATCGATATCACGCATCAATCGGCCTATGTATTGCATTTGGCGACGCGTGGCCCCATTTGCAGTAATACGTTTGGCTTCATTGACTGCATCAAGCAGGCTTTCTGGCAGAGCAAGCTTTGTCAGCTTATCTTTAGGCAAGCCGACCAGCGTAACGCCAATATCTTGCAACGCATCCATTTCCGCCTTGCGCTTGGTTTTGCTGATGGGCTCCAGATCGTCTGAAATGCCGTCTTTGGTTGTCTCATTAGGTTTCATGCTGAGGTATGATAACAGTTTTTGCCAAAAGTACCTTAACAAGCACCCTTAAAAGGACTAAGTCATTGAGTGATTCAGATTCAAATTTTAGCTACTCCCTAGATGAATTAAAAGACATCAGTACCAAAGTGCTGGCGCTTGCCAAAGCCGCTGGTGCCAGTGCCGCCGAAGCCGATGTTAGTTTAGGTGTGGGGCAGAATGTATCGGTGCGTTTAGGTGAAACCGAAACCATTGAATACAACCGTGATAAGGGCATGTCGGTCACGGTTTATTTCGGCCAGCAAAGGGGTAATGCCAGCACCTCGGATTTATCTCCGCAAGCTTTATACGATACCGTTGCCGCTGCTTGTAATATCGCAAAGTACACAGCAAAAGATACCTTCTGTGGCTTGGCTGACAGTGCGTTGATGGCAAAGGACTTCCCTGATCTTGATCTTGATCATCCGTGGAATCTATCGGTTGACCAAGCCATTGAGCTAGCAAAAGAATGTGAAGCCGCTGCGCGTGCAGTAGATACACGTATCAATAATTCTGAAGGGGCATCCGTATCGACATCGCAAGGTATCTTCGCCTATGCGAATAGTCACGGTTTTGTTGGAGGCTACCCAAGTACGCGTCACGGCATCAGTTGTTCGGTGATCGCGGAAGAAGGCGAATCCATGCAGCGCGATTATTGGTATAGCAGTGCGCGATCATCTCAAGACTTGGATAGTCCCGTGATGATCGGCCATAAAGCAGGTGAGCGCACGGTTAGGCGTCTTGGTTCTCGCCCGATCAAGACTGCACAAGTGCCTGTATTATTCGAAGCGCCACTAGCCTCAGGGTTGATCTCTAACCTGATATCTGCGATTTCCGGGGGCAGCTTATACCGTAAGTCTTCATTCCTGCTTGATAGCTTAGGCAAGCAAGTCATGTCGTCAAATATCAGCATCTATGAAGAGCCGCATTTGAAGCGCGGATTGGCCAGCAGCATATTTGATAACGAGGGTGTGGCAACGCATGCACGTGATTTGGTCAAAGATGGTGTATTACAAGGCTATATGCTTTCAAGCTACTCGGCGCGCAAACTGGGCATGACGACAACGGGTAATGCTGGCGGTAATCATAATCTCATCATAAGCCATGGCAGTGAAGATTTTAACGGCCTGCTTAAAATGATGGGGACTGGTTTGCTCGTTACAGAGTTGTTAGGGCATGGGTTAAACATGGTCACTGGTGATTATTCACGCGGTGCAGCAGGATTCTGGGTTGAAAATGGGGTGATTGCTTACCCTGTTGAAGAAATCACGATCGCTGGCAATCTAAAAGACATGCTTAAACAGATTGTTGCGGTAGGTAGCGATGTCTTGGTACAAGGCTCCAAACAGACTGGCTCCATCTTGATCGAACGCATGACGGTGGCAGCCGGTTAGTTACTGATCATATCGCTGTGTTTTATGCAGTTAGAAAATAAAAAAGCCTCGAATATCGAGGCTTTTTTATTTAAGGCTTTTTTTCCTGACTAACTTGCTTGTTATTTAGTCAACGGAGGAGGGCTATTTGCAGGCACGTCATCTTCGTAATCATCTTTTGTCACTACGCCATCCGCTACCAAATTGGCGCGGCGTTGCAAGTAAGCATCGCGCATGAATACATATGGATCTAATGCGGCTTCATCAAGCAAATCACTTGCTGGAAGATACTGAGCGCGCTTATCAATCAGGAACAGCAGTCTTGATGAGTTACGAACCCTTGGGTTGTCTACATAACTGATCGGGTCAAATGCCATCGTGTCGACGACCAAGCCACTTGTGTCACGCACAGTACTTGGGCCAAGAATCGGTAGAACCAGATAGGCGCCATTACCAACACCCCAGTAGCCTAGTGTTTGGCCGAAGTCTTCAGGATGTCTCTCGATACCATCTTTAGAAGCAAGGTCGAATAAACCAGCGATACCGAATGTACTATTGATCACAAAACGGCCAGCTTCACTGGTCGCGTTATTAATTTTGCCTTGCAACAAGTTGTTGATGGCAGAGACGAATGTATTCAAGTTGCTGAAGAAGTTGCCAACACCTGTTCGAATCGGGCTAGGTAATACAGCCTTGTACGCGCCTGCAACTGGTTTGATCACTGCTTTATCAGCAGTGTCGTTGAATTTGTACACCCCGCGGTTAAAGCCTTCAAGTGGGTCTTTGTTATTCTGCGTAGCGCAACCAGTAATAGAAAGCGCTAAGAATATCGTGGCAATTAAGCCTAATGTCTTGTTATACATGAATGATCCAAATTTTTTATTGCTATTTAGTTTTTAGCTTAAACTGCAAGCCAGTAAGCCGAACTTTAACTGAGCGACTTGGTATTGTCTATGACCCATTTCACTAATTCTGACATATTAAAGACATGTTGTAAAAAGGAAACAAGTAAAGAGCGGGTGTTTTTGCATCATCAGCTACGTATTATATTTTAATCGTTATTTATTAGGCAGGGGCACTATGCAAGCCCAGACATTCTCGACATTTTTGGCTAAAACGCAGCGGTATTTTTCGTCCGCCGATCATGATGGATTACCGCGTGTGCTTAATGATGTAGCGAGTGCATGCATCAAGATATCCTCCATCGTCAGGCTAGGTGCACTAGCAGGCACTTCCGGTAGTTTAGCATCGACGAATACCCACGGTGAAACACAGCAGGTGCTTGATCTGGAAAGTAACAGGATATTTCTGGAAGCGGGGCAAATCAGCGGGCTTATTGCAGGCATGGCTTCAGAAGAGATGGAGCAGCCTTTTATCGAAAACCACCAACAAAAAGGCCGTTATTTGCTGGTCTTTGATCCTTTGGATGGCTCATCGAATATCAGCCTGAACCTGAGTGTTGGTAGCATTTTCTCTATCTTACGCTGCCCTGATGGTGTTGAGGTGCCGGCACTTCAGGACTTCTTACAGCCAGGTAGCCAGCAGGTAGCCGCAGGCTATGCTTTGTATGGAACATCGACAATGTTGGTCATCACTACAGGGCAGGGCGTAAATGGCTTTACGCTGGATGATGCGTTGGGCGAATTTGTGCTGACCCATCCCGATATGGCTATTCCTCATGAGGCAAAAGAGTTTGCTATCAATATGTCGAACCAGCGTTTTTGGGAGTTGCCAGTGCAACGATATATTGCTGAGTGCCTGGCTGGTGTTGAAGGTGTGCGCGGCAAAGATTTTAATATGCGGTGGGTGGCTTCAATGGTGGCAGAAGTGCATCGAATATTGGTACGTGGTGGGATATTCATGTATCCGGTAGATGAAAAAACACGTGAGCGCGGCGGCAGGCTGCGTTTGTTATATGAAGCTAACCCAATGGCTTTTATTATAGAGCAGGCGGGTGGGCTGGCCTCCACGGGTTATGAGCCGATGATGGGTGTCCAGCCGCTATCGCTGCATCAGCGAGTGGGGGTCATATTAGGTTCAAAAGTTGAGGTCGAGCGCGTGGTGGCATATCACCACCAACAACAGGACTAATTAAGTCTACTGATTCGCTGACTTGTAGAGGGCGAGGGTTCTTTCTCTTTGTGTCGCGTGGTCTACCACTGGCTGGGGATAGTCGGTGCCGATGTTGATACCAATTGATTGCTGGCGTAATGCAGGTATCAGCCAAGGCGCATGGATTTCTTTGTCATCGCAAGATGCAAGTTCAGGTACATATTTCCGTATGAATTTTCCATGCACATCGAATTTCTCAGATTGCGTGATCGGGTTGAAAATCCTGAACCAAGGTTGGGCATCGCAGCCTGTCGAGGCTGCCCATTGCCAGCCGCCATTATTGGCAGAGAAATCGAAGTCGATGAGTTGCTTTTCAAAATAGGCTTCTCCCCAGCGCCAATCAATTAAAAGATCCTTGACCAGAAAACTTGCGACCACCATGCGTAAGCGGTTGTGCATATAGCCAGTCTGGTTCAATTGTCGCATACCGGCATCAATCAACGGATAGCCAGTTTGGCCTTCGCACCATGCTTTGAATAAGGCTTCATTGTTAGGGAATGGTAAGGCATCAAATTCCGGTTTGAAAGATTTGCCATGGGCGATATGTGGGTGATGGTGCAGTATCTGAAAATAAAAATCCCGCCAGATCAATTCATTCAACCAGGTTTCTGCGCCATAGCCATTTGTTTGCCATGTGACTCGGGCTAAATGCCGGATTGAGACGGTGCCAAATCTTAGATGTACAGAGAGATAAGAAGGACCTTTGATCGCAGGAAAGTCGCGTGTATCTTTATATTTTGCCACCCGATCTTTAAAATCATCGAACAGTGCCAAGCCGCCAGCCATGCCTGTCGGTAGTTTGAGTGTTTTTAGATTCGTACGCTGAAAGCCAAAAGTATTGAGATCGGGCAATGCTGTAGATTTTGTTTTGGCTAGATTTTCGATGTATCTATCAACTGGGTAGGCTGTAAGATAGAAATCATTGAGTTTTTTAAGGTGTGCGTTCTTATAGGGTGTGTAGACACTATAAGGTTTTCCGGTTTGCGTGAGCACTTCATCCTGCTCGAAGATCACTTGGTCTTTGAATTGCTGAAATTCGATATTCTCTTTGACCAATGCTGTCGCTACATCAGCATCTCGCGCAATCGTCTGTGGTTCATAGTCTCTGTTGGTGAAAACGGTGGACGCGCCCAGAGATTTTGCCAGTGCAGGTATCTTTTCCCGCGCTTTGCCGTGTAACACAATGAGATCACCACCTTGCTTGATTAACGCCTCTTTGAGTTCACGTACGCTTTCCCAGATGAATTCGACACGGCGGTCTGCCTTGTCTGTAAGTAAATCGAGAATTTCAGTGTCGAATACAAAGGCGCAGTGGACTGCTGTCGAACTCTTAAGTGCATGGTAGAGCGCTGCATGGTCATAGTCGCGTAAGTCTCGACGAAACCATACTAATGATGTCTGCGTATCTGGTCGCATGAGTCGATTTACTCGCGATGATAAGGATGGTTCTTGATGACAGACCAAGCACGGTAGAGTT
Organism: Methylovorus sp. MM2; assembly: GCF_001648895.1. Lineage (GTDB taxonomy): Bacteria > Pseudomonadota > Gammaproteobacteria > Burkholderiales > Methylophilaceae > MM1. The sequence continues at coordinate 110,656 of NZ_LXUF01000011.1, read as the reverse complement.
GTTCGGTGAGCATCACGCGTACCATGCCATGAGGCATAGTTAGGGCTGAAAGGCTCCACATCCAATGTGCACGGGCTTTTATATCGGGATGCAATCCATCAGCGCCGCCGATAACAAGTGAGACATCGCGCCCCTCACGTTGCCATGATTGCATACGGTCAGCCAGTTGGATGGTCGTTACGGTGGCGCCATGTTCATCTAAGGCAATTAGGTAGTCTTTGCCTGCGGTTTCAAGAATTCTCTTACTTTCAGCTTCTTGTACCTGCTGTGCGTTTTTACCTGCGGCACGTTTATCCGGTTTGATCTCGACGATCTCGATGACCATTTCGCGCGGCATGCGCTTGATGTATTCGCTGCAAGCGCTTTCGACCCAGTTTGGCATTTTGTGGCCAACACTGAGTATACGGAGCTTCATTTTTTCTTGAAGGGGTGTTTAGGCTGTGGCAGCGCCTGGGGTCTTGCGGCGAGCGTCTGCTGCGCCCCAAAGCTGTTCGAGGTTGTAATAGGCGCGTGTCGTTGGCAACATCACATGCACAACGATATCACCCAAGTCTACCAATACCCATTCGCCTTCTTTTTCACCTTCGGTGCCACGCAGTGGGACGCCTTTTTCCTTGAGCTTTTCACGTACGTTATCGGCGACTGCTTTAGCCTGACGGCTTGAGTTGGCGCTGGCGACGATCATGTAACTGGTCATGGAGGTCATCTTGCGTACATCCATGACGGTAATGTCAAAGGCTTTAATATCTTCCAGCGCGTCAATGACGGCCAGTTTAATTTCTTCAAGTTCTAGCATTGAGTTCTCTATAGATGCCTGATTCTAAGGCGATATATGGGGCAGCTGAATTCGTAAAGACATTCAATTATGCAGCTTGTACCGGAATCTCTTGGCGTTGGGCTTTGATACGGTTCTCTGTATCGACATATACTAATTGCGGTTTGAACTTCTCTAGTTCTATTTCAGTGTAGTTGGCGTAACTTGCAATAATCAGCAGATCATTAGGGCTGGCCTTGCGGGCGGCCGCACCATTAACCGATATCGTGCCCGAGTTGCGTTGGGCACGGATCGCATAGGTGGTAAAACGCTCACCATTGCTGACGTTGTAGATGTCAATCTGTTGATATTCACGGATATCAGCAGCCTCAAGCAATGCATCATCAATCGCACAGGATCCCTCATAGTCCAGCTCCGAGTGCGTTACGCGCACGCGATGCAATTTGGATTTGAGCATGGTTCTTTGCATGATTGCTTGTACGCCTTAGTTCAGTAAAGAGCTAATTATAAAGTAAACCTGCATTTGTATAAAACTTCTTGGGCTTATCAATGTTTGGTTACGGCCAGCTTTTCTGCAACGGTACTATCCAGCTCGGCCATAAAGCCTTCTACAGATGCAGTGTATGGACTGTCCAAGCCTAATTGTTCGTTGATTTCACTGTGTCTTAGGTCTTGTTCCAAAACTGCGGCTTTTATGCCCAATACTTTTTCTTTTGCGACATAGGCATAGGCCTGAATGCACGGTTTATCTCTTCTTTTTGTAGAACACACGGCCAAGAGTGGTAGTGATTGTTTTGTCACTTGGTCGATGGGCGATGTGCTTTTCCAATAAGCCATGTCCTTACCGAATGCCTCGTCGTAAAAACCAAGATGGCGTTTATTCATAACCAACGGCACATCAAGAGCTGCACTATCAAGCGAGATAGTGCCAAGCCAGGGTTTTGCACCAAAACTTGAAGCGAGCGACGGTTGCGACGATATCAGGCTTACAAGGTGAGCCCCTGCGGAATGCCCCATCAATATAAGCTTGCTGGCATCACCACCCCAATCCACGGCTTTTTTCTGTACGGTGGCTAATGCCAGAGCGATATCTTGCGCTTGTTGTAGTGCCATCGATTCAGGCAGCATGGGGTAATTCACTGAGATGAAGATAAACCCTTTATTTACCCAGCGAGCGACTTTGTTTTTCACGACTCGGCTATTGTTTTTGTCACCATGTTTCCAGCCGCCTCCATGCACCATCAGTATGATAGGTGCATTTGTAGCGTTTACGGGAACATACACATCCATGCTTTGTAGCTTGGCATTGCCATAACTGACATCTTTTAATAGTTTGATGCCTTCTGGCAGGTCTTTTGCACTAAGTGGCGTGGAGACTTCACTACCATCACCTTCGAGTAAATCCAATAAAGGGCCCGCCTGAACTGGCTGAAACCCCAGAAGTAACAGGGATGTAAGAATCATCAGTGCGTACCGCATGACATTGCTCCGATTTAGAAGTTGAATTCGATATTATCGATCAGGCGTGTGTTGCCTTGCCTTGCCGCGCCAAGTACGACAAGTTCGCGATCTTCAGGTGCTGCATGTTGCAAACTGTTGGCTGAGCGGATGGAGATGTAGTCGACTATCCAGCCTAATTGTGTCAGATATTGGGTGGTTTGCGATTCGATCGCAGGGTAATCGCGTTGCCCTTTTTGTACAGATTGCACGATCTGCTGCAAGGTACGGTGAAGGCGCTTTGCCTCAATGCGCTGCGCCGGGTTCAGGTAGCCGTTGCGTGAGCTCATGGCTAGGCCATCTTCTTCACGCACGGTTTCGCCCGCGATAATCTTGATCGGGAGATTGAATTGCCTCAGCAGCTCACGAATGATGAATAGCTGCTGAAAATCTTTTTTGCCAAATATCGCGATATGAGGGCGCACGATGTTAAATAGCTTCATTACCACGGTTGCTACGCCATCGAAATGACTAGGGCGTACTTCACCGCATAACTCATCGGCAATCGGCGGTGGCGAGATCAGCATCGTTTGTGGCGAGGGATACATCTCGGCAACGGAGGGCGCAAAAACAATATCGGCACCAGCGGCTTCTAGCTTTTTACAGTCGGCATCCAGCGTGCGTGGATATGTGGACAAATCTTCGTTCACGCCAAATTGCAATGGATTGACGAAAATGCTCACGACTGCACATTGGCTTTGCTGTTTTGCTAAATTCACCAGATGGATATGGCCTGCGTGCAGATTACCCATCGTGGGCACGAACCCGATATTGGGTTCTTGTGCTAGCCGTGCACGTAATTCGGCAATGGTATGGATTATTTGCATTAGAAACTATGCTCTGTTGTAGGGAAGCTCCCCGTTTTTACCGCTTCAACATAGTGTTTTACGGCTTCTTGTATACTGCTGGCACCCTGCATAAAGTTGCGGACGAAACGAGGGGATTTGCCGGGGTAGATGCCCAGCATATCTTGCAGCACCAATACCTGACCTGAACAATCAGCACCCGCGCCTATGCCAATGATAGGGATGTCGAGTGATTCGGTTACTTGCTTTGCAAGGTTTGCAGGTACCATCTCGATGACCAGCATGCCAGCACCAGCGCTCTCCAGTGCCTGTGCGTCAGCTACCAATTGTTGTGCCGAGACATCATCTTTACCTTGCACACGATAGCCGCCAAGTTGATGAACAGATTGTGGGGTAAGTCCCAAATGACCGCATACCGGGATGCCACGATCAACGAGGAATTTGACGGTATCCGCCATGACTGCGCCGCCTTCCAATTTGACCATGTGCGCGCCAGCGGCCATTAAACGGCTGGCATTGCGTAAGGCCTGTGGCGGGGTTTGCTGGTAGCTGCCAAAAGGCATGTCAGCAACGATGTAAGCCTGTTTTGTGCCTTTTGCGACGGACTTTGTGTGATACACCATCTGCGACATCGTGACCGATAGCGTGCTGTCGTTGCCTTGTAATACCATCCCAAGGGAATCGCCCACTAGTAAGACATCCACGCCTGCGTTATCGCATAAAGTGGCAAAGCTTGCGTCATATGCAGTAAGTACAGCGATCTTTTCGCCTTTGACGGCCATTTGCTGAAGACTAACGAGATTCATGGTTTATTCGAAATTAGGGTTAAAAAACTCGCGGCGTCCGCGAATCTGCATGATGCGTTCAATGAGTAGTTTGAGTGATTCTTCATCGCTGGTGATATTGAGCTTTTCGTTGTTCACAATCAATACCGGCGCACCATCATATTGGTGGAAAAACTCACTATAGGCATCCGCCAATCTTGCCAGATACTCTCTGGGAATCTCTTGTTCATAGCGGATGTTGCGTTGGTTCACGCGCTCGACAAGCGCATCTACAGGCGTTTGCAGGTAAATGACAAGGTCTGGTTTTGGAACCTGTACCTGTAGATGTTTGTACATTTGTCGATAAAGGGAGAACTCCTCATCATCTAGGTTCAGTTGAGCAAATAACGGATCTTTTTCAAGGAAAAAATCCGCAATGATGTGGTGGTGGAACATATCGCGCTGTGTCAGCTCACGAATCTGTTCTGCACGCTGGAACAAAAAGAATATCTGCGTAGGTAACGCGTAGCGTGGCGCATCCTGATAAAAACGCGGCAAGAATGGATTAGCTTCGGCATTTTCAAGTAACACGTTAGCCGAGTACATATCGGCCAACTGACGGACTAGCGTTGTTTTTCCGCTGCCGATCGGGCCTTCAACGACAATGTAGGGGAATTTGTCAAAAATACTCATGCTACTGACGGTTCCAGTTCTCTATCTGTTCCAAGTTCTCTAGATTCTTTCCACACCTTGATTGGCATAATCTTGGGCAAGCTTGGTTATTTTACCATGTTGGCCGATGACCAAGTCAGGTGCTATCTCGGCAAGCGGTATCATGACAAATCCGCGTTCGTGCATACGCGGGTGAGGCAGGGTCAATGTTTCACTGTTTAGCACGATGTCTTCATAGGTCAGCAGATCTAGATCCAATACCCTTGGCGCGTTGGGAAAAGGCCGCTCACGGCCATAAGTCGTTTCCAGCGCAAGTAAAGCATGTAACAAATCCAAGGGTGGTAATGATGTCTCGATCTCGGCGACCGCATTAATGAAATCAGGCTGATTATCGTAGCCTATGGGTGCCGTACGATAGAGTGATGATGCTTTGATTAACTTGGTGCCAGTGATGCTATCTAATTCCGCGAGGGCATTGGAGACTTGTTCTTCAGGTGATTTCAGGTTGCTGCCCAACGCGATGTAGGCACGACTCATGCCTGCTCCGTTGCCTTACTGCTGGCGGATCTTTTGCGGGTGCGGCGGCGACGTTTTTTCGGCGCAGTATCGGGTAGCAACATCGTTTGTCGCTTGTCAGCATCTACATTGGCAAAATCGGTCCACCATTTACCAAGCTCATTCGGTATCTCGCCAGACTCACAGCGCAGCAATAAAAAATCATAAGCTGCACGATAGCGGGGATGCTCCAGCAAAGCGTAAGGGCGGCGGCCCGCGCGCTGTTCAAAACGCGGTTGCAAGCCCCAAATCTCTTTCATCGTGATGCTATAACGTTTATGAATCGCTAGTTTCTCCGCTTGTATGTCGCACACATCGTTCATGGCGATATGTAAGGCCGGGATAGGGTTTTCGCCTTGATCTTGGATTTTTTGCCATGCAACAAGTACTTCATGCCACAGCAAAGTAGCAAATAGAAAGCTAGGTGATACGGGTTTATCTGCCAGCACGCGATCATCTGTGTTTTTTAATGCCAGCTTGACGAATCGTTCACCCATAGGTTGCTCGAGTACGACATCCAGCATTGGCAGCAAGCCATGATGCAGTTTATGTTTGCGTAGTGAGTTCACACTCTCAATGGCATGGCCAGAGAGAAATAGTTTCAGCATCTCATCGAATAGGCGCGAAGCCGGTACATCGTGAAGCGCTTCAGCAAGTTTTGGTATCGGAGCCTCTGTCGATTTATCGATCGTCAATCCTAGTTTCGCTGAAAGCCTGATCGCCCGTAGCATGCGGACGGGGTCTTCTTTATAACGTGTAAGCGGGTCGCCGATCATGCGTAAGATGCCAGCCTGTATGTCGGCGACACCATCATGAAAATCAAGGATTTCTTCTGTAGAAGGGTCGTAATACAGCGCATTCGCAGTGAAATCGCGTCTTACAGCGTCCTCCTCCTGATTGCCGAATACATTGTCACGCAGGATACGCCCGCTCTCTGCCGTCTTGGCATCGATGTCGTCCCCAATATGGCTGCCACGAAAGGTAGAGACCTCTACTGTCTCATCGCCAAACATCACATGTACCAGCCTGAATCTGCGACCGATGATGCGTGAGCGCCTGAATACCCGGTTTACTTGTTCCGGGGTGGCATTGGTGGCGATATCAAAATCTTTGGGGCGCTTCTTTAATAAGAGATCACGTACTGCACCGCCGACCACAAATGCCTCGAAGCCCGCTTTTTGTAAACCTTCGGTAGTTTTAAGAGCCCCTGTACTCAGCAGTTTTCGGTCGATACGATGAATCTTGCTATGAATGCGTTTTGCATTCGTATAAGAGGGCTTGGCTTTTTTGCCAGAATTGGGTGTTGATTTTGAAGAGGTCTTAAAAACGCGCTGTAGCAGTTTTTTAATCATTGATAAGTGTTGCCTGAGAGTGGTCCAACAGAAACAGTTTGATGGAATTATAGCCTAATGCGCTCAGTGCTGTAGAGTTAGTAGCGTTTAGTCATCGCTTGTAGGGGAAAGACGAACGAGATGGTTATTACAATAATCCCGCCATCTGAGGGATGGCGGGTAGATGGGTATAGCCTTACAGGATAGATAAATTAGGTGTTAGCAACCATTTATTTATGTCTCTGAATTCTCCGCCTGCTCATCAAAAGGGTACTCAGCCTCAAGCCACATGACATTGATAATACCAAAAGCGAGTGCCAAGCCGACACCTAGAATCCATGTGAAATACCACATTGTGTTCTCCTAATATGAAGTATGCGTGTTATCTTGAATCTGCTGGATCGTGACCTTGCCGCGCATCACACGATAAACCCAAGAGGTATAAACGGTAATCAGCGGCAGGAATATCAATGTCACGATAAACATAATGCCTAAGGTTTTATAGCTTGATACGGCATCCCATAAAGTCAGGCTGCTTGTCATATCAGTACTTGATGGCATGATGAATGGAAACATGGAGAATCCTGCCGTTAATATGATGCCAGCGATAGCGATGCTACTAAACAGGAATGCCGTGCGTTCATATTTTTGTTTACCCGCCCATAATGCAATCGCGATCCCTGCAAAACCGCTCACAGGCGCCAACATCATCCATGGGTATGTATGGTAATTGGATAGCCAGCCGCCGATGGATTTCTCGACCGTCTTTGTTAAAGGGTTCACTGCACTGTTGACATCGGGGATGCTCGTGATGCGATAGCCCTCAATGCCGAATGCGATCCAGATACCTGCGATGGCAAACAATACAGCGCAGATAATACCGGCGGCCACCGCTGCTTTAGTTGCACGCGTCTGTACTTCACCATCGGTACGTAGTTGGAGATAGATCGCACCGTGCATCATTAGCATGCTCAAACTGGTCAGCCCGCAAAGTAAGGCGAATGGATTCAACAATGCCCAGAAGCTGCCTGTATAAAAAGAGCGTAATGTATCGTCATAGTGAAAAGGTAGGCCAAGCAGCAGGTTGCCAAAAGCTACACCGAAGACGGTTGCAGGAATGGCACCGCCGACGAATAAGCCCCAATCCCACATATTGCGCCAGCGAGGGTCTTCGAGCTTACTGCGGTAATCAAAACCGACAGGGCGGAAGAACAGGGCAAATAATACTAATAGCAACGCGATATATAGCCCTGAGAATGCTGCTGCATAAACGAATGGCCATGCAGCAAAGATGGCACCGCCAGCCGTGATGAACCATGTCTGATTGCCTTCCCAAACCGGGCCGACCGAGTTGATGATGACGCGACGCTCATCGTCGGTTTTGCCCAGAAAAGGTAGCCATGTAGTAACGCCCATATCAAAGCCATCCATGACGGCAAAGCCGATCAGCAATACGCCGATGAATAACCACCAGATGAGCTTGAGTGTTTCATAATCAATAAATGTCATGATGGATCTCTTTTAGTGACTCGTTAATCCCGCAGGAGCGCCTGCTCTCTCGAAGTAATAGCGGCCGGTATGCAGGCTGGAAGGGCCAAGTCGTGCGTAACGGAACATCAGGAACATCTCGACAATCAGCAGCAATGTGTAAAAACCAATGAAACCGGCGATACTGAAGTAGAGCTCCCCGGCACCAAGAGACGATGTCGAAAGATGCGTTGGCAATATGCCAGAGATCGTCCATGGCTGACGCCCCATCTCGGCCACTATCCAGCCTGCTTCAGCCGCGATCCATGGCACTGGTATCGCGAATAACGCCAGCCGAAGCAGCCATGTTTGTTTCGAGATCGTGCGTTTTGCCGTGAAGTAGAACGAGGCTGCGAAGATAAACAACATCAACACACCCATCGCGACCATCACGCGGAAAGACCAGAACAGCACAAACACATTAGGGATCGTATCTTTGGCGGCATGCTTGATATCTTCCTCAGTTGCATCGGTGACATTCGGCGTGTATTTCTTCAGTAGTAAGCCAAAGCCTAGGTCGTCTTTGGATTTTTTAAATGCAGCGATGGCTTCGTCACTTTTATCACCGCTTTTTATTCTTTGCAAATCAGCATAAGCCGTCATGCCGTTACGGATGCGCTGCTCATTCTCATTCTTGATGTCGATCAGCCCCATCACCTCTTCAGTGGTCGAGCGCGTTGCGATGATGCCCATGACATAAGGGATCTTGACCGCATAATCCGTGCGTTCGGCATCACGGTTTGGCAGGCCCATGACTGTGAACGATGCCGGTGCTGGTTCGGTATGCCACTCCGCCTCTACAGCGGCTAGTTTTACTTTCTGCACTTCGCCAGTGGTATAACCTGATTCATCCCCTAATACGATGACGGAGATGACAGAAGCCAAACCAAAACCTGAGGCGACGGCAATAGAGCGCAAAGCAAAGCCTGTATCGCGTTTTTTAAGTAGATACCAAGATGAGATGCCAAGTACGAACATGGCCGCTGTTGTGTAGCCTGCGGCTACTGTGTGTACGAATTTGACTTGCGCTACAGGGTTAAGGATCACCTCGGCAAAATTGGTCAGCTCCATGCGCATGGTTTCATAGTTGAACTCAGCACCCACCGGATTTTGCATCCAGCCATTGGCGATCAATATCCATAGCGCCGAAAGATTCGAGCCGATCGCAACTAGGAATGTGACCATCAAGTGTTTTTCTTTTGATAGGCGATTCCAGCCGAAAAAGAATAGCCCGACAAAGGTTGATTCGAGGAAGAACGCCATCATGCCTTCAATCGCGAGCGGTGCACCGAAGATGTCGCCCACATAATGTGAGTAGTAAGCCCAGTTGGTGCCGAATTGAAATTCCATCGTGATGCCAGTGGTCACCCCCATGGCGAAGTTGATGCCGAATAGCTTGCCCCAGAACTTGGTCATGTCCTTATAAACTTGCTTGCCCGTCATCACGTAGACAGATTCCATGATGACTAATATCCACGTCATGCCAAGCGTTAGCGGCACGAACAGGAAGTGGTAAAGCGCCGTAGCGCCAAATTGTAGTCGGGAAAGGTCAACGACTTCTGCGGATGGAAGCATATGAATGGAGCCTATTCAGATGGATTATTCAAAATGATGCGGGTAACCGCTTCTTGGCGATCAGGTTTTTTGACTGGATGGGAAAAACAGAAGTACCAAAGCAACCAGATCAGTATGATCTTGATGATCAGGATAATGGTGATCTCAACAGCAAGCCGCCCCATCTTCCCTGAGTTTTTCAGGAATCTGATGTGGTCTAAGCTTTGCCTAATCAACATTTCGCTATACTAACATAATCCCATAAAAAAAATATGGGTATTATGGAAAAAGCCCAAGACCGTTATTTTATGACGGCTTTGGGCTTTTGATGTAGCTTACGTTTAATTTATTTTAATAACGCCATTGCATGCCTGCATAAACAGAGCGACTATCTCCGGGAAGGAATAGTGCCTCATTGTTGTTTGGGCCGGGTGTGGTATTTAATGCGCGTACTACACCAGTCGTTGCCGCATAGTTTACATCTGTAAGATTACGCCCTTCAATAAACCAAGAGACTTGCTTGTTGATTTGCTGACCCATCTTCCAACCAAAAATGGTGTAACTATCCGCATAGATAGTCTCTGCGAAATCGGCAGCATATCGTTGCGGAGATGTTTCGATAGTCGGGCCTGTATAAAAGCCATTCTTCCGATACAAGAGCTCGCCTCTGAGTAATGACTTAGGTACGCCAGCCAAGTTGCGATTGCCGTATACATCATCGTTATCGAATCTAAATTCGTTGATTAGAAGGTTATGTCGCCATTCTAGGTTGCCGGGTAAACGAGCAGTCATCCCCATCTCAATACCCGCGTGTATAGTATGCGAAGCATTAGTTGTTTGTGAGGCCGGGGCCGCACTATTACCTGCAACGAATACAGCCGTTTGCAGAAGTTCATCTTGTAATTTTGCGTAATAAGCTGATATATCCCAATCTACATTAGTACTGTTTCCGCGAGAACCAATCTCAAATGTAGTGCCGCCTTGGGCGCTGACGATATTGGGGCGCAGACCGCCAGCAAGTTCGCCAAATGAAGGAGGTTCATAGCTGCGTGAAACATTGCCATATACTTGGATTTGTGACGTGTATTGATAGAGCAAGCCTATTTTAGGGCTTGTCTGGACATATCTGGTGTTGAAGCTTTCATCACCCTCTGTACCAGTAATAAATTTGTCATTTAACTCACGTTTACTATTGGTGTATTGCAGGCCTGTAACAAGGGCTAAATCAGGTAACACGAACAGCCTATTCTCTGCATACAGCACATTGTTGCTTGCGACCTGTTTTGTTTTATTCCTCATCACGCCACGCGAGCCTTGCAGATTTTGCCAACGAGTTTCTTCGGTTTCGCCATAGCTAGGTGTATAGCCAGTGATGAACTCATTGCGTAATCCGAACAGCTTGCCTTCCTGTACTAATCTCACAGATAGGCCATAGTCTTGGCTATCTTGATCCAGAATCTGGAATATAGGGTGGAATAATGTTTTATCTGAATAATATCCACCTAACTCTAGCCTGCCGTTATCCAGTAATATCGTTGTCTTGTTGGCTATGCGCCATACATCGATGTTCCGTCTTTGTTGACCAGTAGTTGCGCTAAGAATTGCCTGACTAGGATCATCTTTAAGCTGAGCTTTTGTGAGATTGCCTGGTAGTTCAGAATTGCTGTTGGCGTAACCAAGGAAAAAGCGGGTTTCTACATTTTCATTAAAGCGGTAGCCGATATTTGCATTCGTCCGTTCTGCACTTTGTTGGGCATTGTCACGAAACCCATCTTGATCAAATGTGCTGGTGCTAACGAAGTAATCAAGATTGCCAACTACGCCTCCAGTTGCAAGACCAAAGCGTCGATAACCAAAACTACCAAACTCTGCCCGTGCTTCTAGTTGTGGAGCATCATAGCCTGTAGGCGAGACGAAATTAATTGCCCCACCTAAATTGCTAGAACCGAATTTCATCGCATTCGCACCACGGAACACTTCGATATAGCGTGTGGATAAAGGCTCTATTGCTTGAAAATCGAAACTTCCATCTGCCAAATTAACTGGGATGCCATCTTGCATCAATTGAATACCACGTCCGTGGAATGTGCGCTGCAAACCAGAACCGCGGATCGATAGGCGAGATTCTTCAGCGCCGAAACGTGACTGTGCGAAGACTCCCGTTGCCATGCCCAGTGTGTCGTTGAAGTTTGAAACGCGACCTTCACGCACTTTCTCGGCATCTACCACCGTGACACCACCAGCAGTCTTATTAATCTCTTTTATTGCTTCCTGCATATCTGCTTGAGTGAGAGATGCGCTCGTAGTTATTTTCTTTTCCGTTACCGTCACGGTAGGCAATGTTTGGGTCTCGTTTTTTTCGATATGGTCCGCGTAGGCATTACTCGCCGAAGCGGCAAGTAGGCACATGTAAATAGCTTTGTAATTAAATTGCATGTTATTTCCCTAATAGCTTTAAGAGCGGCTACAGATAGCACTGTATGCTGCATTGCAGATGCTCTTAAGTTCGATAAATGCCAATGAATGGCGTATGGCTTTGAACGATTAGGGGTTTAAGGGCGGGGCGCGTGGATTTGCCGATGCCCATGCAAATAGTGGGTACGGCGCCTGATAGAAAAGTTTGGGGAGTGAGTAAGACAGATTGGCAGGTTGTAGCGCAAGCAGGCGCTGATCATTCAATGCAAACGTTGATGCATGCATCGTACAGTAAGCGCAATGTTCCATCTTCATGGGTCGAGAGTCATTGTCGTTTGACTCTTTATTACTCGCGGCTAGAGCGATATTGAAAGGTACGAATTTATTCCCAGACGTTGAACATATCTCAGACCAGGGGGCAGGCTGACCTTTGATGTTGGCTATCGCGTGCGAAATTGCCGGAGCAAGGGAGCCAAGTAGAATAGCAAAGCAGCTTAGCCACGCGATAAAGCGTTGCGATAATACACCACGGTTTTGCCTGAAAAATTCCATGCGGCATGATAGCAGTGTAAGCTGGTTTTTTTAACTAGAATTTACATGTGTAACTTTTAAGATTGCGATGCGACTGAATTTTCTAAAACTCGTTATTTTCCTCACAATATCCCCATTATTACCACGCGATGCACTTGCGGAGCTGTTGGATGATCATTGCCCAGTGACTCAAATTAAAGCTGATAACGGGCAGACATTATTATTTTTTGAGCATGTTTTCGCAGATGGTGTGCATGACTTGGCAATTGCCTACGCGCAAGATAGTACACAAGGATTAAGTGTTGAATCGCAGACCTTAAAACGCGTGACTTTCGGCGGTGAAAGACATGCGTGCAATTTTAGTAACCTTGCCATTGCACGTGGCGGTGATTGGGGCTGGCATCTGGTGTGGAGTTCCGCCAAAAAGCCGGGCTTGTATTATGCGCGCATGGATGGTGATGCATGGGTGTCTTCTCCCGTCAAGCGTTTAAGTGTCTCCTCTATCGCCGAAGTGGCACTCGTTGCTGAGCTTGGCAAAGTAACGATCAACTGGCTGGATATGAATGACGACAAACACTATGCCGCTATCTCTGATGATGAAGGCAGAAGCTGGCAAACACCTCAGCCTCTTAACAAGTGAGTGGCTTATTTGTCTTTAGCTAGGTCGGTATCCAAAAAATAGCTGACATGTCGCCGCGGGTTCAGGTAGATCAATGCTTCTGGTGGTAATTGATGGGGTCTGATGCAAGCGCCGATGGTCAAAGTAGCTTCAGTACGCAAATCAAGCACTAATGGCTTCTCTCTTTTTGCAATGGGTTCGTGCACCATCACAAAGGGCTTAAGCGGTTTGCCCGGGTTCACCGAGACGACAATGCCGTGCATGCCGCTCGATAGTTGGACGACACTCCCCGGAGGATAGACGCCGAGACATTTGATGAATTGTTTCAGGATGCCTTCATCAAATTTAGATTTCATATTGCTAAACATGAATTTCAGCGCTTCATAGGGCGTCATTGCGTGCGCATGATCTGCCGGATTGCAAAGACTGTCATACACATTCACAACAGAAACAATTCTGGCGAGCGGGTCTATGGTGCCATCCTTCAACTTGCTAGGATAACCGGAGCCGTCGATGAACTCATTGTGTTGCAGGATGACTTTTTCGATATGTTCCGATAATCCCGACTTCTTCGCGATCTCTGCGCTATGGACGGTATGTTGTTCTGTAAAGCGTAACGCAACCGGAGTGAGATGGCTTGCCTCCAGTGGGATATCAGGATAGTTTGCCTTGGCTGTGTCGTGGAACAGGGCTGCTAACGCTAGGGTATGGGTATCTTCAGCTGTCATGCTCATTGATTTTGAAAGCATGAGTGAAAGCACGGTGACATTGAGCGGGTGCAGATGATGTTTATCATCCGAATTGCTGCCATTGATGGCGTGCATCGCGATATCTGGCTCAGTCAATGTGGTATGCACCATGTCATCGAGCATTTGCTTTGCCTGATGGATGGATGCTTGTGGATTATCTTCAATATTGGCGATGGCTTTTTTGGAGATATCTGACGCGAGGATGAATTTTCTCTCGCTCTCTTCCATCGCTTCGTGAAGTTTTTTCAGCCTATCGGTATATATTTTCTCGCTATCCTGACGCAATGCGATCTCGGCACTGGCTTGCGCTTTTGAGATGACGGATCTGCTATTCACGGTTTCATTGAGTGGTAAGGGTTCGCAGTCGCTGCGCTTCGGGTCATAACGCAATTGTTTCAATCCGATTTTGCGGACTTTTGCAATCTGCCCTTCATCTTTGAGTTTGAAATTGCTAAAAGTGAACGGATGATCCATCCAGCCCAAGTCTAGATGGATATATAGACCAACGCGCAATTGGTCGATATCGATAAAGTGATGCTTAGTTTGCATTTTTTTCTTTCCCCAACTTACCAGCGATCAGTAATTGCGTGAAATCAGATGCATTCACTGGCCTGCTGTATAAGTACCCCTGTGCTTCTTCGCATCCCATGTCGAGCAGAAAGTCTGCCTGTGCCGTGGTCTCCACCCCCTCTGCGATGACTTTAAAACCTAGGCTGTTTGCCATTGCGTAGATTGCGTTGGCAATCGCGGCATCGTCAGTGTTGTGGGGTAGTTCGCGAACAAACGATTGATCAATTTTTATTTTATCTAATGGTAACCGTTTTAAATGAGAAAGCGATGAATACCCGGTACCAAAGTCATCGATCGCCAGCCTTAATCCTAAACGTTTAATACGGTCAAATACGCTAATCACGTATTCGGTATTATGCATCACCGTGCTTTCGGTGATTTCAAGCTCTAGCAAACTCGGTTGGCAATCTGTTTCAATCAGTATGCCATATACCGTGTCCGCAAAGTTACTGCGTTGAATCTGTACGCCGGAGACATTCACCGAGAGCCGATTTAACACGAGCCCTGCATTTTCCCATGCGGCGGCTTGTAGGGCCGATTGTCTTAATACCCATTCGCCGATCTGGACGATCAGCCCGGTCTCTTCTGCTAACGGGATGAATTTCGCAGGTGAAACCATGCCTAATTCAGGGTGTTGCCAGCGTAGCAGTGCTTCTGCACCGATGATGTCGCCAGTCTTGATTGATACTTGCGGCTGATAATAAACTTCAAACTGGTTGCGTTCAAGTGCCTTGCGCAAGTGGTTTTCTAAAGTGAAACGCTCAACGGCATTTTTGCTCAGGTCTGCTGAGTAGAAGCAAAGATTATTCTTTCCGCGACTTTTTACGTGATACATCGCAATGTCGGCGGCTTTGATTAGTCCCTCTACATCAGTACTATCAGTGGGGTAAATTGCAATGCCGACACTTGCCCCGATGAAGAGCTCGCGCCCATCAATGACAAATTCAGTTTGCAATGAGTTGATGATCTTTCTTGCAACGGTTTCCGCATCTTCATTCTTGCGCAACAGATCCATCATCACTAGGAACTCGTCGCCTCCCAGTCTGGCGACGGCATCGCTTTCACGGACTGCCTGACTGATGCGTTTAGAAACTTCAAAAAGAAGTTGGTCGCCGACATGATGTCCCAAGGTGTCATTAATGGCTTTGAATCGATCCAAATCAACGAACAGGAGTGCGATCTGGTTCTGCTCTCTCTCTGCACGTTTGATCGCGTGATCTAATAGCTCATTGAGCAGACGGCGATTGGGTAGGCCTGTGAGCGGGTCGCGGTTGACCAACTCGTTGAGGCGATTCTGGGAGTGCTTGATTTCAGATATGTCGGCGAATACGCCCACGTAGTTGATGATCTGACCTTCTTCATCTTTTACTGATGTCAGCGTCAGCCATTCCGCATATTGTTCGCCATCTTTGCGGGTATTCCATATTTCCCCACGCCAGCGACCATCCTGTGCCAGCGTATCCCATAACTCCTTGTAGAACTCTGAGTCATGCGTCTCATGATGCAGCACGTTAGGCACGCTACCGATGACATCCTCTTCTGAATAACCGGTAATGTCGGTGAAGCTCTGGTTGATGGCGATGATGCGCGTATTCTCGTCGGTGATCATGATGCCCTCGACAGCACTTTCGAATGCTATCTTGGCTTGATGTAAACGATTGCCTGCTGACTCTCTTTGGATCGCGACACCAAATGATCTGCCAATGGCCATGAGTGCATCCAGTTCGTGGGATGATATCTCAGGCAGGTCTTTACTCCGCTCGATGACGATGACGCCCCACCATTGGTTGCCAGCAAACACAGGGACTACAGCGATAGATTGGGTGCCGTGCTGATTAAGAAACGCTTGTTCATCTGCGGGGAATTCGTCTATATCACCATACAGCGCCTCGCCTTGTCGAAGCGTACTTACCCAACGATTGCAACCGTTCTTCAGGTAGTTGATCGATTCATAGCTGCTATTGGTCACGACTAGATCAGGGCTGACCCACTGATGCAGCATGATGGAGTTCAGTGCCTTGCCATTATCAATGACATTGTTTTTCAATAATGTCGCGCGGCTAAAGTGTGATGCAAGACTTAAGAGTTCCAAAACGCTCGGCGCTACTTTTTGCCAGGCTTCGGCCGAGTGCAAAAGCCAATCACAAGAGATCAGCGCATCTAATATTGCACTGCGGTCATGCAGCGTGCTTTCTGTGATCTGGTGGTCAGTGATGTCATGCACATGGATGACATAACCCAGTTTTTGAATGTTGCCTTCCAACTGAACATCTTCCAGATTGGAGATGAATATCTTGAGGGTTTTGAGTTTGCGCGCTACTGCATATTGAAGGGTGAAGGTTTCATTAGACTTTTTGAGTTCTATCCATATTCGCTTGACCACGGTGACCGGTAAATGGCCTTTTCCGGATTCGATCTCTGCATTGGATAAACCGAATAACTCGCAAGCGTAGGGGTTGGCGTAATGAATATTAAGTTTTGCATCAGTAGCAATAAGTGCAACATCTTTGAGACTGTTGACCAGTCGTTGCATTAATGATGTATTGCTTGGCTGCATATGCTTTGGTACTCATTCCCTTGGTCGTGAGATCGTTTTTCGTATTCTTATTCACATCTGGCGTTACGTACAAAGGCATAACATCCCGAATTCTACTAGGAGATATTCTCGCAACAAAGCCTTATGCCGCATAAACCCGCCAATTTATTCAGCCTTAGCGATGATTGCTTTATATCTAGTTGTAAATAATGCCATTTTATTTCGGTTTGTTGGTAATAAATTATCGGCAAAAAGTAATAAATCTTGAAATACTTGAAGCCTTCCCCCACCTTAGAGGTAACCAGTTTTTTAATGTGGAGAGCGCAATGCGTTTTGACAAACTTACAACCAAATTCCAGCAAGCCCTGAATGATGCTCAGAGCTTGGCTGTTGCCAACGATAATCCAAGCATCGAGCCGCAACATCTTTTGGCTGCTTTGTTGAATCAGGAAGATGGCGGTACACAGTCTTTACTGGCACGTGCGGGCGCTAATTTTGAGCCGTTAAAGGCCTCATTGCAGTTGGCCATCAATCAATTACCCAAGGTCGAGAATAATGCTGGCGATGTCAGCATCTCACGTGATTTGAATAACCTGCTTAACCTCACAGATAAACAGGCACAAAAAAGCGGCGATAGCTTTATTGCTAGCGAAGTGTTCTTGCTGGTGCTGGCTGAAGATAAAGGTGAAACCGGCAAGTTGCTTAAAAAGGCAGGCTTGAGTAAGAGCGCACTTGAGGCAGCTATCAAGGCTGTGCGTGGTGGTGAACATGTGAATAGTCAAGAGTCTGAAAGTAATCGTGAGTCTCTTAAGAAATATACGCTTGACCTGACTGAAAGGGCGCGTAGCGGTAAGCTCGACCCTGTGATTGGTCGAGATGATGAGATTCGCCGTGCGATTCAGGTATTGCAGCGCAGGACAAAGAATAACCCTGTGCTGATCGGTGAGCCGGGGGTTGGTAAGACTGCGATTGTTGAAGGGCTTGCGCAACGTATCGTCAATGGTGAGGTGCCGGATAGCCTCAAGAACAAGCGAGTGCTCTCGCTTGATATGGCCTCGTTATTGGCAGGTGCCAAGTATCGAGGTGAGTTTGAAGAGCGGCTGAAGAATGTATTAAAAGAGCTGGCATTGGATGAAGGTCAGACCATCGTCTTTATCGATGAACTGCATACCATGGTTGGTGCTGGCAAAGCTGAAGGCGCGATGGATGCAGGCAATATGCTCAAACCTGCTTTAGCGCGTGGCGAGCTCCATTGTGTAGGTGCGACCACACTGGATGAATATCGTAAATATATCGAAAAAGATGCAGCACTTGAGCGCCGTTTCCAAAAAGTGATGGTCGATGAGCCGAGTGTGGAGGCGACCATTGCGATACTACGTGGTTTGCAGGAGAAATATGAGCTGCATCATGGCGTGGATATCACTGACCCTGCCATTGTGGCTGCGGCAGAGTTATCTCATCGGTATATTACGGATCGATTCCTGCCTGACAAAGCCATTGATTTGATTGATGAGGCTGCATCGCGCATCAAGATGGAGATCGACTCAAAACCAGAAGTGCTGGATAAACTTGATCGTCGTTTGATTCAGTTGAAGATCGAGCGTGAGGCTGTGCGTCGTGAAAAAGACGAAGCTTCCAAAAAACGCTTTGAGTTAATCGAGGAAGAGATTGCGCGTTTAAGTAAGGAATATGCTGACCTTGAGGAAATCTGGAAAGCGGAAAAAGCCCAGTTGCAGGGTTCATCGCATATTCGCGAAGCCATAGAAAAGCTTAAATTACAAATGGAAGAGGCTACTCGTAAAGGTGAGTGGCAAAAGGTTTCCGAGCTCCAATATGGCAAATTGCCACAGCTTGAAGCGCAACTTAAAAGTGCCGATTCAAGTCAGGAAGTCGCTGTTGGTAAGCACCGATTGCTACGTACGCAAGTAGGTGCAGAAGAGATCGCTGAAGTCGTCAGCCGTGCAACGGGCATCCCGGTTTCCAAGATGTTGCAGGGAGAACGCGATAAATTGCTGACCATGGAAGATCGGTTGCATGAGCGCGTGGTTGGGCAGGATGAAGCAGTGCGCTTGGTATCTGATGCAATTCGCCGTTCACGCTCAGGTTTGTCAGATCCTAATCGCCCATATGGCTCATTCCTGTTTTTGGGGCCTACGGGTGTCGGTAAAACAGAACTGACTAAAGCGCTGGCAGGGTTCTTGTTTGATTCGGAAGATCATTTGGTTCGTATCGATATGAGTGAGTTCATGGAGAAGCATTCTGTATCTCGTTTGATCGGCGCGCCACCTGGTTACGTGGGATACGAGGAAGGTGGTACCTTGACTGAGGCCGTTCGCCGGAAGCCATATAGCGTCATCCTGCTTGATGAAGTTGAGAAGGCCCACCCCGATGTATTCAACGTATTGTTGCAGGTGCTGGACGATGGTCGTTTGACGGATGGTCAGGGACGCACCGTGGATTTCAAGAATACGGTCATCATCATGACCTCCAATCTTGGCAGCCAGATGATCCAGAATATGACCGGTGACGATTATCAGGTCATCAAACTTGCGGTGATGGGCGAGGTAAAAGCGAATTTTCGTCCGGAGTTTGTCAACCGAATCGATGAGGTAGTCGTTTTTCATGCATTGGGCGAGTCACATGTGAAGTCGATTGCGGGTATTCAATTACAGAATCTGACCAAACGTGTTGTTGCGATGGATATGAAATTGCAAGTGACAGATGCTGCTTTGGCCGAGATTGCCAATGCCGGCTTCGATCCCGTCTATGGTGCACGCCCATTGAAACGTGCGATACAGTCGGAGATCGAAAATCCGCTGGCTCGCGAGATACTGGGTGGTGTTTTTGCCCCTAAAGATACGATCAAAGTAGATTTTAAAGGCGGTAAGATGCTGTTTAGCAAGGCCTGATAAAGAGTGTACGACGGATGAATCTTTACCGAAATAAGCAGTCATAATCGGTAATGGTTCATCCTGATTGAATTTGATTATATTTGTACCGGGTATGCACCCGGACTCGGAGAGAAGATGCATAAGCTATCGATCATTATAGTGGCTGGTTTGTTGGTGAGCGTCTCTGGCTGCGCCACAAATACGGTGCAGGAGCCGCAGATACAGCGCATCTCTCCAGAAGAGCTTGAGCGCATTATGCCCAAGCCGGTGCCTAACCTGACATTGGATGAAATCGTTAATCTGTCCAAGCAAAAGGTACCTGCTGACCAGATCATTGAAAAGATCAAGGCAAGTAACTCTCGCTATGACATCACGCCATCTCAAGCTGTTGATTTAAGCAAGCAGGGTGTCGATGGTAAGGTGCTTGATTTTATTTACGCCGCACGTGAGCAGGCAGTGAGAGATGGCTTTGCTGATGAGATCAATAAGCGCGAAAAAGAAAAGAAACTGGAGCAAGAGCGCCTGAAACGCGAGTATCTATGGCGTTCACAACCTTATTATGACCCTTGGTGGGGTTATAGCTATGGTCCCGCTTGGCGTCGTCCCTATGGGCCAAGCTTTCGTTACGGGTACGGCTGGTAAGACTTAGGTATAAGAAAGCTCAGCTTTGAGTCAGGTCTCGATTAGCTGAGCGCCAGCGCAGCTTTTGCGAGAAGCGGTGGCGCGCCTGCAACCGTTTATCCGTGAGGATGATCTCTAGCGTTTCACCCAATACCATCACTACCCCGAGAATTGGGATCGCCAGCATCAACCCTGCAACGCCTGCGATCGCTTCACCGATCAGGAACATCATGACTGTGAGTAATGGATGGATGCGCAGGCTCTTGCCAACGATTAAAGGCAAGAATAGAAAGTCATCCAGTATGCGCATCGTGATGAATAAACCGATGATGCTATAAAATAGCGGCAGGTTACCCGGTGAGTCAGATGCTGCCACCATCATGACGATTGCAAAGCCAAGCAATGGGCCCAGGTAAGGTATCCAGCAAAGCACGGCTACCAGTATGCCGAGTAAAAAAGCAGGTGATACACCTAGTGCCCATAGGCCCGCGGATACCAATACAGTATCTATCACTGCGATCTTGAGCAGGCCAACAAAATACAATCTTGCGGTACGGTCCACGGCATGAATCAGGTATAGCGTTTTTTCAAAAAACGCATTCGGCACGGCTCCGCCGATCATTTTGCGCAGATAGGCTGCATCTTTCAGCAAAAAGAAACTGATGATAGGGGCGAGCAATAGAGAGGGTAACCAAGCCGCGACGCCTAATGCGATACTGCCTATATATTTATCTGAAAAGTGTTCGGAGAAATCGCGGAACTGCTGGTACAGGTCGTTACCGAATTGCGAGTTTTGTAAAAACTTAAACCGATGCTGTAATCCGTGAATGATCTCTTCTAGCAGCGTGACCCCGCCAGAGAGATAATGCATCAGCGAAGCCTGCCATTTCTCTGCATGTGCGATAGCCAATGGGTAGAACAGAATCAGCCCGATGCCGATTACGAGCAGAAAGGCACCACTGAGTGATACTGCTGCAAGACGATGGCTAAATCCTGACTGCACCATCTTTTTTGCTATCGGTGCAAGCGAATAATAGAGCATGAGTGCCAACAGGAATGGCAAGACCAGCCAGAGTATTTTCTTGAATATCAGCAGCAGCAAACAAGTGGCCGCAATGATGCAACCCCAAGTGATCGGGCCGGGGATATCGCGATGTGTTGCCAATGTGGCTGGGTTGATCGCTGTGGTATCAATATCGCGATAGAGCGCGTTGATGAGGCTGCAATGTTCTGTGATCGAGGCTGCAATATCCGGATGGGTATGCATCAAGCCCAGAAAATCATCGCGAAACAACACGGCTATCGTACAGTCTTCAATGGCCTTGACTTGCGCTGATCGCGGGCTGCCTTCGAGCAACGCTCGCTCACCGAAGAATTGTCCCGCATCCATTTCGGCTAATGGTTCCGCCATGCCATGACGGCTTATCTGCACTTTGCCAGTGACAATAAAATAGACCGCCTGACCTTCTTCATCCTGATCGAAGATGATCTCGTTCTTTACATAAGTACGCTGATGCAGCACATCATCCAGCGTGGCAAGTTCATGCGTTTTCAAGTCGGCAAATAGAGGTATCGCACGTAGCAAAGCCAAGTGGGCGGGCTCTATATCTTGGCGGAAATAACGTAATAGCATGAGGGTATTGTTTTTATAGATTCAGTAATGGTAGTAATCCTACCATTACTTAAATCAAGTGACTGAATATAAATAGCATTATAATTTTAAAAATGATGGATCGAAACTAATGGATCAAGCGATATGAATCAACGTACCAGCCAGATCAATGTAAGAACCAATGGGCGTCGACTTTACGATATCACATCCGAGGTCACCCGCTGGGCTGCCGATAGCGGGCTGAGTACAGGCTTGCTGACGCTTTATATACAGCATACTTCTGCAAGCCTGTTGATTAACGAGAATTATGATTCAGATGTGCTAGTAGATATGGAAAGTTTTTTCGCACGCCTTGTGCCTGATGGTGATTCGCTATTTATCCATACAGTAGAAGGTCCTGATGATATGCCCGCGCATGTGAGAACCGCGCTCACGCAAACCAATCTATCTATTCCACTTATTGAAGGCCGCGCGGCTTTAGGGCAATGGCAGGGTATATTTCTATATGAACATCGGCTGGTTGCAAGCAATCGTCGCGTTATCCTGCACCTGATAGGTGAGTGATTCTACGTACTATCTGATGCTGCTCCAACTTAGTGGGTCAAACGGTTTACTTTGGTAGCGTAGTTCAAAATACACGCCATTCGCGTCATTGCCACCGCTATTGCCAACCTCGGCGACCGTATCGCCACCGCTGACCGTATCCCCCACTTTTTTAAGCAAGGCCTGATTGTTGCCATACAAACTCATATAGCCGTTACCGTGATCCACAATGATCAGGTTGCCAAAACCACGTAACCAGTCAGCGAATACGATACGCCCACTAGCGACCGATTTCACGTCCGAGCCCTCACTTGATTTGATGAACAAGCCTTTCCAGGAAATACCGGTATCTTCTCTTGCCGCGCCGAATCGATTCGTGATCTCTCCTCGAACAGGTAGATTCAGCTTACCTTTCAATGCTGCAAAATTGCTGCCATCGAATGCGTTGCTCGGCAATGTGTCATTACGCCCCACTGGCACTTGAGGTTTTGATGTGTCCGTTTTATCAGTCTTGCGTGGTGTGCGTTTCGGCGGAGGTGTTGCGGCAGCGGCACGCGCTAAACGCTCAACTAAATCCGAAAGACTTTTTTCATCGCGCTTGAGTTTATTGATTTCGCCACGTTGCGCTGTGATCTTTGCGGATAGTTTCTTGAGTAAGGTGCCGCGCTCGTTTTTCTGCGATTGGAGTTCACGGCGCTCTTTTTCCTGATTGGCTTTAAGATCAGTGACTTCTTTCAGGGCGACCGCTGTCTGGTCATTCAGTTTTGCGACCTTGCCCAGATTTTGTTGGGTGGCATCGATGAGTTTCGCCCGTGCCCGTGAGACATAGGCAAAGTATTGCAGTTGCCGTGCAATCGCGCCCGGGTCTTGTTGCTGCAATACCACCTGAATATAGCTTTGCTGACCATGCAGGTATTGCTCATATAATTGCGCACCGAGTAGCTGCTTTTGCTGTTGTATCGTCGATTCCAGGCCCGATTTCTGTTGCTCCAGCGATTGCAAATTTGCCCGGTTCTGTTTCTGTTGCAGGCTTAGCTCATAGAGTTTGCGATTTGTCTCACTGATCGCCTTTTCGCTTTCTTTGAGTGCATCGGTCGCATCTGCATGAGCTTCGGTATTGCTATCCAGTTCTTTTTTGAGTTTTTCAATGCGCTCATGAATCTGGTTCAAGTCATCTTTTGATTTCTCGACCTTTGTCGCAGCCGATGTACTTTGCGAAAAAGTCATCAGCATAGCAAAAAGGGTTACGGCTAGCTTGTAGCTAACCCCCTTCTTATCAAGCATTGTTGGCAATGGTGTTGGATTCAAAGTTGACTAGGGTGTGCCCGGTCATTTCTGTCGGCTGGGGTAAGCCCATCATTTTAAGCAAGGTGGGTGATATGTCTGATAGCGCGCCAGTGCCAGCTGCTGCAAGTTTTGCCGGGCGACCAACATACAATAGCGGTACAACATTTGTCGTGTGCTGGGTATGTGGTTGGTTATTGGTTCTGTCCTGCATCAACTCTACGTTGCCGTGGTCTGCTGTAACGATCACCTCACCCCCGATCTGCTGCATGGCGCTGACGACACGCCCAATACAGATATCGATTGCTTCTACGGCCTTGATGGCAGCATCCAGTTTTCCGCTATGACCTACCATATCGCAATTGGCATAGTTGCAGATGATGGCATCATATTTTTGACTCAGGATAGCGGCTTCCAGTTTGTCGGTCACCTCAAAGGCGCTCATTTCGGGTTTCAGGTCATAGGTTGCTACTTTGGGTGACGGTACAAGAATGCGATCTTCCCCAGGGAAAACCTGTTCCTCGCCACCATTAAAGAAGAAAGTGACATGCGGATATTTTTCAGTCTCGGCAATGCGTAACTGCGTCATGCCCTGAGCGGATAAATATTGCCCTAGACTATTGGAGAGACTTTGTGGCGCAAATACCGCTTTGGCTACTTTGTCATTTTTGTCATAAGTCGTCAGTGTGTAATAGCCACCGAGTTTAGGCACGACTGTGCGTGCGAAACCATCAAAATCCGGCTCTAGGAATGCTTGTGTAATTTGGCGTGCACGGTCTGAGCGGAAATTCATAAATACGACGACATCGCCATCTTCCATCGTCACAGGCGTTTCGCCGGGGTTGACGATGGCAGTCGCTTTTACGAACTCATCTTTTTCATCCCGCGCATAAGCCGCGTTGAGTGCATCAAGTGCGGTCGATGCCGTATATTCACCAATGCCTTCGGTGATGACTTTATAAGCTGGTGCAACACGTTCCCAACGTTTGTCCCTGTCCATCGCATAATAGCGGCCTGTGACAGAGGCGATCTTACCCGCGCCTAATGTTACGAATGTTTCTTCCAGTTTTTGAATGTAAGCAGTCGCGCCGATGGGCGGCGTATCGCGACCATCCAGAAATGCATGCACATAGATTTTGTCTAACCCAGCTTTGACGGCTGTTTCTACCATGGCGTAGATATGTTCCTGGTGACTGTGAACGCCGCCATCCGATAGCAGGCCGAATATATGCAGTGCCTTACCTGCGTTTTTGGCCTTGTTTACGGCCTCAAGTAATGTCGGGTTGGTAAAGAATGTCCCCGTTTCTATGGCGGTATTGATGCGCTCAAAATCCTGATATACCACTCGGCCTGCCCCCATTGTGAGGTGACCTACTTCTGAATTACCCATCTGCCCGCAAGGTAGCCCGACAAACTTCTCCGATGCATTGATCAGCGTATGAGGATACTGACTCCACAATCGATCCCAGTTTGGTGTATACGCTTGAGCAATTGCATTATCCGTGGTTTCTTCGCGGTAGCCGAAGCCATCCAGAATTAACAATATGACGGGTGTTACTTTCATTTTTGGCTTTGTTCCAGGTGGTTTTGGTAAATATCTATTAGATTTATATTTTAGAGATATTTCACTAATAAATCTTCTTAATTTACCGCTTTGTGGATTTGATGGTTTTTGTCTCTAATGCGGTTTGCTAACTTGAAATATGTGCCACTTGAATTATGCTTAAGAGGCCTTCATATTGGTCTATGTATATTAATCATCTGTACGCTTTCATTTCTGGGTAAAATCCCTAATTTGGTGTGTGTGAAAGGCAAGTAGTGGAATTTATCGCAAAAAATGTCATCTGGCTGGGTCTCGCTGTTGGGTCTGGTTTTCTATTGCTTTGGCCTTTACTCAAGAAAAGCTCTGGTGGTGTGGTCGACTTGAGCCCCGGCGAATCGGTGCTGCTCATCAATCGTGAGAATGCACTTGTGCTTGATGTGCGTGATGACGCAGAGTTCGCAGCCGGACATGTGACGGGCGCCAAGCACATTCCGTTGGCTAAACTACCTGAGCGATTGAAAGAATTAGCCAAATATAGAGAAAAGCCAATCCTAGTGAATTGTCAGGGTGGTATTCGTTCGGCGAAAGCTTGCGATATCCTCAAGAAAAACGAGTTCTCTAAGATATATAACTTGCGCGGCGGTTTAAAGGCTTGGATAGAAGCTAAATTACCTACCGTGAAGGCCTAAACATGGCGAATGTCGTGATGTACACTACAGCAAGTTGCCCTTATTGCATGAATGCAGAACGGCTACTATTACGTAAAGGGGTGACCGATATCGATAAGATCCGTGTCGATCTTCAACCCGAGCTGCGTGTCACCATGATGGAAAAAACCGGACGCAGGACAGTGCCGCAGATTTATATCGATGAAAAACACATCGGCGGTTTTGATGAGCTGCGCGCATTAGATGTTGCTGGTGAATTGGAACCTTTGTTGTTTAAAAACATGCCATAAGCAGTTAGAATATGTAAGAGGAAGTAAAGCGCCCTGATTGCAGATAATCCAGTGGCGCTTTTTATTAATAATTAATTACCGAGCTGATGTACAAACATCAGCCAATTAGGAAGAGACATGGCAGAGAACGAAGTAGCACCACAGGATCAACAACCGGCTTTTGGTATTGAGAAGATTTACATCAAGGATCTTTCTTTAGAGATTCCACATGCACCACAGATTTTCATCCAGCGTGAAGCCCCACAAGTGAGCGTTGAGCTGGCAAATACAGCGACACAGCTTGAAGAGGGTATCTATCAAGTGCTGGTCACCGTGACCGTGACTTCCAAGATCGAAGATAAGACCGTGTTCCTGGTTGAAGTGGCACAGGCCGGTATATTCCAAGTACGCAATGTGCCAAAAGAGAATCTTGATATCATTCTTGGCGTTACTTGTCCGAATATCATCTTCCCTTATGCACGTGAAGCAGTTTCTGACACGGTTACCCGTGCAGGTTTCCCGCCTGTATTGCTGAACCCGATCAATTTCGAAGCACTTTATGCCCAACAAAAGCAGCAGCAAGAAGAGCCTGTTGCGCCTAATGGCGCGATCACACATTAATGATTCAAATCCGCCTCTACTATTTCGTGATTGGCGCAGTATTACTTGCGCTGATGCCAGCAATGGCTTCGGCGCTTGAGTATCGCGCTGTCTCAGTGCCTAAGGCGATTTTTTATGATGCGCCATCGGCACAAGGTAAAAAACTATTTGTAGTAGGGCAGGGTTATCCGGTTGAAGTTATCGTTAACTTGGGGGACTGGATCAAAGTACGGGACCGTCAAGGTGGTTTGAACTGGGTAGAATCCAAGCAGCTCACTAACAAGCGCACGGTGATTGTCATCGCCGACCAAGCTGAGGTTAGGCAGTCTGGTGATGCCGCCGCCGCGATCGTCTTCCGTGCTGAAAAAGATGTAGTGCTTGATTTGATGGAGCCAGTGACAAATGGCTGGGCAAAAGTCCACCATCGTGATGGCCTAGTCGGCTATGTGCCTGCATCTTCTGTTTGGGGACTTTAAGTTTCCTGTTCGAATTTTGTTAGTCTTTAATTTTCCTAGCCTCGAATGAAATCCTGAATTTATGAAGATCGCCGTATTAGGTGCTGGTGCATGGGGTACTGCACTTGCCATGCAAATCAGTCAGCGGCATCAAGTGGCGCTTTGGGCGCGTAATGCCGAGCATGTATCCGGTATGCGTAAAGCGCGCTCCAACCCTTTGTACCTTGGAGATTTCCGTTTTAATGATCATCTTTCGATCGAGAGTGAGCTTGAAGCGGCGCTGCAAGATGCGGATTTGATTCTCTCTGTTGTGCCAACCGCAGGTTTCCGTAACATCCTTAAAGAGATCAATGCGCTTGGTAGTCAATTGCCAGTCATCTGGGCGAATAAGGGACTAGAGCCTGAAACAGCAAAGCTACCGCACGAAGTTGCTTTGGAGGAGCTGGGAAATGGCCGCCACTGGGGTGCGCTTTCAGGCCCGAGTTTTGCCGCTGAGCTAGTGCGCGGGCTACCTACTGCCATTACCTTGGCGGCCAATGATGAAGTTTTTGCGCGTGATGCAGGCGCGTTGTTGCATGGTGGAAATTTTAGGGTCTATACCAGTACAGATGTGGCTGGTGTCTCGGTTGGTGGCGCACTGAAGAATGTGATGGCGATTGCTTCTGGTATCAGCGATGGGATGGAATTCGGTAACAATGCCCGTGCAGCACTGATCACACGCGGATTGGCTGAGATGACACGTTTTGGGGTGGCATTGGGCGGTCAGAAAGAAACATTCATGGGTTTGGCTGGTTCAGGCGACTTGATTCTCACCTGTACTGGGCAATATTCGCGTAATCGCGAGGTGGGTATCCGTCTGGCATCCGGCCAATCTTTAAGTGACATCCTGCAAAGCTTGGGGCATGTCGCTGAGGGCGTGAATACCACGCGTGAAGTGATTCGCCGTGCCGAGCAATTAGGCGTTGATATGCCGATCACCTATGAAGTAGACCAAGTACTTTCTCATGGCAAGTCACCAAGAACAGCGGTTGAAAATCTACTGAGTCGAGAACAAAAATCAGAAGCGGTTTAATTGTAGGTAAAAATAATCTTTGATGCGCGAGAAGTTATTTCCTTAAGAAAAGTGGCTTGTTTTCCGTTAAAGGTTAAGACTCTGCAATTAAGGGAAATAAAATGGCCAGTCCGGTTTCAGTAAGTGGCGCGACAGTTGTCAGTCAGGCTTCAGATGCAAGCAGTGGCGGAGGCAATAGCAATACGATCGCTGGTTTGAAGAAAAAACTGATGGCTTTGGTAAAAGAATTAAAGACTGTACTAGGTGCCCCAGACGAGCAAAGCATAGAAAAAGCGAAACTCATTCAAATGCAGATTCAACTGGTCCAAGCTCAAATTGATCAATTGGTTCGAGAGCAAGCGCAAGAAGCTGCAAAACAGCAAGATGCCGCGAAGAAAAATCAGCCGGATGCTTCATCGATTGAAACGCCTAAAAGACTCAGCGATCACAATATTGGCAATCATATTGATGAATTTGTTTAGCTTTAAAATTTTTAATTCAAAACTAATTAATTCCTGTATCGATGTTGATCGATCAACATCTCCCGCCAGATTATGCGCCGCCAACAAATCCTGTTTGTCGCCATGCTTCATAAAGCAAAATAGCTGCCGAGTTTGATAGATTCAGGCTGCGGCTGTGTGGCAGCATCGGTAAACGTACGCGATGTTCGGGTGTGAATTCTGTGCGTATCTCTTCAGGCAATCCCCGTGTTTCAGGGCCGAATAGAAAAGCGTCGTCAGATTTGAATTGGATATCACTATGCCGTGTACTGCCTTTGGTGGTCAGCGCGAACATCCTTCGGCCAATAAATGCCTGACGGCACTCTGCCCAACTCTCATATACCTTTAGTGTGGCGAACTCATGGTAATCAAGCCCGGCGCGTTTCAGTTGTTTATCTTCTAGTGAGAACCCTAAAGGCTTGACGAGGTGAAGTCCCGCCCCTGCATTGGCGCACAGGCGGATGATATTCCCGGTGTTGGGTGGGATTTCCGGTTCATAAAGAATAATATCGAACATGCTTGGGCTATCTGGGTAAGGTTCTTGCGACAACCCAGCATTCTACACTTGCCGCCCCTGCTTTTTTCAGTGTTTTTGCCAATGCATTCAGGCTTGCGCCTGTTGTCATCACGTCATCCACGACCGCGATATGTAATCCGCTCAAGTTTTCATTGCAAGCGAAAGCGTCTTTCATGTTTTTAGTACGTTCTTTCATTGGCAGGCTGGCTTGTGGTGGTGTATTTCTCGTGCGTGAGCAACTTTGTGCAGCTAATCTGATATCTAAGCGATTGGCAATGATGCGTGCAATTTCAAGGGATTGATTAAAGCTGCGCTCTTTCAGCCGTTGCGGGTGTAAAGGCATGGGGATGATCAGGTCGGGCAGATTGGCGCGTGGTAATTCAGTCATCATCATTTCGCCAAATAACGCGGCCATCGTGAGTAAATGCTGGTATTTATAACGTTGTAGCATCGCATCAATCGGATACTCATAGCGGAACAGCGCATGGATACGATCAAATGCTGGTGGAGCGGTGAGGCAATGCCCACATACATTGCTGTCTATAGACGGTAAAGCACATTGCGGACATTGGGGTATGGTGTTGTGCCAAGGCAATGCATCTCCGCATGGCTGGCATATACCTAGTGCGCCGCCATCCATTGTTGCGCACAACATACATTTTTGTGGAAATAACAACTGATTAAATTTTAACCACTTGTTAACCATTTGTTGTCTTTCTGTTTGACAAGGTATAATTAGCACTATTCTCAATAAGGGCATCTCAAAAATGCCCAGTTAAGGTTGGTAAATAATGGCGACTAAAACGATTACTGCCAAGCAGCAAATGCATGCCGCACAAAGTTTTGCCTTTTTTTCCAGCGTATCGGTGATTTTACTACCGACAATCTTTCCTATGTTCTTATGGATCGCCGCTTCTATTTTTGTCTATGCATCCTTGGCTTGCCATCCTAATGCAAAAATCTGCGACTACGTAAAGTATTCGGGATATCGTTTTTACGGTGTAGTCGGCGGATTAGTGGCTTTGCTTAATTTTAGTTCGCAGTTATCGAAGTTAGCGGGTGGTACGCTCAATTTGATATTGATCGTATGGATTGTAAGTATTTTGATTGTAGTGCCTTTTGGTGTGCGTGATATTTTGCGTGCGAAAAGAGAACCCTGGCAAGATATGCAGGTAGAAACTGATTAATGGAGATCATACATGCTTGAGCAAGTCGCTAATTCCGTCATTGATATTCGAGGCATCGAACGTACAATCCGTGAATCTAAAATCGAGAAGCGGTGGAGTGTAGAAGAGATCGTGGGGCTTTTTGAAATGCCTTTTAGCGATCTGATACATCAAGCACAGACGGTGCATCGTGAGCATTTTGATCCTAACGCGGTACAGGTAAGTACGCTACTCTCAATCAAAACTGGCGGCTGTTCTGAAGATTGCGGCTACTGCCCGCAAGCGGCTCGCTATCATACAGAGGTTGAGGCTGAGCCTTTGATGCCGTTGGATGAAGTATTAAGTGCTGCTCGTGCAGCGAAAGAAAATGGCGCTAGCCGTTTCTGTATGGGTGCAGCTTGGCGTAGCCCTAAACAGCGGGATCTTGAACCTGTATTGAAGATGATCGCCGAAGTCAAAGCCATGGGCCTAGAAACCTGTGCCACGCTAGGCATGCTGAAAGATGGTCAGGCCGAACAGTTAAAGGATGCTGGCCTTGATTACTACAACCATAATCTGGATACAGCGCCTGAGTTCTACGGTGATGTGATCACCACCCGTACTTATCAGGATCGTTTGGATACATTGGATCGTGTGCGCGATGCGGATATCAATGTGTGCTGTGGCGGTATCATCGGCATGGGGGAATCACGCAACCAACGTGCTGGCCTGCTTGCGCAACTAGCCAATATGGAACGCCCACCAGAAAGTGTGCCGATCAACCTGCTGACCCAAGTCGAGGGTACGCCATTACATGGTACGGATGAGCTGGATCCTTTTGAGTTCGTGCGTACTATCGCGGCAGCACGTATCACGATGCCGAAGAGCTATGTGCGCTTGTCAGCCGGTCGACAAAGCATGCATGAGGGTATACAGGCATTATGTTTCATCGCGGGTGCCAATTCGATCTTCTACGGTGAAAAGCTACTGACTACAGGTAATCCAGAGGCAGAGACAGATAAGAAGTTATTTGCCAAACTGGGCATCCACCCAGCTTAAGTCTCTCCCTAAAACGTTTCAGTGTCAGACAAACTATTTGCCGGGCTAGCGGCTCAATTACAAGAGCGTGATGCAGCGGGGTTGACCCGCCGCCGCCGTTTGCTTGAAACCGCTCAGGGCGTACACATCAAATGTGACGGCCAAACGGTACTATCTTTCTGTAGTAACGACTATCTCGGGTTGGCGAACGACCCTGAACTTATCAATGCATGGCAACAGTCTGCGAATATTGCTGGTGTCGGTAGTGGCGCATCCCATTTGATTACTGGTCACCACCATTATCATGAGTTGCTTGAAAAAGCGCTGGCAGATTTCATCGGATTGCCTGCTGCCTTGCTTTTCTCAACTGGCTATATGGCGAATCTCGGCATCATGACTGCGCTGCTCGGTCGAGGGGATGCAGTGTTTGCCGATCGCTTAAATCATGCCTCCTTGAATGATGCGGCGGTGCTCTCGCGTGCTGAGCTCTACCGATATCCACATAATGATCTCAGTGCCTTAGAAGCCATGCTTAAAACAAGCAATGCGCCGCGTAAACTTGTTGTGGCAGATGCCGTATTCAGTATGGATGGAGATTTGACACCAGTTCCAGCTTTGCTTGCCCTGTGTGAAAAGTATGATGCTTTGCTGTTGTTGGATGACGCACACGGGTTTGGTGTATTGGGTAAAGAAGGGCGCGGTACCTTAAGTCATTTCAATCTGACCTCACCACGCATCATCTACATGGCGACACTAGGTAAAGCTGCTGGTGTATTTGGCGCTTTTGTCGCTGCCGACCAGATCGTCATCGACTATCTTTTGCAGAATGCGCGTACTTATATCTATACGACGGCAAGTCCTCCGGCAATATCTGCAACATTGATCAAAGCGCTGGAAATCATCAAGCGAGATGAGTCGAGAAGAGTGCATTTACAAGGCTTAATTAGCTTGCTTAAATCCGGTTTGCAATTAAAAAGATGGAAGCTGGAAGAATCTGTCACTGCGATACAACCATTGATTGTTGGCTCTAATGAAGAGGCTTTGGCGCTAAGTGAGTATTTGCTAACAAAGAATATATTGGTTCCTGCGATACGACCACCAACGGTGCCTAAAGATACAGCCCGTTTGAGAATATCCCTCTCTGCAGCGCATAGCGAGCATGACGTTGCGCAGTTGATTCAATCATTGAACGATGCCGAAAGCGAGATGGCGGCATGAGTTTATATGTAGAAAAATTCGGTCAGGAAAATGAAGCTGCACCGAATCTTGTGTTGATTCACGGCTGGGGCATGCATGGTGGTGTTTGGCAACCGATTGTGAAAAAGCTCGCCAAATATTTTTGTGTCCATGTGATTGATCTGCCGGGTATGGGTTTTAGCAGACCGATCGAGCCGGCTGGTTTGGATAGCGTTGCAGAAGCGGTAGCCAATGTATTACCTGAAAATGCAGATGTCTGTGGCTGGTCGCTCGGTGGCCTGATTGCCATGCGTATCGCACTTACACATCCAGATAGATTGCGTCGCCTGATATTGATCGGCGCTACCCCAAAATTTGTGGACGACGAGGATTGGCATGATGGTATGGATGCCGATGTTTTTAGAAAGTTTGCTGCTGATATCGGGCAAGATTACCAAACGACCTTGATCAAGTTCTTAACACTTCAGTGCATGCGGTCTGATGATGCGCGCGCTACGGTGAAGCAGTTACGCACTACATTCGCTGAGCGTCCTGTACCAACATTGGGTTCATTGCAAAAAGCCTTACGTATTTTGCTGGAGAGTGATTTACGCACCGAGCTGCAAGAATTAAAGAAACCAACGCTATTGATTCATGGTGATCGCGATACTTTGGCACCACTGCAAGCGGCACAATGGCTTGCGCAAAGTCTGCCGTTTGGGCGGTTGAGGGTGATTGCAGGTGCATCACATGCGCCTTTTCTCTCTCATTCGGAACAATTTGTTGATGCTTTGGTACAGTTTTTGGAGCCAGCAGCTGTGGTCGTTGATTAAGTATGAACGATATTTACCGAATAGATAAAGCGCGCGTTCGTGCTTCATTTGACCGTGCTGCTGATAGTTATGATGCAGCGGCTGTGCTACAGAAAGAAGTACGTGAACGTATGTTCGAGCGTCTGGAGCTCGTCAAGATATCACCCAATGTGATTCTGGATGCTGGCTGTGGAACAGGCCCTGCAAGTATCGAGTTAGGCCAGCGTTATAAGCAAGCCCGTATCATTTCGCTGGATATCGCCATGAGCATGCTCAAAAAGACGTTGTCCAGACAATCATTATTTAAGCGTATGCTGGGCCTGGTCTCGCATGAGGCTATTTGTGCCGATATCGAGCATTTGCCGCTTGCTGATCATAGTGTTGACCTCGTGTGGTCCAACCTTGCCGTGCAGTGGTGCAATGATCTCGATCTTGCATTTGGCGAGATGTCGCGGGTACTGGAGCCAGGTGGATTGTTGATGTTCAGCACTTTTGGCCCTGATACCCTGAAAGAGCTGCGCGCAGCATCTAATGTGGATGCCGAGCATATACATGTCAGCCGGTTCATCGACATGCATGATATCGGGGATGCGCTTGTCCGTGCAGGGTATTCGGCGCCGGTGCTGGATGTCGAGCGGTATGTGCTGACCTATGATGATGTCATGGGAGTCATGCGCGATTTAAAAGCGATAGGGGCACATAACGCCACTGAAGGCCGGAGACGCGGTCTTGAAGGTAAAGGGTTCTTGAAAAAACTAACCTCAGCTTACGAGCAATTCAGGGTTCAAGGTAAATTGCCCGCCACATTTGAAGTTGTCTACGGCCATGCTTGGAAGTCTGAGGCCAAGGTGGCAACGGATGCTGCTGTGCCAGTCACTTTCTATAAACGAACATGACGTTATCCTATTTTATTACCGGTACAGATACAGGCGTTGGTAAAACCCTTATATCGTCTGCGTTGGTCATGGCGTTTGCTGCGAAGGGGTTAAAATCAGTCGGCATGAAGCCAGTGGCTGCCGGGTGTGAGCTAAAAGATGGACGACTGATTTCTGAAGATGTGGCGAGTCTATTAGCTGCCAGTAATATTGAAGCGCCAATCGACCAAGTGAATCCATACGCTTTTGCGCTAGCGATCGCGCCTCATATCGCCGCAGAAAATGCGGGCATCGAGATATCGTTAGATAACATCGTCACAGCCTATCACCAGTTAAAGCAGCAGGCAGATGTGGTTATAGTTGAAGGTGTCGGCGGGTTTTGTGTGCCATTGAACGCGCATGCTGACACAGCGGATTTGGCAGTTCAATTAAACCTTCCGGTGATCATGGTCGTCGCTATGCGGCTAGGCTGTATCAATCATGCCATGCTTACCGTGCAAGCCATTGAATCCCGAGGGCTCAATTTGGTTGGCTGGGTTGCAAATCAGCTTGACCCTGAAATGCCTGTGTTTGAAGAAAATCTCATAGCCCTCAAGCAGCGTATCAATGCACCTTGCATCGGGCTCGTGCCGTGGCAGTTGGATATAGCGCCTGCCACGGTATCTACGTTGCTTAATCTCTAACTTATTGCTGCAGCCTATTTATTGTTGCTTGGCATAGCAAGTGACTTAAAGTCTACCAGTGGTTTCTTTGCGTAAGGGTCACCGATCAGACGCGGGTGCTCCGTGAACTTGCTATTGATGATGCTTTTTGAGGCATCGAACTCTTCAAAATTCAAACCGACCAAATCTGCCCAGGTATAGATCAAATCTGCACTGCCATAAGGGCGGTTTAATATTGCCGGATCATTGAAAGGGTGTTTTTCTTTCCACGCTTTCGATGTCCAGATTATGAAGGGGATGGTGTACATCGTCGCTAAAGGTGAGGCCTCGTTTCTACCTTGAAAATTAAGTCCTAGTGTGTCGTAAACTTCTTCCCCATGGTCTGATAGATAGAGAAGCAAACTATTAGGCGCATCTGCTGCAAGCTGTTTGATGATGCTGGAAATAACAAAATCATTATATAAAACGGCATTATCATAACTGTTGTAAAACGCCAGTTGATCGCCATCTTTTACCCATTCCGGTACACCGTTTCTATCCTCGAATTTTTTGTAGGTGTCTGGATAGCGGTATTTGTAATTCATGTGCGTGCCCAATAGATGCACCACGATAAATTTATGGGGGGCTGGCTGTTGCAATACTTTTTCTAGCGGAGCCAATACCGATTCGTCATATTGTTTTGCATCCTGATTGCGGTTGTTATTCAAATAGTATTGTTCATCCGTCTGTTGGGAGAATGTAGTCAGCATGGTATTGCGTTTAGTCATGGTTTGCTGATTGGTGATCCAGTATGTCTTGTAGCCAGCCTGCTTCATCATGTTAAGTAAAGATGGCTGCGTCAGGTATAGATCGGGATGTTCCTGATCGCCAAAAGTCAGTACCTGTTGCAAAACCTCAATGGTATAAGGACGAGGCGAAACCACATCGGTAAACACAGCGAGATCATCACGCATACTATCCAGATGTGGCGTGGTTTTTCTGCCATACCCATACAGGCTCATGCGTTGACGATTGGTTGATTCACCGATGACGAGTATGAGTGTCGCGGGCGTATCTGCCATTGCATTGGTCAGGTTTTTCAGGGGAGGTATCTTGGCATTCTTTTCCAGCAACACCTCCATGTTACTGAGTTGTCGGCGATAATTTAGATAACCCACAACTATCTGCCAAGGTACCGCTGGCTCCATGCGGTCTTGAACTTTCTCTATCGCTTGTTCAAAAGATAGGTTCTTTGAAATTTTCTGGCTGAACACTGGATAGATGAACAATATCGTTAATATGGTAACACTTACAGCGATCGACCGATTTAACGGTAAATAGACTGGACGTATGCGCTTCCAAAGCAGATAGGCGACCGCGCTATAGATCAGTATCCCAAGTATCAGATACCAACTGAAATAATTGGAGAGGTACTCACCAGCTTCTGCCATGTTCGACTCGAACATGATAAACATCACACTTTGGGAGAACTCCTGATGATATATAAACAGGTAGCCTAAACTCGCTAGAGAGAATGCCCAAAGAGCGATACCGATTACCGCAGATATTACGCGAGTACGATGAGGAAAAAGCAAAGTGGGGATAAGCCATAGCAAACTCATGACCGATGCTTGGCGAAAGCCTACAAAACCAGAAGCTCCTGTTAGTTGGATAATCAGTTGTGTAACGCCTGAAAAATACCAGAAGAACAAATATTGCCAGCCCAGCGCTGACCAAAAGAATTTTGGTTGGGATGCAGTTTGATTACTTGATGTCATATCAGGTCTTATATGGGAATGAATATCCTGAAAACATCAGGATGGTATATGGGTACTGTAAATAGCGTTCGAAGGTGGGCAAGTATTATAGCTGAGCGGTGGCATAAAGTTGGTTTGACTTGATATAGTCAATCACGGCGTCTGGTGTTAGGTATTTCGGGGAGGTCTGCATATTGAGGAGCATGCGGATTTTAGACGCTGAAATATCCAAGGAGGTGACGTTTTGTAACCAGATGAGTCCCGCAGGTTGGTTTTTTAACGTTTCAGCACTAGGAGATATTTTTTGGTCGAGTACAGACCTTAACCTTGTCGACATTTTCTCACGGCTCGGCGGTGTATTCGGACGATGTGCCACCACAAGGTTGGCATAATCCAGCAACGCTTCCCAACGATGCCAAGTGTCGATATTAAGGAATGCATCACTACCCACCATAAAATTGATGGAAGTGTTTGCCTCCAACGATTCGCGCAAAGCAATCAGGGTGTCTATCGTGTAAGAGGTGCCATTGCGTAGAATTTCGCGTTCATCCAGCATAAATCGTGGATTATCTGAGATGGCGAGCTTGACCATCGCAGCCCTATGCTCTGCCGAGGTTTGTGGTTGTGATCGATGAGGCGGGTTGCCGCTCGGGATGAATCTTACTTGGTCTAGCGATACTGCGTCAGCCAATTCCTGCGCCATGCGCAGGTGACCAAAATGGATAGGGTCGAATGTGCCACCCAGAATGCCAATCGCTGCCAATTTAGCTTCGCACTTCCCCATTGCCAAATACGATATATTTAAGCGAAGTCAGTCCATCCAAACCAACTGGACCACGGGCATGCAATTTATCTGTTGAGATGCCAATCTCCGCGCCTAGACCGAATTCAAACCCATCTGCAAAGCGGGTGGATGCATTCACGAGTACCGAGCTTGAATCAACCTCACGCAAAAAACGGTGCGCATGCGTGTAGTTCTCTGTGACGATCGCTTCAGTATGTTGCGATGAATATTGATTGATGTGCGTAATCGCCTCATCTACGTCTGTCACGACTTTCACTGAGATGATATTGTCCAAATACTCGGTGTAGTAATCTTCTTCTGTCGCGGTTTTTGTCTCAGGCACTAATGCGCGTGTTTCATCGCAACCGCGAATCTCTACGCCTTTTGTTAGCAGCATTTTTGCAAGTTTTGGCAACGCTGTTTTTGCTATGTTGCGTGCGACTAATAAAGACTCGGCCGTATTGCAGGTACCTAAACGTTGCGTCTTCGAGTTTTCCAGAATACGTACGGCTTTCTCCATATCTGCACTTTCATCGACATAGACATGGCAATTACCATCAAGGTGTTTGATCACAGGAATGCGCGCTTCCTTTGAAATACGCTCGATCAAACCTTTGCCACCGCGCGGTACGATGACATCGACGTACTGATTCATGGTGATCAATTCACCCACCGCTGCACGATCAGTAGTTTCAACCACTTGAATAGCCGCACTTGGCAGTCCTGCCGTATGCAGACCTTCATGCACGATCTTGGCGAGTACGCGATTACATTCGATAGCTTCTGAGCCACCGCGCAAAATCGCCGCATTGCCGGATTTTATGCATAGTCCGGCAGCATCAATGGTCACGTTAGGCCGGGCTTCATAGATGATGCCGATGACGCCGAGTGGTACACGCATCTTGCCGACCTGTATGCCAGAAGGGCGATACTTCAAATCAGATATCTCGCCGATTGGGTCAGAAAGCGCTGCAATCTGCTCCAAGCCTTCTGCCATATTAGTGATGGATTTTTCTGTCAAGGCGAGTCGGTCAAGCATCGCTGCGTCTAAACCATTGGCGCGTGCATTTTCCATATCGGCCTGGTTCGCAGCCAATAGTGCAGCTTGATGTCGGCGAATCGCCTGAGCGATCGTCAGCAATGCCAAGTTTTTGGTATTGGTGTCAGCCTTTGCCATGAGTCGAGAAGCGCTTCGTGCTTCTTTACCCAATGTCTGCATATACGCTTTGATTTCCATGATGTTTTCCATTACGTTCTTGCGCGGTTATTCACTTTGGATAGGCCGAAACAAAGTCTTGATATCTCGAGCCATGCATCTCCACGTAGAAGACCTTTTGCTGTTTTGTCGATTTCAGCCAGTTTTAATTGAGCTGCCTGTAACTGGCGTAAGCTTAGGCGCGCAACGGCACGCCGCACCAAGTTTTGCCTGTCGCCATATATCCTTGCCTGCTGCATCGCATTCGCCAGATTCTCTCCATTCGCCTCTGCTTGCTTGATCCTGACAAGGGGCCGTATCACCCAAAGCAATGGATTCATGACGGCGATAGGCTGCGCACCTTCATCTTGCAAACCTTGCAAGATCCTGACTGTACGGTCTGTATCCCCAGCGAGTACCGCTTCGCCTAATTGAAAAGCATCATAGCGCGAAACATTTAACACGGCTTCACGAACAGCGTCTCCGGCAAGCGCGCCTTCAGGATAAAGTAAGCCTAATTTTTGTATCTCTTGATGAGCTGCAAGCAGGTTGCCTTCTACCTGATGCGACAAAAAAGCCAAGGTCTCATCGTCTGTCCGCTGGTTCTGTAGCGCTAGTCGGGCAGCAATCCATTGTGGCAACTGCGCCGCATCAATCTCTTGTAAATGGAGTGTCACACCCGCAGTTTCAATAGCTGAGAACCATGCGCTATTTTTTCCATCACGATCGAGCTTAGGCAGGATGATGATGACTACCGTATCAACAATAGGTTTTTCTGCAAGTGCCTGTAAGGCTTTGCTGCCTTCAGTCCCGGGTTTTCCTGAAGGGATATTCAATTCAAGCAAACGTTGGCTGGCAAATAATGAGATGGATTGGCCAAAGGCTGCTAACTGTTGCCAGTTGAAGTTACGTTCGACTGTCATGCTGTTACGTTCGTCTATCGCAAATTTATGTGCGGCTGTACGAATCGCATCCAGACTTTCCCGTTGTGCCAATGGTTCGTCACCAACTAGTACATACAGTGGCTTTAACCCACTCTCAAGATGTTTTGCTAGTTGTTGTGGCTGTAAACGCATGTGTCTATTCAGTGATGGTTCTTTTGGCTTTAGGCTTCTGTACAATCAGGCGTCTTATCAGCTCCTTGGTTGCTTCTTTGTTCATGTCATCATAAAGACGCATTTCTTCGCCTTGCTTAGCTAATAACTCATTATCATCATATGAAAAATCGCGTCGCTGTTCTATGGTTTGGACTTCTTTCCATGTTTCACTACTCGGGTCGCGCAAACGGAAATTGAGGCGATAGTAGAGATCAAATTCACGTACCAAACCTCTACCGCTCAATGAGAGAATGCGCTTCTCTTTAGACTCGCTCATGAGTTCTAACATGAGCTCAGCTTTTGCAGGATCAGTCACTACAGTAACGCCATTGATTGCGAGCGATTTTTTCAAGTCTTTCGATATAGAAAGCTTGCTTCCCGTAATGTATAGGTTATGGAACTTGAGGTTCTCGATCCCCCGCATCTGAAAGCCGCAAGCTGCTAGGCTAAGCAAGCAAAGTAAAATGCAAAGTCGCGTAAAGCTGAAAATTGGCATATCTGCTTATCCCACTACTACGTTAATAAGTTTGTTTGGCACCACGATGATTTTACGCACACTTGCGCCATCTTCGAGATATTTTTGAACAAAAGGCTGCGCAAGTGCCAGTTTCTCAATCACATCTTTTGTCGTCGTGCCATCTACCGTAATACTGCCGCGAAGTTTCCCGTTCACTTGGATGACCATCTCGATTTCGTCTTGCACCATTGCCGCTTTGTCAGCAACAGGCCAGCTTGCATCTAACAAGCTGTTATTTGGTGACAGCTCACTCCATAGCGTATGGCTGATATGCGGCACGATAGGTGACAGCAATATCACCGCGGCCTCAAGGGTTTCTTGGCGTAAGGCACGCGTTGTTTCATCTACACCTTCGATCTTCGCTAAGGCATTCATCAGTTCCATGACGGAGGCGATTGCCGTATTGAACGTATGGCGACGACCATAATCATCCGTGATCTTTTCAATCGTCTGATGTAACTGGCGACGTAGATTCTTCAAATCTGTATTCAACTCACCTGTGACTTGATTGGTTGTGATACCCAGCGCAACATGGTCAGCCACAGCTTTCCATAAGCGGCGCAGGAATCGGTGAGCGCCTTCGACACCTGCATCTGACCATTCCAAGCTTTGTTCTGGGGGCGCTGCGAACATCATGAACAGGCGTGCAGTATCTGCACCATAACGGTCGATCAACTCCTGCGGATCAACCGTATTGCCTTTGGATTTTGACATCTTCGCGCCGTCTTTTAGCACCATGCCCTGTGTCAGCAAGTTGGTAAAAGGCTCATCATTCTTCAGTAAACCAGCATCTCGCATCAGTTTATTGAAGAACCGCGCATAGAGCAGATGCAGGATCGCATGCTCGATACCGCCGATATACTGATCGACTGGCAGCCAATAATTGGCTCGTTCATCCAACATGGCTTTATCTGCGTCAAAACTGGCATAACGTGCGAAATACCAGGATGACTCAAAGAAGGTATCCAGTGTATCTGTCTCGCGTGTCGCCTTGCCACCACATTGCGGGCAAGTCGTTTCGTAGAACGATGGATCTTTCTTGATTGGTGAGCCAACACCATCCATCACTACGTCTTCGGGTAACACCACAGGTAGCTGGTCTGCAGAAACAGTGACTTCCCCACAGCTAGCGCAATGAATAATAGGAATAGGGCAGCCCCAGTAACGCTGGCGTGATATTCCCCAATCGCGTAGGCGATATTGCGTACGGCGTTTGCCTAGGTTTTGAGCGTTTAGTAATTCAGCAACTTTAGTTGATGCTTGCTCGCTTGTTAGGCCATCTAGGGGTCCACTGAATACGCATTTTCCATACAGATTATGATTAGGTTGCCATGTGGCCCATTGAATCGTTCGGTCTCTTTTAGGGATGCCATCATCCCCAATCTCCAAACCAGGAGCAGTTAAAACGGGACCTGACTTTTCTCCAGTGCCATCATTACTATAGAATTTTCCACTAGCAAGCTCTACTTCTGTTGTGGGCCAATCCGTCGGTACGATAACTGGTTTGATTGGCAGTTCATATCGTTGTGCAAACTCAAAATCACGCTCGTCATGAGCGGGTACAGCCATCACTGCGCCTTCGCCATAGCTGATCAATACGTAATTGGCGATCCAGACAGGTAATTGCTCGTCAGTGAGTGGATGTTTAACGAATAACCCCGTTGCCATGCCTTTCTTTTCGGCTGTTGCAACATCAGCTTCTGCGACACTACCCATTTTGCACTCTTGGATAAATGCTTGCAGTGCCGGATTATTCTCCGCTGCTTTAGTGGCAAGTGCATGCTCAGCAGCTATAGCTACGTAAGTTGCCCCCATCAAAGTATCAGGCCGCGTGGTATAGACTTTGAGTGTGCCTTCGCCATCGACGATAGGGAACTCGACTTCACAGCCGTAGCTTTTGCCTATCCAGTTGCGCTGCATCGTCTTGACTTGATCAGGCCAACCATCCAGTTTATCTAAGTCATCGAGCAGCTCATCGGCATAGGCCGTGATCTTCATGAAGTATTGCGGAATATCTCTTTTCTCGACAACAGCACCAGAGCGCCATCCTCGACCATCGATCACTTGTTCGTTGGCCAGTACCGTTTGATCGACCGGATCCCAATTCACGGTAGCCGTTTTTTTGTAGATCAGGCCTTTTTTGAAAAGCTCAGTGAACAACCATTGTTCCCAGCGGTAATACTCAGGCTTGCATGTCGCAATTTCACGTTGCCAATCTACCGCTAGCCCAAGCTGTTTGAGCTGCGTCTTCATGTGCTCGATATTGCTATACGTCCAGGCAGCAGGCGCAGTTTCATTCTTGATCGCCGCATTTTCAGCAGGCAAGCCGAAGGCATCCCAGCCCATCGGTTGCATGACGTTATAGCCTAGCATCCTGTGAAAACGGCTAAGCACATCACCTATCGTATAGTTACGCACATGCCCCATATGTAGCTTGCCGCTAGGGTAAGGAAACATCGATAGGCAATAGTATTTAGGCTTGGTGCTTGATTCGGAAGCGGCGAAAGTGTTGTTGGATTCCCAGAACGCTTGCGTTTGTTGTTCTATTTCACGAAATGGATACTGCTGCTGCATGACCGATTGTGCTTTTGTAATGATTTATAAAGATAAAATTATACCTTGAAGCGGCTGGGCATGTTGAGTACAACGTCTAAAAACATGCACTAAAGGCCGCAAAAGAAAAAGCCCGCATTGCGGGCTTTTTCTTGGTGTTTTATTGAGTTTTTTACTTCAGGGCGGCAAATATGTTGTCGCGGATTTTTTCCATTTCACCTAAGCCATTCACCATGATATATTTTGGCGCGCCGCCTACACCTGATTTTGCCCAGTTGGAATAGTAACCAACCAGCTGTTTGGTCTGTTCATGGTAAACCTGCAAGCGTTTTTGTACAGTTTCTTCTTTATCGTCTTCACGCTGAACTAAGTCTTCACCCGTAATATCATCTTTACCCTCAACTTTGGGCGGGTTGAATTT
Source organism: Methylovorus sp. MM2 (assembly GCF_001648895.1). Classification (GTDB taxonomy): domain Bacteria; phylum Pseudomonadota; class Gammaproteobacteria; order Burkholderiales; family Methylophilaceae; genus MM1. The sequence goes on along the minus strand of NZ_LXUF01000011.1, from coordinate 67,190 downwards.
CACATGGTAGGTACGGCCAGATGCCGGGTGTGAACGCCGACCACTCATGCGCTCTACAATCGCTTCATCAGGCACATCGATCTCTACAACGTAATCTATATCTACACCAGCTTGCTTCATCGCTTCCGCTTGCGGGATGGTGCGGGGGAAGCCATCAAATAAGAAGCCGGCTTTGCAATCTTCATCTTTGATGCGCTCTTTAACGAGGCCAATGATGACTTCATCCGGTACCAAGCCGCCTGCATCCATGAACTTCTTAGCTTCTAGCCCGAGCTGTGTGCCTGCTTTAACCGCCGCCCTCAGCATGTCGCCGGTGGATATCTGGGGGATATTGAATTTTTCTTTGATGTGCGTGGCTTGTGTGCCTTTGCCAGCGCCAGGAGCGCCTAATAGGATGATTCGCATGTAACGGGGTTCGTGATTGATAAAAACCAGAATTATATCAGGCTAAATGATTGGCAATGGTAACGAATTCGGCAACGGACAGATTTTCTGCACGCAATTGTGGATTGATGCCCAATGCCTCAAAACCTGCGTCATCCAGCAGACCTTTCAGGGTGTTACGTAAGGTCTTGCGGCGCTGACCGAATGCACTTGTGACAACTCTTGCGAATAGCGATTCGTCTTTTGCAACATACGGTAAGGTTGCATACGGTATCGCCCTGACAAATGCAGACTCTACTTTGGGTGCAGGGTCGAATGCTTCTGGCGGCACCGTAAAGAGATATTCCATCTGTAGTCGATATTGCAACATGACGGATAAGCGACCGTATGCAGAAGTAGATGGCACTGCCACCATGCGCTCGACGACCTCTTTTTGCAGCATGAAGTGCATGTCGATGATGTTGGCAATATTGTCTAACAGGTGGAAAAGAATGGGGGTTGATATGTTGTATGGCAGGTTGCCGACAACGCGTATATGCTGACCCAAGGTGGAAAAATCGAATTTCAGGGCATCGGTGTTATGAATCGTCAAACTGGCTTGTGCATAGTGATTTTGCATCCAACTGATAATGTCACGATCAATTTCTACAACATGCAGGTGCGGGATTTTTTGCAATAGAGGCTTAGTGAGCGCGCCTAACCCTGGCCCAATCTCGACCAGCAACTCTTCTGGTTTTGGGGATATCGCTTGCACTAAACTGCCAATAATCGCTTGATCAGTCAGGAAATTCTGCCCGAATCTTTTTTTCGCTATATGCTTCATCATTGTTTATTCGTATGAGCCAAGTCGATGGCAAGGTTGATGGCCGCTATCAGGCTACCTATTTCAATATTGCCTTTACCTGCCAAGTCGAGTGCTGTGCCATGATCGACAGAGGTGCGGATGATCGGCAATCCTAATGTGACGTTTACGCCCTCGCCAAAACTTGCATGCTTAAGGACAGGTAGACCTTGGTCGTGATACATGGCAAGCACAGCATCGGCATGCTGTAGATGGTGCGGTGTAAATAATGTATCGGCAGGAAGTGGACCCGATAAATTCATATTCTCTTTTTTGAGCTTGTCGATGACAGGGGCAATGACATCGATTTCCTCTCGCCCCAAGTAGCCACTTTCACCGGCATGAGGGTTAAGACCTGCGATAAGAATTTTCGGGTTACCAATACCAAACTTAGCGACTAGATCGTGATGCAATATCCGTATCGTGTTTTCGAGGTTTTCTTGTGTGATGGCAGCGCTAACGCTTTTCAGTGGGAGGTGAGTAGTCGCAAGCGCAACACGCATGCCGCCACCTACTAACATCATCACTACATGTTGTGTATTTGTCTGCTCTGCCAGAAATTCGGTATGCCCGCTAAATGCGATTCCCGCTTCATTGATGATGCCTTTATGGACGGGTGCCGTCACCATCGCATCAAAATTTCCATTGAGGCAGCTCTGGGTCGCTAAGGATAAAGTCTTTAGAACATAAGCGCTATTGGCTGGGTTCAGTTTCCCGGCAATCACGGCTTGATCTGTCGGTGCATGGATGACGAGCAATTGATTATTGCCCAGATGTTCGGTCAACGGCTCTGTGATATTGACTGGCTTAATATTAATATGCAGGCCTAGCGCCTCTGCGCGTTGCGTTAAGGCATGTTGGTCTGCAATGATCACAATTTTCGCATTGATGGGGCGAGCAGCGAGCATTACACATAGGTCTAAGCCAATGCCACCGGGTTCACCTGCAGTGATTGCAATGCGCGGGAGGTTTGCACTAATCAAGATGAATCCTGATTAGAATTTATCTTCCAGACGCAGCTCAACATACGCACGGTCACGGAGTTCACGCACCCAGTCCTGATAAGCTTCATCTGCTTTGCGAGAACGAATCTCCTGACGTGCCTTCATTCTTGCAGACTCTCTGGACATGTCTTGGGTACGCCGCTCCACGACCTGAATAATATGCCAGCCAAATGGCGTGCGAATCGGATCGCTGATCTGGTTGATTTTGAGCGCATTCATGGCTTGTTCAAATTGTGGTACGGTATCGCCAGGGTTGACCCAGCCTAAATCACCGCCATTATTTGCAGAACCATCTTCGGAATATTGGCGTGCCAACTCGGAAAAATTCGCGCCATTATCTAAGCGCTCTTTAATACTGTCCACTTTATGTTTTGCATCACTTTCGGATACGACTTCGCTTAATTTGACAAGAATGTGGCGTGGATGTGTCTGGTCGATAACCAATGGGGACGTGCCTCCACGACGATTCGTCAATTTCAAAATGTGGAAACCATTCGGGCTGCGTAATATCGGTGTTAATTGTCCCGGTTGTAATTTTTGCAATGCTTCGGTGAATAACGCGGGAAGTTGCCCGGATTTTTTCCACCCTAAACTGCCGCCTTCGATAGCATTAGGGGCATCTGAAAAGCTGACGGAGACTTGCGCAAAATCTGTTCCTGCTTGCAGTTGTTTCATCGCCTGCTCGGCTTTGGTCTTTAGCTTTTGCAGTTCTTCCGGGGTGCTTTCTTCACGGGCGCGAATCAATATATGAGAAACTTCGTATTCATCCTGTGAATCCGTACGTGAGGACTGTGTCGTAAAGTAATTGTCTACCTCAGTTTCTGTGACGTTCACCCGATTATCGACCTCACGCTCACGTAAGCGTGCCAGTAATATCTCGGTGCGGATATCTTCACGGAATTTACGATAGGTGATGCCTTCATTGCTAAGTGCCTCACGAAATTCTGGCACGGTCATCTTGTTTTGTTCGGCAATGCGCTCAACGGTTTTATCCAGTTGGTTATCATCCACGCGCAATCCAGTCTGCGCGGCATATTGCAATTGCAAGGTGTCGTTGATTAAGCGTTCGAGTATCTGTTTTTCAAGGATTGCATGCGGAGGTAGCTGCGTGCCTTGCTTTTCGAGTTGGTTACTAACAACACGAATACGGTCAGCGAGCTCATTCTCAGTGATGACGGCTTGGTCGACGACGGCCACGATGCGGTCGATCTTTGCCGTATCGTTCACTTGCGCATGCGCAAAACTCATCAAGCCGAGCAATGAAAAAAATAGGGGAATAGAATATTTAGAAAGCATAGCGCTAGGACTTGTTACTCGTAAGATAGTTGCTGATTACTGTCAGGAATTAATCCGCTACTGGTGTAGCCGGGAATGCCGCGTTTAAGTAGTGTCAAGGGGTTGGAGCCGATGGAAGCCAAACCACCTAGTTCAAGCTGGAAAAACAATGCATAGTTGGCATTTGCAGTCGCCGTTGATACGCGTTGCATGACGGTGCGTGCCTGCCAGCAACCTGCATCATATTCCAAACCTGCAAGACCTTCAATTGGCTGACCTTCTTTAAGCGAGTAGTTCCACCGCCCAAGACCATAGAATCCGCTACCCAAAGGCCACTGCCCAGATACATTGATCTGCTCAAGGCGGGTTTGTGTATAGCGATAACTCAGGTTGAATACCTTGCCAAGCTCAGGGCTGTATCGTGCGCCAATGTTCGATTTGATTGTCTCTGCCGTATCGGTATTGTATTGGTAGGCAGCATCAATGTTCCACTTGTTAAGTAAGCGTGCTGTCACTGCTGTAATAATGTCTGATGAGTCACCTGTTCTTAGAGTTGCACCGGGAACGCCAACCTTTTGGTCGGCAAAATAGAAGCGTTGCCCTACAGTCGCTGCCATACGTTGTTCGCCCGTTCTGCTGTCAATCATGCGGCTTGTCACTGCTAGGCTCAATTGGTTGGCATTATTGACCCTGTCATTGCCGGTAAATTGGTTTTCTAGGAACAGGGTGTTCATGCTGAGATCTGATTGCGCGGTATCAAATACCGGTAGCATCGACTGGTCTTTATAGGGGATATAGACATAAAACAGCCTAGGCTCAAGCGTTTGTGTGTAAGAGTTCTTCACTACACGCACTTTGCGATCAAAAAACAGCCCACTATCTACGCTCATGATTGGTAATGTGCGGTTATCAGGTTGATAGCTACCATTTACGCCATTTAAATTATATTCGGGATTATCAAGCCCATAGCTGGTGTAATGCACGCCAATTTTTGGAGTGATATAGCCGTAGGGTTGCGCCATAGGTAAGCTAACGCTTGGATATGCGGTCATGCGATTACCAGTCACACTTGTCGTGAGCAGGCCACCATTGTCGGTAGTAATTACTTTCGGGTTATTTTGATCTCTATCAAAGCTGACCCATTGCGTATATAGGTTTGCATTGAATGGGCCAAAGTCATCATTTCCTGATAATGTCAGTTGAGGTAGCTTTTCATAAGGCGCACTCGTTACCACGCTGGAACTGGTATTCTGTAAATGTTGATATTTTTGTACTAACGCATTGAATTGCCATACATCACCTGTATAACTTACAAAACCAGCTTGGGGTAAGTTTACTCGGCTGGTTGCCGTGATTCTGGTTGTCATTTCAGAGAAGTATTTATCATCGGATACTTTTTCCAGATTGTATCCAGCGGTCCAGCCATTACCCCAGTTCTGGTCGTGTTTCAGTTTTGCGTAATAACGTGCTCTTTCTGTATTTATATCTTTTTCAAGATATTCGACGTTATTAATTCCACTATATGTTTCACCAATGTACCGTAACTCTGCTTGGTATTGTAGGCCACGCTTACTTAGATAACGTGTTGCAAATGTTGCATCCATGTCTGGTGCGATATTCCAGTAAAACGGTGTCAATATTTCGAAACCGCTTCGGGATGTTGCTCCCCAAGTTGGCGCTAAAAGGCCAGATTTTCTTTGATTAACGAAAGAGAAGTTGATCCATGGTGTATATAGGATGGGCAATCCCATGAATTCAACCCGAGCATGGGTTGCAGTCCCTGTTTTTGTGTAGTCGTCCAGTTCTAAGTCCTTGGCTTTGATGTACCAATCATCTGAGTCGGCAGAGCATGTTGTATAACGGGCGTTCTTGAGGTGCTTTCTATCTTGCCCCTCAAATAGAATCTCTTCTGCATTTCCACGAGAGTTACCTGTTTGTCTGCCAAGACTCGGCGTGTATGAATCATTATCCAGTGCTTGCGTGCTCGATAGCTGTTGTGTTGCCCCTACCAGTGCATCATTCGGGTCAACATAGCCTTTGTTTAAAGCATCGGTTGCCTTGGCAACGCCCATTTGCGGGAGATTGGTGAACTGACTTTTCATCTTGAAGGATGCATCTTTCATTTCGCCTGTATTGTCATCAAGCTTCATTCTTAATGCTGGGCCTGTAATCGTGCTCCCCTGAAACTCAAGACGTGCGTTGCCAATGACAAATAATTCCTGATTCTGAACATCATATTCGATGCTGTCACCGTATATATCCTGTTTTTCACGGTGCAAGGCTGCATTGCCGATAGATTTGAATCTGCGATCCAGTTGGACTTGAAGCTTGTCGCCTTCGATCACAACTTCATCAGATGAATTTGTTGAGGCGATATTCTCCGAAGACTGAGGTTTAGCTGGGACTTCTGCTGCCTGCGCCAAACTGTAAGCTAGTGAGATGAATGCTAGGCTTAAACTTATTAAACGGATTTTCACAATGAATATTTTTACAGACTTTTAAAGTGTAGGCGCGTGTTTCTTTTATGGGTGATAAAATCGCATAAATTCGCTATTTAAGCAATCCATAAAATCAGGTGCTTTATGCTTTGTCTTTGAATCTTAATAAGATTTATTTTATGACTGCAAATTGATACAGGATTTATTTTTAAGTATTTTGAATAGGTGCAAATCGTGACGCGGTTACAAGAGCTTAATGTCTGGTTGGGAAATATATTCGATAGCCATGAATACGATATCGTGCCGGCTTCGGCGGATGCGAGTTTTCGTCGTTATTTCCGTATTGGGTTAGATGGTCAGACAATGATTGCGATGGATGCGCCTCCACCTCAGGAGAATTGCGCGCCTTTTGTGCAAGTTGCAGAGGTACTGCTAAAAGCAGGGTTGAATGTTCCTCGTGTGATTGAGCAGGATTTGGATCAAGGTTTCTTGCTGTTAAGTGATTTGGGCGATACAACCTATTTAAGTGCGCTTAACGAGAATACAGCTGCAGACCTCTATAGTGATGCGAGCAATGCATTGGTCAAGCTACAGCTTGCCAGCCGACAAGGTGTTTTCCCGTTATATGATGAGGCGTTGTTGCATCGTGAAATGATGCTGCTTCCTGATTGGTATATTGCCAAGCATCTGGGGGCTGATTTGACCGATGCTCAGCGGTCGGTGTTGGATAAGACGTTTGCATTACTGAGTCGCAATATTTTGTCGCAGGGAAAAGTCTATGTGCATCGCGATTATCACTCGCGCAACCTGATGGTTTGTGACGACAACCCCGGCATTCTTGACTTTCAGGATGCTGTCTATGGGCCGATTACCTATGATCTGGTTTCATTGTTGAAAGATGCCTATATCGTTTGGGATGAAGATCAAGTGCTGGATTGGACCATCCGCTATTGGCAATCAGCAAAAGCTGCAGGGTTGCCAATACAGGAGGATTTTGCTGATTTTTACCGCGATTTTGAATGGATGGGTGCGCAACGCCATATCAAGGTCTTAGGGATATTCGCACGACTTTATCATCGCGATGGTAAAGGTGGGTACTTGAAGGATATGCCGCTGGTCATGGATTATCTGCGCCGGGTATGCGCTCGCTATGTGGAGTTGATCCCTTTGCTCAGGTTGTTGGATCAGCTTGAGAATAAGCAGCAGCAGGCAGGCTACACTTTTTGATGAAAGCCATGATACTTGCAGCTGGTCGCGGGGAGCGTATGCGACCCCTGACTGACCATAAACCCAAGCCCCTGCTTGAGGTGGGTGGCAAGCCCCTGATCGTATGGCATATTGAGCGACTGGCAAATGCCGGATTTACCGAGCTTGTGATTAATCATGCTTACAAAGGCACGTTGATCGAGGCTTATCTGGGGAACGGCAATGCTTGGGGCGTGTCTATTCAATACTCCGCAGAATTGATTGCGCTTGAAACCGCTGGTGGTATCGCAAAAGCATTGCCGTTGTTAGGAAACGAACCTTTTGTCGTTGTGAACGGTGATGTATTCACGGATTATGATTTTTCAGTCTTAAGTAACGGAATAACCGGAGACCATCTTGGCCATTTGGTTTTAGTGGATAATCCACCTCAGCATCCAAACGGTGATTTTGCTTTTAATGACGGGTTACTTTCCCTAAGTGGCCAACACATGCTGACTTTTTCAGGTATCGGGGTATACCATCCCCAGCTTTTTGCTAAAGTGGGCGTTGGTGAACCAGCAAAGCTGGCACCGTTGCTTAAAGATGCTATTAGCCAGAATTTGATGAGTGGCACACATTATCAAGGTATCTGGCATGATATCGGTACCCCACAGCGTCTTTTCGAGCTGGATAGGCAATTAAATGCATCAAAATAATGTATCAGACTAATTTATCAAACTAGGGAATAAACGCTATCTATGTTTGAAGTGGAACAGTTTCGCGCAAGAAGACAACAGCTGATTGAACAGATGGAAGAAGGTGTCGCATTCATCGCGAATGCACCGGAAGTGACACGCAACCGCGATAGCCATTATCCCTATCGATTTGATAGTTACTTTTACTATCTGACAGGTTTTCAGGAGCCTGAGGCGTTTGTCATATTGATCGCGGGTAAGCATCCCAAAAGTATCTTGTTTTGTCGAGATAAAGATATCGAACGTGAGATATGGGATGGTTTTCGCTACGGGCCTGAAACGGCATTATCAACTTTTGGTTTCGATGAAACCTATCCGATCTCTCGTTTGGATGAGCTTGCGCCCAAGTTTTTAGGAAACCAGACACAGTTGTTTCATAGCCTAGGTGCAGATACCTCATTAGATCAACGGGTGGCAGGCTGGTTAAACGATGTACGTAGCCAATCGCGAAGTGGCATTACCGCACCGCATAAAACGATTGATATTCGTGTGTTGCTGGATGAAATGCGCTTATTCAAGACGGAGTATGAGTTATGCGCTATGCGTGCTGCTGCAGAAATCTCAGCCAGCGCACATCAGCGTGCGATGCAAGTGACTCGCCCCGGAATGATGGAGTATGAAGTCGAGGCAGAGTTGCTGCATGAGTTCTATCGGCACGGCAGTCGTGCGCCAGCCTACACAAGTATCGTCGCAGGCGGTTCTAATGCTTGCGTGTTGCACTATATTGCCAATGATGCCGTGCTGAAAGATGGTGATCTTCTATTGATTGATGCAGGGTGTGAGTTGCATGGATATGCTTCGGATATTACCCGTACGTTCCCTGTGAGCGGAAAATTCAGTGCCGCGCAAAAAGACCTATATGAATTAGTGCTGGCGGCGCAATTTGCTGCTATTGAAAAAGTCCGGCCAGGATGTCACTGGAATGAACCACATGAAGCCGCTTTGCACACTTTGGTTAGAGGTTTTATAGATTTTGGCCTATGTAAAGGCACTGTTGATGCCGTAATTGAGTCAGGCGATTATCGTCAGTTCTATATGCACCGAACAGGGCATTGGCTGGGGCTGGATGTGCATGATGTGGGTGAGTATAAACAGCATGGAGAATGGCGTCATTTACGGCCCGGTATGGTGCTGACGGTTGAGCCTGGTTGTTATGTGCGCCCTGCAGCGAATGTGCCCGAGCATTTCTGGAATATTGGTATTCGCATAGAAGATGATGCTGTCGTCACGAGCCAAGGCTGTGAAGTGATTACAGCCGCTGCGCCAAAATCTGTTATGGATATTGAAGCATTGATGGCACAGTCATGAATTTGAGTGACGATATTGTCATCGTCGGTGGTGGCCCTGTCGGAGCGACCTTGGCACTCGCCTTGCAGATGCAGGGTATCGGCGTGACGATGCTGGAAGCCCGTACTCAAGGGGCTGCGCATGATGATCAACGAGCGCTGGCACTTTCATATGGCAGCCGCATGATCTTGGACCGTCTTGGTCTATGGGGTGAGCTTGAAGCAAAGGCTACGCCAATCAATACGATTCACATCTCTCAGCGTGGTAGTCTCGGCCGCACGCGGTTAAAGGCTGAAGAGCATGGTCAGCCATCCTTAGGCTATGTGTTGGCTTATGGTGATTTGAGTCGGGCGCTGGATATGGCGCTTGCAAACTATCCTAAAGCAAATATCTTGTATAGCGCTGAAGCATTATCAATTCAGCCCCAAACTCACCATGCTGCTGTAATATTTAATTTGGATGGCACTGAGCAAGGTATCAATAGTAGGCTGGCAGTGCTTGCCGATGGCGGTAAGAGTTTGGCCGAGATCCCAGGTCTAAAACGTGAAACAAAACGCTATGGGCATGACGCTTTAGTCAGCAAAGTGAAATGCGAGTTACCCCATCAAAATATCGCTTATGAGCGATTTACACCAGCAGGTCCAGTTGCATTACTCCCTAACGGACCTCGTGATTTCTCTTTAGTCTGGACAGGTAAAGAAGAAGAGATTCAACCTTTATTGGCTTTAGGCGATAGTGATTTTTTAAGTGAGCTACACCGTCATTTTGGAGATCGTGTCGGCGAATTTCTCTCGGTTGGTAAGCGCTTAACTTTTCCGTTAAAACTCTCTTATCTTTCCCCAGTGACAGCGCCACATCTTGTTGTCATTGGTAATGCGGCGCAGACCATGCATCCCGTGGCAGGCCAAGGTTTCAATGTTGGCCTACGTGATGCATGGGAGCTCGCTGGGCAAATTGCCTCTGCAAAACCCTCTGAAATCGGAGGTGTTGCCATGATGGATAAGTATCAACAGGGCAGAGTGACTGATACTAAGCGTGGCATGTTCTTTACTGATTTTCTCGTCAATACATTTTCAAATGAAATCCTCGGCCTAAATAAAGCGCGCGGCATAGGGATCGGACTTCTTGATGTGCTACATCCCGTTAAGCAGCATATTGTGAATAAAATGAGTTTTGGTAGCCGTGGATGAGTGATGTATTTGACATTATTGTTGTCGGTGCAGGCCTTGTCGGATCTTCAGCGGCGTTAGCTTTAGCTAAGCAAGGGTATCAAGTCGTATTAATCGATCGCCAATCGCTTGAAATTGATGAGAAGCCAGAGTCGGAATCATTGTGGGATAGCCGAATCTACGCAATTAGCCCCGGCAACATTTCTTGGCTGAAGGAGCTCAGAGTATGGGGTGCACTGGATGATCGCCGGATTTGCCCTATTGATCGTATGCAGATATGGGGTGATAGGGGTGCGGAGTTGACCTTTGACAGCTCTGGTACAAGTGCTGCTAATCTTGGGGAAATCATTGAAAATAAGCAATTACAGCAAGCCATATGGAAACAATTGAGCAGCGCTGGCGTCACTATAATCAGTGAGGTGGAATGTATTGAAATGCATATCCATGATGATGGAGCCATCGTGCAACTTGGTCAGCATCAAAAAATCCAAGCGCGCTTAATTGTTGCAGCCGATGGTGGTAATTCTTGGGTACGCAATCAGGCTGGTATTGCGAGTAATTTATATGAATACGAGCAATCTGCTGTCGTCGCTAATTTCGAGGTGGAGTTTCATCATGGGAATATTGCCCGGCAATGGTTTAATGCCGATGGGGTATTGGCATGGTTGCCATTGCCAGGAAAGCGTATATCGATTGTGTGGTCAACGCGAAATGCCCATGCGCTATTAAGTCGTGATCTGAAAAGTCTTGCTGAACGCATTGCTGATGCCGGAGACAATCAATTAGGGGGATTGTCTGTGATCACGAACCCAAAGGTTTTTCCCTTAGTGAAACGATCAGCCGCTTCTTTGGTCAATTCCAGACTGGTTCTGATTGGGGATGCTGCCCACCAAATTCATGCATTGGCAGGGCAGGGCGTTAACTTAGGTTTTCGCGACGCTATTGCGTTGAGCCATATATTAAAACAAAAGAGTAAATATCAAGATATTGGCGATCTTGCCCTGCTTCGTAAATATGAACGCGCAAGGCAAACCGATATACTTGGGTTAACACAATTGACGCATGGTTTGAATATATTATTTGAAAGCGATCATTCCGCCATACAGAAGCTTAGAAACTTGGGTTTACAGTGGCTAGATAATCAAGCAATATGGAAAAAGCGTTTAGTTCAGCAAGCTATTAGCTAGTCAACATACAGTATTTAGTAAAACCGAATTAATTTTAGGGCAAATTATGTTAAGAAAAACTTTAGGTATATTACTCACCGCATTGTTAACAAGCAGTGCTTTTGCAGATGAAGCGGGATTGCGTAAGGCAATCGAGGCTACCTATCCTAAAGTGCGCATCGAAAGTATCACAAAAACACCCTATGCCGGTCTATACGAAGTATTTCTGGATGGTCAGATTCTTTATACCGATGATAAATTCAATTTCTTAATAGCAGAGGGAAAGTTAATCGATACAAAAAGCAAGCGTGACCTTACAGGGGAGCGCATGGACGAGTTAACTAAAGTCGATTTTTCCTCATTGCCGCTTGATCAAGCAATCAAAGTCGTTAAAGGCAGTGGCGCTAGAAAGTTGGTAGTCTTCTCTGATCCAGACTGCCCATATTGCAAACGACTCGAGCAAAAAGAACTGGTCGGTATGACTGATGTGACGATTTATACTTTCTTATATCCTTTGGAACAGTTGCATCCTGATTCGGCTAACAAGTCGCGTGCTATCTGGTGCTCAGCAGATCGTTCTGTAGCTTGGCAAGACTGGATACTGAATGGACAATTGCCTAAAGTTGCTGTGACTTGTGATACGCCAGTAGAGAAAACTGCAGAGCTCGCTAAAAAACTCGGTATTACAAGTACACCAACGCTTATTTTTGCCGATGGTAAGCGTATGTTAGGCGCATATCCTGCAAAGGATATTGAGAAGGCTATAAGCAATGCATCGTCTAATAAGAAATGACTTTGATATACTTTATCCCACCGCTTCGCCCATTTTGAAAATAGGTAAATACATTGCAACAACTAAACCACCAATTAATGTGCCTAGAATCACCATTATGATTGGTTCCATTAGGCTTGATAATGCTTCTACGGCATCATCTACCTCAGCTTCATAGAAGTCTGCAACTTTACTTAACATAGAGTCTAACGCGCCGGACTCTTCGCCAATCGCCACCATCTGTAACACCATGTTAGGAAAAATCTCAACATTTTGCATGGCAACAGTTAGACTTGTGCCTGTGCTTATTTCGCCTTGAATCTTTTTGGTTGCATCAAAATACACTTTGTTCCCAGAAGCCCCAGCCACTGAGTCTAAAGCTTCTACTAGGGGAACTCCTGCAGCGAACATCGTTGCCAACGTTCTTGCAAACCTCGCTATAGTCGCTTTTCTAATCAAATCTCCAAACAATGGCAACTTGAGCATAATCCGATCCATTGTCCCTTGTAGCTTTTCTGAACGTTTCCACGTATAAAGGAAAAACCATAAACTACCCCCGATAGAGCCAAATATTGCCCACCAATAGGAGACAAAAAAGTCTGACATAGCCATAACTATCACTGTTGGGGCTGGAAGATTTGCACCGAAACTGCTAAATAATTCTTTAAATGCAGGTATAACGAATATCATAATGACTGCTGTAATTACAAAAGCAACGACAAGAATTGATATGGGATAGAATAGGGCGGATTTAATCTTGCCTTTGATAGCAATAATTTTTTCTTTATATGTGGCTAGGCGATCTAGAAGTGAGTCTAGGATACCAGCCTGTTCGCCAGCGCCAACCAAATTGCAATAAAGTGCATCAAAGTAAAGTGGGTATTTGCGGAATGCCTGACTTAGACTGCTACCAGTCTCAACTTCAGATTTAATGCTGCCTAAAAGCTTTGAAACGGCTGGGTTACTATGACCTTTACCTACGATATCGAATGCTTGCAGAAGAGGGACGCCAGCTTTCATCATTGTCGCTAATTGGCGAGTGAACAACGTTACATCTTTTTCTGTGACTTTTCCGGAGCTTGCTAAGCCACTTTGTTTTTTGACTTTAAGCACTGTAATACCTTGCCGACGTAAAGTGGCATTCACAAAGGCTTCACCAGAGGCTTTCATTTCACCCTTGATGCGCTTGCCTTTTTTGTCCGTACCTTCCCAGGCGTAAGTAACTTCTTTACCAGCTTGTGCAGCCATTATGGTTCCCCGATATTATTCATTTGTACAAGACTCAACTTCTGCAATAGAGGTAAGTCCTTGTTTTACTTTTAACAAACCAGATTGCCTTAAGTCTTTGATACCTTCTTTTTTCGCTTGATCTGCAATGTCGTGTGCGGTGCCATTGGTCATGATGATACGGCTCATGGCATCTGAGATTGGCATCACTTGGTAAATGCCAACGCGACCTTTATAACCACCGTTGCACATTTCACACCCGCCTTCTTTGGGGCCATATATCTGAAAGTCTCCAGTCAAGTCGCTCTCAGTAAAGCCAACGCTCAGCAATGCTTCTTTAGGCACTTCAACAGGCTGCTTGCAACTCTTGCATAGGCGACGGGCTAAACGTTGGGCTGTAATCAGTGAAACTGCTGATGCTATATTAAATGGTGCAACACCCATGTTCATCAAGCGAGTCAGGGTTGAGGGGGCGTCATTGGTATGTAGTGTTGATAGTACCATGTGACCAGTCGAGGCTGCCTTGATTGCCATGTCTGCGGTCTCAAGATCGCGAATCTCACCAATCATGATGACGTCGGGATCTTGGCGTAAAAAGGACTTGAGTGCGGCAGCAAAAGTCAGCCCTTGCTTATCATTCACGTTTACCTGATTGACACCCGGTAAAGGGATTTCTGCGGGATCTTCTGCGGTAGAGATATTGATGCCTGGATTGTTCAGGATGTTTAAGCACGTATAAAGTGAAACGGTTTTTCCTGAACCAGTCGGTCCTGTAACCAGTACTAATCCGTAGGGTCTTCCTACGGCGTAAAGTAATGCTTCTTTTTGAGCCGGCTCATAACCTAGCGCTTCAATCCCCAGTGTGGCACTACTTGGGTCTAGAATCCGCATCACGATCTTTTCACCATTGATCATGGGTAGCGTGCTCACGCGAAAATCAATCGTACGTGTTTTTGACAGCACGAGCTTCATGCGCCCATCTTGAGGGATGCGCTTCTCAGAAATATCCAGACTGGATATGACTTTTATCCGTGACGATAGTTTATCTTTGATGGCTAAAGGCGGTTGGGCAATCTCTCGGAGAATGCCATCAACGCGGTATCGGATACGGTAAAATTTTTCGTAAGGTTCGAAATGTAAGTCAGATGCGCCCATATTGATGGCATCCAGCAGGATTTTCTGGAGATATTTGACGACAGGCGCGTCATCGATCTCGGTGGCGGCTGCTTCTTGTGCCGCTGTATCGCCAGTCTCTATATCGAGATCGAATTCATCATCACCAACATCTATTGATTGCAAGCTGGTGTCACTTGCTTCTGCAATCTTATCAATCCATTTGCTTAGTTTGTCATCTTCGACGACGACTGGCGATAACGCCATACCTACTTGGAACTGAACATCATCCAAGGCGTGTAAATTCGTAGGATCGGATAATGCGACAAACAGTGTATTACCGCGGCTACGCATTGGTAATACACGGCTACTTTGCATCAACTTAGGTTCAATCACCTTTGTGGATATATAGTCTATGTCAAGGGTATCAAGATCAAATACAGGGAATCCGAATGCGTTGGCCGCAAGCTCTGCAATTTGTAAAGCGGGTAGTTTTTTGCTTTTTACTAACTGTGAGATGAATGTAGATTGTTGGGTTGCGGCTGAGGCTTGTATTGCATTCGCCTCATCTTCGGTTAATAGCTTTTCCTGCATTAACATTCTTGCAAGTCCGCCGAGTTTGCTTGGTAAAGTCGTCGCAGCCATTATCTATACTGTTTATTATTCATTGAAAGTAAGCGTGCATTAATAATGCACGCTAGCCTTTTGTTTGTAAAGGTAAGGTGTTGAATCTTTGAAAAATAAGTTTCGAGTCTGCAATCTTAATTTTTAGAGAAAATGCAGTGATGTATCTGATTTTATAGCCTTTTAAAATATTTTACGAAATTACCCATAAAAAACTTGACTTATTTTTATAACGCAAGTAAAAAAGCTATAGGCGTTTGGAATTTCGAGTGCATTGTAGCCGGCGACTACCGACTTAAATTCTTGAAGTACAAACTTTTGGGGGCGCCTCCCCTTAATGTTTTTGCAAGGAAGTATGAAATGGCAACAGGTACCGTAAAGTGGTTTAATGACTCCAAAGGTTTTGGTTTCATTACACCTGATGATGGTGGCGATGATTTGTTCGCTCACTTTTCTGCAATTGTAGAAGCTGGCTACAAAAGTCTTAAAGAAGGTCAACGTGTAAGTTTTGACGTTACCGAAGGCCCTAAGGGCAAACAGGCTTCCAATATTCAGAAGGCGTAAGCATTCTGAATACAAGCTAGTACAGTCTTCATTAAAACGGCCCGTTTATCGGGCCGTTTTGATTTTTGTTACATGTGTTTGATGATCTCTTCGCCAAATTCCGAACTTGAAAGGTTGGTAGCACCTTCCATCTGTGAAGAAAAATCGTAGGTGACACGTTTCGCACTGATTGCTTTGCCAACACCGTTAATAACGAGATCTGCAGCTTCTACCCAGCCTAGGTGACGTAACATCATTTCGGCAGATAAGATTAAGGAGCTCGGGTTTGCGATATCTTTACCCGCAATTTTGGGTGCTGTGCCGTGGGTCGCTTCAAACATGGCAGTTGTGTCAGATAGATTGGCTCCTGGAGCAATCCCAATCCCACCGACTTGTGCAGCTAATGCATCGGAGATGTAATCGCCATTCAGATTCAGTGTTGCAACAACATCATAATCTTGTGGGTGCAACAGAATCTCTTGCAGGAATGCATCTGCAATACAGTCCTTGATAATCATACCATTTGGCAGTTTACACCAAGGTCCACCGTCGATCTCGATTGCGCCAAACTCTTCCTTAGCGACTTCATAGCCCCAGTTCTTGAATCCACCTTCGGTGAATTTCATGATGTTGCCTTTGTGGGCGATCGTGACAGATTTGCGATTATTGTCGATTGCGTATTGAATTGCTTTGCGAACGAGGCGTTTGCTGCCATCAACTGAAACGGGTTTAATGCCGATTGCAGATGAATCCGGGAAGCGGATTTTCTTGCGGGCGCCCATATCACTTAAAAATGCGATGACTTTTTTAACTTCATCCGTGCCTGCAGCCCATTCGATGCCTGCGTAGATATCTTCAGTATTTTCACGGAAGATGACCATATTGGTTTTTTCGGGCGCTTTTACCGGGCTAGGTACGCCAGTAAAGTATTGGATTGGGCGTAGACATACATATAAATCCAGCTCTTGGCGCAATGTGACGTTTAACGAACGAATGCCACCACCTACCGGGGTTGTTAAAGGCCCTTTAATGGAGATGACATAATCTTTTACTGCTTTCATGGTCTCATCAGGTAACCAAGCGTCGCTGCCATAAACCGTTGTTGCTTTTTCGCCCGCGAATACCTCCATCCAGGCAATTGCACGTTCGCCTGCATAAGCTTTATTGACGGCGGCATCAATCACTTTAATCATGGGGGGCGTGATATCTACACCAATACCATCTCCCTCAATAAATGGGATAATGGGATGATTGGGAACATTCAGTGAATTATCTGCATTAACGGTAATCTTTTCGCCGTGACTAGGAACAACAATTTTTGTCGACATTTGCATCATCCAATATTTAGTAATCTGCCAGTTGTATTAATATGATCATTCTATTTAACAAGCCATATGGCGTTGTCTGTCAGTTCAGTGCGCATGAAATACATCCTACGCTTAAGGACTATATAACCGTGCCAGACGTTTATGCAGCAGGACGTCTTGATACTGACAGTGAAGGTTTGCTTATTTTAACCGATGATGGGGCGCTACAACATCGAATTGCGCATCCTAAGCATAAAGAATTAAAGATATATTGGGCGCAGGTTGAGGGCACGCCTAGTGATGTTGATTTAGCACCCTTGAAAAAAGGGGTTGATCTTGGCGATTTCATTACGCAGTCGGCGCAAATACGTGTGATTGATGAACCTAAAGATCTTTGGATACGTACGCCGCCGATCCGTGAACGTAAAGCGATCCCCACGACTTGGTTGGAAATAAAGATCAGTGAAGGTAAGAATCGCCAAGTGCGGAGGATGACCGCTAAGATTGGTTTTCCCACACTCCGGTTGATTCGGTATGCGATTGGGGAATATACCTTGGATAATATACCATTGGGTGAATGGAGAGCTTCATAACCCAGCCGGATTCAATTTGATTTAGTAATATTGGAAATGCTATGAAACCTGTTGTTGTTTTTCGCCATGCTGCCAGTGAGGGGGCTGGCTATCTAGGGCAGTTCTTAGACCAGAAAGAGATTGTCTGGGAGGTGGTACGCATCGATCGAAATGATGCGATTCCTACCTCTGCTAGGGATTTTAGCGGCCTAGTCTTCATGGGCGGGCCGATGAGTGTGAATGACCCATTGCCTTGGATACCTCCTTTGCTTGACTTGATTCGTGAGGCGGTCAGTTTGAATATCCCCGTATTGGGGCATTGCCTTGGTGGGCAGTTAATCAGCAAAGCTTTGGGGGCTGAGGTTACCAAGAACCCGGTGAAAGAAATTGGCTGGGGCGAAGTGACTGTGAGCGATAATCCGACTGCAAGTGAATGGTTTGGTACGCTGGATAAATTTCAGGGGTTTCACTGGCATGGCGAGACCTTTAGCTTGCCTGATCAGGCAGTACATTTGCTTGCGAGTCAATACTGCAAAAATCAGGCTTATGCGCTTGGCAAGCACATTGCGTTTCAGTGTCATATCGAAATGACAGAAAAAATGGTGCAAACGTGGTGCGAAATTGGATTGGATGAGATCAGGGCTTCTAGCGACAGCCCTTCGGTTTATCAGCCAGAAGAGATTAAGCATGATCTACAAGCGCGCATCTCCACGTTGAGTTCGATTGCCCATCCGATATATGAACGCTGGATACAAGGGCTGGTGCGCTAAGGCTTCATTTGAATATGGTAAACTTGCTGTAATTTTAATGCCCACAATAATTTAAGAGTTCCCCATGTCTGGTAACACCATTGGTACTTTATTCACACTGACTTCATTTGGCGAGTCGCATGGCCCTGCAATTGGGGGCGTTGTTGATGGTTGTCCGCCAGGATTGGAGCTCTCTGAAGCGGACATCCAAATCGAGCTTGATCGTCGTAAACCCGGTACATCGCGCCATGTGACGCAGCGTAAAGAGTCCGATACAGTAGAAATATTATCAGGTGTATTTGAAGGTAAGACGACTGGTGCGCCTATTGGTTTGTTGATTCGTAATGAGGATCAGCGCAGTCAGGACTATGGCAATATTGCGGATACGTTCCGTCCTGGCCATGCTGACTATACCTATTGGCAAAAATACGGTATTCGCGATTACCGTGGAGGTGGTCGTTCAAGTGCACGTGAAACTGCTGTGCGCGTGGCGGCTGGGGCAATTGCGAAAAAATGGCTCAAAGCCCGTTATGGCGTTGTGATTCGCGGATATATGAGCCAGTTGGGAGAGATCAAGATACCTTTTGAAAGCTGGAGTGGCGTGGGGGAGAATCCATTTTTCTCACCCAATCAGGCTATCGTCCCGGAGCTGGAAGCGTATCTCGATAAAATCCGCGCTGAGCGTGACTCAGTCGGGGCACGTATATCGATTGTTGCTGAAGGCGTCCCTGTTGGCTGGGGTGAACCTGTCTACGATAGGCTCGATGCTGAGATCGCCTATGCGATGATGAGTATAAATGCCGTGAAAGGTGTTGAAGTCGGCGCAGGTTTCGCAAGTGTCGCTCAACGCGGGTCAGTCCATAGCGATGAGCTGACACCGAGTGGTTTCGCAACTAATCATGCGGGTGGCGTTCTAGGTGGCATCTCAACCGGGCAAAACCTTGAAGTACATATCGCGCTCAAGCCAACTTCGAGTATTCCGCAGGGGCGACAATCCATCGATAAAGATGGCCATGCTGTGACAATGCAAACTAATGGCCGTCATGACCCATGTGTCGGCGTTCGCGCAACGCCTATCGCTGAAGCCATGCTAGCGCTTGTGCTGGTCGATCATGCGCTTCGCCATCGAGCGCAATGTGCTGATGTCGTGACCACTACCCCAAAACTATGAGTGATTGCCGCAGTTCGCGGCATTTAAATTGATGAAGCAAATACCTTACTGGCGATTATCCGGATTTTATTTCGCCTATTTCGGCTTCGTTGGCGCATTCACTCCTTTTTGGGGGCTTTACCTCAAGTCACTTGCTTTTAGTGCATTTCAAATCGCCACCTTGCTTTCCCTCTTTCAAGTGGCACGCATATTTGCCCCGAGTATCTGGGGCTGGGTCGCTGACCATACCGGTCGCCGTGTACATATCATCCAATGGTTGGCGGGGCTAAGCCTTGTTTCTTATATTGGCGTTTTTCTAGGTACCAGCTTTGGCTGGTTGTTTGCAGTCATGCTCACCTTGAGTTTTTTCTGGAGCGCCTCTTTACCCTTGATTGAAGCGGTGACTTTAGGTCACTTGGGTGAACGGTTTGATCGTTACGGGCGTATTCGCTTATGGGGCTCGGTCGGTTTTATCGGTGCGGTAATCGGTCTGGGTTATTTGCTGGATGTAACCGATATCAAGTCTTTGTTGTGGGTCATTCTGGCCTTACTTGTTGGGGTATTTGCTTTCTCATACAGGCTTCCAGAACCTCAAATCCCGAAGCTGCAACTTGAAGATAAATCGCTTGCGGATATCATGCGGCAGCCAGCGGTGATTGCATTGATGGCTGCATGCTTTACCATGGCGGCGTCGCATGGCGTCTATTACACCTTCTACTCCATCTATCTTGTTGATCATGGCTATACAACCGGTCAGATTGGTTGGCTTTGGGGTATCGGTGTTTTTTGCGAGATATTGATTTTCCTAGCCATGCCTAAGCTGACGGCTTTATTCGGTTTGCGCAATATCATGCTCGGTAGCCTGGTTTTGGCTTTTATTCGATTCGTTGTGATTGGCTGGGCCGTTGACTGCTGGGTATTGATCTTGATAGCCCAGACATTACATGCCGCTACTTTTGGCACTTATCACGCAACAGCAGTTGCGTTGACTCACCGATACTTCAAGGGAAAGCATCAATCTAAGGGGCAGGGCTTATACACAAGTGTTTCTTATGGATTGGGCGGAACATGTGGCGCCATGATGAGTGGGTTCGCTTGGGAGTCGATAGGACCAACTTGGACATTTACCATTTCAGGCAGCTGCGCTATGCTCGGCTTTATATTGTTCTTCTGGATGATGCCAAAGGTGCGATAAATCCGTTAATTTTAATTAAGGAAAGTAAAAAGCTTGTGAAATATCTCATCCAAAGCGCATTTGTTTTTTTTCTAAGTTGCACGTCTTTAGCTGCATATGCCGATACCCAGATTAATGTAGTTGGCTTATTCAACGGTAAAGCCGTTGTCATCATCAATAATGGTAAGACGCAAATATTATCCGTGGGGCAACAGTCGCCAGACGGTGTGAAGTTACTGTCAGCAGATAGTACTAAAGCTGTATTTGAAGTGGCGGGTAAACGCCAGGAGCTTGGTATGGGGCAGGCAGCATCTGTTGGCGGAGGTGCTTCCTCTCAGGCGAGTAGCGTTACTTTGTATGCTGACCCATCTGGGCACCATATGGCTGATGGATCTATTAATGGAGTGCCGCTTAAATTTTTAGTAGATACGGGTGCGACGATGGTTGCTATGAATAGTGGTGATGCTAGATATGCCGGAATTGAGTATAGAAGTGGGGAGCGTGGCGTGGTGCAGACTGCAAATGGTAATGTGGTTGCCTATCACGTAGTGATTAATACGCTGAAAATAGGCGGCTTAACGCTTAATCAAGTAGATGGTACAGTACTTGAAGGGGGCTCTCCATCGATTGTCTTGTTAGGCATGAGTGCTTTGAACCGAGTTGATATGAAACGAGACGGTATAGCGTTAACATTGACCAAGAAATACTAATAAAAAAGCGGCTTATAACAAGCCGCTTTTTTATTTATAGCATTAAATTTCTTTGTTACGCTGCTTTACGTTTGTCATTCTCAATCAATGCATAAGCAGAATGGTTATGGATAGACTCAAAGTTCTCTGATTCTACGATGTACTTATCAATGCGCTTTTCTGCATTTAGTTGGGCAGCTACATCGCGCACCATATCTTCAACGAACTTGGGATTATCATAAGCATGCTCTGTGACATATTTTTCATCAGGACGTTTTAGCAAGCCAAATAATTCTGAAGATGCCTGTGTTTCAACTACACGAATCAAGTCTTCGACCCAGATAAAATCATTGATCAGCGCTGTGATCGTGACATGAGAGCGTTGATTGTGGGCACCATAATTAGAAATCTTCTTTGAGCATGGGCAGAGACTGGTGACAGGGACTAATACTTTCACTGTCGTATCGATCTTGCCATTCTTGATTTCACCGATGAAGGTCACTTCATAATCAAGCAAGCTTTGTACGCCAGAAACCGGCGCTGCTTTATTGATGAAATAAGGGAATGTCATTTGGATATAGCCGGATTCAGCCTCCAAGCGCTTGACCATCTCGCGCAACATACCCTCAAAAGATTCTATCGAAATAGCACGCTCATTCATGTTGAGAATCTCAACAAAACGAGACATATGGGTGCCCTTGAAGTTGTGCGGCAAATGCACATACATGTCGAACATAGCGACTGTATGCTGTTCTCCGCCGGTCTTGTCTTTGACTTTTACCGGATGGCGGATAGACTTGATGCCGACTTTATCAATTGCCAAATGCCTGACATCTGGCGTATTTTGGACATCTTCAATGGTGGGGATGATGGGTTGATTCATCTGAATTCTCAATAGTTAAAATGCTTGTGCAACAATACCTTAGTATACTACTAGGTTATTATTTTCTCAATCGAAGCCACGATGCCGTTAGCACTGAGACCACAGTCTTCAAGCATAGTTTCATGGGTGCCGTGTTCAATAAATTCGTCTGGTAAACCTAATGTAAGGACGGTGATGGGTTTATTCAAGCCCTGCAATGCTTCCATAACGGCAGCCCCCGCGCCACCCATAATTGCATTTTCTTCAACCGTGACAATCACCTCATGAGAATTAGCTAGCGCTGATATTAAAGTGATATCTAGTGGTTTTACAAAACGCATATTGGCCACGGTGGCATCAAGTTGTTCACCGGCTGCCAAAGCGGGGGTTAGCATGCTACCAAATGCGAGAATCGCAACCTTATTACCTTTGCGCCGGATTTCACCTTGCCCGATTGGTAATGCTGACATAGTGTCATTAATCGCTGCCCCGGGGCCGCCGCCTCGTGGATATCTTACGGCGCTAGGGCCGTCATGTTGATAGGCGGTATAGAGCATCTGTCTGCACTCATTCTCATCGCTAGGTGTCATGATGATGATGTTCGGGATACAGCGTAGATAACTGATGTCGAAACTACCTGCATGTGTCGGGCCATCAGCGCCTACTAAGCCAGCCCGGTCAATCGCGAACATGACAGGCAGGTTCTGCAATGCAATGTCATGAATAAACTGGTCATAGGCACGCTGCAAAAATGTAGAGTAGATAGCGACGACAGGCTTCATGCCATCACAGGCCATACCCGCAGCAAAAGTAAGTGCGTGTTGCTCTGCGATCCCTACATCAAAAAAACGTTTTGGGTATTTTTCTGAAAATGCATTCAGTCCTGAACCATCACACATGGCGGGTGTGATGCCAATCAGTCTAGTGTCTTTTGCCGCCATATCCACTAACCAGTCACTGAATACTTGCGTGTAGGTTTTTTTGCCACCTGTCGCAACAGCACAGCCGTTTTTTGGATCGAACTTACTTACCCCATGATATTTTCCAGGGTTGTCTTCCGCTGGGCCATAGCCATGACCTTTTTGTGTCACGATATGCAGAAACTGAGGCCCTTTAAGTTGGCGAATATTGGTCAATGTGGCAATCAACACATCGATGTCATGCCCATCGATTGGGCCGATGTAGTTAAAGCCGAACTCTTCGAATAGTGTGCCCGGCGTCACCATGCCTTTCACGTGTTCTTCAGCATGTTTTGCAAACTCAAGTACTGGTGGCATGACGCCAAGCACTTTTTTGCTAGAGTTGCGCACGGTGCTATATAAACGCCCCGAAAGCAGTTTGGCTAAGTAGTTTTGCAAAGCACCTACGTTTGGCGATATCGACATATCGTTGTCATTCAATATCACTAGCAGGTTTGCATCCATCGCCCCTGCGTTATTCAATGCCTCAAATGCCATGCCAGCGGTCATTGCGCCATCGCCAATGATTGCAACCGCACGCCTTTCCGACCCTGTCTGCTGGGCTGCAATGGCCATGCCTAATGCAGCAGAGATCGAGGTGCTTGAGTGGCCTGTGCCAAACGTGTCGTATTTACTTTCAGTGCGTCTTGGGAAACCGGCGATACCGTTGGGTTTACGCAATCCGCTCATTGCATTGCGACGCCCAGTTAATATCTTGTGCGGGTAGGTTTGGTGGCCTACATCCCAAACCAACCGATCATCTGGGGTATTAAAGACATAATGCAAGGCGATTGTCAGTTCGACCACACCCAGATTCGAGGATAGATGCCCACCCGTCTGCGATACGCTATCAATCAGAAAGGTACGCAGTTGCGCAGCCAGCTCTGGTAATTCTTTACGATCCAGTAAACGTAGCTGCTCAGGGGAGTTGATCGTGTCTAGTAAGGGATACATATTATTTCAGAAGCCACGTTGTGTAATAAATTGAGCTAACTGTTTCAGGCGGGTCGCTTCATCGCTAAAAGTGGCTAGCGGGGCCAATGCACTTTCATACAGTTCTTGAGCCAACGACTTTGCGCGCTCAAGCCCTAATATAGTGACATACGTTGGTTTGTTGGATTCAGCATCTTTGCCAGCGGTTTTCCCTAAGGTCGCCGTATCCGCTTCCGTATCCAAGATGTCATCGACTACTTGAAAAGCCAGCCCGATGGATTGTGCGTATTGGTCAACCGCATGTATGCGCGCTGGGTCAACTGAATCGCTACTTTTTGCGCCTAGTAATGCAGCCGCGCGAATCAATGCACCAGTCTTATGGATGTGCATATGCTCGAGCTCAGTTTGGGATAGCGCCTTGCCTACGCTTGCCAAATCGATTGCCTGCCCGCCCGCCATACCTCGGGAGCCGCTGGCTACGGCAAGCTGATTGATCATATCCAGTTGTTGTTTTGGATTTGTGATCGCCTCATTTTGCGCAAGAATCTGAAATGCGAGCGTCTGCAAGGCATCGCCTACCAATAGCGCTGTCGCATCATCATATTGTTTATGGCATGAGGGTTTGCCACGGCGTAGATCATCATCGTCCATGCATGGCATATCATCGTGAACCAACGAATAAGCGTGAATCAGCTCGACTGCCGCAGCTGCTATATCCACTGTATGCATATTCGCCTGACAAAACTCACCTGCTGCATGTACAAGCAGCGCGCGTACACGTTTTCCTCCGCCAAGTGCTGAGTAGCGCATCGCCTCATGCAAGCGTTGAGGTGCAATATCTGGCTTAGGGAGTAAATGATCCAGAACCTTCTCAGTACGATCCTGGATAGTGAAAGCCCACGCTTTAAAATCAGTCATCAATATCGGTATATGGTTGAAGCTGGTTGGATTCATTGAGTATGCGAACTTGCTGCTCAACATCAGCCAGTGCTTTTTGGCAGAATTGTAATAGCTCAGTGCCGCGCTTGAATGCTTGCAGAGATTGCTCAAGGGGCAATTGGTCAGACTCCATTTGCTGCACCAGCGCTTCTAGCTCTGCAACAGCAGTTTCAAAATCTGGCGCGCTATTTTGCTTATTTTTGCTCATGAATCAGGCAGTTTGGGGGTGGAGTCATGCTTTTATCAACATGACTTTGAAATTAACAGTTTCTCAAATATCTAGCTATTTTACGCTGTAAGTTGCGTAACGAGAAATACGCTTTAGTTTTAATCGATCATGTCAGTGTTTTTAAGAGCTAGGGTTTTTAAAAGAAAGTGACGAATGTCAGCAAGCTCTTCTATACATACTGAGTGTGCCATCGGATACTCATGCCATTCGAGTGTGTAACCATGCGCTTCAAGTGCGTGTTTAGAGACCTTACATCGATCCAGCGTGATGACCGAGTCAAATGTGCCATGTGCCATGAATATCGGAGTATCGGCATTTGCTGCATGCATTTCTTTTTCAAGTGTTGGCTGAAGCGGTAGATACGTAGAGAGCGCTAATACACCTGCTAGTTTTTCTGGATAACGCAGCGCCGTATGCAAGGCAATCGCGCCGCCTTGCGAAAAACCAGCGAGGATAATTTGATCTGCTTTTATCCCACGCACGATTTCCTGATTGATTAACTCAGCAATCACTGTTTCTGTCGCGCGGATGCCAGTTTCATCTTGCGGGCTCCCAAGCTCTAGCCCGAATAGATCATACCAAGCTCGCATTTCATAACCATTGTTGAGGGTAATCGCTCGATAAGGTGCATGGGGAAGTATAAAACGCGTATTTGGTATTTCTAGTTGCCTGACTACAGCTTCAAAGTCATGACCATCAGCCCCTAATCCGTGTAGCCAAATCACGCTTGAACGCACATGGCTTGATGTTTCAATTTCTATTTTTTCGAGGGTTTGTGTCATTAATGTCTCAAATGTTTCGTGTTTCTGTGAGCTACTTCACAGAAGTGAAATATCCATAAACACAATGCTGTTAAACGCTGTAATTTTGCTATATGCTCTTGAAATAAATCAGGGAATTATAACCACTATAACAATTACCTATGCACTTTTCCGAAATATTTACTCGTCATGCTGTTCGTATCGGCTTAAGCCTGATCGTCGTTATTCTGTTGTTGCTGAATACTGCTGAAGTCTTTCATCTGGGGTTTATTCCCCGCCTAGAAAACTTTACTTATGATGTCCGTTTGAATCTATTGATGCCACGTGGGCAAGATAGCCGTATCGTCATTGTCGATATTGATGAAAAGAGCTTGCAAGAGCAAGGCCGCTGGCCTTGGGGTAGAAATAAGCTGGCGGATCTGGTCAATCGGCTTTTTGATCAGTACAAAGTAAAAGTCATGGGCTTTGACGTGGTCTTTGCCGAGACGGATGATAGTTCTGGCCTAAAAAACCTTGAGACTCTGCAGAAAAAATATTTAAGTACAGATGAGCGTTTTAATCAGGTACTTTCCGATATCAAACCACAGCTTGATTATGATCAGGTTTTCGCTGATAGCTTAAAGGGGCGTAATGTTGTCCTAGGGTATTATTTTAGGCAGGATATAGATGGCAATGAAGGTGTTGGTGCGCTTCCTTCACCATCATTCGTCGATGGTAGCTTCAAAGGCAAGAGTATCAATTTCACAGAAGTCACAAGCTTTGGTGCCAACCTGCCGATTCTGCAAGAAAATGCCTTAACCGCAGGGCACTTTAACCCTGACCCGGATGCTGACGGTATTTCGCGTAAAGTACCTATGTTAATGAGTCACAAAGGTGACCTGTATGAAGCATTATCGGTTGCTGTCGCTCGTGTTGCATTGGGACAGCCCAAATTACAGGCACAGTTTGCCGAGGGTTTTGGAGTCGGTAGCCGGTATGCAGGGCTTGAGTGGTTAAAGCTTGCGGATAGACGAATCCCTGTCGATGCCCAAGTAGCAGCGCTTATCCCATATCGTGGCCCACAAAATAGTTTCCCTTATGTCTCGGCAAGTGATGTACTTAACGGCAAGGTTCCCCCAGAGGTGTTGGCAGATAAAATCATCTTGTTAGGTACGACAGCACCCGGCTTAATGGATTTGCGCGCCACCCCTGTGCAGAACATCTATCCCGGGGTAGAGATTCACGCCAATATGATTGCCGGTATTTTGGATAACAATATCAAAGAGCGCCCTGCGTATACGATGGGGGCCGAATTCATTTTGCTGTTACTTATTGGTTTGTTGTTAGCAATCTTGCTACCTATTCTTAATCCGTTACAGGCAACTGCATTAACTGCTGGTGTTTTCATTCTCACGGTTTTATTTAATCTGGCTGTATGGCAGTTTGGCAATCTAGTACTACCACTAGCATCGCTCTTAATCATGATTGGGTTGATTTACGTTCTCAATATGTCATACGGGTTCTTTGTTGAGTCACGTGGAAAACGGCAACTGGCGGGTTTGTTCGGGCAATATGTGCCTCCTGAATTGGTTGATGAAATGTCTAAAAATCCGGAAGCATTCAGTCTGGAAGGCGAGAGCCGTGAATTGACCGTGCTTTTCTCTGATGTCCGTGGATTTACGACGATATCCGAGGGCCTTGATCCTAAACAACTCACTCAATTGATGAATGAATTCCTGACGCCGATGACGCATGTGATTCACCACAGTCGTGGCACCATCGATAAATATATGGGTGATGCCATCATGGCTTTCTGGGGGGCACCTTTGCACGATGCAAAACATGCGAAACACGCACTTGATGCTGCGATGGGCATGATGGAAAGCTTGAGTAAGCTACAGGTGGAGTTCAAAGCAAGAGGGTGGCCAGAGATCAAGATCGGTGTTGGGCTTAATACTGGCGAAATGACCGTCGGCAACATGGGCTCTGAATTTCGTATGGCATATACCGTGATGGGCGATGCCGTGAATCTGGGGTCCAGACTTGAGAGTCTCACGAAAAATTATGGCGTCTACATTATTGTTAGTGAATATACCAAAGACCAAGTACCTGAATATATCTATCGAGAACTCGATTTAGTGCGTGTTAAGGGTAAAGACAAGCCAGTCACGATTTATGAGCCTATTTGCGAAGCCGGGACAGAAGATAAAGCGATTAAGGATGAACTCAAGTTCTACCGTGAGGCTCTCAAGCTATATCGCGCCCAAAATTGGGATCTGGCGGAAATCCAATTTCTAAATTTACAAAAACTTAATCCGCAGCGTTATTTATACCAAATATATCTTGAGCGCATCACTTACTTCAGACAAAACCCTGTAGCGAGTAATTGGGATGGTGTATTTACGCATGAGAGCAAATAATGGGCTGTAATTAATGCAGGTAAAAATTCTAGGTTGTAGCGGTGGTATAGGCAACGGATTGCGTACGACATCCATCTTGCTTGATGACGATGTTCTGATTGACGCAGGCACTGGTGTTGGTGATTTGTCTATTGATGAATTATGCAAGATCGACCACATCTTCGTGACACATTCACATCTTGATCATATCGCGTCCATTCCATTTTTGCTTGATACCGTCATGGGCTTGCGTCCTAACCCAGTGACACTCCATGCGACGATTGAGACCATCAATACGCTTCGTGAGCATATATTCAATTGGAAAATATGGCCTGACTTTAATGTGATTCCTGATGCCAAAACGCCTTTTCTTCAATATCAGGAAATTGCCATTGGTCAATCAGTCACGCTTGGTGACCGTACAATTACTGCACTCCCTGCAAATCATACGGTGCCTGCCGTAGGATATCGTCTGGATAGTGGTCAAAATAGTCTCGTATTTAGTGGAGACACCACCACATGCGATGCCCTGTGGGAGCATGTAAATAAGATTGAAAACCTGAAGTATGTGATTATTGAAACTGCATTCGGTGACGGTGAGATCGCATTAGCTAGATTATCCAAGCATTTATCACCATCGTTGCTGATCGAAGAACTTAAAAAACTCAAACGACCAGCAGAAATTTACATTACCCACCTCAAACCTGGTGAAGGCGAAGTCATTATGCGTGAGTTCGAGCAAAGTCAGCTTGCAATCAAACCAGATGCTATAAAAAATATGCAGATTTTTGAGCTTTAAAATAGGTTACGATAATGGCTGACTCAAGTCCGGAAGATAAACATTCACATGGCATCAGTTGAAACCTCCCTCATTGCTCAATTAGAGCCTATATCTACACTATCCGCAGGCCGACTTAAAGAGTTAGCCGGATTATGCTTCGTTGAAAAAGTCAGTAAGGATATTGATCCCTTAAGGATGAACATCACTAAAAGTGCCCAATCAATTTATCTTATCCAAGGTGAGCTTGGATTGCAGTTTGCCGATGGCACAAAAAAAGTCATGCGAGGCGGTGGAGAAGCTGCAAAGCATCCAATTGACGCTAATCGAAATGGTTTGCAAAACACCATAGCGCTGACTGATATTGAAATCATCCGGATTGACTTGGATCTATTGGACATCATGATGACTTGGGATCAGCTTGCTGATTTTGAAAAGCCTCTGGAAAAAACGGAGCAATATGCTCAGGGCCGTGGTGCAAGCGCATGGATGAATAATACAGGCGCCTTCAGTGCTTCCAAGCTCCAAAGCGGTGTGTTTAGCCGACTACCGACAGCCAATATTGATGAGATGTTTCGTCGTATGACTTCAGTCAATGTAAAAGCGGGTCAAGTTATTATTAAGCAAGGCGCTGAAGGGGATTATTATTACCTGATTGAAAGTGGTATAGCAGTTGTCAGCCGTATTATTGAAGCTGGTCAGCCTCCGTTAGTCTTAGCGCAGCTAGAATCAGGCGATACTTTCGGCGAAGAAGCTTTGGTCTCAGAGAATAAAAGGAATGCCAGTATTACCATGAACACAGATGGTGTGCTATTAAGACTTAATAAGAAAGATTTTGTTGAGCTATTAAAAGCACCGCTAATTAATCAGATCTCATTACAAGATGCTACTTCTCAGGTCGCTAATGGGGCAATTTGGTTAGATGTTCGCCTTTCATCAGAGTTTGATTTTTATCATCAATCTAATGCAGTGAATTTACCATTAAATCTTATTCGTACAGAAGCGTATAAATTAGATAGGCATAAGCAATATATTGTTTATTGCCACAGTGGTCGAAGGAGTAGCGCGGCCGCATTCATTTTGATTAATTTGGGTTTTAATGTAATGGTTCTACAAGATGGTATAAAAGGACACTTTTAGGTCTAAGGGGTATTGCCTGACGATTCGCATACATCTTTCCTTCCTAGAGTACACGCTTTTAGATAGCTATCTTTCGCTAACTCGTTTTGATTTGTTTTACTATATGCCAAACCTAGCAATTGATATGTTCGTGCTTGATTTGGATCAACCTTAATTGCCTGTTGATAGCTGTAAATTGCGTTGTAGTAATCCATACTAAGCGCATATGTGTTGCCAAGCGCTGTAAGGTATGGCGAATAATTGGGGCGTATTTGAATGGCTACTTTTAGATTCGTTATAGCATCTTGATATTGATATAAGTTTTTGAACTCAATACCACAGTTGTAAAATATTCTATCTGCTCCAGGATAATTAAGATTATCCCCTAATAATATTCTTGCATCGTCCCACAATAGAAGTGGGTGTGAGAATGTTGTTAATCGATTTATAGTGAGCCCAGAAAAACATAAAACGATAAAGATAAGTAATGCATATAGAGATTTGATATTTATCTTTGTCAGCAATAGTGGAATAGCTATAAAAATACCTGGCATCCATAAATAGCATCTATAAAGTACAAAAGATTCTTGAATCCTAACAACAGATAGTTCTGTAAAGAATAATATCCATGGAAATAATAGTGCCAAACCCAAAAGACTATAGCTATTACGTTTGAAAACTAACTTAAATGCTATAAATCCGTAGCTAAAAAACCCTATCATCCCAACAAGTTGCAACGACCAGATGTTTGTAGGGAATGTCTCGCGCATGTCTATCGAAAGCCATGCTGGATTAGGAAATACTAAAAGAGCTAAGTACTTAAAATACAAACAACATTGCCCTATTATGCTTAATAATAGAGGGTGAGAATAGGTAGTACCTTCCGCTATTAGCATGGGGGAGGCATCTGGTTCATATACATGACCAATTAACCCTGCTTTTTGTAGCACAACATACAATCCAATTATCCCGCACATAATAAAGAAGCTAATGATCAATTTCTGCTTGAATAAGTTTTTGTCCAGCATCATGCTGATGACCAAAATAAATGCAGGTAACATAATGGCGTGTTCTTTGCTCAATACCGCCAATAAATACATACATAAGCTACAGAATAACAACCAAGTCGACTTGGTGGATAAGTAACGTAAATAAGTCAATAATGAAAGCAAGCTAAAGAGTGTGGCTAAAACAATCGTACGCTGTATTAAGTATCCCGCAGCATAAGCAGCTATAGGGTGAGTTACAAAAATACATGCTGATAATAACGCTAATAACGATAATGTTTGTTTAGAGTTGTTCTTTGCTAAGGAAAATGTAGGTAGGGCATACACTTCTTTTAAGGTTAAGAATAAAGCAACTCCAGTTGCCGCATGAAGCAATAAAGCGGGTAATCTGAAGTTGATAAGATCCGTCCCAAAGAATTTGAGAGGGAATGCAAGCGTGGCATAAGCTAGCCAGCGTACAGAGAGTAGGTTGAAAGAGCTAGTGAACTTTTCTAAAGTTGCTTCAGGGGTAAGAAAAAAATAGATGTCATCAAATACAATAGGATTCCAAAGAAACTTTCCATACACTAGGCTAGTAAGCCCTAGAATAATTAACGGATAAATCCACTTAGCTATCTTCATCGATTACCTAAATATATAGATAAAAAAAGCCTCTTCAATTAATGAAGAGGCTTTGTTTATATTACTGAATCAGTTTAAACGCAACCAGCAACACCTGGTTTAATACCGCGAGTCGCATTGCAGATAGTACCTGCCAATGTCCAAACTTGATTCGCCGATGTATCAGTAGTTAGTGATGGAGTAAATGTGAATGTCAACCTAGCTCCAGCTGTATCAGTGGCACTTGATGTACCAGTGATTGTACCCGCTGTTACGCTAGTTATAGTTGTGCTGTTTGTATTAGCCACTACAGGAATGCCATTTGAGCCAGCGCTACAGTCAGTTAATGCGCCTGTTTCTTGAGAACACAAAGCAACAGCTGTTTGATATGATCCTAATTCTGCAAGAGTTGCAGCTGCTTTAGAGCGGGATGTGTAATTGCTATATTGGGGAATCGCAACTGCTGCCAAGATACCGATAATCGCAACTACGATCATCAGTTCGATTAGGGTAAAACCTTGTTGAACTTTTTTCATTGTCTAGCTCCTTGAAGTTTGATTAATTCTATTTAGATAACACGCCATACTTATTGAGAAATAAGTATTACATGTCTCTATGATTCAAATACTATCGCAAAAAAACAAAGAGGCGGGTAATTACCTATCTCTTTACAATTTACTGACAAAAAATGTCACGTAAGCTTATTTTCCTTCAGCGATTTTCTTTAGTGCTGCAAGGCCAGAGTCATACATGCCTGTCACTGCTTTGATTGCAGATTCATCATCTTGACCTTCTGGAATAGGTGGGTTCAGTTTATACACTCTATAGAAGCGGCCCATCCAGGTCACTTTGGTTTCACCAGCATTTTCGCCAGGCTTTACACTGAAGACGGAGTAGTAATCTGAGACTGGTAGCACACCTGATTCAATCTCATATTTGATGACCATGGATGTGTCGTCGCTGGAGCGAAGTTTTTCAACAATCGTTCCGCCATCTTTGAGTGTTAATGTGCGGAAAGTTGCATCATCGCCGTTGTCGTCTTTCTTCACTTCGATTTTAGTACTGGCAACAGCTGGATGCCATTTTTGCCAACCACCAAAATCTTTGACTAAAGCCCACACCTTTGCGGGTTCAGCTTTGATGATGATTTCTTTCTCAACTTTTTGTGGTGATGGGCCATGCGCTGCTGCGGTGAGTGGTAATGCGGCCATTGCGATGAGTGTGAGTAACTTTTTCATTCGTCTTTCTCCATTTATTAGTAGTTAGTACGGGTAAGAATCATCACTATGACTCTAAATTCAATGCACGGGTTCAAGAATAAACTGGCCGAAAGCCCGACTTTGATTGCCTGTCAGAATGCTTGCGGTCACTTTATTAGTTGAAGCGTCAATCACTGAAACGGTGTTGTCGAACCAGTTGGCGACAAAAATCTGTTGTGTGGCGGCTTGAAATGCAATGCCTTCAGGAAAGCCTCCCACATGGATAGATGCAATTGTTTTCTTAAGTGCGATATCTACGACTGAAACAGTATCGCCTTGTGTATTGGTGACGTAGATATATTGTCCGTTAGGGTTTACTGCGACGCAATAAGGGTGTTCGCCAACGCGCACTGTATCTATTTGACCAGTCTCAGTATCAACTAGAGAAACCGTATTTGAATAGACGTTAACCACATATAGTTTTTGACCATCAGGGCTGAGTGTCAACCCATAAGGGTGTTCGCCCACATTGATGCGAGATAACACAACTAATTTTTCAGTATCAATGATGGCAATGTCATTGCTGTCGCGATTGGCTACATATAACTTTTTGCCATCAGGACTAACGATGATGCCTGCTGGTGCTTTGCCAATATGGATTTCACGCTGTTGCTGCATGTCGCTAAGGTTAATTTCAAGGATTCGATCTTCATACCAGTCTGCTACATATAGCACATTACTATTGGGGGCGATTGCTAGGCCTACGGGTGAGCCTTTTATAGGGAAATCTTCAAGATGCTCAAACTTATTGGCGTCAATGATAGAGATGGATTGCCCCTCAACATTGGAAATATAGACTTTTGCAAGTTTTGCCGAGACCGCAACACCCACTGGCGCTTTACCTACCGGAATTGTTGCAATTACTTGCTGCTTGCTAATATCAATGACCGATACATTATTACTCGCTTGGTTGGTGATGTATGCATAACCTGCAGCAAGTGCTGGTGTAGTCAATGCTACGCATAGCGCCGCGCATGCACTGATTTGCCGGATAAAATATTTTAGAGTTGGTTGCAAAATGCTTTGTAATCGTAAAGATTTGTGAGGTCGATATGGAATAAAACGATTGGATTGATTTTTGGTTTACTAAATTAGGTTAACTATGGTTATTAAGCTTTTGCAGTATAAAGTGCGGTTGTAAAAAGCGTCAAGGAATAGCACGACATAATAGTTAAAGCCATATAAAAACAGATTGTTTTCATCGCTTGCTTTCAATACGACCGGAAGTGTGAAAAAATTACACAAAATTAACGGGGTTTTTTGTCATGATAGATCGCGACGGATATCGCCCGAATGTAGGTATTATTTTATGTAATGCCAGCAATCAGGTGTTTTGGGGTAAGCGCATTCGTGAACACTCTTGGCAGTTCCCGCAGGGCGGTATTAAGCAGGGCGAATCCCCTGAGCAGGCGATGTATCGGGAATTGATGGAAGAGGTCGGTTTGCGTGCCGAGCATGTAAAAATACTGGGTCGTACACGTGACTGGTTAAGGTACGATGTGCCGACTAACTGGGTCAAGCGTGAGTGGCGTGGTAGTTATAAAGGACAAAAGCAGATATGGTTTCTGCTGCGACTAACTGGGAGGGATAGTGATGTCTCATTGCGCGCAAGCTCTCATCCTGAGTTTGATGCATGGCGATGGAGCGAGTACTGGGTACCGCTGGATAATGTCATCGAGTTCAAACGAGAGGTCTACAAGATGGCATTGAATGAGCTATCACCGCATCTGCTAGGAGAGGCGCGTCCTAAGAAACGTACTAATCTAGGCCCTGTGACTACGCAAGGTTAACGGAGCAAGGTTAGCTGAAAATGATAAAGGCAAGGATCAAATCCTTGCCTTTATTTTTACTAAAGCTTAATACGTTGAGACTGTATTAGTTCTTGGATTGGTCAACCAACTTATTCTTGCTGATCCAAGGCATCATCGCGCGTAGCTTGCCACCGACTTGTTCGATCTGGTGTTCAGCATTCAGGCGACGACGTGCTGTCATTTCTGGGTATTTGGTGCGACCTTCCAAAATGAATTTCTTGGCATAGTCACCATTCTGGATGTTAGTTAAGCATTCTTTCATTGCAGCACGTGCTTGGTCAGCAATCACGCGTGGGCCAGTGACATACTCGCCGTATTCTGCATTGTTGGAGATTGAGTAGTTCATGTTGGCTATACCGCCTTCATACATCAAGTCAACGATCAACTTGAGTTCATGTAAACACTCAAAGTAAGCCATCTCCGGCGCATAGCCCGCATCAACCAGCGTTTCGAAGCCCGCTTTTACCAATTCAACTGCGCCACCACAAAGTACTGCTTGCTCACCGAATAAGTCGGTTTCAGTTTCTTCGCGGAAGTTTGTCTCAATTACGCCGCCCTTAGTGCCGCCGTTAGCTGCTGCATAAGATAAAGCGATCTCTTTTGCTTTGCCGGATGCATCTTGGTAAACAGCGATCAATGATGGAACGCCGCCGCCTTTAAGGTATTCAGAGCGCACTGTATGGCCTGGGCCTTTAGGCGCGATCATGATGACATCCATGTCTTTACGTGGAACGATTTGGTTGTAGTGGATGTTAAAGCCGTGAGCAAAAGCGATTGCAGTGCCTTTTTTCAGGTTTGGTGCAACTTCAGCATCGTAGATCTCAGCCATATTTTCATCAGGCAAAAGAATCATGACAAGGTCAGCGCCTTTAACTGCTTTGCTGATCTCTTGCACATCGTGGCCAGCTTTTTCGGCTTTCGCGAAAGAGCTACCATCTTTACGTGCACCGATGGTGACTTTAACGCCAGAATCTTTAAGGTTCTGAGCATGTGCATGGCCTTGTGAACCATAGCCAACGATAGTGACTTTTAATTTCTTGATGATGGATAAGTCAGCATCTTTATCGTAATAAACTTTCATTTTCTACCTTTCAACAAATTCTTTTTATCTAATTAAACTTTAAGGATACGGTCGCCACGGCCAATGCCGGAAGCGCCTGTACGTACAGTCTCGAGGATGGCGGTGTTGTCCAGAGCTTCTAGGAATGCATCCAGTTTGCTGCCAGATCCAGTGAGTTCAATGGTGTAGCTTCCATCGGCAACATCGATGATGCGGCCTCGGAAGATATCGCACATTCTTTTCATTTCATCACGGAAAACACCAGTAGCCTTGACTTTAACTAACATCAGTTCGCGTTCTATAAAGCGACCATCGTTAAGATCCAGCACTTTGACCACATCAACCAACTTGTTGAGTTGCTTGATGATTTGTTCGATCACTTCTTCCGATCCGGAGGTGACTATGGTCATGCGTGACAATGTGGCATCTTCGGTAGGAGCCACAGTCAGCGATTCAATATTGTAGGCACGTGCTGAGAATAGCCCGGCAACGCGGGATAATGCACCAGCTTCGTTTTCCATGAGCAGGGAGATAATATGTTTCATCTAATCGCTCTTCTTCTCAGTGATATCTAGTTTTTATAGTTCTTCAGACAGGATCATTTCAGACAAACCTTTTCCGTTCGGCACCATCGGGAAAACATTTTCCTTAGGGTCTGTCAGGAAATTCATGAACACGAAACGCTCTTTCAATTCCGGGCTGAATGCATGCTTCAATGCGCTTTCAACATCCGATGGCTTTTCGATCAGCATGCCCACATGGCCATAAGACTCTGCCAGTTTTACAAAGTCAGGCAGGCTATCCATATAAGATTCTGAATAACGATTGCCATAGAAGAACTGTTGCCATTGGCGGACCATGCCCAGATAGCGGTTATTCAGTAGAATCACTTTGATCGGCAGATGGAACTGCTTGCAGGTGGAAAGTTCCTGAATATTCATCTGGATGCTACCTTCGCCAGTGACGCACGCAACCTGTGCATCAGGGAATGCTAATTGAGCGCCCATTGCATAAGGTAAACCAACGCCCATCGTGCCTAAGCCGCCCGAATTCAACCAGCGACGTGGTTTGTCGAATTTATAGTATTGAGCAGCCCACATTTGATGTTGACCTACGTCAGACGTTACAAATGCTTCGCCTTTGGTGACTTCCCAAAGCTTCTCAATCACAAATTGCGGCTTAATGACTTCGTCGCTCTGTGTATAGCTTAGACAGTCTTTACTACGCCACTCTTCAATCTGTTTCCACCAAGCTTTTAAAGCACCGGCATCTGGTTTGTTTTCTGTTAAGGCTTTAAATTCGCCATCAAGGAGCTCGTTCATTTCAGTTAATACCGATTGAACGTGGCCTACGATAGGCACATCAACCTTAACGCGTTTTGATATCGAAGAAGGGTCAATATCAATGTGAATGATGGTGCGGTCTTTATTATAGAAGTGCTCTGTATTGCCGATCACGCGGTCATCAAAACGCGATCCGATGGCGATCAGTACATCGCAATTCTGCATGGACATGTTGGCTTCATAGGTGCCGTGCATGCCAGGCATGCCAACAAACTGCTTGTCAGTCGCGGGGTAGCCGCCCAAGCCCATCAATGTGTTGGTGATAGGGAAGCCTAGGCGACGCGTCAGTTTTACCAATTCATCAGAACAGTCACCCAGCACTGCACCGCCGCCGCTATATATCATCGGGCGTTTGGCTTCGAGCATCAGTTTGAGTGCTTTTTTGATCTGCCCAGAATGCCCTTTAAGTATCGGGTTGTACGAGCGCATCTCAACAGATTTTGGATACTCAAACTCTGCAAATTGTGCGGTGATGTCTTTCGGGATATCTACAACAACAGGACCAGGGCGGCCAGTCGAGGCAATATAAAATGCCTTCTTCATGGTCGTGGCGATATCCTTGATATCTTTGATCAAGAAATTATGTTTTACGCATGGGCGGGTAACGCCAACCATGTCGACTTCCTGAAAAGCATCCATGCCTATGGCTGGTGTCGGAACCTGCCCGCTGATTACAACCAGCGGGATGGAGTCCATGTATGCAGTGGCGATGCCTGTGATCGCATTGGTAGCGCCAGGGCCGGAAGTAACGAGTGCGACACCTACATCACCGGTCGCGCGCGAGAATGCATCGGCCGCGTGCACAGCCGCTTGTTCATGGCGTACTAAGACATGTTTGAATTTATCTTGCTTGAAAATCGCGTCGTAGATATTGAGAACTGCGCCACCTGGATAGCCAAAAAGGAATTTAACATTCTCCTCTTGCAAGCATCGGATGACGATTTCTGCGCCCGTGATCTGATTGGTACGGTCTTCCATGATTCTTATTGATTACTGGTGATTGGGTAACCCTATACAGTAACCGTTTGTCAGTGTTTGGTCAAGAATGAAAGTCAGAGATTATTATGATGAGATAGGCAATATTCCGAGTGATTTGAGTCGGTTTAATCGTCTAAAGGAGGTGTTACTTTATATAGTTCTTCTATTGTCGTAAGACCTGCGGCGATTTTTTCAGCGCCATTAATCATGAGGGGTTTCATGCCTTCACGATAGGCTTGGGCTTTGACTTTAGAGAGATCGGTATCCGGGGTGATGAGCTTTTGGATATTTTTACTGATAGATAGCATCTCATAGATGCCGTTACGGCCTCTATAGCCAGTCATGCGGCACTCTAAGCAGCCTTCGGTCGTGTTGGGTTGGGACGGTTTGTTAAGTTTCCATTTGCCTACAAGTGATGACCACTCGGTGTCCTCAATCGTACCCGGTTTTTTGCAACTTGGACAAAGTGTGCGTACTAGTCGCTGTGCCATGACGCCCAGAAGTGCAGACTGGATAAGGTAGGAGGGCACACCCAAATCGAGTAGCCGCGTAATGGCGGATGGGGCATCATTCGTGTGTAGCGTAGATAAAACCAAGTGGCCTGTAAGTGCTGCTTGAATCGCCATTTCTGCCGTCTCTACATCGCGGATCTCACCAACCATGATAATGTCAGGGTCTTGTCGCAAAAGGGTGCGGATTCCGCCTGAGAAGGTAAGGCCGATATTGTGCTGTACTTGCATCTGGTTGAAAGCGGGCTCGACCATTTCTATCGGGTCTTCAACGGTACAGACATTCACTTCAGAAGTTGCCAAGTGTTTGAGTGTCGAGTAGAGCGTCGTCGTTTTACCAGAGCCTGTTGGACCTGTAACCAAAATGATGCCGTTTGGTTGTTTTGTCCAAGTATTCCATTGGTCTGCTTGCGATTTAGAAAAACCAAGTTGCAGGAAATCTTTCATGATGATTTCAGGCGAGAATACCCGCATGACCAACTTTTCGCCGAAGGCTGTAGGCATAGTCGAGAGGCGCAATTCAACTTCTACCCCTTCTGGAGTCAGCGTTTTGATTCGGCCATCTTGTGGTCGACGTTTTTCCACCATGTCCATACGTCCCAGCAGTTTGATGCGGCTGGTGATCACATTCATGATGGTAGAAGGTAGCTGATAAACCTGATGCAATACGCCATCGATACGGAAACGTAATACGCCCATGGTGCGGCGCGGTTCTAAGTGAATGTCACTTGCGCGCTGTTCAAATGCATATTTGAATAGCCAGTCTACGATATTGACCACATGCTGTTCATTAGCATCCAGATTTTTGTTTTTGCCTAGCTCGACTAATTGCTCGAAGTTTTGTACGCCGATGCTTTGCCCAGCTTTGGCCGTTTTAGTATGCTGGATGGAGTTTGCCAGATTGTAGACTTCTGGCAGATAGCGGCTGATCTCGATGGGGTTGGCAACGACAAGCTTTACCTTCATCTTCAGGATATGTTCGATATCCTTTACCCAGTCCGTCTGAAATGGTTCCGCTGTGGCGATGGTGGCTTCTGTGCCCGCGACTTTGATCGGCATGATCTTGAGCCGCTCTGCATACCCTTTGGAAATCACCTGCGCGATGGGGCCAAAGTCAAGTTTTAACGGGTCAATGTTGTAGTAGTCTAATCCTGCCTGTACTGCCAGCCACTTAGTCAGATTCTCTATCGTCAGTGTTTTGTCAGGCGCCGATTTATTGATCCATTTTTGTTCGCCGACAATGATGAGCGGGTGCAAGTTGGAGGTATCCATCTTGCGGTCTTTGTATAGTTGTTCTGCTTGTTCTTTGTTGACCAGGCCATCATTGACTAATAAGCGAAGGACATCCCCCAGAATAAGTTTTCCTTGAATCGTCTTGGCTATCGTTGCTGATTTGCTCATGTCTGGTCTTTCAAGCCTTGTTTTGATTCAACATGATAAAACGCTGCTGAATTTTGGTGTTAATAGTTAAATCTTAAAGATAAATCTATTGCGGCGATATTTTTTGTCAGGCTACCTATCGAGATGCGGTCAACCCCTGTCAATGCGATCTCACGGACATTTTCTATGGAAATGCCGCCTGATGCCTCTAATATAGCGCGCCCGGCATTTAATTTCACGGATTCCATGAGTGTTTTACAATCAAAGTTATCCAAAAGAATCAATTTGGCCCCGGCTTCGAGCGCTTCTGATAGCTCTTGCAGATTCTCTACCTCGATCTGGATGCTTGTGTTGGCATTGATCTTCCCAGCCTCTTTTAGCACTTGCGCTATGCTGCCTGCCGCTGCGATATGGTTCTCTTTTATCAAGATGCCATCATATAAGCCGAGACGCTGATTGCATCCGCCACCAATAGTGACAGCATATTTCTGCGCGAGGCGCATGCCTGGGATGGTTTTCCGCGTATCAAGAATCTTGGCATTTGTACCTTTGATCGCATCAACGAAATGTTTCGTTATGGTCGCTGTTGCCGACAAGGACTGTAAAAAATTAAGTGCGCAACGTTCGGCAGTTAATATACTGCGGGCATTGCCTTTGATCTGACATAACACTTGGTTGGGCTTTACTGACTCGCCTTCCTTGACGTTCCACGTAATCAGGGTGCCGGAATCGATTTTATCAAAACAGGTATCCACCCAAGGAATGCCGCAGATGACAGCCGCTTCGCGGCTAATGATCGTTGCGTTGATGGTTTGATTTTGCGGAACTAACTGGGCCGTTAAGTCTCCACTGGCTATACCCTCAGTACTCAGACTTTCGTTGGCAAAGCCTTCAGTACCCAAGTCTTCATCAATTGCATCTTGCACGTTTTTTAGTACGGCTTTTTGCAGAGATGGCGATAGATGTTGGAGTAAATGTGCATTCATGATTTCTATTATAATGCAGCCCTTGCACCTCGCAGTGCTAATCTAGAAAACACTACAATTTATGAAGCTTTTGTATTCCCTCACCAGCCCTTACGCGCGAAAAATCAGGATTGTCGCTGCAGAAAAACGTATCGATATTGACATGGTACAAGTCGTTCTTGCTTCTCCAGACTCCCCTGTCGCTAATCATAATCCACTAGGCAAGATACCTGTGCTGATTCTGGATGATGGCGATAGCTTATTTGATTCACGTGTGATCGCTGAGTTTTTGGATCATCGCACTCCTGTTGCCCATTTGATT
Organism: Methylovorus sp. MM2; assembly: GCF_001648895.1. GTDB lineage: Bacteria > Pseudomonadota > Gammaproteobacteria > Burkholderiales > Methylophilaceae > MM1. The sequence continues at coordinate 25,574 of NZ_LXUF01000011.1, read as the reverse complement.
CCGCAAGATCATAGCCTCAAAATAAAGGTAAAGCGCTGGGAAGCATTGGCCGACGGTGTATGTGATGCAGCGGTGATGGCAGTGAATGAATCTCGTCGTGTTGCGGGTATGCAGGATGCCGCGGTGATAGCTAAGCAGTATGGAAAAGTGGAGCGGGGATTAAAAGCGTTGAGTGATGACCTTGGTGACGCCAAGTGGTGTGTGGATGATGCATTTAGCCTTGCAGATATCGCACTTGGGTGTGCGCTTGGCTATTTGGAATTACGTTGCCAGCACATCGACTGGAAAGCACAATATCCTAATCTTGCTGATCTATATGCTGAATTGATGAAACGCCCTTCATTTAAGCAAAGCGTCCCACCTGCAAATTAATCGCTTTAGACCGTGGCGGTGATGATGCCGCCACCCAAGCATACTTGGCTCTCATAAACCACAGCAGATTGTCCAGGCGTGATCGCCCATTGGCGCTGGCCAAATCGAATATCTGTGCTTTCGCTATCTAACCTATCAATTTCGCATGGCGCGTCTGGCTGGCGATAACGTGTCTTTGCTGCATAGACCCAATGTGTTTCAGGCTCATGACCTGCGATCCAATGGAGTTGATTAGCCACCAAGCCATCATTGAGCAGCATCGGGTGTTCATGGCCTTGTACAACCACCAATACATTGCGATCCATATCTTTAGCTGCAACGAACCATGGCTCGCCGTTGCTTTCACGAGAGCCGCCAATCTTCAGGCCTTGTCGTTGTCCTAGTGTGTAATACATCAGCCCGTCGTGTTGTCCGACCACTGTCCCTTCAGGTGTTTGCATCTCGCCTGGTTCGCGAGGCAGGTAACGATTTAGGAATTCACGGAATGGGCGCTCACCAATGAAACAGATACCAGTGGAGTCTTTTTTCTCGCTGGTGGCTAATTGAGCGTTGCGTGCGATGTCGCGTACTTCGCGTTTTAGCAGGTGGCCCAATGGAAATAATGTCTTTGAAAGCTGAGCCTGATTCAAGCGATAAAGGAAATAACTTTGGTCTTTACTGCCATCCTCGGCTTTTAGTAATTGGAATAGACCATTCTTTTCGCGAACCTGCGCATAGTGACCAGTCGCAATCATGTCTGCGCCCAAGCCCATCGCATGGTCGAGAAAGGCTTTGAACTTGATCTCTGAGTTGCAGAAGATATCCGGATTAGGCGTACGGCCAGCTTTGTATTCATCCAGAAAATTCTGGAATACACGTTCTTTATATTCTTTACTAAAATTGACGGCTTCGATCTCGATGCCCAGTCGATCAGCGACAGAGACGGCATCAATCAGGTCTTGCTTGGACGAACAGTATTCGTCGTTATCGTCATCTTCCCAGTTCTTCATGAAGAGACCGACAACATCATAGCCTTGCTCCTTAAGAAGCAAAGCGGCAACAGATGAATCAACGCCGCCGGAAAGCCCGACGACTACACGTTTTTTTGTCATAGATGCGATACCACGTTAAGTGGGAATTTCTGTCCTGATAAATAATCTTCAAAGCACTTTAATACTTGCGGGCTTCTATGCATGTGCTGGTTTGCACGAATCTCTTCTATGGACATCCATGTTGCGCGGATGATTCCCTTATCTAACGGCTGTTCAGGAGCATGGTTTGATACCGAACCAATAAAAGCAAACCGTAGATAGGTGAGGTCTTTTTTCGGGTGCTGCCAATGATAAATGCCCAGCAAAGATTCTGGTGAGAATTTGTATGCGGATTCTTCCTGAGTTTCGCGAATGACTGCTTGCAGGAGTGTCTCGCCATTTTCCAAATGTCCTGCGGGTTGATTCAGGCGGATGCCTTCTGCGGTCTCTTCTTCAACGAGCAGAAATTTACCATCTTGTTCCACGATGGCTGCAACCGTAGCATTAGGCTTCCAAATCATTGGCTTAGCTATTTGAAAAATCGGCTATTTTACCTCTAGTCAGCCAATCAGACCAGCTTAAATCACTGAGGCTTTATGCTGCCTAGGCTTGGTAAGTGTGATGGGCTGTGTGAATAGCTTCAATGATAGTGGGAAGTTATGGCATATTTTTATGGGAATTATTCCCTTACGCTGTGTTTTTCTTGTTGTTGAATCTTGCCAGAATCAGTTAGTATTGAATCAAATTGTTAATAAAATGTTAATGAGTTGTAATACTATTGTGATTGAGCGGTATTTTGCATGTGCTGACTGTTGGAAAGCCTAAACCGCTGGAGAATATGAAATCTACGAAATAGATAGTCTGACTAACTGGTTAAATATTAAGCTTAGCCTAAATGTCGAGTACAGTTGTTTGTAATCTGGTAATTAAACAAAGAGATGCATGATTAAGAAGATTTATTTAGCCTCTCGTTCGCCACGCCGAGCTGAGTTGTTGCAACAAATGGGCATCGATTTTGAGGTGTTGCCATCAGATATCGATGAAGCGGTGGCAGCTAATGAGTCGCCAGCGGAGTATGTGTTGCGATTAGCCAAGCAAAAGGCGCAAGCATGTGTGACGTATATGGAAGTGCATGGGCTACCGATATTGCCGATTTTGGCTGCCGATACAACTGTGGCCGTTGACCACCTGATCTTAGGTAAACCTGTTGATGACAAAGAGGCTGCTAATATGCTGCGCATGATGTCCGGGCGGTGCCATGAGGTTCATACTGCAGTCGCGGTAATTAATGGCGGGGTCGTCGAGGCCGCACTTTCGACAACGCTTGTTGAAATGTCCGAATTATCGGAAGCGTTGATTCAGGCTTATGTGGCTTCTGGTGAGCCGCGTGATAAGGCGGGCGCTTATGGTATTCAAGGGCTTGCCAGTACGTTTATCAAAAGAATCGATGGTAGTTATTCGGGTGTGATGGGCTTGCCATTTTTTGAAACAGCAGCATTACTTAAAAATGTTGGAGTACATGTATTGTGAATACGATATTGCGATCTGAGCCGATTATTCAGGAAAGCGCTGAAAGTAAAAAACAATGCAAAGACGATATGCCGAAAAAGCATGAAGAGATATTGATCAATGTCACGCCGCAAGAGACGCGTGTCGCTATCGTAGAGCAGGGTGTCGTGCAGGAATTGCACATTGAGCGCAATACTTCGCTTGGGCTGGTTGGTAACGTCTACCGTGGAACCGTTTGCCGTGTGCTTCCGGGTATGCAGTCTGCATTTGTAGATATCGGCTTGGCACGTGCCGCATTTTTGCATGTGGCAGATGTGCTTGAGTGTACAAAAACGGATCATGAGAAGCAGATTCAGGAAGTCTTGCGCGAAGGCCAGAGCGTGACCGTCCAAGTGATCAAAGAACCTATCGGTACTAAAGGTGCTCGATTGACGACACAATTAAGTATTGCAGGGCGTTTTCTTGTCTTTTTGCCACAGCAATGTCATATCGGGGTCTCGCAGCGTATTGAAGACGAAGCAGAGCGTGAGTATTTGAAAGAGCGATTGATCAGCTTGCTGCCTGAAAACCATGAAGGTGGTTATATCATTCGCACTATGTCTGAGACAGCGACGGATGAAGAGTTGTTGTCTGATATCGAATATGTGCAAAAAGTATGGAGTAACGTACAGGTTTCCAGCAAGACAGCGGCAGCGCGTTCGCTGGTATTTCAAGACCTCAACCTGCCAATGCGTATCTTGCGCGACATCGTCAATAAATCCACAGATCGTATCTTGGTAGATTCGCGCGAAACCTATGAAGGCCTGCTTGAGTTCTCTGAGCATTACGCAGAGTGCGCGGTCAAGCGGCTTGAGCATTATCAAGGTAATCGCCCCTTATTTGATACACACCATGTGGAACAGGAGATCGCAAAGGCGATGTCGCGTAAGGTGGAGTTGAAATGTGGTGGTTACCTTATTATCGACCAGACAGAAGCATTGACCACCGTTGATGTAAATACGGGTGGTTTCGTCAACGGGCGAAATCTTGCTGATACCATTTTCAAAACCAATCTCGAGGCCTGCCAATGTATTGCGCGACAACTCAGGTTACGTAACCTTGGTGGCATCATCATCATCGATTTTATCGATATGGAAGATGATGAGCAGCGCATGACCGTGTTGAATGAACTGAAGCGTGTAATGGCGAATGACCGTGCACGCATTGGCATCAACGGTTTTTCAGCGTTAGGGCTGGTGGAGATGACACGCAAGCGTACGCGTGAAAGCCTCTCCCATATACTTTCTGAGTCCTGCCCATGCTGTAAAGGCACAGGGGCTTTGAAGACAGCGCAAACCGTCTGTTATGAAATCTTGCGTGAATTACTTCGTCATTCGAAGCAATTCAGTGCGCGTGAGTATCGCGTGCTTGCTTCTCAAAAGGTGATTGATCTACTCATGGATGAAGAGGCGCAAAGCCTTGCCAATCTATCCGACTTTATCGGTAAACCGATCTCTCTAAAAGCCGAGACTCAGTATCCTCAAGAGTTATTCGATATCGTGCTCATGTAGCTGTTCTGGGTATTAATAGAGTCTGGAGAAGTAAATTTCCAAAGGCGATATAAATACCAGCAACAATAGCTGAGCAACGATGAATACGATGATAGGAGTGAGATCGAAGCCACCAGCCAATGGAATACGTTTGCGTAGCGGTTTAAGTAATGGCCTCGTCAATGCATCCAGTACTGGTGCTACCGGTGAGTAAGGATTTACCCAGCTCAGAATGGCTTGCAGGATGGTGGCATAGAGGAAGATGTAGATGCTCAGTTTTAACACCTCCACTAACGCCAATCCAAATATTGCTACCCAAATCAAATTGCCCGCGAGCATCAGTGGGAAGTCGCCCAGCCATAATAATCCTAGTTTAATCAACAACTCTGCGGCATAAGCCAATAACAGAGTCGAAAGATCAAAGCCGCGCCAGCTTGGGATAAAACGTCTTGTAGGAATAACGATGAAATTGGTGAGCGCTACTACAAGTTGCGATACTGGATTCTGAAAAGGAGCATTGGTGAGTTGCAGATAGAAGCGCAGCAATGCGGTCAGTGCGAATAATCCCAAGATGGTTTGTAGTAGAAATTGTAATGCCGTCGTGATCATCTTTTATCCTGAATATACTTGAAACTAATCTTTGCCTAGCTGATCGCCCAGCGCTTCTGATTTATTCGCAGCGGCTTTCGCCGCTTTAATAATGGTGGATTTTACTGCTGCTGATTCTAATGCAAGAATCGCCTGTTCGGTTGTGCCACCTTTTGAGGTGACTTGAGCACGCAATGCTGAGGGACTATCGCTGCTTAATGTTGCAAGCTGGCTCGCGCCTGTGAATGTCGTCAAGCTCAAGGTTCTCGCTTCTTCTTCGCTTAATCCTAGCTCGACCGCCGCTTGCTGCATGGCTTCGATAAAATAGAAGATGTAAGCAGGGCCGCTACCGGAGATCGCGGTGACAGCGTCCATCTTCGATTCTTCATCCAGCCACAATGTTTTGCCAACGGCAGCCAAGATCATCTCAGCTTGTTCATGTTGTTTTGAGGTCACTTCTGGCATCGCATAAAGTGCTGAAATGCCTAACTGGATCTGTGCGGGGGTGTTGGGCATTACACGCACGATCTTTGCATAGCCGCCTAACCAGCGAGCAAGATCATGGCTACGTATGCCGGCCGCAATCGAAATGACCAACTGGTGCTGTAGCATGCTGCCGAGAAAAATCGCCAAGTCTCTTAACTGCTGCGGTTTGACCGCTAGCACGATGACATCCGCGTTGCTGATGCTGGGTAGCTGCTCTGTAGTTGTGATACCGAATTCAGCTTTTAATTGCGCACGTTTTTCCGAATCAGGGTCGATGACATTGATCGACTCCATGGCAAAGCCATTCGCTTTTAGTCCGCTGATCATGGCGCGTGCCATGTTGCCGCCGCCGATAAAGCTAATATTCATTTGAGGCTATCCAGTATGTTCAGTTATTTGGTATTGATTTTAAACTATGATGGGTTCGCTATCCGGTTTAATGCGGGCACCGAATATCGCAGAACCCACACGGACGATAGTGGCACCTTCAGTAATCGCGACTTCATAATCATCCGACATGCCCATGGAGAGCGTATCAAGTGCATAGCCTTTTGCAATCAGCATATCTCTGCATTCACGCAGCATTCTAAACTGCTTTTGTTGCAACGCCACGGAATCTGTAGGTGCCGGTATCGTCATCAAGCCTCGCAATCTTAGATTTGGCATCTTGCTGATAGCCGCAGCTAATGGCTCTGTTTCTTCTGGTGCCACGCCGCCTTTACTTGCTTCATCGCTGATATTTACTTGAATGCATATCTGCAAAGGTGCCATATGGGCAGGGCGTGCGGCATTAAGCCGCTCGGCGATCTTGAGTCTATCTACACCATGCACCCAATCAAAGTGCTGTGCGATCAGTTGTGTCTTGTTGCTTTGTATAGGGCCGATAAAGTGCCATTCGATATCAAGGTCTGAGAGTGCAACCTGCTTCTCTAATGCCTCTTGCAGGTAGTTCTCGCCAAAAGCTTGCTGCCCCGCTGTGAATGCTTCGCGTAGTGCTTTTTCAGGTTGTGCTTTACTCACGGCTAAAAGCATTACGGAATCTGCATTTCTTCCTATATTATTGCTTGCTGCAATAATCCTAGTGCGCACTGCTTGCAAGCGCTCTGCAATTGTTGTCATAATCACTTCATTAGCTATCGTAAAAATTTACTTAAAAATTATATCAGGAGCGCTCTGTGGATATTTCAGATTTACTGGCATTTTCGGTCAAAAATAAAGCATCTGACTTGCATCTGTCAGCAGGGTTGCCTCCAATGATCCGTGTGCATGGGGATATACGTAAGATTAACTTGCCATCGATGGATCATAGCCAAGTGCATGACATGGTGTATGACATCATGAATGATGGCCAGCGCAAGGTATATGAAGAGACGCTTGAGTGTGACTTCTCATTTGAGATTCCTAATCTAGCCCGTTTCCGTGTGAATGCTTTTAACCAGAATCGAGGTTCTGGTGCTGTCTTCCGGACGATTCCATCCAAGATTCTTTCCATGGAGCAGCTTGGCTGCCCACCCATTTTTAAAGATATTGCCCAAAATCCACGCGGTATCGTGCTAGTGACTGGGCCTACTGGGTCAGGTAAATCAACCACGCTCGCTGCGATGGTTGACTATGTTAACGAAAATGAGATGGGGCATATTCTCACTGTTGAAGACCCGATCGAATTTGTTCATACCTCCAAGAAATGCCTGATTAACCAGCGTGAAGTTGGCCCACATACACTCTCATTCAATAACGCGCTACGTTCTGCATTGCGTGAAGATCCTGATGTGATTCTGGTTGGTGAAATGCGGGATCTTGAAACGATTCGTTTGGCATTGAGTGCTGCCGAAACAGGGCACTTGGTATTCGGTACCTTGCATACCAGTTCAGCAGCTAAGACGATTGACCGTATCGTGGACGTATTTCCGGCTGCTGAAAAAGAAATGGTGCGGTCCATGCTTTCTGAGTCGTTGCGTGCGGTTATTTCACAGACGCTCTGTAAAACCAAAGATGAACAAGGCCGAGTGGCTGCCCATGAGATCATGATTGGTACGCCTGCGATTCGTAATCTGATTCGCGAAAACAAGATCGCCCAGATGTATTCTGCGATTCAAACTGGCCAAAATGTGGGGATGCAGACCTTGGATCAGAATTTGCAGGATCTAGTCCGTCGTAACATCATCTCTATTGGTGAAGCGCGCGCAAAAGCATCGAATAAAGAAACTTTTGGCGGATAGTCATCGCTCCTCACTTCAAATTAATTAAAAATAGATAAAAACTCAGGGTTAAATCATGGATCAAGGTCAGGCAGAGAAATTCGTTTTTGATTTATTACGCATGATGATAGGGAAAAACGCTTCCGACTTGTTCATCACGGCTGGTTTCCCCCCTGCGATGAAGATCGATGGCAAGATGACGCCAGTTACTAGCCAAGCGCTCACTGCCCAGCATGCGCGTGAGATCGCGCGTGCCATCATGAATGATAAACAGGCGTCTGAGTTCGATGCCACACGGGAATGTAACTTTGCTATCAGCATTCCAAGCGTTGCCCGCTTCCGGGTCAATGCTTTTGTGCAGCGCGGCTCTACAGGTCTTGTTTTCCGTACCATCACAACCAAGATCCCTAAGTTTGAAGAATTGAACCTGCCTGAAGTATTACGCGATGTGGCGATGACCAAGCGTGGCTTAGTGATTCTGGTCGGCGGTACAGGCTCTGGTAAATCAACCTCTTTGGCTGCGATGATCGGCTACCGTAACGAAAATAGTTACGGTCACATTATTACTATTGAAGACCCTGTTGAATTTGTACATGAACATAAGAACTGTATCGTGACGCAGCGTGAAGTCGGCGTAGATACTGATAACTGGTTTGCGGCACTTAAAAACACATTGCGCCAAGCACCGGATGTGATTTTGATCGGTGAGATACGAGATCGCGAAACGATGGACTATGCGATTGCTTTTGCTGAAACAGGGCACTTATGCATGGCAACTTTGCATGCCAATAGTACCAATCAGGCACTGGATCGTATTATCAACTTCTTCCCCGAAGAGCGCCGCCATCAGTTGTTGATGGATTTATCGCTGAACGTGAAGGCATTCATCTCCCAGCGCTTGATTCCAAAAGTCGATGGCGTCGGTCGTGCTGCTGCGGTGGAGATCATGCTGAATTCACCATTAATCTCTGATCTCATCTTCAAGGGGGATGTGCATGAGATCAAGGAAATCATGTCTAAATCGAGAGAGCTAGGGATGCAGACTTTTGACCAAGCTTTGTTTGAGTTACATGAAACAGGACAGATCAGTTACGAAGATGCATTGCGCAATGCGGACTCAGTCAATGATGTACGTCTCAAGATTAAGCTTGAAGGGCACGGTGCACAAGATAAAGATCTGGCAGCAGGCTTGGGTGGGCTGGGGATTGTGTAAAGCTTAAGCGCTGCGGGAGCCTAGCATGATGACCGCCATGCCTGTCAGGCAGAATGCAACACCGATATAGTCTGTGAGGTTGGGTTTGACCGAATCAACCGCCCAAAGCCAGCCTAGTGCAACCGTAATATACACTCCGCCATACGCTGCATACACACGACCACTGGCTTGAGGATGTAATGTAAGCAGCCATGCAAAAATCGCCAGACTAATGGCTGCCGGAATCAATAGCCAGATTGGCTTATTCTCTCTCAGCCAAAGGTAAGGTAAGTAGCAGCCGATAATCTCGGCCAATGCGGTGCCGACGAATAAGATGAGTGTTTTGAGCAGATCCATGGTTTATGCTTGATGTACCAAGTGACCGTTGACGAGCGTGTAACGTACCTTGCCAGCTAGCTCTAATCCTAGGAAAGGGCTGTTCTTGCCTTGGCTGATGAGTGCTGCGGGCTCTATTTTCCAGTAATGTTCCGGGTCGAAGATGCAAATATCTGCGTCAGCATTCAAGCTGAGATGCCCGGCATCAATCCCTAGTATCTTTGCGGGTGCGCTGGTGATACGGGTGAGCGCATCGATTAATGGCACTTTATTTTCGCTTGCCCATTTTAGGGTGAGGGGCAACATCAGCTCAAGCCCTGTCGCGCCTGCTTCGGACTCTCCAAAAGGCAGTAACTTCGCATCATCATCAACTGGTGTATGGTCGGAGCATGCAGCGTCTATGCTGCCATCACGCAGTCCGGCAATTAGGGCATCTTTATCACGTTGGCTGCGGAGGGGTGGTTTAAGGTGAAAGTTTGCATCGAAAAAGCCAATATCATGTTCGGTCAAGTGCAGGTGGTTGGTACTGATATCGCAAGTGATCGCCAAGCCCTGTTGCTTCGCATCACGTACCATATCGACGCCTTCAGCGGTAGATAAGCGGCATAAATGTACTTTTGCGCCAGTATCTTTTGCTAACCTCAAGATGGTTGCAATCGCTAGGGTTTCTGCTGTTGCAGGTATGCCTTTCAATCCCAAGCGGGCAGATACTTCACCATCATGTGCCAAGCCGCCTTTAGCCAAATAATGCTCTTCTGGACGTAACCAGACGGTGAATCCGAAGGTGGCTGCATATTGCATGGCGCGCCATAGCACTTGTGTATCGGTAATGGCGATGTCTGCTTGTGAGAAGCCAACGCAGCCTGCCTCGGTCAATTCGCTCATTTCAGTCAATTGGCTACCAGCAAGCTGGCGCGTGAGTGCACCCAGCGGATAGACATGGGTCAGGTTGAGCTGCTTCGCACGATGTTTCAGCATCTCTACCAAGCCCGGCTCATCCAGAACAGGGTCTGTATCTGGTGGGCAGGCTAAGCTAGTGATGCCACCTGCTGTCGCCGCACGCATCTCGCTTTCGAGTGTGGCTTTATATTCAAAGCCTGGCTCTCGCAAGCGAGCTGACAGGTCAACCAAGCCCGGACAGACGATCAGGCCAGCAGCATCGATGATCTTGTTTGGAATGAATCCTTCTGGTAATTCGTCGCCTATCCCTACGATCTTGCCCGCAGCGATATAAACATCTTTTATCGCATCTATGCCGTTGATCGGGTCTATCAAACGCCCATTCTTGATTAGTTTTTTCATTAGCTATTTCCCGCCAAGATGCTCATCACGGCCATGCGCACCGCAATACCATAGGTGACTTGCGGCAAGATGACCGATTGGCTGCCATCTGCGACAGCGGAGTCTATCTCTACACCACGATTCATTGGGCCGGGGTGCATGACAATGGCATCCGGTTTTGCGTAAGCGAGTTTTTCCTGCGTCAGGCCAAAACATTTGAAGTATTCCTGAGCGCTTGGCAGCAGGGCACCGTTCATCCGCTCGTTCTGTAAGCGTAACATCATGATGACATCAACATCTTTCAGGCCTTCTTTCATATCGTGATAGACATGAACGCCCAGTTTTTCAACATGCGCGGGTAGTAAAGTTTTGGGAGCAATCACGCGGACTTCTGGCACGCCTAGCGTGGTAAGTGCGTGAATCTCAGATCTGGCGACACGGGAGTGCAACACATCACCAATGATGGCAACGCGTAGATTATGCATGTCTGGCTTGTAACGGCGTACTGTAAAGACATCCAGTAAACCTTGTGTGGGATGTGCGTGCCGACCATCACCTGCATTGATGACGTGAATGTGTGGTTCTACATGTTGGGCGATGAAGTGTGCCGCGCCTGACTGGGCATGGCGGATAACGAACATGTCTGCATGCATGGCGGTCAGGTTATCAATGGTATCCATAATCGTCTCACCCTTGGCTTGCGAAGAGGTGTTGACGTTGAGGTTGATGACGTCAGCTGACAGGCGTTTGGCGGCGATCTCGAACGTCGTGCGGGTGCGCGTACTGTTTTCAAAGAATATATTACAGACGGTCTTGCCTCGCAGCAGAGGTACTTTTTTTACTTCCCGTTCTGCTACACCGACAAAAGATTCCGCTGTATCCAGTATCTGGTTAAGGATATTTCTTGGCAGCCCGTCTATCGTTAATAGATGTTTGAGTTTGCCGTCACTTGTCAGTTGTGGATTACGCATTAAACGCTTTCTTCCAGTTGCAGATAAAAACTACCATCTTCCTTGCGTAGCAGTTGTAGGTTCGAATTTATTGGCAGGTCGATCTCGTAGGTGCTGATCTGGGGTGCGATAGGTAACTCCCGACCGCCGCGATTGACTAGCACTGCTAGGCTGATGCTTGCCGGCCTGCCGTAATCGAATAGCTCATTCATCGCCGCGCGTATAGTGCGGCCTGTGTAGAAGACATCATCGACCAGAATGATGTGCCGATCTTTTACATCAAAGTTGATCTGCGAAGGCTTGGGTTCAGTGTGTAATCCACGTTGTTGAAAATCATCCCGGTAGAACGAGACATCCAGTACGCCATGCGGGATATCTGCACCTAGTATTGGCAGTAAACGGTCAAGTAGCCAAACACCACCGCTATGGATGCCGACGAGCGCTGTTTCTGGTTTGATGAGTGGTTTGAGCTGGATTGCCAAGTCGCTCAAAAGTGCTTCTGCATTCGGCAAGTTGGGCTTCATGACAAAGCTCCTGATAATGGATTGTGGCTAGCGACGATATCAAAATATGATTGCAATATATGTTGTGCAGCGACTTGGTCTATCAATGGTTTTTGTTTGCGTCCGCCAATGCCGACTTCTTTAAGTGATTGGCTCGCTTCAGCGGAGCTTAATCGTTCATCTATCATGACAACGGGTAGATCAAAGCGGCCATCCAGTCTGCGCGCGAATTTCTTACACAGCATGGTAGTCGCATGTTCTTCCCCATCCATAGAGAGTGGTAAACCAACGATCAGCACGCTAGGTGTCCATTCGGCAATCAACTTGCTGATGAGCTCGAAGCGTTCATTATTGCCTTCAGTATCTATTGTGGTGAGCGGGTGTGCGATGCCGAGCAGATGCTCACCTATAGCAATACCGATTCTTTTTTCACCAAAATCAAAGGCTAAGGCAGTACCTTGCGCGGTAAGCGCTAATTGCTTGGATGGATCGTTATTGATTGTTTTGAGCAGTGTGGCATCGATAGAGGGCTGAGGTTTTATGCTGACCATATCAAGCATGTCCAGCCTCTTCAGAAAGGCTGGCAAAATCAAGCCCCAACAGACCCATTGCAGCAGTCAGTTTTTCTGCGCTTGGCAGGTCGAATATGACGGAGTCTTCTGCTTGTACTGACAGCCAGGCGTTTGCTGCCATCTCTTTTTCTATTTGGCCTGCTGCCCACCCAGCATAGCCCAAAGTGATCAATATCTTCTCTGGGCCGCTGCCATTTGCCACTGCCTCCAAAATATCTTTTGAGGTGGTCAGTGCGATGTCCCCAGCGATGGCAATCGTCGACTGCCATTCACCAGCAGGTTGATGCAACACAAAGCCGCGATCTATCTGCACAGGGCCGCCAAAATGAACTGGCTGGTTGGCGATAGGGTTATCATTCAGCTTAAGATTGATTTGCCCGAATAGGGCATCATGCGTCATTTCGATGGGGCGATTGATGACAATCCCCATGGCGCCATCTGCGTTATGCTCGCAGATATAGGTAACTGATTTTGCGAAATATGGGTCAGTCATTGCGGGCATCGCAATCAAAAAATGACCAGTAAAGTTTACATTTTCCACGGCGCGTATTATCTCATAAAAATCATTAGGATAGACAATATTCTTAAGTAGAGTTTAGGGTGCTTCGAGATATCCTGTCACTTCTAGACCGAAGCCGACCATGCTTGGCATCTTTCTCGGCGTTGCCAGCAGTTTCATTTTGCGTACACCGAGGTCGAGCAATATCTGCGAGCCGATGCCATAATTACGTAAATCCTGTTTAGGCCTGATCGGTTCATCCGCCTGTTGTATGCGATTTACCAAGCCTGCGCCGTCTTCCTCTCCGCGTAATAGAATGATCACACCACACTCGGATTTTTGTATGGTTTCCATGGCTTTTAAGGCATTCCATGAATGAGAACGGCTGGAGCTGTCCAGTAAGTCAAACACGGAAAGTGGTTCATGCACACGCACAAGCACCTCTACATCTGGAGTTGGGGTACCCTTCACTAAGGCAAGATGTGTCTCGTTGGCGATGATGTCACTGTAAGCGATCAGGCGCATCTTGCCATATGGGGTTGCGATAGTGCGTTCGGCTGTACGTTTTACTAAGCATTCTGTCTCGTTGCGATAGCGAATCAGGTCAGCGATTGTACCGATCTTGATTTCATGTTGTTTTGCGAATTCCATGAGATCTGGCAAGCGTGCCATGCTACCGTCATCTTTTAATATCTCACATATGACCGATGCAGGTTCGAAGCCAGCGAGTGCCGCAAGGTCGCAACCTGCTTCTGTATGGCCGGCACGTACAAGTACACCGCCATTTTCTGCGGTGAGCGGAAATATATGCCCGGGGCTCACAATGTCTTTCGCGCTAGCATTTTTGGCGACAGCGGCTTGAATGGTACGCGCTCGGTCACCCGCTGATATACCTGTCGTCACACCTTCTGCGGCTTCTATCGAAACAGTGAATGCAGTGCCAAGTGGCGCGCCGTTCTTCTGCACCATCTGTGGCAGGTCAAGCTGTTCACAACGTGCTTCCGATAGCGTCAGGCAAATCAGTCCACGCCCGTGCTTTGCCATGAAATTGATATGTTCTGGCGTAGCGAATTGAGCAGCGAGCACGAGGTCGCCTTCATTTTCCCTGTCCTCTTCATCTACTAGGATCACCATGCGGCCTTGGCGTATTTCTTCGATGATTTCCTGTGTCGGACGTATTGACTCGTACATCAGGCGCTATCTCCTTCGTTATTCCATTGCGTCATGCGATCCACGTAGCGGGCGATAAGGTCAACTTCAAGGTTGACACGACTGCCAACACCAAGGCTTTTTAATGAGGTCACAGACAATGTATGCGGGATGAGGTTTACGCTAAAGCTATCTTTATCCACGGTGTTGACTGTGAGGCTTACCCCATCGATGGTAATTGAACCTTTGATCGCAACGTAGCGAGATAGCGCATGTGGTGCACGTACCGCCAACAGGATGCAATCGCCAACAGGTTCAAAGCGGACAATCTGGCCAACGCCATCGACATGACCGCTGACGATATGGCCGCCTAACCTGTCAGAGAACCTCAATGCTTTTTCAAGGTTGACTGCGCGCGGAGTATCCAGCCCAACGGTGCAAGAGAGCGTCTCTTTAGACACATGCGCTTCAAAGTGTTTTTCAGCTAAGCTGATGGCTGTCAGGCATACGCCATTGACACAAATGCTATCGCCAATAGCGACATCTGACATATCAAGCGTGCCGCAATCCACTCGCAGGCGTAGATCTTCAGCTAAGGGGGTGATTTCAGTGATTTGGCCTAGGGCCTGAACGATGCCAGTAAACATGTGCTTATTTTAACATTCTTCATGCTTTAATTCTTTGAAAAAACAACACACATCTCTACAAGGCACCATCAGAAAACTGGCCTGAGTTTTGCTGTAGATAGATTGCATCGCCAGAAAACAATAGTCAACCAACGGTATTGCTGGGAATCTCAACAATATCTTGGTGAATAATGAATGACTTATCAGCGATGTTGTCAGTTTTTCAACATTAATTAAAGATTTATTCTATCAGGGGTGTTATGGTTAATTTCAAGGGGATGACCGCAACAATTAAACCATTGTTGGCGGGAAGCGTTCTACTCGGGATGTCTGTTTTAAGTCAGTCTGCATTTGCTGATACTACTGCTACAGTCGGTGGTTTTGCATATACAAGCCCACTTACAACGACAATTTCTTCAACCAGTCCAAGCGTGACAGAGTTTGTATATGCCGGTGGTTTTGCAGGTACGACATCATCAAGCGCTTTTATCGCATATTGCGTGGATATCGCGCAATATCTGGCGCCATGGGGTAGCTCGCAAACTTATACTGATGGCAACTTGACGAGTGCATTTGGTAGCACGAAAGCCACTGACCTCAGTGTGTTGGGTGACAAGTATTACGCTTTGGTTTCAGATGCGACTACATCAGCTGCTTTCCAGATCGCAACATGGGAGATCATGTTCGAAGGCTCAGGTGCTTATAACCTAGGCTCTGGTAGCTTTGCTGCAACTGGCGGTACTGCGAATTCTGCAGCATTGACGCTTGCACAGTCTTGGCTGACTGGCCTGAGTGATTCTGGCGTGGCATATACTGGCAGCTACAATATCCAGTACATCACTTCAGCTAGCTATCAGGATCTGGTGATATTCACTGCAGCCGTACCAGAACCAGAAACCTATGGCATGGTATTGCTTGGTTTAGGGCTGGTAGGCTTTATGGCGCGTCGTCGTAAATCAGCTTAAAGCATTAGCATGAGATAAAAAGCCTGTTCGGGCAACCGGATGGGCTTTTTATTTTCATCTCCCAAGATGCGCTTTATTGCTTGAATTCAAGCTAGAATGCCGCATGAATTTACCATATGAATTATTCGTTGGCCTGCGTTATACCCGCGCCAAACGCCGCAATCATTTTATCTCTTTTATCTCATTAACCAGCATGGTGGGCATCGGCCTAGGCGTTGCTGCGTTGATTATCGTTTTATCTGTGATGAATGGTTTTCAGGAAGAGTTGCGCGCGCGTATATTGGGCGTGGCTTCGCACATGCAAATCACGGGTGCTAGCAATGTATTGCAAGATTGGCCTAGTGTCGTTAAATCTGTAAAAGATGCCCCACACGTAGAAGCTGCGGCACCTTATATCATGGCGCAAGGCATGTTGTCTTATGGACAGTCCGTGCAAGGGGCATTAGTCCGCGGGATATTGCCTGCTGATGAAGATAAAGTGGCTGAGCTAGGTGCTAATATGCGTGCCGGTAAGCTGAGTGATTTGCGTGCGGGGGAGTTTGGTATTGTGCTTGGTGCCGAGTTGGCTCAATCTCTAGGCGTTATTCTGGGCGACAAAGTCGTGTTGATGGCACCGCAAGGGCAATTCACACCTACCGGTGTCGTACCACGCATCAAGCAGTTTACTGTGGTGGGCTTATTCCAGATCGGCATGTATGAATATGATGCGGGGCTTGCGCTTATCCATATGTCCGATGCCGCGAAGTTATATCGTATGGATACCGATGTCTCTGGCGTAAGGCTGAAGCTGGATGATCTATTCAAGGCACCCGAAGTGTCTCAGCAGATCGCCAACCAGCTATCTTCTCAGGGCAACTTCTATGTGACAGACTGGACGCAACAGCATGCCAATTTTTTTCGTGCGATACAGATGGAAAAGCGCGTTATGTTCATCATCTTGGCGCTTATCGTTGCCGTTGCAGCTTTCAATATCGTCTCAACACTTGTCATGGCGGTCACGGATAAGCGGGCAGATATCGCCATCATGCGCACATTCGGCGCAAGTCCACGCAGCATCATGCAGATATTCATCGTACAAGGCGCTTTGATCGGTGTGATCGGTACCGTGATCGGCTCTGTACTTGGAGCCATCATCGCGCTTAATATCGAGACCATCGTACCTTTTATCGAGCGCGTGATTGGTATTCAGTTTCTTGCAAAAGATATCTACTACATTAGTGAGCTGCCATCGCATTTGTTGTGGTCGGATGTCTTCGTAATCACAGGCATGTCATTTATCTTAAGTCTATTGGCAACGCTCTATCCGAGCTGGCGCGCCGCGAAGATCAATCCGGCCGAGGCATTGCGCTATGAGTAATCAATCTATTATTGCTTGTAAAAATCTGCAGAAAACCTATGCGGGGCTTGAAGTTGCAGTATTAAACGGTATCGATTTACAGGTGAACCATGGCGAGCAAGTCGTTATTGTCGGTACTTCAGGCTCTGGCAAAAGCACATTGCTGCATCTGCTCGGCGGTCTTGATGCACCAAGTGGTGGTGAGGTCAGTGTGCTTGGCGCTCCGTTGGCCACCTTAAGTGAAGCAAAACGTGGCGAGTTGCGTAATCAATCATTAGGTTTTGTGTATCAGTTCCACCATCTGTTGCCAGAATTCACGGCAATAGAGAATGTCGCCATGCCTTTGATGATTCGCCGATTGCCACGTAAACAGGCGCTCGAGCAAGCCGCAGTTACGCTTGAGAAAGTCGGTTTGAAGCACAGGCTTGAGCATATGCCCGGTGAACTTTCTGGCGGTGAGCGTCAACGTGCTGCTGTCGCTCGTGCTTTGGTAACCAACCCACAGTGTATTCTTGCTGATGAGCCAACAGGAAATCTTGATCGGCATACGGCACATCATGTTTTTGATCTTTTGCTTGAGCTTAATCAGGCGCAAGGTGTTAGTCTGATCGTCGTGACCCATGATCTTGAGTTAGCCGCCAAAATGAAGCGTCAGTATCGATTGCAGGATGGCCTGCTGGTCAATGGCGTATCTTAGAAACTGATCTTACCTACTCTATTTATTAAGATCTGATAGCGTGATGACCCTCTTCGCCCTCACTTTTGTTTTCGGTGTCTGGGTGTTACAACAGCAGGCTGTACTTCCTAGCCCTTTCTGGTCGTTTGCATTACTTCCATTGGCCTTGCTTTTATTCGTCTTACGGGGCGTTGGATCGCCTGCTGGGTGGCTATCTCGACGAATATTGATGGTAGTTCTAGCGATGGCGGCAGGTTTTTTCTGGGCTACCGGGGTCGCGCAATATCGCTTATCTGACACATTGCCGCATGACTTGGAAGGTAAGGATATCCAAGTCATCGGGGTCGTCGCTGGCATGCCACAATTACAGGATGGCGGCGCGCGGTTCGAGTTTGATGTTGAGCAAGTCCTGACCGCTGACGCTGTCGTGCCAACGCATATCTCATTGGCGCAACGCGATAATACATTTTTTGGTAACAAGTCTGAGGCGTTGCTAGCAACGGTCCAACCCTTTCATGCAGGCGAGCGCTGGCAACTACATGTCAAGCTAACCCAGCCTCATGGAATACTGAATCCTTATGGATTCGATTTTGAATCATGGGCGTTAGAGCGAAATATTCGGGCGACTGGTTATATCAGGAAAAATGCTGATAACCGTTTAATCACAAATTTTGTGATGCGCCCGGGCTACATCGTCGAGGTTGCCCGTGAACGAATTCGTGAGCGTATGCGTCACGTGCTAGGTAATGCGCCATGCGCCGGGATACTACAAGCACTGGCTATTGGTGACGATAAAGCCATATCGACAGCAGATTGGCAGGTATTTCTGCGTACAGGGGTCAATCATCTTATTAGCATCTCTGGTCTGCATATCACCATGTTATCGGGCTTGGCGTTTACACTAGTATTGATGATCTGGCGCCGGGTCGAATGGCTCGTTTTGCGCGTGCCCGCCCGCAAAGCTGCCATCGTGGTCGGTGCCGTTGTTGCGATGCTTTATGCTTTGATCGCTGGATTTTCAGTGCCTACCCAACGCACGTTATATATGTTGTCAGTATTTGCGATCGCGTTGTGGAGTGGTCGTCATGTCTCCATTGCACGCGTACTTGCCTATGCGTTGTTGCTCGTGGTGTTCCTAGACCCCTGGGCTGTACTCGCACCGGGTTTCTGGTTGTCCTTTGGTGCGGTCGCCATCATCACCTATGCGCTCGGTGGGCGTTTACAGAGACCGCACTGGCTGCGCGAATCTATCTCGACGCAGTGGGCAGTCACGCTCGGCTTGATCCCTTTATTACTGGTGTTGTTTCAACAATTCTCGCTAATCTCGCCCGTGGCTAATGCTATTGCTATTCCGCTGGTGAGTCTGGTCGTTGTGCCGTTGACACTATTGGGTGCGCTTTCGCCATTTGATTGGGCATTGCATCTTGCGCATTGGGTCATGAATTGGGGTTTGGAGGGTTTAAGGTGGTTATCGGCCTTTCCATTGAGCACATGGCAGCAACATGCGCCGCCAGCATGGACACTACCTGTCGCTATACTCGGCATTCTCTGGATTTTGCTGCCGCGGGGGTTCCCAATGCGCTGGCTAGGGTTGGCAGGTTTGCTTCCAATGTTCCTGCTTATACCGCCTGTACCCGCTGTCGGAGCAATGCGTGTCACGGTGCTGGATGTCGGGCAGGGGCTGTCTGTTGTAGTCAAAACCGCCTCGCACGCTTTGCTTTATGATGCCGGGCCAAAATATTCAGCACAAAATGATAGCGGCAGCAGAATTGTTGTGCCCTACCTGCGGGCAACTGGCGTTTCATCTCTTGATGGATTCGTCATCAGTCACGACGATCTTGATCATAGCGGCGGAGCACCCTCTGTTCTGGCACAGGTGCCTGTTTCTTGGGTGCTAAGCTCATTGCCAGACACTTCTGATAAGTTAATCAACGTTAAGCATATCCGTTGTTTTGCCGGGCAGCGATGGGTTTGGGATGATGTACACTTTGAATTGATATCCCCTGAGTACACAAGCTATGGCGATGCTGCAGTGACCGATAACAATCGTAGTTGCGTACTACGTGTCAGCAGTCGTTTCGGCAGCATTCTGTTACCTGGTGACATTGAAAAGCAGGCTGAGGCCAATATGGTAAGCAATAACCCTGAGATTTTTGCTTCTGATGTCATCGTGGCGCCACATCATGGTAGTAAAACATCCTCTACTCAGGACTTTATCGCGGCTGTGCATCCATCTATTGTTGTATTTGCCATGGGGTATCGCAACCGTTTTGGACATCCCAATGTGCTGATTGCAAATCGATATGCTGAAATGAATGCACGCGCTTATCGGTCAGATGATGATGGCGCCATTACGCTGGATTTTGCCAGCGAGCGGGGGATTGCCATCACACGTTCTCGCGTGGCGGACAAAAGATATTGGCATGCCGATTAAACAATCGCATGCCGCGCTTGCTGAAAATAGCGCTGCGCGCTAAAGTAACGGCACTTTTTAGATATTCTTAGGAGCATCACTGTGTGGGAAATCATTCAAGCGGCTGGTTGGCCAATTTGGCCGCTAATCTTGGCTTCAGTCGTCGCGCTGGCGATTATCGGTGAGCGTCTATGGGCGTTGCGCGAAGATGTCGTTGCGCCAAAAAATCTATTACCAGAAATACAAAACAGCTTGAGCCAAGGGGGTATTCCTAAAGATGCTATCGAAAAGCTTCAACAACACTCTATGCTGGGCGAGATATTCGCCAGTGCTTTAGCCAATGCTGATGCACCACGTGAAGTCACTAAAGAAGCGATTGAAGAAACCGGCCGTTCAGTCGCGCACAAGCTAGAGAAGTACCTGACGACTCTCGGGACTATTTCCACAGTCAGCCCATTGCTGGGGTTGCTGGGTACAGTGATCGGGATGGTCGAGCTTTTCGGCGCATTCACTGCCACTGGTCACGATGTTGCACAATTCGCACGAGGCATCTCAGTGGCGCTCTACAATACCGCAGGCGGTATTGTCGTCGCAGTACCAGCGATGATCTTCTATCGTTATTTCCGCGGTAAGGTCGATGGCCTGATCGTTGAAATGGAACAGCAAGCTGTCAAGCTGGTTGAGATCCTCCACGGCGATCGTAAATAATCTAAAGGCATCATCATGAATTTTCAACGCGGTAAAAAGCATGAAGATCTAGAGATGAATCTGGTGCCGTTGATCGACGTGCTCTTGGTGATCATTATTTTCTTGGTCGTGAGTGCAACGTTTTCACGTGTCAGTGAATTGCAGATCAACTTGCCGACAGCGGAAGCAAACTCTCCTCAAGAAAAGCCATTAGTCATTACGGTCGATGTCGATGCATCTGGTCATTATGTAGTGAATAATGCTGCTGTCTCTGATCCTACTATCGCAGGCTTGGGCGTTGCCCTACGTCGTGCCGTAGGTGGTGGCAAGGAGCCAACCATCGTGATTAATGCGGATGCAAACAGTACCCATCAGTCGGTGGTGAATGTAATGGAAGCCTCCCGTCAGGAAGGCTATACCCATATTACTTTTGCTACACAGGTTAAATCTGGTTCTTAATCTCACTGAAATTATTTAGTTCAGTGCAATTATTTCATTGACCATCCAATCCCCAAAAAAACAAACACTAGTGCCTTTAATGCCTAGTGTTTGTTTTGTTTTAAGTTGATGTATGTCTAAAAAATCCGCCCAGTTACCTCCAGTCCCCTCTGATACAGCCAAGGTCTTGTATGCGCGGTTGCTCAAATACGCCGCAAAATATTGGCATGTATTCGCGATCAGCATCGTTTCACTTATCGTGCTCTCTGCAACGAATACGGGCTTTTTGGCGACGATTAAACTGGTGACGGATGAAGGTTTCGTTCGGCAAGATAGTGAGAAATTGAGTCTGTTGCCGTTAATGTTATTCGGCATGCTGGCCGTACGTGCGCTTGCCGGCTTCATCTCAGGGTTTGCTATGCGCTGGGTAGGGCGCCGTGTTGTAGAAGATTTACGGGTAGATGCTTTTGCTAGGCTCATGACCTTGCCTGTGAGCTTTTTTGACGCGCATTCCGCAGGGATCGTCACATCCAAGCTTACTTATGATACTGAGCAGATGTCCAAAGCTTCTACCAATGTTGCGGTTGCCGCGATCCGAGATTCACTGACCATTGTCGGTATGGTGGCTTATATGCTTTATCTTGATTGGCGCCTGACTTTGATTTTTGCCTTTATGGCACCGTTAATGGGCTTCTATTTGAATAAGATGACGCCAAAATTGCGCGCATCAGGTAAGTTCGTCCAAAAGTCTATGGGCGATATGACGCAGGTAGTGGAAGAAGCCGTTTCCGGTCAGCGTATGGTGAAGATATTCGGTGGTGCCGAGTATGAGCATGACCGGTTCTCCGATGTGGTCGGCAAGAATCGGCATATGCAGATCCGTCTGGCAAGAATATCCGGCATCAATAGTATGGTGATCGAGTTGCTGGCAGCAGTAGCTTTGGCGCTGGTCGTTTATTATGCGGTCGGCAAATTCACCGCCGGAGAGTTTGCCGCATTCATCGGTGCCTTATTGATGCTGATCTCACCTATTAAAAGCCTGACAGGATTAAATGAAGATATTCAGGTCGGCTTGGCCGCTGCGCATAGTGTATTTACCCTCATAGATACCGAACCAGAATTGGATCATGGGCAAAAGACAGTATCTCGAGCAAAAGGCGAGATCGAATTTCGATCAGTTGGCCTGCGTTATGAGAACGCTAAGCGCAATGCCCTTAGTGAACTCAGTTTTACGATACAACCAGGCGAAAAACTGGCATTGGTTGGACGCTCCGGCGGCGGCAAAACCACGCTAGTGAATCTATTGCCAAGATTCTACGAGCATCAAGAGGGTATGCTGTTGCTGGATGGTATTGATACACGTGACATGTCTTTAAAGAATCTGCGCCAGCAATTCGCCCTCGTGAGTCAGGATGTCATCCTATTTAATGACACAGTTTTTAATAATATCGCTTATGGCGTATTGCGCGGCGCTACTGAGGCGCAAGTGATTGCCGCAGCTAAAGCCGCCCATGCTTGGGAATTTATCCAGCAACTACCGAATGGCTTGCAAAGTGAGATCGGTGATCGTGGCGTTAGGTTATCCGGCGGCCAGCGGCAAAGATTAGCTATCGCACGTGCGATTCTTAAAGATGCGCCCATCTTATTGCTCGATGAAGCGACTTCAGCGCTGGATACGGAATCTGAATTGCATGTTCAAGCCGCGCTTGATGAATTGATGAAGAATCGTACGACCATCGTTATTGCGCATCGGCTCTCCACCATTGAGAATGCCGATCGTATTTTAGTGATGGAGCAAGGTACTATTGTTGAAAGCGGTAGCCATGCACAGCTTCTTGCTTCAAGCGGGCATTACGCTAAGCTGTATCACAAGCAGTTTCATTGAGGCATACAGCGTGAACACATGGTTCGCAGATTGCTTACAAAAACAGTGGTATCGCCGCACGTTCTGGCACCTCTTTCTTCTGCCTGTTTCATGGCTATTTAGGCTTTTATCTGCTTGTCGTCGTTTTTTATATCACACGCATATATTCAAATCTTCCAGATTGCCCGTGCCTGTTATCGTTGTCGGCAATATTACGGTTGGCGGCACTGGAAAAACGCCATTGGTGATATGGATGGCGAAACAATTGATACGCGCTGGATACCATCCTGCAGTCGTTAGCCGTGGGTATGGAGTATCTGCCAATGTCATATCGCCCGTCTATGAAGATAGCGTTGCGGCTATCGTGGGGGATGAGCCAGTATTGATGGCCCGTCATCTGGATTGTCCGGTTTGGGTCGGTCGTGATCGTGCGGCAGTCGCTCGTAAATTACTGCAAGTGCACCCAGATTGCGATGTCATCATTAGTGACGATGGATTGCAGCATTATGCTTTGCAGCGTGATATCGAAATCGTGGTGGTCGATGCCGCAAGGGGGTTCGGTAATGGGCTATTGTTGCCTGCGGGCCCCCTGCGTGAGTCTGAGGCTAGACTAAAATCGATTGATGCGATTGTTTATAATGGCGGCAGTGAAGCCAGTAATGCAATTAATATGCATCTACATACTGCCGATTTTCATCATCTGCTTGATACAAGCATTGCTAAATCTCAAGATTTTGCACAAAAACGTATCCATGCGATTGCCGGCATCGGCAACCCGTCAAGATTCTTCAATACATTGTCAATGATGGGCCTTCAATTTGAATCCCATGTTTTTCCTGACCACCATGCATTTCAGCCTGAAGATTTGCAAATTGAGCAGGCTGACGTAATACTAATGACCGAAAAAGATGCGGTGAAATGTCGTGCCTTTGCCAAGGATAACTGGTGGTACCTGCCAGTAGAAGCCGTTGTTGATGAATCGCTGATCCGTTTGGTCGTAGATAAATTAGGAAATAAAAATGGATAATAAGTTACTTAAAATACTTGTATGCCCTGTCACAAAAGGGCCTCTCATCTATAAAAAAGCAGAACAAGAGCTAGTGAGCAAATCTGCACGCCTTGCCTACCCAATTCGCGATGGTATCCCGGTGATGCTTGAAGAAGAGGCCCGTAAACTTGCTGATGATGAAGAGATTTGATTCATGAGTTTTAAGGTCGTCATTCCTGCACGTTATGCTAGCAGTCGTTTGCCAGCAAAACCGCTGTTAGATATAGCAGGCAAACCCATGGTGGTTCGCGTGGCGGAGCAGGCAATGGCAAGTGGCGCTGATATTGTCGTTGTTGCCACCGATAACGCTGAAATATTAGAGGTTGTTCAGCAGCATGGATTTAATGCCGTCATGACACGTGCAGACCATCCTTCCGGTACAGATAGAATTGCCGAAGTCGCAAAGCTGATGGGATGGGATGACGGCGCTATCGTCGTCAATGTTCAAGGTGATGAGCCGCTGATTGATCCGATACTCATCCAAGAGGTCGCCCTTAATCTTGCCCAACATGCAGGCGCCTCGATGGCCACGGCATGTCATCCTATTCATGACAAGGCTTCCATCCTGAATCCGAATGTTGTGAAAGTCGTGATCAATGCTGAGGGGCATGCCCTCTACTTCAGTCGGGCACCCATTCCATACCCCCGCGATGCTTTTGCTGCTGACCAAGATATCCCTGAAGATGTTGATGTTTATCGACACATTGGCATCTACGCCTACCGCGTTGGTTTTCTTGCCACTTATTCTCAACTCAAGCCCGCGATGATTGAAAAAGTTGAATCGCTCGAACAGTTAAGGGTGTTATGGCATGGCTACCATATCAGTGTCGCAATCACTGAGCATGCACCGGCAAGAGGGGTGGATACAGAGCATGATCTTGCGCAAGTTAGAAAATATTTTGCTGAAGCTCAGATTTAATTCAAATATTTTTTATAAATCGCAGCTTCTGTAACCCCTTTGATTTACTTGCGAGATTGCTAAAATCACGCCATATTTTCGCTCCAAAAAGCGACCAGCCTCTGTAAATATCCTCAAATCCTGATTGACAGTAATCTTCAAACCTTGCTATAGTCTCACTTCTCGGCGCAACGTATGTAACACACTGGTCGAAGCGGACGCGGGGTGGAGCAGTCTGGCAGCTCGTCGGGCTCATAACCCGAAGGTCACAGGTTCAAATCCTGTCCCCGCAACCAACTGCTGAAATACGTTGTAACGAAATCGCTCTTTAACAAACTGGACAATCGATAGGTGTGAGTGCTTATGGATTGGGTGAAATTGGCTTAGATGGACGAGCTGCCTGACTTTGGTTGGGATGTGCGAAATCTTTGATTTAAGTTGATACTCAA
>NZ_LXUF01000010.1 GCF_001648895.1 Methylovorus sp. MM2 | reverse complement strand
TATTAACACCTTCAACATTTGTTGCTTGTGTAATTTCATTATCTAACGCTGTACGTTGTGCATTATTAATGTGTGTTAATGTACCTAACGTTTGTTTCGCAGCGGCTTTAGCTTCATTTAATTTCGCATCACCGTTCAACGCCGTCTTCGTACTGTTCACATTTTGTAATGCTTGTTCAACTGCTGATTTGTCTACATTTTGACCACTAGCTTTTGTTAAAATTGCTTTGGCTGCATTTACAGCTTGATCATAAGCTGATTTCTTACTTGGCTCTGCATCTAGGTATTTCTGAGTTTGTTTAGTTTGTGCCTCATCATTGATACCGTTTTGTAGACTGTGCATTGCGTTATTTAATTCTGTTGCTTTGGCAGTTTCTTGATTTACACCAGCTA
>NZ_LXUF01000009.1 GCF_001648895.1 Methylovorus sp. MM2 | reverse complement strand
CTTGTATCTCCTGCATCATAACGCTGACCTGTATTGCCTAAACCGCCCCAACCTGAAACATAAGCCTGCTCACATCTGTCAATTAAGAAAGCCGTAGGTGAAATATTCGGCTGATTGCTACCTGATGTTCCGAATACCGTTGAATAAACCCATGCAGATAAATCCTGTTGCAGTTTAGCTATAAATTGATTTCCGCCGCTTTGACTGAAAGGTGAATTTACAACAGGCCATGATGAGCTTGTTGTTGTA
The DNA here is from genome assembly GCF_001648895.1 of Methylovorus sp. MM2. Taxonomy (GTDB): domain Bacteria; phylum Pseudomonadota; class Gammaproteobacteria; order Burkholderiales; family Methylophilaceae; genus MM1. The sequence continues at coordinate 145 of NZ_LXUF01000009.1, read as the reverse complement.
CCCATGATGTAGGGGTAATTGAATTTATCGAACTGAATGCCGTAAATTAAATCTATACCCGATGTTCCGAAATAGCCTGTTTGAATTAATTGAGAGCCATCGTTACTTATGATGCTTACAAAACCATCAACACCACCTTGATTGG
>NZ_LXUF01000008.1 GCF_001648895.1 Methylovorus sp. MM2 | reverse complement strand
TCATAATATGTTCCATAATTTGACTGCCGTAACCTTGACCTTGGTAACTTTTCAAAACTGCAATATCAACAATTTGAAAAACAGTTCCTCCATCGCCAATCACTCTACCCATACCAATTAACCTATCTTTATCATACAAGGTTACTGTAAATAAGGCATTAGGTAATCCTTTTTCAGCTGCTTCGCGCGTCTTTGGACTCATACCTGCATTAATCCTTAATGTGCAATAATCCTCGCAAGTCGGAATATCATATGTCACTTTAACCATTATTTGCCCCACTTTTAAACACACAATATATCAACCTAGTATAAATGTTTATTTACAATAGACTTATTCGCTTCTTTAAGCACTTCATGATGACTTGAAACATAACCCTCTGCATTCGCATCTGGTTGGATATATG
>NZ_LXUF01000007.1 GCF_001648895.1 Methylovorus sp. MM2 | reverse complement strand
TGAGCGTCTCGTGGGTGGACGGGATGCTCACCCGCAGGTGGTCGCCCGGAGCCAGCTCGCTTTGCGCTTCCAGCAGCAGCCCGCTGGCGGACAGGTCCCGGCACAGGGCCACCGACTCGCGGCCTTCGCAGCGGATGGTGACCGGGGTGTCGAGCTTCATGCGGATGAAGTCGCGCTTCTCGCTGTAGTTGTGCTCGATGGGCTGCATGGGCTGATCCTCATGGTCAGGGCGATGGGAGGGCGACTGGCAATCCTGGCGATTATCGTCAAAGTTTATACCGTGCGGACGGGATCGGACGGACAAAGGCGGATTTTCCGGCAAAGGTCAACGGCTTGAACTGCTCAACGGATGGGAGTACCGTCTGCGCCTTGTCGAACCCCGTAGCCGCGCTGTTGTCACTTACAATAAGCG
>NZ_LXUF01000006.1 GCF_001648895.1 Methylovorus sp. MM2 | reverse complement strand
ATGTAAATCGCAAGAATAGCAACGAACCGCCAACATTTGGTTGTATGCAATTTGGGCTCTACATTTAATATTTGGCTTCAATTCTTAACTTCAACTTTTCAAATGAATATTTGTTCCGTGCCGGACACTCAATGAATTCCATACTTTCATAAATACTCAAACGTCTGCTGCTATATTACCAAACCATTCAAAAAATTTGATATCAATGAAATATTTAAAATTACTATGCTTACTCTTATTGGTTCAATCATCCACCTTTGGACAGCAACAAAGAGCAAGGGATATTGGAATTCCATTTAACGGAACCACGGGGAAATTTAATGCTATAACAGATGTAAAAGGTGTTGAGGTGGGTTATAGTACCATCATTTCTGGCGAAGGTAAAAACACTATTGGAAAAGGGCCTGTTAGAAC
>NZ_LXUF01000005.1 GCF_001648895.1 Methylovorus sp. MM2 | reverse complement strand
CCTTATAGCCATCAATTCAAACAAGCAATACAATCTGTGTTCAGCAAGAAACAAGTTGATTTAGAAAAACTTTGTTTATTGAATAGTTGGATTGCAGAACAACATGCCGGTATGATTAATAGTTTTCTTTCAACGCATAACATTAATAATAATGATGTTGATATAATTGCAAGTCATGGTCAAACTATTTATCACGCACCAAAAAGTTTACATCAACAATCAGTATTCGGTAATGGCACTTTACAAATTGGTGATGGCGACCACTTAGCTGTTAAAACAGGCATTATAACTATCAGTGATTTCAGGCAAAAGCATATTGCAGCGGGCGGCGAAGGTGCACCTTTAGCAATGTATGGAGATTATTTATTATTCAGTAATAAGGCTGAAACCCGCATCATGCTTAATATTGGCGGTAT
>NZ_LXUF01000004.1 GCF_001648895.1 Methylovorus sp. MM2 | reverse complement strand
GTACGGGTTCAGCGCGGTGACCAGGCCGATGCTGTGCTCGACCAGTTCGTGGCAGCGCTCGACGTTGGCGGTGATGCCGGTGATGCAGTGTTCGCGGAGCATGTCCATGGCGCGTTGCAGCAGGCGGATCGAGTCGAAGATCTTGTAGGCGATCAGCGGCTCCATCACGTTCAGTTGCAACTGGCCGCCTTCGGCCGCCAGGGTCAGGGCGAGGTCGTTGCCGATCACTTCGAAGGCGACCTGGTTGACCGCTTCCGGGATCACCGGGTTGACCTTGCCCGGCATGATCGAACTGCCCGGCTGGCGCGGCGGCAGGTTGATCTCGTTGATGCCGGTGCGCGGGCCGCTGGAGAGCAGGCGCAGGTCGTTGCAGATCTTCGACAGCTTGACCGCGGTGCGCTTGAGCATGCCGGAGAACAG
>NZ_LXUF01000003.1 GCF_001648895.1 Methylovorus sp. MM2 | reverse complement strand
GAAGTTGAACAGTCTATTGCTAGAATTGCTCAAAAAGCGAGAGCATGTGGTATTCATATGTTAGTAGCTACGCAAAGACCATCTGTCAATGTAATTACAGGTTTAATTAAAGCCAACATACCAACAAGAATTGCATTTATGGTATCATCAAGTGTAGATTCGAGAACGATATTAGACAGTGGTGGAGCAGAACGCTTGTTAGGATATGGCGATATGTTATATCTTGGTAGCGTTATGAATAAACCGATTAGAGTTCAAGGTACATTTGTTTCTGATGACGAAATTGATGATGTTGTTGATTTTATCAAACAACAAAGAGAACCGGACTATCTATTTGAAGAAAAAGAATTGTTGAAAAAAACACAAACACAATCACAAGATGAATTATTTGATGATGTTTGTGCATTTATGGTTAATGAAGGAC
>NZ_LXUF01000002.1 GCF_001648895.1 Methylovorus sp. MM2 | reverse complement strand
GTAATAAAACGCCTCGCCCGGCGCCTTCGCCATTGGACGGTCGAGGATGAACTGGATCACGTCGGGGCTACGCTCCCATTCGATCAGCGAGTCCGGCCGCCCGCCCTCGACGCCTTCGGTCCACGGCATGCCGGAAGTCATGTCGAGCATGGTCTGGACCGTGATCGCCCGCTTGCGGTCATCGAGATTTGCAATGGTGCGGTCGCCGAAGAAATCCACCAAGCGATGGTCGAGGCTATCGAGCACGCCCGCTTTAAGCAACATCGCAACCAATGTACCGGTCACCGCCTTGGTGACGGAATTGAGGAGGTGCGGGATCTCGGGCGTGTACGGCGCATAATAGGCGTCGAGCACGATCTGGCCGTGACGCGCGATCAAGAGGCTATCGAAGCTGCGCACCGCGCCATAATTGACGAGCCTCGCCAGCGCCGCAGAGTCCATCCC
>NZ_LXUF01000001.1 GCF_001648895.1 Methylovorus sp. MM2 | reverse complement strand
TGATGGTGTTGGCAAGTGCATTGCCAGTTAACTCGATGCCATTTACATAGGCACTGGCATTGAGATGCTCGACATTCTCGCTAAGGGTATAACCATCACCAGAGATATCATCAAACTCAGCGCTGATAATGACGGTGTCTGTACCTCCAGCTAGTGATTCAATGACTTCATCACCGACATCATCCACGCGGTAAGTATCATTACCTGCGCCGCCTACCATGGTGTCAGCGCCTGCACCGCCATCCAGAATATTGGCGCCGTTGTTACCGAGGAGAATGTTGGCACCGCTGTTGCCAGTGGCGTTGATCGCAGTTATGCCTGTAAGTGTGATGTGCTCGATATTCGCGTAGCTGGCAAGATTTAGGCTGATACTGCCTTGAATGGTGTCGCTAGCGCTGCTTATTGTGCCGCTCTCAGTCACTACATCACCGATGGCATTGACGATGTAGAGGTCATTGCCGTCTCCACCGATTAGTGTATCGTTGCCGAGACCGCCATCTAGGGTGTCGTTGCCTGCTAAACCTTCTAGCGTGTTGGCAGCTGAATTGCCTGTGAGGTAGTTATCCTGTTCGTTACCCGTTAGGTCGATTAGCGTACTGCTGGTACCGCTAGCATCAATATGCTCTACGCCATCGAATTGGACATCTGTCAGCGTCAGTACTAGCTTGTTTGCGGTGGTTAGTTTAAGGCTGCCTGCAAGCTTAACGATATCATCTTCGTCCGTACCGTTTTCTGAAATGGTATCTTCCAGTTCTGCAACCAAGCCATTTAGTCTCAGGTTAATAACATAAGTATCATTACCATCGCTACCAACTAGGTTGTCAATACCGGTACCACCGACCAGTGTATCGTTCCCTTCACCGCCATTGAGGATATCGTCTCCAACACCACCATCTAGGGAGTCGTGGCCGATTTCACCGTAAAGAGTATCGTTACCAGCAAGGCCAAGAAGCGTGTTGTTGGCATCGTTGCCAGTAATGGTGTTATAACCGATATTACCGGTGAGGTTAAGTAGCGCTATATTCGTGGCGCTGGCATCGATATTCTCGATATTAGCCCCCAATACGATGGTGCTGATTTTTGTGATGGTGTCGCCACCACGAAGTTCGATCGTATCCTCATTGCCTTGGTTGACAAGCTCTGTGACTGTATCCTCTAAGGAGCCAACAATTTTTAGCCCTGAGCCAGTTGTTTTGAGGTCGACAATATATAGGTCATTTCCTACTCCTCCTTTAAGGTTGTCTATGCCTTCGGCGCCATCCAAGGTATCGTCGCCAGCACCACCAGTAAAGGTATTGGCAAACTCATTACCTATGATGTTAAGGCTAGTGAAAGCGTCCAATCCACTGGCATCAACATTCTCGATATTGGAGCCTGAGGCTAATGCCCAGGATGCACTGCTGTAGGTGTTAGCGATCTTGACTGTGTCGGTACCACCTGCGCTACCAGTAACAGATTCATTCACCACGTCATTTTCATCATCGACGATGTAGGTGTCATTGCCGATACCTCCGTCCATGCTGTCTGCACCTGATCCGCCATCTAGCGTGTCGTTGCCTGCTCCACCTAGAAGTGTGTCGTTATCATTTCCGCCCTCTAGCAGATCATTGCCGGCGTCTGCATATAGAGTGTCCATGCCATCCAAACCTGCCAGTTTGTTGGCTCCAGTGTTGCCGGTGATGATGTTAGCGCTGGTGTTGCCTTTGGCGGTCAATGCAGCAGTGCCGCTCAAGGTAATATGTTCGATATTCGTATAATTGGCGAGATCGATGCTAATGCTGCCCTGAATGGTGTCATCATCGCTATTTACCGTGCCAGTTTCTTGTACTACATCACCGATGGCATTAATGATATACAAGTCATTGCCATCGCCACCAATGAGTGTGTCATTATCTACCGCGCCCTCTAGCGTATCATCGCCTTCATCACCATCCAGAATGTTGGCAGCCGCATTGCCAACCAAGTAGTTATCTAGGTCGTTGCCGGTGATATTGAGCTTGGTCGAGGCTGTGCCGCTTATGTCTAGATTCTCTATGTTGTCGAATAGTGGGTCGGCCATGTCTAGTGTGGCAGCAGATGTTAAAGAAAGGCTGCCAGTAAACTTGATGGTATCTGTGCCTTCATCTTCTAGCTCAGTGATTGTGTCTTCCGGCGCAACAGCGCTAATGTCGGTTTTCAACAGGGTTACAGTATAGGCATCATCACCATCACCACCTGCTAGTGTGTCTGCTCCCAGACCACCAATCAGTATATCGTTACCTAGGCCGCCCAAAAGACTATCATCGCCTGCGCTTCCATCCAGTGAGTCATCATCATCGTCACCATTCAGTGTGTCGTTGCCTAAACCACCAGTCAGTTTATCGTTATCATCGCCGCCATTGAGAACATCATCCCCATTATTACCAAGTAGAGTGTCATTGCCTACATTTCCACTGAGCGTGTCGTTGTTTGAACCACCGGTTAGGGTGTTTATGACATCGTTGCCTGTGATGTCTATTGCAGAAGTGAGTGCACTGGCATCGATGTTTTCAATATTGGCACCTGAAGCTAATACCCATGATGAGATATTGCTGGTGATCTTGACGGTGTCATTGCCACCCGAGCTGCCACTGACAGACTCATTTACAACGTCATTTACGTTATCGACGATATAGGTGTCATTACCAATACCGCCATCCATAGTGTCTGCACCTGCGCCACCATCCAGCGTATCGTTGCCGCCTAAGCCTTTTAGTGTATCGTTCCCTGCGAGGCCGAGAATGGTGTTGTTTGAAGCATTGCCTTCAAGCGAGTCGTTGCCAATAAGAAGCGTATCCAGAAAAGTATCGCCTGTTAGGGTGTCAAACTGATTTGAATTGATGCTTAAGCCTGCCATGGTGACAGTGGAGTTGCCAGAAGTCAGCGTGAATCCGGTAATCGTGCCTGCAAAGTTATTGATGCCACCCGTGAATGTGAGCGTGCCGTTTAGTTGGAGTACGACACCATTTTTTTCGATGGTGATTGTGTTGGAGGTAAAACTTTCAAAGTCATCGACACCGAATGCTATTTCCCCGGTTCCTAAAAGCGTGACTTTAGTACCTTGGCCGTCATTGATGATCAGCTTATTGATTGAGCCATAGAGTTCGGATCCCAAGATGCTATAGGTTAAATCTGTTCCATCTGCGAACATAGAAACGGTTGCACCATCGCTATACGTATACAACACATTTGTCACTACAGGGGCGAATCCTTGTAGGCCAGAGCCGGTCAGTTTGTAAGCGTCACCATTCTGCAAGAGAATGGTATAAGTGTCATTAGAGGGCGTTGTTCTTAATTGTGCAGTATCTGTGTTGTCTGCGGCGACGTTCATGTCATTCAGCGCATTAGTGACAGCCAAGTAGGGGTCACCGATTTTCCCAAAAGCGATTCTGATGGCTTCTATTGAAGGAAATGTGCTGTTAAACGTGACCGCCATGGATTAGCCTTTAAATTGTTTGATGATTTGATATGAAGCTTTAATCGTGTGATAGCAAATCAATCTTTACATTATGCCCACTTAGAACAATGCGTTTTATTGAGTTAGTGGAGATGAGATATCAACTTGATAATTCATATTCTAGCGCTTTTAACTGGATAGGGTAGGTATTACAAGTGATATGGGTTGTTTGCATCTCTAACACTTCCATACGTGGCCCGAAGGTGCATCATAACCACCACTTTGATTAGTGCTCTGCACGTACGACTTGACTCCATTTTTATGATTGAACAAGTAACGATAAAGCCCGCAAGAGCGGGCTTTATCGTTTTAGCGCATCTTGTTTAACATTACGAATTAATAAATGACCTGAAAATCATCTGCGTCAATCGTTGGTTTATTAGATAGTGTCGCAAACTTAATCGCGGCGCCAGCACCTGAGCCATCGGCATCGTAATACAAGCTGCCAGTGTTGATATCATAGATTAGGTAATGTTCTAGCGTGGTCGCTTTTGTACCGAAAGCCAGATTATCTTCGGTAACGCCAGCCGCCAATTTTGTGAATAGATCAATTTGCAATTGGATAGTATCGTCGTCACTCACAAAGTCTGTAATCACGCTGACATTGGTAGCCTCTAGTTTGTCAGAGTCAAACATGAAGATGTCTTCACCGTCACCACCAGTGAGGGTATTTAGCCCGTTGCCACCCGCTAGTGTGTCGTTACCATCACCCCCAAGCAGGGTGTCGTTGCCATCGTCACCATTCAGGGTGTCATCACCAGCTTCGCCTGATAATGAATCATTACCGGCTTCACCATCAAGCTCATCATTAGCCAGACCACCTAGTAGAGTGTCGTTGCCGTCCCCGCCATAAAGAGCGTCTTCATCGTCACCACCATTAATAATGTCGTTACCCAAGCCACCATTTAAAGTATCAAATCCAATACCACCATTGATAGCATCATTTCCGGCTAGGCCATCGTAGTTGTCATTGCCTGAGTTCCCAGAAAAATTATCAGCAACTGCTGTACCTAGTGTGAGAGTAGAAGGCAAAACCTCGAAGTCATCTACATTCAAACTTAAAGGTATATCCTGTCCAAACCAAGTGATTAGAACAGCTTTGCTAGCTGCACCATTGGCATCGGCATCGTAATACAGTCTGCCCTTACCGAATTCGTAAATCAGGTAGGTGTCTTCACCTGTTGCGATAATGCCCGATGCGATTGTTCCTAAACCGGCTTGCAGACTCCTGAATATAGACCCATCCAAAACAATCTTGTCGTGCTCTGTACGTGAGAAATCAGTAATAATATCCGCATTTGTAGCAACGATGGCTGCATCGAATACAAATTTGTCAGCGCCTGTACCGCCAGTCAACAAATCCATGCTAGCACCACCGCTGATATAGTCATTACCAGCGCCGCCAGTAATATAATCGGTGCCGTCTTCGCCAAATACACCATCATCGCCATCGCCGCCATCTACCGTGTCGGTGCCTTCTTCGCCGTCAAGATGGTCATTGCCATTGCCGCCAAACAGTTTGTCATTGCCGAATTCGCCATCAATATTATCTTCACCGTCGTTGCCATGCAGAACGTCATTGCCATCGTTGCCATGCAGAACGTCAGAATCTGCGCCGCCCAAGATTGTGTCGTTCCCGAGGCCGCCGAATAGTATATCGTTGCCAGCATTGCCCTCTATGCTATCGTTGCCTGCCTCGCCATCAATAAAGTCATTGCCATCATCGGTGTCGTCATCATCGTTCTGGTTATCACCCGATATTACGTCATTGCCTAGACCACCATAGATAAAATCGTCGCCGTCTTGACCCGCTAAGGTATCGTTATCAGCGCCACCATCGATAAAGTCATCGTCAGCCCCGCCACCCACATTATCTTTACCCAAACCGCCGTATATGGAGTCATTGCCGTCACTGCCTTCTGCCCTGTCGTTATCTGCTCCAGCATCAAGAAAGTCATTACCGTCACCACCAATAAGATAATCGCCGCCTGCACCGCCTAAGAGTATGTCGTCACCGTTTCCGCCTTCGACGCTATCGTCATCCGCACCGCCATCCAGTGTGTCGTTGCCGTCCATTCCCTCAAGCGTATTTTCACCAGCATTGCCGATCATATTGTTGTTGGCGCTGTTGCCTGTGATTCGGAGGAAGGTGGTGCCCGTGCCGCTAATATCGAAGTTCTCAATTTCGGCAAGCTCATCGGCCAGCGTGATTTGTGTTCGCTCAATGAGGTTGGCCGCGCCTGTCAGCTTAAGCGTATCTGACGTACCTTCACCCGTTAGCTCGGTAATGGTGTCTTCTAGTTGGGCTTCTGCATTGATACCAGTGCCTACGGTTGTGATATTGACTACGTAAGTGTCGTTACCATCACCACCCATCAATTCGTCCACACCTAGACCGCCAATCAGGCTGTCATCGCCTTCATCGCCTTGAACATAATCATCCCCTGCGCCGCCATCAATCGTGTCGTCACCAAGACCGCCATAGAGACTATCATTGCCTGTCAGCCCGAGAATAACATTAGCAGCACTGTTGCCAGCGATCTGGTTGTTAAGCGTATTGCCTGTGAGATTCAGTTGAGCAAAACCGGTAGGCACGGCATTTAAGACCTCGAAATTAGCTCCTAAGGTGATAGTGCTTACCATATTTGATATGCCGTTGACATCAAATAGCACAACTGTATCGATATCACCTGGGTTAACTGCTGACTCGGTAATCGTGTCTTTGGGTTTATAGGTAATGTTACTGCCCGTGCCTGTGGTTACTAAGTCTACCCTGTATGTGTCGCTGCCTTTGCCGCCGATAAGAGTGTCGGCAACCGTACCGCCGCCGCCATAGAGCAGGTTGTCGCCATCATTGCCTGTAATCGTGTTAGCAAGCAGGTTACCAAATCCATCAATGTCATCATTCGCAGTGCCTGTGAGGATGAGGTTTTCGACATTGGCAGCATCAGCCAACTCGAAGCTAACGGAAGATTTAATGGTGTCATTACCTGCATTCAGGTCTTCAATGACTATGTCATCTTCATCGTCTACGATATAAATGTCGTTGCCTGCACCACCAACCAGTTCATCGGCTCCTGCGCCACCGTCTAGAATGTTGGCACCGGCGTTGCCAATGAGCGTGTTGGCACCGATATTGCCAGTGGCACTCAAGGCAGCGGTGCCTGTCAGGATGACATGTTCAATGCCTGTGTAATTAGGGTTGGCAAGATCAATGCTGATAGAGGCTTGGATACTATCGTTACTATCGGTATTTCCGTCCTCATCGACTAAATCGGTAATGGCATTGACGATATAAAGATCATCTCCGGCGCCACCTTTTAGGCTGTCATTACCAAGACCGCCATCGAGCGTGTCGTTACCATCGCCGCCAGACAGGCTGTTGGCAGCGGTATTACCAATGATGTAATTGTCTAAGTCATTACCAATGATGTTTAGCTTGGTTGATGCGGTACCACTGATGTCAATATTCTCGATGTTGCCATAGTAACCACTGAAATCAAGAGTAGAGGCTTGAGCGAGTGTCAGGCTTCCTGTCAGTTTGATTGTGTCGATGCCATCGCCACTTTCATCGATGATATCTTCAAGTATGTCGGAGGTGTCTGCACCGAATGTATGCGCTTTAATAGCTACAACATAGGTGTCATTGTCATTGCCACCTGATAATGAGTCTGCACCGACGCCGCCAACCAGCGTGTCATCTCCATCACTACCAATCAGCCAGTCGTCATCTGCGCCGCCGTCAATAGAGTCGTTGCCATCAAAGCCATTGATGGTGTCTTTTCCAGCAAGACCAAGAATGACATTGTTACCATTGCTGCCAGTAATAGTATTTGCAGAAGCGTTACCGGTAAGATTGATATTGGCCGTAATTCCGCCATCAATGTTGTGAGCAATCAGATTTTCAATTGCTGAATTCAGTAAGATCGAGCTGGTTTTTGTGGTGCCACTGCCACCAAACAATGTGATTGTGTCATCATTACCTGATGTGTCTGTAATGATATCTTCAATCGAGGCAACCACGTTGGCGCCTGTGCCAGCGGTCTTAAGGTAAATATAGTAGTCATCATCACCGGCGCCACCTTGTAGATTGTCAGCGCCAAAATCTCCAACAAGTGTGTCGTTGCCTGCACCACCAATCAGGGTGTCATTGCCATCGTACCCCTGAAGTGAATCATCACCACTGCCGCCAGTGAGAGCATTGGCAATTGAGTTACCATATAAAAAGATGTCACCAGTAATTAATGCACTTGCATCAATATTTTCAACATTGGTCGTAGCAACGTAATCAGTGCCATTGAAAGTTTGGGCTATCTTGATAGTGTCGTTGCCGCTGGATCCTGTCACAGTCTCATCGACAACGTCTTGCTGATCGTCTACAAAATAAACATCATTACCTGCGCCACCTATCATAGTGTCGATGTCAGCGCCGCCATCTAGCGTATCGCTGCCAGCGCCACCTGTGAGGCTGTCATTGCCACTTAAGCCCTCAAGTTTGTTAGCACTATTATTGCCGAGGATGATGTTATCACCGCCGTTACCAATGATATTGATTGCCCCAGTGACGTTGGTAATGAATATACCTTCTATACCGCTGCCTGCGCTGTAGGTGCCAGAAGCAATTTGCAGAATAACGGTATCATTTTCGCCATCGCTATCTGATACTAGGTCGCCTACATTATCAACGTAATAGGTGTCATCACCATCACCACCATCCATGGTGTCAGCACCGATTCCACCATCTAGCGTATCGTTGCCAAGATCGCCTGATAGCGTATTAGACGCGGCATTACCAGTGAGGTAGTTCGCAGAGCCATTGCCTACTAAGTTCAGTAAAGTAGTGCCTGTTGCGCTGGCATCTATATGCTCAATATTGGCAAGTGAATCGCTCAATGCAATGAGTGAGGCATTGGTTAGCTTAGCTGTGCCGATGAGCTTGAGCGTATCAATGCCTTTATTTACGTACTCAGAAATATTATCTTCAAGTTCAACAGATACACCGCCCGCACTCACCGTTTTGAGGTTGACAACGTAGGTATCGTTGCCATCGCCACCGATCAACGCATCTTGACCCAAGCCACCAATGAGGTTGTCATTACCTTCGCCACCTTCAATAGTATCGCCCTCTGTGCCGCCATCCAGCGTGTCATCACCAATGCCACCATCCAGAATATCCGAGCCAGCTAGGCCATTAATGACATTGGCAGCATCGTTTCCTGTAATTACGTTTGTCAGTGCATTGCCATTAATATTTAATAGTGTAGAGCCAGTAGCGCTGGCATCCAGATTCTCTACATTAGCAAATATGGTAATAGTAGCTGCCTTGGCCAAACCGTTCACAACACCAATCACCTCAGTAGTGTCGTTGCCCTTACCAGCTGCCTCGACTACTGTATGTTTTATGGTGGCCGTAGTGCCTGATTGAATCAGCTCAACCTTGTAAGTATCGTTACCATCAAGCCCGACTAGCTGATCTTTCCCATCTCCCCCGATGAGCGTATCATCGCCAGCTGTGCCTGTTCTTGTTTGAGCAGCAATGGCTTGGGATGTAATGGAAGATATATCGATGCGGAATACATCGAATTGCTTATCATTATTGTCAACGATTGTTTCGTTTCCTGTAATAATAGTGTTTACAGGGACTTTTCCAATATCGAGTGATTGCGTACTACTCAAAGTGATGTATTTGCCATCTGCTGAGATAGTAGCGTTATATGACTCATATGGAGGGTCGTAAGCAGTAGGGCCAGTAATCGTTCCAAAACCAGGAACAGTTGTTTGTTGCCTTAACCCCTTTGCTGACAAATCAATATTGTAGACATCCCCATTGGCCATATCCTTTACATACCAGAATGAGTAGAACATTGGCGATGTAGGGCTTGCTACTGTGTTAATGCTATAATCGTGAGTTGTACCAAATCCCGATTTGAATAGCACAAATCGGCCATCTGCACTAATGCTTGCATCAGTACCCCCTAGAGCATCTGCGCCCGACTTGCCTTCAGTTACTAGCTTAATATCGCCCGTTATTAAATCCTTGCGGTAAATTGCTGAGTTAATAGATTTATCAAGATCAATGAAATCTTCCGCACTACTTTGGAATACCACATAGCGGCCATTGCCAGAAATGGATGCATTCGTGCTTACTGGAAAAATAGGAAACGGTACTGCATCAGCGTCGCCTAGCGTGGCTGGCAAGCTATCTTCGCCGACAAATCCATCAGTTTCCCCGCCGCCGCCCTGAGCATTTTCGGAAACCCGCGTGAGCGCACCAGTGGTTATATTTTTGAGGTAAATTTCTTTATTAGCGTTAGCATTTCCTGCGCTAAAATTATTAGCCAGACTTTCAAATACAACAAAATTACCATCATTGGAAACATAGGCATTGCTACTATTATTATTGCCAGTGGTTACGCCATCAGCTTCAACAGAAATGAGTGTTGTTGTATTTGCCTGCATGTCGACCAGATAAACTTGGGAAATACCGGACGATTCAGGGGTGTTAAATGTGATGTACCGACCATCTGCACTCATGTGAGGATCAGCGCCATTACTACTTATCTGTGCAGTGCTATTAGATACGGCATCGTAACGATAAATGGAGTTATTAGTTTGGTAAGTAACGTAACGACCATCATCGGAGACATCTGGGTCGCTTGAATCTGGACCAAAGCCACCTGTAGTGATTCTTGTTAAGTTGCCTGTCACCATATCCTTCAAGAAGATGTCGCGAGTGTCGGTATCCGACGCTTCTGTAGTTGCGCCAAAGTTAGTGGCTTCTGAAGTAAATACAATATAACGACCATTCGATGACTGGCTTACGCCTCCTGTGCCTGCTTCTGGGGAAACGTTGCCGCTGTCTACATTGTTAACCCCTCCATCAAGTCCGCTGGGCTTATTGCCTGCTCCATTGAGTTTGGTTACTGAAACAAGCTTGGTTGAATATGCCATTCTTTACCCCTTAAACCTTTTAAGATTAAACGCAATAGATTTTCACTTAGGTATGAATAAGACCATAAAAAATACCACTAAGCTATGAACTAGCTCACAATTATTAGCAAAATATTTACACTTGTAAATTAACTTAAATATTTATTCTAATTAATGTCTTAGCAGGGTCATTCAGTTGTGTTCGCAGTAGGGTGGTGTGAACGAGGAGTGAGTAACAAAAAGCCCGCGATTGCGGGCTTTTTTTTAAGGCATCTTATTTAAAAGCATTCATTAAACAATCTGGAAATCATCTGCATCAATACTTGCTGGCTTGCTTGAAAGGGTGGCGAACTTGATTGCTGCCCCAGCGCCTGAACCATCTGCATCGTAATACAGGCTGCCTGTCTTGTTATCGTAAATCAGGTAATGTTCGAGGCTTATGGCTTTTGTGCCGAAGGCTAGGTTGTTGTCAGAAACGCCATCAGTGAGTTTTCTGAAAACATCGCCGCTTAGCTCCAGAATATCCTCCCCTGAAGTAAAGTCGCTAATGGTAGAGGCATTTGCTGCAAGCACTGGTCTGTTGAATATGAAGATATCGGCATCATCGCCGCCGGTCATCACATTATTGCCGTTACCGCCTGATAATGTATCTTCACCAGCACCGCCGGTGAGGGTATCGTTGCCATCATCACCACGCAGATAGTCATTGCCAGCGCCGCCATCTAGTTTATCGTTACCGATTCCACCTAGCAGAAAATCTTCTCCGTTACCTGCGGATAGAGAGTCGTTACCATCCCCACCGGCCAGATAGTCGTTATTGGTGCCACCAATTAGGGTGTCATTACCTTCGTTGCCAAAGAGGTTGTCACCACCATTGCCAGCGGTGATGCTGTCATTGCCCAAGCCACCACTTAAAGAGCCTGATCTTGATGTATGCCCAAGGATGGTATCGTTGCCACCAAGCCCGTTATAGGAGTAACCGGAAGCAATTGATTCGGCTGCGATCCAAGTCTCGGCTGTATTTGCACCTGATATTATGGAATCAGCCATTGAGCCGATAAGCTTGAAGTCATCGGCCGACAACATTTCTGGTTTATTGCCCAGCAGCGTTGCAAAAAGTACTGCTGCTTTGCCTCCAGCGCCATCTGCATCGTAGTATAGTTTGCCAGTGAGTGCGTCGTAGATGAGGTGGTCATCATTATCAAGCGCTTTTGTGCCATTGATAATATTGCCACCACTTACGCTATCGCTATTAAGAAAAGCACTAAAGTAGTAAGCATCCAACTCGATCTTGTCGTGATTTCCAGTAGCGCCACTAAAGTCAGTGATGATATCGGCATTTGCAGCGATGACAGGGCTGTAGAATTTGAAAGTATCTGCACCGGCACCGCCTGTAAGTGTATCTATACCGTCGCCACCCTCCAGATAATCATCGCCGTCACCACCATCAAGGATGTCATTACCTACACCACCTTCAAGGATGTCCGAGCCGCTAAATCCATTCAGAGTGTCGTTGCCAATATCACCTTCTATTAAATCGACACCAGCGCCGCCTTCCAAGCTGTCATTACCCGCGTCACCCTCGATGGAGTTGCCGTCATCACCGCCGGTGATGGTGTCATTGCCATCTTCACCTTCGAGCTTGTTGTAGCCAGCGCCGCCTTCTAAGTTGTCATTGCCTGCACCGCCAAAGACGGTGTCGTCACCATCGCCACCGTATAAGAAATCGTTTCCGGCTTCACCGTCGATGAAATCATTATTGTCGTCGCCAAAGATCGTATCGTTGCCAAGACCACCAAATAGGGCGTCATTGTCTGCACCGCCACTAATCATGTCGTTGTCAGCACCACCGTCGATAAAGTCGTTACCATTACCACCATTCAGGGTATCTAAGCCCGTGCCGCCAAATAACTTGTCGCTGCCAATTTCGCCTTCAAGTGTGTCGTTACCAGCGCCGCCATCCAGAGTGTCATTGCCACTGTCACCTAAGACGACATTGGCGGCTGCATTACCGATGAGTAGATTTTCGGTAGTATTACCAGTGAGATAGAGTCGTGTGGTGCCTGTGCCGGAGATATCAATATTCTCGAAGTTCTCAATGTAACTGCTGAACGGGACATCTTCTTTCAAGTTTAGGGCGTTAGGGTCTGTTGCCTTGATGTTGCCAACCAGTTTGAGGGTGTCAGTGCCTTTATTCACACCTTCGGAAATCTCGTCTTCGAGTTCAGCAATCACGACCCCAGGGGCAGCCGTGAAAGCTTTGATGTTAGCAATGTAGGTATCATCGCCATCGCCGCCATCCAGCGTATCTACACCAGTACCACCGATAAGGGTATCGTTACCGTTATCGCCATGAAGTTCGTCATTGCCGATGCCACCATCTAGGCTATCGTTACCATCTTCGCCGAAGAGTGAGTCGTTGCCTGTTAACCCTAAAATGACGTTATTACCCTGCGAGCCTGTGATGTCGTTGTTTGCTGTGTTGCCCGTGAAGTTAAGCGCAATATCGCTATTTGCATTGAGTGCATACAAGTTTTCAAGGTTGGTAGCTAGGGTAAGGGTGGTCAGCTTGTTGGCTCCCGCGCCGCCATATAGCTGTAACGTGTCCGTGCTTTCTGAGTCTCCCGCAACTTCGGTAATCGTGTCTTCAAGAGCTACTGTAATATTGGTACCGCTTCCGGTAGTTTTTAGGTTAACAAAGTAGGTGTCACTGCCAGTACCGCCTTGGAGGTTATCTGCGTCATCTCCACCTTCTAGGTTGTCATCACCTGCGCCACCTATCAGGGTGTCATTGCCAGCTTCACCGAATAACTCATCAGTATTGGCAGTGCCAGTAATGGCATTGGCAAGCGCATTGCCTGTCAAACTTAATCCAAAACCAAGCGCACTTGCATCTATATTTTCGATCTCATTTTGCGCAATAAAAGAAAACGGTACATAGCCAGAAACCAGCCTCACTTTATCAACGCCACTCAGTGCACCTGTCACTAATTCGTTGACCACATCAAGTGCGTTATCAACGATGTACGTGTCATTGCCTGCGCCACCGATCATGGTGTCGGCACCTGCACCGCCATCTAGGGTGTCATTGCCTGCGCCCCCGATCAGGCTATCGTTTGCGCCCAAACCTTCCAGTTTGTTTGAGGCGCTATTGCCTTCAATGGTGTTTGCTGTGCCGTTACCTTTGGCGCTCAAGGCGGCCGTGCCGGAGAGGGCGACATTTTCAACGTTTGTGTAATTGGCAAGATCAATATTGATGCTGCCTTGAATGGTGTCGCTAGCGCTGCTTACTGTGCCGCTCTCAGTCACTACATCACCGATGGCGTTGACGATGTAGAGGTCATTGCCGTCTCCACCGATTAGTGTATCGTTGCCGAGACCGCCATCTAGGGTGTCGTTGCCTGCTAAACCTTCTAGCGTATTGGCGGCTGAATTGCCTGTGAGGTAGTTATCTAGCGCATTACCTTTGATATTGAGCTTGCTAGTGCCTGTGCCTACGATATCAAGATGCTCAATGTTATCAAAGCGTGCTGTGGTCATATCCAGCAGGGCGGCGCTTGTTAGGCTTACATTGCCCGTAAGTTTGATGATGTCATTATCGCCTTCATCTTCATTCTCAAGGGTTGTATCTTCTAATACTACTGTGGTGCTGGTTTCTTTCAGCAGGGTGACATTATAGATATCGCTACCGTCACCACCGGAGAGTTGATCTGCTCCTAGTCCACCGATTAGGCTGTCATTGCCATCGCCACCATTCAAAAGGTCGCTGCCAATACCGCCATCCAGCGTGTCATTGCCGAGATTGCCGCTTAGTTTATCATCGCCTGCAAGGCCAAGTATGACGTTGTTGCCATCGCTACCGCTGATTTCATTGCTTACTGCATTGCCAGTGAGGTTCAGAGCGATTGCACTATCCGTATCAATGGCATCGATGTTCTCCAGATTGGTCGCCAGCAGAATAGAGCTGGGCTTGGTGGCACCTGTACCTCCTGAGAGTTTGAGGGTGTCTATTCCGCCTGCTGCACCAGCGATTTCTGTGATGGTGTCTTCTAGAGAAGCTATACCATTAGTGAGTTTGAGGTTGACAACATATTCGTCATCTCCAGCTCCACCTTGCAGGTTGTCAATGCCGAGGCCGCCTTCGAGCTTATCGTCGCCTGCGCCACCGATAAGCGTATCGTTGCCATCTCCGCCATTTATTGTATCGTCGAGGAGATTCCCTATAATCAGGTTGGCGCTTGCATTGCCTGTGAGGTTGTAATAAAACTCGCCGGTAGTCCTGCTGGCATCGATATTCTCTATGTTTGCGTTGATAGAGACTGTTAGCGTTTGCACGCCTGTCGTGCCGAAATCGCCGACAAGCCGAAAGGTATCGTTACCTTCATTGGCATTTTCATACATCTGGTCGCCAAGACTATCCCAGATATAGATGTCGTCACCCTTGCCGCCATACATGCTATCTGCACCGACAGCGCCATCAATCAGGTTGTTGCCATCGTTACCGAATAGCTGGTTGTTCTTTGCGTTACCCGTGGCCGAGAGTGCTGCCTTGCCAGTCAGGCTGAGATGTTCGATGTCGGGTAGATTGGCAAGGCTGAAACTGATAGAGGCTGAAACCTCGTCACTATCTCCACCGGAATCTGAAATAACATCATTTACATTGTCTACTATATAAAGATCGTTACCTGTTCCTCCGGCCATGCTATCGGCGCCAGCGCCACCCTCTAAGGTATCGGCGCCAGCGCCACCGTTTAGAGTGTCGTTGCCAGTCAGGCCATATAGTGCATTGTCGCCATTATTGCCAGTGATTATGTTGGCACTTGCATTACCTTCGACATCAAAGGCTACTGTGCCGGTCGTACTGATATCGAAATTCTCAAAGTTTTTAAAAGCACTAAAGCTAATACTAGAGAAACCCAAGTTGTTAGCAAGAACGATGGTGTCAGTGCCTTGATTGGGGTTTTCAAGCAGAATGTCTAAAGCACTGTCGATAATGTAGGTGTCGTCACCTTTTCCTCCGACTAACGAATCGTCTCCAGTGCCGCCATCAAGTGTGTCATTCGCAGCACCGGCAAGAATGGTGTCATTACCTTCAAAGCCCCGATACAAGATATCCCCAGAAAGTGCTCCTGAAGCGTTGTTTAATAAATTGTCGCCTGGACCACCACTAAGCGTTGTTGCCATTACATACCCTTAAAATAAATCTTCAAAACTTAGCGCTGAGCAAACCTTTGGACTGTTGCGATTATAAGCAGTTTTTATTAATTAATGATGTGAAGCTCGTTACAGTTTGTATATTGAATTTCAGATTTATTCAATACACATGTCTGTAAAGATTATTCGCTTAACACATAAGGAAGTGAGGCTATCGTAATGGGGGTATTTTCCCACCTTGCATGCGCAGTTGCCTCAAGCCTGATTTCGATTAATAAGCCAAACCCACTGTTTGCTGGCGCACTTCTTACGACCTTGCCTACAACTTCGTTTGCTTCATTACAAACATCATCTCCAGCTTTTGGCTGCTCGCTTGAATCGATATGTGCAAGTTGAGTGCGGCGTTTTACCTTACCTAAATAATGCGTGCGGGCGACAATCTCCTGGCCGGTGTAGCAGCCTTTTTTGAAGTTGATGCCATCGAGCGCATCTAGGTTGACCATCTGCGGGACGAACGCTTCTTGGGTGGCTAGGGTGATCTCTGGGATGCCCGCTTGGATTTCAAGGTAATCCCATTGTGGTTTGCCGACTTTAACGGTTTGCTCGCCGAGCGTTGCCCAAAGTTTGCTAGCATGTGCATCACTTGTCAGCAGTTGGTAGCGCGGTAGTTCACCTGCCATGCGGATAATCGTCGTGTTGTCGATGGTGATGGTCGCGTAAGCTTGTTGCGGTATATCGCTACCGAATAGAGTGCTTAATATCTGCGCTGCGTTGTTACCAGCAATGCCGAAATGGGTGAGTTCATCGCTGACATCGGTGATGGTGACTTTAGAGCGCATGACATACATTTTCAGCCGTTTTTGAATGGATTCGACCAGTTCGCGCGGAAATTGCAGGTAAATGCCATCGGTTTGTGCAAAAGCCAGAAACAAGGCTAGCAGGCGGCCTTTGGGCGTACAGTAACCTGAGTAGTGGCTGTTGTTGCCATCGAGCTTTTTAACATCGTTAGTGACTTGGCCTTGCAGAAAGGTGACGGCATCGTCGCCTTGCAACCTGAGTAGCCCTAAATGGGAGAGGTCGGCAAGGATAGTGTCGCTATTTATGGCGTTGGGCGTGCCGAAATCAGCCACATAACCATCTTTAAAATTTGCGCCTTGCGCGATGAGGAATTCTTGCCACTGTGTCATGATGTTATTTTGCTTAAGTTTTTGTATCGGATGATTATAACGTGAAGCCGATTGCTTTGGATTTAACGCCTTCTTATTACATGGTGGCCATACTTGCGATTGCAAGTTTCTTGGCGGCCAGTGTTGTTATGTTCATGCCTTTACATATCCTGCTTAAATTGTTTGTGCTGGTGCTGATTATTGCTGCGACTATTTTTTATATCATGCGGGATGCATTGCTGGTTTTACCGCAGTCACCACAAAAGATCGAAGTGAATCACCGCAATGCCTTATATATCACCGATAAAAGTGGTAACAGATATGCGGCGGCAATATTATCTAGCAGCTTTGTTGCGAGTTACCTGACTATTTTGAATCTAAAGATTTCCGGCATGTTTTGGTCACGCAGTATTATCCTGATGCCCGATTCGGCATCAAGCGCAGCGTTTCGTCAATTGCGTGTATGGCTAAAGTGGAGTGATCAAGAGGCTTTAGATGATGTGCCAGATGAGGCTTGAGGCTTCTTCTTAAATATGCTGTCAGGCATTCTTGCTGATAGACGCCGTATCAGCTGGAACAGTCTTTGTGGGGTATATGCGCTGATGATGACGATGCCTGCGATGATCGCCAGTATCCAATCGATCTGCATGGGTGATATATCGCGTTTGGCGGGCTTTAGATTGTTTAAGGCACGTTTGACTGACTGAATATCTTCTCCATTGACATAGTCTGCATTGATCTCTTTTGAAAATTGCTTGAGGTATTCTTCATCTAGTTTTGATTGGTAACGGTCATCATTGCCGCTGGCGACATTATCATCACGATTACCGAAATTCTGCTGTGATATCTGCGCGATGCCAGGCTGCATGGTGAAATTTTCTGCCGACCAATAGCCGATGACACGATTGGATTCATCCAGTTTGGGAATCGGGTTAGGATTTTCGCTACCGACACCGACAATAAGCCAGCCACTACCACCTTGAAAGTTAGTCAGGTCTTTGGTGTTGAACGCATGCAGGTGGGGGGCTTCTTCACCATCGGTAAAGAATACGACTTGTGCTGGCTCATCTATGGAGCGTAACAGACGGCTGATGGCATCTGCGCTTTCACGTACGCGGCTATTGCCTGACCATGCCATGCGCCATTCCAGATTGGCGATCGTATCTTGGATGGCGGCATAGTTCCCGCATACTTCGATTGGGGTGTATAGGGCAGCGACCGTAAACCCTGCAAATACAGAAACACTCACGCGGCTACCACAGGGCAAAGTACTCACTACATCATGCAGCATGTATTTGGTATATTCCAGCCGTGATACTTCATTGCCATGCCAAAACATGCCCTTTGTATTCATGCTTTGGCTGATATCCACGACGAACATATAGCTGTATATATTGCGAGGCACAGGCAAGGTGGGTTTGAAGGCCGCCGCAATCAATAATAAGAATGCAGTCGCAAGCAATGCAGCATCGCGCCGATGGCGGATGTAACTAAAGAAGCGGGTTAAAAAGACTCTCATGTAACTTTGACTTTAAGGTAAACCAACAGGGATGTTACCCATGATGAGGCCGGGTGAGTCAGATTCACCCACGCCGGGAGTAGGGTGGCTTGGTAGCATGGAAATCACGCGGTCAAGATTATGGCTGGCATCCCAAAAGCTATTATCAAGGCGTAATGATTGTTGATAAGCCGTTTTTGCCTGAGTGAGCAGATATTCAGTCTGGTCGCGCACGGTCAGGTCACGACCATTGATGGCTAAGCCGCGCAGAAAGAAGATATTGCCGATATTGAATTGCACGCCCGATCGCTGTGTGGCCGTGCCTTTATCAGCCAGCTGACCAAATAGCAGGGATGATTCCTGATATTTACCATTCGTTGCTAACCAATACGCTACAGCGAATTTTGCTTCGTAAGACTCTTTATCGGTTTCGGGTGTTTTGCCGCTCAGTATGGCCTTATTGAAGGCATGTACCTGATTGATGCGAATAAGCTCGGCCACGCTGCCGATAGCACTGACAATCGCAACGGCAACCAGAAGCCAGGTTAATTTTTTGGTATTCAATGCCATGTTCTTACCTCAATAAATTTCACTGCCAATAGCAAACCAATAAATACTGCAGCAAGCAGGTAGCACCATGGCGAATAATCGCGTCCGGGTATCTCATCCATGTAGCGAATCGGCTTTTTTTCCTTGCGATTGATGTCTTCGATCGCGGCAGCCAGCGAGGTAGGATCTTCAGCCTCATAAGCCTGATAACCTGTACGCAAGCTCTTGAAATAGTCATTTAACTCAACCGCCGGTGGTAGAGGGCGATCTTCTACCGGCTTGAAGTCTTTATCAAAGATACTGATAGCGCCCGGCTGGCGCAATACGATCCAATAAAGCGTCACATGCATACGATCCAACCAATCGCGTATCTTTTCCTGTGACATCGCGCCCATGCGGCCACCACCGTCTGAAAGTAAAATGATGGCACGCGAACCAGAGTCCGGTGTTTTATCGAACTGAGATAGCCCGCTGGTCAACCCGCTACCGATGTTTGTCTGAAACAAGGCTGCACCACCCGCTGCCTTGATGGCTGCTAAAATCGCCTCACGACTATCGTTTAAAGGTAGGGCGTGAATTGCAGAGTTACTAAAGGTCACCATGCCAAACATATCGTTCTTACGCTGTTTGACGAATTGGGTGATCAGGCGTTCAGCAGCCTGTGCCTTTGATTCCCCTGCATTGCCGCTTTGTACCGCACCGGAAAACGGATCATCCATGCTTGCGCTGCGGTCGATAACCAGCACCAGTTGAGCGCCAACGCCTGTGCGCTGAATGTACTGTGCTGGTGTTGCAGGTCCTGCAACACCGATAATGATGGCAAATAAGGCGAGCGCTGCCAGTATCTTGAGCAATAAACCCAGTAAGTCAGATAAACGGTCACGCGGAAGCATACCCAGCCAAGAATAACGATGGCTATGGTGCCTATCCAATAACAACGGTACTAATGCCAACGGCAATAGCAGCAATAACCATGGGGCAACGAAATTCAATTACGCTAATCCCCGTTCGCAGTCGCGGCAGCGTCGACTGAATTTGCGTAGCCATGTTTGCGGGTCACCTGTGATGCCATGATTGGATTCAGTATCAAAGAATGCCCAACGCGATAACACAAAGAATTGTGCGATCTCATTTTTGATAGGGGCGAATTTTGGGTGCGCAACGATAAAGCTATCTGCCGTGAACACGCTGCCATTATTCGTCACATTGAATGCATGATGCAGGCGGGTAATGCTTTCTTTTACGCTTGAATCTGAAGCTTTTTTCTTCCGCAGGTCACGATATGCCTTTGCAAAGGGGCCGCCCATACGAGGTAGCCATGTCCTGCTACCCAGAATGTAAACCAAGCCAATGAGTGAGAGCGCAAGTAGGGTGAGTAATGCCCAGAGCGTGTATTGATTGTTTTTAGCATCCAGAAGTAAGGGGCCGCGGAACTGGCTCATGTCACGTTCGATCTTAACTGCACCATACACCGCCAATGGGGATATACGGAAAGGCCACGAGGGAATGCGCACCTGGAATACACGCCCATTGCCGCCAAACTTCACAAGCTCAGGGGGCAGCTGGCTCGGTTTGGTGACGACACTGCTTGTAAAGACCTGATAGCTTAGCTCGAGTTTATAGATATTAAATTTACTGTCATCCGATACTTCAAGCACGGCTGATCGCACTTCAACGCCTTGGTCTTTACCGCGATATTTCTTTTCAGTGCCTGTCAGTGGTAAGGATGTTTGTAGCAGCTTGTAGGGTTTTTCTACCTTGAGCGTCACGGTGCGATTGAGCACATCGCCCACATGGTAACCAACGTCGCGCACTGGGTTGATATCGACGATATACACAGGCGGATTTGGATTCTTTGGCGCATCTTCTAATTCTTCTGCATGAGTCGTGGCAGAAAACCCCAAAAAGAAACTGACAATCAGCATGCCGATGAGCAGCAGGATCATAAAAGGTTTAGTGAAGTTCATCATTCAGGCAGCCATAAACTGGTAAAAATATTCGGTAAGTGCATCCGCTTTAAAACCTTCTTCAATAAAGAAAGGCGGTATGTCATAGCGCATGAAAAGCTGAGTAAGTGCATCGCGTCGCTCAGCAAACGATGCCTGAATTCGCGTATGCATATCTCCGCGCAAGAACAGGCTACGCCGCTCACCGCTTTCTCTATCGACGATCTGGGCGATACCGAATTCAGGGAGTTTACGGTACTCAGCAGCATCCCAAAGTACGATAGGCACGATATGGTGACGCTGCATGCTGATGATCGCCTGCTCCAGCACATCGAGCGGCATATGAAAGTCAGAGATCAGAAACACTAATGCACGTTCCCGCGATAAGTGAGGGGTGATTTCCAGTATGCCGCTGCCATCGACCTGTTGCGGTTGATAGTCTTTTAATTTTTCGGCCAATAAATAGGCGCTCTGCATACGGGTACTGGAATGGCTGATCCAGTCTTCTCTGACAGATTGATCAAAACCGATGAACCCGAACGGATCATTGACGCGAGAGGCCGAATAAGCAACAGATGCTGTGATCTCTGCGGCAGTATGTAGTTTTTGGTACTCGCCAGAGAAGCCCATGGAGCCGGATAAATCGCAGGCGACATAAACAGGGGTGGCACTGCGCTGGTTGAAAATGCGGACGAATACCTGCTCGAACGGGTCACGTATCGTCAGGCGCAGATCGATACGACGAGGATCTGGATAGGCAATCAACGGCGCATGCCCTACAAAATCCATGCCTAATCCACGTTGGGCGCTAATATGCCTGCCCGGATGACGCCCACGGCTACGCCAGCCTATCTGGTAACTAAACTCTTTTGCTAGCTCAGACTGCATGACGCATTTTCTTGGATCGCAGCAACATCAATAAATATAGCATTTAAGGCGCTGAGATAGCGTTGATGATCTTGCTTAATAACTCACGTGCAATCTCTGTTCGGCGCATCTCGTAGACAGGGCTGAATACCAGCCTGTGTGCGATAGTTTCATAGAATACTGCATGGATATCTTCAGGCACGACTGCATCACGGCCATTCAGCCATGCATTCACCCGTGCGGCACGCATCATCATCGCCATGCCGCGTGGGCTGGCACCTGCCACTACCAGTCGGTTGATGTCCACACCTTGAATCTGTATGCCATATTTTGCAGGGTTCTTGGTCGCAAGCCATAAGTCCAACGCATAACGCCTGAGTGTTGCGCTTGCCTGAACGGTTTGCTGAATAACCTCGGCAAAACTGTTGAGTTGGTCGAACTGAAGAACATCTTGAGATACTTGCTCGACGAGCTTATCTACATTATGGAAGCGTGTATCAAAGATCAGTGACTCCATGATGTTTTCATCGCTAGGGACGAAAATAGGAATCTCCATCATGAAGCGGTCACGTGCTGCGGAAGGAATCTCGAAAGTCTCCTCTTTTTCCACTTGGTTACGGTCAGCAAAGACCAGCATATGCGGAAATTCATGTTCCGTATTGAAGGCGGATAAGGTACGTTCAGCCATCACGCGCAATAGTAAAGAATGGACTTGTGGGCGTGCACGGTTGATTTCGTTAAAAAAGAAAACGGATAGATTCTTTCCTTGTGAAAGCAGCGGCCCCGGACTTACGTGTGGGCGACCGTCTTCGCCTAAGTAGGTGTGATAGACCAAATCATTCGGCATCAGGTCGATCGTGCCTTCAATCCGCTGATAGCCGCCACCTATGCCGCGCGTGAAAGCACGGAGCAGGGTGGTCTTGCCAACGCCAACATCACCTTCAAGCAATACGTGCCCGCGTGCAAAAATAGCGGTCGTGATTAAACGGATAGGGGTTTGCTGCCCGACGACTACCTTATTGACTTCAGATTCAAGTTTTAGCGCATGCGTGCGCCAGTCGGCCAACTGATGGTCGCTCATTGATATATTCCATAGTAAATATTAATGTTTATAGTTGTTAACAAATTGTAACAACCTTGTTTTTTTTAGTAAACAATTCTTATATCTTATTCAATAATTAAGCTTTAAACGACTTAGGGCTTTTGTTAAAAAGCATTTCAGGCGAAAATAGCGGTTAATTTATTCGGGTGTGTCCCATAAAGTAAAAACTAAATGCAAAAACAAAATAGCTTTACCTATGAAGAACTTCTGTCCTGTGGACGTGGGGAAATGTTTGGCGCAGGCAATGCACAACTGCCGTTGCCACCGATGCTAATGTTCGATCGTATCGTCTCTATTACTGAAGATGGCGGTAAATACGGACATGGGCAGATCACTGCAGAGTTGGATCTTAATCCAGACTTATGGTTCTTTAAATGTCATTTTGAAGGCGATCCAGTGATGCCAGGTTGTTTAGGTCTTGATGCCATGTGGCAATTGGTCGGATTCTATCTTGGCTGGATGGGTGGCCCAGGCCGGGGTCGTGCACTTGGTGCAGGTGAAGTAAAATTTAGTGGACAAGTCTTGCCAACTGGTAAAATGCTGACTTATAAGATCGATTTGAAGCGTGTGATCATGCGTAAGCTTGTAATGGGCATTGCTGATGCCCATATGGAGATAGATGGACGCGAAATCTATGCGGCCAATGATTTACGTGTTGGCTTATTTACACGTACCGATAACTTCTAAATCTTGATCAGGTGGATAATGCCTGACATAAAAGTAGTGTTGAATACATTATAAATTTTGAGGAGCACGCATGCGTCGTGTCGTTGTAACCGGGATGGGGATCGTTTCCAGTCTCGGAAATAATAAATCTGAAGTGCTGGATAGTCTGCGTGAAGGCCGTTCTGGTATTAGTTTCCAGCAGGAATACGCTGACCACGGGTTGCGCTCGCATGTTGCAGGTTCTGTGAATTTGAACGTGCAGGAACTGATAGACCGCAAACTGATGCGCTTTATGGCCAAGGGTCATGCCTATGCGTGGATCGCTCTGCAAGAAGCGATTGGCGATGCCGGGTTGGGCGAAGATCTGGTCTCGAATGTGCGTACCGGTATTATTGTCGGTGGTGGTGGCCCTTCGACCGAAAGTATCGAAGAAAGTAACCGAGTGCTTGCCGAGAAAGGCATCCGCCGTGTTGGTCCCTATATGGTCACCAAAGCAATGTGTAGTGGTATTGTGGCTACTCTGGCTACTGGTGCAAAGATTAAGGGTGTTAACTACAGTATCAGTTCTGCTTGTTCAACGAGTGCGCATTGTATCGGTGCTGGTGTCGAGCAGATTCAGCTTGGCAAGCAGGATATCGTGTTTGCCGGAGGTGGCGAAGAAGAGCATTGGAGCTTGTCCTACCTGTTCGACGCCATGGGTGCGATGTCTAGCAAATATAACGATACGCCTGATAAAGCATCACGTACCTACGATGCTGATCGCGATGGTTTTGTGATTTCTGGCGGTGGCGGTATCTTGGTACTTGAAGAGTATGAGCATGCCAAGGCGCGTGGCGCTAAGATCTATGCAGAAGTCGTTGGTTACGGTGCGACTTCAGATGGTTATGATATGGTTGCTCCAAGTGGAGAGGGTGCCGTGCGTTGCATGCAGCTTGCTTTGCAAGGCATTAGCGATGTCGATTACATCAATACCCATGGTACCAGCACGCCAGTGGGCGATACGAAAGAGCTTGAAGCGATTCGTGAAGTCTTTGGTGATGGTGCGTATGGCAAGGTACCTGCGATTGCTTCGACCAAGTCTTTATCTGGCCATGCGCTGGGTGCAGCTGGAGTGAATGAGGCCATCTACACGCTGATGATGATGGAGAATGACTTTATCGCTGCGTCTGCCAACATCGAAACATTAGACCCTGCCGCAGAAGGTTTGCCTATCGTGCAGAAACGTATCGATCAAGCCAATGTGCAGACTGCATTGTCCAACAGCTTCGGATTTGGTGGCACCAATGCAACATTGGTGTTCTCGCGTAAAGGTCTCTAGTCGTTTATATCTTTAGTTGCGTATAGCAGTAAGGCCGCAGCTACATTGCGGCCTTCTGCCATCAATATGTTGTAAGTTCTGCAAGCCGCTGCCGTATCCATGCACTCTATGCCTATGCCTGATTCTGTCAGTGCGCGACTGAGTTTTGGGTGTATGAATCGATGAGTTTTTCCCGTGCCAAGTAAAACAACCTCTGGTTTTAGTTCGGCTAGTTGTACAAAAGCGGCTTCAGATAAATCATCAAAACTCCCAATCGCCCAGTCTGCCTTGACGGCTTCTGGCATCACGATCATGTTCTCTGTATAGCGAATATGGTTCACTTCGACCCAGCCTTCGCCATAGCCTGTGATTAACTGGTTGCCTGCCGCTTGTGTAAGGTGAAGTTTCATTTGCTGGGTGTTGTAAACAATATGTTATCAGTGAAGTCTTAAATTGCTTGTACAGCCTGTGTCAATGTAAAATAGCATATTTTTCCGGCTTGGTTTTGAATTCAGTTCGACTGAATAGCCATCCGATATAAATGCTTTATAAGACATTATTTTAGGTAATGCTTAATTTTACGTAATTCTTAGGCGATTATGGATCCCATACTTAAATCTACCAAGCTCAATAACGTTTGCTACGATATTCGTGGCCCGGTATTGGCGCGTGCGCGGCAGATGGAAGAAGAAGGGCACCGCATCATCAAGCTGAATATCGGTAATCCAGCGCCATTCGGCTTTGCAGCACCCGAAGAGATTCTGCAAGATGTCATTCTCAATATGGATCAGGCATCGGGCTATACCGATTCCAAAGGTTTGTTTGCTGCCCGAAAAGCCATCATGCATTACACGCAGCAGAAGAATATCGCGGGTGTAACGATAGATGACATCATCATCGGCAATGGTGTTTCCGAGTTGATCGTGATGGCGATGCAAGCGCTATTGAATAATGGCGACCAGATATTAGTACCGATGCCGGATTATCCTTTATGGACTGCTGCGGTGACACTGGCTGGCGGTGCGCCGAGGCATTACCGTTGTAATGAAGAGGATGGCTGGCTACCTGACTTGGAAGACATGGAGGCTAAGATCACTGCGAACACACGCGGTATCGTGCTGATCAACCCAAATAATCCGACAGGCGCGCTTTATCCAGCCGATTTTCTGGAAAAAGTCATTGAGATCGCACGCCATCATAAGCTCATCATTTTCGCTGATGAGATCTACGACAAAGTGCTTTATGATGAAAATATCCATACATCAGTTGCCTCGTTGGCTGATGATGTGCTGTTCGTCACATTCAATGGTTTATCCAAAAATTATCGTACCTGCGGTTACCGTGCTGGCTGGCTAGTGGTCTCAGGTGAGAAGCGTCACGCAACGGATTATATTGAAGGCCTGAATATGCTCGCCTCGATGCGTCTGTGTGCCAATGTGCCAGGTCAGTTGGCGATTCAGACTGCATTAGGCGGCTACCAAAGCATCAATGATCTGGTGGCGCCAACGGGTCGGCTATGCAAGCAACGGGATCTTGCTTATGAGTTATTAACGGCGATTCCTGGAGTGACCTGTACAAAGCCAGCCGCTGCGATGTATCTATTCCCCAAGCTCGACCCTAAGGTCTACCCCATTGAGGATGATCAGCAGTTCATCCTTGATTTGCTACTTGAGGAAAAAGTATTGCTTGTGCAAGGTAGCGGCTTCAACTGGAAGTCCTCAGATCATTTCCGTGTCGTGTTTCTACCGAATGTGGATGACCTCACTGAAGCGATCAAGCGTATTGCCCGTTTTCTTGAGAATTATCGTAAGCGTCATGGCGCTGCGAGTTAAAGTTTATTGAAAGTGATAGAACGCATGAAACCGTTGAATGTAGGTCTATTGGGTATCGGCACCGTTGGTGGCGGCACATTTACTGTTCTTAAGCGTAATCAGGATGAGATCGCGCGCCGTGCTGGCCGTGCGATCAATATCGTAAAAGTCGCTGACCGTGATCTTGAGCGTGCACGCCAAATCACTGGCGGCAACATTGCGTTGACCGATGATGCGTTCGACGTCGTGAATGATCCGAATGTCGATGTGGTTGTCGAGCTGATTGGCGGATACACATTAGCAAAAGAACTGGTGCTAAAAGCGATCGAGAATGGCAAGCATGTCGTGACTGCTAACAAAGCCTTACTGGCAGTACATGGTAATGAGATTTTTGCAGCAGCTGAGAAAAAGGGTGTGATCGTTGCCTATGAAGCTGCAGTCGCTGGCGGTATCCCTATCATTAAAGCGCTACGAGAAGGTTTAAGTGCTAATCGCATCGAATGGATCGCTGGCATCATCAATGGCACAACCAATTTTATTCTCACTGAAATGCGTGAAAAAGGTCTGGATTTCGCTGATGTGTTGAAAGAAGCGCAGCGGTTGGGTTATGCAGAAGCTGACCCGACTTTTGACGTGGAAGGCATTGATGCCGCACATAAGCTCACTATCATGGCAGCTATTGGCTTTGGCATGCCTATGCAGTTCGATAAAGCCTACACCGAGGGCATATCCAATCTGCAAGGTGAAGACATACGCTATGCTGAAGAACTTGGCTACGGCGTTAAGTTGTTAGGCATTAGCAAACGAACAGATAAAGGTGTTGAGTTACGCGTACATCCAACGCTTATCCCGGAAAAACGCTTGATCGCAAATGTGAATGGCGCGATGAATGCTGTGGTGGTTAAAGGGGATGCAGTTGGCCCAACGCTTTATTACGGCGCTGGTGCTGGTGCTGAACCAACAGCAAGTGCTGTAGTTGCCGATCTTGTTGATGTATCGCGTGCCCAGTTGATCGATGCGGCACAACGCGTTCCGATGCTTGCATTCCAATCGAGCGAATTAGCTACATTAGCTATATTGCCAATCCGTGAAATCAATAGTGCCTATTATCTGCGCCTGCGCGCTTTGGATAAACCGGGCGTCTTGGCTGAAGTCACTAAAGTGCTGGCTGACCGGGCTATCTCAATCGATGCGATGATGCAAAAAGAACCTGCAGATGGTGAAGATGCTGCGGATATCATCATCCTGACGCATATCACAATAGAAAAGAATATGGATGCGGCAATTGCCGAGATCGAAGCTTTATCTGCTATCTCAGGCAAAGTGACGCGTCTGCGTATGGAAGAATTAGGCCGTTAACCTATGAAATATATCAGTACCCGCGGGCAATCGCCTGCATTGAGTTTCAGCGAGATACTCCTTGGCGGACTAGCTCCTGATGGCGGTCTGTATATGCCAGAGGCTTATCCCCACTTCGATGACGCTGATTTAAATGCGATGCGCGGCATGAACTACCGTGATCTTGCATTTACGATCCTTTCGCGCTTGATCGATGATATCCCTGCGAGCGACCTGCGCACTATCGTAGACAAAACGTATCGTGCAGAGGTCTATGCCTATGCGCGTGATGAGCAGAGCGCTGAAGATATTACGCCAACCCTTAAGCTTGAAGATAATCTTTACTTATTGTCGCTTTCTAATGGCCCAACGCTTGCGTTCAAAGATATCGCCATGCAGTTGTTAGGCAATCTTTTTGAGTATGTGCTGGCTAAAGAGGGGCAAGAAACCAACATTCTCGGTGCTACCTCTGGTGACACGGGATCTGCTGCTGAATATGCGATGCGTGGCAAAAAAGGTGTGCGTGTATTCATGTTGTCCCCACATAAAAAGATGAGCCGTTTTCAGACAGCGCAGATGTTCTCTTTGCAAGATGAGAACATCTTTAATATTGCTATTAACGGTGTGTTTGATGATTGCCAGGATATAGTCAAAGCGGTATCAAATGATCTTGCATTCAAGGCGCAAAGCAAGATCGGTGCAGTCAATTCTATCAATTGGGCGCGCGTTGTTGCACAAGTGGTGTACTACTTTAAGGGTTATTTTGCTGTAACCAAGACCAATGCTGAGCAAGTGAGCTTCTCAGTGCCTTCGGGTAATTTTGGTAATGTATGCGCGGGCCATGTCGCGCGTATGATGGGGTTGCCTATCAAAAAGCTATTGGTCGCAACCAATGAGAACGATGTATTGGATGAGTTCTTTAGAACAGGTATCTATCGTCCTCGCGGGTCTGCCAATACATACCATACATCCAGCCCATCAATGGACATCTCCAAAGCGTCTAATTTCGAACGCTTTGTTTTCGATCTGGTTGGTCGTAATACAGAAAAAGTGCGTCAGTTATGGAGCAAGGTCGATGTCGGCGGTGCTTTCGACCTGAATGAAGAGGGCTATTTTGATAAAGTCGCTGGTTATGGCTTTATTTCCGGCAGTAGCAATCATGCAAATCGCATGCAGACGATACGTAATACGTTTGACCATTATGGGGTCACTATCGATACCCATACCGCCGACGGTTTGAAGGTTGCATTAGAGCACCGTGAAGCGGATGTGCCGATGCTGGTGCTAGAAACTGCATTACCAGCCAAGTTTGAAGAGGCTATTGTTGAAGCGCTTGGGCAAAACCCAGAACGCCCAGCAAGCTTGCACGGGCTTGACGCGCTGCCGCAAAGATTTGAAGTGATGGAAGCAGATATCGATTCCATCAAACAATACATTACCCAACACATTCGCTAGGAGCTCGTCTGAATGAAGGTCTACCATGATTTGATGCGCCACGTGCTGGAACACGGACATAAAAAGGAAGACCGCACTGGTACAGGTACTTTATCGGTATTTGGTTATCAAATGCGCTTTGATTTGGCAGAAGGCTTCCCCCTGCTGACGACTAAAAAAGTGCACTTAAAATCCATCATTCATGAGTTGCTCTGGTTTTTGCAGGGCAGTACCAATATCGCTTATCTGAAAGAAAATGGCGTTTCTATCTGGGATGAGTGGGCTGACGATAAAGGTAATCTTGGCCCTGTCTATGGTTACCAATGGCGCAATTGGCCAAAGCCTAACGGTGAGTCTATCGACCAGATCACGCAAGTAGTGAATATGATCAAGCGCAACCCGGATTCACGTCGCCTCATCGTTTCTGCCTGGAACGTTGCCGATGTCGATCAGATGAAATTACCGCCTTGCCATGCATTTTTCCAATTCTATGTAGCTGATGGCAAGCTTTCCTGCCAGCTTTATCAGCGTAGCGCAGATATCTTTTTGGGCGTGCCATTCAATATCGCTTCTTACGCATTGCTTACTATGATGGTTGCCCAGGTCTGTGGGCTAGGTCTTGGGGATTTTGTGCATACATTAGGTGATGCACATATCTACTTAAACCATCTGGAACAGACCAAAGAGCAACTTTCACGTGACACGCGCGCGTTACCTGTCATGCGCATTAATCCTGAAGTGAAGGACATATTTAGCTTTAAATATGAAGATTTTGTGCTTGAAGGGTACGAGCCCCATCCCCCTATAAAAGCACCTGTCGCAGTCTAATCTCTATTTTATTAGCGAAAGTGGCTGAAAACAGCCATTTCTCTATAAAAATCATTAACTTAAGTGTTTTAAAACTTCGCCTGTCGTATTAAAATACCCTAGAGGTGGAGTATTTATATCGACCTTAATCATAAAAAGCGGGCAAAAAGCTTGCAGTATTTACTTGACCAACAAGAGTAATACTTTTAACTATCTATGGAGCAATCATGAAAAAACTATCAATAGGTGTCTGCCTACTATCCACGGTATTTGCCGCGCATACGGCTATCGCTGGTGAATTCCCTAAAACTAAAGTTGGCCTTGAAGTTTGCGTTGCTGCGGCACTGAAAGAAAAGGCCGGCGAGATTGTTAAGCTGGAACTTAAGCTTGAGAAAAAAGTGCCAGTCTATGAGTTCGATATCAACTCACCTGATGGTACAGAGTGGGATGTTGAGTGCAACGCATTGACAGGTAAGATCGTTGAAGTTGAGCAGGAAGTTGCCAGCGCTGATCATCCATTGTTCAAAGCCAAGGCAAAAGTCAGTGAAGCCGATGCCCGTAAAACAGCGTTAGCTGCTTACCTAGGTGAGATCATTGAAGTCGAGTATGAGATTGAGGCTGATGGTGCTGCTACGTATGAGTTCGATATCAAAGGTAAAGATGGTAAAGAGATTAAGGTTGAAGTTGATGCGGCTAGCGGCAAGATCGTAGAAGCGCATCCTGAAGTGTTCCAAATCGGTAAAGAGTAATCTATTTTAAACGGTATAAAACGACAAACGCCCCTCGGGGCATTTGTCGTTTTTGCTGGTTATAAATGACGTTACCCTTATAAGATGAAGCCTTCACCTTCATGTGTTGCAACCGCTCGATAAATGCTCATCATCCAGCCTCATACCACTGCTTAGTTTTATTGATAATTGATACGACTGAAAGCATCACAGGTACTTCCACCAACACGCCAACCACGGTTGATAGTGCCGCACCTGAATTCAAACCGAATATGCCGATAGCGGTTGCTACTGCCAGTTCAAAGAAATTACTTGCGCCAATCAATGCCGATGGCCCAGCGATACAATGCGCGACCCCTAGCTTGCGATTAAGCCAGTAAGCTAACCCTGAGTTGAGATATACCTGAAAGAGGATGGGTATAGAAAGCAAAGCGATCACAGAGGGTTGATTGACGATCTGTTGACCTTGAAACCCAAATAAGAGAATTAAGGTGATCAATAATGCCAGAATGGATATTGGCTGAATGACTTCTGCTTTCAATACGCGTGGTATTTTAAGTGGATCACGCATGAGTACTTTTTTAATGAGCTGGCTGAAAAAAATGGGCACGATCAAATAGAGCAATACTGATATCAGTAGCGTGTCCCATGGGATTGTAATCGAGGCTATCCCCAACAGAAGTGCGACGATAGGGGCAAAAGCAACGAGCATGATGATGTCATTCAATGCGACTTGGCTCAGGGTGAAGTTGGCATCACCATCGCATAGACCGCTCCATACAAATACCATGGCGGTACATGGTGCAGCGGCGAGAATGATCAGCCCAGCAATATAAGCGTCGATTTGCTCGGGCGGCAGGTAGTCAGCAAACAATATCTTAATAAAAACCCAAGCAAATAAAGCCATCGAAAACGGCTTTACCGCCCAGTTAATGAATAAAGTAACCCCGATATCTTTCCAGTGTTGCCTGACATTGGTGACGGCATTGAAGTCGATTTTAAGCAGCATCGGGATAATCATTAACCATATCAATATTGCGACAGGCAGATTAACGCCTGCTACCTGCAATGCTCCCAATTGCTGGAATATTTCCGGCAAAACCTTTCCTAAGCCAATGCCGATGACGATACATAAAAGCACCCACAGGGTGAGGTAGCGTTCAAAAAAACTGATTCCATTGACTGCTTTACCCATAAGATTCTCTAAAAATTCATTTGACAGGCGCTTATATTTCCATAAATATAGAAATATGGAAAGAAAAATCGTGATCGCAGCTTTAGATGCCCTGGCTCAAGAGACCAGATTAGATATATTTCGCCTATTGGTTCAGGCGGGCGAGGCAGGTATGCCTGCGGGGATGCTAGGTGAGAGTCTAGGCGTACCGAATGCAACCCTGTCATTTCACCTGCAGCAATTGAAGTACGCAGGGCTAGCTGATACCAAGCGAAAAGGTACCACCATCATCTACTCGGCGAATTACAGTACGATGAATGGATTAATCGGCTATCTCACAGAAAACTGCTGTCAGGGCAATACTGAAGAGTGCCCGCCTGCTAACAATTGTTGCGCCACAAAATAACCTTGATATCTCATTAAAAGCCGTCAGGGTTTTGAAATAAAACCAGCTTCTAATAGTAGTTGCTGCGCACCCTAATGAATAAAACTGATTGAGGAAACATCATGGAACAAAAGATCTATAACGTACTATTTCTCTGCACTGGTAACTCGGCACGCAGCATCATGGCTGAAAAACTGATGGAACACTGGGGTAAGGGTAAATTCAAGGCATATAGCGCTGGTAGTTATCCTAGTGGGCAGGTCAATCCATTTGCTATCCAGACATTGGCAGCTAGAGGGTTGTCTACAGAAGGTTTACGCAGTAAAAGTTGGGACGAGTTTGCGGTTGCAGGCGCACCTCATCTCGATTTCGTATTTACGGTCTGCGATAATGCCGCCGGCGAAGTCTGCCCTATCTGGCCTGGTCAACCAATGACTGCACACTGGGGGGTGGAAGATCCTGCTGCGATAGAAGGAACGGATCAAGAAAAGCTGGGCGGCTTCCGCAAGATATGTGGTTATCTTGAAAACCGTATCAAGATGTTTGTGTCATTGCCGATTGAAAAGCTGGATCACATTAAACTCAAAGATGAACTCGATGCTATTGGTTTGTCCAAGTATGAGTAAAAAAAAGAGCGAACCTTTTCGGGGAGAAAAAGGCTCGCTTAAGGGGAGGGGAGATGCAGCGTATTACTAAGCGTTGATGCGTTGATTGCTAGATAGTTTGATTTGGTCACCTACGGTATGTTGAGGCTGTTTATTTTGGGTAACAGTACGATGGCTACCATCCTCCATCCGTACCTGTATCACGTATAAGGGGCTTGGCTGCTCATTGTTATCGGCTTCCTGCTCTACGCTTTTGATTGAAATGATCGTGCCGCATGTAGTGCACAGATCACTTTGATCATTTACACCATTACCCAGATTTTTGCTATCTAATAGCGCAATACTATTTTCTGCAAAATTTTGCGCAAGTACCTGCGTTTGCGGCTTTGTCGAAGGTCCTGAAGGGATCAGGCCAGTGATAGCGGCGCTACCCAATAGGCTGAATATGGTGAGTGACGTTGCAGCCACTAAGACCATGGGGTGTGTTTTTCGTATAGCGTTACTGGTTGTCATCATATTCTCCTTTATTGAATAACCTTAAGCACTTGTGCTGCTGCCGGCGCGCTTACTAATGCCGCAAAAAATGTCATACATACTCTGCTACATAAAAACAAACAACGATATTGCATTCACTACGAACCTTTAACTAATAATCCATTTTTCACTGATTGCACACCCTCGACGCCTGATGCGATCTCAAGTGCACGTCTCAGCTGTTGGGTGTTGTCTACAAAGCCACTTAGAATAACTTGGCCCTCATGCGTTTCAACGCTGATATTCAGGCTCTTTATTCCGCTATCTTTTACCAGTTCTGCTTTTACTTTTGCTGTGACTTTGCTATCTACAATAAAACTATCCAGCTGTTTTTGCTGACTAGCGCTTTTATAAGTGTTGTATTCATCTATGGCCAGCAGCCCATCATTATTGATATCCGCTTTATCGAAGTGTTCAACAAGGTCGCGATCCGCTGCAATCTCTTCCACATTCAGTTGCTTGTCATGGTTTAGATCCATCTTATCGAATTCATTTTGTATGGTTGTCTGTGTAGCCCCATCTGATGGGCTCACAGCAGCAGCTTGCAAACTGGCACACGCACACAAAACTGCCGCCACTGTGACTAGTCGGCGGAGACTTAAGTGTGTATGTACCTCTAGTATATTTTTCATTCTTCTTCCCCTCACTCAAGCGAGTTACACAAGAGTAATGGCAAGCATCATGCCAACTATAAATAGTTATTTATAATCAATTGCTTAGATAATTTATTGTGAGGTGTGGCAGATGGAGATATGTCTCCGTATGGAGACATATCTGAGGGGTTATTTATAACTAATTGATTATTAAAATTAATTTATGTCTCTAAATGCAGACTTAATTGGCTGTATTGTCATCTTTAAACAACGCAGGCGTCAGGTGATGTCTTTGTAGTAGCTTATAGAACTCTGTACGGTTACGTTGTGCCAGACGCGCTGCTTGGGTCACGCCGCCATTGGTTGCTTTAAGTAGTTTGATCAAGTAATCCCGCTCAAAATTCTTACGCGCTGTTTCAAAAGGCACAATACCGCCGATATCATCATGCAGGGCTTTTTGTACTAACGAGGCTGGCACCAAGGCCGTGGTAGATAGCACAACGGTCTGCTCGACGATGTTTTGCAATTGCCTCACATTGCCAGGCCAAGGCGCTGCGATCAGTAGTTCTAAAGCTTCTGGTGCAAAGCCATTGATGTTCTTTTGATATTTCTCATTCAGCGTTTGCAAGAAATTATTCGCCAGCAATGAGATATCTTCGCGTCTATCTGCAAGCGATGGGATGGCAAGAGAAACAACATTGATACGGTAATATAGATCTTCGCGGAAGCGGCTGGCCTTCATCTCATCTGCGAGATTTCTGTGCGTTGCCGAGATGATGCGAACATCAATCGGGATGTTTGTATTGGCACCCACTGGGCGAATAACGCGCTCTTGCAATGCTCTGAGAAGTTTTACCTGTAGAGCAAGGGGCATGTCGCCGATCTCGTCAAGAAACAGCGTACCACCGTCAGCTGTCTGAAATAAGCCTTTGTTTTCACGAATGGCCCCGGTAAATGCCCCTTTGCTATGTCCAAATAGTTCTGATTCTAATAATGCTTCTGGAATCGCCCCGCAATTGATCGCCACGAAAGGGCGCTTGCCGCGTGGACTGGCTTTGTGGATAGCACGTGCCAGCAACTCCTTACCTGTACCACTTTCTCCCTGGATCAATACACTGGCATCCGATACCGCCATCAGTTTTGCCTGCCCCAGCAGGTTTTCCATTTGCGGGCTATGCGTGACGATATT
The DNA here is from genome assembly GCF_001648895.1 of Methylovorus sp. MM2. Lineage (GTDB taxonomy): Bacteria > Pseudomonadota > Gammaproteobacteria > Burkholderiales > Methylophilaceae > MM1. Next base: position 1,582,539 of record NZ_LXUF01000001.1, on the reverse strand, counting down.
AGCGCGCCAATCTTGATTTTCTCTGCTTGCGTTGGGGGTGCCCGATGTTGTCCTGAGGGCCGCTTCCACCTGTTGCAGTAGCGATTTACTATCGAATGGCTTGGTTAAAAAACCAAATACCCCACGTTGTGTGGCGTCCACCGCTTCGGGTATCGAACCATGTGCTGTCAGCAGAATAACGGGGAGGGCCGGGTCTTTTTTGTGGATAGCATCGAAAAGTGCCATGCCATCCATCCCTGGCATACGTAAATCACTAATGACAAGTGCGGGGCGATTGACCGCAATTTGCCCGAGTGCCTCTTCTGCATTGCTTGCCGTGGCAACCGGGTAGCCAGCGGCTTTAAGGCGCATTCCCAATAATTTCAGGATGTCCGGGTCATCATCAACGGCAAGTATCTTTTGTGTTTCAAAATTCATCGAGCTCATTTAGCTTGCCCTACATCACGGTCTATCATCGTTTTTTCTATGCTTTTTAAATCGTCCAGTTTCTTTTGCGAAACATCCAGTTTTTGCTGAGCGGCGTCTATCTTTTGCTGCAGTGCATCTGCGCGTCTTTGGTCATCCCGTGCTTTACTTGCTAACTTGCTGTTTTCAATTGAAAAGTCGCGCAATAAGATAAACAGGTTCTTTTGTTGTAGGTTAATGGATTTTGTATTGATTAGATCATCAAGCAAGAGTTGCGCCTTGTTGTTATCCCTGAGACGGCTGCCGGGTATGGTGTAGATGATCGCGCTCTTCGCACGCAAGGTGAGGTTGCCCTTGTCCTGCGCTAAAAGCTGGTTAGTTTGAGCGAGTTCCTTTTTCTGAGCATCGGCTGCAAGCGTAGGGAATGTATTGATATATTGAAGCAAATCCTCATTAATGGTTGTCGCAGACGCGGCTAGCGCAACGGGTTCATTTTGTGCTGGAGTATGCTTGACCATGGTATTGCACGCGCTGAGAAAGAAAAGGGGAATCATGCTTAATATCAGGTAGGTTTTCTTCATCATGATGGCTCCAGATCAATCGGTTTAAGCGGTAAGCGTACGCTAAAGTGCGCACCTTGTTCTGATGGCAGCAGCGTGATCTCGCCGCCGTGAGCATCTACATATTCCTTGGCGATCGATAAGCCTAAGCCGCTACCGCTGACAAGACTTTCATAAACGCCATTACCACGGTAGAAGGGGTCGAATAACTTTGCTTTATCCGCAGCCATCACGCCGGGACCGCCATCGTGAATCTCGAATACTGTAGATTCATCCACTGTCATTATCCTGATGGTGATTTTACCGAATGGTGGCGTATATTTAATGGCATTGGAAATCAGGTTATCGAATACATTATGCAGTTTATCGGTATCGCCTATCATGGCGCCGTCATGGAATTCCTGTTTGATCTCGATATGCTTGCCAGACAAGGTCAATGCATAGTCGGCCAAAATACTTTTGGTGAGGGGGATCAGTTTCACGATTTCCAATCGCAATTGCGGCTTCTGGAACTGCACTGCCGTGTAGTTCAGTAGATTCTCTATCATCTTCTGTAAGCGCAGGCTACTTTCTCGCAGTATCGAGGCGATTTCTTTTTGCTGTGGGCTTAGTGATCCACCAACTTCATCATTCAGTAATTCACTCGCTTCGCGAATTGCGGTCAAGGGTGTTTTTAACTCATGCGAAACATGCCGCAAGAATCGTTGCTTTTGCTGCTCAAGCTCTTCAAGCTGCGCGCGCAGCCAATCGAGACGCTCTCCCAGACTATGCAGATCACCTGGGCCATCTATACTTATCGGCTCATGATAATCCCCCTCACCTAATCGTCTGATCGCTGCATCCATACGCCTGATGGGCTGTGCGACAAGGTAGGTGATAACAGCCGCTACCAGCAAAGCAACTGGCAAAAGGGTCAAGGTCTGAAATATCAACATCTTTTGCGTGAGCTCAGATGTCTTAGCCAATGCGATAGCTGCTTGGTCGATCAGATTATTGTTTTCGGCGAGAATATTCTGCGCCTGACTGGATAAATCGATAAATCGGGAAATAGCCGCGTTGATCGTTTGTGGCTCAGGCGGATGCGAAACAATATCGTCATAGAGCGACGTTTCTTTTTTGCGTAGGTCTTGCAGATTCGCATGCTGGCTTTCAATGACGGAAAGTTTCTCCAGCTCTTTAATGGCCATGCCAAACTGGGTATGGGCATGAGTAAAGTTCTCCAGCAATTGGTTATCATGCAGTACAAAAAACTGCCTTGCACTGCGCTCCATGAGCGTCAGTTGTTCAACGAGTGATTTGCTGGAGCGGGTTGCCTGCACCGATTGGTTGACCGTACTCAGGCTTTGTTCGGCCAAGCGATCAAGATATAACGCCGCATTACCGAATGCAAAAAGCAAAGGTAGCATTGCCAGTGTGAAACCTAGCAACAGCAATTTTAAAAATGATTTTGGGTATGCAATACGCAAGCTTTAACCTTTAGCCAATAATGATTTTAGCCAAGTATAATAATGGCTATGTCTTCACTTTCATTAATCGTTGCTATCGCCCACAATCGGGTCATCGGTGCAAATAATACGTTGCCATGGCATTTGCCGGAAGACTTAAAACGCTTTCGCGCATTAACCATGGGACACCATATTATCATGGGTAGAAAAACCTATGATTCGCTGAATCGCCTCTTGCCTGGCCGCACCACCGTCATCGTTACACGAAATCCTGAATATAAGGTCGCTGGTGCTTTGATTGCAGATTCCCTGCAAAGTGCCATTGATCAGTCGATAAACGACGATGAGGTATTTCTGATCGGTGGGGCAGAGCTCTTCAAGGACGGCTTGGGTTTAGCCGATAAGCTATATCTTACAGAGATCGATGCAACGTTCGATGGTGATGTCTTCCTACCAGCCTTTGATTTAGCTGACTGGCAGGAAGTATCTCGTGAATCGCATACAAGCGAGAACGGTTTAAAGTTCTCGTATGTGAATTACCAAAGAATTACAACTAATTAACCGTACAGTCAGACAAATTATTCCGCTACACAATCGACGTAATAATGTGATTTTCCATCGACAACCTGTTTAACCAAGCCGTGGATATCTGTTTCAAATCCCGGGAATTTCTCATTGAACTCGCGTGCGAATTTAAGATAAGTCACGATGATCGAGTTGAATTGCTCGCCTGGAATCAATAAGGGAATGCCGGGCGGGTAAGGGGTAAGCAATACAGCGGTTACACGACCTTCAAGCTCATCGATCAGTACGCGGTCGATCTTGCGATGCGCCATGCGCGCAAACGCATCTGTAGGCTTCATCGCAGGGATCATGTCGGAAAGATACATCTCAGTCGTCAGGCGTGCGACATCATTGGCTTTGTAAATGCTGTGGATTTGCTTGCAAAGTTCTTGCAGACCCATGCGCTCATAGCGTGGATGTTTGACGACAAATTCTGGCAAAACTTTCCATAAAGGCTGGTTCTTGTCGTAATCGTCCTTGAACTGCTGCAAGGCGGCGACCATCGTGTTCCAACGGCCTTTAGTGATGCCGATGGTGAACATGATGAAGAACGAATAAAGCCCGGTCTTTTCGACGATAACACCATGCTCAGCCAGATATTTGGTCACAATGGCGGCGGGTATGCCGAACTCATCAGAGAACTCGCCATGAATATCAAGCCCTGGGGTAATAATGGTGGCCTTGATCGGGTCTAGCATATTGAAGCCTTCAGCCAGATTACCGAAGCCGTGCCAATCTTCACCAGCCTTCAGCATCCACGATGAGCGTTCTTCTATGCCTTCTTCTGTCAGGTCATCTGGCCCCCAGACTTTGAACCACCAATCGGCGCCCCATTCTTCGTCTACCTTGCGCATGGCACGGCGGAAATCGAGTGCTTCCATAATGGATTCTTCCACCAGTGCGGTACCACCTGGCGCTTCCATCATAGCGGCTGCTACATCGCAACTGGCGATGATGGAGTATTGCGGGCTGGTTGATGTATGCATCAAATAGGCTTCATTGAATACATCACGGTCGAGATTATTATTTTCGGCATCCTGCACGAGAATCTGCGAAGCTTGGCTCAAGCCAGCAAGCAATTTATGTGTGGATTGTGTCGAGAACACCATGGATTCTTTGCAGCGCGGGCGATCTGCGCCGATGGCATGGTAGTCGCCATAGAAATCATGGAAGGTCGCATGTGGCAGCCAGGCTTCATCGAAATGCAAGGTATCGATCTTGCCATCCAGCATCTCTTTGATTTCTTCCACGTTGTATAGCACGCCATCGTAGGTTGATTGCGTGATCGTCAATACGCGTGGCTTTGCATTCTTGTCTGAGGCAAACGGGTTGCGTGCGATCTTTTTCTGGATGTTCTCCCAAGCGAATTCTTCTTTAGGAATAGGCCCGATGATGCCAAAGTGATTACGCGTTGGCATCAGAAAAACAGGGATTGCTCCCGTCATGATGATCGAGTGCAGCACAGATTTGTGGCAATTACGATCAACCACGACGATATCGCCTGGTGCTACGGTAGAGTTCCAGACGATCTTGTTGGATGTGGATGTGCCATTGGTCACGAAATACAAATGGTCGCAATTGTAAATACGGGCGGCATTGCGCTCTGATGCGGCGACAGGGCCTGTATGGTCCAGTAGTTGCCCAAGTTCATCTACGGCATTACAGACATCGGCACGCAGCATATTCTCACCAAAGAACTGATGGAACATCTGACCGACCGGTGATTTAAGAAATGCCACGCCACCTGAGTGACCAGGACAGTGCCATGAATAAGAGCCTTCTTCGGCATAATGTACCAGCGCACGGAAGAACGGAGGTGGCAGACTATCCAGATAGGTACGGGCTTCGCGCAAAATATAACGGGCGACGAATTCTGGCGTATCCTCATACATATGGATAAAACCATTCAGCTCGCGCAGAATCTCATTCGGGATATGGCGAGAAGTGCGTGTTTCACCATGCAGGAAAATCGGGATCTCCTCATTGCGATAGCGAATCTCGTCCACGAATTTACGCAGGTTTAACAGGGCTTCAGGTTTTTCCTCGATGAACTCTTCATCGTCAATCGATAGGATGAATGCCGATGCACGGCTTTGCTGCTGCGCGAACGAAGTGAGATCACCATAACTGGTGACACCTAGCACTTCAACTCCTTCATCTTCGATCGCTTTGGCTAATACACGAATGCCTAGACCAGAGGAGTTCTCGGAACGGAAATCTTCATCAATGATGACAACGGGAAATCTGAATTTCATAGAGGCCTCCTACAGGCTGCCTAAAATTATAAAAGGGGCGAAATATAGCACAATTTGTTTGTGCTACAACAACTTAATGTAAATTTCATGAAGACGGTTTATCAGCGATAAAAAGCCGCAAGGTGATGTTGAAAATCGGCATGCCAGAACACTGGATTTTGATGCGCAACATCATCCCGTCATTTAGATAATCGCTTAGATCTTTGGTAGCGTGACGCCGACTTGACCTTGGTATTTACCACCGCGATCTTTGTATGAGGTTTCACATATTTCGTCTGACTCAAAGAATAGTACCTGCGCGCAGCCTTCACCGGCATATATCTTGGCTGGCAGGGGAGTGGTGTTGCTAAATTCAAGTGTGACGTAGCCTTCCCATTCTGGTTCAAATGGGGTGACGTTCACGATGATGCCACAGCGTGCATACGTTGATTTACCTAAACACACGGTCAATACACTACGCGGAATGCGGAAATATTCCACCGTGCGAGCCAAAGCAAAAGAGTTTGGGGGAATGATGCAGGAATCGCCATTGAATTCAACAAAAGAGTTGGGGTCGAAATTCTTAGGGTCAACAATCGTGCTATTGATGTTGGTAAATACCTTGAATTCATTCGCGCAGCGAATATCGTAACCGTAGCTTGATGTACCATAGGATACGATCTTTTCACCATTTGCTTCACGGATCAATGTCGGTTCAAATGGTTCGATCATGCCTGTTTGCTCAGCCATGCGGCGTATCCACTTATCGGATTTAATGCTCATATTCTTCTCTTTTTTCTAAGACAAAAGCGGAGTTTTCACCCCGCTCCAATCAGTACAAGTTGATGATTATTTTTCGTCGCCGCCAAGCTCGATTGAATAGCGCCAGAACTGGTCTTCGTGTTCAAAGATGACTTTTGACGCTTCAGGATCGGTGCTACCAGCAGGGTATTGGTGCACCGGCTTGCGATTTTTAGCCCAAGTCTCGATCACAGGGTCAACTAGGCGCCATTGCGCTTCAACTTCATTGATGTGGAGGTAAAGTGAATTGTCACCTTCCATCAAGTTCAGCAATAACGCTTCGTATGCATCGATACTTTCATCGCCATCTTGACGATTAGCTGCATCTAACTGAATCGTACGAGTCTTGATATCTAATCCCGGAATCTTGGATTGGATTTCCAACTTGATACATTCACGTGGCTGAATGCCTAGCATTAGCCAGTTCTGATCTTGTCCGTCGCCAATCTGCAATGGTGCTTTTTTAAAGCGGATCGAGATTCTTGTATCGGCCTCATGTAAACGTTTGGCAGTGCGTATATAGAACGGCACGCCCTTCCAACGAGGGTTGTCGATAAACAGTTTTAATGCAGCGTAAGTCTCAACAACGCTTGAATTATCGCCCAGCTCTTCAAGGTAACCCGGTACTTTTTCGCCTTTGATCTCGCCGGCAGCGTATTGTGCACGGAAAGCATACTGATCGATCTCATTCACAGGAATAGGGCGGATGGCTTCCAGTACTTTGATCTTTTCTGCACGGATTGCATCCGGTGTCAGTTCCTTTGGCATTTCCATCGCAGTCAGCGCCATTGTTTGTAGGATATGGCTTTGTATCATATCGCGTAGCGCGCCAGTAGCATCATAGAACTGGGTACGTTCGCCAACACCTAGCATCTCAGTGTTAGTGATCTGTACATGGTCGATGTATTGATTGTTCCAGATCGGGTCAAGCACGGCATTGGTAAAGCGTTGCAGCATGATATTCATCAGTGCAGATTTACCAAGGTAATGGTCAATACGGTAGATCTGACTTTCTTTCAGGTGCTTGCTGATCGATGCTTGTAGTTCTTTTGCAGAAGCCAAGTCTGTACCAAATGGTTTCTCGATCACCACGCGGCGCCAGTATTTGTCTTCTTTAGTTAAACCAACGGCAGCAAGCTTATCGACTACATCTGCAAAGTCTGAAGGGCGTACAGATAAGAAGTAGGCCAGATTCTGCGGAAATACCTTTTCATCAGCCAATGTCTCTTTTAATCGCTGAAAAGCATTTGCATCTTCTGGCGGGTTTGCATGGTAATGATTACGCTCTATAAAACGGTTGAATACATTCTGGTCATATCCCTTGGGAAACTTGGCATCCAGCATGCCTTTGATGTCTTTTAGCCAGTCTTCGCGTGAGACTTGTCCACGACCGACTGACAGAATCGCCATCTTTTCCGGCAGTCTTCCAGCCTGGTCTAGTCTGAAAAGGCCCGGCATGAGTTTGATGCGGGACAAGTTTCCGCTGGCACCGAAAAGCACCAGAGTACAAGGGTCTATGACTTTCATGATTTATCTCTTAGATGTAAATATTATTGCCTGTGACTTATTTCGTTTTAACTGTGTGTCCACCGAAAGCATTACGCATCATGGAAAGCAGTTTGTATGAATAGCCATCATCATCCTGGCTGGCAAAACGCATCTGCAATGCAACAGTCAATACTGGCGCAGCAACACCTTGCTCAACGGCTTCGACCACTGTCCAACGGCCTTCACCAGAGTCAGCTACATATGGAGCCACATCTTTTAGCTCTTGGTCGTGCTTGAGTGCTTCAGCGGTGAGGTCTAACAACCAGCTACGTACCACTGAGCTATGACGCCATAGTTCTGTGATTTGTGCCAAGTCTAGATGGAAGTCTTCTTTACCTTTGAGCAGGTCCAGACCTTCAGCGAAGGCTTGCATCATGCCGTATTCAATACCGTTATGGATCATCTTGGTGAAGTGGCCTGAACCCACTGGGCCAACGTGTGCCCAACCGCGATCTTCTGCCGGAGCCAGTACTTTAAGGATAGGGATAATGACAGAGGCGACTTCTTGAGTAGCGCCCACCATCAGGCAGTAGCCATTCTCAAGACCCCAGATACCACCTGAAGTGCCACAGTCCATAAAGCCGATGCCATGTTCTGCCAACCATACGCCACGGCGTTGGCTGTGTTTATAGTTTGAATTACCACCATCGATGATGATGTCGCCTTTGTTTAGCAAAGGGATCAACGCTTTGATTTGTTCTTCTGTCGGGTCGCCACTTGGCAACATCAGCCAAACGATCTTTTGGCCGGAAAGTTTCCCGATTGCATCTTCTACTGATTTTGCCGGAATCATGCCATTTTCGATGGCTAATTGATTGACAGTATTTTCGCTGCGGTCATAGCCTACAACCTCGATACCACCTTTGAGTAAACGGCGTGTCATGTTGCCGCCCATTTTGCCTAAACCTAGCATAGCAAGTTTCATTTGATTTTCCTTGATGGGGATGATGTGTCATCATCTCTTGTTAAGATGAATTAATATTTAACTGCTCAGCAGCAGATGCATTCAAGATTGTATAACAAAGGTAGAAACATGACGCAAAACTTCAACGAAACTTTAGTGGTAAATGGTCAACAAAGTCGCTGGCATGCTTTTGAATCACAAACGGCGATCAATGAGGCTGCGGTAGCGCGTATTTTAGCTGCGGCCAAAGAAGCTATCGCGAAACATGGTAGTTTTCTCATCGTGCTTGCTGGCGGCAGCACGCCTAAGAATGTGTATGAGCTATTAAGCAAACAGCAAGCAGACTGGGCAAATTGGCATATCTACCACAATGATGATCGCTGTCTCCCTGTAGACCACAAGGAACGAAATAGTTTAATGGCGCGTCAGGCATGGCTAAATCATGTAGCAATCCCTGCTAGCCAAATACACGATATTCCTGCTGAGCTCGGTAATCTCGCTGGCGCTAAAGCTTATGCTGAGACATTAAAAGGGGTGCGTACGTTCGATCTGGTCTTGTTAGGGCTTGGGGAAGATGGGCATACCGCAAGTTTATTCCCTGACCAAGCTGTTGATAATAGTGCGGATGCGGTGCCTGTGTTCGACGCGCCCAAGCCTCCGCCTGAGCGTATCACCATTAGCCAGAATCGTTTAAGTGATACTTACGGAGTGATCTTTTTGGTCACAGGCGCTGGCAAACAAGATGCCGTTAATAACTGGCGCAATGGGGTTGCTATCCCGGCAACATTGATCAAACCAGCGGCAGGTGTGGATGTCTATTACTTTGGTGTGACGATCTAGTGATGGCGAGTTAGGGCGGGGTGCCCTAACTATTCTTAAGTATTTTGAATCACGATATTCGGGAACTTGCTGCTGTGATCAAGCGCCTGTTGTGATAGCTTGATTGCGATGGTGCGGGCGATTTTTTTATAAGTATGGGCAATCTGGCTGTCAGGTTCTGCAATCACGGTAGGTTTGCCGTTATCTGTCTGTTCACGAATGCGAATGTCTAAAGGTAATGAGCCAAGCAGGTCGACGTTGTAATCTTTACTCATGACCTCAGCACCACCTGCGCCAAATATATGCTCTTCATGGCCGCAATTGCTACATATGTGTGTGCTCATGTTCTCTACAATGCCCAATATCGGGATGCCGACCTTCTCGAACATCTTCAGCCCTTTGCGCGCATCCAATAGAGCGATGTCCTGAGGCGTTGTAACGATCACTGCTCCCGTGACGGGTACTTTTTGCGACAAGGTCAGTTGTATATCGCCAGTGCCGGGTGGTAGGTCGACTACTAGGTAATCCAAGTCTTTCCACCGAGTATCGCGCAATAGTTGCTCCAGCGCACCCACGACCATCGGGCCGCGCCATACCATTGGCGTATCTGTATCGACTAAGAACCCGATTGACATGGCTTGTATGCCATGGCTCAACATAGGCTCGATGCTTTTTCCATCAGTACTGTCTGGCCTGCCGCTAATGCCAAGCATCTGCGGTTGAGAAGGGCCGTATATGTCAGCATCCAATATGCCAACTTGTGCGCCTTCAGCAGCAAGTGCCAATGCAAGATTGACCGCAGTGGTGGATTTTCCAACGCCGCCCTTGCCAGAAGCAACAGCGATGATGTTCTTAACGTTGGGTATCAACGGCACACCGCGCTGAACGCTATGTGGAACCACGCGGCTACCGATATTGATGCTTACTTTGCCAACATCTGGCAATGCACGCAGTTTTTCTTCTACGAGTGACTTAATCTCACTCAATACGCTATTGGCGGGGTAGCCTAATACGATATCCAGAGAGATGTCATTGCCACTTACTTTGATGTTCTTGGCCGATTTGCCAGAAATAAAATCGATCCCCGTATTGGGGTCGCTGATTTCAGAGAGCGCAGCTTGAACTTGTGATTCCGTAAGTGACATGAAAAGCGACTCCTGCAAATAGCAAAGAAGCAAATTTTAACGCATGTCTGGTGTTAACGCATGTGAAAGCCGCTGGCATTTGCTAAAATGGCAGCTTACTTAAAATAACAGAAGCATTCAGTCTGTACGCATGGTTGAACAATACTAAACTTATGACCCGAAAAATCCTCGTTACCTCAGCGCTACCTTATGCCAATGGCAGCATTCACCTTGGGCATCTGGTGGAGTATATCCAGACCGATATTTGGGTGCGTTTTCAGAAGATGCAGGGCAATACAGTGCATTACGTATGTGCGGATGATACACATGGCACGCCTATCATGCTGCGCGCTGAGAAAGAAGGGATTACGCCTGAGCAGTTGATCGACAAAGTGCATAAAGAGCATTACGCAGATTTTTCAGAATTTCTGGTCGAGTTCGATAATTACTATTCAACGAACTCTGAAGAGAATCGTGTGCTTTCCAGCAATATTTATCGTGCGCTAAAGGCAAACGATAAGATAGCGACCCGCACCATCGAGCAATACTATGATCCGGTCAAGAATATGTTTTTGCCGGATCGTTTTATCAAAGGCGAGTGTCCTAAGTGCCACGCAAAAGACCAATATGGTGATTCCTGTGAGGTGTGTGGCACTACCTATAGTCCGACAGAGTTGATTAATCCATATTCAGCAGTCTCCGGCGCAGCCCCAATCCGAAAAGAAACCGAGCATTACTTTTTCAAACTGAGTGAGTGTGAGGATTTCCTTAAAGACTGGACACGTTCAGGTACTCTACAAGCTGAGGCAGCCAACAAGATGGGCGAGTGGTTCGAGTCAGGTCTTTCTGACTGGGATATCTCCCGCGATGCTCCGTATTTTGGTTTTGAGATACCAGATGCACCGGGCAAGTATTTCTATGTCTGGCTGGATGCACCAATCGGCTATATGGCAAGTTTTGAGAGCTTGTGTAGCAAGATCGGCCTGGATTTTGACGAATACTGGAAAAAAGACAGCACTACAGAGCTTTATCACTTCATCGGTAAAGATATTCTCTATTTTCACGCACTTTTCTGGCCTGCAACGCTTGAATACTCGGGCCACCGTAAACCTACACAAGTCTTTGCGCATGGCTTTCTAACAGTCAATGGCGAGAAGATGTCCAAGTCACGCGGTACATTCATCACGGCGCGTAGCTATCTAGACCATATCAAGAACCCTGAATATCTGCGTTATTACTATGCTGCCAAGCTCAATGGCAGCATGGAAGATATCGATCTGAATCTTGATGATTTCGTTGCACGCGTAAATAGCGATCTGGTCGGTAAATACATCAATATCGCCAGTCGCACGGCAGGTTTCATCAGTAAACGATTTGATGGCAAGCTCGCTTTACTTAAAGCTAACCCTGTCATTGATGACTTGCGTAACGCTGCAGATAGTATTGCTGATTCTTATGTGAGTCGCGATTATGGTCGCGCACTGCGGGAAATAATGGCGCTCGCTGATAAGGCAAACGGCTATGTCGCTGAAAATGCGCCTTGGGATATGTCAAAACAAGAAAGCCAAAGCGAAGCACTCCATCAGGTATGTACAGCAGCGTTGGAGATGTTCAGATTGCTGACAATCTATCTCAAGCCAGTTTTACCTAAACTAGCTGAAGCCATTGAGACATTTCTGAATGTTAAGCCACTGACTTGGATAGATGTAAAAACATCATTGCCAGCAGGGCATAGTATCCAGCTATATCAACATCTTATTACACGTATAGACCCGAAACATATTGAAGCCATGACTGAAGCGAATAAAGAAAACCTGCAATCTACAAATACTGCACCTGCTGTGGAGGTGGTTGAAGAAACCAACTATATTTCTATCGATGACTTTGCCAAAGTGGATCTACGCATCGCCAAGATAGTGAATGCCGAGCATGTTGAAGGGGCAGAGAAGTTGCTCAAGTTAACGCTAGATATCGGTGAAGAAAAACCGCGTCAGGTATTTGCTGGTATCAAGTCAGCTTATGATCCTGAAACTTTGAAAGGGCGTTTGACTGTCATGGTGGCTAATCTTGCACCGCGCAAAATGAAGTTTGGCTTATCTGAAGGCATGGTGCTGGCTGCAAGCGATGAAACTGGCGGCCCGTTTATTTTGACACCGGATGCCGGAGCACAGCCCGGTATGCGTGTTAAGTAAGGCTGTTTAGGCAAATGGAATTGAAAGGTAGGCCATCGTTGTATAGCTGTTGCGCTACTAACAGCTATACAAGTTGGTTAAGTATTTAAAGCTGCTGCTATTACCGAGCTGTATGGTTGAGTCGGCCGACCGATCAAGCTTCTTAATTGATGGCTATCATCAAATAATCCATCTTTCGATGCGCCGATATCTGAGTCAGCTAGCAGCGCTGCAAAAGGTTTAGGTAAGCCTGCCCCCTCCAAAGCGGCTGCAAAATCAGCTTGCGGAAGATTCACATAGCTTACCGCCTTGCCAGACTGCCTTGCAATTTCGTTAGCAAATTCTGTTAATGTATACACATCATCCCCTGCAAGCTCATAAATCGTACCGGATTCAACAACTGGACTTAATAATACGGTTGCTGCGGCTAGTGCGTAATCCTCGCGCGCTGCTGAGGCAATCTTTCCATCAGAGGCACTACCAATAAAGGCACTATGCGCTATCGCTGGCTGAATACTAGCCGCATAGTTTTCTGTGTACCAACCATTCCTTAGCACTACAAATGGAACACCAGATCTTTTGAGCGCTTGCTCGGTTTCAAGGTGCTCACTTGCAAGTGCAAGTGGGGAGGTATCTGCTTTCAAAATGCTTGTGTAAGCAATCAACTTAACATCAGCCTGTTTTGCTGCTTCAATAACCGCAAGGTGTTGGCTAACGCGGCTACCAATCTCGCTAGAAGATATCAGCAATAGCTTTTCAGCCCCTTTGAATGCGGCTGTTAATGTTGAAGGAACATTATAGTCAGCTTGCCTAACTTCTACGCCTAGCCCGGCTAGATCCTTAGCCTTTTCTGGATCACGTACTGCTGCGATGATTTCAGATGCGGGTATCCGTTCCAATAGAAACTTAATAACAAGCCTACCTAATTGACCTGTGGCTCCGGTAATGACGATCATATTTATCTCCTTAATTTATTAGAAAGCATAAGATATCTGATAAACTTACTAAAAGTAAGTACGCACAAAAAGGTAAGTATGAAAGCGCCTGAAAATATTGAAATTGCCGGTGAGCCAATACCGCTGAGTCTGCGATTGCAGCGAGGCGAGTTATTAGCGGCAGATTGTCCTTCTAGAAGTGTATTAAAACATGTGACAAGTCAGTGGGGAGTGCTTGTGCTACTAGTCTTACTTGAAGGTACGAAGCGTTTTAGCGAGATTCGTAAAAAGGTAAATGGGGTAAGTGAGAAAATGTTAGCTCAGACTTTGCAAAGCCTTGAGTCTGATGGATTCTTGATTCGCAAGTCGTTCCCTGTTGTGCCTCCTCATGTTGAATATAGCCTGACACCATTAGGGATGGAGGTTGCTACACATGTCAGCACACTGGCTGATTGGATCGAAAGTAATCTAACTAGGATTATTGACGCAAGAAATCACATACAATCGAAGTGACAGTACGCCATTTTTATTTACAAATATTCGACATCATTATTGATACTTAAATGCGCTTCTATTTCTTGCAAGCGAATGTCATCACGCGGCCTTGTGTGACCCAGTTTTCATCTCTTTTGGCTACGTTATAGCCATCCGGGCAGAGTCTCGCTGCTTTATCATTACAAGCTGACCAGTCTGCAAACCCACTACAGCTTACTTCTATCCATTCCCGCCCATCAGATTTAGGTTTTGTCGTGCTACAAGCAGCAAGTGCTAGTGCGATCAGCATGAATGCAATTTTCTTCATGATAGTTCCATATTGGTTGATTTAAGCATTACCTATTTTAAGGCTTGGCTGTTAATTTTGTTAAATCGGCGATAATTTCTTGTGAGTGTTTTGATGTATCGACACTCTGGTAAACCTTTGCGATATTACCTTTAGGGTCAATTAAAAAAGTATAACGTTTGGCTATCTTGATGATGCCAAAATTCATGAGCGCACCATATTCGTCAGCGACTTTACCATCTTTATCTGCAAGCAAAGGGAAGGGTAAATGATACTTTTCAGCGAATTTTGCATGTGAGTCTGTATTGTCTACGCTGACGCCAACAACTTTGGCATCCAGTTTCTCTATTGTGAATAAATCATCCCTGAAGCTACAAGCTTCTTTCGTGCAACCCGGTGTATCGTTCTTTGGGTAGAAATAAAGCACTAGCCATTTCCCCACATAATCTGAAAGCTGATGTTGCTGCGACTTTGTATCTGGCAGGCTAAAATTTGGTGCAGGTTCACCTGCTTTGGGTAAATTGGCGGCAACACTAAAAGCTTGATAACCCAAAAACGTCAGGCTAATGAGTATTACCAATGCAATCAGTTTGATCACTTGATGCCTTAGGAATGAGTGAAAGAATGGCACTATCATATCAATGTTTTTGTATGCAAAGCCTTAATTAACACCTGATTTATGAGAAAATAGCACAATGCCCTCGTAGCTCAGTGGATAGAGCATCCCCCTCCTAAGGGGAGGGTCACACGTTCGATTCGTGTCGGGGGCACCAAATTTATTATATATATCAATAGTTATAAATAAATTTATATTTTCCTCCTCAATTAAGACCCGCCTAAATAGCCCTAATTTTTAGACTAAAATTCTTTAGAATCACCAAGGTTCATAGTGAAAACTGGAAAAAACTAAGAAATACATTAATATGGCTCAATAATAAATATTCATCATAATTGGGGAAAATATGAGCGATCCAACTGCAGAGAATGGAGCTTATGAGAAATGGGGGTCTAGAGCCTTATTGGTATTATCTTTCTCTCTTCCTTTCATCTTGTCATCTATCACTAAGTCTAAGAGCTTTCAGCCAGCGGAAATGGTTGGGGAAATGCTTTTCTATTTCCTACTTGCCGGTGGGTTTGCATATGCTTGGACTAAGGGAAATACGAAACTAGAACGGGCGAGGTTATATCTGACATTTAGCCTGCTTTTTCTAGCCTTGTCGGTTTATTTGAATTACCAAAAATGGCAAGAAATTCAATCTGTAAAGCATGCCCTTAATGAAATCATTACTGTTGTAGATAATGCTAAACAGCAAATGGAATTGAGCAACTCTGGACAATCTGCTCGCTCCCAAGCTTCTGCCGCCATTAAAGATGAATCTACTGGCAATCAAACTGATATTCAGATATTGGCTAAGGGAACAGCAAGACTCGCAGAAGAATTTGGGCGAAGAATGTTAGATTTGAACAAAAGATATTTGAGTTCAAGAATCGATAAAGCATTATCTCCAGCCAATTTAACTTCACAATCTGGCATTTCAGAATCAAGAGCCATTGTTGAAAATGTTTTAGAATTAAATGCCGAAAGGTTAGCAATGGTGCTGAATTACTATAAAGAGATTAAATCTTTTATTGATTCGGCTGATGTTTTGCAAGCAAATAAGGACTCATATTTAGTGGGAGTAGAAGATTTTAAGCCTCAAACATTAAAGGCTTATTATGAAATGGATAGAGTCGGTAATGCATACCTTCAGGATGCAAATGACATAATTAACTTAGCGGAAAACAATTTGGGCAAAATTTCCATTAACAATGGACAGCTTATTTTCCCAAATAAAGAAAGCCTAGGTAGTTATAACTTTCATTTGCAAAATATCATTACATTAGCTGAGGAAGAAACAGCAATCAGAACAAAACTTGCTGAAGACAGTGCAAAACAAAATGAAAAATTAAAGAAAAAAGTGAACAGTTTATAAGAGGGTCACATGTTTTGATTCGTGTCGGGGGCAACAATTACCTTTCTATATAGTCCAATGAAAGGTCAGAGGGTTTTGATGCGATTACTCATGCTAATGCATAACTTTCATTATGACTAATCCTGAAGAAAATGAAGCTAGAGACTCTAGCAGTCGAATAATAGACATTATCGGCATCACTATGGTGCTTATAATTCTACTAACGATCATCTATTTTTTCCTTGCAGGCTTTGGAGATGCATATAGGTAGGTTTGGCTTAGTAATCTTTGTAGGCATTCTTGGTGCGCTTATTGGTAGCTATATCGCTATGATAAAGAAATAGTATAAATAGTTACTGTTGCAGTGGTGCTAGATGGCCGAGTGTGAGTCCAAGCCAGCAGCGATAGCGGCCATAACATATTCTTACTTAATTACAGTTGTGCGAGCTAATGCAGTCAAGAGGAAAAACTATTATGAAAAAAGCTTATTACATTGACTACCCGCAAGAGCATGTTGAAGGTCAGGCGCATACTTACCAATGCGTCTATTGCAAAGTAGTCACCACAAAAATCAATGGCAGCATTGAAGGTCATCTGCCATCGTGTGAGTATCGATTGAAATTAGAGCGTGATGGATTTGAAAAAGAGAAAAACTCTAATGCACATAACTACTCATTATCTGATGAGGTTGATTAATTAATTAAGCAAAGCGCGCTAAAGCGGGCTTCTTAATCGGTAGTTTCTTTATGATGTGGCATCTCTATCTGCTCGAATGTAAAGGCGGCGCTTATTACGCAGGCATTACCAATAATCTGGATGCTAGATTTAAAGCACATCTAGATGGTAAAGGGGCGAAGTTTACGCGAGCGAACCCGCCCCTTAAAGTACTGGTCTCAAAGCAATATGCCAATCGCTCTGAGGCGTCGATTGCTGAAGCGCAACTAAAGCGATTGCCCAGATCAGAGAAACTAGCATTTTTTGAACGGTAGTGATCAGTATAGCGATTGTGATTTCGATCTTGAGTTGAAGGTTAAATGAGGAGTGGATGATGTACAGCGAAGAGGATCTCGCTTCTGCGATAAAAGCAGGGGTTTTGACTGATGAAAACGTTATTGCATTTCGATCTCATGTGGCACAGCTGAGAAGTACACCAGCGGTTGATGAGGAACATTTTCGGCTCGTCACGGGGTTTAACGACATTTTTGTGGTCATAGCGTGTGCATTGCTATTGGCTTCAGTGGCTTGGATAGGTGCATCGGTCACACCATGGTTCGGCGGGGTAACGACTTCTATCACTGCGTGGTTACTCGCTGAATTCTTTACGCGTAAACGTCGTATGGCGCTGCCCTCCATCTTCCTTCTGTTGGCTTTTATTGGCGGGATTCTTATGGCAGGGAATGTTGCGATGGCAAAGGGTAGCTTTGTCGTGGCAAGCTTAATCGCAGTGATAGCGGCCTGGGGGCATTGGAGGCGCTTTCATGTTCCCATCACGATTGCTGTCGGGGTTGCCACAGGCGCTGCTTTTATCGTGTCATTATTGATTGCCGTAGTACCTGAGATGAAAAACTGGACTGCTTCCATTTCACTCATTGCAGGCATCACTATATTTTTCTTGGCGATGCGCTGGGATAGTGAAGATACTGCGCGCCAGACCAGAAAGTCTGATGTCGCTTTCTGGCTTCACCTTTTAGCGGCCCCCTTGCTTGTACACCCTGTTTTCGCATTGCTTGGTGTGTGGGGCGGGCATATCAGCGTTGCTCAAGCCATTGCTGTTGTGGTGCTGTATGTTGTGATCGCGCTGGTTTCTCTTTCGATTGATCGCAGAGCATTGATGGTCTCTGCATTAAGCTATGTCTTATATACATTCAGTGCATTATTCAAACAGTATGGAGTGGTGAGTTTAGGTTTTGCCATTACTGCGTTGGCAATTGGTTCTGCGCTATTGCTTTTATCAGCCTTTTGGCATCCTAGCCGGATGTTTGTACTTCAGTTTTTACCTTTTGGATTACAGAAACGCTTGGCACCTCTTAGCTGAGATGACAGGGCATCGAATGCAGCTCATCAAATTATTGATTCTTGTGGCGCTTGAATTCACCTTTACTAACAGCGCATATGCAGATCAATTACAAGGACGCATCATAGAAGTCTTTGATGGAGACACTGTCACACTATTATCTGAAAACATGCGAGTTAAGATTCAACTCACTGGTATCGATGCGCCTGAAATGAAGCAAGATTTTGGGGTTCAATCTAAGCAAGCGCTATCCGATTGTGCCTTGGATAAAATTGTAGTGATTGACGACTACAAGAGTGGGAAATCTGGTCGGTCGATTGGTAAGGTTATAGTGGATGGAGTTGACTGTAATCTCAGGCAAGTGCGAAATGGAATGGCTTGGCACGATACCCAGCATAGTGAAGATCAAAGCCAAGTAAATCAGCAACTATATGCAGATGCCGAGACGATGGCTAGATCAAATCGAATAGGGTTATGGTCGCAAAGCAATCCGGTTGCCCCATGGGATTTTGTGCATCAAGTCAATGTGAAGAAAACGCAAGATGCATTCAGCAAGCAATGGCTTAATCGAAATCGTCAGTTTCGATAAATCATTTATCTAAATACTCTAATACTTCGGCTGAAAACTTTGGGGCTATTTAGCTTAATTACATGCAGTATTAAGTACATGGTGGCACAAGTAAAACAATTACCCTACAATGGATAGGCTCTTTCAAGTGATGTCTACCGCTGAAGATTTTTCGAGTAATTTAATGTATTCATAAAGATAGTTAAGTACTACCTCATGGCTCCTCTCTCCATACATACTCAAGACCAGTTATTTGAAAGCGCTTTTAATTATGCGGCTATCGGCATTGCGCTGGTTGGCCTGAATGGGCGATGGCTTAAGACAAATCCGGCGTTGAGTCAGATTGTTGGATACACCGAAACTGAATTGCTCAAGGTTGACTTCCAGACTTTGACTCATCCTGAAGACCTGCACGCCGATCTTCAGCACGTGAAAGATCTGCTGGATGGTAAAGGCCTGAGTTACCAGATGGAAAAGCGCTATATCCATAAGAATGGCGCCATCATCTGGGTTTTGCTGAGTGTCTCTTTAGTTTCCAAGCCTGATGGAAGTCCTGAGTTCTTTATTTCCCAGATTCAGGATATTACCAAGCGTAAAGCGGCTGAGGCAGAGCGTGATGCATTTTTCTCACAGTCTGTTGACCTTCTAGCGATTGCAAATAAACAAGGTTTTTTGATCGAAGTAAACCCTGCGTGGACGCGTGTGTTGGGATGGTCTCAGAAAGAGCTAACCTCCAAATCTTTTATGGATTTTATACACCCGAATGACGTTGAACGCACTCTGGCTGAGGCAAAGCGCGTTTCTGAAGGCGGAGAGCCTACCCCATGTTTTTGTAATCGCTATATTACGAGAGATGGAAGTTATCGCTGGCTGGAGTGGAATACCAGTGAGTCTTCTTTTGACCGATTGTATTGCAGTGTGCGGGATGTAACTGACCGTGTCGAAACTGATGATGCGCTGAAACAAAGTGAGATCAAATTCCAGGACGTGGTGGCGAATGTGCCGGGCATCGTGTATCAGTTTGAGTGGTATGCAGCGGGGAAAAGCCGGTTTACTTATGTCTCCCCGAAGGTGTTTGAAATTCTGGGTTTAACACCTGAGAGCCTTTTGCAGGATGTTCGGCATGTTTCCAACCTGATCCACCCTGATGACTTGGCTGGGTATCAGCAGAATTTGGAGCAATCCTCTAAAGATTTAAGTTACCGTTACTGGGAAGGTCGCCATATTCTGCATGATGGACGGACTGTCTGGACAAGCTTGAGCGCGATGCCAAGGGCGCTGAGCAATGGCGGGGTATTGTGGACTGGTTTGTTACAAGACATCACACCGCAAAAGATATTGAATCAGAAGGTGGTTGAAAGCGAAAATCTGTATCGCTCTCTTGTTACTTCTTTATCTGAAGGGGTGATTCTTTCTGCAAATAATGGTGACATTCTGGCTTGTAATCAAAGTGCGCAAAAGATATTTGGCTTATCAGAAGAGCAGATATTAAGCCGTACAACTGCAGATACTAATTGGAAAATCATCCGTGAAGATGGTAAACCTCTACCCCTTGAAGAGCGCCCGGCAAATATCGCGATCAGAAAAGGTAAGTCAGTGAAGAATCTGGTATTGGGTTTTGATACGCCCAATCAAGGCTTGCGCTGGATATCGTTTAGTGCCGAGCCATTATGGAAGGACGATGAAAATATTCCGTATGCTGCCGTGAGCTCATTCTTTGATGTAACGGACATTAAAGAGCTGAATGCCAAGCTGGAGCGTCAGGCTCACATGGATTTCCTGACTGGGGCATATAACCGTGGATATTTCTACGAGCTTGCGAGTTTTGAATTTGCCCGTGCCCAGCGCTACAAAACTGAATTCTCATTGATGATGCTGGATATTGACCATTTTAAGACCATCAACGATCAGTATGGCCATGATGTAGGGGATACCGCGCTTAAAGAATTTGTGGTGGTAGTCAAAGAAACCTTACGAGATATGGATGTGGTTGGGCGCTTTGGCGGAGAGGAATTTGTGGTTCTGCTGCCCGAGACCAATAAGCAGAATGCTGTGAAGATTGCTGAGCGTATCAGAATGCTGATTAGTAATAAGGCGATTAAGGCAAATAATGACCAGACATTTAAGATGACAGTCTCGATTGGCGTCTCTCAATTTAATGCGGAGATTGAGTCTCTTGATGCGCTTATTAAGCTGACTGATAAGGCCTTGTATAACGCCAAAGAAACGGGGCGTAACAAAGTGATTTATCAGTAGTTGTAAATAGACTGAGTTGGAGAATAGCCCGTATAAAAAAGCCGGAGCGCCTGTATGAAGAGGCTCCGGCTTTTTTATACTTCCAAATGCTTGAAAAAACTTAGGCAATTGCCTTATTTATTATTACCTAGTTTCGATTTCACCTAGCTTTGACTTCAGTTGAATCCTGCAAACAAAAGGCTAGGCATGATGAAGAGACTAAGCATTATTACGTTGCTCCAGCGCTTCCCAACGATTCATCGTAGTTTGTATTTCTGAATCGATCTTCGCCAATTGAGATTGTAGCGTTTTAGCTTTTTCCGGATCATTTTTATAGATGTCAGGGTTTGCTAATTGCTGATTGATCTCAGTTTGTGCTGATTCAAGTTCCTCAAGCTTGGCAGGCAAAGTTTCGAGCTCTTTAACTTCTTTAAAGCTGAGTTTGCTGGTTTGCGGTTTTGGTGTAACTGCCGCTACCGACTTTGTATTTTCCTGTTTTGGTTTTGCACTAGATTTATCCGCTGCACGCTGCTGCGTAAAGCGTTGCCAATCATCATAGCCGCCGCCAAACTCTGTGAGCACGCCATTACCCTCAAATGCAATGACTTGTGTGACTGTATTTTCTAGGAACGCACGGTCATGGCTGACCAGAAAGAGGGTGCCTGCGAATTCCTGCAACAGGCTTTCAAGCAGTTCCAGCGTATCAATATCCAGATCATTTGTTGGCTCATCTAGCACTAATACATTCGCCGGGCGTGCGAATAATCGGGCCAGCAAAAGTCGGTTACGTTCGCCGCCGGAAAGTGATTTGACCGGTGAGCGTGAGCGTTGAGGTGGAAACAAGAAGTCTTCCAGATAGCTGATCACATGTTTGCGTTCGTTACCTATTTGCACGAATTCAGAACCCGGACTAATCGTATCGGCAAGGGTCGCTTCATCATCCAACTGTTCACGCATTTGGTCAAAGTACGCGATGTTGAGATTGGTGCCGCGTTGGATCGTGCCGCTATCTGCTTCTAGTTCGCCTAATATCATTTTTAGCAGGGTCGATTTGCCAATACCGTTAGGCCCCAGCAGGCCGATGCGGTCACCACGTAATATGCGCGTGCTAAAGCCATTGATCAGTGTTCTATCACCATAGGATTTCTGCACATCTTCCAGTTCAGCCACCAGTTTGCCTGAGCGGTCACCGCTATCCAGCGTGAGTTTGACATTGCCTTGGCGCTCACGTCTGGCGGCACGTTCTAGGCGCAGTTTTTCCAATTGTCGCACACGGCCTTCATTACGGGTGCGTCGCGCCTTGATGCCTTGGCGTATCCAAGCTTCTTCTTGCGCTAGCACTTTATCGAACTTGGCAGCATGGGTGGCTTCGATGGCCAGCAGCTCTTCTTTTTTAATCAGATAGTTAGAGTAAGTGCCAACGAAATCAGTCAGGTTGCCGCGATCTAACTCGGTGATGCGGGTGGCTAATCTGTCCAGAAAACGTCGGTCATGGGTGATGAACAGCACGCTACCATTAAAGCTTAGCAGTAGGTCTTCTAGCCACTCGATGGCTTCCAGATCCAAGTGATTGGTCGGTTCATCCAGCAATAAAACTTCAGGTTCGGCTACTAGTGCACGCCCAAGCGCTACGCGTTTACGCCAGCCGCCTGAAAGGCTGGAAACAGGACTATCGGCATCCAGTTTAAGGCGTGTTAATACTGCGTCGACACGGGCCTGAGACTGCCAGCCATTTTTGCTATCAAGTTCCTGTTGCAGGGTTTGCATGCGTTCAAGCAAGGCATCAATGTCTGCATCTGGTTCACCCATCTGGTGAGATACGCTGTGATAGTCGACCAGTGTTTGCTGCAATTCACCCAGACCTTCGGCTACGGCTTCAAATACGGTATGTGTATCCTGCAACACTGGTTCCTGAGGCACGTATACAACGCGGGCAGAAGGTGCGCGCCAGATATTACCGTCATCTAGCTTGCTTTCGCCCGCGATGACTTTAAGCAGGCTGGATTTGCCAGCGCCGTTACGGCCAATCAAACCGACACGTTCGCCTGCATCCAGTTGGAAGCTGGCTTTGTCTAATAGTGGGTGGTGTCCGTAAGCAAGACTAGCTTGATCTAATGTAATAAGAGGCATTGGTTATGTTTCTATGGCATATCGCCATGAGGTTTGTTGGCTAATTTAATTGAGTGAAGTGTGAAAAGTGGAAGCTAATTGCTGCTTCGCTACCGCATGACCATTATCTGCCGCACGGTTTAGCCATATTCTTGCCAACATCGAATTTTCCGAAGTCGAATGATGTTTAAGCAAAGCCTGCGCATAGGCAAAATAATCGTTAGCATCGCCCGATTGGCAGCATTTTTCAAATGCTTGCAGGGCAACTACATGGAATTCAGGATGTGGGAATGACGAAAGGTTCTCAGCCATCACTCTTGAGAAATTCAGGTGTGCCCCTGCGAGTGCTTTTTGCATCCATTCCACACTTTCAGTCATACGCGCATTTTCCGCTAATATCAGGGCATGGTTATATTGACCACGAAAATCTCCACCCTCAGCGGACTTTTGATAGTACTCAGCAGCAAGCTCAGGGTTGCGTTCGACAGTCCAACCTTCTTCATAGAATCGACCCATCACCCCCAGCGCTTTTGCATAGCCACGCGCTGCTGCCTGGCGGTACCAATCTAATGCTAACTGCTCATCTTTCTTCACGCCATTGCCGTGTAAAAGCAGGTTGGCATAGTTATACATCGCACAATCCAGCCCTTGCGCTGCTGCTTCACGGAAATATTTTGCGGCTTCCACCATGTCAATTTCACCGCCCCAGCCATTTTCATGGCACCGCCCGATCATATTGACGGCGATCAGGTGGCCGCTCTCGGCTGCTTTAGCAAACCACGTGCGCGCTAAAGCTTCATCTTTTGCCAACCCGCGACCATCCAGTAGTATCTGGCCTAACAGTGCTTGCGCTTCTGTGATGCCTTGCTCTGCGGCAGCCTTGATCCATTGCGCTGCCTCTTTAGGGTCGCCTGAGAGCAGGGTAGTGAGCTCTTCTACGCTGACATCATTTAGGCGCTTGGATGGTGTGGGTGAATGATTGCTGTTAGACATAAAACCTTAATCACGTGGCGATTCAGTGCGAATAGCTACTTACTGTGCTAATTATAAAGCTTATCTTGTTATAAAGCTTAATCTTGCCTGATAAGCTATTTGCCAGCACATCATCGATTACTTGGTTTTAGGCTGATAATCCACTAAAGCTTTGCCGCATGAGGATTTATTCTCTGAGCCTGCATCAAGGAAAGGCAGGATCGCAGCAAGCGGGTTGATAAACGCCAACGCTACGCCACCAATGACCCGGGCGGCGATGGGGCCACCTTCAGGACGCGCTTGTGGATTATTGAATGGGCCCCTCACACGTATCGGTGAGCGCATAGTGAGCGGTGAGAAGTTCTTTGGTTTTGCAGACAGTCTTAAATTCAGGTTCTCTTTAGCCAAGTCGATATCCCCGTCGATCAAAACTAGGGTTACCGGCGTATCAATCAATGCGACATCGGGTGTAAGTATGCCTTTATTAGCTTTCAAATCCATCACTGCACAATTCATGGGTAGTGCATTATCGCCACCTATGAGAGCGCTAAGGCTTTGCGCGATATCCAACCCAAGCACCTCTACAATCAAGTGCGATATGCTGCCGTTGTTGATATACATGGCAACACTACCATCCAGAGAGCCGAGTAATGCAGCTGTGGATTGTCCTGTGCCTGTTAAATCTGTTTTGCCGTTGAGGGTGCCAGTGACATACGCTGGCGGCGCATCTTTCTTACCCGCTTTCTTCGCAGTATCTTTGCGGTCTTGCGATACTTGTAACCATTTCTCAAGATCAATATCTTTCCAAGATAAATCTATCTTCCATACAGGTGCTTGGCGTGCATCGATAGAAATCAATCCGGCAAGGCTGCCATCAGCAGTGCGTGCATCAATATCGGAAAGTGTCAGCTTGCTGTTATCCAGAACAAGGTTTGCTTTAAAGGGCGAGATAGGGTGTGTGAAAGCACTGCCTAGCTCTACATATTTAAGATCGACTTTGATCTCTGCATCCATCTTGCTCAATGATGGCAGGTCAATAGGGCGGTCAGGTATCGTTCTGCCATCAGGGGTGCTAGATTTTGATCCGTCCTTATTTCGCGTACCGAATGCAGGCGCAAGGTCAGCCAGATAGAAGCGATCACCTTCTAACGTGCCTTTCAGGAGAGGGCGCTCAGGGCGAGGATCATATTCATATTTGCCGTGCAAACTACTTTGCCCAACGGTGGCAGTTGCAACGTCAACGAATATCACGACATCATCTTTACGGATGTTGCCTTTTAGGTTGAATGGGTCAGTGGTGGGTAACGGCGTATCGACGAGATCACCTAATATGCCCAATGACGCACCCTTTATACCGAATTTGCCATTGATATTCTGTTTGCCGAATATGTCGGATGTCGTACCATCAAAATCCAGTCTGATCCCTGAGTATTCCAGCCAGGCTAGCGCTGCAATAGGTGGTGAAGTCGCTTTTTGTGTGGCGATTGGCAGAAAACCTTTGGTTCTCAGTTCACCTTTGAGTGTGTGATCTCGAAATTTGCCCGAAGCAGATAGGCTGGACTTAGTGTTCTTTTTATCTGCGCTATCTTCTGAGGTGTCAAAACGTACTTTCAGGTCTGATTTTGTGATGGCATCTTTAAAAGCCAAGCTGCCATCCCTCACCACCAAAGTATTCACGATAGGTGTAGGACGTGATGGTTCGTCATTATCTTTCGCAAATTGCCATGTGGATGTGCCATCTTTCTGGCGAATCAATTGCGCATCAATACTGCTTACCCGTAGCGATTTGATACGAAATGGTTCTGCGGCTTTAAGTGTGAGCAGGTCAAAATAACTGAGGCTGATGGCGATATCTTTTGCATCTATAAAATGCGGGGTTTGTGATGATTTAACGAATGCATCGGGTGCAGCTATCCAAAGACCACCAGTTTGTAGTTGTATTCTACCGAGAAGACGTAATTTGAATGGCTCATCTATAAGAACTTCACGCTCTAATTGGTCACTGAGAAAGTGTTGCACCGGAACCCTCAGAAAAGGCCAGCCTAATACTTCGCAGGTCACGATGGCGATCACGATAATGCCGCCTAAACTTAATGGCCATTTCCAGTGATGTTTCTTCGGGGGCGTAGTGAGTGCAGATTTCTCTAAGAGCATGAGCCAAGTTTTTCTCGTTATTGATCGCATAGCATAACGGTATTTACCGATATGCGCGTTCGGGAGGTCACTGAATTCAGTGTCAGTATCATCTGACACTGAATATGTCATTTTTTGCGGTACATGCTGTATAGCGTGAGCACACAACCTAATATCGCTACAATGGCACTTGCGATCGCGACATTGGGTAAGCCAAAACCAAAATGAATGACAGCACCCCCGAGAAATGCGCCGCCTGCGTTGCCTAAATTGAAAGCGCTTTGGTTGACGGTGGATGCCATCAAGGGCGCATCACCCGCACTTTCCATCGCATTTGTCTGCAAGCCCGGGCCAACTGCAAAACTGACCAACCCCCAGATGAATGCGATAGCCAGTGCAGGAATGGTGTACGGCATTGCCCATGCAAATAAGACGCTCAATATTGCCATACCAAAAAGTGAACCTACGATGGTGGGCAAGAGTTTCATATCTGCCAACTTACCGCCGATATTGAGGCCAATCGTGGCAGCGATGCCCATTGCTACCAGCACAAGGCTCACCATGTGCGGTGCAAGGCCGGATTCATCTTCTAATATGGGTGTGATGTAAGTGAATAAAGTGAATACACCGCCGAAACCAATAGCTGTGATGGCAAGGGCAAGTAATACCTCTTTGCTCATCATGGCCTGCATCTCGCTGCGGATATCACTTTTTGCCATGCCATTGAGGTTTGGTATGTAGCGCCAAATCGCCAGCATGGCAAACAAGCCACAAATGCTCACTGCAAAGAAAGGCATGCGCCAGTTGGTCAGTTGACCTAAAAACGTACCCAATGGCACACCTAACACATTTGCTAAAGTGAGCCCTGTGAACATCAATGCCAGTGCGCGTGAACCTTGACCTGCTGGCGCGAGATAAAACGCAACCACAGCACCGATACCAAAGAAAGAGCCATGACTGATTGCCGTGAATATACGTGCGGCAGCCAGCGCGCTATAGGTGGGTGACATGGCACATAAGGCATTGCCCAACACCGATATCGCCATTAGCATCAATAGCGTTGCTTTCCGCGGCAATCCTATCGTTAATGCAACGATCAGTGGCCCGCCAAAGGCGACCCCGAGTGCATATACGGTGACGAGATTGCCTGCCGCCGGAATAGAAACATCGAGATCATGCGCGATATCCGGCAGCAAACCCATCGGCAAAAACTCTGTCATACCGATGCAAAAAGCACCGGCAGCCAGTGCGATCATCCATAAGCCCATCATTTACTCACTATCTATATTTGAATTCAGTTCTTGGCTGCCAGCATCGCGCGTATTTGTGCCATGCGCTCTTTACCATGTTCTTTGCTGGCAGCGGGGTCGGCATCTTGATTGCCAAAGTGTTTGAGGTCATCGGCTGGTAACTCTGCGATGAAGCGGCTAGGTTCGCAATTCTCGGTTTCACCCGCACGTTTACGTTTGCGGCACCATGAGATGTTGAGGGATTTTTGCGCACGTGTAATACCAACATACATCAATCTGCGTTCTTCTTCGACCTTGCCGTTATCTACGCTCTCGCGATGCGGCAAAATGCCTTCTTCGCAGCCGATCAGAAATACGTGGCCATATTCCAGCCCTTTAGCTGCATGTAGCGTTGATAGTTTGACGGCATCTGGTTCGCCATCCTCACGACCCTCCAGCATGCTCATGAGCGATATCATCTGCGTCAGCTCAAGCAGGTTCTTTTCGTCCTCATCGCCTTTGCGTGTCAGCCAGCCGGTAAAGTCGAGGATATTCTTCCACTTGGATTCTGCGGCTCTTGGTTCTTCGCTATCGTATAAGAATGCTTCGTACTGAATAGCATTTAGCATCTCGGTCAGCATCTCGCCTGCGGGGTCTTTTTCTGCGCGGTCCTGAAGCCTATTGATGTACTGGCAGAAGGTGAGCAAGTCCTCTAGCTGGCGGTTTCCTAGCTCACGCTGAAATTCGCCTTCAAATGCGGCAGCGAATAGAGACATCTTATGCAGGCTGGCGTATTCACCCAGACGTTCTAGTGTGGTATTGCCGATGCCCTTTTTTGGCGTAGTGGCAGCACGTATAAAAGCAGGGTCATCATCTTCGTTGGCGATGAGTCGCAGGTAGCTCACCAGATCCTTGATCTCTGCTTTATCAAAGAATGATTGCCCACCAGAAACCGTATAGGGTACTTTATGGTTACGTAATTGTTGCTCGAAGATACGCGCCTGATGATTGCCACGGTAGAGGATCGCATAATCCAGAAACTTAGTTCTGTGCTCGAATTTATGCGCTAATAGTTTCATGACAACAGATTCTGCCTCATGTTCTTCATCACGGGCTGCGCTTACTTGTATCAAATCACCTGTACCTAGCTCACTCCACAGTTTCTTATCGAATAACTTTGGGTTATTCGCGATAACATGGTTGGCTGCCCGCAGAATACGTACTGTGGAACGGTAGTTCTGTTCCAGCTTAATGACTTTAAGGCGGGTAAAGTCTTCTGTGAGTTGTCGCAGGTTCTCAACATCCGCACCACGCCAGCCGTAAATGGCTTGGTCATCGTCACCTACAGCTGTGAATCGGCCTTCGATCCCTGTTAATAACTTGACCAATTTGTATTGGCAGGCATTCGTATCCTGATATTCATCGACCAGTAGATACTTCAACTTATGCTGCCATTTGGTCAATGCCTCAGGGTGCTGCTCAAAAAGCTCGACTGGCAATTTGATGAGATCATCAAAATCTACTGCCTGATAGGCTTTGAGGGTTTGTTGATAAATCTGATAAACCTTGGCAGCGGCATGCGTGAGTTCTTCATCCGCCTGCGCTTTGGCTTGGTCGGGGTTGATAAAGGCATTCTTCCAGCTGGATATCTGCCATTGCGTTTTGCGCAGCAATTGTTTGTCTGTCGTCGCCAACACATCCGAGAGTATCTTGAAGCTATCAGATGAATCCAGAATGGAAAATTGCGGCTTATATCCGAGTAGTGCAGCCTCTTGCCGTAATATCTGTAAACCAAGCGAGTGAAAAGTGGCAATGGTCAGGCCTTTGCTGGATTTGCCTTCTAGCAAATGGCCGACACGCTCCTGCATCTCACGAGCCGCTTTATTCGTAAACGTAATCGCAGCGATCTCTTTTGCCTGATAGCCGCATTGTTCGATCAGGTAAGCGATCTTTTGGGTGATCACACGCGTCTTGCCACTGCCAGCACCAGCAAGAACAAGTAAAGGGCCATCCAGATATTTAACAGCTTCGCGTTGCGGCGAGTTGAGGTTACTCAGCATATGCTTAGTGGGTTCGATTCTAGGTGGGTTAAACAGTCTCTGCAAACTAGTGGTGAGCAAACCAGCGGCGACCAGAAATATCTAGCGGTCTCGTTTTACAGATATGTTGTTTCTACAGATATAAAATACAGCCATCAGTTTAGCTTTAACCGCTCCGTGATGCCAGCTAGACTAATATGGTGAGCTTTGCCGAACTATTCATGAATAAAATAATGACTATTATTTACAATTAGTTAGCGTTGTATTCAAGCGTAACAATATTTATCATGTGGTCGGTTTAATTCGCATGGCAAAGCAACTCTCTATTCACTTATACACAATATGCGTATGATTTGGAGAAGTGGTCCATAATTACCAATGCTCAATTATAAGCAGTCGATCTTAAAGCCTTTTGCCATATCCTCCCTGTTGCTTGGTGCGGCATTGGTGGCCTTGTTCTTTGCTTCTTACCACCTTGTTCAAATAGACAGCAAGGGCGATAAGGTGGATAGCCTACGTTATCAGGTGCTCAACTTGCATAAAGCGATTATCCGTGCTGAGACCGGGCAGCGTGGTTATCTGCTTACCAATAATGCCCGCTTTCTCGATGCCTACAATCAAGGCCGTGAGGAAATTGAGGCCATTTTTTCCGTTTTACCTGATTTACTTGCAGACTGTCCAGAGCTTCAGCCCGGCTTCAAAAGAATACGTGAACTTACCGATGTGAAGTTGCAGGGGATTGAAACATCGATCCAGATCGAGATGAATTCGGGATCTTATGCCCCGCATCTGAACTCATCCAAAATCGGGGCAAATATCATGCAAAAGATCGATGAGCAGATTAATGTGTTGGATGCACAGTTGCAGCAGAAGAAAGCTGCATATACTTTGGCTTCGCATCGTGCTTTGAAGCAGACGGTTGGCGGTGCCGCAGTACTGCTGCTTATTATCATAGGCTTGTTCGTGGCAGGGTATCGTAAGACCATCAAATTGTTTGAGATAGCGGCCACCTCACAGAGCACAGCTGAAGCGATGAGCCATGATGCCTATCACGATATGCTGACTGGTCTGCCTAATCGGCGCTATTTCGATAGCTATCTAAAGCGGCAGATATTTTTATCGCGGCGTAGCGGCCAGCCATTTTCGTTGCTTTATCTGGATCTGGATGGCTTCAAACAGATTAACGATCATCAGGGGCATGAAGGTGGTGATGAAGCTCTAAAGTATGCGACTGAACGCTTTAAGGATGCCCTAAGAGAGTCAGACTTTTTGGCGCGCTCGGGTGGTGATGAGTTTGTCGTATTGATCAACAACTACAGCATGCCAAGTGAAATTGGTGGCTTGGCGAATCGGATTATCCGTTACGTCAACCAGCCTTTTACCATCAACGGCGAGCATCAGCTGATTGGCGTAAGTATCGGGGTGAGTAGTTATCCGGTAGATGGCGTTGATGATGAATCATTGATGGCCGCTGCCGATCAGGCTATGTATGAAGCTAAGAAGAAAGGTAAGAATCAAGTCGTCTTCTCGCGCGCCTAACTAAATCATGGCTTGTTTTACAAATGGCATGACCAAGAAAAAAGCCTTGCTGTTTAGGCAAGGCTTTTATTTGTTACAGCGTGGCGTTTTAGCCTTGATTCTTTCTGCGGGCTACAAAGCCCAAGCCAACCAAACCCGCTAATAACATCGCATAGGTTGTTGGTTCAGGTACAGGCGTTACACTCAATGACACTACCATGTCTTGGTAATCGTTGTCAGACCAGTCTTCATATGCAAAAGCATATAGACCCGTTGCACTTGAATATACCTTGAAGTTGCTACCCGGGAAGTTAATAGATGAAAGCAGGTTAGCCAGCGTGTAGCTGTATGTTGCGCCATTGCTAGCAGAACCTGCAAATACTAGAGAGCCTGTGCTGCCATCAGTAATGCTGAACGTCTGGCTCGCATAGTTGCTGGTGTTTTCTGATGCCAAGGTGAAGTCAAGCACGCTACCTGCAGTATTCCAGCTTGAACTTGTCAATGCGCTCAGCGTGGTTTGTGACCATGTTGTTGCATCTATTGTTTGCAAGATGCTGTTTAATGATGGCTCAGCAACTGCTGGAGCAGAACCGATGCTTGCAACAGCTAAGCTGCTAAATAATGCGATTGACTTGAAATTCATGAGTTCCCCAAAAGGTAAATTCTAAAAAATAAATTGTTCAATTTTTAATTACCGATATTCTATGCCAGAAAACGGAAATTATGCAAGCGAATATCCTTAAATAAACCTAAACAAATCAATATACTTAACCCTGTCTGTGCCTATCCCTTGCCACGATTGGGTTGCGGGGCAATTGGCCGCTACCCCGCATGTGAAATTGCCCTAAATATGTACCCGCGAGCCTAGCTCGATTACGCTGTTACTCGGTATATTGAAATAACTAATCACACTGCCTGCATTGCGCGACATCATAGAGAATAATTTATCTTGCCATTTTGGCATCTTGCCACCTTGGCTTGGCACGATGATCTCGCGACTGATGAAATAAGATGTGCCAAACGGGTTAGATTCGATATTGGGTAGATGCAGGTTAAGTAATGCTTTAGGCACATCCGGGTTATCCATGAAGCCGTAATTGAGGGAGACTTGCCAGAACCCCTTGCCGATACTGACATAATCAACACGGTCATCTGCTGGGACATTCGGGATATCTTTGAATGTCACGGTGACGATGAGGTTTTGCTCATGTAATACATGGTTATGTTTCATGTTATGTAGCAAAGCCTGTGGCGCCGTTGTTGGATCTGACACTAAAAATACAGCAGTGCGCGGCACGATATGGATGTTGCTATGCTCCATATTCTTCACGAAATCTACAAGCTTGGGGTCGTTGTCGCGAATATGCAGCATCAATATCTCGCGGCCTTGTTTCCATGTCCACATAATAAGCACGATCAAGCAGGCTAGGGCGATAGGGAACCATCCACCATTCATGAACTTCACAGAGGATGATACTAGCAAGAGGCTATCAAGCAATATCAGGAATCCTGTCGTTAGCATTACTGCGGGCAATGGCCATTTCCAGTGATGACGTAATACAAAATAAGCAAGGATAGTAGTAATGAGCATGGTGCCAGTGACTGCGATACCGTAAGCTGCTGCCAAGGCTGATGATGATTGAAAAGCAATCGTCGCGGTGACAACGGCTATTAGTAATAACCAATTCACCCCCGGCATGTAGATCTGGCCGGATTCTGTGACCGATGTATGCAATATGCGCATTCTAGGTAGAAAACCTAGCTGTATCGCTTGCTGGGTGATGGAGTAAGCGCCCGATATCACCGCTTGAGATGCGATAATCGTCGCCATAGTGGCCAATAGCACAGCAGGAATCAGTAACTCTTGCGGGAAAGACAAATAGAAAGGGTTACTGACTGCTTCCGGTGTACTCAGTAGCAATGCACCTTGACCAAGGTAGTTAAGTGCCAACCCAGGTAAGACGAATAGACTCCATGCATAGCGAATGGCAGGTTTACCAAAATGCCCCAAGTCTGCATAAAGCGCTTCAGCCCCTGTGATAGCAAGCAAGACCGCGCCAACTGCAAGGAACACACCTGCGCCACGTGCTGCTAGGAAGTGGTATGCGTTCACTGGATTTAATGCCTGAAGAATCTCAGGGTTGTGGCCAATGTGCCATACGCCGATAGCGCCAAGCACACCGAACCAGATGACGATGATGGGGCCGAATAGCTTGCCGACCGCGTTTGTGCCAAATCGTTGAAACACGAAAAGGCTCGCCAATATCAGCACTGAAATGGGGATGACGTAGTCTTTGAGCGTAGGTGTGACGACTTCGATGCCCTCGACTGCTGAGAGCACTGAAATGGCAGGTGTGATGATGCTATCACCATAAAATAGCGCTGCACCTAAGGCGCCTAGCATTAGCAACCATTTTTTACGCCTTGCGCTATGTGCTGCACCTGATAATGCGAGCGTTAGCAAGGCCATGATGCCGCCTTCACCACGGTTATCCGCGCGTAATATCAAAATGACATATTTAAGGGTGACCACCAGCATCAATGCCCAGAATATGGCAGAGATGGCACCGACGATATTGGCCTGAGTAAGTGCTATACCAGTGGATTCACTGAATATCTCCTTGACGGTATAAAGCGGGCTGGTGCCGATGTCACCGAACACAACTCCGATGGCCCCCAAGGTGAGTGCTGCGATACTTTTGGAACGAATATCTGTATTCATGATAAGCCTTGAAATAATGAGACAAGCCATTAAAACAAGTGGCGTATATCAAACGCATAAACATTCGCTATCCATATTAATTCGGTGCTAATCGATAACCTATACCTAGTTCTGTGATGATGAATCTAGGGGTTGCAGGGTCTGCTTCTATCTTGGCGCGCAAACGGCCCATGTGAATGCGCAGATAGTGCGTATCATCAACATATTCAGCCCCCCAGACTTCAGTAAGGAGTTGTCGGTGTGTAAAAACCTTGCCCGGTTTTTTAACCAAGGTGAACAACAGTTTGAATTCCAGCGGCGTTAAGTGCAGCGCCATGCCACTTAGGCTTACCGTGCTATTTTGACTATCGATGACTAAGCCATCCACTGAGTAGATATGGTCACGTAACGACATCATCGTCGTGCGTTTTAATGCCACCATGACACGGGCGAGCAACTCATTGACACCAAAAGGCTTCGATAGATAATCATCTGCGCCCAATGTGAAGCAGGCGACTTTCTCCTGTTCTGACTGGCGGGCAGATAACACGATAATAGGGACATCGGAATGTACGCGGATATCAGTTATAAAATCGCGTCCGTCACCATCTGGTAGGGTGAGATCTAAAATAATCAGTGCAGGCTTTTCGCTATCAAATGCTATTTTTGCATCGGTGAGATTCTTTTTCCACTGTGGCTGATAGCCCGCAGCCTTAAGGCTGGCGATGAGGAATTCTCCGATGTCGGCATCGTCTTCAACGATCATGATCTGTGTAGGTTTAGACATCATCAATCAGAAGCTTGCATCAGTGATTCAGCAGGGAATATCAGCGCTACTTTACTGCCGCCACCCTCTCGATTTTCTATCGTAAGCCTAGCTTTGTGCTTATGTGCGATCGCCTGCACGATGGCGAGGCCGAGTCCAAAACCTTTACTGTTTTTATCGCGCTGGCTGAATTTCTTGATATCGTTGGCAGAAAACTCGCGGCTAAAGCCTGTACCACGGTCTTTAACGCTAACGCTGATCGTCTGATTCGACTCTTTAACACAGACCATGATGGGCTCTTTACCTTGGTGAGCTACCAAAGCATTGTCCATAAGATTCGCTAATGCCTGAGAGAGTAACGTGGCATTTGCCTTGATCAACGAAAATGTCTTGATGTCTGTCGCAATGGCTTTTGTGTTGTCGCGTTCGCGATAGCGGGCGAGCAACGTGCCAATGATCTCCTCGGGGGATTGCCAATCCAGTGCTATATGCATCGATTGCGCGGATTCGAGCTGCACAAGCGCCAGAATATTCTCGGTAGAAGTGCTTAAATGTCTTGCTTCTGAGGCGATCGAGCCAAGCAGGCGTTGGTGTTCCTCCGTACTTAATAACTTACCTTGAGTGCTTAGGCTGGTGGCGGCACCTAAGATAGCCGTCAAAGGCGTACGCATGTCATGGGAGATAGAAGCCAACAACGCATTCTGTATGGATTCCTCTTGTGCGATCAGCTCTGCTTGCCGTGATTGTTCAAGATGGATAAGCCGCTGGTAAACTGCATATATCTGGTCGGCATGGCCTTTTAAGTCGCCTAATAACTCGTCTGGGCTACTGGCATCTATATCGCCAATCACCATTACTGGTGCTTTGCTTGGCAGGCGGTCAAACGGGATGATCCAGCAGTGTGAGTCGGGCCAGTTGTCCGTATGCGGGCCGATGACTTTACCCGTTTCTGCCACCCATTCCAGCGCTTCTTTATCAGGTTGTGCTGTTAGCTGGTGGTGATGCGTAATGAGATAAGACAGGTCTGATTGTATTTGTGCAATGGCCGTCGGTTTGTTGAAGAACTGCTGGATCAATCGGCTACTGGTATTTAGTAGTTCGTTAATATTGGTGCTTGTAGCGATATGCTCAATGAGCTCTTTTGAGAATTGCACGCGCCGTTTCGCATTCAAGGCTTTATTCGTCTCAGCCTGCAAACGTTTAAGCAGGGACGATATCACGACTGAGACCATCATGAAGCTAATCAGCGCCACCCATGAATGCGGGCTTGCGATATGTAAGGTGTATTGCGGGGCTATGAATAGGAAGTTGATCGCGATGAACGCACTGATAGCTGTCGCAAGTGAAAAGAAAAAGCCAAGAAAATATGCATTAAATACCACTACCAGCAGGTAGAGCATGGTGATGCCAGTGATATCGATAGTATCAAAAAAGCGATAGCTTACCGCCGTCGCTACAGCGAAGGTGGTCAGTGCAAGAATCGATTTAATGAATGGTTTTGGCAAGATTTTTCCTTATGTATCAGGATAAATCTTTTCGTATATCAATGGCGTAAATATGCAATCAGCAGGATTTTAATTACTCGATATCGGCTTTATCTTCATCTGCCTGAGTCTCTGCGACCTCGTTAGCGATCTGCTCGGCATTTGCCATCATGGTCAGCCGACTTTCTGGCGTCTCAAGGCTTACGCGGCCTAATGCACCTGAGCGGTAATCCACGAGCAATGTCATGGCCGTCTTTTCAATATCGACTTCATTACCTTTTAGACGGAATCCGCGGCGTTTGGCAATGGCTTCTAATAGATCGACATTATCCATATTGCTCACATCGATCTTATAGCGCGCATTCAGAAGAGTAGGGTAGTTTTCAAGCAGTACACTGCCGAGAAATAGTGCGACATCTTCATCAATCACCGCATTGCGGCCAATAGCATGGCTGGCTGCCAGCATATAGCCATCGCTCTCATATTTGATCTTTGGCCACATCATGCCCGGTGTATCGGTAATGCTCATCAGTGGATTAAGCTCAAAGCGCTGCTGCGATTTGGTCACGGCAGGTTCATCACCAACCTTGGCGATGCGGCGGTTGAGCAGGGCATTCATCAGCGTTGATTTCCCAACGTTCGGGATGCCCATAATCATCATACGCAAGGGTTTGATAGGGGAGTCACGGTGCGGTGCTAGCGCTTTACATAAAGCGGGTATCTTATTAGCGTCACCCGGTTTTTTACATGAAAGCGCGACGGCTTTGACGCCCGGCTGCTTATTGAAGTGATTGAGCCAAGCTTGTGTTACCGCTGGGTCAGCAAGGTCTGCCTTGTTAAGTATCTTGAGATTAGGGCGCTGGCGAAAAAGCCGCATCTCTTCAATCAGCGGATTATGGCTTGCTTCTGGCACACGTGCATCCAGCACTTCGATAACGACATCGATGTATTCCATTGTTTCGGCGGCTTTTTTGCGCGCCGAGGTCATATGCCCCGGATACCACTGGATTGCCATAATGTATTAACCGCCGATAGTAACGAATGAGTATCGCATAGTGCTTGCTGCGCCATGCGCAAAATGAATAGTGCTTAATTCGTGCATTTTAGCATCATGTGCCAGAATTGAACGAGTTTAAGCCTTAAGCTGTGTTTGGCGGCATTTAGGTGATTCCCAGAAACTGATACCTTTGGACATCAACTATTGCCAAAGTCGACCGCAAATACTGATAAACAACTAATGATTTTAAGCTTAACTAGACTCTTGATCAGAAGACCTTAAGGTAAGTCTTACTAAGGTTCCACCGCCTTTTGAGCTCCAGAAGATCACACCTTTTAGTGCTTCTGTTCTTTTCTTCAGATTGACCAGCCCCCGACCAGAAATCACTTGTTCAGCATCAAAGCCTTTTCCATTGTCACTGATCTCTATGCTGACTTTGTCTTGAGTCGATCCCGTAGAAACCCGAATCTTTGTCGCACCTGAATGCTTGAGGATATTGGTAAATATCTCTTGCAGAATGCGTAGTATTTGTAAGGCATCTGTCGGCATCAGCCAATCCAACTTGGGAAGCTCGACGACTTGCCAATCCAACGTGATTCCGGCCTGATTAAGCCTTGGTTCTAATCGGTAACGAAGTGTCGCAAGCATCAACAGGATATCTGTATCCACAGACTCCAAAGAGTCTAAGGTCAGTTTCAGGTCATCGATACATTCATGCAGGATTTCAGCAATCTGTTCTGCATCTATCTTTCCACGCTCAGCCACGGTCAATGCACTGACCAGTGTCGAGCCTAATCCATCATGCATATCTCGTACTAGTCTTTGTCTCTCTTCACTAACGGCTTGACGAAGCTCTATTTCTTTTAATCGTGAATGGCTTTGCTTTAGTTCAGCTTCTCTTTCTTCCAAACGGCGCTCTAATATTCTGTTGGCATCTGCCACCCCAATCAACGCTGCGGTATATCTTCTGTTGATAATGACGATCAAAACGAATAACGGACCTAATGTGGTGTAAGGCAGCAGATAGATATTCTCGATGTTGATCTGATAGTTCTGCAATAAGAGGTCATAGATGACTAGAGGTACATTGAGGATAAAGAGAAGCGATAGGATCATCCCGTCACGTGATTGACTCTTCCATGAAGCGAAGATCATCAGCCCTGATATAAATACAAGCTCGGCAAACATAATCAGGTTCACGAACGAGATGATGATCCCCATGTCTGCGAAGATACCCAATGCCGGCAAGGTCACTATACTGACCATTGCCATTAAAGCGATACAAGTTAGCTCTATCTTGGGGTAGCGTCTGCCGTGTAATCTAATACAAAAGAAATACAGTACAAGCGTGAGCCATCCACTGGCATTGATATTGACCCATGTGAACCATACTTCAGGAATATAAAGGGGCTCCGCCCCCACGAAATATTGCATACATCTCAGGTAAGACAATACTGAGGACAACGTGAACAAGAGGTAGATCGATTCTTGACGGTGTTTGAACCATAAGGCCAGAGAGAAGAAACCGATGAGTAAGAAGGCGCTGCTGGCGATCTCTATGAACTTGTTCTGCAGGAACGAGCGGGTACTGTGTTTGAGGCCCAAACTGCTTTTAGGGCCTACCCACACTGAAGATAATGCGCTGCCAGCAGTCGTCAGGTGATCGATACGGATGGTCACATCGTTGAGTTGAACAGCATTTGGTAAAGCCGCATCAAGGTTCACCCATACAGGGTGGTTATACCCATTCCACATGGGGCCACCCTCAGATTTAAAGACCAGTGCATTATTGGCATAAATCGCGATCTTGCCTATGGTTTGCCAGCGCGGGATGTAAAGATACAAAGGATCATCTGAGCCAGTTTCACTGGACGCTATGTGGCGCAGCCGATACCAGCTCGTACTG
The DNA here is from genome assembly GCF_001648895.1 of Methylovorus sp. MM2. Taxonomy (GTDB): domain Bacteria; phylum Pseudomonadota; class Gammaproteobacteria; order Burkholderiales; family Methylophilaceae; genus MM1. The sequence continues at coordinate 1,543,625 of NZ_LXUF01000001.1, read as the reverse complement.
ATATGTTTCTCAAAGTGGTTCTTCGTTGGGACGACTTGTCTGGCGACAACACTGGGTAGATCGGTCTGCTGCCAGTCTAAACGCTCAACCTTAGCATCCAATGTTCTTTCTGGTTCCGCAAAACTGCCATCACTGGTTTGTGCAAAATCGGCACTAGTGAAATGGAATGGTTCTTCTGCTTGAACCGTAGCGCAGATAAATAAGAACACCAAGTTAAGCCATACAGCAAAGACTTTTCTCATAACAGACCTTTATCTCTTCCCTTGGCGACCGCTTCAGCTTGTGAGTTAACTTCGAGCTTCAAATAGACTCTCCTCACGAATGTACGCACGGTGTGGTACGAGATATCGAGTTTCTTCGCGATGTCGCCATAGCTGAAACCTTGGGTGATGAGGTTAAGCACCTCCTGCTCTCTACTTGATAGCGAAGATGTGTCGGTACCTTCTTTCTCAGCGGATTCAGATTTACCAGCGTGCATACGCAAGAGTATCTGTCGTGCGATGATCGGGCTGATCGGGCTCCCCCCGGCATGCAGATTCTTGATCTCCTGGATCAATTGATCGGGCGTATATTCTTTAAGCAGGTAGCCTGTCGCGCCAGCTTCAATAGATTTTAGTACATTGACCTCATCACCGAATATCGAGAACACCATGATCTGGCATGTTGGTAAGCGCTTTTTTGCCGCCTTGATAAGTTCGATGCCACTACCATCTGGTAAACCAAGATCAACCACCAGTACATCAACCTCAGTGGTTTTAATCAATGCCAAGCCATCTTTCACGGAGCTTGCAGTGCCAAGTAGAACGACTTCATCTGTCAGCTTCATCGCATCCTTGAAGTGTCGATTGAACTGAATGTCGTCTTCGATCAAGACGAGCCTTATCACATCGGGATTATCAGAAACAGTGGGCATGATCTATTTTTTTATATCAAGAATAAGGATTTTAATCCCGAGCAATCCCTATTATGCGGAAACTTACCTATAGAAGTATGTAGCCACAATTGGCGACATACAAGCGTACCCTATTTACCTACAATCTATCTCTAAATAAATCAGGTGCTTGTGCGTGGCCGCAACATCTGTAACCGCAATAAGACGTCGCTGGTCAGGGCTGGCAAGACGCTTACCTAAAGGGAACATGTATGCGATTCACACTCAAACCCACGCTGGTTTTTCTGCCATTGATGTTATTTGCAGCCCCCATCTATGCTGCGGATTACGATGCATCTGTTAGTGGCGCAATAACCTCTGGAGATAGCTATTTCTTTGGAAGTGATACGCTGTCAGCCAATATCACGGGCGCAGTCATCGGTGGGACTCAGACTTTCTTTGACACCAGCAGCCTCAAGGCCAGTGTATCGAATGCAGTCAGCGGTGGGACTCAGGCTTTCTATCATACGAGCACATTGAATGCCAGTATAGCCAATGCCATCAGCGGTGGGATTCAGGTTTTCGAAGGTAGCAGTAGCCTCAACGCCAGTGCATCGAACGCCATCAGTGACGGGATTCAGGTTTTTTGGAGCTTCAGTAGCCTCAATGCCAGTGTATCGGACGTCATCAGCGGTGGGACTCAGGCTTTCGAAGATAGCAGTAGCTTCAATGCCAGTGCTGCGAATGCCATCAGCGGTGGGACCCAGACTTTCGAAGAAGGCAGTAGCCTCAATGCCAGTGCGGCGAATGCAGTCAGCGGTGGGGATCAGACTTTTAGGGACACCAGTAGTCTCAATGCCACTGTATCTAATGCCCTCAGCGGTGGAACTCAGAATTTCCTTGACTCCAGTAATCTGAATGCCAGTGCCTCCAATGCAGTAAGTGGCGGGACTCAGGAATTCAATGACACCAGTAGCCTGAATGCCAGTGCATCGAATGCGATCAACGGTGGTGTTCAGAGGTTCTATAACACCAGTAGCTTCAATGCAAGTGCATCGAACGCCATCAGTGGTGGGGATCAGCGTTTCAATGACACCAGTAGCCTCAATGCCAGCGCCGCTAATGCCGTGAGTGGTGGGGGTCAGCTTTTCTACAATACCAGCAGCCTCAATGCCAGTGTCGCTAATGCCATCAGTGGTGGGATTCAGAATTTCAACAATAGCAGTAGCCTCAATGCCAGTGTCGCCGATGCCATCAGTGGTGGAAGTCCGACTTTCTTCGATAGCAGCAGTCTTAATGCCAGTGCCGCTAATGCCATCAGTGGCGGAATTCTGGAATTCTTCGATAATAGCACTCTTAATGTTTCTGCCGCGAATGCCATCAGCGGCGGCATCCAGCGCTTCTATAATGACGCTGTACTCGTGGTCTCAGGTGCAGGCAGGATTTCATCCAATACCGTCGCCGTCGAACTGCTCGGCTTTTTTACCTCATTTGACCTCAATGGGACGGATGCAATTCTCGGCAGTTTGTCAGTCGCAGGTACTGTCAAAAATGCTTCCGGCAGCTCGACCCTGACGATAGACACCAGTGTATTAGGTGATTCCTTATACTACGGTTCACTTGATGCTAATGGTGGGGGTGCTCTCAGTCTGGTCAAGGCAGGTACAGGTACATGGAATTTTAATGGCACCACAAATGGCACTCTTAACACAGTCGATGTAGAAGGAGGCACCCTTGCCGTTGGCGTAGGCGGATTACTTCGAGTGGCGACCAACATTGTCGTCGACAGTGGTGCACGTTTTATCGTGAATGGCACCGTCGATAGCGGTCAGCCGATTATCGATGGTCTGCTTGGTGGTAACGGAACATTGACAGCCCTTGATGTACTTATCCGTTCCGGCGGCACTCTAGCCCCAGGCAATTCCATCGGTACGTTGACCGTCAATGGTGACCTGACCTTTGCTGCTGGCTCGAACTACAACGTCGAAGTGAATGATGCTGGAGCTTCTGATCGTATTAATGTGAATGGCAACGTCATCATCAACGGCGGCACGGTCAACACCATCATCACACCGGGCAATTACATTGCGGGCTCTACCATCAGCTATGACATCCTGAATTACACTGGCACGCTGACTGGTGCATTCGCAGGCACAACGACTGATCTGGCGTTCTTCTCATCCACACTGGATTACTCCACACCCGGCACGATCTCATTAGACCTCACACGTAACAACACCAATTTTACCGACATTGGCGGCAGCTATAATCAGATGCAGGCCGCCAGCGGTCTTACCCCATTGGCAAGTAGTGTTATTGGCGCAGCCGTGTTAGGTCTGGATGCTGCTGGCGCGCGTAATGCCTTTAGTCAGCTTGCAGGTGAAGTGCATGCCAGTGCACAAGGCGCTTTGATCGATGATACGGATTTCGTCAGAAGTGCGGTCACCAATCGCCTCTATCAACCAGATGGCAATTCAGTCTGGTTCAAAGGCAGCTCCATCTATGCCTATGGGGATAGAAACAGCAATACCGACAGCACTTCCCGTTACATGAATGGCGGCATCGTCGGCACAGATCGCATCATCGGAGATAGCGAAGCTTGGACGGTTGGCCTGCTAGGTGGTTATGGCGACACACGTTTTAATACTCGTAGCAGCCGTGCCGATATCGACAGTGTTCACTTAGGTGGTTATGCAGGCCGTAGTTTCGATAAGGTCTCACTCAAGCTCGGTACCAGCTATGGCTACCACAGGCTTGATACAGGACGTAACCTAGCCTTCGGTAGCTTTAATGGACGAGAATCTGCTGACTACAATGCCCATACTCTACAAGCCTTCGCTGACCTCGGATACCGTCTCAACATTAGCACGGCCACAATAGAACCCTTTGTGAATGTTGCACAGGTCATGACCAACCGTGAAGGTTTCACTGAACGTGGCGATGCAGCAGCACTCAAACTCGGTCGTGAACAGACCAATACGACACTCACCACTGCAGGTGTCAGGTTCACGCATCTGCTACCCAGTATCAAAAGCCTGCCAGTCAGTTTAAATGGCTCTTTAGGTTTACGCCATGCTGAAGGCGATGTCACACCTAAGAGTGAAGCCAAACTAAACAGTGGCACAGACTTTGATGTGAGAGGTAATCCTATCGCTCGTGATGCCTTCCTCTATGACATCGGGCTAAACTCAAACATCACCCCAGCACTCAATGCAGGCATCAGCTACAGAGGTCAGCATGGTGATAACAATCGATCACATGCGGCGAATGTCTATGTGAGTTGGGTGTTTTAACCCATCCCGCTAAAACCCCACTCAACAAATGGGTAGTCATGGGTAACAAGCTACGCATTCTGTAAATGATGGTCATCAGCATGACATCATCGGCTACTATTCTATCGATGATGTGACTGTCTATCAGTTTTTACCGGAATGCTAAAATGAAACAAATGACTCAATATGTAATCGCCGCCGCTCTGATGATTGTAAGCGCTAGTACTTTTGCTGAAGATGCCAACACATGGTATCGCCACGGCCAAACTGAGTTAGCTGCTGCAAAGAAAGTCTTGCCTAATATGGGGCATGCTAAGAACGTGATCCTGTTCGTTGGCGATGGCATGGGTGTTGCCACGGTAACTGCCGCACGCATATTTGAGGGGCAGTCACGCGGCGTAGATGGTGAGGGTAATCAGCTCGCTTTTGAGAAGTTACCTTATCTTGCTTTATCAAAAACCTATTCTGCCAACCAGCAAACGTCGGATTCAGCCCCTACCATGACAGCAATGGTGACCGGTGTTAAAACTAATGATGGCTTGCTATCTGTCGACCAGACGATCGAGAATGGTGAAAAAGATAACGCCAAAGTACAAGCCGCCAAACTGACGACGATACTGGAGCTGGCCGAAAAAAATGGACGCTCAACGGGCATTATCTCAACAGCACGTATCACGCATGCCACCCCTGCGGCTACTTATGCACATACATCGATGCGCGATTGGGAATCGGATAATAATCTACCAGCGGATACGGGCATCAAAGATATTGCCTCACAGTTGATCGATGATTATGGCAAAGGCGGTATTGGCGATGGCCTTGAAGTCGTGCTTGGTGGTGGGCGTAGCCGATTTTTGCCCAATACCGTGGATGATCCTGAAGATATTGGTAAGAAAGGTGATAGGCGTGATGGACGCAACCTTGTTGATGAATACGTTAAGAAATTCGATGCAAAATACGTGTGGAATCAGGCGCAGTTCGATGCTATCGACCCGGCTAATACCAAGAGGTTGATCGGCCTCTTCGAGCGATCCCACATGAAGTATGAGCATGACCGCCCGAACGATGCAGGCAAAGAACCTTCATTGGCTGACATGACGGCCAAAGCGATCGATATACTCAAAAAGAACTCTAAAGGCTATTTTTTGATGGTAGAAGCAGGGCGTATAGACCATGCACACCATGCCAACAACGCATTTCGCGCATTGACTGAGACCGTTGCGTTATCTGATGCGGTAAAAAAAGCGCTGGAAAGAGTTGATCTCAAAGATACATTGGTGATCGTGACTGCCGACCATAGTCACACCATGACCATCGGCGGCTACCCAGAACGCGGCAACCCGATATTAGGTAAAGTGATGGTGGACGGCAAGCTGCAACTCGCTGCGGATGGCAAGCCATACACCACGATAAGTTATGCCAATGGCAAAGGTTACTACCCTGATGTGCCGGCAGAGGATATCCATAAGAATCCGGCTCGCAGTGGCCGTATCGAGGATATGTCGCAGGTTGATACCGAGAGCCCTGATTTCCATCAGGAAAACAATGTACCGCTGGATTCAGAAACGCATGCAGCAGATGATGTGGAGATATTCGCTGGTGGGCCAAAAGCCTATCTGTTTCGCGGCATCAAAGAGCAGAACTATATCTTTCATGTGATGAAAGATGCGTTTGGATTTTAAGTTTTAAGCCCCGAACCTAAAACTCTGGACCTAAAGCCCTGAGCTAGGTTTTATTTTGGGTCTCAAGCTAGTCCATTAGCCCCAATGCCCCATACTGACATCTGCTTTATTTCATTAGATATTGAATTGTCTGCTGAAAATGCCCTCTATGAAGAATCTTGCTATAAAAATTTAGTAAGCATCGTGGCCTTAGGTTTTTCTAAACACACAAAGGTCATTTAGCTATATTTTGATATTCACGGTGAAGTATCTAGTGGTGAGTCTGGTTGTGGCGAGGGTAAATGTTAACGGTATATTTTTTAATTCTGATTTGTGTCGTGGCATATTTCATTATGCATTTCATGTCGCACAGGCAATTCAAGCGGTTTCTCGCCATTGCCAAACTGAGCGTGTTTGCAAATTTCCGCGTCTATAAACAGCATGTCACAAGTGATGATGAGGCCAATCTGATCGCGGCTGCCGCTACCAACTATCTTTTTGGTGAAGAGGTCGACGAAAAACACCAAGCACTGGATATGCATGCGGTTAATTCCGATGCATCGACATGGGTGTTTAATGACCCATTGCTGCGTGAGCTTGTCGTGCAAAGCTTGCGTGTGCGGTTAATGCTGCACTATTTTAAGCGTGAACGACTTAACAGCCGAGTGTCAGTACTTTTGAAACGCTTCGGTAAAGAATTCCCGCATGCCCCCACACTTGAGACTTATGAGGTGCTGGTGCAAAAATACTTTAACTCGGTGGATGCTGCCTCACAGGAGCAATTGCGCTTACGATTCGATTTTTAATGCAATCTTACTAATGTAATCATGGTTTTATTCGGTTGCAAAGCTTATCTATACCTAAAAGTCTCACCTAAAACTTCTCGTCTTTATGCCGCTAATATTTGCTACTAGGCCCGCAATGGTAAACTAGGCATATGACACTTATCCCCGAAATCAAACCCAATCAATCGATAGAGTTGCTGAAAGAGCTGCATATCCTCACGCGTGATGGCAAGCTCAATCAGGACACACGCCGCAAACTCAAGCAGGTATATCACCTATACCAGTTCATAGAGCCTTTACTCACTGAAGCCTATGCAGCGAATGAGCAGCCGGTGCTGGTCGATCACGGGGCGGGGAAATCCTATCTGGGTTTTATACTTTACGACCTCTTTATGAAGTCGCTAGCAGCAGGCAAGGTTGTCGGTATTGAGACGCGAGAGGAGCTCGTGCAAAAATCTCAGGTATTGGCAGAAAAGCTGGGTTTTGGCCGCATGGATTTTTTGCATCTGAGCGTTGAGGAATCCATTACCTCTGCTGCATTACCAGAAAAAGTGGATATAGTAACAGCACTCCACGCGTGCGATACGGCCACGGATGATGCCATTAGGTTCGGGCTTGAGAAGCAGGCGCAATTCATGGTGCTGGTGCCATGTTGCCAAGCTGAGGTAGCCGAAGTATTGCGCCGCCATAAGAATGAATCGTTCGGCAAGACGCCATTATCGGAGATATGGCGTCATCCTATTCATACTAGAGAATTCGGTAGCCAGATCACCAATGTGTTGCGTTGCCTACAACTTGAAGCACATGGTTATCAAGTCACTGTGACTGAGTTGGTTGGGTGGGAACATTCGATGAAGAACGAGCTGATCATCGCCCGTTATAAGAATGCCCCACGCAAGAATGCGCAAATAAGGCTAGAGCATATTCTTAAGGAGTTGAATCTTGAGGAGATGCAGTCACGCTTCGCCGCTTAGCGGGTGCTTTTTTAAGGCTACCAAAATTGAGAGCAAACTGGCGCGTCACCTCTGCTCCATAGAAGAATATCTGCGCTGAATAATATATCCATAGCAAAAGCGCGATCAGTGACCCAGCAGCACCAAAGCTCGACGATACCGCACTATGTTTAAGGTATATACCGATGAGAAATTTACCCAAGGCAAACAATATCGCTGTCAGCGCAGCGCCAATGGCTACATCGCGCCATGATAAAGGCACATTCGGTAGCATCTTATAAGTCACTGCGAACATGGCGGTAATCACGCCGAAAGAGATCAATGATGAAAGCCATGAAAGTACGATCAGGTATCCACCCAAAATATCTTTCAGGTAGGGTTCAGCCAATGCAAGGCCAGCACTTAATGCGAGGGATGTAAGCAGTAAAAAGGCCAGTGCGATGATGATGCTGAACGAGAGTATGCGGGTTCTCAGCAAGTGTTTGAATGCCGCCTGTTTGCCTTTATGTACGATCTTTTTTACTTCCCATATTTCATCCAAGCTGGCTTTTAACTCTGCGATCACCGTGGTGGCACCGATAAATATCAGCGAGCCCGAAACCAGTGTGGCAATGATGCCGGATTTTGGATTGCTCGAAGCTACCAGCAAAGATTGAATAACGTGCGCACCGCTTTCGCCGACGAGGCCTGATATCTGTTCGATGAGCTCACCATGCGCGGCTTTTTCACCCAAAAAGTAACCCATCACGGCAATGATCAGAACCAGTATCGGGGTAAGGGAAAACAGGGTATAAAACGCAAGAGCCGCCCCTTTGCTGTTTACCCGATGCGCGAACCATTCTGAAGTCGCCTTGGCAAATATGATCTTTAAGCAGCTAAGATAGTGTGTTGCCAGATTGATGACTGGGTTAACGATGGTACGGCCATGCTTGATGATCAATGCTATCTCCTGACTTTCTTTTCATTATTAGGCTGTTGATTCATAGGCTATTGATTAAATGTAGCTATTTAAAAAATAAATTAAGCCATACACAAGCGATAAGGCTGTGTTTTGTAGATGGTATGATAATTCGACGTGCAAGGCTTAATTCAGTTCCGAGCCAATTTGCTCGAAGGTTGCGCATTCCAAGGTTAACTATTTAAAGCCTAAGTTTAATTAAACCCTAGTTTAAGTGAATTCGATTACTAACTCATCAGGATTTTTATGAAAATAATTTCTCTATATGTATTGTGTATTTTGAGTTGTTTATTCGTGCTAGAAGCCGTAGCCCAGCCAGCATTTACTGGTATGGATTACAGCGGTGTTTACGAATGCACGGGAAAAGACAGCAAAGAAGGCGATTACACCGGCAAGGTCACTTTAAAACTTAAGCCGGAACACAGCACAGCTACTTATGCGAGTTATGAGTTCACCCTTGAAGTGCCGGGCTTTGGTAAATACCCGGGTTATGCGGCAGCGCATGGCAACCAGTTTGCAATCCATTTTGCACTCACCGATCAATCGACCAAGGATTATGGAGTTGGCTTAGCCACTTTTAAGACGAATAAGCAGGGCAAAGCTAGCTTCCATAAATTCTACTTCGAGCCGGAATTCAAAGGTGGCAATACGGGTACTGAAGATTGTGTGAGGAAATAAAACCTAGCTAATTTCAGGTTCAATCCTAGCCGCTACTTTCACCATGCCTGTGGTGAGAGTAGCGGCATGCTAAAATGCCATAAGACATGATCGATGCCTTGCCTGTGACCACAGAAAATAATAATCCCCGTCAAAATCTATCCCAATTAGAAAAGCTCTTGCCTGCTTGTATGCTAGTCGACCGCTTTCCGTTGAGGCGCAAGCTGCAGCAGACGCGCGCTAGCTTAGATCAAGGTAAACCTGTAGATCGTGCATTGGCTGAGATCGCCGAGAAGATTCGCCGCTCTATTGCCAGATTGGAGTCTCGTAGAGTTGCGCTGCCCAAGCCAGATTATCCGGCTGAGTTGCCTGTTAGCGGGCGAAAAGATGAGATCGCTGAGGCGATCAGTCAACATCAGGTGGTGATTGTTTGCGGTGAGACAGGTTCTGGTAAAACCACGCAACTGCCCAAAATATGTCTTGAGCTAGGCCGTGGTATCAGTGGTTTGATTGGCCATACCCAGCCACGGCGTATCGCAGCGCGTTCAGTGGCATCGCGTATTGCACAAGAGTTGAACTCACCATTGGGGCAAGTGGTGGGTTACAAGGTGCGATTCAATGACAAGCTATCTGAATCAAGCTATATCAAGTTGATGACTGACGGCATTTTGCTCGCGGAAACGCAGGGTGATCGCTTTCTAAATGCATATGACACCATCATTATCGATGAGGCGCATGAACGTAGCCTGAATATCGATTTTCTACTGGGTTACCTTAAACAGTTATTGCCGAAACGCCCTGAGCTCAAGATCATCGTCACTTCTGCGACGATCGATGCTGATAGATTCTCGCGCCATTTTGATGGTGCGCCGGTGATTGAAGTCTCTGGACGTACTTATCCTGTTGAGATTCGCTATCGACCACTAGGTAAAGCCGGGTTTAGTGCGAAGGAACAAGTGCTTGACCCTGAGAATGAAGATGATCTTGAGCTGCTAGGACAGGATCTGATGGGCGTTAAGCGTAAACCGCGCATCGAATCTCGCTGGCTGGAGGAAGATGAGGCGGAAGAAGCCATGGAAGAAGCGATCCTCGACGTGGCAGATGACCTGCTAAGGCAGGGTGACGGCGATATTCTCGTTTTCTTGCCCGGTGAGCGTGAGATTCGCGATACAGCAGATCACTTGCGCAAACATCAGGCACGTTCACCCAAGATGCGTCATGTGGAAGTGCTGCCTTTGTTCGCACGGCTATCCATTGAAGACCAGCAGAAGATATTCCGGTCTGGTGGTGCACGACGGATCATTTTGGCGACCAATGTAGCTGAGACATCATTGACTGTACCGGGCATCAAATATGTCATTGATACCGGCTTGGCGAGGGTCAACAGATACAGTGCAAGATCCAAGGTCGAGCAGTTGCAGGTGGAGAAGATATCGCAAGCCGCAGCAAGGCAGCGGGCAGGGCGTTGTGGCCGCGTATCTAGCGGTATCTGCGTGCGCTTGTATGATGAGCAGGATTTTAATAACCGCTCTGAATTCACTGATCCTGAGATACTGCGTTCTTCGCTGGCCTCTGTTATTTTGCGCATGGCAGCGCTCCGCCTCGGCGATATCAACGAATTTCCTTTTATTGAGGCACCAAGCTCGCGGCTTATCTCGGACGGATATCTTTTGCTGCAAGAGTTGGGTGCGGTCGATCCCAATCGCCATATCACGGAGTTAGGCACTCAGCTTGCACGCCTGCCGCTTGACCCTCGTGTAGGCCGTATGATCTTGGCCGGGCAAAAAGAAAGCTGCCTGAGTGAGATATTGATTATCGCCAGTGCGCTCGGTATTCAAGATCCGCGTGAACGACCTATGGATAAACGCGAAGCGGCTGATCAAGCGCACGCCAAGTTTGCAGGTGAGAATTCAGACTTTATGAGTTATCTCAAACTGTGGGCTTTTTATGATGAAGCATTGAAAACCAGAAAGTCGAATAAGGACTTGCTCAATAAGTGTCATGCGAGTTTCCTGTCTTTCCTGCGCTTAAAAGAGTGGCGTGAGCTACACGCGCAACTGCGTGATATCGCTGAAGAGATGGGCTTTATCTCTCCCACATCCCAACCTTCTCCCGCGAGGGGAGAAGTAGTTCAACGAGAGGCAACCTACGATCAGATCCATCGCGCTTTGCTCTCTGGCTTACTTGGCAATATCGGCTTTAAGGATGGAGAGTCTGAGAGTTATCAAGGTGCACGCGGGATACGTTTTAATATCGCGCCTGGGTCGGCACTCAAAAAGCAACGACCAAAGTGGGTCATGGCAGCTGAATTGATGGAAACCACAAAGCTATATGCCCGCTGTGTGGCGAAGATAGAACCTGACTGGGTGGAGCCGCTGGCGCGCAACCTGACGCAGAGTAGCTATAGCGACCCGCGCTGGGATCGTAAACTGGCACAAGTCGTTGCATGGGAAAAGGTCAGCCTCTATGGATTGACCGTCATACCAAAACGGCGCGTGCACTATGGCCCGATCGACCCAAAAGAATCGCGTGAAATATTGATTCGTGAGGCGCTCGCGAATATGGAGTTCGATACCCGGGCACCATTCTTTGAAGCCAATCGTCAACTCATCGCTGATATCGAAGAGCTTGAGCATAAAGCCCGACGGCAGGATGTGCTGGTGGATGAGCATGCCTTGTTTGCATTCTATGATGCCATCATCCCTCAAGGCATCATCAATGGCGCTGGTTTTGAGAAATGGCGTGAAGAGGCTGAGAAGACCCAGCCAAAATTGTTGTATCTAACGCGTGATGCCTTGATGCGTCATGGTGCTTCGGGCGTCACTGAAGCGCAGTTCCCGGAATCATTGCAAATGGATGGCGTGACCTTGCCGTTGAAATACCGCTTTGAACCCGGACACCCCTTAGATGGCGTTACTGCAACCGTACCTTTGGCATTGCTGAACCAATTGGGTGCGACGCGTGCGCAGTGGTTAGTGCCAGGCATGCTGCGTGAAAAGATCACTGCCTTGATCAAAGCGTTGCCAAAGACTTTACGACGTGTGTGTGTGCCTGTTCCCGAGTTTGTCACTGGGTTCCTTGAAGCGGTGAAAGTCGGCGAGGGGGAGGTGGTGCTAATGCTGATTGCTTATATTGAAAAGCAAACCGGTTTAAAGATGTCGGTAGAAGAGCTGAATATTGAAGCGCTGCCGGAGCACCTACATATGAACTTTCGTGTGATTGATGAAAAAGGCCGCGAACTAGGGAGTGGCAGAAGCTGGAATGTACTGAAGTTACAGCTTGGGCAAGCAGCGCAGCTGACTTTTCGGGATAGTTCGCCTGATATAGAAAAGACCGGCCTTAAACAATGGGATTTTGGCGATTTGCCCAAGACATTGAGTTTTAGTCGAGAAGGTCGGCAACTGACTGGATACCCTGCGATAGATGACGAAAAAGAAACGGTCGCGGTTAAGCTTTTTGATACGGAAATCGCGGCTACTAATGCCCATCGTGCAGGCGTGCGACGCCTTATGCGCCTCGAGCTTAAAGAGCAGATGAAACAGCTAGAGAAAGGTTTGCCGGGGTTTAACCAATATGCACTGCAGTTACGTAATATCATGGCACCCGATGAGTTGCGCGAAGATATGCTGACTGCCATCGCTGATCGGGCGTTTATCGGCGAAGATGATCTGCCACGTAGTAATGCGGACTTTATGAACTTGAAGCAACGTGCACGCACCAGATTGCCAGCGGTAGTGGATGGGGCTGGCTGTTTGGCGACAGCAATAGCCGCTGAGCACCAGTTACTCATACAAAAACTGGCTACATTAGCGCCTAATATGGCGAGGTTGAAGAAAGAGATCGAAGAACAGCTTAGCCGTTTGCTGCCCAAACGTTTCTTTAGCCAAACCCCATGGGAGCGTCTGCAACACATGCCGCGCTATATCAAGGCATTGCGGTTAAGGCTTGAAAAATATCCAGGTGGAATTGAGCGAGACGCACGTAATAGTCAATCAGTACAGCAGGTGTGGCAGCGATGGGATGAGCGTGTCATCGCGCTGCGCAAAGCCAATATTGATATCAGCGAAGCCTTGCATGATTACCGCTGGCTCATTGAGGAGCTTCGGGTTTCTTTATTTGCGCAGGAGTTGAAGACGCCTTTTCCTGTATCGATTAAGCGCCTTGATAAGCTGTGGGAGGATATTAAAAAGTAGCGCAGTTACAATTCATAAAACATTATTTACATTCTGTTACAAAATTCTGTAATTCGTGCATAATCTAGCCTGCTGAAACATATTCATATTGGGACACCTTCATTGATTTGAAGCTGCAAGATCAACGGCCATCAAGAGCCGCGTTCCATTAAGTGAAAAAGCTTGGAGATGACATGAAAAAAGGAAACGCGCAGTTCAGGCAGCCTGCTGCCCACGAGATTCAACCACTGCTTAACCTGTATAACGCAGGCCAATTACAACAAGCTGAAGCGACTGCTAAAGCGTTGCTTCAGGTTTATCCTAACGCCCCCATCCTGCATAACGTCCTAGGGCCATGTCTGGCTGGGCAGAGAAAGTTTGAAGAGGCTGCCGTGAGTTTTAAGCGTGTGGTGGCTGCAATGCCTAATTCAGCAGAACTCCATTTTAATCTGGCAACCGTGCTGGCAAATCTTGGGCGCCATGACGAGGCGGTTACCAATTATAAAAAAGCCGCCGCCATCAAACCCAGCTATGCAGATGCTTATTTTAATCTGGGCATTTCTCAACAGGCTATTGAGAAATTCGAAGATGCGGTAGCCAGCTATCGCCGTGCAATCGCTATCGAACCTGGTTTCTTTGAAGCACATGGCAACCTTGGTACGGTATTGCAGCAACAAGGTAAGCTGGATGAGGCAATCAGCAGTTATCAAAAAGCGTTAAATATCAATCCTGATGCGCGTGGTCATTTTAACCTTGCCACTGCATTGCGCGACAAAGGTAAGCTGGATGACGCGATCGCGGCTTACCGTCAGGCGATCAGCCTGTATCCGAATTATGTGCAGGCGCATAACAATCTGGGTGAGGCTTTACGCGATCAGGGCAAGATGGACGAGGCGGTTGCTAGCTATCATCAAGCGCTTGCAATCGACCCCAATCATGAAGAAGCGAGTTATAACATCGCTCAGTTTTTATATGATGCAGGTGATTTCCAGCAGGCCATTGCTTATTTCGAGAAATCCAAACTAGGTGACTGGCAGGAAAGGCAGCTCTATTGCTTATATAAAGCCGAGCAATATGACGCATTCAAGCAAAAGCTGCAGCCGCTATTGCAGCAGCGCAATGTCTCGCCGTTTCTTGCGACTTTATCTACCCATTATGCGGCCAACTTCGGCGTTGAAGACCCGTACGATTTCTGCAAGACACCGATGGATTTTGTTTATCACAACAGCATTGGTGAGCTTGCCGGTGAAGATAGCGAGCTGTTAAGTGATTTGCTGCGCGATATCGAATTTGCTGAGATCGCTGAAAGAAAACAGGGGAGGTTGCATCACGGTATCCAATCTGCGGGTAATCTATTCAAACGCTCAGAGGCTTCATTCATCAAGCTCTCGCAACTTATCAAAAAAGAAGTCGAGGCATACCAACAGCGTTTTGCTGACGCAGATTGTGAGTTGGTGCGGTCATTCCCCCAGCAAACAGAATTCAGTAGCTCCTGGTATGTGAAGATGCGCACGGGCGGGCACTTGACTTCCCATATCCATGAGACTGGCTGGTTGAGTGGGTCGGTGTATCTTTCATTGCCAAAGAAAAAAGTCGGGCAAGCTGATGGCAGCATTGAATTCAGTACACATGGTGATCATTATCCGCAGAAGCATACGAATTTTCCTGTCAAGGTGATTGCGCCTAAGCTCGGTGATATCGTGCTATTTCCCTCTTCGCTTTTTCACAGAACCATCCCTTTTACTTCCGATGAAGAACGTATTTGTGTAGCGTTCGATATCAGGCCAAGGTCTTTTCTGCCGGGCATAAAACTGCTGACAGCAGGATGGCTGTGTGCGATGGGTTCCGAACTGATCGATGCTTTATTGATTTCACGATTTGTGGTCGCTTGACTAAACATCCTTAGGTCAAAAAGCCAGTTGCAAGTATCAGATCAGCTTAATCCCATCTAGCTTTTCTGAACATGCTTCGCGAATGATACGCACGAGATCGACAGCATAAGGTTTCGCCATCACTTCAGCCTTGCCCGCGGCATGTAATTCAGACCACAAGCCTTTCTTCGTAATAGGTTTGCCGATCACATATTCATGCTCGATGTAATTCTGCAATCCCCAGCTTGGCAATGCCGCAAGTCCGCGACGGCTGGCGACTAACTGCATGATGGCGACCGTTAATTCAGCGGTGCGACGTTCAAACTTGATATGCGCAGGAGCGAGCAACTCCCGCACAAGGTCGATGCGCTCTTCGGGTACTGGATAAGTGATCAAGGTCTGATGATTAAAATCTTCTGGTACCAAATAAGGTTTGTTATGCAATGGATGGTCTGGCGGAAGCACAGCCAGTATCTCGAATTTAAATAAAGGCGTGTGTTGCAGATGTTTGGAGGCGCTTGGCAAGCCGCCAATGACAAAATCTGCCTTACCCTCTTTGATCAGATTCCAAGGGTCACTGTGGAACCCGGCCACGAGATCCAATTCTACTTCTGGCCATGCACGCCGAAATAGATCCATTACCGGGGTCAGCCAATCAAAACAGGTATGGCATTCCAGCACGATACGCAATTCGCCTGATTGATCTAGCTTGAGCCGTTCCAAATCACGCTCAGCGTGTGCTGTCGCTTCCAGCACGATATCGGCTAGTTTTAATAGTCGCTCACCAGCAGGCGTGAAGCGTAAGCCATGAGCCGTGCGCTGAAATAAGGTGATGTCGTAATATTCTTCAACAGCACGTATCTGGTGGGAGAGTGCGGATTGTGTCAGGTGTACGCGCTCTGCCGCAAGCGCGAGCTTTCCACTTTCTGAAATGGCCTTGAATGATTTTAGGTGCCGGATTTCTATCATGATATGAATTTAATTCAATTTAATTTAAAAAAATGTCGCTTTATTAATTTAATGATAGCACGCAAACTCCATTTTTTTCAAAAAGCATGGAGTCATCATGACAACCGCACATATTCTTGGTTATCCGCGCATAGGCGCAAAACGTGAGCTGAAGTTCGCGCTAGAGTCATTCTGGCAAGGCAATAGCAGTATTCAGGAGCTTGAAGCTACTGGCAGCCAACTTCGTCACCTTAATTGGCAAAAACAAGAAAGCGCCGGTCTGGCATTCGTGAGCGTTGGCGATTTTTCTTACTATGATCATGTGCTTGATCACACGGTGTTATTCGGCGCTGCCCCAGCGCGTTTTGGCTTGGCCGGTAAAGTATTGGCACCTACAGATTATTTTTCTCTGGCGCGTGGCAATGCATCACAGCCTGCCAGTGAAATGACCAAGTGGTTCGATACCAATTATCATTATCTTGTGCCCGAGCTTGGCCCTGAGACCGCATTCTCTGCCAATGCACATGAACTGCTGGTTCAGGTGGATGAGGCACTGGCAACTGGATCATCGGTTAAGCCCACTTTGCTTGGTCCGGTATCTTATCTGTATCTGAGCAAAAGTCGCGCAGAGGGTTTTGATCGAGTAAGCCTTCTCCCATCATTGTGCGCGCAATATGCCGCATTGTTGGCAGAGCTTAAATATCGTGGTATCGAGTGGGTGCAGATAGATGAACCTATTCTGACGTTAGATCTGAATGCGCAGTGGCTAGAGGCGTTTGAGCATGCTTACGCACGCATTCGTGATGACCGCCCCAAGTTATTGCTAGCGACTTATTTTGATCATGTGGCGCGCTATATACCCAGCATCATAAGCTTGCCTGTGGATGGCATCCATATCGATCTTGTACGTGCTCCTGAGCAGCTGAAGCCATGGCTCCATGCATTACCGTCACACTGGGTATTATCTGCTGGCGTAGTCGATGGACGTAACATTTGGCGCAATAACCTGAATGAGACTTTAGATATTTTAGAGCCGGTATCGGCATTGCTGGGTGATCGTTTATGGATCGCCCCATCATGTTCGCTATTGCATGTGCCAGTGACGCTTGATCATGAGACCAAGCTGGATAGTGAAATCAAGTCATGGCTTGCATTCGCAGATGAAAAGTTGATCGAGCTGCAAGTATTGGTGAAAGCGTTAGATGAGGGTAGAGATGCTGTTTCTGATGCGTTATCGCAATCTTATCATGCAGCGGTAACCCGTTCGACGTCTAGTCGGGTGCACGCCAGTGAAGTCAGCAAGCGTTTAGAAAAACTGCATGAAGTCGATGCGGATCGCCAAAGTCCTTTTGCAGCCAGGCGAGTCATCCAGCAGGCAGAACTTAAGCTGCCATTATTGCCCACGACGACGATAGGTTCATTCCCGCAGACGGCTGAGATACGTGCCAGCCGTGCCGCGTTTAAGAGAGGTGAATTGAATGAGGTGCAGTATATATCTGATATGCAAGCGAATATCCGTCATGCCATCAAGCAACAGGAGTTTTTGGGTCTAGATGTATTGGTACATGGCGAGGCGGAGCGCAATGACATGGTGGAGTATTTCGGCGAGCAACTTGCTGGCTATGCATTTACCCAAAATGGCTGGGTGCAAAGTTATGGTTCCCGTTGCGTGAAGCCGCCCGTCATCTATGGCGATGTCTACAGACCATTGCCAATGACGGTAGAAGCGACGACCTATGCGCAGTCTCTTACACAAAAGCCTGTGAAAGGTATGCTTACTGGTCCCGTGACGATGTTGCAATGGTCATTCGTGCGTAACGATCAGCTACGTGAAACTACTGCTCTGCAGTTAGCTTTGGCGATACGTGACGAGGTTGCTGATCTTGAGAAAGCGGGTATCTCTGTCATCCAAATCGATGAGCCGGCATTTCGTGAGGGCTTACCTTTGCAAAAAGCCAATTGGGCACACTACCTTGCCTGGGCGGTTCGAGCATTTAAGCTGTCAGCAAGCGTGGCGAATGATGCAACGCAGATACACACGCATATGTGTTATTCGGAATTCAACGATATTCTGCCATCTATCGCTGCAATGGATGCAGATGTCATCACCATCGAGACATCACGATCAGCGATGGAATTGCTGGATGGATTCGGGGAGTTCGAATATCCAAATGAGATAGGGCCGGGTGTCTATGATATCCATTCGCCAAGAGTACCTACTGTCGAAGCGATGGAAAAACTCATGCTGCGTGCGATGGAAGTCATTCCTGTCGAGCGTTTGTGGATCAATCCGGATTGCGGCTTAAAAACCCGAGCTTGGCCGGAAACTGTTACCGCATTGCAGAACATGGTTCAGGTAGCAAGAAACCTGCGCGCAAGCTTGCAGCAGTAGTCTTCTCTTAAATCCTTATGCACATATAGGTTGATTTTTTATTTTAAAAAAATCAACCTATTGTGGTTTTTATCAAAAATCTCTATTGCAAAATAATATCCCGCTGAGATATAGTGGAGCCACTACGGTCCTCACAGACATTTCTAAATGTGAGTTAAAAGGGAATCCGGTAAAGGGTATTCAAAAAGATGAATATTCTAAAGCCGGGGCTGCCCCCGCAACTGTAATCAGCCACCAGTTTTAGGACTGGTCGCTCGGGCAACATGCCACTGGATATATCCGGGAAGGCTGTCTGAGTGAAGCTGAAAGCCAGGAGACCTGCCGTGGATATTTTTCGTAACGTTTGAGGCGGGGTGACCTCGGCAGAACAGAACGCGCTTTGCGTTTTCTTCATTGCTTGTCCGTATTGGCTGGTGCGTGTTGCAAGTTATTTATCTTGCTGTACTGTACTTAAGATATGGTCTGGACATCCCCGCGCTCGCATAAGGGAGCCATCATGGACGACACAACAGTAAACACGCCTCGCCAACTTCATTACGAATCTATGCAAGCCACTAAGCGTGATGGCCGCCTTGAGCCTATCAATCTAGACAAGATCCACCGCGTGATCGAGTGGGCGGCAGAAGGTCTGAATAATGTCTCGGTTTCTCAGGTTGAGTTACGCTCACATATTCAGTTTTATGATGGTATTCGTACGGATGCTATCCATGAAACCATTATCAAATCAGCCGCGGATCTGATTTCGGAAGAAACACCAGACTATCAGTATATGGCGGCGCGCTTGTCGATATTCCACTTGCGCAAGATCGCTTATGGCCAGTTCGAGCCACCGCATCTATTTGACCATGTCACCAATCTGACAGCGCTTGGTAAATACGATGCGCACCTGCTACGCGATTATACAAAGGCCGAGTTTGATGAATTGAATGGCTATATCGATCACTGGCGCGATATGAAGTTTTCCTATGCAGCAGTCAAGCAGTTGGAAGGCAAGTATCTGGTACAGAATCGTGTCAGCAAAAAAGTGTATGAGAGTCCGCAATTCCTCTACATGCTGGTCGCCATGTGTCTATTTGCCAGATATACAGGTAGTACTCGCCTTGATCTGATCAAACGCTTCTATGACGCGGCTTCAAACTTCAAGATTTCGTTACCAACCCCAATCATGGCCGGTGTGCGTACACCTACCCGTCAGTTCAGTTCATGCGTATTGATCGAGTGCGATGATAGTCTGGATAGTATCAATGCGACGACGAGCTCAATCGTGCGTTACGTATCCCAGCGTGCTGGTATCGGCATCAATGCGGGGCGTATCCGTGCAGTCGGCAGCGAGATTCGCAATGGTGAAGCGCAGCACACAGGCTGCTTGCCGTTCTACAAGTTGTTTCAGGCAGCCGTCAAGTCTTGCTCCCAAGGTGGAGTGCGCGGTGGTGCTGCGACTTTGTTCTACCCGATCTGGCATCTTGAGGTCGAGACCCTATTGGTGCTCAAGAATAACCGTGGCGTGGAAGAGAACCGTGTGCGCCATCTTGATTACGGCGTACAGATAAACCGTCTGATGTATCAGCGACTCATCAAGGGGCAAGAGATCAGTTTGTTCTCCCCACATGATGTGCCGGGTTTGTATGACGCATTCTTTGCAGATCAGGATGAGTTCGAGCGGTTATATACCCAATATGAAGCCGATGGCAGTGTTCGCAAGCGCACGTTGCCAGCTGTCGAGCTCTTCTCATTGATGATGCAAGAGCGCGCTGGCACTGGGCGTATCTACATACAGAATGTGGATCATTGCAATACGCATAGTCCATTTAACCCTGCTTTAGCACCAATACGCCAATCTAATTTGTGTATGGAGATTGCCTTACCAACAAGCCCATTGAACGATTTGAATGATGGAGAGGGCGAGATCGCTTTATGCACACTTTCAGCTTTCAATCTTGGTGCATTGGAATCATTGGATGAGCTTGAAGGTCTGGCAGAGTTGGTCGTTCGCTCACTGGATGCGTTACTCGAATATCAGGATTACCCTGTAAAAGCAGCCTTGAATGCGACTGAGAAACGCCGTTCGCTTGGGGTCGGTGTCATTAACTATGCTTATTATCTGGCAAAGAACGGCACTGGCTATACTGATGAAGCAGCGCTATCGCTGACGCATCGCACTTTTGAAGCCATCCAATATTACCTATTGAAAGCATCGGTACAGCTATCACGCGAATTCGGTCCTTGCAAAGCATTCCATGAAACTACCTATGCGCAGGGCATTTTGCCGATCGATACCTACAAGCGCGATCTGGATGCAGTTTGCAGTGAGCCGTTGCAATTGGATTGGGAAGCGCTTCGTGGCGATATCACAACGCATGGTCTGCGCAACTCTACGCTAACTGCGCTCATGCCTTCTGAAACTTCCAGCCAGATTGCCAATGCGACCAATGGCATCGAGCCGCCACGTGGTTTGGTGTCTGTGAAGCAATCCAAGGATGGTATCTTGCGCCAAGTCGTGCCAGAAATCGATCGTCTGCGTAGTCAATACCAATTGCTTTGGCAAATGCCTGATAACGAAGGGTATCTAAAGCTGGTAGGCATCATGCAAAAGTTTGTCGATCAATCGATCTCGACCAATACCAATTACGATCCTAAGCGTTTTGAAGGCGGTCGGGTGCCGATGAAGCAATTGCTGAAAGATTTGTTGCAGGCATATAAGTTGGGAATCAAGACGCTGTATTACCACAACACGCGTGATGGCGCAGGCGAGAGCGAAGAGGAAGACGCATCTTGTGAAAGTGGTGCTTGCAAGATATAGGCGTCCTTATTTAGCTAGATACTACAAGTGCATTGCCAGCTGCGCACCGTTTATCGGTGCGCAGCTGATACTAATAAAAATCAATCGAATAAATACCAGAGAATAACGTCATGGCCTATAGCATCTTTTCTAAGGTAGATAACAAGCAGATGGAAGAGCCGATGTTCTTCGGACAGCCGGTCAACGTCGCTCGCTACGATCAGCAAAAATACCCGGTATTTGAACGCTTGATCGAAAAGCAGCTTTCATTCTTTTGGCGTCCGGAAGAGGTGGATGTTTCGCAAGATCGTATCGATTACCAGAATTTGCCTGAGCATGAGAAGCACATCTTTATCAGTAACCTGAAATATCAGACGTTGTTGGATTCTATTCAAGGCCGTAGTCCCAATGTGGCATTGCTGCCGTTAGCCTCATTGCCTGAATTGGAGACTTGGATCGCGACATGGGCATTCTCTGAGACTATCCACTCGCGCTCCTACACGCATATCATCCGTAACATCATCAATGATCCATCACTGGTATTCGATGACATCGTGCGCAATGACAATATCTGTGCGAGAGCTTCTGATATCTCCGCTTATTACGATGATCTGATCCGTTACATGATGCTGTATTCACAGCTTGGTGAGGGGGAGCATGTCATCAATGGCAAGCTGGAATCTATTCGTCTGCGTGAACTGAAAAAGAAGCTCTATCTATGCCTCATGAGCATCAATATTCTTGAGGCGATTCGCTTCTATGTCAGCTTTGCCTGCTCATTTGCCTTTGCTGAACGTAAGGTGATGGAAGGTAATGCCAAGATCATCCGACTTATCGCGCGTGATGAGGCGCTTCACCTGACAGGGACGCAGCATATGCTGAATATCATGCGTTCAGGGCAGGATGACCCCGAGTTTGCGGTAATCGCCCAAGAGCTGCATCAAGAATGTTGTGATATGTTCAAGGAAGCGGCTCAACAAGAGAAGGGCTGGGCAGATTACCTGTTCAAAGGTGGTTCGATGATCGGTTTGAACAAGAACATCCTTTGCCAGTATGTCGAGTACATCACAAACAACCGCATGGCATCAGTCGGCCTACCGCCCGCATTCGAGAATGCAAAAAGTAACCCTATCCCATGGATCAATACATGGTTGGCCTCTGATACCGTGCAAGTGGCTCCGCAAGAAGTTGAATTAAGCTCTTATCTTATCGGCCAGATCGATTCAGAAGTCTCGGCGGATGATCTTAACAGTTTTGAACTTTGAGTCAGATCACCACACAAGATCAATCATTTCGTCTAGTGCTGCATGAGACATTGCTGGATGGGTTGGAGCGCACCGGGCACGAGGTCGAATATCAGTGCCGCAGCGGCTATTGTGGCATGTGTCGTGTCAAACTCTTGCATGGAGATGTTCGCTACTTGGAGCCGCCGCTGGCCTTTGTGGCATACGATGAGGTGTTGCCATGTTGTTGTGTCCCAATTGCTGATATCACGGTGGATTGCCGATTGCTGGCTAAATTTAAAGCCTCGCAGCGCAGTCAAGAT
Source organism: Methylovorus sp. MM2 (assembly GCF_001648895.1). Lineage (GTDB taxonomy): Bacteria > Pseudomonadota > Gammaproteobacteria > Burkholderiales > Methylophilaceae > MM1. Next base: position 1,520,760 of record NZ_LXUF01000001.1, on the reverse strand, counting down.
ATGTTTGCGCCACAAGGATTACTTTTTTCAGATGATGAGTTGATGCCTAAATCACAGCAAAAGACTGGTATCAAGAAACGTAGCAGAAGTGTGCGGCGAAAAGGGGATAAGAGTCGTAATCTGGAATTGTTTTAGTTTCAGATAATAAAAAAACCGGCCATGTGAGCCGGTTTTTTTATTTGAAAGGAATTACTCGATCACTTCTTCATGCCTTCTGCGAGCACGCACACCTTCTGCCAAAGTTTCAAGTACAACCAGCGTATCATCCCACCCTAAACAGGCATCAGTAATAGATTTTCCGTACTCAAGTGAGCAGCCGGGCGTATGATCTTGCCGGCCTTCATACAGGTGTGACTCCACCATCACGCCGATGATACGGTCATCACCATTACCTAATTGATCGGCCACGTTCTTTGCGACTTCTGTCTGCATTTTGTACTGGCGTGAACTATTGGCATGTGAACAATCTACCATCACTTTTGCTGTCAGGCCTGCACTTGCCAACTCGCTCGCTGCCGCTTCAACGCTGGCTGCATCATAGTTGGGTGTTTTTCCACCACGTAATATGACATGGCAGTCTTCATTGCCCGTTGTTGATACGATGGCTGAATGGCCTTCTTTGGTCACTGATAGAAAATGATGTGGGCTTGCGGCAGCCTTAATCGCATCAACTGCGATCTTGATATTGCCATCGGTGCCATTTTTAAAGCCGACCGGGCAAGATAAACCAGAAGCTAGCTCCCGGTGTATCTGTGATTCTGTCGTGCGTGCGCCTATCGCTCCCCAGCTGACTAAGTCTGCTGTGTATTGTGGCGTGATGGTATCCAAGAATTCGGTTGCCGCAGGCAAGCCAAGCTCATTCACTTCCAGCAAGAAGCGGCGGGCAATCTCAAGGCCTTCATTAATCTTGTAGCTGCCATCAAGGTGCGGGTCATTGATCAGGCCTTTCCAGCCCACGGTCGTGCGTGGTTTTTCAAAATATACACGCATCACGATGACCAGTTCTTTTGAGAAAAGGGCGCGTTGTGTCACTAAGCGTTTTGCGTATTCGATGCCGGACTTAGGGTCATGGATCGAGCAAGGGCCGACAATGACCAGCAAACGGTCATCAGCGCTATGCAATATGCCGTGGATAGCAGATCGGGCAGCCACGATGTTATCCGTAGTCGCAGTACTCGCCTGCAACTTTTCCAGCAAGGTAGAAGGAGGGGCGAGTTCCTTGATCTCCTTGATGCGGATATCGTCGGTTGCGATTTTTTGGTATGGGCTCATTTTGTAGCTAAATCTGTATTGAGGCGTACTCAATTATTCTGAATAAGCCGCTATTATAAATGACTACGGCTAACTTTCTGTGACTAGTTCAATTTCAGTGTCTTTAGCGTTCTCTTACGTACTTTTCTGAGTAACGCGGCATTCTCAATTAAAGATTCACCATAAGAGGGAATCATCTCTTTCAGCTTGTCTTGCCAAGGCTGGCTTGCCACTTTATCTTTGAAGCATCGTTCCAATACTTCAAGCATCGCCTGCACAGAAGTCGATGCACCAGGAGATGCGCCCAGTAATGCGGCTAACGTCCCGTCTTTAGCTGCAACAATCTCGGTACCGAACTCAAGTTTTCCACCTTTTTTGTCACAGTTTTTGATGATCTGTACACGTTGCCCAGCGTTGGCGAGTGTCCAGTCACTTTCCTTTGCTTCAGGATAAAAAGCACGTAAAGCTTTTACGCGCTCTTTATGTGATTGGAATACCTCACCTACCAGATATCGGGTCAGATCACGATTATGCAAGCCTGCCGATAAGATAGATTTCAGGTTGTTTGATTTAACAGATGCCACGAGATCAAGAAATGAGCCTTTCTTCAGAAATTTTGTCGTAAAACCTGCATAAGGGCCAAATAACAAGGCGGGTTTCCCATTGATGATGCGTGTATCAAGATGCGGCACAGACATAGGCGGGGCACCGAGCGGCGCTTTACCATAGACCTTTGCGTAGTGCTGGCTGATGACCTCAGGCTTATTGCACACCAGCCATTGCCCGCTAACAGGGAACCCGCCGTAGCCTTTGCTTTCAGGGATGCCTGACTTTTGCAAAAGCGGTAGTGCGCCACCGCCAGCACCAAGGAAGACAAAGCCAGCATCTATCTTTCTGGTTTTTCCAGTGTGTCTATTCTCAAGTTTGACTTCCCATCGGTGGTTTTTTTTGCGGCGCAATGTCTCTACTTTGTGGCCCAAAAGTAATTGGAACTCAGGGGATGCTTTTAATGCATCTACCATCTGATGCGTTAATGCACCAAAGTCGATATCTGAGCCATATTTCACCCGCGTAGCGGCTATTTTTTGCGTGACTTTGCGGTGCTGCATTATCAAGGGCATCCACTCAAGTAACACATCGGGATCTTCGCTGTATTCCATGTTTTCAAACAAGTGGTGGGCACTTAATCGCGCATGGCGCTTTTTCAGGAATCCCACATCGGCATCACCCCATACAAAGCTCTCGTGAGGCGTAGGGTTGATAAAGCTTTTCGGGGTGGAAAGATGTTTAGTATCAACAAGATAAGACCAAAGCTGTAGTGAAGTCTCAAAAGCCGCATTAATGCCAAGTGCACGATTGATCTCGACTTCACCATCGGGTTTTTGTGGCGTGTAGTTCAATTCGCAATAGCCTGCATGGCCTGTGCCTGCATTGTTCCAGCCATCTGAGCTCTCTTGGGCGACTTGGTCGAGTCTTTCCACCATCATGATTTTTAATGAGGAATCAAGCTGCTGCAATAAGGTGCCAAGAGTGGCGCTCATAATACCGCCGCCGACAAGCAATATATCTATGTGGGTTTCAGACATTTTTTAGGTTCTGGTCATGCTTAAACATGTTGGGACAGAATGATATGCGTGATAACGCCTTGTGTAAAATAGGTCGATGCTAAGTTTAGTAAATCCTAAACCTGCATCATTGCATCACGAATCTTTAGCTCATCCAAACCTTTGCCAATCAATACAATCCGACTGATCGGTTCATCTTCTTCCCAATTTTCAAGCAATGTTGGCGGGTAGAGGGTTTGCTGCACTGCGTGAATGGCTAGTGGTGCTGGCGCATCTTCAGCATGAATGATGCCTTTAAGCCGGAGTAGCTTTTCACCTTGAGACTCACACACCCATTTAACGACTTGTTCTAGTTGTGACCACATGAGTGGTTTGGGCATGGTGACGGTAAAACTGCTGATCTCATCATCGTGCGCTGCTTGGGGCAAAGACCCGCGCGTTGCTTTTGAGCGACTGGGGGCACGCAACCAGCGTTGCGGTTGTGCTTTCTTTTCCATATCGAACAGGCCCACATCAATGATCGACGATGGGCTGATCTCGCCATGCGTGATACGGTATTGCGTCGCGCCCGGGTTGATCTCTATAAGTTTTTCACTGAGTGCAGATAGTTGTTCTTCTGTTGCCAGATCTGATTTCGTCAGCAGTAATACATCAGCAACAGCGGCCTGATTTTGCGCCTCGCTATGGCTATTCAGTTGGTTGAGACCATAAATGCTGTCTATCGTCACCACTACAGCATCAAGTCTGTAGGTTGAGCTAATAACGGGTTCATTGAGTAGATTCGCCATGATTGGCCCAGGATTCGCCATACCTGTGGTTTCGATCACTAGACGTTTGAATTCTGGAATGCCGCCTAATGCGCGCTTGAAGAATAGATCGCGCAGGGTATCTGCCATCTCATTAGTCAATGTGCAGCATAAACAGCCTGATTCGAGCAATACAGTATTGTCAGCGATATGTTCGCTTTCTACCGTGCGTGCAAGTATATGATCTAACCCGGCCTCCCCAAGTTCGTTGATCACAACGGCGGTATCTTTCATGCCGGGGTTGTTCAATAGCTTGTTGAGAAGGGTGGTTTTGCCACTGCCTAGAAAGCCTGTAAGCAGGGTGACGGGAATACGATTATCTATCATGACTAAAACTCAAATTTTATGGATTGTTTTATTTCTTGGGTAGCCAATTTAATTCCAGGCATCAGCTTCAATCTTGCCCGCAGCTTTAAATGCAGGTTTACAAAATAAGAAACCTTGCATAAGAGATACACCATGAGCGGTAAAGAAATCTCGCTCCCCCTTTGTTTCTATACCCTCTGCCAGTACTGTTACATCAAGTTCTTGGCACATGCTGATAAGGGCTTTTGAGATGGCTTGGCGAGATTTGTCTTTATCTATATTTCGCAATAACTCCATATCAATTTTGATAATGTCTGGTTGGAATTGAGCAAGCAAATTAAGGCCAGCATAGCCAGCACCAAAGTCATCAATGGCGGTCTTGAAACCCATTTTCTTATATTCAGCCACAATATTTAAAAGGTGACTGGTGTCTTTTATTCGTTCTACTTCTGTAAATTCAAAAATGATCTTGTTTATCGGGAAATGATATTTTTCGGCTGCAGCCAGTGTGGTTTTGATGCAAAGCTCTGGTCGATAGACCGCATTTGGCATGAAGTTGATGGATAAGTATCCTTGAAGATTAAGCGCTGCGGCTGTTTTTACAGCTTTTACACGGCATGCCTGATCAAATCTGTATACGTTATCATTATGCACTTGACTCAACACGGTGTGAGCGCCTTCACCATTGGCCCCTCTAATCAGTGCTTCATGGGCATAGATACTTTTGGTTGAGAAATCAACGATTGGCTGATACGCATATTCAAAATCAAACCCTAAAAAAGATGGCGTAATACATCCTTCGCAGCCATGAGCTTCCGAAAGGTCAGATATATTCATGGAAGTTTTAACAGAATTTGAAGTCATGACCTTTCCTCTTTAAGGTTTTAAGATAGTTAAGCTCTAGTTGATTGTACAGTAAAGAATTCGTTCAGTATCTAAAAGGGTTAGGGGCATGTATCTTGTTCGCACAAGGTCTGCAGCAAGCATTTTTAAACGACTAGACTGGTAGACGGGCACAAGATCAAGAATGTCTATTCTCGCTAAAACTAGCACTCAGTGTACTCCGCTATCGCTTTTTTCTGGGCTTCATTGAGTTCAGCATCCCAGTTCGGAAATGGATCCGGAAGCTGCTTCCAAAGTTGCATGCCCAATGCTATTTGCGATTACTTCCGTATGTGGTTAAGCAGGAGGGTTGTTATTTACAACATTATTGCTAAATTGAATGGCTATTTAAGATTTATGCGAATCGCAATCGGCGCAACGGCCGCTGATGTTGAGTTCGACTGATTCAACGGTAAAATGTTTAGGGATCTGTTGTGGCGGTTTTATATGCACGCCATCAAGACAATACACCTTGCCGCACTGATTACATTTAAAATGGGCATGTTGATGCGCGGTGTTTTTCTGCGTTAGCTGGAAGCGTCTAGCGCGATCTTGCCCCATAATAGCGTGTGCGAGGCCGCCATCCACAAGCCAATCGAGAACACGATATAAGGTAACGCGGTCAAAATTATCCAGCTGATCCAGAATCTCAGTATGCGTTAGTGCGTTACTGGCATTGGCTAATATATTGAGGACGGCCACACGGGATGCGGTAGGGCGTTGTCCTGCATCAAGGATTAGGTGTTCTGCTTCATTCATAGATGCTACGTTACAGAGATAACAATATTGGCGTCAACTGATGCTTAAATTAAGTTGGAAAAGAATCAAGAAACAATGAATGTATTTTTTGAAGAAGATGGTGGGTTTAAGGTCGCTTCTGTTATGTCAGAAAGCGCGGGATCACTACAAATAGAGTCGCTAAGTGGTAAGCGCAGCAAGATCAAACTTGCTAATGTATTGATGCGTTTTGAGTCAGCACTATCAGGGTTTATGGATGCCTCCAACCAAGAGGCTGAAAACCTCGAGACGGAGTTTCTCTGGGAGTGTTGCGGCGAACCTGAATTCGGGTTTGAAGAGCTGGCGCGGGAGTATTATGGCAAGACGCCTAGCTCAATAGAGTCGGCTGCCGTTGCTTTGCGCCTGCATAGTGCCCCTGTTTACTTCTACCGCAAAGGTAAGGGGCGTTACAAGGCTGCCCCTGCCGAAACGCTAAAAGCGGCTTTGGCCTCGCTTGAGAAAAAGCGCCTGCAGGCCGAGAAAATCGCACAATATGCAGAACAGCTAAAAGCCAATCAATTACCTGAAGCATTCAGCGATAAGCTCGATATGCTGTTTTATTCGCCTGATAAAAATAGCCTGGAGTGGAAAGCATTAGAGCAAGCATCAGCGGATACACATATCAGCCATATCAAATTGCTTGAAGCTGCAGGCGCTATCGCGTCAATACATGATTATCATCTTGGTGCTTTTTTACGCGAGTATTTCCCTGACGGCACTGGTTTTGCGATCGATGAATTGCAGGTCGATGTTTCAGATTTGCCGCGCTCTGATGCCGAGGCATTCAGTATCGATGATAGTACGACAACTGAGATCGACGATGCACTTTCAGTGCATGCGTTGTCCAATGGTAATACGCGAGTAGGCATTCATATCGCAGCGCCATCCTTGGGTATTCCACTGAAAAGCGCGTTGGACGATATCGCGATGCAACGCCTCTCAACTGTCTATATGCCCGGCAACAAGATCACCATGTTGCCTGATACTCTCGTGCAACCTTATAGCCTGAATGCAGGCGAATGGCGGCCTGCATTGTCTTTATATCTAGAGGTGACGCCCGAGCTGGTGATCGCTAATCGCGAAAGCAAACTTGAGCTGGTCAATATCGTAGATAACCTGCGTCATGATGCACTTGAGCCTTATTTTAATGAAGATACATTGGCTGCCGATAGCGGCCATCCCTATTGGCAAAAACTGTTGTTCCTCTTTCAGTTGGCTGAAGCGCTGGAAAAAGCACGTGGTAAGCATGACCCTAATAAACCAGTGCAGCTCGATTACAATTTTTATGTAGATGACGGCATTGTCAGCATCATTACACGCCGTCGTGGTTCGCCGATGGATAAGCTTGTCGCTGAACTGATGATAGAAGCCAACAGCCAGTGGGGTGCATTACTGGCGCAGCATGATATTCCCGGTATCTATCGTGCACAGAGCGGCGGCAAAGTGTATATGACGACTAAAGCCGAACCGCATCAAGGGTTGGGCGTTGCGCAATATGCATGGAGCACCTCACCATTGCGCCGTGCAGTCGATTTGATCAATCAACGGCAAGTTATTTCCATTTTGAACGCAGAAGCGCCAGCTTATCCAAAAGACAGTGATGATCTATTAGTAGCGATGCGTAATTTTGATCAAACCTATAATGCTTACAATGAGTTTCAGACGCGTATGGAACGTTACTGGTGCCTGCAATACCTGATTCAGGAAAATATTGCCGAGGTGAGCGCAACCGTTTGGCGTGAGAATCTTGTTAGACTTGACCATATCCCATTCATCACCAAAGTGCATGGCATGCCGGAGCTTGCTGTTGGTACGAAAGTAATATTAGAGATCAAGCGCGTAGATACATTGATGCTAGAGCTAGATACCCGCTTCAAGGCACAGGAGCAAGCTGAAACTGCTACAGAGGCTGCGGCCTGATGTTTAAATTGGGTGCCGGGATGTTTGCGCGTAGTATCCATAGGCGCGTCACTGAAGAAAGCAGCGTGGATGTCAGCGAGAGTAATGGCATACGTTCATTGCATCTTGGCTCCGATACCGTGCAAAGTTCGATGCGCGTAAAGGCACCATTTGAGCTTGAGTTACGCTACACCCGCGGCATGATGGCTTTTCTGCTTTTCTCCAGCAAAGTAAAAAACCTATTGGCGATAGGTTTAGGCGGTGGGTCAGTACCTAAATATATCTACCATCATCTGCCGGATATCGATACAAGAGTCGTTGAGATCAATCCACAGATCATCAGTATTGCGCGTAGCCACTTCATGGTGCCCGAAGATGATGAGCGATTTAGCGTGATAGAGGGTGACGGTGTTGCTTATTTGCAGACGCATCACGAAACTGCTCAAGTACTGATGATTGATGCCTTTGATAGCAAAGGCATTCCACCTGATTTATGCTCACAGGATTTCTTCGATCAATGTGCTGCCGCACTTACCATAGATGGCATGATGCTAATCAATCTTTGGGGTTCGGATAAGAACTTTGATATCTATTGTCAGCGTATAGAAGAGAGTTTTAAACAGCGTATTCTGATACTGCCAACAGGGCGCCCCGGTAATATCGTGGTCATCGGCTTTCGTAAAAGCCCAAATGATTTGCGCTGGAGCTCATTGCGCGAACGTGCAAAAACCCTAGAGGCAGAACACAAGATTGAGTTTCTCGAATTTGTCGAGAAGCTGAGAGAACATAACGAAGCAACAAGCAACCGCTTGCTGCTCGATTAATTAAGCAAACGGAAAAGAATCTTAATGAGCCAACACCAGTTTTTTGCAACTTGCCCGCGTGGTTTAGAAGCCTTACTCGTCGATGAATTAACCGCCTGTGGCGCTAAAAACATCCAGCCTACAGATGGTGGGGTTGGCTTTAGCGGGGATATGCCGATGTGTTATCAGGCAAATCTCCAGAGCCGCATCGCAACCCGTATCCTTTGGCAAGTAGGGCGTGGCAGGTATGCGACTGAAGATGACCTGTACCAAGCCGCTTATAAACTGGATTGGCCTCAATGGTTCAATGTGGGCAGTGATTTTATGGTCAAGGTGACTGGTGTGAAGTGCCCCTTAAAGAGCTTGGAATTCGCAACGCTCAGGATAAAAGATGCCGTTTGTGATCGGTTCCGCCAAGCTGTTGGTAGTCGTCCGTATATCGATACTAAAGAGCCGGATGTGCGTATCCACGCTTATCTTGCCGCTGAAGAATACCAGTTCTATCTTGATACTTCAGGTAATGCGCTCTATCAGCGCGGATTGCGCCGTGCCAGCATAGAAGCGCCATTGCGCGAAAATCTCGCTGCTGGCATCCTGAAGCTTTCAGGCTGGCAACCGGGAACACCTTTTCTAGATCCGATGTGCGGTAGCGGTACGTTTCTTCTTGAGGCTGCCATGATCGCACTCAATATTGCGCCGGGTAGTGGTCGCACCTTCGGTTTTGAAAAGCTCAAGAATTTTGATGAGACTGCGTGGAGCAAACTGCGCCAGCAAGCAAAATCCAAAATCAAGCCTGTTACCTTTCAAAAGATATACGGCAGCGATACTGATTTACGCGCTGTGCGTATCGCCAAGCAGAACATTGAGCAGGCAGGCCTAATGGAGGCCGTGCAGCTATCGAAAGTCGATTTTACCGAAGTCATACCACCTCACGGTGAAGGTGTTTTAGTTGCAAATCCACCTTATGGCGTGCGTATCGGTGAAGATGAGGAACTTGCCGCGCTATACCCTAAGATGGGTGAAGCATTAAAACGGAAATTCTCCGGCTGGAATACCTATTTCCTCACCACTGACATGCGTTTGCCTAAACTAATGCGCTTGGCGCCATCAAAGCGCACGCCGCTATTTAATGGCCCATTAGAGTGCCGATTGTTTGAGATTAAGATGGTGGCTGGTTCAAACCGTAAAGATGCGGTTAAAGAAGGCTAAATCAGGAGGGATAAATGATGAGTGATTCATTGGCTGAGTTGCGCGCAAAGATCAATGCATTCGTGCACGAGCGGGATTGGGAGCAGTTTCACTCCCCCAAAAATCTCGCCATGGCGATGATCGTTGAGGCGGCAGAGCTGGTTGAGCACTTTCAATGGGATACCTTGGAAGACAGTTATCAGCTAACCCCTGAAAAACGCGAACAAGTCAGCCATGAGCTTGCTGATACGTTCGTTTATCTTTTACGCATTGCTGAAGTATTGAAGATCGACCTGCTTCATGCCGCAAATGCGAAGATATTGTTGAGTGCTAAGAAATACCCTGTCGACAAAGCACGGGGCAGTAACGCCAAATATACTAAATATCAGGAAAAATAGCGTAATAACGTTAGCCAATAAAAAGCCGACCAATGTGTCGGCTTTTTTATTAAGAGATTCGGCTTACAGTATTGCTAGTGCTGCATCGTAGTTGGGCTCATTGGCGATTTCTGACACCAATTCACTATGCAATACTTTATTGTTTTCATCCAGCACGACAACTGCACGCGCAGTCAGGCCAGCTAAGCTACTGTCTTTGATCTGTACGCCATATGATTCAGAGAATTTAGCTGTGTTGCGGAATGTGGATAAGGTCACAACATTATCCAAACCCTCTGCGCCACAAAAGCGTGTTTGTGCAAATGGCAAATCAGCAGAGATGCATAGCACAACGGTGTTATCCAGTTTGCTAGCCTTAGTGTTGAATTGGCGTACGGACATCGCACATGTCGGTGTATCTACGCTTGGGAATATGTTTAGGATTTTACGTTTTCCTGCATAGGTCGCTAGATTGACGTCTGTACGTGCTTTATCAGCAAGGCTGAAATCTGGTGCTGTGCTGCCAGTACTTGGCAGTGTGCCGCCGATGCTCACTGGATTGCCTTTAAGGGTTACGCTCATTACATTCTCCTTGATTGAATTTTTAGTTAATCATTATTAAATCATGTTTTGCGGTAGCTAAACGAGTAAATCTTCACTTAAGTAGCCAATCGTCATCGTCTGGTTATGCAGTACGCTATCGTTAGTATTGGGGCGGGGGCAAAACTCGCCGTAAGAGTAGAACCCAGCAATCTTGGTGTGGGGGCCTAGTGTTTTCTGCACGGCCTTGATCTCATCCGCAACCTGGTCTGCCATGACCAATTTACGGCCTACACAACTCACACATAATGCCAGTCCGGGCTGAAATGACTCTGCAGATTCAAGGCTGCTGATGATAAAGCCAGCTGCACCGCTAGCCCCTTCCAGAAGGCGTTCGTGATTGGTCTGACACAACCTGACGGTTTCGCCTTCTTCTACGTTTCCGGCAAAGATCAGGCTGTTTTCCGCAGCGTTGATGGCAAGCAGAGTACGAATCTTCTCTGTCTCGCGCTTACCTTCTTCAATGATCGCGAAAGGGAATTTCAATCCTGTGCTTGGCAGGCCTTTTGCGAAATGCTCACCTATATACATGCGGTAAAGCGGCAGTGCCGGTTTACCATCTAGCTCGTATACAATGTTTTTATCTGATTTTGTAATCTTGCGTGGCGGGCCGTAAGGTTTCCAGCCGCCTGAGGCACCTGTCGCTGTGACTAGGTTTTTGCCATATAACCCAACAGCAATGATCATATTTTCAGAAACGGTATCGTTGAATAGCTGTAGTGTTTTGACAAAAGCACCGGCATCACCCGCCATGCCTCCTACAATCGGAATTTCTCCCAATACACTTTGAAAACCTTCCAGCAATTCGGAGCCGTTCACATGCAAGCCGTCAGAAAAGACTAGAACGGTTCTAAGGTCATCAGTTTTTAACTGGATAGCCAAGCTCTGCGCGGCTTCAAATGAGCTTTGCATGCCACTCATCGTTGTGTGTGTTACGCGCTGGGTGGTTTTCTCCCATTGGATAGCAGTCAACTGGAGACTGTCGTCAAATACCTCGTTGGTATTGATCTCGCCCGAGGTCGTACAGCCAATAATCTGTGCCTGAGGATAACGGTCTTTTAAAAAAGCGGGTAATTTGGGTTCGCTAAAACGCCTGACTGAACCAAAAACCAGCACCAAATTGGCGCTTGGCAGCGAAGAAGTGGGCACGAAATCTTTTAGTGCCATCTTCCCCGTGAGCGACTCCTGACTAATCAGCATTTTTCTCCTCTCTATAAATTGCTGCTACTTTGGTGTAGCTAGCTTATTATCAATTAATTGATTTTTTGTTTTAAGTAGCTTGTTTTTGTTATGTTTTAATGAAATTTATAAAAGCCTTTTCTCCTCAGTTGCAAGAGCTAGCCATATTTAACCCCTTTGTTATCAGGTTGACAACTGAATATATGCTGTCGAAAGTATTGCACCTTTTAGAGTTCTCTGGATAGAATGCCAAAGACGGCAAGCTACTTGCTTATATGTAATCAGTAGCACACTTAAAATCAAAGGGGATGCAGGGTGGGGGAAGTCAATCTGGCAGATGTGAAGGTGATGGTGATTGATGACAGTAACACCATCCGTCGCAGTGCCGAGATATTCCTGAAACAATCCGGCTGTAAGGTCATACTGGCGGAAGATGGTTTTGATGCGTTGGCAAAAATATCGAATCTGTTACCTGACCTTATCTTCGTTGATATCATGATGCCTCGTCTTGATGGCTACCAGACTTGTGCGCTCATCAAGAGAAACCCGCGCTATAAATCTATACCCGTTATTATGCTATCAAGCAAAGATGGTCTTTTTGATCGAGCGCGTGGACGCATGGTAGGCTCAGACCAATATCTTACAAAACCTTTTACCCAGGAATCTCTGCTAGAAGCAATCACTACTTATGCGCAACCCGGCGGTGAAGCTTTAGACGAGGATGAAACGTATGGCGACATTTAAAATTCTAGTTGTAGATGATTCAGCAACAGACCGGTTTTATTTGACCGAGATGCTGGAAAAAGTCGGCTTCACAGTGAGCACCGCAGAAAATGGCCAAGACTGCATTGATAAGGTCGAGTTGGATCCACCAGACCTTATCGTGATGGATGTGATTATGCCGATTCTTAACGGCTTTCAAGCAACCCGTGCGCTTTCCAGAAACCCAAAGACAGCCCATATCCCGGTCATTATATGTACCGGGAAACAGCAGGCAACCGACAGGTTATGGGCATTACGCCAAGGCGCTAAAGATTGCGTGATCAAACCTGTGAATCCACAAGACCTTTTTGCCAAGATCAAGGCGCTGAGCAAATATGGCCAAACAAAAGCTTAATCTTCACGCTTATCAGCAGGAGATACTTGATAAGCTCAGGGATTCGGCCCAGAGTGGTCAGGCTGCACCCTCAACCCGTTTGGCGGTCAAGGTTGATAAATCCGACTTTCTTTTTGGGTTGGGTGACGTGCGTGAGGTGCTTGCCGTGCCTGAAATACTTCATATTCCTTTGACGCAGCCATGGTTTCTTGGCATGGCGAATGTGCGTGGTAACCTATACGCATTAAGCGACTTGTCATTATTTTTAGGTGGGCAAGCCACTCCCCTGACTTCGCAAAGCCGGATTCTATTGCTCCATGAGCGTTTTGGCATCAATTCTGCTTTATTGGTAAATCAGTTGGTTGGTTTACGTAGTGTTGATGAAATGCAGATACAAAAGAAAACCAAGGCTGATAGCAAGTCGCCTTGGGTGCTGAATAAATATAAAGACCCTACTGGGCAAAAATGGGATGAGGTCGACGTAGCAAAGCTCATAGATCAACATGAATTCATGCAGGTTGCAGCCTAGATGCAGAATCTAGCGATATAGAAAATACAGGGGATAACAATGGCAATTGATTTTTCAACGATCGATTTTAAAACCATACCGGCGCAATGGCTGGGTAAACTAAAAACAGTTTTCTCGAGCAAAAGTGTGATGCCGGATGATGCAGTGAGCGCGGGCAGACTCTCCCGCGGTTTAATCGCAACATTCTCTTTTGCAACGGCTATTGCTTTACTAAGCCTGCTTTTTAATATCCTGCAAGTTGAGCGCGACATTAACTTTTCAACTGCGGCAGCAGATGTGCAGGTGCTTGTTCAACAAGCTGCACGCGATACGGTACTTGCCTTAAGTGGAGATCAGGCAGCGGCAGCGCGTTTAACTACAGTAAAAGCAAGTATTGAAAATGACAGCAAGGTCATGCATAGGCTTGATGCAGATACGCTATTGCCAGGTGATAAAGTTGGCCCTGCCTTGAATCAGATAGATGCACTCTGGAAAGGTCTTTATGCGCATTTGAAGGCCGTTGGTAAGGGTACGGCAGTTTCGGGCCCAGCTATTACCGATATCGTATCAAAAAGTGATGAGATCGCAGCCATTGCCCACGGCCTAGTGAATGATTATAAAGATCAGGGTAAAGCTAGTGCATTCTTGGGCGTATCGTTATTCACAGGTTTTACAGCCCTGATTATGCTTGTCTCTATCGGATACCGTCAGGTAACCACAGCGCGCCAACGTTTTATTGAGATTGAGCAGGCTAACCAAGGCAACCAAGAGGCCATTCTCCACTTGCTGGATGAAATGGGTGACTTGGCTGATGGCGATTTGACTGTAAAAGCGTTGGTGACTGAAAACATCACCGGTGCGATTGCTGACTCTATTAATTACACGATTGATAGTCTTCGAGATCTGGTTGCAGAAATTAACCGCGCAACTGAGCAGGTGCACTATGCAACAGCGCAAGCGCAGATGACATCCGCTGATTTGCTGGTGGCTGCGGAAGAACAATCTGGCCGTATTACTGAAACAGGTGAAGAGGTCAATAATATGACACGCTCTATTCTTCACGTATCAAGTAATGCCAGCCAAGCTTCTGAGGTAGCGCAGCGATCACTACAAGCTGCGACACAAGGTGCCTTGGCGGTGCAGAATACGATTTCAGGCATGAACGAAATTCGTGCACAGATTCAGGAAACCTCTAAACGTATTAAACGTTTGGGTGAAAGCTCACAAGAAATTAGTGAAATCGTGGAGTTGATCTCGGACATTACCGAACAAACCAATATTCTGGCATTGAATGCTGCGATTCAGGCGGCATCAGCCGGTGAAGCGGGGCGTGGTTTTACGGTGGTTGCGGAAGAAGTTCAGCGTCTTGCTGAACGGTCATCAGAGGCGACCAAGCAGATTAGTGCGATCGTGAAGACTATTCAGACCGATACGAACAGCGCGGTCGCCGCGATGGAAAAGAGTACTGAGGGTGTGGTTGAAGGGGCTCGCCTTTCCGATGCTGCGGGTCAGGCACTGAATGAGATCGAAACGGTGACTAACAACTTGGCGCGATTGATTCAGGCGATTTCAGAAGCGACGGTTGCGCAAACAGAAGTAGCCGCGACGGTGAGCCGCAACATGCAGGAAATCCAGAACATTACATCTCAAACAACAGAAGGCACGAAGCAGACAGCACAATCGGTAGGGCAGTTGACTGATTTGGCTGAAGATTTGAGCGCATCTGTTGCTGGCTTCAAGCTCTCCTAAGAGCACACTAAAATAAATTAGCACGGAGAAATCGTGGCTGAAGACTTTGATATTGGCCCGCTCACCTGGGTAAAGGATGAGATAGATCAAGCACTCAAGAGCGTGCTTGATAATCTGGCTACGGTCGCCGCCAACCCAGAGGATGTCGCTAACCTGAAGTTCTCCCAGACGCATCTGTATCAAGTGAGTGGTGCGCTTGATATGGTAGGCCTTGAGGGTTGCAAGCGCTTCTGTGCTGAGATTGAAACGCTCGCAAGCAAGCTTGAAAAGAAAACCGTACCGTATTCTCCCGAGGCTATTGTTGCCTTGGAAACCGCAATCAAAACCCTTAGTGCATATCTCAAAGACTTGCTTGATGGTGGTGCAGACCAATCATTAAAGCTGTATCCGGCCTTACAAGCGTTAACGGCGATTCAGGATGAGCCTGCCGGGGCTAATGAGCTGTTCTTTCCTGATACCTCAATACGTGTACCTAAAGATCTGCCTTCTGAGCAAATTGCTGAAGAGGCGTTGCCAAAATATCTTGCCGAGCAGCGTCGGTTATTGCAGAAGTCTTTATTAAGTTGGCTGCGTAGCCAGAGTAATGATGCATTGGATAACCTGCGCACCGCCTTGGAAAATGTACAGTTAGTACAACAACAAGCGGTAAGAAAAACTTTCTGGTGGGTGGCGACTGCTTTCCCTGATGTGCTTTCACAGCCTGAGTTCTCTGATAATCGGCATGTGAAAAGACTTTGCCGCCGCATTGATCAGCAGTTGCGCAGCCTTGCTGATGGGTCAAATCGTGCATCGGGCAATTTGTTGCGTGATTTGCTCTATTTTATCGCAGTCGCAGGAGAGCGTACTGAGCGTATCGCTAAAGTAAGAGATGTGTTCGAGCTTGAAAGCTTGTTGCCGGATGCCGGAGCAAGTGTCGTCTCACTGATTGAGATCGGTGAAGAGGAAATGGCGCAAGTGGCTACGCTGCGTGACAGCTTCGATACCCTCAAAGACTTGTGGGGCAAGTTATCAGAGACTAAAAATACCAAAGTACTGGATGAGTTCTCTAACTTGGTCACGGAGATATTCTCTTCAAGCCAGGAACTGACGCATGGCGCTGTGATTGAGATGATCGGCAGCCTGTATGAGATCGTGACTGTAATCGGGCATGATGGAAGCCGTTTGTCGGATATCTTGCTCATGGAAGTCGCCAGCGGTTTAACGTTGCTTGAAGACGCATTGCGTGACTACGCGCAACTATCTGCAACGGCTACGCAGAACCTTAATGCGCATGCTTACTTGTTGCAGGATATCGCTAGCGGTGTTGAAACGCAGCAATCGTCGCAGACCACAAAGCTGGCTTCAGATGTACTTGCCGCTGTCACCAAGCAGATCAAAGATGCTTTGGAGATTACCGAACAAGCTTTGGATACCTTCTTCCGTAATCCAGCAGATGCTTCAGTATTATCTACAGTAGATAAACCGATTCTGGATGTGGTTGCCGCATTTGACATGCTTGACTTACCAGTGCCAACCGCCACGGCGAAAGCCAGCTTGAAGTTGATCGAGCATTTCCGTGAAAGTGCTAAAGCACCTGATCAGGGATTGTTCGAGTTAGTCGCCGAAAGCTTGAGTATGCTCGGTTTCTATGTCGAAGAAATGCCGCGTGTACGCCCTGAGTCAAAAGCGGTACTTGAAGCCAACCTGCTAAGATTAGACGAGCAGTTGGCATTGATTGGCTTACCGCTGGAAGCATTGCCTGTTTCACAAGAGGCTTTAGATGTTGCTGAGGTGCCTGATACAGTTGACGATGTTGCGAGTGAGCAGTTTGTTGAGGTGCCAATAGAAGCGGTTGAAACAGAAAAAGCAACGGTGATAGACCGTGCATTTGATGCTGACTTTCTTGATATCTTCCTAACCGAAGCTGAAGAGGTGCTTGCCAATATCGCGCAGAACCTGCAAGCGCTACGTGTCAATGCAACCGATAAAGATGCCCTAGTTGAGGTGCGTCGTGGATACCATACCTTAAAAGGGAGTGGGCGGACCGTTGGTCTGAATGCCCTTGGTGAGGTGGGTTGGGCTGTTGAACAGTTGCTTAATCTTGTGATGGAGCGAGATGCGGCGCCGACGGCCGAGCAATTAGCATTTATTGAGAAAACAACAGCTGCATTTGCTGAATGGGTTGCCAAATTAAGAGAGCATGCTGAAGTCGAGGTTGACTCGCTGCCGTGGCAACAAGAAGCCGAGTCTTTAAAGAGCGAGGCTAAAGCTAGCAAACCCGCCAAAGTAAGTGAAGAAGTGGTAATCGGCGGTACCTATAAGATCAGCCGCGGATTATTCAATATCTTCATGACTGAAGCAGACGAACATATGGCAGCGTTGCTTGCTGGTGTCGCTGACATTAGTCTTGAGCGACAATCCAAGCCATCTGATGATACTCGCCGTGCAGCGCATACACTTGCCAGCAATGCTGGTACCACTGGGTTCACAGCTATCAGCGTTTTGTCACGTGAGCTTGAGTTTTGGCTAGATGAGCATCAGGGATATTGGACGCCAAAAACGCGCACTTTATATGAAAGCGTGGTGACTGCGCTTAATAACATGTTGCTTAAGGCAAAACAGCTTCGTCAGCCTAAGCAGATATTGAGCCTTATCTCTGCATTGCGTGAAGCTACGGCTCAAGCCGGTGAGATTACCTCGATCGCGACCGACTTGCCTCAAGTTACCGAAGCTGAGGCGGTTGAAGGCACTGTCGCTGTTGAAGTGATTGAGACAGAGGCCGAAGCCTTACCATCAGAGGGATTTTCAGTAGAAGAAATCGTTCTTGAAGCACCTGCTGTCGAAGCGGAGATTGAAGAAGCCCGGGTGTTGGCTGATGTTGAAGAGGTCAACCTAGAGTCTCTACCTGACAGTGCTTTGAGTGAACCGGATAGCGCTGAACCAGTTCATTCTGATCTAGTTAACTCTGAACTGGTAAGCCCTGAACCGGAAGTTATTGAAGCTGATGGCCCGGAAGAAGAGCCAGTCGTTTCTGAAGCGCTAATGATCGACGAAATTGTCGAGACAACGCTAAAAGTTGTGCAGCCAACCATTATTGCCCAAGCGGCATTGGATGCATCGATACAGGACGAGCTATTTACGATGTTCGTTGAAGAGGCACGTGAGCTTGTACCCATTGTAGGTAATGAGCTTCGTGCATGGCGTGCAGTGCCTGTGGAAACTGAACATCCTGATGAGATACAGCGTGCTTTACATACCTTAAAAGGTAGCGCTCGCATGGCTGGCCAATCAGCGCTGGCCGATACTGTGCATGGCATGGAAGATCATGTGATGCGCGGTTTGAAATCAAAAGATATTGATTTCGATACGCTGTTTGTCGATCTGGATCAAATCGGTAGCTTACTTGAAGATGCCGTGAATAAAGCCAGTGGTATCGATCAGGTTGAAGAGCCGGATAACAGCGTTTCTACAGATAAGGCTGATGAAAAAGCCGCAGTTAAGGTTGCCAAAGCTAAACCTACCCGTGTCCCTGAGCGTGCAACACAATATCTTCGCCTGCGTGAAGATACATTGGATCGCCTCATCAACGAAGCGGGTGAGATCAGTATTGCGCGTTCACGTATGGAGCGAGAGGTGCTGTCATTCAAGCAGTTCTCCTCAGATCTGACTGAAAGCGTACATCGTCTACGTAACCAGTTGCGCGAAATGGAGATTGAGGCAGAAAGTCAGCTACAGTCACGGCTGGCATACTTGCAGGAAGTCAGTGAGACATTTGACCCATTAGAGTTTGACCGTTTTACGCGTTTGCAAGAGTTGACCCGCATGATGGCGGAAAGTGTGAATGACGTTTCCACTATTCAGCTGGGTTTATTGCAGAATATGGATGAAACTGAAGCCGCTCTGCAACAGCAAAACCGCATGAACCGTGAACTTCAGCATGGCTTGATGGATGTGCGGATGGTGCCGTTCTCACTCATTAGCGAGCGCTTGCAACGTATCGTGCGCCAGACCTCTCGTGAATTGGAAAAGCAGGTTGAATTGGTCATCGAAGGCGAATCTGTAGCAATTGACCGTAGCGTACTGGAAAAGATCGGTGCGCCACTGGAGCATTTGTTACGCAATGCGGTTGCACATGGCATGGAAACGCCAGCACAACGAAAAAAGGCGCGTAAACCTGTCGTTGGTACCATCGTATTGAAAGTGCTACGTGAGAATGATGAAATCGTACTCACGGTAACTGACGATGGCGCAGGTATCAATCTTGATCGTGTACGTACAAAGGCCATTGAAAACGGCCTGTTTACTGCTGATCAGCAACCCAATGAACAGGCATTGCTCTCTGTTATATTTGAACCGGGGTTCTCTACCGCTACAACCATTACGCAGATTGCAGGCCGTGGTGTGGGGCTTGATTCTGTCCGCAGTGACATTACTGCCTTGGGTGGTCGCATTGATGTAAATAATGCGCCGCGCAAAGGTGCGGTTTTCAGTATCTATCTGCCTGTGACGCTTTCTGTGTCACAAGTCGTGATGGTGCGGGCAGGGCATAAGGTTTTTGCCATTCCTTCTGTCATGATCGAGCAAGCGCAAAAGATTAAACAGGAAGAGCTGGCAGCGGCCTATGCCTCCGGTGAGTTGACTTGGTCGGGTCGTGAATATCCGCTTTACTTCCTTAGTCGGTTGGTTGGTGATGGTAGCCATGCTTATGAAGAGCAGCGTTATACGCCAGTACTACTATTGCGTAGTGGTACCTATCATATCGCTTTGCATGTCGATGAGATTATGGAAAGCGTTGAAGTTGTGATGAAGCAGATCGGTCCGCAGCTTGCGCGCGTGCCAGGTATCGTTGGTGCTACGGTCATGGGTGACGGCAAGATCGTGCTGATCGTCAACCCTGTACAACTGGCGAACCGTGAATTGCTGGCGATTGGTAGTGTGCATGTCAGCACGGTGACGGCTGCACCTGTTGATACAACACCATCTATATTGGTCGTTGATGACTCATTGACGATGCGTAAAGTACTGGGTCGTTTGCTTGAACGTGAAAACTATAAGGTCACGACGGCTAAAGATGGTATGGATGCGTTGCAAGTGCTACAGGAAATGGTGCCAGATATCATCCTTACCGATATCGAGATGCCGCGTATGGATGGTTTTGAGCTGGTGAGAAACATCAAGGCAGATGAGCGTCTGGTTGATATCCCACTGATCATTATCAGCTCCCGTACTGCAGAAAAGCATCAGAACCATGCACAAGAGCTTGGCGTGAATGCCTTCTTGGGTAAACCAGTGCAAGATGATGAATTGATTGCACAAGTTTCATCACTACTTGCACAAACAGCTTCTGCCGCGTGATTAAGCACTTAAAAACCTCAAAATGATTTAACCCTAGCCCTTTCTGTTTACAACAGACAGGGCTGGAATGGGGTAAAAT
The DNA here is from genome assembly GCF_001648895.1 of Methylovorus sp. MM2. Taxonomy (GTDB): domain Bacteria; phylum Pseudomonadota; class Gammaproteobacteria; order Burkholderiales; family Methylophilaceae; genus MM1. Next base: position 1,500,361 of record NZ_LXUF01000001.1, on the reverse strand, counting down.
TCATCCCTATGCAACAACCGTCTTTTATCAATCTGCGTTGCCATAGCGAGTACTCCGTTGTGGATGGCACAGTCCGCATCGATGACTATGTCAAACGCGCCCATGCAGACCAGATGCCTGCGCTGGCATTGACTGACCTTGCGAATCTATTTGGTGCCGTAAAATTTTATAAGGCTGCACGCGGCAAAGGCATCAAACCTTTGCTTGGTTGTGATCTCTGGCTTGAAAATGAGACGAATCGTGATCAACCATCGCGGATTTTATTGATATGCCAAACCTCAGCGGGGTATCTACGCTTATGTGAGTTGCTGACTCAGGCTTATTTGACCAATCAGCATCGTGGCCGTGCAGAGATCAAGCGCCAATGGTTAGTTGAGCAGGGTACCGATGGCTTGCTCATGCTCTCTGGCGCTATGTCGGGCGATGTTGGTCAAGCCTTATTGCAAGGCAATGGCAAGCTCGCGACTCAATTGGCTAATGAATGGAATATCCTATTTCCTGACAGGTTCTATATAGAGCTACAGCGTGCTGGCCATGCGCAGCAGGAGCAATATATCGCTGGTGCATTGGCGTTAGCGCATGATGCAGGGTTGCCTGTCGTAGCGACCCATCCCGTGCAGTTTATGACCACGGAAGATTTCAAGGCACATGAGGCGCGTGTTTGTATTGCTGAAGGCTATGTGCTTGCAGATAACCGTCGCCCTAAAACGTTTACCCCTGAGCAGTATTTCAAGTCACAGGTGGAAATGAGCGAGTTATTTGCTGATATTCCTGAGGCGCTTGTCAACAGTATAGAGATTGCCAAACGTTGTAACCTGACATTAACCTTGGGCAAGAACTATCTGCCGCAATTTCCTACGCCGAATGGTGAGAGTCTTGAAGACTATTTGCTCAGCCAGGCGCGTATAGGTCTGGAAAAACGGCTTGAAGTGCTGTATCCAGATACTTCTATCCGTGAGGCCAGACGTCCTGAGTACACGACGCGTCTGGAGTTTGAGACTAAGATCATTATCCAGATGGGCTTTCCTGGCTATTTTCTGATCGTGGCGGACTTTATCAACTGGGCCAAGAATAATGGTGTGCCGGTAGGCCCGGGTCGAGGCTCTGGTGCAGGCTCTGTTGTTGCTTATAGTTTGGGCATTACCGATCTTGACCCCTTGCAGTATGCCTTGTTGTTCGAGCGCTTCCTGAATCCAGAGCGTGTGTCCATGCCCGACTTCGATATCGATTTCTGCCAAGAAGGTCGTGATCGTGTGATCGATTACGTCAAACGCAAGTATGGTGCTGCTTCGGTATCCCAGATCGCTACTTTCGGTACGATGGCTGCCAAGGCGGTTATCCGCGATGTGGGGCGAGTACTCGACCTGCCGTTCAACTTTGTTGATGGTATCGCAAAGCTTATTCCGAATGAGCTCGGCATTACATTAAGCGATGCGATACAAAAAGAGCCGCAATTTAATGAGCGCCGTGCACAAGAGGAGGAGGTCGAAGAGCTGCTAGCACTCGCACTCAGGCTAGAAGGTCTCACGCGTAATATCGGTATGCACGCAGGTGGTGTATTGATATCGCCCGGTAAGATTTCCGATTTTTCCCCTATCTACTGTCAGGCAAGTGGTGAAAGTGTCGTCAGCCAGTACGATAAGGATGACGTTGAAGCAGTCGGCTTGGTCAAGTTCGACTTTCTTGGCCTGCGCACGCTCACTATTCTTGATATGGCGCTGGATAACGCCAATAAGCAGCGCGCTGAACAAGGGCTTGCGCCATTATCGTTCGAGACTTTGCCTATCAACGATACAGCTAGCTACAACCTGTTGAAGTCGGCGAATACTACGGCGGTGTTCCAGCTTGAATCGCGCGGCATGAAAGATATGTTGAAGCAGGCGAAGCCCGATTGCTTTGAAGATATTATCGCGCTTGTTGCTCTGTATCGTCCGGGCCCGATGGATCTAATTCCGGATTTCTGCCGTCGTAAGCATGGTTTACAGCGTGTCGAATATCCGCATCCCGCGACAGAACCTATCCTGAAAGAAACCTACGGCATCATGGTGTATCAGGAGCAGGTGATGCAGATTGCGCAGGTAGTCGCTGGCTATAGTCTTGGCGCTGCCGACCTTTTGCGTCGTGCCATGGGTAAGAAGAAAAAAGAAGAAATGGATGCGCAGCGCGCTATTTTCGTCGAAGGTGCGATGAAGAATGGCACGCCAGAACGTCAAGCAGCAGATTTATTCGACCTGATGGAAAAGTTCGCGGGCTATGGCTTTAATAAGTCCCACGCTGCGGCTTATGCACTGGTTGCCTATCAAACCGCTTACCTGAAGACACATTATCCGGCTGCATTCTTGGCAGCGACTATGTCTGCCGACATGAATAATACAGACAGTGTGCATATCTTCTACGATGATTGTGCCGCGAACCATGTCGAGGTCTTGGCGCCGGATATCAACATGAGTGAGTTCCGTTTCAAGCCGATCAATAATAAAGAGGTTTTATACGGATTGGGCGCTGTTAAAGGTACAGGTTTGGCGGCTATCGAGGTTATTCTGGCCGCACGTAACCAAGATGGCCCTTTCAAAGATCTGTTCGATTTTTGTCAGCGCTTAGACTTACGCAAAGTGAATCGACGAGTGATTGAATCTCTGATCCGTGCGGGCGCGTTTGATAAGCTCGAGCCTAATAGAGCGGCCTTATTAGCTGGTGTTAGCCTAGCGATTAGTGCTGCGGAGCAGAGCGGTGCGGCAACCGGGCAAAATAGCCTGTTTGGTGCGATCACGGATAGTGTTGCCCACGTTTTGCCTAAAGTACCTGCATGGGCTGAGCAAGATAAATTACGTGAAGAAAAAGTAGCGCTTGGCTTTTATTTCAGTGGGCACCCTTATATGGGTTACCAGAAAGAGGTTTCGACTTTTGTTCGTAGCACACTGGGAAATCTAAAGCCGCAAGAACAACCGCAATTGCTGGCGGGCATCGTCATGGGTATTCGCATGCGGATGACTGCACGCGGTAAAATGGCCATTGTAACCTTGGATGATGCTTCATCGCGCATTGAGATCGTGGTGGGCAATGAGTTGCTTAACCAGAATCAGCAATTCCTCAAGGAAGACATGTTGTTGGTCGTCGAAGGCCGTGTCAGTAACGATGATTTTTCTGGCGGTCTGCGCGTCAATGCGCGCAAGCTTTATGATATTGCATCGGCACGCAGTGCTTATGCGAGTTTGTTGAAGATATCGTGCAATGGTCAGGCTGATGCAATCAAGTTAGGTGAGTTGCTTACTCCATTCCGCCGCGCTAGCGCGGGTGAGGTTCGGCGCGGTTGTGCAGTCAAGGTCGAGTATCATAACGCTGATGCGCGGGCTGAGATCATGCTTGGCGAGCAGTGGCGAGTAGAATTGCACGATGAGTTACTTAGCAGCTTAAAAGGCTGGTTAAGCGAAGAAAACGTAAAAATCCTCTATAATTAGCGCAATTGATTTAAAGGTAATTATTATGAAAACGAGTTTTCTCGATTTTGAGCAGCCAATCGCTGAATTAGACGCGAAGATTGAAGAATTGCGCTATGTTCAGGATGACTCTGCGCTGGATATTTCAGAAGAGATAGACCGCCTGCAGGAGAAGAATCAGGCGATGACCAAGGATATCTATAGCAAGCTTACTGCATGGCAGATATCACAGGTGTCACGTCATCCTCAGCGCCCTTATACGCTTGATTATATTCAAGCCATGTTTACAGATTTCGAAGAGCTGCATGGTGACCGTGCCTATGCAGATGATCCTGCAATCGTAGGTGGGCTTGCACGTTTTGAGGGCGAGCCTGTCATGGTGATTGGACAGCAAAAAGGCCGTGATGTTAAAGAGCGCCAATATCGTAATTTCGGTATGCCGCGCCCTGAAGGCTATCGAAAAGCCTTGCGTTTATATCGCATGGCCGAAAAATTCGGTTTACCTATCATTACCTTGATCGACACCCCCGGTGCTTATCCAGGCATTGGGGCTGAAGAGCGTGGTCAATCTGAAGCTATTGCCCGCAATCTATATGTCATGGCAGAGCTGAAAACGCCTATTATCGGGATCATTATTGGTGAGGGTGGTTCAGGTGGTGCGTTAGCGCTTGGCGTGGTGGATCATTTGATGATGTTGCAATATTCGACTTATTCGGTCATCTCACCTGAAGGTTGTGCTTCGATTTTATGGAAGAGTGCAGACAAAGCTTCTCTTGCAGCTGAAACGCTGGCGATTACCGCAACCCGTTTGAAAACAATGGGGCTTGTGGATCGTATTGTGGCAGAGCCTATGGGTGGCGCGCATCGTGCGCCAGAGGTGATGGTGCAAACGCTGCGTCGTGCGCTAAAAGATGAATTGGCACGACTCACCGTCAAATCTAAAGAGAACCTGGTTGCCGCACGATTTGACCGCTTGATGAGTTATGGTCAATTTAAAGAAGTTAACATCAAATAAAAAATCCCGGAAAAACTGTTTCAATAGAAAGAAAATCCCATAGCGCCAATCAACGCACATCCGGGAGTGTGGTTGGTCGTTTAAACCAGTACGTGGCGGATTTTCTGCATTCGCATATTCCTTCAGGGGCTTCAGTGCTTGTCGCTTTTAGTGGTGGCCTGGATTCCCGCGTGTTACTTGATATTCTCCTGTCGCAGAAACGATCGTCTGACTTCACTCTACGTGCGATGCATGTTCATCATGGCCTCAGCCCGAACGCTGATGCGTGGGCTGCGTTCTGTCAGGATGTTTGCCAAGACGCATCCATCCCTTTTGAACTAGCACGCGTGCATGTGCCTTTGGATAGTGGAATCGGCATCGAGGCTGCTGCCCGTCATGCACGCTACACTGCGCTTATTGGTGATGGTGCTGACTATATCGCACTTGCACATCATCAGGATGATCAAGCCGAGACCTTGCTTTTACAGCTATTCAGGGGTGCTGGCGTAAAAGGTTTGGCAGCAATGGCACCTGTGGATATCAAGAGGCGTTTGTTGCGACCATTGTTAGGTATTTCTCGTGCGGAGCTTGAGGCTTATGCCAAAGAGAGAAAGCTTAAATGGATTGAGGACGAAAGCAATCTGGATGAGCACTATGATCGCAATTATTGCCGACACACCATTTTGCCTGTACTTGAGGAACGCTTCCCCGCGGTAAAAGAAGCATTGGCACGCTCTGCTGTGCATCTTGCCGAAACTGCCGGTTTGCTTGATGCGCTTGCTGCATTGGATGCTGCGCAATATCTTGTGGGCAATGGTAAACAATTGCAGCTATCCGGTTTGAAAACGCTATCGAATGCACGTGCACGAAATGCATTACGTTGGTGGTTTACTTCTCAGGGATTGCCTTTGCCAAGCGCCAATCGTTTGCAAGAGATGTTGCATCAACTTTTGGATGCAAAGCCTGATGCGGTGTTAAAACTGATCGTTGATAGCGAGAATGGTATTTGGCTAAAGCGTTATCAAGGCCTTGCGTATCTTGAGCGTGGTGACGATATCCAGCCATTGGCGATGACATGGCAAGGTGAGCGAGAGCTGCATTTGCCTGATGGAAGCCGTTTGTTATTCGAAGAGGTACTTGGTGCAGGCCTTGCGACTAGAAAACTTGGCATGCATAAGCTGCGCATTTCACATCGTGTAGGTGGTGAGCGGTTTAAGCCTGATGCCGTTCGTCCCACACGTACCTTGAAGCATTTATTGCAAGAAGCCCATATACCGCCCTGGCAGCGCGAACGGTTGCCGCTGGTCTATGCTGACGATACCTTAGTTGCTGTGCCCAATATTGGCGTATCTGCTGATTGTCAGGCGCATGGAAATGAGATTGGTCTTGTGATCACATGGCACGATTGATTATTTTGCTGGTGTGGCTTTCCCCAGCACAGGCATGAGGGTTTTCCACACATTATCCAGCAGTTGCGGCTGTGCAGTCACGTTTGGGTGTAGTCCATCTTCAATAGTGAGTTCTGGTTTTCCCGCAATGCCATCGAGTAAAAATGGTATTAGGGGTAATTGATACTGTTTGGCGAGATTTGTGTAGGCCGCGCTGAACTCTTTTGCATATCGGATGCCGTAATTGGGTGGGATGCGCATGCCGACCAGAATCACCTGCGCCTTGGCTTTTTTGCTGGTTTCGATGATTTTCGATAGATTATTTTGCAGCGCATCGATTGATAGTCCGCGCAGACCATCGTTTGCGCCTAACTCGATTAATACGATTGCAGGCTGATGTTCTTTAAGCGCAGCATTGATACGGCTGAGGCCACCACTTGTTGTCTCGCCGCTGATACTGGCATTAACAACATGATAGGGATATCCCTGAGTTTTCAGGCGTTCTTGTAATAGGCTAACCCAGCCTTGCTCGCGAGGAATGCCGTAAGCGGCTGACAAACTGTCACCAAAAACAAGAATATTGGCATCTGCGGCATAGCTGCTATGAATAAAACCGAAGTTTAAAAAGTTTGAAATAAAGAACACAAAAATTAATCGAAAGAGCATTGATGCACACACCTTTGGCGGTTAAAGCGGTTGGCTTAAGTAAACACGTAAATAGTAATGGTACAGAAATATCAATATTATCAAATCTTGAACTTGCCATTAAGCATGGTGAGAAAGTCGCGATTGTAGGGAGTTCTGGTTCAGGAAAATCGACATTATTGAGCCTGCTTGCGGGATTGGACAGCCCAAGCAGCGGAAAAATCCTGATTAACGGTGAAAACATTAGCGATCTGGATGAAGATGGGCGCGCTGCTGCACGTGCACGTTATATGGGGTTTGTTTTTCAGTCTTTTCAATTGCTACCCTCACTGACAGCCTTGGAAAACGTGATGTTGCCATTGCAACTTGCCTCTCAGGCGAATGCCAAGTCACGTGCACTTGAGGCTTTATCTAAAGTGGGCCTTTCAGAACGCACCACGCATTATCCAAAACAATTATCTGGCGGTGAGCAACAGCGCGTAGCTATCGCCCGTGCTTTTGCGCCGCAGCCCGCCGTACTGTTTGCAGATGAGCCGACTGGCAATCTTGATGCGGTGACAGGTCAACGTATTATCGATTTGTTATTCAGTTTGAATGCTGACACCAATACTACCTTGGTGCTTGTCACGCATGACATGAGTTTGGCTAGTCGTTGTGAGCGGTCATTAGTGCTGGTGAAGGGTCAACTGGTAGATCAGCAATCCCCTACGGCGGTAGATAACACATGATGGCCTTGATACTTGCATTAAGGCAACTTCGCAGCCATTGGGCCGCAGGTGAAGTCAGGGTGCTACTGGTTGCATTGACGTTGGCAGTTACCGCAACCACATCAGTCGCTTTTTTTACTGATCGCATACAGTCTAGTATCGTTAATCAGGGTGGTGTGTTGCTGGGTGCCGATGTAGTGATCTCGGCAGATCATGCATTGCCTGATCTATACCTCAAAGAGGCGCAACGCCTTCAACTTGTCACTACAAATACCTTAGAGTTTCCCAGCATGGTGGTGCATGGCGATGCTAACCAGTTGGCTGAAATCAAGGCGGTGGGCGAAAAATTCCCCCTAAGAGGCGAGCTGACAACCAGTCAGCAGGTAGTGGGTGGTGGGCATCTTGAGAAAGATATCCCACCCCTAGGTATTGTCTGGATTAGCCCTCGGCTTGCCAGTTTGTTGAATGTGGCAGTAGGGGATGTCGTCGAGGTCGGTGAGCGTAGCATGCAAATCGGTGCGATCTTGCAGCGTGAGCCATCCCGTGGTGGCGAGATGTTTAGCATCGCCCCGCGTTTGATGATGAATATTGCGGATGTAAGTTCCACAGGTTTACTACAGTATGGCAGTCGTGCCAGATATCAACTTCTTATCGCCGCACAGCCAGATCAAGTCGGTGAATATTCCACTTGGGCAAAGCCTCAATTGGGGCGTGGTGAGCGTATAGAAGATGTGGCCTCTGCAAGACCTGAGATAAAGAGCTCTAGAGAAAAGGCGCAGCAGTTTCTTGGCCTGTCAGCGATGGTGGGCGTGATACTCGCGATGGTCGCCATGTTTCTTGCTAGCTTACCGTACATCCAGACCAGTCTTGATACCTATGCACTGATGCGATGTTTTGGCGCATCCAAGCAATTAATCACCCGCATATTGCTATGGCAGACACTATTGCTTGCGCTGATCGGTACCTCACTTGGTTGTTTGCTGGGGTTTGCTGCACAGGCTGGATTGGCTAGGCTTGCTGGGCACCTCTTTCTTGAGACTTTACCGCCCGCTGGTATTACACCTGTATTGGCCGGATTCGTTGCAGGTTTCGCTACCATGCTTGCAGTTGTGTGGCCCCATCTACAGCGCTTACAAAATGTCCCCGCATTACGAATCTTACGGCGCGATCTTGGGGATATGCGCACCGTGGATTTTCTTAGTTTTTTACCAGCTTTTCTTGTCATGGCTGGGCTCATCTTTTGGCACGCAGGTAATTGGAAATTAGGTGGTGCAGCACTATTAGGATTTATTGGCTTGGTTCTGGTCGCGATCTTGCTAGCATGGGGTGGTGCAAAACTGCTGCAACTGTTGCCAGAATCGAACATGGGCGCATGGAAACTTGGCCTTGCTGGCCTTAAACGGCGCCCCGGCATGGCAATCGCACAAGTGCTGGGCTTCAGTCTTGGGTTAACTGCGCTTATCTTGTTGGCGTTAGTACGTAGTGACCTGTTGCAGAATTGGCAGGCCTCATTGCCTGTAGATGCGCCCAATCGTTTCATGATCAATATTCAACCAGAGCAAGTGGCTGACGTAAAAGTATTCTTGCGGGATATTGGCATTAGCGATGCCAGCATATTCCCCATGGTGCGTGGTCGTTTGATTGCCGTGAATGGCTCGCCATTGAAAGTTGAAAAGTTGGATGATGATAGAGCGCAGCGTTTGGCCGAGCGAGAGTTCAACTTGTCATGGGCCGCCGAGATGCAGCAAGATAACCAATTGGTTGAGGGTGATTGGTGGCAAGTCTCTGATGCAGGTACTCCCCAACTCTCTATTGAAAAAGGCCTAGCAGATTCGCTCAAGTTGAAGTTAGGCGATAAGCTGACCTACGATATTGGCGGTACGCAGATTGATCTGACAATTACCAGTTTACGTAAAGTCGAATGGGATAGCATGCGTGCCAATTTCTTTGCGCTCACACCACCCGCGGTACTGGATGGCTTTTCAGCAAGTTACATCACCAGTTTTCATCTGCCTCTGGGGCATGAGAACTCACTGAATCAGCTGGTGAAACGTTTCCCCAATGTCACTATTATTGATATCGCTGAGCTTCTGGAGCAAATACGGGAAATCATGGGTAAGATGACTCATGCTATAGAGTATGTATTTGGATTCAGCCTACTTGCCGGTTTGGCTGTGCTCTATGCCGCCTTGATTGCTACGAGGCGTGATCGGGTGCGCGAAGCTACTTTATTGCGTGTATTAGGCGCATCACGTAGGCAGGTGACATTCGCAGTACTTATAGAATTCTTTTGTATCGGTCTTTTGGCTGCTATTGTTGCAACCATTACGGCTAGCGCCCTGGCCTTTTATATCAGTACGCAATTACTCTCTATCGATTACCAATTCAATCTCAAGATCAGTTTGCTGGTTATTCTTGTTGCTTCAATCTTGGTGCCTATTGCAGCATGGCTAGGAATCCGCAGTTTTCTTAACGTGTCGCCTCGTACATTACTACATAGTGTTTAATTCATTATGGCTGTATATAACCAAATAATTGGTTCTTTATAACCATATAAATGGCTAAATACAGCCATTTTTGATTTTATGTGAGATACTTCACATCTCACTGGCTTTTTAGTTTTTGAATATAAACATGTTTTTCCGCAGATACATTTGTGGCATGAAACTTGAGATGTATCCAGATGTTGTAAATATATTTTTATACGTCTGGGAGTTTCATATGCAACATTTTTCGCAGTTTAGGTTAAAAGCGATTGCTGCCATTATTGTGGGCGCAGCGGTTCTACCTCATGCAGCTTTTGCTGAAGAGCGGGCGGGCGATGCTAAGAAGGCTGATACCGACACCATTAAAATTAAAAAAGTCGAAGTGATCAGTACTACACCATTGCAATCCTTGGGTTTACCACTAGAGCTTATCCCCGCTAATATCCAAGTCGTTAAAGGCGAAGATATGCGCAATCAGGGCAGCCTGACTATTGCTGACTATATGACGCAAAATCTGGCTGGGGTGAGCGTCAATGATACCCAGAACAATCCATTTCAACCCGATATTACTTTTCGCGGTTATTCAGCCTCCCCATTGTTAGGTACACCACAAGGTCTATCAGTATTCGTTGATGGCGTTCGTGTGAATGAGCCATTCGGTGATGTTGTGAGTTGGGATCTAATCCCAATGAATGCGATCCAGAGCATGTCTTTAATTCCAGGTTCGAATCCATTATTCGGGCTTAACACATTGGGGGGCGCACTTTCTTTACAAACCAAGAGTGGCCGTACCAATCAAGGCGGCGCTGTTGAGGCTTATACAGGTTCATGGGGTCGTAAAGCTGGCTCTGCTGAGTACGGCGGTGTTTCTAAAGATGGCTCAGTAGACTACTTCTTCTCTGCAAGCTCATTCACGGAAGATGGCTGGCGTGACCATTCACCTACCGATGTACGCCAGTTATTTGGTAAGGTGGGTTGGCAGAACGAAACTAGCAAGATCGATTTAAGCTATACCGGTGCTGATAACGACATGATCGGTAACGGCTTTATTCCCTCTGAAATGATGCGCACGTTAGGTCGTAGCACTATCCTGACTCGCCCGGATCAGACCAAGAATACGATGTCCATGCTGAATCTTTCAGGTGCGCATTGGTTCAATGATGACGTGATGTTCAGTGGTAATGTCTATGTGCGTAACTCCAAAACCAAAACCTTGAATGGTGATGGTAATGATGATGTCGACGATGCTGTTTTTACTGCTGACTGTACTGGTAGCGCTGCCCCTGAGGATGAGTGCGGAGGCGCGCTTAATCGTTCCAGTGCCAAGAAGACTGGTTATGGGTTTACATCGCAAATGACGTTCAACCAAAATCTATTCCAGAAAAAGAATCAGTTCACCGCTGGTTTTGGTTATGACTACAGCAAAACAAGATTCAATCAGTTAACCGAATTTGGCAATCTGAATGCAACGAGAGGGGTTGATGGTGTTGGTTTAGTTGATGATGAAGGTGCTGTAAAACTAACAGGCAAAAGCACTACATGGAGCCTTTTCGCAACCGATACCTTATCACTCAATGAGTTTTGGCATGTGACTTTGTCTAGTCGTTACAACCATACCAAGATCGATAATAGCGACCACCTTATAGCAACTGGTGACCCGGAATCTTTATCGGGTGTTCATAGCTTTAACCGCATCAACCCTGCGATTGGGCTGAACTTCACACCAACCAAGGATTTAACAGTTTATGGTTCCTATAACGAAGGTAGCCGTGCACCGACTTCTATTGAGCTTGGTTGTGCTAATCCTGCGGTGCCATGCAAATTACCAAATGCCATGGCAGGTGACCCGCCTTTGAAGCAGGTGGTAGCCAAGACTTACGAAGCAGGTATGCGAGGCAACTTGTCTAAAGATGTGAAGTGGAGTGCCAGTGTTTATCGTGCTCAGAACTTCAACGATATACAATTTATCTACGCGAATGCATCAGGTGGCTATTTTGATAACGTTGGTAAAACCAAGCGGATCGGTCTAGACACAAATCTAACCGGGCGTTCAGGCATATTTAGTTGGGGTGCTGGCTATAGCTATATCAAGGCAACGTATGAAAGCGATTTTGCTTTGGGTAATGAGGTCAATACCTCTTCTGACGGCGATCAGATCCAGGTCACCAAGGGCGATCATATGGCAGGTATTCCGCAGCATCAGATCAAGTTCCGTGGCCAAGTTGACGTAACACCAAAGTGGACGATAGGTACCAACCTACTGCTCTTCTCAGATCAATACGCTCGTGGAAACGAGAACAATAAGGACCAGGGTGAAGGCGCCAAACTTGGCGGTTATACCATCGTTAACCTTGATACACGCTACAACATAGGTAAAGGCTGGAGCGTATTTGCTAAAGCTGTCAACGTGTTCGATAAAGAGTACAACAGCGGCGGCATGATCGGTGAAAGCTTCTTCCTTGCAAATGGGACATATGACGGTGGTGAAGACCATCGTGCCAGCTTGCGTGCGCCCGGTGCACCACGCGCTGGCTGGGTAGGTCTCCGCTGGGAGTTCGGTGGTGCAAAAGGCAGCAATCTTGCTGATGCGAACTAAGCAGTAAAAGAAAGCTTGATGTCTTCAACTATGCAGGAAAATCTATCTATACAAGATAAAGAGCAGACTTTTGATTCCATGAGTCAACAAGTACGCATCTTGCTAGTTGAAGACGAAATTCTCTTTGCACGGGCAGTATCCAAGCGTTTGCAAAAAGCCGGTTACGATTGTGAACATGCAGAAAGTATTTTGGATGGGCGTGCCTTGGCACGCCAATTCATGCCTGATATCGCATTGCTTGATATGCGATTGCCGGATGGAAATGGACTTGATCTATTAGCTGAATTTATTGCAAAAGGCATCGCGGTTATTGTGATGACTGCTTTTGGTGAAGTAAGCGATGCCGTCAATGCAATGAAGCAGGGCGCGACTGATTACCTGAAAAAACCAGTGGATCTTGAAGAGTTATTGCTGGCGATCAAAAAAGCAGAAGTATCTTCTAAACTTAAGCATCAGCTTGATTATTCCAGACAGCGTAATGCGCATGAAACAGAGGGTGTTGAAATGGTCGGTGAAAGCCCGGCTATGCTTAGTGTTCGTATGCAGGTTGGCCGAATCGCACAGTTAGTGGCGATTGGTGAATCGGTCCCGCCTACGGTGCTGATCAATGGTGAAACAGGGACAGGTAAAGATGTCGCTGCACGCTTGCTGCATCAGTCATGCGCAAACAGTGATCGCCCATTTGTGCATGTAGATTGCGCTTCATTACCAGCAGAGTTAATTGAAAGTGAACTTTTTGGTCACGAAAAAGGCGCTTTTACCAGTGCGCAAGGTACACGCTCCGGCTTGATTGAAGCCGCAGAAGATGGCACCTTGTTTCTTGATGAGATAGGTGAATTGCCTTTGGTGTTGCAGGCAAAGTTATTGAATGTGCTGGAGCGTCGTATGGTCAGACGTGTAGGTTCTACCAAAGAACGTCCTGTGCATGCCAGATTTGTTGCGGCGACTAATCGTGATTTGCATGAGATGGTACTAGAAGGGCGTTTCCGCTCGGATTTGTATTATCGATTAAATGTACTGACCATTATGATGCCACCATTGCGTGAACGCAACGATGATGCCGTCATGCTAAGCCGACATTTCGCCATGCAGACTGAACGTCGCTATGGACTCCCTAAGCGCAAGTTTTCTGCAGATGCTATTGACATGATCAGGCGCTATGACTGGCCTGGTAACGTACGTGAGCTTCGTCACCAGATTAGCAGGGCTGTCCTGCTGAGTGCCGGAGATGAGATCACAGCGCGCGATCTTGCCTTACCTTTGTTAAGCAATAATCCGGCTATGATGGCCGGAATGGAGTTTTCTGCTACTGCCTCTGACGCACGGGTGACTTTGGATGTTGCTGAAAAAATGCTGATTGAAAATGCGCTCAAGCAGTCATCCAATAACGTCTCTGAAGCTGCGAGACAGCTAGGTATCACGCGTATGGCGATGCGATACCGCATGGAAAAGCACGGTATAAAAGCTTAATTAGCTTTACCCTCTCCTAGTAATAAATTCTTAGCAATAAATCTCTTATCTACGCATTAGTCATGAACATGGCTGATGTCATCACGGCTCCGCATGATAAAATCATTAACAGGATTATTCAGATTTTATGCGGAGTGAGTATGAGTATTGGTACCCCTTTAAGTCCTAGCGCTACCCGCGTGATGCTATTAGGTAGCGGTGAACTGGGTAAGGAGGTCATTATCGCGCTCCAGCGCCTTGGCGTTGAGGTGATCGCGGTCGATCGTTACGCCAACGCCCCTGGGCATCAGGTTGCACACCGCGCATATGTGATTGATATGACGGATGGTCAGGCATTGCGAGCCCTTGTTGAAAAAGAGCAGCCGCATCTGATTGTGCCCGAAATCGAGGCGCTCAATACCGCTGCACTTGAAGAAATTGAAGAGCAGGGTTTGGCAAAGGTCGTGCCTACCGTGAAAGCCGTACAGTTGACCATGAATCGCGAGGGTATTCGTCGCCTTGCTGCAGAAACCCTAGCTTTGCCAACCTCCGCTTATGCATTTGCCAATAGTCGTGAATCTTTGCAGCAAGCAATAGATGCCGGTATTGGCTATCCCTGTTTTATCAAGCCTACGATGTCTTCATCAGGTAAGGGGCAGTCGCGTATTACTTCGGCCAAACAGGTTGCAGAAGCCTGGGATTATGCAGCCACTGGCGGGCGCGTTAATCAAGGTGTTGTCATTGTAGAAGGCCAGATAGATTTTGATTATGAGATCACGCTGCTGACTGTGCGGGCCAAGAATGTTAGCGGTGAGGTGGAAACCCATTTTTGCGAACCCATCGGTCATGTGCAAGAAAAAGGCGATTATGTCGAGAGCTGGCAACCACAAGCGATGAACCCTGCGGCGCTAAAAGAAGCACAACGCATTGCCAAAGCTGTGACGGATAATCTGGGTGGTTTGGGATTATTTGGTGTAGAGCTGTTCGTTAAAGGGGATAAGGTCTGGTTCTCCGAGGTTAGCCCACGTCCGCACGATACCGGCATGGTCACCATGGCAAGCCAGCGCTTTAATGAGTTCGAGTTACATGCGCGTGCGATTCTTGGTTTGCCTGTGGATGTCAGCTTGAAGTCGCCTGGTGCCAGCGCTGTGATCTATGGCGGTGTTGATAGCGCTAATCTGATTTACGAAGGGCTAGAGGCCGCTTTGTCTGTGCCAGAGGCAGATATCCGCTTGTTTGGCAAACCTGAGTCATTTGTACACCGCCGTATGGGGGTTGCACTGGCAATCGCAGATGATACCGATGAAGCGCGTCAACGGGCAAAAAAGGCGGCGAGTTTAGTCAAGCCGATCACCGTTTAAGCATGCTTAACAAGATTGGCGAGCCCGGCAGCAGCACTAAGACCTTTTTTGAGCTATTGGGTGGGGTTGAGCAGATACGTGCCCTAGTAGAGCATTTTTACGATGTGATGGATACTGACGTTAAAGCTGAGGGCGTCAGGGCGTTACATCCCGCAGACCTGACTGCATCACGTGAAAAGCTCTTTATGTATCTGACAGGTTGGACGGGTGGGCCGCAGCTCTATATCGAGCGTTATGGGCATCCCCGTTTGCGCGCGAGGCATATGCCATTTGAGATTGGTGAATCAGAGCGGGATCAATGGATGTATTGCATGGTGCGTGCGATGCACCTATTACAGATCGAAGAGCCTGTTACAGTGAAACTGGCCGAAGCCTTGTGGGGCGTCGCAGATTTTATGCGTAATCGGCCAGGTTAGCGCTATTAATCTTTACGTTGCAACCCACCTAATAGTGCTGCGATCTCACGCTTTGGTTTATTGATGCCAGAGCGTGGTATTTGCCTACGTTCCACGAATGCAGCAGCAGGTTCATAGGGTTTATCGAACCACGTATCTGTTGCAGGTTTCTTTCGTTGTGGAATCGGACGGGCCGAAGCATCCTTCTCTTTAGGCACACTTTCCGTGCGGCGTGGTTTGGATGCCTGCTCCAGAGTTGATTTTTCCTGGACGATCTCACGCTTGATCAGCTTTTCGATCTCTTTCAGGTACTTTTCTTCAGCGGGCGATACGAGCGATATCGCAATACCTGATGCGCCTGCGCGACCTGTTCGGCCAATGCGATGCACGTAATCTTCAGGTGTGCTTGGCAATTCGTAGTTGATAACCATGGGTAACTGGTCAATATCCAGACCTCTGGCTGCTACATCTGTAGCGACCAAGGCTTTGAGCTTGCCCTGTTTGAAGGCATCAAGTGCCTGCATACGTTCCTGTTGTGATTTATCACCATGGATCGCATCTGCAGAGACGCCATCACGGACCAATAAACGTGCCAAGCGGCTTGCCGTTAATTTGGTTTTGGTGAATACAATCGCCTGTTCGTCTTTGCTATCCCGCAGTATTTGAGAAAGCAATGCATGTTTGCTTTCTGCATCTACTAGGTAGACTTTTTGCGTTACGTTGTCTGAAGTCGCGTTACTGCGGGCAACTTCAATTAATGTTGGGTTGGTCAAGAACTCTTCGGAAAGCTTCTTGATCTCAGTTGAAAACGTTGCAGAGAACATCAGGTTCTGGCGTTGTTTCGGCAGCAAAGCCAAGATACGCTTTAGGTCTGGCATGAAGCCCATATCCAGCATACGATCCGCTTCATCAAGCACAAGCATCTGCACTTGGCCTAACTGCACAGTACGTTGCTCGATATGGTCAAGCAGGCGGCCTGGTGTTGCCACCAGCACCTCCACGCCTTTCATCAGCTCAGGTTTTTGCGTTCTGATATCGACACCACCAAAGACTACAAGAGAGCGCAAAGCGGTATGTTTTGCATATACTTTTACGCTTTCCTCTACCTGTATCGCCAGTTCCCGTGTTGGCGTCAAAATCAACGCTCGCACCGGGTGGCGCGCAGGTGATGCGCTTGAACTGGCAAGCGGTAATATCTTTTGCAGCAATGGCAAAGCAAAAGCCGCAGTCTTACCAGTGCCTGTTTGCGCACCTGCCATCAAATCGCCACCAGCAAGTGCAACCGGAATGGCTTGCGCTTGAATCGGTGTGGGTTTGGTATAACCGAACTCAGTTAGCGCCTTAAGTATCTCGGGCGCTAACCCCAAGTCAGAAAAACTGATGTTATCTGTCGTCACGTTATTAATTATGCAAAGGTGCGTGGACGTCTTGCAGCACGGTCAGCATTACGTGGGTTGCCGTTTGCTACTGTGTTGCCACGGTTTTCATTATGACGGTTACCGTTGCTATTGCCACGGTTGCCATCTGCACGATTACCTTCGCGATTGCTGTCACCGCGATAGCCACCAGTGCTTGGCGCACCAGACTTATAACCACCAGCATTGCTGCCAGGACGTTGACCAGGGCGCGCATTACGATTGTTATTGGATGACGATGGACGACGACCAGCTGGCGCATCAGCACGTGGGGCAGGGCGTTTAGGCTCAAACCCTTCGATTACTGAAGGCTCAAGACGTTGACCTGTGAATTGCTCGATCTTACGTACTTGATGACGATCAGCGTGTGAAGCGAAAGAAACAGCAGTGCCAGTGTTACCAGCACGACCTGTACGGCCGATACGGTGCACATAGTCTTCTGCGAATTTAGGTAGGTCATAATTGATCACATGTGTGATGCCATGTACGTCGATACCACGCGCAGCAACGTCAGTTGCAACCAGTACCTTCACATCGCCATGACGCAGTTTAGTCAATGTGCGGTTACGCGCACCTTGTGTCATGTCACCGTGTAATGCAGCAGTCTTGTGACCAGCTGCATATAAGTCTTCAGCTAATAAATCAGCATGACGTTTTGTTGATGTGAATACGATCACTTGGTTTACTTCAGGCGCAATCAAAAGATGCTCAAGCAGTTTGTTCTTGTGATTCATGTCATCAACGAAATGCAAACGTTGTTCGATGTTCGCATGTTTTTCTTTTTGTGCAGCGATCTGAATGACTTTAGGTGATTTCAGCAGGCTTTTCGCGATATTTGCGATAGCACCTTCAAAAGTCGCTGAGAACATCAATGTTTGGCGCTCTTTTGGCAATGCAGCAGAGATGCGTTCGATATCTGGCATGAAGCCCATATCCAGCATACGATCAGCTTCATCCAGAATCAGCATTTGCAAACGGGACATATCGATACGACCACGTTCCATGTGATCAAGCAAACGGCCAGGTGTCGCAACCAAGATATCTAATGGTTGTGACAGTAACTTGTTTTGCAATGGGTAAGGCATACCACCAACGATACTGACAGTGCGTGCGCGCAAGAACTTACCATATTTACGTGCAGCTTCGTTTACTTGTGCAGCCAGTTCACGTGTCGGTACCAATACCATGATACGTGGGCCACGGCTCTTGGATGCGTGAGGTGTTGCCAGCAGATTCAAGGCTGGAAGTGTAAAGGCTGCTGTCTTACCAGTGCCTGTTTGTGCAGAAGCCATCAAATCGTGGCCTTCAAGCACAACAGGGATCGCTTGTGCTTGAATAGGTGTAGGGCTGTTATAACCTGCCTCGGCTAAAGCGCGGAGGATAGCAGGGTTCAGATTCAGATTATCAAAATCAGATGTAGGGGTAACGCTAGGAGTTTCTAAAGACACAATTTCCCTTTCAAGGAAAAACTACTAAAAGGGCGCAAGCGGACGCAATCATGTGTTCAACATCAAGTTGAAACAACATAAGGCGCAAACCATGAAAATTCTTAATCGAAATATTTCGTAGGCATTTTACCGGCGCACGGGCATAGCCACTAACCGGTAAAAAACTAGAGAGCCACAAAAATGCAATGGGCTTCGAGAGGGCTAGGGCGATGAATCTCGGCTAGTTCAGCACCTGCAAAAACAGGGCTTAATAAAGTAACCGAAGCGCGCAGTATATAGATTGTCCTCATTTTGTCAAAGGTTTTGTGTTAAAATCGCGCCCTTTTAACGAATCGGCTTAAATACACATGTCGCGCAACCTTCGAAACATTGCCATCATCGCTCACGTTGACCACGGCAAAACCACCATGGTGGATAAACTCTTGCAACAAGCGGGCACTTTTGCATCCCACCAAGCCGTCACCGAGCGCGTGATGGACTCCAACGATCTTGAAAAAGAACGCGGCATTACTATTCTTGCGAAGAATACCGCGGTGAACTTTGAAGGCACACATATTAATATCGTGGATACGCCAGGCCATGCCGACTTCGGTGGAGAAGTAGAGCGCGTATTAGGTATGGTAGATGGCGTTGTATTGCTGGTTGATGCGGTTGAAGGCCCAATGCCGCAAACACGTTTCGTGACCAAAAAAGCTTTGGCGCTAGGTCTTAAGCCTATCGTCGTGATCAATAAGGTAGACCGTCCGGGTGCGCGTACCGATTGGGTGATCAATCACACATTCGACTTGTTCGCTAATCTTGGTGCTACAGACGAACAACTCGATTTCCCGGTTGTTTATGCTTCAGCATTGAATGGTTACGCGACTTTGGATTTGAAAACAGAATCTGACACCATGCGCCCATTGTTTGAGACTATATTGAAACATGTGCAGCCACCAGCCGGCGATAGCGATGCACCTTTACAACTACAAGTCTCTGCACTTGACTACTCAAGCTACACTGGTCGTCTTGGCGTTGGTCGTGTATGGAATGGCCGTATCAAGCCAGGTCAAACCGTTGCTGTAATGACCGGTGACAAACAAACAGGCCAAGGCCGTATCAATCAGGTATTAGGTTTCCGTGGTCTGGAACGCGTGCCAGTTGAAGAAGCTGAAGCTGGCGATATCGTGATCATCTCCGGTATTGAAGAGATTGGTATCGGTGTCACCATCACAGATCGTGACAATCCAGTTGGCATGCCGATCCTAGGTGTGGATGAGCCGACATTGACGATGGACTTTATGGTCAATTCGTCACCATTAGCTGGTACAGAAGGTAAATTCATCACCAGCCGCCAGATTCGTGACCGTTTGACTAAAGAATTATTGGTTAACGTAGCATTGCGTGTTGAAGATACACAAGATGCTGACGTGTTCCGTGTTTCAGGGCGTGGTGAGTTGCACTTAACGATTCTGCTGGAAAATATGCGTCGTGAAGGATTTGAGATCGCAGTGGGTAAGCCACGTGTGGTTTATCGTGAAATCGATGGCGAGAAGTGTGAGCCATACGAGATTCTGACAGTGGATCTTGAAGATGATACACAAGGCGCTGTGATGGAAGAATTGGGCCGCCGCCGTGGTGAGTTACAGAACATGGAGTCAGACGGTAATGGCCGTACGCGTTTGGAATATAAGATTCCAGCACGTGGCTTGATCGGTTTCCAAAGTGAGTTCCTGACATTGACACGCGGTACAGGCTTGATGGCGCACATCTTTGATGAATACGCACCAGTGAAAGCCGATATGCCGGGTCGTCGTAATGGCGTACTGATCTCATCTGAACAAGGTGAAGCCGTTGCTTATGCCTTATGGAAGCTGCAAGATCGTGGCCGTATGTACGCCGTACCAGGTGATCGTCTCTATGAAGGTATGGTCATCGGTATCCATAGTCGTGATAACGATTTGATCGTTAACCCGATCAAAGGTAAGCAACTGACTAACGTACGTGCATCTGGTACTGATGAAGCTGTGCGCTTAGTGCCTGCAGTTCAGTTGACGCTTGAATCAGCTGTTGAATTTATCGATGATGACGAGTTGGTGGAATTGACACCAAAGTCTATTCGTATCCGTAAGCGCTTCTTGCTTGAGCATGAGCGCAAACGTGCTTCAAAAGACTAAATTCATTTAGTTTGAATAAATAAAAAAGCCCGCTGAATGCGGGCTTTTTTATTTAGTCTTTCAAGTGGTTCTTATGGAAATTTTCTTGGATATTCTGCTGCCATAAGAAATCATGGGGGTTTCAATATATTTAAAAGTAAAGGCACTTAAGATAAATGTTAAGCAAGCGCTTATGATGTAAGCAATGAGCTTAGATCCTCCAAAATGAGCAATGACACTCACTACTGGAATGGCAACGATGGGGTGTAGTAGATAAATTGAATAGCAATGCTCACCTAAGAATGTCAATATTCTTGCTAACGGTTTTGGTGTCTTTATATGATGGTTAATCATGCCAAACACAAATAAGATACATGCTACCGAAAGTATAATGCGACCAAGTCCGGAAACTAAAGAGATATTGTCGGCATCTCCTGGAAAAGTATAGAAAAAGATTATGCCGACTAACATGCATGCTAAAGGAAGCCTCTCAAAGATAAGATGACGGTATTTTTGAGAAAAAATCACAATTGATATGCCACCAATAAAAAGAAATAACTGATTGAATGGATTGACATATATGTGCCATTGATTAGCAAGTGATGTTGTTTTATCAAGAAAATGTAGCGCAAAGAACAGCCCTATAGCGATTGATAAAATGAAGATTGGCCAAATTAGTTTGTGGTTATATTTAGTTGCAATCAATATAAATGGAAAAATTGCATAGAATACGATTTCGTTACCAATTGACCATGCCCCAGTAGAGAAGTAAGCGGTCGGATCTATAAAGCCAAATAGTAGAGAATAATTTAAGAAAATTATGTAGCTACTGACATTAAAGGCTGTTCCATCAAGGCGGCATTTTATGTAAATTAAGAGTAATGTTATTGTGACGACTAGCCAAAACAAAGGGGCTATTCTGAAAAACCTTTTTGCCGCGTAAGACTTAATGTCGGTGATAGCGCTTATTTTGCCTTGATAAGCTATTGTTAGGCTTGCTCCACTAAGAATATAGAATATAGCTACTCCATAAATTCCTAACTTTCCTAATAGTGAGTCTCCCCCTAGGTTGCCTAAGGTCCAACTGGTGTAGTGGTAGAGCATAATGGTTAAGGCCATTACTCCCCTGAGGTAATCAAGAGATTCAATTCTTTTCATGAGGTGTACTTAATTTTTTGATGATTAGGTTGTCTATAACTTCTTAATCTGCATACTGAGCTAATAGTTAGTAAGTTATTTTAAGTGATAGAGTCTTTTAGGAAGTGCTTGACCATCAGTTATTTTGTCGAGGTGATTTCCTACTGCATTGGCTAGCTTTTCCAGACGATCATCTGGGGTTGGGTGAGTCTTAAATAGAAGCGCAACACTACCATCATTACTGCTGACTTCGCTTATTTTTTCTAGTACTTCTGGTAAGCCGTAGGGGTCGTATCCTGCTCTTGCTGCTAATACCAGACCTACGCGATCTGCTTCGAATTCAGCGTCCTTGTCTAAACCACGTGCCATGATCTCAGCACCGCTACCGATGACTTTCTGTATGGTTTGGCTATCCTTACCGACCTTAGAGCCAAGTAAATTAGCGCCCAGATTTAGTAGTTGAGATTTTTGTAATACTTTTAGGTGATGTTGTTTGACGACATGGCCTATCTCATGTCCCAGCACGCCAGCGAGTTGGGCTTCATTATCCAGTTTGCGGTATAGACCTTTTGTAATAAGTACATAGCCGCCCGGTGCGGCGAATGCATTCAAATCTTCGGATTCGATGACGCCAAAATGCCACGGCAGATCGGGACGTTCACTTTGGCTTGCTACCCAGCGGCCTATCTGATTGACATATTTTTGCAGACCAGCATCTTTTACCAATGGTGCTGCACCAAGTAGATTGCCAGCGATCTCTCTGCCAAGTGCGATCTCTTCTTTTTTTGTTGGGCTGATCAGATTAATCGATAGCTCGTTGTTGTTCGCCGTTTCTTTTGCAGGGGATTCGGCTGGTTGACTATTTTTCTTATTATCGATGTTGTCGATAGTTTTTAATGCATCGTTTAGATCAAATGCTTGCGCGGCGTTCATATTCATTGTGAAGGCGAATACACAGATGAGAGTTAGGTGAAGTCTCATTGAGCACTCCCTCCTGTGTCTGGTAGATATTCGAGCTTTATTGCTTTTAAGTTGCCTGCCTTGGCGAACTTTTGTCCCTGCGCTGCTGATTGCGTATAGCTTTCTAGGGATTTAACTTCCGCCTCGTCGAATTTTGCATCCTTGAGTTCTTCTTCAGTCAATCCGCGCACCCCGGTTGTGGCAACGACCTGACCTGTGCCAGCGCGCCCACTCGCGACACTGAGTATGCCTGCTGTTTGATTTGCCGTTGCGGTGGAGCCCCTTTTGACGGAGAGCAATCTTACCCACCCCGTCGATTTTGCGGCCTTCACTTTAAGCCATGCACCTTGTTTGGTGATGACCTCCACTTTATCGCCTCGCGCAAAACTACCTGATGTCTTTGCATCGGCATACGGCTCTTTTCGTAAGGTATCCGCTTTGAGTGCCGTGCCCATTTCAGCGCCTACCGATATGCACGGTATTAAAAGTGCTAATAGAACGAGGGCTGATTTTTTAAAGTTGATGGTCATGTTTTAGACTGCTCCTCTACTACAGTTGCCGGAAATGGTGGTTCGATGGGCTCCAGCTTGATGATGGATTGTGCGAACAGGTTGCGCCATTGACTTGCCAATGGCTGGTGGGCTGTTAATAATCCATGTTGCAATGTGTGCGTTACTCTTGTTGTATCTGGCAGCCCTAATGTTGCGATGATGCGGGTCAGGCCATTTGCGATGGTGGAAGCATCTTTATTCACTTGATCTGCATATTCAGTCACATTGCTCGCATAGGTCCAGCTGACAATGACGATGTCGCCAAACAGCCCCCAGATACCGCTTTGCGTACCTTTTAATATCTCGATGCTGCTTGGCGTTTTGCTCGTCAGCTCTATCTCATATTTGATCTTTTTCAGCATTGCGTCGCCTAGAGGCTCTTCGCTCTCAATCAATATCGGCATGATGAGCGCTTGTGTGCCGCCTTCCCCCGGTTTTACGCCAAAAGCCAGCCATCGTTGCAGCGCGCGATCGGTTGCCAGAGCATATATTTTAGCGATACTGAAATAAACGATCGCCCAAGTGATCGGCCCCGTAAAGTCCAGATAGGTATTCGTGACATTGATACCGATATAGGAAAGTACAAGCAGACCTATCTGGCTAAAGCTGAATATCTTGTTGAATTTGTCGCGGTCTGCATTTGCATAGAATGCCGCCGTGGTCAGCCAAATAAGTAAGAGGCTGATTAGCACATAAGGTAGTGCTCCGCGCCATACACGCAGGTAATCGCCATGTTTGACATTGTCGATAGCCGTTGCCAGTATCTCAACACCGGGATGAGATTTAGCCATTGCGGTTGCTTTGAGGTCGAACAGGCTAGGGGCTGTTGAGCCGATGATAACGATCTTATCGGTGAACTCACCCTCTGGGCGCTGTTTGACTTTGCTCGTGATATCTTGCATCACATCACTAAATGTCACGTATTGGTAGGTAAATGGTTTACCGCGCCAATTCAGCAAAACATTTTGGGAATCCGGAATGTCGTAGCCCAATGTTTTGCCAATGGTTAATGGCAAAGAGGGTAAGCGCCAGCCGTAATCATCGTTATATAGCCGATACTCACGGACGATACCGTCTTTATCCGGGTAGATATTATGGGTGCCGAGTCGTTTGGAATTCAGTGCTGCTTCAAAATGCGGTAACACGACCGCGATAGTGGCGTTTGGGTCAGATTGGTTTGGAAGACTTTCGCCAATCCCCGGAATCATGCTGGGTTTTATTTCACTTAGCTTATCGTGTTCAGCGGGCAGCCTCAGAAAGGGGAAGAAGGTATTGCCCGTATTTGCTATCGTGTCGTTGAAATAGGCATCACTATCGGGGTTATAGACATCTGCATCGCTGAATAATATGTCGAAAACGACTGCCTTTGGTCTTTGCCGTTCTATATTCTCTAAAAACTCACCGAATACCTGACGTGGCCACGGCCATCTGCCATATTCGCCAGCCATAGCGGATAAGCTGGCCTCATTCACATCGATGATGATGATATCCGGGTCTGGTGCAGGCACAAGAATACGGCTGCGGACCATAAGGTCGAAGGCTTTTTGGCGCATATTCTCACCGACATGGAATATCCCCGCATCCAGCAATACAAAGACGGTCAGTAGCGTGGCGAGATAGATATAGAAATTGTTTCTCAGCTTTCTGGATACGTTGGCAAGCCATTTTCCGATGAGTAGTCTGAGTTTGATCACAAGTAAGCTTTCAAAATATTTCTGGTGAGAGTTGAGTTTGTCACAAACAGCCGAGGTTTTGAAGGTAGGACTGTATTCGGTTGGAGTATAATTTCACACTATGATAGAAACGCTCACACTTATTTTTGCTGTTGTCGCATGTTTGTTGCTGGTTTTTCTGGTTTGGAAGCATACCAGTAAGGTAGATAGCGCTTCACAACTGATTCTCCAGCTAGAAGACAAGCACCGCGCCATGCTGCTTGATTTGAATGATGGGCTCAATAAGTTGGGCGATCGCCTCAATGCGGCCTCAAGTGAAAGCGGTGAACGCCTGCGAGCGTCAGTCGCGCAAGAGCTTAAAGAAACGCGTGATGCGATGCAGGCGCTTAAAATCAGTCAGAATGAAAGCTTGGCACAAACGCGCGAGACAGTACTTGAGAAGTTGCATACGACGTTGGCTGAACAAGGCAAGGCAGAGCAGTCGTTGATTCAAGATACGATGCTAAAAGCCACCACACAGTTGACGGCGACCATCGAAACCCTGACGAAAGCGGTAGATAACCGTCTTGAACTGATTGGTGGCAAGGTGTCAGAACGTTTGGATGAAGGTTTTAAGAAAACCAACCAGACCTTTGCTGATGTGATGGCGCGATTAGCCACCATCGATGAGGCGCAAAAGAAGATCGATGGCTTGACTACTAATATGGTCAGCCTGCAAGAGCTGCTTGGCGATAAGCGCTCACGCGGTGCTTTTGGTGAAGTCCAGCTTGAAGGGCTTGTACGTAACCTGTTGCCTGAAGATGCTTTTGAATTTCAATATACTTTTAGCAAAGGCGCGCGCGTGGATTGCGTGCTTAAATTGCCAGAACCCACAGGCTTGGTCGCGGTTGATTCCAAATTCCCGCTTGAGAACTATCAACGCATGTTCGCCGAAGGCGCTGAGCGAGGCAGCCCTGCCTTATTCAAGGCCGATGTTAGGCGCCATGTGGATGATATTGCCAATAAATACATTATCCCCGGTGAAACCAGTGATGGTGCCGTGATGTTCATTCCCGCCGAAGCCGTGTTTGCCGAGATACATGCCTATCATCGTGACCTCGTTGACTATGCGCAACAACGACGTGTATGGATCGTCTCACCGACAACATTGATGGCTGTACTCAATACAGCTAGAGCTGTATTGAAAGATGTAGAGACCAGAAGCCAAGTGCATATTATCAAAACCGAGCTTGGCAAACTGGGCAAGGATTTCTCGCTATTCGATACGCGCATGAAGAAACTGGCAGAGCGCATACGCCTCGCGCATGAAGAGACTGAACAGGTGCATATATCCAGCCGCAAGATCACCCAGCGCTTCGCCCAGATCGAACGGGTTGAGCTCAAAGGGGAAGATGCAGCGGAGCTTGCTTTACCGATTCTTGATGAATCGGCAGATGAGATCGAAGACCTATTTAGTGAAGGTAAAGCGCCATGAACGAAGAAACAATCCCCATTATGCTTGTACAGCAGTACGCTGCAAAATTCGGCATCACTTTCAGTTCCAGCCTAATGGCAGATGATGCCTATAAGTCTAAGCTTATTCAGTTGCTGGGCGATGCCATCAGTGGAAAACGCGGCGCAGTGACTGACGAGGATGTCACCAGCGAATGATCAAGCTGCTTTACTTTGCTCGCCTGCGAGAGGCCTTGGGTATTTCTGAGGAAGATTACGCGCATGACACCGCATTAACAGTAGCTTCTCTAGTTCAAGTGCTGACTGCGCGAGGCGGGGTCTGGCATGAAGAGTTTGGTGGCAAGAAAACCATCCGCGCAGCAATTAATCAGGTGCTCGTAAAAAGTGATGCAGTGATTGCTGATGGGGATGAAGTCGCATTCTTTCCCCCTGTGACGGGTGGCTAGATGATAGTGCGCATTCAAACAGAAGATTTTGATGCGGGTGCGGAGATCCGCCAGTTAAGACTAAGCCGTGCTGATGTCGGCGCTGTTGTCTCCTTCATAGGCCAAGTACGCGACCTGAATGATGGCACATCCGTTAGTGCGCTGACTTTAGAGCATTATCCGGGCATGACAGAAAAAGCGCTCGAGGATATCCTGACCAACGCAAAACAGCGCTGGAACATATTCGATGGGTTGATCATTCACCGTGTGGGCACCTTGGCACCTCAAGACCAGATCGTGCTGGTTACTATCATTGGAGCACACCGAGGCGAAGCATTTTCAGCCTGTGAGTACGTGATGGATTACCTGAAAACCGAAGCGCCATTCTGGAAAAAAGAACAGACATCTGATGGTGAGCGATGGGTCGATGCAAGAGTATCGGATACCCAAGCGCGCAGCCGTTGGGAAAATTGAATCGTACTAATTTAATCATTGAGCAATATGCTACAAAAACTATCCTCGCAAGCGCTGACATTCGCTTTAACGGCAAATGACCTGACATTCTCTGATACCTCTGAACTGGTCAATGACAAAAATCTAGGCTGGATTGGGCAGGCACAAGCAGAAAAGGCCGCGCAATTCGGATTGGCGATGCAGCAGTCTGGATTTAACTTAATCGTTCTCGGTGAGCCAGGTAGTGGGCGTACTTCACTGACATTGCAGGCCATGCGGGACTTTGCCGCCAAGCAGGCCACGCCTCCTGATCTTCTAGTGCTTCATAACTTTGCTACACCTGAAAAACCGATTGTATTGTATGTGAGTGCCGGTTTTGGATTCGCCTTGCGCAGTTTAATCGACGCCTATATCAGAAATATCGCAAAAGCTTTGCCTTCCTTATTGGCTGATCCGACATCTGTCGCATCACCTGAGGCGGCGCTTGATAAAGTTGTCAGCGAGACAGCCAAAAAATCTGTAGAGGTCTACGTGACAGAGCAGCTTGCCAAGATTCAGCAGGCTGCATCAGAAAAAGTTGTAGATTCACACTTATTTGACCAATATTTAACTAGAGTCAAACAAGACATTCTCGACAATATCGAGGTGTTTCAAGCGCAAGCCAATAATGATTCCGATGGCGTTTTGGAAAACTTTCTCGGCAGGCATCGTGTGAACTTGATGGTCGACCATCGCGGTCTTACTGGAGCCCCTGTGATTTATGATGATGACCCTTCATTTTCATCATTGTTTGGCGGAATGGAAAGCGTTGCCGATAGTGGAGATAATGCCGCAGACTTTATGAGATTGCGTGCGGGCCATTTACTTAAAGCGCATGGCGGATTATTGCTGCTGCAATTACGTGATCTTAATGCTGATCAGCAAAGTGGTAACCAGATTCTTGAGAAGTTGCAGCGTTTCTTGCGTAATGGACATATCCAGATCGAAGAAGTCAGTGCAGGGTCATCTCAGGGCACTACCAGTCATTTTTCGCCGTCCCCATTGAAAACCAGTGTGAAAGTGGTGCTTATCGCCACGCGTGAAGAATATTACGCGCTACAGGAAGAAGCTGATGGTTTTGCAAGACACTTTCCGATCAAGGTGGATTTTGTCGATATGCTGCTTGCTGATTCGGCTAGCTATCATGCTTATGCCCAACATATCGGCCAGCAGTGTGTTGAGCTTGATGTGCCACATTGTAGTGTTGAGGCTGTTATTGCGTTGCTCCGTGAGATGCATCGACAGATCGAAGATAAAAGGCGTCTCAGCACTAATTTCGCAGAATTGCAAAAGCTATTGCTGGAAAGTGCTGCCTTTGCCATCGCTCGCGGTGCAGCCCTAGTAGATAAGGTTGATGTAGAAACTACGCTGGCAAGCCGCTATGCGCGCCATCAATATGCGGAGCAACAGTTGAGGGATGCCATCCTAGATGGTGAGGTAGTGGTGCGTACGCAAGGTGGGGCCGTTGGGCAAATCAATGGTTTAACCCATATCGATTTAGGCGATGTTGGCTTCGGCTCCCCTGTACGCATCTCGGCGCGTTGTCATGCGGGCAATAAAGGGGTGATCAATATTGATCGTGAAGTCAGGATGACAGGGCCTAATCACGATAAAGGCATATTCATTCTCAAGAGCTGGTTATCTGCGAGCTTCTCAACACTTGCTCCTTTGGCTTTGGAAGCGTCCATCGTTTTTGAGCAAGAATACTATGGGGTTGAGGGCGATTCTGCATCATGTGCCGAATTATTTGCTGTGTTGTCTGATCTCTCAGGTCTACCTTTATCACAGGGTATTGCGGTTACCGGAGCGCTGAATCAGCATGGTGAAGTGATGCCAATCGGCGGTATTAATGAGAAGATCGAAGGATATTTCCGTGTCTGTCGAGAGATAGGACTGGATGGTACACAAGGCGTTATCGTGCCAGAGCGCAATCTAAATCACTTGGTGCTGGATAACGAAGTTATTACTGCGATCGATCAAGGTTTGTTCCATATCTATACCATCAACCATGTGCTTGAAGGCATTTCACTGCTGGCTAATTTGCCAGCCGGCAGTATCGATGACTCTGGCTATTATGCGGGCGATACGGTCATGGGGCGTGTACAACGTACGCTGAAGAGTTACAGCCAGATTTACAAGAGCAACCATCATCTTTCCTAGTGATTGTTAAATGAGCGCTTCTGAGATCAATGACGAAAAATGCCGTTTAGATAAATGGTTATGGGCTGCGCGCTTCTTCAAGACCCGTAGTTTAGCAACCGATGCGATAGATGGGGGCAAAATCCACGTAGATAGCAATCGTGTCAAGCCTGCAAAAGAAGTGAAGGTGGGGCAGGTCATTCTTATTCGTCGTAAAGAGCTAGAAATGGAAGTGACTGTTACAGCGCTATCTAACATGCGCCGCGGCGCACCAGAAGCCGCGTTACTTTATGAAGAGACGGCTGCAAGCCTGGCCAAGCGTCAAAATTTGGCCGTAACGGGCGAAGCTGATCATGCCAAACGTGAGCGTGGAGCAGGTCGGCCGACTAAAAGACAGCTACGCGATATCAAGCGCTTTACTGGGCTTTAGTTTTAATAGGTTAAGCACTAAAACAGATCAAGCTGGCTGATGTGCTTCTTTGTGATAGGTGGCGCGAATAGATTCGTATTCAACTGCAACTTTAAAACATTCAATCCAAGCTTTCGTGTCGTTAGCCTAAACCTCTGCCTGATCATGTCGGCGAAAAGCCCGCTCCCCCGCATGCGTTCATGAAATCCCGACTGATACACTTCACCATTCCTGCTTTGCCTGACGATGCTCATGACATGCGCTGCTTTTAATGGATGGTGTAACTGCAGCCATTCTTCAAATAAAGGCGCTACTTCCAAGGGTAAACGCAAGAGTACATAGCCCGCATAAGAGGCCCCGGCTTCAGCAGCAGCGTGCAATATGGATTCCATCTCGGTATCTGTGAGCACAGGGATGATAGGGGCTGTCATCACACCAACTGGGATTCCAGCCTCATGCAATCTTCTCATTGTTTCAATTCTTCTTAGCGGAGCTACTGTGCGTGGCTCAAGTGTGCGTGATATATCATTCTGTAATGTCGAAATAGAGATGAAGGTTTGCACTAATCCATATTTTGCCATCGGCGCTAAAATATCGATATCACGCTCAATCATGGATGACTTACTCACAATTGTGAGTGGGTGTCGGAATTCAGCCAATACTTGCAATATCTCACGCGTGATCTTGTAATCTCGTTCTATAGGCTGATATGGATCAGTATTAGAGCCTAACGCTATAGGTGCACATACATAGCTCGGTTTACTAAGCTCTTTTCTTAACAACTCAGCAGCGTTCGGTTTTGCAAGTATTCGCGTTTCAAAATCAAGCCCAGCCGAAAAGCCTAAGTAGCTATGGGAGGGGCGTGCATAACAATAGATACATCCATGTTCACAACCGCGGTAGGGGTTTACCGAGCGATCATATGAAATATCGGGCGATTTATTCCAATTAATAATCGATTTGGTGTTATCAATTAGTACTTCTGTCCTAAGAGAGCCTAATGCATTCGTAAGGTTATCCCAGCCATCATCAATCTCAGCATGATGGGCAGCATCAAAACGGCTGGCATGATTGCTGGATGCGCCTCTCCCTTTAAAGATCAGAGGCCTGATGATGTCTGGTTGTTTCATCAATTACCAAGGGATTTCTTTTCCATCATACGCGTAGAATTTTCCACTATCTGCGAGCGTGATTGCTTCAATCACATTACGCATGCCGCTGACACTTTGCTGTACATTAATCAATCCATTTGGGCCACCCATATCGGTCTGTACCCAACCAGGATGTAATACGATAGTCGTGATGCCTTTTGGCGCCAGCTCAATTGATAAGCTTTTGATAATCATATTCAACGCAGTTTTGCTCGAACGATAGATGTAGCTGCCACCGCTCGTATTGTCTGCAATGCTGCCCATCTTACTTGTGATATTGATGATCTTTTTAAACTGGCCTTTTTTTACATGTGCCTCAAAAGCCTGAGCTACTTTAAAGGGGGCAAGGCTATTGATACGGAATGCATTCAACCAGTTTTCGTATAAGTCATGACTGTTGCTATCTGGGTATATCCCGGCATTATTGATTAAAAGATCAATCGGTTCTGTCAGCGTTTTTGATAACGTATCGACTTGTTCAAAATTGCCAACATCTAATTGGTAAACAGTGATCGACTCACTATATGCAGACGCCACTAAGTTGAGAGCTTCAGCACTTTCTGGATTGCGACAACATGCAATAACACGCCAGCCCGCTTCTGCATATTGCTTAGTAAACTCAAGTCCAAGGCCTCGATTGGCGCCTGTAATAAGTAAGTTTTTTGACATGGAATATCCTCTGATGATGGGTGATTTTAAGATGTTTTTATTAAGCTGCACATTATTAATATGCATTACATATTGATAGACGCTTGTTAAAGCGATAAAGTTTTTGATACACTTCGTTCATGTGCTGAACGCACTCATCACTTTGAAGCCTAAATGCTCACTGACGAATATCGTTACAAGATACTAAAGCTGGTTGAAGCAAAGCCTGAGATTAGCCAGCGCGAACTTGCAAAAGCGCTTGATATCAGTTTGGGTAAGGCCAACTTCTGCCTTAAAGCGTTGGTGGATATCGGGTTAGTGAAGGCCACGAATTTTCGCAATAGCAAAAATAAACTTGCCTATATGTATCTTCTGACGCCTAGCGGAATAGAGCAAAAAACTGTAATTACTTTACGTTTTTTAAAACAAAAAATTCAAGAATATCAAGCGTTATCTGACGAAATAGAAACCTTAAGGCAGGAAGCAACCATATCTGGTGCAGAAGACAAGGCATAACATTATGAGTAAAGTGGCATTAATCAGTGGCATCACGGGGCAGGACGGCGCGTATCTGGCGGAACTGTTATTAAGTAAAGGTTACATTGTGCACGGTATAAAACGCCGTGCTTCTTTATTCAATACAGACCGAATTGATCACCTCTATCAAGACCCGCATGTCGACAACAAGAACTTCATCCTGCACTACGGCGACCTCACTGACTCCACCAACCTGATCCGCATCATTCAACAGGTACAGCCAGACGAGATCTACAACCTAGCAGCCATGAGCCATGTCGCAGTCAGCTTCGAGACCCCGGAATACACAGCCAATGCTGATGGTATCGGCACACTCCGTATCCTGGAAGCCATCCGTATCCTAGGACTCGAAAAAAAGACCCGCTTCTATCAAGCCTCCACCTCAGAGCTCTACGGTCTTGTGCAAGAGATCCCACAAAAAGAAAGCACCCCATTCTACCCACGTAGTCCCTATGCTGTCGCTAAGCTCTATGGCTACTGGATCACCGTCAACTACCGTGAAGCCTATGGCATCTATGCCTGTAACGGCATCCTCTTCAATCACGAGAGCCCACTACGTGGAGAAACCTTCGTCACCCGCAAGATCACCCGTGCGCTAGCCCGTATCAAGCTAGGTCTCCAAGAATGCCTATACCTCGGCAATATGGACTCACTCCGAGACTGGGGTCATGCCAAAGACTACGTCGAAATGCAATGGCTCATGCTGCAACAAGACCAAGCTGAAGACTTCGTTATCGCTACTGGTGTGCAATACAGCGTCCGCGACTTCGTCAATGCAGCCGCTAAAGAGCTCGATATCAAGGTCACTTGGCAAGGCGCTGGCGTCGATGAGAAAGGCATCGATGCCAATGGCAAAGTTATTGTGCAAGTCGACCCACGCTATTTCAGGCCTACTGAAGTCGAGACGCTGCTTGGCGACCCCACCAAAGCCAAAGAGAAACTAGGCTGGACACCAAAAACGACATTCCAAGAGCTTGTCTCTGAGATGGTCAGAGAAGACCTGAAGAGTGCGCAACGTGATGAACTGGTCAAGCAGCATGGTTTCGATGCGTTTGATTACCATGAGTAGAAGTTATGGATAAGTTAGCAAAAATCTATGTGGCAGGGCATCGCGGGTTGGTTGGTTCGGCACTCATGCGTCAACTCATAGCCAAAGGCTATAGCAATATTATCACTCGCACGCACGCTGAATTAGATCTTACTAACCAGTATGCCGTACAAGATTTCTTTGATCTAGAAAAGCCAGAATACGTATTATTAGCTGCAGCAAAAGTAGGTGGTATTTATGCGAATAACACTTATCCTGCTGAATTTATCCATGAAAACTTGGCTATTCAAACTAATGTCATACATCAGTCATATCTTAGTGGAGTAAAAAGACTGTTATTCCTAGGCTCAAGTTGCATATACCCTAGAGATTGTCCTCAGCCGATTAAGGAAGAGTATTTACTTACGGGCCCATTGGAGCTCACCAATAGACCATATGCGCTTGCCAAGATTGCCGGTATTGAGATGTGCTGGAGTTATAATCGGCAATACGGCACGCAATATTTGGCAGTTATGCCTACTAATCTGTATGGTCCAGGTGATAATTACGATCTTGAAACATCACATGTTTTACCTGCTTTAATTCGAAAATTTCATGAGGCCAAGCTAAATCAAAGTCAAACAGTCACAGTTTGGGGTACAGGTACACCTCGAAGGGAGTTGCTGCATAGTGACGACATGGCGGCAGCTTGTTTATTCCTGCTGGGAATTGAGCAGAGTAAATTGATTGAAACTTTAGATTTTAATCGCCCTCCATTGGTTAATATTGGGTGCGGTGAGGATCTGACAATTCTGGAATTGGCCGAAAAAGTGAAAAGTATTGTCGGCTATCAAGGGGAGATAGTTCTTGATGTATCAAAACCTGATGGCACCATGCGTAAGTTAATGGATGTCAGTGTTGCTGCGAAATTGGGTTGGCAAGCTCAAATCTCATTAAGTGAAGGCATACCTATAGCCTATCAAGACTTTGTCTCGGCATTTAACTGATGGAAATTTTCCGGAAATTTAGGTCTTTATTGACCCCGTCCGAGAGAAAGGGAGCGCTAGTCCTGTTATTCTTAATGGTTATAGGAATGGCGCTGGAAACACTAGGTATAGGACTTGTCATTCCTCTTGTTGGTCTTATGATGCAGGATGATCTTGCTAACAGATATGTATTTGTTGCAAGGGTTTACGACAAGCTTGGTGATCCTTCGCAACCTGAGCTTGTAATGTGGGGCATGCTGTTTCTCGTGACTGTATACGGTGTAAAAAACCTTTTTCTTGCATTTCTTGCTTGGCGTCAAGCACGTTTCGCATTTGGTGTGCAAGAACAGTTATCACAACGGTTGTTCGATATTTATCTTGGGCAGCAATACACATTTCATCTGCTAAGAAACTCTGCTCAGCTCATTCGTAATGTAACCATTGAAACAAATCTCCTGACGATATCAATTAGTGCTTTTCTTCTGATTATGACGGAGGCATTGGTCATTATTGGGATTGCCGTTTTATTACTCTGCATCGAACCGGTCGGTGCTGTTCTTGTTGTCTCAATATTGGCAATTGCTGGATATGGTTTTTTGAAATTGACGCGCAATAAAATAATGCGCTGGGGTACTACCAGACAATATCATGATGGCATGCGAATTCAGCACCTTCAAGAAGGCCTAGGTGGGGTGAAGGATGTTTTATTGCTGGGGCGAGGAATAAATTTCCTGAAAGAATATGCGACCCATAACAGTAAAAGTGCCAGAGTAGCTGGTCAGCAGGTCGGATTGCAGCAAATGCCAAGGCTTGGCTTGGAGTTTCTCGCAATATCCGGCTTGTCTATGCTTGTGGTGATAATGATCCGGCAGGGTGGAAAAATTGAAAATGTTTTGCCTATACTTGGTCTTTTTGCAGCAGCAGCTTTCAGACTTCTTCCATCTGCCAATCGTATGTTGCAATCAATCCAAACTGTCCGCTATGGCATCCCAATAATTGATACGCTGTACGAAGAACTCAAGTTGAAAATCGATGGACATGATACAAAACCAACTTGTACTATGCCGTTTATTCAGGAGCTTCAGGTTAGAAATCTGACTTTTATGTATCCAAATACAACCTCGCCTGCTTTGAATAATATCAGTCTGAATATAAGAAAAGGCGAATCGATAGGGTTTATAGGCACAAGTGGATCAGGTAAAAGCACGTTAGTGGACATTATTATGGGTTTGCTTGTGCCAAATATCGGTGAGGTAGTGGTAGATGGCCAAGAAATAACCAAAAATTTACGAGGATGGCAATCCAAAATCGGATATGTACCACAATCCATATATCTTACTGACGACACTTTGCGTCGAAATATAGCTTTTGGTCTTGCAGATGATCAGATAGATGAGTCCGCTGTTATGCGGGCAATTAAGGCGGCACAACTGGATGAATTTATTACGTCATTGGAGATTGGTCTCGATACAATCGTCGGTGAACGTGGCGTCAGGCTGTCAGGAGGTCAAAGGCAGCGTATCGGTATAGCCCGAGCGCTTTATCATGATCCGCAAGTTCTCATATTGGATGAAGCTACCAGTGCTTTGGACACAACTACAGAAGAGGGCATAATGGAAGCCATAGAAGCTCTACATGGAGCAAAGACAATCATTATCGTTGCGCATAGGCTTTCAACTGTAGAAAATTGCGACCGTCTTTACCGGTTAGCACTAGGTAGTCTAGTAGACGAAACTGTTCCTACTGCAAAGATAATGCAGGAAACTTTCTCGAAATGAGACCTCAATTGGTAATAATGGATTAAAAATGTTAACGAATTCCTCAATATTGATTACTGGCGGTACCGGCTCGTTTGGTCATACTTTTGTACCGCTTACACTTGCTAAATATAATCCACGCAGGCTAGTTATTTTTTCACGTGATGAAATGAAGCAGTGGGAAATGGCCAAGCTCTATGGTGATGACCCGCGCGTACGGTTTTTTATCGGTGATGTACGAGATAAAGACCGGCTAAGCAGAGCATTACATGGTATTGATTACGTAGTGCATGCTGCAGCAACCAAAATTGTACCAACAGCCGAATACAACCCATTCGAATGCGTCAAAACCAATATTAACGGTGCCATGAACCTGATCGATGCCTGTATTGATCAAGGCGTGAAACGTGTGGTTGCGCTTTCAACAGATAAGGCAAGCAGTCCAGCAAATCTTTATGGCGCTACTAAACTTGCTTCTGACAAACTTTTTGTCGCTGGTAATTCATATTCCGGAACGGCATCCTCGAGGTTTTCTGTGGTGAGATACGGCAATGTTATGGGCTCTAGAGGCTCAGTAATTCCATTTTTCATGTCTCTTGTAGATAGCGGTATTTTACCAATAACCGACGAACGTATGACGCGATTCATGATTACCTTGGAGCAAGGTGTAGATCTGGTTTGGCATGCATTTGAAGATATGGTCGGAGGTGAAATCTATGTCAAGAAAATTCCATCCATGAATATTCTGGATATCGCCAAAGCGGTTGCATCAGATGCCGAGCATAAAATCGTAGGAATTCGCCCGGGGGAAAAGTTGCACGAGCAAATGATTGGGGAGGAGGATGCGCTATATACTTATGAATATCCTGAGCACTACAAAATTTTACCCGCAATCCATAAATGGAGCGAAGACCCTGAGAGAATTAAAGGGGGTGTGAAAGTCGCGCCGGACTTTACTTATTCTTCCAGCAACAATGCCGAGTGGATGAATGTCGACCAGCTTAAAGACTGGATAACCAAAAATCTCGATATAGTCGGGAAGATTTAACTCATGATTCCTTATGGACGACAAACTATAAGCGAAGCTGATATTCAGGCGGTAGTCGATGTGTTGCACTCGGACTACCTGACACAAGGGCCGGCAGTTCCTGCATTTGAGATTGCTGTCGCAAGCTATTGTGGCGCGCAGCATGCAGTTGCTGTAAATAGCGCTACTAGCGCACTTCATATTGCCTGTCTTGCGCTAGATGTTGGGCCCGGCGATATAGTCTGGACCAGCCCGATTACATTTGTAGCAAGCGCAAATTGCGCACTATATTGCGGAGCGCAGGTTGATTTTGTTGATATTGATGCAAAAACCTACAATCTCAGCGTTGAGCGTTTGGCACAGAAACTTGAAATTGCCGATAAAACAGGCAAGCTACCCAAAGTGGTTATTCCTGTACATCTTGCTGGTCTATCATGTGATATGGAGGCTATTCATGCACTTGGTAAACAGTATGGATTCAGAATCATAGAAGATGCATCACATGCAATAGGTGGCAGATACAAGGATGAACCAATAGGTGGCTGCAAATATAGTGATGTCACTGTATTCAGTTTTCACCCAGTCAAAATAATCACTACGGGTGAAGGCGGAATCGCCGTAACCAACAATCCTGAGCTCGCGGATCGCATGCAATTGCTCCGCAGTCATGGCATCACGCGTGATGCAAACAAGATGACGCATGTATCAGATGGCCCTTGGTATTACCAGCAGATAGGCTTAGGGTTTAATTACAGAATGACGGATATTCAGGCTGCGCTGGGTTTAAGCCAACTGCGGCAGTTGGATGAGTTTGTTGCCAGAAGAAATAAACTTGCTAGAAGTTACGATCTTTTCTTCGCTGGTATGCCTGTGTTGGTACCATGGCAACATCCCGATATTTACTCAGCTTTTCACTTGTATGTGATTCGCTTGCAGTTAGGCAAATTAAACAAAAATCATAGAGAGATTTTTGAGTTGTTACGTGCTTCAGATATTGGTGTGAACCTGCATTACATTCCTGTCTATCGGCAGCCATATTATGAAAAACTGGGCTATGACAGAAATGATTATCCCGAAGCAGAGAAGTACTATACCGAAGCAATTAGTATTCCTATGTTTTCAGGTTTAACTGACCAGATGCAATTGGAAGTGAAAGAAAAAATAGAGCTTAATTTAAGATAATAATTATTAAGAAGATATTGAAAATTATGAATGAATATCCAGAGTTGTTACTTGCCATCGAAGACATGAAATTTCAGGATTCGATTTATCAGCCCTCGGCATTTTGGGAGGGGGCCTCACATCAGATAGTGCAAGAAATTTGCGAGGCTGGTATAGAAAACTTTAGATCTTTGCCAAAACCTCTGGGGTTTTTTGTTCCAACTTACGGGTCACCTGCCAATAGTTTTAGCTCTGAACAAATTAGCCAGCTAACTGACTTTTTCAGGAAATTCTTCCCCGATTTTGCAAAACCTACATTAGCGCTCGATCAGTTTCTCAGTGGCTATAATGCAGCTCTCTCAGATTATAGAGTCTTACTGGCTGCTGATGATGTTAGTAAGCTTCCTTACTTGCATACGTTCTCGGAGAGTCAAGTCGGGCAACCGGTCGAACATTGGGAGTTTGATGGGAAAAAATATAGCAGATCAGCGCTGAATTATATTCTTGGGCTTGCACTATTGAAGAAGCATATTGTCGATGTGCCGAGAACTGTACTTGAGATCGGTGGGGGATTTGGCACATTAGGTGAGGTGTTAGCACATTCAGGTATACAGGATATTCGCTACATTGACGTCGACATCCCACCGACGAGTTATATAGCCCAATACTACCTGACAGAGGTTCTTGGCAAAGAGAATGTAGCAACATATGCACAACTGAAAACAGAGCCGAGAATAGAAATTAATGCGCTTCCAGCAGCTTCTGTGCTTGCTTCATGGCAAATTGAAAAATTACAGGGGAAAGTCGATCTATTTGTTAACTTTATTTCTTTTCAGGAAATGGAGCCAGAGATCGTCAGCAATTACTTGCAACAGGTTGCTAGGCTCGAAACAACATGGATTCTTCTTAGAAATATGAGAGAAGGAAAACAGGTGCGTAAAAATCCTGGTGATGTAGGTGTAGATACACCGATCAAAAGTGAGGACTATTTATCCATGCTACCAGGGTATGAGCTGGTGGAACGTAATGTGTTACCTTATGGATATCGGACGGTAGACGGTTATCATTCTGAGATGCTGTTACTGAGACGCATAGCGTGACAAGAAAAACAATCGCAGTGATTCCCGCTCGCGGAGGGAGTAAAAGAGTTCCTCGTAAAAATATTCGCAATTTTCATGGTAAACCTATGATTGCGTGGACTATTGAAGCAGCTAGTTCTTCAGGATTGTTTGATCATATTATTGTCTCGACAGATGATAGTGAAATAGCAGACGTTGCTATGCAGTATGGCGCTGACGTGCCATTTGTTCGTCCCGCTGAATTGGCTGATGACTATGCCGGGACAGCAGAAGTCATTGCACATTCGACGCAGTGGGCTATTGATAATCTTGGCGCTATTGATGCGCTTTGCTGTTTATATCCAACAGCTCCTTTTGTTCAAGTTGATGATCTTAAACGGGGGTTTGATGCTCTTAATTCAGGGCAGTGGGAGTATGCATTCTCTGTCACTGAATTTGCTTCTCCAATTTTTCGCTCATTTAAACAGAGTGATTGTGGCGGATTAGAAATGTTTTTTCCGGAGCATTTTTCTAAACGTTCTCAAGATCTGCCAATGGCTCTTCATGATGCTGGCCAATTTTATTGGGGGCGCTCTGATGCATGGATTAATAAAAAACGCGTGTT
Source organism: Methylovorus sp. MM2 (assembly GCF_001648895.1). GTDB lineage: Bacteria > Pseudomonadota > Gammaproteobacteria > Burkholderiales > Methylophilaceae > MM1. Next base: position 1,460,690 of record NZ_LXUF01000001.1, on the reverse strand, counting down.
TTCTGATACTTCATTTCCTATATTCATCCCACGTTGGCGAGTGCAGGATATAGATACAGAGGACGATTTTAGGCATGCAGAGCTAATGTTTGCTGCTTTTCAATCTGAATTTAAAAGATCTGAACAATGAAACCCAAGGTTGTGATTGTCGGTGGTGGATTTAAAGGCATAGTTGCATCTAAGTATCTTGCTGACCAAGGTGCCGAAGTCGTATTGATTGAGCATGGAAAGAACCTTGGAGGCATACATTTTTCTATACCATGGAATGGATTCCAACTTGATTTGGGATGTCATGTCTTTTCCAATGAAGATGACAATACAACCCAAATACTTTTAGACTTGCTTGGTGAAGAGCCACTAGGTATAAGCCCCGTGGTTAAGTCATTGTATCTGGGAGTTGAAACTCTAGGAATCGAATACCCTGATTTTAGTAATTATCCTGATACAGTAATTTCAAAGTGTTTATTTGATTTACTTGATCATGTTGCATCGAATGAGGGTCAGGTGTTGAAAGAGCCAGTTCTTGAGGAAACTCTGGATGAATTCTTAGCCAATCGATATGGCCGAGAAGTGGCTAATTTGCTCCGCAAGCCCCTTATGAAGATGCTGTTAGTGGAGCCAGAGTACTTATCCTCTCTGGCATTCTCTGCGATACCGGCTAGACGGGTAAGTCTAGTTAAGTCGGATGTAGCCGCATTGCTGAAAACCCATCCAGTACTGAATGAGCTTGTCTTGAGATCTAGTGCTGATGATCCAATGAGATATGTCAAAGATGTGGCTTCTGGTTTTCCGCACAGGTGTTTCTACCCAATGAATGGTGGAATGGGGGGGTTTGCACGAGCAGCAACAAGTCACCTGCAATCGTTAGGTGTGCAAATACGAACAGCAGTGTCTATTCAAGCAATTCATCAGGATAGGCATGATGAACTAAAAGTGGAATTAAATGATGGGGAATTCTTAGCGTGTGATCGCATATTCTGGACATCTAGCTCCAAAAATTTGTCAGAAACCTTAAAGTTGGATATAGATTTTTCGAAAACTACGCATTCAGTACCTATGGTGCTATTTTATTATGATGTTGCTCGAGATGTAGTGGGCCCATATTCATGGGTTCAAGATTTTAATCAAGATGATTTGACTTATAGAGCATCAACCCCTAGTACTTTTGGCAATGCAACTGCTCCCGATGGTCGTGCATACGCTCTTGCTGAAGTGCTTGCTAGTGAGGATAGCGAGATATATTTGAACCCAGATTTGTATATTAACCAAGTATGGGAGGAGTTGGTTAAGCTTGGCGTTACTACTGGGGAATTGCCAAGTAATTATAAGGTAATGAAAACTCCAGTGTCTTATAAATTTCCTACACTCGATTTTGTTCAAGCCAAGATTGCACTTGATGCAGAGCTGAATCATTATCCTAAGCTTCATTTGCTTGATGAGTGGATTTTTGGAAAAGCTGCCAGTGTGAAAGAGGTTGTGAATGTGCTTAGCCAAAATATTTGAGAACTGGCAGAAAAGTAATGAATAGATTAGAGCATTTTTAGATGACTACGATTGCGATAATGCAGCCGACTTTCCTGCCGTGGATAGGATACTTTGATTTAATTGATCAGGTTGATTACTTTGTTTACTTGGATACTGTCGAGTTCTCTAAGCAGAGTTGGCAACAACGTAATCGAGTCAAATCATCTCAAGGGCCTGTGTGGATATCACTTCCAGTTACTTATTCGAAAACATTAAAAACTACGATTAAAGACGCCGAAGTAGGAAATCTAGGTGTTTTCCATAAGTCAATCAATACGATTAAGCATTCATATGCTAAAGCCAGGTTTGCAAATGAACATTTGCAGTGGATTATTGACTGGCTTGCTCGGATTCAGCAAGGTGAATCTCTAGCAGACATCAATATCGATTTTATCGAGAAAATATGTCAAAAGCTTTTAATTGATACTCCGCGAGTGAGAGGACATGACGTGCCGCATAATCCGACTCGGCATGGTCGTTTGATTGATATTTGCAAGCACTTTAATGTGGATCGATATATATCACCTATGGGTGCTTATTCTTATTTGACTGAAGATGCCTCCTATTTTGAAGAGGCTGGTATAGAGATAGTATTTCATACTTATAATCATCCTGTTTACCGACAGTTGCATGGTGACTTTACTTCTTATTTGTCGATGATGGATTTGCTACTCAACGAAGGGGATGATTCGTTAGATATTATTCGTACTGGCCGCTTAGCACCAAGAAAATTTTCCGAAATGGCCGCAAGCATTTAATTGTTTTATTTTTGTAAAGATCAAAATGTCAATTTATAAATTTTCTGATTTTGTGGAAGTCTACCGAGCTAAGGCTAAATCTAAGGATATAAATGAGCTTACCGGTAGAACTGGCAGACCAGACTTAACTAATTTCGTTATAGATAAAGTTATATCAAAATTTGCATTCAAAAAAGACGATGTAGTCGTTGATATTGGTTGCGGAGATGCTTTATTGCTGCAGAAAATTAGCCAAAAGAATGTTGATGGAAGAATAGGGCGCTTAATAGGGGTATTGCCCACGATAGAAGAAATTATAAAGGTTCATGGCCACCTTCTCATAAAAGATCCGTCAGCTTCAGGGAAAATATCTATTGAGCTGGGTCTGTTAGACAACTTAAGCAACATCCCGGATAACTACTCGGATAAAACTATCTCTAATTCTACGTTTCATATCCTCCAAACGGAAGTTGTAGTTGACCAAGCTTTGGCTGAAGTCAAGCGCATTACCAAAAAAGGTGGAGTCATTTTTATTGGGGAATTGCCCGCAGTAAATGAGTTTGATGGGAAGAATTATGGAGATTCTATATTGCAATGGTTGTACTGGGTTTTGAAAAATCAAGGATTTAAAATGTTTTGGCTAAGGTTAAAACAGACTTTAATCGGTATTTTTAGTAAAGAACCTTTTATTATCGCGCCTAAAAGAATTTTTTACATGAAGCCTGAAACATTTGTCAGAAAATTAGAAAACCTAGGTTTTAAGGTAGCTGATTTTCATAAACATATTGAAATCGATACAAACGGAAATGAGCATGAAAGTTTGACTCGATGGGATTATTTGCTGATTAATCAGTAAGGCATAGAGAAATGCCAAGATTTCTAATTTTGACTGACTGTGGCAGCCATGTTGGCTATGGACATATCAATCGGTGTACATCAATTAAAACTGCATTATTGCAACGAAATGCTCAAGTGTTCACTGCTGTCTATCATTTAGGGGTTGATGCGATAGATAGTGATTGGGAGGGGTGTTGGGAAAATAGTATATCTGAGCTTATTAGTAAATTCTCACCAACTCACATACTTGTCGACTCATTTAGAGTAGATGAAACATTTTTTAAAAACCTAGCTTCGTTGCCTTTAAATCTTGCCATTATTGATGACTTTCCCGAGAGAGATCATCAAAAAGGTGTGGTCATTAACTGGACTGTCGGTGCGGAACTGGATTCTTTTATCCCTCGCCAACGGGAAGTTGTTTATTTATTAGGTTCAAATTATTGCTGCCTTAGAACTGAGTTTCTTCAAGCGATCCCTAGAAAGAACAAAAGCGGCAAACTAAAGGTGTTAGTGACTTTTGGGGGGAGCGATATTCGAGGTTTATCACTTCCGATGGCTGATTATTTGAGTAGAGCTCACCCTGAGTTATCTGTTAGTTTGGTGCTGGGTGCGGGGACATCATCTGATGTAGTTGAGCAATTTCCAAGGCAGGTGGCGATATATAGAAATTGTTCTGCTCGCGAGATGTGCCATTTGATGGATGACTCTGATTTTGCAATTTGTGGTGGGGGACAGACTTTATATGAGATGGCTTCTAGAGGGTTGCCACCAATAATTACTCCATTAATCGATAATCAGATGGCCGATATTAACGGATTCACCAGTCGCAATTTCGGCTTAAAGACGGAGGAGTGGGACAGTCCATGTCTAATGACATCAGTAGAGGATGCGATAAAAAAAATGCTGGATCCGCAAGTGCGTTCAGTACATGCAAGCAGAGGGCTTGACTTAGTGGATGGTAAGGGGCTGGCACGGTTAGTGTCTGTTCTGTTAAAGGATCATTACGATGAATCAATTGTTGATTGCTCGTAGAGCGTCTGCGGTTTTATACAACTTTCTTATAAATCATGCCGATGAGGCTAGCGTATACCTAATACCAGCAAACATTTGCCCAATAGTACCCGCTATATTTATTAAGGCTGGAGTACGTATTATCTTTATAGATATCTCTCTTGAAACATATTGTATTGATTGGAGTAAATGCGAAGAATGGGCTAATACTCACGAAGAGAGTATATGTCACATACTATATGCCCATAATTATGGCTATGTAGACCCTAATTTTGGGAATAAATTGGCACGATGGAAAGGTTTGTTTCCAGATTCATTGGTTATTGATGATCGCTGCTTAGCAGAGCCTAGTTTTCTAAAGCAAAATGAATTGTCTGATATAGAGTTATATAGCACGGGTTATTCGAAGTTGCTAGAAATTGGCCATGGTGGCTGGGGCATTATTAAGAATCAGCTTAAAAGTGTGAAATGGAGTGATGACTTCGATCAAGAGGCTCATGAACATCTTCTTGATTTATTTCACAATGCATTAGATTTTAATAATAAAGTTGATGTGGATTATTCTGCGTATTGGCTTGACCAGCGGAAACCAATAATAACTGCTGGTAAATTACCTACACTCATCAAGGATGGTTTGCATCAATCGTTAGAACGTAAGAAAAGACTAAACACTATATATGCCCAATATTTGAATGAGTGGGCATTGCCTAACACCTTTCAACTCTGGAGGTTTAATTTATGGGTTGAGGACGCTGAAAGTTTGATCAAGCATGTTTTCGAGCATGGACATTTTGCAAGCAGGCATTATCAATCATTTGCTTTCTTATTTGATCAGAAAGTACCGCTAAACTCTGCCTTATTGGGACGCCATATTATTAATTTATTTAATGATCATCGATATGATGAAGTGAAAGCAGTAGAACTAGCTGAGCTGATTAGAGATTATTTGAGTAAGAAATAAAGATCATAATATAAGAGATAACAAAGATGAAAATAGATAAACATAATATTGGTTTGGGTTGCCAGCCATTTATCATCGCTGAAATGTCTGGTAACCATAACCAATCTCTTGAGCGAGCATTGGAGATTGTCGAAGCTGCTGCTAAATCAGGCGCACATGCTCTAAAAATTCAGACCTACACGCCGGACACCATGACTTTGAATTTGGATGAGCGTGAATTTCATATTAGTGATCCAAAAAGTCTTTGGGCAGGTACGTCTCTATATAAGTTATATGGGGAGGCATATACACCTTGGGAGTGGCATAAACCGATCTTTGATCGTGCAAAAGAGTTAGGCATGATTGCTTTTAGTACGCCTTTTGATGATTCAGCGGTAGATTTTTTAGAGACATTGAATGTCCCTTGCTACAAAATTGCCTCTTTCGAAAACACTGATTTACCTCTGATCCGTCGCGTAGCTGCTACAGGCAAACCGTTGATTATTTCAACAGGCATGGCAACACTTGCAGAACTCGATGAAACGGTGAGAGCGGTTAGGGAGGCCGGTTGTAAAGATTTGATTCTGCTAAAATGTACAAGCACCTATCCAGCAACCCCTGAAAATACAAATATTTCTACTATTCCTCATATGAGAGAAATGTTTAGCTGTGAAATAGGATTGTCTGATCATACCATGGGCGTTGGTGTTTCCGTTGCGAGCGTTGCTTTGGGTGCAACAGTTATTGAGAAACACTTCACACTGAATCGTGCAGATGGTGGAGTGGACAGCACTTTTTCGATGGAGCCAGCTGAGATGGAGCAGCTTGTCATTGAGACAGAGCGTGCATGGAAGGCATTAGGTAAAATTAGCTATGGACCGACAGAGGCTGAGAAAAAGTCTCTACAGTATAAGCGGACGCTGTATGTGGTAAAAGACTTGAAATCTGGAGATGTACTTACAGCTACAAATGTGAAGGCAATACGACCAGGCTTGGGGTTGCCACCCAAATACATGAATATAGTCTTGGGTATGAGGGTGACAAGCAACATTGAAAAGGGAACACCCGTTGCATGGCATATTTTAAAAAATAATGAGTGATGAATGTTTAAGTTTTTAGGGAATAGAGATGTGAGTCATCTTCACAGAAGCAGCTATTCAGCAAATCTCCCACTAGCAATAAAAAATATTATTTTGCCATACATAAATAATATAAAAGTTCGAAGTGAGGCAGATTTTTATGGGGCAAGCCATAATATTTCGGAGTTTGTTGGTGTTGCGATTAAGAACACTTTATCATCATGGTCTCATGGGTGGGGGACCGCTGCATTGAAATTTCCCGAGCAGATTGCTTGGGATCAAGCGTGGAAGCTTCATCGACTAGTTAGGACGAATAAGGTCAAAAATTTTCTCAGTAATAATGGAATTAAGAATGTTGTAGCGGTAGGTTTGCCAATAATTTATACAGAAAATAAACACATTCATCGCTCTAATGGGAGCATTCTTTTCATGCCTGCTCATTCATTAAGTTATGTAGATATTGATCCACAAATTGACGAAATGGTGAGTTTCGCAATCAATATGAGATCTGCAGGGAAGTATGTTTGTTTCTGTATTCATGATGATTGTTTACGCCATGGGAAAATTATACCGTTGCTTGACAGTTATCACTTGGATTGGTTTGTCGGGTCGTCAATCTATGACTCGAATTCCTTACAAAGAATGAGGAATATATTTAGTTTTTTTGAAGTTGTGGCTAGCAATACAATTGGATCTCATTTTGTTTACTCGCAATTATTCGGGGCGAAATTCTTCTTTCATGAGCCATATTTTGAATTTAAGTCTGAGCAGTTTCTTAAATCGCCTGTCTTAGGTAAGAAAAATGAGTTGCGACATTACTTGATGGATCAATCAAGTTATAAAATCGTGAAAGAAAAATATCCTAGTTATTTTCAAGGATATGCAAACGCAGTTTGTGATCAAGTGTTCGCGGAAATTGAATGCGGCGTACCAGATCATGTTGAACCAAAGGAGTTAGTTGGGCTACTGGGTTGGAGTTTAAAAGATCAAGTTCTGTATTCGTTGCCATATTACAGTTCAAAAATGGTTAATAAAGTTAAAGCAAAAATTACAAGAAAGTCCTCTTGAATTGAGCATCATGCAAAAAATAAAACAACTCTTTTTGTTCCTCATTCGATTGGAGGCAAGAATAGCCTCTATGCAAAGCGCATTGGGGAGAATTGAGGCTAGACAAAATATATTGTTAGATCATATGGAAATAGCTAACGCAGAATTTAAAGTGTTCTCCCAATGGGGTGAAGATGGAGTTATTCAGTACCTCATAAGTAAAGTTGCAATTAAATCTCCTGTATTCGTGGAATTCGGTGTTGAGAATTACACTGAGTCAAACACTCGTTTTTTGCTGACCAACAATAACTGGTCGGGGCTTGTGATTGACGGTTCAGAAAAAAATATCAATTATATTAAGGCTGATCATATTTATTGGCGCCATAACCTTAAAGCGGATTGTGCATTTATTACAAAAGATAATATCAATCAGATTATCGAGAGGAATGGTATTCAAGGGGAGATAGGGCTTTTATCTGTCGATATTGATGGTAATGATTATTGGGTTTGGAGTGCGATTAATGTAGTGAATCCATGCATCGTAGTCTGTGAGTACAATAGTTTGTGGGGTGCCACGAAGGCTGTAACTACTCCCTATGATCCTTCTTTTACTCGCGGTGCAAAACATTACTCTAATCTTTATTATGGTGCTTCAATTCAGGCTTTAACTATCCTTGCTAACGAAAAAGGTTATTCTTTGGTTGGTAGCAATAAGGCAGGTAATAATGTTTTCTTTGTGCGCAATGATTTACTTGGTGACATTAAGACATTAAAAGCAAATGAAACTTGGGTTAAGTCTGAATTCCGAGAGTCAAGAGATAAGCACGGAAATTTAACATTTCTTGATTTTGATCAAAGATTGGATTTACTTGCAGAGCTACCACTTTTTGATATTGATTTGCAGCAAACTACTTCAGTTAAACAGTTATTTAACTAAATGACTATGAATTCTATCTGGATTACTGGTGGTAAGGGCTTTATCGGACGGAATCTGGCTAAGACCATTGCGAGTAACCAAAAGAAGGTATTTGGGATTGGGCATGGTTCTTGGTCCCAAGAAGATTGCATACAATGGTCTTATGAGTCATGGATGAATGCTGAAATTGATTTTGCAAGTTTAAATCATCTAGCTTCTCAAGCTGGCTTGCCAGAAACCATTTATCATCTTGCTGGAGGCTCAGCAGTTGGTCCTTCGATTCAAAATCCATATGAAGACTTTCAGCGTACTGTTGATACTACAGCTCGTTTGTTGGAGTGGGTAAGGCAAGTTTCGCCAAAAACAAAGGTGATAGGTACCTCTAGTGCGGCTGTTTATGGTTCAAGTTTCGACTGTCCCATCAAAGAAAATGATTTAGGACATCCTTATTCTCCCTATGGTTTTCACAAAAGTATGTTGGAGAAATTATTTGATTCATATCGTGAATCGTTTGATCTCAATACTACTATTGTGAGGTTGTTTTCAGTGTATGGTGCCGGTCTTGAAAAGCAGTTGCTTTGGGATATATGTCAGAAATTATCCAAGTCTGAAGGCGATAAAATAGTCTTAAATGGAACTGGTATGGAGCTAAGGGATTGGTTGCATGTTTCCGATGCAGCAAATTTACTATGCAGTCTTGGGAATCGAGATGTGTCGCTGGATGTTATAAATGGCGGTACTGGTATAGCAACATCAATTCACAGTGTGGCAAAACTTGTGGTCGCAGCTTGGGGGAAGCACCACGCAGTTGAATTTAGTGGAGTTGCTAGAAAAGGTGACCCTCAAAGTTTAGTCGCTGATACTAGTTTGGCAACGAGCTTTGGGCATAATGCTCAGGTGCCGCTTGCTGAAGGCATAAAAGAAGTAGTTGACTGGTTCAAAGTGAGAAAGCATTGACGAGTATTGGGTTTAGCTTGATAGGTGGCCGCACTTGGGTTGGTGGCTTGAATTATCAGGTAAACTTAATAAAATCAATATTGGAGTATGAACATGTGCGTATTCAGCCAGTGCTTTTCATGGGGCTGGATGTTAGTTCAGATATTCTGACAAGATTCTCTGGTATTCATGGGTTAATCATGGTCCAGTCAGAGGTGTTTAATCAAGATAATAAGTTACCTCGTTTACTCAAAGCTCTGGTTTGGGGGATTGACCAATCTACTGCAGATATTTTTGCGCAGCATCAAATTGATGTGGTATTTGAATCAGCAGATTTTTATGGCTGGCGTTTCCCATTTAAAGTAATCGCATGGATTCCTGATTTGCAACACCGACGTCTCAGACATTTATTTGGTTTCCTCGCTTACTGGAAGCGTGAAATTGGGTTTCGTGTACAAATTGCTGGTGGCCGTCACATTATGTTGAGTAGTGAAGATGCAAGGTCAGATTTCCTTAAATTTTATTCTTTAGCATTGGAAAAAATCCATGTTGTAAAGTTTGCAGTACCTGTTGAATTGGTTAATCAGAGGCCAAAAGATGTGATTGATGAGTATGGTTTACCAGAGCATTTTTTTTATATGCCAAATCAATTTTGGCGACATAAAAATCATGAGTGTGTAGTTCAAGCACTTAATATTCTAAGGCGTGATGGTAAAGAAGTTGTTATTGCTGTGTCTGGCAACCAGAATGACCATAGAGATAAAACCTACTTTCCTAAAATAAAAGCAATGGTTGAGGCTTATGGTCTTGAGCCTTATTTTAGGACTTTAGGGGTGATCCCCTATCAGCACGTTCAAGCGCTAATGCAAGCAAGTGCAGCAATCATTAACCCCTCTAGGTTTGAAGGGTGGAGCACAACTGTTGAAGAAGCGAAATCTTTAGGTGTAGGGATGATATTGTCTGATTTAAATGTACATAAAGAGCAGGCTGGAGATGATGCAATTTATTTTGATGCTAATAATCCTGATCAGCTAGCTGAATTGTTGCTCAATTATAAACAGCTATCTTTAGAAGAAAAATTTCAATCAAGCGCATCTGCATTAAGCCAATCGAATTTACGGGTAGCTACTTTTGCTAAGGTATTTTCAGACATGGTGGTAAAGATTCAATCTGGAAAACTATGAAAATATCAATTGTTACGGTTTGCTTCAATAGCGCTAATACTATTGCTGATACCATTGAATCAGTTGCCACTCAAAACTATGCTAAGAAAGAGCACATTATCGTTGATGGCTTATCTAAAGATCTCACAATGGATATTGTAAGTGCTGCAGCCAGCGTGTCTCATTATGTTTCTGAGGCTGATAATGGCATTTATGATGCTATGAATAAAGGCCTAAAAATGGCGACAGGTGAAATCATTGGGTTATTAAATGCGGATGACTTTTATGCCTCCGAGACAGTGCTTGCGGAAGTTGCTGAAGTCTTTGAAAACCCTAGTGTGGATGCGTGTTATGCAGATCTTGTGTATGTAAATCAGCAATATACTGACAAGGTCGTACGATACTGGAAATCACGAAGTTTTATCCCTGGACTATTCAGAAAGGGATGGATGCCTGCACACCCCACTTTTTTTGTGCGGCGGAAGGTGTACGAAAATTTGGGTGATTTCAATCTTCAGTTTCCTAGGCAAGCTGATTTTGAATTAACAATGCGCTTACTTGAGGTGAACAGGATCAAGTCAGTTTATGTTCCAAAGATATGGGTTAAGATGCGTGTGGGCGGTACATCGAATAATAGCGTTAAGGGAGTACTTAAAGGAAACCTTGAGGCCTACAAGGCGTGCAAGCTACATGGGCTGGATGTAGGTCCATTTTTCATAGCTCGTAAAATATTGTCCCGTTTACCACAATATTTTATCCGCCCTAAAATAACGGCCTGAATAACTCTGTAATGTCTTTACCATTAAGAGTTTTGGTTACCGGTGCAAATGGTTTTGTTGGTAGAGCGCTGTGTAGGAAGCTCAGTAAGCAAAATTATGAAGTCTTAGCATATACACGGACGCCAAGGACCTTTGATGATGGAATTATCAATTTAGTTATACCTGCATTAGATGCAACAACAGATTGGTGTCCTGCATTAAATCAGATAGACGTTGTTTTTCATCTTGCCGCACGCGTGCATGTTATGCATGAAGTCGTCAGCGATCCGCTGGCCATCTTTAAGGAGGTTAACCTTTATGGTACTAAGAATCTGGCGCAGCAAGCGGCGAAATTTGGTGTTAAAAGATTTGTTTATGTGAGTTCCATAAAAGTTAATGGTGAATTTACAGAAGGCAAACCATTTGTTGAATCGGACAATCCGAATCCGCAAGATTCTTATGGAGTTTCCAAGTGGGAAGCAGAGCGGGTCTTACACGAAATCTGTCGTGAAACTGGAATGGAGCTTGTTATTGTCAGGCCACCTTTGGTTTATGGACCTGGGGTAAAAGCTAATTTTTATAAATTACTTCAACTAGTGAATAAAGCTTTGCCATTACCACTGGGGTCGATTAAAAATCGTCGCAGCATGGTTTATGTAGAAAATCTGGTAGATGCTTTGATTTTATGTGCGACTCATCCTAAAGCTACAAGTCAAACTTATTTGCTCAGCGATGGACATGATGTTTCTACCCCTCAGCTGATTAGCGATATTGCATTAGCCATGCAGCGACCAAGCAGAGTTTTCCCACTTTCGCTTTCGCTTATGCGATTCGGTGCTAAATTACTTGGTAGATCAACTGCTGTTGACAGGCTTACTCAATCGCTGGAGATTAATGGTTCTAAAATCAGGAACGAACTTGGTTGGCAGCCGCCTTACACAATGAAGCAGGGATTGCAAGCTACAACTGACTGGTTTAGAGAGTTGAATAGCGGGCCAAAGGCCAAATAAATGATTGATGTTATTTTTAGTTTTTCTCTAACCTTATTGGGTTTGTTTTTATTGCTCAAAACCAAGCTAAAGTTTTTAGCCACAGACAAACCCAATAATCGTTCATTGCATACGAAAATCACGCCTAGAACTGGCGGTTTGGCGATGATGTTTGGTGTCTTGATTACATGGGTGCTCAGTGGTGTGTCTTGGGAATGGTTGCTATTGCCACTGGTGCTGATAGCCATTTCGCTGATTGATGATATTCGTGGGTTAAAAGCACGCTGGCGCTTTCTAGCTCAAATTGTAGTTTGCTCAGTATTTCTTGCGCTTCACCCTTCGAACGTTACTCTATGGGTTATGCCCTTATTATTGCTCGCAATGGTTTGGATGGTGAATCTCTATAACTTTATGGATGGCTCCGATGGATTGGCAGGGGGCATGGCATTTTTTGGATTCAGCACATACGCTATTGCTGCGTATATTTCAGGGCACTCTGAGTTGGTTATGTTATGTGCAAGTTTAGCTAGTGCAAGTTTGGCATTCCTGATATTTAATTTTTATCCTGCAAAGATTTTTATGGGGGACTCAGGCTCCATCCCTCTTGGGTTTTTTGCCTCAGCAATTGGTTTATGGGGGTGGCAACAATCCCTTTGGCCATTTTGGTTTCCAATACTCGTTTTTTCGCCATTTATTGTCGATGCGACAGTGACTTTAATAAAGAGGTTGTTTGCGCGAGAGAAAGTGTGGGAGGCGCATCGTAATCATTATTATCAACGAATTGTACAAATGGGGTGGGGACATGCGAAGACTGCAATAGTTGAATATGTATTAATGCTGGGTATATCGATTAGTTCTTTGATTGCTATTAAAGTATCCCAAGTATGCTTTTTTGTTTTTATTTCTTGGGCGGTGGTCTATGTAGTTCTAATAAGAATTATTGATGGTAGGTGGAATGATTTTTCTGCCTCAAGATAAGTCAGTTTGCGTAGAATGTTATAAAACATAGATATAGGAACTATAAAAATTGCCAAAAGTTAAAAGGGGCCCTACTGAATTTACCCACCTCAAACGTTTAGCGAACCCTCGTACTGCTTCTGCAGTCGTTCATGATATCGTTGCTGCAATTTTTGCTTGGTATATCGCATTTGCCTTACGATTCAATTTCGAAATTCCTTCTTCATTTATTGAAACTCTAACCTATACTTCATTGTGGGTTGTGCCTTTACAAGTATTCTTTTTTATCAATTTTGGTTTATATCGAGGCGTTTGGCGTTTTGCCAGTTTGCCTGACCTCAAACGAATTCTCTTGGCAGTCGCTACTGCTGCTTTTATTGTTGTTGCTTTAATCTTTATGTTCAAACCGCATGTGATTGTGCCTCGGTCGGTGCTTATCCTTGATCCGATATTGCTGTTATTATTTATGGGGGGGAGTAGATTTACTTACCGTTATTGGAAAGAGCACAAGCTGTATGGGCTCACCACCATGATTGGCAAACCGGTGCTCATTCTGGGAAGCGGAGATGTAGCAATTACCTTGCTGAAAGATTTGGCAAAAAGCCATGAGTGGCGTGTCGTGGGCTTGCTTGGTAATGACAAGACAATGTTTGGTCGCGAACTGTTTGGCGTTAAGGTGCTTGGGAACATGACGGAGCTTCCCGAATTTGCAGATAGATTGAATGTACAGCATGTGATTATTGCGATGCCTGATGTTACGCAACAGATTCGTCGCAATGCGGTGAATCTTGCAAAAGACAATAATCTTACTGTACTTACCGTGCCTTCATTTGATGATCTCATGAGTGGTAAGGTCAGTATCTCCCAGATTAGACCTGTCGATGTGGAGGATCTTCTAGGGCGAGAGTCAGTCAAGCTGGATGATGATGGACTGCATGAGTTACTGGATGAGCGAGTTGCAATGGTAAGCGGGGCGGGCGGTTCCATAGGCTCAGAATTATGTAGGCAAATCGTTAAATACAGACCAAAAACGCTAGTATGTTTTGATATCTCAGAATTTTCTCTTTACCGACTCGAACAGGAGTTCTCAAAGCATTTAATTCCTGCCCAAGTAATCTATGTGGTGGGAGACATTAAGAACGAAAAGCGTTTGAAAACGGTATTGCAGAAATATAAGCCATCCGTCGTGTTTCATGCGGCTGCCTATAAGCATGTGCCCATGATGGAAGCAGAGAACGTAACAGAAGCCTTGTCGAATAATGTGGTTGGTACCTACACGCTGGCAAAAGTCTGCAAAGAGATGGGTGTTGAGAAATTCGTGCTTGTCTCTACCGATAAGGCAGTCAATCCGACTAACGTGATGGGTGCCAGTAAACGGTTGGCCGAGATGGTCTGCCAAGGCTTGCAGGATAAATCCGGTACAAGGTTTGTGATTGTTCGATTCGGTAACGTGCTTGGTAGTAGCGGTAGCGTGATTCCTAAATTTCGAGAGCAGATTGCTGCCGGTGGTCCTGTGACCGTCACCCATCCTGATATCACGCGCTACTTTATGTCTATCCCCGAGGCTGCGCAGCTGGTGATGCAGGCCGGGCTTATGGGGACTGGTGCGGAGGTATTTGTACTTGATATGGGCGAGCCTGTCCGTATTGCTGATCTTGCACTAGATATGATCCGATTATCAGGGTTACATGAAAGTGAAATAGAGGTTAAATATACTGGTTTGCGTCCTGGAGAGAAACTTTATGAGGAACTCCTGGCCGATGACGAACTCACATTACCAACACCGCACGATAAGCTTCGTATTGCTGTAGCCAGATCAGCGGATAAGGCATGGGTAAAAGCATTGCTTAAATGGATAGAGAGTACGATTGTGTTGGATGAAGTCATCATTAAACAAGAGTTGAAGATGTGGGTGGAAGAATATACGGGCGATATTCATGCTGATAAACAGAACCATCAGGTACCGCTAGCGCCAAGATCTTCAACTGTTCATTAGGATTTAGAGAGGGTTTTAAAAAATTGAATAAAATAACAAAAGCTGTTTTTCCCGTGGCAGGTTTAGGGACACGTTTTCTGCCAGCCACTAAAGCAAGCCCCAAAGAAATGCTGCCTATCGTTGATAAACCCTTAGTTCAGTACGCTGTCGAAGAAGCAATCGCGGCTGGTGCAACAGAGCTTATCTTTATTATTGGGCGTAATAAACGCGCGATTCCTGATCATTTCGATAAATCACTTGAGCTAGAGTTATCGCTTAAAGCAAGCGGCAAGACTGAAATACTAGAGCAGATGCATGGCATCATCCCTAAGGGCGTTTCTTGTATATACATTCGCCAACCAGAAGCCTTGGGTCTTGGACACGCTGTTTTGCTAGCCAAGCCGGTAGTGGGCAATGAACCTTTCTCCGTCATTCTTGCCGATGATTTGATTCATTCGGAAGGCACGCCCGCAATGGCGCAAATGGTTGAGTTATTCAGAAAACAAGGTAACTCAGTATTAGGCGTTGAGGATGTGCTGCCAAGTGAGACCGGTAGTTACGGTATTGTCGATGCTGTTGAAGTAGAACCGAATATATTAAAGCTGAATGGCATTGTAGAGAAGCCTAAACCGGCAGATGCGCCATCTACACTAGCTGTCGTTGGTCGTTATATTCTGACACCACGGATTTTTGAGTGTTTGGAGAATGTGCAGCCAGGTAAAGGCGGTGAAATTCAGTTAACAGATGGTATCGCTGCACTTATGGCACATGAGCGTATTTTGGCATTCCGTTTTGAAGGCAAGCGGTTTGACTGCGGTAGCAAGCTTGGGTACATGAAAGCCAATGTAGAGTACGCACTGCGTCACCCCGAGATTGGTGGGGAGTTTCTGGATTACTTGCGTAAAGTTAAGCCAACACTAACTTGATTGCTATCAAGGGTACCTAATTGTCGAATAAGAAAATCTTACCTGAACAATTACTTGCAGACTCAGTTCTTGTTCATGGTGAGGAGGTTGTTAATCTCGCGGTTGATCGATTAGCCCAAGAGCTAAATCAAAACTTGCATGATGCTTGTCCGCTTGTGATGTGTGTCATGGGTGGAGCTGTGGTATTTTCCGGGCGATTATTGCCCAAGTTGAATTTCCCATTGGAATTTGACTATGTGCAGGTTAGTCGTTACCACAATCAAATTGCTGGGCAGCAGCTGGATTGGAAAGTCTTGCCTCGTGATAACGTTCAAGGGCGCACCGTATTGCTGCTTGATGACATTCTTGATGAAGGCCATACCTTGGTCGAAATCAAGCGTAAATGTCTAGAGCAGGGCGCTGAAAAAGTCATTATTGCAGTACTTGCAGAGAAAGATACAGGAAGAAGCAAGCCAATTACAGCCGATTTTGTAGGGCTTACCGTTCCGAATAAGTATGTTTTTGGTTGTGGGATGGATGTTTATGGCTGGTGGCGTAACCTGCCAGCGATCTATGCTTTAAAAGATTAGGCTTTAAAAGATTAGCCGTTAGCGGGTTTTTTCAGTATCTGTGGTGTAATCTCAATTGTGCCAGTTTCAGAATTCAACCAGATTGTTCCATCCTGAATATTGCAACTGAGCGACATGGTGCGCTCGGTTAACGCTGATAGGCCTGCCGTGTCTGGTAAATTGATAATCGTCAGGTGGTTCTGCTTGGTCAATGACTTTTCATTCTGACTCCACCACATGTCAGCTGTTCTACCCCCATAAAGTATCACAGCCACATGCTTCGCACGTCCACAGGCTTTACGTACTTCGCGTTCGTCAGGCAGGCCAACGTCTATCCATAATTCAATTGCGCCTGTCAGGTCCTTTAACCATAGATCAGGCTCATCCTCGGCACTCAAGCCTTTAGCAAAAGCCATTGAATCTTCTGCAAATAAGATGAAGGCGATCAAGCGTACCATCATGCGTTCATCTGTCTCTGATGGATGCCTTGCGATCGTCAGATTATGCTGCGCATAGTAATTGCGATCCATATCCGCGATTTGCAGGTCTACTTTATGGATGGTTGATTTTAGTGCCATGCTTTAGATTCCATCTTCCGAATGAAGTGATGCTGGAAGGACCGTAATGGTTGTTCCCTCACATTCAACGATTTGTCCTGCACGGATTTTTGCTGTTTTTCTAAGGTCGACCTCACCATCTACTTTGACTAATCCTTCAGCAACCATGGTTTTACCGCGACCCCCACTATCTGCCAGCCCAACCAGTTTTAACAGGTTGCAAAGCTCGACATATTCGTTGCGCAAGGAGAATTCAATAGTGTGCATGGCTTTAATTCTGAGTTAATAAATGATGGATGTTATCGCAGGCGGAAGTATGGCATGAATCGCATGTTTTCTCATGCGATTGGCAATAGAAAACCCCATAACGCCTCCCTTTGTATGCATGGGAAGGCTCTTATGGGGTTGAGTGATTACTTATTAGGTTGTGGAGTCAAGCGTAAATAAGGTTTGACCGCTTTAAAACCTTTAGGGAATTTTGTTTTCAACACTTCTGGGTCGGTAATTGATGGCACGATGACAACGTCATCCCCATCTTTCCAGTTCGCTGGTGTTGCTACACTATGGTATTCCGTCAACTGCAATGAATCGATCACGCGTAATAGCTCATCAAAGTTTCGGCCTGTGCTCGCGGGGTAGGTCAATGTCAGACGAATCTTCTTATTGGGGTCAATGATAAATACAGAGCGAACTGTAGCTGTCGTGCTGGCATTGGGATGTATAAGGTCATACAGATTCGATACCTTTTTGTCCTTATCCGCCAGAATAGGAAAGTTAACGGTAGTGGATTGTGTCTCGTTGATATCTTTGATCCAACCATGATGCGACTCGACTGGGTCAACAGATAACGCAATGGCTTTTACATTGCGCTTTTTGAATTCACCAGCCAGCTTGGCTGTGGCGCCTAATTCTGTTGTGCAAACCGGCGTGTAATCTGCCGGATGGGAAAATAGGATCCCCCAGCTATCACCAAGCCATTCGTGGAATGAAATAGAGCCTATGCTTGAATTTTGGGTGAAGTCGGGCGCTGTATCGCCTAGTCTTAATGTTGCCATTTTATTCTCCTACTTTATTTAATTATATGCTGTTAATTTAAGCATATCTTATAGCGCTTTTATATGATTCTTTAGTATTAATATATAGCGAGCTTATATATAGCAGCTTTTGCTTAAACTGGATTTTTTTGATAAGGAAGACGATATTGATGCCTGATTTTTACGGAATTTCTCCATATTTAAGTCAGCGTCTTGTATCAGTGGGATTTGTAGTTCGCGAGCCTAACCGAATGGTAAAGCATAACAATTACGTGCGATAATAAGCCCAATGACTTACATGCTATTCATGTAGGAATCACACACTATTGAAATATGTATGCAATATAGTGACTGTGGTGCCCAGAAGAGGACTCGAACCTCCACACCCGAAGGCACATGGACCTGAACCATGCGCGTCTACCAATTCCGCCATCTGGGCTTACAAAGAGCGCAAATTTTATAGGAAAGACATACTTTGTCAACGAGAAAAAAACAGCCAGTGGGCCCCGCTAATAATAAAAAGAAATCCTTCGCAGATAAGGGCGCGCCTACTAAAGCGAAAAGTCCGCGTGCAGCGACTCAGGCTGGGTCTGGGAAGGTGGTGTTAAGTCGGCAGGCTGATCCATATGCCAAGCGTGAGGCTGAGAACTATGAGAATCCTTTACCTAGTCGTGAATTCATCCTAGATAAAATGACTGAACAGGGTGTGCCTGTCAGTGTGGAGCAGCTTTATGAGTTGCTGCACATCGGTGAGGATGAGCAGATCATCTTTAATCGCAGGCTGAACGCGATGGAGCGCGAAGGTCAGATCATGCGTAATCGCAAAGGTGCGTTATGTATCGCCGAGAAGTTACACCTGATTGCAGGCAAGGTGCAGGGGCATCCCGATGGTTTCGGTTTCCTTGTCCCTGATAATGGCGGCGATGATTTGTTCCTGAGTGCCAGAGAAATGTCAGAGGTGATGCACGGTGACCGTGTGATGGTAAGGCAGGCCGGATTTGACCGCCGTGGCAGACCTGAGGGCAAGATCGTCGAGGTGCTGGAAAGACCAACGACTAAGCTAGTCGGTCGAGTGATACGTGAGCAGGGTGTCACGATTGTTGCTGCAGAAGATAAGCGCATCAATAAAGATATCCTCATTCCTTATCATTTGGATATGGATGCAAAGAATGGCCAGGTTGTGATGGTGGAACTTACTACGCAACCAAGTGCGCATGCCAAACCGATGGGTAAGGTTGTCGAGGTGCTGGGCAATTATGCTGATTCTGGTATGGAAATCGAAATTGCCTTACGTAAACATCAATTGCCATATGAATTCTCACATGAAGCTACAAAATTAGCAGAGAAGTACCCGAAGTTAGTACAGCCTGCAGATTACAAAGGCCGGATAGATTTAAGAGAAATGCCGCTTATCACCATTGATGGTGAAACCGCGCGCGACTTTGACGATGCCGTGTTCTGCGAACCGCAAGGTAAAGGCTGGCGCTTGGTAGTCGCGATTGCGGATGTGAGCTTTTATGTGAAGCCCGGTGATGCGCTGGATAAAGAGGCTTATGACCGCGGCAACTCGGTGTACTTCCCTCGGCGTGTGATTCCCATGTTGCCAGAGGCACTTTCAAATGGACTATGTTCATTGAACCCTGATGTCGAGCGCATGTGTATGGTATGTGACATGCAGGTAGATGGTAATGGTACCGTTAAACGCTATAAATTCTACCCATCGGTGATGCGGTCAAAAGCGCGTATGACTTATACCAAAGTCTATGAAATGCTGACTGACCCGGAAAGCCCGCTGGTAAAAGAAAATGCTTGGTTAATGCCACATGTGCAGCATCTGTATGCGCTTTACAAGATACTGCTGGCAGCACGTGAAAAGCGTGGCGCGATTGAGTTCGATAGCCAAGAAACCCTCATGATCTTCAACGATAACGGCAAGATCGAGAGAATTGATGCCACATCAAGAAATGATGCGCACCGCCTGATTGAGGAGTGCATGCTGGCTGCTAACGTTTGCGCTTCAGACTTTCTTAAGGAAAATGAACATCCTGCGCTTTACCGTATTCATGAAGGGCCAACTCCTGAGAAGTTGGAAGCCTTACGCACGTTCATGGGAGAGTTTGGTTTTGGTGTAGGCGGCGGCGATACACCACACGCTAAAGATTACGGAAAATTACTGGCGCGCATCAAAGGGCGCCCAGATGAGCAGCTTTTACAGACGGTTTTGCTACGCTCCATGCAACAAGCGGTATATAGCCCGGATAATATCGGCCATTTTGGTTTGGCCTATGAGTCATACGCACACTTTACTTCCCCGATTCGCAGATACCCTGATCTTTTGATTCACCGTGCGATTAAAGCGGTGCTCAACGGTGAAAAATACAAGGCAGGCGATTGGAACGCGCTGGGCCAGCATTGCTCAATGACAGAACGCCGCGCGGATGATGCCACGCGCGATGTGAACGCATGGCTCAAGTGCTTTTACATGCAGGATAAGATCGGTGAAGTATTTGATGGCACTGTGGCTGGCGTGACCAGTTTCGGTTTGTTCGTTGCGTTAGATGGTATCTATGTAGAGGGCTTGGTGCATGTCACAGATCTCGGCAACGATTATTTTATCTATGATAAAGCGCGGCATGAGATGTCTGGCGAGCGTACCGGTGTAAAATACCGTCTAGGTGACCGCTTACGCGTTAAGGTTAGCCGTGTCGACCTCGAAACCAGTAAGATCGACTTCACCTTAGCGCCACTGGATGGCTTTGTTGAAGAGGCATCGACGGATACTGGTACGAGAAAACCTAAAAGCTTGTCTGCAAAAAGTACAACTTCGCCTTTCGATAAACCTTCCGGTTCTCGTAGTCATCAAGCTAAAACGTCAGCCAAGTCACCGCGTAAAGCAGGTACGAGTAACCCCTTGGAGAAATCGACTGCTAAAAAATCAATCGCTGGTAAAACTGGCGCCAGAAACAAGAAAGTAAGTAAAAGATAATGAGTGACACCCGTATTTTATTTGGCTTTCATGCGGTATTAAGTCGCATGAGACAACATGCTGCAAGTATTCAAGAAGTATTGATCGATCGTGATCGTGTAGATGCGCGCATGAAAGATTTATTAAACATGGCCGACTCAGCGGGCGTGCGACTGATGCAGGTTGAGCGTTCGCGCCTTGATGGTATGGCTGGTCCGAATGGTAGGCATCAAGGTGTCATCGCACGCGTGATCGACACGCCCATTCCTTACAAAGATATTCACGATATTCTGGAGTCTGATTTAACTGAAGCGCCATTTTTCCTCGTGCTTGATGGCGTCGAAGATCCACATAATCTTGGTGCCTGTCTGCGTGTGGCAGATGCAATGGGTGTGCATGCAGTCATCGCCCCTAAAGATAGAGCAGTGGGTTTAAATGCTACCGTGCGTAAAGTGGCTTGTGGCGCAGCCGAGACTGTGCCATTTATCGCGGTCACTAATCTTGCGCGCACGTTACGAGAACTTAAAGATGCTGGCGTCTGGATAGTAGGTGCCGCCGCCGAGGCCGAGCATGATCTTTTTGCGACCAAGTTTGAGGGCCCCATTGCATTAGTGCTAGGGGCAGAGGGCACAGGTCTTCGACGCATCACTGCTGAAACTTGCGATGCGCTGGTTAGCATTCCCATGTTCGGTAGCGTAGAAAGTTTGAACGTTTCTGTTGCAAGTGGAATCTGTCTCTATGAGGCACGTCGCCAACGCAATTTAGTACCGAAATAATGCCGCCTATTTGTGGGTGTTATATGCAGGTAAAGGTTTATTTTAAGCCGTTAAAATGGTATTTTAACGGTCTTTTCCCCCGTAGTATTTTAGTAGTAATTTAAATGTCTTAACTTTTGGAGTAATCATGGCTGTTGAACGTACCCTTTCTATTATCAAACCTGATGCTGTTGCAAAAAACGTCATCGGTAAAATCTATACACGTTTTGAAGATGCTGGCTTGAAGATCATCGCTTCAAAATTAGTTCACCTTTCACAAGCAGATGCTGAAGGTTTCTATGCTGTGCACAAAGCGCGCCCATTCTTTGCTGACTTAGTAAAATTCATGATTTCAGGCCCAGTTGTGATTCAAGTGCTTGAAGGTGAAAACGCAGTATTGAAACACCGTGATCTGCTTGGCGCTACTAACCCTAAAGAAGCTGCTGCCGGCACTATTCGTGCTGATTTTGCTGAAAGCATTGATGCTAACGCTGTTCATGGTAGTGATTCAGCTGAGAATGCAGCGATTGAGATTGCTTACTTCTTTGCATCATCAAACGTTTACAGCCGTTAATTTCGCTGTAAGACAAGGTTAAATGTCAGTCAATCTGCTCAACTTCGATAAGCAACAACTCACTGAATACTTTGAAAGTATCGGTGAGAAGCCTTTTCGCGCCAAGCAATTGATGCGTTGGATGCATCAATTTGGTGTGCTTGATTTTGAACAGATGACCGACATTGCCAAACCGTTGCGTGAGAAGCTTGCACGCGAAACCAGTATTACGCCGCCGACCGTGCAAATCGAGCAGATTTCCAACGATGGAACACGTAAATGGTTGATAGATACAGGCGCTGGTAATGGTGTGGAAACCGTATTTATCCCGGAAGATGCACGCGGTACCTTATGCATTTCATCTCAAGTGGGATGTGCGCTTGAATGTACATTTTGCTCAACCGGTAGACAAGGTTTTAACCGTAATCTTAATGTTTCAGAAATCATCGGGCAGCTATGGCTGGCTAATCAGTCCCTGCGCCAAGATGCCGATTATGGTTTGCTTGCCAAAGATGACCGTATCATCAGCAATGTTGTCATGATGGGTATGGGTGAACCGCTGGCTAACTATCGTAATGTAGTCACAGCGCTTCATATCATGCTGGATGACGCTGCGTATGGCTTGAGCCGTCGTCGCGTGACACTTTCAACTTCTGGTCTTGTGCCTGCGATGGACAAGCTACGTGAAGATTGTCCGGTTGCGCTAGCTGTTTCCTTGCATGCACCCAATGATAAGCTGCGTGACGAGATCGTACCGATTAACAAGAACTACCCCATTGCTGAATTGATGGCTGCGTGCCAACGTTACCTAGAAAAAGCCCCACGTGATTTTGTGACCTTTGAGTATGTCATGCTGGATGGGGTAAACGATACGCAGGCACATGCGAAACAATTACTTGAAATCGTCAAGGATGTACCCTGCAAATTCAATCTGATTCCTTTTAATCCTTTCCCTGATAGTGGTTACGATACCTCCACGCCTGATAATATCCGGCGATTCCGCGATATCTTGATGCAAGCTGGCTATGTCGTCACAACGCGCAAAACACGTGGTGAGGATATTGATGCAGCATGTGGTCAACTAGCGGGTAAAGTGCAGGATAAAACCAAGCGTACTGAGCAGCGAATATTACGTAAGATTCATTTGGAGAGTGCTGCATGAAGCGTTTTGTTGTTCTTGGGTTGCTATTTACATTATTAGGTTGTGCTGAGCAACAAACGCGCCAATATGGAACTGAGTCACCTTCACGTGAGCGTGCGCGTGTTCACACAGAATTAGGCGCAGGCTATTATGGGCAGGGCCAGTTGCCTATCGCGCTGGAAGAGTTTCAAGAGGCCGTGAGAATAGATTCATCCTATGCTCTGGCTTATAACGGGCTTGGGCTTGTTTATGCTGCCTTAAAAGAGGATAGCAAGGCTGATAGTAATTTCAGAAGAGCCATCCAGCTTGATTCTAGTAATCCTGAGTCCCATAATAATTATGGCTCATTTTTGTGCTCCCGCAATCGAGTCGATGAATCAATCGCACAATTCTCAGAAGCCTTTAAAAATCCTTTATATGCCACTCCTGGTATTGCATACATGAATGCAGGCATCTGCTCTCTGAAAAAACCGGACGAGAAAAGTGCAGAGATGTACTTTGAGAAAGCACTGGCTGTTCAACCTATACTTTATCAGGCAGCGTATCAGCTGGCTTTAATACAATTCAATCGTGGTCAGGCCGGGCTAGCTGGGGAAACCTTGCGACTTGCTTTAGCGAGTGCTGATCCGACTGCTGATGTGCTTTGGCTTGGTGTGCGCATCCAGCGTGCGCTTGGAGATAAGAGTCTTGAGACTGCTTATGCCATACAGTTGAGAAAGAGGTATCCAAGCTCTGAGCAGACAAAAGCTTTGATTTCAGGACGATAAAGTATGGTTGAAGAATTAAACGCTAACTTTGAGGCAGCTTCGGCACCAAGTGCTAAATTGGGTGTCCTGCTTCAAGCGGCAAGGGAAGAGAAAAAGCTCTCGCTAGAGGATGTATCAAACAGGTTACGTCTAAGCTTGCGTCAGATCAAAGCTTTGGAAAGTGACGATTTTGCAATTCTGCCTGAAGCTACTATTACGCGAGGCTTTATCCGCAACTATGCGCGTTTGCTGGAAATAAATCCTGAGCCTTTGCTGGATATATACAGGGTATATGCGCCATCAGAGGTGAGCCACTCGATTACGCTGCAATCAGCCAATATATTGATATCAAGCACCAGAAAACCGGTGTGGATCAAGTATATCGTAGGTAGTATCTTGATCGCCTTGGCTTTGGGTGCCTGGGTGGTGTATATGGATTATTTCCATCATATGGAGGCAGAGCAGCCCGTTGCAGTTTCTTCTGAGGATAGTGCGCAACTGCCGCCTGATGATAGTTCAGTTTCTAATGAGCCGATGCCTGAAGTTGCCTTGCCCTTTGCCGAGCGAGAAGCGGCGGCTGACACAGCATCCGATCCGATTGTTATTCAACAATCAGCACCACCTGTTGAGCCTGTAGTGGAAAAGCCAACTGTGCCAGCTATCGCTCCTGTGGTGCCTACTCCCGCTGTGCCTGCTGGTGCCTCACCAATTACATCACCAAGTGCCACTACCTCTCCTAACACATCTGTAAATACAGTAGTGCAACCTGTAGCATCAACGAAACCTGTTATGAAAATTCGGCTGACTGTAAACGATACAACATGGGTGAGTGTCATTGATCAAGCTAATAATGAGATTGTGAACAGGACGATTCCTGCAGGTGGCGTGCAACGCGTAGAGGCTGCGCCGCCGATTAAAGTGGTCATTGGCAATGCTGAAGGTGCGCAATTGACGGTAAACGATAAACCTTTTGACCTGAGCCCATATAATAAACTTAACGTGGTACGGTTGATGTTGGAGTAATCTTGGGTAAGTCATCAAACATCGTACGTAGAACTACAAAAACAGTCATGATCGGCCATGTGCCGGTGGGTAGTGAGTCGCCGGTTGTCGTGCAATCCATGACCAATACAGATACCGCTGATGCAGAAGGAACGGCGCAACAGATATTTGAATTGTGGAAGGCCGGTTCTGAGGTTGTACGTATCACAGTGAATTCACCAGAAGCCGCAGCACAAGTGGCTAATATCCGCCGTAAGCTTGATGCCATGGGGTGTGATGTGCCGCTTGTCGGGGATTTTCATTACAACGGGCACAAACTCTTAGCACAGTACCCTGATTGTGCCGAAGCGCTGGCCAAGTATCGTATTAACCCTGGTAATGTTGGTAAAGGCTCTCGGCGAGATGAGCAGTTCGCTGCCATGATCGAAGCCGCCATCAAGTACAACAAGCCTGTGCGTATTGGGGTGAACTGGGGCAGCTTAGATCAAGAAAAAATGGCGCGCATGATGGATGAAAACGGCAAACGCGCTGAACCGCTTTCCGCTGATGCTTTGATGCGTGAAGCGCTCATTCAATCCGCGTTGGAAAGTGCTGAACAGGCAATTAATATAGGCCTACCTGCTGATCGTATTATCATCTCTTGCAAGGTGAGCGACGTGCAGGATCTTGTCACTGTCTACAGAGACCTAGGTAGTCGTTGCGACTATCCCTTACATCTTGGACTTACCGAAGCAGGGATTGGCTCAAAAGGTATTGTTGCTTCTACAGCGGCACTTTCTTTGCTCATGCAAGAAGGTATTGGCGATACCATTCGTATCTCTTTAACGCCTGAGCCCGGTGAATCTCGTACTACAGAGGTTATTGTGGCACAGGAGATTCTGCAAGTGATGGGCATACGCTCATTCACTCCATTAGTCACTGCATGTCCGGGATGTGGCCGTACAACATCTACATACTTCCAAGAGCTTGCCCAAAAGATCCAACGTTATTTGCGCGAACAGATGCCAGTTTGGCGTAGTCAATATCCCGGTGTTGAAACCATGAGCGTTGCTGTCATGGGGTGTGTGGTCAATGGTCCCGGTGAATCAAAACTTGCCAATATAGGCATTAGCTTGCCGGGCACTGGTGAAACGCCAGTAGCGCCAGTCTTTGTGGATGGTGAAAAGACTGTCACGCTTAAAGGCGAGGCGATTGCCGAAGACTTTCAGATGATCGTAGAAGAGTACGTCCGACAGAATTATGCTGTGGGTGGCAAGTTGCATCAGCAGCCAGTGGCACAAAAAGAATATAAAACCATTCCGCTCAAAGCGGTTTCCTGAACCAAAAATATTAATCTAAGTAATGGCTGATAAATTCCAAAGCATCAAAGGCTTCTACGACATACTGCCTGAACATACGGCGCTATGGCAGAAGCTCGAAGACACTGCCAGAAAGGTGCTGGCGCAATATGGCTATCGTAATATCCGGCTTCCGCTGGTAGAGCCTACCGACTTGTTCATTCGTAGCGTTGGCGAGCACACCGATATCGTCGAAAAAGAGATGTACTCTTGGGAAGACAAACTCAACGGTGACAGATTAACCTTACGCCCTGAAGGTACGGCTGGTTGCGTACGTGCTGTCGTTGAACATAGTCTGACCTACAATGGGCCACAGCGGCTTTGGTATAGCGGCCCGATGTTCCGTCATGAGAATGTGCAAAAAGGACGCCAGCGCCAGTTTCACCAGATTGGTGTAGAAGCCTTTGGTTTTGCGACGCCTGACGTAGATGCCGAGCAGATCATCTTACTGGCACGCTTATGGCGTGAGCTTGGATTGGCCGATGTTGAATTGCAGATCAATACGATTGGCGATGCAGTTGAGCGCGCAGAATACCGCCAAGTATTGATCGCTTATTTTGAAAAGTATGCAGAATTGTTGGATGAGGACGCAAAACGTCGTCTTCATACCAACCCGTTACGCATTCTGGATAGCAAGAATCCCCGTATGCAGGAGATGATTGATGCTGCGCCCAAGCTACTAGAAATACTAGGGATAGAAAGTCGCCAGCATTTCGATGCAGTCTGCGCGCATCTTGAGAATGCTGGTATTGCATACAAGCTGAATACACGCTTGGTCCGCGGATTGGATTACTATAACCGCACGGTGTTCGAGTGGGTGACGACCAAGCTTGGTAGCCAAGGTACGATAGCAGGTGGGGGCCGCTATGATAAGTTGGTCGAGCGTTTAGGCGGTGAAGAGACTGCTGCTTGTGGCTTTGGTATTGGCCTTGAGCGTGTTTTCTTATTGATGCAGGAATACGGAATAACGGCTAACCATACCCCTGATGCTTACTTGATCAATGTCGGTGAGGCTGCTGAGAAAAAAGCACTAAGCATCGCTGAAACATTTCGAAATGCAGGTTTTTCTATTGTATTGCACGCAGGTGGTGGCAGTTTCAAGTCTCAGATGAAAAAAGCAGATCGCAGTGGTGCTCGGTATGCTGTGATTATCGGTGAAGATGAAGCTGTGGTAAATGAAGTGACATTGAAACCGATGATCGTTGCCGGTGAGCAGAGCCGCGTATCTTTAGATCTTGCGATAGAAAAGTTGAAAGAGGGCGTTAAGCCAATTTGATAATGAGCGAACTACTCCGCATAGAGGGATTGACCATTACACCAAAATCAGCACCTGAGCGCTGTTTGGTTGATGATATTTCCTTTGTGCTCGAGTCTGGCAAGACCACCTGCGTAGTAGGGGAGTCAGGGAGTGGTAAGAGCTTGACTGCACTTGCTGTGATGGGCCTGCTATCTTCCCAGCTTAACCAAGTTGCCGGGCAAGTGAATTTTCAGGGACAAGATATCAGCCGCCTGACGAATCAACAGATGCAGCAGATTCGCGGTAAGCGTATCGGCATGATTTTCCAGGAGCCGATGACCTCTCTTAACCCCGTATTGACCGTGGGTTATCAAATTGGTGAGACCCTTACAGTACATCTTGGACTAAAAGGTGGAATGCTGAAAGCGCGTATAGCCAGCCTGCTTGAACAAGTCGGCATTCCTGCGGAGCGCGTTAATAGCTATCCTGATGAGTTGTCCGGTGGTCAGCGTCAGCGTGTAATGATCGCCATGAGTATCGCCTGTGAGCCGGTATTGCTTATTGCGGATGAACCAACAACTGCGCTGGATGTGACGGTGCAGGCGCAGATACTCAAGCTGCTTGATGAGCTTAAAACCCGTATGCAAATGGGTATGTTATTTATCACCCATGATTTTGGCGTAGTGGCTGATATTGCAGATAACGTGGTCGTGATGTTTCGCGGCAAGATCGTTGAGTCAGGGGCTGTCGATCAAGTGCTAAACCAGCCACAGCATCCTTATACAAAAGCCTTATTGGCTTGTGTGCCTGATGCTGACGGCAAGAAGCCACTGAAGCCTATCGATTATGCATGGCTTAATGAAGGGCAAGCTGCATGAGCGATTTGATTCTTTCAGCCCATCATCTTACTAAAACCTATACCCAGCGTAGCGGTAAATTTGGCTTTGGTACGACGCAAGTCAAGGCACTTGATGATGTCAGCATTGGATTGAAAGCGGGTACGACTTTAGCTGTGGTCGGTGAGTCTGGTAGTGGTAAGTCCACCTTGGCTAGATGTCTGTTACAATTGCAGCCCCTTGATAGTGGGGAAGTGATATTCGAGGGTAAGGATTTAGCTAAGCTTTCCGGTAGTGAGCTACGACATACGCGCCGGGATTTGCAGATGGTGTTTCAAGACCCATTCGCATCGCTTAACCCGCGCATGCGTATCGGCAAGATTGTTGGTGAGGGTCTTTTGATCCATCGACTTGGCACTCTCGCCGAACAGCAGGCGCAGGTGATTCGCATGCTGAAGCGCGTTGGGCTGAGTGAAGCTGATATGCAGAAGTATCCGCATGAGTTCTCAGGTGGTCAGCGCCAACGTATTGGTATAGCCAGAGCGTTGATTTTGCAGCCCAAGGTGGTGGTTTGTGATGAACCCGTATCTGCTTTGGATGTCTCGATACAGGCACAGATACTGCTCTTGCTGAAAGAATTGCAGCAAGAGATGAGTTTAAGTTATATCTTCATCAGCCATGATTTGCGGGTAGTTCGGCATATCGCTGATGAGGTTGTAGTGATGTACAAAGGTAAAGTAGTCGAGCAGGGTGCGGTGAATGATATTTACCAGTCACCTGCACAGGATTACACAAGAAACTTATTGAACGCTATTCCAGGCCGCAAACATGCAGCTATGGCAAGCACTTAAAAAACTGACGATTTAGGAATTTGTATGGCTCTCGATCTTGAAGAACAAGAACAGTTTGATGCATTTAAATCATGGTGGAAGGCCAATGGTCGCATTGTTAGCATTGCAGTAACAGTGCTTATACTTGGCCTTGTTGGCTATAAGTCATGGGATTATTACCAGCATGAGCAGTCAAGCCAGGCTTCGATCAAATACGACGCCTTGACCATGATAGACCCTAAAGATACCAAAGCTATACAAACCGCATCAGGTGAGTTGATCGACAATTATGCATCGACACCCTATGCTGGCCGTGCTGCATTGACGGTAGCCAAAGCTAATTATGATGCCAACGACATTAAAAGTGCCAAATCACAACTGCAGTGGGCTGCACAGCATGCAAAAGAAGTACAGGTGCAAGCGCTGGCCAATCTTCAATTAGCCGCTATTCTGCTCGAAGAAAAATCTTATGATGAAGCCCTGAAAACGCTTTCAGAAAAACATGATGAAGGCTTTGATGGCCTTTTTGCTGATTTGAAAGGTGATGTGCTCATCGCCCAAGGCAAGAAAGATGAAGCCAAGGCGGCTTATCAAGAAGCGCTATCTAAGCTTGATGCTGAAGGCCGTTACTATCGTTATACCGAACACAAGCTGGAAGCTTTAGGGAGTTAATTTGCAATCAACTAAGACTTTTGGCTTATGGGTAAGCTTGCTAGCTATTACGCTGGTTGGCTGCAGCTCAATCACGGACATAAAAACAGACCTCTCTGAACGTGTGTTTGGCCGTGTGCCTGCTGATCCACCTGCGGAATTGACTGAAATTAAGCCAACGCTTTTTCCTAAAGTGATGTGGAGTATTAAGCTGGGTAAAGCGGACGACTTTGATTTTTCTCCTGCAACTCAAGATGGCGCCGTGTATGCAGCGAGTGCCACTGGCGAACTCGTCAAGGTGGATGGTGCTACTGGCAAGCAGGTATGGAGCGTTAATGTTGGGGAAAAGCTTTCTGGTGGCGTAGGCCTAGGCCCGAACCTGGTGTTGGTTGGTACGCCTAAAGGGTATGTGATTGCCTATGATCAAGCGGGTGCTTTACTTTGGAAATCTAAGGTAAGCAGTGAAGTGTTAAGTTCGCCGAAAGTAGATAGCGGCATGGTGGTCGTGCGTTGCGGCGATAGCCGTATATTCGGCTTGAACACCATAGATGGCAAGCGTAAATGGATCTACGAGCGTGCGACCCCTGCTTTAAGTTTAAGAAGCAGCGCTGGTGTTGCTGTCGATAGTGGCATGGCATATGCAGGTTTTGCTGGCGGTAAGCTGATTGCTTTGCGTATCGAAGATGGCAAGATCGCATGGGAAGCTTCTGTAGCACAGCCTAAGGGTACAACGGAGATCGAGCGCATTGCTGATATCACAAGCTTACCTGTTGTCGATGGCTCTTTGATTTATGCGGTTGCATATCAAGGCAAAATAACGGCTGTTGATCGTGCTACTGGTCGCGTAGGCTGGAGTCGCGATATCTCGAGCTACACTGGCTTAAGCTCTGAAGATGCACGGGTTTACCTTTCACATGCAACTGGTTCGGTATATGCGCTTGACTACTCAAACGGCAAGACTTTCTGGCGTCAGGGTGATCTTTCCAATCGCCGATTAAGTGCGCCATTACCTATGGGTAGCGTGGTTGCTGTGGGTGATGTGGAAGGATATGTGCATTTTCTGGATCGCGATGAAGGTACATTCGCCGCCCGAATTAAAACAGATGACAGTGCTGTCATGCCGCAAATGACTGAGATCGGTACCAATGGTCTGTTAGTCCAAACACGTAATGGCGGTTTGTTCGCTATCTCACTGAAATAATTAAATGCTACCCACCATTGTTCTGGTCGGCCGACCCAATGTTGGCAAATCTACTCTTTTTAATCGCCTCACAAAAAGCCGTGATGCCTTAGTCGCTGATCTGCCGGGTTTGACTCGTGACCGCCACTATGGTCGTGGCATCATTGGTGAGAGGCCATTTCTGGTTGTCGATACAGGTGGTTTTGAGCCTACCGCAGATAGTGGCATTCTCAAAGAGATGGCGCGCCAAACGTTGCTGGCGATTGATGAAGCCGATGTCATCATATTTCTCGTAGATGGGCGTGCAGGGCTAGACCCGCAAGATAAAGTCATTGCAGAACGTTTGCGTAAAAGCCAGCGGCCTATCTTACTGGCAGTCAACAAGACTGAAGGCATGCAGCGCGCCATCGTCAGTGCGGAGTTCCATGAACTTGGTCTAGGTGACCCGTTATCCATATCTTCAGCACATGGTGAAGGTGTGCGCGACATCGTTGAGCTCGCCTTAGAGCCATTTGTGGAACCAGACGAAGAAGATGACTCAGATGAAAAGCGCGCTACTCGTATTCCTAAAGTAGCGATTGTCGGCCGTCCTAACGTTGGCAAATCTACCTTAGTCAACGCATTGCTCGGTGAAGAGCGTGTGATTGCGTTTGATGAACCAGGTACCACACGTGATTCTATTCACATCGATTTAGAAAAAGACGGCAAAAAATACACCATTATCGATACGGCTGGTGTGCGTAAGCGCGGTAAAGTCTTTGAAGCGGTTGAAAAATTCTCAGTCGTCAAGACGATGCAAGCCATTGAAGAAGCCAATGTCGCTATTTTAGTGGTAGATGCGCAAGAAGGTATCACTGAGCAGGATGCGCACGTTGCCGCTTACATTCTCGATACGGGTCGTGCACTGGTTGTTGCCATCAATAAATGGGATGGCCTGAAAGATGATGAGCGTGATTGGATCAAGCGCGAGATCGATCGCAAACTCCAGTTTCTGGATTTCGCGAAATTCCACTATATCTCGGCACTAAAGAAAAAAGGCTTGCCTGAGTTGTTTACGTCCGTCGATGGAGCCTATAAAGCTGCGATGGCTAAGTTATCTACGCCTCAGCTTACGCGTGTTCTCATCGATGCGACGATTCAGCATCAGCCGCCCATCAGTAAAGGCATCCGCCCTAAATTGCGCTATGCGCACCAAGGCGGGAGTAACCCGCCTATTGTGGTGGTGCATGGTAATCACGTTGATGGCGTAAAAGATAGTTACAAGCGCTTTCTTGAGGGTGTATTCCGTAAGGTATTCCAATTGACGGGGACCCCATTAAGGGTGCAGTTCAATCAAGGTGCCAACCCATTTGCTGATCCAGAAGGTACACGCAAGAAGGGCGAGGGTATCGTCAGTATGCGCCGCCGTAAGACTGCACAACGCGCCGAATTGAATGCCAGAAAGAATGCTGAGCGTGATGGTACGCCGGTAAAACCCAGCATAGTAAAATCAAGCGCAGTAAAATCGAGTGTGGAAAAAAAAGCAGTAGCGAATAAAGCCAGACCTGCAAGAAGCGCAAAAAAAACACCCAAACGTTAATTTAGGTGTTTTCTGATTTCCTGAAGAGTTTAAACCTACTTTAAAGCAGGTTTAAACTAAAAGACTTCAAGCCTTAATCGTTGTAAAGGCTTTCCCAGAATTTCCACCAGACGCGTTTATCCTCAGGGATGCCTTTACCCAGCATCTTGCTGTCAGGATAGTTTGCTTCTAGGACGCGTAAGGTATCTTGTTTGAGATCATCCATGCTAAGCAGGTCATAAGCGCTGATCATGATGACTAATGCTTCTTCAACGCTTGGGGAGTCAGGATAGTACTCAAGCACGTACTTGGCGCGATTTAGTGCAGCAACGTAAGCTTGGCGCTTCATGTAATAACGCGCGACACTAAGCTCATAGCTTGCCAGTGTGTTGACTAAGTAAGTCATACGCAAGGTTGCGTCTTTAATGTAGCGGCTATTGGGATAGCGGGTAGTGAGTTCTTTAAGCGAAAGAAAAGATTCTTTCAATGCTTTAGGATCACGGTCACTGATCTGTTGTTTTGTCAGTTTTTCGATGACTCCACGCTCATTGAAGGTGGCTAAGCCTTTCATATAGTAGGCGTAATCGATGTTTGGATGGTTAGGGTGTAGTTTTATAAAGCGGTCTGCTGCTGCAATCGTGGATGCTGGATCGCTCTTTTTGAAATAGGCATAGATCATCTCAAGCTGGGCTTGAGTTGCATAGCGACCATGCGGATAGCGTGATTCAAGTGCTTGAAAATATTTGATGGCTTTGTCGTAATCCCGATCAGTCATCTTGGCGGCGGCTTCAGTGTATATGCGTTGCGCATCCCAGCCTTTTGTTTCATCGATTTCAGTCGGGTCGCCGAAAATGGCGCAGCCAGTAAGCCAGAGGGCTAAAATAAACGCTAAACTATGCTTCATAAACAATCCAGGTTAGATGACCAAGTTACAAATTTAGATGGCCAAGTTATATAACTCAAGCACAATACATAATTACCAGATTATAACCGATGACCGACACTACTATCACTCTCATTATCCCACAAGATTTAGGTGGTTTACGCCTTGATCAGGCATTACAGAAAATGATGCCTGAGCATTCGCGATCCCGTTTGCAAAGCTGGATCAAGGATGGCCTTGTCACTGTTGATCAGCAAGCTGTCACCGCAAAACTGAAAGTATGGGGAGGCGAGAAAGTTGCTCTCATACCTCAGGTTTTGCCAGAGTCCAGCGCATATACCGCACAAGATATTCCACTGGATATCGTCTATGAAGATGACCATATACTGGTGATTAACAAACCTGCTGGCTTGGTGGTGCATCCTGCTGCGGGTAATTGGGATGGTACGCTGCTTAATGCCTTACTATTTCATGCACCGCATTTAAAAGATGTACCGCGGGCAGGTATCGTGCATCGTCTTGATAAAGACACCAGTGGTTTGCTGGTTGTGGCGAAGACGTTAGAGGCACAGACAAGCTTGGTCAGACAGTTGCAAGCGCGAACAGTCAAACGCGAATATCGTGCGATTGTCTGGGGACAGATATGGCGTAATGGCAAAGTAGATCAGCCGATAGGCCGTCATCCGCACGCACGTACCAAGATGGCCGTGAATCGCACAGGCAAAGCGGCTGTAACGCATTATGAGGTGCTGGAACGTTTCGCGGTACACACTTATTTACGCTGTGTTCTTGAAACTGGGCGAACACACCAGATTCGTGTCCACATGCAGTACCTGCAAGCGCCTATGCTGGGTGACCCTGTGTATGGCATGCGTGGCATCGTGCCCTTGCGCGCGATGACGCAAACATTGAAGGATGCATTGCAGGGCTTTAATCGTCAGGCATTGCATGCTGTGAAGCTTGGATTGATCCATCCTGCGACTGGTGAGGCGATGGAGTGGCAAGCGGAGTTGCCACAAGATATGAAAGCCATGCTTGAAGCTATGCGTGTGGAAGATGTCTATGATGATGAAGAGTTCGATAATGAAGAGTTTGATTTCGGGTCTGAAGATGATTTCCCTGACGATGGCCTGCTAGACGAGGAAGACGAGGATGTTGAATAAATCGGATCTGATCATTCCTGACTGGCCTGCGCCTGCTAACGTCAAGACTTTACAAACAACACGTCACGGCGGCATTAGTCATGCGCCATACGATAGTTTGAATCTTGGCGATCATGTGCAAGATAATCCTTTGAATGTTGCAAGTAATCGCCAGCGATTGAATACTTTTGTGCCCAGTGAGCCTTTATGGCTGAACCAAGTGCATGGTGTTGTAGCATTAGATGCAGCAACAGCGAGCTGCTTGCCAAGTGCAGATGCCTCTTATACAAAAGCCCGTGGAACTGTATGTGCGGTCATGACGGCAGATTGTTTGCCTGTTTTGTTGTGTGATGAAGCTGGTACAGTCGTCGCGGCAATACATGCCGGGTGGAAAGGCTTGCTTGATGGTGTTATCGAGTCCACGGTAAACACGATGCATGCTACTGAGCCATTGATGGCATGGTTAGGCCCCGCGATCGGACCAAATGCATTTGAGGTCGGCTCTGAAGTTCGTGAGGCGTTTATAAGTAAAGATAGCAATGCCGTCCGCGCTTTCGTAGCTACAGGCGATAAATGGCTGGGGGATATGTATTTTCTGGCTCGCCAACGGTTACAACAAGTTGGCGTGACAAATGTATATGGCGGCGGCCTATGCACCTATACAGATAAAGAGAATTTCTTCTCTTATCGTCGGGACGGCGCAACAGGGCGCATGGCAACCCTTATCTGGATGGAGTGATCAATCCCAGATATTTTGGCCGATACGCCATAGTACGCCGCTAGGGTCGTTGAATGTGAAGTCTCGCATCTTCCACGGTTGAACCACGATATTGGATACGCGCGCGCCATATTTCTCAGCAATATTAGAGGCAATAATGGCTTGATGCCATGCTTCCACGTCATCTACCAATAGATGCATCATGAAATTCTCAGCGTATGTCTGCACATAAAAATCCTGTAGCAGAAATGCGCAATGCTCAAAACAAAAATACGCGACACCGCTACCTTCTGATCTTTTCTCAAAGCCAATATCTGTATAGAACTGCTGCGACAATGCAAAGTCTTTTGCCGGGACGAACGCTTTGATCTCTCTGGTTTTTAAATTTGACATGATGTATACCTAATTTATATTTCGCCTTGCAGCCACCATCGGTGTTCCGCCATCAGGGTGCGTCAATAATACGCATGGTAAGTCGAAGCATGCTTCGACCGCTTCAGGTGTGACAACAGCATGTACAGTATCAATTGTTTGCAGCTTGCCTTCACGCAAAAGGGCGATACGATCAGCATATTGTGCTGCAAGATTAAGGTCATGCACGATAGCAACAACCGCTACATCGCCTTTGCGCGCCCATTGCTTTGCTACAGAGAGAATACGATGTTGCTGACGTGGGTCTAGTGCCGCTGTAGGTTCGTCGAGCAATAACAGTTTTGGCGAGTCTGAGGGTTCCCATATTTGAGCCAACACTCTTGCCATTTGCACCCGTGCTTGTTCACCGCCTGAAAGGGTGCTGTATATCTGGTCAGCTAGATGGCGGCCTTCCACTTCAGCTAGCGCAAGTTCTGCGATCCTGACATCCACATTTCTGGTTGCTCCTTGATGATGAGGATGACGCCCCAGCAAGATCACTTCCATCGCGGTGTAATCGAATCCCACTTCACAACGTTGTTGCAATAGGGCTCGATGGCGTGCGAGATGCAATAGATTCCATGCAGCGATATCTTTGCCATGCCAGCGTACATGACCATTTGCAGGCTTTATTTCACCTGAGATCAAACGAATCAATGAGCTTTTGCCTGCGCCATTCGGCCCGCACACAGCGACGAACTCACCGGGCTGAATGGTGAAACTGATGTTGTCTAGTAAGCTTCGATGTCCTACTTTAAGGCTGGCATTCAATATTTCGAGCATAGTGGTGGATTCTTTACTTGGATATTGAGCTCAGATGCCGATCTTACGGCGCATGCGGAAGAGCAATACGAGGAAGAAAGGTACACCTAATAAGGCGGTAATAATGCCTACAGGAATCTCGGTTGGAGCCGA
This sequence comes from Methylovorus sp. MM2, assembly GCF_001648895.1. Taxonomy (GTDB): domain Bacteria; phylum Pseudomonadota; class Gammaproteobacteria; order Burkholderiales; family Methylophilaceae; genus MM1. The sequence continues at coordinate 1,423,896 of NZ_LXUF01000001.1, read as the reverse complement.
GATCGTGCGTGCAATAAGATCTGATAATAAAACGAGTATTGCACCCACTAGAGCCGATGCAGGCATCACCAATCTTTGATCTGGCCCGAATGTTAATCTGACCAAATGAGGTGCTACCAAACCAATGAAACCGATGATGCCGGTAACCGAAACCACAGCACCCACTGATAGGGCAATTGTAGCGATACATAAACGGTTAAGTTTTTTAACGGAAACGCCTAATAGCTGTGCCTGCACTTCACCTAAGGCCAAAGTATTCAATGCACCAGCTTGTTTGAGTAATACGACGACTGATATACCCGCCAAACAAACAACCATGGATACCATAGGCCAAGTAGCAGCGCCTAAGCTACCCAAAGACCAGAAATTGAGTGTGCGAATCTGAATATCTGTTGCCAAAAATGTAAGCAGGCCAATAAGTGCGATGCAGAGGGAACTGATGGCAATACCTGCTAACAACATCAATGCGACTGATGTGCGGCCTTGACGAGTGGATATCGCAAAAATAAGCACAGTCACACCTAGGCTACCAATAAAGGCAAAAGAGGGCAGTGCGAATTCGCCAATCAAATTGTGTAATGCGGGCATCCACGTGCCACCTAAGACGATCCCTGCCGCTGCAAATACCGCTGCACCACCTGAAACACCAACCAAACTTGGTTCAGCCAATGGATTACGTAGTAGCGCCTGCATTGCTGCGCCTGATACGGCAAGTGATGCACCCGTCAGCACGCCCAATAACAGTCTTGGTAAACGAATATTCCATAAAACCATGGCTTGCTGCATATATTCTTGGGGAATGCTTTGCCACTTATCTGAAAATGGCGGTATTGTCAGCAACTCCAGCACGCGTGAGGCGGGAATCTGTACTGCACCGATGCCTGCTGAAATGATCAACGTGAAAATCAAAGCGACAAAAAGCGTTAACAAGATACTGTTTCGTGCGCTGATGCCAAGCTGTGGTTTAAGCGGTATAGACACTGTTGATATCGCTGTCATTGCTTACGAATCGCAGTTGCTAGATCGCTCACTGCATTAGGTAAGCGAGGCGTAAAGCCTAACAGATATAAAGAATCATAGCTCACTACACGTTTCGCCTTGCCGGCTGGCGTAAGCGCCAAGCCAGGTTTATTCAGAAACGTATCTATACCACCGCTTGCCTGAATCGCCTCAGATGTCGTGATGATGACATCAGGTGACGCAGCAACGATAGATTCCGCTGTCAGTGGTTTATAGCCATTGAATAATCCAGACATGACGTTTGTGGCATTGGCTAGTTTGATCAAGGCATCTGCAGCCGTCTCGTTCCCGGCAGCCTGTGGACTTTTTCCTGTGTGATCCAGCACGAACAATACACGCGGGTTCGTTTTCAATGCTGCTATCTTTGCCTCTGCCGCCTGCCAAGCAGCTTCATACTGAGCAGCTACTTTTTCAGTATTGGCTGCATTTAACTGCTGGCCGATAAAGCGAATATTAGTCGCTACCTGCGCAGGTGTATGGCCTTCTTTTAATTGAATGACTTTAACACCTGCACTGCGAATCTGGTCTAGCACATTTACCGGCCCGGCCCCTGCATCTGCAATGATGAGGGTAGGGGACATCGACAATAACCCCTCTGCCGATAGCGTGCGCATATAGCCTATCTTGGGTAGTTTATTTGTCTGCTCAGGATAATAACTGGTGATGTCCGTGGCCACGATCTCATCGCCTCTCCCTAATGCATATACGACCTCTGTCACGGAGCCGCCGATGGTCAATAACCGCTCGGCAGCCTCTGCCACTCCGCTTGCTATCGTCAGCACAAGGCTCGTCAATAACAGACAGTATTTCATATGCTTTCCTTTAAGCTAAAGCAGGTAATTGCTGAATGATATTGCGCCATGCATCCAGCTCCAGTTTTCCCGGTTTACGCTCACCGAAGAACTGCGCCATGATCTCGCCATCCGCATCAAATAACTCTAATGATGTAACGATACCATCATCGGTAGGTTTTCTGACAACCCAGCTATCAGCAATTAGATCCATGCGTAGGTGAAGATTAAAGTTTTCGTCCAATACATTGATCCATGACCCCATTTCTTTCACGTTTTTAATTGGGCCAGTATGGATCTGGATATTGCCATGATTGCCGACAAAGCACATGATGCTTGTGTTATCTGCGGCAGCTGTTTCTAATACTTGCTTTACTGCATCGTTGCTTACGCGCCATGCGTGGCCTTCAGGCGCCAAACGTAGACCTTGTGTACGGGTCACGCCAAACTTTCTCAACAGCATAAAGAAGTCGTGCGTATCTTTCATCGCCAACCAGGCGTCAGCAAACCCTTTTTGATCGATCTCGCTATCTGGTTTTGCTTTGTGTGGAGCATTTGGCGGCGTGACTGTTTGCCCAGGCGCTTGGTCGGTATGCTGGTACGCTTCGACTAACCAGTTCCAGCCATCAACATCGCTGAATTCTTTTAGATGAATCTTATGTACGGCTATACCGCTTGCATCATAGAACTGCAAGCTGCGTTGCGTACCTTTAGGTGATTCTTCAGTGACAGCGTAACCGTGCTTCCATTGTGAGTAAAAAAGACGCAAATCGATATCTGGACCAACGACCAAGCCTACGTGGTCATAAGATACATTTGCATAAGTACCGATCTTCTCGTGCACAGTACCTTCGTTGCGGGTCAATGCCATGACGCGGCCAAGCTTTGGTACATCCGCGATTAGTTCATTGAATGGCCCACGTAACCTGATTGCTTCGCGGCCAATTGCGTTTGCAATGGCTTCACCTTCACTAATACCTAAAGCTTGCGCCGCTTCGCGGTTGCGTAATTTTTTCTCTTGCTTGATCGCGTGAAATGCTTGGTATTGTTTCTCATGCTCTAATGGTTGTGTCATCTTCGATGCCTCCTCTTGGTATCATTAAACTTAAGAATTTATGGTTTAGTAAGTCAGTTCTGTTACAAATTTTATGTTCCGCCCTGCACCCACGAGCCCCAAGGTTCCAGCGAAACCCCCATCAAGGTAGTACAGTTTATTGCCGAGATTTTCTCCTATCACACGGAACGCCAGATTACGGTTGGGTGCCCATCGTATGCCTGCATTGAACAGCTCGTAATTATCCTGAGTAGCAAACGTGTATGCAGGCGGGATGCTGGTCAAATACTGCCGCTCCCCAACTTTGCGGTAGCTGATGTTTGCATCCCATTGATCGCCAATTCGCATTCCCAGACTTAGGTTGAGCGTACGTCCGGGAATCGTGTATACCGGAAACTCCTGAGTTGGCATGGTGACTGTCCCTGTGATACGGGAGTAGCTTGCCCTTGCATATAAGTATTTGTATGCAAGGCTATTTTCAAACTCCCAGCCGTTACGGGTTTCCTTGCCATTTTGTGATGTGACGCCATTTGCCATTTGCCATGAGTTGATCAGGTTGCTCGTGTGAATATGGAAGAATGTCGCTTTGCTCGTAAGCTGGATTTGCTGGTCAAAAAGATTGGGGTTGAGATAGCTAACCCCGACTTCTGTATTCTCTGAGCGTTGTACCTTGTAGGTATCATCGCATGACGCACCTGGAGGGCAGGGGCTCGTACTTATTGGTACACCTGATATCCTGCCGTTGTTGGAAAAATACTGATACTCCATTGAAGGTGGACGGAATGCTTGCCCATAATTACTGAACACTGTCAGTCGCTTGGGGATGACGTCATACGCTATCCCCAAGCTATAGGTTCTTTCGTTGAGATGGATCCTGTTTGCCTGGTTTGCCTGTTCCAAGCCTTTTAACGTGTCGTCCGTTGCTTCCAGTATTACGCGATCTTCTCTGATGCCGGGTACGATATTCCAGCCTTTCCACTCTAGTCTTGGCTGGATATAGGCAGCGCGAGTTGTTTTTGTGCCAGAAACAGGGATATAGCCAGCATACACAGCCAATGAAGCCGGATTCTCAAAATCCAGCGCCACAGAACGATCCTGTTTAAGGTACTGTAGTCCTTTCAAGATGCCTATCTTCAGGTCATCGCCTTGATAGAGTTTGGCGGTATTTGCGATATCGACTGTCGTGTTCTCAAATTCATACAACTCATATCGGTCTCCACGACAGTTTGCTGCGGATGCCGCTGCGGTAGAGGCCACGTTATTGTTGATACGTCGCCGGATGAAGCCATCACAGTAATAAGTCCCAGACTGGCTTAGTGTATTTCTCGGCCATCCAAACGGGGTGGTCTCGTCGTTATTCGTATGACCTTTCCCTAGCGTGGCTTTTAAGTCTATCCATGGCGTATCTGGTTTGAAGGTCATTGTTTCGGAAATTGTTAATTCATCAATAGCTCGTAACACATAGCCGAATTGGGTATTAAATTCACTGATTGAGTCATACAGTTGTATGGTTTTTCCCTGCTCATATTTGACGATGGAAGTCGTGAACTGCAATGTGTCCGTAGGGAAAATACTGAGCTTTAGCAAGTGTGAGACAGATTGCACAGATGAGTAGGGCAGTGGCTCGTTATCTCCCTGCATAATATCGTTTGATTGACGGTTGGAGTAGTTGTAGAGAATGTCAACCTGATCAATCGGGCGTGCATAGCCTATATATGATCTGGAATATTCGTCATTATTGTTGCCGTAACCGAATTTTGCCTTTCCACCATAGCGCTGACCTGGTGCAAGTAGATCGGCTGCATCCTTGGTCGTTGCCAAAATCGTGCCGCCAAGTGAACCGGAGCCGCTGGCAATTTGCGGACCGCGTTGTACTTCTATGGCTTTGAGGAGTTCTGGCTCAACGAATGTACCGCTCATTCGGTACTTCTCGAAGTTTTTTTGTACCCCATCGACTTTTACTGCTACATCTTCGTTGTCGGAAAACCCGCGAATATTAAACGACATTCCAGTAAGCCGAGGCCCACCGTCAATACTTACGCCTGGAACATCGCGTAGCGCATCGAAGATGCTAGATGGCTGGGTTCTATCCAACTCTTCTGATGTCACCGTGGTGATAGATTGTGTTTTGTTAATGCGCTTATCCTTGATGCGACTGCTGTTCACTTTGACCTCAGGTAAGACAGCTGTTTTATCCGTTGCATCGTGAGGACTAGAGTCTTTTGGCGGTGCAAGTTGCTGGGTCTTGTTTTCGGCAGCTACTTTCTCTTGGACGTTACTTGCCATATCCTGCGCCTGACTGGGTACGGATATCCCAATCAATATGCTGAGCCAGCATGCAGAGGATACGAACTTTACAAGTCCAGCGAGTGATTTCATAAAAAAGGGTAGAGTGTGCTGAGTGAAAAAATCCAGCACACCTTCTGAACATGATGTTCATAGGAATGGGCTGGATAAGTGCTTACTAATTAAGCAAGTCTTTGCTTGCGTGAACGGCGACCCATGAATCCGATTAGACCTAGACCAATAGCCATCATGCCGTAGGTGCTAGGTTCAGGTACGGCGACTACAGGAGCTGTCACCTTCACCGTTGCAACAGCCAGTTGGTCGAGGCTTGTGTGGGCCGTAGTGTCTTTCCAAGAGAATGTATATAAAGAGGTACCTGTTACATTGCTCCACTTGAAGTAAAACTCGTGCTCCGCATCAACCATGCCAAACTGCGTACCGTTATACTCATAGAATGTTTCGACAGCGGTAGCTGCTACTCCATTGAGATAAGCGCTAGTAGATGGCGCTAAACCTAATGTTGCAACACGCAAATACACATCGAATACATCGCCCACTGTCCCCGCTAATGCAACACTGTAAGAGATAGGGGTTTCCTGCCAGCTATAGATGTTTGATGTGGAGGTGATGATGGGAGTGCCCACTGCAGTGAGTACACCAGCACCGTCTACATCAGGAGTCGCATCTTTATAGGTTTTTGTTGAAGCGCTTGCACTTGTCCATGCGAACTCATTCCACTCGGCTTGAGATGCCAATGTCGATGATCCCCACGGGTTGGATGTCGAATCCCATTCGTCCATTGTCGCGAACGCGGAAGTGCTGAAAGCAATTCCTGCCGCTAATGTCAAAGCAGATAATTTCATGATTTATCCTTCCTGTGTATTTGGCAACCCTTCCCCAAGAAGGCATGCTGAATACGTGACTAAATATATAAAGAACCCACGGACTCACCCCGTTGGGGATTCGATATCCGTTAATCTATGAGCGATTAACGGATATCAGAATGCAGATAAATTAAGCGAATTGCTTTTTGTTGCCCTTACGACGGCCGAACAAGCCAACAACGCCAAGACCAAGAGCCAACATGCCGTACGTGCTAGGTTCTGGAACTGCTGCAATCGTTGCTACTTGAAGTTGATCTAGGCTGACATGCGGTGTGCTATTGCTAAACTGGAATGTATATAGAGATGCCCCAGTCACGTTCTCCCAAACCCAGTAAGCTTCCTGCTCGCCTGACGGAGATCCCATTACGGTACCTTGGGATTCATAGAATGCTACAGTGCTTGTTGCCGCTACGTTGTTAAGAAGGGCTGTAGTGCTTGGCAGCAAACCGACGGTCGCAATGCGTAGATATACATCGAACACATCGCCAGTTGTGCCAGCTAGGTTGATAGTGAAACTTGTCCCGCTACCCATGTAGCTGTAGATATTGCCGCCACCGGTTGCGAAACCGGTGCCAGTAGTTTCTGTAACGCTACCAATGCCGCTGCCAGCATCGTCTGCAGTTGTGTCGTTTGCGCTATTAAATACCGACCATCCGGCAAAGTCGGTAAGCGTTGCTGAACCCCAAGGAGAAGCGGAATCCCATACATCACCGGTTGCGAATGCAGAAGAACTGAATGCAGCGCCAAGCACCAATGCTAGCGCGGATACTTTAGTAGATAAAGCCATGATAAAACCTCGTGAAATTGCCGTTGACCCTTCCCCATGAAGGCGCTTGCAGGCGTAAAACTCAACAGTACAAATCCACGGTCTCACACCGTCGGACGATTTTTTGATGGCTGATCAGCCATCAGGAAACTTAATTAGCTAATGCTTGATGCTGTTGCATCCTGTGGCAGTGCAGATTCAGCATTTGGTTGAAAATCCACCACAAAACGATACTGTTTGCCACAATCAATAATCACTTCTTTCTGACCTCTACGTAATAAACGTATTTCAACCTTTAAATTGCCATAGCCATCATGCTCGATCAGTTCATCAAATAGCTTGAGTAAGCATGTTTTTACAGGGGCTTTCGCTGGCAACATAACGGTCTTTTTATCTCAAAGTGAATCAAATATTTCTCAAATGATAATCGTTCTCATTAATTTTTGCAAGATGTTTATCTGCTATGCAATCTAGTGCGAGATATTTTGCTTATCCCGTATAATTGCGCGCTATGTCTACTTTAGTCCTTATTATCTTGACCAGCCTTGCAGGCGGTGTATTAAGCGTTTTGTGTGCGGCCTTTCTGGCGCTCAATACACGTACAAGCTGGATTCCCATGCTGATCAGCTATGCGATCGGTGCGCTGCTAGGCGCAGCTTTCCTTGAGATACTGCCGCATGCGTTTAGTGAGGCAAGCAGTGTGGAGAACATGGCCGCAACTGTCTTGTTTGGCATTTTGTTATTTTTTGTACTTGAGAAATTAGTACTTTGGCGACATTGCCATGGGGATGAGTGTGAGGCGCATGCCGTTGAGCACAATCACACACACGCTCATAAACATGAGGAGCATGATCATGGACGTAGTGGCATGATGATCATGGTGGGTGACACTTTCCATAATTTCGTCGATGGTATTTTGATTGCCGCCGCTTTTATGACGGATGTGAAACTCGGCTTCGTCACAGCGATTGCTATTATCGCGCACGAGATTCCTCAGGAAGTAGGGGATTTCCTGATATTGCTGCACTCTGGCTATAGTAAAAAACGCGCTTTATTTTTTAATCTATTCTCTAGTTTTGCCACAGTAGTTGGCGGGCTAATTGCTTATTTTAGTTTGCAGACTGTGCACGAGTGGATTCCATCGATATTAGGATTGGCCGCAGCTAGCATGATCTATGTTGCGGTTGCAGATTTGATCCCAGGATTGCATAAACGCACAGAGTTAAAGGCGACTATCCAGCAAGTCGTATTGATCGTACTTGGTATCGCCTCTATTGCCCTTACCAAGTTTGTACTTGAGTAGGTTGCGCGCTACTCAATTTTTGCCTATTCAAAAAGTTAATTTATTATGAATCAATCAGTACCCAAAGTTGGTTTTGTCTCTTTAGGATGCCCTAAGGCATCTTCAGATTCAGAACGTATCCTGACCCAGTTGCGGGCAGAGGGCTATGCCATCTCATCGTCATATCAGGATTCTGATCTGGTCGTAGTGAATACTTGTGGCTTTATAGACAGCGCCGTGCAAGAGTCTTTAGATGCCATAGGTGAAGCGCTGACTGAGAACGGTAAAGTGATTGTCACTGGTTGTTTGGGTGCCAAGGCAGGTGTCGTAAAGAATGCGCACCCGAGTGTACTTGCCGTTACAGGGCCGCATGCCCTTGAAGAAGTCATGACAGCCGTACATGCGAATTTACCTAAACTGCATGATCCATATACAGATTTAGTACCACCGCAAGGTATTCGTTTAACGCCTAAACATTACGCATACCTCAAGATATCTGAGGGATGTAATCATCGCTGTAGTTTTTGCATCATCCCTTCAATGCGTGGCGACCTGGTGAGCCGCCCCATCGGCGATGTTATGCAAGAGGCAGAAAATCTTGTGAAGGCAGGTGTTTCAGAGCTGCTGGTGATCTCCCAAGACACCAGTGCGTATGGTGTCGATGTTAAATACCGTACAGGTTTCTGGAATGGTCGTCCGATAAAAACACGTATGACTGATCTGGCCAGTGCACTAGGTGAGCTTGGTGTATGGGTTCGTATGCATTATGTTTATCCATACCCACATGTGGATGAAATTATTCCTCTGATGGCGGATGGGTTGATATTACCGTATCTTGATGTTCCATTTCAGCATGCAAGTCCGCGCATCTTAAAGGCAATGAAGCGCCCAGCTAGTAGCGAAAACAATCTGGCTAGAATCAATTCGTGGCGTGAAGTTTGCCCTGATATTACGATTCGTAGCACATTCATTGTTGGCTTCCCCGGCGAAACGGACGATGATTTCGAGCAGTTGCTAAACTTTTTGCGTGAAGCTCAGCTGGATCGTGTCGGGGGTTTTGCTTATTCTCCTGTCGATGGTGCGCCTGCAAATCAACTGGATAACCCCGTGCCAGAATCTTTAAAACAAGAGCGCTTGGCTCGGTTTATGGAAGTGCAGGAAGAAATCAGCGCGCAAAAGCTGCAACAAAAGATAGGCAGAATTGAAATGGTGCTTGTCGATGAAGTCGATGGTGATGAAGCTATTGGCCGTACAAGTGCAGATGCGCCCGAGATCGATGGCGTTGTTTACTTATCTGGAGCAGATGGATTGCAGCCTGGCGATATGGTGGAAGCGCAAATCACCAGCTCCGATGGACATGATCTGTGGGCGTCACCGCCTAATAGGCATTAAGAAACTCTAAGTTGTCAGGCAAATAGGTCGGCGAATACCGGTTTAGGTTTTTCGCTATCCGCGCGATCTTCAAGAAAATCCAGTGTAAAAGGGCACCTGTTCGGCTTGCGCGAAGCTTTACGTTTTTTTGCTGTGGTGGTTTGCGTATCAATATACGGGGTTTGGCTAACGCGGATGTAGCCTGAGGCAAGTAGTTTTTGCGTGGTTGTCTCAAACAGGCTCAGGGGGTTATCTATATTCTGCAATGTGATCACATGCTTGCTCACTTTAAGCACGTGATACATCACAAACTTACCTGATGCCTGCTTGCCGTAAATCTCACCAGATTGTATATCCACAAAATCCCTTAGCGTGTCATTCTTTGGAGCATCATAGCGCCATCAAACTGACTATACAAGCGCGTGTATGCTATTTACATGAGCCACTATCTGGTTAAATGGAATAGGCTTGCTATAGAGATAGCCTTGCATCTCATTACAGCCTATCGATATCAGAAAATCGCGTTGCAGTTCAGTTTCCACACCCTCGGCAATCACATTTAACCCAAGGTTTTGACCAAGCGACACAATTGCCTTAAGAATCGCCTGATTCGCAGAGTCTTGCTCTAACTCCCATACAAAGCTTCTATCTATCTTTAAATTATCAATAGGGAAGTGTTTGAGATAACCCATGCTTGAATATCCGGTGCCAAAATCATCGATCGCTAGCTTCACGCCAAGTGATTTCAAGTTTTTTAGAATATCGATGAATTTAGAGGTTTGTTCAATCAGCGTACCTTCGGTAATCTCTATCTCAAGATACTCAGGAGGCAGTCCGGTTTTTGCCAATACGGCCTCAACTTCAGATACAAGCTGCCTTTCATAAAATTGACGTGGCGATACGTTGATCGATACGGGCAACCTAATGCCTGTCTGTTTATATAAATCAACGGCTTGTTTGCACGCCGTTTGCATGACCCAGCTACCAATCGATTCGATCAGGCTGCTTTCTTCTGCAATCGGGATAAATTTTGTAGGTGGAATCAAGCCATGGGTTGGACTGTTCCAACGAATCAGTGCTTCAAAGCCCGTCAATTTTTGTGTCAGGAAGCTGACTTTGGGCTGATAGTGCAAAATGAACTCATCATGAATCAGCGCCTGCCGCATGCTGTATTCAAGTTCAAGGCGTTCGATAAGTGCTGAGTTGAGCTCTTGTGTGAAGAACTGGAAGTTATTCTTGCCAGCTTCCTTGGCTTTGTACATCGCAGTATCGGCATTTCTTAGCAAGGTCTCGCTATCGTTACCATCTTCAGGGTAGATGCTAATGCCTAGGCTGCAAGTGATCACAAATTCGCGATCATCGATGATGCAAGGTTCTGCCGTCTTAGTCAGTATGCGTTGCAGTGTTTGGCCTAGTGCTTCAAGGCCGGACATGTCTGATAATACCAGTACGAACTCATCACCGCCTGGCCTTGCCACCGTGTCGCTTTCACGCACACAGCTTTCAAGACGTTGTGCCATCGATATGAGTAACTTGTCGCCAACATGGTGCCCCATGCTGTCGTTTACATTCTTGAATTGATCAAGATCCACAAATACAACGGCCACTTGTGAGCTTGTGCGTTCTGCATGATTGATCGCCTGTTGTAAGCGATCTTTCAGTAGCACTCTGTTGGGTAGGCCGCTTAAATCATCGTGCGTCGCCTGATATTCGATGAGCTCGTTATAGTTTTTGCGCTCGGTGATATCTTCTACAGTGCCTTCGTAATAAAGGAGCTTGCCTTTTTCATCCCTTACTGCCCGTGCATTTTCCGATATCCATATCGTGCTGCCATCCGCTCGATAGATTTCCGATTCAAAGTTTGTTACACGTTTCTGTTGCTGCATGAGTTCTGCAAACTCATGACGGCTGGTTGATTTTACATACAGTTGGTGCTCAATATCGTTAAGCGATGCAATCAAATCTTCTGGGGATTCAAATCCGTATATCTTGGCCAAAGCAGGATTTGCGCTCAGATATCGTCCATCAGGGCTGGTCTGGAAAATACCTTCCACCGTATTCTCAAAGATACTGCGATAGCGCTGTTCTGCTTGCTTTAGGTCATGCTCGAATCTCTTATTAATCGTGATGTCTTGGATAAAGCCTTCAAGCGCTTCTAGTTTGCCGGATTCATTGAATATGCCGGTGCCTCGCTCCATGACCCAACGAATTTCGCCGCTGGCGTTGAGAATTCTGTATTCAACCTCAAAGCGCTGGCGGGATTCCATTGCTATTTCTACCAAGTCGCGGACGCCTTGGCGATCTTCTTCCAGCGTGATTTCCTGAAAGGATACTTTGTCGTTGTTTAAAAGCTCTTCGACTTTATAACCGGTAAGATCGTAACAACCATCACTGACGAAGAGCATGGTCCAATGTTCGTCACACAGGCAACAGTAGGCCATGCCGTCAAGGTTGCTCAGTAACGAATCTAAAACATGTTCACGATTGTTCAGCCAATTCTGGATAAAAGCATTGGCACCGGAAGTGTTTGATTGGTCTACTGGGCTATTAAGTGCTACACGCAACCGCATGGAGTCGATACTTTCCTTATTTGATTACAGTTGCTGGACATGCGACTAGTTAATCTGTCATCGGCTAGATTACAGCAAACTTTAGGCCAGACGGTTAATTGAGCGCATTATTAATATAAAACAGCGCTGAGGCGATGCGATTAAATTAAATACGTGCTTGGCTATGGTGCGTATGATCTATGGGCGCTCGTCATTGGTGCAAAGCGTTTTTTATTTACGACGTAGGTTGATATGGGTTTTGATCATGGCAAGTGCATGCGGGCGTAATTGTGTGCCTTCAATGTCTTTTACCCACATATGGAGGAGGCCGGAAAAGAATAGGTGGGTATCCATGGCCAGCTCGGCAGGGGTTAGGTCACCTGCTAATAGGCCTTTAACCTGCGCGCGTTCGTAAGTGAGTCTCACATTCTCAATAATGCCTGAGCAGGTAGATATCATTTGCCGTAGTACGGCTTCAAATTCATCTACATATTCACATTTCAGCATCATGATTTCATAAGTTTGGCGTGTCTCAATACTGTCATTCAACACCTTTATAGTGCCAGACAAGAAGTTTTCGATACGCGTTAACGGATCTGTGGAACCTTCAACTAGCAAGGTATCATCCATGCGATCAATTAAAGGTAAGAATACGCGATCACGCAACGCGTAGAGGAGGTCGGTCTTATTGTTGAAGTGCCAGTAGATGGCGCCACGGGTGACACCAGCTTGCGTGGCTACTTGTTCCATGCTCGTGCGACTTACGCCGCGAACCAGAAAGACATCTCTTGCCGCATCGATGATACGTTGACGTGTTAGTTCAGCATCTTCTTTGGTTTTACGAACCATGATATCTTTAGCCTCTCAAACAAAATTCTATTTACATACATACATGTTTGTATGTAATATACATACATTCAAGAATGTAAGCAAATAAATTGGTTTATTAGACATGGAGTTATGCATGGCATCTTTCAAGTTCAACCTCAGCGATTCTTATATTAACGGGCTGTCACTGACAAAAAGTTCACATAAGGCGATTTTATCTGTGTTGATCACAGGATTGGTCTTAGTGGGCTGTGGCAAGGCAGACCCTAACGCTGGCAAGATGCCGCCCATGCCAGTCAGTGTGATTGAAGTTCAGCCAAGTACAGTACCTATTAGTGCCGAAGCAGTAGCCCAGACTGAAGGTGCCAAGGAAGTGGAAATAAGACCAAGGGTTGGCGGTATATTACTCAAGCGACTATATGAAGAAGGTACGTCAGTGAAGGCTGGCCAAGCCATGTTTTTAATTGATCCAGTGCCTTATGAAATAGCATTGGCTCAGGCGCGTGCTTCACTGGCTCAGCAAAAAGCAAAAGTAGCGCAGACAGAACGTGAAGAAGCTAGACTGAAAAATCTGTTGGCTACGCAATCAGTCAGTCAGCGCGAGTTCGACAATTCACTATCAGATAATGATGTTGCAAAAGCGGCATTGTTGCAGTATGAGGCAAGTGTGCGCGAAGCCGAGCTGAATCTTTCATATACCACGGTGACTGCGCCTGTTAGCGGTATCTCTGGCCGCTTCCAGTTTTCTGAGGGGGCTTTGGTTTCAGCCAATACCAGCTTGTTGACGACGGTTGTGCAGCTTTCGCCGATTTGGGTGCGCTTCAGTTTTTCTGATAGCGAATTGGCAAAGCTTGGCGGTCATTTGAATGACCAGAATGTGACACAGGTGCAATTGGTTTTACCTGACGGCAGTGAGTACGCTCAAAAAGGTAAGATCAATTTTGCAGCGAGCCAGATCGATCCCACTTTAGGTACACAGCAACTGCGCGCTACTTTCGAGAATGCAGATAAGCGTCTGTTGCCTGGGCAGTTTGTTCGCGCACGCATTACTACAGGGTCGCATGATGGCGTCTTTCTTGTGCCTCAGGCTGCAGTTTCTTCCGCAGCGCAAAGCAAATTTGTTTATGTGGTCAATGATAAAAATGAAGCGACTGTTAGGCCTGTTATTCCCGGTGATTGGGTAGGTACAAACTGGATTATCCTTGATGGGTTGCAAGCTGGTGACAAAGTGATTGTCGACAATATCATCAAATTGCGTCCTGGCGCTCCGGTGACACCGCATCCATTTGGTGAAGCCCCTGCTGGCGCCCCAGCAGCACAATCTTCTAAGCAGTCTTAAAGCGCTACGATCATGACTAGATTCTTTATTACACGCCCTATCTTTGCTTCGGTATTGTCTATTATTTTGGTGCTGGCAGGATTTGCTGCGTCCATGAAGCTACCAATCGCGCAATATCCGCAGATTGCACCGCCTACTGTGATTGTGACAGCTACCTACCCAGGTGCTAGTGCCGATACCTTGTCTAAAACCGTGGCAGCACCGATTGAGGAGCAGTTGAGCGGGGTTGAAGGTCTGCTTTACTTTAATTCAAGTGCAGACTCCAGTGGTACTTTGACTATTACAGCAACCTTTGAGCAGGGGACTGATGTCGATCAGGCTACTTTTAACGTGAGCAATCGCGTTAATATCGCTACACCGCGCTTACCGGATGAAGTGCGTCGCACAGGCTTGATTGTTCAAAAGCGTTCGAATGACATCTTGATGGCGGCGATGCTGATTTCGCCAAGTAAAAAATATGATCCGCTATATCTGAGTAACTACGCCACTTTGAACGTGGTTGATGAGATGAAGCGCATCAAGGGCGTAGGGGATGTCACCATCTTTGGTGGTCAGGATTATGCGATGCGTATCTGGCTTAAGCCTGACCGTATGGCGCAGCTTGGTGTAAGTACAACGGATGTTGCCAATGCGATACGCGCGCAGAATGCGCAGTATGCTGCCGGTAAAATTGGTGCAGACCCATCACCTAAAGATCAGCAGATCGTTTATACAGTCACCGCTAAGGGGCGTTTGATTGATCCTTCACAGTTTGCCAATATTATTGTGCGTGCTAATGGCCCTAATGGCGTTTTACGCCTGAAGGATATTGCTCGCATCGAGTTGGGCGCCCAAACCTATAATGTGAGCAGTACGCTTGATGGCCAGCCGGGCGTTGCCATGGCGATTTTCCTGCAGACTGGTGCTAATGCGCTTGATACTGCGAATGCAATCAAAGCCAAGCTGGATGAGTTGAAGCAACGTTTCCCGGAAGGCATGGATTATCGTATTCCTTACGATACCAGTGATTTTGTTAAAGCTTCTATCGAAGAGGTAGTGAAGACCTTGGGCGAAGCCATGGTGCTGGTTGTGCTTGTGGTTTTCATCTTCCTTCAAAGCTGGCGCGCTACGTTGATTCCTATCATCGCAGTGCCAATCTCCTTGATTGGTACATTCGCCGGTCTATGGATATTCGGGTTCTCTATCAATACGTTGACCTTGTTTGCGATGGTCTTGGCTATAGGTATTGTGGTGGATGATGCGATCGTAGTGCTTGAGAACATTGAGCGATTGATGTCAGAAGAAAAACTATCGCCTATCAATGCAGCGATTAAGTCTATGCAACAGGTTTCTGGTGCAGTAGTCGCGATTGTGTTGGTGTTGTGTGCTGTGTTCGTACCTGTTGCTTTCATGGGAGGTATCGCAGGTGAGTTGTATCGCCAGTTTGCGGTAACGGTAGCCGTAGCAGTGGTTATTTCAGGGATGGTGGCTTTGACACTTACGCCAGCTTTGTGCGCGATCTTATTGAAATCATCCGAGCACGAATCCAAGTTCTTTAAGCCGTTCAATAGACAATTTTTGAGATTGACTAACTTTTATACCAATACGGTATCGTTGACTCTGCACCACAGAATAGTGGGTGCACTTGTCTTTGCAGGCATTATTGCAGTTGCCATTATCCTGTTCATTCGGGTTCCAGGCAGTTTCGTGCCGCCAGAAGATCAAGGTTATGTCATTTCTGCAGTCATCATGCCTGATGGCGCAACCTTGAGCCGTACTACCAAGACTATGGAGTCTGTGCGTTCTGCGATATCGCAGAATCCTGCAGTGGCAACCGAGTTTGTAATCAATGGGTTCGACCTGATTGGCGGCGGTAATAAAACGAGTGCCGCAACCATGTTCGTTCGTATGAAAGACTGGTCAGAACGTAAGGCCAATGCGGATGATATTGTGGGGCAGTTGTTTGGCATCGGCATGCAGCAGCCTGATGGTCTGGCAATCGCTTTTAATCCACCTGCGATTCGAGGCTTGGGCAATTCTGGTGGTTTCGAGGTGTATGTACAAAGCCGTGGTGACCCTAATCCAATGAACCTGTTCAGTGTGGTCACTGACTTTATGGGTGCTCTTAAACAAGAGCCAAGGCTTGCTGGCATCAATACGTTTTTCCGTCCTACGGTACCACAACTGTTTGTTGAAGTGGATGAGGCTAAAGCTATTTCACAAAATGTGGCCGTGAGTGACGTTTACGATACGCTGCAAAGCACAATGGGTCAGCTCTATGTAAATGACTTCAACTTGGCCGGTCGTACTTATCGAGTACAACTGCAGGCTGATGCGCAATACCGCATGAAACCAGAAGATCTGGGTAAGGTGTATGTGCGGTCAAGTACAGGCAGCATGGTACCGCTTTCGGCCTTGAGTAAAACGACGAATATCGTCGGTGCAGAACAACTGGAACGCTACAACGGACTATTATCTGCCAAGATATTAGGCGGCGGTGCACCGGGTGTGAGTTCTGGTGATGCAATCAAGCTGGTTGAAAAGATCGCCAGAGAAAACCTGCCTGATGGCTATCAAATCGCTTGGACAGGTCAGGCTTATCAGGAAAAACGTACTGGTTCAGCCGCGATCTTTGCTTTCAGCTTTGCGATTATCATGGTGTTCCTGATCCTAGCTGCGCAATTCGAGACATGGGTATTACCATTGGCTGTGATCATGGCGGTTCCATTCGCACTGGTCGGTGCATTACTTGCTGTGATGATTCGTGGCATGCCTAACGATATCTACTTCCAGATTGGCCTTGTGACGCTTGTCGGCCTTGCAGCAAAGAATGCGATTTTGATCGTAGAGTTTGCAAGCCAGAAACTTGAAGAAGGTTTGCCAGTGATGGAGGCTGCGATTGAGGCTGCACGTCTGCGTTTCCGCCCGATTGTGATGACCTCAATGGCTTTTGTCTTAGGTATGGTACCGCTGGTGTTTGCTACAGGTGCAGGTTCTGCGGCTCGACGCTCAATGGGTACGGGGGTATTTGGCGGTATGTTGCTAGCAACGTTTGTCGCTACCATATTCATCCCACTCTTTTTCTCTTGGTTGACAGGGACGAAGAGCAAAAGAACAGCAGAACACGAATAAAAGGAAATTGATGATGTCGCGTATTAAACTTACCCATATGGCAGTGATCGCTGCCTTATTGCCCGGATGTGCATTGATAGGCCCTGATTATAAAAGGCCTGAAAATAATGTGCCTGCGAAATATAGCGAGGCTGATAGTGCGCAAGGCCAAACTGAGGCTGCGATCTCAAGTACGTGGTGGGAGCTATACCAAGACCCTACATTGAATGAATTGGTCGCTAAGGCATTAAAAAATAATACGGATATGAAAGTCGCTGCGGCACGTGTTGAGGAGGCTGATGCTTACTTGCGTGAAGTTGGCGCAGCGCTTTTTCCCCAGATTAATCTGGATTCAAGTGCCAGCCGTTCACGTATTTCGCAGCTAGGCGCAACCCCTTTGCCTGCGGGCATAAACCCGATTCGTGAAAACTATAATATCCGATTGGGTACATCTTTTGAGCTGGATTTCTGGGGTAAATTGCGCCGCGCTAAAGAATCTGCACGCGCACAAGCGCTTTCTACTCGATACGCAAAAGATACCGTTGGTTTATCTCTAGAAGGTCTGGTTGCAAGCAATTATTTATTGCTGCGGAGCCTTGAGGCACAAATACAGGTATCTAACGATAGTCTGCGTAGCCGCGCTGAAAGCCTTTCGCTGACTAAACGCAGGCTTGATGGTGGTGTGGCTTCGGCGCTGGATGTGAATCAGGCTGAAGTTGCCAACTCTAACCTTATTGCGCAAGTCGCTGATCTGGTTCAGCAGCGTGCCATTGTGGAACATCAATTGGCAGTATTGACGGGTGATCTTGATTTAAAAGTCGCCGCAGGTAATCTTGATAGCTTGCCTATCCCACCTGTTCCACCAACTGGGCTGCCATCAAGCTTGCTTGAAGCGCGCCCAGATGTACGCCAGGCCGAGCAGAGTATGGTGGCTGCTAACGCTAATATTGGCGTAGCTAAAGCTGCGTTGTTCCCGACGATTACATTAACTGCTAATTATGGTGGTGAGAGTGCGGAGCTTGGGGATGTGCTTAAATCTGCTGCCCGCATCTGGAGTGGCGGGCTAGGTTTAAACTTGCCTATTTTTGATGCAGGTAGACTCTCTGCGCGTGTCGATCAGGCGACAGCGCAACAGAAACAAACACTTGCTTCATATGAAGGTACTATCCAAACAGCATTTAAAGAGGTAAATGATGCCTTGGTGACTGTGCGTCAAAGTGCTGAGCGTGAAGCCGCGCTGAAGAACAGCAAAGAGTCCGCCCAAAAAGCGTTACAAATCGCTGAAAATCGCTATAAATCCGGCTATTCGGGTTATCTTGATGTGCTTGATTCGCAGCGAGTATATAACGATGCGGCATTGGCATTCATCCAAAGCCGTCAATCACGTCTTGTCGCGACTGTTGATTTGTTCAAGTCTTTAGGCGGTGGCTGGGAATCTGAAACGCAGCAATCTCAACAATAAGAAACCGCTGGGCTAGATTTGGCTATCTAGCTCTACTCTGGCCCAGTCTTCTTTCGCTTCTATCGGCGCGCCGAGTTTAAGTATGCTTTTGCTCTCAGCGCTACTGATTTGGTAGACAGCATGATATTGAAATTTCAATCTTGGCAATACAATCGAAACTGATTCTGATATGCCCGCTTCGATGCCTAGATATAGTCCTTGGAACCCTGCAACGATATTAAGGGCACCAGCAGCATCTGTTCTCTGTACTGGCTCATCTTTCTTTTCAGTGGGCGTCATTTGAATTAAAGAGGGCTGTTTCGATAACACCTCAACGCCAATATGACTTTGCCCTGTAGGAAGCACCTTGACGCTTTTTATCGTACCGATCACTACCGTATCTTTTTCGTTTTCAATCACAAGTCCAATCAGCATGTCTGGTTTGAGTGGCTTGGCGAACTCTTTATTCACGAGCGCGCCGTAACCTTTAGGGCTCTCGTCGGTGATCGTCCATTGTCCACCCGTCATGTAAGGGGGTAGGCTCATTGTCGGGTTGGATTTCGCAACGGTGTGCGATGAAAGTCTTTCTTCAAATGATTTCGCGTCAGAAACTCTGGCGTTTTTAATCGCGTTTCTAGCTGAGAGGTATTTTATCTGCGTGCAAATGGTCTCGATGCCAAATGTGATCGTTGCTGTCCGTAGTGTTGTATTCCTCTCTTCTTTGCGCCGTTGTCTGCGGTAACCGTTTTTTGCCCATTCAGAATGCAATTGTTGAATTAATTCGGGCAATTCAGGGTAGCTTGCCAACTGTTCGAGCGCAAACTTCTCTAAAGTCAACTTAAGGTTCTTCGATTGAATTAAAACCTCAAAAGCCAGTGACACATTATCCATGTTCCAGTAACGGCAAGTTGGGGTAGGGGTGAAGTTGCGCACTCTACGCCCGCCTTTATCTACAGCAAGATCCATGTAGAAAAGAAACTCTTTTTCGTTGTAAACATCGGTGATTTTGACATCAGCCATCAGTTTTTTCAGTATCTGAGCAACTAGATCGATTTCTTGGCGACGCATGTTCGACTGATCAACAGAGTCTAATAATAATGCCTGCACAAGTGTGGCACTTAATGTTGTGGTTCGCGTGCCTTCGTAGGGTTTGATCGGTTGGTTTAACAACCCTTTTTCTTCTGCCGTTTTATACAGGCTAAAGATTTGCAGCCAAACCGCATCTGGTGCTGGCTGATGCCTGTAATAGCGGAGTTTGACCATCGCAAAAGCGGCCCGCATCGTACGAATCAGTAATAGTAATAACTGAGGCTTATTGATTTCGGGTTTTTTGGTTTCTAGATCAATATGCTTACGGTAATTCAGGAAAAGCTGACGATAGTAGTAGTAGGTAGTCTCTGATATCCGTGATTCAAGTTCTGGGCGTAGATTCTCAAATTTGGTGTACTGCGATAGCACTTTTAGGATGTGTTCATTATTGTGTTCATCAACGCGCGTCAGTATGGCTAAGCGTATTTCCTCATCTGAAATGAGAATGTCATCACGAAGTTTGGCTAAATGTTGAGTAGCTGTATGGAGGGCGGTAAGGTCGTCCATACCCTCAAGATCATCCAGCCACAGGATATGTGAGGCGATCGGATCCCTGACGGGTTTAGTGATAAATTTTTTTATAAGAGACTTCATTCACTACTCAACCTCAATGTACAACCTTTATATTTTTATTCTTAAGACTTAGATTTCTTATTATGTTCCTACATTTATTTACAATCATGCCTTATTTAGCCATTGCTGTAAAACATGATGTATCGCGCATATCCACTTGAATTACTTTCAAAGTAACGTTCTTTAATCCAGACATTTCCATGAACTGCATCATGGTAAAATACACTTCTTTAATCATTTATCTGGTTTGTTGATGACTGTCCGTACTCGTTTTGCTCCTAGTCCTACTGGTTTTCTCCATATTGGAGGTGCCCGTACTGCATTGTTTTCATGGGCTTATGCACGTAAACATCAAGGCGACTTTATTCTTCGTATCGAAGATACCGATGTCGCACGCTCAACACCTGAGGCGGTGCAAGCGATTCTTGATGGCATGAACTGGCTTGGGCTGAGTTGGGATGAAGGCCCTTTTTACCAGATGCAGCGCATGGAGCGTTACAAGGAAGTCATTCAAAAATTATTGGATGAAGGTAAGGCTTATCATTGTTATTGCAGTAAAGAAGAGTTAGATGCCTTGCGTGAAAGCCAGATGCAACAAAATCTTAAGCCGCGATACGATGGGCGTTGGCGTCCGGAGTTAGGTAAGGAATTGCCTGCCAGACCGGAAGGAGTTTCACCAGTTGTTAGATTTAAAAATCCACAAACGGGTAATGTTGTGTGGAATGACCTTGTAAAAGGCCAGATCAGTATCGCTAATGAAGAATTGGATGATCTGATCATTGCACGTGGCGATGGTACGCCGACCTATAATTTCTGTGTGGTTGTCGATGACTGGGAAATGGGTATTACGCAAGTCATTCGCGGTGATGATCATGTGAATAACACGCCCCGCCAAATCAATATGTTAGTAGCCCTCGGTGCTGCTATTCCGCAATATGCGCATCTATCTATGATTCTCGGTGATGATGGACAAAAGCTTTCTAAACGCCATGGCGCCGTGAGCGTCATGCAATATGACGAAGATGGATATTTGCCAGAAGCCGTCCTTAATTACTTAGGTCGTTTGGGCTGGTCTCATGGGGACGATGAAATATTCAGCATGGAACAATTCTGTGCATGGTTCGATCTTGACCATATCACACCATCCGCAGCGCAGTTCAATACAGAAAAATTGAAATGGCTGAATGCCCACTATATTAAGCAGGCTGATATCGCGCGGCTTGCTCAAGATATCAAACAGCGCTTGGTAAAGTTGGAGGTTGATACAACCGCTGGGCCTAATTTAACTGCAGTTATCCAGCTTTATCGTGAGCGTGCGAATACATTAAATGAGTTAGCGGCGAGCGTAGCTTATTTCTATCAAAAACCAGCCATCGATCCCGCTGCGGTTGAAAAGCATATTACGCCCGATATCCTGCCTATCATTAAAGCAATGGTGGTAGAACTTGCCAAAATAGAATGGACGACTGAGGCTATTCATGGCGTGATTGAAAAAATGGTCACCGAAAATAGCTTAAAATTCCCTAAAGTCGCTATGCCATTGCGTGTGATGATTACCGGTGGCGCTCAATCCCCAAGTATCGATGCTGTGATGGCGCTGTTGGGTGCTGAGGAAGTCTTATCAAGAATCTCGACTTTTGCTGATTAATATATAAGGCAGAGTTGATTTAGCCTGAATAAATTATCAATTTGTTCTCTCTGGGCAGAACAAATTGATTAAGATAGAGTCGTAGTGACAGCTACATGGATTTCATGTGTTTGGCTAATTACTTTAAAAGTTTGTAAAGGTGCTTGAGATGAGCCAAATCATCCCCACCTTGATAAAAGTAATAGACTTTGAAGTAGTAAGGTAAAGATATGTTTTCTTTATAGAACCTACTTAATAATTAAAACTCCATAGGAGCATAAAATGAACACCAAAGGGCAGATGCTACAAGACCCATTCTTAAATACCTTGCGCAAAGAGCACGTGCCGGTTTCGATTTATCTTGTAAACGGCATCAAACTGCAAGGACAGGTTGATTCATTTGATCAGTACGTTATTCTGCTTAAAAATACAGTGACGCAAATGGTGTACAAACATGCCATTTCAACTATTGTTCCTGGTCGAGCAGTCAATATTCCCCATACTTCAGCTGAAGAATAATCCACGCTTGATGCTTAAACACGATGTTCGATAGACCGGTTGGCGGTGATGCTGTCGTTCTGGTTAGCCTAGATTTTGGTGAGACTGGCTACGAAGAAAGCCTTGATGAGTTAAGGCAATTGGCGATTAGTGCTGGTATGGACATTCGAGCGACTGTAGAGGGTCGTCGACCGAAGCCAGATGCCAAGTTGTTTATTGGCTCAGGCAAGGCAGACGAGCTTGCTGAAAAAATGCGAGAAGTCGAGGCCAAGGTCGCTGTTTTTAACCATGATTTAAGTCCTTCGCAACAGCGTAATCTGGAACGTCTTTTGGAAGCACGCGTGGCTGATCGCACGGGCCTGATTCTAGATATTTTCGCCCAACGTGCACAAAGTCATGAAGGTAAGTTGCAAGTGGAGCTGGCTCAGCTAGAGCATCTTTCTACACGACTTGTTCGCGGTTGGACTCACTTGGAGCGCCAAAAAGGTGGTATTGGTGTTCGCGGTGGTCCTGGTGAAACGCAGCTTGAGCTCGATAGACGCATGTTGCGTTTACGTGTTAAGCAACTACGCGAAAAGCTGGATAAGCTAAAACAGCAGCGCGGCATGCAGCGACGCTCTCGTCGGCGCTCCCAAGTGATGTCTGTGTCTTTGGTCGGTTATACGAATGCGGGTAAATCCACATTATTCAATCGGCTCACGCAATCAGGTGTCTATGCTGCTGATCAGTTATTTGCTACTTTAGATACAACCTCTCGTAAGGTTTATATTCCTGAGGGTGGGTCTGTTGTTATTTCAGATACGGTTGGTTTTATCAAACACTTACCGCATGCACTGGTCGAGGCATTTGGTGCAACGCTAGAAGAGGCGGTTCAAGCTGATTTGTTATTACATGTGGTCGATACCGCAAGTACTAATCGTGATGACCAGATTGCTCAGGTCAATAAAGTTTTGGGTGAGATAGGCGCTGATCAGGTGTACCAAGTGCTGGTACTAAACCAGATAGACCGGATTGGTATAGAGCCGGGATTAGAGCGAGATGAGTATGGTAGAATCTCAAAAGTTCGGATTTCGGCCAAGACTGGAGAAGGTCTGGATCTCGTTCGTCAGGTTTTGCTAGAGCATCAGCAGCACCTTAATGCGCAAACGCCGCATACTCACACGTCGCATATAAGTGCTGTCGTATAGTTTTGTTTTTGATATTTTCGGAGTAATTCATGGCTAACGATCCCGGTTGGGGCAATCGTAACAACGACGGGCCTCCCGATTTGGACGAGGTTTTGCGTCAGTTCACCCGCAAGCTAAATAATCTTTTCGGCAAGTCAGGCGATTCTGGCGATAAGACACCTAGTTCTGAAAATAAATCGATTCCTATTCTGCCGATTGTCGGGTTGGTGGCTTTGGTTTGGTTCGCCACTGGCTTCTATATCGTGGATCAAGGTTCACGCGGTGTCGTACTTCGTTTCGGTAAACATGTAGAAACGACGTTACCCGGCCCTCGCTGGCACATGCCTTACCCAGTTGAAAGCGTGACTGTGGTCAATATGGAGCAGGTTCGCACGGTTGAGGTTGGCTATCGTTCCTCCGAGGGTGATGCTGCACGTAGCAAGCAACAGCAAGAGTCACTCATGCTCACAGATGATGAAAACATCATCGATATCCAGTTCGCGGTTCAATACAACCTCAAAAATGTTGAAGACACACTGTTTAACAATCGTTCTGCCGAAGAGTCCGTGCGCGGTGTCGCAGAGACGGCCATTCGTGAAGTCGTTGGAAAGAGCAAAATGGATTTTGCACTTTCAGCTGGGCGTGAAGAATTAGCACTTAATGCAAAAGTCTTGATGCAAGACATCTTGGATCGCTATAAGACTGGCGTTTATGTGGTCAACGTCACGATGCAAAATGCCCAACCGCCTGAACAAGTGCAGGCCGCGTTTGATGATGCAGTCAAAGCCAACCAAGATTTGGAACGTCAACGTAATGAAGGTTTAGCTTACGCCAATGATGTGATTCCACGTGCAGCTGGTACAGCTTCACGACTATTGGCAGAAGCCGCAGGTTATAAGTTGCGTGTTGAAAATGAAGCTAAAGGGGATGCCAGTCGTTTCGAGCAAGTGTTGACACAATATCAGCGTGCGCCAGAAGTCACACGCCAGCGTTTATATATCGATGCGCAAGAACAGATTTTATCTAGTGTAAGCAAGGTGATCGTCGACCAAAAGGGTGGCAATAGCCTGCTTTACTTACCACTTGATAAACTCATTGCCAATACTGCGGCGCCAGCAAGCCCGGCCAATGCATCATCGTTACCTGCATCATCTACGCCTATATTGCCTGAACTGGATACTTCCCTACGTTCACGCGATGCTTTGCGTAGTCGTGATCGTGAGAGTAGATAAGGGTAGCCATCATGAAAAATATAGGTACAGTTTTAATCGCGGTGATAGGGCTATTGATCGTCACCAGTTTGTCAGCTTTTACGGTAGATCAACGTGAATATGCACTAGTGTTCCGCTTGGGCGAGATAGTTTCAGTCAAAAAAGAACCGGGGCTTTATTTTAAAATGCCGTTTGTCGATAACGTCAGGTATTTTGATCGTCGTATCCTTACTTTGAATTGGCAAGAGCCAGACCGCTTTATTACCAGTGAAAAGAAGAATGTGCTGGTCGATTCATTTGTTAAATGGCGCATCATCGACCCTGCCAAATACTATGTTTCTGTTAAAGGAGATGAGTTGCAGGCTGAGCGTCGTTTATCTCAGACCGTGAACGATGGCCTACGCGCTGAGTTTGGTAAACGCACGATTCATGAAGTCGTTTCCGGTGAGCGTGGCAAGATTATGGAAATATTACGCCAGCGTGCTGATCGTGATTCACGCCAGATGGGTATTCAAGTATTGGATGTGCGTTTAAAGCGTGTTGATTTGCCACAAGAGGTCAGTGAATCTGTTTATCAGCGTATGAATGCAGAGCGTAAGGGCGTAGCTAATAAACTGCGTTCAGATGGTGCTGCGGATGCTGAAAAAATCCGTGCCGATGCTGACAAGCAACGTGAAGTCATCATTGCAGAAGCTTATCGCGAAGCGCAGCGCATCAAGGGTGAAGGGGATGCGAAAGCTTCAGAGACGTATGCGCAAGCTTATGGTAAGAACCCTGAGTTCTACGCGTTCTATCGTAGTTTAGATGCCTATCGCAATAGCTTTAAAAGCAAGAGCGATGTCTTGGTACTTGAGCCGAATTCTGATTTCTTTAAGTACATGCGTAGTCCCGGCAAGAAGTAATATAAATTGTTAATAGCCGAATGAGTGCGAATCTATTAATTGCTTTTGGCCTGATGCTGGTTCTGGAAGGCATCTTGCCGCTCGTTGCCCCTAAAGCATGGCGGCAAACATTCCAGCGCATGGTCGAGCTTAAAGATGGCCAGCTCAGGTTCGTTGGTTTGGTTTCAATATTGGCAGGGTTGTTGCTGGTATTTATTGTTGATTAAAGACTTTTATGCGTAATTGGCTACTCCCCGAATACATTGAAGATGTGTTGCCCGCAGAGGCGGCACGTATAGAGCAATTGCGCCGCCGCCTGCTTGATCTTTTTAAAGTGCATGGCTATCAATATGTCATTCCTCCCTTGCTTGAGTATCTGGAGTCACTGATTACAGGTGTTGGCCATGATCTTGATTTGGCAACCTTCAAGGTGGTCGACCAGTTGACTGGCAGGTTAATGGGCGTGCGTGCCGATACCACGCCACAAGCGGCGCGCATTGATGCGCACATGCTCAATAACCATGGTGTATCACGCTTATGTTATGCAGGCAGCGTGCTGCGTACGAGCCCTGATGGTTTGGCGCAGACGCGTGAACCATTGCAACTGGGTGCAGAGTTATTCGGGCATGCAGGCATCGAGAGTGATATCGAGATACAGCGTCTGATGATTAAAGCATTACAGGCCGCTGGGGTTGAGTCACTGCATATAGATTTTAGCCATGTGGGTATCTTTAGCCATCTAGTCAAGAATGCAGGAATCAATCCAATACTTGAGCAAGCCCTTTATACTGCGCTGCAAAGTAAAGACCAGTCCAGCGTACGCGAACTTGCTGCTGGAATAGATCCGGTTATACGAGAGGCGCTATGCAGCTTGACAGAATTAAACGGCGGCGTTGCGATTATTGAAGAAGCACAAAAGCGTCTGCCTGCCACACCTGAAATAGTGAATGCCTTAAATGATTTGCGCCAAGTTGATCAAAATTTAGGGGATCTTGGCGTCAACGTATGTTTTGATCTTGCAGAGTTGCGTGGCTACCACTACCACAGTGGCATGGTCTTTGCGGCGTACGCCCAAGGTTACGCAGGCCCGCTGGCATTGGGCGGGCGATACGATGAAGTGGGTTCTGTCTTTGGTCGTGCGCGGCCAGCGACAGGGTTCAGTCTTGATCTGCGAGGTGTCATTACAGCACTACCGGTCGCCGCATTGCAAAAGGGCATATTTGCCCCGTATGACGCCGATCAATCCTTGTTAGAAAAGATCGAAGCGTTGCGAGCTGAAGGCCAAATCGTGGTGCAGGAATTACCAGGACATGAAGCGCATCGTGCTGAATTGAATTGCGATAGAAAATTAGTCAAACAAGCTCATGGGTGGCAAGTTGTTGATGCCCCTGAATTATTAAATTAGGTAAGAGTATTTATGTCCAAGAATGTAGTGGTAATCGGCACCCAGTGGGGCGATGAAGGCAAAGGCAAGATTGTTGATTGGCTCACGGATCATGCACAAGGTGTTGTACGCTTTCAGGGTGGCCATAATGCTGGGCATACCTTAGTCATTGGCCAGGGTGACAAACAGCGTGAATATAAGCTAAACCTTGTGCCATCTGGCATCGTACGTGAAGGCGTGCAATGCTATATCGGTAATGGTGTGGTGCTTGATGCAGGTCATTTGCTGGAAGAGATTACGGGTCTTGAGAAAGAAGGCATCGAGGTACGTAGCCGTCTCAAGGTAAGCCCCGGTTGCCCCCTGATTCTTGATTATCACGTCAAGCTCGATAAAGCGCGCGAGGCTGCGCGCGACCCCAGCAAGAAGATTGGTACTACTGGTAAAGGTATTGGCCCTACCTATGAAGATAAAGTGGCACGC
The DNA here is from genome assembly GCF_001648895.1 of Methylovorus sp. MM2. GTDB lineage: Bacteria > Pseudomonadota > Gammaproteobacteria > Burkholderiales > Methylophilaceae > MM1. The sequence goes on along the minus strand of NZ_LXUF01000001.1, from coordinate 1,396,286 downwards.
CGTGCTTTGCGTGTTTATGATTTATTCTACCCTGAGCGATTTGCCGATAAATTAAGAGAAGTGTTGGATTACCATAACTTCGTTCTGACTAAATATTTGCATGGCGAGCCTGTCGATTTTCAGGTGCAGCTGGATTCCGCTTTGTCACGTGCGGAAACACTGCGCCCAATGGTGACTGATATCTCTGCGGCTTTGTACGAGGCTAATAAAGCAGGGCACAACTTATTATTCGAAGGTGCGCAAGGTACATTGCTTGATGTCGATCATGGTACTTATCCTTATGTAACATCTTCAAACTGTGTTTCCGGGCAAGCTGCTGCGGGTGCTGGCGTTGGGCCAAATATGTTGCATTATGTGCTGGGTATCACCAAAGCCTATACGACACGTGTCGGCGGTGGGCCTTTCCCAAGTGAACTCGATATCGAATGCCAAGATTCCCCTGGCTTCCAGATGTCGGATAAAGGGCGCGAGATCGGTACTGTGACCAAGCGTAAACGTCGTTGTGGCTGGTTCGATGCTGCTGCGCTTCGCCGTTCTGCGCGTATCAATGGCCTCACTGGTTTATGTATTACCAAGCTTGATGTTCTCGATGGCATCTCTGAATTGAACATCTGCACAGGCTATGAGCTTGATGGCAAGATTGTCGATATGTTGCCTGTTGGCGCTGACGATGTATCGCGTTGCAAGCCGATCTACGAGACATTACCGGGCTGGACTGAGAATACGTTTGGCATTAATACTTGGGATGCCTTGCCAGCCAATGCCCGTGCTTATCTGAAACGCCTTGAATCATTGTGTGAAGTGCCTGTCGATATCGTTTCTACAGGCCCTGAGCGCGATGAAACTATCGTTCTTCGCCATCCCTTTGCTGACTAACCCAGCAAAGGGATGGTAAGGCGACTATATTGAAACCAATAGCCGAGCAAAAACTCGCATGGGCGATTACTGGCTCAGGGCATTACTTACGCGAATGCATCGACATCATCCAGCAGCTTGAGAATGTAGATTTATTCTTAAGCAAAGCGGCGGCAGAGATTCTCCAGCAATATGGATATAAACATAATGTCAGCCGTGTTTTTCAGGATAAAACGGCAAGCGCGGTGCCGGTCGAGTTCTTCTATCATGGCGATTACCATACCGTTGTTATCGCGCCAGCAACATCGAACACCGTAGCTAAAATGGTGGCTGGCATCTCTGATACCTTAGTGACCAATGTCTATGCGCAGGCGGGTAAGTGCCGTGTTCCTTCTATCGTGTTTGCTTGTGATACGGAGCCAGAGCTTGAATCAGAAGCGCCACACGAGCACATGGTGAAGGTCTACCCACGGCGCATCGACATCGAAAACATGGAAAAGCTTAAAACCTTTGAAGAAACAACGGTGGTTAGCGATATGCAGCAATTAAATGCGGCAATTCAGGCGAGATTGGCATGTCTGAAAGCCTTCTCTTCTTAACTGGAAAACTCGCTGAAAAGAGCCTGCATAAAGTATTGGCAGGCATTCAGGAGACATCCCCAGCTGGTCACGACTTTAAGTATCGTATCGCGCAGATTGGGGTTTCTGTTGCTGCATTGATGACGCCTGAACTCATTGTTCGCCGCCTCCACGATACGGGAGATGCCGATCGTATATTTGTGCCGGGCCTATGTCGTGGCGATTTGCGTATACTTGAAGAAAAATACGGTATTCCTGTCGAGCGTGGGCCGGAAGACTTAAAAGACCTACCCCAGTTCTTTGGGCGAGGTGGTAAAGAACCGGACTTATCCATGCATGATGTTAAGATTTTTGCCGAGATCGTTGAGGCTCCCCAATTAACGGTGGATGGTATCGTTGCGCGTGCTGAGTATTTTCGCCAACAGGGCGCTGATGTCATCGATCTTGGTTGTTTGCCTAATACGCCTTTTGCACATCTTGCTGATGCAATTCAAGCGATCAAGTCTATCGGCATGCAGGTCAGTGTCGACTCTCTCAATAACGACGATTTACTGCTTGCAGGCAAGTCTGGTGCAGATTACTTATTGAGCCTGACAGAGAAATCACTATGGATCGCAGATGAGGTGCCATCAACACCGATCCTGATTCCGGCAAAAACTGGCAGCATGCCGTCGCTTTACCGTGCTATAGAAGGCATGCAGAAAAGGAATCGGCCATTTATCGCCGATGCGATCCTGGATCCAATTCCATTTGGGTTGACCGACTCCATTGTTCGCTATCAAAGGCTGCGCAAACGATACCCGGATATACAGATCATGATGGGGGTTGGTAACCTCACTGAATTAACTGATGCCGATACCACCGGAATCAACGCGATCCTCTTCGGTATCATCAGTGAGCTTGGTATTAACGCTGTGCTCGCGACATCCGTCAGCCCGCATGCAGTCAATGCAGTTGCTGAGGCCGATATCGCAAGACGCGTGATGTATGCGGCGCGTGAAGATAGGCGCTTGCCGCGGGACTATAGTGATGGTCTGCTAGGTCTGCACGATAGACGGCCATTTACCTATTCATCACAAGAAATAGACGAGCTAGCCTCGCAAATCAAAGACCCCAGTTTCCGTATTCAGGTCAGCAACGATGGCGTGCATATCTTTAACCGGGATGGCTTGTTCAGTGACACTGACCCATTCAAGTTATATCCCCATTTGAAGGTCGACGATGATGCATCCCACGCATTTTATTTGGGGGTTGAGTTGGCTAGAGCGCAAATCGCTTGGCAATTGAAAAAACGCTATAGCCAAGATGAAGAGTTGGAATGGGGTTGTGCTACGCCCAAAAAAGCGGCAGAAGGGCGAGTGGCACATCGCGATGCATCGCTGAAAGAGAAGCGCGCCAAAAAGCCGGAAAATCCATGAGTTTGCACAATCAACAAAAACAGCCAGAGATGATCTACGAAACCATCGTCACCACGGTTGATGCGCAAGGGCAGCCGCATGTTGCCCCGTTTGGCATTCGTGAACGTAATGGTTTAGTGTTGATTGCACCTTTTAAACCCTCATCTAGTCTGGATAATTTTTTACGTGAACGTACCGCTGTCCTCAATCTCACGGATGACGTCCGTGTGTTTGCAGGCGCCTTTACTGCGCGTCGTAACTGGCAAGTGCGTAAGGCCTATCATGTTGCAGGTTTCGTGCTTGAGGGTGTGTTGGCACATCGTGAGCTTGAGTTGGTTGAGGTTAAAGATGATGGCCTGCGCCCAGAGTTATATTTTCGGGTGGTGCACGAGGCCACACATGCACCATTTCGTGGATTCAATCGCGCGCAGGCCGCAGTCGTCGAGCTGGCTGTACTAGTTAGCCGATTACATATGCTCCCCATTGAAAAGATAGAGGCTGAGATTACCTACTTGGAGATCGCGATTAAAAAGACCGCAGGCGAAAGAGAGCTTGAGGCTTGGGGATGGCTGATTGAGCGTATAGACAATCATAAAGCTGCTATTTCGGGAGAAAATCAGGCATGACCAAATTGCTCGCTAGCGTGAAAGATAAGCACGAGGCGTTGATGGTGCTTAATGCCGGTGTTGATATCATCGACCTCAAAAACCCGGATCAAGGTGCATTAGGTGCGCTGCGCTATGAAGATATCGCTGAAATCGTCGCACTGGTTAACGGGGCAGGGATAACAAGCGCTACTATTGGGGATCTTCCTATGGTGCCTGAGTTGATTGTTCAAGCGATGCAGAGCACAGCAGAAACAGGCGTGGATATCGTCAAGGTAGGCTTTTTCCCATCTGCCCGCTCCTTGGAATGTATCGAAGCAATTTCAGCATTGAATCAAAATGGAATGAAAGTGGTAGCTGTGCTTTTTGCTGATAGACATCCTGATTTCGGATTATTAGATCATTTCAAGCATGCAGGTTTTTTTGGTGTGATGTTAGACACGGCAGGTAAAGATGGACGCCACTTGCTCGATCATCTACCGCTGTCAAAAGCAGGGGTTTTCATTGAGCAAGCTAAAGCCTTAGGATTGGTGTCAGGGCTCGCTGGTTCTCTCAGGCTGGATCATCTTCATGTATTAAAGCCACTCAATCCTGATTACATTGGTTTTCGAGGCGCGCTATGTGATGAGGCCGATAGAAAGCTAGCTTTGTGCGATACGCGCTTACAAACACTAAAATCAATGTTGCATAAAAACAACATTGCTATGCAAAACGCCGTGCATGCTTAATATGTCGAATATTGCGTTGCATCATAAAGGCGCTTTGAGTATAGTTACTTTTGATATTCTGATAGTCACTTAGGAGCTGGAACACAATGAATAAAAATCTTATTAGCTTGGCTGTTGCAGGTGCACTCAGCGTTGCCGCGTTTAGCGCTTCCGCAGAAGAAGCTTATGAAGGTTCTTGGTACGGATTAGCTGGTATCAGTGCTTTACATCCAGACAGCGATCTTGATGCTGATAGCAGTGGTGTTGGTGGCTTTGTCAGAGCAGGTAAAGAGTTAAGCGAGCACTGGGACGTACAAATCGGTGGTGGTTATGCTAAGTCCAGTGAAGATACTGGTATCGCTGGCGTAGGCGGTAAATACAAGCAAACATTGCTAGGTGTTGATGCGTTATATATGTTCAGCCGTGAAAAATTCCGCCCATTCCTGCTTGCAGGTCTTGGTGTGGCACACAATAAAGTTGATTACAGCAATGCTGGCCTTACAGATGACAGCAAGACTTCATGGATGGCAAACGTTGGTATCGGTGCGCAATACTTGATTACTGAGACTTTCGGCCTTCAGGCTGATTTACGTCAAGTTTGGAGCAAGGCTGATTACAAGCCTGCTGAAAGCAACGAGACAATCGGCAATACGTATCTGAATATTGGCGCTATCTGGCGTTTTGGCGCACCAACTAAAGTTGCAGCGGCTACTCCAGTGGCAACAGAGCCAGCAGTAGTTCCAGCAGCCGCTGAACCAGTTGGACCAGCTGCACCAGCATTTGAGAAAGTCACACTTGCATCTGAGGTCTTGTTCGGTTTTGATAAAGACGTACTAAAAGAAGAAGGCAAGAAGAAGCTGGATGTTGATGTTGTAGAAAAAATGAAAGCACATCCAGAAGTTGAATTGGTTCTGATCACAGGCCATACTGACTTTATCGGTGATGCTGGTTATAACCAAAAACTGTCTGAGCGTCGTGCTAGTGCAGTTAAGAAGTATTTGGTTAGCCAAGGTATTGCAGAAAGCCGTTTACATGCAGTTGGTAAAGGTGAGTCTGAAGCGGTTGTTTCTCCAGAAGGCGTCCGTGGTAAGAAGCTGATCGAAGCTTTGCAACCTAACCGTCGCGTTGTGGTTGAAATCGAAGTACAACGTGCTGCTGAGTAATCTTTAAAGCGCACGCTAAAAAGCCCCGCAATGCGGGGCTTTTTTATGCCTACCATGATGAATAACATGTCAAATATAGAAATTGATCTTGTCATTGAAGCGCGTTGGGTCTTGCCAGTGATACCTCATGGTCAAGTGCTGGAGCGTGTATCTGTCGTTGTTAACGATGGGGCGATTATAGAGGTCCTTCCCATTGAGCAGGCAAGACAGAAGTATTCACCAGCACAACGCATTGAGTTAAGTGAGCATATATTAATTCCTGGACTCATTAACCTGCATACGCATGCAGCGATGACTTTGATGCGCGGCTTGGCCGATGATGTGCCTTTGATGCCTTGGTTGAGTGAACATATATGGCCAGCTGAAAAACAGCTTATTTCTCCTAGACTCGTACGAGATGGTACATTGCTTGGCTGTGCGGAGATGCTCGCTGGCGGCATCACCTGTTTCAATGATATGTATTTTTATCCGCATGCAACGGCAGAGGCTGCGATTCAAAGCGGTATGCGGGCGAATCTGGGATTGGTTGTCCTAGAATTTCCGTTGCCTTATGCGAATGATGCAGATGATTATCTGCAAAAAGGGCTTGAGGCGCGTGACAGTTGGCGCGGCCAGCCTTTATTATCTAGTAGCCTCGCACCCCATGCGCCATATACGGTCTCTAATCATACTTTCGAGAAAGTGATGACTTATGCCGAGCAGTTGGGCTTAGGTATTCACATCCATTTGCATGAGACGCAGGAAGAAATTCGTCAGAGTATTGAACAGTATGGCGTGCGACCTTTACGAAGATTGGCTGATCTTGGCATACTTGGACCTAATCTCGTTGCGGCGCATTGTACGTGTGCAGATGAGGCAGACATTAAAATATTGGCGGAATATGGTTGCCATGTGGCGCATTGCCCAACATCCAATCTGAAGCTGGCAAGTGGCATTGCACCTGTAGCGGCAATGGTGAGCAAGCATGTGAATGTGGGAATAGGTACCGATGGGGCAGCGAGCAATAATCGCCTGGATATGTTTGCTGAAATGCGCATGGCAGCCTTACTCGCTAAAGGCATTACTGGCGATGCAACCGTGGTTTCAGCCGCTGAGGCTCTACAAATGGCTACGATTAATGGTGCCCGCGCACTCGGTATGGATGATAAAATCGGCTCAATAGAAATCGGTAAACTTGCAGACCTCACGGCGGTTAAAATCAGCAGCCCTGAAACGTTGCCGTGTTTCGATCCGATCTCGCATCTTGTGTATGTATTAGGTCGTGAGCATGTGAGCCATGTATGGGTCGCTGGCGATCTTCGATACCAAAAGCATGATGATCAAAACGGTGTCTATGCCAGCATAGAACCAGCAGAACTAAAGGAAATCACTTCTTTATGGCAAGTAAAGCTCAACCAATTCAAAGCGTAAATGTCGATCAGGCTGAGTTGCAGAAATTCGCTACGCTGGCGCATCGCTGGTGGGATCCCAATAGCGAATTCAAGCCATTGCACGAGATCAATCCCTTACGGTTGAATTACATAGATGTTGCAGTCGGGCTCAATGGAAAACGCGTGTTAGATGTCGGTTGTGGCGGCGGGATATTATCTGAATCCATGAGTAAGAAGGGCGCTGATGTTACTGGGATAGATCTGGGTGAGAAAGCACTTAAGGTTGCAGAGCTACATCGGCTTGAAAGTGGGGCGCAGGTCGATTATCAATTGATTTCAGTGGAAGAGCTTGCAAAACAAGCACCAGCAAGTTTTGATGTGGTGACGTGCATGGAGATGCTTGAACATGTCCCTGACCCTGCGGCAGTAGTGCAAGCTTGCGCGGATCTTGTTAAGCCGGGCGGTTCGGTGTTTTTCTCGACGATTAATCGGAATCCAAAGGCTTACTTATTCGCCGTGATAGGTGCGGAGTATGTCTTGAATATACTTCCTCGTGGTACGCACGATTATGCCAAATTCATCAAACCATCAGAGCTTTCATCATGGGCAAGGCAGGCAGATTTGTCTGTCAGTCATTTGAAAGGCATGAGTTACAACCCACTGACTAAGCATTACTGGCTGGGCGACGACGTTTCTGTTAATTACTTGATACAAACAAGCAAGTAGTCACGTGTCCAAAGCTATTTTATTCGATCTTGATGGAACACTCATCGATACTGCAACTGATTTGGGGTTGGCGCTAAATCTACAGCGTGAGCGCCATGGTCTACCCAGGTTACCCGATGCGCAGATCAGACCGTTTGCCTCCCATGGCTCCAAAGGGCTTTTGTCGATAGGGTTTGGTCTTACACCAGAAGATCCCGATTTTGAGAGCATGCGCACAGAATATCTGGATTTATACGATCAGGTATTCACCCAATCACCGATTTTATTCGATGGTGTTCAGCAAGTGCTTGATGCGATTGAAGCGAAAGGTTTGCCCTGGGGCATCGTCACCAATAAACCTAAGAGATTTACTGAGCCATTATTGAAATCCATCGCTTTATATACACGTGCGGCTTGCGTGGTTAGTGGAGATAGCGCGGCACGCCCCAAGCCTTATCCCGATAGCTTATTGATGGCATGCGAGCAAATGGGCATAAGCGCTACGGATTGTCTTTATGTGGGTGATGCTGAGCGGGATATTCAGGCCGGCAGGGCTGCCGGTATGAAAACGGTAGTGGCCTTATATGGCTACATTGATGCGAGTGAAACCCCTCAAAGTTGGGGTGCTGATATGCAGATAGCGAATGCTCAGGCCTTGCTGGATCTCATTTAAAGTCTTTATTCTTCTTCAGACTTGGTCCAGTGTGCAGTTAGACGAGATTGATCCAAAATCTCTTTCTCTTTGGTGCCGCAACGTTTGCAGTATCTAATGCGTAAGGGATAAATATTCCCTTCAAATTGAAACCCGTGTAATTCGACTTTCCAATCATGTAGGCCAATGCTACAGGCTATCTTGCTCCAGATAGTGCCAGACTTATTCAACGCTACGGCGTTCCATCATGGCTTGGGCAAGCGTGCCGCTATCTACATGTTCTATTTCTCCGCCCATTGGCAATCCTCGGGCAATGCGGCTGACTTTCAGACCGCGTGCACGCAGTAGCTCGCTCACATAATGCGCTGTCGCTTCGCCTTCAACGGTGTAGTTGGTGGCGAGGATGATTTCTTCGACGATGCCATCCTGTGCGCGCTTGAGTAATTTATCCAGATGGATTTCACGCGGCCCAATACCATCAAGCGGCGATAATTTTCCCATCAATACAAAGTACAACCCTTGATAAGCCTGTGTTTGCTCTAGCATCATCAGGTCAGTGGGCATCTCAACTACGCAGAGTAGCTTACCATCACGATTGCTTGAGGCGCACAAAGGGCATATCGACTGTTCACTAAAGGTGTTGCATAGCTCGCAGTGGCTAACGACCTGTAAGGCGTTGTGTAATGCCAAGGCTAACCCATTTGCGCCCACGCGGTCACGTTGCAGTAGGTGGTATGCCATGCGTAATGCGGATTTTGGCCCCACGCCTGGCAGACATCGCAAAGCCTCGACCAGCGATTCAAGGGCAGGGGGATTACGCATGGATAGAACGCAACAGAATTAAAATGGCAGCTTCATGCCTGGGGGAATAGGCAAGCCTGCTGTCAGGGCGCTCATGCGTTGTTGTGAAGTTGCTTCAGCTTTACGAATGGCGTCATTGAGTGCTGTCACAATTAGATCTTCTAGCATCTCTTTGTCATCACTAAGCAGGCTATCATCTATATTGATACGTTTGACTTCGTTGCTACAGGTGATCAGCACCTTGATCAAGCCGGATGCCGCTTGACCCTCTACCTCTATATTTGCAAGTTCTGCTTGCGCGCGCTTCATGTTCTCCTGCATTTGCTGCGCTTGCTTCATCAGGTTGCCGATGCCGCCTTTCATCATGGAATGCTCCTAAAATTTATCTATTGAATAGGTTTGATGCTGGTTGGGATAATTTTTGCCCCAAAGTCTTTTACCAGTGCCTGTACAAAGTCATCTTGCTCTATTGCTGATTCGGCATGTGATTGCAATGCTGCTTTTTCTTGGCTGATTTGCTGGGCAGGGGTATTGCCGGTGCCACCTATGTCGAAATGTAGCTGGATTTTCCTGCCGAAATATTGTTGGATGGCCGCATGCAATTTATCTTTATAGTTGGCATCCAGCAAATGCTTTTGTTCCTGCGAGACTGATAAGTGAATGTTGTTTTCATCAAAACTCACTAACTCACAATTTTGAGCTAGCGCGCGAGCCAGCCCTAGCTTTAGTAAATCAACCAAACCGCGCCAATTGCCATCGAAGTTCGTTGGTTCTATAGCCAGTGGGGGCTCTGAAATGGCATTGTTTTCAGTGCTGGCGGGAGCGCTGACATCTTCTTGGAATGTTGGGGAGGCTACTTTGTCTGCGATAGCAGGGCTAGTCTGCTGAGGTTCCGCAACTTTAGGCTTCAGCAAAGCACCTTCTACCTTTGGCGCAATTGCTAGATTAGGTGTAATCGGTTTTGCTGCTTGCGATTGAACAGCATTGCCAGGTGTAAAAGCCAGCATGCGCAGTAGGCTCATTGTAAAGCCAGCGAATTCGTCTGGTGCCAAGCCAAGGTCTCGACGTCCGAGTAGTGCTATCTGGTAATAAAGCTGTACTTCTTCTGCAGTCAGTTTTTCTGCCAAATTCAGGAGGGCTGCCCGTTCAGGAAGGTCAGTAGCGATACTGTCGGGTACGGTCTGCGTGATGGCTATTTGCTGAAGCAGGTTCGCAAGATCATTTAATGCTGCATCGAATGAAAGGCTGCGCTGCTCCATAATACGAGCTTGGGCAATCAGCCGTGCTCCATCGTGCGCTATCAAGGCGTGTAGTAGCTCAAATAGATAGCTTTGGTCGATTGCGCCCAGCATCGCACGTACTTCTTGCTCGTGCACCGCATTCCCACCATAAGCAATGGCTTGGTCTAGCAAGGATAGTGCATCGCGCATGCTGCCATTTGCCGCGCGTGCGACCAATTGCAAAGCGACCGATTCAAACGATATATTTTCTTGCCCAAGGACTGACTGCAAATGGTCGGCAATTGCGGTGCTCGACATTTGCCTCAGATTAAATTGGAGGCAACGTGATAGAACCGTGACAGGTACTTTTTGGGGATCTGTAGTCGCTAAGATAAATTTAACGTGTGCAGGCGGCTCTTCTAGCGTTTTCAGCATCGCATTAAATGCCGAGCGCGAAAGCATGTGCACTTCATCGATGATATAGACCTTAAAGCGACCAACCGTCGGCGCGTACTGCGCATTCTCAAGTAGCTCGCGCATGCTATCGACTTGGGTATTCGATGCGGCATCGACCTCAAGCAGGTCAACAAATCTGCCTCTGTCTATGTCTACACAGGCTGAACACTGCCCACAAGGGTTTGCTGTAATGCCAGTCTCACAGTTAAGCGATTTTGCCAGTATGCGAGCCAAGGTGGTTTTACCAACGCCGCGGGTACCGGTAAACAGGTAAGCGTGATGCAGACGCTGTTGCTCAAGGGCATTGGTGAGTGCGCGCACTACATGCTCTTGGCCAACGAGTGCTTCAAATAGCTTGGGACGCCATTTACGGGCAAGAACCTGATAGCTCATAAGGCGATATGCTTTTGGTTGAGTAAGGTATTAACTTTAGCCCAAAATACAGGATTCGTCTGCATGCTTGTATTGAATTATTGCTGCCTAAAGTTTAAAGATATCGGGTTCTATAGCAGAAAAATTGAGAGGCGAGCCTGACCCCCGGCACTTGCTTCAATAGTTGTGGCTGCTTCCTTCCGGACCTGACCAAGTTGGCTACTTTGCAATGCGGGGAGGCCCGCCAGACTGTATTTTAACCCAACTTGCCAATTATTCGTTAGTCTATATTTCGCAGTGGTGGCGTTTAATTAGGGCTTACGCTATATTGCTCAGTGTTAGGCATTGATAAATAAAAATAAAGAACCTTGAGTTGCGAAAGTCTTTGATGCAAATAACACCAACGCAGTCTGTGGAGAGCCTTCGTCTCTTTATAGGTCAATTAAGCGAACCGCCAGCTGCTCTGCTCAGTAAAGCCATTCTCTCCATTCTGGTATTGGCTGAAAGCCTAGTCTGTATATTCTGGATTTATGCGTTATCAGGATTAGGGGAGGGCTATGCATTAATGGCAGCCGTGCCTTATGTATATTTCGTACTCTCATACACCAGCCTGCTTATATTTTACCGACTCAAACGTTTTGATTACTTCACATTCATCCAGCTCGTAATGTTGCTAGTCATGCCTTATTTCATGCAATGGCTAATCGGTGGTTTCTCTGCATCCAGTGGTGTCGCCATCTGGGCCATATTATCACCAGTAGGTGCGTTGATGATTTTGGGTGCTCGTCAATCTACGCCATGGTTTGTTTTATTTATCGGGCTTGCAGGCATCTCTTGGTATCTAAATCCTTTATTTGCTGGTAATGCGCTGCCAATCCCGACACATTTGAAAGATATATTCTCCGTGATCAACATGGCGGGGTTATCGGTCATTTTATATATCGTCATGCGCTATTTTCAATCGCAAAAAGCCAAGGTGTTAGATGCGCTGGCGATTGAGAAGGCACGGTCAGAGCAACTGCTTTTAAGTATCTTCCCCCAGTCAGTCGCAGATAGCCTGAAAATAAGTGACGCACACATTGCTGAGCACCATGATGCGGTGACCATTATGTTTGCGGATCTGGTTGATTTCACCGGAGTGTCAGCGGATATGTCGCCAGCTGATCTGGTGAATTTATTGAATCAGGTATTTTCCCGATTCGATGAGTTGACTGAAAAATACGCGCTTGAGAAAATCAAGACGATTGGTGACTCTTATATGGTCGTAGGAGGTGTGCCAGTCAGTCGACCTGACCATGCTGCCGCAGTTGTAAATATGGCACTAGAAATCAGTGGAATATTAGCTGAGGTATCTGCAGCGACAGGCAAAAAACTATCCATGCGTATCGGTATCAATAGTGGTCCTGTCGTGGCGGGCGTTATCGGCCATTCTAAATTCAGCTATGATTTATGGGGGGATACTGTCAATCTGGCTAGCAGGATGGAGCAGCTTGCGATTCCTAACACGATTCAAGTGACTGAGGCGACTTATCAGTTATTGCAGAACGAGTATATTTTTGAAACTAGAGGGCTTATATCCGTTAAGGGTAAAGGTGAGGTTTTGGCCTATATTCTAAAGGGTAAGCGTTGATTGTTAAGCGTGATAGGTTTGGACTGATCGTATAGTTGGGATATAATCCGCCTCCACGAACGGAGAGGTGGATGAGCGGCTTAAGTCACCACCCTGGAAAGGTGGCACAGGGGTAACCCTGTCGAGGGTTCGAATCCCTCCCTCTCCGCCAGGCATACCCCAGTCAGTCTCAGCAGTATTCTCACCCCCAATTAATACAGTAATTATAAAACATCCGTCGATGATAGATGCATTTGAGACTATGCAGGCCTTTGATAGATAAGAACGAATAAAAACATGCGATGTCTTATTGTTGAGATGTATTTAAGCTTGGGTGTCAATTAAAGTAATCAGTTGAGGATATGCATAATGAAACGGCTGTTAGTAACATTTCTTTTGTTGATGGGAGTTAATACCGTGCATGCTGCTTGCTCTGAATTATATGATCATCAGTTCGACACCCTACAAGGCAAAAAAATCAATTTATGTGATTATCAAGACAAACCGATTCTTGTGGTGAATACGGCTAGCAAATGCGGTTTCACACCTCAGTTCGAGAAACTGGAGGCGATGTATAAAAAGCATAAAGATAAGGGCTTATTGATTATTGGTTTTCCATCGAATGATTTTAAACAAGAGCCGGGAAGCAATAAGGAAGTAGGGGAGTTCTGCAAGATGACCTATGCAGTAGAATTCCCTATGGTCGAAAAAAGCTCAGTGGTCGGGTCGAACGCAAATGCATTCTATAAACAGCTTGCCTCTATTACCAAAGAGCCACCGATGTGGAATTTCTACAAATACCTGATTTTGCCTCATGGCAAACAGGTTTATGCCTTTAGTAGTGATATTGCCCCTGAGTCGGCTGACGTGATGGACAAACTTAAGCCTTATATAAAGTAAAACATTAAATTATTAATATAATATGATGTTTTATAAATATTAATAAATAACTAGGCGTGCTGAATGACTGATGTAAAAGCAAGCCAAACTGCACCATTCGAAGACCTTACCCCAGATTTTATTCTAGATGCACTTGATAGCATCGGCTTAAAAGGAGATGGACGTTTACTTGCGCTGAATAGCTATGAAAATCGTGTATATCAGGTCTGGATGGATGAAGCGCCCTCACTTGTCGTTAAGTTTTATAGACCCGCCCGCTGGACAGATCAGGCCATTATCGAAGAGCATGACTTTGTAAATAGCCTTGCTGACGCTGAAATCCCGGTTGTTGCGCCTATCGCATATGCAAATCAGTCTTTGTTTTCATATCAAGCGCATCGTTTCGCAGTTTTTCCAAAACATGGTGGTCGTGCCCCAGAGCTTGATAGGGAAGGGGTACTAGAGTGGATAGGCCGATTTATCGGCAGAATTCATGCCATAGGCGCGTCTGATGTATTTAAATCTCGCCCAACAATCGATATTGCGAGTTTTGGTATTGAGCCCAGCCAATTTTTGTTGAATCACAATTTTATTCCTGTTGAGCTTGTTGATGTCTATGAAGGGGTGGTCAAACACGCGTTAGAGAGTGTGCAACGGTGCTTTGATCGTGCTGGTGATGTAGCCAGCTTGCGATTACATGGCGATTGCCATATGGGTAATATGCTATGGACGGATGATGGTCCGCATTTTGTCGATTTTGATGATAGCCGCATGGGGCCAGCCATTCAGGATTTGTGGATGATGTTGTCTGGTGATCGCGCTGAAATGGCAGCGCAGCTCAATGATATTTTGGCGGGCTATGAAGATTTTTACGAGTTCAATCCACGTGAGGTCTATTTGATCGAAGCATTGCGTACTTTACGCCTGATCCATTACTCCGCTTGGATAGCACGGCGCTGGGATGATCCTGCATTTCCCGCCGCATTCACATGGTTTAATACGCAGCGTTATTGGCAAGACCGCATTCTGGAGTTGCGGGAGCAGATCGCTTTGATGGATGAGCCTCCCATCATGCAGGGGAACTTCTAGTATCAACTGATCCAGTTTTATACTGTACTTAGCCTGATACCTGATTGTTTTACCAAGTAATTCTAGAACTGTACTGCAAAAATAGACCTGATCTGTATCTGCTTTTCTCCCGCTAGTCTCTGTAGCATTTCATATATATCAAACCATTATCTGTTTCTCTTAAAGCAGATCGCTGAGACCAAGATTTCATGTCAGAAGTTAAAGATTTAAAAGTTAAAGATTCAGAGCTTAAAGATGTTGTTCGCCCCTATAACGCGCCAGCAGCGGGTTGGGGTGCGCTGAAGTACGTCGCAATCCACCTGATTAATCAGAAAATACCGATCAAGGGCGCCTTGACGCTATTTTCGCAGAATCAACCGGATGGCTTTGATTGCCCCGGCTGTGCATGGCCCGATAAAGAACATACCTCTACGTTTGAGTTCTGTGAGAACGGTGTAAAAGCAGTTGCGGCAGAAGCCACGGCCAAGCGTGTAACTCCAGAGTTCTTTGCCAAGCATACTGTAACTGAGCTCATGGAGTGGAGCGACTTTAAACTTGAAGATGAAGGTCGATTAACCCATCCGATGGTGTATGACGCAGCTTCTGATAAATATATCCAAATCGATTGGGATGCAGCTTACAGCTTTATCGGTAAGCAGATGAAAGCGTTGGAAAATCCTGATCAGGCTGTGTTTTATACCTCTGGTCGTGCAAGCAATGAGGCTGCATTCTTATATCAGTTGTTTGGGCGTGAGTTTGGTACGAACAATTTCCCTGATTGCTCCAATATGTGCCATGAATCTACCAGCGCTGGCTTGCCTGAGATGGTGGGTATTGGTAAAGGCAGTGTGACACTTGAGGACTTTGAACATACCGATACTTTGCTGTTATTTGGGCATAATCCAGCGACTAACCACCCACGCATGTTGGGTGAGTTGCGCGAATGCGCGAAGCGAGGGGTGAAAATCGTCTCTATCAATCCATTGCGTGAGCGTGGGTTGGAGAAATTCGCCGATCCACAAAGCATGGTTGAGATGTCCACATTCGGCAGCACCAAAATCAGTGGCACTTTCATTCAGCCTAAACTGGGTGGGGACTTAGCCTTTGTCAAAGGCATGATGAAGTTCATCGTCGAGTGGGATGATGAAGCTATTCGCACGGGTGGTAAGCGCATAGTCGATATTGATTTCCTTCAGAACCACACAGCTGGTTATGAAGCATTAGCCAGTGATATCCGTCGTGAAGATTGGGCTGTGATTCTTGAAGAGTCTGGCGTTAGTCTTGGTGATATTGAAGCGGTAGCCCGTATTTATGTTGCAGGTGAACGTGTGATCTCTACGTGGGGTATGGGCATTACGCAGCATAAGCATTCCGTAGCGACCATACAGATGATTACCAATCTCATGCTATTGCGTGGCAATATCGGCAAAGCAGGTGCAGGCCTATGCCCAATGCGCGGCCATAGCAACGTGCAGGGGAACCGCACCGTGGGTATCTATGAGAAACCTGCGCAGAAGTTTCTCGATAGTCTTGGTGAAGTCTACAAATTTGAGCCACCACGTGAAGATGGCCATGATGTCGTCTCTGCGATCCGTGCCATGTTGAATAATGAAGTGAAGGTATTTATCTGTTTAGGCGGTAACTTCTCTATTGCAACGCCTGATACAGATCAAACATGGAAGGGCTTGCGTAACTGTGACCTTACGGTGCAGATCACCACAAAACTAAACCGCAGCCACCTTGTGCACGGTAAAGATGCCTTGATACTCCCTTGCTTGGGCAGAACCGAAGTTGATATGCAGTTGTCCGGCCCGCAAGGTGTCACCGTTGAAGACTCCATGAGCATGGTACATGTCTCTTACGGCATGAATAAACCTGCTGCACCTACGATCATGTCAGAGCCTGCGATTGTTTGTGGCATCGCTGCTGCCTCGCTTAAGAACACGATCACACCTTGGCTTTGGTATGCGGAAGACTACAGTCGCATTCGTGACGATATGGCACGTGTGATGCCTGATTTCTATGATTACAACGAACGTATCAAGCATCCTGGTGGGTTCCGCTTACCAGTGCCATCTGGCGAACGTATCTGGCGCACTGAAAGTGGAAAGGCAGAATTCAAAGTACATGCCATCCCGCAGGATCTACCGATCCACCGCGCGCGTCAAAAGTATGGTGATGATGCATTCCTGTTGATGACCACGCGTACCCATGACCAATACAATACGACCATCTATGGGATGGACGATCGCTATCGTGGCGTATTCGGTGAGCGTCGTGTCGTGTTTATCAATAAAGAAGATCTTGCCCAAAAGAACCTTAAGGCTGGCGATCTAGTCGACCTTGTAAGTATCTGGAATGATGGTATCACTCGACGCGCCGAACGGTTCATGTTGGTTGAGTACGATATCCCTCGTGGCTGCTTGGGCGGGTATTACCCAGAAACCAATAATCTTGTCCCACTGGATAGCGTTGCTGATATATCGCATACGCCCACCTCAAAATCGGTACCTGTCTTGATTGAAAAGCACTATGCAGCAGCTGCCTAACGCTCAGCAAAGCAACGCCACATCAGCAGAGGAGGTCATCGCTTTGCTGTTGCAGGAGATGTATATCGAGCATGCCAATGGTCGGTATATCATTCCTATGGCAGCGCTTTGCAAACGCCTGAATCTGCGCATGAGTACATTACAGCGCTATCTCACAGGGCTTGAAAGCCATGAGCTAGTGACAGTGCATTGTGATGATAACGGGCGCTGGACTACGCAATTAACTTCACAGGGTGTTGCGCTCTACGACTCTTTAGCCGCTTAGATTTTTCGCAAAAAGTCGCATCGCCTGTAGAGCGCTTGCGATGTTATGGGTAAAAAATCCCATGCATTAAAGCCAATCGGGTATATTAAGTAGCAATAGTCGTTACTAATCTATTTGAATAATCCATGAAGCTTTATGTCAATGTAGCAACGCGCATACGCGCAATGATTGATGAAGGCGTGTTGCGACCAGGCGAGAAGATATTCTCTCTGCGACAGGCCAGCCAAAAATACGCTGTCAGTATCAGTACCATCATCAAAGCCTATGAGATGCTTGAGAGTGATGGCATCATCAATAGCCATCCACAATCTGGCTATTACGTCTCCGCACCCAAACCCACGCATAGCAAGCGCAAAGATATCCAGCCAAAACCTGAGGCGGAATTAACCCAAGCAGAGCTTGTGCTCTCAACTTTACGTTCGATTCGCGAGTTTGGCACAGTGCCGCTAGGCTCGCCTTTTCCTGATGCGCATCTTTTCCCAATCAAAAAGATACATAACTATGAAAAGGCGCTCAATGCAGATGAGGCGGGGTGGGGCGTATTAAATGATTTGCCCCCGGGCAATGAGAGTCTGCGTCAACAGATCGCAAAGCGCTATCTTGAAAATGGTCTGGATATCTCGCCTAACGATATCGTGATCACACACGGCGCAACCGAAGCCATCAATCTTTGCCTACAGGCTGTTGCAAAACCGGGCGATACCATCGCACTTGAAGCACCCGGATACTACGCGTTAGCCCAAGCGGTTGAGCGCATGGGCATGCGTGTAGCAGAAGTGCGTACGCATCCCACTGAAGGTATCGAATTGGATGCACTTTCTGCTTTGATTCAGAACGTGAAAGTCGCGGCAGTGTTGCTAACAGCCAATTTTCAGAATCCTACCAGCGCGTTGATGCCGGATGATAAAAAGAAGGCGCTTGTTGCATTGTTGGCCCAACATCAAATCCCATTGATTGAAGACGATGTGTATCAGGAGCTTTGCTTTGGTGATGTTACACCCAAGCCGCTCAAAGCTTATGATGAGCAAGGCTTGGTACTGCATTGCTCATCATTCTCCAAATCGCTCGCGCCGGGCTATCGTGTCGGTTGGACTACAGCAGGTCGATACGGCAAGGATGTTGAACGGCTGATGTTTTTAAATAGCCTTTCAATTCCATCTGCACCGCAGATCGCGATCGCAAAATTTATGAAGCGGGATAGTTTCGAGCAGCATTTAAAAAGTCTGCGGCATACGCTTAAATCAAACTGCGTATTGATGCGCACAGCTATAGAAGATAGCTTTCCTAAAGGCACGAAGATATCCATTCCAACAGGTGGCTATGTCGTCTGGTTGGAATTACCTGAAGAGATCGATTCGCTGAATCTATATCAACAATGTCTCGAAAAAGGCATATCCATCGCCCCCGGCCCATTGTTCACCCGCAAAAAAGAGTTAACCAACTATATTCGCCTTAATTTCAGCCATCAATGGACGCCCTCCATTGAGCAAGCTGTGAGAACTGTCGGCTCGTTGGCAAGAAAAATGTTGGCTAATCATTCCACTTAAAAAGTGATGCATTTCTATTGCCTGAAGTCATTTTTCAATTGACCAAACAGCCCTAAGCCTTTATTATCACGCCTTCACCGATTCCTCGATAGCTCAGTCGGTAGAGCAACGGACTGTTAATCCGTGTGTCCCTGGTTCGAGCCCAGGTCGAGGAGCCAGATACAATAAGGCCTACAGCGATGTGGGCCTTTTTCATTTAGTCGACATTGTCGACCAAGTGTCAACCGAACAAATCCCCACTAAAGCAACGTATAGATATCTATTGGCATCCATCAAAGTGTAGCCAATGGATTCTTCGTTTTTGCCTCCTGCAAATGATCAGGAGACAAATGCGCATAACGCATCGTCATCGTCAAAGAACTATGTCCAAGCAATCTCTGCAACACCAAGATATTCCCGTTATTCATCATGAAATGACTCGCGAATGTATGCCTCAATACATGCGTCATCTGTCCCGCAGGAAGTGAGATATCAGTTCTATTTATCGCCTTCCTGAATGCACCATAGCAATAGTTGAACAATTGGCCTGAACCACCCTTACGCAATGACTGGGCCTGCAACTCTTCACTCAGATCATCTGATATCGGCACCGAACGATTCTTACCGGATTTGGTATTACTGAAATGAATCTGACCGTCTCTTACCTGACTGCATCTAAGACCTTGAGCCTCACTCCATCTTGAACCGGTTGAAAGGCAAATCTTGGCCACCAGCAGAGCATCATCACTCTTGGATATCTCCAGACTATGGAGAATCTCCCTTATCTCTTCTTTCGACAGATAGGAAAGCTCACGCTCCGCTACCTTTATTTGCCTAACATTCGATAATGGATTCTCCAAAGTCCAATAACCAAGACGCTTGGCCTCATTGAACACACTACGCAGATAAGCATGCTCACGATTTAGCGTATTAGGCGCGATTCCCGCCTCTATACGTGATTTTCTGTACTCCGCAAAGGTACTGGCCTTGAAATGGTCAAGAAAAGGGTTTCCAAGCACCTCACACAACGTCTTAAGACGACTGTATGTATCCTTGCCGGCTCTTAAAGTCGCCCCATGATGCTGATGCCATATCTCGATTAGATCTATCAGCCTGCGCATATCACGCTTCGCAGGTGCCCATTCAGGGGACTGGTTCACCTTCGTCTTCAACCAAGCCTGAAAAGCTAACGCCTCAGCCTTGGTCGAAAACGTCTTTCGATAACGCTTCCCACCTCGGCCCGCAGGTTGCTCGTCTACATGCCAGCCTTTATCTGTTTTAGTGATAGCCATAAAGCGGATTATTGCCAAACATGCCGAAGACTGTCAAAGTACTTGAAAGATATTCTGGAACGCATGAAGGGGAATCACGGGTGATGCAACGTAGATGGATTGGATGCCTAGCATCTCTATTATTCCTTTATTCGACTGCTGGACAAGCAGAAGAGCAATTATCTAACTGTGTTCAACCGATACAACAGCAAGCCTATCAACCCGATTCACTTCCAAAGATAAAATATTCTTCCGGCACATACTGGTTCAGGCCAGATGGTTCTGTTCTAGATCTACCGAAATCCGACATTCGCTATTCCACGAATTACGCCAATTATCAGATAGCGTACTTCTTTGACCTGCAAGCATCGAAATGGTATCTACAAAAAAGGGGAGGGCTGAAAGGCGATGTCGATTGGTATGGCCCGATGGAGATATCAGAGACTACAGCCACTTGCTTGAAGTCCGTTAAACCACCGCTGAATACCGGTGATATCTAAATAAAAAGGGCCAGATAAGAATCTAGCCCTTTTTGTTTCAGAAATGAGGATTACTCGGTCTTCGGCTTACTATGCTCGCAGACTATCTCCAGATTATTACTGATGACTTTCAGCAATATCCTCTGCGCACAAAGCATATCCTCCAGGAGCGTGTTCTTTAATCCTGCATACTCATGATCAGTGTACTCAGAGAGATTCCTCTCGCTCAGACTTCGTTCGATGAGATGACACACGCCATTAGCCCCATAAGCGGCTGTTAAAGCATCTGCGGCGCGAAATTGATGTGGTTGGCTTCCACTATATTCAGCATCCACCCAGAAGTCCTCATTAAGAGGATTGTTTGATTTATGACTAGCCATGATGGCCTCCTTTGCATTTGAGAGAGACCACCCGAAAAACAATACGGGGTGGCGGGCGCACTCTCGGGTTACAAAGAAACCGCGTCTGGGCTTTCCTTTCGGTGTTTTATACCCAGTCTCAACCCCGCCATAAAATCAATGGACGTAAAAAATGCCGCGAGCTGACGGGGCGACAGACCGCTTTGTACTTCGAGAGGCCTTCAGAATATTCCTGTCTGATGCTTGATGTCAAGAAAGATAGCCACTATCCATTTCTATGTTATTAGCTTAGGCTATTGATAGTCGGGTGGATTTGGAGAGAAGTATGAGCTCAGGGCAATACTATATTAGTAATAGATACATATATGGACCTAAAATGTCGGGCCAATTTTACATCCATAAGGATTATATTTACGGCCCCCAAAATAGTGGCCTTTATTACATCCATAAAGATTATATTTATGGTCCGAAAAAAAGCGGACAATTCTATATACATAGAGATTATATTTATGGTCCCTTAGGTGAAGAGTTACCTTGGCTGGAAGCGTAGTTTATGAGTTAAGCCTCAATGGCCTGTAACGACTTGCTACACTCATCAATAATAAATTCTGGGACGCCTTCATATTTATTGGGGTTAAGTTGCATAACGTATTCATTCTCGATATGAAATGTTTCATTAATGTACTTGGCAATTACATCATTTTCATGCTGCCCATTTATTATTCTAAATAACTGTAATTTTTCGTAATTATTAGGCGCGCTGTCATATAGTGTGCGCATTTGTGCTGCATCATTAAGCTTGTTAAGAATTACTTGATAATCAAAAGTTGGAATCTTTATTTTAATGCGAGAGGCAACCTCATCTATTTCAGCAGAGGTCATTTCTACTTCAATTAAATCTACTCTTTTAAATGGTTTCTCGCGTTTATGTAGAAGGTTTGCAATTAATTGATAGATATTGCCTTTGTCGTTTACTATTTCATGAAATCTTCTTAAATATATAAGTTTGATGACGTCGTCACATTCAGAACCAATATTTTCATGACAAACCTGTCCAAAAGTAATCACATCATCCTTTGTTACTTTAATTTCTTTCACGATTCCTTTTTTAGCCTCTAGAAAACTAGCGACTGGGACTGGTTGAAATTCATGAGGCAGATTTTTAACTAAATCAATAATTGGCTCTAAATCATGAGTCATCATTAATACGGTTTTACCTCTAAAACTTTTCTTACCTCTAAAAAGCTTTTCAATAATCGCAAACTTCTTATTTCGGTCGAATGAGGAGATTGGATCATCAAGAATAATTAGGTCAGGGTTAGCTGAGAGGCTCTGATACATGAATAAGACGAGTGCAAAAGCATTTTTCTCTCCAAAACTTAGGTGTTGTGTACCGCTGGTTACGTTTTCATTGAAATCTTCATGTTTTAATTTCATTTTGTATTCGTTGGAATCATTTTCGATGTCAACGTTGTATTTATAACCGGCAAACCTCAAAAAATTGTTTATTTCAGTCTTATATTCAAGAATAGTTTTCTGAATACCAATTTTTTGCTGGTTAACTTGACCTTGTAATTCTCCGGCCAATTTTGAAACAGTTTCTAAAGAATCGTTAATAGAATCGACAATTTTCTTCGTTTCCTCAGATTCAAGATGAGATAAAAGCCCAATATTTATCTTAAGAAAATTAACCTTGTCTATTACCTTCTCATCCTCTCTAAAGGTAAAAAAAGTTATACCTCTTAATTCGTTGAGCTTGCCTCTTAATACATCAATCTGATTCTTAATCTCTATTAGGTAATTTTTTTCTTCTTCTGCGAGTTCTGTTTTATTTTTTGTTATTTCTTGCAAACGATGATATGTATTTTCACTAAAGTACTTACTTAATCTTTCAACAATTGATAAGACTTTATTTAAATGTTCAATTGACTTATGGTCGTACTCTTTTGCAACTAGCTTAATATTATCTTTTTTACCTTCAGTGGTTGTAGTGCAATATGGGCAATTTTCTGAAATCTCTATAAATTCATTCCCGTCTATCTGCCACTTTATCCATTTAACATTCTGCGGGCTTTTAAGAAATTCTGAGTACCCTTGGAGTCCTGCAGGAATATTCTCAATCTTGTTGCCCTGTTTACCAAAACCTTTAGCTATACTTCCAGCAGCCGAATACCCAGTTTTTGAAGCCCCGAAACTGTCACTCATGTCATTTAAATCTTTGATCACTTGCTCTAGTTCAGTATTTCCTTTAAATGTATCTTTGATGCTGGAAATTAGCTTTTCAATCTCTTCTGTTTTTTGTTTATAAGTCTCATTTTTGATAAATATATCGAAACTATTTGTTATCACTTCATCTGGCCTGAAAACTATTTGATTAATATAGTCTTCATTAAATATCGAAACTTTTGTTATCGAATCTGCACCTTCTATGGAAGGCAAAAGATTTGTATCTTGTTTTCCTGAATGCTTAAATGGTGTCAGGCTTATTAGCTTTTCTTTTCCTTGAGTGTTCAGATCTATAGCTTTAGCTATAGTGCTTTTACCAGTCCCATTTATCCCATATTTTATGTTGAGCCTTTCTGGCTCTATTTGAATATTTGCTTCATCAATACTGTTGCAGTTTTTAATAATCAAATTCATCTCATTCCCCTTTTTTATTTTTTATTCAGAGCTTTATGGATACTAACAGATACAAAGTCACCCCAGTTATCCATAGTATTGCCCCTCTAAGGCAAATACTGTGGGTAACTGGAAACAGGTGACGGAAGAATAGATCAGCGGGCGAAATATAACCAGAGGGCGCGAAGCGCCGGAGCGCCCGCAGGGTCCGAGGACGCACCGCCGCTTTGCGCCTAAATCAATAAATACCCATCCATAAGAAAAACAAATCCCCCTTTGCATCCCATTAGACGTCATTGGTTTTTACCCTATTGAACTCATTGTATGTGCGCGGCACTATGCAAAAACAGTCATCTCCCCCACTAGTAATACGGGGGGAAAGATAAATAGGACGTATGGAACGGGGAAAACCAGTAGCCATGCGGGTTCAAGCGTAATTCATGTATGTGCACTGCCAGTGTCAGTGTATGTGCATTGCACATTTGGGAAAAATCATGGAAAAGACAGTCAATTTAACCATCCGTATCTCACCAAAATTGAAAAGGGAAGCAGAGGAGGCTTGTGCGTATCTGGACAGTACTTTGTCATCTACTATTCGTAAGACTCTAAATGATATCGTTCGTCATCATCACAAGACCAGAGCTCAGGATACATACTATGAACGGATGTTCATGGAAGGTGATTTAGCTCAAGAGGCTCAACAGGCATTGTTAAAAGAACATGGATTGGTAGATCAGGCTGAGATGGTAAAAAGTAACGGTCCTCTAGCTTCGCCAATGCTAAAGGACCTGATTAGAAATAGACCACCATCATTGGTTACACATTCAGACGATGAAGAGCTACATACCAACCTGATGACTCGTAAAGAGAGGCGTGAATACGAAAGGCAAAAGAAGAAAGGAACGTTGGCCGGAAAGATAGAACAATCGATACTATTCGCTAAACATGAGACTTCCGATGTTCTAAAGATGCTTATCGATAAAGAAAAGAAAGGATTTCTGACTAAAAAAGAACGTGATCAGAAGCAAGCACTTTTAAGAGCTGGAGTGATAGTATCCGATTAATAAGATTTATATTTGCTAATTAATTAATCTGCATTACAAGGGGAGCTTTGCATGAAATATCTATTACTGTTGCTTGTAGTAATTAGTTCTTCGGTATCTGCTGGTGAGTATGACAACTCATATGTATCTATCAATGTTTATGACAAAGCATCCGGCCTATATTACAGAGCAGTCCAGGACTTATCTGAAGGTGGTGGCTTTTTAAGCTCATCAAGCAATGTGGTCACTAATATAAACATATTTGACCCTGTGACTTCCACTTCTAGGCTTTTGTTCAAGAATCCTCAAAAAGGAGGTATATCCCCATTACTTTTCGAGTCAGAGATTAAAGATAAGCAAGTTACCTTTGATGGCACTGCTACATTCTTAGCATTTAATAACTCTGATATCAAAAGAACAGAGCTTAAGAATAAATTACTAGTAGGTGTTCGTAACCAAGAGACAAAAACCACCACATTATTTATAGCAGACAAAAATGGATCTAATCTAAAACAATTAACCATCGTTCCACCTAATACTGACTGGCATATTGATGTTAAGAACTCAAAGATTCGAGTCGTCCGTAAATTAGAGAACAATGTCCGAATCGATAGTTATGATTGGTGACTTTCTTAGATTAACAACGACAGCATTATTCACTATTGGGCTGTTCACTCAATCCCCCTTGATCTATGCGGCCGAGTGCTCCGCTAGTCATCAAGAAGTATTTGCAGACTTCTTTAATCGTTTTTCAAGCGAAAAGAAATTTGCTGTTAGTCGAACGATTTATCCTTTGAGAGTGCTTCTATTGGAGTTTGGTTTAAACGATAAGCTTGAAGATGACTATTCTTCTTCTTTCAAACTTAAATTAACTTCCAAAGCTGAAGATAGCAAATACCCATCTCTTGGGAACTATATGAATGATAATGGACTGGTAGCAGAAACAAATATCAAAACCCGCACGACTGAAGTCCATGTCTTTAAGCCTGATACCGACTGGTCTGTGATGTATCGTTTTTTAATGAAAAAACACTGTTGGTATTTGCACGAAATTGAAGACGATTCTTTGTAACTTTTCAGTCGATGAGAAAAGTGTCAACCAAGTGTCAACGCTAAAGTTACTTATAGTGACTTAATGAAATAATAAAAACTATAACCATATGATTTATATAAAACTTATATATAAATGAAATCTAAAGAAAGCTATGGATTGAGACTGTTAATCCGTGTGTCCCTGGTTCGAGCCCAGGTCGAGGAGCCAGATACAAGAAGGCCTGCAGCAATGCAGGCCTTTTTTACTTTTCAACAAAACCTCTATATCAAACGCTCAGCGCACTATTAATTCTATCTAACGCATTGACTAGATTTTCCATCGATGTTGCAAATGAGATGCGGAAATAACCTTCGGCGCCAAAAGCGGAACCGGGCACAACCGCAACGCCGACTTTTTCAAGCAGGTATTCAGAAAGCGCCATATCTGTTGGCTCATTGATCTTGCCTGCTTTATGCAGGTTGCTGATAGCAATGCGGGCATCGGGGAATGCGTAGAACGCGCCGCCTGCCTTGATGCACTTCACGCCCGGCATAGCATTAAAGCGATTTACTACATATTCATGACGTTCAATAAAAGCCTCGACCATGGGCGTAATGCACTCCTGAGGCCCTTCAAGTGCTGCTTGTGCTGCAACTTGAGAGATAGACGTAGGGTTGGATGTAGATTGCGATTGAAGGATCTCCATTGCTTTGATGATCTTGGCAGGGCCGGCAGCATAGCCGATACGCCAGCCTGTCATTGAGTAGGCTTTAGATACGCCATTGAGTACGATGCATCGCTCTTTTAATTCTGGAGCAGCATTGAGGATATTGTAGAACTTGTCACCTGTGAGGTTCACGTGCTCATACATATCATCCGTGGCAACCAACACATATGCATGGCGCTTAAGAACCTCACCCAATGCTTTTAGCTCGTCCAACGAATAAACCGAACCTGTTGGGTTGGATGGCGAGTTGATCATAAAGATCTTGGTTTTTGGGGTGATAGCTGCTTCAAGCTGAGCAGGGGTTAGCTTGAAATCCTGCTCGATACCACATTGAATGATGATGGGCTTAGCACCTGCCACTAATGCGATATCCGCATAAGACACCCAGTAAGGGGCAGGGATGATGACTTCATCGCCCGGGTTTAACACCGCCAATGCCAGATTGAATATACATTGCTTGCCGCCGACACCGACGATGACTTCTTTTTCAGTATAGTCAAAGCCGTTTTCATTTTTGAACTTGGCGACAATGGCTTTTTTAAGGCCGGGAATACCGCCTACAGGCGTGTATTTAGTAAAGCCGCTATCAATGGCTTTCTTTGCGGCGTCTTTAATATGTTGGGGAGTATCAAAATCTGGTTCACCAGCGCCAAGGCCGATAATGTCCCGACCTTCTGATTTTAGCTTTGCCGCACGTGCGGTCACTGCCAAAGTAGGTGATTCTTTTATTGATTGAACGCGCTGTGATAGCTGTGTAGCTGATGATTCCAAGATCGAAAATCCTTGAGTTGTGAGGGTAAAGATAAAACCCTAATTTTACTCATAAAATCCAATCACCGAAACCAAAAGCTAGCTTTTTAATAGGCTTAATGGCGAATTCTTTTAAAGCTGCATGCTATTTTAAACTTTAACATTTCTAACATTGTTCAGCGCACCCAGCCTCATGGCTGAATTCAGCGGCGATATCTTGATCTATCTCTAAGAGCGCTAATTGAATGGTATGCATTTCTTTTGTATCACCTTTTTTGGCTGCTAGCATCCCTAATCTGAATAGTGAATCCGTGTTCAGGGCATTCACAGCCACTGATTTTCGATAAGCGGTTTCTGCCTCTACTAATTTATCCAGCTTTTCATTGGCAAGCCCTAGCTCATACCAAGCCTCTGAGTTGTCAGGCTCGGCCTTCACCCAGTTATTAGCTACTTCTTGGAGCTTGATCCAGTCTTCTTGCAACTCTGGAGCTGCTACTTGTAGAAAAAATGGTTTATCAGCATCATTGGCTTCCCAAAATGCTGGGCCTTCTAGCGAATGCGGTGGCTCAGCGGGCAGTTTCTCAATATAGGATATCCACTCAACGGGGACTGCGTAGAAGTATGCATTGCGGCCTATGGTTTTGAATGTATTGATGCCGATGAGTCGCCCTTCACCATCAAACAGTCCGCTACCGCTCGCGCCAAGCGCAAAACGGGCCGTGCTGCGGATGACGCTGCCGTGATCAAGCGGGTAAATCGATTTGATGATGCCGACAGAGGTCACAGGTGATGGGTTGCCACTGGAGTGGCCGACAGAGATCGTTTCTTGGCCTTTTTTAAGCGTATTGCTGTTGCCTAACGTGACCGCCTTGAATGGTAGATTTTCCATCGTCAGCAGACAGATGTCGTGCCAGCTATCGGCTTGAATGGCGGTGATGGTATAGCTATCTTCACCACGTGAGACCCAAGGCTCTTTGGTTTGGCGAAGCACATGGCAGTTGGTTAGTACTTTGTTGGGCGCGATGATGACGCCAGAACCATAGGCCAAACTGCCATCGTGGTTATAGCCACGTACTAAGACGATAGAGAAAAAGGAATCAAACAGCTTTGCTCGGTCAAACGCATAAGAGGCTGGGATGTAGGTGAGCATGGCTAACAACAATATAAGCTTGCGCATCTTTTAACGCTCCCTGCTGTCTATGAATGATGATCCCGTGTGCTGCTTATATCGTATAGATAAAGACTTGAAATAGTGCATAAAGTTCTGGCTTTACCCTGTTAGAATAAACTGATTCAGCAAAGGTATATGAAATAGTGATTGTTACTTTCCCCGGTAGTCTTTATAAGCTTTACCAGCCATTTCCTCCAGCAGGCGACCAGCCACAAGCCATTGATAAATTAACGCAAGGCATTGAAGAGGGGATGAAATATCAAACCCTGCTTGGTGTGACTGGCTCAGGTAAGACCTTTACCATGGCCAATGTGATTGCCCGTATCGGCAGACCGGCAATTGTCATGGCGCCGAACAAGACCTTGGCTGCTCAGTTGTATTCGGAATTTCGAGAGTTTTTCCCGCATAACTCGGTTGAATATTTCGTTTCTTATTATGATTACTATCAGCCTGAGGCTTATGTGCCATCGCGCGATCTTTTTATCGAAAAAGATTCGAGCATCAATGAGCATATCGAGCAGATGCGTCTTTCTGCGACCAAAGCACTATTAGAGCGTGAAGACAGCATCATTGTAGCGACCGTATCTGCGATTTACGGTATTGGCGACCCCGTAGACTATCATGGCATGGTATTGCACCTGACCCAAGGTGAAAAAGCAGAGCAGCGAGACATTATTCAGCGCCTTGTCGGCATGCAGTATGACCGGAACGATTTTGATTTTAGCCGGGGGACATTCAGGGTTCGCGGCGATGTGATTGATGTGTTTCCAGCGGAAAACTCAGAGACTGCTATCCGCATCTCGATGTTTGACGATGAAGTCGAGTCATTGACCATGTTTGACCCCTTGACCGGGCAGATATTCCAGAAGATTCCACGCTATACCGTTTATCCTTCTAGCCATTATGTTACCCCGCGTGAAACTACGATACGGGCGATGGAGAAGATTAAGGCTGAGTTGCGTGACCGCGTAGATTTCTTTATTAAAGACCAAAAATTGGTGGAAGCACAACGCATTGAGCAACGGACGCGTTTTGATCTGGAAATGCTCAATGAGATCGGCTTTTGCAAAGGCATCGAGAATTACTCGCGCCATCTGTCTGGGCGTAACCCTGGTGATCCGCCACCGACATTGATAGATTACTTACCCAAAAACGCATTGATGATCATTGATGAAAGTCATGTCACTGTCCCTCAAGTGGGCGGGATGTATAAAGGGGATAGGGCGCGTAAGGAAAACCTTGTAGATTACGGTTTCCGTTTACCATCCGCATTAGATAACCGCCCGCTCAAATTTGAAGAGTTTGAGAAGGTGATGAGGCAATGCGTATTCGTCTCTGCTACACCTGCAGATTACGAAGCTACCCACACTCAGCAGATTGTTGAGCAGGTCGCAAGGCCAACTGGGTTGATTGACCCTGAGATCACCGTGAAGCCTGCTGATACGCAGGTCGATGATTTGCTTTCAGAAATCAAATTGCGAGTAGAGGTTGGTGAGCGTGTTCTAGCTACCACGTTAACGAAACGTATGGCAGAAGATTTGACCGATTACCTATCAGAGCATGGCGTTAAAGTGCGCTATTTGCATTCTGATATCGACACAGTAGAGCGGGTTGAGATTATTCGCGATCTACGATTGGGCGAGTTCGACGTATTAGTCGGTATCAACCTGCTACGTGAAGGGTTGGATATCCCAGAGGTTTCTTTAGTGGCAGTGCTGGATGCGGATAAGGAAGGTTTCTTGCGTTCAGAGCGCTCATTGATCCAAACCTCTGGTCGAGCTGCTCGTAACTTAAATGGTAAGGTGATTTTCTATGCAAATAGAATTACCCGATCAATGAAAGCCGCGATGGATGAGACAACGCGGCGACGTATCAAGCAAATGGCATTCAATGAAGCAAATGGCATCGTTCCTAGAGGTGTTACCAAACGTATTAAAGATATCATCGATGGTGTTTATGATAAAGACGACGCCAAGCGTGAGCGGCAAGCGGCGCAAGATCAAGCCAGCTACGAAGCGCTTAGCGAGAAGCAGATACTTAAAGAGATCAAGCGTCTTGATAAATCCATGCATGACGCCGCGCAGAATCTGGAATTTGAAAAAGCTGCTGATTTTCGTGATCAGCTTAAAAAACTCAAAGCTAAATTCTATGGGGCAGCTATTCCGGATGAGATGCCGGGTAATCCTAATTAGGTCTATATGTCCCAATAAAAAAAGCCCCGATGACGGGGCTTTTTTTACTCTAGCTAAGTGATACTTTTAAAACTACTTCTGCGTTTCAACCATCACTAAAGGCTCAGCCTTTGTATTTTCAGCAGATTTCTTCTGCTGCCATGCAGCTGGTTTATTTTGCGCCTTTGGTGCTACAGGTTCAGGTGCGCCAGTCGATTTTGCAGATTCAGCCTTGGTTTCTACCAATTGCAAACCACTCGCTGCCAAATCAACAGGTTTTGCCTGTGCCTCTGGTTTACGGCGACGCGGTGCACGAGGCTTCTTCTCAGATTTTTCTGCAGTGGCAGTCGCTGTTTCATTTGCTACAGCAGGTTGCGCAGCAGTTTCAACTTGTACCAGCTCAGATTTCGCAACTGCTGGTTTGGCTATTTCCGCTTTCTCTGCCTTTGGCTCAGTGTGCCTTGGCTTTTTCTGTGGTTCAACGGCATTTGGCTTTTCAGATGCTGTTTGTGCATGCTCGATGACTACATCTGCAGCAACAGATTTCACTATCTCAGCTTTAGGGGCCTCGATGCTATTTTCTACAAATGGCTGAGCCTGTTGCAGATTATTCTCACCAGCAACTGCTTGTCCTTCACGCGGCTCGTTGCTGCGATTACGATCTCGACGACCATTGCGACCACGGCGACCACTACGTTGAGGTTGCTCACCAGTTGCTTCAACATTGTTTGCATTTTGTTGATTAGGGTTCTGCTGAGGTTTTTCGCGATCAGGAGCTCTTTCTTGGCGCGGCTGAGTATTTTGCTGTGCACGAGGCTCTTGAGGGCGGTTGTTGCGTTGCTCATTGTTATTGCGATTCTGGTTAGTATTACGCTCACCATCATTACGCTCAGCTGCATTCACATTGCGCTCATTATTGCCGCTACGCTCGTTGCGATCACGCCCATTACGATTGCGATTGCGGTTGCGATTATTATTGCGGTTACCTTCACGCGGTCTATTGCTTTCAGGCGCGGCTTCTTCTTTTTCAGGATTGATGCTACCGAACCAAGTCTTAATACGGTTAAATAGCGATGCTTTCTTCTCAGGCGTAACAACAGAGATCGGGGCAGGGGATGCAGGCGTAATACCTTTAACAGCAGCCTCTACACGTACAGCTTTTACTTCTTGCTTGGTGCCAGCTGCATCTTCACTCTCACTTGGAAGTTCAACCATTTCGTAGCTTGCACGGGTTGTATCTTCAGACACATCGTCGCTGCGAATACGCGCAATATTGTAGTTCGGTGTTTCAAGATGAATGTTTGGGATCAATACAACTTGTACACCCATGCGTTGCTCGATCTTATGGATCTCAGCACGTTTTTCATTCAAGAGGAATGTGGCAGCCTCAACAGGTAGTTGTACCTGAATGATCGCGCTGTTCTCTTTCATCGCCTCTTCTTGTGTAATACGCAAGATATGGAGGGCGGTAGATTCAATACCACGAATATGGCCTGTGCCGTGGCAACGAGGACATGGAATGTGGTTCGACTCACCAAGGCTAGGGCGTAAACGTTGGCGTGAAAGCTCTAATAGGCCAAAACGTGAAATCTTGCCTGTTTGTACGCGCGCACGATCATAATGCAAGGCATCACGTAAACGGTTCTCAACTTCACGCTGATTACGCTGGTTTTCCATATCAATAAAGTCGATAACAACCAAGCCACCCAAGTCACGCAAGCGTAGTTGACGTGCAACTTCCTCTGCTGCTTCAAGGTTGGTGTTGAAAGCGGTATGTTCGATATCGCTGCCCTTGGTGGAGCGGCCTGAGTTAACGTCCACTGAAACCAAGGCTTCGGTGTGGTCGATCACGATCGCGCCGCCAGATGGCAAGCGTACTTCACGTGAGAATGCTGTCTCGATCTGATGTTCGATCTGGAAGCGTGAGAATAATGGAATCTCGTCATGGTAAAGTTTCACGCGAGATACATTGCCTGGCATCACGTGATTCATGAACTGTACTGCCTGTTCATAGATGTCAGGTGTATCGATCAGAATCTCGCCGATATCTGGTTGGAAATAGTCGCGAATAGCGCGGATAACCAAGCTGCCTTCCTGATAGATCAGGAAAGGGCCACTTTGCATGGTGGATGCGCCTTCAATGGCTGTCCACAATTGCAGCAGGTAGTTCATGTCCCATAGTAGCTCTTCAAGCGTACGGCCAATACCTGCGGTACGGGCAATGATGCTCATACCGTTCGGGACTTCAAGCTGAGCCATGATGTCGCGCAACTCGTTACGGTCTTCACCCTCAATGCGGCGTGATACACCGCCACCACGTGGGTTATTCGGCATCAATACGAGATAGCGGCCAGCAAGTGAGATAAATGTAGTGAGTGCAGCACCTTTGTTGCCACGCTCATCTTTATCCACCTGAACGATGAGCTCTTGACCTTCTTTAAGCACGTCTTGAATGCGAGCACGGCCTGCATCTACATCGCCTTGAAAGTAACTGCGGGCGACTTCTTTAAAAGGTAGGAAACCGTGTCTGTCTGTGCCGTAGTTTACAAAAGCGGCTTCTAGGGAAGGTTCGATGCGAGTGATGATGCCTTTATAGATATTGCTTTTGCGCTGCTCTTTACCAGCAGACTCAATATCGAGGTCGATCAGTTTTTGTCCATCAACGATTGCGACGCGTAATTCTTCAGACTGCGTCGCATTAAATAGCATGCGTTTCATTTATAACTCCCGCGCTCATAGCGGGCTTGCAGACCGAGCCTTGTGGTCTAGGCGACAGGCAGAGAATGGCTGGTGTCATGGTGCAGGCTGATGCCTTAATATCAACGAGGTAATACTAAGGTTCATTTCACTGCTGAGCAGAACGAACGTGGAGAAGATTTAGTAAACGCAGGCTATTCAGCCGTTCTCATCTTTATTCATTTAGTGACGAGGCTATCAATTTAGATGCGTCGTAGAAAAAGATTTCAGATACCTAAGTTATCTGTATCAGATTGAATTTGTTAGCGAATTCTTTCGGTAACTGTCTGGTTTAGCTTCTGTATGTTAATTCTATCTCGGGTTAGCCGTCATTATCGGCTAAAATTCATTAGTTCCAGCAAATCCGGGCCGCGCTTTACATTAGTAATTCTGGTGTGCAGCGGCTTGAGCGCAATTAATTTGTTGCAAAATCGCTACTTAATTTTATTTGGCGAGCGAGTTAACCAAGGTATTTGTTAATTAAAGATTAATTCATCTTGAAGAAGCGCTTAGCGCATTTACTTCAAGGTTTACGTAGTATAGGCGAGATGGAAAATTTAAGCAAAACAAGTGATGTAATTAGTGAGTCTAGCTCAGCCCTTTTAACGGTAGATGAAGGCAGTGCGGGACAGCGGATCGACAACTTTTTAAGCAAAACCTTGAAAGGCGTGCCTAAAAGCCATATCTATCGAATATTGCGTAGTGGCGAAGTTAGGGTTAATAAGAAGCGTATCGATGCAACTTACCGACTTTTGATGGATGATGTCGTCCGTGTGCCACCGATTAGAACAAGCCAGCAACAAGAAGTATCACCTCACAAAAAACCAGTCACGGCAAAGTTCGAACAATCGATCGTCTTTGAAGATGATGCTATGTTGGTGATCGATAAACCTGCGGGTTTTGCAGTACACGGGGGTAGTGGCATCAGTCTTGGTGTGATCGAGCAACTTCGCCTTGAACGCCCGCAAGCTAAATTCCTTGAGTTAGTGCATAGGCTGGATAGGGAAACCTCTGGTGTATTGATGCTGGCCAAAAAACGTAGCGCATTAGTTGCGCTGCATGAAGCGATGCGCAGTAATTATATGGATAAACGTTACTTGATGCTTGTGAGCGGTGATTGGACGGAAAAAAAGAAAAAGGTGGTCTTGCCACTACATAAGTATGTTTTACCTAGTGGTGAACGCCGCGTTTCAGTTCAAGAAGATGGACAGGAGTCTGAAACCATATTCCATCTACGCAAACGTTATGGAGAATTCACTCTTTTAGAGGCGCAATTGATTACCGGGCGTACTCACCAGTTACGTGTGCAGCTAGCGCATTTGGGTTTTCCTATCGCGGGTGATGATAAGTATGGCGACTTTGCGTTTAATAAGTCTTTGCAGAAACGTGGCCTTAAACGCATGTTTCTGCATTCTGAGACTACGGGTATTCGACATCCTCTATCAGGTGACAAACTTAAATTGGTTGCGCCATTGCCGGCCGAGTTAGAGAAGTTCTTAAAGATTTTAGAGAAAGAAATGATTCAAAAATGAAGTCTAAGCAGTTTGATCTAATTATCTTCGATTGGGATGGCACCCTTGCTAATTCAACCCAACTTATTGTAAACGCGATACGTGCTGCAAGTTTAGAGGTCGGGCTACCTGATCCAGGGCAAGAAGCTGCTAGCAGCATTATTGGCTTGGGCTTGCGTGAAGCGCTGGTTAGTTTGTTTGGCCAAGATATACCATACGAGCAGATTCAGCAGATGGCGGCTCGCTATAATTTTCACTACAACATCGGTGAGAACAACATCCCTTTATTTGATGGCGTATTGGAATCTATACAAACTTTAGATGCTAATGGCTTCAAGCTCGCGGTTGCCACAGGCAAAGGGCGTAACGGGTTAAATCGTGCATTGCAAAATAGTGGTTTAGGCAAACATTTTGGTGCAACACGATGTGTCGATGAATGCTATTCCAAACCTCATCCGCAAATGATTCTTGAGTTGATGGATGAGCTTGATGCCAAGCCAGAACGTACCTTAATGGTAGGTGACACCAGTTTTGACCTGCAAATGGCAAGTAATGCCAATGTGGCGAGCCTTGGGGTGAGCTACGGCGCGCATCCGCTAAGTAATCTATTACCACACAAGCCTTTGGCACATTTTGATGCGTTTTCTAAGCTGAACCAATGGCTAGTAATGAACGCTTGATTTGCCAGAGTGATGCGCTGGTTGAGAAATCGCATGGTTTGCGATTTGAATTACCTGAATTAGGTGAGTTCGTCACCGGTTTTGCTGTACGCTATAACTCGGTGGTCTATGCCTATATTAACCAGTGTGCGCATGTGCCGATTGAGCTTGATTGGAATGAAGGGGATTTTTTTGATTTATCAAAAAACTATCTGCTTTGTGCAACCCATGGCGCGCATTACAATCCAACAGACGGCTATTGTGTCATGGGGCCATGTAAAGGCAAGCGACTGAAGTCGATCAAAGTAGTTGAACGAAACAATGAGATTTTGATCAGTCTTGATGATTTATAGAAAACTTAATTAGAAAGTTAAAAGCATGTCTGAAAACAATCACACCGAGCCAAACCCAAGAGAATCAGAATGGCAACGTACAACCATTGAAAAGTTGGCTTTCGCCTCACTGGCTGAACAAAAGCGCCGCAGGCGTTGGGGGATATTTTTTAAATCACTAGGGTTTATCTATCTATTCTTAATATTGTTTTATGCTTTGGGCTGGGTCAGTAACGAAACAAGCACTAAGCTTGAACATACCGCGATGATTGATATCGAAGGCGTAATTGGCGCGAATGATGAAGTGAATGCCGAGAGTATTATCGATAGCTTGCAGTCAGCCTACGATAGCAAAGGTACGAAAGGTATTATCCTGCGTATCAACAGCCCGGGTGGTAGCCCTGTTCAGGCGGGCTTGATCAATGATGAGATCAAACGTCAGCGCAAGCTTCATCCGGATATCCCGGTTTATGCGGTGGTGGAAGATATTTGTGCTTCAGGTGGATATTACATTGCAGTTGCTGCAGATAAGATCTACGTGGATAAAGCCAGTATCGTCGGTTCTATCGGCGTACTGATGGATGGTTTTGGATTTACTAAAGCAATGGATAAGTTTGGTGTCGAGCGTCGCTTGCTCACAGCCGGTGAGAATAAGGCGATTCTTGATCCTTTCTCACCAGTAAATCCTAAGCACCAGGAATTCGCTCAGCAGATGCTTGACCAGATTCACCAACAATTTATTGCTGTGGTGCGTGAGGGCCGTGGTAATCGCCTAAAAGAAACACCAGAGATGTTCAGTGGTCTTTTCTGGACAGGTGAGACCAGCGTGCAAATGGGCTTGGCTGATGGCCTAGGTAGCTCTGCTTATGTCGCACGCGAAGTGATCAAGCAAGACAATATCGTTGATTTCACTACGCGTGAAGGTTTTGCTGATAAGTTTGCCAAGCGTTTAGGTGTCTCCATGACCAATACCTTGCTGGGTAGCAATATCAATATTCGATAAGATTTCCCCCGCAATGAAAAACGCCCTTAGATTTTAAGTCTAAGGGCGTTTTGTTTTGTTGCTACGCAGATTATGAATGTAGTTTGCTGTAGTTGATCAGGCCATTGGTTGAGCTATCGAAACCTGTGACATCGCCAGTAGATGTTAGCTGCGGCAATATCTGCTGAGCGATCTGCTTGCCATACTCGACACCCCATTGATCAAAGGAGTTGATGTTCCAGATCATGCCTTGCACGAATATTTTGTGTTCGTAGAGTGCGATCAGTTTACCTAAGGTGTTAGGGGTCAGCTTATCGAACAATATGGAGGTGGTAGGGCGGTTACCTTCAAATGTCTTGTGCGGCAATATCTTTTGCAATGCCTCACCTGAGAAACCTTGTGCTTCTAATTCAGCATGTGCTTGCTCACTTGTTTTACCAAGCATTAGTGATTGCGTTTGCGCGAGGAAATTAGCCAGCAATATCTTGTGGTGACTATTGCCGTTCTTGCCGACTTGGTAGTGACTTTGCATCGGCATCAAGAAATCGCAAGGGACGATCTGTGTGCCTTGATGTATCAGTTGATAGAACGCATGCTGCCCATTGGTGCCAGCTTCACCCCAAACCACAGCGCCAGTTTTGTGGTGTACGCGGTCGCCATCACGACTGATGAATTTGCCGTTGCTTTCCATGTCCGCTTGTTGCAGGTATGCAGGGAAGCGCGCCATGCCTTGATCGTAAGGCAGAATGGCTTTGGTATCCACATGGAAGAAATTGTTATACCAGATACCGATAAGCGCCATGATCACAGGCATATTTTTCTCTAATGGTGCGGTCTTGAAATGGTTATCCATCTCGTGCCCGCCAGCTAGCAGGTCTTCAAAATTATCCATGCCAACATACAGCGCGATTGAAAGGCCGATCGCTGACCACAGTGAATAACGACCACCAACCCAATCCCAGAATTCGAACATATTGGCTGTATCGATACCGAAATCACTGACAGCTTTTGCATTGGTAGATAAAGCAACGAAATGCTTTGCCACATGTGCCTGATCAACTGCTGATTGCAAGAACCATGTACGTGCAGATTGCGCGTTAGTCATAGTTTCTTGAGTGGTGAATGTCTTTGATGCAACAATGAATAGTGTTGTTTCAGGATTACATTGTTCCAGCGCACGGATCAGGTGGGCGCCATCGATGTTTGAAACAAAGTGCACACTTAGGTCTTTGCTTGCATAAGGCTTCAGTGCATCGCAGACCATGACAGGGCCAAGGTCAGAACCGCCAATACCGATATTGACGATATCCGTGATCTTTTTGCCTGTGTAACCGCGCCATGTGCCATTACGTACGCGCTCGCTAAAGTCGCGCATCTGAGCCAATACGCGATTCACATCGGGCATGACATCTTTACCATCCAGCATGATGGGTGTATTGCTGCGATTACGTAAAGCAGAGTGAAGTACAGCGCGATTTTCAGTGAAGTTGATCTTTTCCGCCGAGAACATGCGGTCTCGCCAGCTTTCGATGTTTACTTCGCGTGCTAGTTTAAATAGCAACGACAGCGTTTGCTCGGTGACGCGGTGCTTGGAATAATCCAGCAATAATCCGTTTGATTCTAGTGAGAACTTCTCGAAGCGGCTTTTATCTTTTGCGAATAAATCCCGCATATGCAATGGGAACACTTCTTGATAATGCGCGTCGAGTTTTTGCCATGTAGGCAGCGTTGTAGGGGTCGTCATGCTTTTTTAGTGTGTAGTAGGTTGATTATTTTG
The DNA here is from genome assembly GCF_001648895.1 of Methylovorus sp. MM2. Classification (GTDB taxonomy): domain Bacteria; phylum Pseudomonadota; class Gammaproteobacteria; order Burkholderiales; family Methylophilaceae; genus MM1. The sequence goes on along the minus strand of NZ_LXUF01000001.1, from coordinate 1,357,889 downwards.
AAAAATTATTATTTATTTAAGCTGTAATATTAGACCACTTAATGGTGGTACGTTTAATGCGATTGACTGATTATAGCCCATCCAAGGGGTAGGTTCGCTATTTAGTCCGGCCCCGTTTCCTTGATTGCTGCCGCCATAATATTCTGCATCGCTATTAAATAGCTCTTTATAGTCGCCGGATGTCGGTACCCCGAGGCGATAATGGTGTCTAGGGACTGGCGTAAAATTCAGAATCACTATTATAAAGCGACCATCGCGCGCGCGGCGAATATAACTGATGATTGACTGTTCAGCATCCTGGCAATCTATCCAGTCAAAGCCTTGTTGCTCAAAATCGAGATCATGTAATGCAGACACACGCTGATACAAATGGTTTAAATCGCGCATCATATTTTGTACACCGCTGTGCCATGGGATATCCAGCAGGTGCCAATCTAGGGATGCGCCTTCATTCCACTCTCTACCTTGCGCAAACTCGTTACCCATAAAATTAAGTTTTTTGCCGGGCGTTGTCATTTGGTAAGTGAGCAATAGGCGGATATTGGCAAACTTTTGCCAAGCATCACCTGGCATTTTGCCTAGTAAAGAAAACTTGCCATGCACGACTTCATCATGTGAGAAAGGCAGCACAAAGTTCTCGGAATAGGCATAGATCTGGCCGAAAGTGAGTTTGTCATGCTGGTAACGTCGATGGATAGGGTCTTGCGCTATGTACGAGAGTGTATCGTTCATCCATCCCATATTCCATTTCATGGAGAACCCTAGTCCGCCTGCATCTACTGGTCTTGATACCATTGGCCATGCGGTGGATTCTTCTGCAATAGTCAGTGCGCCGGGGAAATCCTGATGCACCATGATGTTGAGCTGCTTTAGAAACTCGATAGCTTCTATATTTTCACGGCCACCGAATTGATTAGGCAGCCACTCACCGGCTTTGCGGGAGTAATCAAGATAAAGCATGGAGGCAACAGCATCTACGCGCAGTCCATCTATGTGAAATTCTGAGAGCCAGAAATAGGCGTTCGCTACGAGAAAATTGCGGACTTCATTGCGCCCGTAATTGAAGATATAAGTTCCCCATTCTTGATGTTCACCACGGCGGGGATCTGCATGCTCGTATAAAGGCGTTCCATCAAACCTTGCCAGTGCCCAGTCATCTTTGGGAAAATGGCCTGGTACCCAATCAAGGATGACACCAATATCAGCTTGGTGACATGTGTCTACAAAGTAGCGTAGGTCGTCTGGTGTGCCGAAGCGATGGGTCGCTGCAAAATAGCCTGTTGTCTGGTATCCCCAAGATTCATTTAGCGGGTGCTCCGAAACAGGCAATAGCTCAATATGGGTGTAGCCCATCTCTTTTACATACTTAACCAACTGATCGGCTAGCTCGCGATAAGTAAGAAATCCGTTATCTGCATTGCGACGCCATGAGCCCAGATGCACTTCATAACAGTTGAATGGTGTATGCAGCCAATCAGCATGTTCACGCTTTTTGAACCATGCGGCATCTTGCCAATCATATTGGTTGGGTGGCGTAATTTTGGCTGCAGTGCCAGGCAAGTGTTCGTAACTGAAAGCATAAGGGTCGGTTTTGATGAATACCTGACCTGTATGGCGATTACGAATCTCAAATTTATAGAGTTCGCCTGCATTTAATTCCGGGATGAATATCTCCCATACGCCACTTGAACCATGTGCGCGCATCACATGTAGACGCCCATCCCACTGATTGAAGTTGCCAACGACACTGACTCGCTCTGCATTAGGTGCCCATACACTGAAGCGGACACCAGTAATGCCATTGTAATTGAGCATGTGTGCGCCAAAGGTCTTGTGGGCTTGCTTAAGGTTTCCGCCGGAGAATAGATATAAGTCATCAACAAACAGCATGGAAGGAAACGAATAAGCATCGTATTGCTCATAGATGTAAGTGTCTTGCTCGATTTTTAATCGGCATGGTGTTTCTGGCGCATTAAGGCCTTCCCATTCATACAGGCCTTGTTCATGTGTTTGATGAAGCAGTTCCCACGCTTGCGATGTTTTGAGCCATATACGGGATGCATGGGGTAAAAAAGCTCGGAATATGTGGCCATCAGCCTTCTGATGCAAGCCCAGATATGAAAATGGGTCATGATGTTTTGCACCAAGAATTTTAATCATATCCAAGTTTTGTTGAAGGTTTGTCAATATGGCCGTTTCTGTAATATTTTTTTACAATTAAGGGTGATTCTACTAGATTAGCTAGAAGTATCGTGTCTATAATGATTTCAAGCGTGATATCGCATTGCCAAATAGCTCCTAGAAGCTAGGTTGGACAACAGAGGAGCGGAAAAAATGCAGCAGGATTTATCTTCATCTCGTTTTATCAGCACGCTCACTAAAAACACAGTAGCCCTGATTCTTGCAGGAGGCAAGGGCAGCCGCCTAAAAGACCTCACCAATTGGCGTGCGAAACCTGCTGTTCCTTTTGGTGGAAAATTCAGAATCATCGATTTCCCGCTGTCCAATTGTATGAATTCCGGTGTTCGTCGTATTGGCGTAATTACACAGTATAAATCTCATAGCCTGATGCAGCACATCCATCGTGGATGGGGATTTCTGCGCGGCGAATTCAATGAGTTCGTTGAAATATTACCTGCGCAACAGCGCCTTCAAGAAGAGTGGTACAAAGGTACTGCTGATGCTGTCTTTCAGAATCTGGATATCTTGCGCCAGACCAATGCGGCATTCGTATTGGTATTAGCGGGTGATCATATCTACAAGATGGATTATGGCCAGATGCTGGCAGCACATGTGCGTAACAACGCGGATATGACGATTGCCTGCGTCAATGTGCCTCTCAATGAAGCCAAAGAATTTGGTGTGGTCCGTGTGGATGAGCAGGACAGAATCGTTGATTTTAAGGAAAAGCCTGAGAGCCCTGATCCTATCCCGGGTAATCCTGATCAGGCATTTGCAAGCATGGGCATCTATGTATTCAATGCATCTTTTCTGTACGAGCAGTTAATACGTGATGCCGATGCACCACGCTCGGCCCATGATTTTGGTCGTGACATCATCCCTTACATGATCAAAAAATATAGGGTCTATGCCCATCGCTTTACCGAGAGTTGCGTCGGGGCGTCGAATGGCAATTACTATTGGCGGGATGTTGGTACGGTTGATGCTTATTGGGAAGCGAACATGGAGCTTACAAAAGTGGTTCCCGAGCTGAATCTCTATGATAGTCAGTGGCCGATCTGGACATACCAAGAGCAGCTTCCTCCAGCGAAGTTTGTTTTTGATAATGAAGAGCGATGCGGCAGGGCGACAGATTCTTTAGTATCGGGCGGATGCATCATAAGTGGTGCAAAAATAAGTAATTCAGTGCTTTTTTCAGATGTGCGAATCAATAGTTATAGCACGATTGAAGGCGCTGTACTTTTGCCTAAGGTCGATATCGGTCGTTATGTGACATTGAACAGGGTTGTCATAGATAAAGGCACGCGAATCCCTGATGGCATGGAAATCGGCGTGGATATTGAGCAGGATAAGAAACGGTTTTATGTGACTGATACAGGCATTACGCTGGTAACACCCGATATGTTGGGGCAATCTTTACATCAGGCACGTTAATTGAATTAATTGGCTGATACGTAGGTCATTCATACATCGACTCTGGCTAATTGGCTGGATTGGTTTTTTAGAGGTTGATACATGACATCGGTACGCCCAACGCTTTACTTCAATCTTTACTGGCATATGCATCAGCCAGATTACCGTGACACCCTCACGAGCGAATATGTCTTGCCTTGGACGTATCTGCACGCCATCAAAGACTACACAGACATGGCTTATCATCTGGAATCCAACCCAGATGCGCACGTTACTTTCAATTTTGTGCCGGTGCTGCTTGACCAGCTAGAAGATTATTGTGAGCAGTTTGCCAGTCAAAATATCCGTGATCCATTACTTGCGCTATTGGCAGAACCCGACCTCGACCACGTATCACTTGAGCATCGCAAACTGATTCTGGAAAGTTGTTTCAAGAATCATCATGAAAAGATGCTGGCACCATTCGCCCATTATCAATGCCTATTTAGTATATTCCAAGCGCTGGAAGTCAAAGGTGAAGCGCTGTTTAGTTATCTCTCCGGGCAGTATATGGCAGATCTTTTGGTCTGGTACCACTTGGCATGGACCGGAGAAAGCATCCGACGTAGCAATCCATTAATACAGCGGTTAATGGAGAAAGGGCATCAGTTCAATGTCGAGGATAGAGTAGCGCTATTCAGTTTGATCGGCGACCTCATCAAAGACTTGATTCCCCGCTATAAAAAAATGATGCAGGATGGCCAAATCGAGTTATCGACCACCCCGCATTACCATCCCATATTGCCTTTGCTGTTAGATTTTAAATCCACGCGTGATGCCATGCCTTATGCGCCTTTGCCAAAATGCGCGCAATACCCTGGCGGCAAGACAAGAGCGCGAGCACATATAGAAGAGGCGCAAGCCTCGCACAAGAAAAGGTTCGGCGAACTGCCTGTCGGTATGTGGCCAGCTGAAGGCGGTGTTTCACAATCTGCTCTGTTATTGATGGCTGAGCATGGCGTGCAATGGGCAGCGACTGGTGAAGGCGTGCTGGCAAATAGCTTGTATAAGTCTTCTGATATCTCTGAGTTGCCAGCCCGTAATGAGTATCTGTACCAGCCTTACCTGTTAAGCAATGGACGGCAAGAGATATTCTGCTTCTTTCGTGATGATCAACTATCTGACAAGATCGGTTTTGAATATTCAAAGCTCCATGCCAGTGCTGCCGTAGCCGATTTCATCCAGTCTCTTGAGCATATTCACCAGAGCAATCAAAGCGAGAATCACCCTGTCGTCAGTGTGATTCTCGATGGTGAGAATGCATGGGAGTATTACCCATACAATGGATATTACTTTCTTAGCGAGCTGTATGCCGCGCTAGTCGAGCATCCTGATATCGAGATGGTCACGTTCAGCGATATTATCGAAAAACATACTAATGCGGATGAGCCAATAGCAGTGAATACATTATCAGCTATTGCCACAGGTAGTTGGGTATACGGCAGCTTCAGTACGTGGATAGGCTCCAGTGAAAAGAACCTAGGCTGGGACTTGCTCTGCGATGTAAAGAAAGTCTATGACCAAGTGATGCAATCTGGCATGTTAACCGCTAAAGAAACTGCCGCATGCGAGCATCAATTGGCGATTTGCGAAGGGTCTGACTGGTTCTGGTGGTTTGGTGATTACAACTCATCTCAAAGCGTGGAGAGTTTTGACCAGCTTTATCGACGAAACCTGACTAATTTATACCATCTGCTGAAACAACCAGTACCCAACGTATTGGCGTTGCCTATCAGTGTTGGCAGAGGTAGTCCAGCCGTTGGCGGCACCATGCGCCGTGGACAGGAAACATGATCGTGACTTACAAATCGTATGACAGGGAGCAGAATATTGGCTAAAACCGTTGCTTTGTTGCTTGGCGTGCACGCACACCAGCCTGTAGGTAACTTTGAAAGCGTGCTGGATGACGCGCATGAAAAATGTTACGGGCCTTTTCTTCGGGTGCTGTATGAATATCCAGCCTTCAAGTTTGCCATTCATCTCAGTGGATGGTTGCTTGATTACATGTTGCGGAAATATCCAGAGGATATGGCCTTGCTTAAAGAAATGGTGGCGAGAGGACAGGCTGAGTTATTTGGGGCAGGTTATACGGAGCCTGTTCTTGCATCGATTCCCACGCGTGACAGGGTTGGGCAAATTGCCAAGTTATCGCAATATTTAAAAAAACACCTGCACGAAACACCTCATGGCGCATGGCTTACCGAGCGTGTGTGGGAATCTACTGTCGTGCCTGCGCTTGCTGATGCCGGCATTCAATATGTCACGGTCGATGACTATCACTTCATGTGCACAGGTAAAGATAGCAGCGTGCTTGATGGATATTATTCAACTGAAGAAGATGGGCGTCAGATCGACCTATTTCCAATCTCCGAGGCTTTGCGCTATAGGTTGCCATTCTCGCCCGCGCATGAAGTTGTAGGCTATCTTGAAAGTCTGGCTGATGACAGCAAGCAGGCTGCCGCTATTTATTTCGATGATATTGAGAAATTTGGCATATGGCCTGAAACCTATAACTGGGTGTATGAGCGCGGCTGGCTTAAAGATTTTATCGAAGGCGTGCTTAACTCCTCCATTATCAAGCCTATGCGTTATAGCGATTACCACGTCATGGCAAAGACACGTGGCGTGGTTTACCTGCCAACAGCATCTTATATTGAGATGAATGAATGGACTTTGCCTGTACCCGCAGCGCACCACTATGCTGATTTGGTTGGGCAGGAAAAATACAATGACCGCTATGAAGTCACAAAGCCCTACATACGCGGTGGCATATGGCGTAATTTCTTTATGCGTTACCCAGAATCTAACTGGATGCACAAACGGATGTTGGCACTGTCCAGTCGTTATCATGCCTTGCCTGATAATAAAAAAACTGCAGACATGCAAAATGCGCTTTATGAAGCACAGGCTAACGATGCGTATTGGCATGGCTTGTTTGGCGGGCTCTATTTGCCCCATCTTAGGCGTGCAATTTATAATGCCATGATCAAGCTGGAAGGGTTGATCGATCAATCAAGCGAAAGGCCAGCAAAGTTTCTGGTTGATGTGGATATGGATGGCTTTGACGAAGCCTTCCTGCAAAACGGTGAGTTGCAGGCAGTCATCAGAGCGGATGGCTCGGCAGCGATCTGCGAGCTTGATTCTTATAAGCTAGCCCATAATTTTGGCGATACATTGACCCGTCAAGCTGAGCATTATCACCGTAAGGTGCATGCGCAGCCCGATCATACACACTCGGGGGAGGGGATTGCTAACCCGCATGAGCGCGTTACCTTTAAGCACGAGATCACAGAAGCCGATATGGCCGTAGATGCTTATCGTAAAGCGATGTTTTGTGATTTTTGGCTAAGTGAAGATGGATCGAGTAAAAAGCTCAAATACCGTCGCCCGAACACTACCGCCAAGAATGCTTTGGAGTTTGTCGCTGCCTTGAGTGGTGGCGATGTGCACAAGAAGTTTTCTCTGCAAGGCAATACGCTCATTGCAAAATATCATTTCAATAAACCGCCTGAGGGAAAATTCAAAGTCGAACTCAATATCGCCATGCCTAGTTGTGATGGCCCTGCCGGGCGATTCCGTATTGGCGACTATATCCCCGGTGGTTTCGGGCAAGTATATTATTTTGAAAACATTGACCATATTGCGCTCGAAGATGAGGTGCTCGGAGGCGCAGCACATCTTTATGTCAGTGAACCTTGTGTGCTAAATAGTTATCCGCACTTTAGTGTCTCGCAGTCGGAGGCTGGATTTGAAAAAATCATGCAAGCCGTGACATTGACGCTTGAATGGGATTCTTCACAGATAAAGAATGATGTCATCATTAAATTTGAAGTTATATAAATCAATTATTTATATCACTTAATTCATTTAAAACATTAATAAATTAACCATGCTAATCGGTATAGATATTGGTGGCACGAATCTGCGCATCGGCGTGATTGATGGCGTAAAACTGATTCATGAAAAACGCATCGCTGCGGATTTTTCGACGCTATGCAAAAATAATCCTGCCGATATCGCATGGCAGCATATTCTCAACATCACCAGTGATGCGATTGATAGCGTCTTAACTATTTATCCCAATATTCAAGCAGTGGGCATTGGTTTTCCCGGTTTTATCGATCCACAAACAGGCTGCGTAATGCAATCGCCCAACTTACCGGGGCTGTTAAATGTAGACCTAGCGGGAGACCTGTCTAAACTTATTCAAATGCCTGTTTTGGTCGAAAATGATGCGCTGGCCGCTGCATTTGGGGAATATAAGCTCAATAATATTTCACATAATCTGATATATATTGGTTTGGGCACAGGGGTTGGTGGTGGGCTTATCTATGCGGACCAGCCTTTTGCAGGGCAGGATGGGTTTGCTATGGAAGTAGGGCATATCATTGTTGAACCCAATGGCAGGCTATGTGGTTGCGGCAATCATGGATGCTTAGAGCAATATGCCTCGGCGACCGGTCTTAGCAATAGCTATCATCTATTGAGTGGGATATCACTTGATGCGGACAAAGTGGCATCGCTTGCTCAAGCAGGGGATAGTAAAGCAATCGAGGCTTTCGAGCTTGCGGGAGTTTATCTGGCACAGGTATTGGCTCATGTGCTCAAGACCGTTGATGTGACTGATATCGTCATCGGTGGTGGATTAAGCCTAGCATGGTCACTGATGGAAAAATTATTCTATCAACGTTTAAATGCTGATTTGATTCCTGTATTGCGTGGGCGCGTGAATGTCGGGATATCTAGTAGTGGCGATCAGGCAGGTATTATCGGCGCAGCATTGCTAGCGGGCCATCGTCTCGAGCAATAGTTTTGCAATACTCCTGTCATAAAGCGTGCGTAGGGTTGCAGCTTAGGAGAGACCCGACCATGAATCTAGCTTACCCAGAAACGACTCTAAGGCATGCAAACCAATATCTTGGTGATTGGGGAGCCATTATGAAGCTCCCTCTGGATATTGCTCAAGCGGATAAGCAAAATGCTTATTCAGCGCAATTGCAGTCCATACTCAAATCGCGCCATCTGACGGCATTATTCCAGCCGATTATTGATTTAGATCAAGCTAGAATACATGGGCATGAAGGCCTCATTCGCGGGCCTGTTGATACGCCACTGCATTCTCCGCTTAAATTGTTTGAGGAGGCCGAGCATAATGACCTCGTATTCGAGATCGAACACCTTAGCCGACAGGTTGTGCTTGAGTCTTTTGCCAGCTCAGCTAATGAAGGCAAGCTTTTCCTGAATATAAGCCCAGCTTCATTAATGCAATTGAATGCTACTAAGGGGGCCACCTTAGCCTATATACATAAACTTGGCCTTGACCCTCATAATGTGATTATCGAGCTCACTGAAAATACGCCGACATTTGATTACGACATGCTGCGGCGTGCGACTGAGCATTACCGCAATATGGGTTTCGAAATCGCAATGGATGACCTCGGTGAAGGTTTTTCCAGCTTAAGACTTTGGTCAGAGGTGCAGCCTGATTATGTCAAGATTGATAAACATTTCATTCGAGGTATCAATAACGATCAGGTTAAATTCGAGTTTGTGCGTTCGATTCAGCACATCGCCCAAAGCTCTGGTACAAAAGTCATTGCGGAAGGAATAGAAACACAGGCTGAGCTGCTTGTGGTTAAAGATCTGAAGATAGGCTATGGGCAGGGCTATTTTCTTGGCTATCCGCTACCATCACCCATCCAAGCGCTTTCTCACGAATTGAGTCAGGAGCTTAACCGTAACACTGTGCGCGTTTATTCGGGACGTACGATATCCCTGCAAAAAAGAGGCAATGTCAGTACCTTGATCAAGTATGTTCAGCCACTGACGCCTCAAACTATCAATGATGATGTCTATGCCCGATTCAAAGAGATGCCGGGGCTGTATGCGCTGCCGGTAGTTAACCAAGGTCGACCAGTGGGGCTAATCAGCCGTTATGATGTTATTGATCACTTTGCCAGACCATACACGAGGGAACTGTATGGCAAGCGGCCTTGTTTTACCTTTATGGATAACAAACCGCTGGTGGTAGAGAAAACCATGAGCCTTCAAGCGTTAAGCGATTTGATTACGAATATGGAGCCACATCACCTTTCTAATGGATTTATCATCACGGATGCTGGGCAATATCTTGGCATGGGGAGCGGGCATGATCTGTTACGAGAAATCACGCAGATGCAGATCAATGCGGCACGTTATGCCAACCCATTAACCATGTTGCCCGGTAATGTGCCTATCAGTGAACATATAGATCGCTTGCTCGAGTCTAAAGTCACTTTTTATGCATGTTATTGCGATCTAGATACGTTCAAGCCGTTTAATGATGCCTATGGATTCAGGCGCGGTGACGAGCTCATTCAGTTCACAGGCAAGTTATTGAGTGATGAAGTAGCAAGCGAGTTTGATTTTGTCGGCCACATCGGCGGTGATGACTTTATCCTCATCTTTCAGAGTGAAGACTGGACAGCGCGTTGCGAGAAGATACTGACGCTTCTGCAAAATGCCATGCCGGATTTTTATGATGAGAAAGACCGGGTAAGAGGAGGGATTGAAGCCGAAGACCGACAAGGTAACAAAGTATTCTCACCCTTTGTCAGCATGTCGATCGGAGTAGTCAAAGTGGAGGGTTCAACATTGACTTCGCATCATGAAGTCTCTTCTGCAATTGCTTCAGCAAAGAAGCAGGCCAAGAAGATCAACGGCAATAGCCTTTTCATCGAACGAAGGTCATTAGCCAATATTATTGACTAATGACCTTGTCATTGCTAATGCGTTGTCATGTTAAGTATTAAGCCGTTTGTATGCTTACGCTAGCCTTTGGTTTGCTATCAGGCAATTGCGAGATGATCTGACAAGCTACCGTACTGATGTAAGGGAGGGCTTGCAGGCCAAGCATAGTGACCCATAGCTGTGCATCGATATTGTTGAATCCACGCGTAGCCAGCATTGCCGTGGCGGCAACAGTAAGTGCCAGAAGCAGCAGGATTTCTTCCCTAATAGGATTAATCAACGTCAATCGGCTATTGGCACTTTTGCCTTTAGCAGTAGGTTTGAATACGCCTTGTTTTTGCACTAATCCCATGAGGATACCGCGCGCAATCGCGTGTGATAGCCCCAAGCTGGCAAGCGATGCACCAAAAATATCTTTCCAGCTGCAATTCATCGTTTTGCGATAAAGTACAGGGCCGAGCGCGCCTTTTACTGCCAAGAAGCATAGTACGGGCGTGAGCATGATGGCAACAGGCAGACTGAATGATTTCGGGAAAGCCAGCATCGCCAGCGTCCAGCCGATGGAGCTTAGCGTGAAGAACAGTTGCAAGGCATCGCCAAGCCAGCCAAACCAACCCGTAATGAAGTGATAACGTTGCCCAAAAGTCAGGGTAGATTTGCCTAATAGCTTGGGCATATGATGCTTAAGAATCTGCATTGCGCCGAATGCCCAGCGGAAGCGTTGAGATTTAAGGGCATTGAAGTCGCTAGGGGTTAATCCGCGCCCAAACATCTCGTCGACATAACGCAGCTCATACTGATCTTCCAGTAAGCGTAAACCTAGCTCAGTATCTTCACAGATGCACCATTCAGACCATCCGCCGACATCTTTAAGGGCTTGATGGCGAACGAGCGTCATCGTGCCGTGCTGGATCAGCGCATTGCGCTCATGCCTGTGATGCATGCCTATGCGGAAGAAACCTTCAAATTCCCAATTACTCATGCGACGGAAGAAATTGTTTTCCCATTCACGGTGCGCCTGAGGCGCTTGCACTACCGCAACGTTGGTATGACTAAAATGGGGAACAAGAGACCCCAGCCAGTCCTCAGTGACGACATAATCAGCATCCACAACGCCAATCACTTCTGCCTTGGGATTTGTTTCTTTCAAGGCAAAATTCAATGCGCCTGCTTTGAATCCAGGCCATTTCGGTAAATGGAAGAAGCGAAAATTATCAGGCAGGGTAGCGATATAAGCTTCGATAGGTTTCCATAAAGCCTCATCTTTTGTATTGTTGTCGATGACTAATACTTCATAGTTTGAATAATTGAGTTTTGCCAGACTTTCTATCGTCGCGATCACCATCGCAGGAGGCTCGTTATAGCAGGCAAGATGGACCGAGACGAATAGCTCCTGATCTTTTGGCAATGGCTCAGCGCGTTTATATACGCGGCGCCAGCCGCCTTTAAACATCACCTCACTGAACTCCACGCCGTAAATCATTAATACTGCCGATGTCATCAGCATGCCGATAATCAATCCGATCAGGACGATAAAATCACGCAGTGTGTAGTAATAGTCACCCGGCAGATTCCATGCGACAACCAGTGTCGTGATACAAGCTTGCAGTAAAACAGCAAGCGAGATACGGCCGCCAAGCCCCCAGTGCCTAAAGCGAATTGCGATAAACAGTATAGGGAGAAAGGCCAGCGCCGTTGACCATGAAACTTTCGCTATCCAGCGAATATCTTTTGGTACAGCACCATGCAGGGAATATTTAAGCTTGCGATCCCCATCGAACATGCCCCAGTAAGGACCCGCCCAGCCTTCAAGCTTTACTTTCCATGGTTGGTCGAATGCTTCCATGAGGTAATAGTCATAATTCTTGTAGGCGGTCTTTGCCAGAAACTCGCGAACGAATTGCGCCTGATTCACTTTTGATGCAACCGATCCGCCAATCGCTGGGCCACGGCTAGGCCAGCCCACTTCGGTAATGACGATCTTCTTGCGTGGGAACGCATCCATCAGTTCCCTGTAACGATCAAGCGAGTAATCTACGGCTTGATCAACAGGAACACCCTCATGGTAAGGCAGTAGATGTACCGCGATGAAATCCACATGCTTGACTAACTCAGGATTCTTTAACCATACATGCCAGGGTTCCGCAGTGGATACCGGCACGGTCTTATCTGCTCTCACTTCGTCAAGATATTTGGTCAGTTGCTCAAGTGGCATATCGTTTCGTAGCAATACCTCATTGCCGACGATAGCGCGCTCAATCCGTGGATAGTTCTTGATTTTGGCTTGTAATGCTTCGATCTCGCGCTGGTTGGTTGCATCATCGCCACCTAACCATGCGCCCGCCATAACGTGGAAGCCTAGATTTGATGCCAACGCAACGACCTCAGAGTTCTCTAAAGAGCTATAGGTACGTACCCGGTGCGAAAGGGGGTAGAGTAGCTTGAGATCTTTCGCCAACTCCGCTGTGCTGGGGAATTGTTTGTCAAAAGGACTTTGATTGACTTGAAATCCACTATAAGCAAATCCATTGATAAGCGGTGGCGCATCGATCAATGGTAAGGCTCTGTTAGCTAAAGCCCATACGCCAAAATGCGTTAAAGCAATAGCCAGCGCAAACAGCAACGGGGTGGAGTAATCTTTGATAAATTTAGTCATATTTTACAAATGTATATTCAGGTGAGTGATGCAGCTCTTTGTTTTGGCCAGCTTGCAAATATCATCAAGCTAATCAAAATGACCCACGACCAAGCATGTAAGTTCTTAGGTTCTACAGCTACAAAGATAATCGCAGCAATGCCGCTAAGGATACTCGACCAGTAATAAAAACGGGATTTTGTTTCTAGGCGAATGCCAGCAAAGTACAAGCCAAGGGAAAGCTGCAATATAGGTAACATATAAAGATTGAGGGAAAAATCTCGGTATCGACCATCCAATAACATGAGCAGCCCGGCAATGGTGGCGCACGCACTGATTAAAAATAGCCCTGCATATACAAGCTGTCTGGCTGATTCACTTGCTTGCAACTTCAGTACCCAAGGCAGGCAGCATAAGGTTAGTAAACCAACTATCGTCACGCTTGAAAGGGCAATCCATTCGATTGCATCTCTACTAGCAGATGATAGATAGTCCAATTGCAGTATGCCTAAGATGCCCACTGAGCTACCAAGTAAAGCATATGCCAACAATCCGCTTATACGTCTTTCTCCTGCAACAAGCGACATCAGCAGGAATGCGATAAACCCTACCGCCGCTGCATACATAGGCGTGATGCCATCTTGGCGTTCGCTGACATCTGCCTGAAAGTCGAATTTAGGCTGCATATCGGTATTATATAAGCCCCAATATCCACCGACCGTACCTTCTAATTGCCGCTTCCATGGCTGGTCGACTGCCTCGATCAGGTTGTACTGCCAGTGCTTTTCATGTGCAATAGCGAGAAACTCTCGGAAGTATCGTGCCTGATTGACTTGGCTCGGCACGGATTCACCACGCTGACGCCCAATCGATGGCCAGCCGGTTTCACCGATCAGTATAGGTTTTGTGAAGGTCGAAGATAGTTTTGCCATGACGATTTTGGCGTGAGGTATAGCGTTATCAATCGATTGCGGGTGGTTTTCCCAATACGGCAAGACATGCACAGTCACAAAGTCGACAGACTTTTCGAGATTCTTATGATTCAGCCAGAACTCCCATACGTCGGCATAAGTCACTGGCACTTTGGTCGAAGCCTTGGCGCGATCTATATATACCTTAAGCGTTGCTTCGCTTTGCTCACGCCTTAATAAAACCTCATTGCCAATGATCAAGGCTTTAACTGTATCAGGGTATTGATTAGCGAGCTTGATTGCCGTATTAACCTCAAGGTCATTATCTTTTGCTGTCCAACCTATCCATGCGCCGACATAGACTTTCAACCCGAGTTTGGCGGCAGCGGCGGGGACATAATCCAGCCCTTGGCTGACAGAATAGGTGCGTACACAGTCAAAGCGCTGTGCCAGCATTGCCAAATCACTATCTATTTGTGATTTGCTGATGACGGTATTGGCGATAAAGGGAGATTGACCCTTGCCGTAATAAGGTGCATATGAAACACAGGAGAGCTTGCCATTGGCAGGCAGAGTGGGCTTCACTACGCTAACCGGCTCATTCTGGAGCCATAGCCATGCCGCAATTGAGATCAGTAGAACTAGATTGAATAAGCCGTAACGCCATAATGTACTTGGGGTGGTATTGGGCATAAATTCCTGAGATTTTTAATAATGCTATTGGGTTGTAAAAACGATGATGAGAGGCGCTTGGGGCAATCAATTCACTAATAATAATCTAGCCTTGAAACAAAGACAAAAATGATTGCGTAAATTAGCGCGCCTTCGCGTTACAATAACAAATATATTATGAATAAATTGGTAGAGAAGTTTGTATGCAAAGACTTGTGTTGGCGCTAGTAGCATTATTAATCACAAATATCACTTACGCACAGCCCGCATTTACCGGGGTCAACTATAGCGGTTTATATGACTGCAAAGGCAATAATGAGCAAGTCGGCGATTACTCGGTCGTTGTTAAACTGCGCCTGAATAGAATTAGTAGCTACGGAAAATTTGGTGCCTACTATTACGAAGTAGAGACTGAGAATTCAGTGTTGTATGCCGGGCAAGCTGCGGTTGATGGTAATCGTATGGCGATCAGCTTTAATTTGTCTGAGAAACGTAGCGCAGAACATAGTACTGGTATTGCAACGATGAAAAAGAACCCGCAAGGTCGCTGGTCATTCCAGAAGCTCTATTATGAGTCAGATGACAGTGGCGGTATCTATGGCAAAGAAACCTGTGTGCTGAAAGCGGCCATTCCTGCGTCCAAGACTGGATCTACAAAGAAAAATTAGCTAGCCCGAGACTTCAAGTCAGGCAAAGACCGAAGCAAAGCAGAAAGCCCGCTATACAAGCCAGTTAAAAGCTTAGATACGGGCTTTCTGCTTTTTTAAAGGGCGTTGCCTCTTGCGATATACAGTTGATGTTGGGTTAACAGTCTGGCGAATTGATCGCTAGAAAATACTTCGTATTCACGTAGGCGGGCGGGGTAGATCATATCGTCAGTCTCTATATGGTCGCTACTATGCTCTTCAATGGCAGGGTGGCACATAAAGGCATGTACTTGATGGTGACGTGAGCACTGCGCGTAATGAAACCAGTCTGTCAGTTTTCTTAAGTAATCTGCCGTTGATCCATTGAACTCATATACACCCAATAACTGGGATGAGCATCTAAAGCCAGCTCTGCGCGCTTTATTAGCAAGGGTATTGGCCCCCAACATTGAAATGATCATGCCCTTGATACCATCCTGTATAGGCGGTTTGGCTATCCGGATCCAAGGTAGTCGATTGGGATAGCGTTTTTTCAGGATATCAATCAATGCATCTCGTATCTGCGGAAGCTGGTGCACATGTTGATGCCCGTCTACATAATCCGGCTGCGAGCCCAAGGCTTCTTCAAATTTATCCAACTGTTGATTGATGGAGGCTTCGATTTTTTTCTTGGATAGGCTACGAATAAAAGTACGAAGAATGAGCGTAGGCAAAGGCAGTTTGATTGATTGACCATATTGCGTGAAATCGAGATGTAAGCCGATATCTGCTTTTGCCCGGACATCCCCAGTTAAGAGTTTAGCCGCTTGAGGCCAGTGTGGGCTCAGTGTCAGGCAAGATGTCGCGGATAGTCGCTGTTTTTGAATCAATCTGATGATCGCATCGTCGATTGCACTGCTTTGTGCGTAATCGTCTGCACTTATGATGATGGGTTTCATTTGGAGCGGAATGCCCAATAATGGCTCAAGAGGTAAGTGAACGCAGCCACAATGACCATCACGATTGCCAAAACGATCCAGAACGGTATCTGCAGGAAATGTAACGCGCTAAGGACTAATATCTGATTGCCGATAAAGCCCAATATTGCAACGGAGAAAAACCGCGGCAGGGATTGTTTTACGGAGTGCGCATGAGAAGAAAATGAGAGTTTGCTATGCCCCAAATAGCTGACGGGGAAAGCACACAAGAAGCCAATCACATTGATCCATGCAATAGGGATTGTAGATAAAGCTTCAAGTGATATCGCGACGATGTAATGAACTGCGGCAGCAGCAGCGCCTATCAAGCCAAACCATGACATTGCGCGTGAGTGTGCTTGGACAGTGTTTTTCATTACCTTTATGTTGGTTCGGTTTTCTTGGGTTTAATTTGCGGTTTGGACTTGGGCTTAATCATAGGCTTAATTTTGGATGCGACTTGGGGTTTGATAACTTCAGACACAATGTAAGGAGGGCGACCTTTTACCTCATCGTAGATGCGTGCGAGATATTCGCCCAAAATGCCGATGAATAAAAGCTGAACACCTGAAAAGAACATGATGCTGGCAATCACGCTTGGCCAGCCCGGTACGGATTCATGGAAGAACAACTTATCAATCACAACCGACAGACCATATATAAAGGCGAATAGCGCCAAGCCACCACCTACAGCACTTGCTAGGCGCAGTGGCATCACAGAGAAGCTGGTAATGCCTGTCCAAGCTAGGCCGATCAAACGTAAACGGGAGAATGTGCTTTCACCATGTGAGCGCGGGAGTGGCATAAAAGGAATGCCGATGGACTTATAACCCACCCAGGCATAGATACCTTTCATGAAACGGTTTCTTTCAGGCAGTGAGCGTAGCGCATCGACGACTTTACGATCCATCAGCCTGAAATCACCCGCATCCCGTGGGATGTTGATCTGCCCGCCAAGACTGATCGCCCGATAAAATAGGCGCGAACCCCAACGTTTAAAGTTCGACTCAACTCCTCGGTCTTTACGTACTGCATAGACCATGTCGTAGCCTTCACGCCACTTTTGCAGCATCGTATCTAGCAAGTCAGATGAGTGCTGGCCATCAGCATCCATGCAAATGACTACATCGCCCATTGCATATTCCAAACCTGCTGTAATCGCATACTCCTTACCGAAGTTACGCGAGAACCTTACCAGTGTGGTATTCAGGTTTGCAGGGAGTTGGCTGACAACCAACGCCGTGTTGTCGCGGCTACCATCGTCAATGACAACGATATCCCAATCGTTACTGAGGTTCCCTAAGCGCTGCGCTATATTCTCAAGCGTTGCCGTAATCGCGGCTTCTTCATTAAAAGCGGGTACGATCACGCTAGTATGTGGTGATAAGTTCTGACGGCTTTGTAATTGGCTATTTTCGATATTGGACATAATGGATCGTTATTTAGGTGCACGCCTTGGCATACGGAGATGCGGTGGCAGCGCTCTTCTATCTTTAATGACGGCTAGGGTTTCTCCCATCCGCTCTACGGTACCGATGATCTTACCTTGAAGTACTTTATCGCAATTCATATTGGTACTTGAGATGAAAAAATCTGCACTTTTCCAATCAGTCGTTACTTCGAAGCGGTGGTCAAGATAGGCACGCCCCTGAATCGATTCAGCACATACTGCTACCTTGAATGGTTTTGATGGCATTTGTTCTGATACGCTAGACTCCAGCATCTCAGAAGCTTCGCGCAAGCTGCTTGACCAATAATCGCCTTCCCAATCATTATCGGCATAGACATCATCACCGGCAAATTCGTTGTAATACACGTACTCATAAGGATGCAACCGTGCCAGTGTCACACTGGTATTCAGCACAAGTATGCTACTGATAATAATAAAACCCAAGCGCCATTTAGGGTGATTCTTTAGTGCATCCAAAGTGTAATGAAGACCGAGTGCTGCCAATATGGCAAGGGGTGGTATTAAGAAGGTGAAATGCCTTATGCCGTTATAGAGTGCTGGTTTATCCAGCAGAATAAAGGCAAGCGGGAAGGCTGCAGCAAGAATCACGCATGACCAAGCTAGAAATAATGGATGCTGGTGATCATTCAATTTGCGGAAGCGAATAGCTGATAAAGCTAAAATACTCGCCAACCCTAATAGAAAAGCTTCTGGGAGGCGAACCAGCAAGTAACTCAGCAGGTAATCACGCGGCACTTTGCCGATGTTCATGACTTCGCCATCCATCACCGTGAGCATATTAAAGGCGAAGTGAGAAAATGCTTTTGCAGCCTCTAGAGGGTGATCTGGCGACATGACCCCCCAAGGCCAGAATAGTGCCATCAAGGCAAATGCCACCCCCGCAGCAGGAACCAAAGCGATTGCGCTTTGCCACCAGAAACCGAAACGTTGCCTTAATGTGTCTTTTGCCAACCAGCCAGCGGAACAGATGGCGAGCAGCAAGTAAAATATCGAGAATACACCGCCGATTCTTAAGCCAAGCGCACAGCCAATGGCAATGCCAAGTTTAATGCTAAGGCTTAAACTTGGCTTAGGTAACTCTTTCGAGATCAATATCGTGTAATACAGCGCCCACACCATACAGGTGCCGAATGGGACATCCTTGGTATGGGTAAACATCGCGCCGGACCATGCACCAGTGATTGCTAGCAGCACGACAACAATCAAGCCAGCGCGCTCACCGCCTAGTACTTTGGCTACTTTGTAAGAAGCAACAATGCCTGCCAGGCCGAATAGCGCGGATATTAGGTGACGTAAATCCCAAACCCAGATGGGGGTGGCATGCTCAAGGAGTGCTGCAATCAGGTCAAAGAATCCGCCATATAGATATAGGTTTCTATAATGGAATGCATCCTGATCAGTGAATCCCGAGCTATAGAAATCCAGCAATAAACGCCCATAGATATGCTGCACTTCTTCATCATTGCTGATGCCGTATTGCCTGAACGTAACCAGTATAAAAATACCGAGGGCGGCAAATAGCACAAGGCTAATGTAGCGCAGGGTGATATGACGAAATGCCAGTGATGAGAACAATTGTAACTGCTTTATTAAACTGAAAGTTTTCGGATTATACAGTTTACTACTGCGCTGTATATGGGGCTGATGGAATTGCTGATTTATGTCGATTAAGTGCCCATTCAACATGTTCTTTTACCAGCGCTGATTCGTCATTCTGACGACTTTCAAGCGCACTGATAATTTCAGGGGATGAGGGTGCATTCCCCAAGCCGACCGCGATATTTCTTAACCATTGGGAGTAACCGATCCTGTAAATAGCACTGCCGGTCATTTTTTGTTTAAACGTCGACTCATCCCAAGCAAATAACTCAACTAGCGTGACATCATCCAGCCCATGACGGACATGAAAGTCTTCTTCTTTGGTGATTTGGGCAAATTTATTCCAGGGGCAGGTAAGCTGGCAATCATCACAGCCATAGACACGATTGCCGATTAAAGGCCTTAATGGCTCAGGGATGCTTTCTTTAAGCTCAATCGTTAAATAGGATATACAACGGCGTGCATCTACCTCATAAGGGGCGACGATAGCCTGTGTTGGGCACACATCGATACATGCTGTACATGTACCACAGTGCTTCGATGTCGGTGCATCGATAGGCAAGGGGATATCAATATACACCTCACCCAAAAAGAACCATGAACCCGCATCACGTGAAAGTAGCAGCGTATGTTTGCCGCGCCAACCTAGGCCTGATCTTTCCGCAAGTGCGACCTCCATCACAGGCGCGCTATCTGTAAATACGCGAAAACCGAAAGGACCTATCTCTTGGGAAATTCTTTCGCATAGTTTCTGCAAGCGATTGCGCATCACCTTATGATAATCACGGCCTAATGCATAGCGAGAAATAAATGCCTGAGTGCCATTCAGCATCACTTCATCGCTATTACGCGCATTGGGTGGGCGATAATCCATACGCACGGAGATTACACGCACAGTTCCGGGAACTAATTCTGCTGGTCGCGTGCGCTTGTCACCATGTTTTGCCATATAATCCATAGCGCCATGGAATCCTTTGACCAGCCATTCTTTATACTCAGGTTCAGCAGCCGAGAGATTCGTATCGGTAATGCCAAGCTGGCTAAAGCCCAATTCCAATCCCCATTGTTTGATGTCAGCCGCCAACTTGGATAGATCGCTGAAAGTGTTTTGCATATGCAGCATGATATTACAATCGATTTAGCGGATGAAGCGGCAACGCTAAATATAGGTGGGCGCTTCGCAATTGCGCTAGCCCCCGGATTAACTATCTATTTACATGGTGACTTAGGCGCAGGTAAAACAACATTGGTGCGTGGATTATTAAATCGGCTTGGCTATCAGGGGCGAGTTAAAAGCCCGACATATACATTGGTTGAGCCATATAGTGCTTCTGCATTAAACTCGATATTTAATATCAACCACTTTGATTTATATCGATTCATCGACCCAGAAGAGTGGGATGCCGCTGGTTTTAGGGATTACTTTGGCGCCACATCGGTGTGCCTTGTTGAGTGGCCTGAAAAAGCAGGCGATTTATTACCAGAGGCCGATATTGATTTGCGACTGGAGCCAGAGGCTTCGGGTAGAAGGCTCACTATTACATCGAACACGACTAACGGGGAAAGTTTTGTGAAGCGTTTTTTTGAATGACTAGAGTTTTTATTGCCAGTGTCTTTTTCGCATTTTCAGTATTTAGCCATTTGGCTGAAGCTGCTATTACTATCGCCGCCGCGCGCGTTTGGCCTGCAGCCGACTACACACGTATTACGATAGAGGCATCATCATCTATCGACTACAAGATGACCATGCTTAAAGATCCTGAGCGCCTTGTATTGGATTTAAATGATGTCGATCTTGGCCCGACCCTGAAAAGCTTATCTGAAAAAATCCTGACTTCTGACCCTTATATTCGCCAAGTGCGTGTCGCGAACTTTAAACCGGGTGTCGTTCGTCTGGTCATTGACCTTAAATCTGACATCAAGCCGCAGATATTCTCATTACCGCCAGCGGGCGAGTACAAAAATCGATTGGTGATCGATATCTACCCTGCATTAGACCCCTTAATGGCAATGCTTGAGCAACATGAAAAGCCCGATGCTGCGCCCGCAGTGAACCTACCTGAAGTGCAAACCCCAACAGCCAATGTATCTGAGCCGAAGGTACCGCCTTTACCTGAGGTCGTCCTTTTGCCTGAGCCTACAACGCCGAGTGCGCAAAAGCCCGTCGTGGTATTACCTAACATAACAACTCTGCCAGACCAGTCGCAAGAAAAGTCTATTGATAAGCCTGTAAAAAATAAAAACAACATGCGCCTGCTGACAATCGCTATTGATGCTGGTCACGGAGGGGAAGATCCCGGCGCGCGAGGCGCAAATGGCTCGCATGAAAAAAATATTACGCTAGCCATCGCAAAGAAACTAAAAGCGGCGATCGATGCAGAACCTAATATGCGTGGTGTTTTAACGCGAGATGGCGATTATTTTATTCCGCTACATGGACGGGTAGTAAAAGCACGTAAATTGCAATCAGACCTTTTTGTCTCGATTCATGCCGATGCCTTTACAAGGCCTGACGCAAGGGGGTCATCTGTTTTTGCGCTATCTGAAAGCGGTGCGACCAGCGCATCAGCTCGTTATTTAGCTAAGAAGGAAAATGAATCTGACTTGATAGGGGGTGTAAGCTTGGATAATAAAGACCCCTATCTGGCGCGTACCTTGCTAGATTTATCGCAGACAGCCACCATTAATGACAGCTTGAAACTTGGTAAGGCTGTGCTCGGGAATATTAGTGAGATCAACACCCTACATAAAGGCAGCGTAGAACAGGCGGGGTTTGCTGTATTAAAGTCACCTGATATTCCATCTATTTTGGTAGAGACAGCATTTATCAGCAACCCGGAAGAAGAGCGCAAATTAAATGACGAGGCTTATCAGCATAAACTGGTGGGATCGATTTTGTCAGGGATTAAAAAATACTTTGCAACTAATCCGGCACTTGCCAAGCCAAAGATGGTATCTAATTAAAGAATTTCGAGTTATCTGTATAAGGAGCCAAAAATGAATAAAACCGCGCTGTATATAAGGCTGGAAGCCAAACCTGATAAAGCAAAGCAAGTTGAAGAGTTCTTGAAGAACAGCCTGCCATCCGTAGTAGAAGAGGGCGAAAGCATTACCTGGTATGCGTTAAAGTTTACCGACACTGCTTTTGGCATCTTTGAGAGTTTTGTCAACGAAGATGGACGTAAGTCGCATCTGGAAGGAAAAGTGCTCCAAGCGTTATTTGCGATATCCGATGAATTGCTCGATGAGAAGCCAATTGTGATAGCAGTTGATTTATTAGCTTCTAAAATCGTCGATGATATAGATATTACAGGGGCAGCTCATCCCAAAAAATATAATCTACGGTTTGTAGATGGCTTGTAGTTTAGGCTTATAGTTTTAAAGTGACTTAGAGTTAACTCGTTCTTCAATTTGGTTTGCCCCTATAAAAATATTCCGCATGGCTTCAATTAAATTATTACCTGATCAGCTGATTAGCCAGATTGCGGCTGGTGAAGTGGTTGAGCGACCAGCTTCTGCATTAAAGGAGCTATTAGAAAATAGCTTGGATGCAGGCAGCACTGAAATCAACGTTTTCTTGATGAATGGTGGCGTTAAGCAATTGCGTGTGGCTGATAACGGTCAGGGCATCATCAAGGATGATCTGGTATTGGCGCTCACACGGCACGCCACGAGCAAAATCGCAAGCCTTGAAGACCTTGAGCGTGTAGCAAGCCTAGGTTTCCGTGGTGAAGCATTAGCCAGCATCGCATCCATATCGCGTACGCAATTAACCAGTCGAGCAAGTGATAGTTACCATGCATGGCGTGTTTCATCCGAAGGTGCCTCAATCTCACCGCTGGAACCAGCGGCGCTGGATGCCGGAACCATCATAGAAGTGCAGGACATCTACTTTAATACCCCTGCGCGCCGTAAATTTCTGAAGACCGAAGCAACTGAGTTCGGGCATTGTGAAGAGGCTTTTCGTCGCGTAGCACTTTCACGTCCGGATGTCACATTCATGCTGCAGCATAATGGGCGTGCGCTGATGCGGTTAAGTGTAGCCGCGCCTGCGCGCCGCTTCAGTGAGGTATTAGGTACTGATTTTGCATCAGAAGCCTTTACGGTGGATGAATCTGCCGCGGGTATCAGGCTTTGGGGAATGGCGGCCAAACCGACATTTTCACGTAATTCGCGTGATACTCAGTATGTGTATGTGAACGGGCGTTTCGTCCGTGATAAGCTGATTAGCCATGCCATACGTCAAGCTTACCAAGATGTATTGCACCATGACCGGCATCCCGCATTTGCGTTATTTCTAGAGTTAGATCCTGCACTAGTGGATGTAAATGTGCACCCGAGCAAGACTGAAGTGCGTTTCAGGGATGGGCAATCCATCCATCGATTCATATTCCATGCGCTACATAAATCACTGGCAACGCCTGTAGGTTTGCCAGGCTCGTTGGTGCCGCAATCAGCGCAATCGCAAAATGGTGGATTCAGTGAATTATCGCCATCTGCTGGATATCCGGTTTCATCGTATCCAACTTTTCAGTCCAATATGGATCTGCGTGCGAACGAATCCTCAGGTTTTTATCAGACGATGTTTGGTAATAATCAAGCTGAACCACATGCAGGGGTTGACTCGGTGGCTTTTGGTACCCCACCTAATCAGTTCGCGCATCATAGCGCGGCGCAAGATTTTCCTTTGGGATTTGCCGTGGCTCAGATACATGGCGTGTATGTGCTGGCGCAAAACCAATCAGGCTTGGTCGTCGTTGATATGCATGCAGCGCACGAGCGCATTATGTATGAAAGGCTAAAGAATGCGCTGGATGCATCGAGCGTTCCAACCCAGCCACTGCTTATTCCTGTCAGTTTTAATGCAGATAGGCTTGAAGTAGCCGCAGTACAAGCACAGTTATCTACGCAAGAAGGCCAAAATGCCTTACACCAGTTGGGGTTTGATATTGCGATCTTATCGCCGACAACATTGGCGGTAAGGGCTGTACCCGCGATGTTGCAAGACGCAGACGCGGTCAAGTTAGCCAGAGATGTCTTACATGATTTGCAAGCGTATGGCGCTACGCGTGCACTTGCTGAACGACGCAACGAATTATTAGGTACGATGGCATGCCATGCCGCAGTCAGGGCGAACCGCATGTTGACGATCCCTGAAATGAACGCTTTATTGCGTGATATGGAATCTACCGAACGCTCCGGGCAATGCAATCATGGCCGCCCAACCTGGTTTCAGGTCACGATGGCTGAGCTGGATAAAATGTTTATGCGTGGTAAATAAGTAAATTAATTGTCATTCAGGTGTCATTTTTCTTATTTAAAATTAAAGTCTTGCAAGTTAAGTGTTCACATATTAGAATCATGAGAACGGTTATCAATTAGGTGCGTGATTAAGTGAGCTGTAGGTTTTAAGGTTCATGCATAAGTTAAAGCGCCCACATACATTCAAGCTAAAGGTTCTAAAACGAATGAAAAAACTGAATACGGCAATTGTAGCAACAGCATTGTTGTTGGCTAGCGGTGTTTCAAAAGCGGAATTGATTGTGAATGGCGGCTTTGAGGCAGATAGCATTGGCAGTTCACCGTGGACATATTTGAGCTCAGTCACTGGCTGGACATCCTCTGGTACTTTTGAAATTCAAAAAGGTGTGGATGCAGGTGGATTAAGCGGTTTTAATAGCGCTTATGAGGGCACTCAATATCTTGAGTTGAATTCAACTGGGTTGACTACAGTTTCTCAGCTTTTGAATACGACAATCGGTGAGACATATACATTGTCATTTGCATTCTCTGGTCGTCCAGATACGCCATCTGCTCTTAAGAGCGTGATTGAAGTTTACTGGGATGGCGCAAAGCTAGGCAAAGTAACTGCAAACCCAACCAGCGGCTGGATCGAAATCACCTTTGAAGATATCGTCGCTACAAGCACATCAACCTTGCTTAGCTTCAAGTCATTAGGCCCTGTTGCTGCTCCTAGCTATGGATCATATCTGGATGCAGTTAGCGTAGTAGCCGCTGTTCCAGAGCCAAGTACATACGGTATGTTGGCACTAGGCTTAGGTGTTATTGGGTTTGTTGGTAGTCGCAAGAAAAAACAACTTTCAGCCTAATTAGTAAATTAAAGTACACAAAGCCAGGCTATATGTCTGGCTTTGTTGTTTTTATCCCTGTCATCGTTATTTACTATTTTGCTCAATAAACTACCTCCTGCAATATTCTTAATGGGGCCAACTGCAAGTGGCAAGACAGGTCTAGTCGTCGAGCTGTTCAATCAGTTGCCTATTGAGTTAATTAGCGTTGATTCCGCATTGGTGTACCAAGGCATGGATATTGGAACTGCCAAGCCAGATGCGGAGACTTTACGCCGTGCGCCGCATCACCTGATTAATCTCATTCCACCCACGGAGTCATACTCCGCAGCACAATTCAGAAAAGACGCCCTCGGGCTAATGGCTGAGATCACCAGCAAAGGTAAAATCCCGGTCTTGGTTGGTGGCACCATGCTGTATTTCAAAGCCCTCCAAGGCGGGTTGGCTGGTCTGCCGGAAGCTGATCAAGAGGTAAGAGCAACGCTCGATGCTGATGCTGCAACAATGGGTTGGCCAGCAATGCATCAGAGACTCACAAACATTGACCCTAAAACAGCTGCTAGACTTCAACCCACAGATGCGCAGCGCATCCAGCGCGCACTTGAAGTACATGTATTAAGTGGAAAAACGATGTCTGAGTTGTTTGATGCGCAATCCAGTGGCGAATTTCCTTATGAACTTTTAAAAATCTCCCTAGTGCCGTCAGATCGATCTGTATTGCATCAGCGCATCGCGCAACGATTTGATTTGATGTTGGCAGATGGGGTTTTAGATGAGGTGAAGGGTTTGAAGTTGAGATACCCGACCTTGCATGCAGAAACACCCTCTATGCGATGCGTAGGATATCGGCAAGCTTTGCAATATTTGTCTGGTGAAGATACAGCGACTGAATTCCGCGAGAAAGCGATTGCAGCAACCCGACAACTGGCTAAACGACAATTGACATGGCTGCGCGGGATGGACGATACAACAGAAATTGATTGCTTGAAGAATGACCTTAATAAAGAAGCATTAATTATTATAAATCAATTTATTAACCATTAATTTTAATAATTTAGATTAACTTTATTGCAGGATATTCTGTATTCTTTTTGCGGCTTCAACGCACTCATTTAGAGATGCTACCAGTGCAATACGAATGAAGTTTTCACCCGGGTTAATGCCATGCGCATCCCTTGCCAGAAAGCTTCCAGGCAATACTGTTACATTTGCTTCATGGTATAACTTAAGGGCTAATTCCGTATCGGATGTCTTGCTTTTGGCCCATAGATAAAATGCGGCATCTGGTTTCTCTACGGCCAATACCGATTGCAAGATAGGGGTGACTGCATTGAATTTCTCAGCATATTGCCTCCGGTTTTCAATCACGTGGACTTCATCATTCCATGCTGCGATACTGGCAGCCTGTACTGCTGGGCTCATTGCGCAACCATGGTATGTACGGTAGAGCAGGAATTTCTCAATCAGTTGCGCATCACCAGCGACAAATCCCGAACGCATGCCGGGTACATTCGAGCGTTTTGATAGCGAACTGAAGATCATCAGCCGTGTGTAATCCCGACCTAATTTAAACGCAGCTTCCAGGGCACCTATCGGTGGTGCTTCCTCGTCAAAATATATTTCTGAGTAGCACTCATCGGCCGCAATCACAAAACCATAGCGATCGGATAACTCAAAGACTTCTTCCCACTGCGTTAGACTCATCACTTTACCTGTTGGATTGCCGGGAGAGCATAGATAAAGCAATTGGGTTCTTAGCCAAACGCTTTCTGGCACGCTTGAAAAATCCATCGCATAAGCATTTTCTGGCAGATTGTTCAGAAAAAATGGCTCCGCGCCCGCCAGAAATGCTGCGCCCTCATATATCTGATAGAACGGGTTAGGGCTGATGACGACTGGGTTAGGCTTACTGGTATCAATAATCGCCTGTGCAAATGCAAACAGCGCCTCTCGACTGCCATTCACCGGGATGATCTCTTTTTCAGGGTTAAGGGCTGGGATGCCATAACGGCGGCTAGCCCACGCAGAGATTGCTTGGCGCAATTCCGTTATGCCTGCTGTGGTCGGATAACTCGCCATACCTGATAAGTTGTGAATAAAAGCATCGGTGATCAACTGCGGTGTCGCATGTTTAGGCTCACCAATTGATAAGTTGATGTTCTTCAGTTGCTGGTTTGCTGTAATGCCAGTGAACAGATCACGTAAACGTTGAAACGGGTAGGGCTGGAGCTTGCTAAGGTTAGGATTCATGCCGTTATTATAAATGAAGCCTTTATAATCTTGTTATGTTCGTCATTAGGCTCGTCATTTGACTTGCCAATATTTAAACGCTGTTCTTTAGCGCCAACTACATTGAACTGAAAGCTGACTGTTGAATAATCACAAAAGCCATATCGCCACGTTTGGACTACTTTTCGGAGCAGTTTGCTGGGGCGTGATCTGGTATCCATATCGCCTGATGCAAGAAGCAGGGGTTTCCGGTGTGGCATCAAGCTTTTATACCTACACAATCGCTAGCGTCCTCGGTGCTATGATATTTGCACGTTACTGGAAAGGCTTGTTCAGTATGCCTAAAAGCGTGCTATGGCTTAGTCTAGTGGCAGGGTGGACAAATCTAAGTTATGTCTTGGCGGTGATTGATGGCGAAGTCATGCGGGTCATGCTGTTATTTTATCTTTCCCCTTTATGGACCCTTATTCTGGCGCATTTCTGGCTCAAGGAACCTGCAAACACAAAAGGAATAGTAGCGATTGGGTTATCGCTTATTGGTGCATTTGTGATGCTTTGGCAACCGGGGCAATGGCCAATCCCCAGAAACCATGCCGAGTGGCTAGCACTCTCATCTGGAGTAGGCTTTGCCCTGACCAATGTCATTACCAGAAAGTCTATACATTTAAGCTTGCCCGCAAAGTCGATGGCCGTATGGCTGGGGGTCGTAGTGATGTCTTTGATATTCATGCCGTTTCAGGCATTACCATTCACGTCACCCGATGTATTCACTACTGTTAATTGGGCAGTAATGATATTGATCGCAATATTATTGTTAGCGGCTACGCTATTTGTGCAATATGGCATCACGCAAATAGCAGTGACGCGTGCTTCTGTATTGTTTATGTTTGAGTTGGTCGTTGCGGCAGTGGCATCTTACTTTTTAGCCAATGAAACCATGCAATTACATGAGTGGATAGGTGGAGGATTGATTGTGATTGCTGCTGTTTTTGCAGCCAATACGGAAACCTGAAAAATAAGAGAGCTGCCATTTGGCAGCTCTTGGGTGCTCGGCGAATAGTTGATTATTCAGTAGGCACTGAACCATATTCGTTATCTGTTGATTCACCTTCTGTTGCCATGAATACAATCAGGATTATCCAGCCGATGATAGGAATTAACCCGAGCAATAGCCACCAGCCGCTACGATTTGTATCGTGCAAACGCCTTACACCAACGGCTATTGATGGAAGCAATGTGGCTAATGAAAAGACCATGCTGGCAATATCGCTGATAAAGCCAAGGACTAAGCTACCAAGAAATAGTAATAGAACGAACCACCAGTATTCAGGCCGTTTTGCACGGCCTGTAATGTCAATGTATTTTGAAAAACATACTTTGATTGAATCTGAAAAAGTCATTTATTACTCCCTATAATTATAGTTTTACTACTTTTAGATACGGTCTTTCTTGCTACACTTTTGCACATCAACTACCAAAACCACCGCCTTTTTCCCCTTCTGCGGCAAAGCGAATTTTTAGTGATAAATCGTTACGGGAGTCGGCACTGGCCAGTGCATTTTCTTCGTTGATTTTACCTTCAGTAAATAAAGTGAATAATGATTGGTCAAAAGTCGTCATGCCGATATCGTTGTTGTTTGCCATCACATCCTTGATTTCTTCGGGTTTACCTTTTTGAATCAACTCTGAGATATATGGATTATTGATCAGCACTTCAACTGCTGCAGCCCGTTTTGACTGCGTGCCAGGAACCAGCCGTTGGGAGACGATTGCGACCAGATTCATGGATAGGCCGAGCAATAGGCCTGCTTTGCCTTCTGGCGGGAAGAAAGAAACTATACGCTCAAGCGCCTGATTAGCATTGTTGGCATGCAATGTAGCCAAGCATAAATGGCCAGTTTCTGAATAAGCCATCGCATGCTTCATACCTTCCATATCGCGAATCTCACCAATCAGAATCACATCGGGTGCCTGCCGCATTGCATTTTTCAGACCTGTATCAAAAGTGAGAGTATCAATACCGATCTCACGCTGATCAACAATCGATTTTTTATGTTTATGAATGAACTCGATAGGGTCTTCAAGGGTGAGAATGTGGCCTGTACTGCTCTCATTGCGGTGATCTATCATCGAAGCCAGCGTGGTCGATTTGCCTGATCCGGTAGAGCCTACGACTAGCACCAGCCCACGTTGGCGCATGATGAGGTCTTTTAGTATAGATGGCAGCCCAAGGGCTTCAAATGAGGGGATGATCGCCTTGATACATCGAATCACCATCGCAACATCACCGCGCTGCCGGAATATATTGATACGAAAGCGTGCATCTTCGATATCAGGCACGCTGTAGGCAAAATTCATTTCCAGCGTACTTTCAAATTCTTTGATCTGCTCGGCAGTCATCAATGCATAGGCGATTTCTTTTACCATGCCAGGGTTCATGGCCTGAGCATTGACTGGAATGGTTTTGCCTTCAATATCGATATGAATCGCTGCTCCGGTACTAAAAAACAGGTCCGTACCGTTTTTTTCCACCATAAATTTAAGCACTGGAGTGATATCAAGAGCTGCCATTATTTTATCCCTGATTATTATTAATTCAACTTTACCACAATGCCCGTATCTGGCAATCTTGCATGGTCACGATAATGTTTGGCGCATCGAAATAGTGCAGGCGTTGTTAGGAATAATCCTTGAAGCACTGAAATATGGCAAAGTCCATTTCCAGTAGGGCTTTTAATGATATTTTTAAAGTGGCATAAGGTTTGCGTTACCCTCCATCATCTAACCATTGTGACGAGTTTATGAAGCTATATCTGCACACGATCAATGAAACATTGCAACTTGACGACCTCGATCTAAAGTCGATCAAAAATGAAGGCCAATCGGTTTTTACATTTGATTGCCCTACAGAAAAAGCATTGCTTGAGACCCTAGACAAGCTTGCCACACAGCTCAGTCCACAACTACTTGAAGAGTCTTTTGTCTTTCTGGCAACAGATCATGAGGTATTGGAGCCCACCGCCACGATGGCAGGCATCATGCCTTTTAATACTTTTTATGCCCGCCGTCGTCATGCGTGGTTGCTCGATGATATGGCGTCGCACGTACAGATGCATTTTCAGCCTATCGTGGACTTTACACAGAATGGCAAGATTTTCGGATTTGAAGCACTTTGCCGCATGAAAGACCCGGCAGGCAATCTGCTGAATGGAGAAGAAGCCTTCAAACTTGCGCGCCAGCTTAAACGTGCAAGCGAATTGGATGTGATTTGCCAAAAACTGGCCCTGGCAGGCAAAGCGCAGTCTATTCCGGCGGGCACCCCCGTTTTTATCAATGTGTTACCGCAAACGATCATGCGCAATGATTGGCTTCCGCCGATACTCAAGCTGCTTGAAGAGTACGGCATTGAGCAACGCGATGTAGTGATTGAGATCGTTGAGTGTGAGGATGTCTCCCCCGAGTTATTAGCGCGCCATTGTGATGCCATTCGCATGCAGGGTCTTCGGATTGCGCTGGATGATATGGGGTCAGGCTTTAATGGTCTGCGCACGCTGGCTACAGTGCGAGCCGACTTTATTAAGATAGATCGCGCTATCGTCCATGAAGCACAGGGTAGCCGCGTTCGCACTGTGTTGCTTGAAGCCATTATCTCCATGGCGCAGCGATTAGGCTGTACGGTTGTCGCAGAAGGCTTGGAGCGCGTTGAGGATATTACCTATTGTCAGGATCTGGGCCTAGTCTACGCACAAGGCTATTACTTTGCCAAACCTGAAATCACGCCATCCAGAACAGTAAAAGCATTACCTAAGCGGGATGAATCGCATCGCTCCCACATACCAGATGAGTTCAGAGTGAATGAGTTCGTTAACCGTGGCTTGACACTGGATGTAAACATGCCTGTCAGTGAGGCTAAAAAAGTATTTCAGCAGAATCCTGATGTTGCTTTAGCGATTGTATTAGATCACCAGCGCCCGATCGGGATGTTGAAGCGCGGAAAGATTTTCTCTCAACGCTTTAGTGCATTGGGTGCGTATTGCGATCCGCTGCCTAAAATGGTGACTAATCGTATGCCATCCACAGCACTTGCGCGGGGATTGTATCTGGAGCGCGGGGAATATGAACCATGGATCATGGTAAGTGAAGAGGGCGTGTATATCGGGGTGCTACAACCCTTTGAAATAATGGCGCAGTTGCTGAGCAGGAAAACCAGCTCGGGCAGCTTACACCCGCTTAGCCAATTGACTACAGGACCAACGCTCAGGCAGTCGCTGGATATTAGCTTGCGCAACAATCCATCGACACAACTGGTTTATATCGATCTGGATCATTTCAAGGCCTATAACGACCGCTATGGCTTCATTCGTGGTGATGCCATGATTCGACTGTTATCCGAGATCGTCAGACAGGAGTTTCAAGGCCAAGCGGGTACATTGGTCGGGCATATCGGCGGGGATGACTTCGTTTTAATTCTCGATCATAGTGATCCTGAATTGGTGCCGACACTGCTCAATGTGATCGGCCATTTCCAGGTGCTGGCTGAACATTTATATGATGGCTCTGACCTTGAGCGCGGGTTCTTTACAACAGAAGATGGTAAAGAGCATCCCGTAGCCAGCGTTTCTATCGCTGTCGTGAATGGTAGCCAAGGTACACTATCAAATAGCGTTGCGGCCGCAGAGCGCGCTGCATTTCTGAAGAAGATCGGCAAATCAACTATTGGTAGCATCATAGTGGTAGAAGCTGAAGAACCTGAGCTGGTGTTACCAAAACAAGCGATCTACTCTGATTGGCAAGATCTGGCACTGCTGGCCTTGCAATCACTCATGAAATATCGCCGTTCTGAGGATTCACATTGCCTCGATAGCTGTTTTGCCGATTATCCATTCTTTGAAGTGGTTTTTGAGCTTCACCCTAGCGGTGCCCAGCGTTATGCCAATTGGATCAACCCGAATATGTACGGCAAGATCAAAGCAGGCGGGGCGGGCGTTGATCGTAGTGCGCAAGCCTACTGCAAAGTGGTGCAAGAAACATTACAACCTTATGTCTCCAGTATTTATCTATCGACAGCAACAGAAGACTTCTGCTTAACGGTTTCCATGCCTATTTTGAACCAGATTGGCGGTTTGGAGGCGATTCTGGTGGCTGACATAAGCATCGCAGCGATGGCGATGTTAAGCAGTATTCCCGGGGCAGAGAAAGCTACTCACTGATATAGGCCTGCCACATCTGCTGATAGTTTTGCTCCAAGTTGCGGGTAAATACAGGGGTATTAAAAAGCGGTAGGCTTTCGGAAGGTTGCTGCAATTTTCCCCTGATACTTTCCAGCAGGGATGCATCTTGAGCGAGACGAATGGCTAACGACTCATAGTCATCTAATGACTGGGTCACTAGCTCTGGTAAACCCGCTGCATAGAGAAGGCTAGCTGCAACGCGGGATGGAAATGTCTCCCCCGAGCAAGTGAGCACCGGCAGGCACATCCACAATGCATCACTTGTTGTGGTATGCGCATTGTAGGGCAGTGTATCAAGGAACAAGTCAGCTAATGCATGGCGAGCCAGATGGTCCGCCATCGGCACACGTGGTGCAAACACTAAACGGTTAGCCTCAATGCCACGATTTACAGCTTCAGCTTGTAAGTTGGCTTTTGCGGTCGCGTTGCATTCCAAAAGCCATAGCACACTATCCGGCACGGCTTGTAGTATGCGCATCCAAACATCAAACACATCCGGCAGTATCTTGAATGACTGATTAAAACAGCAGAAAACAAAGGCATCCTCAGGCAAATCATAATCAGTGCGTGACGGCGTTTTTCCTATGGGGCGTTTGCGGTCATTCGGCTGATAGCTATCCGGCAGGTAGGCAAGACGTTCTGCGTAATCACCCTCTTGCGTTTTGGGCGTGATGAATGCATCAGTCAGTAGATAATCGAATAGGGGGCTGCCTTCTATCGCCCCCATGGAGCCTGGAAAACCTAGCCAACTTACATGAATCGCTGCTGGTTTTAACGCAACGATGCCGGTACGGCTGTTTTGTGTGAAGCCAGTTAGATCAACCAGAATATCGATCTGGTCTTCATGGATACGTTTTGCAGCATCATATTGGGTGAGCGGGCTGATATCAGTGAAGTGATCGAACGCCTGCTCTAAACGCTTTCTTTCAGCGCTTTTATCATCGCGCGCATAGGAATAAGCATATACCTCGAAAAAGTCGCGATCATGCAACTCAATCATCTCCGTGATAAGTGAGACTAAGGGATGCAGGCGAAAATCTCCAGATAGATAGCCGATGCGTAGTTTTTGGTGACTTTCTTTCGTATGCGCAAAGGCGAGTGACTTGCCATATTGAATTGCATCTTTATAGCGGTTTTGTAGCCAATTGTTCGCGCATTGCAACTGCTCTTGCGCGTTGGTGCCCGGCATGGCAAGAAAGGCAAAAGGGGATATTTGTGCTTGCGGCTCACTTTTGACCCAAGCCTGAATCTCTAGCACATCTTTTTCCAAGTCACGCCAATCGCAAATATGCTGTTTTTGGTGTACTAAATGGACTTTTGCATGAAAGAGTTTGGGGTTAATGGATAGGGCAGCGCGATAACTCTTTATCGCGTCTTCAATACGCCCCAGCTCACGTAATACATTACCAAGATTATTGTGCGTATCAGCATCATTCGGGTTCAATACCAATGATTTACTGTAGTTATTGGCTGCTTCAGCCGATTTTCCAAGCTCGCGCTGGGCATTGCCAAGGTTGTAATAAAGCGCGGCATCTTTAAAGTTCAGCTTGATGGCCTCTTCGTAGCAAGCTTCAGCTTGCAGGTAATTCCCTGATTTTTGACCTTGGTTGCCTAGTTTTTGCAATGCATAACACAAAGCTTGCCTCACATCTACATCGTGCGGATTAGCATTAAGTACGCGGCGATAGCGGCTTGCGGCCTCTTCATAGCGCTCAAGTGACTGATATGTATTCGCCAGATTAGTTTGTAAGTCGAGATCTTTAGGCGCTATCTGTAAAGCTTTTTTGTAGAGATCAATGGCTTGCTCATGCTGACCGATTGCTTTTAAGGCCAAGCCGTAATTGTTCATGTAATCAGTGTTACGAGGCTCGATCTTAATGGCTGAGGTAATCAGCGCAATAGCATCATTGGCACGATTAGTCTGGTGACAAAGCACCCCTAAAAGATGGAGTGCACCAGCGTTACCTGGTTGAAGCGCTAGCAATTGCCTGTAGCAGGTTTCTGCATGTACAAGCTGACCCTCACGATGGTGATTAAGTGCTGTTTGATATAGCTGCTGTGTATTCATTTAAAACAATTTATTTAGTTATTAGGTTTAAGCGATGGATAGGCTGATAATCCGAGCGCCAGCCGCTTTAAGCCCATTTTCCTTAAAAGGAATCGATTAGGATCTAATGCTGCCATCAACGAGGCATCGACAGGGGAGGGTTCGCCACATATCGCACTTGCAAGTATTTCAGCACACAGTGGCGCATTTACCAAGCCTTTCGCGCCATGTCCAGTGTTCACATACAAACCTTGTAGCCATGGTAAATCAAGCGGATCTGCATTGTGGCGTGGAATATGTGCCTGTAAATCACCGGCATTCAGCAAAGGGCCAGCCGCTGGCATATAGTCTGGGGTCACTGCACGCAAGGCTGCGCGTCCACCCACGATCTCGTAGAGTTGCTTAGTATCGGTAAGGCTGGAGAATGTCGTTGTTAATAGTGAGAGATTGGCCTGATGGTCTTCATCTCTAATATCAATAGAAGCATCCGCAGGCGAGAATGTAGCGCCTATGCAGTGAGTATGATCAATAGCAGGGTTGATGTAGCCATCAGTGCAAACTACGGTTTTGAGATTTTCGGTGCGCGCTGTTTGTGCTACAAGGCTGATCTGCCCGCGTACAGGTTCAAGCGGTATGTGATTAGCTTGGCTAAAATGCATTGTGTCGTTAGCGCTGGCAATAATAAGCACTGGCGCTTCAGCTAAAAGATGTTGTCCCCCCCAAACCTGCCAATGCTCGCCGACCTTTTTTAACTGTATTGCATTGCGCTCGGTAGCTATGGTGATATTGCGATGGTCGAGTAGCCTATTGCATAAAGCGCTAGGCTTTACCCAGCCCGCCGATGGAAAGAATA
Source organism: Methylovorus sp. MM2 (assembly GCF_001648895.1). Taxonomy (GTDB): domain Bacteria; phylum Pseudomonadota; class Gammaproteobacteria; order Burkholderiales; family Methylophilaceae; genus MM1. The sequence goes on along the minus strand of NZ_LXUF01000001.1, from coordinate 1,322,187 downwards.
AGCCTTCATGCGCCACTGGAATGCCAGCCAAATCGCCAGCCTCTTCTTTGCTTACGTATCGCAGCAAATCAGACGGTAATTCATTTTCAGCAATCGCCTTACAGCGAGTGAGTTCTTTTGCATTAAACCCGAGTTGCAATACCCCGCAGTTCGAGTAATCAGTGACATCGAGATCAATCTGCTTAAGTAGCCTTAATGTATGCAGGTATCCAAACAGTGCTAGCCGATTCAATGCACAATCCTTAGCCGCAAGGCGAGGGTAGATAATACCAACCGGGTTGCCCGATGCCTCTTGTGCGATATCAGCGTGACGCTCTATCAATGTGACTTGCCAGCCTCTTTTAGCTAAGGCATAGCTGCTGCTAGCGCCTGCAATGCCGCCGCCAATCACAATCGCCCGTTTATTCGTCTGAGTTACTACGATATTTGGAGTAGTGCCGTACTCGCCAATCAGCATCTCTCGCTTCTTGCCAAATCCAACTGATTTTTTCACGGAGAATCCGGCAGCCTGTAATCCACGTTTGACGATGCCCGCACTTGTAAAAGTGGCAAAGGTGGTTCCCTTATGAGAAAGCCGCGCCATCTCATCAAATAAGCGCTGCTGCCACATATCGCTGTTTTTTGCAGGGGCAAAGCCATCAAGAAACCATGCATCAACACTTGCGCGTAGCTGCGGCAGTGTTTCTGCCACATCGCCAATGATTAGCGTTAACGTGATACGCCCATGCTCGAATACCACTCGATGCCAACCTTCGGTGATCCATTGGTATTGCATTAATAACTCAGCTGTTTGAGCTGACAGCTCGTGCCATAGGCTTAATGCTTTTCGCATATCGGCTAGGGATAGCGGGTATTTTTCCGTGCTAATGAAATGCAAGCGCGCATTTGCAGGTGCGCACTCATTCCATAATTGCCATGTACAAAGGAAGTTAAGACCAGTGCCAAAACCTGTCTCAGCAATCGTAAAATGATCTGTGGTGAGGGATTGCCACCGCTCACGCAATCGATTCTTCTCAAGAAAGACATAGCGCGTCTCATCCAGACCACTTTCACGGGAAAAATAGATATCTCCATATTGGGTTGAGAATGGCTGACCATCGATCCAATCTAATTTTGCATTTTTACTTGGCATTACTGGTATTTTATCCGTATTCGAAGTGTAGAATCACCATATTAATAAGAAGGTCATACCGTTTTAACATGCTGTCTGAACATATACCGCAAGCTGACATACACCAACATGGAATTGCTCCATCCAGATGGCTATGTCAGCATGCCGACCGTATCAAGCAGGGTGGCACTGTCCTTGATGTGGCGGCAGGCTATGGTAGAAATGCACGCTGGCTGGCCGAGCATGGCTATAGGGTGGAGGCCGTAGACCGTAATGCGGATGCGCTTAAAAGCTTGAATGGAATATCAGGCATCCATACTCGAATCGCCGATCTGGAAAATGCCGACTGGCCTTACGTATCCCAGCAATTTGATGCCGTTATCGTATGCCGATATCTACATCGACCTTTATTTCAATATCTCATCTCAAGTTTGGCACCGCAAGGCCTATTGATTTACGAAACTTTCATGCAGGGGCAAGAGTCGTATGGAAAGCCTAATAATCCGGATTTCCTATTACAACCTGATGAGCTTGTTGAGGCATTTGGCAAAGATTTAAATGTACTAGCATTTGAGCAGGGCGAATTGGAGAAATCTCCACCTGCAATGCTTCAACGGCTATGTGCGATTCGAATGTAATACTGCTTATTTATTATATAACTAATTAATTTTTAAGGTTTTTATAAATATATGATAACAGCACCCATCCCGGATAATGAAGCCGAACGCCTAGCTTCTATCAAGAAGATGCAGATACTGCATACGCCAGAGGAAGAGGCTTTTGACAGGATCGCACGACTCACGCAAAAGATATTTAATGTACCCGTGGTATTTATATCTATCGTAGGCGAAGACTTTAACTGGATAAAATCCAAGGTCGGCATCGATGAAACGAATGGCCCACGCGATGTCTCCATATGCAGCCATATCGTATTTGATGGGGAGATCATCGTCGTAGAAGATGCCAGCAAAGATGAGCGTTTCTTCGATAATGATCTTGTATGCAACCAGATGAATATCCGGTTTTATGCGGGTCGACCACTACGCAATACTGAAGGCTTTATCGTGGGTACGCTCTGTATCGTTGATCATCAGCCCAGAACATTCTCAGATGATGATATCGATACCCTGAATGCACTAGGACATTGGGTTGAATCAGTCTTTGAAGCGCGTGGCCTGAGTAAGTCGATGGGTAACTTGTTGGTTGAACTGGATGATGTTCGCCGCAACAGTATGCTCGACTCACTGCTGAGAATATGGAATCGGGGCGCGATTGAAGATATCCTCAAACGAGAAGCAGATTTGGCCCAGCGCCAAAAAAGTATGCTTTCCATTTTGATGGTGGATATCGATTTATTTAAGAAAATCAATGATGAACATGGCCATCCAGTCGGTGATGCTGCATTACTCAGTGTTGTAAAAGTGTTGCGCCAGCAATTAAGGTCTTATGACTCCCTTGGGCGTTATGGTGGAGAAGAGTTTCTTGTGATTTTGCCAAACACTTCCCAAAACGATGCTTATCGTCTTGCAGACCGTTTACGTGAGACCGTAGCAAAAAATACTATAAAACTTGGCGATACGGTCATCAACTGTACGGTCAGTATCGGTATGGCTAACACTGATTTTTCTAAGGGGATTATTAATATCAACCAGAGGCTCATTGCTGCGGATAATGCTTTATTGAGTGCCAAAACCAATGGCAGGAATCGGGTCGAGATCGCGGTTGATTAATGTTTTAGGTTCCGTTTGCATTGATCTTCAGTGAATTTTTGGCGCTAATCTGCACTTCATTACATCTCTATGCAATTTTTTGAGGAATTTGTTGTATAAGTAATATAAATCAACAAAAACACTCATGAAAGCGAATGAATGAAGAATAGAACTCTTGGCAGTATCTATGGATTGCTCATGATGAGCATCACACACGCAAGCTATTCAGCGGATAGATGGATCATTGCAAGCAATAATGAATTAGTGGGTGCTGGTAAGAAAATATCACTGGAAACCGTAAAACCTTCAAGCCTCGCAACATGGCCTGAAAAACTCAAACTCAAGCTATCTGCCAATGGCTTATCTGAAGAAATCGAGCTTACATTAGCTGCACCCACCCAAGCGAATGATGTGCGCCGTATATATGAAGGCAATTCGAAAGAGAGCTTTGCAGGCGTGGTAAAAGCAGAGCTTGTGGGTGAGACATCCAACCCGCTTATTATGCTAGCAGAGGCTGGCGGTGTGCCACCCCAGGCCGCAGCCTCTGCACTTCATGCGTCACCTGTAGCAGCAGACGCACCTGAAGCTAATGGAGATTCACCTACAATCGTGCTTGCCAAGCCCGGCGAAGAGCCGCCGCTATCATCCAATGAGCCGATTTATTTTTTGATGGGCTCCAACTCTGAACGAGGCACAGATGCCCGTTTTCAGATCAGCTTTAAATACCGCCCATTTGACCCTAAAGGCTCGATGGCTGGTTATGCGCCATTCCTGAGCAATGTTTACTTTGCCTATACTCAAACTACGATCTGGGATATCGGCGGTGATTCAAGCCCATTTGAAGACACAACTTATCGCCCCAGCCTATTTTACAAATGGGATGGCAGTGGTCAAAACATCTGGCCAGCCGAATGGCGCGCAGGGGTAGAACATGAGTCTAATGGACAAGCTGGGCTAGATTCCCGCTCACTCAATATCGCTTTCGTTCGTCCAACATGGAATATAGACTTTGAAAACGGTAAAAGGCTTTCATTCCTACCCAAGATATACCAATATATTGAAAAAGATGACAATTCGGATATCCAAAAATATCGCGGTTACGCTGATTGGCAGTTGCGTTATGGTCGCGAGGATGGTCTGATCGTAAGTGGCCTTTATCGTCAAGGTACTCGGGGCTATAGTACAGGGCAGGTGGATATGTCTTACCCGATAAGTGATAGGCTGTTCGGACGTACTGGTACTTTTGTACACTTACAATTATTTTCTGGTTACGGTGAAACGTTACTGGATTACAACCAAGATCGCGATACGCAATTGCGTATCGGATTGTCAGTAGCAAGGTAGTTTTTATAATCTGGATTTTTATAACTTAGAAAACAAGGAGTAATTTATGGATCTGCATTTGAGCCTGACCCCATTAATCTCGCTGATAGCGGGTGTTCTTATTTTGGTAATGCCAAAGTTACTTAACTATATCGTAGCGCTTTATCTGATTATCATCGGCATATTAGGTTTAGTAGGTCGATAATTTCCGGTTATCTAAAAAATAAAGGCTGCACATTGTGCGGCCTTTTTAATTGATGATAGATGAGGCTATCCGAAGGAGCGCTTTAACATGCAAAAAGCACGCATTTTTATAGTACTACTAGGCATCTCTTTGCCTTATATTGCTCGCTTACCAAAAGGTATGGTTTGGCTAGCGCAATATACAGATGGCGGATTAGATTCATTTCTATTTATCGAGGCATTTAATGCTATCGCATGGGGCATACTTCTCGGGGTTAGTTTTTTCTATCGGCATTCCATCTCATTGGCAATTCCAACAATATTAGGTTTTGGTTTTCTTGCATGGGTGCACTATACACTTGACCTTGCGGCAGATGCTCAATCAGCCTTGGCATTTATTTTCATCCCGATATATGCATGCATACCGATTTTAATAGGTGGGATATTTGGATATGGTTTGGATAAGTATCTATCAAGTTTCAGAAAAATAAAGGATGTCTAAACTGCTCAATAGCATTAGCTTTTAACGACATTAATTTAGAGATATCAATGAGTGTGGCAGTGGAAAAGAAAAAGCCTCAAGCTTAAAAACTTGAGGCTTTTTCTTTGAATCTACTGATCAATTTTTACATCAATCAGTTGACGCTTATTGGCGTCCCCACGGGGATTCGAACCCCGGTCGCCTCCGTGAAAGGGAGGTGTCCTAGGCCTCTAGACGATGGGGACATAGAGGTGTAATTATACATCAAAACTACCGCTAATTTAAAGGCTAAATTAGCTAAAATCTATTATTTCGGGTACCAGTCTTAGTGGTGGAGGTAAGCGGGATCGAACCGCTGACCTCTTGCATGCCATGCAAGCGCTCTCCCAGCTGAGCTATACCCCCGAAAAAGTTGCGCCATATTAATGACGAAGCCCGCGCCTGTCAACGACTTTCTTGTGCGCACCCGCACCGCTACAGCCAATGATGCTTACGTTAAAAACTAGCCGCGTGTATTAAACTGTTGTTCAAATTGAGTTAAATCTACACGTGGTGCGGGTAGCCAGCCTTCTTTTCTATATTCAGCGACTACATTGGTGAATATGCCGCCGCGAACATAGAATTTTGCTGTTAAACGCATAAATTTGGGAGCCGTCGCCTGAACCAAGTCATCCAGTATCTCGTTGGTGACGGCCTCATGGAAGCAGCCTTGATCACGAAATGCCCATATATACATCTTAAGGCTCTTTAGCTCCACACACTTTTGGTCTGGAATGTAGTCCAGATAAAGCACGGCAAAGTCAGGCTGACCAGTCTTTGGGCAGAGGCAAGTAAACTCTGGAATCTCCATATGAATATGAAAATCACGCTCGGGTTTTGGGTTATCGAAGGTTTCAAGTGCTTTACTGGGTTGACTAGACATAATGGCTACCGTATAAATCGTATATGGGCGATGTATGGAATCCATACATCCAATGTGTTGCCATTATACTAGCTTGCCACTTACTAGATAAAATCAAAAATTGCGTTTAACTCATCTTAAGCTTGCTGGTTTCAAATCATTCGTTGATCCCACGACCCTTCATATCCATGGGCAGCGCGTAGGCGTTGTCGGCCCCAATGGCTGTGGCAAGTCCAATGTCATGGAATCCATACGGTGGGTGCTTGGTGAATCAAGCGCGAAAGAGATGCGTGGCGACTCGATGGATGCCGTGATATTCAATGGGGCAGCAAATCGCAAACCGATATCGCGTGCGAGTGTCGAGTTGATCTTCGATAACAGCTTAGGTGGCGCAGTAGGAGAATGGTCACAATATGCTGAGATATCTGTCAAACGTGTGATTGAGCGCGACAAGGGCTCCAGCTACTACATCAACAATACGGCTGTTCGCCGCCGTGACGTTGCTGATTTGTTCCTTGGAACAGGGCTTGGTGGCAGAGCCTATGCCATCATCGGGCAGAATACCATCTCGCGTATTGTGGAGGCTAGGCCTGAGGAGATGCGTATCTTTCTTGAAGAGGCTGCAGGCATCTCCAAATACAAAGAACGTCGCCGCGAGACCGAGCTGCGCCTGCGAGATACCCGAGAGAACCTAACGCGCATAGAAGATGTACGCAATGAGATTGCCAAACAGATTACGCGGCTAGAATCGCAGGCACTCATTACAGAGCAATACCATCGCCTACAAGACGAATTAAAATTAACGCAAGGCATGTTGTGGCTGTTGAAGAAACAAGACGCTGCGGGCGCTTGGGAGAAGTCTCAGCGGCATGTAGATAAGCTGGTCAACGAGCTTGAATCACAAATGGCTTCATTGCGCAAAGCGGAAAGCACTGTTGAGACATTGCGGCAGCAGCATTATGCCTCTAGTGAAAGCGTACAATCTGCACAAGCAAGGTATTACGAGACCAATGCGGAAGTCTCCAACCTTGAGCAGCAGGTTAAGCATACGCAAGAGGCGCGCGAAAGACTCATGGCACAGTTACAGCAGATCGCCGCACAATCCCAAAAGTCAGAAGCACAAAGCGCCTTGCTTCAGGAAAACCTGCAACAACTCAGGCAGCAAGAACAAGATGTCATCAAGCACGAATTAACTGCCGACGATCAACTATCAACGGCAAGGCAGGCGCTACCAGGCGCGGAAAGCGCATTTAAGGCAGCTCAGGAAAACTTTGCAAATGCGCAAAAAGCGTTAACCGATGCCGAGCAGGGCATTCGCCTTGAGTCGACTAATCTGGAACATTTGACGCGCGCCATCACTGATATCAAGCAAAGGTTGCAACGACTGGAATCTGAGCAGGCGAGCCTGCAAATACCAGATGAACAAGTGCTTCTGGATAAGCAGGCGCTACATGACACTACGTACGCTGAGATTGTTAAATTCGAGCAAAATCTTATCGAGTTGCGCAATCATGAGCAAAAATTGATTGAAGAGATCAGGGAGTTTCGCGAGGCACAGCATGCAGCAGAACGTAGTTTGGCGCAAACAGATGCACAAATCACCTCACTGCAAAAAATACAGCAATCCTTAGGGCATGAATCAAAGCTGGATACATGGCTGCAAGAGGCAGGGCTTAAAAATGCAGAGCGCCTTTGGCAGAAGATTAATATTTCTGCCGGCTGGGAAACCGCGCTTGAGTCTGTACTTGGCGCACGACTGAATGCGCTATTGAAACCACAGGATTCTGGCGACTTTTCTTTTAAAGAGCGGCCGCCAGCGGGTTTGGTGATCGCGATACCCAATCGATCTGCCGTAAATATAAAAGCACATCCGCATCTAACCCCGATCAACGAGATTGTTAAAGCCTCCGACTCAGGCATTGCATCTCTGTTGAATGATTGGTTGGCAGGCGTTTATGTTGTGGAAAATGATGCCGACATTCACGCCATCAGCCAATCGTTGGCTGATGGGGAGATGCTGGTTAATACGCTAGGTGATGTTTACACCAAAAACAGCATATCTTTTTATGCTGCGCAATCCGCGCTACATGGTGTACTGGAGCGGCAACGGGAGCTTGAGGCGCTTCAGGCCGAGATGCCTGCATTAGAACAGAACCTGAGCCATAGAGTAGAAGCACTGGGTGTCGCTGAGCAGGCACTGCAGAAATTGCGTACTATTTACCAAGAGCAGCAGCAAGTACTTAAAGTCGGTACGCAAGCACAGCACCAGTTGCACCTTGAGATACAGCGTTTAACGCAACAGCAGCAACATGCACGTGACCGTCAAAAGGTGATGCAGTCTGAGCAGGTAAACCTGCAGCAACGGCTTGCTACCCAGCAAGCTGAGCAGCAACAAAAGCAAACCAACATTCACGATGTGCGGGCCTCTTTACAACCCCTGCAAGCCTCACGTGAAGCAATGCAAGCAGCACGACAAACGGCAGAGCTAGCGCTAAATGATGCGCGTAATGAATTACAAAAGGCGGAGCGCCTAGTACAAGAGCAAGTCTTTAATAAGAAATTAATATTAAATAATATCAATGAGATAATTAATAAAATTAATTTTTTAGATGAGGAAAAATCCTCGTTAATCATCCGTAAAAATGAAACGGATAATTTGCTTGAGGCTGCAAAAATGGAAAGCCTCAAGGCTAACCTCGAGACTGCATTAACGACTAAACAGCAAAGAGAGGCTGAGCTGGCAGCAGCACGTGATGCAATGGCAGGTATCGAGCTTGAGCTGCAAAATCAAGAGCGCAACCGCATGCAAAATGAGCAGATATTGCATCCCTTGCGTGACAAGCTTGAGCAGGCACGCTTAACAGAACAACAAACGCGCCTGCATTTTGAGCAATGCCAAGCTGCATTGATAGAAACAGGGCTTGCTGAAAGCGTTTTATCACAAAAGCTTTCAGCAAATGCAAAAGTATCGGACATCGAGCGCACGTCTGCCGCCTTAGCAATGCAGATAGAAGAACTTGGCCCCGTTAACCTCGCAGCTATACAGGAGCTTTCCAGCGAACGGGAGCGCAAGGTTTACCTTGATAGTCAGGCGGCAGATCTTGAACAAGCCATGATGACGCTTGAAGATGCGATAAAACGTATAGATCGTGAGACGCGCAGCCGCTTGCAGCATACATTTGATGAGGCGAATAAGCATTTTGGCGAGCTATTTACAGCACTATTTGGCGGTGGACAGGCCAGACTAGAACTATTGGGTGATGAGATACTGGACACTGGCATGCAAGTTTTTGCCCAACCACCGGGTAAAAAGAACAGTACAATTCATCTACTGTCAGGCGGCGAGAAAGCATTGACCGCATTGGCATTGGTATTTGCCTTATTCAGGTTAAACCCAGCGCCATTCTGCTTGATGGATGAAGTAGACGCCCCCTTGGATGACAGCAATACTGAACGTTTTTGCAATATGGTGAAAAAAATGTCTGAACGAACACAATTTTTATTCGTCAGCCATAATAAAATAACCATGGAGATGGCACAGCAGCTGATAGGCGTTACCATGCAAGAATCAGGAGTTTCGCGCATTGTGGAAGTCGATATTGAGGCTGCCATGCAAATGCACCAAGAGGTTTTGGTCTGAAAGACCGAACCTGAAACCATAACAGAGTTAAGATAAATGACTGATTTGCAATTAATTTTATTGATGCTGGGCTTAGTGATCATCGCCTCGGTTGTGCTGTTCAACTGGTGGCAAGAGCGCAAGCTACGCAATGAAGCCGCCGAGCGCTTCGTAGCACCTGAGCGTGATGTACTGATGGATCAGGATTTCAAGATCGATACAGACACCGCGATCTTGCAAGAAGATATAGACGAGGCCATGGCTCACTATGCCTTGGAGGATGAGCTGCCGCTCACAGAGACAGCTGCTGAATTAGAGGAGTTCGAGCGTGATATTGCCACGCGCATGCCACAGTTAGCGCATACGCCAAAAGAAGACATTCATGCTGAGCCAGCCATCAGTGAAAATATGATCAGTGATGCAGATGAAATCGTTTTGGAACAGCCAATCGCTCCACCACAACCTGCTTATGAGCCAATAGAGCCATTATTAGAGGACGTCCGCGCACTGGTGGATGAAGTGGGGTTTGCCAATGCAATACATGATGAAATACCGATACAAAAAGAAATTGAAGAATCAGTTTCTCTACCTGAAACCATCTACCATCAGATTGATCTGGCAGCACTTCTATATCTCCCGCATCCTTTGACTGGCCTGAAGCTACGTGATTTTTTTCTTTCATTTGCCGATGTTGATAAAGCGATCTATGCCTATGGCTTGGGTGCCGACAATCACTGGTACTTATTGACCCGTGACCATGAACAGGCTGAATTCAAAAAAGTCGCTTGTAGTTTGCAGTTGGCAGACAGATCAGGTGCAGTGAGCAAAGAGACCTTATTCCGCTTCCAGAATGGGATCGATGAAATTGGCCTGCAATTGGGCGCGCAAGTAGAATGGCACGGCAATCCGGACCCATTAAGTTATGCCAATGAATTAGATCAATTCTGCATTGATGTTGATAAGCTCGTCAGTCTGCACGTGATTCAAGGAAGTAGCGGCCCATTCACAGGTACCAAGTTCAGGGGGCTGGCAGAAGCAGGGGGATTGATACTCGGTGATGATGGTGCTTTTCATTATGAAGCTGATGGTATCCAACTATTTTCGCTGGTCAATCAAGACAATAACCCCTTCACTCTTGAGATGCTGCGCACGGTTGTACTGCGTGGTGTCAGCATTCAGCTTGATATTCCACGTGTGAAAAACTCGGCTGAAGTTTTCAATCAAATGGTGCTCGTTGCCAAGCAGATGGCTCATAGCCTGAATGCCAGCCTTGTAGATGACAACCAGCGGCCATTAGGTGAACTACAGATCGATAAGATTCGCCAGCAACTTAAGATCATTCATGCGCACATGGTGACTCGTGGCGTAGTGCCTGGCAGCGCATGTGCATTGAGATTATTTTCGTAGATTTTCCTGATGGCATCGAATCATGGTCCTGAGACCACCCAGATTGGGTTATTTACAGAGAACAACCCAAGCACTACTCCCCAATCACAGTCTTCAGACGCTGTTCAAAGCGTTGCCACGCTACGCAAGACTATTCGCCAATATGATTATCAATATTACGTACTTGATGACCCCAGTGTGCCGGATAGCGAATATGACCGTGTATTTCGCGAGCTTCACGCGCTTGAACAGCAAAATCCTGAGCTAATCACCCCTGATTCACCAACGCAACGAGTCGGTGGTGCACCTTTAAAAGCATTTGGCTCGGTGACACATAGAGTGCCGATGTTATCGCTCAGCAATGCGTTTGAAGATAGCGAGTTGAATGCTTTCGATAAGCGCATACGCGATGCGCTCGGTGTATTGGAGGTCGAATATGCCGTCGAGCCAAAGTTTGATGGCCTTGCGCTGACATTGACCTATGAAAACGGCATTTTTGTACAAGGCGCTACGCGTGGTGACGGTTATACAGGCGAGAACGTCACCAATAACCTTCGCACCATTCGTGCTATTCCTGCGGTGCTACATACGCCCAACCCACCCAAGCTATTAGAGGTGAGGGGGGAGGTATTTATCTTGAAGCGCGACTTTGAAAAGTTAAATCAAGATCAGGAGGCGCGTGGAGAAAAGCTGTTTGCTAATCCGCGTAATGCTGCAGCTGGCAGCTTGCGTCAATTAGATTCCAGCATCACAGCAAAAAGACCCCTGACATTTTTCGCGTATGGTATAGGTGCCAATGATGGTATCCCAGAGCTTGCTACGCATAGTGCAAGCATGGACTATCTATCAAGCCTGCATTTGCCCGTGTGTGCGGAGCGTTCAACAGTCAACGGGTTGCAAGGCTTACTAGCTTATTACGCAGATATCGGTAACCGCCGTAACGCATTGCCGTTTGACATAGATGGTGTCGTGTACAAGGTCAACGCATTAAGTATGCAAAATGAACTCGGCTTCGTCTCGCGCGCACCACGTTGGGCAATTGCTCATAAATTCCCCGCTCAGGAAGCATTGACAGAAGTACTGGATATCACCGTTCAGGTGGGGCGTACTGGCGCTATCACGCCGGTAGCGCGTTTGAGCCCTGTCTTCGTTGGTGGGGTCACGGTGACGAATGCGACGCTGCATAATGAAGACGAGGTCAGGCGCAAGGATGTGCATGTTGGCGATACAGTAACGGTACGCAGGGCAGGGGATGTGATTCCTGAAGTCGTCAGTGTCATCCTCGAAAGACGCCCGCAAGATGCACGGGCGTTCGTGATGCCAACAGTTTGCCCGGTATGTGGATCCCATATCATCAAGCAGGTAGATGAGGCTGTGGCGAGATGCAGTGGTGGTTTATTTTGCTCGGCACAACGCAAACAGGCCATCTTGCATTTTGCTTCCCGACGGGCGATAGATATTGAAGGCTTAGGCGATAAATTAGTTGAGCAACTGGTCGATGCGAATCTGGTTAAGACGCTCGCTGATATCTATACGCTGAATACTGAGATTTTAGCTGATCTTGACCGCATGGCCGACAAGTCTGCCCAAAACATCATCGATGCGCTACAGAACAGTAAAGAGACCACACTGGCACGCTTTATATATGCACTTGGCATACGTAATGTAGGTGAGGCAACAGCAAAAGACCTAGCCCGCCACTTTGGCAACCTGCCAGCCTTACAGGCAGCCGATATCACATCACTGCAATTAGTGCCCGATGTTGGCCCGATCGTTGCGGAGTCGATTAGTGAGTTTTTTGCAGAAAGCCATAACCGCGAAGTGATTGACGCATTGATCAAATCCGGCATTACTTGGGAAGAAAGCGCAGGGCGCGCTACCACCGCTGGCACATTATCAGGCAAAACTTTCGTGCTAACAGGCAGTCTACCTAATCTATCACGCGAAGATGCCAAAGAAATGATTGAAGCACAAGGCGGTAAAGTGAGCGGCAGTGTTTCAAAAAAAACGGATTACGTCGTTGCTGGCGAAGATGCAGGTAGCAAGCTGACAAAAGCCCAAGAGCTTGGCATACCCCTACTGGACGAACCGACACTGCTCGAGATGATGGCTGCTAATGATCAAAATGCGTGAAGACTATTCGATTTGGTTGCAAGAGATCATCAAGATATCGCGAGAAGCTGGCCATGCGATCATGGAGGTTTATCGCGGTGAAATAACGGTGGAGCGAAAAAATGATAACTCGCCACTGACACAAGCTGATTTATCCGCCCACAAACTGATTGAGGCCGGGCTGAAAGAATTATCACCTGATATCCCATTGCTTTCTGAAGAGTCGGCAAGCATTCCGTTTAGTGAGAGGTCAACATGGCAGCGCTACTGGCTGGTTGACCCACTGGATGGCACAAGGGAGTTCATTAAACGCAACGGTGAGTTCACAGTGAATATCGCGTTGATAGATCAAGGAATACCTATTCTGGGGGTGGTTTATGCGCCAGCGATCGACGTGCTTTATTACGCATCTGCTGGCAGCGGCGCCTTTAAGCAGGTAGGGCAGGGAAGTATTCAAGCAATTCATGTCCGTTCATTAGACTTGAACAATCTGGTCATTGCCGGCAGTCGCTCACATTCCGATATAAAATTGCAGCGATTCGTGAGCAATATTGCAAAGAAATATGCCGAGCCCACCGTCATCCCAATGGGGAGCTCTTTAAAGATATGCATGGTTGCAGAAGGTGCTGCCGATATTTATCCTCGGCTAGGGCCAACCTCGGAGTGGGATACAGCCGCCGCGCAATGTGTATTGGAGCAGGCCGGAGGCCACTTAACCAACAAAAATGGCGTGCCATTTACTTACAATCATAAAGACTCCCTGCTAAATGCGGAATTTTTTGCCCACAGTGCTACTCCACATCAGTGGAATCAATATTTGGAATAATCATGTCCCTACGTTACATCGCTTTAGCTACCCTTTTTACAGTATCAACTTACGCACATGCCGACTTGGCTGGCGATATAGCTGCCTGTAACCAAGCTATTAATCAAGGTGATGCGGATAAAGCAATGTCTTTGTCAGAGAAAATCCTTAAGCAGAACAAGAGCAATCGTGATGGACTTATCTGCAAAGGGCGAGCTTATAGCCTAATGAACCAGGTGCCGGAGTCTTTAGCCTCGCTGGAAAAAGCCAAGGAAGTCTCGCAAACACCTATAGACCAAATGGTGGCCTTGGTTCTTATCGGTAATGTAAAGAAAAATGCTCAGCAATATGTCGAAGCTATCGAAAGCTACGAACAAGGGCTAACGCTTGCACGCGCAGAAAATAACAAACGATTTGAACGCATCAACCTGAATCTGATCGGTGAAACGCTGGTGGATTCCGGTCAACTAACTTCAGGTCTTGAAAGCTATCTTGCTGGATCCAAGCTAGCGGCAAACGATAATGAGCGCGGTGATAATTATGCCCGCATCGCCGATACCTATAGCAGGCTAGGTAAGCATGAGCTGGCTATCGAGTTTCAGGTGAAAGCCATGCTGATGCAAGCGCATGCGGGTGATACCAGTGATTATGCTAATGCCATGCTGGAGCTTGGCCGCATTTATACCGCTGCAAATGATTATCCTAATGCTGAAAAATATATCCAGAAAGTCATCAAGCTTAGCAAAGAGCAGGGCGGTGCATACTGGGAAGCAAGATCATATTACTATCTAGCTTTAGCAAAAATAGCCAATAAGCAAACAGCGGATGTTCAACCACTACTCGCCGATGCGCAAAAGATATGTGATCAGATTGGTGCGAAAGAGCTGAATGATCAGGTCAGTAAAGTCATCGACCAACTAGCAGTAGACTGAGGTTGCAATAAAAAAGACAACAAAGCCTTGTGTTCCATGTAAGGTAAAGCGTAATGCAGCGACTAACGATTAGTTACCCTCACTATTTAGTTGATAAGCGGAGTAGAACACCATGGCACTCATCGTTACACGCAGAGCATCTGATTCCCTCTCTTCAGAAATTACACCACCTCATGTTTTCCATAACCGTAGAGACTTCATTAAAACCGCAGGGCTGAGTCTTCTTGCAGGGGCTGCAACAGCAAGTGGCTTATTCAGCATCAATGCAGAAGCCGCTGTTCAACGGCAAAAGATAGCGGGCTTCAGCAAATCATCTTATGGCGCTGATGAAAAACTTACACCCTATGAAGACGTCACTACCTACAATAATTATTATGAATTTGGCACAGGCAAGAACGACCCTGCCCATGAAGCCCTGTTATTCAAGCCGACACCGTGGACGGTATCCATAGAGGGCGCGGTTAAAAAAGCCAAGCAGATATCCATAGAAGACATTTTCAAAATCGCACCACTGCAAGAGCGCATCTACCGTATGCGCTGTGTAGAGGGCTGGTCTATGGTCATTCCGTGGGTGGGGTTTCCTTTGGCAGACCTAATTAAATGTGCCGAGCCAACGGGTAATGCAAAATATGTCGAGTTCATCTCGCTTGCTGATGAAAGAAGCATGCCTAGAGTACGCGTACCTATATTGGATTGGCCATATACAGAAGGCCTGCGTATGGATGAAGCGATGAATCCGCTCACTATCATGGCCGTCGGCCTATATGGTGAAATGCTGCCCAACCAGAACGGCGCACCGATGCGACTTGTCGTACCATGGAAATATGGTTTCAAAGGTGCCAAAGCTATCGTCAAGATCAGGTTCACCGATAAGATGCCGCAGACAACCTGGATGAAAGCCGGACCCAACGAGTACGGCTTCTATGCGAATGTGAATCCTGAAGTAGATCACCCGCGCTGGACACAATCATCTGAGCGTAGGATAGGCGGGGGATTGTTCTCACCTAGGATCAAGACCAAGATGTTCAATGGCTATGCAGAGCAGGTCGCGCAGCTATATACAGGGATGGACTTACGAAAAAACTATTGATGCTGCCAGCACCAAGCAAGAAACAGATATTCTGGTTAAAGGGTGTCATTATTGCTATCGCAATGATTCCCTTAATCAGGTTATTCATATTGGGCTGGCAAGATAGCCTAGGCGCAAATCCCATCCAGTTCGTCGAGCATTCAACCGGCACGTGGGCATTGGTCATGCTGCTGATCACCTTATCTATGACACCTATACGTCTTCTCACCGGCCTAACTTGGCAAATTCAACTGAGAGGCATGTTTGGCCTGCTAATGTTTTTCTACGTCTGCCTGCACTTTCTGGCGTATATCTGGCTAGATTTCTGGTTCGTTTGGGAGGACATTGCTTACGATATCGGCAAGCACCCGTTTGTGTTGGTTGGCTTTAGCGCATTTGTACTGACCATCCCATTGGCATTCACTTCCAATAACTTTATGATGCGGCGCTTGAAAGGGCGTTGGAAAACCCTGCATCGCCTTGTCTATATAATCGCGATTCTTGTGATTATGCATTTCTGGTGGCTAGTAAAAAAAGATATCACCGAACCATTCATCTACGCGACTGTACTGGCAATGCTTTTAGGCATACGCATCTATTTCAACTATAAGAAAATATTAAAGAAAGCGTAAGGAGAGGGCGGTAGACACGACTAAGGCATACATCACACATTAAAAGGGGTTGTCATGTCATTTATTATCCGTCATTACTTTAAACTCGCAGATACGCTAGATGCGGTCTCACGCTATATTCCACCTTTGTTCTTACGCCTGTTATTAGCATGGGAATTTGGCGAATCAGGCTATGAGAAGCTCACAGGTGCCAATTGGTTCGCTGATGTCAGCTTTCCTTTCCCATTTAATCTGTTACCGCCCGATATCAGCTGGCATATCGCAACTATCTTTGAACTTGTAGGCGCAGCGGCGCTTATTCTTGGTTTAGCTACCAGATTTTTCTCCATATCATTAATCATTCTGACTATCGTTGCGATATCCGCAGTGCATTGGCCGGAACATTGGAATACCTTGGGCCAGCTATTGCAAGGCTACCGCATTGAAGATATTGATGGGGATGGGTTTGGCAACTACAAATTACCCGTGATCTTTATTGTCATGTTTTTGCCGCTAATTTTTAGCGGCGCAGGCAAAATAAGTCTGGATTATTTAATTAAGAAAAATATAAATAAATAGTTATTAAACAATTAATTATTTAATTAAATTAATGTTATTTATTAAATTATTGCCTCAACTTTATTGCGAGACAGGCTCATTTGGTAGAGAATAAATGCCAATAATCATACAGCGTCTCGTTAATCCCTTCGCGCTGTGGCAAAACTAGCCGAAGATCGAGCCTGATCTCGCAAAATCAAAGAGGAGTGCAAAATGCAGTACCAAATAGACATCTTTCTTTCATCGCTCAATCAATTCTGGACACAAGTCGCCACTTTTTTCCCCAAATTACTCGCTGTAATTGTCATTCTTTTCTTTGGCTGGATATGCGCCAAAATCGCCTGCCTAGGGGTTAAAAGGGTGCTTGAGCTAACGCACTTTGATAAGTTTGCTGCAAGATCCGGTCTTGAAGAATTTTTGCAGCACAGTGAGTTAGACCTCACCCTAAGCGGTGTGATCGGCCAAGTCATCTACTGGCTAGTGATATTATTATTCGTAACGACAGGCGCCAATATGCTTGGCCTGACAGAAGTCGCTGAGATGCTCAATCACCTAGCGAATTATCTACCAAAGATTATTGTAGCTATTTTGGTACTGATATTCGGTACATTGCTGGCACGTTTTATCAACCGCTTAGTATTTGCTTGGCTCCACAGCATCAAGTTTGATGGCGCGCTCTCTATCAGCACATCGGTTGAATACGGCATTCAAATATTCACCTTATTCGTAGCACTTGAACAGCTAGATATCGGCACCCAGCTACTTACAGCATTATTTGTGATTGTATTTGGCGCAATATTCTTAGCCCTAGCACTTGCATTTGGCTTAGGCGGCAAAGAATGGGCATCGCAAGTCATCAGTGACATAGATGCCAAGCTAAAGATAAAGAAGCGCCAGTAATCACTTTTAAAAACAGCAAATAAAAAGCCCCGAATATGGGGCTTTTTCATGGTGAACGCTAACAATCAAAATTAACAAATAGGGTATCGAGCTAGATGTAAATGATAACCTTGCTTCTTAATATCTGATGTTATCAGCGATGCTGGGCTCTCATCCAACTCTACACCAGAGCTTTTACGAATCAATTTCGCGAAATCGGGGTCTTGTACTTCAACATGTGAAATATCCGACCCAGCCACTACAGAAATAAACTTGTGATTACTTGATGCACTTTTGTAAATATCGACTTTCATAAAGTAATTCCTTTCTCGAGTCATAGCTGAATTATCGCCACCTTATAAATGACAATTAAAACGAAATGCAGGTTCAATCTATTTTATGGGCTGAAAATTTTAGACTAGTTGATGCTGAGGTATAGGCAGCACTGAAATAATCGCTCATATTTATTTACGTCTGGTCTATTTTTTTTTAAGTAGATCAACAATAACCATAAGCTCCAATATAGCTGCAGTGTTCAGTGGCGTTGCTCACTCTTTAATTTCGCATAATGTATATTATGTTAAATATAATCTGAACAGTCTAATGACAGCACTCTAATCAGCTAAAGCGATTATTGTCCCTGCAACATCTGCTAACCTGAGTTTTTTTTCCATTGCTGTAGAGCGCATTTTTTTATAGGCATCATCTTCAGAAATGTTGAACCGAGTCATTAAGAGTCCTTTTGCCCGTTCTATAGTTTTTCTTTCAGCGAGAGATTTCTTGGCTGCAACTAGCTCCATTTCCATATCGACTAGCTTTCGAGACTGAGTCTGCAAGAGATCAATAATTGTCTTTCCTGAGTTATGTTCATTGCCTACTGGTGCCACAAATCCTAAGGCAAGTTCAACCGGGATGGAGGGATCAAAGAATCTATCACTCATGTCAGCTCTTGCTGGAGGGTTCTCGCGCAGATGTTTAAGCAGACCCTCTACATCCTGCAAATCAGCTTTTGCTTCAGATATAAGATGAGCTGAAGTCTCCTGAATGAGATCAACTAGGGCGCACTGCAATTCCCAGATATCAGTTAAACGAGTACTACTGCTTTCGAACCAACCCTCGCTCAAGTTACTGTCTAGGCTTTGTAATGCATTTTTGCTTGTTAACAAACGACGTAAGCGCTCTAGTTGAGCTACTGCTGGCGAGTCTTGAATTGGACGCCATTTGGTTAACAAGCGCTTATCAGCAAGCTCGCAGAAAATATCAAAATGTCTATCTTGCGAATCTATCAGATGAATAACTCTTTGTTGATGCTCTTTCCCGATCACGCCAGATCCAAATGAATACGAGCCTAGAGCACGCTCTTGGCCCGCTAATTCCTTTCCTTGAACTAGATTGAATAACGCAACCAATTGAACTGAGATTCGAGGATCTATCGCGGTATCAGCGACTTCGAAGATCAAAGAGATCAAGCCCGCTATTAAACGACTGTATGCTGTGATTGCTTCTGTGGCAGCGAGCTTAAGTCCATTGATTTTTTGGCGTAAGAGGCCAATATCATCTAGTCCAAGTAGAACCCAAGCCATAAGTGAAAGCATTTTCGCATTAGCATAAGTGGCATTCTTAAGCAGTACAGCGAATAACTCACGCAATCTCTCTTCAAGCAAAGTCGATTCTTGGATTATGTCTTTTCGTGCATTACTAAAACGCTTACCAGAGGAAGCAATGTATAAGCTACTTGCGCCTCGTTCTGCTTGAAGACTATGGATAAGATTGCCTACGACTTCCACAAAATCCCCAGTGGACACCAAACGTTCCAGCTCTTCGATCTGATGCTGCTTAGCAAGAAGAACAATATTTTCAGCAGATGGATTCATAAGGGCTTTGTTTATTGCAATAGAATGAAAAACGCAAATATCGAGCCAAGTATGAGCCTCTTGTTTTATATATTACTTACCTCGCTATCAATGGGATGGCGCCCCATCAATTATTTCAAATAACAAGGTTCATCGAGCTTTCTTTAAGGAGTAAAGCTCAGGTTTGGTGCAAAATTATGCATCTATGGCTTCAAATCTCTGATGCCTCTTTACCAACTGTTTGAGCTCTGGAACGCATGAGCCACATTGCGTTCCACATTTCAGCTTGCTCTGGAGAGTTTGAAAATCGGCGCCTAGCCTTATCGTATCGATGATCTCATTCTCGGCAACATCAAGGCAGTTACAGATCACTTTCCCTCGACTATTTTGGCCCATGGGCGGAGAGCTTAATGGTGCCAAGGCCCACCTGCGTAATTCATTAGTTAGTTGCCCATTGGTCATGACATCCTTGAGCCAGTCCGCTGCCAATGTCTCCCCTATCAACCTAACGCCAATAACATCCTGCCCCTCCAACAATATCCGTTTACTGATTCCGCGCTTCCTATCCTGATAATTCAGCATTGGAATATCTTCTGTCATACCAATTATTTCATCCAATTTTGAAATCAGCTCTGCCGATGGACTTTCCTTATGGGCTGCTCTAAACATCAACATTCCCGCATCTCTGCCGAATAATCCACAGCTGGCAAAATCGAAACTCTTTAACACTGTTCGGATAGAGGCAATCAATGAAAGGTCATGGCAACGTCTCATGACTGTCATTTGCCATGGCAGATCTACTTTTTCGACTTTCACTGCCGTGTGTTTTAACTCTGGTTGTTTGGAATTCTTATCAAAGGCAGAAGGCATCAATGCGTTGCATCCTAGGCCGCTCATAAATTGACTTCCCCAATGCATCGGGATGAATGTTTGAGCAGGCATAACTTCATCGGAGGCCTGAACTCTCAAGATCATGCTTCCTCTTTTATTAGCGACTTTTACCAGATCACCTTGCTTTATAGATCGGCGATGCATGTCATCAGGATTCATCGAGATCACAGGTTCCTCGACATGATTGAAGAGCTGAGCACTGGTTCCTGTACGGCTCATACCATGCCATTGATCTCTCAATCTACCGGTAATCAGGTGCAAAGGATGTCTTGCATCTGTTTTGTCGGAGGTGCCTTTGTATATCGTATTAGAGAATCTGGCTTTTCCATTCTCTGTAGGAAAAATACCATCTGTATAAAGCCTTGGTGTTTCTGTTGTAGTGCCCAATCTGAATGGCCATTGTTGCGGGCCTTTAGTATCGAGCAATTCGTAACTGAGCCCAGTGATATCAAGATCACGCCCTTTTGTTGATAGCTTATGCTCGTTGAAAACATCTTCAGCATTCAAATATGGGAAGAGATCAGCTTTTGAACCACCATTTAATCTACTCTCAAGTCGTTGAGCAAAATCTACCATGATCTGCCAATCTGACCTTGCTTCACCAGGGCTTTTGACTGCGGGACGAATATGGGTGATTCGTCTTTCCGAATTAGTCACGGTGCCCTCCTTTTCCCCCCATGTCGTGGCAGGTAGAAGAACATCAGCAAATTTATTGGTATCTGTATTGTTGAAAGCATCTTGCAGCACAACAAGCTCTGCTTTAGATAATGATTCGATTACTTTATTCAAGTCTGGCATCGAATGGGCTGGGTTTGTACAGGCGATCCAGATGGCTTTTATGCTGCCGTCATTTAATCCATCGAACATCTCAATCGCAGTCTTACCTGGTTTTTCTGGAACGCTATCTACATTCCATAACCTTGCTACTTCTGCCCTATCCTCTTCATTAGATAGTTCTCTATGTGCAGAAAGCAAAGTGGCCATTCCCCCAACCTCTCGGCCACCCATCGCGTTAGGTTGACCGGTCAATGAGAATGGTCCGGCACCGGGCTTGCCTATCTGCCCTGTTGCCAGATGCATATTGATCAAAGCCGCATTCTTATCTGTGCCATGTATGGATTGATTCAAACCCATGCAATACATCGATAACGAAGGGCCCGCACCAAACCATTTAGCCGCAGTAATGATATCGGACTCTTTTACTCCACAGATATCTGCGACCATTTTAGGCGTGTATTCACGAACGGTATCTTTTAGCGCTTCAAATCCTTCTGTGTGCTCTTGGATAAATTGCATATCAAGCAGCCCCTCCCATAGCATGATATGCAGCATTCCATTAAATAAAGCCACATCGGTACCTGGAAGTATCGCTAGGTGAAGATCTGCTGTCTTAGCGGTATCTGTTCTCCTTGGATCTACCACAATGATCTTAAGGTCAGGATTTTTTCCCTTAGCATCCTCAATACGTCTAAATATGATGGGGTGGGCAAATGCTGTATTCGAACCTGCAATGAATAGGCAATTCGTATGATCGATATCCTCATAACATGCAGGTGGTGCATCCATACCCAATGTCGTTTTGTATCCTAAAACCGCCGATGACATACATAAACGAGAGTTTGTATCGACATTGTTGGTACCAATGAGTCCTTTTGCCAGCTTATTAAATACGTAGTAGTCCTCGGTTAACAATTGACCTGAAATATAGAAAGCAACCGAATCTGGTCCATGCTCATTGATAATAGCGGCGAATCGCTCTGCCACATGATCAAGTGACTCATCCCAACTTGCAGGCTGCCTTGGCTCATCACGATTCAATCGTAGTTCAGGAACCAAGACACGCACTTCCGGATTCGTCGTCTGATGTAAGGTCGAACCTTTTGTACAAAGCCGCCCAAAATTAGCTGGATGGTCAGGGTCCCCTCGGACACCTACGATCTTGTTGTTTGCAGTCTGTATGATGACGCCACATCCCACACCACAATAACAGCAGGTGGACTTTGTCTCATTCATAAGAAACTCGACTGGTTTTATCGGAATGACATTAGGTCTCACTATAGTTCCAGATACACCATGCCATCTTCAACCTTGACGGAGAAGCAGGCGGTCTGCCCCTCATCTGGATCCTGCGCATGGCCGTCAACTAAGCTGATCTGCCATGAGTGCAATGGACAAGCGACTTTATCGCCATAGACGATACCTTGTGACAATGGCCCTTTTTTGTGTGGGCAACTATCATGCAGCGCGAATACACGATCATCATCGGTACGGAATACGGCTATATCGCCTTTGGCGCTCCGTACAACACGTGAGCCTAATTTTGGTATTTCGCTCAGGGTGGTTATTTTTGTCCATTGACTCATAGTCGCTCCAGAATCTATCTCTGATTTAAATAGTAATGTCTTCAAACTCTTTATGTTCATTGCGCTTCTTCACTCTTTCAGACCATGGTTCAACAGCACCTTGTAGCGCATAAAGAAGTCTCTCATAAGCGGCTTTTCTGCCTTCTGCATCCTCTATTACCCTTCTCTTTACATACTCCAACCCGACTCTCTCGATCCAATGGACTGTTCGATCTAGGTATCTGGCTTCTTCACGGTATATCTGGATGAATGCACCGGAATATTCCAATACTTCATCACTGGTCTTCACCTTGCAAAGGAACTGAGCAACTTCTGTTTTTATCCCTCCATTACCGCCAACATACATTTCCCAGCCTGAATCAACACCAATGATTCCAACATCCTTGATGCCTGATTCGGCACAGTTGCGTGGACAACCAGAGACAGCGAACTTGACCTTGTGAGGTGCCCACATATGGTCGAAAGCTTTTTCGATATCTATCCCCATTTGCGTTGAGTTCTGGGTACCAAATCGACAAAACTCGGATCCAACACAAGTCTTTACCGTACGTATGCCTTTCGAATACGCGTACCCGGAAGGCATATCCAGATCGGCCCACATGTCGACAAGATCCTCTTTCTTTACTCCAAGCAGATCGATACGTTGCCCGCCAGTCACTTTCACCATAGGTACCGCATATTTATCCGCGACATCGGCGATTTTACGAAGT
Source organism: Methylovorus sp. MM2 (assembly GCF_001648895.1). Taxonomy (GTDB): domain Bacteria; phylum Pseudomonadota; class Gammaproteobacteria; order Burkholderiales; family Methylophilaceae; genus MM1. The sequence goes on along the minus strand of NZ_LXUF01000001.1, from coordinate 1,298,691 downwards.
TGACTTGGCGTGGTTACACCGCCATACATCCGAGGTATGACTGAATATGTACCGTCCTTTTGTATGTTGGCGTGAACACGCTCGTTGATGAAGCGTGATTGAGGATCATCAACGGCTTCATGTGGCCAAGTTGATATCAAGTAATAATTAAGAGCAGGACGACATGTTGCACAGCCATTTGGAGTACGCCACGCCATGCCTTTGATAGCATCAGGGATATTCAGATACTTGTTATCACGTATCTGCTGTCTAATTTCTTCATGACCTTTATCGGAGCAACCACAGATGGTTTTTGCCGAGGAAGGTGGTGCATAGCCTCCGCCTAGTGTAGAAACCAATATCTGTTCAACTAAGCCTACACATGACCCACAACTTGACCCAGCTTTGGTTTGCTTTTTGACATCATCTATTGAGAATAAGCCTTTTTCTTGAATGGCCTTGACGATGGTTCCCTTGCACACACCATTACAACCACAGACTTCCATCTCGTCAGTCATCGCCGATACTTTGTCCTGCCCTTCATGACCAGTATTTCCAAGACTATCTTGCCCGAACATCAGGTTGTCACGTATCTCGTGGATGGGCTTTCCGTCACGTAATAACTGGAAGTACCAACTACCATCTGTAGTATCACCATAGAGCACGCTGCCGATGATTTTGTCATCTTTGATGACGATCTTTTTGTAAATACCGCCAACCGCATCGTGTAAAACAATCTCTTCAGTATCTTCGTTGCCAGTGAAATCGCCTGCTGAGAATAAATCTATACCTGTCACTTTTAGTTTGGTTGATGTGACGGATCCCTTGTATTGTCCGATACCAAAATTTGCCAAATGATTCGCGCAGACCTTCGCCATTTCGAACAAGGGTGCGACTAACCCATACGATATACCTCGATGTGCCACACACTCTCCGACAGAATAGACTCTTGGATCAAACGTTTGCATGGTGTCATTCACTACGATCCCTCGATCGCAATGGATACCCGCTGATTCCGCCAGAGCATAGTTAGGACGGATACCGACTGCCATAACGACCAGGTCAGCAGCCAACTCACTGCCATCCTCGAACTGAATGGCCTTAACATGCCCATTCTCACCAATCAGCTGCTTGGTATCCATATTCAATTTGAAAGATAGTCCCTTAGCCTCCAGTGACCTTTGCAACATGAGGCCGGCAGTCTTGTCTAGCTGACGTTCAAGTAGCCACTCATTCTTGTGGATCACTGTGACATCCATACCTTGAATCTTTAAGCCATTTGCAGCTTCCAGCCCTAAGAGCCCTCCTCCGATAACCACAGCATGTTTATGCGTTCCTGCAGTAGCAATCATTGCATCGACATCTTTGATATCTCGGAAACCAATCACACCTTTCAAATCTTTTCCAGGGATAGGCAGCATGAAGGGGGTGGATCCAGTTGCTATCAACATCCGGTCATATAATGCAAATGTCCCGTCCTCTGCAAAAGCCATCCTTAACCTTCGATCAATCTTGTGGATCTTCTTGCCTGTATGCAGCGTGATATTATTCTCTGCATACCATTCCCTACTATTCAAGATGATGTCATCTATCGTTTGTTCGCCAGCCAGTACCGGCGATAACATGATGCGGTTGTAATTGGGATGCGGCTCGTCGCCAAATACTGTGATGTCATAAAGGTCAGGTGAGATTTTTAATAACTCCTCAACAGTACGCATGCCTGCCATTCCGTTTCCCACCACTACTAGCTTCATTTTTTCCATCATGTTCTCCAATTTCTATGCTCTTCTTATGCTGCGATCGAGATGGATTTCGAAAGCTCAAGACTCGTCGCCAACCGAACTACATCCCCAACAACAATAATTGCCGGACTACCCAACTTGGCTTGGCGAACGGCCATAGGCAGCATGGAGAGCGTGGTTGTCACATGCTGTTGCTCAGGCAGGCTGCCATTCTGAATAGCCGCGGCAGGCATATCAGGAGACATTCCGGCCTTTAGTAACTCCCTAGTGATGGTGGGTAGGTTTCTAACCCCCATATAGATCACCAGTGTCGTTCCGCTTTCCACAAGAGCCTTCCAGTTCTGGCCATCGGTTGTAGGCACGCCCTCTTGCATGTGGCCGGTGACAAAACTAACACCATGCGTGAATTCTCTATGTGTAACTGGGATACCAATACATGCGGGCACCGATATGCCACTCGTGATGCCTGGAATCACCTCTACTTCGATACCTGCGGACCGGAGTGAAACCATTTCCTCTCCTCCTCGCCCGAATAAAAACGGATCACCACCTTTCAGCCGGGCTATCGTCAGGCCTTGCTCAGCCAAGGCTATCATCATGCGATTGATAAAGCGTTGCGGCGTAGATTTGCAACCACCGCGTTTACCAACATCAACGACACGGGCTTGCTGGGCATGTTGCAATATGTCACGATTGACAAGCTCGTCCAGCAACACGACATCCGCTGATTGAAGAATTCTTAATGCTTTAAGCGTCAATAATTCCGGATCACCTGGACCTGCACCGATCAAATAGACTTTGCCAACCATTTTCACCACCATCTCGTTGTAACTTTGATATCCCATCTGATATCCATGCAGTCCCAATCACCAGGGCCACATGGATTCATGCCTACGATTCCGCAGGCTGAGAATGTTTAGAATGTATACATTGCGGTTAACCAAACTTTTTCAGTGTCTGGTTTACGTGCTGTAGCTAGCCCAATGCGTTCGTCTTCCTTGAAATTGGCGTATTCAGCTTTGAACAGCAATTTGTTGCTGAAGATATAGCTCACACCGAGATCAAGTTCTTTGCCGTATTTATCGCCAAACCCACCACCAAACTTGCCGAAATCCTCCTGTGCCGTGAAGACATGATATTCAGCCTGTAGAAGAATCGGATCGATTGGCTTGCCTCCAAAACTGACATAGTCGTCTTTGATACCAAAGCGTGGGGTAACAAGAAATAAATCAGCCCACCCCTGAAAGAGATGATTCGTTCCAAATGGCGTCTGGAAGGCATACTGGCCGTCGTTACTAGATAACAACTCATGATCGAAACGCACATACCACGTGCCATACATAGCACCGCCACCAAGTCGGGCATAATGGGCATCTATACGGCTATCACCGCCTGAATAATCCGTTTGTTTCGCATATTCAGCGGTATAAAGGACTTTCCAATCGTCGTTAACTTTGTGCGTTCCATCCAGCCTTAACCCTAGGGTCTTATTTGATGAATCAGCGCCAAGGCCAAGGGCGTTATTTGCATTGAAGCCTAAGTCATTAAAGTTATCGAAATACCCATAACCAATGATTGATTCACTTGGCGATATTCGATACTTGATGTTTGCTATGTCAAGATTGCCATTGCGCATAGTTTCGGTGATCTGTTTTACTCGCTCAAAGTGAGCAAGATAAACTTCTGTATCCTTGATCGTCTTATTCTCAATAGCGATGCCATCAAAAACCTGCATCACCTGACGGAACTCCACGTTTCCAATAAAGCGCACGTTATCAAGCTTTACTGATTGGCGGCCAACCCTGAACTTGGTGTTCTTGATACCCGTCCAATCAACATAGAGCTGATTAATATCAGTATTGTCAGGATCAACGATTGCTGGATAGTTACCCATGCCAGGCTGAGGATTATTCATCGCACGGTCATCGTAATCATCGACCAGTTTCGCGACATTGATCAGTTGGATGCCAATACTCAGATTCTTGTAAGGAGCGGTCTGCCAACCTACCAAGCTTCTAAGTGTCATTGCCTCCCCCGTTTCTGCCCGGTTATCCTGATCTACGTTCTCATAACGTAAGCGGAAGCTCGTTAGATTCTTTCCAGTCTTGATAGCATCAATAAATGTATATTCAGGTAATACTTCTTCTGCATTGGCAATGTTGGATGTCATGACAGCACAGAGGAGTAAACCTAAATAGACTTGACGCAAGCTGGAACTAGATTTAACTTTCATTTGTTGCTCCTTTTTTATAGATTGGGGTAGCACTGCAATACCGGCCCGTCCTGACCGACGGGCCATCCTTATCACGCGGCTTTCTTAGCGTGTCTTTCATACAGGAATTTCAAGACTTTACTTCTTAAGTGGTTATAATGACCGTCCTCAGCTAAGGCTAGCCTCTTACGTGGTCGATCAAGTTCAACCTCTAATATCTCGCCGATGGTCGCTGAGGGACCATTCGTCATCATCACGATACGATCGGAGAGTAGTACCGCCTCGTCCACGTCGTGTGTGACCATCACCGCAGTACACCCAGACTTATCCATAATGCTCATTAGCTCATCCTGTAGGTGAGCACGAGTGAGTGCATCCAATGCGCCGAATGGCTCATCAAGTAGTAATACCTTCGGCTCCATGGCAAGAGCTCTAGCAATACCCACACGTTGTTTCATCCCACCTGATATCTCATTTGGACGTTTATCCGATGCGTGAGATAACCCAACAAGATCAATGACGGCTTTTGTTTTTTCACGCAACACATCTTTTTGCTCCGTTGCCCCAAAAACGCGTTCCACAGCCAAGTACACATTCTCAAAACATGTCAGCCACGGTAAAAGTGAATGGTTCTGAAAGACGACCGCACGCTCAGGCCCTGGCCCACCTATTTCACGACCGGCGCAGAATAGATTGCCTTGAGTAGGATTAAGCAGTCCGGCAATCAGGTTAAGCACTGTAGATTTGCCGCAACCTGAGTGCCCGATGATGGAGATGAACTCACCTTCTCGAATATTTAGATTGATATCCTTCAGAGCGTCAAATGTACCCTTCTTAGTCGTGAATGACATATTCACGTTCTCAAGCTGGACATACTTTTCTTGTGCTATCTTTGTCATGATTAGATTTCCTTATTCGTAGCTGAATTTTTTAGCAATCGATGTCAGTACCAGTTCAAGCGCTAGGCCTACGATACCCACGACAAAGATTGCGATGATGATGTGCTCAACATTCAGATTGTTCCATTCATCCCAGACCCAGAAACCGATACCTACCCCGCCTGTTAACATTTCTGCGGCAACGATAACTAACCAAGCCACACCGATAGAGAGCCTGACGCCTGTCATCATGTAAGGGAGAACGAAAGGAAATAGGATCTTGGTAACGATCTTCCATTCGGATAGATTCAACACACGTGCGACATTCATGTAGTCCTGTGGAACCTTGCTCACGCCGACTGCTGTATTGATGATCATTGGCCAGATAGCCGATATGAAGATCACCCATATCGCAGCTGGATTAGCCGCCTTGAATACAAGCAATCCGATAGGCAGCCAAGCTAAAGGAGAGACTGGACGAAGAATGCCAATGATTGGAGCGGCCATGCGAGACATGAATTGGAATCGTCCGATGATAAATCCTAGGGGAATACCTACTAATGCAGCCAAACTGAAACCCAAGCCCACTCGCTCAAGTGAAGCCAATATGTTCCAACCTATCCCTTGGTCGTTCAGGCTATTTCTGTAAAAAGGATCACTGAAGAGCTCAACCGCAGAGTGCCAAGTGGGTAAAGGCCCTGGAAGATTTGGTGACTGATATGAGATAACGATCCAAACCGAGATCAGCATCATCATCCCAAACAAGGGTGGTAAGAGCCATTGAAAGAAATCTCGTGATATCTGCGTGGCTTTCGCGCCGATACCGCCTGCTTTGCTGGTTTGTTTTGTCATCGCGTTGATACTTTCATTGATTGCCGTTGTAGCGCTCATTCTCGTTTCCTTAGTAAAGGTCTAGGACTCTGATCAAGCCTTGATCTTGAATGCAGCGGCATAAGCCTTAGGGTCTTTTCCATCCCATACTGTGCCGTCGATCAGTTTGCTAGATCTCATAGGATCGGTAGGCACACTAATACCTAGAGACTTGGCGGCCTCCGTATAGATATCGATACGATTGACCTTCTTCGCAACAGCAAGGTAATCAGGGTCAGACTTAAGCAGTCCCCAGCGTTTATGCTGTGTAAGGAACCACATACCATCCGACAGATATGGGAAATTGACTTTCCCATCATTGAAGAACTTCATGTAGTTAGGATCTTCCCATTTTTTACCGAGACCATTGTCGTAATGGCCTAAGAAACGACCTTCGATAACTTCTTCAGGAGCATTGACGTACGCTTTTCCGGCAATTAGTTTTGCGACTACGGGGCGATTAGCTGCCGCATCGATGTATCGACATGCCTCAAGGATTGCCTTTGTTAGAGCTAATGCTGTATTAGGGTTTTTAGCAATAAAGTCAGCCGTCGTGCCTAAGACTTTTTCAGGATGATCTACCCAGATATCTTGTGTAGTAGCTGCAGTAAAACCCACCTTATCGTAGATAGCGCGAGCATTCCAAGGCTCACCTACACAGTATCCATCCATGTTGCCGATACGCATATTGGCAACCATTTGCGGTGGTGGAACAACGATCGTTTTTACATCTTTAAGCGGATTGATACCGTAACTGGCAAGCCAGTAATAAAGCCACATTGCATGCGTTCCTGTCGGGAACGTCTGCGCAAAGGTGTAATCTCGATTCTCGTTATCTAAAAGGCGCTTGAGTGTGGCGCCACCTGTAACACCTTTATCCTTCAATTGATTTGCAAGCGTGATACCTTGGCCATTGTTATTAAGCCCCATCAAGACAGCCATGTCTTTTTGTTGACCGCCAATGCCCAACTGCACGCCATACACTAAACCATAAAGGATATGGGCCGCATGAAGCTCACCATTGACTACTTTATCCCGAACACCTGCCCAAGAAGCTTCTTTAGAAGGAATGATCTTGATCCCATACTTCTTATCAAAACCCATCTCAGCCGCTACAACGATGGGAGCACAGTCAGTCAGTGGTATAAAACCGACCTTCACTTCGGTGATCTCGGGAGTATCGGTGCCTGCCGCCCATGCATGAGGATTCAGTTTATCCGGCATGATGCCTAACAAAGTCGCAGCACCTACTGCACTTGCTACTCCAGCACTAAACCGGAAAAAGTTACGGCGACCACTATCGACATTTTCGTTTGGTTTCTTGTCATCAATACTCATTTATAGCTCCTGACTAACGTTAACTACATATGAAAAAAATAAATAAAAAAGGCGTCCTGCGCATGGATTTGATTCCATGTGCAAGGACGCCTTTGTCCGCTGGGTCTTAATTACCCAATATTTATTTTCTTACATCTAAATCCGCCTTTGGACTGATGTAAGACTCACTCAATGCAGCCACTTTGCTGTCTTAAGTGATTACCCTTTTAATTTCTGCTAACACTTCATCAGAGGTTAGACTTTATGAAGTTACAACGATTCTAAGTTCAATAAAGCAACGAATATGCCAAATAATATAATCGTGAATTAACGGATTGATATTAAATGAATTAATATACTTAAAGAAAAACAATTGAATGTTTTTTTATTAGAATGGGCACATGTTTGGGGCAATAGTGCACCATTAGGGATTGTCATGTATTCAAGACGTGGTTACCTATTGGAAAAGCACATCGCCCTTTAACTAGGGCAGCCGTTCATCTCATACTGAAAGATATATTTAGGGAAACTGCAAATAGGATCAGACTTCAGGGATACTGACTCTGAAGTATAAATTAACCAATATATTGCTGCACCTGCGCACGGGATGCGTCACACGGCTGGGTCTATTCTCATGGGATTATTAAACTTACTCACTCGGCAATCTTAATGAGAGGCTTCATTAATTAACTTGGATTGCTCATCCGCTTGTTTGCTCATTTCCTTAATCTCATTCCAAGCCTGCCTTAGATCAGCAGGAGATGAGTCTGTATCAAATTCTGCATTGCCTATATTTTGGAAATTTGTAGAAAACTCTGTAATAGCTTTTTCAAGTTCCTCTTGTTTATCAGTGAGATCTACAATTTGTTGGAATATCTCTTCGAAACCTTCTTGGACATCTTCATCCAGAATTGCTAACTCCAAATCAACTACCTTCATTTTGCTAGAGTTCTTTTCGCAAAATGAAATCAATGAAATGGATGAGTTAATTATATTGACCTGATTAACATAGGAGTCGAACAATAACTTAAACAATGGTTTGCTGAGCTCTTTGAGAGCTGCTTCAAATCTTTCTTTTTCTTCAATAGAAATGTCAGAGGACGATTTACTCTTAAGAATAAGCTCATTGAGGTAGTCGTTTGTGGCATCGTTTGCCTGCTTTGACAAGGCACGTAAGGACTCTAATTTTTTCTTGGATGCGTTACGTCCCATTTTTGTCGCAAGACTTGAAGCAGCATATATCTGAGGCACGTCCAAATCTACAATCTGTTTCTCAATAGCTACATTTTTTGAATATAGCTTAGCTTGAGCTTCCTTGACATCTTTCAACACCCTAGTAGTCTCGGCTTCGTTATAAGAAAACTTATTTGATGGCGGCGAATCCTCAAGCGTAAATGACAAGGGGATTTTCATGAGTTTTCGCACAGCATGACCATTTTCTTGAGCTGGCATAAAGCACCACTGACTGGCAGCCCGCAATGCTTCCTGAAGCACAAATAGTATCAAGAGGCGGCATAAAGCCTCTTCAATTTAGGCTATTCAAGCAGGTTCATTGTTTTGCTTGGATATTTTCTTGTGTATTCTTTCATCACTTTTGTTACTTACTGCATACAGAGCCCAGATCGCTGCGGGAATCCAGCCTATTAATGTGAGCTGAAGTATCAAAGTAATGACTGACGGGATTGTTTTCCCCATTGTGTAGAACGCGAACCATGGCACTAATATAGCTAATAAAAATCTCATTACCCTCTCCTATTGATTGCTTTAACTTTACGATTAGCAATTAGTCAGTAAAGTTCATATCCTGATTTAGCCAAGTGTTATCAAAAAAATAGAAAGCCTTATTGGCACTGGGTTTGTATGTGAAATGCCAGATAATTCTTACACGATAATCAGCCCTCTATCTCTCTGTATATAGCCATGGTTTTTATATGATGCCTATCAAGCGGTTCATTTAAAACAAGCCGATTAATATTTATTGGCATAAGGGATACGGTGGCTAAAAATGATAAAACTAGTGATGGTGATCGTTCTATTGAGTATATTTCTTGGTGGATGCAATAAAGAACCTGCACATCCAGAACCTCCAGCCACTGAGATTAACCCCACAGCGTTGAAAATTCTGCAGGAACTGAATTCCCCACTCGCTGATCAACAAGGGGTTCAGCGCATAAAAATCAATACGGCAGATGATGGAATCTACGCCCCAGAAAAACGCCGTGGAGCTAAACGCATCTCACTTTGAGCCGTATTGGCTAACTATCTCGATCATGAGATTTGGTAAACTTGCCATCATGCTTTTTCCGTAGGTTTTGATGCTACGGATTGATAAGGCTTCCAACGCCGTAGCATCAGTGCATTAGTCACGACACTGACAGAGCTTAATGCCATAGCAGCGCCCGCAATCACTGGGCTTAACAAACCCATTGCTGCTAAGGGAATGCCAATTAGATTATAAAGAAATGCCCAAAATAGATTCTGCTGAATCTTGTTGTAGGTTCTGCGTGAAATATCGATTGCGTCAGCAACAAGAGATGGATCTGAGCGCATAAGTGTCGCAGCAGCCGTATGCATGGCGACATCAGTACCAGATGACATAGCGAAACTAACATCGGCAGAGGCTAAGGCTGGTGCATCATTGATGCCATCACCTACCATGGCGACCAACTGGCCACCACTTTTCAGGGTGGCAATAGTCTGGGCTTTATTCTCAGGCGTTTGCTCAGCGAATACCTGATCAATTCCCAAACTGGTCTTTACGCGCTCCGCACTATTTGGATTATCACCTGTAATCAATACCACTTTAATGCCGAGCGCATGCAAGCGACTAACCGCCGTTATTGCACTAGGTTTTAGTGCATCCCCAAATGCAAGTAGGCCTAATAGCTTTTTGGAACCCCCCACCTCTTCTGCAAGCCAGGAAACTGTTCTCCCTGCCTGCTGAAGCGTTTTGGCATTGTGTTCTAGGCTATCAAGCGATAATCCCAGTGTTTGCATCCAGCGACCATTGCCAAAATACAGGATGCGGTCATCAAGCATGGCACGCACCCCATTTCCTGCTACAGCGCTTACATCGCTAGCCGTTGTATAAGTGATTTCATGTGTTTTTATATACTGCATAACAGCTGCAGCCAGAGGATGTGCACTCCCCTGCTCAACAGATGCCACTAGGCTAACTAGCTCCGCATCTGACATGCCATTCGTTTTGATATCAGTCACCAGCGGCTTGCCCTCTGTAAGTGTGCCTGTCTTATCAAAAGCAACATAATGAATGCGGTGCGCCAGCTCAAGCACATCGGCATTCTTGATCAATATGCCGTGCCTTGCAGCAACGCCAGTGCCTGCCATGATTGCGGTAGGCGTTGCCAAGCCTAATGCACATGGGCAAGCGATTACTAATACGGAGACTGCGTTAATAATGGCTTGCCCCCAATCACCATTGATAACGACCCACGTAATGAATGTAATCAATGCTATCGCAAGCACAACCGGCACAAATACCGCACTTATCTTGTCTACTAGGCGTTGTATCTCAGGCTTGCTGATCTGTGCCTGCTCTACGAGCCTAACGATGCGTGATAGGGTTGTTTCAACACCGATGGCGGTTGTTTCAACCAGCAGCAAGCCATCTTGATTGATGGCGCCACCGATCACCTTGCCGCCTACGGTTTTTTTTACAGGATCACTCTCACCAGTGAGTAGCGATTCATCAATATAGCTTTGCCCTTCTTTGATGATGCCATCTACGGGTATGCGCTCGCCGGGCCGAATAACGACAATATCCCCCATATTTACGTTAGCGATCTGCACTTCGTTGTCCACACCATTTTTACGAATAATTGCAGTCTCTGGCCTTAAAGATTGCAGCGCACGAATAGCCTCTGTGGTTTGAGTTTTAGCACGACGCTCAAGCCACTTACCCAGCAACACCAAGGTAATAACTGCGGCCGATGCTTCAAAGTAGAGGTGATGGCTATGTTGCGTCAACAAATATACCGAGAGACCAAAGGCCGCTGAGGTGCCGATCGATACAAGCAGATCCATATTGCCTGAAAGGTTGATCGCGGCTTTCCACCCCGCCTTGTAGAAGCGTGCGCCAAGCCAAAATTGTACGGGCGTGGCCAATAACAGTTGCCATTCGCCGGATAAAGCCCAATGTGAATTGAATACCATACCAAACAGCATGGGCAAAAATAGCGGCGCAGTTAAAGCTGCGGCTACGATGACCTTCCATCCTTGGGTATCCGCAACGACCGTAGCTTGTCTCATCTCAGGTTCGATTAAGCTTGCTTCATACCCTGCATCGGCAACTGCTTTTTGTAGTAACTCACTGGATGTTGGGGTTGATAGCACAACATGCGCTCGCTCAGTAGCAAGATTGACACTTGCCGAACTCACATTTGGTACTTTTGAGAGTGCTTTTTCAACTCGCATCACACACGAGGCGCAAGTCATACCAACGATAGCAAAGTCAAACTCGGTTGCGTTTTTAAGTACAGCGGAATTCATATCATCCTTTTTACCAACTCCCATAGCCCATTCACCCTTAAGCAAGATCCAGTATTTCAATATTAAGCATTACAAGTTCAGGCAAAGCGAGATGTTGACCTTACCACCATGGGAAGCTTGAGACTATACTAAGACAACTAAAGGAGATTAAAGATGCTAAGTTTTATAGTGAATGACATGACATGTGGGCATTGCGCAAAAGCCATTACCCAGTCCGTTCAGGCGGTAGACCCAACGGCTACGCTAGATATAGATACCCAGAGCAAGCTGGTGAAGGTAACAAGCAGTCAAAATCAGGAAGTTATCAAGAAAGCGATTAGTGATGCGGGTTACCATCCTGTCGCTGCCTAAAATACCTACGATATAAGATTAATATTGTGCATTATTTGTTTGTTTACAAATGAAAAAAGCCGAAACATGGTGAGTTTCGGCTTTTTCGCTTTAAAGATTTAAGCAGCTTTGTTAGCTAGCTTTTTGGGTATCAAATGAGTGGATTGACTCCGCTTTTTCATAACTGATACTGGATTTCTCTAAACCTTCAAATGAAGCTTTCAGTAGCCTTTTGTCATTTGCATAAGTAGAAGTAGAAAAACCGTTTGGTGCACCAGTTAATAATCTTTTAGCATTTACATAGTCTGTCTTTGGAAAGTTCATGGTGATTCTCCTAAAAAATATAAACAACCAATATAAATAGATTACCTTGGTAACCATATTATTACTCTTTTTTACATTTTGTTGTAGGATATTTACACATTTCCTTGTAGGACAAACTAGTTATCTATCAAATCATCGTTTTCAACGTGCTTACGATTGGTAGTTTACGAATACGTTTTCCTGTCGCTGCATATACCGCATTGGCTACAGCAGGCATTAAAGCTGATGTTCCTGGCTCACCCAAACCGCCCGGGCTTTCAGTACTTGGCACAACATACACCTCCACCTTGGGCGCTTCATTCATCCGCACGACACGATAGTTATGGAAGTTACTTTGATTGGCTCGGCCATTATTGAACGTGATTTCACCCCATAAAGCTGCACTTGCACCAAAGATAATACCGCCTTCCATCTGCGCCTGTACCGTATCAGGGTTGACGACAATGCCGCAATCAACGGCACAGACAACGCGATTGATGGTGACTTCGTTATCTGCCGATACCGTGACCTCAGCCACCTGTGCGATATAGCTACCAAAAGCGAATAATACCGAGACGCCGCGCCCAACCTTAGCGCCCTTTACAGCAGGTAAAGGAGTGCCCCAACCGGCTTTTTCTGCAGCAAGCTCAAGTACAGCCTTGGCACGTGGTGATTCGTTAAGCAATGCGCGCCTGTATTCAACGGGGTCTTTTTTTGCTGCAACAGAAAGTTCATCCATAAAACTTTCGGTGACAAAGCAATTTCTGGTTGGGCCTACACCACGCCAGAAAGCCGTTACAAAAGGCGGCTCATGGCGAATGTACTCAACTAGAACATTAGGCGTTGAATAAGGCAGGTTTACCGCACCTTCGATCGCATCAGGATCGATGCCATCCTTGAAATATGCGGGGAAGAACCGCGCCATGATAGAAGAACCAGTGATTCGGTGGCTCCAAGCGATAGGCTTGCCATGCTCATCAAGCGATGCAGAGATACGATCATAGTAATAAGGCCGGTACATATCATGTTGAATGTCTTCCTCACGGCTCCACACTACCTTGATTGGACTATCCACCTGTTTTGCGATCTCAACTGCTTGCGCAATGAAATCCACCTCTAACCTGCGCCCAAATCCGCCCCCTAACAAATGGTTGTGGATTTTCACTTTCTCAGGTGGCAGTCCAGTAAGCTTTGCAACTGCTCCTTGGGCGATCGTCGGCACTTGTGTACCTACCCAGATATCGCAACTATCAGCTTGCAGATGCACGGTACAATTCATTGGCTCCATGGTGGCATGGGCAAGAAAAGGCTGCTCGTAGATCGCTTCGATCTTTCTACCTGATCCAGCCATCACCTCACCAGGTTCACCTACTTTCTTTGCAACAGCAGCTTTGCCTTTTGATGCCTCAGCAATATCTTTTGCGAGAGACTCACTAGTGAATGACGCATTCTCACCGTCATCCCATTGAATATCGAGTGCAGCAAGCCCTTGTTTTGCAGCCCACATATGGTCAGCAATAACAGCCACCGCATTATCGATCAGCACGATCTGGCGCACACCTTTGACTTCTTTAGCCTTTTCATCAGACACTTTAACGATCTTGCCGCCAAATACGGGGCTGGCGCTGACGGTTGCGATCTTCATATCAGGCACTTGAACATCAATACCAAATTGCGCTGTACCATTTACCTTGCTAGGTGAATCAAGCCGATGAATAGGTTTGCCTATCACTTTAAAATCTTTAGGGTCTTTCAGCACCACTACTTCTGGCACTGGCAAACGGGCTGCTTCGTTGACCAAATCACCATAACTTAAGCGCCGATCTGTCGGTATATGGATCACCTCGCCATTTTCAGCACGGCATGTTTTAGGGTCTACCTTCCACTCAAGTGCAGCGGCAGATATCAGCATGATGCGTGCTGTGGCACCTGCCTCACGGAGCGGTTTCCATGCGCCTCTCACAGAAGTAGAGCCGCCAGTAAGTTGCCCCCCGAGCAATGGGTCGGCGTAGGCTTTTTCATTCGGCTCTGCGTGCTCTAAGCGTACCTTGGATACATCAATTTCGAGTTCTTCGGCAATCAGCATGGGCATTGAGGTGTATGTACCCTGCCCCATCTCCACTTTGTGAGCAACCAAGGTTACCAAGCCATCTTCATCGATATGAATAAAAGCATTAGGGGTAAAACTGGATTTTTCTCCAAATTTTGAGCAGCCAGCGCCGAGAAAGCTGAATTCCAGCATTAATCCCGCGCCAAGGAGCGATGACAACTTGAGGAAATCTCGACGATTCACATTGCCTTGAACACGTTCTGGTGGTGTTGAGGTAACGCCTGAATGGCTTTCGATAACTTTATCCATGAATTTCATATTTAAACTCCTTCGCTCACATGCTCACCCATACCCGCAGCCTGCTTGATCGCTGAACGTATACGCACATAGGTTCCACAACGGCAGATATTGCCAGACATCGCTGCATCAATATCCTGATCTGATGGCTTAGGATTTTCTTTAAGCAGTGCAACAGCGGACATGATCTGCCCTGACTGGCAATAACCACATTGCACGACTTCAGATGCTATCCATGCATCCTGCACACGCTTGCCAATCTCAGTATCGCCAATGGCCTCTATGGTCGTGATTGCTTTGTCTGCCGCAACAGATACTGGCGTGACGCATGAGCGTATCGGCTTTCCTTCAAGGTGCACTGTACATGCGCCGCAAAGCGACATACCGCAACCAAATTTGGTACCAGTCATACCGATAATGTCGCGAATCGCCCATAAGATCGGCGTATCATCAGTCACATCCAGAGCGTGATCTTTACCATTTACGTTTAAGGTAACCATTTTGATCCTTTATTTATTCAAGGTTGATTGTAAGTAATCTAAATCCGAGGGTGTATCAATGTCGGCACATATGCCGGTATCAGTAACGTCAATTCTTTTAATAAATGATGCATTTTGTTCAAGCAAATGTTTTGCCCCTGTATCTTGGTCCAACATAAGAAGCTGAGGCTTATATAGGCTGCTAAGCCCTATCGGGTGGCCTCGTCTACCTTCGCAAAATGGCACGACAATGGCATTGCCTTCTATCAAGCCATCCCTCACTTTGGATATGACGCTTGATGGTATTTGAGGCATATCACCCAACCCAATCACCCATCCTTCGGCATTCACAGTATGTTGTATTCCACAAGCAAGACTTAAGCCCATCCCTTTGTCTGCGTCAGGGCACTCTACCCATTGAATATCGGCATATCGATCCAGCACATATTTCATGCTGCGCTTTATTGCATCATCACCTGCTTGAGTAACGACAGTAAGCCGCTCAAAGACTTCAAGCCACGGTTGTAGGCTAAAAGCGAGCAAAGGAAGCTCACGATCCCCTTGCTTTAAAGTTGCCAGCATTTTATTTGAACCAAAACGACGCCCACTGCCCGCTGCAAGGATGACTGCAGCAATCTGCGTCATATAGCCCTGCTTTTAGTCAAAAACCGATCAAGCAAGTACGTGACTTTCTTTGCTAGGCTTTGTGTTTGCAGAGATCATTTGATTCTTAACAGAAATGATATGTGCCAAGATCGCTACGGCTATTTCAGGCGGTGTACGGCTATGTATATTAAGCCCGACGGGGCCATGCAGTCGCGCTATCTCATCTGGCGCCAGATCGAATAGAGCAAGCCTATCGCGCCTCTTTTCATTATTTAATTTGGATCCCAGTGCGCCGACATAAAAGGCTGGCGATTTAAGGGCTTCAAGTAGCGCCATGTCATCAAGCTTGGGATCATGCGTAAGCGCAATAATCGCCGTACGACTATCCACATCCATCTCCAGCACGACATCGTCTGGCATACCACTCAGTACGGTTGTGCCAGACACATCCCACACAGTCCTAAATTCTTCACGCGGGTCACATATGAATATCTCATAATCGAGCGCCTGAGCCATTTGTGCCAGATAGGTAGAGGTTTGCCCTGCCCCTATGATTAAAAGTCGCCAGCGCGGGCCGTGTACGGTGACGAGGGTCTCGCCATCGAACGACAACACCTCATCTGGCAATGCTTGCGATAATTGAATGTTGAGGTCTGATAATCTCAGGGAGCGTGAGACTAAACGATGCTCACCGATCAGTTTTAAAATCTCATCGAGCCAAGTGGCATCTTTAATCGGCTCAATCACGACACTTAGCGTTCCGCCACAAGGCAAACCGAAAGCAAGCGCCTCTTCACGCGTGACGCCATAGGTAAGTTGAGTCGCATGGTGTATTGAAAGTTGCTGAGTGCGTGCCTTATCAATGAGGTCGTCTTCGATACAACCACCAGATACCGACCCTACCGATAGCCCGTCACTACGCAATACCAACATAGCACCTACTGGCCGGGGGCTAGAGCCGAATGTCTCAACCACTGTAATCAGCCAAGTGGGAAAATCACCATTTGCCCATTCTTTGGCTGCTTTTAGTACCGAAAAGTCTACGCTATCCAAAGTTTATCCTTTGAGAGTGACCTACACGCTACGATTTATCAGAGAGTTGCCATATCAATCACAAAACGATAACGCACATCGCTCTTCAACATACGATCAAAAGCCTCGTTCACATCTTTCATCGCTATGGTCTCGATTTCGGAGGTGATATTATGCTCGGCGCAGAAATCCAGCATCTCTTGCGTCTCTTTCACGCCGCCAATCAAAGATCCAGCAAGCGAACGGCGCTTGAAGATCAGGTTAGCAATATTGGGCGATGGATGCGGGCTATCTGGCACGCCAACAAGACACATGGTGCCATCACGTTTTAGCAATGTCATATATTGATCAAGGTCATGCGGAGCTGCAACAGTATTCAAGATGAAATCAAAACTCAATGTATGCTGGGCCATTTCATCTGGATTCTTTGAGATAACAACCTCATCAGCACCTAGGCGTTTGGCATCCTCCGCTTTGCCGGCAGAGGTCGTAAACAATACGACATGTGCGCCAAATGCATGGGCAAACTTAACGCCCATGTGACCCAAGCCACCCAGCCCTACTACACCCACCTTATCGCCTTTTTTAACATTCCAATGACGCAATGGCCCGTAAGTGGTAATCCCCGCGCAAAGTAACGGAGCTGTTGCCGCAAGATCAAGCTTATCTGAGATATGCAGAACAAAACGTTGATCAACCACAACGTTGTTGGCGTAACCGCCATAAGTCATTTTACCTGTATGTTTATCCGGGCTGTTGTAGGTGAATACCATGCTGTTACAGAACTGCTCCTGATGATCTTGGCAGTCAGGGCAAACGCCGCATGAATCGACCATACAGCCAACACCGGCAAGATCACCTACTTTAAAATCTTTAACCTCACTGCCAACCTTTATCACCTTACCCACAATCTCATGCCCTGGCACAACAGGATATGTAGTCGCTGCCCATTCATCTCTGGCTTGATGCAAGTCAGTGTGACAAATGCCGCAATACAATATTTCGATTTGCACATCGGTAGCACCTGGTTCGCGACGTTCAAAATCGAAAGGTGCTAACGGAGTTTTAGGGGTAAGTGCTGCGTAGCCTCTGGTCTTAATCATGCAGTTTCCTTTTGAGAAAGCGTTTTTATGAATTTTCCCTAGTATGGATAATTTACATTAATCCATAAATAGAAATGTTATGATTTTAGAATTCCAAAATATGGAACTATTAAACATTCGTAAACTTGTAGGCGCATATGCTCAATAAACTCGAAATGATCAAAATCTTCTGCGTAGCTGCCGAGGCCTCCAGCTTTAAGGAGGCAGCGATTCGCATTGGCGTTTCTCCTCAAGCTGTCACTCGCGCGATACAAGACTTGGAGCTAGCGCTAGGCGAGCTGTTGTTTCACCGAAATACAAGGCAAATACGCATTACAGAGTTTGGTGAAAAGCTTGTAGAGCAAGCCAAATACGCGATTAATAGCGTTGAAGATATATTCCAGCGTCTTGACCAGCAGGTTAATGAGGATATTAGCGGCACAGTGCGCATTACCGCCCCAATTAATATCGGACGGCGCTTTATGCTGCCTGCGCTCAAGCCTGTAATAGAAAAATACCCACAGATCAAACTTGATTTCCGTTTAGCAGATACGATCACCGATGTTGTCGATGAAAAAATCGACATCGGTGTTCGTGTTGGAGTATTGCGAGATAGTAGTTTTGTAGCAAAATCCACAGCAAAAGTGCTTTTAAATGTCGTAGCCACGCCTGAGTTTATCAAAAAGAATGGTACGCCAAAAAATATCCATGAGCTTGCAGAAATGCCAACCATCGCGCTATTGGATGCAAGCTCAGGTAGGCCTTGGTCCTGGCATTTCTCTCAAGGCCAGCAATTCATACCGCGTTCTCCGGTATTTATGACCAACGATTCAGAGACCGAGATAGAGGCCGCGCTGGCGGGTATTGGGTATGCACAACTGCCTAGCTGTTCCGCATTACCTTTCATTCGCTCAGGTCGCTTGACCTCGGTGTTAGTAGAGTACCAACCTGACCCATGGTATTTATATGTGTATAGGCCACAACGCGGGCCAGTGGCTGCCCGCATCAGGCTGGTATTCGATCATTTGGTTGATGCCTTCTCAAACCAGGAGATATTCCCAGCGCCAACATAAAACAGGGATGGCGCAGAACTACGCCACCTGTCCAGCAATTACTTTTTGTTAAAAAATGCGATATTCATGCAACGGTCATTCACAAAAGTGAGCTCTGTCATTTTGTATAACTTCTTAGGCGCGTATTCCACTTTATTGCTGTAGTACCACATCTCAACATTCACAGGCTTAGAGCTGTCTACAGGACGGCCAATCACACCTTCGGCATTCGAAGGGCGAACTGATTGCTCTTTCTTCGCTGGAGCGCCTAGCTTTTCCATCACTACCTTGCGGGATTTTCCACTAAATGCAGATAAGAATTCAGTCTCAGTGAATGATTTTTTTATCGGCTCGGCAGCAAAAACAGAGAATGACGTGACCAGCGTAGCAAGCATGACAACGATCGATATTCTTTTAGTCAAAAGCATCTTTATTTCCTAATTCAGGTTAAGTGGCGCGATTATCGCATTTTTAGCTTATGCCTGCTGAGAGGCTAATAAGCCAATTTAAAAATCCAGTTTCATTCCGTCAAACCCTACATGCACATGCTGGGGTAATTTTTCAGTGAGCGCATCATATTCCATTTCATGCGTCATATGAATGAGATATGTATTTTGGGCATTGATAAGACTCGCATAGGCAAGACTTTGTTCCAGATTGATATGCGTATAGTGCGGTGTATAGCGTAAACAATCCAACAGCAGGATATCAAGCCCTTGCAATAGCTCAAATGAGCTTTCAGGTATCTCGGAGACATCGGTGAGATAAGCCATATTGCCAATACGGTAGCCAAATATATCGAGGCGACCGTGCTTCACTGGAATAGGTGTCACAGTCATGCCAAATAGCTCGAATGATTGCTCTATCGCATTCACACTTAAAACAGGCAGATCCCAGTAATCACTCGGCTCACGTAAGGTATAGCCGAATTTTGCTGCGATATGATCCATCGCATCCTGTTTACCGTATAGGGGAATCTGGTGTTTTTGCAGTTGGCAGAAAGCACGCAGATCATCAATGCCATGCAGGTGATCCGCATGGGTATGCGTATATAGAATGGCATCTACACGCTTCATCCCCTCACGCAATGCCTGGCTACGCAGATCAGGTCCCGTATCGATGAGAATGACCTCACCAGACGCCAAGGTAATAGCGCTAGAGCAACGTGTTCTTTTATTCTTTGGATGATTAGAAGTGCATGTAGCACACTGGCATCCGATGACTGGAGTACCAGCGCTGGAGCCGACCCCCAATACGGTCAGTTGCATAATGCCGGTTTGGCCTGTTTAAAAAGCCGGAAGAAATTCTCGGTGGTTGCTTTGGCAACCTCTTCCACAGGGATGTTACGTAACCTTGCTATTTCTTCTGCCACGTATTTCACATAGGCTGGCTGGTTGGTTTTTCCGCGAAAAGGCATGGGGGCAAGGTATGGTGAATCTGTTTCGACCAGCATACGATCTAATGGCACATGCTGTGCTACTTCTTTTAACGAAGTAGCATTCTTGAACGTCACAATACCCGAAAAGGAGATATAAAATCCTAGCTCGATCGCCTGTAGTGCGATATCCAGACTTTCTGTAAAACAATGCATCACGCCGCCGATAAGCTGTGCATTCTCTTCACGCATGATACGGATCGTGTCATCGGCCGAAGCACGCGTATGGATAATCAATGGTTTTTGTGTCTGGATCGCAGCGCGGATATGTGTGCGAAAACGCTCTCGCTGCCACTCTAGATCCCCTGTCAGTCTAAAATAATCAAGCCCTGTCTCGCCAATGGCCACGACTTTTGGATGATTCGCCAGCGATACCAACTGCTCGACTGTGGTGACGCCTTCACCCTCATAGTCTGGGTGCACGCCAACTGACGCATACATATTCTCATTGGCCTCAGCAACGGCCAGCACTTGCGGAAAATCCTTTAATGTCACAGACACACACAATGCATGCCCCACGCCATTATCCAACATGGATTGGCGCACTGCGTCCATATTATTGGCTAACTCAGGAAAATTAAGATGACAGTGTGAATCGACCAGCATTTAGCTACTCTAGAATTTGGAAAAAGAGATAATACTTTTACAACTACATCGTATGGGTTGGGCGGGTGGACTTAAGGGCGCTGCCAAGTAATGCCTCTATCTTATTGCGCGCTTCGACACCACCATCCTTGTCGCTGAATTGCACACCGATACCTTGTGGGCGGCCACCTTGCGCAATCGGGGTTACCCAAATCACATGCCCCACCACTTTAAGCTTCAATGGATCATCAACCAGTGTGAGAAGCATAAAGACCTCATCACCGATCTTATAGACTCGATTCGTTGGAATAAACAAGCCACCGCCTTTGACAAAAGGCATATAAGCTGCATATAACGCGGCTTTTTCTTTAATAGCGAGAGATAATACGCCGGGCTTTGGTGCGCTATTTCCTGCAGCGGCAATTTGTTCAGGAGAAGGTGCTGGTGTGCTCAAGCTCGAACATTCCTTGAAAATAATTGTATATATTGAAGCAAGAGGCTTTCTAGCTGCAACTCATTATTAAGCGGATGATTAGCTGATTTTCTGGCTTCATCCAGCTTTCTCTGAAAATCCAACAACATGGCTAAGTCTACGCTTTTAGCCAACGCTTGCAAAGAAGTAGCTAAATGGCTGTGATAACGGATTTTTTCAGCCAGCCTGCATGCCACCAAATCATATATCCACTTTTGCATCGTGTTTACGGCGACATCCATACCGAGCGATACACACAAAGGTGCTAAAGCAAACGGATCAAGCTTCGCACCACGGGCAAGCATCTGCCAGATATCCGTTAATTTATTACTGCTCTCCCCATCACCCAAAACCAGCAATGGAGAGCCGCCCGCATAGTCCAGTCGCTTTTTAGCCTCTTTAATACCTTTCTCGGCTAGCCAGTCTAATGCAGCCTGCTCATCAGGCACAGGCATATCGATCTTCTGGCAACGACTCATAATAGTAGGCAAAAGTCTTTGCGGCTGATGCGTCACAAGAATGAATATCACGCCTTGCGGCGGTTCTTCAAGCACTTTGAGCAATGCATTAGCTGAAGCCTGATTCAACCCTTCAGCAGGGTTGACGAGGATAATGCGGCGCCCACTATTGCGATGGCTGGATAACTCAAGAAAAGTGCCCAGCTCACGCACTTGGGCAATCGAGATTTGTGTCTTCTTGCTAGTTTTTGCTGGCACTGGCGCATCATCTTCCCCCGATGTAGCATCTTGCTCGGGGCTTAGCAATCGATAATCAGGGTGATTGTTCTGGCTGAACCAGTTGCAGCTCGCACATTGGTTGCAGGCATGACCAGAGTCTTTGGGGGTCTCACAAAGCAGTGCTCGCGTTAAAGCGATTGCGAAATCCAGCTTTCCTATGCCCGGCTTACCCCGGAGCAGCAATGCATGAGGTAGGCGATCGCGGGCAGTATACAAGCGCTTCCATATATCAGCCTGCCATGGATAGATTTCTTCACTCATATGGAGGCAACAATTTCTTCTACTGATTGCCTGACAGCATCAATATCACGGTTTGCATCAATCACACGGAATCTTTCAGGGCAATCAGCGGCACGGCGCAAATAAGCATTGCGGATTCTATTGAAGAAATCTGCAGTTTCCCTTTCAAACTTATCTGGCGCCCTAGCGCTGGCTAAACGCTGAATACTAACTTCGACTGGCACATCAAAAAGCAAAGTGACATCAGGCTGTAAGCCGCCTTGCACCCATGATTCCAAATCCAGCATTTTTTCAAAAGAGATGCCTCGTCCACCACATTGGTAGGCAAAGCTTGCATCCGCAAAGCGGTCTGTGACCACATAAGCCCCACGTACCAATGCCGGCTCGATGACTTGGGCAATATGCTCACGCCTTGCGGCAAACATCAGCAATGCCTCTGTTTCTGGATGCATATCTTGCTGTAGCAGTAATTCACGCAGTTGCTCCCCCAGCAATGTGCCACCTGGTTCGCGGGTGGACACGACTTCGGCACCACGTAGTTTAAGCGCATTCAATATTGTAGGGATATGGGTGCTTTTACCCGCACCATCCATCCCCTCTAAACTGATGAATTTACCACACATCATCTAGCCTTCGCATTAGGTCTGATCTGGTACTGCACCACTGCACGATTGTGTTCAGCCAAGGTGGCTGAGAATACATGGCTGCCATCCCCTCGCCCGACAAAATATAATGCATTCGTATTCGCAGGATGCAATGCTGCCTCTATCGCACCATGCCCTGGCATTGCGATAGGTGTAGGCGGCAAACCGGTACGTGTATAGGTATTATAAGGCGTGTCAGCAAGCAGGTCTTTTTTACGTATATTGCCGTCGAAACTATCCCCCATGCCATAAATGACGGATGGATCTGTTTGCAAACGCATACCTAATTTTAATCTGTGCAAGAATACCCCGGCAATCAGCGGCCTTTCGCTTGCTTTGCCTGTTTCTTTCTCAACGATAGAAGCCATGATAAGGGCTTGGTAAGGTGATGTATACGGCAAGCTCTTATCGCGCCCTTCCCAAGCCGTCAGGAGTTTGGTTTGCATAGCTTGATATGCACGCTTCAGGATATCCTTATCACTAGAGTTACGGCTAAAGTAATAAGTATCTGGAAAGAACAGACCTTCCGCATAGGCTTCATCTGCCCCAAGCTCTTCTAGAATCTGCTGATCCGTATATGCCATCGACATATGCTTCACATCATTATTGTTGTTCAGTGCAGTACGCATCTGGGCAAATGTCCAGCCCTCGATAAAAGTGATACTGGATTGGGACGTATTGCCATTGGTTAAGATAACGAAAAGATCATAAGGTGTAATACCAGTCTCAATCAGGTAATTGCCCGCCTTTACGTCTCCAGCCCGGCCAAATGCCCGCACCAGCAGCACAAAACTCCATGGCTCTTTCAACACATTTTGGTCAGCTAACTGCTGGCCTACGCTTCTAAGGCTGCTGCCAGCCTTTAAATCAAACTCTTCAGCATCTGTTTGCAAACTAATGGGCGTGGTTGCAAAGTAGATCATCCAAACAACAAGCAATATCGATGAAAATACTGCAAGAAAAAGTAGTCGATTAATTAAGCGCATCTGTTACCTGTAAAAATTGACGTAATTGGTTAGCTAAGTATTGCTTGGGCCAAATATGATGATTTAACTCCCTTACTTGCCATGTACCATAAAGACTGTTACATGTGATGATTTCGTCCGCCTGCATCAGTTCTGAGAGTGCTATATCTGCAATCTTAACTTCAAATCCCAAGCTAGATGCTTGGTCGATGATACGCTGTCTGGTCACGCCAGCTACACCGCACTGGCTCAAATCAGGCGTCACTAACAGCTGATCATAACGGGCAAATAGATTACTGGCGGTGGTTTCGATGACTAACCCTTTTATATCGAGCATCAGCCCATCAGCGATGGTTGCATCCTGCCACTCCGTACGCGCCAATACGTTCTCAAGCCTATTCAGATGCTTGATTCCAGCAAGCAATGGCTGGTGCGATAACTTCAAATCGCATAAATGTAGTTTAACGCCCTCACTTATGTAGCTTGCAGGATACGCAGGCATAGTTGAACGCATGACAATGCGACTGGGTTGAGCTAATGGGGGCAAGGCATACCCACGAATACTCTCACCGCGGGTAATGATGATTTTTACAACGGCATCCTCTTTTTTGCTAAAGAGTTTATCAATATCGCCCATTAATTGATCACCACTTGGACAGACAATACCCAATGCATTGCAATCATCTACAAGTTTTTTATAGTGCAGATCCCAAACACAAGGAATACCTTTTCTGACCAACATCGTCCGAAATACGCCATCCCCGTACGCTAAGCCGCGATCCAAAGGAGATAAGGCAGCATCACGCTTGCCATTTATCAATACATCTTGTGCACTTGAAGTAGCCATGGATATATTCTACCAACGATCCTTAAGTATTTTGTCAGCATGCAAAAATACACATTTTTCCACTCCACAGAAGCTGTGGATAGTTTTGTGGAAAAGCATCGAATAGAGAGGCTAACCCTCGATTCTGATTAGCTTTTTTGATTAATGGTTACAAATTGAGCAAATTTAAAAATCTTTAATATTCAATAAGTTAGATAATTTCTTAAATGCAATGCTCTCTAATTGCTCACAATTTCGTAACATGCAACATAACTGTGCATAAAAAAGCCCTGATTATTTATTTCAGGGCTTTAATTTAAAGAATTCAAAAGAGCAACTAACTGTATGACTGGGCTTATATTTTTTTAAATACCAAGCTTCCGTTAGTTCCGCCGAATCCAAAATTATTTTTAAGTGCGATATCTATCTTCATATCACGCGCTACATTCGCGCAGTAATCAAGATCACATTCAGGATCTTGATTAAAGATATTAATCGTTGGTGGAGAAATCTGATTGTAGATTGAAAGCACTGTAAATACAGACTCTAAACCACCTGCCCCACCTAATAAATGTCCTGTCATCGACTTGGTCGAGTTCACTACCAATTTCTTTGCGTGATCCCCAAATGCTGCCTTAATTGCACCAGTCTCATTCGCATCGCCAAGCGGCGTAGATGTACCATGCGCATTCACGAACTGCACCTGATCAGGAGTAACGCCTGCATTATTCAGTGCATTACGCATTGAACGGCGTGGACCATCCATATTAGGCGCAGTCATGTGGTAGGCATCAGCACTCATACCATAACCGATCAATTCAGCATATATCTTGGCACCACGCTTTTTAGCTGACTCATACTCTTCAAGCACCATGACGCCAGCGCCCTCACCGATGACAAAGCCATCACGGTCTTTATCCCAAGGTCGACTGGCGGTTGCAGGATCATCATTGCGTGTCGATAATGCACGAGCAGCAGCAAAACCACCTACACCCAACTGGGTAATAGCAGCTTCAGCACCACCGGCGACCATCACATCAGCATCGCCATACTCGATCATCCGGGCAGCATCCCCAATAGAGTGCGTGCCGGTAGTACAAGCAGTCACAATTGCGATATTGGGACCTTTAAATCCATACATGATCGAGAGATTGCCTGAGATCATGTTAATGATCGTGCCGGGAATAAAGAACGGACCTATTTTACGTGGGCCAGATTCTTGATAAACGGCATCAGTTTCTTCGATGAGTTGTAGCCCACCGATACCTGAGCCAATAGAAACCCCGATACGCTCGGCGTTTTCTTCTGTCACTTCGATGCCGGAATCTCTGACGGCCTCAATCCCGGCAGCCATACCGTACTGTATGAATGTATCCATACGGCGGGCTTCTTTTGCTGGCAGGAATTGAGATACGTCGAAACCTTTAACTTCTCCCGCGATTTGCGAGGCGAAATTAGTAGGATCGAATTTGGTGATTCTGGTGATGCCGGATTTTCCGGCGATCAGATCAGACCAAGACGCTTGAACACCAATACCAACTGGTGACACAACGCCTAGGCCTGTCACTACGACTCTGCGTTTTTGCATGCTTTTTAGTTAAATGCCTGACCTGATCGCCCATAGTAAGGCAATCAGTACCAAGCATTTAAATCTGATAAGTAAAAAGGAGTATTACTTGAGGTTTGCGGTGACGTAGTCAATCGCTTGTTGAACTGTGGTGATTTTTTCAGCTTCGTCGTCTGGAATCTCACAGTCAAACTCTTCTTCAAGGGCCATCACTAACTCTACGGTATCGAGCGAATCGGCACCCAAGTCATCAACAAATGAAGATTCATTCTTTACATCAGCTTCATTTGCACCCAGCTGTTCGGTTACGATCTTTTTAACGCGTTGTTCGATGTCAGACATCTAAATTCCCTTTCAAGTTATGTAGCTTACAAAAGCTCAGGCTATTCTAACAAAAGTCCTGAGGATTTCAAAAAACTGATTAACGTTTTTATGTAAATGGCATTAGGCCATGTACATAGCACCGTTAACATGGATAGTCTCGCCGCTGATGTAACCCGCTGATGGAGAAGCCAAAAACACTACAGCAGCAGCAATATCTTCAACCTGACCTAAACGACCAAGCGGTATACGTTTTAATAGTTCTTCACGGTGCGCTTCTGGCAATTCACGTGTCATATCCGTATCAATAAAACCAGGCGCCACACAGTTTACAGTAATGCCACGGCTACCCAACTCTGCCGCTAATGATTTGGTGAAGCCTGTCATGCCTGCTTTTGTAGCCGCATAGTTAGTCTGTCCGGCATTGCCCATATGCCCGACTACGGAAGAAATATTGATAATACGTCCAGCCTTTGCTTTCATCATTGGGCGTATCACAGCTTGCGACATACGGTAAACAGATGTCAGGTTGGTCGAGATCACAGCATCCCAATCATCATCCTTCATGCGCATCAACAAGCCATCACGTGTGATGCCAGCATTATTGACTAAAATACTCACATCGCCGAACTGCTCAGCAATCGACTTAAGCGTAGCTTCGACCTGAGCAGCATCATTGACATCGAGCATCATGCCAATTCCATTCACACCGGCTAATGCCTCTGAAATCTTTGCAGCGCCTGCATCTGTTGTAGCGGTGCCGATCACCTTAGCGCCTTGTTTTGCAAGCTCTAATGCGATTGAAGCGCCTATCCCACGACTCGCGCCAGTTACTAATGCGATTTGTCCCTGTAGCATTTGATCCTCTTTTAATTGAACTGTGTTTTGGCTTCAACCAAAGCTTCTTGGTTAATCAAAGCGATACACGATAATTCTGCGACCGTGCGCTTAGTGAGTCCGGCCAAGACTTTGCCGGGTCCGCATTCAGCACTTGCGGTTATTCCTTGCGCATAGACAGCCTGCACTGTCTCTACCCAGCGCACAGGGTTATATAGCTGACGCACTAAGGCATCTTTTATTTTTTCAGGCTCACTGTAGGATGCAACGTCTGCATTATGCAGCACAGGTATTTTGCCTGCGCTAAAAGCAACATCCTTAAGGTAAAGACTTAATGCATCTGCAGCGGGCTTCATCAATGCACAATGAGATGGCACACTGACAGGAAGCGGCAATGCACGCTTAGCACCCTTAGCCTTGGCTAGCTCCATGCCGCGCTCTACAGCGGCCTTATGCCCAGCAATCACCACTTGACCTGGCGAGTTAAGATTGACAGCCTCAAGTACTTCACCTTGTGCGGCTTCCGCGCATACGGCACGCACGACATCATCATCCAAACCTAGTATCGCAGCCATTGCACCAACACCTTCAGCCACGGCATTTTGCATGACTTCGGCTCTATATTTAACCAAAGGCAATGCATCTTTAAATTCGACGATGCCAGCTGCTACAAGCGCTGTGTACTCGCCTAGGCTATGGCCAGCTAGGATGTTTGGCATAGCACCGCCCTGCGCTTGCCATGCGCGCCAAGTAGCAATGCCAGCCGTTAACATCAAAGGCTGCGTATTGGTTGTCTGATTAAGTGCTTCGTTAGGTTCTGTCGCCATGTGCCAAAAATCTGCACCTAATACATCAGAAGCCTCAACAAATGTATCGCGAATGACGGCAAGATCACCAAAACCTTGCATCATACCGACTGATTGCGAACCTTGACCGGGAAAGAAAAAAGCAAATTTCATTAATATCTCTTTATTAGCTTAAGTTGACTTAATATTTCATGAGCACGGAGCCCCAGGTGAAACCACCACCGAAAGCTTCCATCAATATCATCTCGTCACGCTTGATACGACCATCTCTAACTGCGACATCTAAAGCCAATGGGATAGATGCTGCAGAAGTATTGCCATGACGGTCCACTGTCACGACAACCTTATCCATCGTCATTCCCAATTTTTTGGCAGTTGACTGCAAAATACGAATATTAGCTTGATGTGGAACGAGCCAATCTATATCTGATTTCTCAAGATTATTAGCTTCCAAGGTCTCATCCACGATTGCATCAAGCGTGTTGACTGCCACCTTAAAGACCGGATTGCCTTCCATATGAATAGTCTTGCTGCCCTCACGTTTTGATACGCCTGAAGGCACTTCTAATAGCTTGCTATAGCTACCATCTGCATGTAAATGGGTAGAAAGAATGCCAGCAGTTTCATCGCGCTTGAGGATCACGGCACCAGCACCATCGCCCCAAAGAATACAATTACTGCGGTCTGTCCAGTCAGTAATGCGAGACATGGTTTCTGCACCTACGACCAGCGCACAATTGGCTGCACCAGTCTTAATGAATTTATCGGCTGTAGCCAAAGCGTAGACAAAACCGCTACACACAGCCTGAATATCAAATGCAGGAAATTTTGCAATGCCCAGTTTTTCTTGCAGCAAACAAGCCGTGCTTGGGAAAACACGATCAGGTGTTGTCGTCGCCACAATAATCAGATCGATCTCTTGCGCGTCAATACCCGCAGCCTCAATTGCCTTCAATGATGCTTGCAAAGCCAAATCGCTCGTAAATTCACCATCAGCTGCGATATGACGTTCGCGGATACCTGTGCGCGTGACAATCCACTCATCCGTGGTATCGACCATAGACTCGAGTTCGGCGTTAGTCAGAATGCGCTCTGGCAAATAGCTGCCTGTGCCTGCAATACGTGAATATGTCATGCTAAAACCTTTGCGGCAGCATCAGGCTCTTGAATGGCTGCTGCCTTTGTATTGATGTGCTCTATCTCAAGCTGCTCTGTGATACGGCGTAAAACGCCACTACGCGACTCTTCAACCGCAGTATGTATGGCATGCAGAAACGAAAAGCTATCAGCACCACCATGGCTTTTCACCACGATGCCGCGCAATCCTAAAAAGCTTGCGCCATTGTAACGACGTGGATCAAGACGCTTCTTAAACGCCTTGAGCACTGGCATAGCGGCAAGCGCCATGAGTTTTGTGAATATATTACGTTTGAACTCTTGACTGATAAAGCCACCCATCATCTGCGCAAGTCCCTCAGATGCCTTTAGTGTGACATTGCCAACGAAACCATCACAGACCACAAGATCTGTTGTGCCTTTATAGATGTCATTGCCTTCAACGTTACCGTAGAAGTTAAGATGGCTCGCACGCAACAACTCTCCGGCCTGCTTCACCACTTCGTTGCCTTTTATGTCTTCAGAGCCAATATTCAGCAAACCCACACTTGGGCGCTCCTTATGCTCAACACATGACACCAACATGGCACCCATGATGGCAAACTGAAGCAAGTGCTCTGCGGTACAGTCGGCATTTGCTCCTAAATCCAGCATATACGTCATGCCTTTTTTGTTAGGCAGCATACCGGCGATGGCAGGCCGATCAATTCCTGGAAGCGTCTTCAGCACATAACGTGCAGTAGCCATTAATGCGCCAGTATTGCCAGCGCTAACACAGGCATTGGCCTCACCACTTTTAACCAGATTGATCGCGACGCGCATAGAAGAATCTTTTTTATTCTTTAAGGCGCTCTGTGGAGACTCGTCCATGGTGACGACTTCGGTCGCGTGATGGATACGCAAACGCGGCCCCACGCTAGCCTTATGTGCAGCAAGCTCTGCTTGGATAACTTCGGAAAGACCGACTAGGATAATATTGATATCCTCATCCTGCTTTAACGCCTGCAATGCAGCGGGCACAGTAACATGAGGGCCATGGTCACCGCCCATGGCATCAATTGCAACGGTTATATCTACGCTCAAGGTTTGCTCAATATTCCGGTACTAGATAAACAAAGCGCCGAATCAAATGAAATGATTCGGCGCAATATGCAAAACAATCTGATTTACTCGCCTTTTGAAGGCAATACCTTACGACCACGATAAAAACCGCTTGGGCTAACGTGGTGACGCAAATGTGTCTCACCAGTTGTTGGCTCAATGGCCAATGGTGGGTTTGTTAAAAAATCGTGTGAACGATGCATACCACGCTTAGATGGCGACTTCTTGTTTTGTTGAACGGCCATGATTACTCCTTAAATATCTGTTAATTTTGGTTCTTGCCAGTCTTAAGACCCTGCAGCACCGCAAATGGACTTGGTTTCTTTAACGCATTCACCTTATCGCTTGCACTACAATCTTCATCATCGTGCTTGGGAGCCAGTGGTAACGCCAATAAAATCTCGTCTTCAATTAATTCATTCACTTGCATTTGCGTATCCGCAAGCAGGTAATCTTCATCACCAGAATCATCATCTTCTGATGGGATGTCGCTTTCATTCATCACCAAAATAAACTTGGAGTAAATATCCAAGTTAAATTCAAAAGGCTCTAAACAGCGCTGACATATCAACTCTAGGCTACCTTGAACCTGCAATTGCAGAGTCATCTTGCCGCCAGAGTCAACACTACCTAGCAAGTGCCAATTCAATGCACCTTTATCCGACGCTATCGCATCATGTAGGCGCAAAAATTGCGAAACCGCGATTGTATCATGGAATTCAAGCGCTTTTCGCGCAAATTCAATGTTATTGATAATCATGCTACCTATACCTATCAAGTTAACGGCTTAACCAGAGCCAGTATTGCTTACAAGCAAGCCGCAAAGTCACTTAAGCAAGGTTATTAGATAGTGCAGCTACAAGGCGCGCATGATATAATCACATCGTTCCCGTGTCAAAATCAGGTCTATAGCGTGATCAAGAAAATTCTAGTTGCAAATCGCGGCGAGATCGCCGTGCGTATAGTTCGCGCTTGTTCCGAGATGGGCATTAAGTCTGTTGCCATATACTCAGATGCCGACCGCCATGCGCTGCATGTTAAGAAAGCAGACGAAGCTTATAACATAGGCTCTGATCCTGTGGTTGGCTATTTGAATGCCCATAACATCGTCAATCTGGCTGTGGCTTCAGGCTGTGATGCACTTCACCCGGGATATGGATTCCTTTCTGAAAATCCTGAGCTTGCTGAAATCTGCGCCCGGCGCGGCATCAAGTTCATCGGCCCTTCAGCAAAAGTCATTCGCCAAATGGGCGATAAGATTCAAGCACGCAATGCCATGATTGGCGCTGGCATTCCCTGTGTGCCTGGCAGTGAGGGCAATCTCAAAGATTTAGCCGAGGCGCAGGCGCTTGCCAAGAAAATTGGCTACCCCGTCATGTTGAAGGCCACCAATGGTGGTGGCGGACGTGGCATTCGTCGCTGCAATGATGAAAAAGAGCTTCTTGGAAATTATGACCGTGTAATTTCAGAGGCCAGCAAAGCATTCGGAAAACCCGAAGTATTCCTTGAAAAATGCGTGGTTAACCCTCGCCATATAGAAGTGCAGATCCTCGGCGATAGCCATGGCAACGTCATTCATTTATTTGAGCGCGACTGTTCGATCCAGCGCCGTAATCAAAAATTGATTGAAATAGCGCCTTCACCACAATTAAGCAATGCCCAGCGTGACTATATTGGCAGCTTGGCAGTTAAAGCGGCAAAAGCCGTCGGTTATGAGAATGCGGGCACGGTTGAATTCCTTTTAGATTCTGACAACAGCTTCTACTTTATGGAGATGAATACGCGTCTTCAGGTAGAACACACCGTCACAGAAACGATTACGGGTATTGATATCGTTCAGGAGCAGATTCGCGTAGCGGATAATCTTGAACTTCAGTACAAGCAAAAAGATGTGCATTTCCGTGGCTTTGCCATGGAGTTCCGCATCAACGCTGAAGACCCCAAAAATGATTTTCTGCCAAGCTTCGGCAAGATCACACGCTATTACGCGCCAGGTGGCCCTGGTGTGCGTATGGATGCGGCGATGTATAGTGGCTATATCATCCCCCCTTACTATGACTCGATGTGCGCGAAACTTACAGTATGGGCATTGAATTGGGATGGCGTGATTGAACGAGGTCGCCGCGCATTGAACGACATGGTCGTCTATGGTGTAAAAACCACCATCCCTTACTATCAGGAAATCTTGAAACATCCTGATTTCAGGGGCGCGAAGTTCGATACCAGCTTTGTAGAGGCACACCCCGAGCTGATCAACTATGAAACAGACTTCCCCCGCGAATTGATCGCTGCGGCAATATCTGCAGCGATTGCCGCGCACGAAGGCATTTGATTTTTGAATTAACCCTTAACAAAATCTTAAAGTGATAAGTTAAAAATATGGCTAAAGTATATGTTTCTGAACTAGTTTTACGCGATGGTCACCAATCGTTAATTGCGACACGCATGCGTACAGATGATATGTTGCCGATCTGCTCAAAGTTAGATGACATCGGATATTGGTCATTAGAGACTTGGGGCGGCGCGACTTTTGATGCTTGCGTGCGCTACCTGAAAGAGGACCCTTGGGAGCGCCTAAAGAAACTACGCAAAGCCCTGCCTAATACACCGATTCAAATGCTGTTGCGTGGGCAGAATTTGCTTGGTTATCGTCATTACTCAGATGATGTCGTACGTGCATTTGTAAAGAAATCTGCTGACAATGGTGTTGACGTATTCCGCATTTTTGATGCGATGAATGATCTGCGCAACCTTAAGACATCTATCGAAGCCGTTAAAAAAATCGGCAAGCATGCAGAAGGTACCATCAGTTACACGACTAGCCCCGTGCATGGCATTCCTTACTTTGTAGCATTGGCCAAAGAATTAGAATCTTTTGGCTGTGACACCATTGCCATTAAAGATATGGCCAGCTTACTCACTCCTGAGATCGCTGGTAATCTTGTAAAAGCCTTGCGTGCAGAGGTTAAGCTGCCTATTCATTTGCATGCGCACGCCACTTCCGGCCTGGCTAGCATGTCAGTGATGCGTGCTGTTGATAATGGCGTGGCGATTATTGACGGCTGTACCTCATCATTTGCGGAAGGTGCAAGCTTGCCAACTACTGAAAGCTTAGTTGCTGCATTGAAAGGAACTGAGTTTGATACTGGCTTGGATCTAGGCAAGCTACAAGAGATTGCTGCCTACTTCCGCGAAGTACGTAAGAAGTACTGGCAGTTTGAAAGCGAGTTTACTGGCGTTGATACACGCGTACTGGTTAACCAAGTACCAGGTGGCATGATATCCAACTTATCCAACCAGCTTAAAGAGCAAGGTGCACTAAACCGCATGGATGAGGTATTAGCTGAGATTCCGCGCGTGCGTGAAGACTTGGGCTACCCTCCACTTGTCACCCCTACTTCACAGATCGTTGGTACACAGGCAGTCCTAAATGTGATGACAGGTGCGCGTTACAAATCCGTGACCAATGAAGTTAAAAATTACTTACTAGGTCAATACGGCAAAGCACCAAGTACGGTTAACCCGGACGTAAAGAATCTGGCTGTTGGTGACGCCAAGGTAATCGAGTGCCGCCCAGCTGACTTACTGGGTGATGAAATGGAAAAGCTTAAGCTTGATACTGAAGGCCTGGCTAAATCAGAAGAAGATATCCTGACTTATGCGATGTTCCCTGACCTTGCTAAAACCTTCTTGCAAGAGCGAAATGCAGGCACGCTGAAAGCCGACCCATTACTCACTAAAGAAGCAGCCTCTACAACTGCGGCACGCTATGCCCCTAATGAGTTCAATGTCACGTTACATGGCGAGACTTTTCATATCAAACTTACCGGCAGCGGCCATCAAGGCGAAGAGCAACGCCCATTCTACGTATCTGTAGACGGTGTAGCCGAGGAAGTAGTTGTCGAGACCTTGAGTGAAATCGAAGTTTCCGGCGGCAACGGTGGTGTTAAGAAAAAAGCTGCCGCCGTGACTAGCAGCGGCAGACCACGCCCTTCTCATGAAGGCTGTGTAACAACGGCGATGCCAGGCAGTATTGTAGAAGTTAAAGTCAAAGCTGGCGACAAAGTAAATGCAGGCGATGCCGTCTTGGTGATTGAAGCCATGAAGATGGAGAATGAGATTCAGGCGCCAAAATCAGGCATTGTGGTTGCTGTTCATGTGGAAAAAGGCGATACAGTCACTCCAGATGAATCCTTACTAGAAATACGCCCTGCCTGATTATTAGCCGTAATTAAGCAAACAAAAAAGCCGACGTTCTCAGATGTCGGCTTTTTTGTTATTTGCAGCCCTCACTGATAAGCTTGCAGCAATCGAAGCAGTCAACTTGGTAGTATGGCAAAATACCACTTTGTCTTTCGCTATACATTATGTCCTCATCAACTGAACTCATTCTTGCGTCTTCATCTCCTTTTCGGCAAGAGCTTCTACAACGCTTAAGAATACCGTTCATATCGGTTTCGCCAGAGATCGATGAGCGCGCAAAAGACACTGAGAAACCGGAAGAAACCGCCTTGAGACTAGCTCAAGAAAAAGCATTAAAGATTGCTTTAAACTACCCTGCGGCATTCATTATTGGCTGTGATCAGGTTGCCACGCTAGATGGCATGCAAATAGGCAAACCGGGCACGCATGAGAATGCAGTCAAACAGTTGCAGATGATGCGTGGCCGCAGTGTGATATTCCATAGTGCCCTATGTCTTTACAATGCAAAAACAAAAAATATGCAGGCAGCGGTAGTGCCATTTACCGTCGACTTCCGTGAGCTAAGCGATGCAGAAATAGAGAATTATTTACGCATCGAGCAGCCTTACAATTGTGCAGGTAGCGCAAAATCAGAGGGCTTAGGTATCTCACTGATCAAAGCGATGCATGGCACCGACCCCAATGCATTAATCGGACTACCACTCATTGCGTTAATCAATATGTTCAACAATGAAGGCATAAACGTCATATAACGTAGTAAGCAAGCCTAATACGGAGATCATCATGTTCAAATTTACCCTTTCAGCGATTGTTTGTTGTGTAGCCGCTATTTATGCAACATCCATCTATGCAGCAGATGCCGACGAAGTTCGGAATACGTTGCAGGATCAACAAGAAGTCGCCGTTACCATCTACAACAACGACCTTGCTTTAGTCAAAGACCAGCGCAAGGTCAAGCTAAAAAGTGGCTTGAATAGCTTGGCCTTGAGGGATGTAAGTGCACAAATCCAGCCAGAGACAGCCTTATTGCGCAGCTTAAGCAATGCAGGTAGTTTTTCTGTACTTGAACAGAATTTCGATTTCGATCTACTTACGCCTGAAAAGCTACTAGAGAAATATGTAGGCAAGACCGTTAGTATTATCAAAACGAATCCTGCGACAGGTGTTGAAAGTACTGAGCAGGCCGAAGTACTCTCGGCCAATAATGGCGTTGTTCTGAAGATAGGCAACCGCATAGAAACAGGTGTTCCAGGTAGAATCGTTTACAACGACGTCCCTGCAAACCTCCGAGACCGCCCTACACTCGTCGTTCAGTTAAATAATAAGAACACTAATGAGCAGAATGTAGAGCTTAGTTATTTAACAACTGGCCTAGGGTGGAAAGCCGACTACGTAGCAGAGCTTAATCCCGCAGAAGATAAACTGGATTTATCAGGCTGGGTCACCTTAACGAACTCAAGTGGTGCAAGCTATCGTAATGCAAAACTACAGTTGGTTGCAGGCGACGTGAATCGTGTTGCTCCCCAACATGCTCCAGCAATCAGAGCCTTAAGGAAAACCGAGATGATGATGGCAGATGTCGTGCCAATGGCGGAAGAGTCGTTGCTAGAGTATCACCTCTATACATTAGATCGCCCTACTACGCTGTCAGAAAACCAAACGAAACAAGTCGCCTTACTATCAGCCACTAACGTACCGGCACGCAAGGAGCTTGTACTGCGAGGTACGGATTATTACTACCAATCCAGCTATGGCGATCTAGGACAGAAAATGAAAGTCGGCGTGTTTGTCGAGTTTGATAACAAGGAGTCATCTAAGCTCGGCATGCCACTCCCTAAAGGTATCTTACGCGTTTATAAAAAAGACAGTGCGGGTAATGCCCAATTTGTGGGTGAAGATGCTATTGACCACACTCCCAAGAATGAAACCGTTCGCTTAAAACTCGGAGAAGCTTTTGACGTGACAGCAGATAAAAAGCAAACAGACTTCAAAAAGCTACCTAACCCAGCAAAGGGGAATAATCTATATGAGAGTGCTTATGAGATCACTTTGAAGAATGCAAAGAAAGAGCGCGTGATTATATCTGTGCAGGAACCGATTCCGGGTGACTGGAAGATTCTAAAAGAAAGCCAATCCAGCACGAAAGCAACCAGCAATACTGCCTTATGGAAAGTTGAAGTACCCGCTGAAGGTTCAACGACACTTAGCTATCGCGTACAAGTTAAATACTGATGGCAGGCACTCTTTATATGATCCCAGTTACGCTGGGAGATGACATTATTAGCAAGGCACTGCCCCCAGATGTCGTCACGATTGCACAAAGTCTGGATACTTTCATCGTTGAGGATGAAAAAACTGCACGGCGTTTTTTGAGTGCTATTAAACACCCCACACCTATCCGTGAGTTGACTTTGCTAACGCTCAATGAACATACTGAAGAAAAAGAATTAGCTCTATTGTTGCGCCCGTTAATGGATGGCAAAAATGTCGGGCTCATGTCAGATGCTGGTTGTCCGGGAATCGCCGATCCCGGGGCGAATCTGGCCGCTTTAGCGCATAAAAGAAATATCCGAGTAGCGCCACTGGTTGGGCCGTCCTCAATATTGCTAAGCCTTATGGCATCGGGTTTCAATGGGCAGCGCTTTACGTTTTTGGGATATTTACCAAGCGAAAAGAACGCACGCATCAATAAACTAAAAGAGATAGAAAAGACTTCACGACAGCATAAAGAAACCCAGGTTTTCATCGAGACCCCTTATCGCAATCAGCACATGTTGGAAGATATCTTATCCAGTTGCCATGCAGAAACTAGGCTTTGCGTAGCATCTAATATCAGTTTGGGAACTGAATCTATCATCAGCAAAACTATCGTAGAGTGGAAAAAGAATCCTCTACCTGACCTGCACAAGCAACTTAGTGTGTTTTTATTGCTAGCCTAGCAATAACTTTCTGACGGGGGCATAACTGCGCCTGTGTATAGGCGAAACCCCATATTGCATGAGTTTCTGCATATGCTCTGTAGTTGGATAGCCTTTATGTTGCGCAAAACCATATTGAGGGTAGATTTTATCCAACGCATACAGCGCCTGATCTCGTGCCGTTTTCGCTAGAATTGAGGCCGCTGCAATCTCCTGCACCTTACTATCCCCTTTTACAATAGCTTCGGAAAGCATGCTGACTTTAGGGCAATGCAAGCCATCGACCATAATTTTTTCAGGTACGATATGTAATTTCTCAACCGCACGCTGCATTGCCAATAGGCTGGCCTGAAGGATATTGATCTCATCAATTTCTTCAACACTACTACTGGCAATCGCCCATGACAAAGAAAACTCCTTGATCTGTAGGGCTAGAAAATCACGTTTTTTTTCTGAAAGTTTTTTTGAGTCGGCTAAGCCTGCAATAGGTCTAGCTGGGTCAAGAATCACTGCGGCGGCATATACCGCACCAGCCAACGGCCCTCGCCCAGCTTCATCGACGCCACATATCAGCATATGAGCCTCATTCATGGCTTAGAGGTGGGCTAAAATAGCCTGCGCAGCTTTCTCTTCGGTATTTTGCCGCAACGCATGATGTATATTCATGAATTCGTTGCGAATATCATTAATCAAGTCTTTGTCGCTTAATACCTTGAGCGTAGCTTCTGCTAATTTCTCAGGGGTTGCATCATGCTGTAATAACTCTGGCACGACAAAGCGCCCTGCCAACACATTCGGCAAACCGACATAAGGGAGATAATTCATACGTTTGAGTATCTGCCAGCTTAACCACGGCATACGGTAAGTAATCACCATAGGACGCTTAAGCAACGCTGCTTCTAATGTGGCTGTACCTGATGCGACAACGACTGCATCTGCGGCCTCCATTGCCATATGCGCATGCCCAAACAGAATGTTTATCGGCAGAGCCACTTCATCCTGATTATCATAAATAGCACGTTCGAATATCGTTCTGGTTTCACGCGTAATGAGCGGTACAAGAAACTGTATATCTTCATTAGTTTCGAGCATCTTCTTCGCGGTTTTAACAAATAGATCAGCTAGCTGCTTGACTTCACTTTGACGGCTACCCGGCAACATCGCGACAACCACTGTCTGCGGTTTGATCTTTAGGTGTTCTCTTGCATTTTTTTTATCGGGATCTAATGGCAGAATATCTGCCAGCGGATGACCGACATAAGTCACAGGAACACCGGCCTTCTCGTAAAGGGCTGGCTCAAAAGGAAACAAAGCCAGCATATGCGAAACTGCCCGTTTAATTTTCCCCATCCGCCCTTTGCGCCATGCCCATATTGAGGGGCTGACGTAATGGAATGTCTTGATACCGCTCCGTTTAAGCTTGCGCTCTAATGCAAAGTTAAAGTCCGGCGCATCAATACCAATGAAAATATCCGGCGGATTCTTCAAGAAATGCTGCAGCACCTGTTTGCGTATTTTCAGCAATCCAGGCAAATGCCTTAACACTTCGATATACCCGCGCACAGAAAGACGCTCCATCGGGAATAGCGAATGCGCACCTTCGCTGATCATTTTAGGTCCGGCGATACCAACAAAATCAAGATCAGGACGATGCTTTTTTAAAGCCTGGATCAGGTGACTGCCAAGTAAATCACCGGATGCTTCTCCGGCCACTATTCCAATAGTCGGCATGGTGTTTAACGGACAATACCGCGTGTTGTATGATTGAGGAAATCAACCAAGATGCCTAACTCAGGGCAATCAACATGCTGTTTGGCGATTTCCTGTTTTGCTTCTTCCAGTGTCAATCCATTACGGTACAAAGCTTTGTAAGCACGCTTGATCTGCAACATAGCCTCAGGTGAAAATCCGCGACGCTTCAAGCCCTCAGAATTGATGCCATGAGGCTTAGCATCATAACCGGCAGCCGTGACATAAGGCGGAATATCCTTGAACACCACCGAACCCACTGCAGTGATGACATGTGAGCCGATTTTGCAGAATTGATGCACCAAGGTAAACCCACCTAGAATCGCATAGTCGTTCATGTCTACATGACCAGCTAACGAAGAGTTATTCGCTAATATGGTGTTATTACCGACTTGGCAATCATGCGCAATATGCACATAAGCCATGATCCAGTTGTCATTACCAATACTAGTGATGCCTTTGTCTTGGATCGTGCCACGGTTGAATGTACAGAATTCTCGAATAGTATTGCGCTCACCGATGATAAGCTGGGTAGGTTCATCCCGATATTTCTTATCCTGCGGTGCCTCACCTAAGGATGAAAATTGAAATATCTGATTATCCCGGCCTATCGTCGTAGGCCCTTTAATCACCACATGGCTACCGATACGGTTACCACTGGCGATTTTTACATTGGGTCCGATAATCGAATAGGCGCCAATTTCTACACTTGAATCAATCTCAGCCGATACATCAACAAGGGCAGTTGGGTGGATTTTAGGTTGCGTCATATTGATTACGTTATTCAATCGCTTTTAAGATACACATCATCTCGGCTTCGGCCACAACAACACCATCGACCAATGCCTGGCCTTTATATTTCCAGATACCGCGTAGTATACGGTCGATGCTGACCTTGAGAACCAACTGATCCCCAGGAGAAACCGGTTTTTTGAATCGTGCACTATCTATGCCTGCAAAGTAATAAACTGAGTCATCACTAGGTTTGGTGTTCATCGTCTTAAAAGACAAAATAGCAGCGGCTTGTGCGAGCGCTTCTACAATCAAAACACCTGGCATCACTGGGTGATATGGGAAATGCCCAGGGAAATAAGGCTCATTGATCGTCACATTCTTAATCGCTGTGATTTCCTTGCCAACTTCCAAAGACAATACACGGTCAACCAAAACAAATGGATACCTATGCGGCAAATGCTCTAGAATTTCATGGATATCCATACTGGTAATGACGGTGTCATTCATTTCTGCGCCTCAATTTTTATCTGTCTGGTTAGCTTTTAATTTAAGTTTTTCGAGCTCTCGCTCAAGCTCTTTTACGCGCTCTGAAATATCACCGAGACGCCGTATATTTGCTGCTGTCTTTAACCAGTCATCATGCGCCTGAAATGGCATCAGCGCTGTATAAGTATCTGCTTTAGTCAACGACCTTGTAATCATGCTGCCAGGCGAAATAGTCACATCATCGGCAACATCCAGATGCCCTAGTATCATGGCGGCTCCACCGATACGACATCTCTTCCCGATACGTGCACTACCTGCAACCCCCACACAACCAGCGATGACAGTATGTGCCCCAATACGGCAATTATGTCCAATCTGAATCAGGTTATCCAGCTTCACGCCTGTTTCTATCACCGTATCATCTAGAGCGCCACGATCTATGCTGGTGTTAGACCCAATATCCACATGGTCTTCAATAATCACGCGCCCGACTTGGGGAATTTTCACCCATTGCCCCTGATCATTTGCATACCCGAAGCCATCAGCCCCGATCACAACACCTGCCGCGATAATACAATGGCGACCAATCACACAGTTGCGATACACCACAACATTTGCTTGTAAAATAGTACCGCTACCAATGTGCACGCCCTCACCAATAAT
The DNA here is from genome assembly GCF_001648895.1 of Methylovorus sp. MM2. Taxonomy (GTDB): domain Bacteria; phylum Pseudomonadota; class Gammaproteobacteria; order Burkholderiales; family Methylophilaceae; genus MM1. The sequence continues at coordinate 1,257,547 of NZ_LXUF01000001.1, read as the reverse complement.
ACAACCAGCCCCGATAACAATATGGTCACCCAATGTAACGCCCGCTGAAATAACGGCATTGGCCAGCACTGTGCAGGTTTCAGGGATTTTACTACTAGCAGCAATGTTCGCGCTGGGGTCTATACCTGCCTGATAGCTAACGGCAGGATTAAGCAGCTCTGATACTTTGGCAAAATAAGCATACGGGTTATCTGTGACAATACGTGGCAGATTTGTGATGCCACTATTATCATGGCTTAAGATCACAGCACTTGCGCGGGTAGTTGCTAATAAAGCGCGATACTTAGAATCCGTTAAAAAACTGATCTGTCCTTCTTCTGCATTAGCAAGAGAAGCGACTCTGGAAATAGAAACAGCATTGCCATCTATCAGTTCGCCCCCAAATCGGGAAACGATCTCCTGCAAGGAGTAGTGCAAAGTCATCCGGCTAAAGATCGTCTAGTGATGTATTATTTTTTACCCAGAGATTGAAGTACTTTGCTTGTAAGATCAATCTTAGGGCTTGCAAACGCAACGCCACCATAGATGACAAGATCATATCCTTCAGTCTTAGCAACTTCTGTCACCGCTTTATTGATGCGATCCTGAAGCGCACCAAGCTCTTCATTCTTACGAAGATTGACATCTTCACGCAATTCACGCTGTTTACGCTGGAACTCAATCTTCAGATTTGAAACATCACGCTCTTTATTGCGGCGATCATTCTCAGAAAGCGTCAAGCTATCTTTATCAAGCGATGTTTCAAGATCCTTGATCTGCTTTTGCATACGATCAAGATCTTGGCTACGAGGGCTAAACTCTTTCTCGAGCTTTTTGCCGCTTTCTGCAGTTTGTGGGGCTTCTTGAAGAATCTTATCCACTTGGACATAACCTACTTTTAAATCTGCAGCCATTGCTTGCGAAACCATGGCAAAACTAGCTACTACCATCAAACTTCTTAATAATTTATTCAATTGTGTCTCCAAATATTCAGTAAATTTAAATTGTCTTTACGTTACGTCTAGAACTGCGATCCCATTTGGAACTGGAGGATTTGAGTCTTATCGTCGTTATACGGCTTGTTCGGGTCTTCGGTTTCATTCTTAGCATTCAAAGCTTTGGCCAAGACTAGCTTGATTGGACCAAACGGTGAGAACCAGCTCACGCCTAAACCAACAGAGTATCTTAAATCCGTCACACTGGTAGAGAGTGTTCTATCAACACCACCAACCTGGTACTTGTAATCACCAGCGACAGAACCTGCATCAAAGAACGTACTCAAGCGCAATTGCTTGGAATCTTTCATACCAGGCACAGGGAAGAACAATTCGGCATTACCCATTAAACGCTTGGTACCACCGACAGCATAACCTCTATCATTTACGCTATCGTAGAAACGAGGGCCGATTGCGCTCGTTTGATAACCACGTACGTTATTCACACCACCGATATAGAAGTTCTTGAAGAAGGGAAACGGATTGTCACCATAACTGTCTCCATATCCAGCTTCACCGTTCAACATCAACGTCACACTTGGGGTAACATCTTTATACCACGAGTGCTTATATTCTATTTTATAGTATTGCAGGTCTAACCCTGGCAGACCAATTTCACTGCTGATTCGCTGATAAACACCTTTGTTCGGGAACAATACATTGTCACGTGTATCGTGTGCCCAACTTAGATTAAGCAACAGACTGTTGTTTTCACATCCGTCCGTGCTGTTTGAATTATTACCATTACAATATCTTCTATACTGAATTGGGCTACTTGAGGTTAAATCAACTGATGTATAGTCAAAGGTTAAACCAGCACCAACGGAATCACGCTCATTCAAGGGCACACCAAAGCGTACGCCTGTACCGTAAGAGGATGTGCTATATGAGCCGATATTACCAGACAACCTAGACGTATCAACATCACGACGATACACGTCAAATCCACGACTGATACCATCTGGAGTGAAATATGGATCGGTATAACTTAATGAATACACTGTATTCACCTTACCCGTATTCACTTGGGCAGAAACACGATTACCAGTGCCTAGGAAGTTATTCTGATTAACGGTCACACCAAAAACCACACCTTCAGCGCTAGATAAACCAGCACCAAACATCACACTACCGGTCGATTTCTCCGTGACATTGATATTCAGGTCAACTTGGTCAGTTGTACCAGGAACAGCAGGCGTTTCAACGTTAACATCAGAGAAGAACTGAAGGCGATCAAGACGTTGTTTTGAACGCTCGATCTTATCAGCGCCATACCAAGCTGATTCCAATTGGCGCATTTCGCGGCGTAGTACATCATCACGCGTTCTGGTGTTACCAGTCAGATTAATGCGGCGCACATACACACGGCGACCTGGATCAACAAAGAAGGTAAAGGCAACAGTGTGTGCATCTTTATTCACATCCGGTACAGCATTGACGTTAGCGAACGCATAACCATCATTCCCTAGGCGATCATTGATCGCTTTGCTGGAATCCGTGACTTTCTGGCGATTAAATACTTCACCTGACTCAACCGAGATTAATTTACGTGCTTCATCTTCTGGCAATAACATTTCACCTGCCAGTTTTACATCGGTCACCGTATATTTTTCACCTTCGCTGATATTCACCGTGATGTAAATATCGCGTTTGTCAGGGGTAATCGATACCTGTGTAGATTCAATATTGAATTCAAGATAGCCTTGATTCATATAAAAAGACCGCAAGGTTTCCAAATCTGCAGTCAGCTTTTGCTTGGAGTATTGGTCATTCTTATTCCACCAGCTTAACCAGTCAGGCGTAGTGAGCTTAAATTGCTCCAAAAGCGCCTTGGTCTCAAAAGACTGATTACCTACAATATTGATACTACGAATCTTGGATACAGCGCCTTCTTCAATATCGAAACGAATACCAACGCGGTTTCGTTCCATCGGGCTAACCACTGTTTTTACGCTAGCACCATACTTACCTTGAGACAGGTATTGACGTTTGATTTCCTGCTCGGCTTTATCAAGCATCGAGCGATCAAAGATAAGGCCTTCAGACAAGCCAATTTGCTTGAGGCCGTCTTTCATTTTGTCACTGGGGAAGGACTTGTTACCGCTGAATGTGATATCTGCAATTGCAGCACGCTCTTGCAATGTAATTACAAGGACATCTTGATCAACTTCGATGCGTACATCTTTAAAGAAGCCAGTGCCATACAATGATTTAATCGCCTGCGTGGCTTTCTCATCAGTCATCGTATCGCCGACTTTGACTGGCAAGTAATTGAATACGGTGCCGGCATCAGTACGTTGAATACCTTCAACGCGTATATCCTTAACGATGAATGGCTCTAAAGCCATCGCTGATGTCGTATAACAAGCCACAACAAACAGCAGGATATGTCTAAGCGTGATGCCTAACTTCATTAAAATTAGCCTGTAATTAATCTATTGATATCGTTATAAAAAGCGCAGGCCATTAATAAACCCAGCACTGCGAACCCGATACGCTGGCCAACTTCCATGACCTTATCGGATACGGGACTGCCCTTCAAAATTTCTACCATATAATACAACAAATGGCCGCCATCTAACACTGGGATCGGCAGGAGATTTAACACGCCGAGGCTGATGCTCAATAAAGCAAGAAACCCAATAAAGGCCTTAAACCCTATTTGAGCACTCTGGCCTGCATAATTGGCAATGGTAACTGGGCCACTTAAACCTTTCCACGAGGCTTCACCGGTAATCATACTGCCAAGCATTTTCAAGCTAAAAAGTGAGGTATCCCAAGTTTTCTGAGTTGCTTGGCCAAGTGCAGCTAAAGGACTGTATTTCACTTCAATCAGCAAATCTTTCATTTCCGATTCATTTATGCGGTATCCCGCACCAATACGCCCTATCAGCTGCCCATGTTCTTTTGTGGCATCAGGCACCACAGCAACCTCAAGCGGTTTACCTTCACGCACCAGTTTTAATGAAATAGGCTTGCCAGGATTCTGGCGTATGATCGAAACAAAATCTTCCCATTGGGCGACTTTTACATCATTGACCGATACGATTTTATCGCCAGCCTTTAATCCAGCCTTTTCGGCCACACTACCTTTAATAATTTCCCCGATATTGGCAGGCATTTGCGGGCGGAATGGCGTAAGGCCGAGTTTTTCAAGAAAGTTCTCGTCGATATCTTCTTTAGAAAGGCCTGCTAAGGAAAGTCGGTATAAGTAAAGATCATTACCATCAGAGGTTTCAATATCGACATCGGATGTTTTGAAGGTCTGGTTAAGCAATACCCAGCGCACATCTTGCCATGTTGTGACGGGTGTATCTGCAATGCTTTTTATGATTTGGCCTGATTTGATGTGAGCCTGCGCAGCGGGTGTATCTGCAGCAATTTCCCCAAGCATGGGTTTCATGCCGGTAATGCCTTGGATAAATAATACCCAATACAAAGCAATCGCCAGTATTAGATTAGCTGCGGGGCCAGCCGAAACAATCGCAATACGCTTCCATACCGGCTGACGATTAAATGCGCGTGGAAGATCAGCTTGGTCAACAGGCCCTTCGCGCTCATCTAGCATTTTGACATAGCCGCCTAGTGGCAATACTGCCAAGGTATATTCAGTATTATCTTTACCCAACCGCTTTGACACTAAAGCTTTGCCAAAACCGATGGAGAATCGCAATACCTTAACGCCACACCAGCGCGCAACTTGATAGTGGCCGTACTCATGCACAGTAATCAGTATGCCAAGGGTAACGAGAAATGCCAGAATGGTAATCATGAGTAAGCTAGCATCCTTTCAGAAGCAGTAACCCGAGCATGCGCATCGGCATCAATAACTGATTGCAGGTCGGATACTGGATGAATGGATGAATCCTCCAGCACCGACTCAATGATGCGCGGAATATCCATAAAGCCTATTTTTTCGGCGATAAAGGCTGAAACAGCAACCTCATTGGCAGCATTCAATATCGTCGGCGCGGTACCACCCAACTTCAATGCGTCGAATGCCAATTTCAAACATGGGAAACGCACAGAGTCTGGTTTTTCAAAGTCCAAGCGGGCGATTTTAAACATATCCAGAGAGCTTACACCACTTTCCAGCCTATCTGGATAACCAAGTGCATAGGCAATCGGCGTGCGCATATCGGGATTCCCCATTTGAGCAAGCACGGAGCCATCAATATACTCAACCATGGAGTGAATCACACTTTGTGGATGGACAATCACCTCGATGGACTCAGGTGGCGCATTGAATAACCAATGTGCTTCAATGACTTCAAGCCCCTTATTCATCATAGTAGCTGAGTCAATCGTGATCTTAGGCCCCATCACCCAATTCGGGTGGTTAAGGGCCTGTGCCAATGTAACGGCTTCAAGTTCTGACGCGGTAGATTGGCGAAATGGCCCGCCAGAGGCAGTAAGCAGTATTTTCTTAACACCCCCATGCGATGACAGTTGGCGTTGAGGCATTACCTGAAAAATCGCATTATGCTCGCTATCGATAGGCAATAACGTTGCACCGCCCTGCTCAATAGCCTGCATAAACAGGCTGCCCGACATCACCAAGGTTTCTTTGTTAGCCAAAAGAATACGCTTACCTGCTTTTGCTGCTGCCATCGCGGGTTTTAGTCCAGCCGCACCTACAATCGCTGCCATCACGACATCCACAGTAACATCTGAAGATACCTGCTCAAGTGCCTCGACGCCAAATAGCACTTGCGTTGTAAGCCCCGCCTGTTTCAGTTTAATGCTAAGTGCTTCAGCGGCATCGGCATCCAACATGACGGCGTATGTCGGCAAGAATTTACAGCACTGCTCAAATAACTCATTAACGCGGGAATAGGCAGTCAATGCATACACACGAAAACGATCTGGATGCCTCGCAATAACGTCTAGGGTATTTTGGCCTATCGTTCCAGTTGCACCAAGAATGGTGATGTTTTGCACACCAGTAGCTAAAGGTTGTGGAACGGTGAATCCGGCGATATTCATTATTGTACGTAACTTATCCAAAGCGCATAGTAGTCGCCCATGTAGATGAATAGCGCAGCCAAAGGCAAGCTAGCGGTTAATCCATCAATTCTATCTAGAATACCACCGTGGCCGGGCAATATGCTGCCGCTATCTTTCGCGCCAGCATGGCGCTTTACCAAAGATTCAAATAGATCACCCACTACGCTCAAGGCTGCGATGACCCAAAGCCCGATAATCAAAAGATAATCCAGATGCAAAAACCAGCATATCAAAATGCCATACACCGTCACGGCTATCAATCCACCCAACACGCCCTCCCATGTTTTTCCTGGGCTGATTGACGGAGCCAGCTTATTCTTGCCAAAACGTTTTCCTGAGAAATAAGCAGCGCTATCTGCAATCCATACTGTCATCATGATGCCCAATAATATCCAAGGATTCTTTAGCGTAAGAATGACCAGACTAAACCATGTGGCAAGCAGGATAAGCCATCCTGCTAATATATAAGCTAAGTGACTATTAATTGGCTTGCGTACTTTAAGCCAGACTGGAACAGCAAAGACCCAGAAAATCACCGCCAATAGAATACCCAGTAAAATGACTTGTTTTTGCAGTAAAGCGAGATCAATACTGGTATTAGGGAAGATAACCGCCAGCCCAAAGATGATGGTCGCTACGACATATATCTTACGTGCAACTGATTTTAACTTAGCTAAACCGCTCCATTCCCAAGCGCCAATAGCGATAATGCCAAGCATAAACAGCGCCCAGATAATATCCGGTAGGAGAAATAACGCCGCTAAAAAAAGAGGAGTGATAACAAGTGAGGTAAGGATACGTGTTTTGAGCATATTAATTCGTCTTAAGCTGTTCGCCGGTTCGCCCAAAACGACGCTCGCGCTGCTGATAGGATTTAACTGCAAGCTTAAAGGCATGCTCATCAAAATCAGGCCAGAGGGTGTCAGTGAAATACAGCTCGCTATACGCTAGCTGCCAGAGGAGGAAGTTGCTGATGCGCTGCTCGCCACCGGTGCGAATAAATAAGTCAGGCTCTGGTGCATAGTGCATTGAAAGATAAGGCGTGATATCTTCTTCAGTGAAGTTTTCTTGCAACTGCGGATTAGCACGCTGCATCTTTTGCAAGGCCTGAACGATATCCCAACGACCACCGTAATTGACTGCGATCGTTAAAGTTAAACCTGTATTGGCGCGTGTTAGGTTTTCGGCCTCAGCTATTTGAGCACATAGCGCTTCATCAAAGCGTGCATGGTCACCAATCATGACCAGCCGGATATTATTCTCATGGAGCTTGCAGACTTCCTGCTTTAGCGCTTCCATAAACAAGCCCATCAGAAACGTGACCTCTTCAGCGGGGCGCCGCCAGTTTTCACTACTAAACGCAAATAAAGTTAGGTATTCAATGCCCAATGTCGCGCTTTGTTTAACCAGTTCACGCACAACTTCTACACCACGCTTATGTCCCGCGATTCTAGGGAGAAAGCGTTTCTTCGCCCAGCGGCCATTACCATCCATGATCACAGCGACATGGCGCGGAATTTCACCGGTTAAAGGTATGGATTGTGTGGAGCTGGAAAAAAGTGCCAATCTTAAAGCCCCAGTGATATGAAAAACTGCAAAATAGAATCCAGATTGATCAAATCAAGTTATACGAAAGTTAAACTGCCAGCAAATCTGTTTCTTTGGTTTGCAACATCTTCTCTACTTCGGCTACATATTTGTCAGTCAATTTCTGGACATCATCTTGCGCGCGACGCTCGTCATCTTCACTGATCTCTTTATCTTTGATGAGCTTTTTCAAAGCATCGTTAGCGTCACGGCGCACATTGCGCAATGCGACTTTTGCATTTTCGGCTTCGCCGCGAACAACTTTAATCAAATCCTTACGGCGCTCTTCAGTCAACATAGGCATCGGCACACGAATCAAATCCCCATTGGTCGCAGGATTCAAGCCAAGATCAGCATCACGAATGGCTTTCTCGACTTTAGAAATCATAGTTTTTTCATATGGCTGTACATTGATGGTACGTGCATCACCTAACGTGACGTTAGCAACCTGATTCACTGCCACAAGTGATCCATAATATTCAACCATCACATGATCAAGTATGCCTGTATGCGCACGCCCTGTGCGGACTTTACCTAAATCGCTCTTCAATGCTTCAAGAGATTTCTGCATCTTCTGATCAGCGTTTTTCTTCACATCATCAATCATTTTTTCTCCTAACTATGCAATCGGGCTCATTATTACGGCAAATGCTTTAAGACCATAACCAAGAAACCTTAAGGTAAAACCTTAGTGCCTTCATCTTCACCCATCACTACACGCTTTAACGCACCCTGCTTGAAAATACTGAATACAAGAATCGGCAATTTTTGGTCACGACATAAGGTAAATGCAGTGGCATCCATGACTTTAAGATCTTTGCTGATCGCTTCATCAAAACTCACTGTTTTATAACGCGTTGCTGCGGGATTCTTTTTGGGGTCTTCGGTATAGATACCATCTACCTTGGTGGCTTTAAGTACGATATCGGCATTCATCTCCATACCACGCAGAGCTGCGGCGGTATCGGTCGTAAAGAATGGGTTACCTGTGCCCGCACCGAAAATAACCACTCGCCCTTCTTCAAGATAACGAATCGCTTTGCCGCGAATATAAGGCTCAGCTACCTGCTCGATATTTAATGCGGATTGTACGCGGCTAACCAAACCGATATGCTTCATGGCATCCTGTAGTGCCAAAGCATTCATGACAGTCGCCATCATGCCCATGTAGTCAGCGGTAGCGCGATCCATGCCTTCTGCAGCAGGCGCTACACCTCGGAAGATGTTACCGCCACCGATCACTACTGCTACTTGCACCCCTAGGTCTACAACCTCTTTGATCTCGCCAACAATACGTGAGATAGTTGCACGATTGATGCCATAACTATCATCACCCATTAGGGCTTCACCAGACAGTTTGAGCAATATACGTTTGTAGGTGGGGGCAGTCATGAGGCTCCTATGATTTAGAATCCAGATAGTAAAATTCAGGATCATTATGCAAACAAAACGATGATGTCTTCAACGGATCATCATCGTTTTGCATGCGATTGCAACTATTGTAGATTAAATTCCAGAAAGAATTAATCTAGATAAAACAGATTACAGCTTGGCAGCAGCAGCCACTTCAGCAGCAAAGTCAGTCACAACCTTCTCAATGCCTTCACCTACGACATACATCGTGAATGAAGCGACGCTAGCGCCCTTGGATTTTAACAGTTGTTCAATCGTTTGCTTGTCATCTTTAACAAAAGGCTGACTTAACAAAGTCACTTCTTTTAAGAATTTCTGCACAGTTCCTTCAGAAATTTTCTCAAGCATGGCTTCTGGCTTACCCGCTTCTTTTGCTTTTTCAATAGCAACACGACGCTCAGCTTCGATTAATGCAGGGTCAACGCCGCTTGCATCCAGTGACTTAGGCTTTGCCGCAGCGATATGCATAGCGATATCTTTACCTAGCGCTTCATCGCCACCAACGACATCAACCAAAACACCGATCTTGCTGCCATGTACATAACTAGCAAGCTTACCTTGTGCATTCAAACTAATAAAACGACGTGGCGTGATGTTTTCACCGATCTTACCTACCAACTGAGTACGTACGTCTTCAACTGTTGAATCACGCAATGGCAATGCAGCAACAGCGTCAAGATCAGCAGGATTGCCAGCAGCAACAGCGGTGGCTACATCATTCACAAATTTAAGAAAATCATCATTCTTGGCACAGAAGTCAGTCTCAGAGTTAACTTCGATCATTGCGCCAGACTTGCCATCGGCAGCGATACTGATACCAACAGTACCTTCAGCAGCAACACGGCCAGCTGCTTTGCTGGCTTTATTACCGAAACGTACGCGAAGAATCTCTTCAGCACGTGTCATATCGCCTTCAGCTTCTGTTAATGCCTTCTTACAGTCCATCATAGGCGCATCAGTGCGCTCACGCAGTTCTTTCACCATGCCTGCGGTAATTTCAGCCATTTCCTACTCCTTGAATTTTTACTTTTAGCTAATTAAGCTAAATTTACTGGGATACACAGTACTAATAGGTACAAAAAAAGGGGCTCACGCCCCTTTTTTTAAGGGTTTTTACTCTGCAGCAGTTTCTTCAACTTCTACAAATTCTTCTTCAGTTGCAGACTTAACGATTTCAGAAATCGTTTGGCTACGACCTTCAAGAACTGCATCAGCGATACCACGTGCATACAAGCGAATAGCGCGGCTTGAGTCGTCATTACCAGGAATAACGTAAGCAACACCTTCTGGTGAGTTGTTAGTATCAACAACACCGATCACAGGGATACCAAGCTTAGCAGCCTCAGTAACGGCACCACTCTCATGACCTACGTCAATGATGAAAATAGCGTCTGGCAAACCGCCCATTTCCTTGATACCACCGATTGAGCGAGTCAACTTCTCAACTTCGCGCTTGTAGCCTAAAGCTTCTTTTTTACCAAATTTTTCCAAGCTACCGTCTTGAAGCATCATTTCATAATCATTAAGACGCTTGATAGACTGTCTAACTGTCTTGAAGTTAGTCAGCATTCCGCCTAACCAACGGTGGTTAACGAAAGCGCAATTTGAACGCTCGGCTTCTTCTTTTACGATTTCACGTGCTTGACGTTTTGTGCCAACGAACAGGATACGACCCTTGTTTGCAGCCAGTTGACGCACAAATTTAAGCGCATCTTCAAATAGTGGCAGGGTTTTTTCTAGGTTGACGATATGAATCTTGTTGCGGTCACCGAAAATGTACGGTGCCATTCTTGGGTTCCAGTAACGGGTTTGATGGCCGAAGTGAACTCCAGCTTCCAGCATTTGACGCATAGTAACGGACATAATAGTCTCCAGTAAGGGTTACGCTCTTCCACATGCCCAAAACACATCCGGTAAACCGGACACCCTGTACGGCGCATGTGTGCAGATTTTGCAAGCAACCATTTGCTTGCATGTTTACCGTTTAGAACAACATAGTCGAAGACAAATGTCTTGCCTGCTAAACGGGTGCAATATGTTAACATAAGCACCTGTTCGAACTCAAGGAAAACCACTGATTCCTTTTACAAATCAAACCAACTAGTCAGACATTAGGTAGCCAATATTTTGGCTACGCACTTAATTCGCTCCTGATTCTCAATGGTTTATCGCGTAAAAGGCCTCATAAAGAAATAAGCACTATGGCAATTACAATAAAAAATGAATTAGATATAGAAAAGATGCGCGTGGCAGGCAGGCTAGGTTCTGAAGTGCTGGATTTTATCACGCCTTATGTTCAGCCCGGCGTGACTACCGAAAAGTTGGATCAGCTTTGTCATGACTATATGGTCAACGTACAAAAGACGATCCCTGCACCACTCAATTACGCACCACATGGGCATACACCCTACCCTAAATCAATTTGTACTTCAGTGAATCACCAGATCTGCCATGGCGTTCCGGGCGAAAAAGTACTGAAAAATGGTGATATCGTCAACCTCGATATCACGGTGATTAAAGATGGTTATCACGGCGATACCAGCCGTATGTTTTATGTCGGCGAGCCTTCGATTCAGGCAAAACGTCTTTGTGAGATTACCTATGAATGCATGTGGCTGGGGATCGCGCAAGTCAAAGCTGGCGCAACGCTGGGAGATATCGGCCATGCGATTCAAACCTATGCGGAAAAGAATGGCTATAGCGTCGTGCGTGAATTTTGTGGTCATGGTATTGGCAAGAAGTTTCACGAAGACCCTCAGGTATTACATTACGGCAAACCCAATTCGGGGGTGAAATTGCAAGCGGGTATGATTTTTACCATAGAGCCGATGATTAATGCTGGCAAAAGAGACATCAAACAGCTGGGTGATGGCTGGACCATCGTAACGAAGGACCATAGCTTATCCGCGCAATGGGAACATATGGTGCTAGTGACCGAAACAGGATATGAAGTGCTGACTGTTTCTGCTGGCACGCCTGCCATTCCTGGCATCATCTAAACACTCCACATGTTCGCGACCTTGACTCCTCAATCAGCTGAAAGCCTGACAAAATCATGGCGCGAACACTTACAGCAAGAACAAGCGCGATTGCGGAGCAGTTTTGAGCGAACTGCCGACACAGCAAGGTTATTAAGAACCCAATCGAAGCTGGTCGATGACTTGCTGCGCGACCTGTGGGGCAAGCTTAATATATCCAACCAGATATCACTAATCGCTGTTGGTGGTTATGGGCGAGGCGAGTTATTCCCTTACTCCGATATCGACCTACTGATCCTCCTGCCAGATCAGGTAGATGAGACATTCAACTCAAGCATCGAAGCACTCATTGGCATTTTCTGGGATATTGGCCTAGCTGTTGGCCACAGTGTTCGCACGCTAAGCGAATGCATAGATGAAGCCGCCAAAGACGTTACCGTACAAACCAACTTGTTAGAAACCCGCTTCTTGATTGGCAACCAACCGCTTTATGATGATTTCCAGATAAGAATCGGCCATGGGATGGACGTCAAAGAATTCTATCTGGCAAAGATGCATGAACAAGAACAACGTCATGCCCGCTTCAACGATACGACTTACAACCTTGAGCCTAATATCAAAGAGAGTCCGGGTGGTTTACGCGACTTACAAAACATCTTGTGGATAGCACGCAGCCTTAAATTAGGTGAGAATTGGCAAGCACTCGCTACACAAGGGCTGATTACGCTGACTGAAGCCCGCCAAATAAGGCGTCATGAACTCCATCTGCAAACCTTGCGTGTAAGACTGCATTATCTTGCAAATCGTCGAGAAGATCGGCTCATCTTTGACTTTCAAAATGATCTCGCACGTCAACTCGGGCATATTACTTGCGGTAAAAAGCGTGCCAGCGAGCGCCTCATGCACGGCTTTTATCGGAGTGCTAAGTTTGTCAGTCTCATCAATGAAATATTATTGCAGCTTTTAAAAAACAGGATTTACCCAGACAAACACGACCATCATGCGATCAACGCAAGATTTCAGATCACGAATGGCCGCTTAGAGGCCAAATCACCTAGACTACTGGAAGAAAACCCATCAGCAATCCTGGAATGTTTTCTGCTGCTAGCACAGCATCCAGAATTGGATGGAATAAGCGCTGAACTATTGCGCGCATTGCACAGGGCAAAAAGCCTGATCAACAGGGATTTCAGAAAAAGCACCAAAAACAAAGGCCTGTTTCTGGATATTCTCAAACAACCAAGCGGGGTCACGCATGCGCTGCGTAGCATGAATCGCTACGGAATTCTGGGTAGTTATATCCCTGCATTTGGCAAAGTCGTCGGGCAAATGCAGCATGACCTGTTTCATGTGTATACGGTAGATGAGCATATCCTGAATGTATTACGCAATTTGAGGCGCTTTGCGATTGAAGATCACTCGCATGAATTTCCACTGTGCAGTCAGTTATTTGCGGAGTTTGATTCGCCTTACCTACTGTATCTGGGGGCTATTTTTCATGATATTGCCAAAGGCCGGGGCGGTGATCACTCAACACTGGGCACCATAGATGCGCGCAGGTTCTGCAAGTCACATGGCTTATCCAAAGAAGATAGCGAGCTTGTGGCATGGCTAGTAGGTGCGCACCTGATCATGTCTAGCACCGCGCAAAAATCGGACTTGTCTGACCCCACTGTGATAGAAAACTTTGCAAAACTCATGAAGGACGAGCGACACTTAACTGCGCTCTACCTGCTCACTGTGGCGGATATTCGAGGCACGAGCCCGAAAGTATGGAATGCTTGGAAAGGCAAGCTCTTAGAAAGCCTTTTTCTCATGTCACGACGCTTATTAAGAGGCTCGACTTCAGGCATTGAAACTGAAGTCAAGGCGAGACAAGCACAGGCGGCTGTGACTTTAAGCCATTACGGGGTAACCAAGGATGCCTATGCGAAGCTCTGGGAGAAGCTAGGGCAATTTTACTTCTTACGCTATGAAAGCCAGGAAATCGCTTGGCATAGCCGATTGCTATTGACACACCTGAACACAAAATCCCCAATCGTACGCGCACGCCTTAGCCCTGCTGGCGATGGCATACAGACAATGATCTACACAAAAGACCGTGATGACCTATTTGCCCGCATCTGCGGATTTTTTGAAAGAATCGGCTATTCGATTCTCGAAGCAAAAGTACATACAACGCAACACGGTTATGCATTAGATAGTTTTCTTATTTTAAATCAAAATGATAACGCGATTAACTACCGTGATTTATTAAGTTTTATTGAGTATGAACTGACACAAAAATTACTTGAGAGCACCCCGCCAGAAGCACCACTGCAAGGGCGGGTAAATCGTCAAATAAAACATACGCCTTTCAAAACCACGATATCAATCCAAAACGATCAATATAGCGAGAACCATATACTTAATATTATTGCAGCAGACCGCCCTGGCTTGCTATCAAAGCTATCTCATATATTTCTGGATAACGGCATACACCTGCATACAGCCAAAATTAATACATTAGGCAATCGTGTAGAAGATACCTTTTTTATCTCAGCAAAAGCAGGAGAAAGTCTGGGCGAAAGAAATATAGAAATATTAAAGCAGGAGCTAGCGACACAGCTCAGCTAAATTTTGATATTAGTTACTAAGATTTTGATAAAGTTAAAGAAATTAACTTTAAGAGAGAATTCTGGCGGAAGAGGTGAGATTCGAACTCACGGTGGGCGTGAACCCACGACAGTTTTCAAGACTGTAGCATTAAACCGCTCTGCCACTCTTCCAACGGCACGCATTTTAGCACAGACATTAATCGTCAGCTATATCCATATCGGGGAAAAGTACATCAGTGAACCCAAAAGTGCGCATATCTTCGATGCGCATCGGGTACAGAATACCATCCAGATGGTCACATTCATGCTGCACGACACGCGCATGAAACCCGCTGACTTCTCTATCTATTGGGGTGCCATATTGGTCAAAACCTGTATACCTCAGCTTAGTGAAGCGCGGAACGATACCACGCATTCCGGGGACTGATAGACAGCCTTCCCATCCGCCCTCTAATTCATCATCGACTTTATACAATACTGGGTTGATGAGTACCGTGTAAGGCACTTGCTCAGCATCAGGATAACGCGGATTGCTTCCAACACCAAAAATCACCACACGTAGACTTACACCAATCTGAGGTGCCGCAATACCAGCGCCATTCATGGCTTCCATGGTGTCTTCCATATCCTGAATAAGCGCATGCAGCTCGAGAGTATCGAACTTCTCAACCGGTAGCGCTTTTTGCAACAATACCGAATCACCCATGCGAAGTACTGGTTTAATCGGCATGAAGTATCACCACCTGCTCTATCAAATTACGTACACGTTGCATGGTTGCATCCAATATCTTGTCGATTTCTTCATAACGTATTCCGTTCACACTATTGCCCCGCCCTGCTGCATGGTTGACTACGGGGCATATGGCGGCATAACTCATCTCTAACTCTCGCGCCAGCACGGCTTCAGGCATGCCAGTCATACCCACCATCGTTGCGCCATCACGCTCTAGGCGATTGATCTCAGCAGCCGTTTCGAGTCGCGGGCCCTGTACACAGGCATAGACCCCGTCCTGAATCAATGATTCCCCCGCTTTCTCGGCGGCTGTTTTACATAGTGCGCGCAGCCTTGGGCAATATGGTTCAGTAAAATCGATATGCTTAACCAATTGGTCTTTACCATCGTAATAGGTGTTTTTACGCCCATTGGTATAGTCGATAATCTGGTTAGGTAGTGTGACGACACCAGGATGCAAATCTTCACGAATACCACCTACAGTAGCAACGGCTACGATATCTCGCACACCTTCAGAATAAAGTGCCCAGATATTAGCCCTATAATTGACGGCATGTGGTGGTATGGTGTGCCCATTGCCGTGGCGCGGCATGAAGATCACGGGATGTCCACAAATATCCCCAAATGCTAGCGGTCCAGATGGCTCACCATAGGGCGTACGTATAAGCTGACGGCGGGTTATTTTAAGATTTTCAAGCTGAGTCAAGCCTGTGCCGCCAATGATTCCTAACATGTTTCTTCCTAAAACCTGAATATGTTGATTGTAACGCAAACTTAAAGCCTCTTTACGAGCCGCTGAGCGCTTATTTTATGGCATACTTAGCTCCCAATGAATACCGAATCCGTCACACAAGACAGCCTCAGGCTTGCCAATACGCATTACGAGAATTTTCCAGTAGCTTCTGTGCTACTGCCAAAACGCTTACGCGAACCTATCGGAATTATCTATTCTTTTGCGCGCCAAGCGGACGATTTTGCCGATGAAGGCGACTTCACGCCTGAGCAGCGATTGGCTCTCCTAGATGGCTTTAAGAGAGAGCTTGATCATATAGCTGCTAACGAGAAGCCAGAAACTGATTTCTTTGTGACATTGGAAGAGATGATTAAAAGATGGGGGCTACCTCTTGCCCCATTTTATGACCTGCTCGATGCATTCAGTCAGGATGTCGTGAAGTCACGTTATGAGAATTTTGGCGAAGTCATCGATTATTGCAGGCGTTCGGCAAACCCGATCGGGCGCTTGTTATTACATCTCTATGGAGAAGCCACACCACGCAATATCGGCATGTCAGATGCTATCTGCTCTGCATTGCAGATCATCAATTTCTTGCAGGATGTCGCTATCGACTATAAGAAAGACCGCATCTACTTTCCTTTAGATGAAATGCAAAAATACCACATCACTGAAAAGCAAATCGCAAATGGTGATACGCATGGCACATGGGGCATGTTCATGGAGTTTAGCATCAACCGTGCAAGAAGATTATTACAGTCTGGCGCTCCGCTAGGTTTGGTATTGAAAGGCCGGATCGGGCTTGAGATGCGCATGATCATCGCAGGCGGCGAACGCATTCTGCATAAAACACACAAGGTACGCGGCGATGTCTTTAATAAAAGGCCTGTGCTGAAACCGCGTGACTGGTTATATATGTCATATCGAGCGATACGCGCAAAATGAGTCCACAAGAATATTGCCAACAAAAAGCGGCTGCGAGCGGTTCCAGCTTTTACTATAGCTTTATGTTTTTACCAAAGCCGCGTCGCGAAGCGATCACAGCTTTATATGCTTTTTGCCGTGAGGTAGATGATATTGCTGATGAGTGCCAGGATATCAATATCGCACGTACTAAGCTTGCTTGGTGGCGAGTGGAAATCACCAATCTTTACCAAGGTAATCCGCAACATCCGGTGACTAAAGCTTTAGCGCCAGCGATACTAGCTTACCGACTAAGTGAAGAGCAATTTCAAGAGATCATTAACGGCATGGAAATGGATCTTGATCAAAACCGTTATGCTGACTTCAAAGACCTGCAGCTTTACTGCTACCGCGTTGCTAGCGTTGTCGGGCTGTTATCCGTATCGATATTTGGTTTTACGAACCCTGAAACGCTTAAGTACGCGCACGATCTAGGCATGGCTTTTCAGCTCACCAACATCACGCGTGACGTGGGCGAAGATGCCAGACGCGACCGCATTTATCTACCTCTAGATGAGTTAGCTCGATTTGGTGTGAGTGAAAACGATATATTGCATGGCAAAGAATCCGAGGAAGCAAAGAACCTACTGGATTTCCAGATAGCGCGCGCTGAGACTTTTTACGACAGCGCATTCGCTTATTTGCCAAATGAAGATCGCAAAGCACAGCGTACAGGGCTTATCATGGCGGCGATCTATCGTGCAGTCTTAGACGAGATTAAAGCGGATGGTGCTCAAAAAGTATTGAACTCCCGTACATCACTCACTCCATTACGTAAATTATGGCTGGCTTGGACGACATGGGTGAAAAACTAGCGCCGCATATCGCTGTAATCGGCGGCGGCTGTGCGGGCTTAGCTGCAGCGGCGAAACTCGCAGAGCATGGACTACAAGTCACATTGTTTGAATCTAGTCCAAACCTTGGTGGCCGCGCTCGTGGCGTCGACTGGAAAGGCTTACGTCTAGATAATGGCCAGCACATTCTGCTGGGAGCTTATCAAGAAACGTTATCTTTGCTAAAGCAGGCTGGCGTAGATATAGACCAAAAACTGGTGAGGCTGCCTTTAAAACTCAGAATGCATGGCGAATTCGAGCTTACCGCACCTTCTTTTCTACCAGCGCCGCTACATATTCTCTTTGGCTTACTCAGCGCTACTGGATTATCCTGGAAAGACCGTTTTTCGGCATTACGCATCATGACATGGATGAGATTATCCGGATTTAAAATCTCACAAGATATGCCCTTAGAGCGATATTTAATCCAGCATAAACAATCACCACGCCTTGTTAGGCTGCTATGGGAACCCTTATGTTTGGCAGCACTGAATACATTAGTTGCACAAGCGAGCACCCAAGTGTTTTTGAATGTGTTACGAGATAGCTTCACCAAGGTTAAGAGCAATAGCGATATGCTGCTGCCAAAGGAAGATTTATCGACGCTTATTGCAGAACCCGTTGCTAATTATATTCAAAACCATCGTGGCAACATCAGAACTGCTACCGCCATTAGTGAGATTACTAAAGATACTCAAGTTAAAAATAATCAGGGCTTTATAGTAAAAACCGAAGGTGGCGAAGAATTCCATTTTAGTCATGTGATCGTTGCTACATCACCTTTTCGCGCTGCACCGCTCTTCGAGAAACTGACTGAGCTTAACCACGCCGCTACACTTGCTAAAAAACTGACATACCAACCCATCTATACCGTGTATTTGCAATACTCAGAAGATGCCAAGCTAACGATGCCGATGATAGGTTTCGCACAAGGCTTAAGCCAATGGGTATTTGATCGCGGCTTACTGTATGGGCAGCATGGGCTGCTAGCAGTTGTCATCAGCGCTGAAGGTGATCACCAAGCCTTGACGCAAGAACAATTAGCCGTAGAAATCGCTGAAGAGCTATCCGTTGCATTCCCTGAATTAGGGCAGCCACTATGGCATAAAGTGATCGCAGAAAAACGGGCGACATTCTCCTGCACATACATCATACAAAGACCTGCACAGAAAACAGCATTAGCTAATTTGTATCTTGCTGGCGACTACACCGAAGGTGATTACCCAGCCACCATTGAAGGTGCAGTGCGTAGTGGCGTACTATGCGCAAACCACATCATTGAATCTATTCAACAAGGAACCACCCCATGAACTCCGAACTCGGCAATTTTCTGATCCATTGGGCCATCATGGGATTTTCTCTGTGGGTAGCAAGCTATCTATTCAACGGTATCAAGTTCTCAAGCAAATCTGCACTGCTTGTATCTGCACTTGTGCTTGGCTTTGTAAATGCAATATTGCGACCAATATTACTATTGCTGACATTTCCGTTAACACTGATTACACTTGGTTTATTCGCATTGGTGATCAATGCATTGATGATCATGCTGGTAGCGAAGATCGTGGATGGGTTTAAACTCTCAGGATTCTGGACTGCATTCTTTGCCAGTATCTTTATTGCGCTATTTGGCTTTTTTATTGAGATGATGCTGCCAAGTCAGGGAATTTCCATCATAGCCAATCCTGAGACTGTCTCAATCTAGGAACTTACGAAGTTAGGCATTACGCAGATGGTTTAATGCTTGCTCTAGCCTATCAACACCAATCACCTCAATTCCACTAATTGCCTGTTTTGGCTTATTGGCTTTAGGCACAATGGCTTTCGTAAACCCAAGTTTAGCAGCCTCTTTTAAACGCTCTTGCCCACGTTGTACAGGACGCACTTCTCCAGCCAAACCAACCTCACCAAATACTATAAGTTTACTATCTAATGGTTTGTTTTTTAATGAAGAAACTATTGATACTAAAACTGCCAGATCGACCGCAGGCTCTGATATCTTGACCCCACCGACGGCATTGATGAAGACGTCTTGATCGAAACATGCAACCCCTGCATGGCGATGCAATACCGCCAACAACATCGCCAATCTATTTTGCTCCAACCCCACACACAACCTTTTTGGGTTAGGCGCATGCGCTTCATCGACCAATGCCTGAATCTCGATCAATAAAGGTCGAGTACCCTCTTGGGTCACGGTAATACAAGAACCTGCTACCTGTTCGGCATGATGCGACAAGAACAAGGCAGAGGGATTGCTGACTTCACGCAAGCCCTTTTCTGTCATGGCGAACACGCCTAGCTCATTTACCGCACCAAAACGATTCTTGAATGCGCGTATCAGCCTAAAACTTGAATTCTGATCACCCTCAAAATACAGGACCGTATCTACGATATGTTCAAGCACACGCGGGCCAGCCAATGAACCCTCTTTCGTCACGTGCCCGACTAATATCACGCTAATGCCAAGCTGCTTGGCCAAGCGAGTCAATTGGGCAGAACATTCGCGCACTTGCGCTACCGAACCGGGGGCAGATTGCAGCGCCTCTGAATATACAGTTTGAATCGAATCAATAACGGCGATATCCGGCTTATGCGTTTGCAAGATCGCCAGAATCTTCTCCAACTGTATCTCGGCAAGAAGTTCTATTTGGCTTGCATCCAAACCTAAACGTTTTGCGCGCATAGCGATTTGCTGTGCGGATTCTTCACCGCTCACATAAATGGCTTTTCTGGTCACACCAACATGGCACATGGTCTGTAATAGCAGTGTAGATTTGCCAATGCCGGGATCACCACCGATCAACACAACACCACCAGGCACAAAACCGCCACCCAATACACGGTCAAACTCACTGACGCCTGATGGCTGACGTGGCACCTCAGCCGCTTCAACATCAGCGAGCTTCTGCAAGCCTGTTGTTTGCGCCAAAGCCGCGTAGCGGTTAGCGACTGGCGCTTCGGCTATGGTCTCAACCAATGTATTCCAAGCCATACAGCTTGGGCATTGGCCTTGCCATTTGGATGATTGCCCACCACACTCAGTACAGGTGTAGACGGTTTTTTGCTTGGCCATTAACCAATCACCTTAAAAGGTACACGCGGTGCAACCGCACATAGGAGTTCATACCCCACCGTACCAGAAGCTTCAGCGATAACATCGACAGGGACTTGTGCACCCCACAATTCGACTTGGCTACCAATAGCAGCGTCGGGAATATCCGTAATATCAGCGAATAGCATATCCATTGAGACTCGCCCTAACGTTCTTGTCAGCTGTCCATCTACAGCTATCGCCGTGCCACTTGGAGTGTGACGCGGATAGCCGTCTGCATAACCACACGCAACGACACCAACACGGGTAGTCTTATGTGCGGTGAACTTCTGTCCATAACCAACGCTTTCGCCATCTTGCAATACTTGCACTGCAATCAGCTCAGAGGTAAAAGTCATCGCAGGCTGCAAACCAAGCGCATGTGCAGACTGCCCACTGACAGGTGAAGCCCCGTACATCAAAATGCCTGGGCGCACCCAATCACTATGACTTGCGGGATAACGTAATAAGGCCGCTGAGTTTGCAAGTGATGTTGGATAATCAAATCCTTTGGTTACCTCTTTAAATCGTGCCAAGGGCGCAACGATACCTGCATCTTCATCAGCAGTTGCAAAATGTGTCATCATCGTAATATCAGCGACACTCTTTATTTTTTCCAATCGAGTCAGTGCACTAGCATAGGTTTCAGGGATAAACCCAAGGCGATTCATACCCGTGTTCATCTTGAGAAATACATGAGTAGAAGTTGAGAGATTCACTTGCTCAAGCATCTCGATCTGCTGTTCACAATGCACAACGATGCTTATATCGTATTTTGCTGCATCAACTAATTCAGTACGATCAAACAAACCCTCTAGCAGCAATATGGTTTGCAAATAACCAGCTTCACGAAGCGATATCGCTTCATTAAGTTCTAGTACAGCAAAACCATCCGCCTGACTTAAGCCCTCGGCTGCGCGCAATAAACCATGCCCGTAAGCATTGGCTTTTACAACCGCCATGACTTTTGAGTTTGGTGCCCTATGTTTTGCTACCGCAAGGTTATGACGCAAAGCATCAAGATGGATAGTTGCTTGAATCGGCCTCATACTCTGCCACCGACCTAATAGGCCGCATTCGATACAAAATTCTCGAACCGAGTATTTTCACCCAGGAAGGTCATCCGCACCTTGCCAATGGGGCCATTACGCTGCTTGGCGATGATGATCTCAGCCGTGCCTTTGTCTTCACTATCAGGGTTATACACTTGGTCTCGATAGATAAACAAAATCAAATCCGCATCCTGCTCGATAGCGCCAGACTCACGCAAATCCGACATCACAGGTCGCTTATCAGGACGTTGTTCAACACTTCGATTAAGCTGAGAGAGTGCTACAACTGGCACATCAAGCTCTTTTGCTAGCGCTTTAAGGGAGCGAGATATTTCTGATATCTCCGTCGCACGGTTTTCACCTTGACGCCCAGAAGGTGCTGACATTAACTGCAAGTAATCGATAACGATCAAACCCAGTTTTCCGGTTTGGCGATGCAGACGACGCGCACGTGCACGCACATCGAATGAAGATAAGCCCGCACCTTCATCAATAAACACTGGCGCATCATTCAACTTGCCCAATGCAGTCGTCAAGCGCACCCAATCCTCATCTTCAAGGTTACCGTTACGCATACGATGCTGATCAAGCCGACCTACCGAACCGATCATACGCGTAACGAGCTGCGTGGCCGCCATTTCCATAGAGAAAACAGCCACAGGCAAGCCAGAATCCAGTGCAACATTCTCAGCGATATTCAATGAAAAAGCAGTCTTACCCATCGATGGGCGACCCGCGACGATAATAAGATCGCCTGGCTGAAAACCCGAAGTCATGGCATCAAGGTCGCTAAATCCAGTTGGAATACCAGTGACGTCACCTTGGTTCTCGCGTTGATATAGATAATCGATACGGTCAGCTACTTTTGGCAGAATGGATTTCATATCCAAAAAGCCTTGTGTGCTGCGTTTACCGCCTTCAGCGATCTGGAATATTTTGGCTTCGGCTTCATCCAGTAATTGCTGTGCATCACGGCCTTGTGGGCTATAGGCACTCTCAGCAATACCAGACCCCACTTCGACTAACTTACGCATCACGGAACGCTCATGCACAATCTCGGCATAACGGCGGATATTGGCAGCCGTTGGTGTGTTCTGAGCCAATGCTCCCAGATAAGCAATACCACCGACACCTGAAAGCTCTGCAGCGATCTCCATGGATTCGGCAACAGTGACGATGTCGGCAGGTTTGTTATGTTCAATTAATCTATTGATATGATCATAGATCAAGCGATGATCATGACGGTAGAAATCCGAGGGGGTCAGGATATCGGCTATCTTATCCAGCGCCTCATTTTCAAGCAGCAAGCCGCCAAGCACCGATTGCTCGGCTTCTATTGAGTGCGGAGGGAGTTTTAATAATTCGAGAGAGTCATCAGCCATAGCCCATTATAACAAGGGCGGAATTTTTAGTGAGGCCAATCACAACTAACAGGCAATAAAAAAGCTGCCCGAAGCAGCTTTTTTATTGTTCTTGATATTAACGCGTGCTAATTATTAAGCTTCGCCAACAACAGTTACAGTGATTTCAACAACTACGTCATGATGTAACGCGATGCTAACAGCATGATCACCAATGACCTTCAATGGGCCATTAGGTAAACGCACTTCTGATTTAGCCACTTCATTGCCTTTAGCAGTCAATGCCTCAGCGATGTCACCGTTAGTAACAGAGCCGAACAAACGACCATCAACACCCGCTTTTTGTGACACTTGCAATGCAAAACCAGCAAGTTTCTCGCCACGGGCTTGTGCAGCAGCTAGAAGTTCAGCTTGTTGCTTCTCAAGCTCAGCACGGCGTGCAGCGAACTCAGCCTTGTTGGCTTCAGTTGCACGTTTAGCTTTGCCTTGAGGGATCAGGAAATTGCGGCCATAGCCGTCTTTAACTTTAACGATATCGCCAAGGCTGCCAAGGTTGACTACTTTTTCTAATAAGATAATTTGCATGGCAATCCCCTTAGTGCTTGTCAGTGTATGGCAACAAAGCAAGGAAGCGCGCACGCTTCACTGCTGATGTCAGTTGACGTTGATATTTTGCTTTTGTACCAGTGATACGTGCAGGAATGATCTTGCCGTTCTCATTGATAAAATCTTTTAATAGATCAACATCTTTGTAATCTACTTCTTTAATGCCCTCTGCTGAAAAACGGCAGTAGCGGCGGCGTTTGAACATATCACGTGCCATGTCAGTAACCCTTCAAATAATCTCTAATATATTAATGTGCAAAACCAGTTGTGTGCTTTTAAGGCTACGTTGAGCGATAAATCCAGATACACGTAGATTCGCGCCGGATTGTATATGCTTTGCTTTTTCTGCGATCTGCCCGATGGCCATCACAGGAACATTACATTCAACCTTACGCTGCATACCGGCTTCAACCTGCTCCGACATATGCCTTAATGTAAAACTCAACAACGGTATTCCTGCTGGTGTGTAACGAAGCGTTTCTATTTGAACGACTTCGCCGATCAACTCCAGCGTATTTAAACTCACTTAAGCAGATGCTTCCTCAGCAGGAGCAGTCTCTTCCTTACCCAGTACTGACTTGGATTTTTCTTCCTTCATCATTGGGGAAGGCTCGATAGCTGCAACCTTAGTGCCAAGTGTCAGGTGACGCAATACAGCGTCATTGAACTTGAATGCATGCTCAAGCTCATCCAGCACAGTTTGGCTAGCTTCGATATTCATGAGCACATAGTGTGCTTTGTGGATTTTCTGGATTGGGTAAGCCAGTTGACGACGACCCCAGTCTTCAAGACGGTGGATAGTACCGCCGTTAGAAGTTACCAGAGTGCGATAACGCTCGATCATCGCTGGCACTTGCTCACTTTGGTCCGGATGGACGATAAATACTACTTCATAATGCCGCATATATACTCCTTTTGGATTAACAGCCTTCTGTTATGCGAACAGTAAGGCAAGGTGGAAAACCCGCGATTATATGCAAAAAACCTTAATGAATCAATTCTTTTCCCAACTTAAACCCTCATATCAAGCCACTTACCTTCATTGTCTGATCAAGTTGACCGTCAATATGCCTAATACCGTCATCAGCAAAGAGCCGATCACATGACTGGAAATATGCAGAAGACCCCAGCCATACTCACCTCTAGACAATAAGCCTACTGCCTCGCCCGAAAAAGATGAGAACGTAGTCAAACCACCTAGAAAGCCTGTCACTACTAGCAACCGAACTTCGGGCGTTATTTGCGTACCGCTATCTAATAGCCCCATGAATAATCCGATCAAATAACCACCAATCAGGTTGGCAACCAAAGTACCCATAGGCAAAGCAGGGACAGTCGCATTCAACGCCAAACCCAACAACCACCGCGCCCATGCGCCGACCGCAGCCCCTAAGCCAACCACTATAAATCCATTAATTCCCATATTTTTCCTTTGCATTCCGTATATTGCTTGATACGCTACTCGTCAGTATGATGAGGCCGTTTAGGCAAGCATTATATTTGGCAAGCCATTAAAACTAAAACTTACAATCGTATAAAGATTAACAGCTTGCGTATCTTATTTGTTAGCTCTGAAGCGTATCCCTTAATTAAAACTGGCGGATTAGCAGACGTAAGCGGATCTCTTCCAGCCGCTCTCCGCGAATTAGGTGCGGATATCCGTATTTTAATACCGGGCTACCCTGCCGTTCTGCAAAATCTCATCAATACCCAACCCCTCGCCACGATGAGTGGATTGCCTTACATAGAATCAGCAACCCTTTTACTAGGCGAGATGCCTGATACAAAGGTGCCCGTCATCGCTATTCAATGTGAAGCTTTATATGAGCGAGATGGTGGCCCATATGTTGATTCGCATGGTAAAGACTGGGATGACAATCCGCTCAGATTTGGCATTTTATCTTTAGTAGCGGCACAACTCAGTTGCGAAGATAGTCCAGTAAGTGATTGGATACCCGATATCGTCCACTGTAATGATTGGCAGGCGGGGCTTACCCCTGCATATCTGCGTTTTATGGATCAAGTGCGTGCAAAATCGATTTTCAGCATACACAACATGGCATTTCAAGGCACTTACTCTGCGGAATGGGTGAGTAAACTCCAACTCCCTGCCGAAAGTTACCAGATGCATGGACTGGAATACTATGGCCGCATGTCATTTTTGAAAGCTGGCGCATATTACGCGGACGCTATCGCCACAGTTAGTCCAACCTACGCACTTGAAATGCAGACGGAAGCTTATGGATTTGGCATGCAAGGCCTGATCGCATCCCGCAGTCACGAAGTGCATGGCATTCTCAATGGCATTGAGACACATGAGTGGAATCCGGCAGCTGACCCGCATATCGCTAAACCGTACGACGATAAAAATCTTGTCGGCAAAAAACATGTTAAACAGGCACTACAAACTCAGCTTGGCCTCACCGTTAACGATACAGCACCACTATTAGGCGTTGTAAGTCGGCTTACCCATCAAAAGGGGCTTGATATGCTGTTAGAGATAGCTGGGCCGTTACTGGAAAAAGGCTGCCAACTTGCAGTATTAGGAAATGGTGAACGCGAACTTGAAAACGGCTTCAAGTCACTTGCGGTGAGGTACCCACAAAAGGTCAGTGCCGTCATTGGATATAACGAGCCACTCTCGCACAAGATCATGGCGGGGGTTGATATGTTCGTCATGCCGTCACGCTTTGAACCCTGCGGGCTGAATCAGATGTATGGCATGCGTTATGGTACGCCACCTATCGTCACCAGCACTGGCGGGCTTGCAGACTCGGTCACCGACACGAATACTCAAAATCTACGTCACAATACAGCCACTGGGTTTGTATTAAAGAGCCCTACTGCCCATGAATTATTAAATACCATAGAACATGCGCTCACCTATTATGCTGATGTAAAGACTTGGAAGAGGATACAGCGCAATGGCATGCGTCGTGACTTAAGTTGGAAGGAAAGTGCCGGGAAATATATGGAACTCTATTCACAGACACTGGTAAAGAAATAGCCCCCTATCAATTCAATGCATACCAATGAAAAAGCCCGAGAATTATCTCGGGCTTTTTCATTTATTTGTAACAAATCAACTTTAGATTACTCAGGTAAGTAGAGCGACTTAATTGGCATGTTTACTGCTTAAGTAAACATGAGCTTTCTCTAAAGCTTTACTTCTCCTCCCTTAGGGTGCGCTAGTCGCACCCGCTTTTTTTAGTACGCCTTACCAATATCAAAAACTGATTAATCGAGCTTGATAAAGTGTTCACGATAATACTTAAGCTCATCAATCGATTCATAGATATCAGCTAAAGCTTCATGCTTGCTGCTTTTCTTGAAACCAGAGTAAACAGTAGGTTTCCAGCGCCTGGCAAGTTCTTTAAATACGCTCACATCCAAGTTACGATAATGAAAATAAGCTTCCAGGTCAGGCATATATCTCGCCATAAAACGCCTATCCTGACAGATAGAGTTGCCACACATTGGAGATTTGCCCGCCGGCACGAATTCCTTCAGGAATTCGATCATTTGCACTGTTGCACCAGCTTCATCCAGCGTGGAAGCTTTTACCTTATCGATCAAACCAGAGCGTCCATGCGTACCTTTATTCCACGCATCCATGCCATCCAACACCGCATTACTTTGGTGCACAACAAGCACTGGGGATTCACCCAATACATTTAAGTTTGCATCAGTGACGACTGCAGCGAGTTCCAGAATCCAATCGCTATCTGGTAACAAACCACTCATTTCCATGTCCAACCAGATAAGGTTGTTGCTATCTTGTGCCATAATGATTTCCATTAAAATGTACTAATACACTAGACTTGGTGAACCTTACCGAATCTAATGCTTCTTAAAGAAATATAGTTTAACTTAAAAATCCTAAAATTATGGCTTCAACACTCACTACTTTATTCGTCAGCTTACTTATCCTCACCACCATAACCCGCTTATGGCTTGGTCGCCGCCATGTGGCTTATATTCAAACGCATAGAAGTAAAGTGCCATCCGCATTCGATCAGAACATCAGTCTCGACGCACACCAGAAAGCGGCTGACTACTCTTCCGCAAAAACACGTTTATCCCTAATAGAGGGCCTTGCTCAGGCTGCATTGCTGCTTGTGTTCACCATTGGTGGCGGTTTACAACTTATCGATAGTGCATGGCGCGAGATGTTGAGCAACCATGAGATTATTCGTGGTGCTTTCGTTATATTAACGGCGCTGCTTGTTAGCAGCCTCGTAGAGCTACCCTTCGATTACTACAAATCATTCATTATTGATGAGCGCTTTGGCTTTAACAAAATGACACCTGCCATGTTCTTTAGTGATATGGTAAAACATAGCCTTGTCGGTTTTGCATTAGGTGTGCCGTTGTTATTTGCAGCCTTATGGCTGATGCAAGGTGCTGGGGAATATTGGTGGCTATACCTATGGGTTGTATGGAGTGTGTTCAATTTACTGATGCTCGCCATTTACCCGACATTCATTGCGCCTATCTTCAACAAATTCTCACCGTTGGCAGATGAGTCGCTTAAGACGCGGATTGAAACCTTGCTTAGAAAATGTGGTTTTAAATCTCAAGGCTTATTTGTAATGGATGGCTCGACACGTAGCAGCCACGGCAATGCCTACTTTACTGGCTTTGGCGCCAGCAAACGCGTGGTGTTCTTCGATACGCTACTAGATCGCCTTGATGCAAATGAGATTGAGGCTGTACTTGCCCATGAACTTGGTCACTTTAAACATCGCCATGTAGTAAAACGTATCGCCCTGATGTTCTTTGTAACATTCCTTGGCTTGGCATTGCTTGGCTGGCTGAAGCAACAGGCTTGGTTCTATACAGGCTTAGGTGTTACAGAAACTAGCGATTACATGGCATTGCTATTATTCATGCTGGTTTCACCTGTATTCCTCTTTTTGCTACGTCCCTTGATGGCGAGCTATTCCCGCAAAAATGAATTTGAGGCCGATGAATATGCAGCCAAGAATGCTGATGCGCGTTATTTGGTTGAGGCGCTGGTAAAGCTTTACCGCGATAACGCATCGACGCTGACACCAGACCCCCTGCATTCAGCGTTCTACGACTCACATCCGCCAGCAAGCATACGAATCGCACGACTAACTAGCCTTTCAAGTACCAGTCTGCCAATCGCAAGCCTGACCAAATAGTGAGGGCTTTACGGTCTGATATTCAGCTAGGCACTGTAGTTGCAGCCTATGGCAAGCGCTATGGTGTCGAACTCAAAGGGATACAAGGGAGCGAAATCAGTTGCGTTACTCGTGGGAAAAAAACTGACTTAGCCTGTGGCGATGAGGTCGAGATACGACTTACAGACAGCAATGAAGGGGTGGTAGAGAAGAACCTACCTCGCACTAGCTTGCTATATCGAAGCAATGCTTATCGAAGTAAATTTCTGGCAGCCAATGTCACACAAATTGTCATTGTATTAGCGACGAGTCCAAGCTTTTATGAAGAGCTACTCAACCGATGCCTGATTGCTGCTGAAGCGGCCAACATTCAGGCCCTGATAGTACTGAACAAATGTGATATCACGGACAATGCGACTGCCATAGCACGGTTGGCTTTGTATTCGGGCTTGGGCTACAAAGTGCAATTACTTTCTGCCACGACCGATGTATCACCGTTAAAACCGTTATTACGAGGCCACACGAGTGTACTTGTTGGGCAATCTGGCATGGGGAAATCGACCATCGTAAATGCATTGTTGCCGGAAAGTGCTATCGCGATCAGAACGCAAGAAATATCAGCCGTACTAGATAGTGGCAAACATACAACGACCGCAGCCCACTTGTACCACATCGACGAAGGTACACGATTGATTGACTCGCCAGGGCTACAAGAGTTTGGCCTTAACCACCTAAATATAGAAGCACTAGAGCATGCCTTTATTGAATTCAGGCCATATCTTGGCAAATGTCGCTTTAACAATTGCAAACACTTAAAAGAGCCTGATTGCGCCATCAGCAACGCTGTTATCGAAGGTAAGATCTCATCTCAACGCCAAACTTATTATCAGGATTTGTTAGGCGAAATAGGTAGATAAACCTGCCTTCAGAGGCAACCTTGGCAACGCACCACAATTAAGCTGCCGAGTGCTGATATAATTGGTACATGCAAATCACTACACGTTTAGAGTTCGATGCGGGTCATCGTATCCCTTGTCATAAAAGTCAATGCCGTAACCTGCATGGTCACCGCTATGCGATCGAGATCACGTTATCTGGCGATATCATTCAAAAAGAAGATGCGTCAGAAAATGGCATGGTCATGGATTTCTCAGATGTGAAATCTATCGCTCGCCAAGCAGTCGTCGACGTGTGGGATCACGCTTTTCTGGTCTACAAAGATGATAAAGAGGTTTTAACATTTTTGAACAGCCTGCCTGACCACAAGACAGTTGTAATGAATAGCGTGCCGACCGCAGAAAATATGGCAGCTGAAGCATTCAAAATTTTGAACAGCTACTATCAGGATACATACGGCAACCACCTCAAATTAGAGCGCGTAAGACTTTATGAAACGCCTAATAGCTGGGCAGATGCATTAGCTTAACTGGTGCGTTAACGTAACAGATCTAACCTACTTCAAGGCTAATCTATCTTTTGCAACTTATCCCACAGGCAAGGCTCACCCTTGCTTAACGCATCAAGATAGGCTCGATGCTCAGTGAGCTCATTTTCTTGCGCCAACACCACTTTCAACGAGCCTTCATGTCGGGTGACTGCAAAATCAGCATTTGTGTTTGATGAATCCATCATATCGATCATCAAGCTTTCCTGCCCACGTGTCATTGCAAGATAAACATCCGCGAGCAATTCCGCATCTAGCAAGGCACCGTGCAAAGTACGTTGGGAGTTATTGATGCCGTAATGACGGCATAAGGCATCTAAGTTATTTCTTTGGCCTGGGCGCAGCTCTTTGGCCATTTTCAGTGTATCAACAACACTCGCTATAGACCCTTGGATATCAGGACGCCCTATCTTGCCTAGCTCTGCATTCAAGAAGCCGATATCGAAAGGTGCATTGTGGATAACCAGCTCTGAATCTTGCACAAAATCGAGAAACTCATTCACGATATCCTCAAAATGAGGTTTATCCTGCAAGAACTCCAAGGTGATGCCATGCACCTCTTGTGCTGCAGGGTCGATCTCGCGATCAGGATTCAAGTACATATGAAAATGATTATTCGTAATGCGACGATTGATGACCTCTACGCCCGCCACTTCGATGATTCGATGCCCTTGCGCAGGGTAAAGCCCTGTAGTTTCTGTATCGAGAAATATCTGCCTCATTGATTTACACCATTCATAAACTCTTCCACTCCACGATTGGCCAACATATCGGCACGCTCATTACCAGCATGCCCTGCATGCCCTTTAACCCATTGCCACTCAACATCATGTTGCTGGGCGAGCACATCAAGCGCTCGCCATAAATCATCATTCTTGACCGGTTTTTTATCACTGGTACGCCAATTGCGCATCTTCCAGCCATGTATCCACTCCGTAATTCCTTTTTGAACGTACACTGAATCGGTAAATACTTTTACCTTGCAACTTCTTTTCAAGGCCTCTAATGCACGGATAACCGCCGTAAGCTCCATACGATTATTCGTCGTCAATGCCTCTCCGCCGCACAACTCTTTCTCTTTGCCATCAAATGCCAGCCAAGCACCCCACCCGCCCGGGCCAGGGTTGCCTTTGCATGCGCCATCAGCGTGAATCTCCACGTATTCCTTGTTACTCATTATTGCCTTTGCTATCTGTTTTCTGTGTGGGTGTTGCGACGAGTCTTGATTTTAACTTAGGTTTTTTCCAGCCGGGTTTAATTAGGCGCATTCCAACCACACGTTTCTTGGCGACTATAAAATAGACGCCGCCGCCCATTGGCCACCAAAGATTGCCTAATCTATCCAAAAAATTGAATCGATGCAGCCATTTAGCATTGTTGAATGGTGGTGCATAACAGGTCATGCGGCATTCGACTATCTCGAAGCCTAGTAAGGCAAGCCAATCCTTAATACGTAACATAGGCAAAAAACTGCCATACCACGGGAATCCATGGCGCCGCCTGATGGATCGTTTGATGCCCCAGCTACTCAGCGGATTAAATCCCGTGATCACGACATGCCCCTCAGGGACAAGTACTCGCTCGGCCTCACGCAATGTTTCATGCGGATTTTGGCTAAAATCCAAGCCATGCGGCATCACTAGCAGATCAATGCTTCCTGTTAGAAACGGCATTTGATGCGGCTGGCAATTTACATCGCCCCGCGTTAAATCTGCAAGACATAAGAAAGGAATGCGTGAGTTACGCAGCATATCCGCCTGCGGCAGAGTCAACTGCACAGCATTAAAGCCGAAGAGATCACCAACCGCCTGATCGAATAGCGCCTGCTCTCTATCTAAAAGATAGCGCCCGACCGGGCTTGCCAACCATTCATCTCGAGTAAGTATTGACATTTAAAGGCTTAAAACCAATCATCCATCTTATGTTAGAGATTTTACCCATTCCTGCATTCACCGATAACTATATCTGGCTTTTACATAATGGCACACATGCAGTTGTGGTTGACCCTGGCGATGCTGCCCCAGTGATTAAAGTATTAACTAATCAATCGCTAACACTTGATGCCATTCTGATTACACATCACCACTCAGACCATATTGACGGCGTATCCGAGTTAATCGAAAGATACCACCCGACGGTATATGCGCCTGAGAAAGAAAGATTCAACTTTCCACATATTCCGGTGAGCGAAAATGACAAGATTCAACTTCAATGTATCGAGCTTGAATTCAGCGTCATGGATATACCTGGCCACACACTTGGACATGTGGCCTATTATGGCGCAAATCACCTATTTTGTGGGGATACCCTCTTTGGAGCAGGTTGCGGCAGGCTATTTGAGGGCACGCCCGAACAAATGTTCGATTCATTACAAAGACTCGCCAAATTACCCCGCCATACCGCCGTATATTGCGCGCATGAGTACACTGAGCATAATCTGAGATTTGCACACATGCTGGATACCAATAACAAAGCCATCGTAAAACGTCAGCAAGATGCCGCCGCAAAACGTGCAGCCAATCTACCTACCTTACCAAGCACCATAGCACTCGAGTTAGAAACCAATCCATTTTTAAGATGTGACGATATCGCGATTAAAGCCGTAACGGGACTTCAGGATGCATCAGCGCTAGCCGTATTTACAGCCATAAGAAAGATGAGAAATAGTTTTTAGGCGTTTCTCATTCACTTGCAGAATCCCTGAGGCAATCCCTAGTTCTAGGCCTAATTTTGGCTTGACGCGCAACGCGCTAATTCGTTACTATCGAATGAATTCTAGTTCGTGAAGAAGCTCCTCATGACTGTAAAGTCCCTGCTGAACATCGCACTCTTGGCAATCCCTTTAGCAAGTCCAGTTTATGCTGATACCAATCTCGCAGGAGATGAGATCATCATCCTGAATGAAAGTCCGGTAGATAACGGCGTAGGCATCAGTTCAGGTAATGCAACAGATCCCGTTTTAAACTATCTGCCCAACCCACCCGCACAGCCTAATTACAGCACTAAAGACAGCACATCTATACTGGTGTCTGAAGACTTATGGCAACGCATCAAAGATGGCTATGCGATGCCCGACCTTGATTCAGCTTACACAGCCAACCATGAGTCATGGTATGCCGCGCGGCCTGATTATGTCAGGCGCATGGTAGATAGAAGCCAGAAATATCTATTCCATATCGTTGAAGAAGTCCAAAAGCGTGGCATGCCCACGGAAATCGCTCTGCTACCCATGGTGGAAAGTGCTTTTAATCCGCAAGCCTATTCAACCAGCAGGGCATCGGGGATATGGCAGTTCGTACCGGCAACAGGCAAAGATTTTGGCTTAAAACAGAATTGGTGGGTAGATAGCCGCCGTGACGTCACAGCAGCAACCAATGCCGCATTGACTTACCTGCAAAGACTACATGTGATGTTCGGCTCGTGGGATCTGGCACTTGCTGCATATAACGCGGGTGAAGGTACCGTCAGACGCGCCATCGAGCGTAATCGAGCGCAAGGCTTACCTACTGATTATCAAAGTTTACAGCTACCACCTGAAACCAGAAATTACGTGCCTAAGCTGCAAGCCATCAAAAACATCATGACCCATCCTGAAGATTATGGTCTTCGCATCCAAGCAATCGCCAACCGCCCCTATTTCACCAAAGTTACCGCGCCAGAACAGATAGACTCACATCTCGCCGCAAAATTGGCAGAAGTCACGTTTGAAGAGTTTGTATCGCTAAACCCTGAGTACAATCGCCCTGTGATTACAGCCAATGGTAGTGTCCACGAGATATTACTGCCAGTTGGGGCTGCTGATAAATTCAAGACGAATCTCGCAGCTTACGATAAGCCGCTTGTCAGTTGGCAGACTTACCATGCAAAACGTGGCGAGCGCATGGAAAACATAGCGCGAAAATTCGGTATCGGGCTTGCCCAATTGCGGGATGTCAATGATCTGCCATCCAAAAAGATGTTAAGCAACGCACAGCCGATCCTTGTCCCTAGTGCAAATCTCTCTGATACGCCCATCGTCATGGATGATCATACATTCACTGATCAGTCAGTCGCGACTTCAAACAAACAAAACACAAAACAACATACCGTCAAAAGTAATGAGACCTTAGCCGCCATCGCAAAACGTTATGGCGTTACCCCTAAACAGCTCATGGCGGCGAATCAACTCAAGAATGCAAAACTCAAAGCTGACCAAATACTCAATATTTCACCAAGCACACAGATTGCAAAACAACAAACCCCAGCTAAAACAAAGTTAGCCAAGAAAACTACTAATAAGAAGATTCAATACGTCGTCAAGCGCGGTGACACACTGGATAGCATCGCCAAAAAATTCGATGTTGCGCGTGACGATTTGCAACGCTGGAACAAGATTAGTGGTTCCCATATAGCACCTGGCCTAAAGCTGACAGTCATTACGTCGGATGAGGCTTAACGCCCCTTGAGCGTTGCTGTGCAAAACATCCAAAGAAAACATGCCATATCGCATCGCTTGACCAGCGCCTTTGTGCTGGTTTTTTTAGTGGCAGGGTGCGGCAAACAAAAGACTGAAAACGATGTAAATCTGGAGACTGTTTACGCCCCAGAAGCTGGCGGAACGCTGGTAGATGCCATGACAGGTGAACCAAGCGGGTTGATTCCAATGATTGCCGGTGAGTCTGCCGCCTCTGCCGTTGCAGGCAACATATTCAACAGCTTACTTAAATACGACAAGAACCTTGAGCTTGAAGGCGAGCTTGCAACATCATGGCTGGTATCGCCAGATCAAAGAACTATTACGTTCACATTAAAGCCAAACCTTAAATGGGCAGATGGCAAAGCACTAACCAGTGCAGATGTACTTTTCACATGGAAACTGGTAACCGATGACAATACACGCACCCCCTATGCTTCTGACTATAAGTTAGTTACCAAGGCAGAAACCCCTAATGCGCAAACATTTCGCGTGACGTATGCACAGCCATATGCCCCTGCGATGGATTCATGGGCAGGCTTACAGATATTGCCAAAGCACCTGCTCGAAGGCCAAGATATCAATACCACCGCTTTTGCACGTCAACCTGTAGGTAGCAGCTATTACAAGCTGGAAAGCTGGCGCAATGGTGAACGCATATCCCTAGTGCGCAACGCCAATTCCACGCAAGGCCCAGCAAAGATCGAGCATCTGGTTTCTCGCTTCATCCCTGATGCAGCCTCACAGTTTCTGGAGTTACTCGCAGATAACATCGACTCCATGAACCTGAACCCGATACAGTACGCGCGGATATTTCCTGCCAGACCTGAGTTAATCAAGAAAATCGGCCTATATAAAGAGTTGGGTAATAACTACACATACTTGGGGTTTAACCTCAAACACAAACCATTTGATGATATCCGCGTCAGACAAGCCATCAATTACGCGATCAATAAACAGGAGATCATCGATGGCGTACTACTCGGTCTAGGTGAGCCAGTTTCCTCGCCATACAAACCTGGCACACGCTGGAGCAATCCCAATCTACAACCATACAAATATGACCCCGCCAAAGCAATCGCCTTATTAAAAGAAGCGGGATTTAAAGACCACAACAGGGATGGCATACTAATTCGCGATGGCAAACCGCTTGCATTCGAGATTCTCACCAACCAAAACAAACAACGGGAAATGAGCGCAGTGCTTATCCAGCGCAGACTTAAAGAGATAGGGATCGATGCCAAGATTCGCGTAATGGAATGGGCCAGTTTTGTAGGCCGTTTTATCAAAACAGGTGATTTTGATGTTGTTCTACTAGGCTGGGGTTTGTCACTAGACCCTGATCAATTCAGCATCTGGCACTCATCCCAGCAAGGTCCGGGGCAATTTAACTTCATCGGCTACAACAATCCACAAGTGGATAAATTATTAGAACAAGGTCGCATGGAACTTGATCCTGATAAGCGCATGAAGATATATCATGAATTTGCCAGCGTATTGCAAGAAGATAGCCCGATTGTTTACCTATTTGCAGGATACGGCTTGCCCGCTATCCATAAGCGAGTCAAAGGTATCGATAACCCTGCCCCGCCCGCTGGTATCGGTCATAACTCATACGAATGGTACATCCCTAAACCACTCAGACGTACGGAGATGAGCAGTGACTAAATATCTTCTCAAACGTCTATTCTGGATGGTGCCGCTGTTGGTGGGTATCAGCCTGATCTCTTTTCTGATCATGCACCTAGCGCCCGGTGATATCACGACAACTGAAGCGAGCTTTAACCCCAAGGCAAGCGAAGAGTCACGCCAAAAACTGCGCGCACTTTACCATCTGGATGAGCCCGTACTCGTGCAGTACGGCTTATGGGTCAAACGTATCGCCGCTCTGGATTTCGGTACTTCATTTGCGACCCATCAACGCCCTGTTTTCTGGGATAAAAAAGACGACAAAGGCAATGTTTCCTCAGGCATGATCAAGCAAGCATTACCCATCACGCTATTGATCAACGTGCTTAGCTTAGTGCTCATTATCGCTGTTGCATTGCCATTAGGCGTAATATCAGCTGTTACGCAGAATAGGCCGCCTGATCGCGCAATCACACTTTTTGTTTTCATCGGTTTTGCTATCCCGAGCTTTTGGTTAGCATTGATGCTGATGTATTGGACAGGTGTATCAAATAACTGGTTACCGATATCTGGCCTGCATAGTGTTGGATATGAAAAAATGGCTTTTCTCGCACAAGGCTGGGATACCCTTAAACATCTAGTGTTACCCGTGTTCATCTCTAGTCTAGGAGGTTTGGCGGGCATTTCACTCTTTATACGTAATGGCATGCTTGATGTGCTGCATCAGGATTACATTACCACTGCCCGTGCAAAGGGATTACAGGAAAATACCGTTGTTTACAAACACGCCTTACGCAACGCCCTGCTGCCCCTTATAACAATCCTTGGCCTATCGATTCCCGGCCTCATTGGCGGATCAGTGATTGCGGAATCCATCTTCGCTATACCCGGCATGGGCAAGCTATTCTATGATGCAGTGCTCATGCGTGATTTCCCAGTGATTATGGGCATCCTCACGATAGGATCAGCGCTTACGCTCGTTGGTAATCTGCTGGCTGACCTAGCTTATGCATGGGCTGATCCGCGTGTACGCAGAGGAATTTCGCAATGAGGGCAATGCTCATTAAATCGCTATCCAATCCATTGGCAATGCTTGGTTTTATCATCATTGCTGCGGTTTTACTGTTCGCCCTATTCGCGCCAGTGCTTGCGCCATTCGATCCAGATGCCATCGATGTCAAATCGATCCTGCTATCTCCTTCACCACAACATTGGATGGGTACAGACGGCCTAGGCCGCGATGTATTCTCACGCATGCTGTTTGGGGCACGTATATCTTTATTAGTCGGTATTGTGGCAGTTGGCATTGCCACCATCATAGGCATCGTATTAGGCGCGATATCAGGATATTACAGAGGCTGGGTAGATGTCCTCATCATGCGACTCGTCGATGTAATGTTATCCATCCCCACATTCTTTCTCATTCTGGCAGTCATCGCTTTTCTAACACCGTCGATATGGAACATCATGATCGTGATAGGCCTGACGTCCTGGATGGGGGTTACAAGGCTCGTTCGCGCTGAGTTCATGAGCTTGCATGGGCGTGAGTTCGTTCTGGCCTCACAGGCGCTTGGCGCAAGAGATGGGCGTTTAATATTCAAGCATCTACTGCCAAACAGCCTAACCCCCATTATTGTGAGTTCAGTACTTGGCGTTGCCAGCGCAGTACTCATCGAATCCGGGCTTAGCTTTCTTGGTCTTGGCGTTCAGGCACCGCAAGCTTCATGGGGCAACATCCTCACAGATGGTAAAGAATATATCGAATTCGCATGGTGGCTATCGCTATTCCCCGGTCTTGCCATCCTCATTACCGTGTTAGGGTATAATTTGCTTGGGGAGGGGCTGAGAGACGCTCTAGATCCAAGAACTGCCAACAAATCATCATAGTTATCAATTAAGGAAAGTACTACATGGGATTCCTCGCCGGAAAACGTGCACTTATCGTTGGTCTACTTAGCAACCGCTCTATCGCCTATGGCATTGCGGAAGCCATGAAACGTGAAGGTGCAGAACTTGCATTTACCTATCAGATCGATAAATTTCAAGATCGTGTGACCAAACTGGCCTCCGATTTCGATTCCAGCATTGTGTTACCCTGTGATGTCGCAGAAGATGACCAGATTGAAAACCTGTTCACGGAACTAGGTAAACATTGGGATGGTATCGATATCGTCGTGCACTCCGTTGCTTTCGTCCCCAAAGTCGCGCTGGATGGAGACTATCTGGATGCTGTCACGCGCGAATATTTCCGTATCGCTCATGACATCAGCTCATACAGCTTTGCTGCATTAGCAAAAGCTGCACAGCCGATGATGGCAGGACGCAACGGCAGTCTGCTCACCCTTAGCTACCTTGGTGCAGAACGCACACTGCCTAATTACAACGTCATGGGCGTAGCCAAAGCAAGCTTGGAAGCCAATGTGCGCTATATGGCACAAAGCCTTGGCCCTAAAGGTATCCGAGTTAATGCTGTATCCGCAGGCCCGATCAAGACATTGGCCGCATCAGGCATTGCAGATTTCGACAAGATGCAAGGCTTTAACGTGAAGCATGCCCCACTACGCCGCAATGTAACGATAGAAGAAGTCGGCAACGTATCCGCATTTCTATGTAGCGACCTGGCATCAGGCGTAACCGGAGAAATCACTTACGTTGATGGCGGTATGAATATCACCGCTGCTGGTGTTATTGATTAACGCATCGTCATTCAATAACGGCACACAATAAAAAAGGCGGATATCTAATCCGCCTTTTTTATTTCTGCTAAATTCAGTTATTACTGAGTAAGCGAACCTGCACTTAGCAATTGCTCATTGATATTAACCTTAGCCTTTGCTTTCAAAGATTCGACATAAGCGGCAAGATATTCAGCTGCCAATGCCGACTTCAATTCCGCAGCGGCCGCTTTCTTGGCACTATCATCCTCAGCCAACTCAGAACTCACCTTGGTGACTTTAATCAACTGGTATCCCTTGTTGCTATTAAGCGCACCTGTGTAAGCTGGTAGCTTACTTGTGTCGATCTTGAATACATTTGACATAGTCAACTCAGTCAAGCCCTGTGCATTCTTACGATCAACTGTCACAGGTGGAATCCACTCCAAATGATCTGCATCTTTACCTTGCTTTAAGCCTGCAAGCGCAGCCTCGCCTTTTTCTGCTGCCAGTTTAGAAGCCTTCTCAAGCTTAAGGTAATCCTCAATTCCAGCTTTTACCTCATCAAATGTACGAGGTGAAGCAGGTTTGTAATCAACAACACGTGCTGCCACAAGATTATTCGATGACACTTCAACTGCCTCAGTATTACGGCGGTCTTTTAATACCTCATCACTGAATACGCTATTCATCAACTTATCGCTCTTGAAGAATTTAGCGCCATCAGCACGCGTCAGCCATGCTGACGTTTGTACTTGTATACCAAACGCATCCGCCACAGGCTGCAAGCTGGTAGATTGCTCATATACCATATTGCTGAAATTCTCAGCCTGCTCAGAGAACTTTGCCAAGGCCTTTTGATATAACAAATCGCCCTTGAGTTGCGCTTTTACCGCATCAAAACTTTGTGCTTGGCCTGTAATGCCGGTCAATTTGATGATGTGATAACCAAATTCTGACTCAACAAGATCACTCACCTGCCCCGGTTGCATTGAGTAAACAGCATCCTCAAAAGGCTTAACCATCATACCGCGGCCAAATGCACCTAAATCACCACCTTTATCTTTTGAACCAGGATCTTGTGAATATTTTTTGGCGAGTTCTGCGAATTTAGTTGGAGATTGCTTAACCTCAGCCAATATTTCCTGGGCTTTCTTCTTCGCAGCCTGCTTTGTCTCTGGTGTAGCGCTTACGCCGAAACCAATCAGGATATGGCTAGCCTGCCGCTGCTCATCACCTTGGAATTTTGAAGCGTTTTTTTCAAACTCTTGTTTTACTTCCTGATCAGTCACTTGAATACCTTGAATCAAAGAACTCGCTGACATCAAGACAAACTCAAGCTTCACTTGATCTGGTACGCGGAAATTATCTTGGTGCTTATCGTAAAATGCTTTTACTTCAGCAGGATCCACTTTTACTTGCGTTAAGAAATCTGCTGTCTTGATCTCAGCCACGCTAACTTCACGTTGCTGATGCTCAATACTCAAAGCATGCTCAGCCGCCGCTTTAGTGTTATAGGCCGTAGCCACGATCCCTTGACGCGTTTGTTGCAACAACATGTCTGCACGTAAGGAGTTCTCAAACTGTGATGCACTCATACGGTTGCTTGAAAGCAAACGATAGTACAGGTCTTCCGAGAATGCGCCATCTTGCTGGAATTGAGGCATATTGAGCAGGTATTGATGCACCTGATCATCACTAATAATAAAGCGCAAATGATTTGCCTCAGCGTTAATCAACTTGGTCGCAATCAAGCGATCAAGTATCGAGCGCTTAACATCCGGGTTATCCAGTACAGAAGGATCAGTCTTACCTTCCTCCTGTAATTGATTGCGTAACTTTTGCAGCGAATTTCCGTATTCCTGTACTGAGATCGACTCACTACCGACTTTAGCTATCGGTACGTTTGATCCAGCGTCACGTAAATATGTATCTATACCGACCAATGCAAATGGAATAGTAATCGCTGCAAGAATTACCTTAGCCAGCCAACCTTTGGAATGTTCACGGATTGCGTCCAACATAACGTACACCTTCTGAATTCGATGCCAAAAAACAGCTGAAAATGCGACAAAGCGCTTGCCCAGCCAATAAAATTAGTCGGTCAATATACCATACTCAGATAGGTCATGACAGGCTGATATAACAGGTCTTGTACAGCAGGATTTGAAACATCGACTATGAATAATAGAACCGCTTAAACATTTCACATTCTGTAGGCAAAAAAATGCCCGCATCGCGGGGAAACGATACGGGCATAAAATAACACACATCTATCAGGGGAGATGATGTGAAGACATGATATCGGGTTCTACCACATTAGCTAAGTGGAGTTTGTCTGATACATTTGTAGGACAAAGCCTTACATTTTCGATTGTATTGCTTCACTATTTTTAGTGCCTCATTAGCAGAAACGAAAAAATCCCGTTTCCTATGACTTATTTAAAAGTCTAGTAAAACGGGATTTATCGTCATTGGCGGAGTGGACGGGACTCGAACCCGCGACCCCCGGCGTGACAGGCCGGTATTCTAACCAACTGAACTACCACTCCAAAACTATGCGCGGTAGCTACTTAGACTACTACGACTTTCTGTTGATGATTTGGTGGGTGCTGACGGGGTCGAACCGCCGACATTCGCCTTGTAAGGGCGACGCTCTACCAACTGAGCTAAGCACCCGTTCATCACCAACGAAGACCGCTAGTTTACAGCATCTTTGAGCGCTTTGCCAGCCCTAAATTTAGGAGAATTTGCAGCCTTGATCTTAATAGTTGCGCCTGTACGTGGATTACGACCATTGCGAGCAGCACGCTTACCTACATAAAATGTACCAAAACCAATCAGAGTAACGAGCTCACCTTTCTTCAAAGACTTGGTGATTGCAGCAGTAGTTGCATCTAAAGCACGACCAGCAGCAGCTTTTGAAATTCCAGCAGCTTTTGCGATTTGATCAATCAATTCAGACTTATTTGCCATGTGAATCCCCTTTTGGGCATTATTAAAGACTATTTGTTTAAGAAGACAGGATACTGCACCTGTGTTTGGCTTTATAGCAAGCGGTGAAAGGCCGTGTCAAGCCTTTCCCGCTAATTATTATTTAATGTTTAGTGACAAGCAGAGAATCTGCTGGTTTTGCTTCTGCTGCAACATCCGCCACCGGCACTTCACTTTCAATGGCATGCGGCATTCTTTCCAGCGCAAACTCTAAGACCTCGTCGATCCATTTTACTGGATGTATCTCAAGATGATCCTTGATGTTATCTGGAATCTCGATCAAGTCCTTCACATTCTGATCAGGAATCAAGACGGTCTTAATGCCACCACGGTGTGCCGCCAGAAGCTTCTCCTTTAATCCACCGATAGGTAATACCTCGCCACGCAAAGTGATCTCACCTGTCATGGCAACATCAGCCCGCACTGGAATCTTGGTCAGGATTGATACCAACGCAGTAGAGATGGCGATACCCGCACTCGGACCATCTTTAGGCGTTGCGCCTTCAGGCAAGTGAATGTGGATATCACTCTTCTCATAAAAGTCTTCAGAGATACCTAACAATTTCGCACGGCTACGTACCACGCTCATTGCGGCTTGAATAGACTCTTGCATGACCTCACCGAGTTTACCTGTGGTGATTACTTTACCTTTACCGGGCAATAGTACCGATTCAATGGTCAGCAATTCGCCGCCCACTTCTGTCCAAGCTAAGCCTGTGACTTGTCCGACCTGATTATCTTTAGCAGCAACGCCATAATCAAATCTGTGTACACCAAGATATTTCTCAAGATTCTTTGGCGTAACAGTGATTTTACGCACCACTTTGCTTGATTTTGCCTTAGCCGTCAGCAGTTCTTTGACGACCTTACGCGCAATTTTTGAGATTTCAC
Source organism: Methylovorus sp. MM2 (assembly GCF_001648895.1). Taxonomy (GTDB): domain Bacteria; phylum Pseudomonadota; class Gammaproteobacteria; order Burkholderiales; family Methylophilaceae; genus MM1. Next base: position 1,214,407 of record NZ_LXUF01000001.1, on the reverse strand, counting down.
GGTCAAGACTACGTACACCCGCCTCGCGAGTGAAATAACGCACGATATCTCTTACAGCAGCTTCAGATACATTGATTTCAGTTTCTTTCAAGCCATGCGTCTTAAGCTGCTTCGGCAATAAATATCGCATCGCGATATTCACTTTTTCAGCCTCTGTATAACCGGCAAGACGAATCACTTCCATACGATCCAATAACGGGCCTGGAATATTCAATGAGTTAGCCGTCGCAACGAACATCACATCGGATAAGTCATATTCGACTTCGACGTAGTGATCGACAAATGTGTGGTTCTGTTCAGGATCAAGCACCTCAAGCAAGGCTGAGGATGGGTCTCCACGGAAATCCTGCCCCATTTTATCCACTTCATCCAACAGGAATAATGGGTTGCGGACTGCTACCTTGGTCATGCTTTGCAATACCTTACCCGGCATAGAGCCGATGTAGGTACGACGATGCCCGCGAATCTCAGACTCATCGCGTACACCGCCCAATGCCATACGCACGAACTTACGGTTGACTGCTTTAGCGATACTTTGGCCAAGCGAAGTCTTACCCACGCCAGGAGGGCCAACTAGACATAAGATGGGGGCTTTCAACTTGTCTACTCGCTGCTGCACAGCAAGATATTCGACGATACGTTCTTTTACCTTATCAAGACCATAGTGATCTTCGTCCAGGATATTCTCAGCGACTAATAGATCCTTACTGATCTTGGTCTTTTTCTTCCACGGCAGATTAACGAGCGTATCAATGTAATTACGCACCACACTTGCCTCGGCTGACATGGGAGACATTAACCTAAGTTTTTTAAGCTCAGCATTCGCTTTGATAGCCGCATCTTTAGGCATATGCGCCATCTTGATTTTCTTCTCAAGCTCATCGATCTCGGCACTTTCGTCCTGCTCGCCAAGTTCTTTCTGAATCGCTTTCACTTGTTCATTCAAGTAGTACTCGCGCTGACTTTTTTCCATTTGGCGCTTAACACGGCCACGGATACGTTTTTCTACCTGAAGAATATCGATCTCAGCTTCGAGCAAGCTCAATAGATGTTCAAGACGTTCAGAGACACTAAACATCTCCAAAATGCTTTGCTTCTCTTCCAATTTCAATGTGAGATGTGCAGTGATCGTGTCTGCAAGGCGGCCTGCATTATCGATGGTTGCAAGCGAGGTAAGAATCTCGGGGGGAATCTTCTTGTTCAGTTTGACGTACTGATCAAACTGCGTAAAAACAGTACGCATGAGCGCTTGTAGTTCATTATCATCATCGGTTGCATTATCGATACGCTCAGCCTGAGCCGCAAAGCACTCTTCAGTTTCAACAAACCTAATGACTTTTGCGCGATCAATACCCTCAACAAGCACCTTTACGGTGCCATCTGGCAGCTTGAGCATTTGCAGAACCGTAGCGATAGTGCCTACCTCGTAGAGGTCAGAAGCATCCGGCTCATCTTTATTGGGGAATTTTTGCGCAACAAGCAATATCTGCTTGTCATTTTCTGAGGCGAGCTCAAGCGCTTTAACAGATTTGGCACGGCCAACAAATAGCGGGATAACAAGATGCGGGTAGACCACTACATCACGTAATGGAAGCAGTGGCATCAAGCCAGAGTCGGCGGAAAAAACTGGCAAAGTCTGTTCTGTCATGGAAAAACCTTCAGTGTTGGCCGCGCATGGCAACATACCATGCGCGTATGTTTTTCAAGTGGGGGCAAACACTGGTGCTTCAAGTGCCAGCGCACTATTTCAACTACTAAGCTTTCAACTACTAAACTAGGATAGAACCAGCTTAAATAAAATCAGCTTGCTGATTCAGCCAGACGGCCTTCATCAGAGTAGATCATAATCGGTGGCGTTTCGCCACGAATCACACCATCATCGACCACAACTTTACTTAAGTTAGGAATCGATGGCAGATCGAACATAATCTCAAGCAATGAATGTTCCATGATCGAACGTAAACCACGTGCGCCGGTTTTTCTTTCCAGCGCTTTTTGAGAGATCAACTTCAATGCAGACTCTCTGAACTCGAGGTCAACACCTTCCATTTTGAATAATTTGGCATATTGCTTGGTCAGCGCATTCTTTGGTTCAACGAGAATCTTCATTAAAGCATCTTCGTCCAGAGACTCCAAAGTCGCAATCGCTGGCAAGCGGCCTACGAATTCTGGAATCAAACCAAACTTGATCAAATCCTCAGGCTCTACGTCTCGCAAGACTTCACCGATTGCACGTGCATCACTCTTACTTTTAACTTCTGCACCAAAACCGATACCGCCCTTTTCAGAGCGACGACGAATAACTGTATCTAGGCCATCGAAAGCGCCACCGCAGATAAACAGTATGTTCTTCGTATCAAGCTGAACGAACTCTTGATTTGGGTGCTTACGGCCACCCTGAGGCGGCACTGAAGCAATCGTACCTTCAATAAGTTTGAGTAATGCTTGTTGCACACCCTCACCGGATACATCACGCGTAATAGATGGGTTATCAGACTTACGTGAAATCTTGTCGATTTCATCGATATACACAATGCCGCGCTGTGCTTTTTCAATGTCGTAATCACATTTCTGCAATAACTTTTGCATGATGTTCTCGACATCTTCACCGACATAACCTGCTTCTGTCAGCGTCGTTGCATCTGCCATCACAAAAGGCACATCCAACAAACGCGCTAAGGTTTGTGCGAGCAATGTCTTACCGGAACCAGTCGGCCCGATGATAAGAATGTTACTTTTGGCGATCTCGACATCGTCTTTATTAGCACTTTGGTCAAGACGTTTGTAATGGTTATAGACTGCGACCGCCAGATTTTTCTTGGCTTGAGATTGACCGATCACATACTGATCAAGGATGTCGCAGATTTCTTTAGGGGTGGGAAGACCACCATCACGTGCTTTCAGGCCGCTCTCGCCCTGCACCTCTTCACGGATGATGTCATTGCATAGGTCTACGCATTCATCACAGATAAATACGGATGGCCCTGCTATTAGCTTTCTTACTTCATGCTGGCTCTTACCGCAAAAAGAGCAATAAAGTAATTTTTCGCTTTCTTTGTCGCTCATGCAATATTCCCAATGAATACGAGTGGTTTTTTTGACGCTTCTATCTTATGCGGCATCAGCGCGATTGGCAATCACCTTATCAATCAAGCCGTATGTGGCTGATTGCTCAGCGCTCATGAAGTTATCGCGATCTGTATCACGATCGATAACCTCTATTGGCTGACCTGTGTGATGAGACATGATGCCATTCAACTTTTCACGCAGATATAAAATCTCTTTCGCATGGATCTCGATATCAGAAGCCTGGCCTTGAAAACCGCCAAGAGGCTGATGGATCATCATGCGTGAGTTAGGCAAGCTAAAACGCTTGCCTTTAGTACCAGCAGTCAACAGGAATGCGCCCATGCTGGCTGCCTGACCGATACAAAGTGTGCTGACATCAGGTTTGATGAACTGCATCGTGTCATAGATCGCCATACCAGCAGTCACCGAACCACCTGGTGAGTTGATATAGAGCGAGATATCTTTATCTGGATTCTCAGCTTCCAGGAATAGCAATTGCGCTACGACAAGATTAGCTGTCATATCATTCACAGGACCGACTAGGAACACGATACGCTCACGCAATAAACGTGAGTAGATATCATAAGCGCGCTCGCCTCTGCCGCTTTGTTCGATAACCATCGGAACAAGGCCGAGACCTTGCGGTTCCCATTGGCTTTGGAAGTCAGTACGGTTTTGCATGACCATTTAGGAATTTCCCATCAATTCTTCAAATTTCACTTTTTTGTCTGCTACTTTGGCAGCAGCCAAAACCCAACTTACGACATTCTCTTCAGTTGCTAATGCTGCAGGCTCATCCAGACGTTTGCTATCATCATAATACCAACGTACTACATCTTCTGGTCGCTCAAAACTTTGTGCGAACTGATTAACCATCGCACGCACTTGATCTGCATTCGCTTGCAACTCATTCTTTACTACTACCTCTGAAAGAATCAATCGCAGGCTCGCATGGCGTTTAGCTTGATCTTCAAACATGCTTGGCTCAAGCGTTACATTACTCAAATCAACACCGCGTTGCTCTAAATCTTTTTGTGTAGCACCCATCAAACGGTTGATCTCAGCGTTGATAATCGCCTTTGGCAAATCAACAGTGACATTCTCGATCAGCGCTTGGAATACTTGCTCTTTAAGCTTTGCACGAATACGTTTATCTACTTCCTGAACCAAGCTTTGCTTGATTTCAGCTTGCATCTTTTCCACATCGCCATCTTCAACACCAAGTCCACGAGCAAAATCAGCATTCAGTTCAGGCAGTATAGCTTGCTCGACATTCTTGATGATTACGTTATAAGAGACCGTTTTACCCGCTAATTGTTCCGGCTTGTGATCTGCAGGATATGTAATTTCAAAGGTTTTATCGCTACCAGCCTTGCTACCGATGATGCTGTCATCAAATTCAGGCACGCGACCACCTTCACCAAGCACCAACTGAATACCTTCTTCGCCGGTGCTTTCGACTTCCTGACCATCAACAGAAGCAGTCAGTGCTACTGTCACTTTATCGCCTTTTTTGGCAGCGCGTTTTACCGCTTCATAAGTAGCACGCTGACGCAGCAATACATCGATCGTTCTTTTAACATCAGCCTCTGCCACTTCAAGCGCTGGACGTTCGATCTTCACTTTGCTCAGATCGCCAATTTGCACTTCCGGGAATACTTCAAAAGTAGCGGTATATTCAAACTGCTCAGCAGTCTCAGAGAATGGCTTATGTTCGATATCAGGGAAGCCAGCCACACGTAGCTTATTTTCTTCCACGGCTTCACCAAAAGTACGCTCAACAGTGCTTGAAAGTACCTCATCACGCACTTGTGGACCAAACTGCTGTTCGACAAGCTTTAGCGGCACTTTACCCGGACGGAAACCAGAAAGTTTCACCGTGCGTGATAAACGGCTAATACGCTGACTGACTTCTTCTTGGATTGGTTTTAACGGGACGGTGACTGTAATGCGACGCTCAAGACTGCTGATGGTTTCAACGGTTGCGACCATGTGCTGAGTTCCTTAAATCATGAATTTTGATGTCATTAAATAAATGGTGGGGACGGAGAGACTCGAACTCTCACACCTTGCGGCGCTGGAACCTAAATCCAGTGGAACACTACCGTTTACCTTTATGACCATCTCTATTAGTTGTCTTAATTCAACAACTTGTATTATAAACTTGGTATAAACACCCACTATATTACACTGCCAGTTTTAGCCACACTGCCAATGCTTGTGACACACTTACGTCACACTACTATTTCTAATACTTCGGCTGTTTTCAGCTTCTCTTTGGTAGAGAGTTTCGCATATCTTAACGTAGTGTTAATGTCCGCGTGACGCATAAACTCTTGGACTCGCTTGAGGTCTGTACCCTTCATCACTAGACGGGACGCTGTAGTGTGTCTCATCGTGTGTAGGATTAGTTCCTTGTCGCTTTCAAACCCGCAGTGTTTCTTCATAGTGTGAAACCTATGGATTGCTGCGTGTCTTGTTAGTCCTCCGAAGGGCAAGTCAAACATTTTAGTGCGTCTTGCGAATATCTGCAATGCACGATTTGTTAAAGGCTGTGTATCCCATGACCCTTTCTTGGTCTTTCTTAGCACCAGCATACGGTCATCGAGTAGAACATCATTGTTCCGAAGCTCTAACACTTCACTAACTCTGCACCCAGTATCTAACAGTACTTCGATTAGGTCGCCCATATCGTTGTCACCTTTAGCTCTGAACCAATCAGTGATTACCTCTTCTTCCCCTTCTTGGAGCCACCTGAGCCTTCCCGAACCTTCGTCTAGTTTAGGAACCTTGGGTATCTTGCCTAACACTTCCCAATCATCCCTTGCCATCTTTAGGATTGTACTGAGTACGGCTAGACTTCGATTGATCGTGGAATCAGGGTAACTGTCATCCCTTAACTCTCCGATTACTTCCCATATCAAAGGGCTGGTGACATCCCTTATCAACGTAGCTCTATCCAGAAACCTTACAAGTCGGTTGAAGTTATACTGCACTGTGTCAGGGGTACCGCTCCTGCTCCAGCGTTGTTTAACGGCCTTATCGTAAGCCTCCTGTAGCGTCAGTTCACACTCTTTAGGCTTATCCCCTTCCCACTGACTCATAAACATATCGTTTTGAATCTTAGCGTGTAGAGCTTCGGCCTGTTTCTTATCGGTCGTCTTGGTGGACTTCCGAACCCGCTTACTTGTTACTGGGTGAGTTAGGTCTATGTACCAAAAACCTTCTCTCAAAACTAACATAAATACCTCCTATGTTTAAGCGTTGATGAACCTTCCGGCTTTAGTTTCTATTGCCTTCATTACCTCCTTTCCTTTGGTTGTTAATCTTGCCAGCTTTCTCCGGCGCTCTAATGGGTCTTCAAATGAATCTACTAGCCCAAAACCTTCCAATCCCTTAGCTGGTGTACCCTCTCCTAGCGTCATCAGATTCTTAGCTGTCGCTGATTGAGATACCCGTGTTAACTTGCTCAGTTCTTGGTGTGACACTTCTTTTCTATCCGCTACGTGTAGCAAGGTGAGAACTAAAGGCAACCTAAGGTCTTCACGTCCTGTTTCATCCTTAAGTGCCTCTAGTGAGTCGATGACGATACGCAATAACTTTGTATTCATAATGAAGTCCCTTTTATTATGCTTTAAATTATTAAATACCCTGAGGTATTGATTCTATCGCAATTCATAACCCTTCGGGACTCCCCATCACTCACTTTGTCCCAGTGTAAAATCGCTACACTAACTCCCCCTGTTACTTTACTATCTTGGTGTTACTTGCCAATCTTTGACCATTTAACGCAGTGCTTACCTTCTACCTTCGGAAAATCCACCCGATTGTAGTTAGCCCCTGAGCCTATCTGGATTGTTTGTGTTTCCTCGTGCGCCTCCCATGCTGCACACTCGTAGTTAGGTGTGGAGACACAAGCGGATAGTATCAAGGCTAAAGCTATAACAGTTAGTTTCATGTGGTGCCCTTTATACGTTAGATTGCATGATGGATGGGTACCGCTTCTTAGGCGCTGGAAGCTCCTTAGGCACCGTAACTATTCGGGTTGATGCCTCTGCCTCAAAGTATTTGTATTGCGGCTCCTTGAAGTACAGGCGCACGATGGGTGAATCTTCAGGATGCATAACTGTTTCCACAGTCTTTCGTAGCCCTTGATGCATAACCACATCGTGTTTCTTTAGGTGCCTTACCTCAGTCACTTCAGCCGAGGCAAACATTGGTTGTACCCTCTTTGATAGCTTCGATTAATTCATCAGCACCCTCAGAGGCCAATTCGTTTAGTAGTGATTCGTTCATGTGTTACTCCCTTGTGGTTTTAAACATTCGGCACATGTGCATGGCACAACATCGTGAAGGTCTGTTATAGCTTCCTTAACTGTGTCGAAACCTCTTACATGCTCTTTCTCATTGGGGTCAAAAGCGAACCCCTCTTTAGTGGTAACTATCAGGCTGTTACCTATTCCCCTTTCATCGTCCCAATAGGCAACCAGCGCTGCTAACTTCTTGGGTACAGACACAGGGATTGCTTGTCCGTCTAAATCAACCATAAATATCCTTTCCGGTGATCGTGGGAGACATTCCCCTGATAAGCCCTAAGTGTTTGCTTAAGGCGTATCGAGTGAAGGACTCAATTACCGCAATTCAAAAGTAAGCATTGGGTATAAAGCTCGGCATCTTTCCAGTGCTTCAGCCCCTTGAAGGCCGTTGATGCAATAGATACCTTCGCGTATGCCTTCAGGTGAATCTTTAACGTACCTCCACGCCTTTGTTGATGGGATTTGAACCATTACGAATAGGTGTTTCACGGCTAGAAGTCCTTTCCTTCGTACAAGGTGTCTGATTCGCTGTTAGGGTTGTCAGCCTCATCTACATCAAAGCCCATGCAGTCGCTTAAATCCGCTTCCAGCTCTTCACCTGAGCAAGTCGCCTTTAGCTCGATGTATCTGTCAGCTATCAATCTGCAAGCCTCTTCAGGGCTGTCAGCGTCAACGTATACAGTCACATAGGCGTACTGGCTTACTCTGTATCGTTGGCTCATGCTGTCACCTTCTTCACATGCACACAGATTGCGTTAGGGCGTAACTTCCAGAGCCAGCCCGATACTTGGCTTAAGGAGTCCGCGAAACGATAGCCTTTAAGCGTCCCATTAGGTGTTGTCACTTCGAATTTGAATCTCATGATTTGAACCTTTCTAAATCCTCTAAATGTGGGCAGTCTTCCACGTCCACTGTTAAACAAACTTGTCGCACTCCGTTGGTGTGTACTGAGTGCCTTGCGTATGAGATTGAAGCGTTAGGTGTCTCCTTAAGTGCTAGAAACTGGGCTTCAGTAACCTCCACAATCTCCTGCTCTCCCTGCTCGTTAAAGCAATGAGAAAAGAATCGCAGGTCAATGGCTTTAATCATTCCGGTACCCCCTTAAGAAGTGTGGAACTGTTAAGCACCTTTTCAGCCTCTAGTAGTAAGCCCCTAGCTCTTGAAGCTGCTGTAAAGGCCTCCTGAAGTTTTCCTAAGCCTTCAAACTCTCTCCGGCATGGATACCCCGCAAGGGCTTTGGAAGCATCAACCATCAAGCCGTCAATCTCGTTACAAAGACTGTTTGCCTGTGTGTACAAGGAAGGTCTGTTTTCCGTCATTTCGTACCTCTCTTTCAACTTGGCAGGATTGCCACATAAGCCCCTCGTGTTGCTGGTGAGAGGCTTAAATTGCCACCCTGAACTATTCCTTAGGGAATACATTTAGGCGAACTAATCCGGCTCCGCTTCTTCTTCCTCAGACTCTTCAGCATCATCCTCAAAATGAGCTTCAAGTTCATCCCAGTTGATTGCACTATCGTTGACGAAGTCCTGAAGATACTGAGGGATGCCTTCAATATCTGATTCGATTTGCTCTCTAGCGTTTTGAACGTCAGCCTTCGATTCAGGGGCAAACCATACGTTTATTAGCCATGTTTCGCGGTTAGTCCAGCCGTTATATGTGTTGCTCATGATCGTAGAATCCTTAATAAGTTATTGCTAAGTACATCAAAATGAGAGGGACAATAATAAACAGCACCATCCCGATAAAAGCGCCGTCAGTTGCCTCACGGTTAATTTGGTTAGGTCTCTTGCTCATTGGTTAGCCTCGGCATACTTCTTTGCAACGCGAGCGGCAGGGACGTCCCATCCAAACAAAGAACCACAGTAAGCACTATCTGCTACATCCTCAGGCAACACGTCAGGCTCATACCCTGTGAAATCCCAGTAGCCTTTCTCCCCTAGCTTTACGCCGATAACATCGGGCAGCGTTGGTACATTGGGTTTAATAATAAATATGAATGACATGATTAACCTTTCTTAGCTAGTAAGTGGATAGCCATATACAGCGGATAGCCTTGGCTCTTTAAGTGTTTAGCAATAGCGAACGTTCCGCATTGGGCTTGTAGGTGTTTAACTGTCTGTGTAGTCATTTAAGTATTCCCTAAGTAATAGTAAGAACCGATAAAAAGACCCTTTAAGGTCGTTTCGTGTTACTGAGATTCAAGTATTACATAAAGAATAGTTAATGCACAAGTTAATTATTACTTAGAGAATACTTGGTGTGTCATTTAAGCAACAATACAGGCAATCAATAGCTGGCTGACCGTGTTGTCTATGGTGATTGAGGTACAGATTGCGCTAGAGGTGATGGCTGGTGGTGTTGGTGATAGTGTGACATTAGGTGTGCATACTATATATAGATAAGAAAAAAAATAGATATAATGGGATATAGAACAATAAAGCACAATATATAGTGGTAACACTCAAGGTAAACCACAAGATATAGTGATTAGTGTTACCTTATGCCCTACTAACTGGACACTTTATCCAGTGCGAGGCCTTTTAAATCATGGGCTTATGCATCTAGTGTGACGTAAGTGAGACCAAAGTGAGACGGAATGCCTGTGCCAAGGGGTCAAAACGGTGAGGGGCAGAGGGGGGTTTATTCCGCGCCGCAACGGTCGTATAGGGTTTCACATTTTTACTGTAAAATATTTCCCATTAACAACTAGGGGAACAACTAATGACAACACCTCAAGCTATTCTCGGTTCAACTATAGCGATCATACTAGCACTATGGGTGTTCAGCCCTCAAGCTAGCTATCAGTCTACCTACAGTAATGGCCTAATCGTTATCACTAACACTCACAATGGGGATACTAAAGTGTGTGCTGTAGATTCTAAGCCTATAGGTGATACTAATATCAGGACTTACTTCTTATCAGGTTGCTAATTAATAATTCAAGCAAAGACTAAGGAGAGGTACAGTCACACTATAAGTATCTGTAGTGTGATCTAAGCATACACTTAGTGTTACACCTTAAGTAACACTATAGGTAACACTTATAGTTATACACTATAAGATATATACATACTCCTACAGTGGGTGTTTATCCCCCTATAGTGTAATAACTCCATGAGTACATTGGGGAATACCTTAAGTGTCCCAACACTAAGGAATGAAAAAAAAGATACACCCTAGGCAAACCTCTAGCTGACTATAAATAATCAGTCGTAGAGGCCTTAGCGCGAGCCTAGGGTGTATCTTATGGTGTTACTTTGGGTGTGACTCTAAGTGTTACCTTAGGTGTTAAGCATTAGCCCATGTGAGGGAATGATCTGAATGACCGAACACGGTGTCTGCGAATCTCTCAAGCTCTTCTTCAAGCATTCGAGTCTTGTACTCATCTAAGCTGGTGGAGGTATCCTTATCCATCTGCTCGACCCAATACTTCACAGCGATAGCTAGAGCATCGAGTCTGTCATCTTTGACAAGAGAGCCTCTGTCCTTAGTGATACGTGTGAGCTGAAACATAAGCTGATACCTAGGGTCTTCAGTCTTAAGGTCTTCCTTGGCTACGTTCTCACTAACCACCAGCCTATGCTGATTCAATACAGGCTCCAGAGTATCAATGATACGCCTCTCCTTCTGCCCTACCGAACGTTCTTCTATGGTCGTACACGTATAGCCCACTTTAGCTAACCAAGGTGTGAATAGCTTAGTGAACATACCATCACCGAAGTTAGACTCAATGATGATGAGGTTAACCTTCTGGTTCTTAGCTACGAGTGCAAGGGACTTGAGTGTTTCATCGTCATATCCCCCTTTGAAGCCACTAGCTACAGGACAATACAGCATACCGTTAAGCATCTTCACTACTGCATACCCTGTCTCATCGGCTCCCCGGCCTGAAGGGTCGATAGACATTACCGAACCTTGGAAGTCAGTAAACTCCTTGGAGCTAAACATTGGGCGCTGGTATCGGTCGCCAATGAAGCCAACACTTGGAAGTGTCGGAATGGTGTACTCAGGAGAGCCAGCCCATGTAAGTTTAACTGGGGCTACGTCACGATCAATGTCAAAGATTAATAGGTCGATTAACTTCAGAGGATACCTATCAGCATCACTTAAGCTGGTGTCCATCATGAACTGAAGGGCAAAGCCGGAACGACCGTAAGAGGCCTCACGTTCCATTAAGTCAATGTCAGTGAATCGCTTAGGGTCTGAAGTCTTACCTGCTAGTGCAGGGTCTCTATCTAAAGCGTCAGTAATGTAAGGTGCTACCCTTCCCATGTACTTTTCAATCTGGCTAGGATTTGGGAACCTAGCTGTCCAGATACGTACCTCATAGCCACGCTCAGGGAGTGAGTTATAGACCGACATTTCAGTCTGAGGCGTACCTAGATAGATGATTCGAGCTTCAGGTTTAGTCGTAAGTAAGGCATCAAACTCTTTAATAGACTGACTCAGCTTATCGCGGAGCATCTGAGTTAAGGAGTTATTGGCTACTTCAATGTCATCGGCAATGATTACGTCAGCTCGTGACCCTGTAAGCTGCCCTGTGATACCTAAGGATTTAACTGAAGGTGCGTGAGAGTTAAGAGCTGGTGCCACATCGAAGGCGACCATTGAGTCACGCTGTCCGTCCTTAGGGATAAGGTGCTGTAGCTCAGGCATATCAGCGATAAGACGCTTAGTGAATGAACTGAAGTCATCCGAACGCCCCTTTGAAGCTGACACCACAAGTATTTTAGTCTGTGGGTCACGGAGCAAGAGCCAGCATACGAAGGCTGAAGTAATCCAAGATTTGCCAACACCTCGGAAAGCCTCAATAACACAGCGCTTAGGTGCGTGTTGGAGATAATGTGCAATGTCATATTGAATTGGTGTTGGGTCAGGAAGGTTTAAGTGTTTCCAAACGAGGTACAAGAAGTTTCTAAAGTCCGCTTTAACGGGGTCAATGTCTTCTATGATTGCTATTTCTAATCCTTTACAACGAAAAAAGACCCCAGTGCTTCGCGCAAAGGGGTCTAGGAGTGATTATTTAAGGTGAGCCTATATCTTTGTATAGGGCATCCTTAGTTAATGCGTGTATTGTTCCTTACCTGCTAGGGCAAGTTCTTCTTCACCAGCAAAAGGAAGTGTTTGAGCCAACTTCTTCAGGCCGGGGTGTTTATCCGCGTCAGCCTCATAGTTGTTATCCTTAAGGAATTGCCGAGCTACAGCTAAGTAAGCTGCGGCTGCTGGTTGAACTGTGATCTTTCCAGTTTCAGGGTCTTGCAGGGGGACACCTTCAGCAACAATATCTCCGAGTGTGTCCGCAAGTGCATTAAAGATTCGGGTTAGCTTTGAGTTACTAGCCATTAACCGCCTCCTGTGATGCGCTGCACTACTTTCTCAAGACCGCTGGTGCCGAGGCTTGCTAGGACACACGCAATACCAATGGAGGCACCTAAGCTGAGTCCCGGAATAAACACTACCGCTGAGGCAGCAGCTAAACCTATGCCACCAGAGCAGATTGCACGTCCCACTATGACGCGAAATGTAAGTGGTTCCTTAGATACAAGGAGTTGACCAAGGCCTACTAAGGCTCCTACTCCTGCGAGTAAGCCTAGTTCCTTGGTGGTGCTGTCTAACATGATTCTCCTAAGGGATTGTTACTGCTGAAAGCTCTTCTTCTGAAGGGCAAGGGGAAGTGTTGGTATTAGCCCAACACACGATGAAGCCGAAGCGATCATGACGTGTTACTGAAGTGTCTTCTGAGGCCTCGAACGGAGGCTCTTCAGGCCACACGGACAGGGAAGCACTCGGTACAAGACTCAGCAATGCTTCCATTAAATGGTTTAGGGTCATCCCTTGACCTCATACATACGCATGAAAGAACTTAAAGCCCCTCCATATCTACGAAGAGCTGTACCACCATTCACAGTTGTAGTTCCGGCAGCACTTCCACCTACTCGGATATAGAAGTTAATAACTGAAGTAGCTGTGGCGGTAAACTCATAACGAGTACAAGGATTTACAATCGAACTAACACCTCCAGTTGAAGAAGCAACTGCCACTGCATCCACCCCTGCATCACGGAATAAAGCCACCGCCAAGGGATTAGCCACCGAACTTGAAAGGGATACATTCACCTCCACTACAATCTTATTACCTATTGCAGTAGGTGTTATAGCTCCTGTCAAAAGCTGGAAGCCCTCCGTGTTCTGAGGAATCGTATCATCACTAGGAATCAAGGCGGTACCTGTCAGGACTGTGTTCACACTTACAGTTGAGTCTTGGAGGATTTGTCGGAAACCTGTCAGGTTTGTACCATCAAGTACAGGTAACTTAGTTCCTGTAAGCACTTCTATTACATTACCAACTGCAACACCTACAGCCCTAGTAGCACCAGAACCTAAACCTAAGGCTGTCCGTGCTGCGGCTGCGGTTGTTGCGCCAGTGCCGCCTGAAGTTAAAGGGATAGGCAAGGTAATAGCTGCCACGGCGGCTGTAGCTTGAGTAGCTTTGAGGGATGCTGTCGCTGCTGCGGATACTGCTGCGTCACTATAGCCTTGAATCAAAGCTACTACGGCATCATCGAGCTTACTATCAATAGCTTCTTGAGCTACGAATAGTAATTGATCTGAGTTTAGATTGAACAAGGCCTCAGTTGCCATCGAGTCATCCTGAAAGTCTACTAACCTACCTGCTGGTACGGAGTTACGCTGCAAGACAATTGCGGCTGCAACACCGGGAGCTGTAGTGATCTGAATCTGAGAAGGACTAATCCATGTAAAAGGTACTGACACGCCACCGACTAGGGCTGTTACATGGGAAGGGTCGATATAAGGGAAGGTTACTGAGAATAGCTTATTAACGCCATCCCCAAGGTATGAGACTCTTGAGTAAGCCATGTTTCCTTTAGTGAAAATAAAGAAGCCCCCAAGGTGTTACCCTCAGGGGACTAGAGATATGAGCTTATTGCTCAATCAGAATAGGAACTATCGGTCTACCCTTAAGGGCGTTACCTGTGTTCTCTAGGTTTTGGATGTACCGCTTATTAAGCTCAGGGTTCTCTTCAAGCATTTGATAGAGTGCTGCCCTCTTAGCTGCTGAGTACAAGGATTGAATCTCAAGGCGCTTACCTCCGGTGTAATCGTCAGGGTCGTCTGTCTGATTCTGATAATGCTCTGACTGTACGTACTCTGTCAGGAAGTCCTTGAAGCCTTTACCTTGGAAAATCTTGGAGCCATTACCTGCCAACTCTACGAAGCGATCATACTGCTCATGTGTCAAGTCGATAGGAGGTGCGCCCTTCCCACTGGAGATTGTCTTAGCGGGTAACTGAAGGTCGATATTCAGACGTGCAATCTCATTAGCCGCAGGGTTATCGCTTTCCTTGCTGGTGTAGATAGGAGAGGCAATATCTAACCCTAAACCTCCGGTGTACTGCACTGGGTCTCCAAAGACGTTACGGTGCGGCGAGAGTGTCTTGCTCAGTCCCGGTATACCATTCTTAACGTTATCCATTAAGTCCCATACCTCACGTACTGTAGGGTCGTCCTCTCGGCGTATAGCTCGATTTAGAGAAGAGAACGGCACGAAGGAAGCTGTTAGTTTGTTCAAGTAACGGCCTACAGCTTTACCTTCTCCAGTTCGTTTATCCTCACTAATTGCTGTGAAAATATCTGAGACTGAACTTAGGTACGATTTAGATAAGAGGTTATTAGAGACAGCCATAATCAAGGCACCAGCTAACTTGTCAGTATCGCCCTTGGAGATATTCCCGGACATATCAGAGAAGTCAGCAGCCAGCCCGAAGATCATGCCGATAGGGTCTAGCTTATTGAAAGCATAGTATGTGTCCCCTACCTTCAACGAGTATGGCTTCCAACCGTTAAGTTGTTCGGCTGTCTTGTTAGACTCACCGCCACCTGTAATAGCTCCTTCAGCGGACAACTGAGCTGCCATTGCGTACAGGGCACCACCAATAGTTGTCTTAGCCATAGCAGTATCTCTACGGACACCACCAGCCATGAAGTCTTCACGCATCTGGCTATTCAAGATATTCAGCATAGGGGTACGTTCCCATGTGTAATTCATAATGTTGGCTGGAGTGCGGATGAATGGGAGAACATATCGAGCGCCCGGCACATTGCTTACAAGCCTTTGGACTGTCTTACCGCCATCACCTAAGGAGTTAGTGAAGGTACCTTTACGGGCTGCATCCATAGCCATGCCTGAGAGTACATCACCATTGATAGGCATTTCACGCTCACTCACTAAGTTACCTACGCGATCAATGAACTCTTGACCCTCTAGGCCTTCACCTTTGGCTAGACGATAGGCTTGAGCCTTCAGCTCACCCCGGTAATGGATAGCTTTAAATACTTCATCGGTAGAAGTAAGGACACGTCCCGGTGTACGGATAAGTGTACCTAGTACATCAGCTAAGGTGCCTGTCCAGCTCTTAACATCAATACCTAAACCATCAGCAGATATAGCAGGAGTCTGTAAATCGAACTCCTTAGTGCCAAACAATGCGTTATCTAGGATTGGGGTATCGTGAACGAAGGCTTGATATACGTTACCAAACTCACCTTCATTGGTCTTGAGGATATCCTTAGCACCAGCTAGGTTGCCTGTTACAGCTTCACCTGTGGCTTGACGCATGGCCTTAAGACCTTCGCCAGTAATACTAAATACATCCTTCAATCCTTCGACCATGCCGAACAACTGGGCTTGAACTTCACCCAAGGCCACACGATCATCAGCGCCACCTCGGAATACCTTACCAATAGCCGCAGTTGTGCCACGTTCGGCTACAGACATTAAGCTGACTAAGGAGTTACCTACAGCGTTCACTACGTGTGTTGTTGGCGCGGATAGGATACCGTTAACCCACATTTCAAATACAGCATTTTGGGTACGAGCCATAGCCCCTTTACGAGCCATAGCAGCAATCTTAGCAGGGTCAGTTGTAGTAGCTAGCTTCTTAGCGAAGTCTAGGTTCACTTGACGACCACCTAAGGAACTCAGCAAGTCATCCACCTCATTGATTACTAGGTCTGAAGACTTAGCTTGAATACGCATAGCACCCAAGGCACGAGCTACTTCAGTCTGTACGCCCTTCATCTGCGATTGAATAGAGCTATGCAGCATGACTTGTTTACGGAAGGCCAGCAGTGACATTGCATCACCTGTACTAGCATCTCTAGCTAACTCTGAGGTCTTCTTAGCGGAAGCTGCAAGTAGCACACGGTTAGCTGTTACACGCGCTGCCAAGTTAGAAGTGTCTCCATAGAGTTCCTTAAGGGAGCTGGTGCTTGTACCTAAGGTCTCAGCTAACTCTTTAATAGCAGCGAAGCTCTGTGTGCCACCTGTGGCTTGGCTAATCTCTTTCTCAAACACTTTGCTAGTGGCATCAATCAACGAGGTAATGTCCTCATCGTTATCAATGTGAGCGAAGTTAAAGTCTGAAGTCTCAACCTTGTCAGCAATATCCTTCAGTGACCCGTTACCTGCTGCATCCATGATCTCAGTAACTTTGGCTTGGCTAATCTTAGGTGAAGCCTTACGTGTGATCGGAGCAATGGAGGCAAACTCAGGACGTGATAATTTATCGGCCACTGGGTCATACGTCTTGATCGTTGTCTCAGGGTCTTTAATATCGAGAGCAGCAACTTCAGCTTGAGGCTGTTCAACCCTAGCTGCATCCGGGAAGGCTTCTGCTAGTGAGTCAATAGTCTCAGCATCACCTTCGATAGTTACATTAGGTGCTTCTTCAGGCTGGACTACAGCGGACGGAGGTAGCGCATCTTCAGCATCAGCCTTAGCTTGCATTTCAGCAGCGATAGCGTCTTCTGCATCCATATCGGCAGCACTACGTTCACCGCCTACCTTGACTACATCCTTACCCTCTTCAGGTTTGACACCATGAATCTCATCAATCTGTTCACCAATGGATTGCTCTACAGGTGCGCCCTCAGGTGTAGCACCTCGGCCTATCGTTTCGATAGCTTCAGCGGGGTTCTGGCCTTTAGCTTGGAAGTAACCTCTAGCTCCCTTAAAGAGTTTCAAGGCTCCATCTACAGCAGCACCAGCACCAAGACCTTCAAGCATATTCTTAAAGCGTCCTTCAGCATTACTATCGTCTGGACTAGCGGCTAAGTATTGGAATACGCCCTTACCCAGTAATGGGTTGCCATCAGTCATATCCAGCACAAGGTTAGATAGTCGCTTCTCGTGTGGGTCAAAGGCTGAGAAGTCTGTAACTGCACCAGCGGTAGCTGCCTTAGATAGTTCACTCACACCTTTGATAGGCTTAAGTGCTTTAAGGGCTAGACTGAATGGTACAAAGAACTGAAGCAAAGGACGTGCAATAGCGCCACCTGTAGTTGTTTGTGCACCAACCTCAGGTAACTGGGGTGTATTGAAGCGGTAGTCAAAGAACTTCTCTGAAGCATAGTTAACACCGTCATAGTACATATCAATACCGGACTGAATAGCATCACGGGGAGCGCCCAATAGCGCCCTTCCGGTATCCATTGCGGCTTCACCTAAGGTTGTACCTTGAGGCTGTTCTGTAGGAGCTACTTGAGGTGCAGCACTAGGACGCGCTGTAGGTGAGGCTTGGGGTGCTTCCTGTTGAGCGGACATAGCATCAAGCTCTTGCAGGATTGCATCGGCCTCAGGCTTATGACGCTCTTCACGAGACCCTTGCAGGTCACTTACAATCGAATCATCCATTATTTAGGTTGTGCCTTTAGTTTAAAATAGTCGTTGTGTGTACGGAGTTGGTCGATAGTTAACTTACCTTCCCTGTACGCTTGCGCTGCTAGGGCTGGAGTGTCGTATCGAATACGTCCATCGAATTGTTTGATAGGTTCTTTAGTCCTATCGGTCTTACGCTTAAGGTATCTGTCAGCGATCTCATCACGTAACTTAGGTACATCCTTAGGTTCCAAGCTGGCTGCTCTAGTAGTGAACTCAAGGACTGCCTCTGCTCGTTGCTGACGGTCTTGAGCCGTACCCTCACCTAAGGGGTCGGTCATAGTTGCTTGGCTCTTTAGGACACCATTGAGGTATTCCTTACCTGAGGTATATTCAGGACTCTTGTAGATAGCACGTTCGCCTTTATCAGACTGAGCAGCTAAGGCTCGCATCTGGCTTTGATAGGTATTAACACTATCGAGAAGCTGTCGTGATTGAGTGTATGACACCTGCTCACTTGTAGCCGCTGCTAGTACACCTTTGATACCGACCTTGCCTTCATAGATTCCAGCTAGGAGTGTTGTAGCGTAGGTTTTCTGTGAGTCAGTTTCTTCAGCATTGGAGGCTTTAGCGAGGCTTGAGAACTTACCTGTCCACTCTGAAACATCACTTGCAGAGAAAAGCCCAGGATTATCCTTAATGGTAGTTTTGAACTTAGCCATAGCCGAACCATAGTCACCCGTTAAGGCTTCAGTGAAGGTGTCAGCCAAGGTTGAATCTTGACGCTTCTCACGGTCTTTCTTTGCGGCTACTTCAGCTTGGGTAGAGAGTGTCACAAAGTGTTGCTTAGAGGCCACTTCAGCAGCGTCGATACGTTCTTTCCATTTAGGAATGTAGTACATGCCGGGTGTACCATCAGGACGGTCACGCTTGAACTGCTCGTAGATAGAGAAGTTACCCCCATCGCCAATTTTCTTAGCAGCAGAGAACTGAAGCTCATTGAACTCAGTACCCGAAGTCTTAAAGGACTCACCAAAGTATTTCTTAGTGTTCTCTAACCACGTCTCAGGGACAGGCTCACCACGATTAGCGAAGGCCTCCATACCTGTTTGAAGAAACTGCATAGCTTGAGCATTAGTAGCATCCTTAACGAGTGCTACTTTCTGGTCGGCTACCTGTACCTTCATCTTGGTAATGGCATCATTCATGATCGGAGCGTAACCCTCTAGGTATCCCTTATCGGTTAGGCCTCCAGACTTCTTAGTAACCCACTCACGGGCTACCGTATCGAAGTCGTCATTGTCAGGATTGAAGTTAGACTCTAGGTGAACCTTAAACTCGTCAACGTCCCGTACAGCATCATTACTACCCTTAATGCCCATATACCCATGTTGGTATCGCGCACTATCTGAAGCTGCCTCTCGCCCTAACTGAGCGTCATTCTTACCTGCAACCTCTTCATTGTCACCCTCTTTAGCTAGGTACTGATTCAATGAAGGTCGGATAGTAGATAAGGCACCTAGTAGACGTGTAAGCTCGGTATCGCCGGGTGTAACTGAAGTGTCTACTGGACGTGCTACAACCCTAGTGGAAACCGGATTGGATGTTGTTGCTAGCTCGCGGTTTCCCTCTAAGCTGTTCTGTACTTTACGCACCATGTATTACGGCTCCTTAGGGTGTCTTAGGTTTAGCTGTGGCTTGTTTGTAGCCCGCAACTGCTGTACCAATTTGAAGGCCAGCACTTAAAGCCGAAGGCCTCTTGATTGAATTGAGTTCTGATTGCGTCCTAGCTGTTAGGCCTTGTGCTTCCAGACTTGATTGTTTGATTGAATTGACACGGTTAGACTCGATAGAAGCTATGTCTGATTCTTCATTGAAGTAGCTCTCATTCATGATTCGGTCGGCAGTGTTTCCTATTAAGCCTGATTCACCTTGAATGGCTTTAAGTCGCCCACGTTCAATGGTTGCTTCTCTTGCTCTTTGGGACATATCATCTTGAGCATTAGCATTGATCTGTTTCTGCTGCTCTTGTACTTGTTTGGCTTGTAGTTCGTAACTGTCTTTAATACTGTCAGTAGCAGCATCGGCTTGATTAGCTTGGTCTATAAAAGAAAGCGCAGTCGTACCAATACTCAAAGCCAGCATTGCGGAGGCGGGGTCACACATTAAAATTTCCTAGTGAAGGGTTGGAATAGTGTCTGGCTTATACCTACAGGAACCATTTGTGGTTCAAGTTCAAAGCCGCACCATTGGAGCCACCGTAAGGTAGCCTTGTTGTCTGGATGTGCGCGGTTATAAAGGAAGGGATACGCCCGATTCATGAGGTTGATATACCTACGGGAGTTCCTAAGGAGTTCCTTGCTGTAACCCTTAAAGTGCGTAGTAGCTAGGAGCCAAGGACTACCCACACCGTCTTGAGGGAGAGGGGCTACCCCAAACACTGTAAGTAGCTCCCCCCTCTCGTTCTCTACAGCCCAACACAATGTCGAGCGTAGTATTGCCTTACGTACTCCTTCAAGGACTCTATCGCCCCATTCCACTGAGACTTCAAGCCTATCAATAGGCCTCATAGTTTTAGCTAAGGCTTCACTATCAGAAACCTCAGCGGCACGGATTACATAGATGCTGTTCTCCTTGATGTATTAGAAGTAAATGTTGCAGCCCATTCTGCTGAGTTAAAGAAAGAAGGTAGGTGCGAGTCATTGACTAAATCAATCGTGACTTCCGATGATCTAGCTTTAATGGGGAATGTAAACTCGCCGTCTTCAATATTGGTTTGGCCTAAGATAAAGCCTACGTTGCCGATACGCTTACCTGTCCAGCTATAGGTATTCTTCTCACGAGCCTTAGGTGTTACCTCCGCTCGGAAGTATCCTGAGTTGCTGTAGCTAACCTTCATGCTTCGCATCTGCAAGCGTCCCATTAGGACAGCAGCATTATTGGAATCTTTAAGGTATTGCTCTGAGAATCTATAGCGTTTCGTGTAAGGCCTACCGATCAAGACTTTCCCTGAGGTGTGGTCGCCATTGGCTTCTACGGTAGTGGCGGTAGGTTGTGTTGAAGGAATCAAGGCACCAGCATTATCAAAGCCCTCTGCTAACACTACAGAAAGAGCTTCAGGCTCACTGTATGGAAGCGCCCATGTGGTACGTTTAGTTGATGCGTTAAACGTCCCTGTAAGCTCTACACGGCGATCTAAATATACTGGATGACCTACAGCTTCTACTGTCTCCCCTTGTTGGAGATTTACCTTTTCCAGATACACCCCATCACTGCGCTGAATAGTCAGACTTAGTGTGGAAGTAATCAGGTCAAGATTCAGGATAGTATCCCCTTCAGGGAACGTCCACTTTACCCACGCTGATTGCAGCTTCTCAGTTGCACCCCAGTAGTATTTATAGACATAGATTACATTGCGCTCCTTCATGGAAAGAGCTAACAGAATGTCCTCACTGGAACTAGCGGCTAACTTGTAGATGCCTCCGGGGAGATACTTAGGAACGTGTGCCGTTACATCAGCAGCGTCATTAGTATAGGAATCCACGTCTACATAGTATTCCCGCATGATTGAGAAGGTACCCTTGTCTAATGTAAAGAATACATTTTGACCAGCAGGGACAGGCCTAGCCTTATTTGAAGACTCAAACTCAGACACCGTTTCTAGCTTTGCAGTCTTAGGCGTTAGTACATCACCTGAAGCTAACTGGAACTGTGTTAAATCTGAATACAGCAGGAGAGCCTTATTAAAGCCCACTGCCCAATTTAGGATTGAGACCTTAGTGTGTGCAGCAGTAATATCAATCGGGTCAGAATCCAGCACGGCTGTAGCAGTCTCACCCCAAAAGTTGAAGTAAGTCCCAGAGCGTGACAGGATTAAGGATTCATCTGAGAGGAACCCTAAGCGATTACGATAGAAGACTGTATCGGATATTGTGCGATCAACGAAGGAAGGGATAGGGATTGATTTATTATCCCCTACTAACCTCTTGTCCCACTCTACTTCAGTGAAGGTAAAGGTACCGTCCGCTTCCCGTACCAGCTTATGAGGCATGGTAGTAGGGTCAAAGGCTACACTCACAGTTGGGTCAGCGCATTCAACCCACACCGTGTTAATAGAGTCCCACATAACGTAGTACCTTGAGCGTTGCTGTGAAGGGTCTCCGGCGATCTTCCACATGTCCCCTTCAATTTGACCTGAAGTAGGTAGGTCGGAGAACTTCTGCTTGGAGCCTTTAAATCCTTGAATCACGACATACCGCATCGAGCCAGAGCCTACGTCTAAAGCGCCATGCACTGCTGCGTTATACTCAAAGGATGTGGTTGTCGGAATTGCAGAGACTACGGATGACGCATTGTATCCTTCTGGAGTGGCAGCTTCGATACGTACAAAGCTGCTAGCGGTAAGTCCGTGAACCGCGCTAGTTACTACCTTCGCACTATATGTAGCCAGTGTCGAGAAGTTAGCCATAGAGATTGAGGTTTGTGACCCATTACCAAAGAAGGTAGGTGAAACCACTTTAACAATCTTGGCACTTAACCCTGAGGCATCATCAAGCATGTAGGTAACGATGAAGTCACGATTCAATAAGGTATTAACCCTCGAATCATAAACAGTACCAGCAGCCGTTAAACGTACTTTAGAACCTACCCCAAAGCCCGGCGCATTAAGTGGTGCTAGGAATTGAATGTTACCGTTCGTCCCTGCAATGTACTCCCACGTTACTGAAAACACCTGTGAACCTTCAAAGTCGAAGTTATCAAGGGTTACTGAAGGATACTTAGTCAGGGAAGTTATTGTCTGTCCTGCGTATGTCTTACCGAAAAGCTCCTGAGTCATCTTAACGGTCTTCTTCTTGTTAATGACGAAGCTGTAATCAGCCACAGTCACTACAGACACGTCTTCAGCAGCATTGATGCCAGTGAGGTAGTCCATACTAAAAGAAGGATTAATCGTCTTCTCGGTACCTGTAAACAGGTCAAACACTTTGATAACACCATCGGTAATCACCAAGGAATAGCGCTCAGTTGCATCACGATTAAGTGTAGTGACAAAGGCATTACTCAGTACCGCATCGGAGATTTTAGCTACATGTTCTGTAGGTGGTCGCTTCCCTAGGCCAACGGCTATAGAGGGATAAGCATTCTCCACCAGCTCGGCCTGAGAGGTAGTGCGAAGTGTTGCTGGTTGTTGTGATACGCCATTGAATAAGTTAGGGATGATTCTACTTATCAATGACATTAACGCTCCAAGATACGAGCTACGGAATTACTACCGTTAAACATATTGTAATCGCCAGTATCCCCTTCAGCTTCCTTGAGTGTCACTAAGGCTAGGTCTTCATCTTTCTGTGTATAGACGTGTCCCGCTTCAGAAGGCATATCACGATCAACGAACTTACGAGCAGACCGGATAGTGATGTAATGTCGCGCAGCTTCAGGTAACTCTTCAAAGGGCAAGCCTAGAAGTAAATCCACCTTGATAGTCTTAGTGAAGACATAGGTACGATTACCGCGATCATAGAGGCGTGAACCTCGGTGTACTACATCCACATCCTGAAACTCTTTTGTGGTGTCAATGCGAAGTGTATTTGTAGGTGTGTAAATGAAGCCATCCACACTTAGAGGTAATGGGTAATTCTTTTCCGAGTTAAAGTCCCATCCACGATTCTGAACCTCACGAGAGGTCTCACGAAGGATACGCTTTGCAGAAGCTACATCAGCTAAACCTGTACCATCCAATGAGGACACTGGAGATTCTCCTATGCAATCAAGCATAGTATTAATAGCTTCTAACTCGGTTGTGGGTGTTAGATTGTCCAAGGGACTCCTTTAGGAAAGAACGGCGGTTAAGGCCGTTAAAGTGTTCTGTGTGGAAATAGGCCAGAAGACACGGCGTATATTTTCATAACGTTTAAGCCATTTCGTAATGTCTCTAAAATTCTCAGTGACGTTAGCTAGCTCCGCTCCGGCACTCATATCCGTGCGTGGGTAAACGCGCCCGGCATCAATAATTGCATCTACGGGAAACCCTAACCCCTTTCTCAGGGCTGTATGCATTGAGTACGAGAAGCTAGGTGTTGTTGGGCATGTATCTACAAGTGATACGTTGATATTGGAATCGCCAAGCCAATCCACAAAGTTTCCTTCAGCAGCACTAAAGGAGGTAGGACTGTAATCGCCTGTGTCTAAGAAGTTCACAGGTTGAATTACTTTGGATTGGAATAAGGCCTTAGCTCGTAGTAGCACTTCTTTACGATTTGCCAAGGTAATACTAGGGTCAAACCCTGCTGGTGCGGGATAGCTCATACTGAGGGTACATTCATCAAATATGATTCCCCCGAAAGCGCTATGACTTCCGAACGAAGCAGTCATAGCTTCCAATAAAGCTAAGTATCTATCCTTCACTTCAGGGAGCCATAGCTTTGCGCCAAACCCCGTAGCTACAGTCGATTGATAAACATCGTAGTAGCCTAAAGTTGCAAAGTAATCTGGTAGGTTCCTTAGGGTGTCGTCTAGGAAAACACTGGAAGTGCGGGAATAGCTTTTATCCCTGAGTCGCAGCATGACCTTTAATCCCGGACGGTTAGTAGCCATCCAATTCAAAGCTGATAGCACTGTGCTGAAGTTATAGCTGCCTTGGGTAGGCTCCACCATTTTCCACTGCATCTGCTGTACGAACCCTCCCCCACATAGATCAAGGGCTTCGGGGTAAATCCACGCACCGGGACTGTCCCCATATCCAGCGGAGCAAGCCCAATGTTCTACACTTCGGAGAGCCTTAGGTAGCTTCTCATACATGAAATATGCTGGTGGGTGCCATGAGGTATCGCGAATTACTGTTGGAGCATCAGGAATAAAGCTACTTGAGGGAGGGAAAATTACCCCTCCACTCAGCGAAGCTAATAGCCGCTTCACGGAAATTGCTTACCTTTTTCTAAGCGAATACTTAAACCATCTAAAGTTAGCTCATCCCCCGCAACCGACTTAACACCCCGCAATTGGAGAGTGTTCACAGTGGAGGCATCAAAGGCTGCTGTAAAGATCGTGCTACCAGCGTATCCACTACCTACGCCCGGCCCACCGAAACTATTTTGTCCAATGGCTGTATTTAAATCTTTAAACAGAACCTTAAAGAAGGCACGTCCTGTAGAAGCTGTGGTAACACCGTCTTCATACACTAGGGAACCATTCAGGTAGAACCTTACGGTTTTTGAGCCAGCGCTATTTGTACTGTGTTTAATGTAATCAATGAAAAGAGCATCATCGGTTCCAATAAAATTAACTGGAAGAGATACGCTTGCTAGTACCTGTTCAGTGGTATTTGCGGCTAAAGTAATCGGTTGAGCCGAATTAACGATAGGCTCTAAGGGAACCCAACGCTGCCCGTTAGAGAACACTTGCAGTGCGCCCGGTAAATCTGTAAGGGTTGCTGTCCCTACAAACCCTGCTAAGAACTTAGTACGGAATTCGGCATAGGTAATCTTAGGATTAACTGCTGAAGGTGAAGATACCGGAGTGTAATCTACAGTAATCGCGTCATCCTTTGCAGGGAGTAACGTTAAGATAATAGTCGTCTCATCACGTAGAGTGAACGCCGCTGCTGAACCATTAACTTTAACTGTAGGTGTGCCTAAGAAAGGAGGAACGTTCACTACCTTACTTGTGCCATTTGCTGTTGTTGCTAGAAGAGTCATTTAGTCTTTCGTAAAAAAAAGGGACACCCTTTATGGGGGCATCCCTTAATTGTTATTGCTTAAGCTGACTTCAGTTCTACAGCGCCTTCAGGACGAAGAGCGCCATGACCAACTGCGTACTTAGCTACGATCAATGTACCTTGACGGCGAATGTCGTAAGCCATTTCCATACCGAGGTCTAACAGCTTCACGGTACCTACAGCTTCCTTGTGCAAGACAAGAGCCTTAGTGTTTGTGAAGTTGCCACGATAAGCAGCAGGTACCAATGTTGGGTCGATACCAGCAGCAGCGATGGTTGTGTCATCAGTTAAGTTCAAGCCGTTAGGCAAGTTGTTAGTCTTAACCAAAGGAATGTCAGCGATACGGCGTACTGAACCTTCAGCGTAAGAACCTTCACCACCCCATTGAGAGTTGATTACGTTAGTTGTTTGCGCTAACAGGTAGTATTGCGCTGGCTTAACGTAAGCATAACGCTCACTTGCAGGAATGTCTTTCTCGTCCATGATCTGAGCAGCAGCAAAGATACCACCAGCTAGAACAGCACCGTCAGAGCCATAGTTAGCATTAGTCAATGCTGAACCACCAAAGCCACCTGTTACAGTAGCAGCAGCACGAGCCGCCAATACACCAACACGTAGAACGTTCTTATCCATGTTGTTACCAAGGAAGATACCTTGTTCATTGGAGTAGATTGAACGCACGTCATAGTGATTCTTTGCTTCGTCGATAGACGCTACGAACGCATCAGATACCAACAAGGAGTCGATAGTGATTACACGTTCAGCTTGGTTTACAGTCTTACCGACTAATTCGTTACCCGGAGTGTGGTAGCCGCCAGAGATTTTGCCAGTTGCAGGGAACTGTGCGCTCTTACCGCTATTGATCTTACGGACACGGTGACGGCTTTCAGTCACGGTTGCAGTTTCGTATGCAGTTAATACTTCACCAGCATATACTTTTAGGAACAGCGCATCGGTATCGCCAGCTCCATTGATTTGACCTAAACGGGTTACGTTGGCATTAGCCATAATTACTTCCTTACATGAGATTTGAAATGATATGAACCTAGGACGGTTCGATGGGAATCACTCAAGTTGCTCACTAGCTCGCTACAAAGTTGTCTCCCTCAGGAGGCTAAGAACTGCTTTGTTTGCTTCTGTCGCGGGTACTACAATTGCAGACCAGCAGCGTTGCACTGCCGGAATGAGCCTAAGGACACGCCTTAGGGGAGTTATTAAAACTTGGCTCCGAAGGTTGGACTCGAACCAACGACCTTCCGATTAACAGTCGGACGCTCTACCATCTGAGCTACTAGGGAATTAAAACTTTAGAATATTGTGCTTACAGAAATTTTCTGTTCTACCGATTTACGATAGGCAGCATCTTTAGCGTAGCGTGGGTCACGCATTGCTGTAGTCATTTCAGCTCGTGAAGCGAAGCCTTGAGCGCCTGTAGAGCTATTAGATTCTCCAGACACTAGGTTAGGTTCACTACCATTGGCTGCTACGAATTTAGACTTGAGGCCAGCTACAGCTAGTGCAACTTGCTCAGGCGTACCTTCGATAGCTTGATCGTAGGCTTTAACTTCGGCTGGTGTTAGATTGCCAGAAGCCCAGTTAACCATATCCTTGTATTGAGCCTCACCACCTGCGATATCGAAAGCTCGTGTTTGAGCTTCACGTACCAAGGCAGCTTGACCAGCGATATAGCTGTCTACGTATTCACGCGGTAAGCCAGCCTTATCAGCTAGCGCCTTGTAACTCTCGTCACTTAAGGTACCACTTGTTTCAAACTCTTCAGTCAATGCACCGTAGTCGATACCGACCTTAGCTAGTTCAGCTTCAGGTGTACCTTCCGGGTTGGCTTCAGGTTCTTCTTCAGTTGTTTGCTCTTGAGAATTTTCAGCTTGTGCTGGTGCTTCTTTGGTCTTGGCACCTAACTGTTTTTGCAGTTCAGTGTAGGCCTTAGCTAATTCTTCAGGAGTCTTGAATTTCTCATCCAACCACTCAGGGCGTTGCTCTTGAGTTGTTTCTTCGGATGTTACTTCCTGCTGTGACTGAGGCTCTAAGGCATCAGCTTTAGCGATCATTGCTGCATCGTACTCAGGGGTACCAATGACAGGGGAATTTTCCCCCGCCAATTAGAAGTCCTCCCGGACAGTACCATCAGGCAGTTCAACTACCTTTGGTTCATAAACACCACTTGAAGTATCAGTAGTAGTTACTTCTTGTGTTTCATCTTTCTGAGCTGTTTGGGCTTTAGCCATTAGGGTTTCCTTCTTGTGCTAGCTGCTGTTTCATCATGCCGCCAGCTTGGTTAATCATTGGGTTCAATCCTTGCTGCATCATTGCTGCCATTTGAGCTTGCTGGCCTTCTTGATCAATCATCTCAGGAGTCTTAATCAGGCCTTTCATATCAATACCCTTAGCTGCCCCTTGACGCTTGATATAGTCAGGAATAATTAGGTACTTGAATGCTGCCTCGCCAAGTGGTTGCAGGTCTGCTAGTAAGGACGCTAGTTTGGTTTGATCGTTACCACGCCCGATAGCCTCAATACCTGTAGTGATAGCAGGTTTGACTAAGCCTTTAGGAAGCGTAGGTAAACGATTAGAGCGTTCCATTTGGTGCATGATGCGTCGAACTACAGGGAGCTGTAACTCTTGACCTAGTAATGAGTAGATACCCCCTTGGGAAGCATCAAGCTCTTGAGCCATGAATCTAATCTCTTCTGCTGTTACACGTTCACCATTACGTTGAATCGCTGTATTAAGCTGGAATGCAAAGGATAGGTCTTCAGAGATAGTCTTAGCTGTCTCTTGAGCAATACGGAAGTCAGCGAACTTATCCATTTGGAGGACAGACACGTCATCTTTATTACCCTCTTTAATGTCTCCACTTTCGGATTCAGCTAAGACCTTAGCCTTAGTGGTTCCGTTAGGTTTAACTAGAAAGAGTACCTTTGCTGCTGCTGCTGCGCCTTGGACAATTGCCTTACGGAGAGCCTCAAGTGATTTAATATCACCTAGGTACTCTTCTCCGAAGCTGCGTCCGTAGTCTTCATTAGCTGCTGAAATGTATCGTAAAGGAACCCATGGGGATTTATCCTCAGGGTATGTACCTTCAGAACCGGGGACTAACTTACCGTTAATCTCTTGGGAGATACTCCAGCCTGTCTTGGTACGCTTTACGTGTGTGTATAGTTCGATTGAGTCATCAGGACTCTCGCCCTTATCACTATCGGTGGACTGTTCGAGAACGAAGTTACGTATCTCTTCTTCAAGCTCCATCGGTGATAGGTCTTCTTGAACGATGATCTCTAGTACATTACCCATCGGGTCACGTTTAACTACGTATCGGTCAAGTCTGAATACCCTAACGCCACCCTTAGGTAACACATAGAGTAACGAGTTGCCGACCACGATAAGATGCTTCAAGGCTTCTGTGATTGAAGAGCGAAGTGTTGAGGTTTCAATCTCATTCATAACGCTACGCTCGATAGAGTTCAGAGCTTCTTCAACCTCAGCTCGCATACCCTCTTTCTTAGTGAGGCGCTGCAACATGAAGTCATCAATGGTCAAACGGAAGAACGGTGTGTTAGCTGGAAACAAAGCCAGCGTGTACTTAGAAGCAAGATTGTTAACACCACGAGCCGGAAGGCTTGAGTAAGGTGTAGGCAATCTGCTAGTTGCAGTGTGTCCCAAAGGTGGGAGCAAGTGCGGGATTGTTAGCTTGGATACCTCTCTACCACGAGCGAGATATTCTTCACGTCCTGTACTGAGTAATTGGTACCTAGCTTTAGTTTTGCCTTCAGTATTAACTGAGGTCATTTAGCCTTGGGGGATGTTTAACCCATTGCCTGTTGAGGCCGAGCTTAAGTCGATACGAAGTTTCTTACGAGTACCTACATTGGGGGATACATCTGAACTTGAAGTGTTATCCTCAGGTGAAGCCATAGGCGCTACATCCGCTGCTTCAGCAGGTGCAGTAGCAATAACTGGTGCCTTGTAGGATTTAGATTTTGGGAGACACATTTAAGCGGTCTATCCTTTGGTGATAATTCTTGAGTTTGCGGTGAAGTCTGCTAGTGCTGAAGTCAGTAAGTCGATTACTTCCCGGTTCCCTCTTTCTGCATGTGCATCTTCAAGGGATTGCCCCTTCTGGATTCCACGTAGCGGATAGAAGTGATTGAGGTGTTCGATTAATTCGTTAGAGACTAGAGACCCTAAGGATTCTTTATCCATAGTGTTTCCTTTAGTGACACTTTAAGTAACACCTAAAGGTAATAGGAAAGGTGTTCTTATTCCTACAGTGGGTGTTTATCCCCTAGGTGTTACTTAAGTGATTGATTGCTAGTGATACTCGATAGGTGCGACTACTACGTCATGACCCATGAACTTTTCGTGGCGAATTAGGAAACGCTTATAGTCATACCTGTGACCACTCTTAGGCTTTAGATCAACGTAGCGGATAGGGGCTGAAACATCAGCACGGCACATATAGTCTGGCAACGACACATACGCTCCTGCCCTTCGATCAACAATTATCTCGCCCCATTCATCAGGCGTAACTAAGAAGTAGTCGATAGGCCTACGCTCATACTCAGCTTCCATGAATAATTCCACTAGCTTGTCATAAGCCGTTTTCTTATAAATTGCTTTCAATGGTTAGAACCCCTTTCTGGATAGCGTCAAATACCATAATGCGGTCAGCCTTATTTAGTAGGTTTAGTTTCTTACAGACTTGGG
Organism: Methylovorus sp. MM2; assembly: GCF_001648895.1. Classification (GTDB taxonomy): domain Bacteria; phylum Pseudomonadota; class Gammaproteobacteria; order Burkholderiales; family Methylophilaceae; genus MM1. Next base: position 1,183,903 of record NZ_LXUF01000001.1, on the reverse strand, counting down.
TACTGAGTACCATACTGCTGAAGAAGGAGCATTTGTCGGTAACAATTATGTTGAACTCACCTTTACGGAAGGAATTGAACTCGTCATCTTCATATTCATTAGCGGCATCCGGTTCCCATCCTAAAGATTCTGCATAGGCAGCAAAGATAGGAAGGTCTCGGACGTAAACCACGTAGTCTTCATCAGTAGTTAGCGGCGGTGGATTACAAATGAATCTGCTTCCCGTAGGGTGAACATCAAGGACAGTGCTGGCCTTAAACTCTTCCAGACACTGAACAGGCTCAAAGCCTCTGTTAGTTAGAACTAGCACGAACCTTCGCCTTCGCTAGTCGGTACGTATATCGAACGGTGTAGTACCCAACGAGAAAGAACGCTAGGCCATACCAAACAATCCATTGGACTAATTCTGTGGTTGTTTTAAACACGGAAAGAAGGAGGTATCCGAAAGCCTTAGAGGTTTCTTTATAGGTGTGATCTGGAGCAGCCTTAACTTCAGCCCATGAGAAGAACTCAGGCTGTTCCATAATTCCAGAATTACCCATGAAGTCTTTAGCAAACACAGTGAACGCTTCGATCTTTTCTTGGATGATTCCAGCTACAAACTTGAACTTAGCTACTACGTGTTGCCAGAGTTTCTTTAACATCGGTGTTTTCCTTAGGTGTCTCTTCAGGTTGCTTCCTGAAAATTTGATCAAAGTTATTCCGGTAGGCCTCACTAGGGGGTTTAGTCCTTAGTAGGTCTCCGGTGTGGGGATTGGTGTTACTCAAGATTTAAGGGTTACTGCGAGGGTACAAATTGAAGCGCCTACCCAATACATCACGTCATGAGGTTTACCCTCTACAGCCCAACGAATTGCACTGACAAGGAATAAACCAATAAGGATGTAATTAAATAAGCGTGGGTTTAGGAACCACTCCACCTACTCAGTACCGTTCTGCCGTTCCAACTCAATCAACAACTCAAGGAAGTGTTTAGCTTTCTCCAAGTCTTTAATCCCATTCTTGTTGCGCCAGCGAGACACATACTTGATGACACTGCCTTCAGCAAAGGGGATGTTGTTTGCGTGGATGTATTCCACAGGTTGAATCTTTAGGTTCTTGTAGTGAGTGCCTGATACTTGTACGTCAAGAGCTGAGGGTGCTGCTTTAGGTGTAGGCTCAGGTGTTAACTTGGAGACATATTCTTCAAGGGATACACCGTTAGGAATAGCGCTTACAGCTTTGAATGTCATACGTTCAGCTAGTTCAGGAATACTCAAACTGTTTGTGTCGTATGCATCCTCAAGACCACGATAAGCTGTATGTTGAGCTACTTCGTTGTCTGTGGCTTTACGGGGTTCCAATAAATAACTTCCTTTGTTTTAAAATCGTAGTCGGTATGTCGCAGGATTCTTGCAACACGGGCTTGAGTGATTGCGTCATATTCAGTAAGTCCCTTCCATTCGTAGAGAGACACTATGCCTTCCCATAGGCTAGGCGCTGGTGCTTGCTCATAGCGAACTTCAGTAGTTCCTTTGCGCTTTCCTCTTTGGAACTCGTATTCATAAGGAACCATTAGGAACGGACTATCGAGCATTTCAATAGCCCCCTTATCGCCAACATCAGGACACCCTTTGTACCCATCTGTGGTATCACCTGTGATGGTTTGGTACATGTGGAATCTATCCGCAGCTTCAGGAGTAATGAGGCGTGGCTTCTTGTCTTTCTTTGGGTTGAATAGCCATCCGGGAATCGTCTTCATATCCTTGTCTTCAGATACGATGATCTTTTTTCCAGCGATCAACTTAGGGTGCGTACTCAAGATACCCATAACGTCATCTGCCTCTAGTGTTTCCTTACGGTAGCTAGGGTAGTTCTCGAATAGGTAATCCTTGAGTGGGTACAGAAGCTCAGGACGTATGGAGTTCTTACGGTGTTGTTTGTAGCTAGGGAGAACCTTCTTACGCCAGTTGTAATTGTCGTCAGATAGGCAGATTAGAAAGTCGTCAGCTTCAGTCCTTAGAAGTAGATCATCAAGTTCAGATTGAATGTCTTTCTTGATAGCTTCAAAGTCATCGTTGACTATGTGAGAGGTTACGCCCTCACCCCAATCATATCTTTTCTCATTAGCTGAGGCGGTTCTATAAGCTAGAATGTCCGCATCAATTAAGAGTGTTGTGGTTATGCTTTCTCCTTGAGGATTCCTACAGCGTAGCCTTTGGGTAAATCTTTACAGACCGCTACTGCGTCTCTGTATTCTCTGTAGGTTATTACTCGTGAACCGCCCTTATCAGTTGTAAGAGGATTCCCGTTTTTATCAATGATGATGTACTGCATTTACTTCCTATTTAATATCCTGCTAATTCAGTGAATAGAACACACCATGCGCCCTACTAGGTACGAAACCCCAATAGCAGCTACCGTAAAACCTAGGACTAAAGGAGCTAGCCACGCCCAAGCTACGAGACCAATAATGGCAGCTAAGGTTACTGCGCCTATGATCGTCTGGATAAACACATCAGGTGTGTATTCGTAAGGCGGGATAGAATCAAGATCATGCTTAATGTTTTCTAAATCCGGTACTGGAAAGCTCACTTCTTGTCTCCTTCAAAGGTTAACCATAGCTTCACTGCTTTAAGTTTTGCTTGGTCGGCATGGAATGAAGTGATAAACCCTAAGGCTCTGTCACTGTTCAATGGCGTGTGAATACACTCGGCTTTCAATCGACCTGTATCAGTGATCTCCAGTAGCTTGTAGACACGTACCACAATGGCTGTGTTGTAGAGGGGTAAGGAGTAAGCGAAGGTATCCCCCGCTTTAAGTTCGTTACCTAAAATATCCTCTACCAACGGTAGCTACCTCCTACTCCCACGAAGGCATCACCATCTGTGTACGCTGAAGCGGATAAGCCCCAGTGAATACGTTTGGTTTGTATAAGGTCGAGGCGATAATTCGCTCTTCCAACTGGGCTAACCCCAAGTCCTTGAGTTCCGCGTTTGAATCCGTAGTCGATTGTGAACTGCCCTCTGGTTTCAGTAGCGAACCAAGGGTCTGCTGCACTTGATACATAAGCCGTTGTTGTTCCAGTTTGAGTATCCAATACTGAAGTGACGACTTGCCTAGACTCCGAGCTGCTAAGAATACTGGAGCTTGTGACGGATTTTGCAGCATCATCAAGTACATCCTTTGGTAGTGCGATATTTGCCTTGGCCTCGGAGCTATAAGCCTTGATCGTTCTATTAGGGGTGGTAAGTGGTACGTCAATTGTTTTGGCATGTTTAACCTCAGGATTAACTATGGCGATTTGTGGTGTAGCTGTAGGTGCTGGCAATGGGTGGTTGCATTGCGTCATAACCAAGAAGGCTAGACTTGCTACAGCAATCCCGATCAAACCTTGCCACGCTTTAACCTGCTCTTTGGTGTCTTCAACGAAACTCATAAAGTACCTCGTGCTAATAAAAGTGTTAGGCCAGTAATTGCTACAGCCATAATGAAAGTGAATACGATTCCCTGAGCAAACCCTTCGGCATACTCAGCTACGTACTTATCGTTTTGATTCATTAGATGAGGACTTCGGCAGCTATCAACTTGTGAGTGTCGGCATTGAAAGTCAGCTTAAGATTGTCGGAGATGTCGCTAAACTCATAGGCTCTCCCGCTTCGGATACCCCAACTTTTAAGACCCGGCCTAGTGCGGCTTGAAGGTACTTCAGCAAACCCAGTAACTCTCGTGTATAGCACCGTGTGGTTAGGCTTGATACGGTACTCAAAGTCATCAAGAAAATTAGGAGCCGATATGTCTGTCCAATCAGAGCCTATGTTATTTCTATACTGAATCTCGGCTCCGTCAGCCCAAGCCTTAATTAGACGCGCATGTTTACGTGGTGTTGTCATCGTTATTCCTTCAGGTGTTTGGTTTTAGTGAATACTTCATGGAGACCCTTAGGGGTAGGCCTCCAGATATTCCCGAAGCCACCCTTAGAAGTCTTTGTGGTGATGAACCCTTCGCTTGCACAAAGGGCTACTGTTACTGCGTTGTCACGGTAGAAGTTGGACTGAAGGGTGAACCCTCCCTCCCAAGCTCTAGCGATTACTTCCACTTCTTTACTGCTGCATTTCATTAGTGAGTTTCTTTCCAGTTGGTACCGACTTTGTATTCACCTGTAAGGGGACACTTGAAGTCATAGAACTCACCTGATTCTTTAATGGCTTGAACAGCTAGGCGACCAACTTCATCAGCGATCTCAGGAATACAAGCTATCTGCCATTCATCATGGATGTTTGCCATGAACTCATAGTCAACACCCGGTACCCACCAGACCTTCAGTGAGTCATCGAGTATTACTAAGGCTCGCTTCATAATGATTGCCCCTGCGGATTGCAGGAGAGTGTTGAGTGCAGCGTGAGCAGAGCGGATAGGTATAGCTCTCTCATCGAGACCTTTAATCCAGCCCTTCTTCTTAGCTGCTTTCTGAACAGCCTGAATGAGTTTGCCGATAGCTGGAATACGGTTAGTGAAGTTATCCTTCGCTTCCCTACCCTGCCGCCTAGCTTTGGTACCCTTGGAGTTGTATAAGGTGACACCTATCTTTTCGTCACCAGCTCCATAGAGGAACGCATAGATGAATGTCTTAGCGGTATCACGACTGTCAATGCCTAAGGCTTTCTGGTTAACGGTATGAATATCAGTACCGTCTTCATTGCGCCCTTCGCATACAGTGATGATGTACTTACCACCATCCCACTTAGCCATGTATCCTGCTAAGGCTCGAAGCTCTAGGCCTGAGGCATCAGCCCCAACCATGACCATTCCTTTAGGAGCTTCAAAGAGTTCGCGGCAATCAGCGCCATACAAACCTTCATCACCCCAAAGGACTTCACCATTCTTGTTCTTCTTAACAGCAGGTACTTGAGCAAGGTTCGGCTCGGAGTGTGTCATTCGGGAAGTGACAGCGCCCATGGTGTTAAGGCGGCAGTACAGCCTTCCGTCCTTCTCTTTCTTCAGCCACGCTTGATTACCCTCAGCTAACTGAGAGATTCGCTTATCGACTAAGAAGTATTCCTGTAGGACTTTGGCTTGGGGATATACGAGACTTTCAAGTACAGTTTCGTTGATCTCAGGCTTCCCACTATTGGTGAACTCTTTAGGTTGCCACCCGAATAACTTAGTCAGACGGTTAGCAATGTGGTCACGGGATCCCGGATTAAATTCTAAGAGCTTAACTTTGGTATATGGGACACCATCGGTGTAGTCCATAGTCTTGTAGTAGTACCCTACTTGCTTCTTCTCTTTACCCTTGCCTTCGTAAAGAGGACGCTTATAGTCAAGACCTAGCTCTTCTACTTGGGTGCGGCGACTGCCCTTACCTTCAGAGGTCTTACCGTCACGCACATAGAAAGGCTTAAAGACTTCCTTACATGCGCCTTCAAGTTCTATCTTTCGTTTGGATAGCTTGACGTATAGTGCCGCTGCTTTAACTACATTGAATGGGAAACCGAACTTCTCTTGTCGAGTGATAATCCATCTAACATCATGTTCAAGGCGTAAGGCGCTAGGGCTGCATTGTTTCGTCAGGAGGTGTAGATATAGGACACCTAAGGTGTGAACGTCTTGCTCACAATAGTCTTCCATCGGAAGGTTCCAACTCTCGAAACCACCGTCATAGTCAGCCTTGTGTTCGCCTAGTCGTTGACCCCATGCTTTCAATGAGTGTCGTTTAACTAGGGCTTTATCTAACTTACCTGCTAGGACTAGCTTCTGGTCTTTGTCATAGGTGTCAGGGTAGATTAGTCGAGCCATGACTAACGTATCTAGGACACGTTTGTCGTCTATCTTAATATTGGGGTACAGCTTACGGAGTACAGGTACATCAAACTCAATAGCGTTATGGGCTATGATTATCTCAGCGTCTTCTAAACGCTTAAGGCCGACCGCTAGTGGAATACCTCCCGGCTGATCGTTGTACCTTACTGTCTCCTTTGTATTTACATTCTTGATTACCAAGCAATGTAGTTCAGTGCTTTGTTCTAGGTATCCGTTGGTTTCGGTATCGAACAGTAGGACTTCCAGAGAGGTGATTCCTTTACAAAAAGAAAGCCCCACACCAGAGTTGTTCCGGCATGAGGCTTGAGGGGAGATTACTATGGAGAATTACTTGTCTAGGATTACCTTGTAGCGCTGGCGGGTGAGTTGACTAAATACGACAACACCTTCAACACGCATGAATCCCGGAGCTGCTTTAGAACCGTTAGTGGATAAGTCCTGAAGTACCTCATCTAAATCTACTGGAGAGAAGTTACCAAGTAGCGGCACCACACTTACACAATCAGGACGGTTAGGGTTGTCAGGATTCCAGCGGACTACATCGAATAAGCTGAAATGTTTACCAGCCTTATCATAGCCTCGTTGAATACCATTACCCCACCATTCTCCGTAGTGATAACCTTCTCCTAACTTCAGCAACTCATCCTTGTGTGCGTAAGCCCATCGAGCGAATCCGTAGTTGTCATCTTCAGGAGTTATAAATTTGTTACGAGACTGACAGGCAAACTCACCGTCTTGAATTACGATACAAGCATTGGTACCGTCAATCTTTTCTGTCACCCAGTATCTTTCGTTAGAAAGCCTTGGTGTTTTAGGCCATGCCTTAAATTCCAATCAGAACATTTCCTCTTCAGTATCAGACGATGAGTCCCCGAACAGCTCAGGCTCTAGGTACTTATCAGTCTTAGGGTTGTATGTAATTTCAAAGCGGCCTACGTTTCCATACTCGCGGTCTTTAAGTAATACGAATGTGGACACATTGCGTTCATCCTCAGGTAGCTCAGGGTCTTTGTTACGCTCGATACCAAACATGTAGTGACCGAAGCGCATAAGCCCTCGCGAACCTGTGAACTGAGACTCAAGTACCTTACCGCCACGCTCATGGCTTGCGCCTGTAGCTGGTGGATTAAGATGCGAGAAGCCGTACAGTGTGAAGTCCAACTCTTGTAGAAGTCCGGCCATTTCTTTAGCGATACGATTTACTTCATCGTTAGCTTCAGAGGACGGAAGGTGTGCAACCATTACTGTGAGGTTGTCTAGGAAAATATCCTTGACCCCACAACTGACTACCATGTATCTGATAGCTGCCTTAATGGAGTCCCAATCGGTTCCGCTGGTGGGATGATTGTAGAGGTACACCTTATTGTCTAAGTCTTGGATAGCTGCTGTGAGTTCAGCTTGAGACCAATCACCGTCAGGCCTATGGAAAGCCTTGCCTGTGAACTTACCTGCAATACCTTTGAGGGTACGGCCTAAGGGTTGCTCCAACATGAACACACCTACAGCTAGTCCTAGTTTATTCACTAGCCATGACTGTAGTTCCTGCGCCCAGTTGGTCTTACCTATACCGACACCAGCGCCCAAGTAATAGGCTGTCCTTCGTTGAATACCAAAGGTTAGTGCAGTGAGTGTAGCCCAAGGCCAAGGCAATCCCATTTCAGGAGCCTTGATTGCTACATCGAATACGTCCATGACAGACAAGACAGCTTCAGGCCGATAGACCCTAGCATCCCATATCGCTTGTACTACTTCAGACCCTCGGTTAGCCAGTAGCATTTCGTTGGCATCCTTGAGGGGAAGCCTAGCTACCTTACATTTACCGGGAGTGAATAACGGGGCGCACTCTTCTACTGCAAGATTACCGGGTTCGTCATTGTCGAACATCAGTATGATCTCTTCGTATTGCTCAAGCCATTGGAGTTCTTGAGAGAGTGACTTCTTAGCACCCTGCGCTCCCTTAGGTAGAGAAACTACAGGCCACTTGTTGCTTTGTAATTGGGAGACAGTAAGTGCATCAATCTCACCTTCAGTGATTACGATTTTCTTACCACCGTCACGCCATAGGTGTTGACCATAGAGGCCTGAGGTTTTCCCATCACCTAAGAACGTGAAGTCCTTATCCGGGAAGCGTACCTTCTGAGCTATACGGGCATTGCCTTTAACGTAGTTAGCTATCTGGACAGGCCGACCATTGAAGGTACCTGTTTCATAGCCCCACTTCTTAACTGTTTCTAACGTGATGCCACGCTTCAGGAGAGGTTTATATTCTCCATCCCTAATGAGACCCTTAGCCTTGGCTTCGGATTTATCTAGGGTTACTTCTGATTGTTTGCCATCAGGAAACTCATGGTAGCCACAGCCCATACTAAAGCAATGTGCGCCCCCATCCGCATAACGGGCGAGAGCGTCACTGCTGCTGCATTTAGGACAAGGCTCTTTGGCTATGTACTCTGCATCAGATTCAGCCATTAAGATTGTGGCATGAACCCTGTGTGTACTAGCTTCTGGTGGGTACGGTAGCTAAGGCTAGCATTCCAGCAGCGTTTAGGTTTGTACTGACCGGAACCTTTGGTAAGGCTACGGATGATACGATCACCCAAGGGAGCTACTAAAGCTGGCACTGGGATACGGGCAAAGGCTAGACGCATAGTGGTATTGAGTACGACCATTAAGCAATCACCTCAAACTCGAAGGACAACAGGAAGTGCCTACCTTCAATCGTATCAAAGGTTGCATATACGGCACCGTCAGAGTCAACTTCAACGACCGTTCCTTGATCTCCTGATTCGTACTCTTCCATAGCTACGGGGTCAGTCACACGAATAGTTGCACCTACACGTAACACTGGGGGTACTACTTCAGTTGCTAGGGGTAGTGTCTGCTGTGGTTCGGCTACAAGTTTAGCTTCATGGGCTGGACTACCTACCAACGTGTAACGCGCATAGCGTTGACCTGTAGGGTCTTTCTTAAGCTCACGGGAGATTGCATACCCTGCATCTTTCAAGTCGCAGATACGACGAGGCAATGAGCGCATCTTGTAAACGGTATCAGCTTCAGCACTAGAGATACTTCCGTGTTTCTGAAGGTGTGTTAATAAGGTTTGAACCTGAGGTGATAATTTGTTTGTGTTTGTCATGCTTACACTCTCCTAAAAAGGTAGTAGTTGTATAAAAGAAAAACCCGCACGAGGCGGGTCTTAACTTAGCGAGGGTATTAGCCTAGGGTTATTTGAGGCCGAAAGATTCTTTCAACTTCTCGGATAACATTTCAGCAGCTTGGGCTTCGTTATCAGCTTCAGCGATCTTGTCATCAATGTAGTCTTCGATAGCGTCTTCAGCATCTACTACTAAGTTGTAGAGATACTCAGCCGCACGATCAATGAAGGAGTACAGTGTGATAGCAATGGAGTTAACCTTATCGCCAACTGCTGCCAATACAATGATCTCTTTAGTTTGCTTGTTAGCAATCTTATCGAGGCGGTCAACGGTCTTCTGGAAGGAAGCCATTACGCCTGTGACGTTAAGAGCGAAAGGGTTTAGTCTCATAGGAAGTCCTTAAGTGTTTTGTCAGAGCGCTCATACCCCGCCGAATTAGCGTAATCTGCCATTTCTTCTGCGCTTTTAAAGACTGTACCACCGCCAAAATTGCAAGATGAGCGGCACAAACTTAGATAGCCCTTACCTAAGCTACCTACGATCACTCTATCTTCACCGTAGAAATTAAAGATAGCACCTGCAAAAATCTCTTCAGGTTGAATACACTTAGCTTTAGCTACCCATGCTTGAGCATCTTTAAGTTTGGCTTCTAGGAATAAGACAACTTCTTCTGGAGTGGCAAGACGAACGTTGCCAACCATAGGCCAGCCATGCCAAGTCTTGAATTGGATTTTAGGATAAGGACGATGGTCGATATCAGTTACTACACCCATTTCACCTTCTTTGTAGCTGCCATAGTTAGCACCTCCAAGTGCTACCACAATGCTACCTACGTCGAACACCTGCTTTGTTGTTGGATTCATTTGTTTGTTTAGTCCTTATGTTTTAACCACCAAGGCTTCACGTCGAAGCAAGGGCAGTCTTTCTTTACGTTTGGAAAATCTCTGTGTCCTTGGACGGTAGCCTTAGGGAATTTCAGAGAGAGGTCTTTGAGCAAAGCGGACAGAGCATTGAATTGTGCTGGTGTAAAGTTGTTCTCAGGTTTAAGGTCTTTATCTACGCCACCCACTAGGCAAATACCTAATGACTGTGAGTTGTACCCCTCAACGTGCGCTCCAACTTCCGTCAGGTCACGTCCCTTTTCGACTGTACCGTTACGCCGTATAACGAAGTGGTATCCAATCTTTAGGAACCCACGCTTACGGTGCATCACATCAATGTCTGCTGCTGTTAAATCTGTTTTGGTTTGAGTTGCGGAACAATGTACTGCGAGGTACTTCACCGCCTCAGGAGTGAGGGGCTTAGATGCCATTACAAAATCAAACTCAGCTTGCTATGGAGTGTGTCAGACACCTGTTCAACTTCAGTCATTGATGCCACGTTATTGCAGTACCGATGTGGCGGTATGAAATGGCTGATATTCACAAGCTCTCTTAGACGGAGAGCGTCTGTGATGCTTAAGGTAATCTTTACATTTCCTTTGGCTGTCTTCTTGACCTTTAAAGTCATGACTTACCTTTCTCTTGGAGCCACGCCTCAGGTATCTTTTTGTCCGCATAAAGGAAGCCCTTAGACTCACACCACATGGCATAAGAAGTCTTAGAAGTCTTGCTTATCTTGGTCTTGGAGCTACTGAATACGAATCGAATGTCGAGGTGTGGATGTTGTTGTTTAACTAGGATGTGTTTCTTACGGTCTTCCGAAAGGAAACGACCTTTGGTTTCAACGATGATGCCGTTATGTAACAGGACAAAATCAGGTGTGTATTTATGTTTAGACTCAGGCTTGGTGTACTCAATGACTAGCTCTTCATAGGTGTACCCCACTCCGCGAAGAGTGAGGTCTTGTCCTGTGGTTTCTTCTAGTCCTGAGCGGTACCCTTCAGCGATTGCTCGACTACGGATACCAAACTTTTTAGAACTGATCGTCTTCCTCGTCTTCATCAGGAGCTTCGGCACTAGACTCGTTACCGAAACCTGAATCATTGTCAGGAGCTTCATACTCGTACTCAGCATCTTCATCAGCGCCGAAGCCGTGGTTAGAACCACCGCCTGTAACTAACTTGATAATCTGAGCAGCATTGAGGTACAGCTTCACGCCAACACCGAAGTTTGAATCGTATGCAGACGGTGTGTAGTTAACCTTGATGATTGAACCACCGTACACATTGACGCGACCCTTGATTACGTTACCTTTACCATCGACAAGTGTAGGCTTACGTTGCAGCACTTCCTTTGTCTTAGGGTCAATGAACGTAGCCTTCATGGTGAAGTTGAAACGGACATTACCTGTCTCGTTACCGTCCTCATCCAGTTCAATAACGTAAGGAGAGTTGCGGACAATATCTGTCTTCTTACCCTTAACGATCTTGAAGGTCTTACCCTTGTTGTCAGCGATAGCTTTAGCAAAGGCAGCATCGACACGAGCGTCAAGGTCTGCCATTAAGTCTGAAGCATCATCAATGGATAACAGGAGGCCAGTGTTGTACTCGCCATCCTTGTTGTATTTTGTATCTGGTACAGTTAAGCGTGGATATACTGCTGAACCCTTAGGGGACAGTAAGCGTTCGCGCTTTGGTTTTGAATCTTCAGCCATGTGGAATGTCCTTAGTCGGCGTTAGTGTTGTAAAACTTATTTTCTTCAGCATCAATGTCGATACCTTCAGCGTTCATTTCAGCGAACAACTCAAGCGGTAGCTGCTCATCGTTGCCCCAAAAGGAACGCGCTCTCATTACTAGGTGGTCACGGTAGTTCATGCTGCCACCGCCTTTCCACCAGCTACGCCACGTCCCCAAGGTGCGTACTTGTTACGCTCATAAGCTCGGTGATCTGGTAACTGTTTGTTCTTACCAACGTTACGGAGATACTCAGGCTTCTGGTTTCCTGAAGGGACAACTGAACCGACCGCCAAAAGTGCGACGATATGTAATAGGCTTTGAATTAGAGGGTGTCTTGATTTAGTTGAGTACATTATTTAAGTTCCAATCGAATGTAGTCCCTAAGAGCTTTCACCTCGGCGTGGTAATACTTGTCCGCGTCTTTGATGATTAAGTCAGCTCGTGATAAGAGGCTAGAAATAGAAAGGCCGTACTCCTCAGATAACAGCTTGAAGAGTACGGCTATGGCGTTTACTTGCATTTCCCTAGAAAGGTCTTGAAGGGAGTCGATTGTTCTGAACGCTGCTACAGCTACAGCATGTGCCGCAGTTGAGTTCAGTTTGTCGGTATTCAATTTCGGCAACAGGTCTCCTTGTGCTTTGAGGTTTACGGTTCTTATTCCAACAGTGGGGGTTTATCCCCCTCCTGCTGAAAAGTCCTTGTTATTCAAGGGAATTTAATTACTTAGGGAATACATTTAGGCAAAGAAATACTTACTGTCTCTTACGCCTTCTAAGTCCAGAGTGCCGGAGGTCGGCGGTTTAGGTAGCTCATCCATAAGTTCGGGTGGTAGTTGTGTCCTGAGGTTCTCAATGAATCCAGCTAATACATCACCGGAGTATTGGTCTATGAATGCCTCCCTTAAGTTAACTGAGAGGCGCTCTGCATCAGCAGCATGGGTACCATACGAATCATGAATCATTGCTAGGCTGGTGATACCATCATCCACACAGCGATCAATCGTTAGTACCAAGTGAGAGGCATCTAATGAGTGAACGAAGTTAGGAGCGATACCTTGTGCTTGCTTACGGGAGTCAAGCTCATCACTCTCCACCTGTAGCATGAGCTTAGTGCGGACACCGCAAATAACAGTGTCAACACGATTCCCAATCTGCTTACGATAGTCTTGAGCGACAAGGAATCCACTAGGTGTAGTCCAGTGAATAGGTAGGCCACCCTTAGCTGCAATCTTGGCTACTTCCTTCAGCCAATCCATAGCTTCCTTAGCCTTCACTACCACGTTACCAATAGCATCCTCCATGACACCAGCTAGGAAGGTAGCATTGCGGAAGTCATCACCTTGAAGGTACGGCTCTGACTTGCCCTCGTTTAGTTTGTCCAGCTCTGCAATAATCTGGTCACTAAATCCATATCGACCTGCACCATAAGGTAAGGTCATGGTTGGGCGTTTAGCAATACCTCTAGTAATCTTTCCGCGCCAGTGTACGGCCTCTTCTACTTTGTTTAAGGCAAAGCCCTCAACGATAAGCGTAGCTGCCCTTGCAACCTCAGCATATATGTCTGAAGGTGTATCACTAGGGATAAGGTTGGTAGCTTTACCCCCTACTTCATCCTTAAGCATGGCTGAGAAGTTCTGAAGACCATTGCATGACCCATCCCAAGACACTGAGATATGAGATACATAGTTAGAACCCTGAAGTGAGTACCCTAACCACTCAAAGCAAAACGCTAGGAATTGGTAAGGACTATCCTGTTCAGCCCAAAAGCGTTGACCATCGAGAGGTGATAAAGCACTGTCTATGATCTCGGTGTGGTGTTCTTCAACCCACTGTACCCTATCCTCAAAGCTCACCTTATCAACACCAGCGCAGTTAGCACCATGAACAGCTAACCAGAATGCTCCGTTGTCACCTAAGGCTTTACCTTCAGAGAACTGTAGTAGTGCCTTACCTGAATCATCTGACTGAGGATTAAGATACGCTGCTACTGGGTACACACGGCCTCGCCAATCCATTACATGAGGGAAGTACATAACGTCATACTGGGAGAACTCATCAGCGATTCGCAGCTTATGACCCATGACCCTACGCTTACCACGTAGCTGCTGATTAGCGTTATACACTTCAGCGGCCTTACGTTTCCACTCACGGTGTGCCTCAGGGTTAGCTTCAGGGTCGGTATAGGATTGAGCTGGAAGAGGTAAGTCATCCCTTGGTGGGAGACCACCCAACATACCACCACTAGCCCATACCTCAGTCATCACTGAGTGAACAGCCTTATTGATTCTCCATCCAGTGTTCTGCAAAGCGTTGATAGCCTTGTAGACCTTAGGCATATCCCAGTTCTTCAGCTCTTCAATAAAGTTACGATTCCTAGCACGTACCAAAGGATAGCTTAAGGCACGAGTCATGTAGCCACCATTGTATGGCTGCTGCCATTCTCTAGGAGGCACAACCATAGGCATGTTGACTGGATTGAGCAGCTCGCACTTAGCGTGGGACTTCTCTAGCCATTCCTGAATGTGTGGTGTAGGCAGGATGTATATAGGCGTGTCATTACGCCCTTCTGTAGCACGAGTCAGGACGATGTACCCTGTGACCTGCTCCAAAAGACGTATGAGGTGTAGTCCTAATGCTAGCTTCTCTGAACGTCCCCACTTGATCGTATCAATCTTAGCTTTGTTCTGAGCATTACGCATTATGACGTGCTGATAGTGACCATTGCCTGAACCATTCTTAATCTTATTGAGTAACCGAGAGTAAACCTTAGGTTCTTTCTCTTTAATCAAGTCGAAGTTAAGAGTGTCCTCAAGCATGGTAGCTATCGTCATTGCAGCACCTTGTACAGGCTTCTCTTGCCCCTTTGCACTCACAGCATTGATACACACCTTAGCAGTGAGGTACGCTACTGTCTGTGGTGGAAACTGAGTCAAGAACTTAGCCCTACCTATATCTCTGCCCGGACGACCTGAGTTAGCTTCTTCAGCGAATGCCTTAATAGCATCTGCCAGTGGGACTATAGCTTCCCTTATGAGCTTCATACCCGGTGTCTTCTGAGCTTCCCCTTGTGCTTCTAATCCCTTTCTATATCTATCAATCCCTAAGCCAACTGCGTTAGCCTCTAATTCTAATTGTCGTTCATGTAAGTTCATTACAACTATTCCCTATGTTATAGATACAGACAAAAGAAAGCCCCTACAGGGTTGAACCTGAAGAGGCTAAAATAAACTTACTACTTTGGGTTAAACCTTAGGTAACACCTTAAGTAACACTTAAAGTATTAACACTATGATTCTCTCCTGTAGTGGGTGTTTATCCCTATCTTTTGTCTCAAATACGACACAGAGCTAACTACAAAGGTTGGTGGGGACGGAGAGACTCGAACTCTCACACCTTGCGGCGCTGGAACCTAAATCCAGTGCGTCTACCAATTCCGCCACATCCCCACTTTAGAAACTTGCCAGACTTAACGAATTATTCTGGTTTATTTTACATTTAACTTTCGGTATCTGCTGCATGATTTTCATCATGCGCTTATACACAAAGCAAACTTAATTTCTAAGTTAATGACCTTGCTTGTTTAGACAAGAACGCTATTGTAGCGCACTCTATGATTAGAGAAAACTACTTGTTTAAGACAAATATCATTAACGGATTGACACACCCCCTTTTCAGATAGCATGATGTACTCCATTCATTATCAATAAAGCGTTACGGAAACCGAATTATGCATAGCACGATCAATCAGCAGGAAATCAACATGTTACGTTCTGAAATAGAGCTTTTAATGAAAGAACGCCACGCTTTACTTAAAGTGACTGGCGCTGCTGCTGGCCTGATTGCAGAGATTGATAGCCACGATTTACCTAAAGGCGCTATTGAGGCTGCTGAATTACTTTCAGCAAGTATCAACAACCTGACAGAAGAATCTTTGCAGGATGCCCTGACTTCAGTTCAAGCGGCTATTGCGCTCTAACCTCCCATCCAAAGTATTTTGACCGTATAAAATCCATCGCCGTTATCGTGATTGTCACAATGTAAATCAATTGTAAATTGCCGCTTGTTTACTCTGCATGTAATATCGCATGGAAGTAGATTAGGCTAGGCAAATTGAAAACGATAATAATATCTACAACCAAACCGATAGCGCATTACTTATCGGATTTGGTCAGGCGATGGAGAAAGGCATGAAAGCAACATCTGCGGTTTATGGTGCAGGCATTGCTTTTGTTTGCCTATTGCTGGTGAGTTGCGGCTTTCAATCCTATACGGCAAAACCTATAGACCCCTCAAAAATAGCAACCCGCTACTTAAAGCATGACCCTGACAGCGTTGAGTTTCGGGAATTCCTGATTGCTTCTGGTTACCCTGAGAATCGTCTGCCGATCACGCAATGGGGTGAATCTGAATTAACCTATGTCGCCCTATTCTTTAATCCGCAACTGGATGTTGCCCGCGCCCAGTGGCGCGCCGCGATGGCTAGCGGCAATACTGCGCGCCAACGCCCGATACCGGCAATATCAAGCAATGTGGAAAACCATAGCCAGCGTGATGGCGGTGTATCACCTTGGACATACGGTTTGGGTATAGACATACCGATCGAGACCGCCGGAAAACGCGAGGCAAGAATCGATCGTGCCAACAACCTTTCGGAAGCGGCAAGAATAGAAATCGCACAAACTGCGTGGCAGGTACGCAGCCTTGCCATCAACGCATTGATCGATTATCTCAATGCGGATTATCAGGTTCAGGCAATGCAAAGTGAAGTAAGCTTGCGGCAGGATATCGTCTCGATGCTGGATGCGCGCTTGAAAGCTGGCATGGTATCTACTGTTGAATCCAGCAATGCACGTTTGCAGTTGCAGAAAGCCCAGCAAGGGCTTGCAGCAGTGCAAGGGCAAATCCCCGCACTGCGAGCATCCCTTGCAGGCAATGCAGGACTCCCACTTGCAATATTCAAGCAATTGAATATTGAATCTGTACCGATCTCTGCACTTAATAGTAAAAAACAAACCATCGTATTTGATGATGCGGTGAATGCTGAATTTCAGGAAGCCGCCTTGCTAAACCGTCTCGATATTAGGGCGGCATTGGCACGATATGCGGCAGCCGAAGCCAAACTGCGGCTGGAGATTGCGAAACAGTATCCTGACATTATCGCCTCCCCAGGTTATAGCTATGATCAGGGCGACAGGATATGGTCTTTAGGATTAAGTGGATTATTGACCTTGATCAACAAGAATCGTGCACTGATCGCAGAAGCTCAATCACTACGGGAAGTTGAAGCGGCCCAATTTGAAGCATTGCAGGCCAACATCATTAGCGAGTTGGAAAAAGCCAAAGCAAATTACCAATCAGCGCAGGAAGAGTTAGTTAAGGCACAACAATTTTTAGATGATACTGAAGCACGCAGTCGCCAAATACAAAATCAATTCGATGCGGGCTATGCTGATCGCCTTGAGCTAACGACAACCAAACTGGAAAACATCTTGGCCCTGCAAAACCTGATCAATACAAGCTATAAGGCTCAACGAGCGCTTGCCAGACTTGAAGACGTCATACAGCGCCCGTTAAATAGCCAAGTGAGTTCACCAATCAATATTGAAGACACCGTCAATCGCGCAAGTTTAAATATAGAGAAGCGCTAAGGAATGCATATGAATAGGAAATTGGCCCTCATCATCGGCTTGCAGGCTTTGATCATCATCCTGATGTTCTGGGTGATTGTATTTTATGGCAAAGATGAATACGAAGCCTACAAACATGGGCAAGAAGAGGAAATTGAGTCGCCTAATCGCGTCAATATTGAATCAGGCATTACAACAATCACTGTCACTCCAGCATCTCAAGTGCAAAGCGGCATTGAAACCACGCAGTTAAAACCTGCGCATTACCAGAATGTGTTGTCGTCATTAGGATATGTAGTCAGCATCGACCCCTTAATCGAGTTACGAACACGTTACCTGACTGCAAAAGCAGAGGCTGAGATCGCGCGCGCATCCCTTTCAAATAGTCAACAGGAATACCAGCGTTTATCGCAACTCAATCAGGATAATCGCAATATCTCGGATCGTGCCGTGATTGCAGCAGAATCAGCATGGAAGACAGACCAGGCAAAAGTTGCTGCAGCAGAGACCCTAGCGAACAATATACGCGACAACATACGCCAATTATGGGGTGAGGCACTGGCAGCAGATATCACTAGGCAGGATGCAGGAGCGATGATGCAAGACTTGCTCCTGCACAAAGAAGTTTTATTACAGATCACCCTTCCCTTTGAGAGCGCAAACCCAAAAGCGGGAGACACATTGAATGTCACGCCAACAGGCACTCAAGGCAAAGCGGTGCAGGCAAAGTTCGTATCGACCTCGGCACAGACAGATAACACAGTTCAGGGTCGTACCTTTTACTATCGCGCAGTAGCGGATGACTTGCGCGCGGGCATGCGTGTGAGTGTTGGCATGCAATCGACGGGGAAATCTGCTGATGGAGTAATGGTGCCAACAAGTGCTGTGGTCTGGTATAGCGGTAAAGCTTGGATTTATAAAAGGCTGGGGGATGATAAATTCATGCGCTTTCCGATCAGTACTGAGAATGAAACAGATGGTGGCTGGTTTAATAGTGGCACCATTAAAACATCTGATGAAATCGTGATTAATGGCGCCCAGTTATTGCTATCAGAAGAGTTTAAATACCAGATCAAGAACGAGAATGAGGACTAGACCGGCATGATGGCCTCTATCATCAGGTTCTCCATCCGCTTTAGCGGCGTGGTGATAGGCCTTGCGAGCCTGATTGTCTTATATGGCATCTATACTCTTTCACAGAGTAATCTGGATGTGTTCCCGGAATTCTCTCCCACGCTGATCGTTATTCAGACGGAATCTCCGGGATTATCGGCTGAATTGGTGGAGTCACTTGTTACTCAACCGATAGAGAATAGCATTGCAGGTACGGTGGGTATCGAAATGACGCGTTCGCAATCGATACCGGGATTGTCTGTTGTCACCGTGATATTCAAAGAAGGCTCTGATGTATATCGCAATCGGCAAGTGATTGCAGAGAGCCTTGCAACATTATCGAACCGATTGCCGCAAGGCATCACACCAAACATCACCCCACTTACCTCTTCTGCGAGCACAGTCTTAGGTATTGGCATCACGTCGCAATCGCGCACAATGATGGAGTTACGCACATTGGTCGATTGGACCATCAGGCCGCATCTGCTTGCAGTACCCGGCGTAGCTGATGTCAACGTATTCGGCGGAGAAGTGAGGCAGTTCCAGATTCAGGTAGACCCTGAGAAACTGGTGCGCTACAACATCTCACTGCAAGAAGTCATGGAGGCCGCAAAAAAAGCGACCGGTGTACGCGGTGGCGGCTTTATAGAAAACAGTAATCAACGCATCGTCATCAACAGTGAAGGGCAAGCACTCTCCCCTCAACAACTTGCGCAAACGACTTTATTACATCGTAATGGGCAAACCATACGCCTGACCGATATAGGGCGCGTAGTAGAGGGTGCTGCACCCTCTATCAGCGCCGCGGCCATTGATGGGCATGATGGCATCTACCTTTCCATACAAGGCCAACTAGGGGCGAATACCCATGGCGTCACCCGTGCGATCGAAAAAGCGTTGCATGAGCTTGAACCTAGTCTCAAGGATGAACAAGTCACCTTACACAGCAAGCTATTCCGCCCTGCTAACTTTATTGAGACAGCCATAGATGGCGTACAGACCGATATATTGATTGGCTCGGTCTTGGTGATCAGCGTGCTGTTCATGTTTTTGTTCAATGTACGTACTGCGCTTATCTCCGCAACGGCAATCCCTCTTTCGCTATTAACCGCGATCGTCGTGCTAAATCACTTTAATATCGGCTTGAACATCATGGTGCTTGGTGGTCTTGCCATTGCATTGGGCGAGGTCGTCGATGATGCGATCATCGATACAGAGAACATCTTTCGCCGACTGCGGGAAAATCGGTTGCTAAGTCAGCCCTTGCCCGCATACAAGGTCGTATTCGATGCGTCAATCGAGGTTCGCAGCTCTGTGTTCTACGCTACGATCATCGTGGCACTGGTATTCATGCCCTTACTTACACTCTCTGGTGTGGCAGGTAAGTTATTTGCACCGCTAGGCATCTCATACATCACCGCGATTATCGCTTCATTGGTCGTTGCCTTAACCTTAACACCGGCGCTTTGTTACCTGCTACTCAGCAAAGCAGCGCTTGAAAGCGATGATTCACCGATGATCCGTTATATCAAACAAGGCTATGTGAAGTTACTTTACCGTATAGAAAAACAATATAAGGTGATTATTGCGGTCACCGTCATGTTCATCGCTATTGGTTTAGGCATTCTGCCTTTGTTCCAAAGCCAATTCATACCCAACTTGTATGAAGGCCACTACATCATGCACATGACGGCAGTGCCGGGAACATCAGAAAAAGAATCTTTGCGCATTGGTAAAAAAGTCGCTGAGGTGGTTAGCAGCATTCGTGGCGTACGCTCAGTCGCCCAGTGGGTCGGCCGGGCACCTAATGCCGCAGATACTTTTGGCACGCATTACAGCGAATTCGAGATCGAGATCGGCGCATTATCCGGCGATGAGCAAAACAGGATACTCGAAGATATCCGAGAAAAGCTTTCAGGCTATGATGATGACGGCCCTACTCCACCAGGGTTTGTTGGTGTCAATTTTGCGATCAATACATTTTTGACCGAACGCATTGAAGAAACCATCTCCGGCTATGCAGCATCGCAAGTGATCAATATCTATGGCAACAATCTGGATGCATTGGATCGTGATGCACAAAAGATCGCGGGTGTCATTTCCGGCATCCAAGGGGCTAACGATGTGCTGATTCAGTCGCCACCGGGCACACCACAGCTCGTTATACGGTTACGCCCAGAGAAACTCTTGCAGCTCGGCTTCCAGGTCACCGATGTACTCGATAACATTCGTGCAGCTTATGAAAGTGTGCCGGTTGCGCAAGTTTTCCAGAATAGTCGTGTCATCGGCGTGAGTGTCGTACTTGATGAAAAATCGCGCAACAACATACAGCAGGTAGCAAAATTACCTTTGATCAATAATGAAGGCCGCTTGGTTCGCCTGAGCGATATCGCAGACATATCACAGGAAAACGGGCGCTCCAAGATTCTGCATTCAGGCGCGAAACGTATACAAAGCGTGACAGCCAATGTCACGGGGCGCGATATCCAATCTTTCTCAGATGAATTAAAGAAGCGTATCAAATCCGAAGTGCAGCTCTCACCGGGGAATTACGTCTCCTACACAGGCTCAGCAGAGGCAGAGGCACAATCACGACGCGACTTGATCGTACATTCGATTTTGGCGGTTGCGGGCATTTTCATTATGCTTTATATCGCATTTGGTCAACTACGCAATCTGTTGCTGACCTTCGCAAACCTGCCTTTTGCACTCATTGGTGGTGTGCTGGCAGCGATACTCTCAGGCGGTTGGGTATCACTCGGCACCATGGTCGGTTTCGTGACACTTTTCGGCATCACATTACGCAATTCAATCATGCTGGTCTCACACTACCAGCACCTGATAGATGCTGAAGGCATGACATGGGGATTGGAAACTGCCATAAGAGGCGCATCTGAACGCTTGCCATCTATATTGATGACCGCATTGGTGACGGCATTAGGCTTACTACCCTTAGCAGCAGGAAGTGGTCAGCCAGGCAAGGAAATCGAAGGGCCGATGGCCATGATCATTGTAGGCGGTCTCATTACATCTACCATCCTGAACTTATTGATACTGCCGACCATCATGCTGCACTTCGGACGCTTTGAAAAACGCGAAGCGATTTAATCGTATTTGATATATTTGAAACGAGCATCGTCGTTGGGTGTGCCTTCAAGCGCCCCAGCTTCTTTGCCCGGTTGCCATTGGATGACGTCCTCTATCTTCTTGGCTAGCGTCCAGTCTTTATCTGTAATGCCTTTGGCGCTATGTGTGCATAGCTTAACGATGACAAACGCATAAGAAACTGTCAGATCTGGATGATGCCATGCAGCTTCAGCCAAATGCCCGACCGTATTCACCACCATTAACGTACCCTTCCAGCCACTGGTCTTGTACTTACGGCGAATCCAGCCATCTTCAAAATACCAATGAGGAAGTTCAGCCGCCAATTTAACATTGATTTCATCAAGGCTATACACATGTTCATCACTTGGTTTATCAGTCACATCGTTCATATCGCTCTCCTTTAGTTCCAGGAACACATGACGGGCAAACCAGTTTCAGTCAAAATCTCTTCTGATAATTTGTCATGAAAAATATTGTGATCCTGCTTACCTAATACCCAAGTGTTGAATGTCTTGCCGACGATATAGTCACCAAAATGCTCATCGACGAAACCTTCTTTTGTCAGGCGCTCTAGTGATATCTGGTCAAGGTCCAAGCGTTCGGATTTCACTAATATGAGATGTTCAGCATTCAGCTTACTTGCCAGCCAAGCAGCCAAGCTATCTGATGTGACCTGCCAATTAGTAGGGATAGTCTCGTCAGCCAGCACCATTTCACTCGGCAGCCAGACGATCGCACGGTGCTGCCAGCCACGTTCTGCAATCTCAAGTTCGTTCGATGCGGTGACTAATTCGCTATTAAGCCCAGACATCAATACACCAAACTGATCCATCGCCATGACGGCCATCTTATGCGCAACAAGATCGCTACAGCCACTCATACGCTGTGATTCACGCACTGCATCAGCGAGCAACCCGCCACCTGGAACAATGACTACCTTGCCATCACCATGATGCGCCAATACTTCCAGCCATTCATTCAGTTCAGGCGACCCTAGAAGACTGCCGCCCAGTTTCACTATCCACATACGATATTTCTCCCAGATTCAAGCATATCTAACTGCCGTTATTATTCTTGCCAAAATGCTGCATTAATTCAAGCATGGAGGAAGCTTTATCCCATGTTTCGCGATACTCTTTTTGCATTTCAGAATCTGCAACAATACCACCTCCGGCCCAAAAACGAATCTCGCCATCAGAATAAACTGCCGTGCGGATCGTGATATTGGTATCCATATTACCGTCAAAGCCGATATAGCCTATCGCACCGCAATATAGTCCACGCCTGTGAGGCTCCAGCTCTTCGATGATCTCTATCGCCCTGAGTTTTGGGGCACCGGTAATCGAACCACCGGGGAAACAACCCCGTAACAGATCAATCGCTGTATTGCCCGATGCCAACTTACCCGTCACGGTACTGACAAGATGGTGCACATTGGCAAAGCTTTCAAGCGCAAATAGTCGCTCGGCTTTCACCGAGCCCACTGCGCAGCTTTTACTGATGTCGTTACGTAACAAATCCACAATCATCAAGTTCTCTGCGCGGTCTTTCAGGCTAGCCTCTAGCTCCTGTGCATTCTTTGCATCTTCTTCAGCGTCAGCGGCACGTGGACGTGTGCCCTTGATAGGTCGCGTCTCGACATGACGCCCACTGACTTGCAGAAAACGCTCTGGTGAAGCAGAAAGCACCTGCAATCCGGGCAGATTCATATAGGCTAGAAAAGGTGCGGGGCTTATTTCACGCAAGTATTCGTAGGCTGTCCAAGCATTACCCATAGCGCTCGCCGAAAAGCGTTGCGCCAGATTCACCTGATAGCAATCACCTTCGTGAATATAGTGCTGTATCTTCTCAAAAGCTTTTTCGTAGGCAGGCAAATCCATATTTGAAACCACCTCCGAGACAACCTCAAATGTTGACTCAGGTATTTCAAGCGGTGCATCGAATAAATCACACAGACCTTGCCACTGGGTATGGGTAGCCGGGTTAAATCCATGCGAAACCAGACAGGATTTTTGAGTTTTATGGTCAACAACAACAGCCCAGTCATATATTCCCACCATCATTTGCGGAATGTGCTCTCCATCCAAGGCAGATGATGGCATATGCTCCAAACGACGCGCCAGATCGTAACCAAAGTAGCCTATTGCCCCACCTTCAAAAGGCAAGCCGCTATTCGTTACTTTATATGCCTCAAGGGTGGTCTTTAATAGCGCAAATGGATCAGCAGATGATGTATCGACCCTATCCGCAGATGAAATCTTAGTTTCGCCATCAACCGTCGATAGTGTAATAAACGGATTAGCCGTCAAAATATCATAGCGTCCATACTGACTCTGTGGTCGGCCGCTATCCAGATATATTGCCCAAGGCTGGTTAGCGATACGCGCAAATAATATGGCACTATCGGGGGAATAAGTAAGCTCGTGTATCAACGTCGGTTGGCTTAGCATCGTATTAGGGTTACCTTAACGCAGCTACTGCGTAAGCAGGCAAACAGGCACTCGCCCAATATTTAGTGGTATCAGTTTGGGCGCGAATAAAATTACTCGCATCATAATAATCACGGTTCAACTGGTTGGCCAATTCGAATACAAGAAAACGACCCACGCCTGCGCCAATCATGGGCGCATCCGCATCAATGATTCCACATGAGTAATGGCGCAATACGGCATCTTTCAAACGATTAAGCTGTTGCTGCTTAAATGCATTGGCCAAAGCCACCCAAGCACTCATTGGGGCATCATCAAGATCATGTCCGATCATTCTTGCAAGACGACGGGCACTATCTTCCACCGTCTTTCCTGCACCATCTGCCGTATCGGCCATATCATCCGCAAGTTTTAAGTCGCCAGTAAGCCTGTATATATCCGCCATCGTGGAAAAATACTCTGCGGCCAAAGTCACCCACTCACCCAAGAATGGCACTCGGCTACTCACCGCCATGACAGGAGTACGTACAACGCCGGTATAAATCAGCGACTCAGACTTCATGCGTTCCGCATCTGAAATACCTCGCGTAAAGGGGTGCCCCTCATTCAAGAGCACGATATCCGCAGTAGTACTGCCAATATCGATAAATAAAGCCTGAGGAATCTGTTTTGCCAAAAAACTTGCACTCGCAAGCCAATTCGCTGAAGCGATGGCAGCAGACTTATAAGCGACATCTGCAATTGCGACAAAACCAGATGTGCCTGCATAAAATGTGACCTGCCCAGAAAGCTTCTGGCGCATCACATCAGCAATCTGCATAACGCCAGAGATGCGGTCAGGGAATATATCGGCCAGCTCGCCCGTCATAGTGACGACATGCTGCCCTGCCGCATACTGCAATTGCCCTAATACTTCGTCTACAGCTTGCTCTAATTGCTCTATGCCCAGCCACAAGCGACATTTGACCTGAACCACTTGCAATGCGACACCATCAGTGTTCACCAATGCAACTTTAAGGTGTGCGCCACCGACATCCCAGCCTAAGGTAATCAATGCTGAATTTTGATCATGCATTTAAGGAGATTTCCACGATATTTCGCGAGATTGGCGGGAGTGAGAAAGCATCATTATAGAGCAAGTCTACAACCAAGCGTGCTGGGTTGTAGTCAATCGCCTGCCTCAAACCAACATAAGAAGTCGTTAAACGCGGGTTAATCTCCAGCACATGCAGATCGCGACTCAGCTCATCCATAATCACATCAACGCCAACATAGCCACGCAAACTCGGTATCACTTTTGCGATTCGCTTTGCCAAATCTTCAAATAGCGTCCAATGTTCTGCCAACCCATTCACGATACTGCCGGAATATGAAAACTTGCCTATCCCTTGAGAAACCTCAAGGTTGATTTTCTGACTATTACAGCTTAGCAGCCAGCCATCACCATCTTTGCATACCATCGAGATACTGGCTGCACGGCCTCGTTGATAAGGTTGTACAACAGATAAGGCTTCATCATCTTTCT
Organism: Methylovorus sp. MM2; assembly: GCF_001648895.1. Taxonomy (GTDB): domain Bacteria; phylum Pseudomonadota; class Gammaproteobacteria; order Burkholderiales; family Methylophilaceae; genus MM1. The sequence continues at coordinate 1,158,527 of NZ_LXUF01000001.1, read as the reverse complement.
GACTAAGCCAGCTAGTCAAATACGCAGAGGTTTCAAAATATAGGCTTCCCTCACAATCAGTACCGTCATCAGGCTTAACCACCCAACTACCCTCTATATTTGGTTGCCAATGATTGACGTCATCGGTAGGAATCACTTCCACGCCCGCATTTGAAAGCACTTGCCAGGTTTTATATTTACTACTCGCCACCTCAACAGCATATGCATGACAACCGAGTAGAACTTTTCCCTGCTCTTCAACCATCTGCGTCAATTTTAATAACAGGCCATCAGTCTCAGGCGCAATCAGCCAAGCAGCATCACACTCGGCAGTCATGCTTACCCATATATCCCAGATATCTTCATGCAGGCCTACCTGAACGGTTTTATGCACAAAACTCGGAGGCGATAATCGGTAATCGAATGTCGTTGTCAAATAGACCTCTGGAATATCAGACAGATCACGTAAAAGCGCATTGCGCATCAACTCTCCCTCTTTTACAAGAGAGGTTGACAGAGGCTCGCGGTATAATCCCCCACCGGTGATGAATTCACAAACGAATATCTTCAAGCAATACTTTCCTGGGCAGCTTTAAGCGAAATAAATTGAATATTATTCCTGTTATAGATCTATTAGATGGCAAGGTTGTACACGCAAAACGCGGTGACCGGAAAAACTATCAACCTATCAATTCCCCCCTTTGTACATCAAGTGATCCTATGCATATCACCCAATCCTTAATTGAATTATACCCATTTAAAGAACTCTACATCGCCGACCTGAATAGCATTCAGCGCAATGGTCACCATTACGACACCATTAAAACAATCAATCGGCGCTTTCCCCATATCGAGTTATGGCTGGATAGTGGTTTTAGCGAAGTCTCGGACCTGTATGAATGGCATGACCTGCCGATCAAATTTGTCATAGGTACTGAAAGCCTCAGAAGCATGGATAACTACCTTGCTATTAAGCGCGTCTATCAACACCAATTGATATTATCGCTGGACTTTACGCCTACTGGCTACAAAGGACCTCCAGAGCTACTGGAAGATAGTTCGAGTTGGCCCGAAAAAGTCATCGCCATGACACTTAATCATGTCGGTAGTGGCCTAGGACCTGATATGAAGAAACTGAATGAGATACTAAGTGCATCCACCCACAGCGCAATCTATGCAGCGGGTGGTGTGCGCGATGCTACGGATATCTCGACATTAACGTCGATGGGCATACAAGGGGCATTAATCGCAAGCGCTCTGCATTCTGGTGATTTATCAGCCAAACAATTAGAGGCCGTTTTCGCCAATCAGTAAAACTAAATACTTTAAAACCAAAAGAAAAAGCGCATACCAAATACATGGTATGCGCTTTTTCAAATAATAACGCCCCGTTAAAACGAGGCGAATTATTGAATTACTTAGCTTGGAACGGGTGTGCTGAGTTCTTGTATGCCTTCAACACATCAGCAACCTTAGGCTCACGAGCTACAGCGCTCTTGATAGCTTGCTTAGTTGCTTGATAGTTCCACTCTTGGATACGCTCATCGATGTCAGCTTTGTGATCGATAAATACGCCAACGCAGATGAATACGTCTTCTGCTTCATCTTCTGGAATCGTACCATCAGCAACACAATCCATCACAGCCAGTGCAACACCGCGTTGTGCTGGGCCAAACATTTGAACTGCTTGTTTACCATTTTTGATGGTAACTTTGTTGAACATCACAGTAGCAGGTTTGGTCATCAGGTTAGGTGCAACAACAGCCAATAGACCGTTTACGCCTTCCTTTTGGTCGGTCAGTGTGCGCACAAAAGCATCTTCTGCAGCGCTACCACGTGGCCCGATGATCAAGTCAATGTGAGCTACATTCAAGAGGTCAAGACCACTGCCGTCAGGACGATTGTCAATAACAAGAGCTTCACCCACTAAAACGCGATCAATAACAGCCATTTCATTCTCCAAATATAAAGTTTCCGTAGAAACAAAAAGTAGCACAGCTTGGTTAGCAGTGCCGTAAGTTAGATCACCGTCTGTTTAACGTTAATCTGTAAAAAATTTGCATATATTATACATAAACCCGACTAATTTTGTAAGGTAAGCGGTAAATACATGGGGTCTAAATAGGGATTTGCAGGCAAGATAATTAGTTCGAACGCTAATGCTTTTAAAATACAGTTACGAGGATGTATTCTCATTGTACGGGTTAGTACACAAAAGTAAACCGTAGTTCACATAACTAAATACACAATGTGAATTACGGTTTACACATCATATTCATTTGCATAAGAACTATAGCAAACGAATATGACTATTTAATGACCAGCAGACTACTCAAGATTTGCGTGAATAGCGCGCATGCCTTCCTCAGTCAGGCCTTTTTTATCAACTAAAGTGGCAATGGTCGCTTCAAGGAAAACCAAAGTAGATAACTCGAATGTGGTGCCCATTGGCATACCATGCGTCTTGGCAAACAGATCAGTATCATTAGCGCCAACAGGGATAACGAGGTCAGCCAGATCAGCCATGGTTGATTTAGCCTTCATTGAGATAACAACAAGCTTTGCACCTTGTGATTTTGCTTTTCTAACCAGTGGCAACAAAGTTTCTGTTTCGCCTGATCCAGAAATAACAATGAACAAATCACCGCTCTGAATGCTTGGCGTGACGATCTCGCCAACCATGCTCACTTTATAACCACTATGCACTAATCTCATAGCGAAGAATCTTGAAACCAGACCTGAACGCCCTGCGCCACCGATAAAAATACGGCCAGCCTCATCAACAATCTTCAGCAGATCGGCTTCCAGATTCGTTGGAGTAGCTTTAAGTACGTTGGTGATTTTATCTAAGATAAGTTGTTGAGAAGACATAATAGAAAACCTCTAATGAAATAATGGATGATTGACGGTGTAACTAAACGCTTATTTTAACAATATGTGAAGCACAAAACAAAACCGACCCAGAAGGGTCGGTTTTGAATTCACTACATGCGCTTAAAAATTAAGCACGTGCCAATGATGTGATTTCTGCAGCAGCAGCAGCAGGATCAGCAGCACCGTAGATAGCAGCACCAGCAACAACAATCGTTGCACCAGCATCAACTACTTGGCGAACTGTAGCAGGCTTAACACCACCAGCAACAGAGATCTTAAGACCAGTGTTCAGGCCCGCAACCAAAGCTAAGTCAGTGAACGGTGTTTGACCAGCAGCTTGTTGGTCAAGACCAGTGTGCACACCAATGATGTGCGCGCCAGCAGCAGCAGCAGCCTTAACAACAGCAGCTTTGTCAGGTACGTTGATCAAGTCAACTTGTGCTTCTTTACCGTACTTGTTAGCAACATCAACTACACCTTTGATAGTGCCGATGTCAGAGATACCAAGTACTGTCACGATGTCAGCACCAGCCTTGAAGAATGGCTCAGCTTCGTAGTAACCAGCATCTGCTGTCTTCAAGTCAACAAGGATCTTGTTGTTTGGGAATTTTGCACGAAGAGTTTCCAGCAATTTGATACCGTTATGCTTGATGCATGGTGTACCGATTTCAAGGATGTCTACGTGTGGAGCAACAGTAGTAGCAAGTGCTACAGTTGCGTCGAAATCTAATGAGTCTAATGCCATTTGAACTAATGGTTTTGCCATGATACTTCTCCAGTTGGTTAAAAAGTTAGTTACTTTATGTTTGGAAATCTATCTTAAGTTGTAACGGAATGTTATGTCAACGTTAAGTGTAGCAATCATAAAGTACACAGGTACTACTAAAAAAAACAAATAGCGCTATAGTCAATTGATTATATAGCGCTAATTACGTCAGCAATATTACAGCTTTTCTGCCAAAGCCTTTTCAAGCTTGGTTTGGTCAACAACGAAACCGCGGATACCTTCAGACAATTTTTCAGTTGCCATAGCATCTTCGTTTAATTGGAAGCGGAACTCTTCCTCTGTCAATGGAGCTGGAGGTGCAGATTTTGCGCCGCCATCTTTTAATACTTGAACTAGCGTACCTTCAGTAGCTGCCAGATCTTGCAATAGGTTTGGAGATACAGTCAGACGGTCACAACCCGCCAGAGCGATCAACTCACCTGTGTTACGGAATGAAGCACCCATAACCACTGTTTTATAACCATGCTCTTTGTAATAAGCATAGATAGCACGAACTGAAACCACACCTGGGTCTGTTTCTTGTGTGTATTCTGTACCTGGGTTCTTAGCCTTGTACCAGTCAAGGATACGGCCAACGAATGGAGAGATAAGGAATACGCCAGCTTCAGCACATGCACGCGCTTGGCCAAAACCGAATAACAATGTCAGATTACACTGAATGCCTTCTTTTTCCAGAATCTCACCAGCCTTGATACCTTCCCAAGTAGAAGCCAGCTTGATCAGTACACGCTCTTTACCAACACCAGCATCTTGATACAGCTTAATCAGCTTACGGCCTTTAGTCACCATTTTGTCGATGTTGAATGATAGACGTGCATCTACTTCAGTAGAAATGCGGCCTGGTACAGCTTTAGAGATTTCGATACCGATCAAAACAGCTAGCTTGTCTGCTGCGTTTTCAATTTGAGCGGCTTTATCACCACCTTGTGCTTTTGCATAAGCAATCGATTCTTCGATCAGGTGTGCATACTGTGGCAAAGTACTAGCCTTCAGTAATAGGGATGGGTTGGTTGTAGCATCAACAGGCTTAACAGCTTTGATCGCTTCAACATCACCTGTATCTGCAACGATTGTGGTCATCGCTTTTAGTTGTTCTAGCAAGCTAGACATAAACTTCTCCTCTAACAAATCATGTAATCAAAATTTTGGAATGCGCCTGAATTACGACGTCTTTAGCGCTGACAGGCAATCTCCTTTTGGGAGATTAATATGGATACAGCCAGCTAATTCGTTGCAAAATAAGCAACTACGCTTAATGCACACTCAGAGATTACTCGGCATGCATAAAGTCTAAATTCAATCAGCCTTTGAGTATAACCCAAAAATTCAGATTACTACACCCTCTGCCACATCATTTACATGGTTTGCATATAGCCACTTTAGATTGCGACTAACTCCAAAGCAAAGATAGTAGCCACTGTCATATCCGCACTGGTACCAGGGTTCAATTTCCGCTGTTTAAGATCGGCATCGAACCTTAATAGCTCACGTTGATATTTTTTGGGGTTTTCAAAGCCAGCAAAAGCTTTAGCTTGCTGCGCTGCCTCTGCCATGACTTGCTTGGCTGCATCTAACCCATATTTTCTTGCAATATGGCTATCTGGAAAATGCGATAGGAAAGCTAAATAAACCGCCGTAACAGCCCAAACTGGCTGACCCCATTGCTGAAGCGCACGCTGGTAATGGGTGACCCCGAACTCGAATATATCCTGATAGCCATTTGCATACTGCATAGCAATAAGGTCTCGGTCTTTTGCTGCTCGCATCGCTTCTAGCAATGTCACTTGGGGCAGTTCGCGAACATCATGTTGATCACTACCCCCCAGCCCTGCAGGGGATGCTCGTAGAATCGCCTCATAAGCCAAAGAGGCATCTTCCACAGTCAAGCCGCTGAGGACTGATTGAAGGGTGATTCGCAGGGTGCTCTGAGTATTTGATGAATAGGCTTGAATTAATGGCGCGGCAAGTAGAACGATACCAAGGTTAGTATTACAGCTGACAGCATCCCAAGTGGCATCAATGGCAGACTTGATGCGCGCACCTACACTTAACTCAGGTATTGATATAGCAATAGAAGAAGCTTCCGCACTTTTTACAAAGTCCTGCACAACCATGCCATGACCATCAGCAAAAATATGCACATTGCCGGGTTTAAGGGCTGATAGTTCTGCAAGACAGGCATTTTTATAGGCCTCAGATATAGACACTCTCGTCATTCAACAATACTTGATTTGGTAAGCAGATCATCAACCAGCATTTGTGCAATATCCATATCGAGTACGCTTTGCAAGCCTCGCCATGCGGGAATACTATTAACCTCTAACACATACAACTTACCCTGCTTATCGCGAATCACGTCCACGCCACAATAGTCGATATTGACAGCATCTGCTGCTCTTTCAGCGATTTGGGCGATATCGCCTAAATGTGAGATCGGTTCACAGCGTCCGCCTTGTGCGACATTATTGATCCAGCTACTGCCATGACGCACCATAGCCCCGATAGCTTTGCCGTTAATGATGAAAACACGGTGATCGTGCCACGCCCCCTCACCGCTATCGATGTATCGTTGCAAGTAATAGAGGCCATCTACATGATCCTCCATGGGTACCGGAAATGGGGAGCCATGCTCCAGCTTACGGACACCCTGCCCTTGCGACCCGAATAAAGGCTTGATGACTAATGTATGCCCAGAAGATAACTCAGTATCGATGATTTTCTTTGCGCGATGTCTTGACTCGCAAACCCATGTTGCGGGGGTAGCAACACCTTGGTGATGCAACAGGAAGCTGGTCATGGCCTTATCGACAGTACGCTCAACTGCACGGCCATCGTTATAGACTTTTACGCCTAGCATCTCAAGTGCATGCAGGATATCAAGGCGAACGATGACTTGCTGCAATGTGCCACCAGGCACGCCACGCACAAAAGCGTAATCGGGCAACGCATTTTCAAACCCGGGAATAACGACGGATGGCTGATCGCCTGTTAGTGCTATATGGCAGTCTTTAAGTGAGATGAAGACTGCCTCATAACCACGTGCAGAAAACGCCTGTGCAAGGCGCCTTCCATGCCAGCCTGGGTCATCCGTAAATACCGGAATGCGTTCAATCAAAACAAGACCGCCAGCCTAGATCGCTTATTAAACCTTACGCGCTATAACCGAAAGATTGATCCAATAACGCTTCATCCAATTTACCGCCAACAAAGCTCTTACCAGAATCAAGTGCAGTAACGGTGACTGCAGCAGGGCTGAATAACATCGGATCGATCTTGTAGAAATCCATATTAACGCTTTTGAAAACTTCAGCGAACGGACGACCATAGTCACGTGATGAACTGCTTGGTAATTCTTTCGCAAGCTTAGCCGCTGCGTCATCACTACCTTTAACGAACAAGTGAGCATGACCCCCAAAGAGAATCGCATCATTGGTACGCCCCATACCGATCAGGAAATCAGGCGCAGGTGGAGGCACAGGCGCACTCGCCATGCCATCAACCACGTGATCTAACGGAAAATGGAGAGTGTGAATCTTGTGCATCGCCACTTCAAGCACGCGCGCTACGATCTGTATTGAACCAGCAATACTCCGAGTAGGTGTCAAGATAAATGTCAGGTTTTCTGCTGGCACCCCAGTATCACGCGATACTTTTTCGATCACTTCGATAGGTGGCGCTTTTTCACTCTCAAGTACCAAAGCGGTTGTATTGGCCTGATCTTTATAGCCCAACTCTTTATATAGCTCTTCACGGCCAGCCAATGCACGGCCAGGGCCAGAACCTAATGAGAAGAACTTCTCATGCGCCAGACTCCAACCAGCATATTGGCTACCAAGGCACGAAAGGATCGGATTATTAGAGTGTACCGAAAGCATCCATGGCCAATGCTTGAATGTCGCTGAGTTATGTAGACTAACGTGGCCTAAACCACCCATACATATCTCGGAAATAAGACGCCCAGCTTCAAGACCACCGGGGAATTTGATACCGGCATCAACAATCGTCGTACCATTGGCAAGCTTTTCTACACCAACGCGCAACTCTTTAGCGTTATCCACAAGGTATTTAACCAAAGGGTTAGTCAATGCATTGACGCTAGGCCAATTGCTGGTATCCAACTGCGTTACTGTCTCACTCATTTTGTTCTACCTTTTTTACTTTTATGACGTTTTCTAAACTTTCAACTCGCGCAGAAGCCAGTGTTTTTGCTGCTTCAGCACTTGCGGCATACGCAAGCACACTGCAAACCGGGGTGTTCTTTTCAATAAGGCCATTCGTCGGGATATCGGCTACCCATTCAGGCCAATCCATATCCGGCGCAATCTCAAGATTTTCGCTCGTATATAGCACACGATGTGCTACCGCTTGAGGCTTAAAACTTGGCCAATTCTTTATATCGCCCGCACATGCTCGCATATGCAAGTCGAACATTGTCTCATGCTCAGGTGTATATAAAGAAAATGTAGCGGTCAATCTTGGGTTCACTTCCAAAACAAATAGCTGGCCTTCAGTGCTCACTATCGCATCGATACTATTAAATCCCTTGAGCCCCAACGCATTGCTTATCTTTCTAGCATAGCTTTTAAGCCGTTGTTTGATCTCATCAGGCAAACTGACATTACTCACCGCCCCTGCATAACAATAGGGAAGATCATCGATACTTGTAAAAAACTGCTCATTAAAACCGACGACTTCTATATTCCGGCCATTTGCCGCAAATAACAACGAGATAGGTAAACCCTTTATCTCTCGCTGAAAATAACTTCCCTTTTCAGCTTTTTTATCTTTTATTGCGCGCCTTATATGCGTACCGCCTGAACCGCCAGTGCCTTTTAGCAACCAACCGCTCAAATCATCAGGCACTAAAAAAGCAATTTCAGGATGCGGAATACCTAATATATCTAGCAGCGTAAAAAACTGCTGCGGCCGCTTAAGATTCTTAACGATTCTTAATGAGTTCCCGAGCAATGGAAGATAAGTTTCTGCCATCTCCAGCAATTGCCAGTGTTTATCAAAACCGCTGCCATACACAAAACCGATATATCCCTGTAAGTCTAACTGCGCCAAGGCATTTGAGAAATCGGTCTCATCAAATCCACCATCAGTATATTCAAGCAATACACTTTGTTTTGCTGCTGCTTGTGTATCGGCATCAGCAAAGATATCCAGTGCAATCACCTCATAACCGGCAGAAACGGCAGCTTGCACAAAAGGCCGCGCAGAAACGGCAGCTATGAGGATTTTTTTAATACGTTACTCTGAGCTGCGTTTAGAGACTTTTACGCGCCATCTCGAATGCAGAAAGGAAATCGAGATATAGTTTTTCTTCTGTTTCTAGCATTTGCTTGAGCAGATTATGCTGGGTCGTATATTTAACATTACCAATCGCTAAAGCGCCGATACCAAATGCCTTTGTTCCAGGTATTGCAACACCATCAGCGAATACATCAACACCTTCAGCGCCTGTAGGTGGCACGGCATTAACGTCCGCGACAACTTTAAGTGTTGTTGAACCAGCCATTTGCGCAAGTGATAACACTTGAACACCTGCGGCTGCAGCGCATAGCGCGATATCTGTCTTGCTTAGAATCTCTTTTTTAAGTGCGTCGGTGCTGCCATCGGTGTAACCGATATTGATGTTGTAACGTGCATTGAATGCTTCGGCTTTTGCTTGAACATCTGCCACGGAACGATGTGCAACCAGCTCAACTGTCGCACCGTATTTAGCAGCGATCACAGCGGTACAGCCGCCAACTGGGCCGGTGGCACCGAACACACTCACTTTGCGGCCACTTAGATCACCACCAAAATTCTTGGCTAAATGCTGCTCCACTTTAGCCATCATGCCCGCTGCTGTCGTAAATGCGCCGGATGGATCAGCGAACACAGACACTTGGAACGGCGGCACCATAGACTTCTTGGCGATATCCAGCATATCCATCGCCACATCGATATCACGACCACCGATGAACACATGCTCACGCTTCACGCCGCTAGGACTGCGCGAGAAGATCGCATCCTGCACCAAACCAGTCACTTCTTTGGTTTCAACATTCGTATAAGGCATGATCTTATCGAAACCGGCATCAAATGCCATGTTGACATCGAAAGGGCTAGCGTTCTTTGCCGATGTGATTAAATGCAGGATTGATACTTTTTCCATAATGACTGAACCTTAATATTTTCAAATGATAGACAACAAGATACTGCTATAAATCGTACACCAAACCACCTTGATTACGACCTTTACACAGCGTAAAAGTCAGGTTTTTTTTCTCACCGAATATATCGTTAAGCTTAATTAATGCGCTTGAGGCCGCTTGCTCAGTGGGGTAGACAGCAAAACCTGTTGGCCCCCATGAACTTTGCCCCAAACAGGTTACACCCTGATGACCCAGCCATTCAATGACCTCAGCTACGCTCCGGCTAGCATACCGCCCACCTTGCGCTGGCGCAAAATGATCGCCGGTACGCTCTTGTAACTGTTTAATAGCAGCACCAAAGGCAGCCAAGTCTTGCTCAGCCAGTGCTGGCAGTGCTTGCATCAATACGCTTCTACATAACATAGCAGCCTCATCAGCGGGGAACTGTGGCAACGTCTTGAATGCTTCGACTTCTTCAGCGCCATGCACACCGCGTTTTGCATGATCAAAGATAAGGATGATGCGCCACTCTTCAGGAAAGTCTGCACGCGCGATGACAGGTGGGATTTCGGTTTTTTCCGCACGTCCGCCATCGACGATCACACCACCAGCCGCGAATGTGCCAAGGCCTATTCCTGAACGGGCACCTCGCTCTGTCATCAAGGCAATATCCTTGATTGTAAGACTCAACCCGTAAAGCTTATTCATCGCAAGGCCGACAGCCAAAGCCAACTGTGTTCCAGAGCCCAAGCCTGCATGCTCAGGGATAATGCTTTGAATATTGAGATGCACGCCGCCTTGGAGATTCAAGGTTTTTGCAAGCTGACATGCCATTTTGAGTGCACGTTCACCATTTTCACCTTCTACAGTGAAAGTATCAGACTTGAATGCCTGCAACTGCGTAGCAGGATGATCCAGCGAGACACCGATACTGCCAAACTTACGCCCAAGCCCGCCATTTAAGTCGAAAAAACCCATATGCAAACGCGCAGTTGTCATGACAGCTACGCCATTATTATTTTTCACTACACTATCCGACATGGCATGGCGTCCAAATAAGGCTCTTGCTAAAGCCTGATATTGTAGCCTACGGCAGGTGATTTTGAAATTGCCAGAACCTGCAAAATCGTAAGCTACGGTCAACCGAATGAAATAATCCAGTAAATAAAATCCGCTTTATCCGCATGTTCTGCCTTGACGCATGGATTCTTAAAATTGCATAATGAATTTAGAAGTTTTAGTTGCCGCTTTTGGTGATTAAGTCCAAATTCAAAGCGCTCGGCGAATCATGTGCATCATGAAGCCATGCCGCAATCTAAAAGCTTCAGCCGATAAATAATTAACAATCCAGTTGCGTAAAATTACGTAAAGCTGGTGAAAGATAAGGTTTATAGGATGGAGAATTTTGCTCAAGCTGCCACTATCGATGGAGTGGCCTGCCCTGCCTGTGGCTTGCTCTGTGATGACTTAAAAATCCAACGCGACGAAGCCGGTGTATTGAATGTCGTCGAGAAGAAATGTGCGAAAAGTGTCGCCTTCTTCGAACGTCCCTACAGAGAGAAATCCCCTCAAATCAATGGTCAGCCAGCCAAACTTGAAGAAGCCATTGCAGAAGCAATCTCTCTTTTCAAGCATGCGCAACATCCGCTTATTAGTGGTTTAAGTACTGATATCTACGGCATGCGTGCAGTGATGAATCTTGCCGAGACATCGAATGCCACCATCGATCACATGAATTCAAAAAGCAGCATGCGTAATCTGTATGTGTTGCAAAATTCTGGTTGGCAAATCACTACGCTGACTGAAGTGCGCAATCGCGTTGACTTATTGGTGGTCGTTGGCACAGATATCGTCAGCTATTTCTCACGTTTCTTTGAGCGCTTAATCTGGAATCAGGAATCAATGTTCGGTCAAGATACCGCAACACGCGAGGTCGTCTATTTGGGTGGCCGTGACCTTGATACCTCAGCAGGCATCTCCCCTAACGGCACCAAACCGACTGTATTGCCTTGCGATAAAGAAAAACTGCCTGAAGTCACTGCAGCATTAAGGGCATTGATTAGCGGTAAAAAACTGGTCGCATCTGAGGTGGGTGGCATTGCTGTCAGCGACCTGCAAAAACTAGCAGATCGTCTGCACGCAGCTAAATATAGCGTACTTGCCTGGATATCTAGTTCATTAGATATCTCGCATGCTGAACTGACCATACAGAACATCACGGGTACTGTAGAAAAACTTAATCAAACGACTCGCTCATCAGGTTTACCGCTTAGTGGTAACGATGGAGATGTTGGTTCGTATAATGCGAGTAGCTGGATCAGCGGATATCCGTTCCGAAGCTCATACCGCCGAGATTACCCTGATTATGACCCCTACCACTACAACACAGATAGCTTGCTAGCCGAGCAAGAGGTTGACGCCATGATATGGGTCAATAGCTATAATCCGGCAAGATTACCGCCTGAGAGCGATGTACCCACAGTCGTCATCGGCCATCCCGCCATGCAGTTCAAACAACAGCCGGCTGTATTCATCCCTATCGCGATTCCCGGTTTAGACAGCAATGGCGTGCAATTCCGCAGCGATAGCTCGGTTGCCTTACCATTGAAACAGGTACGCGCTGCGTCATTCCCCACGCTCACCGAAGTATTGTCCGCTATCGAAGCTGGCGTAAAAGCTTAAGGATCAAGTCACATGTTAACCAAACTCACAGGCGGCAGAATCTACGACCCCGCGCATCAGATCGACGGCAAGATCATGGATATTTATATTCGTGATGGCCGTATCGTAGAAAGGCCACGCGCAGACGAAGCTATCGATACCGAATATGACATTCGAGGCAAGGTCGTTATGGCAGGCGCTATTGACATGCACACCCATATTGGTGGTGGCAAGGTCAATATCGCACGTACCATGTTGCCAGAAGACCATCGTGGTGACCCAGTCGCACATAACGAAGTCTGCCGTTCGGGCTGTGGCCATGCGGTGCCATCCACACTCACTACTGGCTACCGTTACGCAGAGATGGGCTACACCGCTGGTTTTGAGCCCGCGCTACTGCCCGTGAATGCACGTCAATCACACTTGGAGATGGCAGATACGCCAATCATCGATAAAGGTGGTTATGCCATGATTGGCAGCGATGATTACTTCCTGCGCATGCTTGCAGCGAAAAAAGACCAGAACGCCATTAACGATTATGTCGCATGGATATTGCAGGCCAGCCAATGTATCGGCCTCAAAGTAGTGAATCCGGGTGGAATCAGTGCATTCAAGTTCAATCAGCGCTGGCTAGATGTAGATGAACAGCATGTGCATTACCAAATCACCCCACGCGAGATCCTCAAGACACTTTCGCGTGCAGTCTACGAGCTAGGTATCGCCAAACCGTTGCATGTCCATGGTAACAATCTAGGCGTTCCCGGTAACGTAGGCACCACACTCAAGACGATGGATACCGTAGAAGGTTATCCACTCCACCTCACACATATTCAGTTCCATAGCTACGGTGCTGAAGGTGATCGTAAGTTCTCATCCGGTGCAGCAGCGATTGCTGAGGCGCTCAACAAGAACAAGAACATCTCGGCCGATGTCGGCCAGATATTGTTTGGGCAAACCGTCACCGCTTCTGGCGACAATATGCGTCAATTCGCCAATGCGGGCCTTGGTAGTCCACGTAAATCCGTGATCATGGATATCGAATGCGATGCTGGTTGCGGTATCGTCCCATTCAAATATAAGGACGAGAATTTCGTCAATGCTTTGCAATGGGCCATCGGCTTGGAGATATTCCTGCTGAGTGAAGACCCTTGGCGCATATTCTTAACGACAGATCACCCGAACGGTGCGCCATTCACGACTTACCCTCACCTCATTCGTTTGCTGATGGACAAGAACTTCCGTAATGAAGCTTTCGCCAGCTTGAATCTTGATGCACAGGCGATGAGCACCTTGACATCGATAGACCGTGAATACAGTCTGTATGAGATCGCCATCATGACACGTGCAGGTGCGGCTAAACTGGTTGGCCTGCATGACCGTGGACACCTTGGCATTGGTGGTGCCGCAGATATTACTGTTTATACGGATGACCCAGACCGCGAAAAGATGTTCACTACGCCGGATTATGTATTCAAGGATGGTGAGTTGGTCGTGCGCAATGGTAAGGTGGTGAAAGTGACTTGGGGCGCAACGCATGTCACTCGACCGGAGTTTGATCGCAGCATTGAAAAAGACCTTAAGCAGTATTTTGATAAATATCACACCATGAATATGGAAAACTTCAAGGTCAATGAGAACGAGATCGCGGATGGCGGTCGTGGCAAGATCATCGTACAGGAAGCAAAAGGACGCCGGGAGAAAACAGTATGATAATCAACGGCGTAACGATTGACGACACTTTTGCTGAGGCCTTCGGCATGCGCGGCACACGCGTTATCATCACAGCACAAAATCTTAAGTGGGCCTATAACGCAGCCAATGCGATGACGGGCTTCGCGACTTCGGTCATCGCATGCGGAGTCGAAGCTGGTATAGAGCGTGAAATGTCCGCAAACGAAACACCAGATGGACGCCCCGGGGTATCTATTCTGATGTTCGCCATGGGGAGCGCTGTATTGATGAAGCAGCTAGAAACACGACTTGGGCAATGTGTACTCACCTGCCCGACTGCTGCTGCGTTCTCAGGTATTGACAGTGGCTATCCAGAGATTACAAAGATAAATTTGGGCAAGAACCTGCGTTTCTTCGGTGATGGCTTCCAGATATCAAAGAAGTTCGGTGGAAAACGCTTCTGGCGCGTACCGGTGATGGATGGCGAGTTTCTCACTGAAGAAAGTACGGGGATGATACGTTCCGTAGGTGGTGGCAATTTTCTCATCTTGGCCGAATCGCAACCACAAGCGCTAGCTGCTTGCGAAGCAGCAATCGAAGCCATGAAAAAGATTCCCAATGTCATCATGCCTTTCCCAGGTGGTGTTGTGCGCTCAGGTTCTAAGGTAGGTTCAAAATACAAGACACTGATTGCCTCGACCAATGATGCATTCTGCCCTACGCTAAAAGGCATCACTAACACACAGCTTTCACCGGAGATTGAATCCGTGATGGAGATCGTCATCGATGGATTGACAGAACTGGATATCCGCAAAGCCACGCGCGCAGGCATCGCAGCAGCTTGTGCCCTAGGTGCAGAAAATGGCATAAAGCGAGTCTCGGCAGGTAATTACGGTGGCAAGCTTGGCCCTTATCATTTCAAATTACGTGACATCATGAGCGATGAATCCTTAAACGATATCGCACCGGGAGTGACAGCATGAGCGCACTTACCTTTACATTAAAAAGCCCAGCACAACAACGTATTGATCTAAGCCCTCTCACCCCAGATAAATTGGCTGGTAAGTCGATTGCTGACATCGGTGCCATCTTGCTGCAAAGCGGCAAAACTAAATTACGCACAGATGAAGTATTCGCGATCAGCGGTGATGATAGCAATGGCATCGTATTCGATAACGCTAATCACAAGCTGGACTATATCGGTAGCGGCATGAAGTCCGGCAAAATCACCATCAATGGCGGCGCAGGCTCCTACCTTGGGTTCCAGATGAAAAAAGGCGAGATCATCTTAAATGGTGATGCCGATGCATTTGCAGCAAGTGGCATGGCAGATGGGTTCATCCATATCAAAGGCAATGTTGGCGACTTTCTAGGTGCAGCCTACTTTGGCGAGCGCAAAGGCATGAAAGGCGGCACTGTGCTCGTCACTGGTAATGCTGGAGAACGTGCTGGTGACCAGATGCGCCGTGGACTTATCCTGATTGAAGGTAATGTAGGCGCCTATTGTGCCTCACGCATGCTGGCTGGCACCATCGGCATTCTGGGTAATACGGGTGAATACTTGGGTTATGGCATGCGCCGCGGTACGTTGTTAGTGACGAAAACACCCGATTTACATGCGACTATTCAAGATTGCGGTACTCACACATTGCCTTTTTTGAATCTGATGTTCAAATCTTTTGCAGCACTTCCGAGCAAGTTCTCAAAGATCAACCAGAACCGTGTTCAGCGCTACGCAGGCGATCTCGCGAATGACGGAAAAGGCGAGATATTAGTATTGCAATAGTACTCAGCAAACTAAAAGGCTTGCATTTAGCAAGCTTTTTAGTGATTTATTTCTTATAAACAGTTTTTAAATCCCTGATTATCTACAACTTTCTCTATAAAATCCTGCGTTGCAGCAGGCAGTGCTTGAGAAACTTGCTCGCAAGCAATATCAGCTATAAAATTTGTTGAGAAATCGTATTGACTCTCTACAATAAATGGTGATTTTCCTGCACAAGAAAATTCCATTTTAATAATCCACTTCCCAGCCCCGATATTAGAATTAAAATCTAGCTCTTGTAATTTCCCACTAATCTTTTGCCCAGTCGAGGCATATAACCCACTCATTTTCAGCTCACCTACAAAAGCATCTTCAAGATACTTTTCGAAAGATTTACCATCTGGAGGCGTTACTGTACCAGCGGCCCTACAAACAATAGATTTTCTACCAGGTGATACAGCTGTGAATGTTTCAGTAGCCACCTTTTTATCTAGGGCTTGAGTTGCAATATTTTTTAGTTTTTCTTGATTAGTAACTGAAGGCGCATACCTTGGGGAGTTATGTGAACAGCCAAATAAAAATAATGAGGATAATAAAATAGGTGCTGCTAACGGTAAGAATTTCATTGTTTTCCCTGAGGTGATTTAATAATTATTTTTTATAGTAATGCTAACTAAACATTAGCGATAATAAATCAAAGCACCTCATAACCGTTACACGACCTAGAATAAATTTTAAAAGCATTGCTCACGTACCTCTTAAAATAAGAGCCTGAATAATCTCTTTTAACTCATCATTAGAGTCAGAAAAATCCTCATAGCGCCTATTGGCTCTTGCATACCAATAGCGGCTATTGCTCTCATCCTGCTCGATTTTATGTAGTACCGCATGTATCCAGCAGGCGATAGGATCGTTATATATCTGCGCAATCTCATGTGCATCTTTCCACTTTCCCATCAATGCCAACTCAGCAGCCTGCTGTAATTTTTGCTTCATTGAAAGCTCCTTCACATCAAGGCTTAGTGAACCGTTGCTTTAACGCTGCCGCACTATTAGCTGGAATGGATATCACGACGCTGACACGTTCACCAAACTGTTTATCCAGTACTTCGCCATTAAGCCTTGTAACCTCGCGCGCCAACTCATCAAAACGAGCATAGTCCAGCACCAACGCTATACGTACCATCTCGACATAGTCGGCCAACTTGGCTACATCAAGCGCCATTTTAGCTGTTCCACCATATGCCCGTGCTAATCCACCAGTTCCCAGATTAATGCCGCCATAATAACGGATGACGCCAACACAGATATTGATCAAGTCACGCCCCTCAAGAAGCTGCAAGACTGGCTTACCTGCAGTACCTGAAGGCTCACCTGCATCGTTAAAACGTTGAACGATACCCTGCTCAGTTTTCATCCTGAATGCATAAGCAAGGTGGTGCGCACTTTGATTCTCCATTGCCAACTTCCTTAATGCCTGCGCAACGGCCCGCTCACTGTCACAATATTCCGCGATTGCGATAAAACGAGACTTATTAATGGTTTGTTCAGCTTTTCCGGCTTGAATGATTCGTTGCAAAAATTAGAGTTCCGAGAATGTTAGATTGATATATTTTAAACTACTGTTATCACATAGAATCATAGGCATATGAATCATTGTTTCTTTACACGGTCTTAAACGCATGAATACTAGAACTAGATCCTTATGCCAAATCATCAGCCTGCTCATTTTATGCACAGGCTATGCGCATGCCGAGGTGTATAAATGCACAGATAAAGGCAAAACAGTCTACTCAGACTCACCATGCGCAGCTGGCAGCGCACAGACATTGACGGATATCACTAGCATCCCTGACGCAGAAAACGTCTCTAATGATGAGAATGATATTGCCAAAAAATTAGACTCTGCGGTCAAGTCTGCGATCAATAATGGGGACATGATTCGTGCGCGCGCATTGGCAAGTACAGATGAGCAGCGTAACTGGGTAAATGCTGCAGCTAAAGAAAACAAAGATCAGCAGGCTAAAACAGCAACTCAGGTTACCGCAGACAAGTCCACCTCAAATGAATGTCGCGCAGCAAGGGCATCCCTTGAAAAAACGACCAATCTGCCGTCTTCTGCTGATGCGATGACGGAGCAAACGCGTCTGATGCATGCAGCCTGTGGAACGAAAGAGCCAACCCAGACCATTTACAACAATCCGCAGCGCTGGCCTTACTATCCGTATAATCAGTATGGGAATACACCACAACACCCATCTCCGCCGCACAACAACAATGGCTCACCGAGTGGAAATAATGGATCATCCAATCCCGCCGACTATCCCAAACCGAAAGATGAGAATTTCGGTAGTCGCTTTATCCGCCCTGAAGACGGCATATTGAAATACTAAATATCACGTTTAAGCTATTTACGTTTACCGGTGATCGACCCAAGAACGCCTCTCAATATTTGGCGGCCTAGCTCGGTACCGATTGTGCGTGCAGCGCTTTTCGCGACTGTTTCGAGAATGCTTTGTGGTTGCCTGCCGACTGGCTTCTTTGTAGTAGTTTGATTACCGCCACCGAATAAACCACCCCAGTCGAATCCCTTATCCTCCTCAGGCTGATTGGGTGCAGATTCTGTTGCACGCCCTTTAAGCACTTCGTAGGCAGACTCACGATCAATGGCGTTCTCATAATGTCCGTAGATAAGCGAAGTTTTAATGACATGTGAGCGCTCGATATCTGTTGCGGGGCCAATTCTACTGCCAGGTGGGCATACATAAGCCCGCTCGACTGGCAATGGCCTGCCCTTATCATCTAAAAACGAAACGAGTGCCTCACCGACTTCCAACTCAGTAATCGCCGTCTGCACATCGATCTCGGGATTAGCACGAAAAGTCTCAGCAGCTGACTTCACCGCTTTCTGGTCACGTGGTGTAAATGCACGTAAGGCATGCTGTACACGGTTACCTAGCTGCCCAAGGACGACATCAGGGATATCCAATGGATTTTGGCTGACGAAATAGATACCCACCGCTTTCGATCGAATCAACCGCACGACTTGTTCGATCTTATCCATCAAAGCTTTGGGGGCATCATTAAACAGCAGATGCGCCTCATCAAAAAAGAACACCATCTTGGGTTTATCAAGGTCGCCAACTTCTGGCAGTTTCTCAAACAACTCGGAAAGTAGCCATAGCAATAAGGTGGCATAAACGCGCGGGGAGTTATAAAGTGCATCTGCCGCCAAGATATTCACTACGCCATGACCATTGCCATCCGTCTGCATCAGGTCATCAATATTCAGTGCTGGCTCGCCAAAGAGTTTATCTGCTCCTTCAGTCTCCAACTGTAACAATGCCCGCTGGATTGCGCCGATGCTGGCAGTAGATATATTGCCATACTGGGCGTTGTACTCTGCCGCATGCTCAGAAGCATGCTGGATCATGGCACGAAAATCTTTTAGATCGAGCAACAGCCATTGATGGTCATCCGCGATCTTGAAAATGGCGTTGAGCACACCGCTCTGCACATCATTCAGGTTGAGCATGCGTGAAAGCAACAAAGGCCCCATCTCTGCCACTGTCGTGCGAACAGGGTGACCTTTAATGCCAAACACATCCCAGAAATCGACTGGGCAAGCAGCCAACTTGAAACCCTCAATCGCAAGCTGCTGGATTCTTGCCTCGACTTTTGCATTACCGCCACCAATCTGGCTCATACCAGACAAGTCCCCCTTCACATCCGCCATAAATACCGGTACACCAGCACGGGAGAAACTTTCCGCAAGGCTTTGCAACGTTACCGTTTTACCTGTACCCGTAGCGCCAGCGATCAACCCATGGCGATTAGCCATGCGCGGCAAAAGATAAAGCGAATCATCCTGATTTTTAGCGATTAATAAAGGTTCGGTCATGATGTTCTTTCAATCCATTCAAAAACTAGATATCGCCTTTACGCGCTTTATCCATTATATGTATTAATGCATTTTCCAGACTTTGTGCCGCATTTTTTGCACGCGCAGTCGGATTCTTGATACTTCTCAAATCAAAAGTAGGTCTATCCAACCCCAGATATAACCTCCCCTGCTTTTGATAGATAGCGATACGGCACGGGGCAAACACAACGAACTCCGGATGATCAAGCATGATCTCAGCGCCCAGCCCTAAATTGCAGTAGGCATGCACTTCAAGCACACCCTCAGGTGCTTGGCCGCGCGCCTTCATATGCTCACCCAAAGGAAAATTAGCAGGGTTAACGAAATTCATCCCTTCAGATACGACCTTAAGACTAAGCATGACATCATCGTAGCTGACACCGGACTCCACAGGCACTTCATAAATAGCAGAATCAGGGTCGATAGGTGGAAGGTCCGCAGCAAAAGACGATAACGAGCCGAGCCCAAGAACCATGACAAACACAAATGCAGTCACTGACCTCATGAATGCATCCTCAAGTACCTAATCTTCATAATCAAGACTGGATTCCCCGCTCTTGATGGCGGCATTCACTGACTTGCGATCATAATGGGGCGCCAACAACTTGATAAAGTCATAGGTGTAACCCCGCAAATAGGCATCTCGACGGAAACCGATATAAGTTGTGCTAGGCGGAAATAGATGACTTGCATCTAGCATGGAAAGATTGGTGTCACGATCTTTGTCATACGCCATGTTAGCAAGCAGGCCTATGCCTAGCCCTAAACCGACATAAGTTTTAATCACGTCCGCGTCAATCGCCGTTAACACCACATTCGGCTGTAAGTCCTCTTTGCCAAATACACGACTAACCAATGATCCACCAGTAAAGGCAAAGTCATAGGTAATCAGCGGGTAACGCGATACTTTTTCCAATGTAAGTGGCAAGTCGCTCAATAACGGGTGGTCATGAGGCGTCACGACGCAGCGGTTCCATTGATAGCAAGGCAAACACACCAGCTTTTCATAACTACTGATCGACTCAGTTGCAATACCGATGTCAGCTTCGCCACTGGCAACCTGTTCGGCAACTTGGGTTGGGTTTCCCTGATGAATGGTCAGATGCACATCAGGAAATTGGGCCATGAATGCTTTTACCGCGAGAGGCAATCGATAACGCGCCTGTGTATGCGTAGTTGCGATCGTTAAAGTACCAGTTGCTTTTTGGGTGAATTCTTCCCCTACGCTCTTGATATTATTCATTTCCCGCATGACGCGCTCGGCCAAGTCCAGTATAATTTGACCCGGCTCAGTAACGCCAACCAAACGTTTGCCGTTACGCAGAAATATTTGCAGATTTAGCTCCTCTTCTAGCAACTGAATCTGCTTGCTTACACCAGGTTGCGAGGTATGTAACACATCAGCAGCCTGCGAGATATTCAAGCTTTGCTTGGCAACTTCATGGATATATCTTAATTGATGAAACTTCATAAAAACCGGATGCCTCGCCTTTTTTAGCCTATTAAGGCATTAGCTTATAATTAAATCACATATACCCACAATAACATATTATTAAAACTCGCCTACATACCCTGTTATAATGTAGGGCTTTACATTAAATTTTAATGAAATCAATAAGTAGGCATTAATGGAATTAGCATACATCTTATCCGGTTTTGCAGTTGGTTTATTGGTTGGCATTACTGGTGTTGGTGGTGGCTCATTGATGACTCCACTGCTCGTATTTCTGTTTAGCTTTAAACCTGCTGTCGCCGTTGGAACTGACCTGTTATTCGCCGCCATCACAAAAACAGGTGGTGTATGGGTTCATCACGGAACACATAAATCAGTAGATTGGAGAGTCGTCGGTTTGATGTCGATCGGCAGCCTGCCACTGTCCGTGATCACGATCTTTGTCATCAAGCATTTAATGACCATTGGCAAGGAAGTATCCGGCCTGATTACCTATTCGTTAGGTATTGCATTAATACTGACCGCATGTGCGATCCTTATCCGTAGCGTCTTGTTGCGCAATACGGAACGCGTTGTAGAAAGCAGCATCGTTAGTACCGGGCGTTTTGGAAAAGTGCAGATTCCCGCGACGATTCTAACGGGGGCGATATTGGGTGTATTGGTGACAATGTCATCCGTAGGTGCTGGTGCACTTGGCACAATTGCCATCTTGTTCCTATACCCAAGAATGTCGACATTGAAAGTAGTTGGTACAGATTTGGCACATGCCATCCCGCTCACTGCTATTGCAGGTATCGGCCACTGGTCATTAGGCCATGTCGATTTTGGATTATTAGGCAGCTTGTTAGTGGGCTCGCTACCGGGAATATGGATTGGTAGCCATGTGAGTGCAAAAATACCAGAAAAATTATTACGTCCGATCCTAGCATCTATTTTGCTGCTTATCGGACTTAAATTTGTAACGCAATAAGTAAAGACTCTATGTATAAATACGACGAAATCGATCAAGCCATTGTTGATGAGCGCGTAGCGCAATATCGTGACCAGACACGCCGCTACCTTGCTGGTGAGTTAACAGACGAAGAGTTCCGCCCTCTTCGCTTGCAGAATGGTCTTTATATCCAACGCCATGCACCTATGCTACGTATTGCAGTGCCTTATGGCATGCTATCTTCAAAGCAGCTCAATAAGCTAGCTGATATCGCTAAACGCTTTGACCGTAGCTATGGGCATTTCAGTACACGTCAAAACTTGCAATTGAACTGGCCAAAACTTGAAGATGTGCCGGATATCCTTGCTGAACTCGCTACAGTTGAGATGCACGCGATTCAGACATCCGGCAATTGCATCCGTAACATCACGACAGATCAATTTTCTGGTGTAGCGCCAGACGAAGTCATTGACCCGCGTGCGATTGCAGAGATCATGCGTCAGTGGAGTACGTTCCATCCTGAGTTTGCCCTACTACCGCGCAAGTTCAAGATCGCCGTCTCAGGCACCAAGACAGACCGTGCCATCGTGCAAGCGCACGACATCGGCATGGAATTCTACCCAGATGCTGATAATAAGATCGCGATCAAAGTCTGGGTCGGTGGCGGTTTGGGTCGCACGCCTATTTTAGGCAGTGTGATTCGCGAACATCTTGAATGGCAACATGCACTGACTTATTGCGAAGCGATCATCCGCGTATATAACCTGCATGGACGTCGTGATAACGCCTATAAAGCGCGTATCAAGATATTGGTAAAAGCCTTAGGTATCGATGAGTTCCGCAATCAGGTAGAAGCTGAGTGGGAACATCTAAAAAACAGCCCTAACACAATCACAGAAACTGAGTTGGCACGTGTAGCAGACCATTTCACTGAAATGCCTTATGAAACTTTGCCGACTCACAACGCTGCATTTGATAGCGCTATTGCAAGCAACCCAGCATTTGCGGCTTGGGTGAAACGCAATGTGCATGCGCACAAGAAGTCTGGTTATCGCGCTGTTACATTATCATTGAAAACCCATGGTCAAGCACCAGGCGATGCAACTTCTGAGCAGATGCATGCTGTCGCAAACCTATCTGATGAATATAGCTTTGGTGAATTACGCGTCTCACATGAGCAGAATTTGATCCTGGCCGATGTGAAAATCAGCGACTTACTCAGCCTGTGGGAAAAGGCGCGTGCCCATGGTTTGGCCACAGCGAATATCGGCTTGTTGACTGACATCATTTGTTGCCCGGGTGGTGACTTTTGTTCACTGGCAAATGCAAAGAGCATCCCGATCGCAGAAGCGATTCAGATGCAATTCGATAACCTCGATTATCTGCACGACATTGGCGAGCTGGAATTAAACATATCCGGTTGCATGAACGCTTGCGGACACCATCATATCGGCCATATCGGTATCCTTGGTGTCGATAAAGATGGTTCAGAATGGTATCAGGTCAGTATCGGCGGCAAGCAAGGTAATGACGCAAGTATCGGCAGTGTCATCGGCCCATCATTCGCGGCAGAAGAGATGCCCGGTGTAGTGCAACGTCTGATCGATGTGTATATCGGTGAACGCACGCCTGAAGAACGTTTTATTGATACGGTACGCCGTCTGGGTATCGCCCCCTTCAAGGCACACGTTTACGCTAAGGAATCAGAGAATGTCTAAATCAAACCTGATCCTTAATAACGAAATTATCGAAGATCAATGGACACTGGTAACGATTCCAGTATCTGAAGATACTGTGGTGCGTAAGCAGGCTGGCAAGGTTGTACTCTTCAAGCTAACTGGTGAAGTCATCCATACACCTGAGCAAATTGCTTCGACAGAGATTCCAGCAAAAGGCAAGGTTCTCTTACCGCTTTCTGTATGGATCGCCCATAAAGACGCTTTGGCTGATCGCCTAAGTAAAGGTGAGATCGCTGTTTGGCTTGATACTCACGAACCACTTGAATTGCTGGCTGAACAACAAGCAGACCTGAATGTGTTCCCATTGATCAGTGTACATGTAGAACGTTTTGCTGATGGTCGCATCTTCTCGATCGGTAATCTATTGCGTACGCGCTATGGCTTCAAGAATGAATTACGCGCCTTTGGTGATGTGTTACGTGACCAACTATTTTTCTTGAAGCGTTGTGGGTTTAACAGTTATTTGATTCGTGCTGACCGTTCAGCTGAAGATGCGTTGGCTAGCCTGAAAGATTTTACAGAGCCATATCAGGGCGCTGTTGATATCAATCAACCTGTTTGGCGGCGCGTTCATAGGGGATCAAATTAAAAGACAATCCTTTTAATATCCTTAAGAAACAAGCCAATATATA
Source organism: Methylovorus sp. MM2 (assembly GCF_001648895.1). GTDB lineage: Bacteria > Pseudomonadota > Gammaproteobacteria > Burkholderiales > Methylophilaceae > MM1. The sequence continues at coordinate 1,133,970 of NZ_LXUF01000001.1, read as the reverse complement.
ATTTAGCACTTATTTAAATTTTGCCCTTACTCCCTGATAGCGAAGCAATGACTACGTTAACCAAACAAACTCTCAGCCATCTGGATTGGCTCGAATCCGAAGCGATCTATATTCTGCGTGAAGTCGCAGGGCAATGCTCGAACCCTGTTCTGCTATTCTCGGGTGGCAAAGATTCGCTTTGCATTTTGCGCCTTGCAGAAAAAGCCTTTCGCCCAGGCCGCTTCCCTTTCCCACTGATGCATATCGACACCGGGCATAACTATCAAGAGGTCGTTGATTTCCGTGACCAACGTGCTGCTGAACTAGGTGAGCGTCTGATCGTTCGCTCTGTAGAAGACTCAATGAAGCGCGGCACAGTGGTGCTGAAATCACCTGATGAGTCTCGTAATAAACACCAATCCGTGACATTGCTTGAGGCGATTGAAGAGTTTGGCTTTGATTGCTGCATCGGTGGCGCACGTCGCGATGAAGAAAAAGCACGAGCCAAAGAACGCATCATGAGCTTCCGCGATGAGTTCGGCCAGTGGGATCCAAAGAACCAACGCCCTGAGTTGTGGAATCTGTATAACGCACGTTCCCACAAAGGTGAGAACATCCGCGCATTCCCTATCTCGAACTGGACTGAGATGGATGTTTGGCAATACATCGAGCGTGAGAAGCTTGCCTTGCCAAGTATCTATTTCGCACATCAACGGGATGTCGTGATGCGCAATGGCTCCATATTCCCAGTGAATGTTCCACTTGCTGGCACAGAGACTATCAATCTGCCTAAAGCCGATGAAGAAATCATCAATATGCGCGTCCGTTTCCGCACGGTTGGGGATATCACCTGCACGGCTCCCGTTGAAAGTGACGCAGATACCGTCGAGAAGATCGTATTGGAAACGGCAACAACCACGATTACAGAGCGTGGTGCGACACGCCTTGATGACCAGACATCTGACGCATCAATGGAACAACGTAAAAAAGAAGGCTACTTCTAAAGCCAATTGCCATTAGGCATCACTTAACGAAAATTGATTTTTAAATGTCGAAAATAGAAAAATTGCCCGAATATAACGCTGAACATAACGACAGCCTGCTACGTTTCATGACATGCGGCAGCGTAGATGACGGGAAAAGCACATTGATCGGACGCTTACTGTTCGACACCAAGACCATACTTGCGGACACGCTGACGCAGATCACACGCACATCGAAAAAACGCGGTTTGGATGCAGTGGATTTATCCTTGCTGACTGACGGCTTACAAGCAGAACGCGAGCAAGGTATCACCATCGATGTCGCCTACCGTTATTTCAGCACAGGTACGCGCAAATACATCATTGCTGATGCGCCGGGTCATGAGCAATACACGCGTAATATGGTGACAGCGGCCTCAACCGCTAATCTGGCCATCATTTTGATCGATGCGCGCAAAGGCGTGCTGACACAAACGCGTAGACACTCTTACCTTGCTCACTTGGTTGGCATTCCACATATCGTCGTTGCTATTAACAAGATGGACTTGGTGAATTACGACCAAGGAGAGTTCGAAAGGATTCGTGCGGACTATCAGGCATTTGCAGAGCGGATTGGCTTGCACCGTGCTGGTCATAACATCAGCTTCATTCCAATGTCTGCATTGAATGGCGACATGATTGTGGACCGTGGCGACACAATGGATTGGTATGAAGGCCCTACATTGCTGGAGTTTCTAGAGGCTGCACCGCCAGCGCACTCTGAGCAGGATGAAGAGTTCAGGTTCCCCGTGCAATTCGTTTGCCGTCCGCACGCATCTGATGACCCTGAGCTTCATGATTTCCGTGGATTCATGGGACGAATCGAATCTGGCGATATCAGCGTAGGGGATGCTGTGACTGTATTACCATCCGGCTTGAGCTCAAAGGTAAAAGCGATTCAGATAGGTGACGAGCAATTACCTCATGCGACAACTGAGCAATCAGTCACTTTACTTCTGGAAGATGAGATCGATACATCGCGCGGCGACATGATCGTCAAAACAGGTCAGGCCCCCGAGCCAGTTAAACAAATTACTGCAATGGTTTGCTGGCTGTCAGAGACACCATTATCCCCTGCCAGAACGTATATCGTGCGCCATACAACCCGCGAATCAAAAGCAAAAGTGGGTGAGATCGCTTACAAGATCGATGTGAATACACTGGAAGAGTTGCCAGCACAGGCATTGACCACAAACGATATCGCGCGTATCACTTTCAAACTCGCGCAACCGCTGATGGTAGATAGTTACACCAAGAATCGTGCGACAGGTGCTTTTATCCTGATCGATGAATCTACTAACAACACCGTTGGTGCGGGGATGATACAAAGTTGATTGATTCACTTAGAAAATAGCTTATCTGAGAAACCTAATTAGCTTATCTAAAGAATCAATTAAAATAATGTTTTGTATGGCTTATAATTATAGACTGAGCCAAAATTTGAATGAAGTGCTTGTTAAGTAAGCCTTTTAGCAAAGTATTTAAAGGATCGTAAATGACTTATGTAGTAACCGAAAATTGCATTCAATGTAAATATACCGATTGCGTCGATGTATGTCCGGTAGATTGTTTTGTTGAAGGCCCGAATTTTCTTGCCATCAATCCTGACGAGTGTATCGACTGCACATTGTGTGTGGCAGAGTGCCCTGCTGAGGCGATCTTCTCAGAGGACGACGTTCCGGCAGATCAACAGGAATATATCGAGCTTAATGCTCGTTTTTCTGAGATATGGCCTGCAATCACTGCGCGCAAGGCACCACTGCCTGATGCAGATGCGAATAACGGCGCGACAGGAAAACGTGAGCTACTGATCGAGGAGTAACTCTCTCGATAATCGTTATGCTAAAAGGAGGCTGCGGCCTCCTTTTTTATTTACCTAATCTCTATTTCTGTCTCTTATAAATCACCTCGTCGCCGTATAATCAGCTTTACACTCCAATCAAATCTCAATGGCAAACCTCAAAGCACAACAGATACTCGAACAAGTTTTCGGCTATAACCAGTTCCGTGGCACACAACAGGCCGTAGTCGAGCACTTAGCATCAGGTGGTGATGCGCTAGTGCTGATGCCAACAGGTGGCGGTAAGTCATTGTGCTACCAGATTCCAGCATTATTACGTGACGGGTTGGCGATTGTCGTCTCGCCCTTGATTGCGTTGATGCAAGATCAAGTCGATGCTTTACAACAACTGGGTGTACAAGCGGCCTATCTCAACTCTAGCTTGCGGGCAGAAGATGCCGCTCAAATTACTCGCCGCATCATGAGTGGTGAAATCAAGATTCTGTATGTTGCGCCAGAAAGATTGATGCTCGGTAGCTTTCTTAGCCTGCTGGACGAAGTACAAGACCACATAGGCCTGGCATTGTTCGCCATCGACGAAGCACATTGTGTATCTCAATGGGGTCATGATTTCCGCCCTGAATATCGCCAGTTGACGGTGCTACATGAGCGCTTCCCTGATGTACCACGCGTCGCGCTCACTGCTACCGCAGATGCCCCTACCCGTGCAGAGATTATTGAGCGCTTGGCACTAGAAAGCGCACAGCAGTTTATTGCCAGCTTTGACCGCCCCAATATCCGTTACAAGGTAGCACTTAAGAATAATGCGCGTAAGCAACTTGAGGATTTTCTTGAGGCTGAACATGCGAATGATGCAGGGATTATTTACTGCCTATCACGTAGAAAAGTGGATGAGACTGCCGAGTGGCTAAAAAACCGAGGTTGGAATGCTCTACCTTACCACGCTGGCCTAGACTCAAAAATACGTGAGACGCATCAGCGACGTTTTCTACGAGAAGAAGGCATCATCATGGTAGCCACGGTAGCTTTTGGCATGGGCATTGATAAACCCAATGTCCGTTTTGTGGCTCACCTTGACCTACCAAAAAGTATGGAAGGCTATTACCAAGAAACTGGGCGTGCCGGGCGAGATGGACTACCCGCAAATGCATGGATGGCTTATGGTCTAGGCGATGTCGTATCGATGCGGCAGATGCTGGATGGCGGCGATGCACCCGAGGAACGTAAACGCGTAGAGCGGCAAAAACTCGATGCCCTGCTTGGCTTTTGCGAATCAACAAGCTGTCGGCATCAAACCATATTGCGATATTTCGGTGAAGAACATCCTGGAGATTGCGGCCAATGCGATAACTGCCTGGAACCTGCTGACACATGGGATGCAACGCAAGCCTCACAGATGGCGCTCTCCTGTGTATACCGTACCGGTCAGCGCTTTGGGACAGGTCATTTAATCGATATCCTGATCGGGAAAACCACACCTCAGATTGAAAAATTCAATCATCAGCAAGTAAGTACATTTGGTATTGGTAAAGCGCTAAATAACGCGCAATGGAGTAGCGTATTCCGCCAACTTGCAGCGGCAGGATTACTTGAGGTTGATATAGAAGCCTACGGCGGCCTAAAACTCACAGAATCGGCAAGGCCTGTATTGCGTGGCGAACAAGAGGTATGGCAGCGCCGCGATGCTTTACCTGAGAAAAGCAAGCTTAGTAAATCAGAACGCGGTTCACGTGCACGTGAAGCCTACGCTGATGCGAACAATGATCCGCTATGGCAAGCACTTAAAGCTAAACGTATGGAGCTAGCAAAGGAACAAGGCGTTCCGCCTTATGTGATATTCCATGACAGTACATTGCTGGAAATACTCAACCAGAAACCGCAAAGCCTGACAGAGATGGGAAGAATTAGTGGTGTAGGTCAAGCCAAGCTTGCCAAATATGGCGATGAATTCCTGAAAGCATTGGAAGATGCGGCGTAAAAATCAGTAAGTTTAAAACGCTACCTAAACTTGAACATTACCCTTAACAGGTTGCCATATCGCACTACTACGCAGGCTCAACCAACCGATAAGCAGATATCCCGCCATACCCATTGCCAAACCTAAAGGATGATGCCAAAGCAATGGGATGATTAACCCGGCAGACGCCGTTGAGAGCACCATTTGCATGAATGCCTGCCCTGAAGCCGCTGTTCCCCGGAGACGTGGCACACAATCTAATGCGGCAATGGAAAGCACAGGCATGACGAATGCCATACCGATATTATATAAAGCGATGGGTGCGATATTCCAGAATGCATGCGGTGGAAATAAACATACGGTTACGTTAAATAATACCGAGAGAGCCATCCATAGATAGCCAAAGCGCAACACTTTGTGCGAAGCGAACTTTCCTGCCGTATAGCGTGCGAAAAAAGAGCCGAGAATTGTGCCGAAAACGGTAGGAATAAACATCCAAGCAAATTGTTGTGGGCTTAAGCCTAGATGCTCGATCAGGAATACCGGCGCCGATAACACATAGATAAAGAACCCGGAAAAATTTGCACCTATGGCTACCACCAATCGGACATACTCCATGTCTCCAAAAATCTGCCGATAGCCAGTAACCACTTGCTTAGCAGATAGAGGTACACGGCTCTCAGACGGCAATGTCTCCCGCAATATCGACCTGACAACGACGATAGACAGCATGGCATATACAAAGAGAAAAACAAATATCGCCTGCCAATGTATGCCAAGTAACCAGCCGCCAATGATAGGTGCGATAGCAGGTGCTATGCCGAACATCATCTGCAACTGCGCCATCACGCGCTGGGCGGCAACACCCTCGAATAGATCACGCACCATCGCACGTGCTACGACATTACTTGCCCCTGCGGAGATACCTTGTACTGCACGGAAGAACCATAACGTTTCAACATTCGTCGCAAATGTGCAGCCAAGTGAAGCTAAAGCGAAGACCCCAAGACCCCAATAAATGGTAGGTAATCGACCAATCGCATCAGATATTGCACCATGCCATAAAGTCATTGCTGCATAAGCAAGCAAATAAGCTGTAAGACTCTGTTGGATCTGCAAATTATCAGCACCAAGTGCTTGCGCCATCGTATGGAAGGCTGGCAGATAAGTATCGATAGCGAACGGCGCAAGCGCAGCTAAAGCCGCCAGCACGCTTGCAACCAGAAAAGGGGGAGTCTTCTGCATGGATTAGAGCTTAAAAGAAAATGGTGACCACAATGGATATCCGTCGATTATAAGCTGAATTTATTACCATATATTGAGTCATAGTTACTGAATGCGTATGAGAGGCAAGCCAAGCACAAAGCAGTCAGGTTTGTTACAATCAGCGGCATCATAAAATACAGGCCTATTTTATAAGGCTAAACACCCGGAGATTTTGATGGAACTGGATTTGGAAAAGATCAATGCCGAACTTGGCAATGACGCAGAGAAACTTGTGCAATGGGCACTCAGCTTAAACAAGAAAGCCATTTGTACGACCAATTTCAGGCCATTTGAGGCAGTCATCCTGCATATGGTATCCAAAGTCAAACCAGAAACGCCCATCATCTGGATGGACAGCGGCTATAACACCGACGCCACCTATCAATTCGCTGATGAAGTCACGCGCAAACTAGGTCTCAATCTATCCATCTACCTGCCTAAACGCTCGCGTGCACATCGTGAAGCAGTTGATGGTGCATTACCGGGGTTGGATGATCCACGCCATGCCGCTTTTACTGAAGAGGTCAAGCTAGAGCCTTTCGCCCGCGCCCTGCGTGAAGCTGCACCTGAGGTTTGGTTTACAGCTCTCCGCGCGACTGATACGGCTGTACGCGCTCAAATGGACCCGGTTAGCATCAACCCAGATGGCCTGATCAAAGTCGCGCCACTGTTGCATTGGTCATCAAAAGACTTATACCAATACTTAACGGCAAATGACCTACCAAACAATTTCGACTATTACGACCCTACCAAAGGCGAAGAAAACCGCGAGTGCGGGCTGCATTTAGCCCACTGATTAACTCTTAACTCCTTAAATAGTCAAATGCTTTAGAACAGCATTCGACACATTCTTAAGGTAAAGCGTGGAAGTCAGCGACTCTGTCTTTAAGCTCACCATCGATGATCTTGCGTGAGTTCTTATCATTACGGAAGATGATCGGTTGCTCTTGAAAAAAGGGCTTCTTGGCATTATCAATCGCAGCGGTAATCACATGATGATTAGGTGAAAGACTGCAAACCGGGTCAGCGCTTTCTGCATCGCCTGTCAGCAAGAATGCTTGGCAACGGCAACCGCCAAGATCCTTCTCTTTTTCAGGGCATGTGCGGCAAGGTTCTTTTAGCCAGCTATCCCCACGATATTTATTAAACGCAGGTGAATCTTCCCACACCCATTTCAGGCCGTTTTCTTTTAAGTTGGGAAACTGCATATTAGGTAGCACGCGCGCAGAATGACAAGGCAACACATCGCCATTCGCGGTGACGATCATAAAGACCTCGCCCCAGCCATTCATACATTTTTTAGGGCGATCAGAGAAGTAATCTGGCACGACAAAGTAAATCTTCATCTTGTTGCCGATCTTCTTACGGAACTCATTTGTGATCGCTTCCGCTTGATCGATCTGCTCTTTCGTCGGCATCAACTGGCTACGGTTGACCAATGACCATCCGTAATACTGGGTATTGGCAAGCTCGACATAATCGGCGCCAAGCGCCTCTGCCATCTCTAATATCTCTTTGATATGGCCAATGTTGTAACGGTGGATCACCACATTCAACACCATGGGGTATCCATGCCCTTTGATCATGGCGGCTACTTTTTTCTTAAGCTCAAAGGTGCGCGTATTGGTGATGAAGTTATTGATCTCTTCGGTAATGTCATGCATAGAGAGCTGAATATGATCCAAGCCCCCACGCTTGAACTCAGCGATGCGTTTTTCGGTTAAGCCAACGCCTGAGGTGATCAAGTTACTGTAATAACCCAACTGACCAGCCTCACCTACAATGTCTTCGATATCATCGCGTAATAGCGGCTCGCCACCGGATATACCTAATTGCAAGGCACCGAGCTTACGTGCATCTCGTAATGCACCTAGCCATTGCTCGGTACTCAATTCATTTTGCGTGTGTTTATCGTAATCGGTTGGGTTGTAACAGAAAGCACAATGCAAGGGGCAGCGATAAGTCACCTCAGCCAATAACCATAGAGGCTGGGTATTGGTTTTTGAAGCAGCTACACCATTATTTTGTATGCTGGTAGCCATGCTCAACCACGCTTCTCTATCCAGGCTTTCTCTAAAGCCAACTCAATCATCGCAATCACGTCAGACTTTAGATCAGGTACACCGGGAAATGCTGTTTCCAACTCGGCGAATATCTCCCCCACATTCTTCTCGCCATCGATGCGTTTTAACACTTCACCTGCACCGCCATTCAGCTTGACCATGCCTTCAGGGAATAACAATACATAGCATTGCTGCGCCTCTTCCCATTGAAAGCGATAATGGCGCGCCAATGCATAAACATCAGCAAAGCTAACAGAACTAACGAGGCTGTCTGAGGTAGTCGACATTTTGTTCAACCTTGATATCAGTGCAAGCCAGCATGATAGAGTCGGCAATGACCCATAATACATCCAGCTTAAATTGTAAAATCTCCAGCGCCTTTTCTTGCATTTCACGGCTCTGGCTAAAATAATCGAGTGTTACGTGTAAACCCTGCTCTACGTCACGGCGGGCTTCTGTCAGGCGCTTTTTGAAGTAGATAAGCCCTTCTTCTTTCACCCATGGGTACATGCTCGGCCACGAGCTGATACGTTGTTGGTGGATATGCGGAGCGAATAGTTCAGTCAACGATGAACATACAGATTCTTGCCAAGGGCGCTGACGTGCAAAATTGATATACGCATCCACCGCAAATTTAACACCGGGGCTGACGAATTTGAGCGAAGTTACATCCTCACGGCTCAAGCCAACGGCTTCACCGAGCTTGATCCAAGCCTCGATACCACCCACATTGTCCCCTTCGCCATCATGATCGATAATGCGTTGTATCCAGCCCTTGCGAATCTCTTTATCAGGACAGTTTGACATGATCGCAGCATCTTTTTGCGGAATGCCGATCTGGTAATAGAAACGATTAGCGACCCAACATTGCAACTGTTCACGTGTCAGCTTGCCCTCATACATCATCACGTGAAACGGGTGATAGATATGATAGCCCTTGCCTTTTTCACGGAGCTTTTCTTCGAACTCTTCACGCGTCCATGGCGTATTCAATATCGGTGCATTCATCTCTAATTCCTTTACAGGATGATATCCATGCCGTCATAGGCAACTTCGATACCATGACGACTTAATTCCGCACGTTCAGCTGAATCCTCTCGTAAGATAGGATTCGTATTATTTATATGGATCAATATCTTGCGCGCTTTATTATAAGATGACAACGCTTCGATCATGCCGCCCTCCCCTGACTGAGGAAGATGCCCAATATCGCGCGCGGTCTTTTCCATCAAGCCCATGTCTTTCATCTCGGTGTTAGTCCAGAAAGTACCATCCACCATGATGCAATCAGCCTGTTCAAGGAAAGGTGGAAGGTGCGGTTCAATTTCTCCCAGACCTGGTGAATACCAGCATTTTTTGCCAGTATTTGTATCTTCTATCAACACACCAACAGTATCACCCGGGTGCGGATTATTACGATGCGGCGAATAAGGAGGCGCTGCACTCTTTAAAGCCACGGCAGTAAATTTCAGGTTCGTTGCACCCGGTATCTCAAATGATGTCTTGCCATCGATAGGCACTACATGACGATTGATACCACAGTAATTGCCTAATATATTCAATAATGGGTTGCCTGTAGTCAGGTCTTCATAGACCATATCCGTGCAGTAGATCTCACGTTTAACCTTGCCTTCACGCAGCATCAACAGACCTGTCGTATGGTCGATCTGTGCATCAATGAGGAATATGCCTACGATACCAGTATCACGTACCGAACGACCCGGCTGTAAGGGTGCAAAATCCTGAATCTGCTGCAAAATATCGGGAGAGGTATTAAACAATACCCAGTTAACGCCATCTCCACTTACGCAAATAGAGGATTGAGTGCGCTTGCTAGCTTTGATGGTACCTTTGCGAAGACCATCACAATTTGGGCAATTACAGTTCCACTGTGGGAACCCACCGCCAGCTGCTGCACCAAGTACATGAATATGCATAAAATCTCTAAAAAACATAGGGTGCCAATTGGGACGGAATTTCCCCGAAAGCCACCCTAGCAATAACATTAATCTATGGTTACCGGGTTGCTGATTTACTCGATAACTAAAACCCGCAACCCGGTAGTACAATCAAAAATGGCTATACACCAAAATGACCATACCCTTAAGTAAGCTTGAATCGATTAACGATTGCAAACGTACATTGTTACTTCAAAACCGAAACGCATTTCAGTAGCTTCTGGCTTAGTCCACATGATAGTTCTCCTAAGTAATTTAAAGTAATTACATCTCAAGCACAGTATCTTACTAATGCTCATGACGTGAGATGCATTCTCCATCTACTACAGAGATCGCAATAGTGCGAAAACCAGCAAATTCTACTCATGATTATCATGAGCACTGTACGCACCTACAGTTTCAATCTAGAATCAATCCCACATTAGTTTAACGACAATTCTACATGCAAAAACACAGTGGTTTCAGGCCGTTATACTTTAATGCCTTTCTTTGCATCGTCTTTTTATTATGCACTTCTGAATCAAATGCCGCAGGCTTTGGCATTATCGAAAATGGTGCAAGTGGATTGGGTAACGCCTATGCAGGTGCTGCAGCCAGCGCTGAAGATGCCAGCACGATCTACTTTAACCCGGCAGGTATGACATACTTGGGTGATAAACAAGCAGTAGTGGCAGTGCATGCCATGTTACCTTCAGGAGGGTTTCAAAATACAGGTTCAGTTGCCGCGTTCGGTAAACCCTTAGGCAATGAGAACGAAGAGGCGAATGGAGCACAATTACTCCCGCCAACAGCCTATTATGCAATGAGAATAAGTCCAGACGTTCATATTGGCATCGGCTTCACCAGCCCTTTTGGATTAAAGACAGATTATGACAAGGAGTGGATAGGCCGCTATCAGACAGTACAAACCGAGCTGCTTACATTCAATATCAACCCATCGATCGCATATAAAGTGAATGATGTACTGTCTATAGGCGCAGGCTTATCTGCGATGTACGCCAAAGCTGAGCTTACGCGAGCGGTCAATTTTGGCATCCCTGCTGATGGCGGCATCAAGGTAGAAGGTGATGATTGGAGTTACGGGTATAACTTTGGCGCTATGCTTCAGGTAACACCCAATGACCGTATTGGCCTTGCTTATCGCTCTAAAATAGAACAACAGCTTAAAGGAGATATCACCTTTTCACGCCCTACAGGCATTCCTGCGGTGGTAGCACCTGATAGTAAAGGCTCAGCAGATATCACTCTGCCGGAAAGTATTATGTTAAGTAGCATGGATCATATTGCAGAAAAATGGGATTTATTAACAGATATCACCTGGACTCGATGGAGCAGATTCAAGGATCTCACAGTGCAACGTGATAATGGGGGCATACTGTTCTCAGCGCCACAAAACTGGCAAAACACCATGCGCTATTCAATCGGCGCCAATTACCAATACAACCCGAATATTAAGCTACGCATAGGCGCAGCTTACGATGAGTCCACATTAAAGGATGATAACGCCAGAACTGCGCGTATTCCTGATAATGATAGAAAATGGTTGACCATTGGCGCGAATTACAAAATTTCTGAATCAACCAAGCTCGACATCGGCTATGCCCATTTCTTCATCAAGGAAAGTAAAGTTGATGATGATCAAAACCCTCAAAATGGACATCTCATAGGTACTTACAACACCAAATTAGATATTGTTAGCCTGCAATTGACTTATGATTTTTGAATGATATCTTTTAACGCATCCAGGAAACGTGCATTCTCATCATAAAGGCCAATGCTCACGCGTAAATATTCTGGCATTTCATAGGCTGCAATTGGGCGAACGATAACGCCATGTTCAAGCAAGCGTTGATATACAGAAGGTGCATGCGCTACACGAAAACTGACAAAGTTACCGAACGATGGAATGTAATCTAGCCCCAACGCCTCCAACCCGCGGGTGATCTGCAACATGCCGGCATTATTCAATGCACGGCTTCTCTCTACAAAATCGTCATCGAATAAAGAAGCCGCAGCGGCAGCTTGTGCAACGCTATTCACATTGAAAGGCTGTCTGACGCGATTCATGATGCCTGCAACATCGGCGGACGCCATACCAAACCCAATGCGCAGACCGGCTAAGCCATACGCCTTAGAAAAAGTACGGGAGATAATTAGGTTATCAAACTCTGCCAGCCATGTGATCGCCTCTGATTTATGCGCATCAGAAAGATATTCATCGTAAGCTTCATCCAACACCACAAGCACTTGCTTAGGTAATTTGCGCAAGAATGTCAGTAATGTATCTTTTGCGGTCCAAGTGCCAGTCGGATTATTAGGATTAGCGATAAATACGATCTTGGTCTTTGCATTCACTGCAGAAAAAATGGCATCAAGGTCATGACCATAATCTTTTGCTGGCACTACCACGCCTTTAGCGCCTACTGCTTGTGTGACAAGCGCATAGACTGCAAATGCATGTTGTGAATAAACAGCTTCATCACCCGGTGCCAAAAATGCACGTGCGGCGAGCTCTAATATATCATTCGAGCCATTACCAAAAACCAACTGCCCCGGATTCACCGAAAATCGCTGACATACCGCATCCCGCAGGGCAAAGCTATTACCATCAGGATACCTTGCAATATCTACCAATGCTTCGTGCATCGCCTCTTGTGCTTTCGGCCCCACACCTAGCGGGTTCTCATTTGAGGCCAATTTCACGATTTGTTCCGGCGCCAAACCCATTTCACGGGCGAGCTCGGAGATTGGCTTACCCGGTTGATATGGTGCTATCGAACGAACGTAGGAAGGTGCAAGGTCACATAGATTGGTCAAGATCATCTCTTTTTTCAGCATTATCTAACAAAACAAAAAGCGGCTCACGCCGCTTGGTATCTACTTTGAATCATTTTATCACGACATCAATCTCTTGAAACTGGCTCACCTTTCGCTGCTTTCGATGCGCGCTTCACCTCATACATCGCATGATCTGCACGCCGCACAACATCAATTGCAGTCGCCTCTTTATAAGGGAACATACAGATACCAATACTCACAGAAAGATCATCAATCAGAGGCCCGTTAGGAATACGGATAGGCTTATCCAGCTGCTGCTTGATCTTCTTAGCCAGCTTGTCTGCCGCACTTTCGCTTTGTATATTCTTAGCCAATACGAAGAATTCGTCGCCGCCTAAGCGAGAGATCGTATCAGCTTCGCGCATCGCGTATTTCAACCTGCGTGCGACTTCCTGCAACACCAGATCACCTATCGCATGCCCATGTATATCATTGATTGGCTTGAATTTATCTAAGTCAAGGAATAAACCTGCACATACCTCGTCATTACGTAAGGAGTAATTGATAGACTGCGAGATGCGGTCATGTAAGAGCTCTCGATTCGGTAAGCCAGTCAGGCGGTCATGCAAGGCGCGCTCGTGCTGTAAACGCCGCTCTTTATCGAGCTCTTTCTCCCGCAGAAATAATATACGATGCTGTTTTTCACCGATATAACTGGCAAACCCACCGATAATATTCGCGCCTATCATGAAAAAATCATAGATGACAATCGATGCCCTTGGCAGATTCCGCTCCCCAAAGAACAGGTAATTGAATATCACAAAGATAATCGATCCCACAATACTGGCATTGATAAACCGTAGGCCAGATAAATAATGACACCAGAATGTGATGAGTATTAACCCCGTATACAAATAAGCAATGACAAAGTTGGGCAATAAAAACATCTTGGCTAATAAACCTAAACCGCCAGCGATGCCAGACAATGCCAGAAATATCTGGTTATATCGTGCAAATCGTTTGGTATAGGTAAGTGCCAAAACTGCAAAAGCAACAGTGAGTACCATGGTACGGATATACCAAACCTCAACAACAGAATTAGGACTAACGAAGAGGAAATCAAGGAAACCGTAAGAGCCATACAGAATGGCCCCTAACAGTAAAGCAACGCGGGCTTGTCGCCGCAGATTGGGAAGTGCGTATTGCCGGTAAAAAGTCTCGAGCCGCTTATCCTTAAAGTTAAGCGTCCACTTATCTAAAGCAGCTAATCGTAGTAACTCGTGACTGATTGCCATATCAAACTACATGAATAATTCCGCCAATGACACAATAAAAAAACAGACAGTTACATCATATAACTGCAACTGGATAAGAACCAAGTATTTTTAGTAAGGATGCACGTTTTTCTAGCTCAATGAGCGCATTTTTGACATGTGCTTCCTGATGATGTCCTTCAATATCCACAAAAAACACATATTCCCACATGCCCGTCTTTGATGGGCGTGATTCTAGTTTGCTCATACTGACTTTGTGTTCAGCCAAGGGTTTCAGCAAGTCAACAACAGCGCCAGGGATATTCTTTGTAGCGATAACTAATGAGGTTTTATCTTTCCCGGAAGCAGCTACCTCATGATTTGCCAATACGAGGAAGCGTGTCGTATTTTTAGGGTCATCTTCAATGCTCTCAGCAAGCAGATTCAGCTCGAACAACTCTGCAGCACGTTTACTGGCTATCGCTGCAGCACCGGGCTCTTCTGTAGCCAAGCGTGCTGCTTCTGCGTTGCTGGCAACAGCCTGCCGTTCGACATCAGGCAGGTTCTGGTTTAGCCACTCGTGGCATTGGGCAAGTGACTGTGCATGAGAGTAGACTTTACGAACTTCACTCTTATCATTTTTCTTACTCAGCAGATTATGATGTACCGGTAACGTGATCTCGCCGCAAATATGCAAACCTGTTGCCATTAGCAGATCAAGCGTACGCCCAACAGCGCCTTCAGTCGAATTCTCAACGGGCACAACACCGTAATCGACCCGCGAGGACTCCACCATGCGGAAGACTTCGTCGATAGAGCTACATTGAATTGGTGCAGATAAACCGCCAAATTGCTTATTGGCCGCCTCTTCGCTAAAAGTACCAAGAGGCCCCAGGAATGCGACAGAAAGTTCTTTTTCAAGCGCACGGCAATTAGACATCACCGACCGAAAAATAGCTGTAACTGCTTCAGCAGACAAAGGGCCATCATTAACCTCAACCAAGCGCCTAAGCACTTGTGCCTCACGTTCAGGACGATAGATCGGGCCACCATGTTTAAGATTGCCAATCTCTCTTGCAAGCTGCGCACGCTGGTTGATCAACTTTAAAAGTTGCTCATCGATCGCATCGATCTGGTCACGGTGTTGTTTTAGAGTGTCGCTCATATAGATTTAACGTATTCGCCTGATCCGTTAATGACTTTTCTCAAAATCGTTCATAAACGCCAATAGTGCCTGCACCCCTTCTATTGGCATTGCATTATAAATCGAGGCGCGCATACCGCCCACAAGCTTATGGCCTTTTAGCTGCAACAGGCCATTTTGCTGCGCCGCAGTCAGAAATGACTGATCCAGCGCGCTGTCATTTAATGTAAAAGGCACATTCATGCGCGAACGATTTTCTACTGCGACAGGCGAATGGTAAAAGTCCGAGCTATCGAGATAATCATATAACAAACCCGCCTTGGCAATATTGGTTTTCTCCATTTCTGCCAAACCACCTTTTGCTTTTAGCCATTTAAAAACAAGCCCTGCCATATAGATGCTATAAGTCGGTGGTGTGTTGTACATGGACTCGTTATCAGCATGTATCTTGTAATCAAACATCGTTGGTGTGCCCGGCAAGGTTTTGCCGATCAGGTCATCCCGTACGATTACGATAGTCAGGCCAGCAGGCCCGATATTCTTTTGTGCGCCGGCATAGATGATGCCGTACTTACTCACATCGATAGGCCGCGAAAGGATATGCGAAGACATATCACCAACTAAAGGCACATTACCAGTTTCCGGCGTCCAGAATATCTCTACCCCACCAATCGTCTCATTGGAGGTGTAATGTACATAAGCGGCATTTTTATTAAGTTGCCACGCGCTTTGTGCTGGCACATAAGTAAAGTTTCGGTCTGCTGAAGAGGCCACAACATTGACTTTGCAATAACGGTTAGCCTCAGCGATCGCTTTTTGTGACCAGATACCTGTATCAAGATAATCCGCTGTGGTTTTCCCGCGCAATATGTTCATAGGAACCATTGAGAACTGTGCATGCGCACCGCCCTGTAGAAACAACACCTTGTAATTTGCAGGGATAGCCAATAATTCACGCAAATCTGCTTCGGCTTCGGCAGCAACTGACATGAATTCCTTACCCCGATGACTCATCTCCATGATGGACATCCCGGAGCCATGCCAATCCATCATTTCTTCACGCGCTTGAGCAAGTACCTCCTGCGGCAATACCGCAGGACCGGCAGCAAAATTATATATCTTCGTCATAACAGACCTGTTTATTCCTCTTCGTCGTCTGTCTCGACGACTTTTTCCAATCCTGAGAGCTTCTCGCCTGCGCCTAGGTTAATCAGTGTCACGCCTTGTGTAGCGCGACCTAATTCGCGAATTTCTTTCACGCGCGTACGGATGAGGACACCACCAGTGGTGATCAGCATGATTTCGTCATCATCACCAACCAACCTCGCACCGACCACAACACCGTTACGTTCACTTGTCGCAATCGCTTTCACACCCTGCGTGCCACGACCTGAATGACGGAAATCAGCAAGCACAGTACGTTTGCCATAGCCATTTTCAGTCGCAACCAGAACAGTCTGCTTATCATCTTCTGCAATCAACAATGAGATCACTTGCTGTTTAGCTTGCAGTTTCATGCCACGCACACCGCGGGTGTTACGCCCCATACCACGTACATCTTCTTCATCGAACCAGACCGCTTTACCGCCATTTGAAACCAGCACGATATCGTTAGCGCCATTGGTCACTTCCGCACCGATCAGGTAATCGCCGTCATCCAGGTTGATCGCGATGATGCCTGACTTACGTGGGTTAGAGAACTCAATCAATGAGGTCTTCTTCACAGTACCTTCAGCGGTTGCCATGAAGATGTACCGATTTTCATCGAACTCTTTCACTGGCAGGATAGCATTTATCTTCTCGCCTTCTTCGAGCGGGAACAGATTTACGATTGGTTTACCACGGCTGATCCGGCTGCCTTGCGGCACTTCATAGACTTTCAACCAGTAGACACGCCCACGGCTTGAGAAGCAAAGGATGTAATCATGGGTATTCGCCACGAACATCTTATCGATAAAATCATCTTCTTTAGTTGCAGCAGCTTGTTTACCGCGGCCACCACGACGTTGCGCACGATACTCTTCCAATGGCTGAGACTTAACATAGCCAGTATGAGAAAGCGTCACCACCACATCTTGCGGTGTGATCAGATCTTCTAAAGATAGATCCTGCGCATGATGGATAATCTCACTGCGGCGCTTATCGCCAAATTGCTGGCGTATGGTTGCCAACTCCTCAGTAATCATCTGCGTCACACGCTCAGCTTTGGCTAGAATATCCAGCAAATCAGCGATGACATCCATGACATCTTTGTATTCGTTGACGATCTTATCTTGCTCAAGACCAGTCAAGCGTTGCAGACGCATTTGCAGAATTTCTTGCGCCTGAACATCAGACAGCCTATAACCATTTGGGGTTAGGCCAAAATCTACAGACAAACCTTCAGGGCGAGAGGCTTCCATCGCTGCGCGTTTAAGCATCTCTTCAACGACGGGCGATTTCCATACCTTAGCCATCAATTCGCGTTTAGCTTCTGGTGGCGTTGGCGCAGCTTTGATCAAAGCGATCATCTCATCAACGTTCGCCAAAGCGACTGCCAAACCTTCCAAGACATGCCCACGCTCACGCGCTTTACGTAACTCGAACACCGTACGGCGTGTAATCACCTCACGGCGATGGCGTAAGAAAGCTTCCAGCATCTGCTTAAGATTTAGAAGACGTGGCTGGCCATCCAGCAAGGCCACCATGTTCATGCCGAATGTATCTTGCAACTGCGTTTGTTTATACAGGTTATTCAGAATGACTTCTGGTACTTCACCTCGCTTCAGCTCGATTACAACGCGCATGCCTGATTTATCAGACTCATCACGTAGATCAGAGATGCCCTCGATCTTCTTTTCATTGACCAGTTCAGCAATTTTTTCGACGAAAGTCTTTTTATTTACCTGGTAAGGCAACTCATCGACGATCAACGCCTGACGATTGCCTTTTTCCATGTCCTCGACATGGGTACGGCCACGCATCACGACGCGCCCACGACCTGTACGATAGCCTTCTTTAACACCTACAGTGCCGTAGATGATGCCTGCAGTTGGAAAATCCGGTGCCGGAATGATCTCGATCAGCTCATCTATTGTGATTTCAGAGTTTTGCAGTAACGCCAAACAGCCATCAATCACTTCATTCAAGTTGTGTGGCGGGATATTGGTCGCCATACCAACCGCGATACCGGAAGAGCCGTTGATCAATAGATTAGGAATACGGGCTGGCATGATAAGCGGCTCATGCTCAGAGCCATCATAGTTCGGGCCAAAATCTACCGTCTCTTTGTCGATATCGGCAAGCAGCTCGTGTGCAATCTTCGCCATGCGGATTTCGGTATAACGCATCGCCGCTGCATTATCGCCATCGACAGAACCGAAGTTACCTTGTCCATCGACCAGCATATAGCGCAGTGAGAAATCCTGCGCCATACGAACAATCGTGTCATAAACTGCGGTATCACCATGCGGATGGTATTTACCGATCACGTCACCGACGATACGGGCAGACTTTTTATAAGGCTTGTTCCAGTCATTACTTAACTCATGCATGGCAAAAAGCACACGCCTGTGAACTGGTTTCAGACCGTCTCTTACATCAGGTAACGCACGACCAACAATCACACTCATCGCGTAATCGAGGTACGAACGGCGCATCTCATCTTCAAGACTGATAGGAAGGGTTTCTTTAGCGAACTGTTCCATATTTTTATGTTGGCTGTAAATGGCTTAAAGTCTAGGATTCTAGCACGATAAGCGTCTCAAATCATGCCTGCTTTTTAGCTAAAAAATGTACGGTGAATCAGGCCAAAAATATTCATAGCGATAATAAATCGTACTTATTGTAAAAATTAATTAGAATTTTCATTTATGTTGATTTACTCTATTGAGGTTCTAGTTATCACCATAATATAAAAGGAGATTCACATGGCTGTATTAGTAGGCAAACCAGCTCCAGACTTCACTGCTGCCGCGGTGTTGGGCGACAACTCAATCAAGGAAGATTTTAATCTTGCTGCATATATCAAAGGCAAGCCAGCGGTTATTTTCTTCTGGCCACTAGATTTCACTTTCGTATGCCCATCTGAACTAATCGCATTCGACCATCGTCTGGAAGAGTTCAAAAATCGCGGCGTTCAAGTGATTGGCGTGTCAATCGATTCACACTTTACCCATCTGGCATGGAAGAACACACCAGTAGAAAAAGGCGGTATCGGCAAAGTTGGCTACCCGATGGTTGCTGACATCAAGCACGAGATCGCAAAGGCATACGATGTTGAAGCAGATGGTGGCGTTGCATATCGCGGCACATTCCTGATCAACAAAGATGGCGTAGTCGTTAACCAAGTGATCAACGACCTACCACTAGGCCGCGACATTGATGAGACCTTGCGTATCGTTGATGCTCTGCAATTCTTTGAAGAGCACGGTGAAGTTTGCCCAGCGGGTTGGAAAAAAGGTAAAGCCGGTATGGATGCAACACCAGAAGGCGTTGCCAAGTATTTGGCGGCTAATGCCACTAGCCTGTAACAAGGTCTAAGAGATAAATAAAAACGGGGCATATTGCCCCATTTTTATTTTGACAGCTTAAAAAAGTTATTTACTTCTACTGCCGATAGCGATAACCAGCACGCCCGCGATGATAGAAATAATCGATAACACGTCAGGAATAGCGATATTCTTTTCAGTTTCTGCCGTAGCTTTTAATGGGCCGATTTGCGCAACAGTCTCTTCAGATTTATAGCTAAAGCTTTTATATACAAAGCCTGCTGCACCAAGGGCAATCAGTAATACTCCAACAATCACAGATGTCTTCATATATCTCCTCCAATCAATTTATAAGATTATTATCAGCCGAGCAAATTACTCTTTGAATTTCTTGCGCGCTTCTTCAAAGCTTTTCTTAATTGCATCCCAAGCTTCATCACCGCCCTTTTTAAGTTCCTGCCATGCGTCACCAGCGGATTCCTGTACTTCAGCAAGCTTTAATTTCGCCTCTTCACGCTTAAGCTTTAATGTCTCGACCTGACTCTCATACTTGATGCGCAGATCAGCTTCTACTTGACGCGCACGTGCTTCCAACACATCAATATCAGCAGACCACTCATCAAGCTGGGCTTTTAATTTCTCAACATATGCATCTTTTAAACTCATGGATATTTCTCCTTTTTTGTATATTAAAAAACTCAAGCCTAGTATTTATTTCGACTCGTAAAAAAGCGAAAAGTGCAAAGCATGTTACCCGCTATAGTTAACGCAGCAAAGCTAAATCAGCCTTCAAGTCATCCACGTGCTCCAAACCGACAGCAATGCGGACTAAACCATCTCCAATTCCTGATGCCACACGTGCCTCGGGTGTTACACGGCTATGTGTTGTTGTCGCAGGGTGCGTGATCGTACTTTTAGCATCCCCAAGATTCGCTGTGATCGAAATCAGCTTGGTTGCATCAATCAAGCGCCATGCAGCCTCTTGGCCGCCTTTGACATCAAATGAAACGATAGCTCCACCATATTTTTGCTGCTTCATCGCTAGTTGATGCTGTGGATGTGATGGCAAACCAGGGTAATAAACGCGGGCAACCCCTGATTGCGCTTCGAGCCACTGCGCAAGTTCCAAGGCATTACGCGCATGCGCTTCCATACGCACATGTAAAGTCTCAAGCCCTTTCAGGAAAACCCATGCATTGAATGCGCTCATGGTTGGGCCTGCTGTACGCAAGAAACCATAGACAGGTTCCAACACGTCTTTTTTACCCAATACAGCACCACCAAGACAACGTCCTTGGCCGTCAATGTATTTAGTCGCAGAATGAATCACGATATCAGCCCCGAGTGCTAAAGGCTTTTGCAACGCTGGTGTGCAGAAGCAATTATCAACCGCCAGCAATACGCCTGCCTCATGTGCAATCGTCGCAAGTGCTGGAATATCGCAAACCTCAGTCAGCGGGTTAGACGGTGTTTCGACAAAAAATAGTTTGGTATTCGGCTGAATCGCCGCTTTCCACTCATCAGGATCAGTCAATGAGACAAACGTGGTCTCCAAGCCCCAACGTTTAAGGATATTGCCGAAGAGCTGCACAGAAGTGCCAAAGATACTACGTGAGGCAACAACGTGATCGCCCGCAGAGCACACACCCATCACTGCGGCAAGAATGGCAGCCATACCAGAAGAAGTCGCGACGCAAGACTCAGCACCCTCTAGCGCCGCCAGCTTATTCTGGAACATGGTCACAGTTGGATTCGTGAAGCGAGAATAGATATTGCCCGGCTCTTGTCCGCCAAAACGGGCCGCCGCCTGCGCTGCGTTCTCGAATACAAAGCTGGATGTCAAAAACATCGCCTCGGAGTTCTCTCCAAAAGCCGTATGCTCACTGCCGGCACGTACTGCCAGCGTTTCTGCCTGCCACTCATTCGTCATAATATAATTCCAATCTTCCCTACAAAATGGGCATAAAAAAACCCGCGTTAGCTAAGCTAAAACGGGTTTAATTACTCGCTTTAGCTGAATTTATTAAGCGCCCGCAAGCTGAGTTACCTAAATAATCTCAAATCGGCGCAATCAAATGTTAGTCCTGCAAAACCATTTGGTCAACCACTCTCGCTTACTAAGCTAAGCAGCCTCCTCTTCATGTTCCTTGATCGTCACTAGGTTAAGATCCAGTTGTGTGCTGGAATTAATTGGTTTCTTCAACCCTGCTTTATCACCGCGTGAAGACTCGATATTATTCAAATAAATCTCATCGATATCTCCTGTCACGTAGTGCCCATCGAAACAGGAACAATCAAACGACTTGATATTAGGATTACTTAGCTGGACAGCATGTACTAATGCATCAAGATCCTGATAGATCAATGCATCAGCACCAATTTCGGCACAGATTTCTTCATCCGTACGTCCAGTTGCAAGCAACTCATCGCGTGTCGGCATATCGATACCGTAAACATTAGGGAACCTGACAGGCGGCGCAGCTGAGGCAAAGAATACTTTATTGGCGCCCGCATCGCGCGCCATTTGAACGATCTGCTTGGATGTAGTACCGCGGACAATGGAGTCATCAACGAGCAATACATTTTTACCCTTGAACTCCATCCCGATTGGATTCAGTTTTTGACGTACAGATTTCTTACGTAATGCTTGGCCAGGCATAATAAAAGTGCGACCAATATAACGATTCTTGATGAAACCTTCACGATAAGTCAGGTTAAGCTTATTCGCCAACTCCAGCGCGCTCGGGCGGCTTGTATCAGGGATCGGGATGACCACATCGATTTTTAGATGTGACCATTCTTCAGCAATTTTCTTGGCGAGACTCTCACCCATATGCAGACGCGTCTGATAAACAGAAACGCCATCGATTACTGAGTCTGGGCGCGCAAGATAAACATATTCAAAGATACAGGATGAAAGCTTGGCATTCTCAGCACATTGCCGGGAGAAGAAATTACCATCCATATCGATAAAAATGGCTTCGCCAGGCTCTACGTCGCGAATCAGTTTAAACCCAAGCACATCAAGCGCCACACTCTCTGAGGCCACAATGTACTCAGTGCCTTTTTCTGTTTCATGTTTACCAATGACTAAAGGGCGAATACCGTTAGGATCACGGAAAGCCAGCAAACCGAAATTAGCGACCATTGCCACTACGGCATATGCGCCTTTACAGCGATTGTGCACGCCAGCAACGGCCTCAAAGATCATATCGGTATCAAGCACTGCGCTATGCGCTGTTTGTTCGATCTCATGCGCCAGCACATTCAACAGCACTTCAGAGTCAGAGCTAGTATTGATATGACGCAGATCCTGACGGAACATCTCTTGTTTTAATTGTGCTGAATTGGTCAAGTTACCGTTATGACCAAGCACGATACCAAATGGGGAATTTACGTAAAACGGTTGCGCTTCAGCGGCAGAAGATGAGCCAGCTGTCGGATAGCGAACATGTGCGATACCGGCATTGCCTTGCAGGCTACGCATATGACGTGTTTGGAAGACATCCTGCACCAAACCGTTATTCTTGTGCATGAAGAACGTCCCCCCGTCACAGGTGACGATACCTGCGGCATCTTGTCCACGATGCTGAAGTACAAGCAATCCATCGTAGAGGAATTGATTGACCGGGTTCTTGCCAACGATGCCGATGATTCCACACATGAGGTGAGTATCCTAATAACTAAAACCTGTGAGTCAAACTACGACTTTGTTCAATCAATTAAGTTTAATGCTTAATTTAGTCGTATTTAATGTGCTTGGCAATGTCCTCAGGAAACCATGGCAAAATACTATTCACCATCGCCTCCAAGGGCGCACTAAACATGGCATTACGCCAGCGCGCATCTTTCGGCATATCAGTCAGCCCTGCCAGAAACACCAATACACCAATAATCATTAATCCACGTGCTGCGCCAAATAGTGCGCCTAGCAAGCGGTCCACCCAATCCAACCCTGCTTTTTTGAATATCTGCGATAGTGCAATCGCCAATAAACTACAAATAAGCAAGGTGGCTAAAAACAAAATAATAAAAGCTGCCAAAAACTTTAATGCATCACTTGGTATTGTAGATGGGAGCAAAGGTGCCAATTGCAAGGTATATATTTTCGCAACAAAAAAAGCCACCGCCCAACTAGCTAAAGCCAATACCTCACGTACAAAACCGCGCATCATGCTCAATAATATAGACAACCCTATAATCGCCAATACCGCGTAGTCGAACGTTGTCATATCAAGTGTATGTTAAAACTTTACTTATTCGTGACGATCATGCCGACCAATCCTACATCCTTAGCTTTAGCGAGCGCTTTTTCAGCATCCACCCTGCTGGAGAATGGGCCCGCACGCAACCTGATCTTTTCACCGCTGGCAGTAGGCAATTTTTCTGTGTAGGACTTAAGGCTCTGTGTCGCTAGCTTTTGCTGTAGCTGTTTCACATTCGCAGGGTCTGAAAACACACCAATCTGCACAGAAAAAACATCACCTTTGGCAACACCAGCCTCTTTAACGGCTTTTACAGCTGCATCTTTTTCTACAGGAGGTTTTGCAACTACTGTTTCTTTCTTAACAGGTGCAGGGGTTGGTTTAGGTGCCTCAGGTTTAGCAACGGGTGCAGGGGTCGGTACTTCAGGTTTTTTGACTTCAGCAAGCTCTGGTTTTGGCGGCTCAACTGGTGCAGGGCTTGCCACTTCAGGCGCATCTGTGGACTCTAGTGGCACTGATGATTCTAGGTCAGAAATTTCTTCTTGCGCTGTTGTGTCTGGGGTAAGGGGTACAATCTTGGAGGTAAACTCCGCGCCATCTTGGCTAGGGATACTAATCGCGATATCTTGCTGTGGCATCTTACTCGAACGATCATCCAGCACCATAGGCAGCACGGTAATCATCAGTAACACCAAGGCTATCGCGCCGACCAATCGCCTACGGGCACGTTTTTTAAATTGAAGTTCCTGCTCGTTCAAATTGTCTGGCGGCATTTCGAATCCTAGTGTTCGGAGTAAATCGCGGGTGAGGCCTTCATTACATCGGCCACAGTGAAGAATGAACCGCATACGATAATTCTATCATTTTCAGCGACATCTAAACAGGCTTGCTGATAAGCTGAATTGACACTGGTGAATTTTTTTACTTTAGCATCAGGTGATATCTGCATGATGATCTCGTCAAGCTGCACGGCTTTAGCACCTCTCACATTATCGATATCCGCCACATACCAACAGTCTATGTGCTCGACCACCTCAGCTACTACGCCCGGTATATCTTTATCGGCCAACATCGCAAAAATAGCGATCGTCTGCCCCTCGCATGTTGAAGAAGCCAAGTTTCCCGCGAGCGCTCTTGCAGCATGAGGGTTATGCGCAACGTCTAATAAGACCTCTGGGGTTTCAGCGATCTTTTGAAAGCGCCCGGAAAGGGAGACGTTATTTAGACCTTGAGTAATATGATCGATATTCACAGGAAGCTGAGGCTGAAGCACATCAATAGCGGCCATTACGGCAGATGCATTCATCAACTGGAAATCTCCAACCAATGCGGGAAATGGCAGATCGCTATCTGCTATTGTACCGTCAGCAATATAGCGCCATGATTGCGGCTGAGCCTTAAACGAGAAGTCACGTCCAATCAACCTTAAATCAGCATGAATCTGAGAAGCGTGACTCAGCAAAGAAGCGGGGGGATTCATATCTCCACAAATAGCAGGCACGTTGGACCTGAAAACTCCGGCTTTTTCGTAGCCGATATGCTCACGCGTATTACCAAGGAAATCCATGTGATCCATATCGATACTGGTCACGATACTGCATGCAGGATCAAACACATTCACAGCATCCAATCGACCACCCAGCCCCACTTCTAACACAGCGACATCGAGCCCTGCATGCGCAAAATGCCAGAATGCAGCTAATGTACCAAATTCAAAATAAGTGAGTGCAACAGCTTGGCGAGCGTGCTCTACAGCAGCAAAAGCATTGCATAAGTCATCATCGCTCACCTCTTGGCAAGCAACACGCACTCTCTCGTTATATCGTAACAAATGGGGGGACGCATAACAGCCAACACGATACCCAGCCTCATGGTAGATACGCTCTAACATGGCACAGGTTGAGCCTTTGCCATTGGTGCCAGCCACAATGATGACAGGGAAAATAGTATCGAGGTGAAGGCGCTGTTTAACTTCATTCACGCGCCCCAACCCCATCGCAATAGACTTGGGGTGCAACGCTTCAATATATTCAAGCCAAGCTGCCAAGCCATTTGGCAGCTTCGAGGGAGTTGTCACTGTGTAAGGTGTGCTAAATAAAGTGTATCTAGGAAATCGCGGGCTTATTCATCAAACTGGTCAGGATAGTCACAAATCGATCACGCATTTCGCGACGATCAACGATGATATCGACAGCGCCATGTTCCAATAAGAACTCAGAGCGTTGGAAACCTTCTGGCAGCGTTTCACGCACCGTTTGCTCAATCACGCGTGGGCCAGCAAAACCAATCAGCGCTTGCGGCTCGGCAACAATCACATCGCCCAACATCGCAAAGCTGGCTGACACACCGCCCATTGTCGGGTCTGTAAGTACAGAAATATAAGGCAAGCCCGCATTGCTTAAGGCAGTCAATGCAGCACTGGTCTTTGCCATTTGCATCAGCGAGAACAAGCCCTCTTGCATACGTGCACCGCCACTGGCGGCAACACATATAAATGGGGATTTCTGCTCAATGGCTGCCATCACGCCACGCACAAAACGCTCGCCGACCACTGAGCCCATGGAACCACCCATGAACTTGAACTCAAATGCTGCAATGACGACAGGCAAGGTCTTGATGCTACCTTGCATCACGATCAGCGAATCCGTCTCACCGACATCAGACTGCGAAGATTTCAAGCGGTCTGCATAACGTTTGCTATCCTTGAATTTCAAAGGATCAATAGGCTGCACTTCAGCGCCGATTTCAAAACGCCCTTCTTCATCCAAAAGCATGTTCAGACGGGCTCTTGCGGAAATGCGATTGTGATAATTACATTTAGGACATACTTCGGAATTACTTTCCAAATCAGTACGATACAACACAGCTTCGCATGAAGGGCATTTACTCCAGAGGCCTTCAGGCACGGTCTTTCGGCCAGCAGCGCCATCGTTACGATTGATTTTAGGTGGAAGAAGTTTCTGTAACCAGCTACTCATAATGTAATCCTTTATACAAACTCTTTAAGCGTGCATCTATTTCAAGCATCGATTGCAGCGCGTAATTCTGCGACGAGCGCACTCAGATTGGCGACGATATTTTGTTCAGTTGATTGTTCCATCTCTTGTACCATCCGGCTGCCAACAACAACAGCATCGCCAATATTACTAATCAGTTTAGCCGTTGCCGCATCGCGCACACCGAAACCTACGCCGATAGGCAGATCGGTTTTAGTACGAATAGCACTGACCTTATTTGCCACGTCTTCTATATCTAAATGACCAGCACCAGTCACCCCTTTAAGCGAGACATAATACACAAAACCATTGGCCTTGCTGACAATGGTCTCGATACGTGAAAGCTCGGTGGTCGGTGACAAGAGAAAAATGGGGTCAATATCACGTGCCTTCAAAAGGCCGACGAACTCAGTACACTCTTCTGGTGGATAATCGACGGTTAACACTCCATCAACGCCCGATCCTTTTGCCTTATCAGCGAAATTCTCAATACCCATCGCCTCGATTGGGTTCGCATAACCCATGAGCACAACAGGCGTAAGGTTATCTTTTAAGCGAAACTCTTTCACCATATCCAAAACATGATGCAAACCCACATGGTGTACCAATGCTCGCTCGCTCGCACGTTGAATCACAGGGCCATCTGCCATCGGGTCCGAGAATGGCACACCAAGCTCAAGGATATTAGCGCCAGAAGCAACCATTGCATGCATCAGTTCCACGGTCAGCTTTGGATGTGGGTCACCGGCAGTAATGTATGGAATCAGTGCTTTCTTACCTGCTTGCTTCAATTGAGCAAACGTTGTTTTTATACGTGACATGAGTTTTAAGGCTTTTAATTTTTAAAGAGTGATGCCAGAAAGTTTTGCGACCGTATTAATATCTTTATCACCACGGCCAGAAAGGTTCACTAATACGACTTGGTCAGGTGACATGGTGGCTGCAAGCTTTTCGGCATAAGCCAATGCATGGCTAGACTCAAGTGCAGGAATAATCCCTTCTGTACGACACAAGCTATGAAAAGCCTCCATCGCCTCATCGTCAGTAATGGCTACATACTCGGCACGCTTGATATCTTTCAACCATGCATGTTCGGGCCCCACCCCTGGATAATCAAGACCCGCGGAGATGGAGTGTGTCTCAATGATCTGTCCATCAGCATCCTGCATCAAATAAGTACGATTGCCATGCAGCACGCCCACCGAGCTATTTGCGGTCAGAGGAGCAGCATGCTTACCAGTTTCCATGCCATAACCAGCAGCCTCAACACCGATCAAACGTACATCTGGATTATCGATGTATGGGTAGAAAATACCCATGGCGTTAGAACCACCACCGACACATGCGACGACTGCATCCGGCTGCCTACCAAGCATCTCTTGCATCTGCTGCTTGGCTTCAACGCCAATGACTGCTTGAAAATCACGTACCATCATCGGATATGGGTGCGGGCCAGCTACTGTGCCAATAATGTAAAACGTATTCTCAATATTGGTGACCCAATCACGCATCGCTTCATTCAGCGCATCTTTAAGCGTTTTTGAGCCACTCTCGACAGGAACAACAGTAGCACCTAAAAGCTTCATGCGATACACATTCGGTGCTTGGCGCTTCACATCTTCGGAGCCCATATAGACCACACATTCAAGCCCCATACGCGCAGCGATCGTGGCTGTGGCAACACCATGTTGACCAGCGCCTGTTTCCGCGATGATACGTGGCTTACCCATGCGCTTGGCCAGCAATGCCTGACCTACTGTATTATTTACCTTATGCGCCCCAGTGTGGTTGAGGTCTTCACGTTTTAAATAAATACGGGCGCCACCGACTCTCTCTGACCAGCGCTTGGCATAGTAGATTGGACTTGGGCGGCCAACGAAATATTTAAGATCATGCGCAAATTCAGCGAGAAATTCAGGGTCATGGCGATAACGCTCGTACATGACGCGTAACTCTTCCAGTGCTTCAATCAATGTCTCGGCAACAAAAATACCACCATAAGGGCCAAAGTGGCCGCTGTCATCCGGCATGTCATATAACTGCATTGTTTACTCCTCGCATGAATGCGGCTATCTTCGCCGCATCCTTGATTCCTTTTGTTATCTCTACCCCACCGCTTACATCAACTGCATATGGTTTGACTTGCCTGATCGCCATTTCAACATTATCTGCATTCAAGCCGCCAGCAAGCACGATGGGTTTAGCTAGATTAGCCGGGATGATTTTCCAATCAAAAACCTGACCAGTCCCGCCAGGGACACCTTCTGCGTATGTGTCTAACAGTAACGCTTTGGCATCGCTGTAATCAGCTGCACATTGTACCAAATTTGTACTAGGCTTGACGCGAATCGCTTTCATGTAAGGCAATCCATATTGCCTACACTCAGCAGGCGTCTCATCGCCATGCAATTGCAGCAGATCAAGCCTCAACACTGAGCTGACAGCGCGAATCTCCTCCACACTGGCATCAACAAAAAGCCCGACAACAGAGATGAATGCAGGAATATCGGCAGCAATCGCAGCGGCTTGTTTAATGCTGACATACCTAGGGCTCTTGTCATAAAAAACCAGCCCAATAGCATCACAGCCTTGCTCTATGGCGGCGATGGCATCCTCCGAACGTGTGATGCCACAGATTTTTACGCGAGTTCTCAATGGAAAAATGTCTTATCGAAAAGGGTTTAGGGTAACTTAAAGACGTGCCAGTGTCACAAAAAAATAACGATATAAATCAACTTAAGGTAGCAGATTCAGATGACGCTGAGTATTGGGCAGATTCCAAGCCACATCATATTCAACCCCTGTGAGATAAAGTCCATCCGGCATAAAGGTTGGCGGTGACTTTGTCCTGTCTCGCGCCTGCAAGAGCTCTTTTATATAGGCTGGCGGATGTTTACCTTTACCGATATAAATCAAAGCACCGACCATATTGCGTACCTGATGATGAAGAAAGGCATTGCCACAGAAGTCGAACAACAAATAATCGCCAATACGGCTTACCATCGATTGGTAGAGATGCCTGATAGGTGACTTTGCCTGACAATCTGAAGCCCTGAATGCGCTGAAATCATGCTCACCTAGCAAGTAATTTGCCGCCTCTTGCATCAGCATTTCGTTCAAAGGCAAATGAAACCAACCTACTTTACCTGACATCACTGCAGGTGCGGTCGCATGATTAAGTAACAGGTATTGATAACTACGCCGCTTTGCGTCGAACCTTGCATGAAACTCGCCATCCACCAACTTTGCCCATAATACACGCAAGGATTTTGGCAGATTGGCATTGACACCTCGCACCCAAGCATCAATAGGCCGCTCGGTCAAAGTATCAAAATGTACGATTTGGGAGAGCGCGTGCACGCCAGTATCCGTACGGCCTGCGGCGATTACACGGATTTCGTGACCTGCCATGAGAGCAAGCGCCTTTTCCAATGCATCCTGCGCTCCGCAGAATGCTGGCTGGCTTTGCCACCCACAAAACTGGGAGCCATCGTACTCCAAGCCAAGTACGACCCTCATTTCAAAAAGAACCCTATTACCAACACATCATCCTTATAAAACAAAAAAGCCGGACTAAATAATCCGGCTTTTTCCTCACATGTGCAAATTAGCCTAGTGTTTTTAATATCTCTTCAGCACGTGCACGCTGTTGCTCACCACCCTCTTTCAGGACTTCTTCAAGCAATTCGCGCGCGCCTTCGTTATCCCCCATATCCATATAGGCTGTTACTAGATCCAGCTTAGTATCAACCTCGGAGGATTCTGAACTTACAGAATCTACTTCTTCTGATGTCGCAGGGTCAAGATCCAGCGTAATGCCTGATAGATCGATTTCCGGCAAACTATTATCTTCAGCCACAACATCTTGAGTCACAGCAGGCTCTTTTGTTTCAGCCTCCAAGCTACCAAAGTCGACATCTAGGTCTAGATCAAATGCGGCTGAATCAGCTGGGTTAGATTCAAAAACGATTTCATTATCTGTACTAGCATGCATGATTGTTGTCTTATCAAACTCAGGCAATGAAAGCTCTATCGTCTCATCTGCAATGATAGGCGCTACGATCGGCTCAGAAACTTTAGGAGACTCTGAAGCTTTTGGTGCATCAACTTCAGGTATCTCCAATTCAGATACCTGCATTTCAGGAAAATCGAAGCTGATTTCTTCTTCAGGTTTTTCTGTAGCAGGGTTTTCTGTAGAAAGCTCCGGCAACGCCTCCACATCAAAACTCGCTATTTCGTCAAATTCAGCAGCCGCTTCTTTTGGTTCCGTTACTGCAAGGTCAGGTAACGCTACAGACTCACTGGTTGGGGTAGAAAAGTCTGATAAATCAAGCTGTATCGTGTCTTCTGTTGCCTCTTCAGGGAGTGATGCTGGCGTATCTGATGGAAAATCAAGTTGGAAGTCCAATTCTGCCGCTTCGTCCTTAGATTCGGTTGCACCGAGGTCTATCAGGCCTTCAGGTTCAGTAGCGCCTTCTGTTGCTAACGCACCGCCAATGTCGAAATCAAGTGATTCCTCTTCTGGTGAGGCAGTAGTTGAAGTCGCTTCAGTGTCATCACCCAGCGAGAAGTCCAGACTTGTCTCTAAAGGCTCTTCTGCAGTAATGTCTTCAATCGCGCCGATATCTTCTGGTACGGATTGTTCTACAGCAAGCTCATCTACATCAAGTTTTTCGGCAGCACCAAAATCACTAGCATCTAAATCGCTGGCAAAAGGACTTGCATCAATAGCACTTTCGTCGACTTGATATAGTGGATTGTTTGGCTCAATCTGACGCCCAAGTACCGCAACTTTCGCCCATGTTGGGTCAGCAGAGCCTAAGGTTGAATATAATTCGCCGGCAACCGCCTCAAATGCAGAGGAATCTTTACGCGCTGCATACATTTCAAGCAATTTGAGATGCAACTCATAACGTTGCGGATCTTTAGTGATTGCGTCTTTTAATATTTCTTCAGCTTGCGCATCGCGTCCGTAAGCCATATAGACTTCTGCCTCAGCAATAGGATCGACATCATGTGTATCAATCATGCCGCTGCTTTGCGAGAAGTCAGCTAGGAATGAAGTATCGCCCCCATCCACGCCGCCGCCTAGCGTATTACCGAATACAGTATTCGCTTTAAGACCGCCGGAAGTCAGGATATCTTTTTCAAACCCATCCAGACTGCGCCTGCGTTTGTTACGGAGGAAGAACCACCCACCAGCCAGCAGGAGTAAGGCGCCCAAACCGCCACCAACGACGACTGGATCGATATCATCCAACAGGCTTGGCTCAGAAACAACCGGCTCTGGCACCACAACTTTTTTCGCAGGTACTTTCTTTTCCTGCTCAGGCTTTGCTGGTTCTGGTGTTTTTGGTGTTTCTGGCGCAGCAGATTCCGCTGGTGCCGGAGGTACTTCTGGCGCTATAGTTACCTCAGGCTTGGCAGGCTCAGGCGCGACCTGCTTAGGTGGCTCTACAGGTGCAACTGGAGGTGCTTTCACTTCTGGTGCCGGTGGTGTTGCCGCATTTTTTTGCAACTCAGCCATTGCCTGATTCTTGATCGCTAATAACTTTTGCATATCCGCCACTTGTTTTTCAAGTGCGGCGGTACGCTCATTCGCCTCTTTTACACTTTTCTCACGTGCAATGGCTTCTTCTTGCAGGTTATTCAGTTTGTCCTGAAGGTTTTTTGTTGCTGCTGAGTCGTTTTTCGATAACTTCACGACATCTCGCGGACCTGCAGGCGCTGGTGCAGCTTTATCTTCAGCGGCTGTAGTGATTTTTCCGCTACTTGCTGCTTTATTGCCAGCATCTTCACGCGCAGCAGGCGCTTCAGCAACAGCCCCTGCTAATTTATTACGGTACGCATTCCAATCAGCAGAATGCACACGGACTTGCTTGGCTGCCTCAGCTTTTGGCACTGCGCCCAATTGCTCAGCGCTCGGCACCTTAATAATCTGACCGACTTTAAGGCGATTCATGTTGCCATCAACGAAGGCGCCCTTATTGGCTTGATATAGACCAGCCAATACTTGCTCAAGACTTACGCCCTCGGGCTGCGCTTCTCTCGCAAGGGCGATTAAAGTATCGCCTTTTACAGTGGTGTGGGTTTCATTTTCGGTTGCTTCAGGTTTTGCAGCAACAGGGGCAAGAGGTGCTTTTGATTTCTTGCTAGGAGCAGTAACGCCATTAGACTTTTTTTCATCCACCATCGCAGGGGCGGCTGGTGCAGCAAGCGGCTGACTAGAGATACTAGTAGGATTAGCAATAGGCGAAGTTGTAGGCGCCTGTGCGTATCCTGGCGGATCTAATAACAAGGTGTATTCGCGAAGTAGGCGACCTGTAGACCAATCAACCTGAATCAACATATCTAGGAATGGATCAGTGATTGGCTGGCTGGAGCTCAGCTTGAGCAGTGCCGTACCATCAGGTTTCTTTTTGACTTCTAGCTTGATCGCCTTTTGCAATGCTGTACGTTCGATGCCTTGAACTGCATAGGCTTCATCAGGTGCAATAGCAGCACTTAGGCTTGATAACTCTTCAGGACCCGTTGCCAGCAATTCTATTTCTGCATTTAAAGGTTCACCGAGACCAGAGATCACTGTGAGCTTCCCAAGACCAGCTGCTTCAACAGCAAATGGCATTAATGCAAAACATACCGCTAGCGAAATTCGCTTTAATTTCGACTTATGCACCATCTCACCCTTATCGAACTATATAGTTGCTTTATTAAATTAACATCAAATAGTTAGAGATGCAAGCTCATGCCACACTTTATATTTAGACGCTATCTAAATAGATATAAATAATTTATAAAGATGGCAAAAAAACAACTTACCGCTCGATCAAAATCCTCAACATTCGACGCAGCGGCTCAGCGGCTCCCCACAATAATTGATCTCCCACGGTAAAGGCTGAAAGATATTGTGATCCCATGTTCATCTTGCGCAATCGCCCTACAGGAGTTTCCAGCGTGCCTGTCACGGCAGCCGGTGTTAACG
This sequence comes from Methylovorus sp. MM2, assembly GCF_001648895.1. Taxonomy (GTDB): domain Bacteria; phylum Pseudomonadota; class Gammaproteobacteria; order Burkholderiales; family Methylophilaceae; genus MM1. Next base: position 1,100,097 of record NZ_LXUF01000001.1, on the reverse strand, counting down.
CACTCACGGTCGCATTCTTTTCATTAGGAATCACTTTAGCCCAAGCATTCGCTTCAGCGAGCATGCTATTTATTTCATCTAACGGCACATCTTGCTTGAGCTTGATAGTCAACGCTTGTGAGTGACAGCGCATGGCACCGATACGCACGCATAGACCATCAATAGGGATCGGATTGGATTCACGACCAAGAATCTTATTAGTCTCTGCCTGCCCTTTCCACTCTTCTTTGCTCTGGCCGTTACCTAGATCTTTATCGATCCATGGAATCAGACTACCAGCAAGCGGCACGCCAAAATGAGAGGTGGGGAATCGTTCATCGCGCAAGATACCCGCGACTTCACGGTCAATATCCAATATGGCAGAAGCTGGATCAGATAATAAGTTTTGGGCAACACGATGTGCCTCACCCATCTGCTTGAGTAATTCACGCATATTTTGTGCACCAGCACCTGATGCAGCTTGGTAGGTCATGGAACTCGCCCACTCCACCAAATCAGCCTTGAACAGGCCATTCAGCGCCATCAGCATGAGCGATACAGTACAGTTACCGCCTATCCAGTTCTTTCCACCGTGCACCAATGCATCTTGGATTACATTGAGGTTTACAGGATCGAGAATGATGGTTGCGTCATTCTCCATGCGCAATTTGTTTGCGGCATCTATCCAGTGCCCTTGCCAACCATCAGCGCGCAACTGTGGGAATATCTCAGCGGTGTAATCACTCCCTTGACACGAGATGATGACATCCATCGCCTTAAGCTCGGCGATATCTTTTGCATCTTTTAATGGCGGTGTATCTTTACCAATCGCAGGGCCTTTGCCGCCCGGCTGCGAGGTGGTGAAGAAAACGGGTTCGATATGATCGAAATCCTGCTCTTCCAGCATACGCTGGATAAGCACAGATCCCACCATTCCTCGCCATCCGATAAAACCTACAGTTAACATGATTTATGTTCCAAAATTACAGAGCGGCAACGACTGCATCGCCCATTTCACTACATTTTACTTTCTTCGTACCGTCGGTATAGATATCACCTGTACGATAACCTTGCGCCAATGTTTTCTTAACAGCGTTCTCAATCCGTTGCGCATTGGCTTCATCGTTAAATGTGTAGCGCAACATCATCACCGCCGAAAGAATCGTCGCTAATGGATTAGCAATATCTTTGCCAGCGATATCTGGGGCAGAACCATGGCTAGGCTCATACATGCCTTTATTATTCTGATCGAGTGACGCAGAAGGTAGCATACCGATAGAGCCTGTCAGCATCGATGCCTCATCAGAGAGGATATCGCCGAAGATGTTACCTGTCACGATCACATCGAACTGCTTTGGCGCTCTCACCAATTGCATTGCCGCATTATCGACATACATGTGGCTAAGTTCGACTTCAGGATAGTCTTTTGATAGCTCGATCATCACCTGACGCCAAAGCTCTGTTGTCTCCAACACATTCGCTTTATCGACTGAGCAGACTTTCTTATTACGCTTCATTGCAATATCGAATGCGACACGGCCGATACGGCGAATCTCAGACTCGGTATAGCGCATCGTATTGATACCCTCGCGCTCACCATTCGCTAATGTTGTGATGCCACGTGGCTGCCCAAAATAGATATCACCCGTAAGCTCGCGTACAATCATGATATCCAAACCGGAAACCACTTCAGGCTTTAGGGTAGAAGCGCTAGCCAATTCATCATACAAAAGCGCTGGGCGTAGATTAGCAAACAGGCCTAGTTCTTTACGAATACGCAAAAGACCGCGCTCAGGACGCATATCACGTGGCAAAGTGTCATACTGCCAGCCGCCAACCGCACCAAGCAATACCGCATCAGATTCCTGCGCTAGTTTAAGCGTTGAAGCGGGGAGCGGATCACCTTCAGCATCGTAACCTGCGCCTCCAATGTGGGCTTCTTGCAACTGCAAATCTATATTTAAGGCATTAAGTACTTTTACCGCCTGCGCAACGATCTCTGGCCCGATACCATCGCCGGGTAATACTGCAATTTTCATAACCTTAAAATTCCTGAATTATTTCTTGATCTGTTTATAAATCAGCTTGCTCTAATTGAATAGCCAAGGCTGTGATGCTTGATGTTTGATCTCGAATGCTTTGATCTTATCTTGCTGCTGCATCGTGAGGCCAATATCATCTAAGCCATTTAATAAGCAATGTTTACGGAAAGCATCCACTTCAAAAGGGTAGGATTTACCACTTGGCGTGATCACAGTCTGCGCCTCAAGATCGATAGCCAATTGGTAACCGGATTGCGCTTCTACCTCTTGAAATAGTTCATCGACGATCTCAGCTGGCAATACGATAGGCAACATGCCATTCTTGAAGCAATTATTGAAGAAAATGTCAGCAAAGCTCGGTGCGATAATCGAACGAAAACCATAATCTTCCAACGCCCAAGGCGCATGCTCACGGCTAGATCCACAGCCGAAATTCTCACGTGCAAGCAATACGGAACCGCCCTGATAACGAGGCTTGTTCAAGACGAAATCCGGATTTATCTGGCGTTTGGAATTATCCATGCCCGGCTCACCATGGTCGAGATAGCGCCACTCATCGAAAGCATTCGGACCAAAACCAGATCGTTTGATCGATTTCAGGAACTGCTTCGGGATGATGGCATCCGTATCGACATTGGCACGATCAAGCGGAACGACCAAGCCATCCAATAAAGTAAAAGGCTTCATTTAATTATTTGGCGATTTCTGAATCTTCTCGCCGACCTTCTCTACATCTTTGCCTAGGCCATGCCAAGTATTGCATCCACTTAACATTACCACTGCTGCTAATGCCACGATCATAAATAATTTATTCATATTCTCTATACCTTTATTAAAATACAGCAGATTTAATCGATGTAACTTAATTTACCTCAACCACCATTTACATTAACTGCCGTACATCAACGAAATGGCCAGAAACGGCAGCGGCAGCGGCCATTTCTGGACTTACAAGATGCGTTCTACCGCCCTGCCCTTGCCTGCCTTCAAAATTACGGTTGGATGTTGAAGCACAACGCTCACCCGGCTCAAGGCGGTCTGCATTCATGGCAAGACACATAGAACACCCAGGCTCACGCCACTCGAAACCAGCATCCTTGAATATCTTATCCAAGCCTTCTTTTTCTGCTTGCGCCTTCACTAATCCAGAACCCGGCACAACCAAAGCCAACTTAACATTGGAGGCGATATGCTTACCCTGTGCAACGCGCGCCGCAGCTCGCAGATCTTCTATACGCGAATTAGTGCAGGAGCCGATAAAGACTTTATCGATCATGATATCTGAGACAGGCGTATTGGCCTCTAACCCCATATATTGCAATGCGCGCTCCCAGTCCTGACGTTGCACATCGCTATGGGCATCTTTAGGGTCAGGCACGCTGCCATTGATATCGATCACCATCTCAGGCGACGTACCCCAAGTGACCTGTGGCAATATACTTGCTGCATCGATATTAACAACGGCATCAAACTTGGCACCATCATCACTATGAAGCGTACGCCAATAACTCACTGCTGCATCCCACTGATCAGGTTTTGGTGCGAAAGGACGACCCTTGATATAATCGATCGTTGTGTCATCAGCCGCCACCATGCCTGCACGCGCACCCGCTTCGATTGCCATATTACAGAGCGTCATACGACCTTCCATAGTCAAACCACGGATAGCTGAACCTGCAAACTCTATCGCATAACCAGTACCACCTGCTGTACCGATTTTACCGATCACTGCGAGCGCAACATCTTTGGCCGTAACGCCCAAGCCCAATTCGCCTTCGACATTGATTTGCATCGCCTTGGATTTTTTCTGCACCAAACACTGCGTCGCCATCACGTGCTCGACTTCAGAGGTGCCAATACCATGCGCTAAAGCAGCGAATGCGCCGTGTGTACTCGTATGGGAATCACCGCAAACAACGGTCATACCAGGCAAAGTCGCCCCTTGCTCAGGGCCGATCACGTGCACGATACCTTGACGTACGTCATCCATCTTGAATTCGGTTACGCCAAAATCGCCACAGTTTTTATCCAAGGTCTCGACCTGCAAGCGTGAGATCGGATCAGTGATACCTTGAATACCGGTGCTGCGATCTGTCGTTGGCACATTATGATCAGGCACTGCCAGTATTGAGTTGATGCGCCAGAGTTTACGGCCAGAAAGCTTCAAACCCTCAAATGCCTGAGGGCTAGTGACTTCATGCACCAAATGACGGTCGATATAAATCAACGCGGTGCCGTTTTCTTCATGCACCACATGCGAATCAAACAATTTATCGTAAAGCGTTTTTTTCATTACAAATACCTAATATGGCGTGATGCTCATGCACCCGCGATTGCCTGTTTAGGCAGGCATCTAATCCCTAAAGTTTCCGAACTGCAACGGGAAGTCCGTAATCGATTTCTTCGCTGTTGCAATAGCATCTTGCAGCACATCACGCTTAGCGCCGGTTACGCGAACCGTATCACCCTGAATGCTGGCCTGCACTTTCAAACCACTATCTTTTAACAGTTTGACTAACTTCTTTGCCAACTCGGCATCGATTCCAGCTTTAATCTTTAGTACCTGTTTTACCTTGTTGCCAGATACCTTTTGCACTTCCTGATGGTCCAAACGTTTTGCGCTATCGGCTTCTTTCTTTTCCATAGCTGGCAGCAGGATATCCTTGATCTGATCCAGCTGAAAATCAGAATCGCCAAATAAGGTGATTAGGCTATCTTTCTCATTCAACTCGACATTGGCACTTGACCCTTTAAAGTCGTAGCGATTAGTGATCTGGCGAGCCGCCACATCGATCGCATTTTTAAGGGCAACCATATCTACTTCAGAACTAATATCAAATGAAGGCATAGGATTTACTCGAAATGACAAACGTAATCTAAGGTCTCAACAGTTTCAATATCAAAGCTGGAATTACCCGGAACTGTGAATTTTTCACCTTCCTTGTAGGTATGCCAAGCATCTTCACCTTTAAGACGTACTTTGCAAACACCCGTATTGATCTCCATCAACTCAGGAGAGCCTGTATTGAAAGTCAACGTGCTCGGGAAGATAACGCCTACAGTGCAGCGCGTGCCATTGGGGAAGAGCACTGTATGGCTCACGCACTTACCATCGAAATAGATGTTCGCTTTTTTCTTGACGCTTACATGATCAAATTGTGCCATTTGAGCTTCTCCTCTAACTATATTAGGTGACTACTTGTTCTTGTTTCTCAAATTTGCCGCAATACGCATACGTAGGGCATTGAGCTTGATGAATCCACCTGCATCTTTTTGGTCGTATGCACCTTTATCATCTTCAAAAGTGGCGATCGTTGGGTCGAACAGCGAATCGGTTTTACTATCGCGCCCTGTGACAATCACATTGCCTTTATACAGTTTGAGGCGCACCCAACCATTCACTGTATGTTGTGTCTGGTCGATCAGTGTTTGTAATGTCAAACGCTCGGGGCTCCACCAGTAACCGTTATAGATCATGCTAGCGTAACGCGGCATCAGGTCATCTTTAAGATGCGCGACTTCACGATCCAACGTAATAGACTCAATTGCACGGTGTGCTCTCAACAAAATAGTGCCGCCCGGTGTCTCGTAACAACCACGGGACTTCATGCCTACATAACGGTTTTCGACCAGATCAAGACGGCCAATGCCATGCTTGCCACCTAGACGATTCAGCTCAGCTAATAATGCATGTGGAGGCAATCGCTTGCCATTCAAGGCAACCGGATCGCCATGTTCATATTCAATATCCAGATACTCTGCTGCATCTGGCGCTTTTTCTGGCGAAACTGTCCAGCGCCACATATCTTCCTCTGCTTCAGCAGCAGGATTCTCAAGATGGCGGCCCTCGTAAGAGATATGCAGCAGATTGGCATCCATACTGTATGGGCTACCGCCTTGCTTATGTTTCATCTCGACAGGAATGCCATTTTTTTCGGCATAACCCAATAATTTTTCACGGCTTAACAGATCCCACTCCCGCCACGGTGCGATGATCTGGATGTTAGGGTTAAGCGCATAAGCACCCAGCTCGAAACGTACTTGATCGTTACCTTTACCAGTAGCACCATGTGAGATAGCGTCAGCATTGGTTTCACTTGCGATCTCGATCAAGCGTTTTGCGATCAATGGGCGAGCGATAGAAGTGCCTAGCAGGTATTCACCTTCGTAAACGGTATTGGCGCGAAACATCGGGAATACGAAATCACGCACGAACTCTTCACGCAAGTCATCAATGTAAATCTCTTTTACACCAAATTTTTTGGCTTTTTCGCGCGCCGGCTCAAGCTCTTCACCTTGACCGATATCAGCGGTAAAAGTCACGACCTCACATTGATAGACGTCTTGCAGCCATTTCAGGATGACGGAAGTATCTAATCCGCCCGAATAAGCCAGTACTACTTTCTTTACATCGCTCATTACTTCAATTCCCTTTTTCGCTTAATCTTTATCAACACTCAAACTTAATCTGCAAATAGCTCGAAAGCTACTAGAAAACTCACAAATACCATGATCACCATACCCAGCAAAAATAGCCGATCTGCATAGCGCTCGATGTTTAATAGCTTGTCCTTGTGGCGAATAGACCAGTACGATAAAAACGTACTCGCCATAAAAGCCAGACTGTCTATCGCCAGCAATTTATCTGCCCAGCTTGAGATCGCTTTATCCGGCGCCAGTTGAATAACGGAAATAACCGTCACACAAACACCTACCATCGTAGAGGCTACAGGTAGGATGTGATTTGAAAGCTCTTTAGATTCCATCACAAGGTTGCCTGTTAGGCTGAAACATACCCCAACAATAAATACTCCATCAATGCTTTCTGCACATGCAGTCGATTTTCAGCTTCATCCCACACCACGGAATGCGGGCCATCAATCACTTCAGCAGCCACCTCTTCACCACGGTGGGCTGGCAGGCAATGCATGAATAGAGAATCTGGTTTTGCGATACGCATCATGTCGGCATCGACTTGCCAATCAGCAAAGTCACGCATGCGCTCTTCATTTTCAGCCTCAAAGCCCATCGACGTCCAAACATCGGTAGTGACCATATCGGCATCACGCGCAGCTTCCATCGGATCAGCGAACTCTTCATAATGCGCATGCCCGTATAAACCAGCACGCTCAGGCTCAACTTCATATCCCGGCGGGGTGGATACATGCACATTAAAATCAAGCACTTCTGCTGCCTGAAGCCATGTATTACAGACGTTATTAGAGTCGCCTATCCAGGCAACTGTCTTCCCTTGAATCGGGCCACGATGCTCGATAAAAGTCAAAATATCCGCCAATATCTGGCAGGGATGATATTCGTTAGTTAGCCCATTGATTACCGGCACACGCGAGTTAGCAGCAAAACGCTCGATGATCTCCTGCTCGAATGTACGAATCATCACGATATCGCTCATGCGGGAAATCACTTGTGCAGCATCTTCAACCGGCTCGCCGCGCCCCAATTGCGAATCGCGGGTATTCAGGTAGATCGCCGAACCACCTAGTTGCTGTATACCGGCTTCAAACGACAGGCGAGTGCGCGTACTGGCTTTTTCAAAAATCATTACCAATGTGCGGTCAGATAAAGGCCAGTATTGCTGGTAGGACTTGAACTGATTTTTGATCCACAGCGCGCGCGCAAACACATGCTCGAGCTCATCTCGCGCCAAGTCTTTAAATTGCAGAAAATGTTTGATCGCCATATTTTTCAGCTAAATTTAATTACAGGCCAGAATTATTGACTCAAGAATTTCTTAATGAGCCCAACAAGGGTATCCACTAGATGCTTGGCATCGTCCTGCGTCAGCACAAGCGGCGGTAATAAGCGCACCACTTTATCGGCAGTGACGTTAATCAGCAACTTTGCCTCAAGGGCCTGTTTGACGAGCTCAGCACATGGGCGGTCAAGTTCGATACCGACCATTAAGCCAGCATTACGTATCTTCACAACACCGTTCACATCGGCAAGTTGCCCACTAAGCGCATGATTAATCCACGCACCTAGCTGATCGGCATGGGCACGCAGACCTTCTTCTTCGATGATATTCAGCGTAGCCAAACCAGCCGCTGTAGCCAATGGATTACCACCAAAGGTAGAGCCATGCTTGCCATAAGTAAATACATCCGCTGCTGCACCCAGCGCGACACAGGCGCCGATAGGCACGCCTGAGCCCAAGCCCTTGGCCAAAGTCATCACGTCCGGTGTGATACTTGTGTGCTGAAAGGCGAACCACTCGCCAGTGCGACCAATGCCACTCTGCACTTCATCGAGCATCAGCAGCCAGCCTTTTTCATTACATATATCGCGCAAGCCTTCTAGGTATGCTTTTACATCCTGAGGGATATTGACGCCGCCCTCACCTTGTATGGGCTCGACCAAAATCGCCACCACGTTGGGGTTATGTGCAGCAACTTGCTTAACTGCTTGAAGATCATCAAACGGCACACGCACAAAACCGCTAACCAGAGGCTCAAAGCCTGCCTGCGTCTTGCGGTTACCTGTTGCTGACAACGTAGCTAAAGTACGGCCATGAAAAGCCTTATCCATCACGATGATCTCAGGGTTCTCTATCCCTTTTTGATGCCCATACAGGCGCGCAAGCTTGATTGCGGCCTCATTGGCTTCGCAGCCGGAATTACTAAAGAACACGCGGTCCATACCGGCAATCGCACAAAGCTTATCTGCAAGCGCAGATTGCTCCGCGATCTCATACAGATTAGACACATGGATCAATCTTGCAGCCTGTTCGCTAATTGCCTTAACCAGTTTTGGGTGCGCATGCCCCAAACCGTTGACAGCAACGCCAGCCAAACCATCAAGGTACTTATTACCTTGCGCATCCCATAACCACGCACCCTCACCTTTAACAAAGGTGACTGGTTGCCTAGCGTAAGTATTCATTAAATGTTGCGACATTTTTTACTCTAAAGTTAAAAACAGAAACGGCGGCCAATGCCACCGTCTACAGTTAAAAAATCGTTTTGCATCAAGAGTGTGGAGGGTATCTTAAAACAAGGAATTTAGCAAGGAAAAACCCGCTTGAAACACTGCCAACACAAGCCTGCACGGTTATTTCAAAATACGCATAATTATAAAATATGCTTGAAAAAAAATCCGGTTAGGGCAAAATTCCAGCTTCACGCCGATTTGGCTTTAAAGGCTATGCTGATTTAATACTGGAATCAGCCATTCCCTCTGTAGATCACACGCTTAAATAGTTTCTTCTTATGATTTCATTGGCATCCGTTACCGCGCTGAAAAGACCATCGTTACCGCAGCTCCCCGTCTCGTGGTACGCAGACCCAAATATTTACGCTTTAGAACAAAAAGTATTATTCGCCAATGCGCCGCAATACGTTGGTCATGAGCGCATGGTACCAAATCAGGGTGATTACCATACACTGGATTGGATGCAGCAAGCGAAAGCACTTGTAAATAACGGCAAGCAAGTCTCTTTGGTCAGCAATGTTTGCCGTCACAGGCAAGCCATCATGTTGAATGGCCGCGGGCAAACGAAGCATATCGTATGCCCTTTGCATAGATGGACTTATAACCTGCAAGGCGAGTTGCTGGGTGCGCCACATTTTGAAGAGAACCCATGCCTGCATCTGAATAAGACTACCCTCAAAAACTGGAACGGCCTGCTATTCGATAGCTCACGCGATATATCAAAAGAACTTGCCCAGCTTGGTTGTAAGCAGGATTTTGATTTTACTGGCTACATGCTGGATAAAGTGATGGTCGAGGAATACGATTTCAACTGGAAAACATTTATCGAAGTCTATCTGGAAGACTACCATGTAGGCCCTTTCCACCCAGGATTAGGCAAGTTCGTTGACTGTAAACAACTCGAATGGGAGTTTGGCGAGAACTACAGCGTGCAGACCATTGGTGTTAATCAATCACTAGGGAAATCGGGCTCACCTATCTATCAGCAATGGCAAGAGCAGGTATTGCAATACGGCAACAATAAAACGCCCAAACATGGCGCGATCTGGATGGTGTATTACCCGTTTTTGATGATTGAATGGTATCCCAACGTATTGGTTGTTTCACATATCATCCCCCGTGGTACAGATGCTTGCACGAATGTGGTTGAGTTCTATTATCCTGAAGATATCGCTTTATTTGAACGCGCATTTGTTGAAGCACAACAAGCCGCTTACAATGAAACCGCGGTTGAAGATAAAGAGATTTGTCAGCGCATGCATGATGGCCGTAAAGCGTTGTACGCGTTAGGTGTCGATGAGCGCGGCCCATATCAACACCCCATGGAAACAGGCTTGGAACATTTTCATATCTGGATGCGTAAGCAGCTAGAACCACATCTGTGAGCATTCTCACAAAACTGAAAGACGCAAAACTCGGTAGCTTATGGATGCTGGTCGCAGCATTCTTTTTTGCCATCATGGGCGTATTGGTCAAGATAGGCGCGCAAAAATTCAGTGCCGCTGAGCTGGTTTTCTATCGCTCACTCTTCGGTCTGGTCTTCATCTACGCACTGACACGTATTCGCAGATTACCGCTAGCAACGCCTTTACTCAGCAAGCATATGTGGCGCGCAGTATTAGGCTTTATCTCCCTATTGTTATTCTTTTACGCGATAAGCGAATTACCACTCGCTACAGCCGTGACACTCAATTACACATCGCCATTGTTTATGGCCAGCTTGACGCCGTTCTTCTTAAACCAACGGCCAAAAAAGATACTATTTGCGGCCATCATTCTGGGGTTCATCGGCGTAACATTGCTGCTAAAACCAACATTACATATTGATCAACTGATCGCCGGGGCACTAGGCCTGTGCTCTGGCATTCTGGCAGGCATCGTGTACATTCATGTAGCGCAGCTTGGGCGTGCAGGCGAGCCTGACTGGCGCACCGTATTTTATTTCACACTAGTCTGCACGATAGGCGGGGCTTTATGGATGCTGCTACATCGGTTTACGCCTATTGATGGCTTAGATGCATTATTGCTTCTAAGCTTGGGATTGGTAGCCACTATCGCCCAACTTGCCTTGACGCGCGCATATCGCACAGGGCATCCGCTGGTCGTTGGTAGCCTAGCCTACACCACCGTCGTACTAGCTAGCTTGTTTGGTATCGTTCTATGGGGTGAGACTTTGTCTTTCGATAGCTGGTTAGCCATCGGCCTCATTATCATCAGTGGCATCATCAGCGTTAAAGCGGCTGCGCGTTAATCATAAAAGCGGCTATTGTAAAGTGGTTATTTCTGTGACGATTTTTGTCACCCTTACATAAAGATTTACTTTTAGTAGACAAGGGCTTAGGGAAGGCATACGCTTACCTTCCCGCGTTAATAACGCAACCTTCCGTTTACGCATCATGGCTAGACTTGATCTGAAAAAATATTGGGATCTGAAAAAATATTGGGTCTTATTGCCTATGGTACCGCTATCAGGCTGTATGGGTGGCAGCATCGCGCAGCAAGTCGCGTCATCGATCATTTCACACGTTGCTGACCAGAAGATATCAGATGCCTATGACGCAAGACTGTTAAAGCAGGCAGAAGAGAATCGTTATCAGCATGTGGAATTGAAAGATACCGTGCCGGATGAATATTGGGCAGTATTTGTCACCTCTGGGTTCAGAACCGTTCAGCCAATTGAAGATGCTGCTGCCAATAAAGCAGAAGCAGAGCAACCACCGATCAAAATGATCAGGCCAACGCGGGATATCGCAGCAAACAGTTATCCCGCAGGGTTAATCCAGGGAAATCAGCTTGTACAAGTTGAGGTGTGGGGCATGATACTTGGAGAAGAGAAACAGGCGATCCTTGAAAAAGCACGCCTGATGGGCGCTACAAGCTTACCACCGGAAAATGAATGGGCTCGCTGGCAAATGGCTAGTGGCGCATTGAACGGTGAGAACAACAAGCAAGTGATCTTTTTGATACCGCCTGATTTCGGCAAGATACGTAGCGGTTCACATACTGTAGTCGAAATTGCGGGCGCAGGCGAAATCAGTATCGCACGATATCTGGCCTCTAACTAAGGGTCTATCAGGCCTGACCGCATCGCAATAAGTGCGATCTCAGCAGAATTATTGGCATTGAGTTTCTGTTTGATGTTATACAAGTGCGTACCCACAGTGCGCGGCGATAGACTCAGTGTCTCAGCAATATCATTGGTAGTCTTGCCTTTTGCCAAGGCCATAAACACCTCAAACTCACGATCAGACAGCACATCTACCGGATTCGTCTCACCGGAGAGTTGCTGAATCGCCATTTGCTGGGCAATGCTTGCCTCAAGATATCGTTTTCTGCCTGCGACAGTACGAATTGCTTTTATTAACTCTTCAGCTGCACTGCGCTTAGTCAGATAGCCGAGTGCCCCTGCATTCAACACGCGTTTAGGGTGTACGGAATCTTCATGCGCTGAAAGTACGAGCAGGCGCGCATGACTATCTTTCGCCATGATGCGTTCGATTGCCTCCAAACCGCCGATTCCTGGCATGGTGATATCCATCACGACCACATCGGGGTGATGCTCCATGTACATCTTCACCCCTTGCTCGCCATTTTCAGCTTCGGCCACCACCTTGATGTCAGGCGCAGACTCGAGCAACATCTTGAATCCCATACGCACCACGGCATGGTCATCTACTAACATCACATTAATCACACCACTCATCGCATGCTTTCTATTTGATCACTTTGAACTAATTATTTCAGGGAATTGATTATTTCAGGAACCAGCACTTTGATCAAAGTCCCCTGTTGCAACATCGAATCTACGGTAAAACTACCCTGCAAAGCTTGCGTGCGTTCGCGCATACCTAGTAATCCAAAATGCTGCGTCTGATCCACATTACAGATATTCATGCCCAAGCCATTATCCTTAATCGTCAACTGAAGTACAGTGTCTTCGACTCTGGATAAGGCGATATCGATCTCGCTGGCCTCCGCATGGCGAATCGCATTCGTCACTGCCTCCTGCACAATACGATACAAATTGATATTCAGCGTCTCGCCCAACGTATCGAAATTCTCAGACAGCTGTAGGGTGAACTTGATTTTAGGATTTTGCGCCTGCCAACTATTCACGCTATCTCGCAAGGTCTCGGACAATCCAAGATTATCAAGCGCGCCGGGGCGTAATTGGCGAACTATATTATGCATCCCATCATAGATATGATTCGCTGCAGCCACGATAGTTTGTGCATTGGCCTCGATATCGGGCATCTGCGTCTTGGTCTTATTGGCGATACCCACCGCAAAAGTCTTGATTGCTGTAACGTACTGGCTTAGCTCGTCATGCAATTCACGCGCAAGGCTACGGCGCTCATCTTCGATATGCCGTTGAATCAAATACGTTAACTGGCGATTTTCTTCTAGCTGCTGCGCGGTTTCTTCCGCCTGTTTACGCTCAGTGATATCGCGCATGCTGCATATCTCGCCAATCACTTCATCCGTATGCGGGTCGATCAATGGCGCAGCTGAAAGCGAGACATCCTTAAGCTTTCCATCACGTGCTACCCGTTGCGTATCATACTGCTCTACCGGGCGCTTGCCCGCAATCACCGCAAGATTCTGCGCCAACTCGTCCTCCGCTCCCTGCGGTATGAGCAATGCTGCCGATTTTCCAATGATATCTTCCGGGCCATAGCCAAACATCCTTTGTGCGGCGGGGTTCCAGAAAGAGATATTGCCATTTAGATCATGAATCATGATGGCATCGGCAGTCTGCTTAACGATCAATGCAAGCCGACGGCTTTCTTCAGTACTCGCCTGTAAAGATTCGCCCATGAGATTGAAGTTTCGCGCCATGCGTGAGAACTCAGGCAATTTGAAGTCGGGCAATCGTGTCGTCAGATCACCCTGCTCGACTTTGCTGATCGCCTCAAGCATCGGCTGAATAGGCCTTAGCCAGCGCCCAAGCATCCAATAAACCGCGATGTTTAGCACCAGAAAGAACCCTGCCCCTATCCATAGCAATGAAGTAAACCTGCTCCAAGCCTCGCGTATCGCACCACCGGGGTTAGAAGCCACTTCAAGCAAACCAAAGCGAATGCGCCTGATCACAACCTCCTGCTCCGGTGCCAGCAAGTGAATGAACCACTGTGGTGGAGTTTCTTCTTCCCGATATTTGGATGATGGGGATCGATAGATCAAGTTGCCATGTAAATCGGACAAAGTGATTTCATTACTACGCACATGCCCAAGTGATTGAAGAAAACGGTGCATGACTTCATGCGTATATCCCCATTCGGGATTCTGGTAAGAACTCAGGATCACCGTATCAAGTAGCTGTATCGTTACCCGCGTTGCGGATTCGACGCCCTCTTGCGTAGTACTTTTCATGCCCTTGATGACGACAAACCCCACCGCCAGCATAAATAGCAGCAAGATCAAGGTGATCAGTAAGTTTAAACGGAACCGTAGACTCATAGATTATCCAATGGGCTGGCAACCCCGCGACCACCTTTATTCAATACATGCGTATAAATCATGGTGGTTGCCACATCACTATGCCCAAGTAACTCTTGCACAGTGCGAATATCATAGCCGCTTTCGAGCAAATGCGTAGCAAAACTATGACGAAACGTATGCGGCGTGGCGGGTTTGGTTAAGCCTGCGTCCATCACTGCCTGCCGCACTGCACGTTGAATCGCCTGATCTTGAATATGGTGGCGTCGGCTTTCAGGCGCTTCTTCTGTAGCACGCGGATCAACCGATAACTTGCCAGAAGGAAATATGTATTGCCAAGACCAATCCCGTGCTGCATATGGATATTTTTTGTTCAGCGCAAACGGCATATAGACCGCACCATAGCCATCATTCAAATCTTTTTCATGCACAGTTTTTACGCGCTTGATATGCGCTTGCAGCGGCGCGATCAAACTTAGCGGCAACATCGTAATGCGGTCTTTATAACCCTTGCCATCACGTATCAAAATCTCTTTGCGGGCAAAATCAATGTCTTTCACGCGCAAACGCAACGCCTCCATAATCCGCATGCCTGTGCCATAAAGCAAACTTACAATCAGGTGATGCGTGCCTTCCAAATGCGAGAGTATTTGCTGGACTTCAGCTTGGCTAAGCACCACGGGCAAGCGCTTGGGCGTTTTTGCGCGTTCCACATCATCCAACCAAGGCAGCTCAAGCGCTAAAATCTCTTTATACAAGAATAGCAGCGCACTTTTTGCCTGATTTTGTGTGGATGCCGCGACTTTTCCATGCACCGCCAAGTGCGTTAAAAACTGCTCCACTTCTGCCGCCCCCAAGTCTTTTGGGTGCCGCTTGTCAAAATGCAAAATGTATCGTTTAATCCAATCAACATAAGCTTGCTCAGTGCGTATGCTGTAATGCTTAAGCCGGATTTTTCCACGCACTTGCTCTAACAGCTTAGGCGGCTCTATATTTGACGTATTCATATTTTAAATTTAGGATGTACTAAAAATATTTAATCACATGATTTCATTATACTCTTCATTTAAATATTACAAGACAATTCACTATTTGACGCAAAATAAAGCGTCAAATAGGATGTCTACTTTACGTTAGAGCCCAAATATGAACACCGAAGAATTCGATTATCTCTGGAAACATTTTGCGTTCAACGCCGAGCAGCGACTGAAAGCGTTTAACTTCTTCGTTGTCTTTTCGGTGTTCGCTAATGGTGGCGTATTTGCCGCCGTAGAGAAGTCTTCGCATGGTGCCGTATTCGCCCTCATCGGCGGCTTTGTTGTCGTACTCTCGGTAGTGTTCGCTGTAATCGATGTACGAAGCCAGAGTCTTCTTAAGCTTGCCGTACCAGGGCTCAAGGAATACGAAAAGCAATTTCCACAGCACTCCCGCCTCTTTGCGCTTGACGCCAAGCGCCACACGGGCGTCATCCGCTATACAGTGGCGTTCCGTGTTCTCTTTGGTATGCAGCTTGCCTTTGGCATAGGAACCATCGTCTATGGAATTGCCAAATGGGTCTAAACGGCGTGAGCTCTAACCCGTCCATCAAGCGGGACTTGCTATCGCAAGCCCCTTATGTCAAACGTTAGGCAGAAAATGAGCGATGGTTTACTCAGCAATATCAACCACAGTCGTGGAAAGTTTTACTTTGCCAATGGTATTACTTTAGGGTTGTATGGTGCCATCTGGGTGGTTTTCAAAGCTGGTTCAATTGGCAAACTATACAAAGCAAACTTCCCAACTCCCAGCATGGGCTTACTTCTCACCGTACTTACTCTTGGCATATACCCCGGCATCTTGCTAACTGTTCTTGCCTACAAGCTAGCATCCAGTAGCAAACCTAGTCTGGGTAACGCAGTTCTCGCTTTAAATCTTGCGTCGCTCTTTACGGCATTTTTCTCTGGCGGTATTTTGGTTTTTATCTCTATCGCACTTTGGGCGCACGCTGGGTGGCTCGTCGTAAATTCAGCAAACATGGCTGAGCAAAGTTATGGCCTAACCCATCATTCAAGTGGGACGCCTAACGGCGCCCCTTAATTCAAACGTTAGAGCTCACCAATGACTAAAGTTGCTCCTCTTTTAAGTTTTGTTACATCACCAGAAGGTGATACGGTCAATATTCATGCAAATAAAGAGGGAATTGAGCTTTTACAAAAGTCCCTTTCCAATATGCTGCAAAAGCTTGAGAAAGGCGTGTGCGACCATAATCATCTTTTTACTCAAGATTGGGGCAGCAATGAATTAACTACCTCCATGCTAAAAAGTGAACGTACTGATAACTCGAAGCAAGTGCATCACGTCAAAATTCACTCCTGGACTGAAGAGTGGAGAGTTAAACATGAGCTCTAACCCATCATTCAAGCGGGACGCCTAGCGGCGCCCCTTAATTCAAACGTTAGAACGCCATGAAGAATAGAGCATTTAAGTTGTTATTTTATACCAACATTGCTGCAGCTCTCTCTGCGTATTGCAGTGCATACAGCGCCTTTATGTACAATTGGCTTAATGTTGGTGGTGGTGTTAGTAACTATACAGAGCAATGGGTTGTTTTAAGTGGTGTACTGCCTTATGTGGCTCTTGTTATATGGCTTAGTACGTTTTTCTTCTGGTTGTTTTACCGTGGCGGTCAAAAACAGACTAAATTATTCCGTTTTGTTGCATGCACCATCTCAATTATTGTAGCGCCACTTATTTTCTTCGCCGCCGATTGGTTTCTACATCGTGGGTTTCCACCTTCACCACCATTGTAAAATTATGTCGTCTAACCCATCATTCAAGCGGGACGTGCTAAAGCACGCCCCTTAATTCAAACGTTGGGGCGCACATGTCTACTGATACGAACGTGTTGACCAAGACCACAGCGGTACTTTTGCTTGTACTTATGGCAGGAGAGATACTTGTGGCATCAAATCTGCCGGAAGGTGGTCACGGCTTTTTATCTGCGGTAGTGGTCTTCGCCGTCGTATCGGCTGCCCCCCTTCTTACAGTGTTCGTTGCGGTACTTCGCGGATCTGAACGTTCTATTGCACTTAGCTGCGCGTGGACATCGATTCTTGTCGGCTTCTTAATCCAGTGGGGATTCCACGCAAGCAATGATCCGTCTCGTGTAATGTTGCTTGCCTTTAGCATAATCACTTATTGGCTCTCAGGTTTCGTTGCGTTGTTTTCTTTTGGCCATAAGAAGCATCGGTAGCTTCGCGTCTTTAGAACAACTGCAAACTCGAAACTCAGCCAGAATCTATGAGCGCCCCAACCCATCATTCAAGCAGGACACGCTAAAGCGTGCCCCTTAATTCAAACGTTAGAGGTGAAAATATGACTCCGCAGCAATTCGTCGGTTTGGCTATACGTATGTTTTCAATAACGATGGCTTTATTTTCAATTCCTTACCTTTCAGGAATGCCCAATGCATTGTGGTCCCATGGAATGGATGACAAAGCCTCGGCCTCGTTAGTTATTGGTACTATATATTTATCAGTTGCAGTGCTTTCTTGGTTTTTCCCGATGGTTATCTCTCATAAACTAGTACCAAAAACCACCTTCGAAAATCGGCTCAATACACGTCCAGATGAAGTTGCAACCGTAGGCATTGCAATGCTAGGGTTATGGAAAGTCGTCGATGCTGCACCCGATTTAGTATCGTACCTGTTTCAAACGAGCTTAAAAGCTGGTTCTGCCTCAATCCTTGATACTTTAGGTGCCGAAGGCAAAGCAGATGTCAGCTTTATATTGATAGAGTTAATTATTGCTTTAGCCTTCTTATTTAGGGCTCATTCAATTGCCAAGTTCATTACCAAGCCTTTTACAAATCATGCGGCTTAAAACCTCTAACCATTCCATCAAGCGGGACGCGCTAAAGCGCGCCCCTTATGTCAAACGTTAGCCCTCTAAAACCAACGATGCCATTTACCCCTTTTCATTTTGGCCCTGGCGCTGCACTTCATGCGGTTGCACCGAAGCATGTCAGTTTCCTAGCTTTCTGTTCAGCTAATATACTCATTGATATTGAGCCGCTATATTTCATAGTTACTCACCAATATCCATTGCATCGGTTCTTTCATACCTATGTTGGCGCTACCATCATCATGGTGCTTACAGCCCTTATTTTCATGCTCTCCCTAAAGCTGGCCTCCCGTTTAAAGTTACCTAATTTATTTCATTGGCAAAGCTTAAAGCCAATACCCATTTGGTTAGGTGCAGCAGCAGGTAGCTATTCTCATATCGTGCTAGATAGTGTCATGCACTCTGATATCGTCCCACTTTCACCGTTCAGTGAAACAAACGCCCTTTATCAGCTTGTCCCGCTCAGAGAGTTACATCTGTTTTGTGTATTCTCGGCCTTGGCTGCTTTGGCTATACTTGGTCTGCGTGCTTTGCTCAAGGCTCGGCATGCTGGCTAACCCATCATTCAAGCGGGACTGGCTAAAGCCAGCCCCTTAATTCAAACGTTAGGGAATAATAAGCATGGAAACGAGAAAAATGCAGTCTCGAACTATTGATCGAGCTCTCTATTTTGTTCTTCTAGAATGGGTGAGTGACATTGGTCGCTTTGCTCTACGTTTGCTTTCATTAAATATAATTAGTTTCCCAAAAACTGATTCTCTCTCTTATGAATCAGAAGTCAAAAAGCAAAAAGGGTTTGTAAGTGCTGTGCGACTTAGCGCGAAACATTTTGCAATTGATATGCTTTACTTTTTTGTAGGCCTAGTCTTTTTGGCAGCCCTGTTCTTGCTCGCATTTTATGTACTGGCAAAAACTTTCGGGCCAATTCCATCTATTCATGAGTGGCGGTAAGGTTATGTTCCCTAACCCATCATTCAAGCGGGACGCGCTAAAGCGCGCCCCTTAATTCAAACGTTAGCCATTTCAGGAACCACAATGCGTAGTTTTATAACCTTACTAATCACTCTAACTTCATTCATGGTTGCCACTGCAAATGCTGCTCTTGTAGAAACCTCTCCAATCAAAGTGTGCTCATTTTTAAAAGAGGTGGGGCTTGCTACACGAGGCTGGAAAAATCTATATGAAAACCAATTTAGCTGCAGTAGTCGATATAAAGAAATTGGTACGGGTTTTCCTATGGCAAACAACCTAGCATATTATGTAGAAGGCGAAAGTAGTTTAGCTACTCAAGCTAAATTAGTATTAAACATAAATAATAAATCAGAGACTTCTTCTGCTTATTCCGAGCTTATCAACTCATCAGAGGTCTTGAGCAAGAAAATTACTGGAGAGAAATTGCCCTCTTCAATTTCTACCGCAATTAAATCTGGCAAACCAATCCAGGCTAAACTTGGAAAATCAACTATCGAAATTACTCGAGACAATTGGCCTACGGGAAAAGGTTATGAGCTGCATGTACTTTTTAAATAAAAAAATGGCTAACCCCTCGGTCAAGCAGAACGCGCTTGCGCGCGCCTCTTACCTCAAACGTTAGGCTTTAAAAATTATGATCATTTTGATAACTATAATGAACTACTTAATGCTTCTCATAAGTCACACTGTGGAATATGTTCTCTTATGTGGCGCAGGCATTCTCTATTGGCGCTCAAGAACCATACCCACCGCTATGTTTTTCTTTGGAGCTTTAGTAGCTACTATTTCTCCGCTTATCATGTTCCAACTTGCAATAAACTTTCGCACTGTCAGTTATCCGCCTTTATTCGGTCTAGCTCCTCTAATAGCTAAATTTATTGGAACCATTGGTTTATTACTCTATGCAATTTCTCTACCTAAAAAAATAAGCCTAACCCATCATTCAAGCGGGACGCCTAACGGCGCCCCTTAATTCAAACGTTAGGAACACAATATGTGCGGGTTATTCGAGTTTGTGAAAAGCCATATGTTTTGCATCACTTTGTTAGCCACAGCTCTGCAAGTTTCAGGCACATTAGTTTTAGCTCTATTTTCATTCTATGGTCTAAGCATCACCGAAAATAAAGATGCTTATTTCGAGGGTGTTCCAAAAGTCGAAATTAAAAACTGCTGGCTTCGTGCATCACAAGTAGCTCTTATACTTTTGTTGCTTGGTATTTTGCTCTCTGGGTTAGCTTCTCTTTCTAATGCTTCCTAACCCATCCATCAAGCGGGACGCGCTAAAGCGCGCCCCTTATGTCAAACGTTAGGCAATATGAGAATTTCGTCCGCACAAACAGATGAAAATACCCTTTCGGGTTTTGGGGCGGAGGTTGTTGCTTTGGTTGCTAACAAGAACTTCTCATTACTCGCTGAACGTTTTGGATACGCCCTCGCATTTGGGCGAGATGTAGTTTTAGCAATTCAACAAGATTTTGAAGAGTGCCTTTCAGAAGCTGAAAAATCATCAAGTCGAAAATCAACATCAATTCAAGTTAAATACTTCAAATCTAACGACACAGGTCTTTATGCATTGGTAGAGTGTGTCACGGCTATAAACGAAGAGATTAGTGTATTAATCGAGTTAATCGTTACCGGTGTTGGTGAAGAAAAATATATTACTTTGGAGCAAATTAGCTATGTTGCCTAACCCATCATTCAAGCGGGACGCGCTAAAGTATTGTGCCCCTTCACTCAAACGTTAGGCCATATGAGATTTTTTTGTTTATTTACCCTGCTTTTTGTTTGCGTCTCTGCCTTAGCAGCCGATGCATTACCGAGGGATGTCTCAAACTTCTTAAAGCTGCGCGAATCATGCGATCACTGGCGAGGTGAGGATGGTTATGATGAAGAAAGGCAAGCCGATATTAACTGGTCAATTTGCCAAGCATGCCCAGGAACTGATGCAAAGCTAGCAAAACTCAAACACAAATATAAGAACCAAGAAAACATTCTTGCAAAACTAAATGCGCTGGAATTAGAGATTGAACCAAAAAACAAATTAGCGGCACGGCAATTCTGCAAGAAAGCAAGGAAGCCGGAATGGTACCAATAGGTTTACGGCCTAACTCATCACAGACCGCAAGGATATTCCCCGCCGAGATGGCCGCTGCAACCTCAAGGAGTGTCGACATTCAAATCGCTGCTAAAGCAGCTCGGTTTAATGTGAGAGCGACCCAGATCAACGCAAAAGTGAGCCACTGATTGGAAGCGCAGATAAAACCCGTTGATGCAATAAGCACACATACATAAGAGATTGGAAACCTCTCCTAAAGAGGTTTACCATACAGCTTGCGGAGGAATGCGTTAGCAGTAACCAAACAGCACCTATTCCGCACCAACCTATAATAAATTAGCCTCTTTTAAATCACCCTCATTGGAGACACGATGTTTGAATGGTTCGCAAGCCCTGAGGCTTGGATTGCACTAGGTACATTAACTGCACTTGAGATTGTGCTTGGTATCGATAACATCATTTTCATTTCGATCTTAGTTGGTCGCCTGCCAGAAAAGCAGCGTGCCTTTGCACGCAGAGCCGGACTAGGGTTGGCGATGTTCGCACGCTTAGCTTTACTATTCTCTATTTCATGGGTAATGGGGCTGACTGAATCTTGGTTTACTGTGTTTAATCAGGGCATTTCAGGGCGAGACATCATCCTGATCGGCGGCGGCTTATTCTTGCTGGCAAAAGCTACCCATGAGATTCACAATAGTCTTGAAGGTGCGGAGGAATCAGAAACCCCCACCGCTGCTACCACCATGGGCATGGTATTGGTACAGATTGGGTTGCTGGATATCGTATTCTCACTAGACTCAGTCATCACTGCAGTGGGGCTTGCCGATCATGTTTCTATCATGGCGATTGCCATTATCATTGCAGTGGGCGTGATGCTGCTGGCAGCAAAATCAATTGGTGACTTTGTCGATGCCAACCCCACCATCAAGATATTGGCTCTTTCATTTCTCATGTTAGTCGGCTTTACGCTAATTGCCGAAGGGTTGGATGTACATGTGCCGAAGGGTTATATCTATTTTGCAATGGCATTTTCGGTACTGGTTGAGATGGTCAATATCCGCATGCGCAAGAAACATACGTCAACCAAGCTGCACAAAAATACGCCATAGTTTTTACCCATTAGTCACACTCAATATCCAGCCTAATTTAGATCAATATTAGGCTGGATATTGATATTGTTAAATTTCATTGAACCTGTCACTACTGAATGTTGACTAATTTACTCAATCATTGCCACAGCAATATCGCTGCAAACAATTCGAGGAGTAAAACTAATGCGCAGCCACCACCTGATTTTGCCAGCATTACTCGCCATGACACTTAGTGCATGTGGCGATGTTGCCAAGCTACCCGTTTCAGCAGGCATCGGACCCAAACCCGAACTACCTCAACCACACGAGACACTCATTCCTACAGTCAATGTAGCCAACGTTGTAGGCTGGCATGGAGAAGATAAACCCTTGACGGCACCAGGCACATCCGTAGCGGTGTTTGCAAATGACCTTGACCACCCACGCTGGCTCTATCAATTACCGAATGGTGATGTATTGGTTGCTGAAAGTAACAAACCAGAAACTGGTGGTGGCACCTTTAGCTTTAGAGGTTGGATAGCTGGCAAACTAATGAGCAAAGCGGGTGCAGGTGTACCAAGCGCTGATCGCATTACATTATTACGCGATACCGATGGAGACGGCGTGGCGGATGCACGCTCCGTTTTCATCAAGAACCTGCATTCCCCATTTGGCATGGCATTGATCGGGGATACGTTCTATGTGGCGAATGCAGATTCGGTCGTGACATTCCGCTACCAGACAGGGCAAACGGAAATCACCGCCGAACCAATCAAACTAACAGACCTGCCCGGCCTGCCACTTAACCATCACTGGACAAAGAATATCATTGCCAGCCAAGATGGCAGCAAACTCTATGTGACCGTAGGCTCTAACAGCAATGTCGGTGAGAATGGCATGGATATAGAAGAAGGCCGTGCCGCCATTTGGGAGGTGAATGCCAAAACCGGTGAGCACCGCATCTTTGCATCCGGCATACGTAACCCTAACGGCATGACATGGGAGCCTGAAAGCGGGCAGCTCTGGGTGACCGTAAACGAACGTGATGAGATAGGCAGCGACCTAGTGCCGGACTACATCACATCCGTGCAGGATGGCGGATTTTACGGCTGGCCGTATAGCTATTATGGCCAGAATGTCGATGTGCGCGTCAAACCCCAGAAACCTGAACTGGTTGCAAAAGCGATCGTGCCGGATTACGCATTAGGCCCACATACTGCCTCGCTTGGGCTAACTAGCGCCAAAGGTAACAGCCTACCAGTGCAGTTCGATAATGGTATGTTCGTCGGACAACATGGTTCATGGAACAGAAACCCGAGCAGCGGTTACAAAGTGATCTTTGTACCATTCGCAAACGGCAAGCCTTCTGGTGAACCCGTAGATATATTGACAGGGTTTCTGAACAACAAAGGTGAAGCGCAAGGCCGTCCGGTAGGTGTATTAGTCGATAAGGCCGGGGCACTTCTGGTGGCTGATGATGTAGGCAATACCATCTGGAAAGTCACATCGGCCACAAAAGAGGCTGCAAAATAACAAGCAGGACTACACTTACCCGAGTGTTATTCGCGGAATATAGTTTGCCATAGATCACGAACAGCCTCGACATGAGGCTGAACAGATTCAATGGCAACATACGCTTGATACCTGCCCTGCAAATGGCTAACGTGCTGCAATCGTCTGAACTCTCGATAAGCGGTTGCAGCACCTTCAGCTTTTACTGCATCTACCAAACCAAGCGATGCCAGCCGCTCCAATAATCGGATATTGCCGATGTTTTCTGTTAATGCGTCATAATCAGATGCAGAGGCGAGCACGAGATATTGCACGATGAATTCAACATCGATGATGCCGCCGACATCTTGCTTCAAATCGAATAAACTGGGCTTGGATGTATGCGCATCGCGCATCTTCTGCCGCATTTCTACCACTTCAGCGCGCAATGTCTTCAGGTCACGTTTTTGCACCAGCACTTGATGACGTATCTTCTCAAAAGCCTCTCCGATATTGGAGTCACCCGCGCTAAATCCTGCTCGCGTCAACGCCTGATGCTCCCATACCCAAGCTTTATGTTGCTGGTAACTCTGAAAAGCTTTCACGGAACTGACAAGCAAGCCACTGGCGCCATCTGGCCTTAGCTGCAAGTCAGTTTCATATAATAATCCGGCAGAAGTTAGGCTATTTAACCAATTACTGATGCGTTGACCAAAGCGCGCATAAACTTCACCGGCACCGGCTGCTTCGTCATCATATAAAAAGATGATGTCGAGATCGGATGCATAGCTCAACTCTTTTCCGCCAAGTTTGCCGTAACCGATCACGGCGAACTGCGGTTGCTCACGATGCTTATTTTTTAGATTACGCCATACCGTATCCATCGTTGCCTGCAATATCAGGTTGGCTAATTCACTCAGGTAATCCGACAGCGTTTGCAATTGAAGTTCGCCAGCGATATCTTGAGCGGCAAAACGGAATACCGCAGCATGCTTGAAATGACGCATGACATCCATCTGCCGTTCGACATCGCCCTCCACCTCAGCCAAACGCTGCGCCAAGTCGACACGCATCGCCGCAAAATCTGGCACGGCATATAGACTATGCATATCAAGCAATTCATCCAGCAATATAGGGTGCTGGGTGAGATATTGTGCCAGCCAAGGACTCGCACTCGCGAGCTTGATGAGCATACTCAACGCTGCCGGATATTCAGCGAGCAAAGCCAGATAACTAGCGCGACGGCAGATGCTATCCATCAGGTCAGAAACTCGCATCAGGGTATCTTCAGGGTTGGATTCCTGAGCGGCAAGCTCGATAACCATCGACATCAATACATCAAAACGCTGATGGCTTAGATCAGGCAATGCCTTATATCTTGGGCTGGCGTGCAGGCTGCGCAAACGCCTTAAGGTTTCTACCTCATTCCTGTAGCCAAGATGCGTCAAACCGGCGATTGCATCAGGCTCGGCAACCGCACCCAGCCAGATATCCTTGGTTTTACTTAAGCGCGATTTATCCTGCGGTGTTTCGCTAGCTTGCGGGTCGTTGAATACCTCATCGAAATGAAATTGCACCTGCGTTCTGTGCTTCTCAAGCTCGACAAGCATGGCAGGCCAATCGGCATAACCCATTGCTAAAGCGATACGGGCACGCCCCTCCTCATTCACGGGTAGATCCTGAATCTGCATATCATCGACATACTGCAAACGGTGCTCAAGATTACGCAAGAAAATATAGGCCGCAGTCAATTCATCTACCGTTTCTTGCGGCAACAACCCTTTGATGCCAAGCAGATGCAACACTTTTAGCGTTGGCCGTACTTGCAGCCCCGTATCTCGCCCACCGCGGATCAATTGGAAAACCTGCGCGATAAACTCGATCTCGCGGATACCGCCCCGGCCAAGCTTGATGTTGTCGTGCATATCACGACGATTTACATCGCGTTGTATCTGTACTTTTAGATCGCGCATGGAGGCAAATGCGCCGAAATCGAGATACTTACGGAAGACGAAGGGCCTTAATAAAGCTGCCAGATTCTTTTCTTCACCGGCAATAACACGCCCTTTGATCCAGGCATAACGCTCCCACTCTCGCCCATGATTCTGGTAATACTCTTCAAGCATGGCAAAACTGCATGCCAAAGGTCCATCAGAGCCATAAGGCCGCAGGCGCATATCAACGCGAAAGACAAACCCATCCGCCGTGATCTCGTCAATCGCTGCAATGAATTTTTTTGAAAGCCGCGTAAAGAATTCATGATTGCTCAGACTTTTTGTACCATTGGTTTGGCCATCCTCTTCAAAGGCGAATATCAGGTCGATATCTGAGGAAGCATTCAACTCTTTCCCGCCTAACTTGCCCATGCCGACTACGATCAGCGACTGTTTCTCGCCAGTCTCGCCAATCGGTTCCCCATAAATAGCCTCTAGCCATGGAGTGATGCATTGCAAAGCGAACTGTACCGTCACTTCCGCCAGGCTAGTCATGGTCTGCACGACTTCCTGCAAATCAGCCAAGCCATTTAAATCACGCGATATCACACGCAAGATGACCCGCTGCCTTAACTTACGCAGCACTTTCTTGAGCATGACTTCATCAGCTATCTCATTTGCCGTTAGCCAATCGCGCATCTCTTGCTCGGTAATAGGTTGATTGATTTGCGCTACAAGCTCATTCAGCAAATCAGCGTCAGCCACGAGCAGACGTTTGACGAACGGGCTACAAAGCACGGCATATCGGATTAGCGCGCCAGTAGCATCAGAAAGATCATTATTTTCGAGAATTTGGGTAAGTGTGAGCATCTAAAATCGTTGTTGCTAATGTTATGATTAGTCCTGCTGAATAAAACAAGCATACGCAATAAAAACAGAGCGTGCCACGCATAAAGATACTTATGCCAAAAGATAGTTCTAGCAAGTATACGGATATCATCTTTGGTTTTTAAGTATCAATAAAACTATATGTTGTCGGAGAAATAGCATGTCGTCGATTGAATCGGTTCTCACCGAAACCAGAATATTTGCGCCACAAGAATCATTCAAACAGGCCGCCACCGTTTCAGGATTGGATGCATACAATGCCTTATGTGCAGAAGCCGAAAGCGATTATGCAGGCTTTTGGGGCAAATTAGCCGCCACAGAGATCGCTTGGCATAAGCCATTCACCCAAACACTTGATGACTCTGAAGCACCTTTTTTTCGCTGGTTTGAGGACGGTGAGTTAAATGCATCTTACAACTGTATTGATCGACATCTCGCTTCACGCGGCGACAAAACCGCGCTCATCTTCGAAGCGGATGATGGCAGCTCAAGTCATATCACATACAAGCAACTGCACCAGCGCGTATGTCGTTTTGCCAATGCATTAAAAACACAAGGCATTACGCTTGGCGATCGCGTCATCATCTATATGCCGATGGGCATAGAAGCCATCATTGCGATGCAAGCATGTGCACGTATTGGCGCCATACATTCGGTCGTTTTCGGCGGATTTTCAGCCAAGAGTTTGCACGAGCGCATCACCGATGTCGGTGCAAAGCTCGTCATCACGGCAAATGAAGGCGTGCGCGGCGGAAAATCCGTTGCACTCAAATCGGCTGTGGATGAAGCACTCGCCTTAGGTGGCTGTGATGCCGTACAAAAAGTGATTGTATTCAAAAGAACCGATGGCGTTGTCAATTGGATTAGCGGCACAGACCTTTGGTGGCATGAGTTAGAAGCGGAAGCATCAGACTATTGCGAACCGACTTGGGTCAGTGCAGAACACCCATTATTCATTCTATACACATCAGGCTCCACTGGAACGCCAAAAGGCGTACAACACTCAACAGGTGGCTATCTGCTTGGCGCCATCATGAGCATGAAATGGGTATTCGATTACAAAGCCACCGATATATTCTGGTGTACGGCTGATGTCGGCTGGATCACGGGGCATAGTTATGTCACTTACGGCCCGCTGGCTGTTGGCACGACTCAGGTCGTATTCGAGGGCATCCCTACTTACCCAGATGCTAGCCGCTTCTGGCAGATCATCGAAAAACACAAAGTCAGTATTTTTTACACGGCACCCACTGCCATTCGTTCCCTCATCAAACTTGGGGGCGATCTACCTAACAAATATGATCTATCCAGCTTACGCCTGCTTGGCACAGTGGGTGAACCTATCAACCCTGAGGCATGGATGTGGTACCACAAGACAGTCGGCAAAGAGCGCTGCCCTATCGTGGATACCTGGTGGCAAACTGAAACCGGCTCTCACTTGATCGCCCCGCTCCCGGGCGCTATCGATCTGAAACCTGGCTCATGCACCCGTCCCCTACCCGGCATCATCATGGATATCGTGCATGAAGATGGCAGCCATATCGATGGCACAGGCGGCGGTTTGCTCGTCGTAAAAAAACCTTGGCCTTCAATGATACGCACCATCTGGAACAATCCAGAACGCTTCATCAAGTCTTACTTCCCTGAGGAACTAAAAGGCTATTACCTTGCAGGCGACTCTGCACATCGGGATGATGATGGTTATTTCTGGATCATGGGTCGTATCGACGATGTATTGAATGTATCGGGCCACCGCTTGGGTACGATGGAGATCGAATCCGCCTTGGTTTCCAACCCGCTTGTGGCGGAGGCCGCTATTGTGGGCAAGCCGCATGAGATCAAAGGTGAATCCATTGTCGCCTATGTCGTGCTCAAAGGTCAGCGCCCTGAAGGCGAAGCCGCAAAAAAGATCATTGCAGAGCTGCGTGAATGGGTAGGTAAAGAGATCGGCCCGATCGCCAAGCCCGATGAAATCCGTTTTGGTGATAATCTTCCCAAAACACGTTCAGGCAAGATCATGCGCCGCTTGTTACGTTCTTTAGCCAAGGGTGAAGAAATCACTTCAGATATCTCCACACTGGATAATCCTGCGGTGCTTGAACAACTGAAACAGGTCATTTCCTGAGATAAAACCCGATTGAATCAGAAGCATGCGTATAAGTCTGCTTCTGATTTTTTTGCATAACGACCTGACAAAATACGTATGACCTTTTGGCACATTCATTCAAATTATCCAAATTTAAAGCAAACATTCAGCAGCTTGGATGCCGTCTTCAAGTTACAAGGCGAACCACTGACACATGACCGAATTTCGGAAGTGATCCGTGTCCAACATCATGGTACCCAGTACTACATCAAGCGCTATTATGCAGCGGGAAAAGGCCTAAGAAAATGGTTTGGTCGCCCACGCATCAAAGGTGAAGCGCTCAATCTGCAACGTTTTTCCGAATGGGGAATCCCCACCGCAACAGTAGTCGCATGGGGAATGGAAACGCAGCCCTTTTGGAAAAATCTATCACACGGCCGTCGAGGCGCCATGATCACGCTGGGCATTCCTGAGACGACCGATCTGGCCATACTTTCCCAAACCAATGATGCGCGCCTGAAAGATAAAAGCTGGGTACGAAATATCAGTGCGCAATTAGCAAAAATCACGCGCACAATGCATGCTCAGAGCTTTACACACAACGACCTGAAATGGCGTAACCTGCTTGTTGATGCGCAAAACCATCTTTACTTGATTGACTGCCCTTCAGGCAATTTTTGGTATGGGAAATTTCTTGAATACCGCATCATCAAAGATATCGCCTGTTTGGATAAGATTGCAAAACATCATCTAAGCAGAATGCAGCGATTACGTTTTTACCTGAATTATATTCAGCAACCATCGCTTGATAGCAAGCACAAAGCGCAAGTACGCAAAATCATTCAGTTTTTTGAAGGCCGTGAGTAGGCGTACAAGCCTTAAAATATCCAGATTGAGATAGATAAACGAGGTTCATGGGCAAGCATTTAAGTCATCCGTTTAAGCCATCTGGCGGTACAATAGCGTGCTTAACGTAATGACTATTTGAATGACAATGAGTATTCAGGAAATAAAACGGCGCCGCACGTTTGCGATCATCTCTCACCCCGATGCGGGTAAAACAACCCTTACAGAAAAACTACTCTGGTTCGGGGGTGCTATTCAGGTAGCAGGTGAAGTGAGAGGACGTAAAGCAGCACGTCATGCGACATCTGACTGGATGGAGCTGGAAAAACAACGCGGTATCTCGGTCACATCCTCTGTGATGCAGTTCCCCTATCGCGATCACATGATCAATCTGTTGGATACTCCGGGGCATGATGACTTCTCTGAAGATACCTATCGCACATTAACAGCTGTCGACTCTGCTGTGATGGTAATTGACTCTGTGAATGGTGTTGAGGCGCAAACGATCAAACTATTAAACGTTTGCCGTATGCGTGATACGCCTATTCTGACCTTTATCAATAAGCTTGATCGTGAATCACGTGCACCTATCGAATTATTAGATGAGATCGAATCCACACTCGGTATGCAATGTGCGCCGATGACGTGGCCTATCGGCATGGGTAAAAGCTTTCGCGGGGTATATCACCTCTACAACGATAGCATCTCGTTCTTTGATCCACATGCAGAAAAAGGCACTTCTGAAACCATCAAAGGCCTCGATAACCCACGCTTGGACGAATTAATCGGCAGCCAAGCTGAAGACTTACGCATCGATATAGAGTTGGTGCGTGGGGCTTCAAATGCATTTGATAAAGACGCGTACCTCTCAGGCAAGCAAACACCTGTATTCTTTGGCTCTGCCATCAATAACTTTGGCGTGCAGTCTTTGCTGGATGCCGTTGTGGAATTATCCCCTGCCCCACTTGCGCGTAATACAGCGAGCAGAAGCGTGACACCAGATGAAGGTAAGTTCTCAGGCTTTGTATTCAAGATACAAGCCAATATGGACCCTAAACACCGTGACCGTATCGCCTTTTTACGTGTATGTTCGGGCCGTTTTGAACGCGGCATGAAGATCAAGCAAGTGGCCACAGGCAAGATGTTAGCCGTAAATAACGCCATCACATTCATGGCACAAGACCGCAATACCACGGATGAGGCATATTCTGGTGACATTATCGGCATTCCTAACCATGGTACGGTAAAGTTAGGTGATACATTCAGCGAGGGCGAAGACCTGAAATTCATTGGTATTCCATCTTTTGCACCAGAGCATTTCCGTCGCGCGCGTCTAAAAAATCCATTGAAGATGAAACAGTTACAAAAAGGCTTGCAGCAATTAGCCGAAGAAGGTGCATCGCAGCTTTTCCGTCCCTTACTCTCGAATGACATGATTTTAGGTGCAGTCGGTACATTGCAATTTGATGTGGTAGCACATCGACTAGAGCATGAGTACGGTGTTGATGTCGCCTTTGAAAGTTATGATTGCTCAACCGCTCGCTGGCTACGCGGTTCTGATGCAGACTTGAGGGCAATTGCCGACAAATACGGTTTTAATGTCGCCATAGACGGTAATGAAGAGTATGTCTATCTCGCACCTAATCGCGTCAACCTGCAAATGGCACAAGAACGTTATCCAGACATCCAGTTTTTGGAAACGCGCGAAATTTTTTAATCGGTATCCAACAACGTTCTTTTGCATTGAGTGATATCACAAACAAACGCTAGTTTAAGGAGAGTCTCATATGGAATACAGGCAACTTGGACGTTCTGGATTAAAAGTACCGGCACTCAGTTTTGGCACTGCAACTTTTGGTGGCACCAATGAGTTCTTTAAAAAATGGGGTGAGACGGACGTTGCTGAGGCAAGCCGTATGGTGGATCTCTGCATAGACTCAGGTGTTAATTTCTTTGATACCGCTGACGTGTACTCCAGAGGTGCCTCTGAAGAGATTTTAGGCCAAGCGATCAAAGGCCGACGCGATAAAGTCCTAATTTCCACCAAAGGTACTTTTACCATGGGTGATAGCCCAAATGACAAGGGCTCTTCACGTCACCATATCATTCGCGCCTGTGAAGCCAGTTTAAAACGTTTAGGCACAGACTATATTGACCTGTATTTTATGCATGGCTTCGATGCGCTGACGCCAGTAGATGAAACATTACGTGCGCTGGATGATCTCATTTCGAGCGGCAAGATTGGTTATATCGGTGCCTCAAACTTTTCTGGCTGGCACTTGATGAAATCTCTCGCCACCTCAGAGAAATACGGCCTTGCCCGCTATGTGGTCTATCAAGGCTATTATTCACTGATCGGACGCGATTATGAGTGGGAGTTAATGCCACTAGGTGTCGATCAAGGTGTAGGTTTAATGGTGTGGAGCCCGCTGGGATGGGGACGCCTAACAGGCAAGATCCGTCGTGATCAGGAGCTACCTGATGGCCGCATTAAATCAGGCGGTGCACCGGGTGGCCCGATTGTCGATGATGAATATCTCTATACCGTGGTAGATGCCTTAGACCTGATTTCAAAAGAAACCGGTAAAACGATTCCGCAAGTGGCTTTGAACTGGCTATTGCAACGCCCGACTGTCTCAAATATCGTGATAGGCGCACGTAATGAAGAGCAACTTAAGCAGAATCTCGGCGCTATCGGCTGGAATCTTACAACGGAGCAGATTGCGATTCTTGACAAAGCCAGCCACAAGACACCTATCTATCCGTACTGGCATCAAAAGGATTTCAATGAACGTAATCCCAAACCTACCGCTTGGTAAATAGCTTTTTCTATCCCCGAGGGAAGTCATTATCCTGATATCGACTTCCCTCGTACTCTGTAATCAAACATACTTTAAATAAAATGTGATCTCGAAAATCTGAGATTTGCACACTCCTGCAACAATCCAAGATTAGTGTGCTATTCAATTCGTTATTCAAATGAATATACACTTTGGTCATCTACAAAAAATCAGATATGGGACTCGCAGAGATATCTGCGGCCAAACGCACTTTAAATGCCAGGCAACGGCAAGTTTTGATATTGATCGATGGTCAACGCACGCTTGAGCATCTGGAAAACTACCTGAAAACATCTGATGTGGCTTCTATTGCCCAAGCGCTGGAAAGTCTTGGATATATCAAGCGCACAGAAGACATCGTCTTACCGCATGCAGAACCCATCGCCCAAATACTCCCGCCAGAACCAGATATCCATCTTGATAATGCGCAGATGGAAAACATCAAACACATCGTGGCTTCCAGCGCTGATGAACACTTAGGTATCATGGGCAGAAGTATCAAAAAAGATATACTCGATGCGGCCAATCATATTGAGATCAAAGCATGCGTGTCTCAATGGCATATGGCGATGCGCGAATCAAAATCAGGGCGATTATTAGCCAGCGAATTGATGGAGCATGTACAAACCATCATCACAGAATCACCACCGAGACCTCAGGCATGAAGTACTTGCTGGTAAAATGATCGTCAAGCTACATCACATCCACAAATCGATGAAAAAGAAACCACAGTCGGCTCAACTCCCCTGCTATTGCGAAAGTAGCAAGCCTTACGCTGCATGCTGCAAGCCCTTGCACGAAGATGAACTCACTACAACAGCAGAGCAATTGATGCGCTCACGTTATTCGGCCTATGTATTAGGGCTGGAAGCCTATCTTTTACGTACATGGCATGCGGATACGCGCCCTGCTTCACTAGATTTAACCAATGATGCGAAAACCACGCGATGGATCGGATTGAAAGTAAAATGCCATGAAGTATTGGATAGCAGTACGGCTATCGTAGAGTTTATCGCTAGCTATAAACTCAATGGTAAAGCACATAAACTGCATGAAATCAGCAGATTCATCAAACAAAATGAACAGTGGTTATATATCGATGGCGAGATTGCAGATTAGCCTAGCTTAATGCATGCCTTGCCGCGTAACCTAATGAGATATTGACCCGCAACCCCCCTGTTGCACGGTTGCTCAGCAAGATAGCGCCGCCATGCATTTCAATAATATGCCTGGAAATTGCAAGCCCCATGCCATGCCCCGTCACACTAGCATCTGAACTGCTTGCCCGATAGAACGGCTTGAAAATATCGGCTAACTCAGTCTCTGGAATACCAATTCCTTGGTCAGAGATGATCAGCTGAAGCTGGTTAAGTTGCTCATTCGCCAGCGTCTCGACCACCACACGACTGTTAGGGGGGCTATATTTGATCGCATTACGCACCACATTTTCAATCGCACGGTAAAGCAGGTCTGGCTGCGCATCCAGCTCATAGTGGGCATCTTCTATATAGGCGATATCAACCTGTTTTGCATTCGCTTCAAAACGGGCATCATCCACCACCGTAGCCAGCAGGTCATTCAGTAAAACGCGCTCTTTCTTCAGGCTCATCACGCCCGATTCTAGCCTTGAGAGCTCCAACACCTCACCTAAAAGCGTATCCATCCGCATAGACTCCAGCTCGATACGATCAAGCGTGGATTCCAGATGTTCAGGGCTTTGCTTTTCTGGTGTTTGTTTAGCCAAACCAATCGCCACCTGTAATCTTGCAAGTGGCGATCTCAGCTCATGAGATACGTAGTGCAGCAATCTTTTCTGCCCCAATATCAGCGCATCCAGTTGCGCCGTCATCTGGTCAAAGCCATGGCCAAGATCGGCAAGCTCATCTCGACGTGCACCCATTGCCGTGCTTACCGTTGCTTTCAAGTCGCCACCTGCTGCCTGCTCAAATGCGCGGCGAAGTATTTTGATCGGCTTCGAGAAATACCAGGCTAGTAGACCTGCAAATATCAGACTCGCCACCAAGCCGACATACATAGGCAAAAATGGAAATATGCGATGCCTAGGACGAGGCTGTTCTCCACGCACTTCTGCACTATTAAAATTAGGCGGGGCTGTCTCAGCGCTAGGTGGCGAATCCATCTCAGCGATACCCGCATTTCTAGATGGAACAAATAAAGTATATTCACCACCTGTATCAATTTTTACATTCTGCACAGCGCGTGGGTCTTCAATTTCACCAAGCGCGTGAAGTACAGTAGGCGTCACGCTACGCTTGAGTATTTCTTTACCTGTAGCATCAACCGCATATACCTGCGGTCTAGGTTCATTAGCCCATTGAGTCAAGAGACTTTTTAACGCTGATTCACCGCCAAACCTTAAAGTCTCGGTAGCAGCATCGACCATCATTCGCGCTGGCGGGCTGTCTTCGATAGCAACATTATGTGCAGACGGCACGGGACTGTTCAACCAGAATATAAAACTAACAGCAATGATCGAAGTGATCTGCGCAAACGAAAAGAAGAAGAAGAACTTCCAGAACAACCGACCCATATATTACTCTTTAACCAACTGGTAACCCATGCGATAGACGGTCTGGATACATTGATGGCCATCCGCTAATGCGGCGATCTTTTGGCGAATACTACTTAAGTGAACATCAATGCTGCGGTCAAACCGGGCCAGCGGTCTACCTAAACCAAGCGTTGAGAGGTCATTTTTGCTGACGACACGTCCTGCCTGACGCACCAGCACTTCAAGCAGGTTGTACTCGGTACTGGTTAGCTCCATATTAATGCCCGCCCACTCAGCGAGCCGGCGCTCAGGCCAGATGGATAGCTCGCCCACAGATATCTGCACGGGCTCATCATCAGAAGGGGCAAGTCGACGCAATATCGCACGGATACGTGCAACAAGCTCACGTGGCTGGCATGGTTTAGGCACATAATCATCTGCACCCAACTCCAGACCACTAATGCGGTGATCATCATCGCCTTTTGCAGTCAACATCAATACTGGAATGCTACTTTGCGCACGGATGCGGCGTAGCACTTCAATACCATTCAATTTCGGCATCATCACATCCAGCACGATCAATGCATACTGACCGCTGAGTGCTAGTGTTGCACCAGCCTCGCCATCATGAGCAAGGTCTACTTCAAACCCTTCACGCACAAGGTATTCTTTCAGCAAGCTGACAAGCTCAACATCATCATCAATTAATAAGACTTTAGCCATAGGGGACCATCTGGATTTTCGATGAGTGAATCATATCTACTCTCATATTGCCCTTACAACTAATTGGTGCTGAATTTACGTAACTTTACTTTGCCTTAACAGCAATTTACAGGCGGAAAGACCAAAATAGGGTTGCTTGCTTAACCGCCAGATGAGCCATCTCTGAAGGTGATAACGAATCACACTAACAATAGAATCACCTTAACAGTAAAGGATACAAGATGAAAACACCATCACTCAAAAGCTTGTTCATCATCAGCCAACTGATACTTGTCTTGCCTGCGATAGCACAAGCCGAACCAGGCCCACGCGGCGAGCTTGGTGGCAATCCACCGCCCCATTGCGATGAGCATCGCCCAATGCCCCCACAGTTTGACGATAAACCAAGGCTCCCTCCCTACCTTAGAGACATCGCCTTGAGTGAAGCGCAAGAAGATAAGGTATTCGCGATGGTATATGCACAGGTACCCATCATGCGCGACAACGAAAAGCAGAAACGCAAAGCCATGGATGAACTTGCAGGATTAACACGCTCTGCTACTTTTGATGAAAAAAAAGCACAGCAGCTTGCTGATAAGCTTGCTGCGTTAACCAAAGAAGCTGTGCTTAATCGCACAGTGACCGAATACAAGATATTCAGCTTATTAACGCCTGACCAGCGTAGCAAAGCGCTGGAGCTTAAGGACAAGCGACCTGATCACCATGGTTCAGATCACAATGGTCCAGATCAACGTAAAAATGACCGGCCGGTTAACTTTAAACTGCCATCGCTCCATACAGGCAAGTTCATTAAAGCTTAATCATAGGTCATCGACAAACCAGCGACATATTGGTCTCTTGGAAAAGCGCCATCAGCACCTTTACTGATGGCGCTTTTCCATTTTATCCGGCAATAAATCGTCTTTACATAGCTTTACGCATCTTTACACCATGTAGTAGAAATTCCATTCATAGGGTGTCGATAATAGATCAAGTAACTTAATTAAACTTTAACGAATGTAAGGAGTCATGATGATAAGTGCCACTTCAAGCAGTATCTCCCAGACTGCAAGTTCGATATTCTCAAAACTGGATACGTCAAATAAAGGCTATATCGATTCCACAACACTACAGAGCGCCCTTGATAGTCTTAGTGACTCTGGTACCGATGTAGATGTCAGCGAGTTATTCAATACGCTGGATAGTGATAGTGACGGCAAAGTCACTGAAGATGAGATGTCTAGTGGCCTTGAGAGCTTGGTAGGGCAACTGAATAGCCAGTACGATAGTATGCGCATGCAAGGTGCAATGCCACCACCTCCCCCACCTCCGGCTGATGGAGAGGATGAAGGTTACACACAGGATGAATTGAGTAGCATCGCCTCCACCACTGACGACTCAAAATTATCAGACCTGATGAGCACACTGGCGGAGAACTTTGAAGCGGCAGATACGAACAAGGATGGCAAAGTGAATGCTGAGGAAGCAATCGCATACAAGGATAAACAGGAAGAAAGCAACAATACCAGCGAAGCTTCATCCAGCAATCTGGCGGAAATCCTTAAGAAATTGATTGCAGCTTATGGAGATAACAGCACGACATTAAGTACCATCTCCGAGTCAGTTTAAGCTATAAGATAAGCTAGCATGTACAGACTGCGTCGAATGATTCGACCAGCCTGTGCTAGCTGGAAAAAGCCTCACACAACATGCTCAGTAAAGCACCTAATAACGGAATAATGTCATCTTGGTCGAATGGTGCATTCTCATCCGTCCCCGCCACGATAAATGCGACGACTGTTTTATCCAGATCCTCGCGATAATCCATCCAATGCTCTTGCTCTGCATCGCCAATCAATTGATATTTACGGTTACCAGATTCGACGATCTCGACTAACTCTTCATTCGATAATGCAGAGAATAATGATTTGGCAATCGTAATCGCCGCCTGATCGAATTCCGGCTCAATGCCCTCTTCACCCAAAGGCAAGGTCAGGTAGGTATATACCAGCATCGCATAGGCCTGATAGACACTCAGCATGTCAAAATTCTCTATACGTTCATCCGCTGGTGAGCGCTCTGCCTGCTGGATCGCCTTGAAAGTGATATAACAAGCGAGGTAGGTAGCCGCATCGAGCGGCGCATAGTCATCAAGATCAGTATTTGGCTGATCTCCTTGCGACTGCCTTAGCTCATTAAAGCTAAGCGCATAGAGAAAAGAAAGGCGTTGCGAATAAGTCATGTCCATAAGGTTTCCAGCGATATTTGAATTGGCAATAATTAATTGAGGCGAGTTAATTGATAAGTGGCAATGCTTCCAACTGCTCCTGAATATGCAACCAGCTATCTTCGGCCTGCTCCAATGCTTGTGCTAATTCGGCCTGTTTTTTTAGCAGTTGCTGCAACTCTGCCTTATCTTGTGATTCGTATAATTCAGGGCTGGCTAAACGTTCATCGCACCGGCTCTTTTGATCGTTCAGCATAGCCATCTTACTCTCCAGCTGCTCAATCTCTTTCACTAACGGCCTGCGTTCGGCTTGGCGTGCCTGACGGTCTGCCTTATTTTGCGCGCGATCATTCTTTTGCACTGTCGGATTCGATGTTGTTTCCTGCGTTTTTTCTTTACTGCGTTGCTCTGCAAGCCAGCTACTGTAATCATCAAGATCACCATCAAAGACCTTGGCTGCGCCATCTGCGACCAGAACGAATTTATCGCAACTCGCTCGCAATAAGGCTCTATCGTGTGATACCAGCACTACACAGCCTTCGTATTCCTGTAACGCCAATGTCAGCGCATGCCGCATTTCTAGGTCTAAATGGTTGGTCGGCTCATCTAGCAGTAACAGATTCGGCCGTGTCCATATCAACAATGCCAGCGCTAAACGGGATTTTTCACCCCCAGAGAATGGCGCACAAGGACTTGTCACCATATCGCCACGGAAATCGAATCCACCGAGATAATTGCGATGCTCCTGCTCGCGCGTTTGTGGGTCAAGACGCAGCATGTGTTGCAAAGGTGATTCTTCTGGGCGTAGCTGTTCAAGCTGATGTTGGGCAAAGTATCCTATTTTCAGGTCTTTACCTTCCACACGCTTGCCGGTCATCGGTTTCAATTCGTCTGCCAACAATTTGACCAATGTAGACTTGCCTGCACCGTTACGTCCAAGTAATCCAAGCCGCTCCCCTGGGCGGATAGTGAGGGCGATGTCTTTTAATACTGGTTGGTCACCGTAGCCAGCATCCACATCATCTAGCACCAATAGTGGGTCTGGGGCAGAGAGCGGTGCTTTAAAACTAAATCCAAACGGACTATCTACATGCGCAGCACTAATCAGCTCCATCCGCTCCAGCGCTTTGATGCGACTTTGCGCCTGTCTGGCTTTCGTTGCCTGCGCACGAAAGCGGTCTATGTATTTCTGCAGATGGGCCACATCACGCTGTTGCCGCTCATAAAGCGATTGCTGCTGCGCCAGTTTTTCTGCGCGTTGGCGCTCAAAATCGCTATAGCCACCACGATATAAAGTTAAACGTTGTTGTTCAATATGCGCAATATGGTTAATGACTTCATCCAAAAAGTCACGGTCATGCGATATCAAAAGTAATGTTCCGCGATAATCTTTCAACCAGCTTTCAAGCCAGATCACCGCGTCGAGATCCAAGTGATTGGTCGGCTCATCTAAAAGCAATAGGTCAGAGCGACACATCAATGCACGCGCCAGATTAAGCCTGACACGCCATCCACCGGAAAAATCAGACACAGGTCTCGTCATATCGGTATGAGTAAAACCCAAACCAGACAACAAAGCGGCAGCCCTCGCCTTCGCAGAGTATCCATCGACCTCGCCCAAGCGCGCGTGCAACTCCGCGACTACTTCGCCCTTGTTTTCTGCCTCGGCAAGCACTAATGCATGCTCGATACTGCGTAATTCGCTATCCCCATCCAGCACGAATTCAATCGCCGCATCTGCCAATGCTGGTGTTTCTTGCGCCACATGCGCTATCACCCAATG
This sequence comes from Methylovorus sp. MM2, assembly GCF_001648895.1. Classification (GTDB taxonomy): domain Bacteria; phylum Pseudomonadota; class Gammaproteobacteria; order Burkholderiales; family Methylophilaceae; genus MM1. The sequence goes on along the minus strand of NZ_LXUF01000001.1, from coordinate 1,060,400 downwards.
TGATGGAATATCAAGATCACCGATCTCAGGTTGCAGCTCACCACGCAACATGGAAAAAAGACTCGATTTCCCCGCGCCATTGGCACCGGTCAGGCCAACTTTATGTCCGGGATGTAATTGGAATGACGCGCCTTCGACAAGCACTTTTATACCGCGCGTCAAAGTAAGATTTTTAAACTGGATCAAGCTTGCCTCTGCTATGCAATGACCAACATTATCGACTGGTCACGCATGAAAAATTGCTATATTTACAACGACTGACATTCTAAAGCATTTGGCAGGCTAAATTAACGAACTTTCTGCTTCTAAACGTTGACCAACCAGTGAGGTAATGAAATACTCCGGTGTGTATGTAACTGTGTATGTATATAGGGCGAACCCTCTCGCCCATCATGCCAAAACGTTTGGCATAACAATTAGAAAATATGGTCAAAAAGTCTCTCCTCTGGTTCTATCGTGCCACATTAGTCACCTTGTGGACGATCATTATCGTTCTCGCTATCTCGGTCTTGTCGCTACGCTACCTGATACTGCCCAACATCGATCAATACAAAGACCAAATCGCGCATGAAGCCAGTATTGCAGCCGGGCAAAAAGTCACGATAGGCAATATCGATGCGAGCTGGGACGGATTAAACCCACACTTTTCACTCCTCGATGTGCAGCTTTACGATACGCAAGATAGGCCAGCATTGTCGCTGAGCCATATAGAAGCCAGCCTATCCTGGTTAAGCATTCCATTACTTGAGCCGCGTTTATCATCCATCACAGTGCATAAACCCGAGCTCACTATACGTCGTGAAACAGATGGCACTATATTTATAGCTGGCATTGCAATGGGCGGCCCATCACGACCTGAATTCCCCAACTGGCTATTACGTCAATCGCAGATCGATGTGCTATCAGCCACCATTCTTTGGCAGGATGACATGCGCAAAGCACCGCCATTAACACTGAATGACCTCAACTTGCAGATCATCAGCCCGGCATGGAAAGGCCTGATCGGTAACCACCGCTTCGGTCTTCGCGCCACGCCTTCCGCTGGTTCATCTTATCCAATCGATATTCGCGGCAATGTCTATGGTAAGGATGTAAGCGACCTCGATGATTGGCGCGGTACCATCTATGCAAAAGCAGAAGGCACCAATATCGCAGCATGGCGCCATTGGGTAACTTATGAGTTCGATTTGCGCCAAGGTTATGGCGCGGCGCAAACCTGGATGAAATTCTCTAAAGGCAAGATAAACAGTGTCACAAGCGATGTGATCTTGAGCCGGGTAAAAGCACGCATCTCGAAAAACAGTCCACTTGCTGCCTTGGGTGAGCTCAAGGGTCGGTTACAGTGGATTCAGCATGACGATGGCAATGAGTTCAACGCAGAGCATATCAAACTCACCACTGAGAATGGCCCTAGTCTTGAGAATGGCAATATCAGTATCCGCGAACGCGCTTCAGGCGAAAAAGAATGGGTAGAAGGAAAAGTACAGCTGGATGATATCGAACTCGCATCGGTCAGCACCTTTGCAAACTACCTACCATTACCAGCAGACACCTTGAAACAAGTCGCCGAGGTTGCCGCGGTAGGTAGGCTGAAGAATCTCAATGTGAGTTGGAAAGGCAATCAATCCGCGCTCAGCAAATACAGTGTGAGAAGCAAATTCAGCGGCCTAGGCATGAACCCTTACAAGCAAATACCAGGTTTCAGTAATTTAAGTGGCAATATCGATGCGGATGAGAAAAGCGGTACGCTCAACATCAATTCGCAAAAAGCAGACCTGAATCTTGAGCAGATCATGCGTTGGCCTATTCCTGCCGACAAACTCACGGGGCAGGTTCAATGGCAGAACGACAAAGGTAACACAAATGTCCAACTGAGCAACCTAGCCATATCGAACGCGCATCTTGCAGGCACCATCAACGGCTCTTACCTGCACAACCACATCAAAGGTGGCTACCTTGATCTTTCCGCTAAATTTGGTCATGCAGATGCAAAGTATGCCCACTATTACTACCCGAAGATACTGGGTGAACATACGCTTAACTGGCTGGATACCTCTATCCTCGCCGGCAAAGGGGATGACATCAATGTCATTGTAAGAGGCAATCTGGATGAATTCCCCTACCCTAACAACAAGCTGGGTTTATTCAAAGTAACCGCCAAGATATCAGACGCTGTGCTCGAGTACGGCATCGACTGGCCCAAGATTGAAGACATCAAACTGGATATGCTTTTCGAGGGTATGCGCATGGAGTTGAATGCCACTCAAGGTAAGATATTTGGCAACCAGATCAAAAAAGCCAAGATCGCAATAGCCGAATTACATGTCGAGCAGCCAGTATTAACCGTGGTCGGCGAAACAAGCGGCCCCGTAAGTGAAGGCATCAAATTTATTAACCACAGCCCGATCTCCAAATTAACTGAAGGTTTCACTAATGACCTGCAGACATCCGGCAATGGCAACTTAACGCTTGGATTAAACATTCCCTTACATGACATCGAAGCTACCAAGGTCAAGGGTAGCTATGTAGTGAGCAATGGCACGATGGCAAGTGATGCCATCCCCGCACTCTCGCGCATCAATGGCAAACTCGATTTTACTGAATCATCTCTATCCGCACAAAATGTAAACACATGGGCTTATGGTGGCCCAGCGCAATTCAGTCTGGCAACAGGCAAAGACCACGCAATCAGGATATCCACGCGCGGACGTGTCACCGACAGCGGACTCAAACAAGCATTCGGTCCTGGGTTTACTGACAGACTGACTGGCAGTGCGGAGTGGTCAGGCGATATCAACATCCTGCAAGGAAAAGTCGATATCAATATCGCATCCAGTCTGGTTGGCATGGCATCGACACTGCCACCACCGCTGATCAAATCGGCTAACGATCCCTTATATCTCAAGTTTGAGAAAAAACAGCCCTCGGCTAATCAAGACTTTATCAATGTCAGCCTTGGCACGTTGATTGCCGCCAAGATTCAACGGTCACAACAGAATGGCGCTTTCCATGCAGACAAAGGTGAGATCGGCCTGAATGTCGCGCCGGAGATCCCAGCGCAGGCAGGCATTGGTGTGCGAGGCTCACTCGACAATCTGGATGTCGATGAGTGGCGTAATATCTTCGATAAGATGCCTGCATCCAGCCCGTCAAACAATGCGATCAATATCGCCAGAGTGGATCTATCAGTCAACGTATTAGATGCATTCGACAAACGCATCAACAATCTCAAATTGCTTGCCAAACCCACTGCTGATGGTTGGGCAATGACGATGCAAAGCAAGGAGATCACTGGTGATGTGCAGTGGCATCGCCAAGGCAATGGCAAGGTTACCGCTAAGTTGAAGAACCTGATTGCCCCTAGCGCAGTTCCCGGCACTGCTGAACTGCGCACGCAAGGTGACTTTAAACAACAGGAGCAGCAATATCCTGCACTCGACATCACTGCTGATAATTTCGAGATCGGCAAAAAGAAACTTGGCCGACTTGAGCTTCAGGCAAGCGAACAGGATGACGATTGGAGCATTGAAAAACTAAAGCTGATTACACCTGAAAGCACCTTAAGCGCTGAAGGCGAATGGCATAACTGGAAACGCAACCCCAATACCCGCATCAATGTCAGCTGGGACATCAACGACCTAGGCAAGACATTGGAGCGTTTTGGTTACCCCAACACCATTAAAGGTGGTGAGGCAGACCTATCAGGACAGCTCAAATGGCCGGGTAGCCCACACGAGTTTAACATCCCGGGGCTTGCCGGTAATCTGCAGCTTGATGCACGGCACGGCCAAATCTTAAAGATTCAACCAGGGGTTGGGCGGCTATTTAGTGTGCTCAGCCTACAAAACCTGCCGCGGCGCCTGACTTTTGACTTCAGGGATGTATTCAGCAGTGGCTTCACTTTCGACAAAATAGGTGCCAGCGTCAAGATCGACCGTGGCGTGATGCGCAGTGATGATTTTAAGATGGAAGGCCCGACCGCACTGGTAGAAATAAAGGGCGAAACCGACCTGCAAAAAGAAACACAGCATCTTTACGTCAATATCACCCCCTACATCAGCGATAGCCTGTCAATCGCAGCACTCGCAGGCGGCCCGATTGTCGGCGCTGCTGCCTATGTCGCGCAAAAAGTACTCAAGGACCCGATCAACAAACTCGCTGCGGATAATTACGAGATTGTCGGCACTTGGGATAATCCGCAAGAACTAAAATCCGGCCTGAAACCGAAACAGATCGGACCAACACCAGCCAGCGGAATTCCAGGGAATTAAAGTTATTAGCAGTATAATCAGTACGTTATATTTAGATAATCCAGTCATACTTGGAAATTAAGAAGATGCCAATCAAGTCGCGCGCAAAGATAATTAAATCACCAAAACAGGTCGCCACACCTGGAATCGTCAAGATTGCAGGCATCCAGATGGCATCAGGGCCTTATGTCTCGGCCAACCTCAGTGAAGCGGAGCGCCTGATTGAAATCGCCGCTGGGCAAGGTGCCAAGCTGATCGCACTTCCAGAATACTTTGCCATCATGGGCCTGAAGGAAACCGACAAGGTTGCGGCACGTGAAAAAGAAGGCAATGGCCCCATCCAGCGTTTTCTTTCAAAGACAGCAAAAAAACATCAGGTCTGGATCATCGGCGGATCAATTCCACTTGAATGCGACTCACCGAAAAAAGTGCGAAATGCGACACTGGTATTTGATGATAAAGGCAAACAAGTCGCTCGCTACGACAAGATCCACCTGTTTGGATTGAATCTTGGCAACGAGCATTTCCGTGAAGAGAATACGATAGAACCCGGCAACCAGATCACCGTCGTCGAAACTCCATTTGGAAAGATCGGTCTATCCATTTGCTACGATCTGCGCTTTCCTGAGCTTTATCGCGCGATGGGTGAAGTAGATATCATCGTCGTACCGTCTGCATTCACTGAAACCACTGGCAAAGCGCACTGGGAAAGCCTGATTCGCGCACGCGCGATTGAGAACTTAAGTTATGTATTAGCACCCGCACAAGGTGGTTACCATGCTTCGGGGCGTGAAACACATGGCAATAGTATGATTGTAGATCCCTGGGGCGTCATTCTGGATAGATTGCCACGTGGCTCTGGTGTCGTGATAGCCTCAGTGAACTCTGGCTATCAGGAAAGTCTGAGAAATAGCTTACCGGCACTTAAACATCGTACTATTTAGAACATCACACCGTAATTAGATGAAATTACAGAATTTCACTAGTTGTTTTATCCCGAATCATCGTTATATTAAGTATATGCACTTAACTGAAAGTCTTACATGAAGCCAGATCAATTGCCGACAAGTTCCAGCCCTGAAACAGGCTCGCACTTTAGCACTGCTACAGAGACGCTACTTGCCCCCTCGGGCTTGGATGTCCCTGCACTGCAAGGCGTGCTGAATGGCATCATGTCGCATAAGGTCGACTACGCTGACCTGTACTTTCAATATAGCCGCGCCGAGAGTTGGGGTTTAGAAGAAGGCCAAGTCAAATCAGGCAACTTCAGTATCGATCAAGGCGTTGGCGTGCGTGCGGTGAGCGGTGAAAAAACAGCGTTTGCCTACTCGGATGATATCAATCTTCCAGCGCTTGAGCAGGCTGCAAAAGCAGCACGTGCAATTGCTGCTGTCGGGAACGAGCAAGCAGGCCAAGTCGTTAAAAAGATAGAAGCGCCACAACTTTATGTCCCCCAAGACCCTATCGCATCTCTAAGTGCAGATGCAAAGGTCAGGCTACTTGAAAAACTAGAAACCTATGCCCGCAAGGCCGACCCACGCGTAACGCAAGTGATGGCTTCTATCGCTGGCGAATATGAAGTCATCATGGTGGCACGCCACGATGGTGTCATGGCTGCTGATGTGCGCCCATTGGTAAGGCTCTCCATACAGGTGATTACCGAACAGGATGGACGTCGCGAACAAGGCTCTGCTGGTGGTGGTGGACGTTTTGACTATAGCTATTTCACCGATGAGGTATTGCACGATTACGCGCAGAAAGCCGTGCATCAGGCATTAACCAATCTTGATGCCCGTCCTGCACCCGCAGGCAGCATGACTGTGGTACTTGGTGCCGGCTGGCCTGGCATATTGCTGCACGAAGCTATCGGTCACGGGCTTGAGGGTGACTTTAACCGCAAAGGCAGTTCTGCGTTCAGCGGCATGATCGGTAAACAGGTTGCCTCCCGCGGTGTGACGGTTGTGGATGATGGCACGATCAACAACCGCCGCGGCTCACTTAACATAGATGATGAAGGCAACCCTACCCAACGTACAGTGCTGATTGAAGATGGCATATTGCGTGGATACATCCAAGATAGTCTTAATTCGCGTCTAATGGGCATGCCGCTTACAGGTAATGCGCGCCGCGAGTCTTATGCGCACATCCCAATGCCGCGCATGACGAATACCTATATGCTCAACGGTGATATGGCACCTGAAGAAATCATCAAGTCTGTCAAAAAAGGGCTCTACGCAGCGAATTTTGGCGGTGGCCAAGTAGATATCACCAGCGGAAAGTTCGTATTCTCTGCTGCTGAAGCGTGGATGATCGAAGATGGCAAGCTCACGTATCCGGTTAAAGGTGCCACGCTTATCGGCAATGGGCCCGATGTTCTCACGCGTGTATCCATGATCGGCAATGACATGGCGCTTGATAGCGGTGTGGGCACCTGCGGCAAAGAAGGCCAAAGCGTTCCTGTCGGCGTTGGCCAGCCAACACTCAAGATTGAAGGTTTGACTGTTGGCGGTACGGTTTAGAATTAAAGCTCGAACTGTAGCCCAACAGGAATGAAAGGTTTATGATTAGGAACAAAGTATTATCACGTTTATGAAGCATTGAAAGTCCCTAACGAAAGGAACATAAATGGCTACATCTGCAAAGACCAGTACTCCTGTAAAAACCAAAGCGACTGCTCCCAAAACAAAAACAGCCGCTAAAAAAGTGGCTGTGCCAGCAAAAACTACCACAGCAAAAACTGCTGCTAAAAAAACACCTGCCAAGAAAACCGTAGCTAAAGCAAAAACGGCAAGTAAAGCAACCAAGACCAAGCCATCAAAAATCAGCCCGCATGAACGCTACAAGATGACAGAGGTTGCGGCCTACTTTCTTGCTGAAAAGAATGGCTTTGCAGGTAACCCAGTTGAGTATTGGACAAAAGCTGAAGCTCAAATTAATGCACTACTTAAGTAGCCGAGCGCTTTGCTTTAAGTAGTTTTTCGCCTTGCTTTATAGGCCATTAGCTTTGTTTTAGAAAGTCGTTTTAGCTTCGCTTTAGATGGCTTGTCGCTTGGCTAACCAGTTTTCTAAAAGCTCACTTTCTAAAAGCCAACCTACTCAAACCCATATTAAAGCCTGACCAACATAGCCGTAGCTGCTGCGCAACGGCTATAATATGGCGTTTATTATCGATGGCTTTTCTTTGATGCAGCATTCCCTGCCCATTCCAGCTCAAGGGCAATCTGAACGCGTTTCGCCTATATCCAACGGCTTAGACAGCCTTTTATTAGCCAACTACGCGCTCGCGCTGACCAAGCAATCTGCTGGCTCAAAAAAACAGCCTTTAGTCATCATCACCGCCAGCGCGTTTGATGCCCAACGCCTGCTTGAAGAAATCCCATGGTTCGCACCATCGCTCGTCGTTAATCTGCTGCCTGATTGGGAGACACTCTCTTACGACCATTTTTCGCCGCACCCTGATCTAATATCAGAGCGGTTGGCCACGCTTTATCAGATCAACCAGAATGCATGCGATATTGTGATTGTGCCTGCTGGTACCGCATTATTGCGCCTGCCTTCACAAGCCTATCTGGCGGCAAATACCTTCATGCTGAAAAAAGGGCAAAAGTTAGACCTTGATGCCCTGCGTAAGCAATGTGCAGAAGCGGGTTATCATCATGTCAGCCAAGTGATGAGCCCTGGTGAATTCAGTGTGCGTGGTGGCTTGGTCGATCTATTCCCGATGGGTAGTGCCCTGCCATATCGTCTGGATTTGTTTGATGATGAGATCGAAACAATCCGCACATTTGATGTCGATAATCAGCGTAGCCTTTATCCGGTCAACGAGATTCGCTTATTACCTGCCCGTGAATTCCCACTGGATGACGATGGCATCAGCCGGTTCAGGCAAAACTTCCGCGAAACATTCGAGGGCGACCCATCACGCAGCCGTATCTATAAAGATGTCAGCAAAGGTATCGCCACAGGCGGGATCGAATGGTATCTCCCCTTATTCTTCGAGCAGACATCTGCATTTTTAGACTATATCCCGGACAATGCGATCCTGTGTCTGCATGGCAACCTTGATCTTGCAGCGCAAAGTTTCTGGCATGAAGCGCAATCGCGATATCGCCTGCTAGCACATGATGTCGAGCGCCCTATCGTCAAACCTGAGACGCTCCTGATTAAAGCCGAAGACTTTTTTAGCCAGACACACAAATATGCACGCCTGCAGATCACTATCGATAATTCAATCAAGAGCTTGCCTGCATTAGATATTGAGAGACGCGCCGAGCAACCTCTGCATAAACTGCAATCATTCCTTAAAAAATTTAAAGGTCGCATCCTAATTGCGGCAGAGAGTCTTGGTCGTAGAGAAACCATCTCACAGTTACTTACAGATCATCAGATCAGTATAGAAACAGGTGAAACGTGGGCTGATTTTCAAGCGAGCCAAGCGCATGTCATGCTTGGCATCTCGCCATTGCATGCCGGATTTATCACTGACGATTTTGCGTTAATCACAGAAGCCGAGCTATATGCTGCCACAGTACGCCAGCAGCGCCGCCGCGAAAAAGAAAAAGCGCGTAATGCAGAAGGCATGCTCAAAGATCTTTCCGAACTCCGTGAAAACGACCCAGTAGTGCATGAGCAGCATGGGGTAGGTCGTTACCGTGGTTTGGTCAATCTGGATTTCGGTGAAGGCGAGACAGAGTTCCTGCTGCTTGAGTATGCGGGCGATGACAAGTTATACGTGCCTGTCTCACAACTATTCATGATCTCACGCTATTCAGGTGGCCCGCCAGAATCAGCGCCCTTGCATCGCCTAGGTAGCGGACATTGGGAAAAAGCCAAGAAAAAAGCCCTCAAACAGATACGTGATACCGCCGCTGAATTGCTTAACCTCTATGCACAACGTGCGGCAAGACGTGGTCACTCATTCAAACTCAGCCTACAAGACTATGAAGCCTTTTCGGAAGGCTTTCCATTCGAGGAAACGCCCGATCAGCTTTCCGCCATCGAAGCGGTTATCAGTGACATGCAATCGGGCCGCCCAATGGATAGACTGGTCTGTGGTGATGTGGGCTTTGGTAAAACAGAAGTCGCCTTGCGTGCTGCGTTTGTCGCGGTCATGGGTGGTAGACAGGTCGCTGTATTGGTACCAACCACATTGCTAGCAGAACAGCATTTCAACAACTTCAATGACCGCTTCGCTGAATGGCCGATCAAGATCGCCGAGATTTCACGTTTCCGCAGCGCAAAAGAACAAGCTGAAGCATTGAAAGGGCTGGAAGATGGCAGCATAGACATCATCATCGGTACCCATAGGCTGATTCAGAAAGACATCAAGTTCAAGAACCTGGGCTTGGTCATCATGGATGAAGAGCACCGATTCGGTGTTCGCCAAAAAGAACAGCTCAAAGCCATGCGTGCCGAGGTCGATGTGTTGACGCTGACTGCAACCCCAATTCCACGCACATTATCCATGGCAATGGAAGGTTTGCGCGAGTTCTCCGTAATTAGTACACCACCGCAGAAACGCCTTGCCATCAAGACATTTGCTACGGACTATTCAGAAGGTATTATCCGTGAAGCCGCCATGCGTGAGTTCAAACGTGGTGGTCAGGTCTATTTTCTGCATAATGAAGTCGATACCATCTTTGTCATGAAAGAGAAGCTGGAGCGTATTCTGCCAGAAGCACGTATCGGCATCGCACACGGCCAATTACGCGAGCGTGAGCTGGAACATGTGATGCGTGATTTCTACCAGCAACGCTTTAACCTACTCTTATGTACTACCATCATCGAAACTGGTATCGATGTACCAACCGCCAATACGATCATCATGAATCGCGCAGATATGTTTGGTTTGGCGCAGCTCCATCAGCTACGCGGCCGCGTAGGGCGTTCGCATCATCAGGCTTATGCTTATTTACTGACCGACCCGGATCGCAACATCACACCACAAGCACAAAAACGTCTGGACGCCATCCAGTTGCTTGAAGACTTGGGCGCAGGCTTCCATTTAGCCATGCATGATTTGGAAATACGCGGTGCAGGTGAACTATTAGGCGATAACCAAAGCGGCGAAATGCAGGAGATTGGCTTTACTCTCTATTCTGAGATGCTAAACCATGCAGTAAAGCGCTTAAAAGAAGGTAAAGAGCCGGATTTATCATCGCCATTAGGTGTGACGACAGAGATTAATCTGCATGCACCTGCCCTACTACCAAACGACTACTGCCCAGATGTGCATGAGCGTTTAGTTTTATATAAACGCCTAGCAAATTGCACTGACGAAGATCAATTGGATAATATGCAGGAAGAGTTGATCGACCGCTTTGGCTTGCTGCCAGAACAAGGTGAAACGCTGATAGCCTGCCATCGATTGCGCATCACTTCTAAACCACTAGGTATCAATAAGATAGACGCTAGCGATTCAGCGATTCAGCTACACTTTAATCAAAATAGCGAGCTAGACCCTACAAAACTCGTAGCGATGCTGCAACGTGACCGAAGATGCCGGATGAATGGGCCAGATAAGCTACGCATTACCATAGGACTTGAAGAGATAGCTTTACGTGCTGATTTTATTGAGGCCCTGTTAAAAGAGCTAAGCTAACTTTTACTTACAAGCCTTTTCTAGTTAGACTATTTGAATATCGCCAGCAGTCAATGCTGGGGCTGACTCAAGATTAGCGAATAGAACTGGTGCTAATAAGCCGCTTCCATCCGCATCATAAAACAGATTACCACTCGCACCATCGTAGATAATGAATTGATGCGCTGTTTGCGCTCCTGAGCCGACGACATAGAAGTTATCTGCACTCAATGCGCTTTCATTTGTCAGTTTTTTGAAGATCGCATTATCTAGATAGAGATGGTCCTCCCCACTTGTAAAGTCAGTAATTGTATCTACATTGGTCGTTGCGTTGAGGGCTGTATTAAAGAGAAAGATATCACTCCCATTGCCACCCGTCAGGGTATCGTTTCCGAGGCCTCCAATAAGCTTGTCATCGTCGGCACCTCCATTAAGCACATCATTTCCTATACCTCCATCTAGCGTGTCATGACCATTCCCGCCGTAGAGGATATCATTGCCACCTAGCCCAAGAATGATGTTATGTCCGTCATTACCAGTAATCTGGTTGCTTGCGACATTGCCTGTGAGGTTGAGCCATGTACTATCAGTATCGCTTGCATCTAGGTGCTCTAGGTTGGCTGTCAAGGTGATCTTGCTGGCCTTGGTCAGCGTATTATTGTCGCTTCCATGCAGGATGACAGTATCTGTACCTTGGTTGGCTGATTCGACGATACTGTCCTGTATGGAAACAGTGGCCTTGTTGGCACTGCCTGTTGTTTGGAGGAATACGTGATAGGTGTCATCACCTTTACCTCCTTTGAATGTGTCGACTAGGCCATCATTGATATATTGATCAGTTTCGTATGCAGAACCTGCGAGCGTATCGTTGCCGATACCGCCTGTAATCGTATTGACGAGCCCATTGCCTCGGAGGTCGATGCCTGAAATATAGGCGCTACCATCGAGGTTCTCGACATTGGCAATGAGAGCATAATATGCGCCAATAAAAGTATTGGCTATTCTGACGGTGTCAATACCCCCACTCTTGCTGTTGACATCAGTTTCTACGACTAGGTCGTTGATATCGTCAACAATATAAACATCGTTGCCTGCACTACCTTCCATCGAATCAATTCCTAAACCACCATCTAAGGTATCGCTACCAGCTCCTCCTAAGAGCGTGTCGTTACCCACCAGACTTTGCAGCTTGTTGGCGCCGCTATTACCCGTGATGACGTTATCCAAATCATTACCACGACCGCTTAAGCCAGAAGTGCCACTTAGAGTGAGGTTTTCTATATCTGCACCCAATGTATAGCTAATAGCGGCAATCACAATATCTATACCATCCGCTATTAGAAATGGATTAGCGACGCGAAAAACATCCGCCACTGAATTATTATCCGATGCGTCCAGATTAGAAGCATTACTATGAAATAGTATATAGCCACCATCACTAGAAAATGTACTGCCGCCTAGCAAGGCAGAATTTGTATAACTATCTCCATTACCTTCCTGCCCATTCAAACTAACTGAGATACGCTTGACTTCGTTTGTGTATAAGTCTCTTACAAATACGTCCAACATGCCATTTGTATCACCTACCACTAAATTACTGGCAGAACTCATGAAAACGACATAACGGCCGTTTGATGAAATCGAAGCATTTAGGCTATCTCCATATCCAGCCTCTCCCAACTCATTCTTAGATACTAATTGAATATCGCCTGTTTGCAGATTTTTGATATAAATCTGCAGCTTTCCATAATCCGTGTATTCCTCAACAAGATTACTTGCAAGGCTTTCGAAAACTACGTAATTCCCATCTTTTGAAAAAAGTGGATTGTAGCTATGATTATTTGCTTGATTCCCATTTTTATCAGTATTTATTAGTTGAACAGCATTAGTTTGTAGATTTTTAATAAAGACATCCTGAAAACCATTGCTGTCACCAACAGTAAAATTATTAGCGGAACTTACTAACAAAATCTTTTTGCCATCACTTGAATATCCGTATGCATATGTTGCATCATTAGCAGAATCACCAAGTGAATTGGTTGAAACAAGCTTTACAGCACCAGTCTGAATGTTTTTAATATAAACACCTACATTGCTAGCATTCCCGTTATTGACTAATAAAGGATCAAAGCTAGAAAATAGAACTGACTTGCTGTCGGGAGAAAAAGAGGGGTTAAAACTTTCATATCCATGAGAGTCGGTATGAGCCCCATTTATAGATACATCTACTAGTTTAATCTCGCCTGTTTGTAAGTTCTTTAAATATATATCTCTTGTGTCATTCACATCACCATTAACTAATCCTGTGTCAGTGGTAGAGAATACTAAATACTTACCATCGAGAGAGATTGCAAGCTCAGGAACGGCATCATATACATGATTACTCTCTTGGTCAGCCGAATTAGTTGATACCCTAGTAACATTTCCAGTTTGAATATCTTTAATAAAGACATCTGCACTCAGATTATTATCATTTGATACCAAGTTACTAGCACCACTTACGAAGATCACATATCTATCATTTATCGAATATATTGCATTGAACCCACCCGTGTTGGCTTCATTGCCTTGCGAGTCGATAGATAATCGCAAAATACTAGGGTTCACACCATCAAATACGACATCTTTGGCATTGTTGACAACATAAGTGTCGTTACCGAAACCTCCAATCATGGTATTGGCTCCGCCTCCTCCATCAAGCGTATCGTCGCCATCACCGCCATCAAGCCAGTTGGCAGCACTATTGCCAATCAGGTAGTTGCTTGATCCATTCCCGATGAGGTTAAGTAGGGTGGAACCCGTTAAACTGGCATCGATGTTTTCGATATTGGCAAGATCACCTGTGAGTTCGATGGTGGAAGCATTCGTTAGCTTGGCTGATCCTGCCAGTCTTAGCGTATCCCTACCTTCATCAAGCGCTTCATCGATGGTGTCTTCAATAATGACGTTAGCCCCTGCGCCACTGCCTTGCAGTTTCAAGGCTACGACATAGGTATCATCGCCATCACCACCAGACAGAGAATCATTACCAACCCCGCCATCAATAGAGTCATCTCCATCTAAACCATCGATGGTGTCATTGCCAGCCAATCCCAAGATCGTGTTTTTGCCGTTACTACCGATGATCTCGTTGTTTGATGCATTACCTGTAAGGTTGAGGGCTACTGCACCCACAATCGTGTTATTCACTTCAGCGCTAGAGGCATCAAGATTCTCTAGTGCCGCGACCAGAGTGATAGTACTGGTCTTGTTGGCACCTAAACCTCCTAACAGAACAAGGGTGTCAGCTGTACCTGCTGTATCCGTGATGGTGTCTTCCAGTGCGGCAGTAATATTGACGCCTGTGCCTATTGTTTTGAGATTGACGTTGTAGGTGTCATTTCCGGCGCCCCCTTGGAGATTGTCGACACCAGCGCCACCTAAGAGGATGTCGTCGCCAGCACCGCCTATCAGGGTATCATTGCCATCAAGACCGATCAGATAGTCATTGCTCGAACTACCGATGATGACATTTGCGAGACTATTACCATAAAGTTCCAGCCAAGTTGATGGCCAGACTGTCGTGACAGCACTGGCATCTAGGTTCTCAACGTTGTCTGTGAGATCATAGTGCGTCATATCGTAAGTGCTACCAAGCTTTACCCTATCAAGACCGCTCGATCCTGAAATTGTCTCATCAACGATGTCGCCAAACTCACCGACGATATAGACGTCATTGCCTGCACCACCTACTAGAGAGTCATCACCATCGCCTCCATCTAACGTGTCGTTGCCTATTCCGCCTACAAGTGTGTCTGAGCCCTCACCCCCATAGAGAATATCGTTACCACTTAGGCCGTTAATGGAGTCATCGCCCACAAGGCCATAAATCATATTATTACTAACGTTGCCGTCTAAAGTATCATTTCCGGCAAGCAAGTTATCAAGAAAATCAAAGCCTGATTCGGAGTAAGCGTCAAAGTCCACAGCATCTAGCACTAAACCTGACATTGAGAAGCTGTATTTTCCTGAAGTGAGATTAAAGCCAGTCACAATTCCTGAAACATCATCAATATCGTCAACAAATGAGAGGTTTATTTCTCCATTTACAACCAAAGAAAGCTTGCCTATCTGGAGTTGCATACTGGTTGCTACAAACTCATTAATATCCCCATTACTTTCAATGTTTCCACGGCCAATATAAGTTACTTTAGAGCCCTGCCCACTCTCAATAATTAATTTTGACACATAGCCATCAAAAGTATTTTCATAGCCTGGCAAGTTATTGGGATTAGTGTAATAGCTCATATCTCCGGAAAAAGAGACCGAACCTCCTTGGTGAAATCTGTAAATAAAACTATATATATGTGGGTAGTCAGCAAGCAACTCTTTACCAGTTATATTGAATGAATCCCCATTAACAAGCCTGCCGCTCATAGCATTATTTGAAGCCAATATTGACGATGGCACCACTTCATATGCTGGTCCAAGATATTCATCGCTGAAAGCAATATCAAGAGCCTCACCAAGCGACTCCATTTGCTCGTCAACAGCATCTATGCCTCCGAAGGCTTCCCTTATTGCATCAGAAGATAAAAAGTTGCTGATAAATGTGGGCACGGACTATTCCTAGTAAGGTTATTGTTATTTTATATTTTCTTGAATTCTAATCGTTTTTCTTATAGAAGTGCGTGATTTAACTCACTTATATCTAGATATCTAGCCCATATACCAAGAAATAAAAACGCCGCATGCTTTGTGTTAAACATGCGGCGTTTTTATTAAGGCTTAATTACAAAATCAGATATTTACTAGCTTTGATTTATGTGGTTTTCTATACCGTGAGAAAAACAGCATCATGCCAAAACCAATCAACAACAGCACATAGGTATGTGGTTCTGGCACTGGGCTAGTAACAGTCACAGCATCAAATGAATTGCCTGTTGCTAATGTCAAAGAGTTATCCCAATTATTGGCGATTACCGTGCCGGTAACAGTACCGTTACCACCCGTGATAGTAGCGCCAACAGCTAATACGCTTGCGCTTAAGTTGATGCCACTTAGATTGATTGTAGTTGCATCATACAAATTCAGCAGGGTGTTATAGCTACTAAAACCAGACCATCCACCAGTGAGGGAAATATTGGTGCCTGAGATATTCAGTATCAATGTTGCATCGGTCAGGATGTTATTGAAGGTCCAGTTGGTAATGGATGACAACGCAGAGCCAGAGAGCGTGAAATACTCAACATTAGACCCAGTACCTGTTAAGTAGCCGTTTGATCCGTATTTATACTCAACTGCACCCGTTGCAGAATGCGCAGAAAGGCTGCTAGACAAGTTCACCAGTGATGATTTAGTTGCTGAAAAATCAATGGGCGCAGAAGCATGTGAGTAATTGTTGTATGCGTCATATTGAGGTGCAGTGAGTGTGCCGCCTACCCAAGTCTGACCTGTTACATTACCATATGACTTAGTAAGATTATTGCCAACTACCAAGCCGTAAGCATTAGTGGCTGAACTGCCAATGCCAGAGGAGGATACATTGGCATTGCCGCCAACCGCGACTGCTCCAGCGATACTGCTCCAACCGCCACTTGTTTGATAGTTATTAAAGACAAATGCGTTGTAATTTTTAGCAACGCCTAGATCGATAGTTTCAGCATACACATGACTTGCAAAAAATAAGGCAGCAACTGTTAAGACTTTTCCGAACTTCATGAATGATCCCATAATTTAAGTACTATTTAATTGCATAGGTATATGCAATGGCTATGCCAGAACTATTTGAATCATGGAATCAGGATTGGCATTCATGGCTATAAGCCGCTACCATAGCGGCTTTCATCACGACCACATATTCGGGAGCATCATGCTGGAGAAGTTAATAGGCCTCGTGGCTGGCTGGATCATCGTCACGATCTCAACACTAGGTTATGGCGGCATCGCCTTGTTGATGGCGATTGAATCTGCATGCATCCCCCTGCCCTCTGAGATCATCATGCCATTTGCGGGATACCTTGTATTTACTGGGGATCTGACGTTATGGGGGGTTGCTTTGGCAGGTGCAGTCGGTTGTGTGATCGGCTCTATTCCAGCTTATTATTTGGGTGCCTATGGTGGCAGAACCCTGATTGAGAAGTATGGCAAGTGGGTGTTGATTTCTCATCACGATTTACAGTTTGCTGACAAGGTATTCGCAAAACATGGCGAGGTGATTATCTTTATTGGCCGCCTTTTGCCTGTGGTAAGAACGTTCATCGCTTTTCCTGCCGGTATTGCAAGAATGAACATGCCACGATTTGTCATCTACACCTTCACAGGTTCATTGATCTGGTGCGCGGCACTTGCTTACGCGGGAATGAAGCTCGGCGAACATTGGAAAAGTCTGGAAGTGTACTTTCACGAATTCCATTATGTGATTGCTGTTGTGGGGTTGGTATTTGCAGTATGGTATGTACGCCGACACTTCAAATCGGTCAAAGAGACTACTTAATCAAGCTCTACCAAACGGCCTAAACTTAGGAAGAAGATGGCTTTACGCACTGGCAAGCCTTCATTCTTAAAGAGCGCAGCATACCGTTCGAGCTGAGGTCGGTACTGCTCGGCTAGTGAATCCAGATTTAGTGAATCCGGATTTTCTGTATTCATGCCAGCCATGGCGGCGGATTTATAATCAATGATCCAGCGCTGACCATCTTCAACAAATGTACGATCAATGATATGCGTTGCAAGGAGCTGTTTATCAAGATTACTGCCAAGACTACTGATAGCAAGCTCAGCGGCATTGTCATCACGTTTTTGTAGAATCCAGCGCCCATGCTGACTATTCAACGTAGTAATGAGCGCCTGAATAGTCAAGGTAGCACCTTGTGCTGACGCCTCATGGCTATGCCCCTGTGCGGTAAGCCAATATTGCATTACTGAGGATAAAGATTCAATGCGATGCACTGGCCAGGCATCCACACCCTCTTTAGCGATCAACTCAACATAACGGTGAGCTAGGCTACCAATACTAGCATCCAAGCGTTTACCGAATTGCAGCGGGCTTTCATCATCAGGCGTATTGGTCTTGTAATTCACTCTCACTTTAAGCTCTGCATCGTGCATCAATACCTCAGCGATGCGTGGCGACTGCAATCTAATCAGTTTGGGGATAAAACCAATGCTATCAGTAGCATGTACCTGCTCGGCGAGTGCTGGATCATGAGATTCTATAGATTGGGTTTGCTCAGCCTGACGCAAAAATTCGCCGCCAACATTAGGCCAGAGCAGTTCCAAAAAGGTATTGGCAAGCGGTTTGATCTCGTTTTTGCTATCGGGCTTGACTGCGGCAACCAAATGCAAGCATCGAATAGCCCTAGTAGCTGCCACATATAGCACACGTGCAGATTCGTTATGACTGCGCTCCTGCTCTAAACGCTGAAGATAATCATAGGCTGAGGGATTTTCGTCTCGCAGATGCTTAGGTCGCCATGCGGCGGCAACTAGCTGGGGCTCTGCATCGTCAATCGCAACCTCTTCCCAAAGCAACAAGGGTGCATCACGATTATTAGGCTGGCGATGCAGACCGGGTAAGATTACCGTATCGAACTCAAGCCCTTTGGATTTATGGATTGTCATGAACTGCAAGCAACCATCAGCATGTACGTCAGGCGCTGCATATAGATGCGCCATCTCCGCTTCTAGCGCCGTGATGTCGAACCTGCCAGCACTATCCAGCTTTTCAATGAGGTCAAGAAATGCCTGAATATCACGTACATCACCTTCATCCCACAGGCATGCAGGCGCGCCAAGCTTGAGCCAAACAGACTCCACCCAGCGCCGGATGGATTGCCGTCCTTGGTAGGCAAAAGCTTCCGCAATGATGTCGCGAATATGCAGCAACCTTGTCTGACCATCCTGACTAAGCATTGCAATCCGCTCAGCCTGATGCATCAATTGCCAGATGGTCGATCGATGGTCATCGGCAGCAAGCAGATGCATATCAGCAAGCGTCAACCCGCACCATGGTGCGCGCAGGATGGCAAGCCAGTTAACACGGTCGGCACGATGCAATAAAGCACGTGTCAGGGCCAGAATATCCTGCACCCCTTGTCGATCAGCTAATGCTTCGACCTCGACTGCCTGAAACTTAAGGCCAGGCCTATTGCGCCGAATCTCAGCGACCAGTGCATGCAAGTGACTGCGAGCCCTCACCAATACAGCAATCGTACGACTTGCATCTTCGGCATGCTCACGTTCGATGATATCTGCAATTTGTTGCGCTTCACTTAGCGCAATATTTTCTGTATCGGCATCCCGGTCTGCAATGACCGGATGTATCTCGATGCCCTCTCCCTCCATGCTTGATCGCGTGGCTGCAAACTCGCGATAGCTGATAGCGCCGCGTGTCACGCTATCCTTTAGAGGGAACACCTTGGCAAACGTATGATTGATCCAATCGACCACCGCAGGGCATGAGCGATTATTGCGGGTGAGATAGAGCTTTTCTAGAGATAAATGGCCGATACCGAACGCTGCAACTTGCAAGAACAAACCGACATCGGCTTTGCGAAAACGATAGATAGATTGCATGGGGTCGCCCACACAGAATAATGTACGGCCATCTTGCGCCTGCCAGCCTGCGGTCAGTTTTTGCAGTAGCGCCACTTGTGTCGGGCTGGTGTCTTGGAACTCATCCACCAGCAAATGCTGGATACGGTAATCCAGCCGTAATGCCAAGTCTGTGGGGCCAGTATCGTCCTCTAGCGCTTGCAATGCACGTTGCGAAACCTCCACAAAATCAACTTCACCAGACTCCTGAAATACGGTAATTAAATGCGCGGCTGCCAGTTTTAATAAGCTAGCCAACGCGCCGACCATACGCCCATCTTCTTCACTATTACGTAAATCCGGTAACTTACGCACAGTAGCTAATGCCGTGGCATCGGGAATCATAGTCATCACATCAAGCAAGGTCTGCTTGTAGGTTTTCCCCTCCTCTGTCGCGGGAAAACCATTTTTGATATTGATGCCTTTTTCCCTACGGAAATCCCCATCTTTGGTCAGTAAAAGATCACATACGGCAAGCCACATCGGCAGGGCTTCAAGTGTCGCGGGGATAGGCGTTTCCCAATCCAACAATAGTGAAACGCAATGTTCGCAGGGCAGATGACTCGCCGCATAACGCGCGATAGGCATAAGCTTTGTTTGCACGGATTCAGGGATCAATACTGCGGCGCTACGAATATCAAGCTCCACCAGATAGCGCAATGCGGCAAGGGCTTCATCCTGCACAGATTGTCCGGTATGTTGCAGCCATTGGTCACGCTTTGCCAGCATGGTCGCAAGTTGCTGGGTCAGACGCCCAGCGTCATTATCAAAATATTGCAATGCCGCTTTGATAGGCGCATCTCCGGCAGTGTTTTCAAGCTCCAGCATGGCAACCGCACGGCTAGCGGCTTCCTGATACAGTGCAGTGGCATCATCGATCAGTGCTGGCTGTGATCCGAAGCGACTCATGAGCGGCATCTGGCGCGCCAGTAAACTACTGAGAGAATCGATGGTATTGATACGCAGCCGACCAGGCTGTGCGAGCAGATCCCAATGATGTAAAGCTGATCGACCAAGTGCTGCCAAGGCCAGCTCTCGTGTCCTGCGTTTATGCGGTTGTGTGATCGGCGCTGCGTCAGCAGCATCTTGCAGACTGCCAAGTACACGTCCACGCATCTCGGCTGCGGCTTTATTGGTGAAGGTGATCGCCACGATCTCTTCCGGCTCATTGACCACGGCCAACAAACCAAGATAACGCTGCGTCAGCAATTCGGTCTTACCTGCGCCTGCGGGGGCTTCCACTATAAATGACGATAACGCTAATGCGCGTTCACGATTGAGGGCATCTTGCTGCAAAAGATCAGGCGTGGTCACGTATCGGCCCCGATCAATTTTTCCTGCTGCAATTGTCTTTCTGGCAGCCTTAGCAAAGGTTTAACGTCGCAATCACGCAGATCATCCTCATCCGAGAATGTCACGGCAGCCTCACCTGAGATGATCTCACTAGCCAACTGCTGGATACTGGTTCGCCAGTGATCCAATAAGCTATCCCAATCTGCAAAAGACGCCGGGCTAAAAAGC
The DNA here is from genome assembly GCF_001648895.1 of Methylovorus sp. MM2. GTDB lineage: Bacteria > Pseudomonadota > Gammaproteobacteria > Burkholderiales > Methylophilaceae > MM1. Next base: position 1,039,475 of record NZ_LXUF01000001.1, on the reverse strand, counting down.
TTAGACGACTCTTGCAAGGACTTGACTCCCGGCAACACATCGCTTTCGGCTGTCACGCCGACAAATCTTTGCACATCTGCCCGCACTTGGGCGAAACAAACCGCAGCAACCTTTTCGCCAGAAAGCGCGATTGCGGCATAGATAGGTAATTGCGGCTCAGCGATACGGTCATCCGCCCAACTTTTATGGCTTACCGTGGTGCCAGTCTTGTAATCGATCACGACTAGCTGCCCATCTTCCAGTCTATCGACACGATCCAAGGTCAATTGGACACTCATACCGGAAACATCCAAGGTGACTCGTTGCTCACAATGCACCACAGCAAATGGGTGCCTTTCTTTTTCACAGGCCAACCAAGCTTCAACCAACTGATGCAGGCGCTGTTTTTCAAGTGCTAAGAAATTAGGCAGTAACGGTTCTTCTAATGTCTCGCTGAATCTCACCACACCGTCATCCACAGCGCGGGCAATCGCAGAATGCAATGCGATATCATCAAGATCATGCAGGTAAGCTGAATCATGACCTTGCCAGAAGCTTTGCAATACCGCATGTAAGAGGTTACCGCGCCCCATCGCATCCAAACCTTCGACTGGTTCTTCCAGTCGGCGAGCACCCAAGCGATAGCGATAATAGGCCCATGCCGGGCAAAGTGCCTGTGCACGAATCAGCCCGGCACCCCCGCTCACTTTCTCACCTATTGTCACAGGCGGCGCAGTGTGGTCGTCCATCCATTCTTTCGCCTGCTTATTTAGCACTAGCTGTTCGGCAAGGGTGGCAGACTTGCCTGGCGAAACCTCAATATCTTCTATGCCCAGTATCAAAGGGCTTGGGCGTAACTCACGTTCACCATCTTTATGTGCATATGAGAATACGATTTTTGCCGCACTCAATAACAAACGGCGATGTATGCTCAAGGCAAACGCTGCTTGCACGTTACCATCGGCAGCCGGTGCACGCTCCGTACGTTGCAATGCAGCGGGCAACAAGGGGTTAGGTCGCGCAGGCGGCGGCCAGACATGGTCGTTCATGCCCATCACCCATATCGCATCCATAGGCTTGGCGACTGTTTCCAGCAAGCCCATCACAAAGATATGTGGATCGCCTTCAGTCTCTGGCTGGAATACGTGCTCATTGCATAGATGACTTAAGCGCTGCACTATTTGCGAAAAACTGATACTACCCAACAGAAGATCAAAATCGATTAGTGTAGCAAGCACCTCATTGAACTTCTTGCGGGCCTGATATTCATGGCTAGATAGTGGTCTTTCGGCTGACCATTCAACTTGTGCAAGTAAAGCAGATATCGAAACCGCCCAAGCGGATGGCAACTGGCGAACAGGCAGGTTAAGCAGCGCATCAAACAAAGTTTTGAGAGCCGTATAAAAGCCATTTAGCAATAAACCTCGCCCAACATATTTCTTTGTAAACTGCAGTAAGCGCTCTAAGGTAATATTGATAGGCAGATGAGCCTTAATAGCCGCATCGAGCTGGGCACGCGCATCAGCCTCTGTAAATCCAGCTGCCCAATACGGCTGCAGCAGTATGCGTGAAAAGTCTTGTTGATTCACATTTCGTCGGTTGGCCGCAAGCCTTAGGATGTCGAGCGCGGTTGCAATCAGCGGATGACGCGATAGTGGCGCGCCCAGTGAAAAATCATAATCACGTGGCGTCTCAGCGAAGCCTGCAGAAACCGTCGCTGGATGAAAGACATCATCAAGCAACGCGCTCAATGATGGCCTTAAACGATCCAGCTCCGGCACGACGATACCTAATCGCGCCTGTGGATTCTCAGCCAATCTGGCCGCAGCCCAGCATACGGCTGCACGACATTCGGCATTGCTGTCAGCCAACCCTGCTTTTACAGAAATGGCAGGCGCTAAATGCAAATGTTGCCACGGCTCAACCGCTACCCCTCGTGATTTTAAGGTATCGAATAAACGTTGCTCCTGCGGGCTGATACGATCAAAGCCCGCATAGAACAATTGTGCAGGCAACTTATCAACATCTTCAGGTAGATGCGCAATCTGCCAATCAAGATACCGTGTAGGTTCCAGCCAGCCAGCCGCCTTGCATTGACAACGGAACTCATCTCGCCACTTGAGGAACTGTTCAACCTCTTCTGCATAGTTGGCCGACTGGATGACGATATCCCATTCCTGCATCAGGCTATTCGCGTCTACCGCTGAAGCAGCAAGGCCAGATAAATCGAATAACGAAGCAACATCAGAATCCAGCATGCGCTCGACCACTCGCTCCCACAGCACTCGTTCCTGCGCGTTGGTCAGCACTTTGCGCGGCAATTGCTCAATGGGAATATCACCTTGCAGCACTAACTGCTCGATCAGGCCATCCAGCCACTGGGACAAGGTAAGTGCTGGCAGTGGCTGCCATTGCGACTGACCTTGTGCGACTTGCTCGGCGCCATGCACCCAGCGCAAGCCATTGGCTAGCCGTGCAGTTGAGCAAACAATCATAAAATCATCACTAGCCATTAGGATTTACAGTCAAGCCACTCCACCTTAAAAGGTTTCAAACGTGCATTGGTATCAGGATGTGATGAGACGATCTCCGGCACAGAAAAATCTGATTGCGCGGACAATCTTTGCAGAATATCAATAAACACATGTGGCTGAATGCATGCACTATGCATAGATTCAAGCGCGTAGTAATCAGCCTCTCGTTCCATGTCGCGAGAATAGCTAAGCTGCAATAGTATCGCCGGAAGACCAGATGCAAATGAGTCAAAATCCCCCGTCACAGCAACGAGGATCAACCCTGCAAGGGCTCCTTGCAATGTTTGCCGGAAAGCATGCCGTCTTTTCACATGCCCGATCTCATGCGCAAGCACAGACACGATTTCATCGTCAGACTTTGCCATGTCAACCAGCGCATCGGTCAATACGATGATACCCCCAGGTAAAGCAAATGCATTAGCACCGATCACGCCGCCGTTCCTGACCTCCAATCGATAATCAGGACAAGCCTCACGCTGTTTGTCACAGAGATGATGGACAGCCTCTTTGATGGCAGCGATTCTTTCAGGCTTAAGTTCACTCGGCTTAAAGTAGCCATACTGGTGATCCATGCCAGCCAGCACTTGCTCACCCATCTTGCGCTCGGTTTCAATTGGTGTGGCATAAGCAACATACTCCGCGATGACCGGAACACCATATTTGATGAATCCCCAACCACAGGCAATGGTCAATAACAATGCTGCCGCGACCCAGCCCAAGTGATTTTCAAAGTAATGTAGTAAGCGCCGGAATGTAGATTGCACTCCGCGAGTATAAACAGCATCGAATCCATTGATATCGTCAGATTCAAGCCTGCTGCCGTCAGCCAACTCAATCACACGGCGCGCTTTGCCTAAGCGGCTCTGCAAATGGATTTCAGAAAAATCTAAAGTGACTTGTTGCTCGCCATCGGCGTCAATATCAGTATCAATAAAAGAAATCGTCCGCTCGCCAACTGTGACAAGGACTTTTCTGGCGCGCGGACTGATACCGTCAAAATAATCGGCTTGGAATTCCATCAGCCAAAAGCTAAATCGACATCAAAGAAATCAGCGATCTCTTCACCTGTTGCAGAGACCTGTGCCTTTTTATCTCCAACAAAACGGTCAAGGTCAGCTTCACCTAACACTTCCAAGTGTTCGATACGATAACGGATCATGCGGACATGGGCCCATGGCGTAAAAAGACCAAAAGTAATCAGGATAAAAATGAAGTTGCTGAAATACAACCAGATCAAGCCTCTTGCCTGCAATGTACTATTGAATGAAAGATGATCTAGAGAAGTGGTATTCCAAATCAGGTTACCTAACCTGGCTTTTAGGTATGCGCTAGGTACGAGCAGGATCACCCCATACACCAGAACAACGCCCACGAAGATCAACGCTTTCATTGCTCCTGAAACAGCTGAGGGCGCGTAATGTGTAATGGCTGCGGCTGCACCTGCTAATGCAGCGACAAAAAGTGCCATGCCTATGCCAACAAGAAACATTTTGAGATAAACGGCATAGAAACTACCAAGCTTGGCACGCATATCAAAGTTTGTAATGCCAAAACGATGGCCATTCACCATATATTTATTCAACAGGTAGAAAAACAGCGGCATCAATGCCGCAACAATGATGACAGCAAGCACCAAGGCAACCACAACATGGCGCACCATCGTCATATCTGGCGTTTTTTCAGGCCCGATATAAGGGATCACTGATAAAAAGAATATTGCACCGATCAAAGCGTACATCACCACAGGCAAGCCTAAAATGATGGCATAGGCTTTACCGAGCTTACCGGAAAAATCAAATCGCAACCCACGATGGCTTGAATTACGCGCATTAAACAAAGTCGTGCGCACAACCAACCAAGGCAATATAGCAAAGAACAACAACAGAAGTACGCCGCTAAATATGGGGGAAATACTCTGGCTACCGATATAAATAACAAAAAGAATAAAAGCAATGATACGGCCTTTGAGAATAGAGATCGGCGAAGCGTGATAATCGAAACCGACCCCATCAATTAAGGTATTGTTGTAAAAATATTTTTTACGCCGCACCTTTGCCCATGCCGAGTAAATACCCAAAGTGATGATGCTAAGCAATAAGTTGACGATCCAGATACCAAAGTATTCCGTACCGTTCCCCGTGAATACAACAGGTGTGGATTTACCTGATTCAACCATCATAAAACTCCCTTTATTTTATTTTTAGAAGATGCCGTCCCAGCCCTGAGCTTATCCGACTCACAGCACATCAGCAAGCCGTAGCCATTGCAAATTGTTTGTTGACTTTTAGCGGTTACACGCCTACCTTGCATCCAAAAATCCACCCGATATCCACACATCAATATGGCTGACCAGAAAAATTATATTACGCCAGAAGGCTACGCCATTCTTAAGGCAGAGTTCGATCAACTCTATAAAGTCGAACGCCCCAATGTGGTCCGCGATGTCTCCTGGGCAGCCAGCAATGGTGACCGCAGTGAAAATGGTGACTACATTTACGGTAAACGCAGGCTTAGACAGATAGACTCACGTTTGCGCTTTCTCATGAGAAGCATGGATCTTGCCGAAGTGGTAGACCCGCAAAGACAGCAAAGCCTTGAGCGCGTATTCTTTGGCGCATGGGTCACAATTTATGCATTAGATAGTGAGCAAGAGCATCACTATCGTATCGTCGGTCAGAACGAGCTTGACCCGGGTAAAGGTTACATCAGTTGGATATCTCCACTTGCCCGTGGTTTACTTGGCAAACAGATAGGCGATGAAGTCAAAGTAGCCACACCAGCAGGTGAAGAGTTATACGAAGTCATTAGCGTAAGCTACCAGCCGCCTGCCTAAACGCATGCAAACCAACCCAAACTGCGACATCTTCTGCCGCATCGTCGATAATTATGGCGATATCGGCATCTGCTGGCGATTAGCCAAACAGCTCAGCCAAGAATATGGTTGGAAAACCCGTCTATGGGTGGATGATCTGCACATCGCTAAACGACTGATTCCTGAAATTGATAGCAACGTCGACGCTCAAATAATTAATGAAATTGAGATTGCCCATTGGCAAGAAAACTTCACAGATAACCATATCCCACAAATAGTCATTGAAGCTTTTGGCTGCGAGTTGCCAGAAAGCTATATCAAGGTGATGGTGACCACTCAGCCGCTATGGATCAACCTTGAATATCTATCTGCTGAAGCATGGGTAGAGGATTTTCACGCACAACCCTCGCAGCACCCCACTCTGCCTTTGACTAAATATTTCTTCTTTCCGGGGTTTACGGAAAATACAGGTGGGCTAATACGCGAGAAAAATTTAAGCGATCAACGTAGCACATTTCAACTATCCAATGAAATGCAAGCCACTTTTTGGCAAAGCCTGAATATCAGGGATGAACCTAAAACAAAAGTCTCACTCTTCTGCTACCCACATGCGCCAGTGACGAAGTTGCTAGATAGCTTTGCAACATCCCCTCACCCCATTTCATGTTTTGTGCCCGGTAACGGTTTAGCCCCGATCATGCAGCAATATTTCGATATACCACATATAGAAGTGGGGATGATGCTAAGCAAAGGCGCCCTTCACCTGCATATATTGCCATTTTTATCGCAAGACGATTACGACCGATTATTGTGGGCATGCGATCTCAATTTCGTACGCGGTGAAGATAGCTGGATTCGTGCAATTTTGGCAGCCAAGCCTTTTATATGGCAACCATACCAACAAGAACAAGATGCCCATCTCAATAAGCTTGAGGCATTTTTAACGCTATATGCGAAAGACTTATCTCCCGAAACTTTAGAGATTTTGCGCGCAGCGTATTTAGCATGGTCTAGCCCCAACTCAGATTTCACAGAGAATAATCTGCATAACATACTTGAGCGTCTGCCTGAATTAAGCAGCCACAGCGATGCATTCTCGACCACACTAGCATTACAAAATGACTTGGCTAGCAAGCTGGTCAATTTATACAAAAATCGCGTATAATCATGGGCTTTTTAGACCGTACCATAAGTATTCAGGTACCCAATTTCAGGCCGCGAGACGGCCATATAAAACAATATAGAGATTAAGCACATGAAAACAGCTCAGGAAGTCCGCGTAGGCAACGTGATAATGATTGGGAATGACCCACTCGTTGTTCAAAAAGCAGAATACAACAAGTCTGGCCGTAACTCAGCCGTGGTTAAGATGAAGTTCAAGAACCTGCTGACTGAAGCGCCGAGCGAATCTGTATACAAAGCTGACGACAAGTTTGAAGTCGTTGTGCTCGAAAAACGAGATGTCACCTACTCTTACTTTGCAGACCCTTTATATGTATTCATGGATGCAGACTACAACCAATATGAAGTTGAAGCTGAAAACATGACAGATGCGCTGAACTTCCTGGAAGCAGGCATGGAATGCGAAGTACGCTTTTACAATGGCAAAGCTATTTCCGTTGACTTACCTAACTCCGTAGTCCGCGAGATCACCTACACAGAGCCAGCAGTCAAAGGCGATACATCAGGTAAAGTAATGAAGCCAGCCAAGATCGCCACAGGTTTTGAGCTTCCTGTGCCATTGTTCTGTGCTACTGGTGACAAGATCGAAATCGATACCCGCACTGGCGAATACAGAAATCGCGTGAAGTAATCAGCAAATGCCATTCAAAAAAAGGAGCGATAGCTCCTTTTTTTATTCCCGGCAATTCGCGAAGTATTACCAACCCTCCGAGTAAACCCTGCAAAATTTGTCATTCTCCATTGCAGTAAATCGTTTTTGTGCAGATATTGCAGGCAACCAAAAAATACATAATATTTTTAATTATCATATAGTTATAAAATAAAATAGTGTTGGCATGTCAGTTGCAATCTATTGTTTCATCTAAGTATTTCATGGAGCATAGTTTGAACTCACCTACCGCCAACACCACCAAGCAACGGCCGATTTTATTTGCTGCCCTTATCGGACTTATCGCTGTCAGCTTCTGGTTAATATTAAGATTCGTTTTATGGTTTAACGTTGGCCCCGCACAAACAGGGTTTGCGCCATCAATTGCAGCGTTAGGCTTAGGCGCATGGTTCGATACCTGGACGCTCGCCTACCTGATTACCCCATTTCTTATTCTTTCAACACTACTGCCAAACCGCTGGCGCGTAAGCAAGGCTAGCCACATCATCCGCTGGACATTGGCTTGGGTGATCGCATTCAGCTTATTATTCGGGGTAATTTCTGAATTCATCTTCTGGCAAGAATTCACTACCCGCTTTAACTTTATCGCTGTTGACTACCTGATCTACACGAATGAAGTGATTGGTAATATCCGCGAATCTTATCCTGTGCCATTGATCATGGCAGGTATTGGGCTATTTTCACTTGTGCTGGTTTTGGTACTACGTAAATACTTCAGATTCTCTGACGCGCCTCGCACTTATAAACAGCGATTTGCGATACTGGCAGTCGCAATGATCCTACCAACATTAAGTTACAACGTCGCCAATATTGATCAAGCCCAAGCGACCAATAATGCCTATGCCAACGAGCTGTCAGGTAACGGATTATTTACCTTGGCAGCCGCCATGCGCCGTAATGAGCTGGATTATGACAAGTTCTACCAGACCATGGATCAAAACAAGGCCGATGAGACCTTGGCATCACTAGGTGTGACTCGCACCCCACTTACAAATATTACACGCCACATCATGAAAGCCAATTTCACCGAGAAAGAAGAGATCGGCCCATTCACCCGCCGCCCTAAGAATGTCGTCCTCATCTCGGTAGAAAGCCTTTCTGCTGAATACCTTGGTGCTTATGGCAGCAAAGATAATTTAACGCCTAACCTGGATAAAATAGCTGCCCAAGGCCTTAAATTCGAAAACCTGTTCGCTACCGGCACTCGTACCGTGCGAGGCTTGGATGCACTGTCCCTTGGGGCACCGCCAATTCCCGGCCAGGCAATCGTACACCGGCCAAACAACGATCACCTAGCGACCGTTGGTGAGTTTATGGAAGCCAAAGGTTATCAGACCTACTTCATCTATGGCGGCTACGGCTATTTCGATAACATGAATGCCTATTTCAGGGGCAACGACTACAAAGTCATCGATCGCACCGACTTTAATGCCGATGAGATCGCCGCCGAGAATGTATGGGGCGTTGCGGATGAAAGCCTCTTCAACCATACGCTAAAAACGTTGGATCAATCATTCGCAAAAAACCAACCGTTCTTCGCCCATGTGATGACTACCAGCAATCACCGCCCTTTCACTTTCCCGGAAGGTCGCGTCGATATGCCACAAGGTAACCGTGACGGCGCGGTTAAATATACGGATTACGCACTAGGAAAATTCATTGAAGATGCAAAAACAAAACCGTGGTTTAAAGATACGCTATTCGTCATCGTAGCCGACCACTGCGCATCTGTTGCTGGCAAGACCAAACTACCAGTCGCTAAATATCATATCCCTTTGATCTTTTATGCGCCCGATATGTTGGCAGCTGGCACCTACAAGCGCATGGCAAGCCAGATCGACATTGCGCCAACCTTAATCGATCTTGTCGGCGTTAAAGGCGATGATACGTTTTTCGGGCAATCTTTATTCAAAGCGCAAAATACGCCTGCGCGGGCATTCATCAGTAACTATCAGGAGCTTGGTTACTATAAAGACAACACCCTGATCGTGTTATCGCCAAAACAAAAAGCCGAGGCATTCAAGATCGACCCTGTAACGCTTGACGCTGAAAAGACTGATATGAATCAGCAATTATTGGATGAAGCGATTGCCTATTACCAAACCGCATCACGCGAGTTCAAAAAAGGTGCACTGAAAGAGTTCCCACCTAAAACTGTGGTCGCTTTGAAATAAGACCGCACTGACGCTCAATCTCTAAGCAAAATAAAAAGCATCCCTTTTAAACGCGGGGATGCTTTTTTATTTGCTCAAGCCATCATCACAGATGGCAAGAAACAATTAACCGTGCTTGTAGTGCTTGCGCAATGGCTTAACCACTTCCCAATCAGTCTTAAGACCTTCAGGGAATACAACGAAATCACCAGGAACGATACGTACTGGCTCGCCGCCTTTAGGGGTAACAACGATTTCGCCTTCAAGAATGTAGGCTGTTTCTTTAGCACCGAAATTCAGTGGGAACTTAGACACTTCTTTTTCCCAGATTGACCAACCAGAAACGCCCAATTGCTTCAGCTTCTCTTCGCTTGGGTTATGCTCAACAGTAATTTGACTCATATATCTATCCTAATTTTAAAGATTACTAATTTTTTAACGATATCACGCTTAAGAAGCCTGATTTTAGCATTGTTAGCGCTCGTTGCCCAATCGAATCATGCGCTCAGTTATCACGGCACAATCCTTGCTGATATAAAATAAATAAACATTTTTTAGGCTATCAATATATGGATACATCGGTTCCTAATAAATCTAGCAAGCAAAATAATATGGTCACCAAAATGGTGAGCCTGAACCGTTACCGAGAATCACTCCATCAGCTTCAGAGTATTTGGGATAACCTCTCCCTCCTAGGCCAGCTATCAGGCACGGGCACCGATATGAACGAGACTCGGCTTGCCTTCAGCCAAGTCACAAACAACGTGTTAGATAGCCTCGCAGAAGAAACCCTCAACAAAACAGTCACGGCAATTACTGTCAAAGCCCAAGTGGCAGTAGACATCGTCGTACGCAATCTATTTGAGCGCACAGCCGATATCGGTTTTTTGGCTACCGATGACAATGTCAGCGGATTTCTCATCAAACATGCCGAGGATATGGCAGATGATGACGATTACGAGGCGCTTAAAGACAGATTTAAAGAGTACGTAAAAAAATATTCAGTCTATTTCAATATCGTTTTATTAGATCTTGAAGGCAATGTTTTGGTGCAGTTGGACGAAAACAATCCCATCTCGGTGATTCACGATCCATTGGTGCAGGAATCAATCCATACCGAAGCCGCGTATATCGAGGTTTTCAGAAAAACCGATTTGCTACCCAATCAAGATGTAGGCTTGGTTTACGCTTTCCGCGTCACTCGCGACAATAGCAATGAGGCACTAGGTGTTCTGTGTCTCTGCTTCCGTTTTAAAAATGAGATGGAAGGCGTGTTCGCAGAACTGATTACCCAACAGGAATGGGCGGTTGGGTTACTACTCGATCAAGATGGTCGCGTGATCGCAAGTAGTGATAGCTATCAGATACCGATTGGCGCAAAACTGGAAAAAGCCGGGGATGCCGATTGGATAATCACCCGTTTTGCAGGGCGAGAGTATCTTGCTGTGACCAAGCACACAAAAGGCTATCAAGGCTATATGGGGCCGGGGTGGATAGGTCACGCCATGATTCCACTGGAGCATGCGTTCGATGACGACATCTCGTCCATCATCAACAACATTGACAACAAGCTACTCAAGAAAGTCATGCGTAGCCCCCTGCTATTTTCGCAAACATTGCTCGAGATACCGAAACAGGCCGCTACGATCCAAAGCAAACTTAATCAGTCCGTATGGAACGGCAATATCTGGCAAAAACGTAACTCTAACGGCCTTGCACACCAGACTAATTTCTCAAAGATGCTACTTTGGGAGATCAGTAATACCGGCTTTAAAACCCAGCATGTGATTGAAAAAACCGTATCGGACCTCTATCAGACAGTCGTATCCGTCATGCTGGAGAACTCGCGTTTCTTTGCGTCACTTGCCGTGGATATCATGGACAGAAACCTCTACGAACGTGCGAACGATTGTAGATGGTGGGCGCTGACAGCGACTTTTCAACAATTGCTGTCAAAACCGAAGATTACGGACCATGACAAGGCAAATATCGCGCGCGTACTCGTCTACATCAATAACTTGTATACGGTGTATTCAAACTTGGTAGTCTTCGATAAGCAAGGTGAGATTCTGGCTGTCTCAAATTCATCCTATCAGCACTTTGTCGGCACGACGATGGATGCCGAATGGGTCAACCGCACACGTAGCCTGCGCTCATCGCAAGACTATGTAGTATCAAAATTTGAGCCCTCGCCGCTGTATAAAAACCAGCCGACTTACATCTATTCCGCGGCAATTCGCGCAGAGAATAATCAAGTCGTCGGCGGCATCGGCATTGTGTTCGATAGCACGCCACAATTCTCGGCTATGCTTGAGGACTCATTGCCACGCGATGCCAACGGTGAGCCTATCATCGGCAGCTTTACGCTATATGTAGATGGTGATCAGCAAGTCATATCATCGACCATGCCAGCCTTTAAGGTAGGTAGCCAATTCACATTACAGGCACATCTCTGCAAGCTTGCCCCGGGTGAAGCCGCTTTTGATATCGCCATCTATGAAGGTCGTTACTATGCGGTTGGTGCCCGCGCATCATCAGGCTATAGAGAATTTAAAGGGCCTGAAGACGCCTATCAAAACCCGATCACTGCATTGATATTCATCCCATTGGGAATCGCAGCCGAGATCGATGCGATCATTGAAGCAGAGTATGCGTTCCAGCATAACCAGTTCAAACCGACCACCACTAACGCTTCAGCAGAAAATGCTGAAGAATTCGCTACCTTCTATGTTGGCAACCAATGGCTGGGTCTGCCTGCAACGCAAGTGATCGAAGCCATACAAACCAACCAGATAAAGAGTCTGCCTGATACCTCCTCAATTCTGGAAGGCATCATGCAGCATCAGGGGAAAGTGATACCCGTCGTCAATCTTGCACGCGCGATTGGCGCACCAGAAGACAATACACCAACCGATTCCAAACAAGTCGTCGTCATACAACGCACTGCTGAATCATCCCACTTTGGTATATTGGTCAATGCGCTAGGCGAAATCCCTGCGATCGTGCTGGAAAGCATAGAACCCATGGCCACTATCTTTGCGAATGCCAATACCACGACAGAAGGCATTACAAAAGTAGAGTCAGATAATGGTCAACACAACCTGCTAGTGGTGATTTCTGCTGAAAGCCTATGGAACAAGATCATCGAGGCGCATAAGCTACTAGAAGCTGGCGAACAACTTCCAGACATACCACTGCCAGCGTTAGAGAGTTAATAGCCAACCAATAAGGCAGTTTCGACTGCCTTATTTTTTAAATCATATTAACGATTTTGTTGGTTCAAGACGATTTATATAGCGACTTTAAGTGTTGCTCTTTTTGCCTTCATTGCATTACGGCGAGCCACTAAATTTTGCTTTAGGATATGTCTTGTTGAAATGAACCAGCTATAGCAAGTCCAAATAGCAGAGATCACTAGAGAAGATACACCAGCGACCACTGCGCCTTCGATCTCGTATGCAAACCAACCGAAAGCTGCCACAAAAGCAGAGAACACGATGGGGATAACAATTTTGATAAAATACTCGACTACCATGATTTTTCCTTGTGGGAATATAGTTAATAAACCTAACCTTGGGTAAAGATTAGGTTTCTCATTATGGTGGTCATTTGTTTCAAAATTATGTAATTTCTACAACAAATAGTTACAAACACGTGAGTAATTGATACTAAACCCCATGCATCTTCTAAATCCGTCCGTTGATTTATTGCCTGATTATGTTCAGGCACTCGAGAAAAATTGGTCTCCAGACAATGTTCACGGCGCAAGCGCCATTAAAGAACAATTAGAAAAGATCGCAAAAGACCCGATAGCTTTTATAAGCAGCCTCACCGATCCAAAAGCGATTGGCGATGCAATATCGCTTCCTGATGGTACAAAAGTACAGCGCCTGCCAAGTTATCAGCAATGGTTATGGGATGGTGAATTTTGCGGAGTAATAGGCTTTCGCTGGCAGCCCGGCTCAAATGCGCTTCCTCCGTATTGCCTAGGCCATATCGGTTATTCGGTAGTGCCTTGGAAGCAAGGCATGGGCTACGCTACTGACGCGCTCAAGCAGCTATTATCAAAGATAAATACACAAGAATTTCAATATGTTGAAATCGTCACCGATCCAGATAACATTCCTTCTCAACGCGTCATTGAGAAGAATGGCGGCACACTCATCGAACGATTCGAGAAACCCAAACAATATGGGCAAAGTTCGAGTTTGCGTTATCGCATCCTGTTAGTAGAGCAGTAGCTTTTTATAATTGACGTAGGACACGCTCAGTAGATTCTTACGTTAAAGTCAGAATATTGCGGCTTATTTAAAACCCACATAAGCCAGACAATCTATCTTCAAAATCACATTTTGGAGATACATCATGAGTCTTTCACATGGAATATTGCCCGGCATGCCTGTTTTGTGTTCACGCGGTGAGAAATTCGCAACCGTAGATAGCATGGCAGGAAGCAACCATATAAAACTATCCGAAGATGAAAAAGGCCAAAATCACTACATCCCAATTGATTGGGTAGCCTCTACAGATGATGCTGAAGTGCGAATAGATAGACCTCATGAAGAGGCAATGAAAGAATGGTCAACGACACTTCAATAAACTAGCATATAGAAACAGAAAAGCCGGAATGCTATTAGCATTTCGGCTTTTCTGTTATTACTTTTATTTGGTGGAGCCGGGGGGAATCGAACCCCCGTCCGCAAGCCCGCCACAGACAGTTCTACATACTTAGCTGTGTTGTTTAATTTAACCTGATGCTCACCAACGAGCAAGCAAACAGCAGGCGAGTTACCTTGGATTTAATGATGTATTAAGTAACCCAATACAACACGATCCTCTCTTTATGACGCTGCTGTGGGTTACCCCACCCGACCGAGAGGCCCTTCGGTGCAGCGTCCAACCGGTATTAAGCGGCTAGAGCGTAAGTTTCGTCGTTTGCGACTATACTTTTTTCTAGTTTATTTACGAGGTGACTAGGCCTCGGTATGCCCTGCACTGCTTTGCAACCCACGTCGAAACCTGGTCGGCCCCTACTTGGTTTGAAACACTTTGATACTACATTGAGACTGATTCAGATCGAATTAGTTTAATGCATACTGAATTATACGCTTGATAAAGCCTATTTGTTTGCGGCTCGTATAATACGGCCTTTTTCGCGCTCCCAATCACGCTCTTTTTCTGATTCACGTTTATCGTATTGCTTCTTACCTTTGGCAAGGCCTATCTGTACTTTCACCCTGCCCCGCGTGTAATGCATATCCAGCGGTACTAACGTATATCCTGCGCGATCGACTTTACCAATGAGTTTGGCGATCTCTTCTGAATGTAGCAATAACTTACGGGTGCGGATGGAGTCAGGGCGCACATGGGTTGATGCAGACCCCAAAGGCGTGACATGGCAGCCGATGAGGTATATCTCACCACTCATGATGACCACATAAGCCTCTTTTAGCTGTATGCGATTATCGCGAATGGCTTTGACTTCCCAACCTTCAAGCACGATACCGGCTTCATACTTCTCTTCGATAAAGTAGTCGTGAAAGGCTTTTTTATTCTGGGCGATGTTCATGGGACTATTTATTCCGTTGTTCTCTCTTTTTATAACTACGCTTAGTCACTATGTAGATTTAGTACCTAGGCAGATATAGTAAACGCATTGCCTAATCACTTACCCAAACCATTGAGAAAGTTATTTTGATTAAGCAATGGTGTTTTGGCTTAAAATCGCTATTTTACCCTACTTCAAAATTACGATGGCATTGGTTGAAAAATCTGTTCTGGTAAGCCACTCCGCAGAGCGTATGTATGCGCTGGTAGATGCTATTGAGCAATATCCTGAATTTTTGCCATGGTGTGGCGGTACAACCCTTATTCATCGCGATGCATCCATCACATCGGCTACGCTGCATATTGATTATCACGGCATTAAACAAAGCTTTACAACAGAGAACCATAAAACCTACCCTAATCTGATGGAAATCAAGCTGATTGATGGGCCGTTTCGCCATCTTGAGGGTTCATGGCATTTTATCGCGCTGACAGAACATGCCTGTAAGATTGAATTCAAGCTCAGCTATGAGTTCTCGAACTTTATTCTGGAAAAGCTGATCTCTCCCGTATTCAGCCATATCGCCAATACCTTCGTTGATGCTTTTGTAGAGCGCGCCGATAAGATTTATTGATGCTGTTCAAGCGCACTCAGGAAATCACGGTTGAAGTTGCCTATGCATTGCCCATAGAGCAGGTAATCATCAAAACTCGCATAAAAGAAGGCGCTACCATAGAAGAAGCTATTCTGGCATCGGGCATTCTTGACAGATTCAAAGAGATTGACCTGTCAGTCAATAAGGTAGGCATATTTAGTAAATTATCAAAACTCTATGGGCATGTGAAAGATGGAGATCGTATCGAAATCTACCGTCATTTGATAGCTGACCCAAAAGAGATCAGGCGGCAAAGAGTCACGGCCAATTCACCTAATAAAAAAGGCAGCACTTAGCTGCCCTTTTTTAAACACGACTTACTTACTAAAGTCGCGATATTTAGTTTAATTACAATACTTGGCTACGTCTTTTTTTGCAGCCTCGATAGCCGCAGGGCGATCAGCATCTTCTGTATACTCACGCTCACCTTTTTCATTCATTTTATATACTAGAGCACCTTGTTCATAACTTTGTAAGTTATCTTTCGCAGCTAAACAGTTTTGAGCTTTGGCCTTTTTTTCAGCTTCTTTCTTTTGCTCGTCTTTTTTACTGGCTTCAGCATCTTCCTGACGCTTGATGGCGGCAGCTTCAGGGCTAACGGCGGGTTTGGCTGCCACAGCAGGCGGCGGCGAGTTGATTACCTTGCCTGTTCTTAACGACTCTGTAGGGACATTGGAAGCAGGCGGAGTATCAGAATAACGCACGACCCCATTACTATCTTTCCACTTATAGATCTCTGCCTGTGCCAGTATCGGCAGCATCAAAACCATCACCAGAAATAATTTGCCTTGCATTTCAACCTCAAAAATCGTTAGCTCAATTAGAGATATACTATTGCGATATAATTTTTCCAGCAAGCGTTAATACGTGTATGCGCATTTACGATAAGGCACCAAATCGGTATAATTACCTTTTGCCGGAAAGATATTCTATGCGCTTGTTGCAAACAGCGCTTACTTTCGACGATGTTTTACTGGTTCCAGCACATTCAAACGTGTTGCCGCGCGAAGTAAGCTTAGCCACCCAACTCACCCGTTCCATTCGCCTTAACATTCCACTCGTCTCAGCTGCGATGGATACCGTTACCGAAGCCCCCCTAGCGATTGCTTTGGCACAAGAAGGCGGCATGGGCATCATCCACAAGAACATGATCATCGCCGATCAGGCGGCGCATGTCTCGCGCGTGAAGCGCTTTGAGTCTGGCGTTGTAAATGATCCTGTGACTATTCACTCGAATATGACGGTGCGCGATGTATTAAGCATTACCCGCCAACACAAAATATCAGGCTTGCCTGTCGTTGATAATGGCAAAGTCGTTGGCATCGTCACCAACCGTGATTTACGGTTCGAGACTAACCTAGATCAATCGATCAAGAACATCATGACCCCACGCGAACGTCTTGTCACTGTGCGTGAAGGTGCAAGCCGTGAAGAGGCGATGCGCTTATTGCATCAACACCGTCTTGAGCGCGTATTAGTCATTAATGACAATTACGAATTAAAAGGCTTGATCACTGTTAAAGATATCCAAAAATCGAGTGACCACCCTTCTGCCTGTAAAGACAGTAAAGGCCGCCTGCGCGTTGGTGCGGCAGTTGGTGTGGGCGAAGGCACTGAAGAGCGCGTTGCCGCGTTGGCCGAAGCCGGTGTAGATGTGATCGTAGTAGATACGGCACACGGTCACTCTCAAGGGGTGCTTGACCGCGTCACTTGGGTGAAAAAACACTTTCCTCACATTGAAGTCATTGGCGGTAATATCGCTACCGCTTCAGCAGCCAAAGCTTTGGTTGATGCAGGTGCAGATGGCGTGAAAGTCGGCATTGGCCCTGGCTCAATCTGTACAACGCGTATCGTCGCAGGCGTTGGCGTTCCACAAATCAGTGCCGTCAGCAATGTTGAAGAAGCATTGCGCGGTACTGGCGTGCCTTTTATCTCCGATGGTGGTATCCGTTTCTCTGGCGATATCTCAAAAGCGATCGCTGCTGGCGCATACTCCGTGATGCTAGGTGGTATGTTCGCCGGTACAGAAGAAGCGCCCGGTGAGATCGAGCTATATCAGGGTCGTTCCTATAAGTCATACCGTGGCATGGGTTCTATAGGTGCCATGCAAAAAGGTTCTAGTGATCGTTACTTCCAAGATAACGATGGCAATGCGGATAAACTGGTACCGGAAGGTGTCGAAGGCCGCGTACCATACAAAGGCAGTGTAGTCGCTGTGATCCACCAGCTAATGGGCGGATTACGTGCTTCTATGGGTTATGCCGGTTGCAGCACGATCGAAGAGATGCGTACCAAAGCAGAATTTGTACAAATCACTTCCGCTGGTATGCGTGAATCGCATGTGCATGATGTGCAGATCACCAAAGAAGCCCCTAACTACCATATTGAATAGGCTCGTAAATGGCGACAGACAAAAATCGTTTTATTGTTGAATCTGCCATTTTAGGCCTACTGTTGTTTGCAGGCCTTGCTAGCTTTGGTTATCTGGTTTCAAAAAGTGTGATGGACATGAAAAGGCTGGATCGCTCAGTAGAGGTTAAAGGCCTCTCTGAGCGTGAGGTGACGGCTGATATCGCTATCTGGCCGATCACGTTCAATGTCGCCGACAATGACTTAACAGCGCTGTACGAGACCATTCAGGATAAAAATTCCCGCGTGGTCGCCTTCCTGAAAGAGAATGGGTTTGAAGAAAAAGAGATCACGATTTCCGCCCCTTCAGTCGTTGATAAGCTGGCACGTGAATATGGTGACAATGGCAGCGGCAACCGATTCCGTTACACGGCCAGCTCGACCATTACGGTGTACTCACCCAAGGTGGATGGCGTGCGCAATGCCATGATCAAACTTGTAGATCTCGGACGCCAAGGCATTGCGATTGCTGGCGAAGGCTACAATACAGAATATATCTACAGCAAGCTGAATGATATCAAGCCAGCCATGATCGAAGAGGCAACGAAAAGTGCTCGTGCAGCGGCTGAGAAGTTTGCTAAAGATTCTGATAGTTCGCTCGGCAAGATTAAACATGCGAACCAAGGGCAATTCAGTATAGAGAATCGTGACAACAGCACCGCCCATATCAAGAAAGTACGGGTTGTATCTACGGTAGAGTACTATCTATCAGACTAGATTGCTGCGCAATACCCGGCAATACCTAATAATTTAATCCGCACGCCTACTTTGCATTTATACCTATGACTCAAAAAATACTGATACTCGATTTTGGCTCCCAATATACCCAGCTAATCGCCCGCCGTGTCCGCGAAGCCAATGTGTACTGTGAATTGCACTCATGGGATGTCGATAATCAATTCATCCGTGAATTCAATCCTGCAGGGGTAATCCTATCGGGCGGGCCGAATTCAGTTTATGAGGATGAGACGCCGCGTGCACCTCAAGCTGTATTCGAGCTAGGCGTTCCAGTACTGGGCGTATGTTATGGCATGCAGACGATGGCAGCACAACTTGGCGGTTCAGTTGAAAATGCAGCCAAGCGTGAATTCGGTTATGCAGAGATACGCGCTCAAGGCCACTCCGCCCTATTCAAAGATATACAAGACAAGACTAACGACGCCGGCCATGGTCTTTTAGATGTATGGATGAGCCACGGCGATAAAGTCACGGCCCTGCCAGATGGTTTTAAGATTATCGCCAGTAACGCATCAACCCCTATCGCGGGCATGGCTGATGAGTCACGCAAGTTCTATGCTGTGCAATTCCACCCTGAAGTCACACATACAAAACAAGGTAAAGCGATCTTAAGCCGTTTTGTACATGATATCTGCGGATGTGGGCAAGATTGGAACATGCCTGATTATGTCGAGACGGCGGTGAACCGCATTCGCGAAGAAGTCGGTTCAGATCAAGTGATTCTTGGTCTTTCTGGTGGGGTGGATTCATCTGTTGCTGCAGCGCTGATTCACCGTGCGATTGGTGATCAACTCACCTGTGTATTCGTTGATAACGGCCTACTACGACTAAATGAAGCAGAACAAGTCATGGAGACGTTCGCGAAGAACCTCGGCGTTAAAGTCATTCACGTAGATGCTAGCGAGAAGTTCTTAGGCGACCTAGCAGGCGTGAGTGACCCTGAAGCAAAACGCAAGATCATCGGGCGTGAGTTCGTTGAAGTGTTCCAGCAAGAATCCGCCAAACTGCCACAGGCTAAATGGTTGGCACAAGGCACGATATACCCTGACGTAATCGAATCAGCGGGCGCGAAAACTAAAAAAGCACATACGATCAAAAGTCATCACAACGTTGGTGGTTTGCCGGATACCCTAAAACTTAAACTGCTGGAACCTTTACGCGAACTATTCAAGGATGAAGTACGTGAGTTAGGCATTGCGTTGGGCTTGCCGCATGACATGGTGTACCGTCACCCATTCCCTGGCCCGGGCTTAGGTGTGCGGATATTGGGCGAAGTCAAACGTGAGTTTGCTGATCTACTCAGGCGTGCCGATGCGATCTTTATTGAAGAGTTACGCGCATCAGGCTGGTATGAAAAGACTTCGCAGGCATTTGCCGTATTCCTGCCCGTAAAATCAGTTGGCGTGATGGGTGATGGCCGTACCTATGATTACGTGGTGGCGCTACGTGCAGTGGTAACAAGTGATTTTATGACAGCGCATTGGGCTGAGTTGCCTTATGATTTATTAGGTAAAGTGTCTAACCGCATCATCAATGAGGTGCGCGGTATCAACCGCGTTGTTTACGATATATCGGGTAAACCACCTGCAACGATCGAGTGGGAATGAGTCGCGGATTCGTTAAAGAAGATGACTTAGAGCACGCAGGCACAGATCTACCGGAGCGCCCGCTAAGCGAACATCCGAACTATGTTACACCTACGGGTTTGAAACAACTGCAAGAAAAAGCAGACGCGCTTGAACAGGAGCGTTTGTTACTCGCTCAGCGAAAAGAAGACCCGGTTGCGCAGCAAAAATTAGTCATGGTAGAACGTGACTCACGTTACTACCTTGCCCGACTCGAGAACGCGATCATAGTTGAGCCGACGAATCAGTCGAAAGAGAAAGTGTTATTCGGCGCAAAGGTCACGGCAGAAGATGAAGAAGGTGAAACCCTTGCATTCTCAATCGTCGGTGAAGACGAAGCAGATATCGCGGCAAATAAGGTGAGTTGGGTATCGCCATTAGCCAAAGCACTATTAGGGCAAAAAACTGGGGATAGCGTTCTGTGGCATCGCCCTGCTGGCGATATTACGCTAGAGATAATATCAATTGAATATGAATGAGAAAGCCAATATGAACGTAGCCAGCACTATCGAAGCCAGACGTGCAGTCAAAGCATTTGACCCTACACATCAACTGAGTGAAGATGAGATCAAGCAACTGCTATCACTCGCGATGCTTTCACCAACAGCATTCAATATACAAAACTGGCGTTTTGTCCTCGTGCAAGACCCTGAACTTCGCAAACAAGTGCGTGCTGTTAGTTGGGATCAATCACAGGTAACAGATGCATCGTTATTAATCGTTTTAACTGGCGACCTAAAAGCATGGGAGAAATCGCCTGAGCGCTATTGGCGCCATGCACCGCAGGCTGTCAAAGAGTATCTCGTGAATGCGATTCATGGCTATTACAATGGTAAAGAGCAAGTACAACGTGACGAAGCGATGCGTTCATGTGGCATGGCAGCAATGACGCTGATGTTAGCCGCTAAGGAAATGGGATATGACTCATGCCCGATGGATGGCTTTGATTTCGATGCAGTCGCCAAGCTACTTAAGTTACCAGCCGACCATACACCCGCGATGTTTGTCGCCATTGGCAAAGGCATAAAAGAGGCATCACCTCGTGGCGGTTCATTGCCATTCGATGAGGTTGTCATCCGGAATACATTTTGAGCCTAGATAATTGAATCTTTTGTGCTTTTTCACGCAATAAAAGCACAAAGGACGATTATCAATGCGGCATGATTAAGATAAAGTTTTAATTTTAAATAAGCATCATCTAATTTTAGGAATACACCGTGTTAATTAGCAACAATATCACCATGCAGTTCGGCGCCAAGCCGCTATTTGAAAACGTCTCAGTCAAATTCGGCGACAACAACCGTTACGGTTTGATCGGTGCGAATGGATGCGGAAAATCGACCTATATGAAGATTTTGGCTGGCGTATTGGAGCCGACCTCCGGCAATATCGCGCTGGATAACAACGAGCGCATGGCATTCCTGCGCCAAGACCAATTCGCTTATGAAGATCAGCGCGTCATCGACGTGGTGATGATGGGACATGAGCAAATGTGGAAAGCCAATGTAGAGAAAAACGCCATCTATATGAATCCGGAAGCGACTGAAGACGACTACATGCGCGCCGCTGAGCTAGAAGGCGTATTTGCAGAATACGATGGCTATACCGCTGAAGCACGCGCTGGTGAGCTTTTGCTTGGCGTGGGTATCCCTATCGAGCAGCATACTGGCCCCATGAGTGCTGTTGCACCCGGCTGGAAGCTACGTGTATTACTGGTACAAGCCCTATTTGCTAACCCAGACATCTTATTGCTGGATGAGCCAACCAATAACTTGGATATCAACACCATCCGTTGGCTGGAAGATGTACTGAACAATCGTGATTGCACGATGGTGATCATTTCGCACGATAGACACTTTTTGAATCAGGTATGTACGCACACGTCTGATATGGATTACGGCAAACTGACTGTTTACCCCGGCAATTACGACGACTATATGGAAGCCTCTGCTCAAGCACGCGCGCAACAAGCCAAAGATAATGCCAAAGCTAAGCAACAGGTCGCTGACTTGCAGGAATTCGTTCGCCGCTTCTCTGCCAATGCATCTAAAGCCAAACAAGCGACCAGCCGTGCCAAACAGATCGATAAGATCAAGATCGAAGAATTCAAGCCTTCCAGCCGTCAATATCCATTCATTCGTTTTGAGTACGATGAACGTGAAAAGCTACACCGTAATGCAGTTGAGTTGAAGAAACTTGGTCATGGCTTTGATCGCACGCTTTTCAATGATGTCGAATTGATGTTTGAAGCAGGTGAAAAAGTCGCGATCATCGGTGAGAATGGTATCGGTAAGACAACGTTCCTGCGCTGCCTAGCTGGTGTGCTAAAACCAAACCATGGCGAAGTGAAATGGGCTGAAAAAGCAAAACTTGGCTATTTTGCGCAAGACCACGAATCGGAATTTGAAAATGGCCTTAACCTGTTCGATTGGATGTCACAGTACACGCAGGAAGGTGACGATGATCAATCCGTGCGTAGCATGCTGGGGCGTTTACTATTTTCTGGGGAAGATACCAAAAAATCAGTCAAAGTATTATCAGGTGGTGAAAAAGGCCGTATGTTATATGGCCAACTGATGCTGGCACGCACCAACGTATTGCTGATGGATGAACCAACCAACCACATGGATATGGAATCGATCGAAGCACTGAATACCGCACTTGATAAATATAAAGGTACGCTATTCTTCGTCAGCCATGACCGCGAATTCGTCAGCACATTAGCGACACGCATTATTGATATCCGTGCAGACAAGATCATCGATTTCACTGGCAACTATGAAGATTACTTAGCAAGTCAGGGTGTTGATTAAAAATTAACTAAATGATGTCAACCTAATGCAAAGTTGCCGCGTTAGAGTGACGTACATTTAGCTAGCAACTGATTTACCGTATCAGTGTAGCCAAAACGATGGCGATCAAAAAAATAAGTAAAAGTAAGTAAATCTGATCAGCATCGGTTGTATACCGTGAGCAAGACTAGATATCATTCACCTGATTAAACCAATTCAATCAAACCTATATTGATTAATCAGGCGAATGATTTTAAGACCAATAGCTTTATCAGGGGCTGATACATTACATGCAGTTGAATCATCATAAAAAAGCACTTGGCTTATATAAAATGCCAAGCACGCTCTACCGAATACTTGCCCTTATCCTTACTTTGACACAGATGGCGCCAGCGTATGCTGATAGCTCTATCTGGTATAGCAAAGATGATCCATTCAAGACGCAGGCACTGACCCCACCTGTAATACCGCAAG
The DNA here is from genome assembly GCF_001648895.1 of Methylovorus sp. MM2. Lineage (GTDB taxonomy): Bacteria > Pseudomonadota > Gammaproteobacteria > Burkholderiales > Methylophilaceae > MM1. Next base: position 1,015,904 of record NZ_LXUF01000001.1, on the reverse strand, counting down.
GTTATCTAAGCGATAAGAGCACCTCGCCCTGCGCCCAGCTCAATGTGAACACTACGCTAACCCTCGCAGATGTTGCAGATGCCGCATTGTGTAACAACCCGCAAACCCGTGAGGCATGGGCAAATGCCCGTATTCAGGCAGCACAGGTCGGTATCACAAGATCCGCTTACCTACCCAGCGTTACAGATAATATTTCAGGCAACTTTACATGGTCAGATCCTGAACAAGCGACGAGAAAAAACCCTTACAATACAATCAGCAATAGCATCGTAGCGTCATACCTTTTGTACGATTTTGGTAACCGCAATGCTACGTTGGAAAACGCCCGGCAATTGCTACAGGCTGCGAGCGCCACGCAAGATGCGACCATACAAACCATCCTGCTAAGTGTGATTCAATCCTATTACTTGGCACAATCTGGCGTAGCAGCCCTTGAGGCTTCACGCGAAGCAGAACGGGCAAGCGAGGAAAGCTTCAAGGCTGCCAATGCCCGTTATATCGCGGGCATCGTCACCCCTGCAGATAAACTGCAGGCGCAAACGGCGTATGCGCAAGCTACACTTCTACGCATCACGGCAGAAGGTACGGTAAAAACTGCTTATGGCACATTGGCGAACGTGATGGGTATCGATTCGAATCAACCACTCACACTAGCGCCATCGCTATCTGCTGATGGCGGCCAGAATATAGAAGCGGATATTAATGGCTTGATAGAGCAAGCCAGAAACCGTCGCCCTGACCTCATGGCAAGTGAAGCGCAGGTAAAAGCGGCACAGGCAGCCATAGAAGCAAGCAAAGCGGCTGCAAAACCTACCGTGTCACTTGGTGTTTCCAACAATGTGCAGGATGGTAGCAACATCACTTCAAATAACAATTCCACCGTTGGGTTTACCGTCGCTATCCCTCTTTTCAACGGTTATGCCCCAACTTATAGAATCCGCTCCGCAGAGGCCACAGCCGATGCACGGGTAGCGCAACGTGATCGTATTCGCTTGCAGATATCACTGGATGTCTGGCGTGCTTACCAGAGTTTGCGCACAGCGAATGAAACCATCACTGCATCTAATATATTACTAAGTAGTGCTGAAGAGTCTGAGCGTGTAGCCTTAGGCCGGTATAAGGCCGGAGTAGGCAATATCATCGATACACTGAATGCACAAAGTGCGCTTGCAAATGCGCGCCAGCAAAAGATCACGGCACAACTTAACTGGAATATCGCCCGCGCAACGCTTGCACAATCTATCGGCAGTTTAGATAACGCCATGATTCAATCATTACCCGAAGGTAACATCATCAAGACAGGTCTGGACGCCCAACCATGAAACGCTCTACAAAAAAAACAATCACGCTGATCACGCTTCTCGCAATCGCAGGTGGCGGCTTCTATTACTATAAAGAAAGCCACAAACCTAAACCTGAAGACCTGTACCGTTTACAGAAAGTCACACAAGGTTCTGTAGAGCAAACCGTCTCAGCCAATGGCACGTTGAACCCGGTAACAGTAGTGAGTGTAGGTGCGCAAGTATCTGGCCGTGTAAGCAAGCTCTATGTGGACTTCAATGATGAGGTGAAAGCGGGGCAAGTGTTATTGGAACTGGACGACTCCCTTTTCACTGCGCAGATCGCACAGTCTGAAGGAAATGTTCGTAACGCACAGGCATCCGTTGATTTAGCCAAGGCCAGCGAAGCGCGTATTCGCTCGTTATATACGCAAGAATATGTCTCAAAGCAGGAGCTTGATCAGGCAGTGCAGGCCTTGCAATCAGCTCAGGCCCAGGTGGACACTTACAAAGCCCAATTGCGTCGAGATAAGACCAATCTGAGCTACTCGATTATCCGCTCCCCTATCTCAGGCGTAGTGGTTGATCGTGTGGTCAATCTTGGTCAAACAGTGGCTGCCAGTTTTCAAACGCCCACATTGATCCAGATCGCGCAGGATCTTTCTAAGATGCAAATCAACTCTAGCTTCGCAGAAGCCGACATCGGCAATATCAAAGTCGGGCAGAAAGCCAAGTTTACTGTTGATGCTTTCCCCAATAAAAACTTTGAAGGCTTGGTCAAACAGGTGCGCCTCAATCCTACGGTCACATCCAATGTTGTGACTTATGACGTTGTAGTCACCGTAGATAACCCAGGTCAAATATTGCTGCCTGGTATGACGGCTTATGTGAACATCACTGTGGCCAAGCACGATGATGTGATGCTTGTACCGAACGCTGCCCTACGCTACAAACCTAAAGTCGATGATTCAGATGCTAACCAAAATACCAAAGTTGCATCAGGTTCAGGTGATAAACCCAACCCGAATGGGCAAACCAATGCTGGCGGTGATCAGCAAGCGGGTGGTCAAAAAGGTGGCCGTGAACGTGGCGGCAAACGCAGAGGCAAAAATGAAGACCTTTCCGCAGGTAAGGTGTATGTACTCAATAATGGCAAACCAGAAGAAGTGAAAGTACGCCTAGGTATCTCAGATGGTCGCTTTACTGAAATCAAGAGCAGGCATCTTGAACCCGATGCCAAGATCATTGTGGGTGAAACCTTGGCTGACAATCAGCCGCAAACCCAAGGCCCTGGCAATAACATGCGGATGCGGATGTTCTAATGCAGAATGTGATTGTTGTACGTAATCTATTCAAAGATTACGTCACCGCTGCTGGTCTGTTTCCAGTATTAAAAGAAGTCGAACTGCAGATCGATAAAGGCGACTATGTTGCTATCATGGGTCCATCGGGTTCAGGTAAATCCACGTTTATGAATATTCTCGGTTGTCTGGATAAGCCAAGCAGTGGCGAATATATCCTGGATGGACACCATGTCGATAAGTTAGAAAGCGACGATCTGGCAAAAGTGCGCAACCAGACCATCGGCTTTGTGTTTCAGGGCTTTAACCTGCTTTCACGATCCAACCTGCTGGATAATGTTGCCTTGCCATTGGTTTACACCGGTGTGGAGAAAGAAGAGCGTCACGCTCGTGCCAGACAACTACTAGAAAAAGTTGGTTTGGGTAAACATGTGGATTCTCGCCCTAATCAGATATCCGGTGGTCAACAACAACGTGTGGCTATCGCACGCGCACTCATCAACAACCCAAGACTTTTACTTGCGGATGAACCCACAGGTAATCTAGATAGTAAAACCAGCGAAGAGATCATGGAGCTATTCGGCAATCTCAATCGTGAAGGCATCACCATCGTTGTGGTCACTCATGAGCTTGATATTGCGGCACATGCGAGCCGTCAAGTGCGTTTTCTTGATGGCCGCATCGTAGAAGATGTGCGCACTCACCCTATTTCGGAGCCAGTATAATGTTTTCTGCCATGTTAGGAGAAGCTTGGCACGCGATGGGCGCCAACCGTCTACGCACGTTTCTGACCATGCTAGGCATGGTCATCGGAGTGGGTGCCGTGGTACTCATGATGGCTGTCGGTCAAGGTGCACAATATTCTGTCGCGCAATCCATCAGCTCAATGGGTAGCAACCTGCTTATCGTGCTCTCTGCGCCGCCGGGAATGGGCGGTAGCGCGAGATCAGCATCAGGCAGCGGCCCTAGCCTCACCATCAACGATTCAGAGGCTATTGCCGAGCTGGATAATGTAAGTGGTGTTGCACCATCAACAAATAGCAGTGCGCAAGTGATTTATGGCTCCAATAACTGGAACACGAGCGTCATAGGCACTACCCCAAGTTATCTGGATGTACGTTCATGGAACCTTGTTGAAGGTTATGCATTCTCAGATTCCGATATTCGCTCGGCAACACGCGTTGCACTGATCGGCCAAACCGTTGCAAAGAATCTGTTTGGTGATGATATCGACCCTATCGGCAAAACTATCCGCATCAAACAAAGCCCTTTTGTCGTACTTGGCGTGCTAGACCGAAAAGGCCAAAATCTGGATGGGCGTGATCAGGATGACACCATCATCGTCCCGCTTACCACCGCGCAGCGCAAGCTTTTCGGCAGCCAATTCTCTACCACGGTACGCATGATCATGGTACAAGCTGATTCGGCAAAAGCCTTGCCTTTCGTAGAACAGGATGTAAATAGCCTTTTGCGTCAGCGCCACAGGATACGTGAAGGCTCTGATAGTGATTTCTTTGTGCGCAACCTGACTGCATTAGCCGACTCAGCCGCTGAAACAACAAAGACGATGTCGCTGCTTTTGGGCGCAATCGCATCTGTATCGCTCTTAGTTGGCGGTATTGGCATCATGAACATCATGCTGGTATCAGTCACTGAACGTACCCGCGAAATCGGCATACGGATGGCCATTGGTGCCCGTGAGCGCGATATCCTCATGCAATTCCTGCTCGAAGCCATCGTCATCTCGATCATCGGCTGCCTGATCGGCATTGTCATCGGCGTAGGTGGCGCGTTACTGGTCAATATGTTGACTCAAGCGGCCGTCGTCATCTCAGGCGACTCTATCATGATCGCATTCGGCGTTGCGGCCAGTGTCGGCGTTTTCTTTGGCTTCTACCCTGCCCGTATGGCAGCGCGTTTGAACCCGATAGAAGCCCTGCGTTATCAGTAGTAAAAGTTGGGAATACGGGGCTGATGGCGGAGAGAGAGGGATTTGAACCCTCGATACGCTTGCGCGTATGCCTGATTTCGAGTCAGGTACATTCAACCACTCTGCCACCTCTCCGTTAGCGATAAAACTTGCATCATTACTCGCTTTATCACAGCAGCCATTCTAACATTCATCACTTTTTCTGCCGAGCGCTTCAACTAAGTATCCATACACTTAGCTGGACAAAACCAGCAAAGTTAAGGAAACTGACACCGTGCGTTTATTCTTTATCTTCATATTATTAGCAATGCTGCAAGGCTGTGATCAGCCGCCAAAGCCATTGCCAGATGCGCAGCTATCAAAAGAGCTGATCGTCGTTACTCATAATGGCCCCAACACTTACTATGTGAATGGCGAAGGTCAATACGCGGGCCTTGAATATGATCTCGTTAAACTATTCGTCAAAGAGCTTGGCCCCGAATACAGCGTAAAATTCCTCATCGTCGACAATATCTCCCAAGTCGTCCCTACGCTCACCAAAGGCAAGGCACACTTTGCAGCAGCTGATCTAAGCATCACGCCAGAACGAGAAAAGCTGGTGAAGTTCAGCATTCCATACCAGAGCGTGCAACAAAAGGTGGTCTATAATTCTTCACAAAAAAGCCCGCCGAAGAAAATAAATGACCTTGCAGATAAAAGTATCGCCGTACCCGCAGGTACAAGCTACGCCGAACGCTTAAAAAATTTAAGCCAGAAAGAGCCGGGCTTAAAATGGCAACAATTGAGCAATACCAGCGCAGACGAATTACTGGAACAAGTGGCTGAAGGCAATCTTGATTACACCATTTCGGATGGCCATCTCGTATCCATGTTGCAAAATTACTACCCAAATCTAGAGGCGGGTATGTCACTAGGTGACCCAGAGAGTATCGCTTGGGCATTCCCGGAAAATGGGCAACCTTGGATACATGAGAAAGCCAATGTTTTTTTTAAACGCATCATAAAAGATGGCACATTACATAGCCTGCTGGATCGTTACTATGGCCATACAGAACGCCTCAATCCGGTTGACATCACCTCGTTCCTGCAACGCTCACGCAATATATTGCCGCAGTACATCAACACATTTAAACAGGCGCAAGAATTAACCAACGTAGATTGGCGACTATTAGCCGCCATCAGCTATCAGGAGTCGCATTGGGATCGCTTCAATACATCCCCCACCAATGTCAGAGGCATGATGATGCTAACGGAAGATACGGCAGACTTACTTGGGGTCAATGATAGATTAGATGCGAAGCAAAGCATTCTCGGGGGGGCGCGCTACATCGTCATGCTCAAAGATTTGATTCCGGCACGCATTGAAGAACCTGATAGAACATGGCTGGCCCTTGCTGCATATAACATTGGCTACGCACATCTGGAAGATGCACGCGTACTTGCCCAACGGATGAAGCTTAACCCGGATAGCTGGGCCGACCTTAAAAAGACACTGCCATTACTTAATAAAGCTGAATATTACTCAACCGTAAAATATGGCTTCGCGCGTGGTGGTGCACCTGTCGTGTTCGTGGAGTCGATACGTACTTACCATAAAGTCTTGGAAAGATATGAGCAGCAGCATACGCCACTACTGCCCAACTTTAATCTGGTTGATTCAGGCTTTAATAATAACTTTGCAAGCAATAAATAGTTTATTGAACGCTTAGCTTATCAAGCCCATTCATATAGCCACGCAACACTTCAGGCACTGTGACGCTACCGTCTGCGTTCTGATAATTCTCAAGCACAGCCACCAAGGTACGTCCGACAGCAAGGCCTGAACCATTCAATGTGTGCACAAGCTCTGGCTTACCATTTTCATTACGGAAACGTGCTTGCAATCTACGAGACTGAAAAGCTTCGCAGTTCGATACAGAAGATATCTCGCGGTAAGTATTCTGAGCAGGCAGCCATACTTCTAAATCATAAGTCTTAGCCGCACCGAAACCCATATCGCCAGTGCATAGTGATACCACACGATATGGCAAGCCTAGTGCTTTCAGAATATTCTCGGCATGTCCGACCATCTCTTCCAGTGCTGCATAGCTTTTCTCAGGATGGACTATCTGCACCATTTCGACTTTATCAAACTGGTGTTGCCGAATCATGCCACGTGTATCACGCCCATAAGAACCAGCCTCTGAACGAAAGCATGGCGTATGTGCTGTTAATTTGATCGGCAATGCATCTAAAGCAACGATCTCATCGCGCACAGTGTTCGTGAGCGTTACTTCTGAGGTCGGGATAAGATAAAGTGCCTCTCCCTCTCCTTCTTGACCACCCTTTTGCACGGCAAACAAATCAGCCTCGAACTTAGGTAACTGTCCGGTACCTTTAAGGGTATCTGCATTCACGATATAAGGGGTATAACACTCCTCATAACCATGTTGCTCCGTCTGCGTATCCAGCATGAACTGAGCAAGTGCACGATGCAGTTTTGCAATCTGACCGCGCATCAGGGTAAAGCGTGCGCCAGCCAATTTAGCGCCTGTATCAAAATCCAACCCTAATGGTGCGCCGATATCAGTATGGTCTTTAACCTCAAAATCTAATACACGTGGCGTACCTACTTTACGAACCTCGATATTGTCTTCTTCAGATTTACCCTGTGGCACGCTTTCATGCGGCAGATTTGGCACATTAAGTAGCAACTGCTGCAACTCATGTTGAATAGCAGCCAGTCGCTCTTCGTCGGTCTTTAACTGCTCACCCAAACCAGCGACCTCTGCCATAATCGCGCCAACATCTTCACCTTTAGATTTGGCAATGCCGATCTGCTTGGAAGTGTTATTGCGTTTAGCTTGTAGATCTTGTGTACGCGTCTGAACGGTCTTGCGTTCTTGCTCCAGACTACTAAACTTAGCTGTATCAAGGACAAAGCCACGCAAAGCTAATTTAGCGACAACTGTATCAAGATCATTACGTAACTGCTGTATATCTAACATGTACTTTCCTAATTATTTCTTACCCAAATTTTGGGCTTATTTCTTTTTAATATGTTTTTGTTTTGCTTGGGCATCAAGCTCGCGTAATCGCGCTAATTTCTCGCTAATTTTACCCTCTAGTCCACGTGGTGTGGGCACATAAAACTGCATCGTATCTAAATCATCAGGAAAATAATCTACACCTGCCGCATAAGCATCCGGCTCATTATGTGCATAGCGGTACTCTTTGCCATAATCCAAGTCTTTCATGAGCTTGGTCGGCGCATTGCGTAAATGCAACGGCACATTGCGCGAGTTATCTTGCGCGACAAAAGCCTTGGCCTGATTATAAGCCATGTAGGCGGCATTACTTTTAGGTGCCACAGCACAGTAAATCACGGCATTGGATAATGCCAGTTCACCTTCAGGTGATCCTAAACGTTCATATATCTGGCATGCTTCTAACGCCATGGTCTGGGCTCTTGGGTCAGCGATGCCGATATCTTCAACCGCCATGCGGATAATGCGTCTACCCAGATAAAGCGGGTCTGCGCCACCATCCAACATACGCAAGAACCAGTAAAGCGCTGCATCAGGGTTAGAACCCCGAACCGACTTATGCAAGGCAGATATCTGGTCGTAAAAAGCCTCGCCACCTTTATCAAAGCGGCGCAGCTTACTCGCCATCGTGCTCAGCAGAAATGCTTCATCAATCACATTAATTTTTGAGGTGATCGCCGCATTAAACAGACCTTCAACAAAGTTCAAAAGCCTTCTTGCATCACCATCCGCATAATCAAGTATCTGCTCTTTTACCTCATCAGCTAGACTTAAATTCTCCGCCATTACTTTACGCGCGCGCTCAAGCAATTCACCCAGTTCGGATTCCGATAAAGCCTGTAAAACAAATACGCGCGCACGACTCAATAAAGCGCTATTCACTTCGAATGATGGATTTTCTGTTGTCGCACCGATGAAGGTAATCAAACCACTCTCAACAAATGGCAGAAAAGCATCCTGTTGCCCTTTATTAAAGCGATGCACTTCATCAACAAACAAAATAGTACGGCGACCAGACTGCTGCAAAGTATGCTCTGCACGCTCTACCGCTTCACGAATATCCTTGATGCCAGATAACACGGCCGAGATAGGTATAAATTCAGCGTCCGCTGTATTGGCAATCAGCCGCGCCAAGGTAGTCTTACCCACACCTGGCGGCCCCCAAAGAATCATCGATGGAAGCTTGCCTGACTGAAAGGCCAATCTTAATGGCTTACCTTCACCAAGTAAGTGCTTCTGCCCGACAACCTCATCCAAAGACTTAGGACGCAAGCGCTCAGCTAAGGGCGCTTCCGGCATGTTAGGTTCAAACAATCCGCTCATTTACTTACCAATTCAATACAGGAATCGCCGGAACATCGATATGATCAAGTTTAAGATTATTTGTATATCGACTCCATACCATCTCGTATGCCAACTCTATATGTTTCAATGTTAATGCTGTATTAAATAAGGGGGAACTTTGCCTGCCTACCCTCAATTTAGCCTTAAGGGCTAATCGCTCGTCATGATGATTAGCATAATAAATAGCCTTATTCTGATAATCCTTATAAGTATGCGTAACTAGCTCACTCAAACCCAATACATTTAGAAATGATGCTGCCACGCGTGACGAGGTAACATCTCCACATCGCGTCAGAACAGGCAACCCCTGCCAAAGCGCTTCTAATGTCGTTGTATGCCCATTAAACCAGTAGGTATCCAGAAAGATATCGGCAAGTTGATAGCGTTTCACATGCTTTTCTATAGATTCTCTTCCCGCAAATATCAATCTACTTTCATCTATACCAGATTTTACAGCCTCGTTACCAAGGTTGGTACAAACATCTTGGTTACTGCCTAGCAGCCACAGCACGCTACTAGGCACAGCTCTCAATATATTCATCCATACTGCAAATATTTCCGGCTCTATCTTGTAGTCATTATTGAAACAACAAAATACGATACCAACCTCCGGCAGCCCATAGTCTTTTCTATACAATGACGTCGGCGAATTATCAATCTCGTTATCATAGGTATATAAAGAATTTGGAAGCCTCAATAGACGTTCAGACCAATCAGCATTTTTATCTTCAGGGCTAATATAGTGATCGACCAATGCATAATCAATAAAATCTGCCCCTGTCGTTGCCATAAAAGCCAGATAATTGATTTGGATAGGCGCAGGCCTTAATGCCAGTATCTCCAATTTACCATCTGAAGTTGCGTACTCACCAAGATCTACCAATATATCGATTTCATCTTGATGAATCAGATTAGCAATATCAACCGCGCTTATATTGCTCACATCACGAAAAACATCGCAATTTGATGCGATCTCTTTCTGATATATATCTTCAGAACCTTTAGCTATTAGCGAATATGCATATATCTTGAATTTCAAACGGTCATGCAACCTATATATCTGACGACTTAATACAGAGGTCGGGTGTTGGTAAAAGTCTGCGGATAGATATCCGATTCGTAATTGAGTCTTGTTAGCTGAATGATAGGTATAAGGCTCAACTCCAAGTGCTTGCGCCTTAGCACTTACTGACTCTGATATCCGTTTCATGAGGTTAAGTCTTAAATAGGATGGCACAGGTCGATTAAACACCCTAAAAGCCAACGTACGGCTTATCTCTTCAACAGACGCGGATCTAATGTAATCTGTTAAAACTTTTGGATATTGGTACCACATCCGCCAATCACACTTGCCCAATCCGATATAAGCCATCTCAAGAAATATGAGTCGCACATTCAAGCTGCTCTCTAATAACGGCTTGTCATGCTTATTGATATACTGACTAGAGAAATAAGCTGTCGCAACATCATGTTGCAATGCTTCTGCTCGATCCATAGCATCGATTGCTTCATCAAAGCGCTCCATATATGCCAGCAATAATCCACGCTTAAACCATAAAAAGGCAAATCTATTATCCAGACCAAGCCCTGAATCGCACATGGCCAGAGATTTATTCCAATCACCCATCTGTAAATAAGACTCGGCAAGTACATTGTATATTTCAGCAACTTGAGGGAATTGCTGCAAAATTGATAAACAATGCTTTTGGGCTTCGGGATACCTACCGGCTAGAACCAGCGTCGTCGCCAAATGAAGATTTGCTGAAATATCCAGAGGTCTGATAGATAATGCTTGGTGATAAAACTCAATCGCCTGTTCGAATTTACCGGCCTGCTGGCAAATAGCGGCAGCGTTTAAAATGGAATTAGGCGCGTTCTGCGTCAATCTACATACGCATAAAGAAGCTTCGAGCGCTTCATCATAATGTTCCAATGAACACAATATGGCGGCATGCAAACTATGGACATTGGGATTTTGAGATGTCTGTTTAAGGATATTTTGCAAGGATGTAAGAGCCGCATCAGCCCTGCCTTGCTCTTGGTAAGCGATAGCAAGGTAAAACCAGATGTCAAACGCCTCACTACCATTTGCGATTTCAGTCAGACAATAGCGCTCTACTGCCAAGAAATCTTTTTTATTCAGAAGCGCCTGCAGCATTATCTCTTTATGCCATTAAAAACAAAGCATTTAAACCTGTATTTCATTTGTAATGCCTATCGCAAAGCTTGAATAGAGCAATAAAAAAGGAGGGAAACCCCTCCTTTTTTATTGCTCTAAATCAATTAGCCACCTTCGCCTGTATAAATAGATCCAGTAGCGCCAACAGATCCACCCACAGAGCTACCATTAAATGTCCCACTATAATTAACAGTCGCGCCAGTTAAACCACTCACAGAATTCAATTGCCCACCTAAACTGCCAATCGAGCAACCACCACCAGATCCAGCGCAGGATCCAGAGCTGCTTGTATATGTAGTGCCAAACCCAAATCCCCCTGTAGATGAGTTTAATGAGCCGGAGCCACTACCATAGACAGCAACATAATTTGAGCCCCCTCCACTTTCCAATTTAAAGTAATTTAAATAAGTTTCATAACTAGAAAAATAGATACTAAAACTTACCGAAGCAGTAATGCCACCGTTGGTAGAAGAACCCGAATAATTCCCGGTAGCCCCTATACCATTCAACGTAGCAATCTCACCCGCCATATCGAAGGATGAGCCGCCTTGCACAAATCCACAACCACCACCACTAGCGCCTTCAATACCACAGACTCCACCATCCTGCGTCTTAAGCTCACCTGCTACAAAGGTCTGTTGTTGCTGTTGATTTTGTTGTTGCTCCTGCTGCTGCTGCTGAGGGTTGGTAGGCCCGGCTGCACCCACACTAGGAGTTTCAGTAGTATGCTGTGGGCTGCCACCAGTTCCACTTACTTCACCATTCTGGCCTTGATAAAAGACTTTATTACCACCATCACTTTCTACATAGACTGCGCCATCACCTACGTGAAAGTTAAGCTTTTGGTTATCTGATCCATAATTGGCTGTGTATTCAGTTCCACGAATACCAATGGTCGCAACTGGAGTGCTGACGCGGTATGCGCTTTTGTTGGAACCATGTCCAATAGCACCCGTAATTGCCCTTAATCCGCCTTTAACTAAGCTAAAGAAGCCTTTTTCACTTCCATCAGCTTTTCCACTAAAGGCATAGTCTTCTACTTTAAATTGCGTATTAGGCTGTAGCGAGATATAGCCACCATCACTAAAGCGTACTTGAGCACGTCCATCTACAGTCTGGATCGTATCACCCGGATTAATCTCCGCACCCTTTGAAAGAGTGCGGGCACGGCCATCTGCTCCTAGTGCCGATACATCACCGAGGGAGAATTCTACTTTTCCTGCGGCAGCTACCGCACTGCCGGCATAGGCCGTGGAAACTACGGCTATCAACCAAGCCTGGGTTGTCAGGATAAATTTAGGGTCATTTCTCATGATGGTTCCTCAATTGTTACCAATTAAAATCGTGTCTGAAGCTTACAGACAGCAACGTTCGGTCAAAATCGTTTACTACAATATTCGAATCATTCTTCAAGTAACTGATTTGCGGTTTAATTGTCCAAATCTTACCCAAATAACGCAAACCCACAGATGCATCGTATTGCTTATCTTCTCTGGCTTTCGAGAAAAATGGCTCATCCCCCTTATAGTCACGATACTCATAACTTGAATTAGCAAATGTAACCCAATGTGGGGTAAGGGTTACCTGCCCACCAGCACGCGCGCCATATATATTGTTATCAAACTGATCAAAACTCGAATCTTCCGGTTTTTCTTTACCCAGATAACCACTCAGAAAAAGCACAGGTGTTTTGTCTCCCGAGAATACATGCGCCCAACCGCCTCCGGCGACATATCTTTTAGCATCGCGAATATCGTTGTCCGGATATTTGATTTTAGTAAACTGCGCAAAAGCATTAACTTGGTCAGTAGCGCTTAAATCACGTTGCCATTGCCCAGTAACTCCATAAGCATGACGGTAACGGACACTATCTACATAAAAGTTACTATCCTGTAACGCAACAGTATATGTATCAATCGCTTGCTTAATTCGTAGACCAGCATTTGCATCATAAGACTTTGTGTCAAAAAGCTCTTCATGCAAGTTCACACGCATCATACCGTTCACCCCAGCAAAGAAATCGATATCTTTGGCAATAGGCGTTCTAAAAGATGCTCCAGCATTTGCACTCATGAAATTATCTGAAATTTCACGCGCATTTTTATCAAGAATAACGGTACCGCCCAATAATGGAAATCCATTTACACCAGTAGCGCTATTGATATTCGTATCATATCCATACGTAGCTTCGATATACGCGTTATAAGTGGTGATTAAACCCAATGATTTATCAATGGCGGTCATGTAGTCATTAATAGCCTTTGAAAGTGCCGGAGATGGCTTCTGCTCAAGCGTATATTTGAACTCGGTTTTTGCAGTATCTTTCTCGCCAAGCTGAAAATAAGCGCGGGCAATAAAAGCCCTTGCATCGGTATTATTAGGTTGGATAGCAAGCACACGCTCCAAGGCAAATACAGCACGCGTGGCTTTACCATTTTGAAGCGCTGCTACGCCGAATAGATAATCAAAACTAGGATCACCAGCGCGGTCAGCCTCTAGCGGCTCAAGCAAATCATAAGCTGCACTGTATTTGTTAGCTTTGATTAAGGCTGCTGCTTTTTCTAGTGATTCATCTGCTGCATGTGCCAGCATTGGCATTAGGGACAAAAGAACTATTGCCCCTATTTTACGAATATGCGTTTTAAGCATTTAAACCGTCCCTGATTTAATTGGCATTTTTATGTAACTATACATAAACATTATGTTTTTTGTTTACAGTAACAAGAAATTGATTGTTTATCAATCGTAAAATTAAGTAATCCTGTTGCAGGGATGCAACATAAAATCCAAGCAATTAGCTACTCGCCTACGACATCGGCGCCAGCAGGCACGGTGAAGCGGAAGGCTTGGGCATTTGGTTTTTGATTACGTTCAAGCTTGGTAAATTCGATCACTGTAATGTGACCAAAACTGTCATGCAGCTCCATCTGTTGCAATGCGTCTTCTTTGAACCCCAGATATACGCGCTCAAAACCACTATCCGCATCTTTAGGTGTGGCTTGCACCCAATCGAGATCGTCCTGACGACCTTCATCTTTAATCGTAAAGCTTTTTTCCATATCTTTGCTGCCAGCAAGCAAAGATGCTGGGCTGGAACCTAAGGTTTTACTTAGGGGACGAACAGTTACCTGATTAAGGTCAGGGTCATATAACCATACCTTTTCGCCATCGCCGACAATCTGTTGCACATAGGGTTTGTTGTAGTCCCAACGAAACTTACCCGGACGTTGCAATTGCATGGTGCCAGTGACTTCTTGCACCTTGCGGCCCTGGCTATCCACCACGGTCTGATTAAAATTAGCACGCATGGAAGTCGTATTCTGGTAAAAGGCTTTTAGCCTATCCATACCACCAGCAAAGGCTAATGTGGGGATTGCTAGGATGATGATGAATAGCTGTTTCATGATTACTCTTGGTTATTAGGGGCGAGCACTTCGCGATTACCGTTACTCTGCATGGCAGATACAAGGCCTGCCCGCTCCATTTCTTCTATTAATCGAGCAGCGCGGTTATAGCCTATGCGTAGATTGCGCTGAACCGCAGAGATGGAGGCACGGCGACTTTTGAGGACGATAGCAACGGCTTCATCGTAAAGAGGATCAGCTTCGCTACCTGAACCTGATTCGCCAGATAATCCGCCCTCAGCATTTTCATCAACACCGCCTGTGAGAATGCCTTCAATGTAATTTGGCTCACCTAGTGACTTGATGTGCTCGACGACGCGATGCACTTCTTGATCAGAAACGAACGCCCCATGGATACGCTGCGGATAGCTGGTGCCAGGGGGTTGATAGAGCATATCTCCCTGCCCCAACAAGGCTTCGGCACCCATTTGATCGAGAATAGTTCGGGAATCTATCTTACTGGAAACCTGGAAGGCGACGCGGGTTGGAATATTCGCTTTAATAAGTCCGGTAATCACATCGACCGATGGACGCTGCGTAGCAACAACCAAGTGAATGCCGCAGGCACGTGCTTTTTGCGCAAGCCTAGCGATAGGCTCTTCGACTTTTTTGCCAACAACCATCATCAAATCGGCAAGCTCATCAATCACGACTACAATCAATGGCAGCTCTTCTAATGGCTCAGGACTCTCTGGCGTAAGCGTGAATGGATGAGGAATGGAGGTGCCCTCTTTTTCAGCATCGCGTATCTTTTGGTTATAACCCGCAAGGTTACGCACACCAAGCACCGACATCAGCTTATAACGGCGCTCCATCTCGGCAACTGACCAGTTAAGTGCATTACCTGCCTGACGCATATCAGTAATGACTGGTGCGAGCAAATGCGGGATGCCTTCATAAACAGATAACTCCAGCATCTTAGGGTCGATCAGGATCAATCGCACTTTGCTGGGTTCTGCTTTATACAAAAGACTCAGGATCATGGCATTGATGGCAACGGATTTGCCTGAACCTGTCGTACCGGCAACCAGCACGTGTGGCATTTTTGCCAAATCAGCGACCACAGGTTTGCCCGCGATATCCTTACCCATCGCGATAGCTAACGGAGAGGTGACATCGGCATAGACTTGCGAGCCTAATATCTCAGATAAGAAAACGATCTGCCGTTTAGGATTGGGTATCTCCAACCCCATATAGGCTTTGCCGGGAATGGTTTCGACCACGCGAATACTCACTACTGATAGCGCACGTGCCAAGTCTTTCGAGAGGTTAGCTACCTGACTACCTTTTACACCAGCTGCTGGCTCAAGCTCATAGCGTGTAATCACAGGACCCGGTAATGCGGTGATGACTTTCACTTCGATACCGAAATCCATGAGCTTTCGCTCAATCAGGCGGGAAGTGAAATCGAGTGTTTCAGCAGATTGCACTTCGACCGCGCCTGTTGGTTCATCCAATAAGTGTAATGGCGGCAATGGAGAATCAGGCATGGTCTCGAATAGAGGGCTTTGGCGCTCTTTTTCAACTCGATCACTTTTTGCAATCTCAAGTACTGGCACTTCTATCTGTACGGGCGGCCTGTCTTCAGTGCGTTTGCGTTCGCTATCTACGAACTCTTCACGCAACTGCTCGGCGACACGGCCTAATTTTCTATCTTGGCGATCTTGCAGTTTATTCTGGATAAAGAAATAACTACTCTCAAGTGCACCACCTAGCTTTTCTGTCATGACGATCCATGACCAGCCCGTAAATAGGCTAAAACCCGTTGCCATCAGTAACAGCAGGATCATCGTTGATCCGGTAAAACCAAGCATGGATTGCAGGAGTCCATCAAGCACGGAACCTAACATACCGCCAGACGCGGAAGGCAACTCAGCAGGCAGGTGAACAAGATGGCCGAACTCTAGTGCGCATGAAGCAGCCAGCAACATGAAGAAGCCGACAATATTAAAAAGAAGCAATGGGCGCTCACTCGCAGCCACGACTTCCAAGCGCAAATACACGAGCCAGATGGCGTAAAAAGCAAATACAGCCCACCACCATGCAGAAAATCCAAACAGGAATAACAGGATATCGGATAGCCACGCACCGACTGTTCCGCCAGCGTTATGTACCACATCACTATTGCTTGCGCTATGCGACCATGATGGATCTTGCGGCTGGTAGGTGGCGAGGATAACCGTGAGGTAGATGCCGACAACAACTAATGCCAGCCACCACGCTTCTTTGATAAGCCCTGTACCTTCAGATGGCGGTGGCGCAACTTCGCGACGACTATTGAGTGGCAGTTTATTTTTCGAGAAAAACAAGATAGTTTGATTGCCCGAGACAAGAATATTGGATTTGATTATATCAACAAGTATAGCAGTATCAATAAGCCTGCGTAGAAGCTATCTATTGCGGGTAAAATGATGTTTTGCATTCTTACACCTTACTTGCATGACCCTAACGGAACTTCGCTATGTGCTAGCCGTATCACGTGAACGCCATTTTGGCCGTGCGGCGGAGGCTTGCTTCGTCAGCCAGCCAACACTGAGCGTGGGTATCAAGAAGCTTGAGGAAGAACTGGGCATCGCCATTTTTGAGCGCAGCTCCAATGAGATCACACTGACCCCAGTAGGCGAGCAAATTGTCGCGCAGGCGGCACGCATTATCGAGCAGGCTGAAGCGATACAGTCTATTGCTCAACGCAGTGGTGACCCACTCGCCCATCCTTTACGCATAGGCGCAATCTATACGATAGGGCCGTATCTCTTGCCCAAGATGCTGCCATTCATTCGCAAAAAAGCGCCTGCGATGCAATTGATCATTCAGGAAAGTTATACCTCTGACCTGCGTGAACAACTAAAGCGCGGGAAACTGGATGTAATTATTATCTCGTTACCATTCTCAGAGCCGGGGATTGAAACTACAACGCTTTACGATGAGCCTTTCCAGCTTGCATTACCATCACAACATGCGTGGAGTGATAAATCTGCGATAGACCCAGCAACATTAGGTGACGAGACTGTACTGTTATTAGGCACAGGGCATTGCTTCCGCGACCAAGTATTGAAGATGTGTCCACAACTGGGTAACACCCAGACAGCCAGCGGTGTACAACAAACACTTGAAGGCAGCTCATTGGAAACGATACGTTACATGGTGGCCTCGGGCGTTGGTATGACAGTGCTGCCATCTACCGCTTGTATTCCTACACGGGAAGAAAACCGGATGCTGACATTCAAACCTTTTACTCAGCCCGCACCGAGTCGACGCGTTGCTCTAGCATGGCGTAAATCATTCCCCCGACCAGAGGCGATAGAGCTTGTAAGGCAAGCTATCATGAGTATCAAATTGAGTGGCATATTGCCTTTGGATTCGTCTTTATCGCAAAATCAAGCACCTAAAGAACTATAGGTAAAACTAATTGGTTTAATTTATACAATCAATTTGCACTATTGCTTACGCGAACCTATGATTACTCAAAATCTTAGAATCAAAATAACCTGAAAAACCAACGAAGCGCATTCAAGGAGAATAAAATGGTAGATATTGGTATTAATGAAAAAGACCGCAAGAAAATCGCTGAAGGCTTATCCCGCCTGCTGGCAGACACATATACCCTGTACCTGAAGACACATTATTTCCATTGGAACGTCACAGGCCCGATGTTCAATACATTGCATTTGATGTTTGAGGCGCAATATACAGAACTGGCTTTGGCGGTCGACTTGGTTGCAGAGCGTATCCGTTCACTGGATTTCTACGCGCCGGGCACTTATCGCGACTTTATCAAACTGGCATCGATTCAGGAAAGTGAAAGCGTGCCAAAAGCGCAAGATATGATCCGCGAACTGGTTGCTGGCCACGAAGCTGTGGTTCGCACAGCGCGCTCGGTGTTTCCGGTAGTAGATAAAGCAGCAGATGAGGCAAGTGCCGATCTATTGACCCAGCGTTTGCAGTTACATGAAAAAACTGCATGGATGTTGCGCAGCTTGCTAGAGAAATAAATCTGCTAGGCAATAAACTAGAGAAACAAGTTATTGAATAGCGTTAAGCAAAGCAACACTGAATTAAATTTAGATTTGAAATTTTAGGAGTTTTATCATGGCAACCAAACATGCGCGCCTATTGATTTTGGGGTCTGGCCCTGCCGGTTACTCGGCCGCAGTATATGCTGCGCGCGCCAACCTGAAACCTGTGTTGATCACGGGGATTGCCCAAGGTGGTCAACTCATGACAACCAGCGAGGTTGATAACTGGCCTGCGGATAATGAAGGCGTACAAGGTCCTGAGCTAATGGCACGTTTTCAAAAACATGCTGAGCGCTTCAATACCGAAATGATCTTTGATCATATCCATACAGCCAAACTGGAAGAAAAACCGATCCGTCTGATTGGCGACTCTGGTGAATATACGGCTGATGCCTTGATCATCGCGACTGGCGCTTCAGCACAGTATTTGGGTTTACCATCTGAAGAAGCTTTTTCAGGTAAAGGGGTTTCAGCTTGTGCGACATGTGATGGCTTCTTTTACCGCAACCAGCCTGTAGCTGTCATCGGCGGCGGCAACACAGCCGTTGAAGAAGCGCTTTATCTTGCAAACATCGCAAGTAAAGTAACCTTGGTGCACCGTCGCGACAAGTTTAAAGCTGAAGCGATTCTGGTCGACAAGCTGATGGAACGCGTGAAAGAAGGCAAGATCGAACTGGAAGTGTTCTCGACACTTGAAGAAGTGCTGGGCGATAACAGTGGCGTGACCGGTATGCGGATCAAGCACACACAAACAGGCGCTACTAAGGATATCGCCTTGCAAGGTGTCTTTATTGCAATCGGACATAAACCGAACACGGATATCTTTGCCGGGCAACTTGAGATGGAAGGCGGTTATCTTGTGACGCAAGCAGGCCGTAAAGGCAATGCAACCGCCACGAGCATTCCCGGTGTATTTGCTGCTGGCGATGTGCAAGACCATATCTATCGCCAAGCGGTCACCAGTGCAGGTAGTGGTTGTATGGCAGCACTTGATGCTGAGCGCTATCTGGATGGACTGCAATAACCTATAGATTCATCAAGCAATTGCAGTAGAAGACGCACGGTTGTGGCAATATAGCGCTACTCCCGTGCGTTTTTATTTGTGCGTTGAATATCATGGAACACTCAAACGACAACGATGATGATGACACCCTATTCCGCGAAGCGGTAAAAGGTGCACGCCCATTAAAAGCAACCCGCTTGCACCACAGCCAGCCAAAACCCAAACCAATCCCCCAGCAATTTATACGCGACGAACAGCAGGCACTGGTTGACTCGCTAAGTGATGGCTATATCCCCTCGCATGAACTTGAAAGCGGCGAAGAGTTGCTATATATCCGAGAAGGTCATTCTCCCGACATATTAAGCAAGCTAAGGCGCGGCCACTGGGTAGTGCAAGCAGCGATTGATCTGCATGGCATGATCAGTGACGAGGCACGGTTGTATGTCGCGACGTTTCTCGCAGAATGTAAAAAAAGAGGCATACGCTGTGTGCGTATCGTGCACGGCAAAGGCTTGGGCTCAAAGAATCGTGAGCCTGTACTGAAACATAAATTGCGGCATTGGTTGATGCAAAAAGATGAGGTAATTGCCTATGCGCAAGCAAGAGCGAATGATGGTGGTAGCGGCGCCGTCATCGTACTGCTTAAAGCTTAAAATATATTTTTTGTAAAACTGAATTATTTTGAAAGCGTATATGTCCATGTCATGTACCTCATGAAGTGAATCCTAGCTCGTGAGTTATGCAAGACTATAATTGATAGTTTTTTATATCCATGTCACTCAAATGATTTAAAGGTGGCTTTATGAAGCATCGCATAAAAATAACTAGCGTGCTTGTTGTCTCTTTGTTGTTTCCATTAGCTGGCATGTCTGCCGATTTGGGGGATATTTCACTTGACCGCTTAAGCCTTCAACAGGCTGAACAGCTTTTCACAAGCAACAATCGGGAACTCATCGCAGCGAAACGACTAGTAGAAGGCTCGCAGGCTGATACCTTATCTGCGGCACAAAGACCCAACCCTACACTATCTCTAAGCTCGACCAATTTCAGACTTCGTCAAAGCAATGGCAATGGTGGGCTGGACGACAAGACACTGGACTCTATCATCCGCATCGATCAACTCATTGAGCGTGGCAGTAAACGTCAACTCAGAATGGCTGCGGCAGATAATGCGCTAAAAGCCAGTGAATTCGATCTGACAGATACCGTACGCCAGCAAAAATACGCCTTACGCTCTGCTTACTATGATCTGCTATTGGCGCAGGACAAAGAAGGTATTCAACAAAATAACGTTGATCTTTATCAAAAGAGCTTGGATGCAGCGCAATTACGATTCAAAGCGGGCGACATTGCTGCAACGGATGTATCGCGCATCCGCATCGATGCAATGCGGGCGCAAAATGACGTGCGCCAGGCAAAAGCAGATAAAGAAAAAGCGCAATCTTTACTCGCTTATCTCATCGGTAAGGATAATGACGCTCGAAACCTGAGCGCAACGGACAATTGGCCATCAACCGACGACCAAGATACCGCATTGGTAGAGATCGATAAGGTCGTTGACCAACGCCCGGATGTACGCGCGGCGCAAAGCCGTGTGCAATTGGCAGATGAATCTCGACAACTCGCCGAGTCACTGAATACCCGTGACATTACAGTAGGCGTACAGTATGAACACTACCCGAACGATAGCCGTAACACGGTCGGCGCTGGCGTCAGTTTTCCACTCTTAAGTAATTACCAGTATCAAGGTGAGATCGCGCGCTCACAAGTGGCTTATACCAGCGCATTGGAATCATTAGAGCAAGTCCGCGCAACGGCAACAGGCGAGATCACCCGTGCGCGTGCCGACTTGGAATCATCTATAGACAAAGTCAGGCGTTATGACCAGGAGATGCTCGCAGATGCCAAAAAAAGTGCAGATGCAGCCGAATTTGCCTACAAACATGGCGCGATGGACGTAACTGACCTGCTGGATGCTCGCCGTGTATTGCGCGCAGTCGAACTTGATGCCGCCACTGTACGTGCAGACTATGCAAAATCCCTTGCCGCATGGCAAGCAGCTATTACCCCCGAGGACGCACAATGAATCGCTTTATACACCTGACATTAGGGATAACGTCACTCTTTACTATCGCAACTATGCCTATGGCGATGGCTGCTAGCAAACAACCTGTCAGTCAGGATGAGATCATCCTGCCAGCAGACTCTCCACAACTGGCTAATCTAAAAATAGAATCGGTGATCGAAGTAGCGGCCCCAGCAGCTGAACCACTCAATGGCAAGATCAGCTTCGATGAGAATTACACAGCACGCATCACCTCCCCCGTCATTGGGCGTGCATTACAAATCAACGCACAGATTGGTGATAAGGTAAAAGCAGGTCAAGTGCTGATGGTCTTGGATTCACCAGACTTAGGCAGTGCAGTTGCTGACTCACGCAAAGCTGATGCTGACCTGCAACTGAAGAAACAGGCCTTGGAACGCAGCCGTATGCTGCTTGAAGGCGGCGTAATAGCACAAAAGGAATATGAGAATAGTCAGGCAGAGATGGCTGAAGCAGGTGCTGAAGCCCAACGTGCCCGCGCCAGATTAAAGAATCTTGGCAGTGTGAGCAGTGCGTCTAACAACGAAAGCTTTACGCTACGCGCACCGATCGGCGGCGTGATCGTTGACCGACAGATCAACCCTGGTAGTGAAGTGCGGCCTGATGCACCTTCACCGCTGTTCATCATCACCGACCCTAGCCATTTATGGGCAAGCATAGATTTACCGGAACGTGATCTAAACAAAGTCACTGAAGGCCAAATGCTGAGCATCGAGGTAGATGCCTACCCTAACGAAAGCTTCTCCGGCAAAGTGCAATCTATCGGTGCGATGGTAGAGCCAACGACACGCCGAATACCGGTCCGTTGTATCGTCCTTGAGGGAAAGGGCAAGCTGAAACCCGAAATGTATGCGCGCATTACCCCGCTTAGCAATAACAACAACAAAGTTATTCGCCTGCCTAACAGCGCGCTGATTACAGAAGGGCTATATAGCTACGTATTTGTAGAAGTCTCCCCCGGGCACATCAAGAAGCGGCGTGTTACCTTGAATACACAAGCGCGCGATTTCGCTACAGTAAAAGAAGGTCTCCAAGTCGGTGATCGCTTGGTTACATCTGGCGCGATTCTTCTTAACTCTGAATTATCAGCAGGCAAATAATGTTAGAAAAGATCATTACATTCTCCCTGCAACAGCGGGCATTCGTGCTGCTCGCTACAGCGGCGCTGATCATTGCTGGCTGGTTTGCCGTCAGCGATATGCCTATTGAGGCTTTTCCTGATGTAGAAGACGTGCACGTGGGTATCGTGACGCAAGCAACGGGATTGGCACCTGAAGAGGTCGAGCGGGTGGTCACACTGCCCATCGAACATGAGATGAGCGGTGTACCGCATCTGATGCAGATGCGCTCTGTTTCTATCACGGGTCTTTCAGTCATCACGCTAACGTTCTCAGAACATACAGATGACTACTTCGCACGTCAGCAAGTGCTTGAACGATTACAAGGTGCAGACCTGCCACCGGGTTACCAGCCAACATTAGCGCCACTCTCGACCGCAGTCGGTGAGATATTCCGTTATTTGGTAGAAGCACCTAAAGATATGCCACAGCGTGAGATTCGCGCGCTGCAGGATTGGGCGATCACCCCTGTATTACGTACCGTGCCGGGGGTTGCAGATATCACCAGTTTCGGCGGCGCAGTCAAAGAATATCAAGTAAAAATAGATCCTTATCTGCTCAAAAAATTCGACCTGAGTATCGACCAAGTCAATCAGGCGCTTGCAGGTAATAGCACCAACGTAGGTGGTGGATTGATGCATAGGGGCGATGAATCACTGGTCGTGCGCGGCATCGGGTTATATAAGAGTCTGGATGACATTGCGCAAACCGTCATCACCTCGCGCGGCGGCAAACCTATCCTGATTAGCGATATTGGGGCAGTTGAGATCGGTGATAGACCACGTTCCGGCATCGTCGCCTTTAATGATCAAGATGATGTCATCGAAGGTATCGTCATCATGAGCAAAGGTCAAAACCCTGCCAAAGTGATCGAGGCATTGCAAGATAAAGTCAAAGAAGTGAATGAGAAACTTCCGGCGGGGGTGAAAATCGTGCCCTTTTATGACCGCACCAACCTTATCCACCATACGGTGCATACGGTGACAGAAAACCTGATTGTCGGCGCTTTTCTTGTGGTGACGATATTGATCATCTTCCTACGTAACTGGCGAGCGGCATTGATCGTGGCATCGGTGATTCCACTGTCACTGCTCTTCGCCTTCATCATCATGAATATCCGTGGGGTCTCAGCCAACCTGATATCTCTCGGCGCGGTCGACTTCGGTATCATCATCGATAGTGCGGTGGTGCTGGTAGAGGCGCTCATGGTGCGGCTGGCCTTCGCTAACGCGCAGCAGTCCAACTATGGCTGGCGCATTAATAGCCTAAAGACAACGGCCATTGAAATGGGGCGCCCTATCCTGTTCTCAAAAGCCATTATCATTCTCGCGTTCCTTCCAATCTTTACGTTCCAACGTGTTGAAGGCAAGATTTTCTCCCCGATGGCATTCACACTGAGCTTTGCCTTACTTGGTGCGATCATTCTTACACTGACGCTGGTTCCTGCCCTACTTTCCTATACCATGCGGGGTGAGGGCATGGGTGAAAAACACAGCAAATGGATGCATGCTATCCAGCAAAACTACCTGAAATTCCTGCTGAAGATGGGCAAATTCAGATTGCCTGTCGTGGCTGGCTCTATCGGCCTGCTGGTGATCTCATTATTGCTCGCGCCAAAACTGGGTTCTGAGTTCTTGCCAAAACTGGATGAAGGTAATATCTGGCTCACAATCAGCCTACCGCCATCGACCAGTTTGGAAAAAACCAAAGATGTCGAACGCCATGTACGTAACATTCTTCAAAGCTACCCGGAGGTCAATCTGGTAGTAAGCCATGTCGGTAGGCCGGATGACGGCACTGACCCTAAAGGGCCGAACAACATCGAAATATTGGCTGACCTGAAACCAAAAGACACATGGCACTTTGCCAATAAAGAAGCCCTCATTGAGAGCATCTCTGCCAAGATTCATACGATTCCCGGCATCCCCACTAACTTCTCACAAGTGATTCAAGACAGTGTTGAAGAGGCATTATCCGGCGTGAAAGGCGAAATATCGGTCAAGATATTCGGCCCTGACCTGAGTATTCTGGAAGAAAAAGCAGATCAAGTCGTGGATGTTTTAAATACGGTTAAAGGTGCCACTGATGTTGCGGCGATTCGTATATCGGGTAACTCAGAGCTGGATATCACACTAGATCGTACCAAGCTCGCACGCTACGGCATGACCGTCAGCGATGTGAACACCACCGTGCAAACCGCACTTGCTGGCAATGCTGCCAATACCTTCTATGATGGTGATCGCCGCTTCGATGTGACCTTGCGCCTGGATAGACCATTCCGCGATGATGTGGATGACATCTCCGAATTGCCTGTCGCATTGCCTGATGGTGCCGGCACCATTCCACTCGGCGAAGTCGCTGATATCCAGATCAAGCAAGGAGCATCGCGCGTTAGCCGCGAAGGGGTCTCTCGTATCGTGGCGATCAAGGCAAACCTGATCGACCGCGATCAAGGCAGCTTTGTGCAAGAAGCCATGGCAAAGGTAAAAGAACAGGTCAAGTTACCACCCGGCTATACCGTTACTTGGGGTGGTCAATTCGAGAATCAGCAACGTGCGATGAAACGTCTTGAAGTCATCGTGCCGCTTTCAATCATGCTGATCTTCATCCTGCTGTTCTCGGCTTTCCGCTCTATACGTAATGCCTTACTGGTCTTGTGTATGATCCCATTCACGTTGATTGGCGGTCTGGCAGCACTTGGCCTGGCTGGTTTGCATCTATCGGTATCAGCCGCAGTAGGCTTTATCGCGCTTGCAGGCATCTCTGTGCAAAACGGCGTCATCATGGTCGACCAGATCAAATATCTGATGCGCCAAGGACATGTACTCTCAGATGCAGTGATGGATGGCGCAGTAGCAAGGTTGCGCCCTATCCTGATGACAGCACTAATGGCTGGTCTGGGCTTATTGCCAGCAGCGCTTTCTCATAGCATCGGCTCCGAGACGCAGCGGCCATTCGCTGTTGTGATCGTTGGTGGATTAGTCACAGCAACATTCTTTACTTTACTGTTACTCCCCCTACTCTTCCCGTACTTCTCCGATGAGAATAAGAAGTGGAAAGATAGTCAGTAAAAGCTTTATGCGACAAAAAGCCCGCCTAGGCGGGCTTTTTTATATCGCTAATGAGTGACTCAAATGATCAATCTAAATCTAATTCGTCGTCTTCACTATCATCTATCATACGCTGCACGTCATCAGCGAGCATGAGATCATTATGCACATCGTAATAATCAGCCAAATCAACATCCAATAGCTCAGAAGCGATGAACTCTGAAGCAATCACTTCAAAATTCCGCTGGAATATCTGGAGCAGTTCAGAGAAAGTAGCCTCTCCGTTGCCATCCTCAAGTGCTTTATTCAAGGCACCGTAAACGACTTGATGGAAATTACTATCCTGCTCAAATAATACGGCAATCGCTTTTTCGTTTTTATCCAATTTTTATCCTACCACTTTTTTCTTATTAGAGCATGCGTCATAAAACGCGAAAATATCAGATCCTGTAACACTGGATCAAGCATACAGCTTCAGCGGCGATACCTTCACCTCGGCCTGTAAAACCAAGTTTTTCTGAAGTCGTCGCTTTTACGTTCACCATGTCTCCCAGAATCTGGCAATCGCTGGCGATATTGGCACACATCTGAGCCGTATGTGGCGATAGCTTGGGCGCTTCCGCAATCACCGTCGCATCGATATTGACGATAGAGTAATGCTTGGCCTTGAGCAGAGCCGCCACATGTCGCAATAGCTGGCGTGAGTCTATGCCTTTATAGCGTTCATCTGTATTTGGAAAATGCTTGCCGATATCGCCCAGAGCCGCAGCACCCAACAATGCATCACTGATGGCATGTAGCAAAACATCCGCATCCGAATGCCCATCAAGGCCTTTATCATGCGGCACATCTACGCCGCCTATCATACATTTCCGACCTTCAACCAGCGGATGAACATCGAAACCATGCCCGACTCTTATCATAGATAACCTCTTTTACTTTTCTCGCACGTTAAGGCCGCTCAGTCCGCTTTTAATACAGCTTCAAGCAACGCCATATCTTCTGGATAAGTGATCTTTAAATTACGCAACTCACCTGCCACCAACTTAGGTTTGAACCCTAATGCTTCGATTGCCTGTGCTTCATCGGTAGGGGCGTGAGAAGTAGGATTCTCAAGTGCCTCTTTAAGCAAGGCATAGCGAAACATCTGCGGCGTCTGTGCTTGCCACAAGTGATCTCTTGGTTCTGTATGCGCTACACGCTGATCATTATCTGCTCGTTTCAAAGTGTCTGCCAGCGGTATAGCCAGCAAACCGCCCACGGGGTCATCACTTAACTCACTGATGAGTTTTTCCAGCAACGCAACACTTAATCCTGGCCTTGCCGCATCATGCACCAACACCCAGTCATCGCTTGCCGAAGCTAACATGCGTAATCCATTCAGTACGGTTTCTGCACGGGTGTTACCACCCTGGCGATGTACATGTAGTTTTTGCGTCACGGGGATACTCAATGCGTCCCAGTGATTGTCATCGGCACTGATGACTAGTGAGACTGAATCGATGTGTGGGCATGTGAGAAATACACTCAGCGTTTTTTCAATGAGTGTACCGCTCAAGAATGGCAAATATTGCTTTGGTGTTTCAGACGCCATACGGCTGCCGGAACCAGCCGCGGGAATGATGACATGGAATTTTGACATGGCGGCATTTTATCATGGCATGCCCCACCATGATGCCGCTGAATAAGCTAGGAGTGAATTCCCAGAAAGCCGGGGAGGTCGGCGATAGAATCGAATACCCAATCCGGCGTGATAGCTGATTTATCCACATATTCCTGACGGTATTTACCCGTCTTGACCAGCACGGCATGAATACCCGCATCATGAGCACCACCGATATCAGAATCGATGTCGTCGCCTACCATCAACACTTCGATAGGGCTGACCTCAAGGTCTTCCAATGCCGTCTTAAAAAAGTCGTTGGAAGGCTTGCCGATGATCATGGTAGAAGTGCCACTGGCATACTCCAAGCCAGCGATGAAACTCCCGATATCCAATTTGAGCCCTTGTTCAGTCTGCCAGAAACGGTTTTTGTGAATGGCAATCAGCTTTGCCCCGTCCATGAGATTAGTGAAAATCTCATTCATTAAGCTATACGACCAAGCATCGCCAATATCGCCGATCACGATATAGTCGGGTTTGGTATCGGATTGACGAAAGCCGGAAAAATCCTTTTTTACATCATCAGCCAATAATAACCGACATACCGGATCACCTCGTTGGCTCAGATAAAGCAATGCAGCCTGTGGTGCACTGAAAATCTCCTCACGCTTGATATTAAAACCCATCGCATTGATCTTTTCTTGCAATGATTTCAATGAGAGTGTGCTGGTATTCGTCAGAAATCGGCATGGAATACCCGCAGCGCGCACCTTTTTAACCGCCTCTATGGCGCCTTCGACCACGGTATTGTCTACGTATAAAACGCCATCGAGATCGAACAGAACCGCCTTGAATACACTCTTCATGAATACCTCACTTTGAATATCAGATTACCCATGCTTCATTTAATGCAGGTTTTATGCCAGTCACAGATATTGCGCGACGAGTGTCGCCTGACTTAGATGCTCGTATAAAATAAAGCTACCGATCGCGATAAGAATAACACCGCCAACAATCTCTGCACGCTTGCCTACGACTGCACCTAAGGCACGCCCAAGCATCACGCCAATGGTCACCATTAACATGGTAGCCAAACCTATCGCCAGCGCGATTTTTCCGATACTGACATCAAGAAAAGCCAGACTGACACCAACTGCCATGGCATCGATACTGGTGGCAAATGCGGTGACTGCCAACATCCAGAATGAATGCTGTTCGGGTTTTTCATCTTCATGCTCAGATTTTGCAAAACCCTCACGAATCATGCTCACACCCAATATAGCCAAAAGCGTAAAAGCGATCCAGTGATCCCATTCGGAGATATATTTTGATGCAACAGAACCTATCGCCCAGCCTATAACAGGTGTGATAGCTTCGATAACACCAAATATCAGGCCCATTCTCAAGGCTTCACGCAAGTGTGGTTTTTGCAGGGTCGCACCTTTGCCAACCGCTGCGGCAAAAGCATCGGTAGACATAGCAAAGGCGATTAAAACGATAGAGGCGAAATTCATATTGCAGCTTTCAATTAAAGTCGGATAAGACGAAATGGCACAACAACGCATCCGACAACTTCGCGCTGAAATACCATTTGGTCTCGCCAACCTAATCAGGCTGCAGGTGCCACGACATGCATGATGTCGAGTATGTTGACACAAGCGCTTTCAGAGCTGAAAGCAGGCTACTCCCCAAAGGAGAATGGATTATAACGTGGGTGATTAAATTCTTGAGTAATGAGATTCAATCTCATTTTTTGGATGCAAAAAAAGTTACGTTTTATGGACGGCGATTAAATATAAAACCCTTAAAAACAGACTTTTGATTAAGCTAAGACGGCAACGTTCTCTTTGATAGCATCAACAACCAATGGCTGCAATGCAGTTCCCTGCTCTTCTGTCACATACTCCACGATCTGCTTGCGCATGGAGAGTGCCCAGAAGCGTTTGATATGGCTCACGATATCCAGCTTTGCCTGCTCGGCATCAGGATAGGCAAAAAAGAATTCCCCGATCTGGTTCGCCATTTTGATAAGTTGTTCGATATTCATAAACGTCTCAGCTTTTTCTTAATAGATGATGCGTTCTGCACCACTGTAAACCACATGCTGATGTGCACGTGTGAATCCCACTAATGTGACATCGCAGCTTTTGGCGATACGTATCGCCAAACCGGTAGGCGCTGAAATGGCAACCAACATGGGAATATCCGCTGTAGCGACTTTTTGTACCATTTCATAGCTGGCGCGGCTGGTCGTTAATACAAAGCCCTGCTTGTCGCTGCCACTAGATGCCAACGCCCCAACCAGTTTATCCAATGCGTTATGACGGCCGACATCTTCACGCACCAGCAATATCTCACCCTCTGGGCTAACCCACGCACTGGCATGCGTTGCGCCTGTCATATTCTGCAATGGTTGCTGGATTTGCATCTGCTGTTGTGCTTTTTGAATGGCATCAGCTTTGAATTTTAAGGTACTTTTTACAGATGACTGGGGAATACGTAGGGCTTGCTCCAAACTTTCTGCACCACATAAACCGCAACCAGTGCGACCTGTCATGCTACGGCGGCGCTCTTTGAGCCGATGAAAACGCTCAGAGGCAATATCAAGATGCAGCTCGATCCCCTTTTCCTGCGGTACGATCTCAATGCCATACAACTCACTTGGCGAAGACAAGATACCTTCAGCCAATGAAAAACCAAGCGCAAAGTCTTTCAGATCACTAGGTGTCGCCAGCATCACAGCATGTGATACGCCGTTATAGATCATGGCGATAGGCACTTCTTCAGCAACGCAATCGCTTAATTTAACTACGCCATCTTGCTGCCACTTTTGTACAGGGTATATGCCTGTCGTAGCCTCTGATGTCATGCCTTCTTTGATAACCAGATCGTTCAATTATTCTACCCGTGCCTCATGAAGTGGATTATATGCAAAGGAAATCTGCTCTTCGCTGAATTCCTGATAGTTCTTTTGCCATCCTGATAATTGCGAGACACGCGTCACCTGCACGGCTGTCACCTTGAATTCCGGGCAGTTTGTCGCCCAATCGGAGTTATCAGTCGTGATCACGTTCGCACCTGACTCAGGATGGTGGAAAGTAGTATAGATCACACCGGGCTGCACGCGTTCAGTAATTTTTGCACGCAATACCGTTTCACCGGCTCGGCTATTGATGCCCACCCAATCACCTTCTTTGATGCCGCGGTCTTCTGCATCATGCGGATGAATCTCAACCTGGTCTTCAGGGTGCCAAGCTACGTTATCAGTCCGGCGAGTCTGAGCACCGACATTGTATTGCGAAAGAATACGCCCGGTAGTGAGTATCAATGGGTATTTCGCATTGACCTTTTCAGTGGTCGGTACATATTGGGTGATAAAGAATTTGCCTTTACCACGCACAAATTCATCGATATGCATGGTGGGCGTGCCTTCTGGATGATCATCATTACAAGGCCACTGCAC
The DNA here is from genome assembly GCF_001648895.1 of Methylovorus sp. MM2. Classification (GTDB taxonomy): domain Bacteria; phylum Pseudomonadota; class Gammaproteobacteria; order Burkholderiales; family Methylophilaceae; genus MM1. Next base: position 985,083 of record NZ_LXUF01000001.1, on the reverse strand, counting down.
ACTACCAAGCTCATCCAGCTTTTTGAAGCTTACACCTTTGAATGTCGGGGTGAGCGCTGCGATCTCATCTAGGATATCGGACGCAGAGTTGTAGTGCATAGGATAACCCAGTGCGGCAGATAGCTTGGCTGTGATCTCCCAATCCTCAAATCCATTCTTCGGGCTCATCACACGACGCACTGGCGAAATACGACGCTCAGCATTCGTAAAGGTGCCGGTTTTTTCAAGGAATGATGCGCCCGGCAGGAATACATGCGCATACATCGCGGTCTCGTTGAGGAACAGGTCCTGCACGATGACACATTCCATAGATTCCAGCGCATGCGTTACATGCTGCGTATTAGGGTCCGACTGGGCGATGTCCTCACCATTGCAATAAAGTGCTTTAAAGCCACCTTCTATCGCGGCATCCAGCATGTTGGGGATACGCAACCCCGGCTCTTTGCTAAGCGGCCTGCCCCATGCAGTCTCAAATAAAGCGCGTGCAGCATCATCAGACACGTGACGATATCCTGTGAACTCATGCGGCATAGACCCCATGTCACATGAACCCTGCACATTGTTTTGCCCACGCAATGGATTGACTCCCACACCTTCTCTACCAATATTGCCCGTTGCCATCGCAAGATTGGCGATACCCATCACCATAGTAGAGCCTTGGCTATGCTCTGTGACGCCTAATCCATAATAGATAGCCGCATTGCCGCCGGTAGCAAATAATCTTGCAGCGGCGCGGATGTCTTCAGCTTTAACACCGATATCTTCTTGGAGTACTTCAGGCGAGTTTTCAGGTTTAGCGACAAAATCACGCCAAAGAACGAAAGAATCCCATTCGCAGCGCGCTTTAACGAAATCCTCTTTAACCAATCCTTCGGTTACTACAACATGCGCCAAAGCAGATATCAATGCGACATTGGTACCGGGACGTAATTTAAGATGATGGTTAGCTTTGACATGCGGCGATGACACAAGATCGATCGCACGCGGATCAGCGACAATCAATTTCGCGCCTTCGCGCAGACGCCTTTTCATCTGTGAGCCGAATACAGGATGACCATCCGTAGGATTGGCACCAATCACCATAATCACATCTGATTTCATCACAGAATCAAATGTCTGTGTACCGGCTGACTCACCTAAGGTCTGCTTTAGGCCATATCCCGTAGGCGAATGGCAAACACGGGCGCAGGTATCGACATTATTACTGCCGAATACGGCACGCACTAGTTTCTGGATAACGTAGACTTCCTCATTGGTACAACGTGACGAAGTGATCGCGCCAACGGATTCGCGACCATATTTACCCTGAATACGGGTGATCTCGCTAGCAGCGTAGCCGATAGCCTCTTCCCATGACGCTTCTTGCCATGGGTCGGTGATGTTTTTACGGATCATTGGTGTCGTAATGCGGTCTTTATGCGTTGCATACCCCCATGCAAACCTGCCTTTGACGCAAGAGTGCCCATGATTGGCGCCGCCATCTTTATTCGGCACCATTCGAACCAACTCTTCGCCTTTCATCTCAGCATTGAATGAACAGCCCACACCACAATAAGCACAGGTGGTGGTGACACTATGCTCAGGCTGCCCATGTTGGATGACCGACTTTTCCATCAAAGTCGCAGTCGGGCAAGCTTGCACACAGGCACCGCAGGATACACATTCAGAATCCATAAAATCGGTGATGCCAGCAGCGACTTTTGATTCAAAACCGCGCCCTTGGATCGTTAATGCAAACGTGCCTTGTGTCTCTTCACACGCCCGCACACAGCGAGAGCAGACGATGCACTTGGAAGGATCAAAAGTAAAATAAGGGTTGGAAGTATCTTTTTCCGCTTTCAGGTGATTCTCGCCCTCATAGCCGTAACGCACTTCACGCAAACCCACAGCACCGGCCATGTCCTGTAACTCACAATCTCCATTGGCTGAACAAGTCAGACAATCCAAAGGATGATCAGATATATAGAGTTCCATCACACCACGGCGGATATCTGCCAGTTTTGCAGACTGTGTGTGAACTTTTAAGCCTTCATCGACAGGTGTCGTACACGATGCCGGATAGCCACGCCGCCCATCGATCTCTACCAGACATAAGCGACATGAGCCGAAGGGATCAAGGCTATCGGTTGCACATAATTTAGGTACCGATATACCCGCCACCATTGCAGCATGCATGATGGAGCTTCCAGCAGGGACAGTGACCTGCGCACCATCGATCTGCAGGGTCACCTGCTTATCGGATTTTATTGCTGGCGTTCCATAATCTTTTTGCGTATCCATGACTTACTCCTTGAACCTGCTAGGCCGCTTGCTCTTTATTTTGTAGGCCGAAATCTTCTGCAAAATGGTTAATCGCGCTTAATACAGGGTAAGGCGTCATTCCCCCCAGTGCACACAAAGAACCGTTGAGCATGGTGTCGCTGAGATCGCGCACCAACGCTATACTTTTCGCTTGATCAGTACCAGCGATGATCTTGTCCATGACCTCCACACCGCGCGTAGAGCCTATGCGGCATGGCGTACATTTACCGCATGACTCGATCGCACAGAACTCAAATGCGTAGCGCGCCATCTTTGCCATATCCACCGTATCGTCAAAAGCAACGATGCCGCCGTGGCCAAGCACCGCCCATATCTTGGTGAACTCTTCATAATCCAATGGGGTATCGAATTGTGATTCAGGCAGATAAGCGCCTAAAGGACCGCCGACCTGCACGGCGCGTATTGGTCTACCACTTGCAGAACCGCCACCGTAATCGTAAAGAAGCTCGCGTAAGGTGATGCCAAAAGCTTTTTCAACCAGACCGCCATGTTTGATATTACCGGCCAACTGAATCGGCAAAGTACCGCGTGATTTACCCATGCCGTAATCGCGGTAATAGACGCTACCTTTATCGAGAATAATCGGCACGCTCGCAAATGAAATGACGTTATTTACAACGGTTGGTTTACCAAATAGACCTTCAATAGCAGGCAAGGGTGGTTTAAATCTCACTAGGCCGCGTTTACCTTCTAGGCTCTCTAGCAAGGAAGTCTCTTCGCCACATACATAAGCCCCTGCTGCGCGACGAACTTCCAAATCAAAATCCTTACCACTACCTTGAATATCTTTACCTAGATACCCTGCAAGATAGGCATTCAAGATCGCCTCATTCAGTGTTTCAAGCGCATGGGGATATTCTGAGCGCAGATAGATATAACCTTGCGTAGCGCCGACAGCCAAACCAGCGATGGTCATGCCCTCTATCAAAACGAAAGGATCACCTTCCATGATCATGCGATCAGAATAAGTACCTGAATCACCTTCATCTGCATTGCAAACGATATATTTTTGATCTGCCACACAACCATGCACGGTCTTCCACTTGATGCCTGTGGGGAATGCTGCACCGCCACGGCCACGCAAGCCCGAGTCTGTCACGCGGGCGACAATGCCAGCAGGTTCTATACTTAATGCCTGTTTAAGCCCGCGATAGCCGTCATGCGCCAGATAATCTTCCAGTGATACCGGATCAGTGATGCCCACACGAGCAAAAGTCAAACGCTCCTGCTTTTTAAGCCATGTAATCTCTTCTGTAAGACCGAGGTTTAATCTGTGTGCTCCGCCATGTAAAAAATCAGCATCGAATAACCCAGCGACATCCATTTCATCTACAGGCCCATAAGCTACTCGACCGGCTTCAGTCTCCACTTCCACTAGCGGTTCAAGCCAAAACAGGCCGCGCGAACCGTTACGGATGAGTTTGATGGGGATATTCCGCTTAGCAGACTCTGCCGCTATGGCCTTCGCCACATCATTGGCACCTAACGATAAAGCACTTGAATCTCGCGGCACATAGACTTTGATGCTCATCATGCCCCCTTTGCCGAAGCGATAATGCGGTCGATCTTCTGCGCACTCACGCGCCCGTATATCTCATCATCCATCATCACCGCTGGGGAGCAGGCACAATTACCTAAACAGTAGACTGGCTCCAGCGTGATGCTGCCATCGGCTGTCGTCTCATGAAAATGAACGGCTAAGGTAGATTGGATATGTTGCTCAAGGGCTGCACTTCCCATGGATTGGCAAGACTCAGCACGGCACACTTGCAAGACATGCCGGCCTGGAGGATGTTGGCGAAAATGGTGATAAAAGGTAACAACGCCGTGAACTTCAGCAACCGAGAGGTTAAGTGCTTTGGAAATGAGGCTATAAGATTCTTCAGGGATGAAACCGATGTCATCCTGAATGGCGTGTAACAAAGGCAACAACGCACCAGGTGCGTCTTTGCATGTCACGATGTGCGCTTCTACTCGCGCTTTTTGATCTGGCAACACAACGTCTATCTCCTCTACCACCTGATAAAATTATTTTTATTAGTTCGAATCGATACTGCTGTTTTTTTTATTACTCACATCACCGTTACATTTTGATACAATTTTAGAAACAAAGTCAAATAACAAGTTCAATAATTTTTACATTGAGGAGAAGCATCATGGTTTTAGAAAGCCTAAAAGGTCTGGGTGTTGATATCCCATATAAAGCAAAATACGATAATTATATCGGTGGCGAATGGGTTGCTCCTGTAGATGACCGTTACTTTGACAATATCAGCCCGATCACCGGCAAGGTGTTCTGCCGCGTTGCACGCTCTAACGAGAAAGATGTCAATGTCGCACTAGATGCTGCCCATGCTGCCAAAGAAGCATGGGGCAAGACCTCAACGACAGAACGTTCGAACATTCTGCTAAAAATCGCAGATGCAATGGAAGCCAATCTTGAAAAGATCGCGATTGCAGAGACCATCGACAATGGCAAACCATTGCGCGAAACCATGAATGCAGATATTCCTCTAGCTATCGATCACTTTCGCTACTTCGCAGGCTGTGTTCGTGCGCAGGAAGGCGGCATTAGCGAGATCGACCATGACACCGTGGCTTATCACTTCCATGAACCGCTAGGCGTCGTTGGCCAGATCATCCCTTGGAACTTCCCGATCCTGATGGCCGCATGGAAATTAGCACCCGCGTTGGCAGCAGGTAACTGTATCGTGCTAAAACCGGCTGAACAGACGCCTGCATCCATCCTGATCGTAATGGAGATCATCGGCAAATTATTACCTGCTGGCGTATTAAACGTCATCAATGGTTTTGGTGTTGAAGTAGGCAAAGCATTGGCTACCAGCCCAAGAATCGCCAAGATCGCATTCACTGGCTCTACTTCGGTTGGTCGCTTGATCATGCAATATGCGAGCCAAAACTTGATTCCTGTCACGTTGGAGTTAGGCGGTAAATCACCTAATATCTTCTTTGAAGACATCATGGATGCTGATGACGCCTATTTTGATAAATGTCTTGAAGGTTTTGCCCTGTTTGCATTGAACCAAGGCGAAGTCTGTACCTGTCCTAGTCGTGCATTGATTCAGGAATCGATCTACGAGAAATTCATCGAACGTGCCATCAAACGCGTAAAAGCGATCAAACAAGGCAATCCACTTAACCCCGCTACCATGATCGGTGCGCAAGCATCTAGCGAACAGGTCGAGATCATTCTTTCCTACATCAAGCTAGGTAAAGAAGAAGGTGCAGAGCTGCTCACAGGTGGCAACATCAGCAAACTGGATGGTGAGTTGAGCGAAGGTTATTACATCGAACCTACCGTATTCAAGGGCCATAACAAGATGCGCATCTTTCAGGAAGAGATCTTTGGCCCAGTATTATCAGTAACAACATTCAAGGATGAAGCAGAAGCACTGGCTATCGCCAATGACACGATGTATGGCTTGGGTGCAGGTGTATGGACGCGTGATGGCAGCCGTGCATTCCGCGTGGGCCGTGGTGTTCAGGCTGGCCGTGTATGGACTAACTGTTACCACCTCTACCCTGCGCATGCGGCGTTCGGTGGTTACAAGCAATCAGGTATCGGCCGTGAAAACCACAAGATGATGCTGGATCACTACCAACAAACCAAGAACCTGCTCGTCAGCTACAGTCCTAACGCTTTAGGTTTTTTCTAAACACACTCAACGCTGATTAAAATAATTGGCGCAAGTAAAGAGATACGCAGTGTCGCATTTAGATTTTAAAATGTCGCACTGCGTTTTCATTCACAGCTTGATGAATAGTACGATAAAGATACATTACGCCAAAAGGTGATGCCATGATTGCAACGCGTATTACCAGCACGCCCGCTGCCGATGCCCTACTTGATGAGCTGAAAGCAGAGCATGGCAATCTTATGTTCCATCAATCAGGTGGTTGCTGCGAAGGCAGTGCCCCCATGTGCCTGCAAGAAGGCGAATTCATGATAGGTAGTTCAGATGTCAAACTCGGCGACGTGCATGGCGTGCCTTTCTATATGGCAAAATTCCAATTCCAGTATTGGGAGCACACGCACCTAACCTTGGACGTCATTGCTGGCCATGGCGGTATGTTTTCGCTGGAACAGGCCACTGGCAAACACTTCATCATCCGCTCACGCCTTTTCACCGATGATGAACTCGAACATCTGCCACCTGTGGAGCTATGCAGTTAAACTAACAGTTCCTAACTTTAAAGCATCGCGCTATGTTTGAATCGGCTGAACTCGGGCATCACATCTCCAAAGAAAAATATGAACTAGCACTGCCCTTGCTCAGAAAGGCTTTGCTGGATGTACAGTATAAATTGCTTGAGCTTAAGTCCTTCCCCGTCATTCTGCTCATCAGTGGTGTGGATGGTGCAGGAAAAGGCGAAACAGCGAACATTCTCAATGAGTGGATGGATGCCCGCCATATCCACACCTATGCCTTTGCGCCACCCAGCCAGGACGAGCTGGCAAAACCACCCATGTGGCGCTTCTGGCAAGCACTACCTCCTAAAGGCGAGATTGGCATCTTCTTTGGCTCTTGGTACACCGAGCCTATCGTCCAGAAAAGCTATGGTGAGATCAAAACCTCTGAATTAGATAATGCCATGAACGACATCGTGCGCTTTGAACAGATGCTCACAGAAGAAGGTGCACTTGTCATCAAGCTATGGTTCCATCTATCCAAAGATGCACAAAAAAACAGAATCAAGGCATTAAAAAAAGACCCCAAGACGCGTTGGCGTGTCAGCAAACAGGATATCAAACACCTGAAGCTATACGATAGATTCCGCCGCATTGCCGGGCGTGTACTCAAAGAGACCAGTACCGCGAATGCCCCATGGATGGTGATCGAAGGTACTGATCCTAATTACCGCAACCTGACCACCGGCGAATATCTCCTTGAAACCCTTAAATCAAGGATCAGCCAACATAAGAAAAAGACACCAAAACCAGAGGCACCACCATTACTAAAACCCATTGATAAGCTACGTATTCTTGATACCTTAGATTTATCCAAGCAACAGGATAAAGAGACATACAACAATCAATTAGAGCATTACCAAGGCAAGCTCAACCAGCTGAGCAGACATCCTAAATTCAAAAAGATGGCGCTAGTGCTGGCGTTCGAAGGCGTAGATGCCGCTGGTAAGGGTGGTGCAATCCGCAGAGTCACCCAAGCACTGGATGCACGTATCTACAACGTCACCCCCATCTCAGCGCCCAGCGATGAAGAACAAGCCCAACCATACTTATGGCGTTTTTGGCGCAAAATTCCCGCCAAAGCACATGTCGCGATATTTGACAGATCATGGTATGGCCGTGTGTTGGTCGAGCGTGTTGAGAAGTTTTGCAGTCAATATGATTGGCTACGCGCTTATGCTGAGATCAATGATTTTGAAGAACAGCTAAGCAAGCACGATGTACTCGTGCTTAAGTTCTGGCTACAGATCACACAGGAAGAACAATTAGCCCGATTCACGGCACGCGAAGAGATCGCGTATAAACAGTTCAAGATCACGCCTGATGACTGGCGCAATCGCAAAAAATGGAATGCCTATAAATTAGCAGCGGCAGATATGGTAGAACGCACCAGCAGTGTCGTGGCACCATGGCATCTTATTGAAGCGAATGACAAGAACTATGCCCGCATCAAGATATTGCGAACATTATGTGAAAAAATAGAAGAGAAGCTAGCGCGTCTTTAAATCCACATTTAGAAATGGCTAGTCGGAGTTTCACCGCGAATGTAGTTCCCCGCTTCTGGATCACCGATCCAGAAATAATAAAACTCACGGACAACCGCTAAAAATAAACGGCGTGTGTCTTGCAACAAGAATAACGCTACCGTCGAATCGACCCCCACACGGTACACCTTTGGGCTTTGATCCGGCGCATCACGCAAACGCACCAGCAAAAGCTTCACCAGTTTGATGCGTGTATCGACCATATCCTGGGTCGCACCTTCTTGCCGTAATGCCAAACCATAAGCCTTAAGTGCCCATGTTTCAACTAGGCTAAATTTCTCTTTATCGAGCAGCTTCCAAATCGCTTTCAGGTTACAGTCTTGCGGCTGCCACTGAATCGGCTTTACTTCAAAAGCCTCGCCGGAGCTCATTGCGGCTATCGCCTTGATATCCTTGATCCAGAATGGGTAATATTCACGGGCAACAGAAAGGGTGAACGCCCAATCAGAATTGTCTATCTGTTCAATAACATCTTCAACGACATCCCGAAAGATAGCCCCATCAGGATTCTTATCAGCCAAGTCTGGCATCAGCTTTTGCAGGAACGCTTCGCGCCGTTTCAGGTTAGAAGCATCTGCGCCCTTTTTCTCTAGAAGATTAAGGTACGCACGTAGTGCCTCTTGCTCACGATTTTCAGTCATATGGGAATTATACGGATTCAAATATACAAACTTAAGGATTGGCACTGCTTTCTGTTAACTATAACTGATAAATTCCATGCAATAAATCTGGTTTACATTTTTTTTCATATTGCCGACTTAAATATCAATATCAATTTTCGTCATCCATTGCATGGATTATGTTGATGCCTAATCACATCGTGATTAAGATAGGGGTTAAATACTCAATCATCATTGCCTAATTTCGGAGTCATCTGCATGAATCAAGAACAAGCATTGGCATATATGCATAATCTTTTGCGTAGCATGTTAGACAAAAAAGCATCTGACTTATTCATCTCTGCTGACTTCCCGCCCGCAATGAAGATCGATGGGAAGATGACACCCGTTACCCAGCAAAAGCTCACTGGCGACCACACTAAAGCCTTTGCCGAAGCGATGATGAATGAGAAACAGCGCAAGCAGTTCGAGCAGGAAAAGGAATGTAACTTCGCAATATGGCCTCGCGAGATTGGCCGTTTTCGGGTCAATGTGTTTGTGCAGCAAGAGCATGTGGGCATGGTATTACGCACCATCACCACCAAGATCCCCAATTTTGATGAAATGGGCTTACCAAATCAGTTAAAAGACGTGATGATGGCAAAACGTGGCCTGATCATTCTGGTGGGAGGCACAGGTTCAGGTAAGTCGACCACATTGGCAGCATTGATCGACTACCGTAACGAGAACACCTACGGCCATATCATCACCATCGAAGACCCCGTTGAATATGTGCATCCAAGTAAGAACTGTCTCATCACCCATCGCGAAGTCGGTCGCGACACGCTGGATTGGTTTCCGGCATTAAAGAACACGTTGCGTCAGGCACCCGATGTCATCCTGATCGGTGAGATTCGCGATAAAGAAACCATGGAATTCGCTTTGGCATTTGCTGAAACAGGCCACCTATGCATGGCTACACTACATGCCAATAGTGCAAATCAGGCGCTTGACCGCATCATCAATTTCTTCCCCGAAGAGCGTCATGCACAACTCCATATGGATATCTCGCTTAACTTGCGCGCTTTCGTGTCACAACGCCTAGTGCCTAAAAAAGGGGGTGGGCGCTGTGCTGCGATCGAGATATTGCTTAACTCCCCATTGGTCGCTGATTTGATCCTTAAAGGCGAAACCAACATGGTAAAAGAAGCCATGGCAAAATCCATTGAGCTTGGCATGCAGACTTTCGATCAAGCTCTATTCCAGCTGTGTGAAGAAGGCCGCATCACAGAGGAAGATGCTTTACGCAACGCAGACTCGATCAATGAATTGCGCTTACGCTTCAAGTTACACGGTAAAGATGCAAAATCAAAAGATAGCAACTCAAGCATCGAGCATCTCTCTTTACACGAAGACAAACCGGAAGAAGATGAACCATCTACGCCAGTCGCTGGGTAATGAATAAGGCAGCTTTGTGGAAATCATTTTACTAATAGGCGTCATCGGTGGCGCATGGCTCTGGTTTGACAGCATTACGGCAAGAGAGACCGCTATCGAAAAAGGCAGTGATCTTGCAGCACGTTGCAACCTGCAATTGCTTGATGAGACAGTCGCATGCAGCAGATTAAGGCTAGGCCGTAACAACCGTGGACATGTGCGTTTATTACGCACCTACGATTTTGAGGTCAGCGCCACTGGTAGCGAGCGTTTGACCTGCCAATTGGTTCTGCTTGGCAAACAACTCCAGTCATGGCATATCCCACCGTATCTGCAAGCAGTGCATTAACGACATGTCGCCCTATGTAGGTCGCTTTGCCCCCTCCCCTACCGGACCACTGCATTTCGGCTCATTGGTGGCTGCCTTGGCAAGCTATCTCGAAGCAAGATCACATCAAGGGAAATGGCTAGTGCGTATGGAAGATCTGGATAGCGCACGCGAAATGCCGGGCGCAGCAGATAGCATTCTCAAAACGCTAGATACGTTCGGCTTTGAATGGGATGAAGCCGTACTTTATCAAAGCCAGCGGCATGAATACTATGCGAGCGCCTTAGCGCAGCTAGCCAATACCGGCCTGGCCTATCCTTGCGCATGTTCACGCAAGGAAATATCCGACTCGGCCACCCAAGGTATCGATGGCCTCATATACCCCGGCACTTGTCGTCATGGCGCGCCTTGCGGCAAAGAAGCAAAAGCATTGCGCATAAAGGTAGACGATACAGATATTCAGTTTGAAGATGCTATTCAGGGCAATATCTCACAGAACATGGCAAAGCAGATAGGCGACTTCGTATTAAAGCGCGCCGATGGCTTTTACGCATACCAGCTAGCGGTAGTAGTCGATGATGCAGCGCAGCATATCACCCACATAGTAAGGGGTGCAGACCTACTGGATTCGACAAGCCGCCAGATTTACCTGCAAAAACGCTTAGGGTTTCCAACGCCAAATTATGCGCATGTGCCGATTGCGGCGAATGCACAAGGCGAAAAATTGAGTAAACAGACCCTAGCTCATGACATCAACGAAAAAACGCCTGTAGATGCACTTTTTCTGGCGTTAAAGTTTCTGGGGCAATATCCACCACATCAACTTCAACAAACCAACCTGAAACACCTATGGGAATGGGCAATATTCCATTGGGATTTAGTAAAAATCCCACAGCAGCGATTAATGATTAGTTCGGATTAACTATTCCCGGCATCCGCAATTTCTAGGCGGTTTCTACCAGCAGCTTTGGCTCGATAAAGTGCTTTGTCAGCATTACGCAGCAGTTCTTCACCACTGCTCCCATGTGCAGGGAAGAACGCCAAACCAAACGAAGCTGAAACCTGTCCCAATGAGCGCCCGTAATGCTGTAACTGCAGCGCATAGATCAGTTGACGCAGCTGATTAGCAAGCTCTTGTACCATCTCTGGTGGTGCCTCCGGATAAATCATCACGAACTCTTCGCCACCAAAACGACAGGCAATATCGCCTGCACGTGAATTCTTGGCGAGCAGCGCGCCTACTTCGCGCAACAGCATATCGCCAGCATCATGGCCGAACGTATCATTGAATTTCTTGAAATGATCGAGATCAAGGATGACTAAACCGAGTGGGCGGGATTTTCTTTGTGCTGTGGCGATTTCGCGATGCAGCGATTCTTCCATATAGCGGCGATTGAACAAACCTGTCAGCGGATCTCTTACCGACAGATTACGCAAGGTATCACGCAATTTGATACTTGCCAGTGCCAATGCGATCTGGCTTGCCAGATTAACTGCAATATTTCTCTCGACGCTACTGATTTCAAGAGTCCCATGATTCTCCAGATGCAGTACGCCAAGTACATTTCCCTGCGCCACGATGGGAATGCAGAGGCTGAAAATATCGTCATCATGGTACAAATGCTTACACGCCAGAGAGTTGTGCCCCGCATCGAACCGATGCTCTTCTCCGCGCCTTAAAGCCCAGCAGTCATCCGGTTGAAAAATGACTTCACTTTTTGCGGGAGCGCCCCAATTAATACTGGCCTCTACCTGATTGCGCGATTCCCTGAAGAGATATAAAACACCCGCATCAACACTTAATAGTCGTGCGGCGAATTGGCGTATCACATCAAGTGACTCTTCGGTATTGGAGCACGCCTGTAAAAGGCTGGTCATCTCACTCATAAGAGACAGGTTATAAACCGTCATCTCATTGAATGCCTGACTCTCAATCAACCCCAACTCAACGCGGCGACGCTCAATAATCTCGCGATACATGCTCACGAACAAGATGATAAGTAGAAAAATAAAGCCGATACTCATACCCCAAAGCAGTAACTTCAAATTATAGAGTTTCTGTTCTGTAGCAAGCGATCTGGAAGTGAGCAGCCTATTTTCTTCAACCTGCATGCGCTCTATCATCTGACGCGCTCTATCGAGAATCGCTTTCGCGTGCGTCATGCTTGCTACCGCATCATGAGGTGGAATCGCGATATTATTCCCGGCGGTAGTCACTAACTCGTCAATGATAGGCATGATTGCGGTCAAGTGAGCCTGCTGACTCCGATTATCTTTAGTCAGCGTTTGTAATGTCGAGAGATCTTCAGGGATACGCTGCTTGGCAAAATAGAAAGGCTGCAGATACTGCTCTTGATGCATGATCAAGTACCCACGCCGGGCCGTCTCGACACCTTCGATATCCAGCCGTAAAAGGTCAAGCCGATTTAATACGGTATAGGTATGTTCTACAAGGCGACGAGAATCAACGAGCTCGTTTGTTGACCGTTGCAGCAGCATAAAAAGCGCTGGAACCATCGCCATTGCGAAAACGAATGCAAAGAATTGTGGCTTTAAAAAAGCCTTTAAACGTGGGCTCAAAACACAGACTCTTTTTTACTGATTGGGCTTATCATTAAATAACAGACAACTAGATTCTTACTTAATTTAGCCATCTCATCAATTTTTTGTTAATTGGGGACGCATATCTTGAATAAGACACATGATATTTCTCTCAATGTTATGATGTATTATCAAGCCCAAGAACCTAATATTTTTCGTAAAAAGCCTATGCAACAACCAGACCAACTCCATCGTTTCATATTTGAGAACAACCCGATTCGCGGCAATATCGTGCATCTGGATAACACGTTCAATACTGCGCTACAACACCAGAAACTCCCACCAATATTACGTCAGGCACTTGGCGAACTGATGGTGGCAAGCATACTGCTTGCAGCTACGCTAAAAATGCAAGGCGCTTTGGTATTGCAGGTGCAAGGCAAAGGACCGATCAGCCTATTGGTTGTGGAATGCACTGATACATTGAATATACGTGCAACTGCCAAATGGTCAGGAGACCTTGAAGACCAAAGTTTTGGTGAGCTCGTAGGTGATGGCAGGTTCTTCATCACGCTTGATCCAAAAGACGGCAAACAGGCCTACCAAGGTATCGTTCCAGTCGAGGGCGACAATATCAGTGAAGTACTGCAAAACTACATGCAACGCTCGGAACAGATAGAAACACGCATATGGCTTGCCTGTGACGGAAAATCTGCTGCCGGGATGTTATTGCAAAAACTCCCTGACCAGCCTGAGCAAGATGTGGATGTCTGGACAAGAGCATCCTATCTTGCCGAAACGGTGAAAGACTCCGAACTGCTGACATTACCAGCAGAGATCTTACTCAAGCGGCTTTTCAACGAAGAAGACATTCGATTATTTCCTGAGCAATTGGTTAAATTCCAATGCAGTTGTTCAAGGACAAGTGTTGGCAATATGCTCAAAATGCTTGGCGAAGAAGAGGTCAACAGCATTATCGAAGAACGTGGAAATGTTGAAATCATTTGCGACTTTTGCAATGCAGACTATATCTTTGACAAGGTAGATGTCGAACAACTACTCAGCCATGAAATCGTCATGCCGAGCACGCCTAGCAAGCATTAAACAGTCTGCCGCACACGCTCAAACAAGAAAATAGACGTAGCGGCGGCGGCATTGAGTGATTCAACTTGCCCGTGCATGGGGATACTGACTGCATGATTTGCAGCTTTGATGGTGTCCTGATTTAAACCCGTACCCTCATTGCCGATAATGAAAGCGGTTGGTTGGCTTAAATCAAATGAATAGATGCACTGACCACTGAGTGTAGTTGCATAGGTATTCCCAGCAAACTCGGAAATGGTTTCTAGCAAATCTGCCCGCTCGATGATGGGTAATACAAATTGCGCGCCCTGGCCGCCTCTGAGCGATTTTGGTGACCAGGCATCTGTGCATCCCTCTGAAAGATAGACGGTCTGCACACCAGCAGCAGCAGCCGAACGCAGCATGCTGCCAAGATTACCGGGATCTTGAATATCTTCAAGCATCAGTACAAACTCAGGTGCCGCCGGAGTTTCAATAACAGGCGTGTTGATGAGTGCTAGAATACCGGTAGGCGATGCGACTGGGGTAAGCTCAGCAAACATCAACGTGGTGAACATCACAGTGGGGATATCAGATAGATTCTGGATAAGCCCCGTTACCTCGTTAGTAGAGAATCCCTCGGGGATAATAAGCAACTCAGGCATGCCAAAGTGGTCAATATAGGCATTGACCAGATGTGCGCCATCAAGCAATGTCTGATTCTGTTTACGACGCTCGCGTGATGAATCAGCAAGTTTCTTAAGCTGCTTGAAAAGAACGTTGTCACGCGAGGTAATATGCTTAAATGTCATGGTATTCAATTAAATCTATGTAACCGTATTTTAACTTAATTCGAGAATTCCCCATGAGTGATAAAGCACTTGTCGCCTCTCATGCGGCAAATCTGGTAGAAAATGGCATGATTGTTGGCCTTGGCACAGGTTCGACAGCCAATTTTTTTATCGAAGCGCTAGCCAAAAGACATGCTGAAGGTTTGAATGTCACCACAGTTGCAAGCTCTTATATCAGCGCAATCAAAGCAAAAGAAGCAGGCTTGCCATTAATTGCGATTGAACAATTAACAGAACTAGACCTCTATGTAGATGGTGCAGATGAAGTGTCACCTGATTTAGCGTTGCTTAAAGGTCGGGGCTCTGACCTTGTGCGCGAAAAGCTGTTGGCCACGGCAAGTAAGCAATTCATCGTGCTTGTTGATGAAAGTAAACTGGTCAACCGCATAGGTGAACAATATCCGATTCCCATTGAAGTGATGCCTTTTGCCTGGCAATTAGTGAAGCAACATTTGGCAAACGTGGGCGCAACCGGAACGTTACGCCCCAATGCCAGTAAGGATGGCCTTGCGATGACATCACATGGTAGCTTAGTGCTGGAAATGGTGTTTGATGCTTCATTACCACCTGCAGAACTGAATCACCTCTTGAATAATACACCGGGTGTTGTCGAGCATGGCCTCTTCTACAAATTGGCTAGCACCGTGTTTATCGTGCACGATGGCAAGATAGAAACACGACATGCCTGATTTTTTAAATTAATCAATGCAATAGACCTACCTTAAAGGATTTTCATGAAAAATAAAGTGTTAGCGACCATTGCCCTCTGCATCATAGGCTTCACCCCCATAAGCCACGCTGCTGAGGGCATCAAACCCGGACAATGGGAAACGACTATCAAGACGAATATCAAAGGCATGCCTGCGATCCCAGCTGAACAACTTGAGCAAATGAAGAATATGGGCATAGAAGTGCCATTCGGCGACAAACCCATGGTAACGCAACAATGTATCACCCCAGAACAGGCAAAACTCGACAAACCGATTGAACTGCCAAAAACTGAGGATAACTGCAAGATCAGTAATTACAAACGTGCTGGCAACAAGATCAGCGGCGATATGTTGTGTTCAGGTGATTTAAGCGCTACTGGCAAGTTCGAGATGACCGTGTTCAGCGATTCATACTATCAGGGTACATGGTCGATGCGCGGCATGGTAAAAGGTGCACCGCCAATGGATCAAACAACCGAGATGAGTGGAAAGTGGCTCAAAGCAAAGTGTGATGCCAATGTCCCCACTTACGGTAAGCAATAGATATGCAGCTTGAACGTATTTTGCACTCTCAGGGATTCGGCTCCCGCAAAAACTGCCGCGTGATCGTTCGTCATGGAGAAGTCACGGTGAATGGCGAGGTATGTGATTTCCCTTTTACCGAATTTGACACGCACAATCTGGAATTCACGGTACGCGGCGAAGCATGGCAATACCGCGAAAAATCCTACCTGATGATGCACAAACCGGCGCATTATGAATGCTCCCACAAGCCACAGCATCATCCGAGCATTTTTAGCTTGCTTCCTCCGCAACTTTTGGAGCGAGGCGTGCAATGCATAGGCAGGCTGGATGAAGATACTACGGGCTTGTTACTGCTGTCGGATGATGGGCAATTTATTCACCGCATGAGTTCACCCAAGCACAAAGTACCTAAAGTCTATGAAGTCACCACCAAACACGCAGTAGATAGCCAGCAGATTGAAACACTTTTGCAAGGCGTGCAATTAGCAGATGAGCCGTTACCTATTGCGGCACTGGCCTGTGAGCAAATCAGCGATCAGATTATTCATATGACCCTCGCTGAAGGTAAATACCACCAAGTGAAGCGCATGGTCGCCGCAGTGAGCAATCGTGTCGAGGCTTTAAAACGCATTAAAATTGGTGGGCTTGACCTGCCGGATGACCTGGCACCCGGAGAGTGGCGCTGGCTGGACGAATCGGCACTTAAGCTATTGAATCAGAAACAGTCATTATCAACACCCATTGAAATTAACGTATAATCAGGCCTGTTTGTGGCTCAACCAATCTACATAAACATCCCTCTTCTAGATCAAATCACTATACCCGACAGCCTTGATTGGTGTTATGCAATGCATAGCAGGCCGTTGCAGGAGTTCCCAGCTTGTCCGATACCATTAGCTTTACCAACTTAGGCTTAGCCGAGCCCATCCTTCGTGCCATTGCAGATGCAGGCTATACTACCCCCACTCCGATCCAGCTACAGGCGATCCCACAAGTCCTGAATGGCGGTGACTTGCTGGCAGGTGCCCAGACAGGCACTGGAAAGACCGCAGGTTTTACCCTGCCCTTACTGCATTTGCTGCATACAAAACCAGCAAAAGGCCAAGCGGGAAAACCACGCTGCCTTATTTTAACACCGACCCGCGAACTAGCGGCGCAAGTGGAAGAGTCTGTACAGACCTACGGTAAATACCTCCTCCTTACATCAACGGTGATGTTTGGTGGCGTAGGGATTAATCCGCAAATCTCACGTTTGAAAAAACCTTTAGATATCTTAGTGGCAACACCTGGACGCTTGCTAGATCATGCAAACCAGAAGACCGTCGACCTTTCAAATATCGAAATATTGGTGTTGGATGAAGCCGACAGAATGCTGGATATGGGATTCATTCGCGATATCAAAAAGATATTGGCGCTATTGCCAGCAAAACGGCAGAACCTATTATTTTCAGCGACATTTTCTGACGAGATCAAAGCACTGTCTGATGGCCTGCTCCATAACCCCGGTTTTGTTGAGGTTGCACGACGAAACACCGCATCTGAGCTGGTCGAGCAAACTGTCTACCTTGTGACGCAGAGCCAAAAACGCGATCTGGTTAGCTTTCTGATCAAGCAAAATGCATGGAAGCAGGTATTGATATTTACGCGCACTAAACATGGCGCAAACCGTTTAGCTGAAAAACTGGTTAAAGACGGTATCGCCGCAGCCGCGATCCATGGCAATAAAAGCCAAGGGGCACGCACCAAAGCACTTGCACAGTTTAAGGATGGTTCAATGCCTGTGCTGGTTGCTACCGATATCGCCGCACGCGGCTTGGATATCGATCAGTTACCGCAAGTCGTGAATTTTGAATTGCCAAATGTGCCAGAAGACTATGTCCACAGAATCGGGCGTACAGGCCGCGCTGGCAGTTCAGGTGCAGCAGTGTCGTTGGTGGATGATGAAGAACTGAAGCTGCTAAAAGCGATTGAACGCCTGATCAAGCGCGAAATACCACGAGCCGAAATAACCGGATTCGTACCGCCAGCCAAACCCGATGTAGAAGAACCACGCCCACCTAGGCCATCCAGACATCCGCAGCAAAAGAACAGACAACCCCAGACATCACGCACGCAACAGCCACAAGGTAAAAATCCGGCAAGGTCAGGTCATCCGCAACAGCAAAAAACCGGAAAACCAGCCCAAAATAATCATCCAAACCAGAACAACAAAGGCCAGAATAAAAAACCGCAAGACAATAACGGTAAGCCTTTGTCCGAGGCTGCACGCCATCAATCGATGCCGCAGAGCCCTCTATTTGCCCCTAAACCCGTAAAACGCAATTTCAGGTAGTTTACAAGCACCAACAAATGCACTGATGAACTTGATCAGCGTGCAAGTGGTCACAAAGTAGAATAATGAGGGCGTGTATATGATAAAGACCAGCGTACTACTTCTTTTGTCTACTCTGCTGACTGCATGCTTGGGTGTACCAGAAGGTATTCAAACCGTTCAGCATGTCAAAGCAGAGCAATATCTTGGTACTTGGTATGAGATAGCCAGAATGGATCACTCGTTTGAACGCGGCCTGATTAAAGTCACTGCGGACTATAGCCTGCGAGATGATGGTGGCATTAAGGTGATCAATAAGGGCTTTGACCCTAAGACGCAAAAATGGAATGAAGCGGAAGGCAAAGCCTATTTCGTCGATCCACAGAATCAGGATGGATCGTACTCCGGAAAATTAAAAGTCTCTTTCTTCGGCCCATTTTATGGCGCGTACAATATTCTGGTCATCGGTAAAGATTATCAATATGCGCTTGTATGCGGGCCAGACCGCTCTTATTTATGGATACTCTCTCGAACACCCACCCTGCCTAAAGATACTCAGGATGCATTAATCAATCAAGCCAAGCTATTGGGATTCGATACCAAGACATTAATACAGGTACAACAATGATAAAAGCACCGCAATAAAAACCGCATACCTGTTACGGTATGCGGTTAGCTAGCTACAACATTGAAGAAGTCCTGAAAAACAAATTAGCCTTTTACGACTAGGTCATTCTTTACAGATACCACACCTTCAGTTGATTTAGCGATTTTACCAGCAAGTGTGATTTGATCTTTGTGATCAACAAACCCGCTTAGCTGTACCACGCCCTTATGTGTCTCAACACTGACTTCTAAACCATCAAAGCCTTGTTGTTTCAAGATGCTTGCTTTCACTTTAGAAGTAATCACGCTGTCATTCACTACACGTTTAACTTCTTTATTTTGTGATTGTGATTTGAAATCAGCATATTCGCTATTATCTAAAGTGCCATCATTGTCGATATCGGCTTTCGCAAAGTTAGCCTTGGTGAATAATGGATCTTTAGCCGCTTCTGTTTTAGTCAAAGTGCCATCACTATCTACATCCAGCTTTTTAAAATTCTCTACTGCGGGTGGCTGATTGATGTCTTCTGATCGCGCCATAGACACAGAACTTACACCTGCTACACCTACCGCGAACACTACTGCAACTGAAAGTGCTTTAAGATTAAATTGAGTTTTCATTGTTTATTCTCCTATTTATTAATATGAAACAGAACGATTAAATTTCTTCTCGTTTTGTAGTGCAGCTATATTAATCAACAGGGGAGTATTAAACAGTCGGACAGAGAACGATTCGGATGTAAGCGTCAACCTACAACCGAATCATGCAAAAGTAATCAGTTATTTGTTATCTAATGGCAAGAGCGCGCGCGTGGTCATGCCCTCACCCACCGCACTTGTGATATCGAGATGACCACCAATGGCCTTTACGCGATTGCGCATGCCCGATAAGCCATGGCGTGTTGCATCGATCGTTTGCATATCGACCCCGATACCATTGTCCTGAATATCGATTTTCAGGTAATTCAGTTCTATCAGCATATGCACAGAGACCTTCGTGGCTTGTGCATACTTACTGGCATTATTCAGAGACTCCTGCACTACACGATAGGCAATCAAGTCGATAGTCTCACTCAGCACGACACTTTCTTCGGGTAGCATCACATCCATCTCCCAATGATTCCGCTCCGCACTATCTTCGATCAAAGATTTTAATGCCGGCCAAAAACCAAAAGTAGTGATCATGGAAGGATGAAGGTCTTGTACGACCTGACGCTTGAACTGTATGCCTTGATCCAGATAACCAATGGTCTTACGTAATTTTTCTACGATCTCTGGTGCCGTATCCTTACATTTGCGGATAACCCAATTCACATCCATTTTGGTCGCAGTCAAGATAGAGCCAAGCTCATCGTGCAATTCACGGGCAAGCTTCTGCCTTTCACGCTCCACATCGCCCTGATTACCTAGCGCGAGTATCTTAAGTTGTCGCGTACTTTCATGAAGCTGATCTTCATAGATCTTACAATCTTGTGCCAGTTGTTGACGCAGTTGATCCCGCGTGACCATCTCGATTAGAAGCTGCCTGATCACCACAATAACCAGCAAAAGCAACATCACCGCACTACCTATGACTGCAATGCGAATAAGCAATAAACTGGTTTTACGCTCATTTAATAAAATCGTTAAAGCATCGTTATGTTTATCCAGCAGCACTTGCGTGTACTGCATAAACTTGCTCATCTCACTAAGACCCTGATCAAGATCAACAATACGCTTTGCTTCTTCCGTACTACCTGCCTTTGTCAGACTCAACGTCATTTTCATTTCTGCAGCTTTAGCCTCTAGGCTTGCCGAAATGGCATCCAGCCAATCCAGATCACTTTGTTTTTTCAGGACTAGATTGGATTGCCGCTCATTCTGAATCTTTTTGATATTTGCCCGGGCACCGTCAATCGCATCGTTGAAAGGTGCAATATACAATTCACGCCCGGTAAGCAGATAGCCACGCTGCGCACTCTCTGCACGATGCACATTCGTACGCAACTGATAAATCGTCGCAATGTTATCGCGGATATGTGAAATCGCGTCGCCCTGCTTACCCATGGAAACGATCCATCCATCAGTAAACATAACCGCAATAATAGAAAGCGCCATCGCGGCAGTAAGCGTAGCGATGATGCGCCCACCTAAGCGCTTAATAATTTCATCGATCCAAAAAAGAATTTTCTTCATATTCCCTAACGTTTACATATTGTCAGCGCGCTCCGACATAGCTTTCAGCGATACCCCACTCATCTGTTCTGGGTATTCAGCATAAAGTGTGAGACATCAACAACTCAGTCAATAACTGAAAGGCTCATCATGCTGCACTACTCAATCGTATTTTTTGTGATTGCGCTTATCGCCGCTTTCTTTGGTTTCTCAGGGATCGCAGCAAGCGCAGCCGGGATCGCCAAGATCCTGTTCTTTATATTTTTGATTATTACAGTCATTTCACTTTTACTCGGAGTATTTAACGCCAAGTAACTAAAATTTCAAGCATCACAAGATGAATTCTAAAGAATTTTTCGTTATTTTTAAGGAGCATAGCATGTTTAATACCGCAAAATCAGATGTTAAAGAAAACGCCGAAGAACTGATCGATACAGCAAAAGACAATGTGAAAGAAATATCACGAGATGCAAAAAAATCGGTGACGCAACTAAGCAAAAAAGTAAAGAGCAAGTCTCTTGATACCAAAGAAGATGCTTTGGCACTACTTTCAAGTATTAGAGCCATTCTAGATGCAGAAGACATACCAGCAAAAGCAAATGAGCTGACTGATGATCTCGTTGATCAAGCTACTGAATGGAAAGATGTCGTACAAAAAGAACTGGTACACGCGTTTAAAGTTAGCAAGACAAGTACTGAACGACTGATTAGAAAACGCTCGTTTCTCGCGTTGTCAGTGGCTGTAGTTGCAGGTGTGGCTATTGGCTACCTGCTTGCGCCAAGCGCAAAAGAAGAAGCGACTGAATAGCCAGTTGATGCTCATCCGAGGATGAGCATCAACGCTGCTGTAAAGACTAATAAAAGGAAAAATCATGCAAAACCTAAATAAGCTGCATACGGTTGATGAAGCATTCAAGATTGATATTGAAACCATTAGAAATAATGCCCGCAAAAATGTAGAAGATGGTGCCCAAACAGCGGGTTATCGGGGTGACCGCGAAGCAGTGATCGAGCAGCTGAATGCTGCCCTTGCTACTGAGATAGTCTGTAGCCTGCGATATAAACGTCATTATTTCACAGCCACAGGCATAAACTCTGAGGCCATTGCTAATGAATTCAATGTACATGCGCAAGAAGAACAAGCCCATGCTGACGAAATTGCTGCCCGTATCGTACAGCTTGGCGGTGAACCTGATTTTTCACCGGATGGTTTAGTGAGTCGGAGTCATGCAGATTACATCCCTTGCTTGGATCTTAAAGACATGATCAAGGAAAACCTGATTGCTGAGCGTATTGCCATCGATGCTTATCATGAATTGATCTTGCACATTGGCGATAAGGACCCTACTACCCGCAGGATGCTTGAAGGGATTCTTGCTGTTGAAGAAGAGCATGCAGACGAATTATCAGACTGGCTAAAACGTTCATAATGCCCAATTGAGTTAACTAAGCGCACAAAATGTTTATACTGTTATTTTTTACACTCAAAAAGCGCTATGAAAAAAATACTGTTAGTTGACGATCATAGTATCGTCCGCCAAGGTTTAAAGAATCTGATTGAGCTGGAAGCTGACCTTGAAGTGACTGGTGAGGCGGGTTCAGGAATAGAAGCGATCAAGCTAGTTCGGGCACAGGCATTCGACATTATCGTAATGGATATTTCAATGCCGGATAAGAATGGTGTAGATACGCTACGCGACCTGAAGCACGTAGCCCCGGATTTGCCAGTATTGATGCTAAGCGGTTATGCAGAAGAGCAATATGCGTTGAACCTCATTCGTAGCGGTTGCAAAGGGTATCTTTCCAAAGACGCAGAGCCGGAAGAGATCATCACTGCGATTCGTGCGATTGCAAACGGTAAGCGTTATATCTCGGCTGTTTTAGCAGAGTTAATGACCAATGAGATCACGCAACCTCATGATAAGTTACTGCATGAAACATTATCAGAAAGAGAGTTTCAGGTATTTTTCAAGCTTGCGAGCGGTCGCAGTGCAACAGAAATAGCCGAAGAGTTATTTATTAGCATCAAAACTGTGAGCACATATAGAACACGCATTCTTGAAAAAATGAGTTTAAAAACAAATGCAGACC
Organism: Methylovorus sp. MM2; assembly: GCF_001648895.1. GTDB lineage: Bacteria > Pseudomonadota > Gammaproteobacteria > Burkholderiales > Methylophilaceae > MM1. The sequence continues at coordinate 961,792 of NZ_LXUF01000001.1, read as the reverse complement.
TAACATATTATGCAATCAAGAATGCATTGATTACATAATCTTGTAGGACTTTGTAGGACAAAACCTGATAGGTCGAGAAAGGGGAAAGAATCATAATAGAAAGGTAGAGTTATTTAAAGTGCAACCAGTCTTTGAAAGCGCATCACCCTCAAATAGATCGTCGTGGACGATGAATACTCAATCAATGAAAGCATTGTTGGTTGAAGATTCGTTCCTGTTACGCGAAGCGATCATGGAAACCCTTTCCTCTTGTAACGGGCTGGCATTTGAAGCCGTCGCAGCCACACAAAATGAAGCCGTTGCCTTATTGCATGAGCGCGCATTCGATATACTCATCGTAGACATTGAATTAGCCCAAGGGAATGGTTTTGAAGTAATCCGTGAAACACTGAAAGATGATTTCCCTTTCGCGAAACCGCTGTCGATTATCTTCACCAATCATGCGCATACCCAATATCGCCAGTTAGCTAAAGCGCTGGGCGTACAGCATTTCTTCGATAAATCAATGGATTTTGATCTTGCTATCGACACCATAGAGGCAGAGACACAGAAATTCATGGCATCTAAATAGTCTGCTTATCAGGCTGATGATTGACCAGTAAGTATCATCAAAAAAATCCCGGAAAACTTAAGCAACCTCTAAAAAACACCAATTAAGACGGGTTACGCCTCGCGCGATGGCTACTCGGTAATGGCTTACGTTTGAATGCCGCATTTCTAGCTTCAACCGGCTTCGGTAACGGTTGCCATGCAGGGATCAAATGTTTCTTGCCATTACCTATCAAATCCTCACGCCCCATGTGCTTCAATGCTTCACGCAACATCGGCCAATTATTGGGGTCATGGTAGCGGATAAAGGCTTTATGTAAGCGACGCACACTGCCCGCTTTAGGAATGGGGACATCATCACTGTCTGCCGTCACTTTACGCAACGGATTCTTGCCGGAGTGATACATCGCGGTCGCCATCGCCATTGGCGTTGGTGTAAAGGTCTGCACTTGATCCAACTTGAAATCGTATTTTTTTAGCCAAAGCGCAAGGTTCAGCATGTCTTCATCTGTCGTGCCAGGGTGTGCCGCGATAAAGTAAGGGATGAGATATTGCTCTTTACCCGCCTCTTTGGAGAAGCGCTCGAACATCTCCTTGAACTTATCGTAGGCATCCATCCCCGGCTTCATCATCTTGGAAAGCACGTTTTCTTCAGAATGCTCAGGCGCGATCTTCAAATAACCGCCCACATGATGCTGCACTAGCTCTTTGACGTACTCTGGCGAGGTCACGGCCAAATCATAGCGCAGGCCAGAACCCACCAGTATCTTCTTCACCCCTTTGATACTACGTGCCTTACGGTAAAGCTGTATCAATGATGAGTGATCTGTATTGAGGTTCTCGCAGATACCAGGATACACGCACGAAAGCTTGCGGCATGAGGTCTCGATGGCCTCTGACTTGCAGGCCATGCGGTACATATTGGCTGTGGGGCCGCCAAGATCAGAAATCACCCCGGTAAAACCCTCGACCTTATCGCGAATCTCTTCCACTTCGCGCAAGATGGATTCTTCTGAACGGCTTTGGATAATGCGGCCTTCATGCTCGGTGATCGAACAAAATGTACAGCCGCCGAAGCAGCCACGCATGATATTCACCGAGAAACGTATCATGTCCCACGCAGGAATTTTATTGCCTTGATAAGCCGGATGCGGGTTACGCGCATACGGCAAGTCGTATACGTAATCCATCTCTTTAGTCGTCAGTGGTATCGGCGGCGGATTCAACCAGACTTCGCGGTCACCATGTCGCTGCACTAATGCGCGTGCATTACCGGGGTTTGCTTCCAGATGGAGTACGCGTGAAGCATGTGCATACAATACCGGGTCTTTAGCCACCTCTTCATAGGCTGGCAGGCGTACGACCTGCCTTGAGCGATCCGCCTTAACTTTCCTGACGATGGTAATAGGTTTTACAGTAGGGTCTTCAGCTTTGGCAGCGGCATTGGCTGCTGTGGAAGCACAGGATTCGCCTGTTTTTTCCATGGCGGGTTCCATCGCATAAGGGTCGATGGGGGCATCAATCGTGCCCGGCCTATCCAGATTAGTGGAGGCGATCTCCTGCCAACCTTCAGGTAATCCCTTGCGCAGATAAGCTGTACCACGGATGTCAGTGATCTCGCTAATCCTCTCGCCCTTGGCGATGCGATGGCTCAACTCGACCAATGCACGCTCGGCATTGCCATAAAGCAGGATATCCGCTTTGGAATCCATCAAGACGGAACGGCGTACCTTGTCAGACCAGTAATCATAATGTGCGATACGACGCAGGCTAGCCTCGATACTGCCAATTACCAAAGGCACATCAGGAAATGCTTCGCGGCAACGCTGCGAATAGACCAATATCGCACGGTCAGGCCGTTTTCCGCCTTCAGCATTGGGTGTATAAGCATCGTCAGAACGTATCTTGCGATCAGCCGTATAGCGGTTGACCATAGAATCCATATTGCCCGCGGTGACCCCGAAATAAAGATTAGGCTTGCCCAAAGTTTTGAATGCATTCGCAGATTGCCAATCCGGCTGGGCGATGATGCCTACACGGAAACCTTGCGCTTCAAGCAGACGCCCAACCAAAGCCATGCCAAAGCTTGGATGATCGATATAGGCATCGCCTGTCACGAGGATGATGTCGCAGCTATCCCAACCGAGCGCATCCATCTCGGCGCGGCTCATCGGCAGCATCGAGGACGCACCAAAGCGTTTCGCCCAATAAGGGCGATAGCTATTGATCGGTTTAGCAAGCATTCCGCTGTATTGTTCCATGGCGCGCATTTTACTCTGTAATCGATTGATTACGAAGCGATACCTGATATTAATGCGCGTGGTTCATAGGCTTAAGCACATTCATCTCCATATCGCCCATCGGCTCGGGTGTTTTTTCCCGTTGTATATCGGGCTCCTCTCCGTGTAACTCATAGGCGACTTTACCTGCAGGATGCTGATAAGCGCCGGGATCTTTGTAATCATCTTTTGCAAGTGATTCGCGCACTTTCACAGTGGTGAACATGCCGCCCATATCAATCGGGCCAAACTGCCCCTGGCCACCCATCATCGGCAAGGTGTTCTCTGGCAAGGGCATCATGCCTGCCATCTCAGCCATATCCCCCGAACCGCTTTTCCCCATCGCCATATAATCAGGGACAAGATGAGTGATCTTATCAAGCAGGTCACTTTGGTCGACACCGAGCATATTGGGTAATTGGTGGCCCATCGCATTCATCGTGTGGTGGCTCTTATGACAATGGAATGCCCAGTCGCCCGGCGCATCAGCAATGAACTCTATCGCCCGCATCTGTCCCACCGCAATGTCAGTGGTCACCTCCGGCCAGCGTGCACTTTTAGGCACCCATCCGCCATCAGTGCCTGTCACCTCGAACTCATGCCCATGCAGGTGAATGGGATGATTGGTCATCGTCAGGTTACCAACCCGAATGCGCACCCTTTCCCCCTTGCGTGCCACCATGGGCGCAATCCCGGGAAAGGCACGGCTATTGAATGTCCATAGATTAAAATCGAGCATGGTACTGGTCTTCGGTGTGTAACTACCGGGGTCGATATCGTAGCTGTTTAGAAGAAACACATAATCCCGATCAACCGGCATGAACTTGGGATTCTTGGGATGCGTTACCCAGAAACCCATCAGCCCCATGGCCATCTGCATCATCTCATCCGCATGCGGGTGATACATAAAAGTACCGGGGCGCTTGGCTTCAAATTCATATACATAAGTCTTGCCCGGGGCGATTGCCGGTTGCGTCAATCCGGCAATGCCATCCATTCCATTAGGCAAGCGCTGCCCATGCCAGTGAATGGTCGTCGCTTCAGGCAGACGATTGGTCACATACATGCGCACCTTGTCCCCCTCCACTACTTCGATGGTTGGGCCAGGGCTCTGCCCGTTATAGCCCCAAAGATTGGCCTTCATGCCCGGCGCTATCTCGCGTACGACAGGCTCGGCGACCAAATGGAATTCTTTTACCCCATTACTCATGCGCCAGGGCAATGTCCAACCATTGAGGGTGACAACCGGATGATAAGGGCGACCACTCAAGGGAGATAAAGGCGATTGCGTATCAGCAGTATTCGTCGATACGATCTCCGGCAAGGCTGCCATGGCGACTTTACTGACAGCACTGGCTGCAACGGCAGCGCCCGCTAATTTGAAAAAATCACGACGTGAGGTCATTATTGCGCTTCCTTTTCATTGCTTGCGATACTGCCTATCAAGGACATCTGCAAATCACTTTGCGCGATCCAGAAATCACGCAGTGATTGGATATATTGGTTGACGCTGGAGATTTGTGTACGCGCATCGGCAAGCAGGTCGAAAACACTCACCAGCATGCCGTTGTAACGCAACTGGTTCTCCGCAGATATCGTCTTCTTTAAAGGCACGATCTCATCACGATAATGCTTGGTGATATCGTAATGTGTACGGTAAATGGCATAGGATTGCCGAACCTCGGACTGCGCATTGACTACCTGTTGTGCTGCCGAATTCAACGCCTGCATATAGCGCGCTTCTGCTTTGGCTACGCGTGCTTCACCCCAATCGAAAAGCGGCAGCTCAAAGGCGATTTCAACCCCATTTTTGTATGGTTCGCTGCGCCCCCCCTCCAAAACGCGTGCAGGCCCAAGCTCCAGCACATTGATAAATCTGGTAGTTCTGGTCAGGCCAAGCGCCTTGGCTAATCGGTCAGTCTCCATACGCACTATCTGCAAGTCCAGCCGCTGCTGCATCGCTTCTTTCTCAGCATCCGGCAACGCATCCGGCTGCTGGGGTAAATCCGGCAAGCGTTCAGCGAGTACAAAATCACGTTGATCGCCAGACAAGCTCAACAACCTCACCAGTTGCTCGCGTGAAATAGTTTGTGCATTTTTCGCATGGCTATACTCGAGCATTGCTTCAGCGTAAAACCCCTGCTCCCTGGCACGATCAAGCTGACTCCAATTGCCTGCGATCGTCATGCGGTTCGCCAGTTCGGCACTTGCTTCTGCCGCCACCTTCACCTGCGTCATATAACGTAGTGACTCATTCGCCGAAACTGCCTGCACCCAAGCGATACGTACCTCTCGCGCCAGCCTTAACACATCCTGCGCGACCTCTTTTTGCGTTAATTCAAAACGTTGCTGCTCTATCGCTTTGGCTTTCGGCATGGTCAACAGGGAGAATATATTGAAAGTTAAGGCCTGTTCTATCTTGTAATCACCACTATTACGGGCATAAAGCATGGCGAAACGCGGATTAGGCAAACGACCGGCCTGAACCAGATCAGCCTGACTGATGCCTAGATCATAAAAAGAGGCGCGCAGGCGTTTATTGTTTAACAAGGCGACTTCAACAGCGGCATCGATATCCAATGGCTTGCTCATCAGAATATCGATGCGTTTACCTAAATCATCTTCTGCGGCGGCCGTCTTTGGCCATTCAATATCTCGACCTGTTTGCTGCTTCACAGTAGCCTTGACTGAATCAAAGCCATTGCCCTGACTGAAATCACTACATGCGTTCAGAAAAAATGAAATCAGTAGGCAAAGAGCTACCCTTATATATCGATTATTCATTGCGTTATGCATGAAAATCTCCATCACTTAAATACAAAACGAATATCAAAACACTTGCCATAGGCATCAAGCACCTATAGCAAATTGTGAGGTAAAACTAAGCGGATAGAATGGATATGGGGGGCCGCTGGAGCGTTGGGGTGGCAGGAGAACTATAGAGCACATCGTGCATCACGATACTGAGGGCATCGGGTATCACAGGTGTATGGGTAGAGATATCTACAGGCAACATATTCAGGCATGCAAGACAATCATGGCAATAGCCGGAATGATGCTGGTCTGTATCATGGTGAGGCATTTGCGTGTCGTGCATCATGCCGTCCATGTGCATAGCTACCTCATGATGTGCATGCGCATCCACTGCCGTTTTTGCAGCAGTCATCATCGTGCCCGCGTAAACGCTATTGGCAACGAAGATCGTCATTAACACAAAGATAAATGCGCGCATTAGACGCATGGATATGAATTGCATGGAATGATTGAATCACAAAGTATAAACTCAAGTAAAGGCCTAACTAGTAAAGCTATAAAAGTAAGTTCAAAGCCACAAACAATAAAGGCATGATGCAGTGAGTAACTATTACTATCAGCTACCGGGTGGGCGGGTGACCGCGCTAGATGCACACTCGCACTTTCCGCCACTTGATGCGGCACTCATAGAACCAAATGGTCTGATCGCCATCGGTGGAGAACTCTCACCCGAACGTCTGCTTGAGGCCTATAGGCGCGGGATATTCCCTTGGTTCAGTGCAGATGAACCCGTCATGTGGTGGAGCCCCAATCCACGCATGGTGCTGTTCCCGGACGAACTCAAGATATCGCACTCACTGGCAAAGACGCTGAAAAAGAACAATTACGAAGTCCGCTTTAACACTGCATTCCGTGAAGTCATGCAAGCCTGCGCTGAAACGGCACGATTAGGTCAGGATGGTACGTGGATCACCCCTGACATCATCAATGGCTATGAAGCGCTCCATAACATGGGCTACGCCATCAGTGTCGAGACATGGATAAATGGCGAATTGGCAGGCGGCTTGTATGGCGTCACGCTAGGTAAGATGTTTTATGGTGAATCCATGTTTCACCGAAAAACCGATGCCTCCAAGATCGCATTCGTCCACTTGGTCAACTATTTAAAAGCGCAAGATTTCCGCATGATAGATTGCCAAATGAAGACAACCCATTTAGCATCATTAGGTGCGCGGGAAATCTCAAGAGATGATTTCTCACAAAGACTCTCAAGACTGGTCAACGTAAGCTCATGACATTACCGAACGACATACCTTTAGCCAAGTTACAGTTCTATGTGACGACACCTTATAGCTGTGGTTATCTACCAGTGCAGCTGGCACAATCACTCATCGCTTCCCCTCAACACCTTGTTGACGCACCAACTTATAACGGATTGATCCAGTTAGGATTCCGGCGTAGCGGTAAATTCGTATACCGCCCGCATTGTGAGTTATGTAACGCTTGCATTCCCGTACGTCTGCCCGTGAAAGACTTCAAGCCCACACGCAGCCAACGGCGTGCATTTAAGCAACACCAGAGCCTCACTGCTACGATTATCCCGCTGACTTTTAACGAAGAGCATTTCGCGCTTTACTCTGCCTACCAGATCGCCCGTCATGATGGTGCAAAAGATCATGAAACGGCTGAGCAATACCGCAATTTTCTCGTGCAAAGCAATGTTGAAAGCATGATGGCTGAATTCCGCCTAGATGGCGACCTTAAAATGGTCAGCGTGCTCGATATCGTTGGCGATGGCATCTCGGCTGTTTACACGTTTTACGATGCCAGCGATGCGCATGCAAGCTACGGTACCTATAATGTCATGTGGTTAACCGAATGGTGCAAGGCGAATAATTTCGATTATCTCTATCTCGGTTACTGGATCAAGGAAAGCGCCAAGATGGCATACAAGCAGAAATTCGTGCCGCAAGAGGCGTTAATAGACACTGAATGGGTACCTATAGCACTTACCAAGCTGCTTTAAGCATCAAAATCCCAAGCATTCAATCTCCATCACTTGAAATTACATTTCAATCATAGATTGAACTTTTCAGATAATAATGAATCTCATTCAATGTCATCTCCAAAGCAATCGGCGTTCTAGCTTGCAAACCCAAGTTTGGAACGCCGCTCTTGCTTCCCTGATTCATCCTTCCAGCTTAAGTATAAGTTCGACATGCTATAATCCGGCTTTATATTCCAGTCACAAAGCACGGCTATCAATTGAATAAACTGGTCATTTTCGGGGTTGGTCTAATTGGCGGTTCACTCGCCCTCGCGCTCAAACGCAAACACCCTACATTGCATATAACAGGCGTGGATCGGAATCATAAGAGTCTGGATGAAGCGATTGAGCTAGGCGTCATTGATAGCGCAGAATCCCATATTGAAACTGCATTGGCTGATGCAGATATGATCGTGATAGCAACACCGGTAGCGCAAACGGCCAGCATACTTGCCTCTATAGCCACTCACCTTACCCCCAACACCATTGTTACCGATGCTGGCAGCACAAAGTCTGATGTAGTTGCATATGCAGGCGCGCTTGGTAAAAAAATCAGCCAATTCGTGCCCGGGCACCCGATTGCAGGCGCAGAAAAAAGTGGTGTATCGTCAGCCAAAGCCGATCTTTTTGATGGCAAGAATGTAGTGCTGACCCCCATCGATAGCACCAGTGAGCTTGCCTTGGAAAAAGTGCGCAAACTCTGGCACGATGCAGGCGCATTGATTAACGAAATGTCAGCGCAGCAACATGACAGTATTTTTGCTGCTGTGAGCCACCTGCCCCATCTGCTTGCCTTTGCCCTAGTAGAAGATTTAGCCGAACGCCCCGACGCAAAACAGTTCTTCGATTTTGCTGCTAGCGGCTTTCGTGACTTCACAAGAATCGCAGGCAGCTCGCCTGAAATGTGGCGCGATATCAGCATTGCAAATCGTGCGGCCCTCATGACTGAGCTTACTACATACCAGCAACAACTAAGCAATATCCAAACGCTTTTACAAGAAAACAACGGCGCCGAGTTGCAAGCGCTATTTGAGCGCGCAAGCACTGTACGCAATACATGGGCTGAAAACAAAAAAATAGCAGCCCAGAGAAGCAGCGAAACAGAATAAATGGAAACACTTGTACTAAAAGCAGCTACAAAAGCAGGAGGAAATGTCGTTCTTCCCGGGTCAAAAAGCATATCCAACCGTACCTTATTACTCGCGGCACTGTCTGATGGCATCACTGATATCCATGACCTCCTAGCCTCCGATGACACCGAACGCATGCTGGAAGCGCTACAAGCACTAGGTGTTAGCTTAGAAAAAACAGGCGCAAATGGCTGGATAGTCCAAGGCACTGGCGGCAACTTCCCAAACAAACAGGCCGATATCTTTTTAGGGAATGCAGGCACGGCCTTCCGCCCGCTCACTGCGGCCCTGGCCTTTTCCAACGGACATTACACTCTTTCAGGCGTTCCTCGCATGCATGAACGCCCCATCGGCGATCTCGTCGATGCACTAAGGCTGGCTGGCGCAGATATTGAGTATTTAGGAGCACCCGGTTTTCCACCGTTGAAGGTATCTCCAGCTAAAATAAAGGCCACCCCCACAGTACAAGTCAAAGGTAATGTCTCCAGCCAATTCCTCACCGCCTTATTGATGGCTGCGCCCTTGACCAAGCAAGACTTTAGGATTGAAGTCATCGGCGAATTGATATCAAAACCTTATATTGAGATCACTCTGAACCTGATGGCAAAATTCGGCGTTCAAGTAGAGCGCGAGGGCTGGCAAAGATTTTTCATCCGTGGGAATAGTCATTACCAAACCCCAGGAAAAGTTTTTGTTGAAGGCGATGCATCTTCAGCTTCTTATTTTCTAGCTGCGGGCGCTATTGGCGCTGGCCCTGTACGCGTACAAGGGATCACTAAAGATAGTATTCAAGGCGATATCAGGTTTACAGAAGCCTTAACGGCAATGGGTGGGCGCATTAGCTGGGAAAATAACTGGATAGAGTCCAGCGCGCCAACAAATGGCAAACTTAAAGCATTGAATATGGATTGTAACCATATACCAGATGCCGCAATGACTTTGGCGGTAGCGGCGCTATTCGCTGATGGCACGACCACTTTACGTAATATCGCCAGTTGGCGCGTCAAAGAAACAGACCGATTGACAGCCATGGCAACTGAATTACGAAAAGTCGGTGCTACCGTTGAAGAAGGTGCCGATTACATCACCATTACGCCCCCAGAAAAATTGACGCCCAATGCTGTGATTGACACTTACGATGACCATCGCATGGCGATGTGCTTTTCGCTGGTTTCACTCGGCGGCGTGCCCATCACCATCAATGATCCCGGTTGCGTTGCCAAAACCTTCCCTGATTACTTCGAGCGATTCTCCTCTATCATTCAAAGTTAATCATTAATAACCACTTATCATTAAGTAAAAGAACTTGAAATCTACCAACTATCAATCCATTCCTGTCATTGCGATCGATGGCCCATCCGCATCGGGCAAAGGCACAGTGGCTCAACTTGTGGCTGAAAAGCTGGGCTACCACTACCTCGATTCAGGCGCGCTTTACCGTATCGTTGCACTGGCAGCACTAGCGGCGAATATCGATTGGGCAAATGCAGTGGAATTAGGCAAGATGGTACCTAGCCTGAATATCCAGTTCGAGGATGGAAATATCTATTTGAATGGCCAAGATGTCAGTGACGATGTACGCACTGAAAAAATGGGGAAAGGTGCGTCAGAGGTCGCCGTACATCCCGCAGTCAGGCATGCCCTGGTTGGTTTACAACATAGCTTTCGCAAAGCACCGGGGCTCGTTGCAGATGGCCGGGATATGGCAACGGTGATATTCCCTGATGCCACCACCAAAATATTCCTAACAGCAACAGCTGAGATTCGCGCTGAAAGGCGATATAAGCAGTTGATGTCAAAAGGAATCCATGCTAATCTAGCGGATATTCTGTCAGATTTGCAATCACGTGATGTCAGGGACCAGCAACGGCTGGTAGCGCCTTTGCAGCAAGCTGAAGATGCCGAGTTGCTTGAAACGAGTAATCTTAGCATAGCGCAAGCAGTCGAAACCGTACTGTCTTACGCAGAAAAATCCCTGAATAAATAGTATTAGTTGTAGTAGTAATCAATATAGCGCCGTGAGCTTCACGAGTTCATGGCTTTTTTAATTTTTCCCACTGCACGGTGGGCACTTTAGGTAATTTATTTAATGGCTAATCTTTCAACCAACACAACCTCCTCTACCGGCGAAAGCTTTGCAGCACTTTTTGAAGAAAGCTTGGCGCGTCAAGAAATGCGCTCTGGTGAAGTTATCACCGCCGAAGTAATCTCGATTGACGACGACTTTGTTATCGTTAACGCAGGACTTAAGTCCGAAAGCATCATCCCTACTACCGAATTCCATAATGATCGCGGTGAACTTGAAGTTAGCGTTGGCGACTTCGTTCAAGTTGCGATCGAAACACTTGAAGATGGCTACGGCTCAACCAAGCTTTCCCGTGAGAAAGCGAAACGTCTGGCTGCATGGCTTGATCTTGAAAATGCGATGAATGAGGCTCGCATCATCAAGGGTATGGTCAATGGTCGCGTTAAGGGTGGCTTGACTGTAATGGTTAACAGCATCCGCGCTTTCCTTCCTGGTTCATTGGTTGATCTACGCCCAGTAAAAGATACAACGCCATTCGAAAACAAAGAATGGGATTTCAAAGTTATCAAGCTTGATCGCAAGCGTAACAACGTTGTGGTTTCACGCCGTGCTGTTCTTGAAGAGAACATGGGTGCAGACCGCGAAGCATTGCTTGGCTCATTGAAAGAAGGCGCTATCGTTAAGGGTATCGTCAAGAACATCACCGACTACGGCGCATTCGTTGACCTCGGTGGTATCGATGGCTTGCTACACATCACTGACTTGGCATGGCGTCGCGTTAAGCACCCATCAGAAGTGCTTACAGTTGGTGAAGAAGTTGAAGCTAAGATTCTTAAGTTCGATCAAGACAAAAACCGTGTTTCATTAGGTATCAAACAACTTGGTGATGACCCATGGGTTGCATTGACACGCCGTTACCCAGTGAGCACACGCCTGTTCGGTAAAGTCACTAACTTGACCGACTACGGCGCATTCGTTGAAATCGAACCAGGTATCGAAGGTTTGGTTCACGTTTCTGAAATGGATTGGACAAACAAGAACGTTCATCCAGCTAAGATCGCGCAATTAGGTGATGAAGTTGAAGTCATGATCCTTGAGATCGACGAAGACCGCCGCCGCCTCTCATTGGGCATGAAACAATGCCAAGCTAACCCATGGGATGATTTCTCAGCCACCCACAAAAAGGGTGACAAAGTTAGCGGCCAGATCAAATCAATCACTGACTTCGGTGTATTCATCGGCTTGCCAGGTGGCATTGATGGTTTGGTTCATTTATCTGACCTCTCATGGAACCAGACTGGCGAAGAAGCGATTCGCAACTTCAAGAAGGGTGATGAAGTTGAAGCATTGGTACTTAGCATCGATGTTGAGAAAGAGCGTATCTCTCTTGGCGTTAAGCAAATGGACAATGACCCATTCGGTGCTTACACAACAGTGAATGATAAAGGTGCAATCGTTAAGGGTACCGTTAAGTCTGTTGAAGCTAAGGGCGCTGTGATTACTCTGGATGGCGAAGTTGAAGGTTACGTCCGTGCTGCTGATATCTCACGCGAAAAAATCGAAGATGCAACAACTGCACTTAAAGTAGGTGACGAAATCGAAGCACGCATCACTAACGTTGATCGTAAGACGCGTGCAATTACTCTGTCGATCAAAGCCAAAGATATTGCTGAAGAAGCAGATGCAGTACAAAAATACAGCAATGACGCTGGCACAGCTGGTACCACTAATCTGGGCGCTCTGCTAAAAGCTAAACTTGACGGCAAAAACAACGAGTAAGGCGATTAGCCATGACAAAATCCGAGCTAATAGCTAATCTAGCCGCGCGTTTTCCGCAGCTTGTCGTCAAGGATGCTGAGCTTTCAGTAAAAGCTATCCTTGACTCAATGTCGGACAACCTCTCGACTGGTGAGCGTATCGAGATCCGCGGGTTTGGTAGTTTCAGTTTAAACTACCGCCCACCGCGTCTTGGTCGCAACCCAAAGACCGGCTCTAAAGTACAGGTACCTGAGAAATATGTACCGCACTTTAAAGCAGGTAAAGAGTTAAGAGAGCGCGTTGATTTAGTTGTTTAAGTAATCGTTGCTTTAGAAGAACGGCAATATTCTACAAAAATGGGATATTGCCGTTTTTTCATGTACATCTTCTTTATATATTTTCCAGATTCATTAGCACTTTTCGGCGCACCTTAGTAAAATTAAGGCATGCGATATTTATACCTTGCGCTTGGCGTCTTGTTATTCATCCTGCTACTTGGTTTTGCCTTTAAGAATGCAGAGCCTGTAGAGGTTCGTTACTATCTGGGGTTTATCTGGCAAGCACCTTTGTGGCTGATGCTTTTTATCTCGTTTTTGATCGGCACATTGGTCGGGCTAATGGCTTTTATCGGCGCATTAATCAAACAACGCCAGCAATTATTAGCGATCAAGCGTGAACTCAAGTCACTGGGTGCTAAGACATAACTCGGCCCTAGAAAATAAAAACTGAATAATGATATCGCACCCTCCTGAAATGCACTTACGTGAAATTCACTTAGAGAAGACCCAGAAACCATGATGGAATTCGAATACTGGTGGCTACTCGCCCTACCCTTGTTCTTTACGCTAGGCTGGCTGGCGGCACGTGTGGACATTAACCAACTGCTTTCAGAATCCACCACCTTGCCAGCAGCTTATTTCAAAGGCCTGAACTTCCTTATCTCAGACCAGCATGACAAGGCGATTGAAGCATTTACTGAGGCAGTCGAAGCGAATGCTGACTCACTTGAGCTGCACTTTGCACTAGGCAGTCTGTTCCGCCGCAGAGGCGAAGTAGATAGAGCCATTCACTTACATCTGAATTTGCTGGATAGAAAAGAACTACCCCATACCCAAAAACAGGCTGTGATGGCTGAACTGGCGCAGGATTACCTAAAAGCGGGTTTATTCGACCGTGCTGAAGAGTTATTCAAGTCACTGGATGATAGCCGCTACAAACAGCCTGCATTACGCGCATTGCTCGAGATATACACACGTGAACGCGAGTGGGATCGAGCGATCAAGATCGCTACCGAATTAGAACGTTTATCCGGCATCCCCTTCCGTAAGGAAATCGCGCAATATTATTGCGAAACAGCGATGAAATCCATTTTAGATAACGATCTTCATACAGCGAGATATGAGCTGGATAAAGCACTAGATGCCAACAAGAACTGTGTGCGGGCAAACATCATGTTGGGCGACATGGAGGCAGCGAACAACACGCATAAAAATGCAATTTCCATCTGGAAACGTATTGAGTTCCAAGACCCTGAATATCTCAGCTTGATTGCCGAGAAAATGTTGAATAGCTACCGCGCAATCGGGGAAACAGCCGAAGGCATGCAGCTTCTGAGAAATTATTTGCAGACCTACCAGCTACCCACATTATTGAACGTAGTCTATCAGGCAACGATGAAAGAAGAAGGCGCTGAAAGTGCCGCAAAACTTGCACGTGACGAACTGGCAAAAAGACCTAGTCTGCAAACACTTGACCAGCTTTTGGAGTCACGTGCGGCGAGCGACACAAGCGAAGCACAAGATACTTTGCTCATGCAACAAACGGTTCGCCGGGCGATAGGCAACCGCAATGTTTACTGTTGCAGCCAATGTGGTTTTCGTGCCAAAAATTACCATTGGCAATGCCCTGCATGCAACGCTTGGGAATCTCTGCCATCCGAACCTAGCGAAACCGCTGTATGACCTCTACTCCAGATCCTAAAATCGTCGTTGCGCTAGACTACGCCGAGGCTAGCGCTGCATTAAATCTAGTCGAGCAGCTAGACCCAAAGCTATGCAGGTTAAAAGTCGGTAAAGAGCTTTTCACCGCGGCGGGGCCACGTTTGGTAGAAGAGCTATCGGCAAAAGGTTTTGGTGTTTTTCTCGACCTGAAATTTCATGACATCCCCAACACCGTAGCCAAAGCTTGCGAAGCTGCCAGTCGATTGGGGGTATGGATGCTGAACGTACATGCGTCTGGCGGTGAAACCATGATGCGTGCAGCAAAAGAAGGGGTAGCCAAAAGCGGTTATGATTCCTTATTGATTGCCGTTACAGTGCTGACTAGCATGGACGAAGCCTCGCTTAAAAAAATCGGCGTACAAACCGATCTGCAAAGCCACGTACTTAACCTAGCAACCCAGACTAAAGAGGCTGGCTTGGATGGCGTCGTATGCTCAGCCCAGGAAGCACCGATACTCAGGGAAAAGCTGGGGGCAGATTTCTGTTTGGTAACACCAGGCATACGCCCTGCATCTGCAAGTAAAGATGATCAATCCCGCATCGTAACGCCCTCAGAGGCGCTAAAACTGGGGGCTAGCTATCTAGTGATTGGCAGACCCATTACCAAAGCCGATGATCCACTTGCGGCATTGCATGCCATCGTACAAGAGATCGCTTAAATCCAAAGAATTTATATCTAAGCCGAGCTAGATTAGAGAAAATATCATGCGAAAAATATTCCTCATTTTATTGCTTACATTTGCTTTCTCGCTGCCCGCACTCTCAGCCGTGAATATCAATACCGCAACGCAAGATGAACTTCAATCTGTCACCGGCATAGGTCCGAAAAAATCGCTAGCGATCATTGAATACCGCAAGCAGCATGGTGCATTCAAATCGATAAACGACTTGGATAATGTCAAAGGCTTTGGTCCTAAGATAATAGAAAAGATCAAAGACGAGATCAGCGTTAAAGGCGGCAAAGCTGATAAAGCCAAGAGCCAGTAATGCTGGATGGACTGTCTTTCTAATTAGAATCTAACGCGATAGGTATCTGGAATCATGAAACCAGAAATACTGCTTGAACTGCTGGAAGAAATCGAAAAAGAAGACCCGATTGATTTTTCCGGCCTGCCATTTGATGAAACCGATCTAAGGCAATTGGCATGCTTGAATGTGGTTGAATTACTCAATAGTCTTGATTCAGATGCACAATCTCGAGAAAACATCATGGCTGCCACTGTGACAAGGCTGGTGCTTGAAAATATGGTATTGCACGCAAGAGTCTCCATTCTGCTACAGGATCAAGAGATAAGCTGAATAGCGTAATGTAAATAGTCAGGCTAAAACTTACTCTTTTTCAATCCCATGCCCGGCAGCAATCCAAGCATTAATGCCGCCAGTTAATGGCCGCACTCGCGTGTAACCCTTGCCCATCAGATATTTTGCCACCTTTGCCGCAGAGGCCTCATTTGGGCATTCACAATAGACAATAATCTCACCATCCAACGGTGCATCCAGCATTAACGAGTTCACGTCATTGTTGGATATGACTACAGCACCGGGAATTCGACCTGCTTGTTGTGAGGCAGGCAACCGTACATCCACAATGAACGGCGCATTCCCTTCTTCTAGCATCAAACGTAATTCCTCTACGGAGATACGCGCCATATGTAATGACTTCAAGAAACGTTTGCGTTGCCACCATTTTGATGCGATATACGCCACAAATGCAGCTAGAATCAAAAAGCTACCCCATTTTCCCAGCGTCAAGAGCACATTCAATAGATCATCCACTGTGGTACTAAATAATGTACCCAGATATATCGCCAACCCAGCCCATAACGCGGCACCAATCGCATCGAAGAATATAAATGCAGATTGACGTGTACCTATCGTGCCCGCCATGCCGCTTGCAATCGAAGCAAACCCTGGAATAAATTTTGCGACCATCAAAGAAGGTGCGCCCCATCGCGTATAGATGGAGGATGTTTGCCTCACACATGAGTCTGGTGATAGAGAGATTTTACAGAGCATGGCCATCACACGCTTACCGTAGCGCCTACCTGCCCGATACCATGAAATGTCCGCAATCAGCGATGCAACGACAGCAGTCAGCAATAATAAAGTGGCGGATGCATAATCACCTTGGCTTAATAATGCCCCTGAAATAATCAGCGTTGGGTAAGCTGGTAAAGGTAAACCCACCTGTTCAAGCAAAACATTGATGAACACCAGCGCAAGACCATATTGCTCGATTAAATGTAGCAGATGACTCATTACTATTGATCCAGACTTTTTTTGTTCAGCCAGTTTAAGGTGTTAAAACCCTACGATGGCCTAGTACTTGATGCAGGGTTGGGGAAAGAGAAAGTAGGCGAAGAAGCACAACCGGATAATACAATACTCGCGCATACGAGCCAACATAGTAGCTTAGTTGATATCATGGCTTAACTTTAACTCAAGATCGATGCCGATACTATCTCGTCTAACAATCTCAAAAATCATCTGTTTATCATCTCATTCAATTATTCTCATTTAGCTATCACGTTAAAGATGGTCGCCCAAGCAATATTGCTCACTTTACCTCTTATGCATAGCGACGACTGCAAGGGGTTCAATAATCATAATTGACTTGTATCAACCTGAGTGCACATAATCAACGAACAAAAAGTAATATATGATGGGCTATGAAAGTTACACGCATGGAACATAATTTAAACAAGATTTTTGAAGGTAAGAAGTTCAATAAGAACTCCAGCGGGTGGACTGTCATTATTATCGCCAGCGTAATCAGCCTGATATTAGTATTTTCATTTCTCCAATGGGGACACTCTGCTCAATCTAAAAAAGCAATTAAGCCTTCAACCCATATTACATCTCATATTGTTACGCCACCGCTTACAGAACATACTGAGCCGCCTATCACGCAGGCAATAACCCCTGAAAGCACTCCGGTTGACGAGGTAGTCCCTGAAGTTCACGCCGACCCAATCGCCCCAAAACCACCCAGCATATACAAATGTAAAAGCGCGGGTAACACGGTGTACAGCGAGGCCCCATGCCCATCAGGAAGTGATAATGAAGATATCAAGATCGTTGATAGCGCCAGCGACGCTAGCCGATTTAGAAATTACATCAATCAACCCCGTCAGGCACAAAAAAGCGAAGTCACTTCCGCCACTGCGCCAGAACTTATGTCGCAACACGCAATCAACGAAAGAACAAATGAGCTTGAATCTGCCATTAGGTCAATCTCGTCATCTGATGAGAATATTGCAGCATCAAATGAAGAGTTGGCCTATATGCGAAAAGCCCCTAAACGCTTAAGTAATGAAGACGAAATAAAGCGCAGAAGTTATCGAATTGCGCTAGACCGTCTTGATGATGATGCCCGCTATAAAGCATGGACGGCATTAAAAAATGAGATATATAGCAAATACTAAAGATGACCAATATTTGGAATAATTCAGCAAGGTGAATTTAAGATTGACGACCAGCTAACTTGATATATCTGGTCTTATTTTAGTACGCGATATTTGCGTCAGACCTCCATGTAAATCCTACTGAATCGCTCATCCCCCTTTTTATAGTCGGGAGCATTCTGTGCAAAAATCTCCCCTGTTGCAACAACGTGGGTGATTTTTGCCAGCTCCATCAAGTTCCACTGATGCCCTGCCCCTATGTGATCCCCTTTAATTTGGTAGCATAGCAAAACCTCTCTCCCAGCAAGGGATACGCCAACTGCATGAGGTTGTACACCACGGCTTATTCCCGAGTAACTCAACTTCAAAACTTCGCGGTCTTTAATAGCATTGATAAGGGTTTGCAACATAATCAATCCTTCATGATTAACTTATTTATGAAGTTCACTATAAGCCTATTCACCTAATACGCAATGCCTTAATTAAGTAAGCTTTTTTATCCCAATACTCTCCGCTTAATATAAATGGGATGCAATAGGCTGTGGGTAAGATGACGGAGCGCACAAAATAAAAACGACTCAAAACTGCGAGTCGCTTAATCTCTGTAAGTCTTTGAATTATTTGGTGCCCGGGGCCGGAATCGAACCGGCACGCCCTTGCGAGCGAGAGATTTTAAGTCTCCCGTGTTGCATCTCTACACATCACTATATAAATATAAATCAATAACTTATATAAGATATTAACTCTTTGTGATTCGTTATATATCTTTTTGGTTGACACTTCGTCGACAGAAAAAATACGTCTCATGAACTCTTTCCAACACCGCCAATCGTGACCTGCTGAGTAGGTGCATCACAAGCTATCGTTCTAGTGATATTCATATAAGTCAGTGTAGCGACACAATCATTCAAAGGTAGGAACGTATATCCGGCCCGTTGTATATCTTCAAGTGTTAGATAGAACGATAACTGGCCATTCTGGCTAACAGCAAATCTCCAAACGTCTCTTGCATGCCCGTTCATATACCCAGTGATATGTCCGACGATGTGAATGCCGCGTCCACTTAATGGCTCAGTCACTTTCTCTGACTTAGTGGCAACGACCTTAATAGGCTCCACTTGAGCTATCTCATCATGACGTATCTCTTTAAGGGGATTGGTCAGGACTTTTGGTGGGATATGTTGGATATTTGGCTTGCTGACCTCAGCATGTTTAGCTTTTGGTTTTAGCGGGTTTCCGAAATCCATGGTAGATATCATGAATAGAGTTAAAAGCAGGCATAGTCCTGTTCCCAGTACAGGCCATCTCTTCCAGAATGGAATGATGTCATTTGCTGCAAGCTCAGAACCGCCACCTCTAGTATGGCTCTTATATAAAGGGAAGTATTCAGCTTTATATTTACGAATGCCGGTATTAGTCACCTCGCCGCGGATACCGTCCTGGACCTTACGGATATAGCTGTTCTGGCTACCCATGGCAGTATTTTTACGAACCCTGTAGCAGATCTGCACAAGGTCACGGATGGACTGATTTATCTTGCCATAGGACTGTGTCATCAAAAGCACATCGGCGGACTCATGACGATGAAGCGAATACCAATGTTCGACTGCTATTGGCGTGCCGTTTCTGGGCAAAGGTATATGGCACTCGTCAATGATATAAAGAGGACCTGCTCCTGTTTCGGGATGACGCCATGGGTCACCATAGTCTTCAGCATGTGCAAATGCTGCACTGACGAAGTGTTTTTGTCTAAGGGGGACACCTAGGGTTTTATATAGCCATTGAGCCTTCTTGATGTCTGGTCTTGCCCGTACTGCTTTAGTCTCTGACCTGAGTTCTATTAACGGTTCAGCATCCGGATAAAGCTTAAGAACCTCCGGGACCACGAGAGGGAGATTCGTAATAACCTTACGACCTTGTTCGAGCGCCGGTAATAGATGGAACGCGACCGCTTCATAAGATTTTCCTCCTCCTGGCGGACCAATCAGCAGGTTAATCATCTAGGTCTATATCATCCAGATTGAAGTACTCTTCGGGCGTCTCACCATATTCTTTCATGAGATATTCTGCTATCTCATCGTCATTATGGTTCTCAATGAATTCCTGCTCTCTTTCATACAAGCGTTCCATCTGAGCATTCTCATCACCGAAGACCGAGTCATACATGTCCTCGAAGAAATCCTCTATATCTCCCAACAGATCATCCAACATGTCTAGCTCCCTAATCTAACAAACGGTATCAACTGCAATAAAAAGCGGATTATCAAAGCCGTTGCGATCAGGCCAAGGCAGTAACCCACACCACAAAGACCCAAGATATTCACGACATCAGCAGGGACCAGATTCATGTAGCTGGTTGCCTCATTGATGGCTGTGAAATCGAATGAATTGAGCATAGTGATGACGATTTGGAATAGCTGGTCAAATACCCAACAAACCGCATCCTTAATCATCAAAAGTACGCTTGTTAAAAGCTTTACAAGCAGACTTAAAAGCCATGCCGG
This sequence comes from Methylovorus sp. MM2, assembly GCF_001648895.1. Taxonomy (GTDB): domain Bacteria; phylum Pseudomonadota; class Gammaproteobacteria; order Burkholderiales; family Methylophilaceae; genus MM1. Next base: position 941,341 of record NZ_LXUF01000001.1, on the reverse strand, counting down.
AAAGCCTATGATAAAGTTATAAATGCCCTTAATTGCGCTCCAAATGGCTTGCACGTTAACCCCCGAAGATAATCGTTCGGCAAAGGAACAATGTGGTGACTACGAATACGATCTTGATGAAGAGCCAGATATTCGATGCTGGAGAGACTTCAATACTTCCCCAACCTGCATGAAGGCCGGAGAAATCGATATTCCAACTTGGGGCTGTGCCTGAATCCCATCCTGATGGGACAAAGCCATTTATCCCACTGACAAACTGAGTGCTATTCACTTGTGCCTTAAAGTCGCCCCAGACACCTTGAAGACCATTTTGATATGTTGCTGTATAGAAAGAATCAGGCACCGATGGATAGCCAGCAGCAGCATCGCCGGAACCAGAACCATCAACAGTAAGTTTGTCCTTTATCGCAGTAGCAGTAGCCTCGGTTGCGCACCCAGTACAGCTCTGTGTATTACTTCCGGTTGTGCCATCACTGAAACTCCCTGTCGTACATATCGAAGCAGACGGATTTGACTGGCAATAGGAGTTTAACGATTGGGTCGTGCCATTAGTGGCAGTTGAGGTAGATCCATCAGGATTCGTTGTGATAGTCGTATTGGTTACAGTTACCTGATTATTATTTACAGTCGTGTTCGTAGTGGTGTTACTGGTTGTAGTACCACTACTATTAGTGGATGAACTAGTTGCATTGCTTTTATTCGTGATCGGGGGCGAATTTGGTGTTCCTGGTGAAACACATGTTGTTGTGCCAGAGGCCGTAATAAATGATTTACCTTGTTCAATACAGTCTTTTTCTGCTTGTTGGGCCGTTGAAACAGATGATGCAGTACATGAGGCACCAGTAGCACCGCCAACAGAACCATAAGTTTGAGCGAATTCACCAGCACCTACTGATGTTTTTCCACTGAAATTGTAAGTACAAGATTCTATACAAACTGATTCAGGCATCATTGCCTTTACAGTAAGGTTGGTATTCGAATAACTATTAGATGTGCCTGCGGTACATGTCGGGGCAGGATTCTCACAAGCATAGGTTGACGGGTTCCTGATCTGTGGGGCTACGCAAGCGACTGTGAATGTGCAAGTATGCGGAGTATTCGTCGTACTGGTAGGTGTTGACCCACTAGGACATGTGAATGAGCGAGTTACGGGATAGCCAGTGGCCTGCACGTTCGTGCTGGTATAGCAATACTGATTACTAGTTGACCACGTGCCTGTAAATTTAAGTGTGGCGTTCGCAGATTTACAAGCTGGGTCTGGTGTGTCAAACAATCCGTTAGATGAGTTGATGACATAATATTTGGTCGGAGCATCTACTGTATCGGCTTTAGCAATCGTTATATTTCCTCCTATCAATAAACCGATTATCAAGAACAAGATATTTCTAATCATTCGTTTCATTCGCATGCTCCAATAGACCTATGCGCGGAGCAAGGAAACCAACAGGACATGTCGCAAAGCGGCTGTTGAGCACAACCTGATAGCAGTATTAGCAGCAACATCACTCTCAAAACCGACTCCTTATCACCTGGATAAAAACGAAGCCGCTCATAGCACCGATCAAGGCAACCATCGCCCAGAACAATGCTATGAGGGCACCCGTCATACTTAAGCTTTCTTCACACCACGTTTACCAAGGTCGATAGCCTTGAACGCCATCGCGATGCCGATCAATACGACACCGGTCGTACCGACCCAAGCCGCTACTGTTGTGAAGTCCACTGCTGCGAAAATATCAGCCATTTCTACTACTCCTTTTTTAAAAAGACGGTTCCGCCGTCACGGTTAAGGCAACATGCCCTAAAGCTTTTTGATAGTGCTAATCGCTGCACCTATCGGAAATCCCATGAACCAAGAAAATACGACCGAGCCGAACCCCCATGACCAAACATACAAAATGGTCGGTGCATCTATTCCTAAAAGGGCAAAATCGGCTTCGGTCATATCTGTTCCCTACTCTTTTTCTACTTCCCAGAAAGAATGCACTTCCCAGTCGTTATCACTGATGTTGTTATCTGCCGTGTCCATCGCCTCTTGCGGGTCGTATAGCCTTCCAGCCCTTTTGAGGGATTTGGTGTAGTACAAATTTTCAGTGAGGAACTGGCCTGTACTCTTGCACTGGATGACGAAGACCCGCTGCATGATTAGGCTGCTGCCTTGACTTGATTTGCCACAGTAAAGCCGTTGAACTCGTAACCTTTTGAGGTCGCGGTGATCTCCAACTCTGCCTGCACCGGGAACTTCAAAGTTTCCAGCTTTGCAAAGTTGTCGTGGGTGCCGTATTGCATCTCCACCTGGCTATAACCGATCTCGTTCTGAGCACCGTCAGGTACAGGCATCAGTACACGGACTTTGGTGAAGTCGTATCGCTGCCCCTCTACCGTGTCGTTAAATTGGCGTGCGCCGAGGATTGTTGCGTTTGTCTTGAATTTCATGATCAATACCTTTCAAAAGTTTCATCGATATATCCCGCCGGAATGACGGTCTTGGCTAAGTTGTGGAGGAACTCACCCGCAGTCAGGTAGCTAGGTACCGTAATGCCTTTGGGTATCTTTCCTTCACGCATGACCAAACCGAGGACTTTGTCAGCACTTTCCTCAATCTGGAACATTAGGTTTAGCGCAGATCCACACTGGTGTTTTAACCAAGTCTTGGTGCGCTCATAGGAGACCTCAACGGTCTTTTGGGTAGTAAATATGCGTTCAGCTTTTTCGCTGAAATTGATTAATATCGGATAAGCCGCAGAGAAGTAGTCTTGCGGTCTGAGGAGAATGTCAAAAGGTAGGAAACGGTCAACGCTCTTGAATTCAACTTCAAGGCGGACCCAAGGGGATGTTGGTGAACCAAGCTGGCAGCCTTTTTCATAGCCGCGGAAAAACCTTCCATTCGTACGGCGGCCAACATAGATTGTTCGCCCCTTACCATTAGGATTCTTCCAGTTGCCGCGCAGCTCATTATCAGGATTGCGCCCACCGTTGTTGAATGCTCCGTCCTCATAGGACTTCTCCAAAGATTCCATGGTGAATGTCTTGCCTTCGATATCATCGTGGGCAAGATCGATACGAGTGATTCGTGGTGTCGTGGCTACTTGAAGGAACTCGTAGAATCTACGTTCCCACCCGTGCTGAGCAGCAGTACAACCCTCACCATTCAACATGATCAGGACGGTGTTACGTTGACCGCCGTAGCAAACCAGACCGTACTTATCACCAAGCACAAAGGAGGTTCTGTAGAAATTAGCTCCCCTATCTCTTTTGGCAGTAATGCCAAAGCCAAATATGGATTCACATTTAGAGCTGACTTCCATGATCAACTGCTCGTCATCTATGACTGTTCTGGCACCCCACATGAAACTAGACTCATGACAGGTAACATTCAGCCAATCGATAAAGCAGACCTCATTTTCTGAGTGAACCCTTTGTAGTAACTGCTTTGCCTTTCCTCCCTCACATACGAGATTTATTTTCTTTCCCCCCGTGTTACTAGTGGGGGTGACCGCTTGCGGTGCGTCCTCGCTCCGCTGCGGGCGCTCCTCAGCTTGCACGTGTGAAGCGCCCTGCTCTTCTGTGTTCTGGGTCTGTTGTCTGATGCGACTAAAATATTCTGCGGTCAATGTGGCACGCAGGATCACATCTACGTCGGCGAATGGAAGGATCGTTTTCTTCTTCATGCTAAATGTCCTAGAATCGAATCTTTTAAAAAAGGAATGACGATGGCTGACCACTTCATAGTGAGAATCGATGATCTATATCTAGCGAGTGATGGCCAAGGTGGGGTATTGCTTGTACCAAAGGATGAAGCTGGATTCTTTGAGTCAGTCGAAGAAGCTGAAGCAACAGCCGAAGCATTCACTAAAGATGGTTGGACGGTCGAGATGGTGCCAAAGCCGCCCATGTTCATGTAAGTCACCATACGGCACACATCCCGCCTAATTGACGAAGATAGGTCTTAAGCACCATATCTCTGGTCCACTCAAAACCATCTATCTGTGACTTCAAGACAGGGCCTGCCGGCATCTTCAGGAAATCCATAAAGTGCTGACGTTGGATAACTGGACAGTGTCTGAATGGAAGGACTCTCTTCTTCATATTCATGCCTGCACATTTAACGATGGGAATGTGTCACGAAGCTTGTCTGCCATCGATTCAGGCAGAGAATCCCAATTGAGATACGAGAATCTAGAATATCCGCTATAGCCGGATATCTTTAGCCAGAGTCTTCTTGCGTCCGAGGTCAATGAATCCCATTTACGGCGTTCTGGGCTGTAATCGAGACCTAATATCTGGAGGGCTGAGCGTGGAGTCATAGTTTGAACTCCTGCTCTAGCGCTATCTTGTTCACAAGTGCGAGGTTGATGAGGCGGTATTTACCTATGTCTACAACAGGTAGATATCCACGATTTATCCATCCGGTCACGGTGTCTTCTGTGACGCCTACCAAGTCAGCGAATTTTTTTCGTGACATGACAGGTACAGATGGCAATTGACTTGCATCAACTTGGGTGTCCATAATGCGTTAGGCCTCATTAGATTTCATTACGTGTCATTTGATACGTGAATTCACGTACGTGAAATCACATTATACAAAACTGATATTGATGTCAATGGACACAGGCAAGAAAATAAAACTAGTTAGGGAAGCAACAGGACTAAAACGTGAGGAATTTAGCGTTAGGACTGGTGTTCCTATCGGCACATTGATAGGTGTTGAACAAGGGCGACATGAGCCTAAAGCTGGTGTTCTGAAATCAATCGCAGAGCAATGGCCTGAATACGCAGCCTATCTACTTACAGATAAGATTGAAGTGGTTCAGAAGAAACCGGAGACAACTGGCTAGAAGTAAGAGTTAAATATTCCTAGAAAACCATCGAGAACTGCAATAAGGGGGAAGTAATGGGGAAGGTAATAACAGTAATGAATATGAAAGGTGGGGTCGGAAAAACCACCGTAACCATGAATATTGGCGGGGCAATAGCAACATACAATTTATTAAATGGCCCCCTTCAGGATCCTAAAAAAGGAACCAATGTTCTATTAATTGATTACGACCCTCAATTTAACCTCACACAGGCCTATATAAAGCCTGCAGTTTATTTTGATTTAGAGAAAAAAAGGAAAACCACCCTTTCTATTCTGCAAGATAATGAAGTAGATTTAGACCCATTCCAATTACAGGTACCTGGTAATCACACTCCTCCAAAATTAAGTGACATTGTTTTTACTTTTCGTAAATTTCATAACGGGAGTGTGTTAGATATCATTCCCTCTACACTAGATTTAATGTACGTTGCTTTAGGGCAAGCAAATGTAAATACAAAGCCCATTGAAGAGCGATTTGAAAAGTTTATTGAAGAGTGTAAAAAAACATACGATGTAATTTTTATAGATTGCCATCCAGCAGGCTCGTTATTTACAAAAACTGCACTCAGAAATTCTGATCATGTTTTGATCCCTGTAATACCGCAAAAATATGCGGTACGTGGCATTGGTTTAATGATGCAATTTATTAAGTCAAAAACACTCATTAAAAATGCACCTACCGCCCATATTTTATTTAACCATACCGCAAGATCTGGAAAATCTGATCAAGAACTAGAAATACGAGAGCATAAAGAATATGGTGATTTATGTTTAGGGGAAACACTTAAAAAATTTAAAGCATTCAGTGAGCCAGAGGAAGGAAAAAACTTTGTTTGGACAAGCTCTAAAGCATATAGCACTGAAGCTTTAGGAAACTTATTAAAAGTTTCGCGAGAATTATTAGGAAGAATAAAGGATTAAATATGTTGCCAAAATCATACCAAAAGATCAGCAGAGTTATTACTGCAGCAATTCTAAATTCTGATTTGTCCGAAACAGAAATCCTTAATTTAAGTAAAGCTCTGATTTCACCGAATTCCGATATAAACTTTGCTCTATCAGAAATGTTAAGGAAAATTATCCCAATTCTGAGACACTCAGGTGAAGAAAATTTTAAGGAAAAAAATCCGGTCTCTTTGCAATCAAAAGTTAGTAAAAAGCCACGATTCTCTGAGACTGATTTTCTTGAAATATATAACCAAGTCAGAAAAAAACGTATTTCAGAGGCAAATTTATTAGTTTTATTGGGACGTGCAAGCCCATCTCTAAAATCTATGATTGCTAAGAATTACAGTGGTAAAGGTGTTAAGAAAATGCTTGAGGGATACTTAACTTATTCGGACAAGGTATATATAACTAATCTAAAGAAATTACTAGGTATAGAGAAAACAGATGCATTCTTAGCTGGCATTTCTAAGATTAGATAGGCTTATGAGCGCTGCTATTAAACTTACAGAAGCAATTAATAAAATTGATTGGAATAATAACTGCCAATTATTTTTAAAAAATGATGACACTATTAATGAAATTGCAAACACAAATTTAAGAATGGCAGTTTGGTCTAAGCAATTAGAAAACGTCGAACATACTAATCCAGCTATTTGCTTTGTAAGGGAAATGCAGGCTGCAGGCCATAGTGTTGCAGCTTTGCTTGCGTTAGGGCTGTATAAAGCGGCTGCAAGCTCAATGCGATCAATATTAGAATCTGCATTGTATTACACTTATTTTAGAACCCATTTAAGCGAACTAACTACCTTAGCAAATAATAAGGATTATTACATTAGCAAAAATGAGGTTCTTGAATATCATAAAACACATACGAAAAACTATGCATCTCTGCAGCATAAACTTGGGCTACATCAAGCTATAAACGATTGGTATAGTGATGTTTCAGCAATAATTCATGGCCAAGTACCCGGACTATGGCCTTTTGGTCAGACCTTTTCAGATTTTGGTTATCACGAAACAGGTTTAAAAATTGCAACAACAACCTTTAGACTTGGCGAAGAAATTACCCATGAATTGTTTCTCACAACCGTAGGACAAGAACTATGGGATTTATTTTCTAAGGATGGCAAACAAGCATTACTAAAAGGTTTGTCTGGCGAGAAAAAAGCTCTATTAAAGTTAGATGTAGCATAGATAAAATAATAATATTAATCAATAAGATATAATTTACCCCATAGATCTTTTAGATTAAAAGTGGTACCGTAAGTTATTCGCATTTTTTACAAAAATACAATGAACCCTCAAATTATCAAAACTGCCAAAGCAGTTAAAGAGATTAAAACCATTAATGGTTTTGGCTCAAGTACGATATGGCAAGGGGGCGTAGAAAAATTCCTTGGCGCGCTCACTCCAGAATCACCTCTCTTTAATTTGGTTGTTACTTCACCTCCCTACAATATTGGCAAGGTCTATGAAAAACGCCAAGCATTAGACGATTACTTAGCATGGCAGGAGGACATTATTAAAAATATTGTTCCGCATATCGTGGAAGGTGGGAGCCTGTGCTGGCAAGTTGGGAACTATGTTGATAATGGGCATATCGTTCCTTTAGATATTGAACTCCATCCCATTTTCAGAAAACTCGGTCTAAAGCTCAGAAATAGGATCGTATGGAAGTTTGGCCATGGATTGCATTCTAAGAAGAGATTTAGCGGGCGCTATGAGATGGTCATGTGGTATACAAAGGGTGATGATTACACATTTAATTTAGATAAGGTTCGTGTGCCTTCTAAATATCCAGCCAAACGTCATTACAAGGGACCAAAGGCAGGCACAGTCTCTAGTAATCCGATGGGCAAGAATCCAGAAGATATCTGGACTGAATATGGGGAAGACATCTGGCAGATTCCGAATGTTAAAGCTAATCATGTTGAAAAAACTGGGCATCCTTGCCAATTCCCAGTGGCATTAATCGATCGCTTAACATTGGCATTAACAAATGAAAACGATACGGTCTTTGATCCATTTAGTGGAGTTGGTAGCACAGGTGTTTCAGCTGCCAGGCTAAAAAGAAAATTTATAGGGTGTGAACTAGATGGCGAATATGTAAAGATTGCCGCCAAGAGAATCCAAGATGCATTTGATGGCACAGCAAAAGTAAGGCCGCATGACAAACCAATATACGATCATACGCAGTCTAAGCTCTCAATAAAACCAATAATGGAGTAAGAGAAATGCAAATCAAAGAGTATTTATTTCACCCGGATAAAGAAGGTATAGATTCAAATAAAATTGAGAACGTTCGCGACACTCTCAAAGCTTACGTATTACCCGAAAAAATTAAATCTAAAGATATTAGAGCCGAACTTCTTAAAGAGTTAGGTAGTCAAGGCTGGTCAAATGCCGTAAGAATCGATCAACGATCAAGAATTAGTATTACTTCTGTATTAAATGATATAGGCTTATGTTTACAAACAGGAAACGTGAGCAGGTATTATGCAGATCTAATTAAGTTAGAAACCGCATATAAGAATAAAGTAATTTCAGGGGCAATTTACATCATACCGACCAAAAATTGGGCCAATAAGCTTGGCGACAATATAGCCAATTTTGAGCGTTTTATAGATGAGCTAACAATCTTTAAAGAAACAATAACAATTCCGATGGTGGTGTTTGGTTTACAAGGGGAGTAATAAAAATGGAGCTGGGGTGGACTTATCCAAAAAGAAAAGAGCATTTAGATAAGCTCGCACATTCTCCTAGTGAGCGAACTCAGCTTGTCCCTGCATTCCAAGGCAAAAACCAGTATTTAAAAGTTTTTACTGTCTCTATAGAACTTCCAAAATATCGACTCGACAATGGCAGAACTTATGCTGCTCAAGCAGAGTACTTAGCTACTCATCCTTTAGTGGATAAATCCGTTTTTGAAAAAGACTGGGAATCTGAAGAGGCTCAAAAGATTCAACATGAATTATTGAAAACCATGTTGGGTAAGAATGAAAAAGAGCTGTTAGCTTATTTCAAAGCAAATGAACAAACTGAAGCTTTAATCGTTACTCATGACGGATTTGTTATAAACGGTAATCGACGCTTATGCACAATGAGGGAGTTGTACTATACCGATCAGGTTAAGTATAAGAGCTTTGAATTCATCAACATCGTCATATTGCCTCCTGCCGATGAAAAAGATATAGATGCTTTAGAAGCAGCACTACAAATTGCGCCAGATATTAAAGAGGAATATACCTGGTACGCTCGCGCGCTTAAATACCGAAAAAAAAGACAGCAGCATAACTACACAAAAGAACAGCTTGCAAAAATTGATAAGGTATCGCCAGAAGAAGTCGAAGATCTAATTGATTTATTGAACTATGCTGATGCGTACTTAGCGGATAGAGGCTGGACTGACGAATACCATCGATTAGAACAAACCAAGTATGCATTTATGGAGTTACGCAAAGCTGGATCAAAGATTAAAATCGCACCAGAAAAGCTTTGCTTTGAGAAATTAGCGTATTGCTTAATTGACGGTAGTACAGGAGGTGGCAGGCTTTACGAAGCTATCCCTTCTGCTGCTAAATACTTTGATCAATTTGTCACTCGAGTAAGAAATGATTTTGATCTAACGCCCAAGCCAATCGAAACAGATGGCGCAGCTTTAGATCTATTTGGCGCAGCTGATGAATCAAATCTCGGAGATGTATTAGAGGTTTTGTCAGATCCAAACAAATTTGAGCAAGTCAGAGATATTGTGACCGATGTTGTCACAGCAGAAAAACTTAAATTAAAAGAAATTGAGAAGGTAACGTTTGTTTTATCTCAAGTGAGAAAAGCTAATACGGCCCTACTCGACTCTACTGCCGCCTTGACTGATCATCAAGAACAGAAAGGTATAGAGGATCAGCTAGCTTCAATTGAAAAATCCATAGAAAAGATCAGGTCCTGGCTTAAATGATTTTAGTTGAGTATGTCGCTGAAACTCGGCAAGTTCGACTAATTTCTGATGAAAACGGTGCTGGATGGATTCACATCCGAAGAACTTGCCTTGATCAAACTGATGAGTTTGAGGATATTGGTCCAAGTCAATTTGCCATTCCATGGTGGAGCTTCTTAGCAGTTAGAAGCAGCATAGGCTTCTATGCTAAAGAGTATGGATTAACGCTCAATGTTGACGATCAGGCCACAAAACTACTTAAAGAAGCCTTAGCCAAATCTAAGAGCTTTAATCAAGATGGTGAAGAGATTTTCTCACTTGACGCAATCCGGCCAAAATTAACAGCACTTAAGTTTGCTCGTCCGATCACTGACAAACAGCTTAGAAATATTCACAAACTAATCAAATATAAAGCAGCAGCAACTTTCTCAGTTCCTGGCGCAGGAAAAACTACAGAAGCTTTAGCCTATTTTGCGATAATGCGTAATGAAAATACACATCTTTTGGTCATTGCCCCAAAAAATGCATTTGCAGCATGGGAGGAGCAACTCAAAGAATGCCTACCTGCCCTAAAAGATGATATCTGCAGGCTTATAGGTGGCTTTAACAACATTTCTGCCTTGCTGACCCACCCTAAAAAACTTCTACTCATTACTTACCAGCAAGTTCCTAATGTCATTGAGTTATTGGGTAGCTTTCTGAATGAACATCCTTGCATGGTTTTCTTGGACGAAAGTCATCGCATGAAGCGTGGTGCAACAGGTGTCATAGGTAAAGCAATTTTAAGCTTAGCGCATTTGCCATCAAATAAGTTAATTATGAGTGGTACACCACTACCAAATAATATTAGTGATTTAGTGCCTCAATTTAACTTCTTATACCCTGAAATTAAAGCGGAAGACTCTACTGTTAAAGATTTAATCCAGAAAGTGTTTGTTAGAACAACAAAGATAGAGTTAGGTTTACCAAAGGTAAATAGAGTTTCTATTCCTGTCAGCCTCACCCCGGCGCAACAATATTTATATACTTTATTAAAATCAGAGACGGCTTTAGAGGCTGCGAATCTAAAAACTGCAGATCGTAATGCAGTTAGAAGATTTAGTCGAAGCGTTCTAAGACTAATTCAATTGGTGTCTAACCCTATGCTATTGGCTAATACACCATTAGCCCACCAAGGCATACTTGCAGAAATACTTTCTGAAGAGGATAGCCCTAAAGTCGATTGGGTATGCAATCGGGCACGGCAATTGGCTTATGAAGGCAAAAAAACCGTTATCTGGTCCTCATTTGTAGGAAATGTTGAATTAATTGCAGCTAGACTTGCAGATCTAAAAGCTGAATATATTCATGGTGGCGTTGAAGCTGGTAGTGAAGAGGAAGAAGATACTCGCGAAGCAAAAATTAAACGTTTCCATGACGATCAGCATACTTATGTTTTAGTAGCCAACCCTGCTGCGTGTTCTGAAGGAATTAGTCTTCATACTGTTTGCCATCATGCAATCTATCTAGATCGCAACTTTAATGCTGCTCAGTACTTACAGTCTGAAGATCGAATACATCGATTTGGTTTGACTCTCGAACAAAAAACCTACATTGAAATTGTATGTGCTCCAGGAACCATTGACGAGGTTGTTGATTCTCGCTTACGAGCAAAAGTACAACGCATGGGCGAAGTGCTGGATGATCCAGATCTAAATATTGATCCCATTACACTAGATCCTGAAGCCACTGATCTTGAAAAAGAGGATATAGGAGAGATACTCAATTACCTACAAGGAAAGGCTACCTAAATGAGCTTTTCTGTAGGGGCGCTATATTCGTCGGTTAAATTTCTTCAACATCTACAGGCAAAGCCTGTGAGTCATGAAGAATTCAAAGCATCATTTCAAATGTTTGGTGTCGCTTCTGCAGACATCGTACTCCAAGTATCACAAGATTGTGGCTGGATCGCGCTTGATGGCGATGGATTAGTTTTTGTCACAGATAAGGGTCTGAACATTCTTAGCCAGGGGAATCCTATTGACCAGTTACGAACCCAGATTATCGATATGATCAGCTTTTATGAGCCACTATGGGCAAGAAAAATCCCTAGCGGGCGAGCGGAAGCAAGAAGTGCTTTACCGGCAGATGCCTCCCAATGTTTTAAAGAAGCGGGGCTCTTAGATAGTTGGACTGACGAATTAATTGAATGGTGGGACACACTAGGTCATGCAGCTAAAGCGAAAAAATCTACGGCCCTTCTAAAAATAGGACGTGATGCTGAGCGAAGATCCGTTGAACATGAAACGCAGAGGACGGGTGAACCCGCTAAATGGCAATCTCTAGAGTCTAATTTCTCTGGATTTGATGTTTTATCACAAGTGGAGCCAGGGAATAAAGAACCTTTAAAAATAGAAGTTAAAGGTTCGACTATGGGGATCAAAGAAGCTTATTTCACTCTCACAAGAAATGAATGGAACGTCGCAGAGACCTCAAAAAATTATTGCTTGCACTTGTGGTCTTTGAACGCAAATCCAGTCAATCTAATCGTAGTTGATAAAGAAAAATTAATAGACCATCTCCCAAACAATCTAGGACATGGGAAATGGGAAACGGTACGTATCCCATTTAATGCATTTAAATAATGATCATTTCAAAATGATAGTTAGAAAATCTTCCAGAATCTAAAATACCAAACCTGATATCCGTAATAGCTTGATTTATTTACGTGAAGGGTAGACAGTTAAGAAAAATAAAACATTCATATAGTCAAATTCTGTTCTATCCGGGGAAATCAAAAAAATGCATGTTTCAGCAATAGTCGATAGTAATGTCTTGCCTGTAATAAAAAAACACTCGGGAACTCTAATCAGAATCTTTCTGGTAACAATCGCTGCAATCTCATTAAGTGCTTGCTCGGTGTTCACGAAGATATCTGTTGGTGAAATGAAGTTGTCACCCAGTGAGGCATGTCCCGCTAATTTTGCTAAAAACAATTGCGCTCCTACAGGTGATAAAAGTCTGTTGATGTCAAAATACCAGCCTGCCCTTCCGATTGTGGATGGGTCTCCAAGATGGCTGGATTATGTAGGTGGCATTCTTGCTGACGATGACAAAAAAGGGACTGATCCTGCAACCTGCGGAATGTCAGCGGACTCACCATTCACATTATCTGATCTGGATATCAACTATGTGCCTTACAGTATCAGTTATCAGAATACTGTTCAGAATACCGCGAATGGCACGGCTTCAACGGATATAATAAAAGCGCTTAAAAACATAGGGGTCAGTGGAGAAGTTTTAAAACAGGCTTCAGCCAATATAAAAACCACCTTAGACAGATTCCAAACCATCACTGTGAAAACAAAGGCTGATTTCGTTGTTGTAAAACTTTCGACTTCGGCTCTCAATAAGCTTAGAGCAATCAGCGTCCCCAAGCGGCTTGAGGATTGCAGTGCGCATCTATCTTCAAATCAATATGTACGATTGATAAGAGGGATCTCAGGCTACTGGGTAAAATCCGCATCAGAAGATACGACGACCCGAAACGATCTAACAGCCGAACTTAATGCAGCATTGACCGGGGTAATTTCTTCAGAGCAACTTGTATCTTTAAATCCCAAGATTACGAGTATTTCAAATTCGCTTTTGAATACTGTGTCTGGAGAGCATTTTGTAATCATCGCAATGACTTTTTATGAGCCATGACCCTCTTTTCTGATTGATAAAGATGCCCTGACGATAACCTCTTCAGGGCTTTTTTTCGTCTAATGGAATATAAAGGCATCTATTGTCATTCGAAGTTTGATTGGGATAAGTATATGGATAACATGCCCCTTTTCAGTTATTTATTTCCCCAACAATATGAGTATCAATAAATCAGCTAAAGGATGGATCGTAGATATACAACCGGGTGGCAGGCATACCAAGCGTTACCGCAAATCTTTTGACACCAAGGGTGAAGCTTTAGCTTGGGAAGCTTGGATCAAGACACAGATCAATCAATCTCATGAATGGCAGCCCCAGAAACGAGATACGCGACGTTTATCAGACTTAGTCGATATTTGGCAGCAACATCATGGGCAACAGCTAAAGGCTAAGAACACTCTTCGCAAGTTAAAAAACCTTTGTGCGGCACTAGGTAATCCTACGGCTGATAAATTTACCGCAGAAGATTTTTCCACTTATCGGAGCAAACGTCTTGAAGCAGGCATTTCCCCTAATTTCATCAATCGCGACCATGCATACCTTAGAGCAGTATTCAATGAGCTAAAACGCTTGGGGCAATGGAAGAGAGATAACCCTTTAGCGAAGATACGTCAGTTCAAGATAGAGGAGCGAGAGCTTTCTTATCTGACGTTAGAGCAGATAAAGCTATTACTTGACTCATTATCTGGTGACGCTTTATTGATAACAAAGATATGTCTATCGACTGGTGCACGCTGGAGTGAGGCTGAACAATTGAATATCAGTCAAATTCGTGATGGCCAGATACATCTGAGTAAAACAAAGTCCGGAAAGAATAGATCCATTCCAGTCTCTGATGAGTTGATAACCGAGGTTCACGCTGTAGCAAATAAGAGTTTTACAGGGCGATTGTTCAAATCTGCTTATGGTCGATTCAGGAAGAGTATCGAGAGATCTGGATTAGTCTTACCTGAGGGTCAGATGTCACATGTCTTGCGACATACATTCGCTAGTCACTTCATGATGAATGGGGGAAATATCCTAGTCCTGCAAAGATTACTGGGGCATTCAACTTTAGCGATGACTATGCGATATGCACATCTGGCTCCTGATCAGATGCTAGAAGCGAAAAAATATAATCCCATTGCAGCGCTTATGTGATCTTTGAGCTTAAGGTGCCGGTAACCTAACAGAGTAGTTCACCTTTTGCTCAAGAATACCCCCACGATTTGCCGTACTTTGGTAAGAGTAAGTGCCGAGAACGATATCCAACTGGTCATTCAATAAGGAAACCTCCCATACAGTCGGCCATTTTCCCTCTACGAAAAACATTGTCGGGTGTAGTTTTATCTGCAATGCATCTTTCGATTTTCCAGTTAACGATAAACGGTGAACCATCAATTCAAACCTGCTTTGTCGCTTTACTGTATATATAATGCTTTTATCACAGATAACAGTCTCTAATGCTGCTGGAGCTTGCATAGGTTTAATCTCGGGTTGCTGAAACGGAATCCGAGTACCATTCTTTAAAATAAGTGTGAAGCCAACTAGGCTCCACCCTCCGTTATCACGATATTGGCCAAGCTGCTCAATCTTATCTACAGTCTCACTACAACTTGCTCCTAAATACCCTACGCCTGTCCATGTACCTTTTGCTTTACGAAAATCATCTGAAGATATCGTTTCCGGCGTGGATGATAAGGACTGTATCTCAGCATCAATAGATCGAGCATTCATCTCTGCTATGGCATTCTCGGCCTTAGAATCCTCAAATCCTTGATCATATAATGGGTGTATCTGAGCGCAAGCGTCTCTACCAGAAGCATGAAAACCACTAGACTCCAACAAAGACTGGCCCTGTTGAGTCGACCCCCATCCACTTGCACTGTCCTCTAGCTTCTGTTTATCTGATATCGTAATCCTTCTGCTCTGATAATCTTTCCAATATTTAATCGCATGCATACTACGCAGTAGATTCACTTTAAGATCTTTGGGTAAAGATGAAAACTCGATTCTCGACCAGCGTCCATTTTTATAGCCCATAGCAACCAAGCCCTCTTGCGGGTAATCGAATCTTTTGCACATTTCCCAACGCTGGATGGGAAATACCAAGATAGGCATGCCATTAATAAATCCAAGTATTTCAGGCATATAAACTACAGGCGATGTTTCTTCACTCTCCCATTTGACCTTTTTACCCTCATATACGAATCTAATCGTTTGTTCTTTTAATACCCCATCACCAGAATTTCCCCATATATCGGACCCATGAGTAGCGGTTCTATGAATCGATAATAGATGTCCATCTGCAAGTAGCACATCTTCATCCCATGAAATGGTCTTAGACATATAGGGAAGGCCTGCAGAAGCATCTAAAGCAGCACAAAGAAGTGAGATAGTTAGAAGTACATGCGAAAACGACAATCGAACCCCTATCAAAAACTAACAATCGGATATGTATAGCCGCACTTTATCATGCGGAATGCCCTCAAAAAAGTATAAGGTTCAATCCGTTGACACTTGGTTGACACTAGGAATCTTTACAACTTAGCGACTTAAGATTAAGTCTTTGATTTTATTGGTGCCCGGGGCCGGAATCGAACCGGCACGCCCTTGCGAGCGAGAGATTTTAAGTCTCTTGTGTCTACCAATTTCACCACCCGGGCAACACGATTGCAGAAAATATAGAAAGTGGCTTGGAACCAAGACACCATAATGTTCAGCGGGACGTATTTTAACACTGACTCGATTGTTTTGACCAATAGATTCAGCCTGTTTTCAAGACTCCATTATTAAATCGTCGATTGGTAAGGATTGAATGTATGGCATAGTAAACAAGGCAACCAACCCATGCGCCAGCGATGATATCGCTGAGAAAATGATAATTCGTCAAGAGCAATGCGACTGCTAACCCAAGCCATGAAAACAAGTATAGCCAGCGATATTGCGGGTAAAAATGCCAGAAAGATAGAAAGAGCGTTGTAAAAACAAGCATATGCCCCGATGGAAAACTATCGAAACCCATATGATCAAAATTAAACCAGTGGGGTGCTTGGATATTAGGGTGAGATAACCATAACCGTGTTTCTATTCTTGCGAATGCCAGTTTCAGTAAGGTCTTGGTTAAATATGCGCATGGCAATACAAGGGCCGTAACCAAGAAAAATAGTCGATGCTTGTTTTTCTTGGCTTGCAGGGTCAACCAAAGGTAGCCAGCTAAACTCAGGCTAGACACAATGACAACAAAAACAAAAAGATGGCTGGGCAGATTAGAGGTATATAGCCGGAATACGCCTTGGCTCCTGATATGAGTCTCAATCCAGCTAGCTAAGGGGTAATCGAGATATAGAACGCTAAGCAAGGTACAAACGAGCACTACCAATGACACAGAAATATAGACTAGTCGCACATAAAACCTTTATGTATAGAGATTTGAGCTGAAACAGCGCTAGAGAAAAGAGTCCGGCCGCTATTTTAATCAGAGTTATTTTATCAGTAAGCTGATGCAAGCCTATGGGTTCATAAAATGGATTAAAAATGGTGTAGCCCATAATAAGAAAACAAAAATGCTGCATTAAAAAATCACTGAGAGATTTTATGAGGTTAGCGCCACCGACTACATTGACTTTGCTCCCGCCCAAGATCTACTGAGATATGTGCGATATCCATCAAATCAATATGAATGGCTAAGGCTAGAATAGATGCGCTAAAATAGAAACGTTAGTGCAGTGAATAAGGCAGTAAGCTTGATATGACAAGCCGATGAGTCGTCATTGACCTAGTGTGACTCTGCCGATATAGATTAGGCGCACTAACCCCTCTCTCAGCATCTAATTGACTACATAAACGCGCGCTATCTGCGCATTCAAGCTGCCCTTCCAAAATATCGTTTTTATGCTTTATCGTATTATTATCTGACGAGATTGGAATAAGATTCACAGCAGAATAAAATTCTTATATAGTCAGAGAAAATAACAATGTAAGTGTTATCAATCTTGATTTAGGGGAATACGGTGTCTGATATTTCAGCGAGAAATCATCCAAGCGCATCCAATCGGACTTTTGCCATCTTAACCGTATTACCTGCTGCGGCCATCATAGCCAGCCTTATTATCGGTATTCAATACTATTCGAACCGTAATGCCGCGATCAAAACTGCTTTATCCAGCTACCAATTAGCTGCAAAAGATGTCGATGATTTTATCGATATCAGAGAACAACGCGCCAAACAGCTTGCAGAGACATTATCAAAATATACTGACCTAAAAGTCGACAATAGGGCATCAGCCAAGATCACGGAGCTATTCGCGAATGCAATGTTATCTAACCCTGCTTTCTACAACATCTATCTTGGATTCTCAAATGGTGACTTTTATGAGGTGATCAGCCTAGATAACAATCCTGCGATGCGCGAATACCTTAAGGCCCAAGACAAAGATCATTGGGTAGTTAACCGCATTTATCCGCTTAATGGCAAACGGGTCAAGCAATTAGACTTTCTAGACAACCACTTACAGCTCCGCACCAGCCGATATGAACCAAGTAACTACGATGCAAGATCACGTCCGTGGTTCAACGATGCGCATACAGATACGATCAACAAAACATCGCCCTATATTTTCAGTTTTCCTCAAATACCGGGGCAAACATATTCTATCAAACTGCCGGATGAAGATACCGTACTTGGTATCGATACCCCACTAGAAGCACTAGCCAACTATTTAAACAAACAGCCGTTGAGTAGCCAAGGTGAGGTTTATCTTTACAAAGCGTCAGGTGAAATACTCGCTTCAAACCGCAACAAGTCTGAGGGGGATGAACAAGTATTCGCCCCTATAAAACCAATGAAGTTACCAGACTCTCAACGCCAATATATTGATAGTCTAGGCTCAGTTAAGATATCCAACGAACAGGATTGGCCACCGCTGGATTTCTCAGTCGCTGGCGACCCACAAGGATATACAGTCGACCTTTTAAAACTCGCCGCAGCGAAGCTTGGCTTGCAGATCGAGTTCATTAATGGTTATAGCTGGACAGGTTTGATGGAGAAGTTCGAGCAGGATAAAGTCGACATTCTTCAACCGATTGCAGAGACAAATAAAAATAGTACCAATGGCTATCTGAGCGCCCCGATCGCTAATCTACCGATTGGACTGGCATTTCGTGATGGAGAGGATACACCAGCATCTCTTGCTGAGATGAAAGGCAAAACCATAGCGATTCCTAAAGGATGGGCAAGTATTCAAGCCCTTCATACAAGCTATCCTGACATCAAAATTCTAGAGGTCAGCTCATCCAAAGCTGCGCTTGAAGCAGTACGCGATGGTAACGCTGATGCCACAATGGATGCATCGGTGATTCTGCATTTCATGGCTAACCGCTACTTTATTGAAGGCTTGAGCTATGTTGAGATGGTAGATACAGGCAATGCCAATATCCCCAAGAATTTTCACTTTCTGGTTACCAATCGTTTGCGCGAACTTGGCCCATTATTAGAAATGGCGATCAAGAACATTGAGCCTGAATATAAAGACCATTTAAGACATAAATGGCTGAGTACGCTAGATACCACAATGAGCAAAAAGATCATGACAGTCCCATATCCAGAATTGATCAATACAACCAGCCATGAGCAGTCGCTAAATACCTCCCGACTCTTTAGTAATAATGGCGATACCTATCTGTCTTATGTTTACCAGTTAGATAGAGGTAATAAAAACTCGGATTACTTTGGCGTTGTTGTACCAGCGAAGAATGTACTAGGCAGCGCGATGGATACTTTGCGCTCATCGATATTGCTGATGTTAGGGGTCTTGATATTGCTGCTGATTTTAACAGTGGTATTTGCTAACCCAATCGCATCTGTTGCTCGCAAAACATTTGCGTTTAAATAAAAATTCAACAGCGTGATCTAAGAGGATTCATTGAATTAAGACAAGGTCTTGGAGGCGCGAACCGGAGTCGAACCGGTCTAGATGGCTTTGCAGGCCACTGCATAACCGCTTTGCTATCGCGCCGTCGTCCATCACGGGGATGGTGTAGCAAAAAAGGGAAAGCAATCTGATGATGCCTTCCCTTTTTTATATTTGGAGCGGGAAACGAGACTCGAACTCGCGACCTATACCTTGGCAAGGTATCGCTCTACCAACTGAGCTATTCCCGCATCGAAAGAAGGCGCCATTTTAAGGATTTTCAGCCCTGTGTCAAGGCCGGATTGCGCCTTCTATTTAAGACTGATACGGGGCCAAGCTGCTTTAAGATAATAAGCCATTGATAGCAATGTCAAAATCGCGGCGATCGCGATTAATATCTCACCGATAAATTTTACATTGATTGCGCCAATTGGATCGTAATACAGCAAGAACAAGATGGCGGTCATCTGTGCGGCCGTCTTCACTTTGCCGATAAATGCTACGGCAACACTGCCGCGCTCGCCGGCACCCGCCATCCATTCACGCAAGGCACTAATGGCTATCTCGCGACCAATGATAATCAACGCGATAGAAGCTCCCCACAGACCGTTAAGCCGCTGAATCTCGACTAATACAATCAGTGCAGCGGCCACCATGAGTTTATCAGCCACAGGGTCGAGAAACGCACCGAAAGACGATGTCTGATTTAGTGCGCGGGCAAGATATCCATCCAGCCAATCTGTGACAGCAGCAAATGCAAAGACAAGCGTAGCTGAAAGATTGACCCAGTGCTTAGGCAGCATATCCACAGGCAGGTAAAATATACCAACGAACACGGGGATAAGCAGTATTCTCAACATAGTGAGGCTGTTTGGGATATTCCACAGCATTAATGAAGCTCCTGATAAATTTTCTCTGCCAACACTGGGCTGACGCCTTCTACTTGCGCAAGTTCATCAACACTTGCATTTTTAACACCATCCAACCCACCAAAATGGGTCAGCAATTTTTGACGCCGCTTAGCACCGATACCTGCGATATCCTGAAGCGATGAATGCATACGTGCCTTGGCGCGTCGGGCACGATGCCCTGTAATCGCAAACCGGTGTGCCTCATCTCGAATCTGCTGTAACAAGTGCAGGCCGGGATTATCTTTCTTTAAGCCAATAGGATCAGCTCGATCAGGGAAGAACAGTTGTTCCAGACCCGGTTTGCGCTCTTCGCCCTTGGCGATACCGACCAAGAGGATATCAGGTAAGCCGACTTCCTGCATGACTTCTACCGCCACACCGAGCTGTCCCTTGCCACCGTCGATGAATACGAGGTCTGGCAACTTGCCCTCACCTGCCGCGATCTTCTTATAACGTCTGGTTAAAGCATCACGCATTGCCGCATAATCGTCGCCAGGAGTAATGCCAGTAATGTTGTAGCGTCTGTATTCGGAATTCTGCATCGCACCCTTATCAAAAACGACGCAGGAAGCTACGGTAGCTTCACCCATCGTATGGCTGATATCGAAACATTCGATGCGCTCTGTGCTATCTGCCAGATCAAGCGCTTCGCGCAATGCAAGTAATCGACTGTGCTGGTTGGCTTGTTGGGCAGAGCGTTGCTGTAACGCCAGCTCTGCATTTGTTTGCGCCATCTTCAACCATACACGTTTGTCACCAATCGGGTTGGTATTGATGCGCACTTTTCTGTTGGCTTGCTCGCTAAACACTTCTTCAAGCGCTGCGGATTCGATCTCGACCCCGACGATGATAAGTGGGGGCATGGTGATGCCGACATAGTGCTGCTCAAGAAAGGCCTCAACCAATGCTGGCGTTTCATATCCATCTGCATTCTTAGGGAAAAAACTCTTATCACCGAGCTGGCGGCCGCCGCGAATCATGACCAGATTGACGCAATGCTGGCCCTGCAACTCCGCGCAGGCAATCACATCGGCATCGCTCACATTAAAGTCGCTAACGAACTGCTTGGCCTGCACCTGCCGTAAGCTTTGCATGCGGTCCCGATATATAGCAGCGCCTTCATAGTCCTGCGTCTCAGCCGCTTTCATCATCTTTTCGCTAAGCTCATCCATGACTTGTTGCTCACGCCCTTGCAAGAACCAAGTCGCATGCGTCACATCATGCTGGTAATCGTCTTCGGAGATATAACCTACGCATGGCGCAGTGCATCGTTCGATCTGATATAAAAGACATGGGCGTGAACGATTGGCAAATACTGTATTTTCACAGGTGCGTAGCCGGAAGACCTTTTGCAATAATTGAATGCTGTCACGCACAGCGACTGCATTGGGAAACGGCCCGAAATAGTTGCTGCCCTTACGCTGCACGCCACGATGGAATGCTAGGCGAGGATAGGCATCGCCCGTCAATGCGATATAAGGATAAGATTTATCATCACGAAACAGTACGTTGTATCGTGGCATGAAGCTCTTGATGAGGTTGTTCTCAAGCAATAAGGCTTCGGCTTCTGAGCGTGTCACTGTGGTCTCGATACGCGCGATATTAGAAACCATCATGCGTGTGCGCGGGCTAGGCAGATTCTTTTGAAAGTAGGAAGACACGCGGTTCTTCAGGTCGCGCGCCTTGCCTACATAGATCACCTCATCCTGCGCATTGATCATGCGATACACGCCAGGAAGCTTGGGGAGCGTCTTTAAATACGGTTTAGGGTCAAACATACTACCAATCAACTATCCAGCAATTTTCCTTCTACAGCCCAGTTCTCACCAGCAATCTCTTCGAACGTGATGTAGGTATAAGACTTTGGCTTTTTAGCGATGCGCTCAAGCGTATCGGAAACCTCTTCGGCGATTTTGGCTTTTTGCTCACGTGTTAATGAGCCTGCGACTTTGATACTCACGTATGGCATCTTTTTCTCCTTTTCCCAAATTGATACTACGTCACAAAAACAGTCTTATGGCTGCTTTCTTTTATGGTTGCTCTATCTTAATGCTTGTGTAAATGGCGCTGGTGATGATGCGCACTAGCATCCTCTTTATGCGTGAGCCAGCAACCCACCTCACCTTGATTGAGTGCATCGATACTCTCCGGTTGCAAGGTGATGTGCCCAATATTAAATTTTTCATGCAGTAAATGACGTACATCTTTCAACACAGGATGCCATGCCTGCATATCAGCCAGCACGATATGTGCAGAAAGTGCCGTTACTTCAGATGATAGTGCCCATACATGCAGGCTATGCACCTCATGCACGTTAGGCAAATGAGATAAGGCATGCGTGACCTCTTGCAGATCGATATGTGCTGGCACACCCTCCATCAAGACTTGCAAGGCTTCCCGCAGTAACCTAATCGTGGATATAAAGATCAACACGGAGATCAATATCGAAAGTATCGGATCGATCAATAACCAACCGCTGAAATAGATCACAGCGCCCGCCACGATAGCGGCGATAGATCCCAAAAGATCACCCATCACATGCAGGAAAGCAGCACGATGATTAATGCTGGTCTGATGCTGGTGCAATTTTCTGGCAACGATCAGATTAATCACCAAGCCAACAATCGCGATCAGCATGACCTCTGCACCTTGCACAGGTTGCGGCGCTTGTATACGTTGTATTGCCTCATACACGATGGCAATCACAACAATTAGCATGAATAGACCATTGAGGAATGCCACAATCACCTCAGACCGCATCAGCCCATAGCTATGACGTTGTGAGGCAGGCTTGCTCGCCATCCACGCACCCAGACTCGCCAACGCTAAGGCCGCGGAGTCGGAGAACATATGCCCTGCATCACCAAACAATGCGAGCGAGCCTGTATACCAGCCGCCTATCGCCTCGATGATGGCAAAACCGAGTGTAAGCAACAAAGGCCACAATAATGTGCCTTGCGCTGTGTGCGCATGGTCGTGGGTATGCGCGTGATCGTGTGTGTGGTTATGTGCCATATAGCACCTATGCTAGCAGTCAGCCTCTACTCAGCACAACAAAAAAGCAGGCATTTGCCTGCTTTATTTTGTATATGCCTTTTTGACATAAACAAACTATCGATTTTTCTAGTCTGTCATCACAACTATAAGCGATCAGTTATCTTGCTTTCTATCGCGGAACTCTTCCATTCTCTTACGCATGGCATCTTGTTCGGATTTATCGATAAAGCCATCGCCATTGGTATCAAGGCGTTTAAATTGCTCGGCACTACGTTTTTCTTGAGCAGCGCGGAATTCATCGTAACTGATCTTTCCATCTTTATTCGTATCAGCCTTGGCACCAAGATCCATACCACGACGGCCTTCATGTCCTTCATCAGCATGCGCTAAACCAAAACCGAACAAACCCAACACGCTGATCAGCGCTACCGCTTTCTTAAAATTCATGATAATTCTCCTGATTGAATAGGCCACATGGCTGCTTCTAAAACGAACCATAGGGTGATTCGGTTGACCAACCCATCATGATTTATGCAAAAGCATCCCCTCAAGCCTTTATAATGCAGTTAACCATATTCGATTTTAGGAGTCAGACATGAAAATCACGCATGCAATGATCATTGCTTCATTACTGGCAAGTAGTTCTGCCTTTGCTGCTGAAAAGATAGTCGTCATCAATGCGATCAGCGATGTAGGTGTTGGCAAGATTATCGGTACAGTCAAATTCTCCGATAGCGATAAAGGATTGGTGATCGACCCTGACTTGGGCGAGCTTGCTCCAGGCTTGCATGGCTTTCATATTCACGAAAAAGCCAGTTGTGACGTTGCTGAGAAAGACGGCAAGAAGACAGCAGGTTTAGCTGCGGGCGGTCATTTTGACCCGTTAAAAACAAGCAAACATGAAGGCCCGGACGGTATTGGGCATAAAGGCGACCTGCCCGCACTTGAATTCAAAGAAGATAGCAGTGCCACACGTGCATTGCTTGCGCCACATCTTAAAGTAGCAGACCTAATTGGACATGCCGTGATCATCCACGAGGGGGCAGATAACTATAGCGACACGCCAAAACCACTCGGTGGTGGCGGTGCTCGTTTAGCTTGTGGTGTCATCGAATAATCAAAAGCCAACTATCTACCTAAAACAAGAGTCCACCCTCAAATTAAGCTTTAAACCAAAATAAAGAAAAACCTGATCAATGTTAAGTTACCGCCACGCCTTTCATGCTGGCAACCATGCCGATGTGCTCAAACACTTCGTGCTGATGCAAGTCTTGTCGTACGCTTCAGAAAAAGATAAACCATATTGGTATATCGATACGCATGCGGGCGCCGGGAAATACTCCCTGAACCAAGGGTATGCTACGCAGAACGAAGAGTTCAGTGGTGGCATCAGCCAACTTTGGGATGCTGATGATGTGCCCACAGCACTTTCAGAGTATGTCGCGCTGGTAAAGAAGATCAATCCGGACGGGCATTTACGATATTACCCCGGCTCGCCGTTGGTCGCAGAAATGCTTATTCGCAATGAAGACCGCATGCGGCTTTTTGAACTACATCCAAGTGACAGCAAGATATTGCTGCAGAACTTCAAGCAGGCTGGCCGTAAAGTCATGATTGAGACTGAAGATGGCTTTGCTGGGATCAAAGCACTATTACCGCCACCTTCACGGCGTGCCGTTGTGCTGATCGACCCGCCATATGAAGAAAAGCAGGATTACCAACGCGTAGTCACCTCGATCAAGGAAAGCCTGCAACGCTTCGCGACTGGCACTTACATCATTTGGTATCCCTTGTTACAACGGCCTGAACCTCTTCAAATGCTGACACAGCTTGCCAAGCTCCAACTCAAAAGCTGGCTTAATGTATCGCTGACTGTGCAATCCCCATCTATTGAAGGATTCGGCATGCATGGCAGTGGCCTGTTCATTATTAACCCACCGTGGACATTACCCGCAACGCTTGCGGAAGCGATGCCTTACCTTCAAAAGAAGCTTGGGCTGGATGATAGCGCAAGCTTTAAACTGGAAAGCCAGATACCCTAAGGTCAACCGAGCGCTGATAAACTGATTAAAAGATTCGTATAAAAAGGAAACTACTCGATGCAAGAAAAGAACACGACATTCTCATACGCTACGCGCCCGATGAGCGCCATATTATTCGGTAGCCGCTGGTTACAGGTGCCGCTTTACCTTGGCCTGATCATCGCGCAAGGCGTCTATGTATTCCACTTTATGGTGGAGCTGATTCACCTAGTGCAAAAAGTACCTGACATGCATGAGGCGGATATCATGCTGATCGTACTTGGGTTAATCGATGTGGTGATGATTTCCAACCTGCTTATCATGGTGATCGTCGGTGGGTATGAGACTTTTGTTTCTCGCCTTAATCTAAAAGGCCATCCTGATGAGCCTGATTGGTTGTCTCATGTGAATGCCAATCTGCTAAAAGTTAAGCTAGCGACTGCGATCATTGGTATATCGTCGATTCATTTGCTTAAAACATTCATCAATGCGCCAAATTTGGATGAAAAAGTGCTGATCTGGCAAACCGTGATTCATATGGCATTCGTGGCATCTGCTATCTCTATCGCATGGATAGATAAGCTGATGACGCACTCAGATAGCAAACACTAAACACTCTCGTATTAATAAAAAAGCCGCAACAGCGGCTTTTTTATTATGTTTTTTTGAGTCGAGCAATCACCTGACCCTGATCTCGACACGTCGATTTTTTGGCTCTTCCACACCACGCTTTGCCGGGATTAAAGGTTCACGGCTCCCCCGCCCTACGGCTTCCACGTGATCGATATCGATGCCTTTCTTGATCAGCAGATTCTTGACCCACTCAGCTCTGTCTCTAGATAACTTGTCATTCACAGCATCGGTGCCCACCATATCCGCATGGCCGACGATAATGGCATCAGCCGCTGGTATCTTTTTCATTTGTTCAAGAATCGAATCCAGTTGGGCATTAGATTCAGCTGTCAGCTTTGTTGTGCCCAAGATAAAGTAAAGCGTATAGATCGTTGGTCTGGGCGGCATGGATTTTTGGATATCGGCATATCGCTCATTAACCGCTGCTGCATTGGTCGCTCCGGGCTTGATACTACTGCTGGAAACATCAGCCATGGCATATGGTTTATCTAATACGACCTTACCAGCTCGGGACTCCACAATCACAGCGCTTGGTTTGCCATCGGCCTGCGGCAAAAGCACGATTCTTTCAGGTGTTGCACAACCAGCAACGACTAGTATCGATGTAAAAATGCATAGCCAATTACGCTTACTGACCATCAGGCACCTCGACAATGAAGTCAGTACCGCGTATGCCAATGGTCGAAACTGGTGTACGTATGGCTACAGAGCGAGGAGAAGTCTTACCGATAATGCCAGAGATAAACCGCAAAGCGCCTTTGATGAGCGAAGCATCCAGCTTGCCTTCATTGGTCACGGGATCATAGGCATATTGGTTCAGCGCAAGTCGGCTATTGGGCCCCATACTCATCAGCGTATCGTCCTGCATGGTGATGCCAGCACTACTATTGGGACCAGTCACTATCTCATCTAACGCATTTAAATAGTCACCTACTTTTGCAGACATTGACTGTCCAGACCGAACAATCTGCACATTGCCATTCACGACTTTTAGCTTACCTGCGGGTAGGTTTTCGGTAGCGGCTAACAGCTCATGGCTAAAACACAATGCCAGCATTAAGGTCAAACAGATACGAAAAAATAGACTCTTCTTCACGCTGTAACTCCCAGCACTACTACGATATAAATTCTATAAATACAATGTGTGAAACGATTCAACTCCATCGATAGGTTAACGGCAGATACCGTCCAATATTTAGAATGGACAATCGACGTTACAACTACCAAAGATAAAGGTCGTATTTCACGACCTTTATCTGCACAACTTTCAACCTTCTTGCTTTTAAGCAACGACCTCAGCAATGGGGATGATTTTCTTTGTGTACTCAGGCATTTTGTCAAAGTTAAGATATTTGTAAATGCTGTCTGCATTCTTACTCAACTTGTCGCCCACTGTATCGAGATACTCCTGCGGAGTCGGCATGCGACCTAATCGTGCGCAAACTGCCGCCAACTCTGCAGAACCAAGATAGACACGCGCATCCTTACCCATACGGTTATCGAAATTACGCGTGCTGGTCGAGAACACTGTGGCCTTATCGGCAACGCGCGCCTGATTACCCATACAAAGCGAGCAACCGGGGATTTCGGTACGCGCACCCGCAACACCAAATACAGAATAGACCCCTTCATCACGCAACTGGCCTTCATCCATACGGGTTGGCGGTGCGATCCACAGACGTGTTGGAATACTGCCAGCACCTTCAAGCACTTTGGCTGCAGCGCGATAGTGGCCGATATTGGTCATGCAGCTACCAATAAAGACTTCATCGATCTTATCACCCACAACAGCGGACAAGGGTTTGATGTCGTCCGGGTCATTCGGGCAAGCGACCAATGGCTCTTTGATCTCATTCAGGTCAATCTCTAGCACATAGGCATATTCTGCATCGGCATCAGGCTGCAATAGCTCAGGCTTTTCAAGCCATGTCTGCATAGAGGCAATACGGCGTTGCAAAGTACGTGCATCTTCATAGCCGTTATCGATCATGTTTTGCATGAGCACAATATTAGAATTCAAGAACTCGATGACAGGCTCTTTATTCAAGTGCACAGTACATCCATTAGCCGAGCGTTCGGCGGAAGCATCAGCGAATTCAAACGCCTGCTCGACCTTGAGATCAGGTAAACCTTCGATTTCCAGAATGCAACCATTGAATATGTTCTTTTTGCCCTGCTTGCCAACAGTGAGATCACCTTTCTGGATAGCCGCATAGGGAATAGCATTCACCAAATCGCGCAGTGTGATGCCTGGTTGCATCTCGCCTTTAAAGCGCACCAGTACAGATTCAGGCATATCAAGTGGCATAGCGCCCATTGCAGCAGCGAAGGCGACCAAGCCAGACCCTGCCGGGAACGAAATACCAATGGGGAAACGGGTATGCGAATCACCACCTGTACCGACCGTATCAGGCAAGATCAAACGATTCAGCCAAGAGTGGATTACGCCATCGCCCGGACGTAACGAAACTCCGCCACGGCTGGACATGAACTCAGGCAAAGTATGTTGCAACTTGATATCGACTGGCTTAGGGTAAGCCGCTGTATGACAGAAGCTTTGCATGACCAAATCGGAGCTAAAACCCAAACAGGCTAGCTCTTTCAATTCGTCACGGGTCATGGCGCCAGTGGTGTCTTGAGAGCCAACAGTAGTGATCTTGGGTTCACAGTAAGTACCCGGACGAACACCTACACCCTCAGGTAAGCCGCATGCACGACCCACCATTTTTTGCGCCAGCGTGTAACCTTTGCCGGTGTCTTTCGGGGCGATTGGTTTAATGAACAATTCTGAAGGTGGCAGCCCAAGCAATTGCCGCGCATTACCAGTCAAACCACGACCAATGATCAGCGGAATACGACCACCAGCGCGCACTTCATCCGGCATAGTCAATGGTGCAAGATTAAAGCTGGAAATAGTCTCACCTTGCGCATTCAATACTTTACCTTCATATGGATAGATGACGATCTCATCACCAGTTTCCATTTTTGAGACATCACACTGAATAGGCAAAGCGCCCGAATCTTCAGCCGTGTTAAAGAAGATAGGTGCGATCTTGCCACCAAGTACGATACCGCCAGTACGTTTATTTGGAATATTCGGAATATTATCGCCCATCAGCCATTGCACGGAATTGATCGCTGATTTACGTGAAGAGCCTGTGCCGACCACATCACCCACATAAGCAAGTGGTAAACCTTTTTGCTTTAATGTCTCGATCGTTTGCAAACCATCAGGCATTTTGCTCACAAGCATCGCTTTGGCATGCAACGGGATATCAGGACGCGACCACGCCTCTTGTGCTGGTGAAAGATCATCGGTATTCGTCTCACCCGGCACCTTGAATACGATAGCGCGAATCTCTTTGGGCAATGCCGGACGGTTAGTGAACCACTCAGCATTCGCCCATGAATCGATTAGCTTTTTAGCGTGTGGATTGCCAGCCTGCATCTTTTCAGCAACATCATGAAACGCATCGAACATGAGAATCGTATGTGAAAGTGCAGTGGCTACTTCAGCCGCCACAGGGCTATCTAACAAGCCAACTAAAGCCTGCACGTTATAGCCACCCAACATCGTACCCAGCAGTTCAACCGCTTTAGATGGAGAGATCAGGCTCGAAGTAGCTTCACCTTTAGCGATATCTGCAAGAAATGCCGCTTTTACATAAGCAGCCTGATCCACACCAGCAGGAATACGGTCTTGTAACAGCTCAAGCAGCGTGCTTTCTTCACCTTTAGGTGGGTTCTTCAGCAGATCGACAAGCAGTGCGACTTGCTCAGCGGTTAAAGGAAGTGGTGGCAAGCCAAGCGCTGCGCGCTCTGCAACATGTTCACGGTAGGCTATCAGCATAAGATTCAATCAACTATTGAGTGTAGGTTAAGATTATACAGCGCACAGATTGCGCGTGAAATGGAATACATGAGATTGCACGCAACGAACGTGCCTAAAATGCGCTAAATCAGTAAAAAGACTGGGCAAATGGCGTCGCGCAACTCTTGCCTTTGGCGGATGACTCCATGTCATCTAACACCTTTTTTTGGTAGTTCTTGCCATGCTTGCTCTCGATAAAAGCGCGCACCTCATACACAGTCACGATGCCGTCATGGTCTTTATCCATTGCCGCAATATTGTCTGCAACACTGGGATATTGCTCCGCCTCATTCGCGAATGAAAGGCTGGGCATGATAAGGC
Source organism: Methylovorus sp. MM2 (assembly GCF_001648895.1). Taxonomy (GTDB): domain Bacteria; phylum Pseudomonadota; class Gammaproteobacteria; order Burkholderiales; family Methylophilaceae; genus MM1. The sequence goes on along the minus strand of NZ_LXUF01000001.1, from coordinate 911,266 downwards.
ATATAGATAATAAAGAGCGAGTCAGGGTATTCAAGGCAATGCGCCCCATCCACATACGTGAGAAAAATGAATCCACTATAGATAGAGTTTTGGGCATGTGAAAAGTTCTTTGCTCCAGCTTGGTGCAATCATTGTCCTCCAGATTAATACAATGCAGCTAAATTTTTTACAATCTGCGTTGTAGGGTAAAATTCCAAATTAGCAATTCATGCAACTTACGAACAAAGGTTTTTGATGGAACTTACCGCGCTTAATGCACTTTCACCGCTTGATGGTCGCTATCAAGGAAAGCTTGACCCTCTACGCCCATATTTCAGCGAATATGCCCTGATACGCTACCGCGCACTTGTCGAGGTCGAATGGCTAAAGGCACTCGCTGCAGAACCGGCTCTTAAAGAGATTGCCGCTTTCAGCGCTGCCACGCAACAAGAGCTTGATAACGCGATCAAGGAATTCGGCGAAACTGAAGCATCACAAGTCAAAGCGATCGAAGCCAGAACGAATCATGACGTGAAAGCTTTGGAATATTGGTTGAAAGAACGTTTTGACGGCAATAGCGAGATTCGCACCGTAAGTGAATTCATCCATTTCGCCTGTACTTCTGAAGATATCAATAACCTATCTCATGCATTGATGCTACAAGCAGCGCGTCAGGACGTAATATTGCCAATGCTGGACAAGCTAATCACCCGCTTCACTGAGCTTGCTAAAGAGCTAGCCGATGCGCCGATGCTTTCACGCACACATGGACAAACGGCCTCACCCACTACAGTAGGCAAAGAGCTGGCGAATGTCGTTTATCGTTTGCGTCGTCAGCGTAAGCAATTGGCCGAGAATGAGATTCTAGGCAAGATCAATGGCGCGGTCGGTAACTTTAATGCCCATCTTTCAGCTTACCCGGATTTTGATTGGGAAAGTTTCGCACAGACATTCGTGACTAAACTAGGTCTGACCTATAACCCTTACACCATCCAGATCGAACCACACGACTATATGGCTGAGCTATATGATGTTATGGCACGTATCAATACGATCCTGATAGACATCAACCGAGATATCTGGGGCTATATCTCGGTTGGCTATTTCAAGCAAAAAGTAAAAGAAGGCGAAGTCGGCTCATCCACCATGCCACACAAAGTCAACCCGATTGACTTTGAGAATTCCGAAGGCAATCTTGGCTTGGCGAATGCGATTCTGCGTCATCTTGCTGAAAAGTTACCAATCTCGCGCTGGCAGCGCGACCTTACAGACTCAACCGTACTGCGCAATATGGGTGTTGCCTTTGGCTATACATTGCTTGGTTACGACTCTTGCTTAAAAGGTCTGAACAAACTTGAAGCGAATGCCAAGCGCTTGGCAGATGACTTAGACAGCAACTGGGAAGTCTTGGCTGAACCAATTCAGACAGTCATGCGCCGCTATGGCATTGCCAATCCATACGAACAGCTCAAAGAACTCACGCGAGGCAAAGGCGGTATCAATAAAGAGTCATTACATGCTTTCGTTCAAGCGCTTGATATTCCTGCAGACGCCAAAAAATCGCTGCTCGACATGACACCTGCCACTTACACAGGCAAGGCTGCAGAATTGGCAAAGCGTATCTAATCATCATGTTATTGAAACGTTTATTGTTTAAAACCAGTTGGTTGCTATTGCTTGCTTATTCGACTTTCGCTTCTGCTGCTACTTTAAATGAGGCTGGTGCTATCGAATATCTGGATAAGAAGATCGCCCACTCAAAGGCATATGCCTCATGGACAACGCCTGAGTGCCTAAGATATTACACTGAAGAAAAGACCCGCGAATATTTCGATATCCGCATCTATGAGAGACATGGCGGCGTATGTGCTGGTGACCCAGACAACGAACCATTGATAGACCGCTTCCGTGTATATCGTAGCAGCCATAAGATATTGTGGCGCGAGATTGGTAGTGATCGACTTTTATCATTTAGCCGATTCGTAAAATCGAGAAAAAGCGTGATGCCACAATGAGCGATATCCTCGTCCTGTATTACTCCCAAGGTGGTGCCGTACGAGAGATGGCGCAGCTGATTGCACGCGGAATAGAAAGCGTGAATGGCGCGAAAGCACGCATCCGCACTGTGCCTAAAGTCTCGGCAAATTGTGAAGCTACGGAGCCAGATATCCCAAACAGTGGTGCGCCTTATGTAGAGCTGAAAGACCTAGATGAGTGTATCGGCCTAGCACTTGGCAGCCCTACCCGTTTTGGCAATATGGCAGCGCCTATGAAGTATTTTATTGATGGCACAGTCGGACTTTGGCTAAAAGGTGGCCTGATTGGCAAACCTGCTGCAGTTTTTACCTCTACAGGCTCTATGCATGGTGGCAACGAAACGACCTTGCTGACCATGATGTTGCCGCTCATGCACCACGGCATGACGATAGTCGGCTTGCCATACTCAGAAGCCGCGCTGAGCAGCACGTCATCCGGCGGTACACCCTATGGTGCAAGCCACATCGGTGGCCCATCAGATGACAAGGCGATTACAGAGGATGAACGCAAGCTTTGCATCGCGCTAGGTAAACGTCTCGCCGAAACAGCACTCAAGCTAAGTGCATAATTTACGCACATGAATCTGTCTCAAGAGGCAAATCAATTTTTATACAGCACCCGCCATGGCGTGCTTTCAACAGTATCTGCCAAGCATGCAGGCTACCCATTCGGCTCAGTCACACCTTTTGTAGTTGATCACACAGGGCAGCCTATCATGTTGATCAGCACGCTTGCCGAGCACACTAAAAACATCCAAACCAATAGCAAAGTATCCCTTCTGGTGTTTTCCGGTGCCGATGACTTGCAAGCCAACGCGCGACTCACACTCATTGGCAATGCACATGTCATCGTAGATGCAGATGCTGCGCTCAAGGCAAGATATCTGCGTTACCTGCCACAAGCTGCCAGTTATTTTGAGATGCATGATTTTTCGTTCTATCGCATACACATAGAGCATGCACGTTATATCGGTGGGTTCGGTAAGATCTCGTGGATAGCAAAATCCGACTTGCTGCCGCCTGAAAATTACTTTGCCTTGCAGGAAGATGGCATCGTCGAACATATGAATACCGACCATCAAGACAGCCTGATTGCTTATGCCAAACACTTTAAGCAGATATCAGCGGCCAAAGCCGAGATGCTAGGCATAGATTGCTTCGGCTTTGATGTGAAAGCCACGACAGATGGCGCCGATACCCATTACCTGCGTTTTGATTTTGAAACACCCGCCACCGATGCCAACTCTGCCCGAAAAGCTTTGGTCAGCATGGCGCATGCAAGTCGCGAGAATGAGGGTTAAGGCACAGTAAATGCTTATTCCTGTATAAGAAACCTGATGCCTGCCCCAATTAGCAAAAGGTAAGCGAAAAAATCTTCATATTTCACTTATAATCCAGTAAACCACACACTCAATACTCATGCGAATCCTGATATCCAACGACGACGGCTACTTTTCACCAGGCATCAATATGCTGGCGGAACATCTTTCTAAAATAGCTGAAGTTGTCGTAGTTGCCCCCGAACGGGATCGCAGCGGTGCAAGTAACTCGCTAACACTTGATCGTCCCCTGACAGTTCGCAAGGCACCTAATGGCTTCTTTTATGTGAATGGTACCCCTACAGACTGTGTGCACTTGGCTGTTACAGGCTTACTGGATCAGTTGCCTGACATGGTGATCTCGGGCATTAACGATGGTGCCAATATGGGCGATGATACGATCTACTCAGGCACCGTTGCAGCCGCGATGGAAGGCTTTTTGCTAGGTGTGCCTTCGTTTGCATTTTCTATGTCACACCATAACTCAAAATATTTTGAGACTGCCGCAAAAGTCGCAGTCGAGATGGTGCAGCATTACCAGAAGAATGCTTTCCCGCCACCTGTATTACTGAATATCAACGTACCAGATGTACCATATGAGGCATTGCAGGGAAAATCGATCACACGCCTCGGTAAACGCCACAAGGCAGAACCCGCGATACAATCAAAAACACCACGTGGCGAAACCGTTTATTGGGTTGGCGCAGCAGGTAGTGCGCAGGATGCGGGGGATGGCACAGATTTTTATGCTGTATCGCATAACCGTGTATCGATCACGCCATTACAAGTAGACTTAACCCAATATAATCAATTGGATAATTTAAGAACATGGCTAGGTTAAGGCTAAATCAAGCTGAATATAAAGAAACCAGACCAACTAAAACATTATGAGCACAGTAATTCGGGGAATCGGCATGACTTCACAACGTACGCGTGAGCGTATGTTGGCGCGTCTGCGAGAACAAGGTATCAAAGATGAGGTGACATTAAGTGCGATCGGCAGCATCGCACGGCATATCTTTGTCGATGAAGCATTATCTTCACGTGCATACGAAGATGTGTCGCTACCTATCGGTTTCGGCCAGACGATTTCGCAACCTTACATCGTCGCGCGCATGACTGAGATTTTGCGTGCCAATAACACCTTGAACAAAGTATTGGAGATAGGTACAGGCTGTGGCTATCAAACTGCCGTTCTATCCAAAATCGCTAAAGAAGTATATTCAGTCGAACGAATTAGCCCGCTATTGCTCAAAGCACGAGGCAACCTGAGAAAATTAAGCATGCGCAATATCAAGGTCAAACATGCAGACGGCACGCTTGGCTTGCCTGAGCTGGCGCCCTTCGATGGTATCATCGTGACAGCAGCAGCCAGTCATGTGCCGCATGAACTATTGGAACAGCTAGCCATTGGTGGTCGTATGGTCATCCCCGTAGGCACAGAGGAACAGATATTGTATTTAATCGAACGTACAGAAACAGAATATCGCCAGACTAAGCTTGAGGCTGTTAAATTTGTACCATTACTCGGCGGAACGAATTGATGCAGGGTGATAAAACTGTGAAATACCAACACCTGCTCCACCCCGTTTATCTGCTATGTATACTTCTGGCTGCATGTACTGCAACCAGACCTGCACCAGTGATTGAGCGTGCGCCAGCACCTGCAAAAACAGCCGCAGCAAAACCAGCGATGACAGAGAAAGACTGGCGCCCAAACAGCTATACCGTCAAAAAAGGCGATACGCTCTATAGCATAGGCCTTGAGTATGGCTATGACTACAAAGAAATCGCGCAGGCTAATAACATTGTAGCGCCCTATATCATTTATATCGGCCAACAATTAAGTCTGAAAACACCATCATCCACTGGTGACAAAAGTACGACCGATGGTGATGTCATCATCCGGCCATTGAATATGGACCCAGGCAGCACAAAACCAGCACCTACGACATCAGCGCCTCAAGCATCGCAACCAGTATCTGGCGCATTATTGGTGTTGAATGAGCCCAAGGCAATCAAAGAACCATATAGCGCTCAAGCCTTAACCACCACAGCAACACCCAAACCTGCCGCAGTAGTGGTTGCACCTCCAGTTATAGTGGATCCACCAAAAACAGAGGTTCAAAAAACAGAACCCGTGCAAGAGGCCCCTAAAGCAGATACGACAGCAGGCGGCGATGAAAGCATCAACTGGGGCTGGCCGACTACAGGCAAAGTGGTTGCGCAATTCACAGACGCCTCAGACGGCAAAGGTATCGACATTGCAGGTACACAAGGTCAGGCAGTAATAGCCGCTGCCGCGGGCAAAGTGATTTACAGCGGTTCTGACCTACGCGGCTATGGGAAATTAGTGATCATCAAGCACAACAACACTTATCTTTCTGTGTATGCACATAACAATCAGGTATTGGTAAAAGAAGGACAGCAGGTTAGCAAAGGACAGAAGATTTCCGAGATGGGTAATACTGATGCGGATAGGGTTAAACTGCACTTCGAGATTCGCCGTCAGGGTAAATCTGTAGACCCTGAAAAATACTTGCCCGCTAACCCATAAGTAAAAACATACATTAAGCGTTCATAAGGGAATCACCACCATGGCACAGAAGAACCACCCGGATTCACTTGTCAAAGTATTGATCTCTATTTTTCAGTTCGGGCTTTTACTCATTGGATTGATCGGACTATCGGTCGAGTTCTTTAAAGATGATGGTGGATTAAGGCAATTGTTAAGCAAGATGATGGATTCATCGCTTGGCCTGTTCTGGATTCCCATCGTCATTGCGGTTTTATATCTCCTCAACCGATGGCTAAGTGGAAAAGTCGAAGGTAAGAACACAAGCCGTGGCAATTTTCCCCTGTATGCCATGATGGCAATCGGTGCATTTTTTGTTTATCAGCTTCTGACTACAGGCTCATTCTAAGACTCGCTCTATGAAAACAATATCTACAACACGCACCCTACTGCCCCTCGCGCTAGCTAGCCTGATTATATCGAATGCTCACGCGCATGCAGTAGTAGAGCCACAAAATGGCACCACTGGCACATATCAAAAGCTTACCTTCAGAATTACACATGGCTGCGATGGTTCAGCAACTAAAGAGGTACAGATACATATCCCAGAAAATATTCATGGCGCAAAACCAATGCCTAAACCGGGCTGGACACTAAGCACCCAAACGATCAAGCTGACTACGCCTTACAAATCACACGGCAAGCTTATTTCAGAAGATACAAGCCTGATTGTCTGGAATGAAGGTAAGTTACCAAATGAGTATTTTGATGAATTCTCTATTCAGGTTCGCTTACCAGATGAAGCAGCAACTGTCGCTATTCCGGTGACGCAGATCTGTGAATCAGGCCGCATCGATTGGAATGAGGTCGCCACGCCAGATAAACCAGCAGCATCACTTAAATCCCCTGCTCCAGTCATCGACATTACTGCACCCATGCATATGAATGGCATGGACCATATACATTAACAGCTCAGCCATAAAAAAAGCACATCGATAATTGATGTGCTTTTTTTATTACCAAAAATCCTAAGTTCAGGATTTCTGTTCAGCAATCTTTGCATCTTCTTCTGCGTAATATTGCCTGACTTCAGTCATATTGAAATCACGCGCCCATTGAATCAATTTATCCAGCGCAGGTGCGCCAATCTCACCGATCTGTGCGTGAATACCAGCTTGCTCTCGAATGATCAATATTCCCGGTACTTTTTCGACTTCAAAATACTCAGCGATCTCTGGCTGGTCATCCGTATCGACCATGCCAAAAACGATATCAGGGTTTTGCTCAGAGGCGGCAGTAAAAACATCCGTAAATGTCACACAAGGCTGACACCACGGTGCCCAGAAATCGACAATCACAATCTCGTTATTGACGATGGTGTCTTTGAAATTCGCACGGGTTAATTGTACAACCGCCATGATCTATATCCAGTTCATTAAAATTGCAGCTATTCTATCAGAAGCCTAAATACAGGGGCAGAGGTTAGATATAGCTGCTGCGTTACTTTAAGCGATTGGTTTTTCCCATTCAGACTTGTAAAACACCTCTCCAAGCGCTTTGCGTTTACGCGGAGCTGTTTCACGCTCAAGTGCTTCACCAGTGACAGTGGATATATCGGCCTGATAGCCGACTGAGATCATGGACAGAATCTCAAACTGTTCAGGAATGCCAAATACCTTACGCGCCTTATCTGCATCGAATCCACCCATCTGGTGCGCCATTATCCCCAGTGCTGCGGCTTGTAAACATAAGTTTTCAGCAGCCGCACCCGCATCATAGCTGGCGAAACGGTTAGGTTTATTGTTATGGCCGAACAAGGTATTTGTCGTAATCAAAAGCAATACCGGAGAGTCTTTTACCCATGTTTGATTGAATTCGACTAGACAATCAAAACCTTTTTGCCAACCCGCTACATCCGTCGTTTTATCCATCACGATAAAACGCCAAGGCTCGTCACCAAAACATGAGGGCGCCCAGCGCGCTGCTTCCAGCAGTGCAATGACCTGGTCATGGCTCACTGGCTTACTTGCATCATACGCACGTCCGCTCCAGCGATTAGCGATGGTTTCGTCAATTGCGACTTGGGTGGTAGCTGGTTTTTTCATTGTTTTCCTTAAGATAATTATTTGAAAGCTTATTCCACAGTACGAAAATTAAAGTACAAATTTAAAGTGCAGGATAATCAATATATCCCTTTTCACCACCGCCGTAGAAGGTGGATTGATCGGCGGCATTCAGCGGCGCATTCTGCGCAAAGCGCTCGACCAAGTCAGGATTAGCGATGTAGGCTTTACCATAAGCGATTACATCAGCACGACCCTCAGCAATCGCTGCGTTGCCAGTCGCTTTATCGTAATTAAGGTTAGCAATATACGCGCCTTTGAATTGCTTGCGAAGCGCCAAAAAATCAAAATCGATGGCAGCACCCTCGACCATACTGCCTTCAACTACATGAAGGTAAGCAATATCCAAATGGCTTAATTCTTTTGCAACATAGTTGAAAAGCACCTGAGGGGCAGAATCCGAAATGTCATTGAACTGATTCAATGGGGAGATACGCACACCAACACGGTCAGCGCTTGCTACGTCGGCGACCGCTTTCACGACTTCCAGTAACAAGCGGGCACGGTTCTCGATGCTTCCCCCATAGTTGTCCGTACGCTTATTGGTACTATCACGCAAGAATTGGTCAAGCAGATAACCATTAGCACCATGTACCTCAACGCCATCAAAACCTGCTGCTAATGCATTCTTTGTAGCCTGCACATAGTCAGCCACGATGGCTGGGAGTTCATCTAGGGCCAGCGCTCGTGGCTGAACGAAATCTGTCAAACCTTGATAAGTAAATGCCTGCCCTGCTGGCTTGATGGCAGAAGGTGCAACCGGCAAAGCATTTTCAGGCAATAACGAAGGATGTGAGATGCGCCCGACATGCCATAACTGTAAGATGATCTTGCCGCCTTTGGCATGGACTGCGTCAGTAACTTTTTTCCAACCAGCAATCTGCGCACCAGAGTGAATACCCGGAGTTGCCGGATAGCCGTGCCCCATATCAGAAATAGGCGTCGCTTCGGTAATAATGACACCAGCAGAGGCGCGTTGCGCATAATAAGTAACATTGATATCTTGAGGCACATTTCCTTCACCAGCGCGGTTACGGGTTAGTGGTGCCATGGCAATTCTGTTTTTTAGTGAAATACTACCAAGATGAATCGGGGAAAATAGATCAACAGCCATAAAATCTCCTTAGGGTTTGAATATCATTCAAAGATGATGTTTTTATATTTTCAGTGAGTATATAGATATTAATATGTTTGGTAGGTTCAGGCATCGAAACAGATTTAAATTCCACATATGCATGCTAAAAATAAAACTAAAGCTGGAACAACTGGCCGTGTAATGCCAAAATCCCAATGACTGTCCCAGAAAACGCTATTTAAATAAAAACAGGTTGAGCGCGTCACATATGAATACAGAACATACCCCGAGAAGAGTTCACCGCTCCACTCAAAAAGAAAAAGTCTTGATCCCGCGTGAGCTATATGCCGTCAACCGCTACGCGGTACGTGCGATGGTTTGGCTCAATGGATTTGCCCACATCATAATCGGCTTGGCATTAGCTGTTGCGGTATTGATGTTCACCTGGCTTTTCTTTGTGGATGTGCGGCAAGCCATCAGTGCCCATAATCTGGTCCATGGCTTTCTGAATGCACTGGGTACACTGATGTTGTTATGGTCGATATCCGCATTGATCACTGCCGAGATTCGTTACCTTCGCGGTAGCAAACTGGAAGTCGATGCATTTATAGAGGTCGCGATCATCGTGGTATTGCGCAAACTGGTGATGGTACCGATGGAAGAAGGCGAGCTTCTCCCCATAGATCTTGCCATGTGGGTGGGTGCTGGCTTGATGCTGGGCATCATGTACGTACTGGTTCGCTGGTCATCGAAGTTCGTCGATCACGATTAACACTAAAGCACTCACTTTTAAAAAGCTTCAACTTCTATGCGTAATGTAACCGATACAATCATTGCTGAGACCAGCCGCATCATCCTGGGCAAAGAGCAGCAGATCAAGCTCGCCTTGGCCTGCATATTAGCGCGCGGTCATCTATTGATCGAAGATCTGCCAGGGATGGGCAAGACCACGCTTTCGCATACCTTGGCACAGGTGCTGGGGCTGAAATTCAGCCGCGTGCAATTCACCAGTGATTTGCTACCAGCGGATATCTTGGGCATATCAGTTTATGACCGTAATACAGCATCATTCAAGTTTCATCCGGGGCCAGTGTTTACCAATGTGCTGCTTGCGGACGAGATCAACCGCGCGACGCCAAAGACACAAAGCTCATTGCTTGAGGTGATGGAGGAAGGCCAAGTGACGTTGGAAGGTGAAACGCGCAAGTTACCACAGCCCTTCTTCGTGATCGCAACGCAGAACCCCACCTATCATATCGGTACATTCCCGCTACCTGAATCACAGCTTGACCGCTTCCTGATGCGCATACAGCTGGGTTATCCAGATGCAAAATCAGAGCGCGCACTGCTACAAGATAATGGTGGACGCAATAACGTCAGCAAGATCAATCCTTGTATAGATGCTAATGGCTTATCCGGTCTACAACAAGCCGTACGGGATATTCATATCTCCGATGCCCTGCTGGATTATCTGCAAGCGCTGCTGGATTACACACGCACTTCAGGTAAGTTCTCTGCTGGCCTTTCACCTCGCGCTGGGTTGGGGCTGAAACAATGCGCACAAGCATGGGCGCTAATGCATGGACGGGATTTTGCGTTACCTGAAGATGTGCAAGCGATCTTGCCTGGCATCGCCGAGCACCGTTTACACCCCGCGAACAGGGCAGATGCTGTAGCCGATATCGGCACGCATTTGCTCAATGCCGTGGCTATCCCATAGCCACTTACGCTATCGCCATATGGCAATCAAGTTGATCGATTGGAAGAAATGGCTACGGGTGGCACGACCCTCTAAATCTCCTGCGGTTTTAACTGCCAGACACATCTATATCATCCCCACACGTTATGGGCTTTTCTTTGCCGTCATTCTCATCGCGATGCTCACGGGTTCGATTAACTATAGTCTTAGCTTGGGCTTCGTACTCACCTTTCTATTAGCTGGCATGGGTGTTGTCGCCATGCTGCATACTTGGCGCAATCTAGCGCATTTAGTCATTACTAGCAGAAGAATAGACCCTGTATTCGCAGGTGAAGACGCTATCTTTGAGATCATGGTTAAAGAAGATAAACAGCGTCCACGCTACAGTATAGGGGCGCACTTTAACGAGATAATCCCAACGTATGCAGATATTGGCGCAAGCAGTGAGACCTCGCTGAAACTGGCGCTACCTGCAAAAAAACGGGGTTGGCTGAACCCGGGAAGGATCACTTTCTTTACTGAGTTTCCGCTTGGATTATTTCACGCATGGTCGTATGTAGAACTTGATTGCCGCTGCCTTGTATATCCGCATCCGGCATCACAAAGTGTGCCTATCCCCAGCACACCAGATCAAGGCGCGGCGGGCTCACTTGATGCGCGCACGGGCGATGATGATTTTGCAGGGCACCGCCAGTACCAATTAGGGGATTCACCTAAACGCGTCGATTGGAAGGCATCCTCCCGCGAGCAAGGTATCCTGACCAAACTGTTTCAGGGAGAAGCACAATCTATCTTATGGCTCGATTGGGAATCTCTCCCCGGCATAGATAGCGAGCAACGAATCCAGCAATTGACGCGCTGGATCATCGATGCGCATGCCGACAGGCAACCCTATGGTTTGCGTATACCGAAGCATGAGTTTCCGCCGAATACAGGCGAAGATCATTACGCCGCCTGCCTGCAAGCACTCGCATTACTGGAGATTGTCTAAGTGGCGAAAGTAGATATCGACACAACGGCGCCCAAACCTTCAAGCAATGACCTGCATTGGCTATTGGGGTCACTGACATTAGTCATGGCGATGCATGTTTCGCATCTTGCACTATGGGTATCGCTGCTAATCGCAGGGTTTGGCGGTTGGCGTTATCTGGTAGACAAAAAGGCTTGGGGATTACCCAAGCTGGTCATTCTCATCCCGATCACCATTGCAGCCACGATCGGCATCGCAGTGACTTATCACGGGCTTTTCGGGCGAGATGCCAGCGTAGCCCTACTTGCATTGATGCTTGCGCTTAAACTGATGGAGACCTACACGCGCAGAGATTACATCGTTGTCATCTTCATCGCATATTTTCTGACCATCAATACATTCCTATTCAGCCAAACGCTGCCCGTCGGCGCATTCATGCTATTACCGATATTAGCGCTCACTAGCACATTGATTGGTGTTCATCATTACAGCCATGCCTATGGTTGGCGATTTAAAACAAAACTGGCGGGTAGCATCATCGCGCAGGCATTGCCTATCATGATTGTATTCTTCATCTTGTTTCCCCGCATGCCGGGGCCATTATGGAGTGTTCCCAGAGATGCAAATAGCGGGATGTCTGGTCTTTCTGATTCGATGGAGCCAGGCAGCATCAACAAGCTCAGCCTATCAGGTGCTACTGCATTTCGGGTGGAGTTCCAGGAAAATCCGCCAGCACAGAAGCAGCTCTATTGGCGCGGACCTGTTCTCTCTTATTACGATGGACGCACATGGCGTATCAATCGACAAACTTATATACCAGAGACATTAGAAACTACAGGCAACCCGACCAACTACACTGTTACCTTAGAACCCCATAACCGTAACTGGATATTGATGCTGGATCTTCCTTCATCCACACCACCAGATACGCAGTTGAGCAGTGACAGACAAGTGCTGTCGAAAGACCCTATACGCACGCGTATTCGCTATTCAGGTAGCTCATACACCAGCTACAAACTCGCAGACCAGCTAGAAGATAGACAACGTAAGCTGTTGTTACAATTACCGCCAAAACAAAACCCAAAAAGCCGAGAATTAGCTGCATCGTGGTTGGAAAGTCAAGATAGCCCAGAGAAGATCGTTCAGAACGCGCTATCGATGTTTCGCAACCAGCCATTCATCTACACATTATCTCCACCGATACTTGGCGATAATCCAGTAGATGACTTCATTTTCAATACAAAACGCGGATTTTGTGAGCATTATGCCAGCAGCTTTGTTTTTCTCATGCGTGCAGCAGGCGTACCAGCGCGTGTAGTGACTGGCTACCAAGGTGGTGAACTTAATCCAGTGAATAATTACCTCATCGTTCGCCAATCAGATGCCCACGCATGGGCCGAGGTATGGCTAAAAGATCGTGGATGGGTACGTGTTGACCCAACAGCCGCTGTGGCTCCTGAACGCATTGAAAGGAACATCGCTGAATCAGTCGATGATAGCGAAGCGTTATCGTTAATGTCACGCAGAGATTATCCTTTGTTACGCAAACTTTACCTCAACTGGGATGCTGCAAATAACGGCTGGAACCAATGGGTACTTGGCTATAACCAGGAACGCCAGATGCAGTTGCTGCGTTACCTCACTGGTGACAAACTCTCATGGGATGATCTAGTCATTGCATTACTGGTCATGGCTGGCATCGTATTATCAGTCCTGTGTTATTTTCTATTGCGCGGAAAAAGACTGAAGCGCGACCCTATCCAGAATATATATAATGACTTCTTACGCAAACTGGCTAAGTCCGGTTTGCAGCGATACGATCATGAAGGGCCCGTAGATTTCAGCATTCGTGCGTGCAGACGTCTACCGCAGAAATCTGTACAGATAGAGGAAATCACGCAGGCTTATACCAATCTGCGATACGCAAAAAACTTTGCCTCGATTGCGGCCTTTAAACAATTAGTTAATGCCTTCTAGACCATTTCTTCACTTATGACAGATAACGAATACATGCAGATAGCGTTACAACTTGCCCAGCAGGCTGCCGACTCCGGCGAAGTGCCTGTGGGCGCTATTATCGTCAAAGATGGTGAGATCATCGGTCGCGGTAGCAACTCGCCGATTGGTTTGCATGACCCAACTGCACATGCTGAGATCGCTGCTTTACGCGATGCCGCACAAAAGCTCGGTAATTACCGTTTACCGGACTGCACACTTTATGTGACGCTCGAACCCTGTGCCATGTGCAGCGGTGCCATCCAACACGCACGCATCTCACGATTAGTCTATGGCGCGAATGACCCTAAAACGGGTGCGTGTGGCAGCGTGGTGGATTTGATGGCAGAAGACAGACTTAACCATCACACTGAAGTGGTAAGCGGTATATTGGCGGAAGAATGTGGCGCCATGCTTACGCGCTTCTTTGCTCAGCGGCGCGCTCAATCAAAACAGCAGAACCTGAACGCTCCAGTAAAAGATGGTAAGGTAATCACATAATTAAAAAGATGATATTGATATGAGGAGAATAGAGATTGATCCCACTTGAGTACATCGTGATCTATTTTGTTTCACTTGGCCTTTGCCTGCTTTCGACCATATACAAGACAGCCTGCTTTAAATCCATGCTATGCAGGCAGATATTGGGCAATATGTTCTGGAGCCTGATCCCTGTGCTGAACACTTTTAAAGCGATTCTATGGATCACATCCCTCGTGGTCATAGGGATAGATAAACTGAAAGCGAACGCATCTAAATAGAAGCGCAGCAACCTCTTGAATCAAGGATGACGGTCTCTTAATTTATCTGCCAATGCACGGGATGCATCGCGTTTCTGTTGGGTATATTGCAGCACACTTTCAAGCTTATTGGCCGATGGCATAGAAGGATCATAAGGCAATTGTGAAAGCTGCTCGAAATGCTCTTCATAGCGATCTGTAATGGCGTTGTCGATCTTTACGGCTAGGTCATAGTAAGTCACATTACCCTGCTTACTTTCATGGATGATCTTTAGCCACTCACGATTGAGTGCCTGATCATCTTTCACAAAATCATTGATCTCTTGCTGTATCAATAACTCATCACTCCACTTGTAACTTGGCTGAGGAATTCGGTAGATCAAAATGCCGATAGCAAGCAGAAATATCACCGTCGCAGCAATACGTGATGCCGTGAATACCCTTACTGACACCAAAGGTCGGGCAAAGATAAAACCCGCAGCCACACCTGCAAAAAAACCTCCGATATGCGCGGCATTATCAATCGCTGGAACAATAAAACCCAGAATGATAGTCGCAACAGAAAAACCTACGGCGCCCCAGAATAACCAGCGAAACTCATCCGCGTCAAGATGCTGGCGTTCTGTCCAAAGGAATACCAACAATGCGCCATACACACCAAAAATCGCGCTGGAAGCCCCACCGGAGACCGCCAGATTTCCTTGCACGACCAAAGAGAGCAAGTTACCGCTTAGGCCGCTGATAAAATAGATGGCAACGAATCTTACGTGGCCATACATGCGCTCAACGAGCTGGCCACCATCCCACAAAGCCCAAAGATTTAAGGTTAGATGGATAATACCAAAATGCAGGAACAAGGCACTAGCTAAACGCCACCATTCCCCATCTTGCGTTGCCGGGCCAAAATTCGCACCCCATGCAAGTTGTACAGCATTGGGAGAATGCCAAAAACCTGCGCCATTGAACAACATGGCAACAAAGACCATGAGGTTTGCCAACACCAGTACTTTAGTCACTGGCGCCGTGGCAGTACGCGCAGCAAGCACTTTACTCAGCGCAGGCCAATTGGCAGAGGTATCAAACAGAGCCATAGTCAGGAATTAGGAATAATCGAAATTGAAATAAAAAACCCGCCACAAGGACGGGTTCTTGATTGCGGTACTAGATGCAGTACAAAACTTAATCGCGATCGCCAAGAACCGCCATCAGGATTTGCAACAAGTTAACGAACAAGTTGTATACATCCAGATAAATAGACAATGTCGCCATCACATAGTTAGTCTCGCCACCATTCACAATACGGCTTACGTCGTAAAGAATGAAGCCAGAGAACAGCAACACAGCCACACCAGATAAAGCCAGTGAGAATGCAGGAATCTGGAAGAACAGGTTAGCAATTGAAGCAATAATCAGCATAACAATGCCGACCATCAAGAATTTGCCCATGAAGCTAAAATCTTTTTTGGTCGTAGTTGCGATACCAGCCAGCGTCAAAAAGATAATGCCTGTACCACCCGCAGCCAAACCGATCAGCTGTGCGCCATTACGCAGATTCAATGCAACCTGCAATATAGGACCCAGCATCACGCCCATGAACAATGTTAAAGCCAGCAACAGAACAACACCCAGACCACTATTACGATTAGCCTGAATACCGTAGAACAAGCCAAACATGACGGCCAATGTACCGATGACATACATGATCGGATGCTGTGCGACAAATGTTAGATCGAGGCTTAAACCAATGAATGCACCGATAACGGTAGGTATCATGCTTAAACCGAGAAGTGCATACGTATTGCGTAGTACCTTGTTGCTATCCGCTACAAGCACTTCAGAATTACGTGCGACTTGATAATTCGTTTGCATTGTGTGTTTCCCTTAAAAATAGATAAATGCCTATGTTAAGACTAACGGATGATGCAAAAAGTTTCAACCGATAATCATGACAGTTTAGAGAAGTTCTAGATTAGCTACGCTGTGAAGAAATCTCCTTCAGCAATGCCTACCTGTCCTATTTGATGCACCGCATGGGTGAAGTCAGCATTTTCACGCAAAGCTACCATATCCAATGGATGATGTTTACCATGCATGCGCGCAAGCCTTGCAATACTTGTACCTGAGATATCCCATTTAAGGCTCTCAAGCAGCTCATCCGCCAGATCAGGACGATTACATAGCAATACCATATCGCAGCCTGCGTTAAGTGCAGCCAAAGCGCGTTGCGTCACGTTGCCAGCAACTACGGCACCTTCCATCGATAGATCGTCGCTAAAGATCACGCCATTGAACTCTAGACGTTGCCGCAGTACTTTTTGTAGCCAACGCTCTGAAAAGCCCGCAGGCTTATCATCTACTTTAGGGTAGATCACATGCGCTGGCATGATGGCGGGCAAACCATCATCAATCAGCTGGCGAAATGGCTGCATGTCGGCTTGTGCAATTTCATCAAAGCTACGCTCATCGATGGGGATAGCCACATGGGAGTCTGCGACCACGAAACCATGTCCAGGGAAATGCTTGCCGACAGCTGCCATGCCGCCTTTTTTAAGGCCTTGCATCAATGAGAAGGATAACTCGCTAATGGCTTGAATGTTGCCATGAAAGGCGCGGTTGCCAATCACCTGACTCTCGCCGTAATCCATATCCAAGACTGGTGTAAAACTAAAATCCACGCCATGCGCCCGTAACTCTGCGGCGAGTATCCAGCCAGCCTCTTCTGCTAGTTGCCTAGCGCGTTTTGGGTTTTTATCCCATATCTTGCCAAACTCGCGCATGGGTGGAATACGCGTAAAACCTTCTTTAAAACGCTGTACGCGGCCACCTTCATGATCGACGGCGATCAACAGTGGTGGCTGACGTACCTGATGGATGCTGGCAGTGAGTGCTTTGAGCTGTGCTGGCGACTCATAATTACGGGCAAACAAGATGACGCCACCAACCAAAGGATGTTGCAACCGACGAATGTCATCTGCATCAAGCTCGGTTCCAACGACATCGAGCATTACTGGGCCTAAAGACATAAATGGTCTTTCATTTAGCTTCTAGTGAAAATGGGTTGAAATTCGTATTTGTATCGTAAAAATCCTCATTTTCCGCTTTCTTGAGGAAATTCACGATCTTGTAAGTCAGTGGTGTAAGCAGCACTTCAACACCGACTTTAGCGATAAATTGCGCCAGAACAACCAGCGGCAATTTGTCATCCGGGATAATACCAGTGCCATAGAAAGCCAGTGGATAAAATATGATGGAATCCACGCCCTCACCAAAAATGGTCGAACCGATAGTGCGTGTCCATAGCCAACGTCCCTGTGTCCACACCTTCATCTTTGCCAGCACCACCGAATTGACAAACTCCCCTGCCGCAAAAGCTACCAGGCCGGCTAAGGATACCCGCCATGCTGAACCAAACGCGACCTCATAAGCTTGCTGGTTGTGCCAGAAAGGGGCTGGCGGCAAAGCGACGATCATCCACGCCATAAACGATGCAAATGCTAAGGCAGCAAAACCTGTCCAAATTACGCGACGCGACCGTGCATAGCCATAGACCTCTGTGAGGATATCGCCGAATACAAAAGAGATAGGGAAAAACAGCACCCCTGCGCCAAAAGTCAGCGTACCGAAAAAAGGGGCGTTAATCTGCGATATTTTGGCCGGGCCGATTAGGTTGGAACACACCAGCACCGTGACGAATGCGACCATGACAAAATCGTAATACTTGTAAGTCCGGGTTTTATTGGTCGCACTCATATCAAATCTCTCGCCTGATATCCCAGTGGTCGCGCAATCTGTCACCAAGCACATTAATAGCAAGTACAAGTGACATGAGGCTGATGCCAACAGCCAACACATAATGTGGCGCGATCAACATATAACGAACGCCATCTCGCAGCATTGAACCCCAAGAGGCATTAGGTGCTTGTATCCCCAAACCGAGAAATGAAAGACTGGCCTCAGCGATGACCAATCCGGCAATACTGTATGTCGCCTCGACAACCAGAGGCGCTGCCAACAAAGGCAGCATATGCGTCACCATGATGCGCGGCGTGGACGCGCCAAGCGATATTGCTGCTTGTACATGCTGACGCTCCCTTAATGCCAATGCCTGCGCACGGGTCAGCCTCGCATAACCGACCCATCCGGTAATACTTAACGCAAGGACGAGGTTATTCAGTCCGGGGCCAAGCACAGCCGCAAAAGCGATGGCGAGCAATATGCCGGGGAACGCCAGAAACACATTCGTCACTTGCATGAGTAGATGATCCACCCATCCGCCGTAGTAGCCAGAAAGCAGCCCGAGTGCTGTGCCTGAGACCAACGTGACCCCAGTGACAACAAATGCAACTATCAATGAAACCTGTGCACCGGCAAGCACGCGGGAAAAGATATTACGGCCGAGATCATCGTAACCGAGCAATCCGCTGAGGTCTGGGGCATGCAATATGTTCGCAAGTGCTATCTGGTTTGGGGTCAAATCAACCAGCTTGGCGGTCATCACGACCAATAACCAGAAAAGTATGGTCAAGAACGGCCAGTTTCTCAAGAACCTCCCGATTTTCAAGTTAAATTGCATCATGCGTATTTAACCCGCGGATCAAGCTGGGTATAGATTATATCTGTCAGCAGATTGATCACCACATAGCTTAAAGCAATGACCAATACGCACGCTTGCGTGACGGGATAATCCCGTTTTTCTATGGATTCAACCAGCAACCGTCCTACACCATCCCAGCTAAAAACGGTCTCGGTGATGACAGCTCCAGCGAGCAGTCCACCAAGTTGTAAGCCCAGCACCGTGATGATCGGCAATAAAGCTGCCCGCAAGGCATGACGTACGATCACATTCTTTTCATTGAGGCCTTTGGCACGTGCGGTGCGGACGAAATCTTCATTTAATACTTCTAATAAGCTTGCACGGGTCATACGCGTCAGAATCGCCGCGAGACCAAACCCTAGTGTCAGCGCTGGCAATATAATCGAAGCATTACTCTCCATACCACTCACAGGTAACCAGCCCAGCCATAATGCAAAAACCAGCATAAGTAATGGCCCCAGCCAGAAATGCGGCATGGCAGACAAAGTCAGGCTACTGAGTGTAGCGAGATGATCTTGCCATTGATTGGATTTAAGCGCTGCTAGAATACCAAGCGGCAAAGCCACAGCAATAGCAATCGCCAATGAAAGCAGCGCCAGTTTTGCCGTTTGTGGAATCCGATCAGCCAGCATGGCGGATATGTCACTTTGGGTATGGATAGAACGCCCCATATCACCATGCGCTATATGCTTAAGATAGGTCAAAAATTGGATAGTTAAAGGCTGATCCAGCCCAAGATCGCTACGTAACTGCGCTCTATCGGCAGTGGTAGCAGATTCGCCAAGCATCACTTCGACAGGATCGCCCGGCACAAGATGTACAAGTAAAAAAGTCAGCAATAGCACCCCAAACACTACGGGGATAATGCCTAACAAACGCTTAATCATCATTAATCAGTACAGACGTGCCGACAGGCACCATATCAAACAACTCAACCACATCGGCATTACGCATGCGGATGCATCCATGTGAATAAGGAATACCCATAGGCTCAGTATCAGGTGTGCCGTGAATATAGATATAACGCTGCATAGTATCTACATTGCCAAGGCGATTCACACCGACCTCACAACCCGAAAGCCAGAGAATGCGCGTCAGTATCCAATCACGTGCAGGATGTTGCGCCGCAAGCTCAGGTGTAAGCAACTCCCCCGTTGGTCGACGTGCGATAAACACGGTGTTTATCTCTCGGCCCTCACCAATCTTGGCGCGAATGATATGTGCGCCGCTAGGAGTACGATAACTGTTCTTTTCTTCGCCTACACCGATAATTGCAGTGGAGATAGGATATTCAGCCAGCAAGCTGCCGCTATCACCAAAGAGCTTCAGTTGCTGCTTACCGATTGAGATTTCGATCTTCAAAATAAATGATAAATGCTAAAAGAGTATGTACGATTATCTGAACTATTATCACTGTAACGTACGATTACATCATTATAATTACTATAGCGGTCAACGCCCACATAAGGTACAAGATAGGTAGTCGGCAAAACTTGAATATGTGCAGCAATGCCGAGCGACTGCCCATTCCTTGATGGAGTCAGCGTTACATCACCGACATGAGCTGCATCATAATATGTATATCGATATTGCGGAATGAGAGTAAATATAGACGATATCTTTTTATGCAACCCTAGAGATAACGTCTGCCTGTCACTTAACGTATCCTGATCCGATAGAAAAACTGAATAACCGGCATACCCTTTCAAATCATCGTTAAACCTCCAGCCAGCCATTGCGCCAATATTGAATCCCGTATAATCATTAGCTGCTGTATCCGCATCCAAACCTGCATTTACTACAACTGACAGTCGTGAATCTATTGGTAAATCAAGGCGGTGACGGACGAATAAGTCCAGATTATCAGCCCCATCATTTTTATAAGGCTGATTAGATACCAATATGGCACTGTCTGGCTTAGTTTTATAAACTAACTCATCTTTTCTTCTGTAACTTGTTTCCACTCCAAATTGCCAGTTAGGAGCAAAGCCATAACGTAGGCTAAGCCTTTCTGCGAGCACATCACGATCTTGTTTTAAATGGATGATGGCTCCACCAAGATTCCCCTCCATATCCCGAGAAATAGTTGTCTTTTGGATACCCAAAACAATATCAAATTTCCCTTTAGGAAGAATATCGGTTGGAAACAAATAACTCTCAGCTAATGCTGTTTCAATATTCAGCATACCCATCAAAAAAACGCCAATTAATATTTTGTTCAATCATTTCCCCTTGATTCATAATTATCAAAAATTGACATTGTTTTTCTTAATAGTTTTTAGCCCATCCCAATTCCCATCCGGCTTTAACGCATAATCTACCAAGTTTTTACGCATAGCGACAAACTGGCCTTCATACCAAAGCGGCACATACGGCAATTGCTCATGTACGTATTGTGTCACAGCAGACCAATGCTCAGCCTCAAGCAGTTGATCCAACTTAGTATCTTTTAATTGCCCACGGTTGGCGCCTTTAGGTGGCACAGATTGACTATGAAAAGCCATGCGGTATATATCTGGCGTTTTAATGCCGACCCACGTCAAACCGAAAAGTTGGAACTGCCCATGCTTGATATCATCGAAAAACGTACCCCAATCTAGGCTACGTATCTCAAGCGCTATTCCTGCTGCTTGCATCTGTGCTTGCATAATCGTAGCCAAGCGCACACGCTGTGCATCTGTCGAGGTTTTATAGACTAATCGCAACGGTAATGTGACGCCTGCTTTTTGCAATAACTCGCGCGCTAGCTGGGGGTTATATTCGTAAGTAGGCAAGTTAGGATTACCGGCCCAATGTTCAGGTGGCAACACGGCACCTGCTGGGCGACTTTCATCCACCATGGCTTCACGAATAATCGTTGGACGGTCAATGGCATGCGCAATCGCTTGTCGAACCTCTAATTTACCTAATACAGGATCTTGCAGGTTAAAACCTAGGTAGGAGAAGTTACTGCCTATACTCGCCTGGACTTTGATATCAGATTGTTTTGCTAGATATTTCACTAATTCTGGCGGCAGATCACCCTGCAATAAATCGACCTCGCCGCGCAATAACTTCAACACCCTGACTGTGGGATCTTTCACCTCTTGCAGGTTAAAGGCCTGCCCGTCAGATATACGCGACAACTTAAGCGTGCCGCGCCATGACGCAAATTTCAATGGCCCGTTACCAACAGGATCATGGGCAAAATCGTGCGCTTGCTGAATAAGCTCTGCAGGCAAGATACCAATGATCAATCTGGCGGGAAAATCCGTATCCGGCACAGTGAGATAAAAATCCACGGTATTTTCATCGACAACGCGAATATCACTGATATTGGCAAACTCAGCGGTATGGGGGGAATTTTTTAACGATAACAGGGATTGATACGTCGCGGCGACATCCTTCGCAGTAAGAGCAACCCCATTATGAAAAGTTGCCCTAGGGCTAACTAATGTAAAACGATAATGACGGTCATCTAATACCTGCCATGCAGCAAGATCAGGACACGGCTTTGTCTGTGCATCAAAATCGATCAGGCTTTTGTATATCAGACGATTGATACGTGCAGAAGCGGCATCACTAGCGTAGCGGGGATCAAGATTAAGTGGCCCTTGCGAAAGCGCCATACGGATTTCGGAAGAAGGAGATGTTTTGCTACAGGCGGACAACCATGTGCAGAGAAGCAAGCCGCCAATCAATATAAAACCCAGCGGCCATAATTTCATAGATCAAATCGTCAAAATCCTAGAGCCTTGATTATAAACACTGTGACGCCAACGACAACAAGGTATTTAATCAATGTAACGATTTTATCGGATTTTCTGCGTCCAGATTTTCTTCTATCTTCTGAACGCCTATTGCTGCCATCAAAAATCTGTCTTTCATTTCGGCCTGACATTGCATCCTCCTGACTTTACAAATCAGCAGGATGGATTTGTAAGTTTTAAATTAACGTTCGAATAAGGCGATCGACTCCACATGTGCAGTATGCGGAAACATATTGATGACACCTGCAGCCAGCAATCGATATCCTTTGCTATTCACTAGAAGACCAGCATCACGCGCAAGAGTTGCAGGATTACATGAAACATAGACGATGCGCTGCGGACTATTTGCACCATCATCAGCCAATGCCTTGATCAGTTCCATTGCTCCATCACGCGGCGGGTCAATGAGCCATTTATCGAAATAGCCAAGACTTGCCAGCGCTTCTGGCGTCATTTTAAAAAGATCCGCCTCTTGGAATTCCACGCTATTCTGCAAAGCATTCAATGTTGCACTTTCAACCGCGCGACTCACTAAAGCCGCAGACCCTTCCATGCCAAATACACGGGCACCGCTACGCGCGATAGGTAAGGTAAAGTTGCCAAGACCACAAAAAAAGTCGGCAATACGCTCAGTAGATTGCGGATTCAGCAACTGCATCGCACGGCGGATCATCACTTGATTGATATGCGGATTCACTTGCGTGAACTCAGTCGGCTTGAATGGATATGTCAGTCCGAATTCCGGTAATGAATAGCTCAAGCCAGCGCCTATAGTTTCAGGATCAGGTGGGTAAAATGGCTTCACGGTATCCGGGCCTTTGCTTTGCGTCCAAATCTGCACAGCGTGGGTATCGGCAAAAGCTTTCAACAGCGGTGCATCCTGTGTTTGCAATGGCTCGAGGATACGCAATACCAACACAGTCGCATACTCACCAACGGCCACTTCGATCTGTGGCAAACGGTCGCGCACCGTCAATTGGGCGATCAGGTCTTGTAATGGAACAATCAACGCAGAAAGATGCGGCGGAAGCACCTCACAGCTATCCATATCGGCTACGAAGCTACTGCCCTTTTCATTGAAGCCGACTAGTACACCACCTTTTTTCGCGACATACCGGACGCGTAATCTAGCTTTATGACGATAACCCCAGGCAGGCCCATAGATAGGCGGCAAGATGGATTCCGCTTTTACTTTACCGATATGCCAAAGATCGCCTTCCAGCATGCGTTGCTTGGCTGCCACCTGTGCCGAGAAATCGAGGTGTTGCAGTGCACACCCGCCACACTTACCAAAATAAGTACACTTTGGGACAGTACGCAGATTGGACGATTTCAGGATATCAACGACATCAGCGATCTCATAGCTTGGCTTCTTACGGTGCGATTTGTAGGTGACTTGCTCACCCGGTAAAGCGCCATCAATAAAGATGACTTTGCCATCGACATGGGCGACGCCGCGCCCTTCTTGGTCTAAAGATTCAATCAGTGCAATAGATACATTTTCCATAACCGACTATTTTACCGCAGAGATAAAAGTCTTATAAATTAAATCTTGATTAGGATATTTATCATGCAATCCCTAGAAAATTGATAGACTTTCAACCGTAGGCTAAAAACCGTAGACTGAAAAACTTGCACAGAAGCAATGTCATGATAAAAAATTGCCTGTGCTGGCATTGATTACAGCCATTTCAATCAAACAATCCATCTTGATTTCTCTATATCCATAAAGGGGCGAACCACATGCTAAAAAGAATAATGATCGTACTTGCGATAATGATTGGATTTTTCGCGCACGCGAAATATACATTCTCTGAATCCCACATGGAAAAATGGTTAGTCAATTTAGACAGTAGAATCTACTCCGGTGACCCGAATGTATGTGATGCATTTACCAATGATATTGAGATCGAAGTGTATGGAAAGACCAATACTGAAGAGTCACTGCAAATATCAGGCAAGGATAAATGGTGTCCATACCTTAGACTGATTGGTTCAGGGTTTTCGTTGGCACAGATACAGATTACAACGTCTTATGACAACCTTCACGTGAAGCCATCGAAATTTCCATGGCGCGAAGCGACTGTGACCTACACAGAAACCGATAAGACCTCCATGCAAGGTGCCCCTACAGTAGAAGAGGTCAAGGAGGACACCCTAGTAGTGGTAAGGACGCTCAAGGGTTTAAAAATAAAATCTATGGAATCTGACATTAAAAGCCGCCGAATAATAAACTAAGCCATACGCAGGCCGCATCGATCCTGCAACAATCGATGCGAGCCTAAAGATGCAGGCAAAAGTGAACTCAGCAAGGGGCATAGTAAAAGAGTATTTGCATGTTTACCCTTGCTGCGTTCATTTGTATTACTAAACATTAGCGGTGCTACGCTTATGGCCTGCAAGTGTTCACAACGTTTAAAACCCAAGCATCAATCATCCTTTTCCAGATCATCCTGATTTAATGAGCCACATCTTGGCGCACTAGAGACCATCGTGCACGCTTAAAGAGCGAAAACAAGTCTTTAATAGCAACATCACCCCTAGTTTGACCATATTTTCAGGTATGTTTTTTGCTCTATTCAGTATTACTAATTTTAATTTTATTCATATTATTTTTAATTGAATTCATATAAATGATCGCTGCCCCCCTTCTGAAACCTGAGATGCGATATCTGCCCGGCTCACTGCGGCATGAGCAGACGCATGATTTTGAACAGCAAGCGGCATTATTAAGTGGATGGAACCAGGATTACCTGCAAATATCAGCAGGTAACTTCAAGGGATATATCTCGCAGATACATTTGCAGGATGTGCATATCTTTCTGGAATACACCGGGCAATCACTCTACCAGCGTGGAGAGACCTCAGAAAACGTAGTAGCGATAGGCCTTCCTCTCACCCATCAGCAGGGAATGTTCTGCGGCAGCCATTGCCAGCGTAATGGCCTGCACCTCTACTCAGGCAGCAACGGGTTTGAGTTCATTTCAGCACAGAAAATGCTGGTGGGCGTGATCTCGGTACAACTGGATAGCCTGCTGGCACGCCTTTCACCAGAGCATGCACGGCTAGTGAGGGAAAGAACAGAAAAAGCACAGATTCTGAATGTCTCGTCACAAACGTGGGATATGCTTTGCCACTTTTTATTTGCGGTATTCGACTTATTGAAACACAAGCCAGAGTTATTACAACGGGATGAATTCGCGCGCGTACTGAGGGAGGCTGCGCTGGCCGTGGTCGCCGACAGCCTCACAGATGAAATGGGTATGGAAAGCCTACCCTTACGCAGCAAAACATGGGGCACAATCGCCGATGTGCGAGACCTTGTGATGCACCCAAGTGATGCTCCACTCTCTGTAGCCGAGCTATGCAAGCAGTTGGGAATGAGCAGGCGCAACCTGCAATATCATTTTGAGCAGGCGATGGATATCAGCCCCATCGCTTTTCTACGTGCTGAACGCCTAAACGGTGTGAGACGTATGTTGAAAACAGCTAACTCTGTCACTGAGGCAGCGACTTACTGGGGATTCTGGCATTTTGGTCATTTCTCGCAGGAGTACAAAAAGATGTTTGGCGAATTGCCTTCGTGTACGTTCCGGCGCATGCATGGCGAATCTGATCATCTGGATTTACTTACACATAGCTAACAACTGGCTACTTAACCTTAAGTAATTAACCCTCAACATTTAATCCTGATCTACTCCAACAGGTTTAAGGGCTGCACTTCTACTTCAGTTGAATCGCTTTCATCTTTCAATGCCACGCCAGAAACCTTAAGTCGCATAGCCTCTCGCGCCAGCCACAGCAGCTTTTTGGCAGCAGGGGCGTAATTCAGGCCTTCCGGGCGCACATTGGAAATACAGTTACGATCGGCATCACTCATGCCTGCACGCGGCCCGTAAGTCAGGTAGATACCCAGACTATCTGGGGAGCTGAGGCCAGGTCGCTCACCAATCAACATTGCAACCATCTTCGCTTTCATCAGCTCACCGATCTCATCGGCAATTGCCACACGGGCTTGACTAGCGACGACGATGGGGCCGAGTTGCCATTCAGGTGGCATGGCACTTTTGATCTCAGCAACTAACAACTGCACATGACGTTCAACCGCCAGTGAAGAGAGGCCATCGCCCACGACGAGCAGAAAATCTATTGGCTTAGTAGGACATGCTGCCTGCAAGCGGCTAATTGCGGCATCATCCAGTTTGCGGCCAAAATCTGGCCGAAGCAGGTAACTTGCTCTATCTAGCGCGCGACTGTGTACCTGTAGCGTCTCATGACCATCATTTTCAAGGCCTTGGCATAGTGCATCGACATCTAGCGCCAAATGCACTGCATCACGCGCCATGGCATGTGACATGCCAAAATCGAGTATCTCACGCGTAGGCAGACTGCTGCCGACCCGACCGAGTGCGATGCGCGCACGGGTGAAGCTTTTAAGTTGTTGCCACGGATCAACTGAAAACGCGCTACTTGCTGAAAGTGAATTGTCCGGTGGCAACGGACTATCGGCAAGCGGATTGTTTGACAACGGATTTACATCTTTTTTCATGGCAGTTGCGATGATATCTCTACGGGCGGCGTCATATCTGGATGGCTTCTATGCGCTGCGATGATCAAGCCGCGCTCAACAAGTTGCGTGGCATATTCTGTAGCATGTGGTGGCTATTGGTCACGGGACGCACGTTGCCATTGTCATCCATGATGTTCATTTTGCGTAACCATTGCTCGAACTCAGGCGCAGGCTTCAACCCTAACACCTTGCGCAGGTAGAGGGCATCATGGAATGAAGTAGTCTGGTAGTTGAGCATGATGTCGTCAGCCCCCGGGATGCCCATGATGAAAGTCAACCCAGCGGTTGCCAGCAGCGTCATGAGGGTATCCATATCGTCTTGGTCTGCCTCAGCGTGGTTGGTATAGCAAACATCGCACCCTAGCGGCAAGCCGAGCAGCTTGCCACAGAAATGGTCTTCCAGCCCGGCGCGGATGATCTGTTTGCCGTCATACAGGTACTCAGGCCCGATAAAACCGACCACAGTATTGCTGAGTAGCGGCGAGAACTTTCGGGCAACAGCATAGGCACGCGCCTCGATGGTCTGTTGGTCGACGCCAAAATTGGCGTTAGCTGAGAGCGCGGAGCCCTGACCAGTCTCGAAGTACATGACATTATTGCCTATGGTTCCGCGCTTTAGCGCTAACGCTGCCTCATAAGCTTCTTGCAGGATGCCGATATTGATGCCAAATGTCTGGTTGGCTTTCTCTGTACCGGCAATCGACTGGAATACAAGATCGACAGGTGCACCACGCTCCATGACTTGAATCTGGTTGGTCACATGGGTCAATACGCAGGATTGGGTAGGAATGGCATACTGATTGATGACTTCGTCCACCAGATAATACAGGTCCATCAGCGCAGGGATGCTGTCAGTCGCAGGGTTGATGCCGATGACCGCATCGCCAGAGCCATATAACAAGCCATCCAGCATAGAAGCGGCAATGCCGCGTGCATCGTCAGTGGGATGATTCGGTTGCAGGCGAACCGAGAGGTGTCCCGGCAAACCAATAGTATTGCGAAAAGCCGTGGTAACGTGGCATTTTTTGGCCACTAGGATCAGATCCTGATTGCGCATCAGCTTGCTGACTGCCGCTGCCATTTCAGGCGTAATGCCGGGGCTTACGCGTTTTAGAACAGCACTATCAGCCTCATCGGAAAGCAGCCAGTCGCGGAAATCGCCTACCGTCAGGTGGCTGATCTCGGCAAAGGCATTGGCATCATGGCTATCAATGATCAGGCGGGTGACTTCATCCTCTTCATAGGGGACGACTACTTCCTGGAGAAACTGTCGCAAAGGTACAGCTGCAAGGCACATACGCGCCGCCATGCGTTCAGCATAGGTTTCTGCCGCAACGCCCGCGAGATAATCGCCGGAACGGGCCGGAGTCGCCTTGGCCAGCAGGTCTTTCAGATCAGTGAAGCGATACAGGTTCGCCCCTACGCTATGACTGTATTGCATGAGTGGAATCCACAGTATTCAAAAACAGTATTTAAAACAGGTGCCGCGCCATTTTTAAAGTGGCGCGGCGATTCGCTTAAGTCTTCGCCTAACGTTATCAGGCAACTGTCGGCATGACATTGTCGGCCGATGCATCACGTTGATGCTGGGTGAACGAGTAATACACAAAAGCCAGCGCCATCAGAACGACAAACAGCAAAGCCAGCAACTGGTTGTAATATATCATGGTCACCAAGCTGACTACAGCCAAGCCAAGCGCGATTGCCGGGAACAGCGGATACGCGATCGCTGTGAACGGACGCTCCAGATTAGGTTCTTTTTTGCGCAGTGCGAACAGGCTGAGCATGGAGACGATATACATCACAATCGCACCGAACACCGCCATGGTGATCAGGTTGGCCGTTAATGTCATGCCGCCGAACTGGATCAGGTCATCACTGAATATCGCAGCAACACCGACGACACCGCCTGCAATAATGGCACGGTGCGGCGTCTTGAAGCGGTCATTGACCTCACTGAAGTATTTAGGCATATAGCCAGCGCGCGACAAAGCGAATATCTGGCGAGAATAGCCGAGAATAATGCCGTGGAATGAAGCAATCAGGCCGAACAGACCAACCCATACCAGCATATGCAACCAGCCACTATGCTCCCCAACAATCATCTTCATCGCTTGCGGCAATGGATCATTGATATTGGATAGGGTTCTCCAGTCACCAGCACCGCCAGCAAATATCATCACACCAATCGCCAATGAAAGTAGCGTGAGGATACCTGCGATGTAAGCCTTAGGCACTGTCTTCTTGGGCTCCTTGGCCTCCTCTGCCGCCATGGCAACACCTTCGATGGCAAGAAAGAACCAGATAGCAAAAGGAATAGCTGCAACGATACCGGGGATCACCGCCATGCTGAATTCACTCTCACCGGCCCAACCATTAGCGACAAAGTTGCTTAAAGCAAAACCAGGTGACACCACACCCATGAATACCAGCAACTCAATAATCGCCAATACAGTAACAAATAACTCGAATGTAGCGGCGATACGTACACCGATGACATTCAGGCTAATGAAGACCACGTAGGCACCAGCCGCCATCATCTTGGGATCAACATCAGGAAATTGCACGTTGAGGTAAGCGCCGATCGCCATAGCGATTGCGGGTGGCGCAAACACGAACTCTACCAATGTGGCAAAACCTGCGACAAACGCCGCTTTGGAACCCAAAGCACGCCGTGCATAGGCAAAGGGCCCGCCCGCATGCGGAATCGCTGTCGTAAGCTCGGTAAAGCTGAAAATAAAGGTGGTATACATGATCGCGATGATGATCGCAGTCACAAGAAAACCCAATGTACCTGCGGCTGCCCAACCATAGCTCCAGCCGAAATATTCGCCAGAGATGACCAGACCAACGGCCAGACCCCACAGATGCCAGCCGTTAAGGGATGACTTTAAAGAAGTGCTCATATAAAAACTCCCGTCATGTTACGCAAAGGAAATACGGCGGCTCGCAGGCCGCCGTATTGATTAAAATGCCTTGGTGATACTAACCAGAAAGACATCCTTAGCGACGTCTGAATCAGAAGGATTGCCACGCAGGCCGTTACGCAAGCTGACAAAGTCTTTATATGCATCAGGCTCGCTAGTCCATGAATAGGCCGCCTGCACAGACCAGCCTGCATCGAAAGCCTTATTGACACCAGCTTTGTAGTAGTTGATATCAAGTCCGGTAGCATTGTGAATGACCTGACGACCAGCCTGACCGATCAGCGACCAGCTATCATTCAGCGCATAATTTGCATCCAGCTCATAGTAGTAAGAACCGCGGGTATTACCCGTTACACCCGCACCCAGATCACCGGCAAAACCGCCGTTAACAGGTGAGTTATTCGTGCTCCAACCCCAGTATTCAGTCATCGCACGGCCGGTCTTGAATGTCAGCCAGTCATAAGTGAGGGCAACATAGGCTTCGAGGGTATTCAGTGAATTGCTTTTGGACGGGAAATCCGATTGATCCCAGTTGGCACCACCCGGATAGGTGTAATAGATCATGCCAACATCGTAGGCAACAACGGAAGCCGCACCCGGTAGCTTGTCACGATAACCACCGTAGTAATCGATCTCAACATGGGCACCTGGCAACCAATGATCAGATACGTTGGCAGCAGCAAGACCCGCATATAGGCCGGATTTATGGTCGACTTCAACGCCAAGCAAAACGGCAGGTTTACCCCAAGTCTGTGACTGGCCGCGGAAGATGTTATCACTGGCGAGCGTAGCGCTGGATACGAAGCTCCAGTCTGGCTCTGCCATGGTTGCCTCTTCTGCCAGCACTGGTGAACAGACGCCAGCCGTTAACATCAGGGCGCTCATTAATTTAAAACGATTACTCAACATATTTTTAAGTCTCCCATAAATATTCATAAAAAAGATGGCTACAACAAAGCAACTGAGTGATACCTAAAACTAAAAACGAGATAAAAGCATGATTCACTGAATAAGATAATCGCTGATTACACATAAGCGCACTATCCCATTTTGGCAAATCTCTCTGCCTATTTCGGCAAAGCGCTCTTCCCCTCGACGATACTTCCCGATATTCAGGGAATCGCCTCTCCTCCATGGTGTTGCAACGCTTTCATTACGCGTCTTTTTTGGTTAAATAATCGCGCCATCCGCCATAGGCGGAAATGTCGATGGCATCCTCAGTGGCATAGGCTTCGCAGAGAAAACCTTGCACTTGGCTACCGTCCTGCAACACCAGTGTCCCGAAGCCCAAAGGTGCAGGCACCCCTGCGACGAAAGCGCCATAATTAGTGACTGGTAGCCGCCAGACCTCCAGTGCAATGGCTTGCCCGTCTGCCTTCACCCGCAACAACCCTGGGCGTTCAGGCGTAAAGCCATTCAGTTTATAAAGGCGATAATATGGGGCGGTCGTGGTTTTACTGACTAGCTCACCGGCAAGTGATGTCAGTTGCACGTTAAGCGGTAAGCCGCTCATATGTGCACCACATACGGCAACCTCTACAAAGGTCTGATTTTCTTTACTCATTGGAACTCCTTTTCAATTCAGTCGCATTAAATTAAGCCGTACTCATTTTTAGCTTGGTAGCGCCAAGGGTACGCGGGGTTTGTTGATCTAGTCGTGCAGCCAACGCCAGTAGGCGCTCATCGCTAAAAGCAGGGGCACAGAGAGTGATGCCAAACGGCAGGCCATTAGACTGAAAACCGGTAGGGACAGCGATAGCGGCAAGATCCAACAGATTCATAAAATTGGTGTAGTACCCAAGATTGGAATTGCAAACTACCGGTTCGGCCTCTAATTCGGCGATGGTATAGATCGTGCCAGCGGTGGGTGTGACGATGAAATCTAGATCAGTCCACACATGTTGCACTTTGCGCTGCATATCTTTCAGACGGTAAAGGGCGCTGTAAACATCGGCGGCGCTAAAACGGCTGGCGCCACCGATAATTTTCTTCGTCACGGGGAATATGGCGTCGGGATTTGCCTCGAAAAAATCCTTGATGGCTGCGTAACGCTCTGCGACCCATGGGCCTTCGTACAATAATCTAGCGGTCTCAAGAAACAAGGAGAAATCGATCTCCACTGGCTTGCCGCCAGCTGCCTCAAGCTGCTTGATGGCAGCATTGAACAAGCCTGGTGTCTCTTTACTCTCAAAAAAGGCCAGCTGATTTTGCCGAGGTATACCGAAAGTAAACCCTGCTTTGAGCGCGGGTTCTTCTGTCAGTGGCTTGGCACGGGAATAGGCATCCTCTTCGTCATAGCCTTGGGCGACTTTAAGTACGCTAGCGGCATCCACCGCCGTCAACGCAAAGATGGAAACACAATCCAGCGTACGGCAGGCGGGCACCACACCATGCGCACTAACAAGGCCAACGCTGGGTTTATGCCCGACAAGATTGTTGAAGGCCGCAGGTATACGACCAGAACCAGCTGTATCTGTCCCCAAGCTGAAACTTGCCAAGCCCAGTGCAACGGATACTGCTGAACCGGCGCTGGAACCACCCGAGATATAGTCAGGATTAAAACTGTTATGGCAAGCACCATAGGGTGAGCGTGTACCAACCAAGCCGGTGGCGAACTGGTCAAGATTGGTCTTACCGACAGGAATAGCACCGGCATCAATCAGCTTTTGTACTACGGTCGCACTTTTTTCGGGCGTGTAGGCATACTCCGGGCAGGCAGCAGTAGTCGGGATACCAGCTAGATCGATATTATCTTTTATGGCGAATGGAATACCGTACAAAGGCAAATCCGCGGGAGATTTTCCTTCAAGTTGCCGGGCATAGGCAAACATCTCATCGCGGCTCAGGCGGTGTATCCAGATATTGCCGCTATCTTCAAAACCGATGCGCCTATCGAGTATATCCACCAACATGGAGGGGGTTAATTCTCCAGATTGATAGCGTGCGCGTAACTGGCTGATTTCCAGACTCAAGTGATCGTTCATTATTTACTTCCTGTACGAATGACATAAAGATTCTGCCCTGCGGCGACTTGGGCTCCTTCTTGGCAGAACACATGGGTAATGGTGCCGCTGCATGGCGCGGGGACGGTGATCTCCATCTTCATGGATTCAACGACGACGACTGCATCGCCTTCGGTCACGCTATCACCAACCTTGACCTTAACCTGCCACAGGCTACCGGAAACGTGCGAGGCCACCGCACGGCTATCGGCAGGTAGTTCTAGCAGAGTATCGCTAGCATCGCTCGCGACTTCAACCTCATTGCTGTAATTGGCCTGTCCACTGGCTACCCACCGCTCGCGCTCGGCATCGAATGCGTTTTGCTGGCGCGTCTTGAAGGCAGTGATTGATGCATCCTCTTTGCGCAGGAAGGCGTTATAGTCCTTAAGGCGGAATACTTGCTCCTCAGTCTTGAGTTGGAACTTGCCGCGGGGAAAATCTTCGCGCATCTGCAACAACTCCTCAGCAGAAACCGGATAGAAGCGTATCTGGTCGAAAAATCGCAGCAACCAAGGTTTGTCCGCAGGGAAATCAGCGGTTTCTTTCCAGCGATTCCACATCTGGATGGTGCGGCCAACGAACTGGTAACCACCTGGGCCTTCCATGCCGTACACGCACATATAGGCACCACCGATGCCGACAGCGTTCTCGGGGGTCCAGGTACGTGCCGGGTTATATTTGGTGGTGACCATACGGTGACGCGGATCGACTGGTGTAGCCACTGGCGCACCGAGGTAGACATCGCCCAGACCCAATGTCATATAGCTGGCGTCGAAGACGATTTTCTTAACATCTTCCACACTATCCAGCCCGTTGATGCGACGAATGAACTCGATATTACTGGCGTTACCGGAGGCGGTATCGCACCAAGGCGCATCTTTTCGTACCGACTGCATGTACTTTTCGATCGCCAGCTGTGTTGCGGCATCGTCCCAAGACAAAGGCAGGTGGACGATGCGCGTTGGCACTTCCATCTCATCCACCGCTGGCAACTCCTGCTCGGCGGCTTGAAGAATATCGAGCAGACGATTGAGCGGCAGCTCCCGGCTATCGTAATGCACCTGCAAAGAACGAATGCCGGGCGTGAGGTTGAGGATGCCGCGTATGCCCCACTCATTTATCTGTTGCTGTAACCATAGCATGAGGGCATGTACGCGAAAACGCAGGTTAAGATCAAGCACCAGATCGCCGTATTCCACCAATAGATACTTATCGCCTGCTTGGCGGTAGACGACCTTGATTTGGTCGGCACTCTGCGGGATTTGTGCCAGTATTGGGCTGTAAGGTGATTTGCTGGAACCAGTGACGGGAGCAGCGATTTCAGCTTTTACTTCACTCAGGCTTACGATCAACTGATTCTGTGCCGCCTCCATTGCGGATGCATCAGTTTGCGTTAGTCGTTTAAACCTGACCTTGTCGCCAGCCTTGAGCTGCCCCATTTTCCACAACTCGGCTTGGATGATGGTCGCAGGGCAGACAAAGCCTCCGAGACTTGGGCCATCCGGCCCAAGAATGACTGGCATATCACCAGTAAAATCGATGGTGCCAATGGCATAGGCATTATCGTGGATATTAGAAGGATGCAGACCCGCCTCGCCGCCATCCTGACGTGCCCACTGCGGTTTGGGGCCAATCAGGCGCACGCCGGTACGGCTGGAGTTATAGTGCACCTCCCAATCGGTGCTGAAGAACATGGCAATGTCATCTTCAGTGAAGAAATCCGGCGCGCCATGGGGGCCGTAAAGCACACCTATCTCCCAGTTGTGCGTATAAGTCGGCTTTGCGTGCATTGCCAAGCTTCGCTCTGCCAAACGTATGTCTACAGCCTGAGCAACCAAGTGCAACACGTCCCCCACGCGTAATGTTCTGCCACCATGCCCGCCAAATTGACCCAGAGTAAACGTGGATTTGCTGCCCAGATAATCCGGCACATCGAAGCCACCTTGCAAGGCAAGATAGCTTCGGCAACCGGCATCCAGTATTTTACCCAGTCGCAGGGTGCTGCCAGCCTTGACCGCATGCGACTGCCATAGTGCAACAGCGATACCATCGACCTCTGCCTCAATCGCAGCACCCGTAATGGCAATAACCGCATCCGTATTGAATTTAAGGCGTGGGCCGATGAGCGTGATTTCCAGACCCGCTGTGCCTTCGGCATTATCGACTAAACAATTCGCCAGCCTAAAGGCCAAATGATCCATCGGCCCGGAGGGTGGCACGCCAACCGCCCAGTAACCCATACGGCCCGGATAATCCTGTATCGACGTCTGGACGCCTGCTTCCAGCACATCAATGGTATGCGGATGATACTCAAAGGTGTTGAGGTAGCGCGTGGTCTGCTCACCAGCGGGGAAAACAGCATCGGCCAACACCTGCCGTAGATAGTCTAGGTTTGTTTCGATTCCGCTGAGCCGCGTTGCTTCGAGTGCTTTCTGCATACTGCCAATGGCATGAGGACGGTCAACTTCGTGCACCAGAACCTTGGCAACAAGGGGGTCATAAAAAGGCGATATCTCGCTACCCTTCTCCACCCATGTATCAATACGGCAAAAATCGGGGAATAGAGCTTCTGTCAGCACGCCAGAGCTTGGCTGAAATGCTTTGTTAGGGTCTTCCGCGTAGATGCGTACCTGAATGGCATGGCCTTGCGGTTGATGCACATAGCCCGTCATGAAGTCACGCTCACCAGCAGCCAACCGCACCATCCACTCGACCAGATCAACCCCTGCAACCATCTCAGTGACACCATGTTCCACCTGCAAGCGCGTGTTCACCTCCAGAAAGTAAAATTCACTACCTGTTTTGTCATAGACGAATTCAACCGTACCGGCGGAGCGATAGCCAATCGCACTCGCAAGCTTCACTGCTGTTTGCAACAGGCGTTGCCTAAGCGCATCGCTAATATTGGGCGCAGGTGTTTCTTCAATCACTTTCTGGTTACGGCGCTGCACGGAGCAATCTCGCTCACCCAAGGCGACTACATTGCCCTGCCCATCGCCGAATACCTGCACTTCGATATGTCGCGCCGCCTGCACGTATTTCTCAAGGTAAATGCCGGACTCCTTGAAATTGGCACGCGATAATCGCTGCACGGATTCAAAAGCATCCAGCAGCTCATGCTCACCCCATATCAGACGCATGCCGATGCCACCACCACCTGCCGTACTTTTCAGCATAACGGGGTAGCCTATGCGGATAGCTTCACGTTGAGCATCCAGCACATCTGCCAGCAAGCCGGTGCCGGGTAATAGAGGCACACCGTTGGCTTCAGCCAATGCGCGCGCAGTGTGCTTAAGGCCAAAATCGCGCATCTGGCTCGGCGTGGGGCCGATGAAGGCGACTCCTGCAGCTTCACACGCCTCAGCGAATGCTGGATTTTCAGAGAGAAATCCGTAACCAGGATGAATCGCCTGTGCACCAGTCTGCTGGGCGGCGGCGATCACTTTTGCAATATCAAGATAGCTTTCGGATGCAGCGGCCGGACCGATACAAACAGCCTCATCGGCATCCAGCACATGACGCGCACCGGCATCAGCCTCAGAGTAGATAGCAACAGAACGCACACCCATCTTTTTCAGGGTACGGATGATACGACAAGCGATTTCGCCGCGGTTGGCAATGAGTACCTTCTTAAACATATTGAACCTCCGCGGCAAAATCGCCTGCATGGTCTTCGACCAACAAGCTTTTTGGCTTCGCCGCTGCGCCATCTAAAGATGGCTGGTCGCCGCGGTTCGCGATCAACACTTTATTAAACATGAACTGACCTTGTGCGGGCCGTCCCGCGTTGTGTCAAACTCGCCGGGCCGTCCCGTCGAGGGGTTGATTCACGTACTTGTTAGAAACTTGTCACCCGCTTTAATCCCACACCAAGAGCCTTACAGGGGTCGGGTTATAAGCGTTACATGGATTATTCAACTGCGGGCAGTTGGAGATGAGCACCACTACATCGATCTCTGCACGCATCTCTACATATTTTCCGGGGGCAGAAATGCCATCGGCAAAACTCAGGCTACCCTCTGCCGTCACTGGTACGTTCATAAAAAAATTGATGTTTGCGGTGATGTCGCGCTTGCTCATGTGCCTGTGGGTGGCGCAATCGCAATGGTTAAGTGCGTGCATGAAACTATCGCGGCAGCTATGCATAGGGCGTTTATCCAAGGCATAACGTACTGTATTGCTTTCTGCTGCGCAGGCTCCGCCCAGCGTGTCATGGCGTCCGCAGGTATCTGCGGTAATCGTCAACATCGGGCGCCCTTCGCTGGAGTACAACACAGAACCGGTCGTCAGGTAGAGTTGCATCTGGCGGGCTATGGTATCGACCGCACTGTAGCGCTCTTCCAGGTCGGCGGCGCTGTAGAACAAGGTATCCACCGCCTGATTACCTTCAAGATCAAGAATACGGAAAGTTTGACCCTTTTTTACTTCGGCCATCCATGGATCTCCGGCTTTGCATATCTGGTCGAGCACTGCATCTTTAAGGTCTAGCGTACTTTCCGTGAGTAGCTGAGATATGGCCTGACTCATAGATAATACCTTTCAGTATTGATGAAGCCCCTGCCGTTTTGGTCACAGGAAATCCGGCAGGCATCATCAGCACCAGCTAATCCGGCATGCCATGCACTGACTTTTACTGATGCAGGTTGATATTTTGGTTTAGGGTCAAGTGGATGTGGCGCAGTCGAAAGCACCAGCAAGACATTCATGTCGAAACGCACATCGACATAATCACCCACTTTGCTGTGTTGGCTGACAAAACTAAGCTGCCCCGCCTCGTCAGGCATGACCTTGCTAAAGAAATTGACGTTGGCAACCAAGTCGCGC
Source organism: Methylovorus sp. MM2 (assembly GCF_001648895.1). Taxonomy (GTDB): domain Bacteria; phylum Pseudomonadota; class Gammaproteobacteria; order Burkholderiales; family Methylophilaceae; genus MM1. The sequence goes on along the minus strand of NZ_LXUF01000001.1, from coordinate 873,149 downwards.
TTGGCTAAACCGTATTTAGCCAACTCGACCAGCAGGCCATCCTTGCCGCTACGGTACATGTCGTTGCGATGGCTCTGAAAATCAGCTTCGCCATACTTGGCCGCGATCATCGCCGCATCCGAGACACCGCAGATAGTGTCGTGCCAGCCCACGCTGTCTCCAATAATCGAGCACATCACGCGCCCCATATCCGAGTAGCACACATTACCTGTAGTCAAAAAAGCGGTGTGCTGCGCTTTCAGGCTATCGGGCATGTTATAGCGCTCAAGCTTGTCTTCCGGGTTGTAGAACAGAGCTGAGAGATTGGCGCCGCCTTCAATGTCAGTAAATCTAAGGGCCGTGCCACGGCGGATAAGACCAGACCAATGGTTGCCGCCGGGGATGACCTCCTCCCATAACATCTCTCTTGTATCGTTATTTATTGCCATGCTGTTTCCTATGTTGCTGTTCTCGTCATCGGATGTAACGGCGGAATAACAGCCCCCATCAACTGTAGTTTGCCGGTGATCACGCCACGTAGGGCAACGATCTCATTAGCGATCGCTTGCACTTTCTGTGCGGGTCCTTGGACTAAAATCACCTCCATGGTTTTGTTATCAGCCAAATGGACGTGCAATGAGCTGATGACTTCGTCGAGATGGTTGTACTGCAAGTCGGCAATGGTCTTTTGCAGGCCGCGTGTCGCATTGTTGTAAAGAATGGTGATCGTGCCCACCATCACTTCGTTACCCGTTTCGCGTTTATGCTCGACCAACTGTTGCCGCAACATATCGTTGATAGCCTGTGAACGGCTTTCAAAGCCACGCTCGGCCACCATGATGTCTAGCTCGGCATGCAGATCTTCCGGCAACGAGATGCTGATGCGGTTGACCAGCTGGTTTTTCTTACTCTTTTCGTTCATTTTTCTTCCACTTTTTTTCTTAGTACAATCTGGCAACCTGAGTATCCATTAATATTCCCGCAAAAAATTGCGAAAAATCTAAGATCATCTAGCCTTTTTCAAATATGGGCGAGGGCTGTAGCGAGCCGCTGTCAGCAGGCTAAAGAGCAGCACAGAAACCGGAACGTACAAAAAGTACGTGAGGATTTCGAGCAGCGCATGCAGCCTGATCACAGCAGCGCAGTAAGCCAGCGCCCGTATTTTTAGAACATGTAGCTGTAGCGGTCAACCTCCCACTGGCTGATCGACAAGTGATAAGTCTCCCATTCCTGCGTTTTGTAGGTAATGAACTCATCGCGTAGCTCCTTACCTAAAGTTGCCTCGATCAAAGGGTCAGCAGCAAAGCAGGCTACGGCTTCCTGCAATGTTTGCGGGAGGAATTCAATGCCACGGTTATTGCGCTCCTCTTCAGAAATCGCATACAGATTATCTTCATTAGGTGCACCGGGATTCAATTTCTCGCGAATGCCCTCTAGCCCGGCAGCCAAGGCCAGCGCAGCAGCCAGATAAGGGTTGACCGCGCCATCGGCATTGCGCGACTCACAACGGCCACCGCCCTCAGGTACGCGTACCGAGTTGGTACGATTGTTGGAGCCGTATGAGTTGAATACAGGCGCCCAACTGAAGTAGCTCATGGCACCACGGCGTACTAGGCGTTTATAACTATTGACCGTAGGCGCAAAAGCCGCACACAAGGCTGGGCCGTGCTTAAGAATACCAGCGATGAACTGGTAACCAAGCTCAGTCAGCCCAATGCCGCGTGGGTCATCTTTAGGATCGCAGGCAAACAGGTTTTTGCCGGTCTTCAAATCGTACAACGACATATTAAAATGCGCGCCAGTACCTGTCTTGTCCGCAAAGGGCTTTGGCATCATGGTGGCGAGCAGCCCCTCTTCTTTTGCATAGTGCTTGGCCATGTAGCGGAAAAAGATAAAACGGTCGCACATGGTCAGTGCATCGCTATAGTTGAAATCAAACTCAAACTGGCTGTTGCCGTCTTCGTGGTCAAAGGAGTATAAATCCCAACCCAAGTCGTTGATGGCCGTCGCTACTTTGTCTAACCAGCCAAAGCTATCCATAAAACCGCGCACATCGTAGCAAGGCTTGGTGAGCTTATCGTCAGGGTTAGGGATCGCAAGCTTGCCATCGGCCTCCTGTTTAAGTAGATAGATCTCGCACTCGATGCCGAGATTCATGCCAAAGCCCATCTCGGCTGCTTGTGCGAGCACGTTCTTCAGCGCCACGCGGGTATTGAGCGCATAAGGTTGCCCCTTAAAGCCGTTATCAGCTGGCATCCATGCCACCTTCGGCTCCCATGGCAGCGGAATGATGTGGTCAAGATCAGGGATAGAGTTCAACTCATCGTCGCTCGGTGCCTGACCCAACCCATCCAGCGCATAGCCCGTATAACGCTCAGAACCGGCTGCCATCTGCGGCAGGTGGTCTATCGGTACGACTTTGGCTTTTGGTATGCCGTGGATATCCACATAAGCACCTATGCAATATTTAACGCCTTTGCTTTTCAGGTCATCCTGGATTTTGGCGATCTCTACAGTAGTCTTTGACACAACAAACCTTTCAGTAAATAACAGATATTCAAAATAATAAAATCAACAGATCATGCGTGATGATGGAAATACGAATGCGCGAGCGGTGGTGTTTCTTCTGTACCTTTCAAGATCAGCGCGCTCAAATCCTCGACCATCCACTCAAACCATTGCTGGCCTTTTTCAGCGGTTGAAATGCTCGGTTTACCGGTAACGCCATTCAGGCTGGTACGATTCACCGGGTGCGAAAACACCAGACCGTCCGTGCGGTCAGGGTCATCAGCCATATCCATTTTTTCAGGCCGCACCATGTCAGGCGCGGTCGCCAGCATGAGCGAAGTTTCGGCATCATTCGCATGCCAGTCCTCCCCATCTGCGTGATGGAACTGCCTGACACGCGGGCTTATGGTGGCGGAGTTGATAACGCTCACCATCATGTCGTCACGCTCACTGCGTAGCATTTCGAGCGCGCAACGCAAAGGCGCGGCATTGGTCACGTGGGTGTTGACGATAAACAAACGCCTCACACCACTGTGATATGCCCAATCGCCTAGATCCTTGACCAAATTAATAAGGGTAATAGGTGTAACAGCCAATGTGCCGGGCCACCGTTGGCTGTGACCGATGGAGCAACCGTATGGCATCGTCGGCAACATCGGCACCAATGTCCTTGCCGAAACGGCTCGGCACAAAATATCCGCCAGCACGTAATCCATGCCGCACCCCATATGCGGGCCATGCTGCTCAGTAGCCCCAATCGGCAAGATCGCTGACTGGTTAGCCTGTGTCAGCAGAGGCGGAATCTCATCCCAAGTTGCTTGTGCCCACTGTGTATTGCTAATGGTCATGCCCTACTCCACATTATCTTCAACATTGACGAAGCGGATCATGCGACTTGGAATATGCACATCCGGCTCATCTTTATGTTCGGTTTTTTCCGCAGGGTGTATCAATGCTTCCAAACGCGCCTTGGTCGCCAAAAACTCCGGTGAGTTGAACTGCTCTGGGTTACGCGGACGGGGCACCGAGACTTCGATGATTTCTTGCACCTCACCGGGGTGGGCTTTCAGCACCAGAATGCGGTCAGCCAGATAAATAGCTTCATCCAAATCATGCGTGATAAAGAGGATGGTGATATCGATGTTGCGCCATATCTCAAGCAAGTGAGATTGCATCTTGGCGCGCGTCTGTGCATCCAGCGCGCCAAAGGGTTCATCCATCAGCAAGATACGTGGCTGGTTGACCAGTGCGCGAGCGATCGCCACACGCTGCTTCATACCACCGGAAAGTTCATGCGGATAAGCTTGAGTGAATTTCTCCAGTCCAACCAGTTCCAGCCACAGATCGACCTCGCGACCAGCCTCCTCATTGGTCGCACCATTCATTTCCAGACCAAACATCACGTTTTTTCGTACGGTCAGCCAAGGGAATAAGGTATATCCCTGAAACACCATCCCACGCTGACGGCATGGTCCATCAATCGGTTCGTTATCAAGTAAGGCTTCGCCACCGCTATAACTTTCAAGCCCAGCTAGAATACGAATCAGCGATGATTTTCCGCAACCGGAAGGGCCAATCACGCAGACAAACTCACGCCTATGTACCTTGAAATTGATATTTTTCAACGCAGTCGTATGACCTTTTGCAGTTTTGTAAACCTTATCCAGCCCCTTCACTTCGAGAATCACTTCACGCTGTTTGATCTTGTCAAAGCGAGCTTTCACCGCATCTGACTGCTTCAGGTAGTCCATATCGTTTTCCATGATGTACTCCTTATTCCTTGTTCGCTGATTTGTTCCAGGGGAACAAACGCTTACCTAGCCAAGCGAGCAACAAGTCACAACTTAGTCCGATGATGCCGATCATGAGAATAGCGGCATATACATTATCGAAATGCTCATACCGCGCTTGCTGCGTGATGAACCATGTGATGCCTGATGATGTGCCTATCAGCTCAGCTACGATCAGATAAGTCCACGCCCAGCCGAGCAAGATGCGCTGATCGCGATAGAGGTCAGGTAATACCCCAGGAATGACCACATAGCGCAACAGCTTGATCTTGCTGGTGCCTAAAGTCATGGCGGCTTCCAGCAGCGAGTAGTCCAGTTTGCGCGTAGTGTTGGCGATGACCAGTATTTGCTGAAACAACGTGCCAATCACGATAATGGCGATCTTGGGGCCGTCATAAATCCCCAGCACAGCCACCGCCAGCGCGCCGAAAGCTGGTGCCGGCAAGTATCTAAAAAACTCGATAAACGGCTCGAACAATCTTGAAACGACTGTATAAGTACCAGCCAGCACTCCCAAGGGAACACCAATCAGCGATGAGATCAAAAATCCCCAGAAGATCACCTGTATGCTCTGCCACAAACTCTGGTGCAACCAGAGGCCATCACGCTGGGCAGGCGGTGTAGTAAACGCAGTATAAAAAGCTTCCACTACAGCATGCGGTGCTGGTAGATAAATAGGATTAGCAGGGCTGGCCGTGGGTAAAGCTTTGCCAGCCTCTTGCATATTCTCTAGCTCCTGACGGTAAGTCACCTTATCCACCAGCATATCCACCTGAAAATAATCTACATCACCAGGCTCACTGACTTTCATCATCGGGTGCCAGATAAAAGGCACATAACTCACCAGACACCACAGGAGGATAGGCAGCAGAAAAGAAGCAACCGCTAAGCCTTTTTTCCTGCGCGAACTAAGCTCCTGCCTGACGACGAACCAGTTGGATAATCCCATTCAACCTCTCCAGACTTCGTAGCTTATTGATTGGTTGCTTATTTATTAACTAGGGTAGGGTCAATGGCACGGTTCAAATCTTGCGGCTTCTTGTAAATGCCGGATTTGACGTTGAAGTCATCCACGATCTTTGAAGAGCCATAAAGTGATTTGAAACCATCAGCCTTCACCATGACGGCTTTGCCTTCATCAAGGGTCAACAATCTGGTACCTTTGAGGAATGGCAAGTAAGCCTCAGGTTTGAGGCCAACACGCGCGGACATGATCTTCACAGCATCTGGCTGGGTCTTTGGGTCGTTGATGTAGGTCACTACTTTGCCCCAAACCTTCACGACCTTCTCCCAATCTGCTCTGCGGCTGGAAAGACTGCTTGGACTCACAGTCAATACATCGTAGATCAGGCCAGGCTCATCAGCGGAGGTGTAAATCGGCTTTGCACCAGGTACGCGCTTCATCGCTTCACCGGAGTTCGGTTGCCAAGCGCCGATCGCTGCCAGATCGCCAGAAGCTAATGCCTGTGGCGTGTTATTAGTGGGGGTATTCACAATGGTCACATCGGTCTCTTTCAAGCCGACTTTTTCCAGACCATTCAGTAGCAACAGATGCTCAACCAGACCCAACTCCAGACCGATCTTCTTGCCTTTAAGGTCTTTCAGCGTCTTGATTCCCGGCTTGCCGACAATCATGTCGTTACCATTAGAATAATCGGTAACGATGATCATCACGTTTTTTGCACCACCAGCGGCTGTCACCAGCGCATCACCATTAGTCACGGTGACCGCATCGATCTTGCCTGCGGCGAATGCGTCCATCGAAGCCGAATAATCGAACCAATCGAACTTGACATCGACCCCAGCCTCTTTGAACCAGCCTTTTTCAATCGCAACCTGCCAAGCCACCCAGCCCGGCCAATCGCTATAGCCGATCTTGAGTGGCGCGGCTTGTGCAACGCTGGAAATAAATAGTGTAGCGACCATAGCTGCCGCTGCCGAAAACTGCTTGAAACGTCCAGAACTAGATAGTGATGTCACGATGGCTCCTTTGTCATAGTATTACTAAAATTAAATTCAGTAATACTAAAGCAAGTGGTATGCCACTAATATTTATATCTAATATTCATGGAGTTGATTGATCATCGAGCAAAACAGAGAAATATATAAAACGAAAATTTGCACCAATCCATCGCACCACGCCTGAAAAACGTGCATAACAATATACCGGTTTCAAGCGTAAAAAAACCGCTGGGAGATTAAATCAGCCAGCGGTTTTTAAAGGTCGAACCAATAACAGAAAAAGATGATGCCTAACTAGGGGGCCATGCAGCTAGAAACTCCTGCCAGTGTACGGCACCATAAGAAGCCAGTGTGTCACGCACCAGCGCGATTTCACTGGCGTAAGATTCCCGATTCAACTGACCGCGCATAAGCTGAAAACGCAGAAATACCAGATAGGTATTAGCAACATCTGTCTCGCAATAGTTACGTATCGCCTCGATCTCGCCATTCTTAAATGCATCCCACACCTTACTGCCATCCATGCCGAGCTTGCCGGGGAATCCGCATAACTGCGCAATATCATCCAGCGGGGCATTGGCACGTGCATTGAACATCGCCATGACATCCATCAAATCAAGATGGCGCATATGGTAACGGCTGATATAGTTGTTCCATTTAAACTCACGGTCATCATCGCCCATATCCCAATACCGTGGTGCCTGTACACCGTGGATCAGCCCGCGATAATGCAAAACGGGCAGATCAAATCCGCCACCGTTCCATGAGACCACATTGGGCGTGTATTTCTCGATGCCATCATAAAAGCGTTGAATGATCTGGCCTTCAGGTTCATCCGGTGCGCCTAAAGTCCATACCTTGAAACTGTCGCCCTCACGCAGCGCGCATGAGATCGCTACTACGCGGTGCTGATGCAGCGGCAGAAAGTCAGTGCCATTCTTCTGACGGCGCTGATGAAAGGCAATGTTAGCGATATCATCCGCCGCAGTTTCATGAGGCAAGTCGAGCAAACCCTTGATACCCTCGGTATCAGGAACAGTTTCGATATCAAAAACTAGGGTGGGGATCATCTCAGCTCACTTTATCTAAAAATCACGCGCAAGCACACTAAGCCGGGAATACACCAGTGGAAAGATAGCGGTCACCACGATCACACACGATAGAGACAATCACAGCATTCTCCACCGTCTTGGAAAGCTCAAGCGCGGCATGCAAAGCACCGCCAGATGATATACCTGCGAATATACCTTCAACGCTGGCAAGTTTCCTTGTCAGGCTCTCCGCATGTTTCTGGCTCACATAGACCAACTCATCGATACGTTTTGCATCATAGATGCTGGGCAGATATTCTTCAGGCCATTTACGGATACCGGGAATCTGCGCGCCCTCTTCAGGCTGCACACCGATGATCTTGATATCAGGGTTTTGCTCTTTCAGGTAACGCGATGTGCCCATGATGGTGCCTGTTGTGCCCATACTGGAAACGAAATGCGTCACCTTGCCCTTGGTATCACGCCATATCTCGGGGCCTGTACCTTCGTAGTGCGCCAGCGGGTTATCCTGATTACCGAATTGATCCAGCACGATGCCTTCACCTTCGGCTTGCAGCTTCAAGGCAACATCACGCGCCAGCTCCATACTGCCGTCTTTTGGGGTGAGCACAAGCTCTGCGCCAAATGCTTTCATTGTCTGTCGACGCTCGATACTCTGGTTCTCTGGCATCACCAGCACCATCTTGTAGCCGCGCATGGCAGCGGCCATTGCCAATGCGATCCCGGTATTACCCGAAGTCGCTTCAATCAGCGTATCTCCGGGTTTGATATCGCCACGCGCTTCGGCACGGGTGATCATGGAGAGCGCGGGCCGGTCTTTGACAGACCCTGCCGGATTATTCCCTTCCAGCTTCAACAAGATGGTATTGCTAGTCTTACCGGGTAAGCGTTGCAGTTTAACTAAAGGGGTATTACCTACATAATCTTCAAGGGTTTTATACATGCTGTGTTCTTTAAACTTATTTTTTCAATGTTGCCAAAAATATCGCATAGCCCGCCAAAAAGACGAACGCTACAAGTGAAAGTTGAGGGATGGTAATGCCAAACAATGTCCAATCGATCGCAGAGCATTCGCCTGTGCCTCTAAACACAAGCTCCATTGCGCGCTTCATCGGGAAAGTTTCGAAAATATAATCAAAACCGGCGCCGCATTCAGCCATTACCTTTTCTGGGTTGGCCTGTATCCAGATATGCCTTGAGGCGATGCCTGCACCCGCTGCAGCGGCAGTGAAATGCAAAAGCCCATAGACATTGCGCCCCCAACCTTTGGGGCCGTGAATAGCAGCACCCAGAAACAACAAACCCAGCACCATAAAAGCGATGCGCTGAGATATACAAAGCGGACACGGCTCCAGATTATATTTTTGCTGGATGTATAAGGCCATCCCCACCAGACCAAAACTGACAATGAACCCCAGAAGATAACCAGTTCTTTTACCGAATAGTTTGTTTAGCATAAGCAACGTCCAAGCCTTATAATTTAAGTTGATATTGTAACGGATTAACGACGGCATGACCGAAAACACAGGCAGCACTCCGAACGCAAAAGTATTGACCGTGACTGAGCTTAATCGTTTGGCGCGCGATGTGCTGGAACGCAGCTTTCCATTGTTCTGGGTCAGCGGTGAGATTTCCAACCTGACCCGTGCGGCTTCCGGGCATTGGTATTTCTCGCTGAAAGATGCTGGCGCGCAAGTGCGTTGTGTGATGTTCCGTGGTCGCAATAGCTATCTCGACTGGGTACCAAAAGAAGGCGACAAAGTCGAAGCACGGGCATTGGTAACGCTTTATGAAGCAAGAGGTGATTTTCAGCTCACGATAGAATTCTTACAGCGCGCAGGCTTAGGTACTTTGTTCGAAGCTTATGAGCGATTGCGCATCAAGCTGCAAAACGAAGGGCTATTCGATGAAAGTTTAAAGAAACCCTTACCGCCGCATCCTCGCCAAATCGGCGTTGTCACTTCACCAGATGCCGCAGCATTACGTGATGTACTCACCACACTTAAGCGCCGCATGCCGAGTATTCCCGTCATCATCTACCCTACCCCGGTTCAGGGTAAGGGCGCTGCCAACTTGATCACATCGGCAATAGAGCAAGCTAGCGCAAGAGCCGAGTGCGATGTATTGATCGTCTGCCGAGGCGGTGGCAGCATCGAAGATTTATGGCAGTTCAATGAAGAGATCGTAGCAAGGGCGATCCATGCATGCCCTATTCCCGTGATTAGCGGCGTAGGGCATGAAACCGATTTCACCATTGCAGATTTCGTCGCTGACCAACGCGCGCCTACACCCACAGCCGCGGCTGAGCTCGCAACACCGAATCGCACAGCTTTGTTCACGCATCTACAACAGCTAAAACAACGTACAACACGGCAGATAGGCTATCTGCTTGATAGGCGTATGCAGCATCTCGATTATTTAGCCAAACGGCTCATATCACCAGCACAGCAAATTACACATAAAAAGAATCATCTATCGCAGCTACAGTTACGCTTAAAAACTGCCAACACCATGCAGATACAACAGCAACAGCAACGCCTGAATAGGCTTCTGCAAAATCTACAGCACTTAAATCCTCAAGCTGTATTAGAACGCGGTTATGCTTTTGTGCAGGATCGTACAGGCCAATTAATCACAGCAAAGCAGCAGCTATCAAAAGGGCAGCCCGTTAATCTGAGATTCAAAGATGGCACAGCGGAAGCCGAGATCACCGAGATTTAACCCCTATAAAATGTACTTCATTCATTCATTCCTACAAACCTTTAAGCTAAGACTGACATACCCAGCTCTAGAAGCCTTCTATGATTAGATTTACTGATCTCAATATAAGGCTCGAGCATGAAATTCCTGAAACACTGGCTATTCCCTGATTTCTCCTTTTTTGTCGTTCCCCAAGATTTAGCCTCCAACGCAGATAAGATCGAACCCGCCACCTTAAAATTCTTAAAAACACTGGCAAAGTCTGATGACCCTGCGATTGAGACTTTATCGCCCGCCGAAGCGCGCAAAGTGCTAATCCAAGCCCAAGCGAGCGTAAATGTCGACGTTTCAGGCGTTGATATATCCAGCAAAGACATCAATGTTGATGGAGAAACCATTTCGCTCGATATCGTGCGCCCTCAAGGTATTAGTGAAGCATTGCCAGCAGTGGTATTTTTCCACGGTGGTGGTTGGGTATTAGGGGATTTTCCCACCCATAAAAGATTAGTCAGGGATCTGGCGATTGAAACCCATGCCGCAGTTATATTTGTCAATTACACGCCGTCACCTGAAGAACGTTACCCTAACGCGATCAACCAAGCCTATAAAGCAACCAAATGGGTCGCTGAACATGGGGATGAGATTAATGTGGATGGTAAGCGCCTAGCCGTCGCAGGCAACAGCGCTGGTGGCAATATGGCGACGGTTGTCAGCCTGAAGGCAAAAGAACTGGGCGGGCCTGATATCCGCTATCAGGTATTATTCTGGCCGGTGACTGATGCCGACTTTGAAACCGAGTCTTACCAGCAGTTTGAAGAAGGTTACTTTCTCACCAAAAAGATGATGCAGTGGTTCTGGGATAATTACAGCCCGAATAAAGAAAAACGCAAAGACATCTACTCATCCCCGCTACAGGCATCTTTAGCGCAACTTAAAGGCTTACCACCAACCCTAGTGCAAACAGCAGAGTTCGACGTGCTCCGTGACGAAGGTGAGTCTTACGCACGCAAGCTCTCAGAAGCGGGCGTTAAGGTCACGGCCACACGCTATCTGGGCACGATCCACGACTTTGGTCTGCTGAACCCTCTGGCCGGTACGCCAGCCGCAATCTCTGGCATATTACAGGCAGCATCCGAGCTGAAAAAAGTACTGCATGATAATGAGTGAAATGGATGCTGTGATAAAAAGCGTTGCTAAATTAGCACATTAAATCGGGAATATCTCCCATATATCACAGCGGGCAATCATTAACTGATAGAATCGCGCCAATGCTTTTCTGAGCTCGTCCCGGATGGATTCTTCCAGTAATCGCAGTACCCGAATGCCCGCATTAGCGCTTGCCGCTTTAGGTGTTGTATATGGCGATATTGGCACAAGCCCGCTGTATACGATGAAAGAGGTCTTTGCAGTTAGCCGCCACCCCGTACCCATCACTCACGACAATATATTCGGTATATTGTCTTTGATACTTTGGGCGCTGATCATGGTGGTGTCGGTTAAATATATCGCCTTCATCACGCGGGCTGATAACCGTGGCGAAGGTGGCATCATGGCGCTTCTAGCGTTAGCCAGCAGGACGCTAGCGGGTAAAAAACGAAGACAACATACCGTGATGCTGATCGGCATACTCGGCGCCTGTATGTTCTATGCCGACGGCATGATTACCCCCGCAATTTCGGTACTTTCAGCAGTTGAAGGTTTAGGTATCGCAGCGCCCGGGCTTGAGTCTTGGATACTTCCTATTACTATCATCGTTCTATTCATCTTGTTCTTCGTACAAAGCCGTGGCACTGCTGTCGTCGGCGCACTGTTCGGCCCTGTCATGCTGGTATGGTTCGGTACACTTGGTGTATTAGGTGCCCTTAACATCATGCATGAGCCATCTGTATTGCAGGCGATCAACCCTATCTATGGTTTGTATTTCTTCACGGCTCATCCTTGGCTGGCGTTTGTTGCATTAGGCTCTGTCGTATTAGCAGTCACTGGTACCGAGGCGCTATATGCAGACATGGGACATTTCGGCAGAAAACCTATTCAACTCGTATGGTTCGGGTTTGTCTTACCCGCTTTGATTCTCAATTACTTTGGGCAAGGCGCATTGATTCTGCATGACAACAGCGCGGTGCAGAATCCTTTTTACCTGATGGCACCAGACTGGATGCTCTATCCGCTGATTGGTTTAGCCACGCTCGCCACCGTAATCGCATCACAAGCGGTTATCTCAGGTGCATTCTCAATATCGCGACAAGCTTTACAACTTGGCTATCTACCTCGCATGCAAGTGCACCATACATCTGAGAGTCGCGAAGGCCAAATATACATGCCGCGCGTCAATTGGGGGCTAATGGTCGCTGTTATGGCACTGGTCATAGGCTTTGGCTCATCGGGCGATCTTGCTGCCGCTTATGGTATCGCAGTCACTGGCAATATGTTTTTCACTACACTGCTCGCCGGTATCGTGTTCCGCGGTCTCTGGAATTGGAGCTGGTTGCGTATCGGGCTATTGATTTCGGTGTTTCTGGTTGTTGATGTTGCCTTCTTCAGTGCGAACGTACTCAAGATACCTGATGGCGGCTGGTTCCCATTATTAGTAGGAATCGTCATATTTACGTTGATGACTACATGGAAAGCCGGACGCGATCTGCTACTCAAACATTTGAAGGCAGAATCTATGGCACTCGACCCGTTCATCGAGTCCCTAGGTCTCTATCCACCCACCCGTATACCCGGCAATGCGGTGTTCCTAACCCCTGACCCTTATGGTGTACCTCATTCCCTGCTACATAACCTCAAACACAACAAAGTGCTGCATGAGCGGGTCGTAGTACTTACTGTCAGAATAGAGGAAATCCCTTTTGTGGCTATAGAAGACCGTATTGAGGTCGAAAAGCTGCCGCACAATTTCTATCGCGTCACTGCCCACTATGGATTCAAGGACGACCCTGACCTACCAGCAGACTTGGCACTCTGCGCATCGCAAGGACTGGAACTTGATACGATGGACACCTCATTCTTTATCGGCAAAGAAACATTGATTCCGGATAAAAAAACCGAGATCGCCTTCTGGCGCAAGAAATTATTTATTGCGATGTTCCGTAACTCAGATAGCGTAACCAATCATTTCAACCTGCCGCCCAATCGCGTAGTTGAACTCGGTGCACAAGTGATTCTCTAGGGCTATAATTGGCAAAATAAGGTTGCGATATAAATCGTTAACTTTAAAATGCGCCACTAGCTTAATTTGTCCCCCTTAATATTTGTTTCACTAAAGAATACGACATGAAACGCATCTTTCTACTTATTGCCGCCCTGCTTTCACTCAATTTAACAGGATGCGCGACGACCAGCAGCACCCAATCTGGTGCAGTAGGCGTTGATCGGAAGCAGTATATGGTTGGTGTAAGTGAAAAAGAGGCCGTCGACCAATCAGCACTGGCCTATCAGAAAACCATCAAAACTGCCGAATCAAAAAAACTATTGAATACAGATAGTAAAGAAACCCAACGGGTACGTGCCATTGCGCAGCGACTAATAGCACAGGTGGGTACATTCAGACCTGACGCACTTAAATGGGATTGGGAAGTTAACGTTCAGGAAAGCAAGGAGATCAACGCCTACTGCATGGCTGGCGGCAAAATCATGGTCTATACCGGCCTGCTCGACAAGATCAAACCGACAGACGACGAGTTAGCCGCCGTCATGGGGCATGAAATATCTCACGCCTTGCGCGAACATGTCCGCGAACAAATGGCACGAGCCAAAACTCAACAGTTCGGCCTACTTGGACTTGCTGCCTTCGTTGGTATCGCAACTAAAAATGCTAACAATGCGGGTACTGCTTTGGCGGTAGGAGGCTCGATTGCGGCGCTGGGTATAACACTACCCAATAGCCGCACCGCCGAACATGAGGCCGACGAAATGGGATTGGAGCTGGCTGCACGTGCAGGTTACAACCCCAACGCAGCCGTCACGCTCTGGGAGAAGATGGGATCGACTGGCGGCGAAAAACCACCCGAAATCCTCAGCACACACCCATCTGATGCATCACGCATAGAAGATATCAAGCGGCTCATCCCAACCGTGATGCCTTTGTATGAAGCGGCAAAAGACGATAAGAAATAACGCCTTGTAATCTCTAATCCGCACATCAAGCGAGATATGCCCGCCGCTTTCGGGTAAAATACCGCTTTTTTGTATCTAGCGGAAACTGAATCCAGATGAGTGACTTACAAACCACGATCGAAGCGGCGTTTGAAAACCGCGCCAACATCAATCCATCCAATGTCGACAAGAACGTCAAAGATGCTGTATTTGCAGTGCTTGAAGACCTCAATGCTGGCCGCTTGCGCGTAGCTTCACGCAAGGGCGACACACAAGAGTGGGAAACGCATCAATGGATCAAGAAAGCCGTATTGCTTTCATTCCGTCTTGAAGAAAATGTGTTGATGGATGACGGTGTCACTAAATACTTCGACAAAGTACCGCCAAAATTCGCTGATTTCACTGAGGCAGACTTCAAAGAAGGTGGATTCCGCGTAGTGCCTAATGCAATCGTTCGCCGCGGTTCATTCATCGGCAAGAACGCTGTCTTGATGCCATCTTACGTCAACATCGGCGCATATGTCGGTGAAGGCACGATGGTCGATACATGGGCAACGGTAGGCTCATGCGCACAGATCGGTAAGAATGTTCACCTCTCAGGCGGCGTGGGTATCGGCGGCGTATTAGAGCCAGTGCAGGCAGGGCCAACCATCATTGGCGATAACTGTTTCATCGGCGCACGGTCAGAAGTCGTTGAAGGTGTTGTGGTTGAAGACAACTGCGTCATCTCGATGGGTGTCTATATCGGCCAATCTACCAAGATATATGACCGCGAAACTGGCAGTGTCACCTATGGTCGTGTACCTTCAGGTTCCGTCGTCGTTTCCGGCAACCTGCCATCAAAAGATGGTAGCTACAGCTTGTATTGCGCCGTCATCGTAAAGAAAGTCGATGAAAAGACTTTAGGTAAAGTTGGCATTAATGAGTTATTGCGTGGCATTTAAATACTAATAAAAATTGCTACTCAAAACGCCCACATTGCGTGGGCGTTTTCATTTGCATGGTACCAACTGTTAGAATAGCGTAAATAAAATATTGACTAGCTTAAACGATGAAACTCTACGGCATCCCTAATTGCAATACTGTCAAAAAAGCTAGATCCTGGCTTGATGAACATGGTATCGCCTATGAATTCCACGACTTCAAGAAACAAGGCATCAACGATGCCACACTGAGCAACTGGTTGAGCCAATATCCATGGGAAAAACTGGTAAACCGTGCTGGCATGACATGGCGGGGGCTGGATGAAAATACGAAATCTGGCGTTACAGATAATGCGTCTGCTACCACGCTGATGAAAAATAAAACCTCTGTGATTAAGCGCCCCGTGCTAGTCCAAGACAACAAGATATTAAGCTTAGGTTTCGATGAAGCGAATTATGGAAAGCTTTTAAAATGAGCAAAACATTAGACCTTGCAAAAGACCTTATCTCGCGCATGTCAAACACGCCTGAAGATGCGGGATGCCAAGAGTTACTGATCTCACGCTTAGCGCCTTTGGGGTTCAAGGTGGAGCGCATGCGTTTTGGTGAAGTCGACAACTTCTATGCGCGACGCGGTACATCCAGCCCTTTGATCGTGTTTGCTGGGCATACAGATGTGGTACCGACAGGGCCTGTCAATCAATGGCACACGCCACCTTTTGAGCCAACCATCAAAGATGGCATGCTGTATGGTCGTGGCGCTGCGGATATGAAGACATCGGTAGCGGCATTCATCACATCGATAGAAGAATTCATTGCTGAGCATCCAGACCACACTGGTTCTATCGGCCTACTCATTACATCTGATGAAGAAGGTATCGCAGTCGATGGCACGGTAAAAGTCGTGGAGGCATTGCAGGCGCGCAACGAGCTGATCGATTACTGCATCGTAGGTGAGCCGACTTCAAATAAAGTCGTGGGCGACATGATCAAGAATGGTCGCCGTGGATCGCTTTCTGGAAAATTGACCGTAAAAGGCATTCAAGGTCATATTGCCTATCCGCATCTCATTAAGAACCCCATCCATATGGTTGCGCCCGCAATCAAAGATCTGGTTGAGATCACATGGGATAACGGTAACGAATATTTTCCGCCAACATCCTGGCAGATATCCAATATGAACGGCGGCACAGGTGCGACCAACGTCGTACCCGGTGAAGTCGAGATTCTGTTCAATTTTAGATTCTCTACAGCAAGCACAGCCGACAACTTAAAAGAGCGTGTGCATGCGGTATTGGATAAGCATGCATTAAGTTATGACCTAGAGTGGGAATACTCAGGTAAGCCGTACCTGACACCTAAAGGCAATCTGGTAGAAGCGATTACTGCGGCTATCGAAGAAGCTTATGGCGTCACCCCTGAACTTTCAACAACAGGCGGCACTTCTGATGGACGCTTTATCGCAGACATCTGCAAGCAAGTGATCGAATTCGGGCCACTCAACGCAACCATCCACAAGCTTAATGAGTGTGTTGCTGTCGCTGACATCGAACCTCTCAAAGAAACCTACAAACTCACCATGAAGAAACTGCTCGTTAAATGAAACAATACAATGAATTAAGCGAGCAACTATTCACGATCCGCGATTGGCTGCGTTTTACCGTGAGCCGTTTTGAAGAGTCCGAGATATTTTATGGGCACGGTACAGACAATGCCTATGATGAAGCCGCATGGTTGATTCTAAGTGCATTGCACCTACCTCACGATACGCTGGATAACTTTCTCGATGCACGTATTACCGAGCTTGAACGCAAGCACCTTGCACATCTGGTTGAG
The DNA here is from genome assembly GCF_001648895.1 of Methylovorus sp. MM2. Taxonomy (GTDB): domain Bacteria; phylum Pseudomonadota; class Gammaproteobacteria; order Burkholderiales; family Methylophilaceae; genus MM1. The sequence continues at coordinate 856,298 of NZ_LXUF01000001.1, read as the reverse complement.
CGCCGTATCGTAGATCGCACACCTACTGCTTATTTAGTGCGTGAAGCGTGGCTAAAAGGGTTCAAATTCTACGTGGATGAGCGTGTGATCGTCCCGCGTTCGTTCATCGCGGAATTGCTTGAGAATGGCCTGCTGCCCTGGGTTGAATATCCAGAAATGATTGAAAGCGTCGCAGATATCTGCACTGGTAGTGGATGCTTAGGTGTATTGCTTGCCCATGCATTCCCGAATGCCAGTATAGACGTGATCGATATATCGCCAGATGCGATAGATGTCGCGAATATCAATATCGAGAAATACGGCCTGCAAGATCAGATCACCGCCATCGAATCAGATATGTTCAGTGCGCTAAAGGGCAAGAAATATGATGTCATCATTAGCAATCCACCTTATGTAGATGCGCCATCGATGGAAACATTGCCGCAGGAATATCGCAATGAACCTCAATTGGCACTTGGTAGCGGCATTGCTGGCCTAGACCATACCCACACATTACTCAGCCAAGCCGCTGCATATTTGAACGATGGTGGCATTCTCGTTGTAGAGATCGGCCACAACCGCGATGCCTTACTAGATGCCTATCCTGACTTGCCGTTTACTTGGCTAGATGTGGAATCAGGCAACGAATTCGTATTCCTGCTGACAAAAGAGCAACTGTTATCAGCATAGCCAAGTAGCTATTTAGTTACCGTCATGGTATCTATATATCAGCTCGTCTCGTTTGGATAATGTCCTTCTTGCCTGCCAGGAACTACCAGCGCAGACCTGTGCCTGATGTAATGTCTCCAAAGTCCATAAGTCCCACTCATCATTTTCTTTGAGGTTCTTTTTCAGGACCTCTTCGGCAAGCTCACATTGGCCTTGACGCAAATAAATCCCGCCGACATTTTTCAATGCATCCGCGTGTGGATATATCTTAATTGATTGATTATAAGTAGCAATCGCTTCATCGGTACGTCCAGCAAGCTCCAGATCTAAACCTCTGCGCCAGTAAAAATCCGCATCCAGATATTCGGCCAACTTGGGATTACCGGGTTTAACACGTTGGATAAAAGCCAGCATCTCAGCCTCGGTGCCACCCCATTGTGGATAAAGCGTATTGAAGTAAGCAATTGCGGCCCGCCATATAGTGGGATCAGCCATCATTCCATCGCTAACAAGATCAGCATTCCCAGCGCGTACGCCAAGTAACATATTGATCTTGATCAGCCCCGCAGCAGTAAAGCTTTCTGGGGCCGAATTTTTCTCTGCCTGCTTAAATGCATATCTTGCATTCATAGCCAAATCCGTCATGCGGCTGAATTTATCAGCGGAGGTTCTTGCTCCTACATCATCACCTCGGGCATTAGACGCTTGCTGCAACAAGAAAAAACCTTGAATGAGGTATGACCACCGTGACTCAGGCTTAGATTCCGTATACTTCTCGAATCTAGGTGCAAAGAGAGGGTCTGCCATTTGCAGTGTCCATATTTGATCAGAAAAATCTCTGCCTTTTAACTTACCCGCTCGATACAATTGATATTGCTGGTTTAATGCATCGTCTAACTCTGCGTAATGTTCCTGCCACAGAAGTTTTAGCATGCCATGGCGGACATGAAGGTTATCGTTATACCCACAAGATGCAAGAACCAGCGCGAGCAAAATCATCCAAGCATAACGAAACATCACATCCCCTTATTCAAACTTTTTAATGGTGCTATAAATCTCGTTCTAATTCGTCTTATTACACAACAACGCTTGTCGCTTTATCCCCTACCGCGATTTCTGTCACTGCGCTTCTGTGGTTTTGGCGGCACGATGTCAGAACTCTGTCTTATACGACGACCTGTAGCAGGCTTTTTAGACTGAATGCCTTTGAAGCCTTCTTTGAGCGTTTCTTCTTTTGTCTTAGTCACACGACGCGGGTTGTTGCGACCACTAATACCAGCCTCTATCGGTTCTGCATCTTTATTGCGTGCTTTGGGTGTGAATGCCTTACCGGATTTTTCGATCTCGCGAGCAGTACGCTGGCGCGGTGCTACTCTTGGCACTTCTAATCCTGCCCATTCGAGCAAACCAGTCACTTCTTTCACATCCAGCTCTAGCATCATGCCGCGCTTAAGGCGTGGCGGCAGGTTAACTGAGCCAAAACGTACGCGCATCAAGCGACTGACTGGCAGTTGGAATGCTTCAAAAAGTCGACGCACTTCACGATTACGGCCCTCACGCAATATCACCTGATACCAGTGGTTTGAACCTTCACCACCTTGTGGAGAGATACTGTCAAAATTCGCGGGGCCATCTTCAAGTTCGATACCCTGAGTCAGTTGCAACATCTGCCCTTCTGTCAGCTCGCCAAAGATACGCACCGCATATTCACGCTCGACTTCGTAACGTGGATGCATAAAACGATTAGCCAACTCACCGGAAGTCGTAAAGATCAGCAAACCTGAGGTATTGATATCCAATCGACCGATGGCGATCCATTTTGCGCCACGGATATGAGGCAGTTTATCGAACACGCTCGCACGTTTCTCGGGGTCATCCTGACTGACGATCTCACCTTCAGGCTTATGGTAGATCAGCACCTTTGGCATTTCTGCCTCAAAAGGCAGGTGGACTGGGCGGCTATCAACGCGCACGATATCACTAGGCACAACACCTGCGCCGACCTGTGCAACCTTGCCATTGATCGTCACCTTACCGCTGGCGATGAGCGCTTCCATATCACGACGGGAGCCGATACCAGCCAAAGCAAGTAACTTATGTAACCTCTGCGGGATGGCATCAGGGTCAACGACCACTGGTTTGGCTTTTACAGCGCCGGGGTCACGCTGTTGTTTAAATGGACGTGCCATGTGTGTTCTTCAATCGATTCAAAAGTGGGGTTCAGCCGTAACTATACGGCCATATAAACGACATTACCTATAACCGCTATTATAAGTCGAGCTGTATCTCTGCTCTTGTGAAATTTTCCATTGGTGGCAATTCTGCCAGTGATCTCAAGTTCAGATCATCCAAAAACGTTCGGGTCGTTGCGTATAAAGACGGCCTGCCGGGCACATCGCGCTGGCCGACGACATCAACCCAGTTACGTTCTTGAAGTTGGCGCATGATATTAGGGTTGACCGCTACGCCGCGAATTTCTTCGATATCACCTCGTGTGACCGGTTGACGATAAGCAATGATCGCCAATGTCTCCATCGCGGCGCGCGAGTAGCGCTGTGGGCGCTCGGGATTCAAGCGTGCCAGATAAAGTGCATATTCTTCGCGCGCTTGAAATCGCCAACCGCTTGCAACCTGCACTAACTCCATCGTGCGCGACTGCCAATCGGTCTTTAATTCATCCAGCAACATCCTTAAGGTTGCACGCTCCATACGATCAGTAAAAAGGCGCAATAAATCATCAAGGGACAGTGGCTCCCCTGCTGTGAGTAATGCTGCCTCAAGCACGGATTTCATATGCTGGATGTTATTCTGTTCAATCTGCATGGCTGATCTGTAGGTAGATAGGTGAAAACGGCGCTTGTTGTGTGATCTTGACCAAGCCTTCGCGCGCCAGCTCAAGTATAGCGAGAAAACAGACAACCAGCTTGGGCAAACCATCAGTCTCAATAGCAAAAAGGGCTGAGAACTCCATCATATTATTTTGTTTAAGTTGCCTTAATATCTGGCTCATATGCTCTCGTACCGAAAGCTCAGCGCGGCTAACTTTGTGATGCGCAAAATGGCTAGCGCGTTTTAGCACAGATTGCCATGCCGCCATTAAGTCCTCCAGAGAGACGCTCGGCGGCTGTACGGCGACAATCTCATGATAGTAAGCCTGCGCAACAAGAATCTCTTGCCCAACTTGGGGCATGGCATCTAGATTTTGTGCCGCAAGCTTGATCGCCTCATACTCCATTAACCTGCGAACCAATTCTGCACGCGGGTCTTCCTCCTGCTCGATATCTGCGGGTTTGGGTAATAGCATGCGCGATTTGATCTCGATCAACATGGCTGACATGAGCAAGTAGTCCGCTGCCAGCTCCAGCTTCTGTGCGCGCATCTTTTCTACATAATTCATGTACTGGCGCGTCAGTTCGGCCATGGGGATATCAAGGATATTCAGGTTGTTCTTGCGGATAAGATAAAGCAAGAGATCAAGCGGCCCCTCGAATGCATCCAGATAGACTTCCAGTGCATCCGGCGGGATATAAAGGTCGCGTGGAATGGTATCTAGCTGCTCGCCGTAAATACGAGCATCGATGGAGAGTTGCGTTTGCATCTTAAGAATGCGTTACCGATTTTGAGAAGACATTGATCACGACGACTCCAGTAATAATCAGGGTGATCCCCATGATGGCAGGTATATCAAGCGACTGTCGATAGACCAGCCAACCCAGCAAAGATACTAACACAATCCCCACGCCTGACCAGACTGCGTACATGATGCCCACAGGTAGCACGCGCAGGCTGATGGTCATGAAATAGAAAGCAACCGCATACCCTAAAATCACCACCACAGATGGCCAAAGGCGTGTGAACTCATTAGAGGCTTTGAGTGATGTAGTTGCGATCACCTCGGCTCTAATTGCAATAGAGATAGCCCACCAATGATTCATTTGATTAAACTTTTCAAGCAAATACCCATAAAAGCAAACTGATTGCAGCGCGAATAAAAGGCTGCATGATCTGCGACAGCAACCCTGATACCAATAAGATGATCAGGATAATAAAACCATATTTCTCGAGGCTGGCAAAACGATAAGCCAAGTGATTGGGGAGCAAACTCACAGCAATACGGCCACCATCCAGCGGTGGTAGCGGCAACAGGTTAAGTACCATCAACACAATATTGATCATGATGCCTGCTTGCGCCATTAAACTCATGGGTGTTGCGAGATAGGGGGTAAAACTACCGGAGAACTTGTAGATCAATACCCAAAATATCGCCATTACAAGATTGGATGCAGGCCCCGCTGCTGCGACCCAAAGCATATCGCGTTTGGGATGACGCAGTTTCGAGAAATCCACAGGCACTGGCTTTGCCCAGCCAAACAGAATGCCACCCAAAAGCAAGGTTAATGCTGGTACGAGCAATGTGCCAACCGGGTCAATGTGCTTGATAGGGTTAAGCGTGATACGACCTTGCTGATCTGCCGTCAGATCGCCAAAATACTTCGCGACGTAGCCGTGTGCCGCTTCATGCACTGTGATCGCAAAGATCACTGGCAATGCATAGATCGCGATTTTCTGTATCAGCGTTAATTCCATCATATTTATTCTTCAGTTAATCCAAAAGGGGCAAGATCACCAGCACCTGCACGGATAAGATGGGGGTCGCTTCCAGTTAAATCAATCACGGTAGTAGGTGTAGCGTTACATGCTCCGGCATCAATCACCAAGTCCACCTGATGCTCTAGCCTGTCGCGGATACTCCATGCTTCATTGAGCGGTTCATCATCCCCATCAAGAAGCAAGGTCATGCTCAATATCGGCTGATCCAGAATCTCAAGTATCGCTAGCGTGACGGCGTGGTCTGGCACCCGCAGACCCAAGGTACTGCGTTTAGGGTGTTGTAACCTGCGAGGCACCTCGCGAGTCGCTTTCAGAATAAAAGTATATTGGCCCGGTGTATTCGCTTTAAGCAATCGAAACTGACTATTATCGACTTGCGCATATACAGCCAGCTCGCTCAGGTTGCGGCATACAAGCGTAAACAAGTGGTCATCATCTACTCGCCTAATCGCACGGATGCGGTCTTGTGCATCTTTGTTACCTAGCACGCACCCCAAGGCATAACTGGAGTCAGTGGGATAAGCGATCACCCCGCCATTGCGCAATATCTCAACCGCTTGGCTAATCAAGCGTGGCTGGGGGTTCTCTGGATGAATCACAAAATACTGAGCCATATCTTTAGCTTAATAATCCTGCGTTAGCCACTTCAGGCCAACCCTGCCAGACAGGAACGCATCCGCTTGGCAATTCGGGCAATCGTCCCATTTCCATATAGCCATGCCCGGGGCCGTGATAATCCGAGCCTTGCGATGCAGCAAAACCAAACATCTTGGCAAATTTAGCGAATTCCTGATATTGCGCTGCCGTGTGACTACCTGTTACTACCTCGATGGCTTTGCCGCCAAGCGCCCTGAACTCTTCAAGTAATAGCAGCATATTCGTGCGCCCGAGATCATATCTGCCAGGATGGGCGATCACAGCGATGCCGCCACTACCCACGATCCAACCGATCGCCTCAGCCAGATCAGCCCATTGATGCTCGAAATATCCCGGCTTACCTTTCACGAGATATTTCTTAAATACTTTTTTCGTATCTTTGGCGTAACCTTTATCCACAAGAAAACGTGCGAAATGTGTACGACTGATGATGCCATGCGCATATTGATATGCACCTTCCAGGCTACCATGTATGCCAACGGCATCGAGACTGGCAGACATTCCCTGCGCCCTTAGATGTCGGCCCGCTCTAATTGCAGCCAACCCTTGAACCAATGGCGGGTATTCAGGGTCAACTTTCAAACCGACGATGTGTAGTGTGCGTTTACGCCAAGTGACGGATATCTCGACACCAGCCAATAGCTCGATGCCGTGCTCTTTTGCGGCAAGTTTTGCCTCTGGCAAGCCCGCGACATCATCGTGATCAGTCAAAGCCATGACACGCACGCCATGTTGCGCGGCATGGGCAACCAGCTCAGTGGGTGTGTACAATCCATCTGATACTGTTGAGTGGCTGTGAAGATCAATCAGAGATGACATGGTGATCCGGCATAATCGATTGGGATATTGCAATCATTGAGAATGGAACTTGTTACGTAGAACGAATCATAGCAAAATAGACACTTAAGCTTAATTATTCAGCAGATAGATATCATACTACCTCAGCAGAGCGCTAATACTAGACATAAAGGTACACAATGAAGTTTCTTTTTGACCTATTTCCGGTCATTGCATTTTTTATTACATACAAACTTACTGCACAACCTGGTGGAAATAATGCTTGTATCATTTCAGCTAATAGCGATATATCCATCCTTCACCAACCCATTCTTCTTGCAACTGCCGTTGCAATAGCGGCTACATTTCTTCAAGTTGGTTGGTTAGTATTTAGGCGTAAAAAAGTAGACACTATGCTTTGGATAAGTCTAATCATCATTGTCGTATTTGGTGGCGCTACAATATATTTTCACAATCCTTCTTTTATACAATTAAAACCTACGATACTTTATTGGGTTTTTGCATTTTCATTAGCATTCAGTGCATTAGTATTTAAAAAGAACTTAATTAGAAATGTAATGGGAAGCCAATTATCTTTTCCTGACAAAGTATGGAATTCGCTCAATTACGCATGGATATGTTTCTTTATCGCACTCGGAGTAATAAATATAATTGCTGCGAAAATACTTAGCTGTGACGGTTGGGTTAATTTCAAAGTTTATGGTTTTACTGGAATTATGTTCGTTTTTATAGTGGGTCAAATGCTTTTTCTTAGTAAATATATGACCACAACAGAAGATTCAAAATAATGTGGTACGCCATCGTCGCTGAAGACACACCTGATAGCTTAGCAAAGCGCTTAGCAGCACGCCCTGAACACTTGGCAAGGCTACAGGCGATGCAAGATGCTGGCAGATTGTTACTGGCAGGTCCATTCCCTGCTATCGATAGTATAGATCCCGGCCCGGCTGGATTCTCCGGTAGTTTGATCGTCGCTGAATTCAACTCACTGACTGAAGCCGAAAGTTGGGCAAATGCAGATCCTTTTGTTCATGCAGGTGTCTATGCAAAAGTTACCGTTAAACCATTCAGAAAAACATTGCCCGCTTAAAGTTAATGACATTAATTGATGACATCCGCTCACGACTCGGTGAGCTTGAGCCAAACAGTATTGAGATACAGGATGACAGCGCGCTACACGCAGGCCATGCAGGTAACGGTGGTGGCGGTCATTTTACCGTCACTATCGTAAGCTCGCATTTTTACGGAAAATCACACATAATCCGTCATCGTTCCATTTATCAGGCACTTGCAGACCTCATACCGCAAAAAATACACGCACTCAGTATTCGTGCGATGACACCAGACGAATCAAAACCAAACTAAATAAATCCACATCTAAATAAAACACAGAGGAAAACTTAAATGAAATTAACAGCTCGTTCGCTTATTGCCGTTGTCGCATTAAGCCTCACATCATTGGCACAGGCGGCTGATCCTGCGCTTATCACCGTCAATGGCAAGCCGATCAAACAATCGACTTATGACTTTATCGCTAAAGATATCGCTGCACGTGGTCAGAAGATCGATAACAACGTACGTGATGTGGTCTTGAATAAACTGGTCAGCAGTGAACTGGTTGCGCAAGAAGCACAGCGCACTGGTCTTGATAAACAACCTGATTACCTGATCAAAGAAGAGCTCACTCGCCGTGAGTTGCTCGTAAACACATTCTTGGGTGAATACCTGAAGAAGAACCCGGTAAGCGAAGCAGATACCAAAGCGGCTTACGACCAATACAAAAAAGAAGTGGGCGACAAAGAGTACAACGCTCGCCACATCTTGGTAGCCACAGAAGCTGAAGCGAAAGACGTGATCGCTCAACTTGGTAAAGGCGGCGATTTTGCAAAGATCGCTAAAGAGAAGTCAAAAGACCCTGGTTCACAAGAAAAAGGCGGCGATCTTGGCTGGTTCCCACTAGGTGGCATGGTGCAACCATTCAGTGATGCTGTTTCCAAGCTGCAAAAAGGTGGCGTAACACAGACGCCAGTACAAACGCAGTTCGGCTGGCATGTTATCCAACTGCAAGATGTACGTGACACACAAGTGCCTCCGTATGACAAAGTAAAAGCTGACCTGCAAAAGCAACTGCAACAACGTCAACTTGAGAAATTGTTGACTGAGCTACGTGGCAAAGCGAAGATCGTGGATAGCACAGCAACAGCTGGCTCTACACCTCCTAAGAAGTAATCAGTTTTAACGTAATAAAAAAGCCTGCATCTGCAGGCTTTTTTATTACCGGATATTCATTTACTGGTCTGTTAATTTTAAAACGGCCTCCGCTAATCGCTCATAATCGTGCTTAGTGTTATATAACTGCGCTGAGATTCGCACCCACAGTCTCTCATTGATTGCCAAGAATGGCACTTCGATCTGCTCGCTTTTCCATAGTCTATCGCGCCAATCATTGGCTTCTATTTGCGTAATAGTCTTGGCCCATGGCACAGGCAACGTGAACATAGCACCAAATTGTTCAACCCCTGCGGGAATCTCCACATTCCATGCATCTGTAAGCATGGTCGCCATCTCAATAGCAAAATGATGTAATTGCTGGGGAATATTCTGACCGCCCATCTGCTGATAAAAATCGATCGCCGCAGAAATCGTAAGCCATGCACTGACATCACGCGTACCAGTCCAATCAAAACACCGAGGGAACCCTTCATCCATGCGCAAAGAAACAACCAATGGCTGCAAATTTTCACTCACAGCTGGCGATGCCCATAAAAATGCGCAGCCCTTGGGGGCAAACAACCATTTATGGCAATTACCTACATAATAATCAGCATCTATATCTGATAACTGAAGTGGCAACATTCCCGGCGCGTGTGCGCCATCGACCAAAGAGTGAATACGATGCTGGCGACAAAGCTGCAACATATCGTCTAAAGGGTAGATGATAGCGAGTGGTGACGATATATGATCAATGATCGCAAGCTTTGTCTTGGTGGCGATTGCACGCTCAAAAGATGCAGTGATTTCTGCCGGGTTTTGTAAGGGGAAAGGCACCGCATATTCTTTGACGCTCAATTTGAATTGCTTAGCCACGAAATACGCTGCATTCTTCACTGCGGGATAAGCATGCTCGGAAAGCAATATCTCATCACCTGCCTGCCAAGGATAAGCACGTAAGATGGCATTAATGGCTGCAGTCGCATTCTCAACAAAGGCAAGATGATCTGCCTCTGCACCTAAAAAATCGGCAAGTTTTGCAGCAGCGTTCCTAATCAACTCCGGCAAATCACGAACAAAAAAACTAACCGGCTGCATCTCCATACGTTGCTGCCAAGCCTGCTGTACTTCCAAAACTGCTCTAGGTGTAGCACCAAACGAGCCATGATTAAGAAAATGAATGCCTTCTCTTAGCAGCCAGTGCTTGCGTATTTCTGAGTCAGCATTAAACTTGTTGTGCATCATATTTAAAATCCTGCTTAGGTTCTAACTACATGTCGTCGATCAAATATCAGGTCAGTTTACACGCCCCGCAAACGCATCTTTTCGAAATACAGTGCACCATAACGCATCCGGCTCCAAATGGTCAGGTATTCTCATTACCCGCATGGATTCCCGGTAGCTATTTGGTACGCGATTTCGCACGACATATCGTCAGCATCAGCGCCACAGCTTCGGGAAAAGTGATTGCATTAACCAAGCTGGATAAGAACACATGGCAATCTGCCCCATGTAGCGGAGCGCTTATTCTCAGTTACCAAGTGTATGCCTATGACCTTTCGGTTCGCACAGCTTACCTTGACCATCAGCGCGCTTACTTCAATGGCACTAGTCTATTCATGAGGATAGCAGATCAAGACCATCTCGCTTGCGAAGTCAGCATTGAGGCACCAGCCAAATCTTTTAAACACTGGCAGGTTGCGACCACTATGCCAGCAATCAAAGTAAATAAATCAGGCTATGGATCATACCGTGCGGCAAACTATGCCGAGCTGATTGACTTCCCAGTAGAGATCGGCGAGCTTACCATCGGTGAGTTCAAAGCAGGCGGTGTACCTCACCGTATCGTGATCTCGGGCAAGCATCAGGCGGATATCAAGCGCATCACAAGTGACCTGAAAACCCTATGCGATTACCACATTCGTTTTTTTGGCAAAGCACCATTCAAACGTTACGATTTTTTGCTGTATGCAGCCGCCGATAATCAATATGGTGGCTTGGAGCACAGCAACTCGACTAGCCTAATATGTCCGCGTAGCTGGCTACCGGTTAAAAATGAAACCGTGGATGAAAGCTGTTATCAGGATTTTCTCGGCTTATGTAGCCATGAGTATTTTCACGCATGGCATGTAAAACGTATACGCCCACAGGTCTTTGCCGACCCTGACCTGGGTCGTGAGGCGTACACACGCCTTTTATGGGTATTTGAAGGCTTCACTGCCTATTACGATACGTTGGCGCTGGTACGTTCCGGGCTGATGTCGCAAGAAGAGTACTTAAAATCATTGAGCAAAGACATCACCCGATTCTTGCGCACACCAGGCCGTAAGATACAGGCACTGAATGAATCTAGCTTTGATACCTGGATAAAACTCTATAAGCCAGATGAGAACACACCCAATGCCCAGATCAGCTATTACCTGAAAGGCTCACTGGTTGCATTGGCAATCGACCTGACATTAAGACTCAAAGGGCGCGCGCTTGATGAGATCATGCATAGCTTATGGAAGCGATATAGCCAAGATAAGCAACTAGTCGAGGAGCACGAGATACAGTCGCTCATCCAGCAAGTGACAGGTCAAAACCTCAGCAAGCTCTTTAAGCAGTGCGTTCATGGCACTGAAGACCCGCCCTTAAAAAACTTATTCTCTAAATTTGGTATCACATTTGAGCCAGATAAAGCAGATATCAATGTGTTGCGCGAAAGCCTTGGGCTGCTGCTAGCTAACGAATCAGAGACAAGAATATCCAATGTCTTTAGCGGTGGTGCTGCTGAAAGATCAGGATTGGCCGCAGGAGATGTCTTACTTGCACTGGATAACCTGAAGTTAACCGCTAAAAGCCTAAAAGATATCGTAAAAAAGAAAATGGAAGGCAGTAAGTTCCTAATTCATTTCTTCAGGCGCGACGAGCTCATCACCTGTGAGCTGGTTAAGGAAACCAAAGCACTCGAATCATGCGATCTGAAAATCAAAGCTGATGCTAAACCCGAGACGATTGCATTACGTGAGGCATGGTTTAAAGGCTCATAATGCCGATGGAGGGTTGGTCACCTTTAAACTAACGGAATCAAGAATCATTATTATTTACGTGGGCATGCCCCTCGCATACAATATGTATTCTGCGTCGCAGCGCGCCTTCAACATCTGTTAGTACACTTCATGATATATCAGCGCAACTCTATCTCTAATCATATGCTATCCAGCATTCGATCAGTCTCTTTTCTTATAATCGTCTGGTTTGGCTTCACAGCATCGCAAACCGTGGCATACGCAGGTGATGAGGAAAAAGCGCAAACGGTCGTGCACATGCTGGATTACGTCAGTGTGGATTATCCCAAGTTCGTACAGGATGGTGTGGCGCTGAATCCGTCAGAATATGAAGAGCAACTTGAGTTCACCACGCAGGCTGGTGCATTACTCAAAGAATTACCTAGCAACCCGCAACAAGTAACGCTGCTAGATGACGCTGCAAAATTACGCGAGCTAATAGTTGCAAAAGCAGATGGCGTAAAAGTCTCTGCATCAGCAAATGGCCTGCGTTTATCTGTCATACAGGCCTACCAACTCACTGTAGCGCCGAAAGATACGCCAGACCTCAACCGTGCGGCACAACTTTTCGCTGCCAACTGTATGGTTTGTCATGGGGCAACTGGCCATGGTGACGGGCAATTAGCAGCGAATCTCGACCCTAAGCCCAGTAACTTTCATGATGAAGCCCGCATGCGATTGCGCAGCATCTACGGCCTTTATAACACCATTACCTTAGGTGTTGGCGGCACACCTATGCGTGCATTCACTGACCTGCCTGAGAATGAAAGATGGGCGCTAGCCTTTTATGTCAGTTCGCTTAGGTTAACACCGGAGCAACTGGCACAAGGCTCAGCACTATGGAAGCAAGGGAAAGGTAAAACCGAATTCAGTGATTTAAAGAAATTAGTCACCTTGGCACCTGCCGAAATTGAAGGCAAGTTTGGTCATGATATAGCCCATGTAGGGGCGTTCCTCACCGCGCATCCAGATGCGATCAAAAGTATCGCCCCTAGCCCTATCGCACTGACGCGCAGCAAGTTGGTAGAAAGCTTACAAGCCTATCAGTCAGGCGATAAAGAATCAGCACGTCAGCTAGCGATCAGCGCTTACCTTGAAGGGTTCGAACTTATTGAGAACAGTCTAAGCAACGTAGATAAACCGCTCCGACTGGAAGTGGAGAAAGAGATGATGAGCCTGCGCGCATCTATCGCGCAAAACCAGCCAACTGAGGCCATTGATAAGCAAATCAAACTGATCGACGGCTTGTTAGAAAGCGCTGAAACTGAGCTTTCCTCAGGCAACCTTTCACCTACCACTGCATTCGTCAGCTCATTGCTGATACTTCTGCGGGAGGGCCTTGAGGCAGTGCTAGTACTTGCCGCAATCAGCGCATTCATTGCAAAGACAGGCCGACGTGATGCGCTGCCCTACTTCCACCTTGGCTGGATAATCGCCTTAGTATTAGGCGCGCTGACATGGCTGGCAGCCAATTACCTGCTGACCATCTCAGGTGCTGGACGCGAGATGACAGAAGGCATCACCGCGATGATCGCAGCTGCTATGCTGCTATACATCGGTTACTGGCTACACACAAAATCCAACGCAAAAGCATGGCAGCATTTCTTGTGCTCACAGGTCAGCACAGCACTTGATAAACGCACACTTTGGGCAATGGCAGGCGTTTCATTCCTTGCTGTATATCGTGAATTATTCGAGACGATTCTGTTCTACGAAGCGCTCTGGGCACAAGCAGGACCTGAAGGGCAATCCGCTGTGCTAAGTGGTATCGCAGTCGCCGCAGTACTGCTTGCATTGATGACATGGATCATCTTGCGTTATAGCGTTCGCCTGCCAATAGGCAAATTTTTCTCTGCCACGGCATGGCTATTGATCGTGCTAGCGGTGGTGTTTATAGGAAATGGTGTCGCGGCGCTACAGGAAGCGGGCGTATTAAATTCGCAAGCAGTGAATTTCATCTCTGTGCCATTGTTAGGGGTTTACCCCACTCTGCAAGGCCTGAGTGCGCAATTAGCCATGCTGGTCTTGATTGTGATCGGCCTTTGGCTAACGCGCGATAAAGAATAAGCTCACGAAAGGATTATGCACTAAAAGCGCTATGCGCTGACTTGCTTAACCGCAGAGAACTCCAGCGCATTGCCATCGGGGTCACGACAGAATAAAGCAGCGCGGCCCGACATACTAAGTGTGTAAGCCACGCCTGCGGCATCCAGCTGCTCCCTTATCGGCGCAACATCATCCACAGACAGTGCCAAGTGATAATCGCGCCCGCCATGCGCTGGCCGCTCTACCTCTGCATATGGATTAGGCACGACCATCAAGTGTATCTGTGTGTCATCACCCGTCTCATACCAGATACCTTCAAAACTCAGATTTGGACGGTAAGGGTTGACCTTTAAACCCAAGACACCTTCGTAGAATGCACGTGAACGTTCCAGATCAGATACGATAAGCCCTGCGTGCATGAGTCGATTGAGTTTAATCATGATGGATTATATTGGCGATCTGAACATAAAATAGACTGCCCCGAGCAAACATAGGCCAGCCCAGAGAAAGTCCAGCTTTAAGGGTTGGTGCATATAAAAAACTGCAAACGGCACAAACACTGACAAGGAAATCACTTCTTGCAGTATCTTGAGTTGCCCCAACGACAATGCCGTATAGCCTATGCGATTAGCTGGAACCTGCAACATATACTCTGCCAGCGCGATTGCCCAACTTAAAAGGGCCGCGATATACCAAGGTTTGTCGTTAAGATTCTTGAGGTGCGCATACCAAGCAAATGTCATGAAAACATTTGATAACGCCAGTAGCACTATGGTTTTTAGGACTACTGGCATTAGGTATAAAAACTCAAGTCTAACTAGATAGCAGCTTCGCCAGTCTCGCCAGTACGAATACGGACGACTTGCTGAATACTTGTTACAAAAATCTTACCGTCACCGATCTTGCCGGTGCGTGCAGAGCGAATCACTGCATCCATCGCTGTTTCAAGCAGGCTATCAGGCACGACCAGCTCGATCTTCACCTTAGGCAAAAAATCGACTTCATATTCGGCACCACGATATAACTCGGTATGACCTTTTTGGCGGCCAAAACCTTTTACTTCGGTAACGGTAAGGCCGTTTACACCGATCTCAGATAGCGCCTCACGTACCTCATCCAGTTTAAATGGTTTAATCACTGCTTCGATTTTTTTCATGGTAGTACTCCTTCCTCAGGTTTATTACTTAGTTATTTTGTACTTGTTACAACAAATTTAGACGTTATGGGATAACGCCTATCCTTACCAAAACCTCTTTGTGTGATTCTAACTCCGATTGGCGCCTGACGACGCTTATATTCATTACGATCTATCAAGTTTGCGACACGAGTGACATCCTGCTCACGATAACCCATCCCAATGATGTCTGAACGGCTGGCATCATGCTCCACATAAGCTTCCATAATAGCATCCAGCACGTCATATGGCGGCAGGCTGTCCTGATCGGTCTGCCCTGGGCGAAGTTCTGCAGAGGGCGCCCGCAAGATAATCCGTTCAGGGATCACCGGTGAGATCGCATTACGGTAACGCGCAAGCTTGTACACCAAAGTTTTGGGGACATCTTTCAATAGAGAGAATCCCCCTGCCATATCGCCATACAGTGTGGAATATCCGACTGCCATCTCACTCTTGTTACCTGTCGTCAACACAATACTACCGAATTTGTTAGAGAGCGCCATCAATAGCATGCCGCGAATACGCGCTTGCAGATTTTCCTCGGCCGTATCAAATGGCAAACCGTCAAACTCTTCGGAGAGCGCTTCTTGGAAATTCTCGAACAATGACTTGATCGGCAATTCGCTATAACGAACACCGACGATCTTTGCCATTCCCTCTGCATCATTGACACTCATATCGGCAGTAAATTCCGAAGGCATCATGACAACTCGCACTTTATCTGCACCAAGTGCATCCACGGCAATCGCCAATGTCAGCGCAGAATCGATACCACCTGATAGCCCAAGCACAACGCTGGGGAAACCATTCTTATTAATGTAATCCTGTAAGCCTAGAGATAATGCTTGGTAGACTGCGGCCTCTATCGGCAGGCTTGCAATCACAGCAGCCTGCTCAGGATTTGCACGATTGATACCATTGGTATCGAGGGTGACGAAACCCAGCGACTCTTCAAACTCAGGCAATTGCTGCACCAACACGCCATCGCGATCAAGCACGAAGGAGCCGCCATCGAATACCAGCTCATCCTGCCCGCCGACCAGATTGGCATAGACAATAGGTAAACCTGTCTCATCAACCCGTTTTCGCGCGACTTCATGCCGCGAAGATTGTTTATCCATGTGATAGGGCGAGGCATTCAAGACAAGTAATATCTCGGCACCAGCCAGTTTTGCTAGTCTGGCAGAAGGCGGCTCCCATACATCGGCACAGATCATCACGCCACAACGCAAACCCTGATGTTGGAACACCAGAGGCTCACGTCCCGGGGAGAAATAGCGAACATCGTCGAATACGCTATCGTTGGGCAGAATATGTTTATGATAGGTTGCAACGACCTTGCCGCCTTGCAGCACAGAGGCTGCGTTGTAAGCACAGCCATCACTTTTGACAGGATGGCCGACGATTACCGTAATCCCGGGTACCGCTGTAGCGATTCGCTCCAAGGCATCGTCGCAGGCTGCCATAAAGTCATTACGCAGTAGAAGGTCTTCTGGCGGATATCCACATAAAACCAACTCTGGCGTTAGTAATAGCGTCGCGCCAGATTGCATCGCGCGTTGAGCGTATTCGATGATTTTTGCACTATTGCCAGCTAAGTCGCCGACCGTCGTATTGATTTGTGCAATCGCGATTTTCATTGATTGGGATTTGATATCTAATCAATATTGAGAGGGTATTTAGAAATGGTCATGTCCAATGTTTAAGACAGGTATCTAAGCATGGTCAGGCCCACTTTATCAGTAACTACCACCTGCATCTTTAATCATCTGCACGATGTCCGGTTTACCGGCTTTCAGTGCATACACCAGTGCGGTCAGGCCATACTGATCCTTGGTCTTTACATTGGCACCATTATCCAGCAGGAATTTCACCATCTCGGCATCACCATTACTCACGGCAACTTGCAGCACTGGCGTACCTTCTGAATCCTTGGCATTTACATCAGCACCTTTTTCAACCAGTTTCTTGGCTGCATTGAGGCCGGATTTCTTCACCGCCCATGTCAGTGCTGTCCATTTGAACTGATCTTTTTCATTTAGTTTAGCGCCTTTGCTCAGCAATAAGTCGACTGCATCGGCATTATCTTGGCGAGCGGCATACATGAGGGCTGTCATCCCGTAACGGTCACGTGCGGAGGTATCAGCACCATTGTCAATCAGGGTTTGTATGGTTGGCAAATCACCATTCTTGGCAGCATACATCAAGACACTTTTACCATCATCGCTTTTGCTGCTGGCATCGATACCATTCTTAACCAGCAGATCAACGATCTCGCTATAGCCGGATGTCGCCGCCAAGCCTAATGCGCTCCAGCCAGAAGAGTCGCGTGCTTTAGGGTCAGCGCCTTTTTCCAGTAGCACTTTTACCGTAGCGATATAATTCTTCTTGGCGGCAAACATCAATGCAGTCCAGCCTTCACTATCTGTGGCATTCACATTTGCGCCTTTTTCCAGCAGCACGCGTGCCACATCTGCTTTGTCTTTACGTGCGGCATACATCAGCGCAGTGATGCCATCGCTATCTTTTGTATTAGGGCTCGCACCACTGGCTAGTATCGCACGCACGGTTGAGATATCACCCTTTGAAGCCACCGTTAACAGATATGGGATCTCAGGCGCGGCACTTGCAATCGAGATGCCTACAGATAAAGTGCTGGCAACCGTCAAAATGACCAACAGATAAAAATTGCGGAACATGTTATTTCCAGTCTTTAAGATTTCGCATTGATTGCTGCTTGAACTGCCTCACCCAACCCTGCTGGCGAACTCGCGACCACTACACCAGCAAGCTCTAGGGCACGGATCTTATCTTCGGCCTTACCGCTACCACCTGAGATAATAGCGCCAGCATGGCCCATACGCTTGCCTTTAGGGGCGGTCTGCCCGGCAATATAACCTGCCACAGGTTTAGTCACATGACTTTTTATGTATTCCGCAGCAGCCTCTTCATCGCTACCGCCGATCTCACCTACCATAATGATAGCCTCAGTCTCGGTATCTGCCTCGAACATTTGCAGGCATTCGATAAAATTCAGGCCTTTGATCGGATCACCGCCAATGCCTACACAAGTAGATTGGCCTAACCCTAGTGCAGTCGTTTGATGCACCGCTTCATAAGTCAGCGTTCCGGAGCGTGAAACGATACCGATTTTTCCACGCAAATGGATACTGCCGGGCATGATACCGATCTTGCATTCATCTGGCGTGATGATACCCGGGCAATTGGGTCCGATAAGATTTACGCCATTCGCCTTTAAAGCCGCTTTTACATTGAGCATATCCAGCACAGGTATACCTTCAGTGATACATACGATCAGTTCGATACCCGCATCACAGGCTTCCAAAATAGAGTCAGCCGCGAAAGGCGGCGGCACGTAGATAACGGATGCATTAGCGGCAGTAGCGGCAACTGCATCCCGCACCGTATTAAAAACTGGCATATTAAGATGTTGCTGCCCGCCTTTGCCCGGCGTTACACCACCCACCATCTTTGTGCCGTAAGCAATCGCCTGCTCAGAGTGGAACGTACCCTGTTTACCGGTAAACCCCTGACAGATGACTTTTGTATTCTTATTAACCAATATACTCATACTATGCTTTCGAGGCCAAACTCTTGACTGAATTTACTGCCTGCTTTGCCGCATCGGTCAAGCCAGATGCGGAGATGATCGATAATCCACTTTCACTCAGCATCTTACGGCCAAGTTCTACATTCGTACCTTCAAGGCGCACGATCACGGGAATCTGTATGCCAACCTCTTTCACGGCAGTAATAATGCCCTCTGCAATGATGTCGCAACGCATGATGCCGCCGAAAATATTCACGAGGATAGCTTTAACATTATCATCGGCAAGGATGATCTTGAATGCTTTAGCAACAGTCTCTGCTGTAGCGCCACCACCTACATCCAAGAAGTTGGCCGGCATGCCGCCATGCAGCTTGATCAGATCCATCGTCGCCATCGCCAAACCTGCGCCATTGACCATACAGCCGATATTACCGTTGAGCGCGATGTAGTTCAGACCTGCGCTATGGGCTACGGCCTCTTTGGCATCGTCCTGACTCCAATCACGTTGCTCAGCCAGTGCCTTTTGACGATAGAGTGCGTTATCGTCCACACTCATTTTACAATCAAGTGAAATCAATGCGCCCTCTGTCGTCACGATCAGCGGGTTGATCTCCAGCAAGGCGAGATCATTCTCCTTGAATAATTTATATAGCCCTTTTGCGAGCTTGGTGAATGCGCCGATCTGTTCACCAGCCAGTCCTAGGGCAAACGCGATATTCCGTGCCTGGAAATCGACCAAACCGTTCAACGGGTCACAAACTTCCTGTAATATCTTTTCAGGGCTGGTTTGGGCGATCTCTTCGATATCTATACCGCCCGCGGCAGATGCAATAAAGACCACGCGCTCCAATGAACGATCGACAAGCAAGGAAAGATAAAGCTCACGCGCGATCGGCAGCGTTTCTTCTATCAACACTTGCGTAACGGGCTGCCCATCCGGTGCATTCTGGTAGGTAGTAAGCGATTTACCCAATAGGCTTGCAGTAACGGCTTGCGCCTCAGCAACCGACTTGACTAGCTTGACGCCACCTGCTTTACCGCGACCACCCGCGTGTATTTGGGCTTTAACTACCCAAGCATTACCGCCGACATGCTGCGTAGCCGCGACAACAGCATCAGCCGAGTCAGCAACCTGACCTTTTGGAATCGCCAGACCATAGCGTTGGAGTAATTGTTTGGCCTGAAACTCGTGCAAATTCATGGATATGTTTCAATATTTATCGCAATCGCCTATTTTCGCGCAAATCGTCTTATTACGCCAGCATCAGCGTCACGTTAGTCATCCACCAGCGTGTATAATCGGTTTTTTTGATACTTGCCTAGCCATCATGCGTCTTGTCGTACAAGGGTCATCCCTGCAAGCAGATCATCTGGAAAAAATCAGAGCGTTATGCGGCAACCCCAAGCCATTCATCCCAATCACCCCACAGGCATTTTATTTGCCTGCCCAGCAAACATTACCAGTTGAAGTTGCAAGCTATGCCCAACAACAGAATCTCGACTGCACCTTAGTAAAAGATGCGCATACATTGCAGCACTTTGGATTAGCTGTAATGGACATGGATTCGACACTGATCAATATCGAATGTATCGATGAGATCGCTGATATGTACAACCTGAAACCACAAGTCGCTGCTATTACTGAAAGCGCAATGCGGGGTGAGATCGAATTTGCAGAGAGCTTACGTCAACGAGTAGCTCTGCTTAAAGGGTTGGATGAGTCGGCATTGCATCGTGTAGTCGATGAGCGCCTACAACTTAACCCGGGCGCACATGACTGGATAACCGCCTGCAAAAAGAATGGTATCAAGACCATGCTGGTCTCTGGCGGTTTCGACTTTTTTGCAGAGCGCGTTCAAGCCTTGTTAGGTCTTGATTATGCGCAGGCCAACTCGCTTGAGATAATTGATGGGAAGTTAACAGGCCGCATCTTGGGCAATATTGTAGATGCACAAGCCAAAGCAGATTTTCTCATCAGTTTACGTGATGAGCTTGGCCTTGCAGCGTCACAAACCGTTGCGATAGGTGATGGGGCGAATGATCTTAAAATGATGGCAGTAGCCGCTTGTGGCGTAGCCTATCATGCAAAACCCATCGTACAGAGCCAGGCAAGCTATGCATTGAACCATTCAGGCCTTGATGGCATCACTCATTTATTCAGTTTTAATCAATAAGGAATTTAACATGTCGATCAAACGTATATTTCTCAGCCTCGCTACATTGGTGCTGTTCAATTCATTGACGGCTGCTGCACTACCGCTTGTTGAGATCAAAACAAGTCAAGGCGCTATCATTGTTGAGTTGAATAGCCAAAGGGCACCAAAAACAGTCGCCAACTTTTTACAATACGTAAAAGATGGTCAATATTCCGGTACGATATTCCACCGTGTTATCTCCGGTTTTATGATTCAGGGCGGCGGCATGACACCCAGCATGGATGAAAAACCTACGCGCGCGCCTATCCGTAATGAAGCCGATAACGGTTTAACCAACTCACTAGGTTCGATCGCAATGGCACGGACAGGCGACCCGCATTCTGCAACGGCCCAGTTCTACATCAATGTTGCAAACAATACGTCGTTGAACTACACAGATCCATCCGAACGGGGCTGGGGTTACACGGTATTCGGCAGGGTCGTGCAAGGCATGGATGTGGTACAAAGAATCGCGCGCATGCCAACCGACTCAGGCGATGTACCGATGCAGACTGTGGTGATTGAGTCAGTCAAAATCATTGACGCCCCAGCCTCTAAACCTGCTGCGCAATAAGCTAAGATTCCAGCGCAGCCAACTCGGGCTCAGTAAAACCCGCAGCGCGCCTAGCGGGCAAATTGAAAGGGCCACGCATCTTGGGGGCGGCATATTGAACGGTGAGCTGCGCATAGGTAGTGATGGGGTCCAGCCCGCGCTGCTCACATAGCCAGCCATACCAATGGTTGCCAATGGCAACATGGCCTATTTCATCACGTAACACGATATCAAGTATCTCCGCCGCGGCCATATCCCCTGCCTGGGCAAGTTTTGCGCGTAAAAGCGGTGAGGCATCCAATCCCCGCGCTTCCATTGTGCGTGGCACCAACGCCATACGCGCAAGTACATCGCCCTGCGTTCTGGCGACCATCTCCCATAGACTGTTATGTGCGGGAAAATCGCCATAGATATAGCCCAGATTTTGCAAATGCGCGTTCAGCAATGTGAAGTGATAGGCTTCTTCCTGTGCGACTTTTAACCAATCGGTGTAATAAGCTGACGGCATATCAGGAAAGCGCCAAATAGCATCCAACGCGAGATTGATGGCATTGAATTCGATATGCGTCAGCGCATGTATGAGTACGGCACGACCCTCTGGCGTAGTCATCGACCGACGCTTCACAGCAAGCGGCGGCACTAACTCAGGCTTTGATGGTTGACCAGGGAGGGCGATCTGAGTAGATATCTCAAGATTTGCATCAAGACCAAGCGCCCCACTCAACCACACAGACTCGAGCGCGCGAGTACCTATTGCTTTGGCCGTTGAATCGGTTTGAGCGAGCCAGAATAATGCGGCTTGCCGCAACTCTGTAGGTTGAGAGGTAGGGCTGGCGATACTCACGAGATTAATGCAGATGTAGCCAAATAACAGTGCCGGTTTTCATCTCAGGAACAATCAATGATTTGCCGTCAGCAGATAAGACGATATCAGCAGATTGCTGGTAACCTTCTTTGATCAGCTCCACATGACCCTGAAAATCAGCTTTGTATACCTTGCCACCCTTGAAATCACTGATGTATAACTGTCCATCTTTAGCGCGTACAAGACCATCACCTCCGCCAAAACCTTCAGCGATCTTGGTCAGCGCACCTGAAGCGATATTCACGCGATAGAGTTCACCAGTTGCAAAATCAACTTCCAGCAGATGATCTTTTCCCTCAAGGAGCAAACCATTTGGTGCCTGAATACGATCATCCTGCTTGGTGCTAGTAATCAGTTTCACTTTACCTGCTGAATCTACTTTGTAGATAGCGCCGCCAGTGGTCATATCGCCACTATCGCTGACATACAGATTACCTTTTTTATCGGCAACCAAATCATTCAAGAACTGGGGCGTTTCAGGAAAAGCCTCTTTGGCGGCCAATACTGTCCACTTACCATCAGGTGTGATCTTGAGAATACGCACCTTGTCGGCCACATATAAATCCTTGCCGATGAACGCAAGCCCTTTGGGGTCATCCATACCGCTTGCAAAGACACTGACCTTAGCATCAGCATCGATCACGCTGATCTGTCCATCGCCATCTTTATTGAATTCGCCGATCTCTGAAACATAGACTCGACCATCTTTACCGGTAATGACAGATTCTGGTGTCTTAAAACCGGTGATATTTTTGATTTCATGTGCTGTTGCCATGCTTGCTGATACAAGCAAAGCGGCCAATAGCGTGCTACGTAATATCGTTTTCTTATTCATGATGTTACTTCTCCTCAGTGGAACAACTTAATGCATAAATATGCTTATTTTTTTATAGGGGATAACACACTCACCATAGCACAAGGGGTACTTGTCTCGCTGGCAGGAATACCGTTCGCGATGACGTTTTGCAGCGATGCATCTGTCTTCATCTTTTTAACTGCGTCTTCAAGCGCCAGTTTATAAGCTGTCGCTACCTGATAGGCGGGTACCACATCGATGTAGCCAACCCTTTCAGAGTTACCTTCATAGATGCCCATCGGTTTGCCACTGCCGGAGAATACATAGGCGGTAATCTTGCCGTAGAAGATACTCATATGCGGGTTATAGACCATATCAGGCTTGAGTAGCACCAGCGCATTGCCGATACGATTACTCGTACACATATCCGCATTGCCGAAGGCCGAGCCAAACACCTCTTTTGCGACCGGCTCAACTGCTGGCCCCTGCTCATACCAGTAATCATGATAAAAATGCCATAACTTGATGGGATGTGCATATTCGCTAGGGTTCATGTAGAACAGCATATTTGCAGGTGCTGCCGATGGTTCAGCATCCTTGGCATGCGCATTGACAGCGATCACCATGCCGACAGCAAACATCATCCTATAGATCGATTTGTACATATTTATCCTACTTTCTCTTTATTCATGCGGCTCATTTTTTGCCATAGGTAATACGGTACACCATCCCCGCCCTGTCATCCGAAACATATAAAGCACCGTCAGGGCCAACCAGCACATCGACCGGACGACCCCATGCGCTATGCTCATCCAGCCAGCCCGTGACAAAATCTTCGACCATGATCGGTTTATCCTGATTAAATTTCACACGTACCAGCTTGTAGCCTGACAACTCACCGCGATTCCATGAACCGTGCAAGGCAACAACAGCATCCGTCTTATATTCTGCTGGGAAATTCGCTTTATCCAAAAAGGTAATGCCAATAGGCGTTGAGTGCGCAGTAAATGTAATCTCCGGTACCTCCATATTAGCGCAGAACTCAGGCGGGCCTGCGAAATTAGGATCAGCGAACCGATTACCCCAACAATGTGGCCAGCCATAGTTCTTACCGGGTTGAATTCGGTTCAGGTGCTCTGGCGGCAGGTCATCATTCCCCTTACCGCCTTTAGTATCAGAGCGAAGGTCTGCGCCATTATTAGTAGCGAACATTGCACCAGTCTGCGGATGCCATGCAAACCCTTGCGAATTGCGCAGACCTGTCGCCCAAACCGGATTGGGCTTGTGCCAGCCTACGGTTTCCACCGCACCAGCGGGTTTGCCCTCTACGGTATAACGCAATATGGTGGCCCTGAAAGGATCACTCTCGACACATACATTACAGCTTGAGCCTACATTGATATACAGATAGCCATCAGGCCCGAGTTTGATGGTTTTGAGTGTGTGTCCACCTGTCGCAAGACCACTGATAATCGGCGTTACACTGCTCGCAGGCCACTTTCCATCTTTACGCTCCAGCCTGACGACGCCATCCTGATTTGCTACAAACAGCTTGCCGTCGACAAAAGTCAGACCATTTGGCGCATTCAGATTCTCGGCGACTATCACGACCTCATCTGCGTAGCCATCATGGTTACGATCCGGGAGCATGACGACTTTGTTATCCAACCCTAGCGACAGATAGAGATTACCTTCTGCATCGAACGCCATCATCCTTGCACCACGAAAGTAGCCTCTAGCCGTGCTTCCACCCATATTAGTGATTTTGGCAAAAACCTGCGCCTTGAAACCTATAGGTAATTTAAGTGCGACAGCAGGGTCTTTAGGCACTTCAGCGATGCTTGCCATATCGGCATAGGCAAACAGCGGGAACAGGCAAACAAACCATATATATCTAAAATATCTTGCCATCATGCTTCAGGCCCTTGAAGTTAAGTCAGGGCATCAGACCATATATTCTGTGCCCAATATCTTGCGTAGTTACCTTCTTCTTCAGAAGGTTTATCTGAGACGCCACCACTCTCGGCTGACACCATGATTTTCTTTTCAGCGTCATAGCGGTATACGTTCGCGACATGCATCGCCATGGTGTCATTCACATAGCTATAGCAGGTATTGGCAAACACGGGAGTAGCATCAGGCATCTCATTGTTCATCAAGTAGATAATCGCGTTTGCACATATCCGCGCCTGCGATGTCGCCATATGCGCCGACTTAGGCAGCGCCGCAGAGACCGAGTCACCAATAATATGGACATCGGGAATTACTTTAGATTCATAAGTGAGAAAATCAACCTCGCACCAGCGTTTATCAATATTGGCAGCGCCCACCATTTGTGCAGGCTTACCCGCACGCTGTGGCGGAATAATATTCAGCACATCGGCTTTTACTGTTTCAAACTCTGTCTGTACTGTTCTTGTTGCGACATCGACATCCACAACAGTGCTATTGGGGCGATAATCCACCATACCCGCATACATCTCCGCCCAGACTTTGGTGAACAGCCCTTTTTTAGAAACGATCTCAGGGTTGGCATCGAGCACGATGATCTTTGATTTTGGTTTATGTTGCTGGAGGTAGAACGCCACTTGGCAAACACGCTCATAAGGGCCTGGTGGGCAGCGGAAAGGCACCTTGGGGATGCTAATGACAAAGACACCGCCATCTGCCATAGCCTCAAGCTGCTTGCGCAGATTGACAGTCTGCTCACCGGCTTTCCACGCATGCGGCACTTGTACCTGCGCATCCGAGGATTGCAGCATGGGCAATTGCGCATAGATAAAATCGACTCCGGGCGCGATGATAAGCTTATCGTAGGTCATCACACCACGCACCATATTAATCTTCTTGGCTTGTGGATCTATGCCCGTCACTTGATCATTTACCCAGCGAATATCATAGTGACTTTTGAGCATGCCGTAGCCAAAAGTAATATCGTCTAATTGCTTGCTACCGCCAAGAATAAGATTACTCACAGGGCATGAGACAAATTGCGCATTCTGCTCGATAACAACTACTTCAACGCGACCCTGACCCCACATGCTAAGGTATTTGGCCGCAGTCGCCCCGGCAAAACCACCGCCGATGATGACCACACGACCTATCGTTTTTTTCTTACTATTTGCGGCAAAAGCAGGTATGACACTGATTAGGCCAGTGCCTGCGGCAAGCTTAATAAAATCACGACGATCAATCGACATGGTGTGCAGTATCGAGTTTTTGATGCGGGGGCATCACCGCGATGGCGCGTTTTTGCGCAGAAAAATAAACAGCTAACTGTTCGATCTCGTCGACCGTCAGCCCTTTTGCATGATGATGCATCACAGTCGATGTCCGTTCACCTGAACGAAAAGCCTGCATCTGCGAGATAAAATGCGTTTGATCTAAACCCGCCAGTACCGGCGTGCCGCCTACGCTATTACCATTAGTTCCATGACAAGCAGCGCATGAGGCCGCGAGGGTTTTAATATGGGGAGTAAATTCTGGTGCAGACCAGACATTCGCGCTTGCAAGCAAAGTAATCATGCCGATGCAAAAGCGAATGCCTGATAACTGCGATCTCATTAGTTCTGGCATATCAATACCAAATTAATGATGTGAGGTATGGATACCTAGTACAAGACTAACTAGTTACACTTTTCAGCTTGGCAACCATCATCGGTGGCACCAGCCGCGACTAAAAGATCGACCATCTTGGTGTTACCGGTATCAGTCACTGCGCGCAAGATAGAAACATTACCTCGCAATTTCATCTCAAGATCGGCACCGTGTGCCAACAGGTATTTAGTGACATCCTCATACCCATCGACTGCGGCCAAATGCATGGCTGTCATTTTAGTGATCGGATGTTTGTAGTTAACATCAGCACCTTTCTCAACCAGATATTGAACGACTTTCAGTTGGCCTTTATTCGCTGCGATCTGTAATGGAGACCATGCAAAATATAAATCATTGACGTTAACGCCGTTTTTGAAGTATTTCTTAACGATCTTCATGTTGCCTGTACCTAGGGCATCAGTAAACTCGACCTGCTCATCACCACTCAACGCATAGGCTGAGAATGGCACTATCAACATCGAAATACTGAGTGTCACTGCAACGATTACTGCTTTTATCATCTCCATTTTTCCCGCCTTCTTATAATATTTAAACTACATGGGTTTTTAGCCAATATACTTTCTTGCATTACGGAACATGCGTATCCAAGGTGAATCTTCGCCCCAACCTTCAGGGTGCCATGAGTGTTGCACGGCTCTAAAAACGCGCTCTGGATGCGGCATCATAATACTAAAACGGCCATCTTTTGTCGTTAATCCGGTAATACCCTGTGGCGAACCATTTGGGTTGAACGGATAAACCTCAGTAGGCTGACCGCTATTATCAACGAAACGTACACTGACCAACTTATCATCGAGCGCATTTTGGACAGCGCTCGCTGAAGAAAATTCCGCAAAACCTTCACCATGTGCAACGGCAACAGGCATACGGCTACCAGCCATCATATTAAAGAACAATGATGGCGATTCCATGATCTCTACCATGGCAAAGCGTGCCTCGAACTGTTCAGATTTGTTACGCACGAAATGCGGCCATTGCTCAGCACCTGGGATGATACTGCTTAAATTACTCATCATCTGACAGCCATTACATACGCCTAGTGAGAAGCTGTCCTCCCGCTGGAAGAAGGCAGAAAACTCATCGCGAGCACGTGAGTTGAACAGGATGGATTTTGCCCAACCTTCACCAGCACCTAATACATCGCCATAGGAGAAACCACCGCACGCTACAAAACCTGCAAAATCCTTGAGGCTCACACGCCCGCTGATGATATCGCTCATGTGGACATCATATGACTGGAAGCCTGCGCGGTCGAATGCGGCTGCCATCTCGACCTGCCCATTCACACCTTGTTCACGCAATACCGCCATCTTGGGGCGCACCCCCGTCGCCACATACGGAGCTTCAATATGGTTCGCCAGATCAAAAGTCATATATTGATGCAAGCCGGGGTCATTCACATCCAAGATACGATCATATTCCTGTTGCGCGCATACAGGGTTATCGCGCAGCTTTTGCATCTGGTAAGTGGTCTCGGACCATAAGCGATGTAATGTCGTGCGCAGTTCGGCAAACACCACTTCACCATGCTGGCGAATGATAAAACCATGATTATTCAATACCGGTGCGCCGATGATATGGGCACAGCCATCCAGTGTTTGATTCAATTCAGCACAAATATGGGCGGCCTCAGTTGCGCGCACTTGCAGCACAGCACCTAGCTCTTCGTTGTAAAGCACGCTGGCTACATCACCAAGTAGTGCGCTGATATCTATATCGATACCACAACGACCCGCAAACGCCATTTCAGCCAAGGTGACGAACAAACCACCGTCGGAGCGATCATGATAGGCAAGTAGCTTATCTTCACGGTTCAATATCTGTATAGCTTCAAAAAAGGCCTTGAAGCGCTCCGGGCTATCCATATCAGGTGATACATTATCAGTAGCGCCATACACCTGCGCTAACGCAGAGCCTCCCATGCGGTTCTTGCCTGCACCTAAATCAATCAGGATGAGTTTTGTCTCGCCTTGGTCTGTCTTGAGTTGCGGCGTCAATGTCTGGCGTGCATCCGAAGTCGGTGCGAATGCGGTAACTACGAGAGATATCGGCGCAGTGACAGCCTTCTTACCTCCCTTGTCTTCCCACACCGTTTTCATGCTCATCGAGTCTTTGCCGACAGGAATGCTAATCCCAAGCTTCGGACATAGCTCCATACCAACCGCTTCTACTGTATCGAACAATGCTGCATCTTCACCGGGATGACCTGCTGGCGCCATCCAGTTGGCAGAGAGCTTGAGGTCACTAATGTCATCGATCAGGCTCGCTGCAATATTCGTGATGGCTTCGCCAATCGCCATACGTCCTGAAGCTGGGGCATCGATCAGTGCTAAAGGTGCTTTTTCACCAATTGCGAACGCCTCGCCACGGTATGTCTCGTAACCGGCCAATGTCACTGCCACATCGGCTACCGGCACCTGCCACGGGCCAACCATTTGATCGCGTGCAATTAAGCCTGTTACTGTACGGTCACCAATGGTGATCAGGAATGTCTTATCCGCGACACCGGGTAGTCTTAAGACACGTTCAGCCGCATCTTTCAGATTGATCTTATTCGTATCGAACGCACTGAGTTCACGTATCGTATGCATCACATCGCGGGTCATCTTTGGCGGTTTGCCAAGCAACACCGATAAATCCATATCCACAGGATGATTGCTGAAATGACTATCTGCGACGGTCAGATGTTTTTCAGCAGTCGCGTGCCCGACGACAGCAAAGGGGCAACGTTCGCGTTCACATATCTCGGCAAAACGTGTGAGGTCTTTTCTGGCAACAGCCATCACATAACGCTCCTGCGCCTCATTACTCCACAGCTCGCGCGGCGACATCCCTGGCTCTTCGTTATGCACATTACGCAATTCAAATAACGCACCAACTCCGGCATCATTTACTAGCTCAGGGAAAGCATTTGAGATACCGCCAGCACCTACGTCATGAATACTTAGAATAGGGTTTTCGTCACCCAACTGCCAGCAGCGGTCGATCACCTCTTGCGCACGACGCTCAAGCTCCGGGTTGCCACGTTGTACTGAATCAAAATCCAGGTTTTCTGTATTTGCACCGGTATCCATACTCGATGCAGCACCACCACCAAGACCGATTAACATGGCTGGACCACCTAGCTGAATAAGGCATGCGCCATCAGGGATCGGATTCTTTTTCGAGTGTTTGGCAGAGATATTGCCAACACCGCCTGCCAGCATAATCGGCTTGTGATAGCCGCGCACTTCACCAGCAGCCTCGATCTCAAGCGTACGGAAATAACCTGCGATATTCGGGCGACCGAATTCATTGTTATACGCAGCGCCACCTAGTGGGCCATCAATCATGATCTGTAATGGCGATGCAATACGTGAAGGCTTGCCATATCCAGTGTCGCCAGAATCCATCTCCCAAGGCTGTTTGAAACCCGGGATATTGAGATTAGAGACCGAAAAACCTGACAATCCTGCTTTTGGCTTAGAGCCAGAACCTGTAGCGCCTTCATCGCGAATCTCACCGCCAGCACCGGTCGCTGCACCAGCAAATGGAGAGATAGCCGTTGGGTGATTATGCGTTTCCACTTTCATGAGGAAATGCATGTCTTCTTCTACAAAACTGTAACTGCCATCAGCTTGCGGGTAAAAGCGCCTTGTCAAACCACCTTCAACGATAGAAGCGTTATCTGAGTAGGCAACTACGGTTTTACCAGGGTTGAGTTGATGCGTATTACGAATCATCGCAAATAGCGATTTATCCTGTTTGATACCGTCAATCACCCAATCCGCATTGAATATCTTATGGCGACAGTGTTCGGAGTTAGCCTGTGCGAACATCATCAACTCAACATCGGTCGGGTTACGCCCGATACGCGTAAAGTTCTGCAACAGGTAATCCACTTCATCAGGAGATAAAGCCAAGCCCATATCAGCATTAGCGGTATCAAGCGCAGCTTTGCCTCCGGTGAGGATGTCCACGGTTGTTAATGGGACGGGGGTAGCAATATGGTAGAGCTTTTCAGCATCGGCAAGGCTGGCAAATACGGCCTCTGTCATGCGGTCATGAATCAGCGATATCAAAACCTGCTTTTCAGTATCTGTAAGCGGCACGCCATTCTTGGTGGCTACATAATAAGCCACACCACGCTCCAGCCGTTGTATCGACTCCAGCCCACAATGACGTGCGATATCAGTCGCACGCGATGCCCAAGGGGAAATCGTTCCTGGGCGAGGCACCACCAGAAATAACTCACCAGCAGGCACTTCAGTCTGCATCTTGGGGCCATACGTCAGAATCTGTTTTAGTGTTTCCTGCTTTACGGAATCAAGTCCTTGGTCACTCCACGCGAAATGCCAAAACTCCGCATACAGATGCCCAACATTAGGCGCGCTTGACCTCAACGAATTTAAAATCTTATCAAGACGGAAAGGGGATAAAGCAGAACTACCGCGGATGCTGATCATTTGAGGGCTAGACATGAAGGAATTCAGAGTGTTAGCGAAAACCAGATTTTACCAGAAAGTGTAAATATCCCTTACATAAAGCCGCACACAAATCTGAATTTATATACATCGTTTATGGTTATAATCCATGTCCCATTTTAACGACCTCTTTAAACCTGAGATTTATGCTGACGCAGCTTGATGTTAGAACGATCTATGTAGTCATAGGCCTCATTCCTTTTGTAATGGGAATAGGATTAATTGCCGCATCAACTACACGACGATTCGATCAATGGGTATTCTTGTGGGGAAGCAGCAATTTGATCGCAGGCTGCGGCATTCTGCTTCTCACGTGGCGTGATTTTGCGCCTGATTTTCTCACAGTCTTTGTTGCCAACACTCTAGTATTAATAGGTTATTTCATCCTTTCAGTAGCGCTTAGTCAGTTTTGTAAGAGAACTTTTGCATGGCATTACCATCTTGCATTGCTTTTATTAGCCATTCTTGTTCATTGCTTTCTGATCGACGCTAGCTCTCATTTCTCTGAACGTGTCGCACTTAGTTCGGCCTGTGCAGCCATATTCAGCATGACGATCAGCCGTAGTGCTTTTAAGATGGCACGTAGAGAAAATATCCGTACAGCTTATGTGTTAGCCACGCTGTTCGGTGCATCTAGCGTCATGAATATCATTCGCTCACTTGTGGCTACTTTTCACCAGCTTGAAGGCACATCCATATTCACGCAGAACCCATCACATATAGGCTTTGCACTAGTCTCTGTTATTACGATCGTATTGTGGAACATGTGTATCTTGCTGACAGCTGTAGAGCATACGAATCAAGCTTGGATAGGCCGCGCATTAAGAGATCCGCTGACATCGGCATTGAATCGCGCAGGGCTTATCGCAGCAGTGAAAAAATCTATTGAAAATCGCCGCAGCGATTCAGTCCCGGCAAGATCAACAGCATTATTGGTGATCGATATAGATCACTTTAAAATAGTGAATGACACCCTAGGGCATGCACTTGGCGACCAAGTACTCACAACATTTGCCGATATCGCCCGCAGTCATTTACGCGCCTCCGACTTATTTGCACGTCAGGGGGGTGATGAATTCGTGATCGTTCTGCCAGGAACAGAAGAAAAGATTGCGCTTGAAGTTGCAGGCCGACTTCAGCGCACATTCAAGCAGGCGATATCACTATTACCGATGAATGGCTTATGCCCCACGCTCAGCATTGGCATCGCGATTGGCGAAACACTTGATGGCTCACTGGAAACCTTGATGGCGCAAGCAGATAATGCCTTATATGAGTCCAAGCAGGCAGGTCGTAATAAAGTGACCTCGATAGCACTCAACCTTACAAAGCCTTAAACCCAACTATTTGTTGATAGACCCAAATACTTTTTTCAGCAATCCGCTCGCTTGTCCCATCGGATCTTTACGGATCGCTTTTTCTTCTTCCGCCATCATCAAATAAACGCCATCAAGCGTTTTCTGCGTCACGTATTGCTCAAGATTAGCCTGGTCTTTACTCACTAATCCATAACTGCTGCCCATTTCAGCAAATTTATTATATTGCTGGGCTAGCTGGACATTCTCTGTCGCCTTTTTAACGATAGGCAGAAATTTTTCTGCCATTGGACCAGAGGTGGTTTTCTTGAAATATTTCGTTGCAGCATCATCGCCGCCAGACAATATATCCTTGGCATCCTGCACGCTCATTTTCTTCACGGAGTCTGTGAGCAAGGCTTTTGCTTCTGGCACGGCGGCCTCAGCAGCACGATTCATTTTTAACACCAATTCATCCGCCTGCTTGCCCATGCCAAACATGCGCATGGCTTTTTCAGCTTTTTTCATAGAATCGGGGAGCGGGATCTTCACTTTGGGATTATTCAAGAAGCCATCTGCTGAACCAAGCTTGCCGACCGCTTTACTGGCGCCTTGTATCAAAGCCTCTTTCAGCCCACTACTTGCCTCAGCGTTACTTAGATCGCTTAAACCAGCCGCACTGGCATACGTAGCAAAACTTGCAAATATTAATGATGTCATCAAGCGACGCATATTTTCTCCTCCCACTAAATTGACGCTTAACGTTTCAGCGCTTGTATTTTCCATATTTTGCTAGCGTATTCGCCAATAGTACGATCACTTGAGAATTTCCCCACCCGCGCCACATTCAATATCGCACGACGGGACCACTCCTCCTGATCCTTATACAAAGCAGACACCGCATCTTGCGTAGCGATATAGCTTTCATAATCGGCCAGCAACAAGTAATGATCCCCCTTTTGTAACAGGTTATCGAAAATCGCTTTATATCGGTCAGGTTCATCCACACAGAAGAACCCGGTCGCAATCATATCCAGCACCTGCTTTAATTCAGCATTGGCATGATAATAATCCCAAGGATTGTATCCGCTGGCTTTTTTCTCTGCGACTTCATCTGTGGTCAAACCGAAGATAAAGATATTTTCATCGCCGACCTCTTCTTTAATCTCAACATTCGCACCATCCAAGGTACCAATCGTTAGCGCGCCATTCAGCGCCATCTTCATATTACCGGTACCTGAGGCCTCCGTACCCGCTGTAGATATCTGCTCTGAAAGATCACTGCCGGGGAATAGAAGCTCAGCGGCAGAGACCTCATAATTCGGGTAGAACACCACTTTCAGCTTATCGCCAACCGCCGGGTCTTCATTGACGATGGCCGCCACATCGTTGATCAAGCGGATGATCAATTTCGCCATCCAATAACCTGGGGCTGCCTTACCACCAAAGATTACGGTTCGTGGCGTGATGCTGTCAGCGTTGCCGGAACGAATACGGTTATATAGGGTGATCACATGCAGTAGGTTTAGCAACTGGCGCTTATATTCATGTATCCGCTTAATCTGCACGTCAAAAAGACTATCAGGGTTGACTGTGACCCCTGTTACTTTTTCAAGTCTCTGGGCTAGGCGTAGCTTATTTGCACGCTTAATCTCGCGAAATACCTTACGGAATGCTTTATCTTCGGCCAATGGCACGATATCGCTTAGATCGCTCAAGTCTTTCTGGAAGCCTGCACCGATGACTTTTTCCAGCAAACTGGTCAATTGCGGGTTGCATTGATTCAGCCAACGGCGTGGCGTGATGCCATTCGTAATATTCACGAACTTGCCCGGATAAATACGGTTGAAATCAGCAAACAAGGTCGTCTTTAATAATTGGCTGTGCAATGCTGCAACGCCATTCACTGTATGGCTACCCACCACCGCCAAATGCGCCATACGCACACGGCGACCATTACTCTCATCAATAATCGACACACGTGTCAATAGATCAGTATCCCCGGGGAATTTATGATTCACCATTTGCAGGAATTCATGATTGATTTGATAGATGATGCCCAGATGTCGAGGCAGCAAACGACCAAATAGCTCTACAGACCATGTCTCGAGCGCTTCAGGCATCAAGGTATGGTTGGTATACCCAAATATCTTAACTACCAGCTTCCATGCATGTGCCCACTCAAGGCGGTGAACATCCACCAGTTGATACATCAACTCTGCAACGGCGATGGCAGGATGCGTGTCATTTAGTTGGATCGCAATCTTATCAGGCAACTCATTCCATTCACGACGCTTTAATAAAAAGCGGCGCAAGATATCCTGAATGGATGCAGAAACAAAGAAGTACTGCTGTTTAAGACGCAACTCTCGCCCTGATGCAGATGCATCATTTGGATAAAGCACTTTGGAGATATTCTCTGTCGCGTTACGACCTTCTACCGCTTTTTCGTAATTGCCATCGTTGAATTGTCGCAGATCAAACTCTCGTGTTGCTTTTGCAGACCATAGGCGCAAGTTATTCACCGTATGAGTGTCGTACCCGGGGATGGGAATATCGTAGGCCATCGCAACCACAGACTCACTCTCTACCCAGTGGTATCCAACACCATTTTTGGTCGGGTACTCAACAACTTTGCCAAAAAATTGCACCATATAGGTGTGCTCTGGCCGCTGGAATTCCCAAATATTCACATAGCGCAGCCAATTAT
Organism: Methylovorus sp. MM2; assembly: GCF_001648895.1. Lineage (GTDB taxonomy): Bacteria > Pseudomonadota > Gammaproteobacteria > Burkholderiales > Methylophilaceae > MM1. The sequence goes on along the minus strand of NZ_LXUF01000001.1, from coordinate 821,037 downwards.
CGGGATTCTCGACCTGCTGGCCTTTCTCAATCGTCTGACGGAACATCCCATACTCATAGCGAATACCGTAGCCAGTACCCGGGATATCCAATGTCGCCATAGAGTCGAGAAAACAAGCAGCAAGCCGACCCAAGCCCCCATTACCAAGCGCGGCGTCACTTTCCATCTCCACGACATTTTCCAACTGGTAGCCTAAATCACTCAGGCCGTCTCGCACCTCATCGTTAATGCCAAGATTTAGTGCAGCATTCGACAACATGCGCCCGATCAGGAACTCCAAAGAGAGGTAGTACACGCGTTTGGGGTCATGCTCACGGTAGCCTTCTACCGTTTTTACCCATCGCTCGATCACGTGGTCACGTACAGTATAGGCAGTCGAGGCATACCAATCGCGCTTGGTAGCCGAAGCACTGGTTTTTCCAGACGAGAATATCAGATGGTTTTGCAAGGCTTGAGCAATCGGCGTTTGCTCGGTTGTTATGGTGGGCTTGATTCCGGCAGTTTTCTTTGAAACAGACTTGGCTTTTGGGGTAGTCATAAGCTGGCTCTTTCGCGATCAATTAACAGAAGGCATGCAAACACTCTTGCAACTAAATAACTCGGGACATTCACACTGACAACATAAATCAGCGTTGATTCTGACTTGGTAATGATCTAAATCGATCAAATAAATTCGGTTGGCACATGTATAGTCTAGCAAAAACGAGGCCTGATAGAAGAACGTCATGTAAATACTACAAGAAAACCCATAAAAAAAGCACCCATTAAATCCGGGTGCTTTTTTAGCCCTGTTAATGACAGACAGGCTATCAAAATAATTTTTAACTGAAGATGGGGTGTAACTCAAAGCCTAGACTTAACTCAAGGCTGGAGTTCGCTAAGGTTTAGGCTCGCTAATAAAACCCATTTTCTTGATACCCGCATTCTGCGCATCAGCCATGACTTCAGCCAACACCTGATAACGGGTTTCTTTATCCGCCCGAATATGTATCTCCGGCTGAGGCTCGGTTTTAGCGGCTTGCTGCAACTTGAACGGCAATTCATCAGCCACGAGTGCCACATCGTTCCAATATACTTTACCTGCGCCGTCGATCGACACTGAAACGACTTCCGGCTTTTCAGGCAAAGGCTGGCTACTCGCCTGCGGCAAATCGATCTTGACTGCATGGGTCAGCAACGGTGCAGTAATGATAAAAATCACCAGCAGAACCAGCATCACATCCACTAGCGGCGTAGTATTTATCTCTGCCATCGGGGCAGAATGGCTACCGGAGCTAAACCCGTTACCTGAACCGATCATACATGGACCTCTTTAAGACGGGTTGCCGGTTTTGCGCCGTCAGGTTGAGAGCTAGCGACGACTAGTGGTGCACCCGTTGTCAGCAACACATGCAGGTCATTGGCAAAGCTTTCCAATTGGCTCAACAATACACGGTTACTACGCACCAATGCGTTATAGGCAAGTACGGCAGGAATCGCCACGGCCAAACCCATGGCTGTCATGATCAGCGCTTCACCTACCGGACCAGCGACTTTATCCAGCGTTGCCTGACCACTTAAGCTGATACTGGCTAACGCGTGGTAGATACCCCACACCGTACCAAACAAACCAACGAATGGTGAAACACTGCCGACAGAAGCCAGTACCGTCAGACCGTATTCAGCGCGGGCACTTTCATCACCGATAGAACGGCGCATCGCCCGTGCAATAAATTCATCCTGATTGCACGCATCGGCTAAACGCTTGGTCGCATGGCGCTGATGATGCTCAGCGGCCTCAACAGCTTGTGTCGCTAATCTTGAAACTGGTGTCGATGTACCATCATCACGAATAGCCAAATCAAGCGTAGGCGCATTCCAGAATGCCTGACTATATTCACTTGATGCACGACGCACGCGAACCGCCTGTAAAGTCTTCATCACAATCAAATACCAGCTTGCAATTGACATGACAAGCAGCAACACAGCAACGCTTATCGAGACAAACCCGCCATCCGTGATGAAAGCCAAGCTGTTAAATTCATAACCATCCATATTGCACTTCTTTCTTTAATCTAAACTATTGGTTCTTAAGGATACTATCGAAAAAATCTATTCGTCTGTCAGTGTAAAGCTCAATGGCAGATCAACCAATACACTTAATGGCTTATTGTTCTTCTTGGGTGGAACAAAGCGCGCTTTTTTCACCGCATCCAAACCTGCCTGATCAAGACGTGTATAACCACTACTCTTCCTGATTTCCATAGACTCAGGTTCGCCATTCACTGCAACCAGTACGCGAATGACCACGGTCCCCTCTTCGCCAAGACGACGGGATTGTGCAGGGAAGACCAACTCAGGCTTTTTTAAGTAGGAAACACTGGTGACGATCTCCGGTTTCGGCTCTTCAATAGGTTGCTGCTGTTTTTCAATAATCTCAGCGGGTTTCGTTACCACAGGGGCTGAAGCACTGGTAGGAGGCGGTGCAACTTCTTGGGGTGCTGCTTGCGGAATGGGTGACGGCGCATCCTGCACCTGTGGTGTAGGTTTTTCTTGTGGTTTGGGTGTTGGTTTTTTGATCACAGGCTCAGGTTTAGGCTCAACAGGCTTAGGTTCAACGAACTCTTGATTGATTACCGGGCTTTCAACCAAGCTCACCAGCATTGGCGGAGAAGTATCTTCAGTCACCAACATCGCTTCTGGTTTAAGCATCAGCACTAAAAATAATGCCAGCACATGCAATGCAAGTACGAAGATGAGTGTCTTGGTTGCAAAACTAGAGGTCTGGGGTTTAGCTGATTGCGGGTTTTGCCGCGCAGGCATCAAAGCCCTGATCTTGAAGTTATGATGTGCAGTGTCGTGAGTAGCCTTCGGCATGTCATTCCAGGATGCCAAACGTAAATCAGTGGACATTCCGCACTCCGGAAATCACTTCATTCTGTGCTTTTGCCGCATTGAATATCGCGACTTTAGATGCGGCCTCTTGCAGCAGCTCACTCAGCGTATTGAATGCCTGAACATCCAGACGTAAGCTTAATGCGCCAACTTCGACTTCCGCAACATTGCACTCTTCGCAAAAGAGGATTCTGCATCCATCGTTACCAGCGAGCACAACTCGCTTACAGGCATTAGCAGGTTTCATGTAAGACTCCATCACGCTTTTAACCAATCTGTAATCACTTAACTCCCTGCAAATCTCACGCAATTGCAGCTATTTGATATCCCGACACATTAGAGTCGAACACAACGCATGGAGTACATATGCGATAAACATGTCAGCGAGATAAAAGATATTTTATTGACTTCGACAAATGATAACCATTCTCAATTATCTCGTCAAGACTAATGATTGCGGGCAAAGTCAGAATCCAGGATGGATATTCAGGCAAAAAAATAGCCACATAAAATGTGGCTAAAAGAGGAGAACTTTAAAACTTGTATTTTTACAGACGGTTTGCGTAGTACTCAACAACCTGCTGCACATCAATCGGGAATGGAACATCTTCCGGTGCTGGCATATGTGCTACTTTAGCCACTTGGCCTTGCTCATTCCAAGACAACCACTCTGGACGAATCAAAGGCATATCAGCCAATGTCTCAACCACGATAGGCAGTTTTGCACTGACAGCCTTAAGGCTGATCTCATCACCTGCACGAAGGCGGATAGATGGGATGTTAACCAGTTTGCCATTCAATTGAATATGGCGGTGTGAAACCAATTGGCGCGCTGCAGCGATAGTCGGTGCGAAACCTGCACGGAATACTGCGTTATCCAAACGACGCTCAAGCAGTTGCAACAATGTTTCGCCAGTAGGCTCTTTACCTTTACGCGCGTCAACAACCAAACGACGCATCTGCTTTTCTGATAAACCATAGTTGAAACGCAGCTTTTGCTTTTCCATCAACTTAACGCCGAAATCTGATTTCTTGCGACGTGTATTTTTCGCGCCATGCTGACCTGGTGGAGTTGGGCGTGACTCGATTGTCTTACGTGACAAGCCAGGCAGATCAATACCAAGTGCGCGCATTTTTTTGAGACGTGGGCCGGTGAATCTAGACATACAAAAACTCCTTAATAATGGTTAATTGATCAGGCTGACCTGACTATAATTTTCACTGCATCCTGATTCAAACAATTGGATCAAATCATTGAATCATCAGGATGGACGGCTTTAGCGCCATCACCATGCATTGCATGGCATACCTACAAACTTCTTCATAGTTTCAAGACACGCTTTACTGCTTTCAAAACATAAAAGCACAGCGCTCTTTTAGCGAAGCCGCGCATTATATAATAAAAAGCCCTTGTTGCCTATGCCCATAACATGAGCGGCAACAAGGGCAATACCAACAAGCATCAATAGATAGCGTATTAAGCTAGCAGGCTATTCACTCGACGCACAAAAGCTGCGGGATCTTGCAACTGTCCGCCTTCGGCAAGCAAAGCCTGATCGAACAGGATGTGCGACCAATCAGCAAAACGCGCATCGTCAGACTCCTGCTTCAAGCGCTGCACCAGTTTATGCTCTGGGTTGATCTCCAGTGTAGGCTTATTCGCTGGTGTGTTTTGCCCAGCCGCCTTCAAAATACGCTCTAGATTACCTGACATGTCATGCGCTCCACTGACCAAACAGGCAGGCGAATCCGTTAGGCGATGCGTCACACGCACTTCTTTAACGCTATCGCCCAGTGTGCTTTGAATTTTCTCGATCAATGATTTGTACTCATCTTCGACTTTTTTCTGCTGCTCTTTCTCGGCTTCATCTTCCAATTTACCAAGATCAAGATCGCCCTTGGCAACAGACTGCAGTTTCTTACCATCGAATTCAGTCAGGCTTGAAAGCAGCCACTCATCTACACGATCAGATAGCAACAGCACCTCGATACCTTTTTTGCGGAATATCTCAAGATGTGGACTATGCTGCGCCGCAGCAAAGCTATCTGCAGTAATGTAATAGATAGCTTCCTGTTCTTCTTTCATGCGGCTGATATAGTCTTTGAACGAGACGACCTGCTGATCATTATCAGCATGGGTCGATGCAAAGCGCAGCAAGCCAGCGATTTTTTCTTTATTGGTAAAGTCTTCGCCCGGGCCTTCTTTCAATACACGGCCAAACTCATTCCAGAAACTGCTGTACTCTTCCGGTTTATTCTCTGCAAGGTCTTCCAATAGACCGAGCACTTTCTTCACAGAACCTGCCTTGATAGCATCAATATCTTTGCTATGCTGCAAAATCTCACGCGAAACATTTAACGGCAGGTCGGCACTATCGATCACACCGCGTACAAAACGCAGGTATTGCGGCATCAGCTGGTCTGCATCATCCATGATGAATACACGTTTCACATAGAGCTTGATGCCATGTTTGCGTTCGCGATCATATAAGTCGAATGGCGCTTTGCTCGGTAGATAAAGTAGCGAGATATATTCCTGCTTACCCTCTACGCGGTTATGGCTCCATGTCAGTGGATCCTGAAAATCATGGGAGACATGCTTATAGAATTCCTTGTATTCTTCATCGGTGATATCGCTCTTTGAACGTGCCCATAATGCGGAAGCCGTATTGACTGATTCATCTTCATCGGTTGGTACCTGCTCGCCATCTTTCCATTCTGATTTTTTCATCACGATAGGTAATGTGATGTGGTCAGAATACTTGCGGATGATGGTTTTGAGCTTCCAGTCATTCAGGAATTCATCTTCGCCTTCACGCAAATGCAGGATGATATCTGTACCACGTGTGGTTTTATCAGCAGACTCAAGCGTGTATTCACCTTCACCTGCGGATTCCCACTTGATAGCATCTGTGCCACCAGCGCGGCGGGTAATCAATGTAACTTTGTCAGCTAGGATAAATGCAGAGTAAAAACCAACACCAAATTGGCCGATGAGGTTGGCATCTTTAGCTTGATCGCCGGTTAATGCCTGAAAGAATTCTTTAGTACCAGATTTTGCGATGGTACCAATGTTGGTGATGACTTCATCACGGCTCATGCCAATACCATTGTCAGAGATTGTCAGCGTGCGCGCCTCTTTATCGAAAGCGACGCGGATCTTTAGCTCGCTGTCATTGCCATACAAGCTATTGTTTGCCAGCGCTTCAAAGCGCAATTTATCGGCGGCGTCACTCGCATTCGAGATCAGCTCACGCAGCACGATCTCTTTATTGCTGTAGAGCGAATGGATCATGAGGTGCAGCAGTTGCTTTACCTCGGTTTGAAAACCTAGTGTTTCTTTTTGGATAGTCTCTGTGGACATTGTTGAAGCTCCCATTGTTGCGAACAAAACGATATATAGAACGTGGGGATAGTAAAAATAAATTCAAGGGGGATTTTTGTTAAACTGGAACAAGATTCTAACCACATGAGGTAAAGATCATGGCAACCATCAGCATCAAGAAACTGGATGACGTTACCTTTGAGGTTGTGATATCCGCAGCAAAACCCTCTACACATGTTGTCACGGTAAAAGCTGATTACGCCACCAAACTAGTAGGAGGGAAACTAGCGACAGAAGAATTGCTACGTCACTCTTTTGAGTTTTTACTGGCGCGCGAATCGAATACCAGCATATTGCGTAGCTTTGACCTTTCGGTGATCGCTCGCTACTTTCCGGAATATGAGCAGGTGATTGGCAAAGCTGCCCAATAAATCAACCTTTAAGCAGGCTCAACACTAAGCCAGCTGCCACCATGCCAAATGGTGCCGTCACGCAGACCGAGGAACCATAGCCTGCACAATTCAGGCCGGTAATGGCGGCTTCAGCATCGACTTCACAACTCGCATCAGGTTTCTGTACTTGCTCATCAGAATAGACACATTGGATGCCGGCTTTAACTTTAGGGTCACGCGAAAAACCATGATCGCGCCGCAAGGAATTGCGAACTTTAGCTAACAAGCGATCCCCTGTGACCTTAACCAGATCGGCCGTCTTTATTTTAGTTGCATCAAGCCTGCCGCCAGCGCCGCCAACGATCACCAATGGCATTTTATGCTGATGACACCATGCGGCAATCGCCACTTTGGCGCGGGCATCATCGATAGCATCCAGCACCACATCGTAGCCTTGACCGAGCATCGCATCCACATTATCTACGGTGACGAAATCCTCTACCTCGCTCACATCGACATGCGGATTGATTGCCCTCGCGCGCTCCGCCATCGCCGTGACTTTGGCCTTACCGAATTCGCCTTCTACCGCATGCAACTGACGATTGACATTCGATTCGGCGATGTTATCAAGGTCTATGAGCGTTAAATGCCCAATGGCATTGCGGGCCAACGCCTCTACCGCCCATGACCCTACGCCACCTATACCGATAACACAGACGCGCGCGGCCTGGAATCGACCAAGGGCTACAGCCCCATAAAGGCGCTGTACGCCGCCAAAACGTCGACCAGCATCAACGGCAGCCAGCATCTTGGATGTCTTTTGCATAAGCTGTCAGGTCGCCAATCGCACATTCGTATTTTTTGACATTCTGACTAATCACTTGAATCTGCTTCAGGTAACTTTTCTGTTGCTTACATTGCAGGCCATCATCATCAAAGTCTTTTTGGATGGTCAACTCAAGGCTCTTCAACGAAGCCAGCACTTTATCGCACTGTGCTTCAGCTTTGGTTCTGGGAACCGTTACCTCGGGCTTTTGCTCTTTTTCAGAGGTATCTGTAGCCATTACGGCAGGCGGTTTGCCACAGAACTTACGTGCCAATGTATCTAACGTTGCCACTTTGCTAGTCTGTGCAGGCTTCTGCGGCGTTTCAAACACACTCTCAAGCTTGCCATCTTTCACTTTGGTTAGTTTGACAATATTGAAAGTATTATTACTGCAGTTAAAGGCGACTGTGCTGCGTGTTTCCTCTTGTCCATTAAAAGGCATGACCATGGTGTCGGCCTTAAAACGGCTACCATCGCTGCTTTGCTCTACAGAGTTTCTATCGAAATAGACGTCTGCGATACTGCTCTTGCCTAAAGACTCCCATTGCGGAGGTGCGGCGACACAATATTCTTTTTTCAACTGATCAGGCATGGAATCCTGAACAATAGGCTCGGCAGGTTTGGGCGCATCGAAACGCGACGTTATTTGGCCATTCTGGAGCTTAATACCACTCGCATAAGCAAAGGTATTCACTTTACAGTCAACGATCATGCTGGTCACCCATTCGGCATTATCGTTTTGCACCACACGGGTTACGACACTGAAAATAGTATTGTTGGCATCTCGCTGCAAAGAGCTAGTATCCACATAATGTTTGCCCACGCTACTGGCGCCAAGCAATACCCATTCCTCAGCTTGCACGTAGCCGGAAATCAAAAACGAGAACGCCAAAAGTAATAAACGCATATCGTACTTAGCCCACCTTTTCGAGTACGACGAAAGCAGCGGCAAGGGCTTTCTCATCACTAATCGAGATATGTTGGAAGCTAATGCCTTTTTTATCGATAAAGGCCTGAAGCTCGGCAGCCAGATCAAGCACTGGTTTGCCTAAATCATCATGCCCGACCCCGATATTCTCAAAGGTGGCAGGTGAGCGAATGCCAGTACCTAACGCTTTTGCAAAAGCCTCTTTAGCGGCGAACCGTTTAGCAAGAAAACGTGCCTTGGTGTTGGATTGCCCATATTCCAGCCACTCCTGTTCATTAAGTATCCGCTGGGCAAAAGCATCGCCAAAACGCGCGAGCGAATCTTCGATTCGGGACACTTCCACGATATCCGTACCAATGCCGTAAATCATGTTTTACTCGCCTCGACCATAAGCGCTTTCATCTCGCGGATAGCGTATTCCCAGCCCACGAATACAGAGTGAGCAACTATTGCGTGGCCGATATTCAACTCTTCAATGCCAGGAATAGCAGCGATCTCATGCACATTATGAATATTAAGACCGTGCCCTGCATTCACGACCAACCCTAACCCTTGCGCATAAGCGGCGGCCTTAACGATACGCTCGAGCTCGTGGCGTTGTACGGTACCTTCCGTGTCTGCGAACTTGCCGGTATGCAATTCAATCACGGGCGCGCCCGCTGCTTTTGCAGCGTCAATCTGCGCAATGTCTGGCGCAATAAATAACGATACCCTGATACCTGCATCCGCAAGCTGATCACACACATCGGCAATCCTATCGCTATTGCCGATGACATCAAGACCGCCTTCTGTCGTTCTCTCTTCGCGGCGCTCTGGTACTAAACAAACATCTTGCGGTTTGACTTGCAAAGCAATCGCAACCATCTCATCTGTCACGGCCATTTCCAGATTCATCTTGGTTTGCAGCAATGGGCGTAAGGCATATACATCGGCATCCATGATATGGCGCCTATCTTCGCGTAAGTGGATCGTGATGCTATCAGCCCCCGCCTCTTCAGCACGTAAAGCTGCCTGCACAACGCTGGGGTACTGCGTACCGCGTGCATTCCGCAATGTGGCTATATGGTCTATATTGACACCGAGTTTGAGCATTCTGCGCCTATTAATAATTTCTTATCATTATCAAAATCTTACGTTACCTTCTAACCTTTATAGGCCCTGCAAATCGACAAGCAATTGCCTCGTATGCAAAGGTTTATCACCCAGATAATGTGCCAGCAATACGCGCATAAGCTGCTTGCTTTGCAACTGGGTTTTCGGATCAGTGTAATCATCACGCGCCATGTCTAGCAAGGTCTTGCCTATCAAAGACACACCATCCTTGGTAGATTCAGCGCAAGCACCTCGCTCAGCGACATAGACATAAGACTGTGCTGCGACAACTTCAACGGCGGCTTCATCTTCAGTCAGGGGAACTGCATACCCCATCTCCTGCAACATCTTGAGCTCAAATCTTCGCAAGGTAGTCGCGTAATGTGCATTAGCTGACAAGGTCTTAAGTGTCTGTGCATAATAATCGAATAGGCCCTCATGCGCATCCTCTCGAGGCAGTAGCCGCAACATCAGCTCATTCAGGTAAAAACCGCACATCAATGCCTCACCCTTTAATAGCAACAGTCCACTACCCCATTCTAGGCTATGCAGACTCTTGAGTTCGGCTTTGCCTGACCACGTCCCTAATAAAGGCTGGAAAGATTGAAGCATGCCCCGCATTGCCGAGCGCGGACGGCGAGCACCTTTGGCAACAGCAGCCACACGACCAAAATCGCGCGTCAGCAACTCGACAACTAGGCTGGTTTCTTTAAATGGATAGGTATGCAGGACATAAACAGGCTGATTGTCTTGGCGATTGATAGTAGAAACAGCCATGTTTTATGTGAGCAGTGAATGAGGTTATCGCGGTTGAGAGTAAGTTCGGCTAATCACTAAAAATAACAAGCTAGCTTAGGTAGGCTGGTTAGATATCTTAGCACCCATGCTAGTACCCAAGGCTCTTAAGCGCGCGCTCATCATCCGCCCAACCACCTTTTACCTTGACCCAAGTCTCTAACCAGACTTTGCCATCAAAAAGCTTTTCCATATCCTGCCGGGCTTCAGATGAGATACGTTTAAGTTTCTCACCACCCTTGCCGATCAGCATGGGCTTCTGGCTTTCTTTGTCGACGATAATCGCCGCATGAATTCTTCGCAGATTACCCTCTTGTTCAAACTTCTCAATCTCTACCGCCACTGAGTAAGGAATCTCATCCCCTAATAAGCGGAATATCTTTTCACGTAGCAATTCAGCCGCAAGAAAACGCTCATTACGATCAGTCAATTCATCTTCACCATAGATCGCATCTTGCTCAGGCAAATAGGTACGCACTGACGCAAGTAGCTCATCCAGATTCAAACTCTTTTTAGCGCTAACTGGAATAATCTCAGCAAAAGGGAATTCAAGATCGAAATCCTGAATCAACGGTAATAGATTACCTTTATCCCCCATCAGATCAGATTTATTCACGACAAGTAATACTGGTTTTTCTTTGGGCAACAACGCAAGTACTTTGCGATCAGCGTCGCCGAGATGCATAGGCTCGATCACAAATAATACGACATCGACCTCCGTAAGCACCTGCGTTACCGTCTTATTCAAGCCACGATTAAGTGCATTCACATGTTTTTGCTGAAAACCCGGAGTATCAACAAACAAGAACTGCGTATCTTCAGTCGTATGGATGCCAAGCAGACGATGACGCGTAGTCTGCGCCTTACGTGAAGTGATGCTCAGTTTTAAACCAAGAATATGGTTAAGAAGCGTAGATTTACCCACATTCGGGCGACCCACGATAGCGACAGTGCCACAACGAAAACCGGATTGCGTACTCATTTAATACTTCCTTTCACTGCAATTTCATACGCTTTCTCAGCTGACGCCTGCTCAGCTATACGACGACTCGTACCTTCACCGAAGGTTTGGATGTTTAATTTAGGAATCACACAAGCCACGCGAAAAGCTTGATCATGCGCCTCGCCTGTAATCTCAAGCACATTGTATTCAGGCAATTCCAATTTACGGCCTTGCAAATACTCTTGCAAGAGAGATTTAGGGTCTTTGCCGATAGATTTAGGGTCGATCTGCTCAAATAATGATGCATAAAGCCGAATCACTAAAGCTTCTGCCGCAGCAAACCCACCATCAAGAAATACTGCGCCGATGATCGCCTCCAGCGCATCAGCCAATACCGAGGGGCGACGCCAACCCGCACTTTTAAGCTCACCCTCACCTAACAATAGCGCATCTCCAAGATTAAGCCCTTTTGCGATACTGCTCAATGTAGCTTCTTTTACCAACTGCGCACGCAGCCTGCTTAAATCACCTTCAGAAAGCTTGGGATAGCGTAGATACAACTGGTTTGCAATGATAAAGTTAAGCATACCATCGCCAAGAAATTCAAGGCGTTCATTGTTCAGTCCACTATGGCTGCGATGCGTTAGCGCCTGTACAAATAATGATGGTTGGATAAAATCATAGCCAATCAGTCTGGCTAATCCGGTTTGCGACATGCTTATTATTTTAGTGATAATTTAGCTGGGGCTGTTGTTACGCTAAAGTCTAACAATGCACTGACATTCCCTATCAGAGGAACCACTTGTTGATAATCTACAGAAACCACAGGTTTCCCAGAGTCATCTTGGGAGACAACAAGATCGCTGCCTGCAACTTCTCGAATGTTGTCAATAATTGCAGACTTAGTAAAAGATTCCGCAATTTCCTTTTGAGTCATATCCTTAAAGTTGGGCTCATTGCCAATTTTTAGAATAGCTTTTTTAACTGCAAAATACTCAAGATAAGCTGGCACCAACTTCATTCCGATCACAGCGACAAACACTACGCATGCAATGATCAATACCAGACCAATAAATGTCATTCCACGTTGTTTTTGCATTTTATTCTCCTAATGACCGATACTGCCGATGCGGCTGAAGTTATCGAAATTCCACCAAATAAAGAAGGCCTTACCCACTAGATTATCTTCAGGCACGAACCCCCAGAAACGGCTATCTTTGCTGTTATCACGGTTATCGCCCATCGCGAAATAATGACCAGGTGGCACCTCAGTTTCACCATCCGTGGTAATTGCTTCTTCATCGATGAGAATATCATGCTTTACGTCGCCAAGTTGCTCCTGATAACGCTTTGCATACACCATATTCAAACCGGCTGCAGGATATTGATAATCATCAACAAAACTCACATCCAGTTTTTGCCCATTGATATAAAGTTGTTTGTCTTTATAAGATATCTTATCTCCTGGCACACCAACCACACGTTTGATGTAGTCGATAGAGGGATCAGGCGGGAAATGGAACACGAAAACATCGCCACGCTTAGGGTGATTCACCTCGAAAAACGTATGGTTCAGAATAGGCACACGTAAACCATAAGTGAATTTATTCACCAGAATAAAATCACCAGCCAGCAATGTTGGCATCATAGATCCTGATGGAATCTTAAACGGCTCGACCACAAAAGAACGGATCAGGAATACTACAAGAATCACTGGAAAGAAACTCTTGGAATACTCAACTAAGATTGGATCAGCCTTGCCCGCTGGACGACGCTTACGTAGCACCAGAATATCCAGCAACCAGATTCCGCCGGAAATCACCAGCACAACCAACATAAACAATGCAAACATCATTTGTCTTCAACCCTTAAAATGGCCAGGAACGCTTCCTGGGGAATTTCCACATTGCCTACCTGTTTCATGCGTTTTTTACCTTCTTTTTGCTTCTCAAGCAGTTTTTTCTTACGCGAGATATCGCCACCATAACACTTGGCCAAGACGTTTTTGCGCATCGCCTTTACCGTTTCGCGCGCGATGATATTGGCACCGATGGATGCCTGCACTGCAACATCGAACATCTGTCGTGGAATCAGTTCGCGCATCTTGGAACATAACTGCCTGCCTCGATAGATACTATTGCCACGGTGAACAATCAGCGACAGCGCATCGACGCGCTCACCATTTACCATGATATCAAGCTTGACCAAATCCGCCGCGCGGAATTCCAGGAATTCGTAATCCATCGACGCATACCCACGCGATACAGACTTTAACTTATCGAAAAAGTCCAATACCACTTCATTCAAAGGCATTTCATAGGTCAACATGACCTGGCGCCCCATATACTGCATATTGCGCTGCACGCCACGCTTGCCATTACACAACGTCATGACAGGGCCGACATAATCCTGCGGCATCAGCAAATTAACCGTAATGATGGGCTCACGAATCTCGTCAATGCGCGAAGGCTCGGGCAATCTGGAGGGGTTTTCGATTTGAACAACTTCACCCCCCTTAAGCAGCAACTCATAAACGACTGTTGGTGCTGTGGTGATGAGATCCATGTCGTACTCGCGCTCCAGGCGCTCTTGTACGATTTCCATGTGCAACAAACCGAGGAAGCCACATCGGAAGCCAAAACCAAGCGCTGTAGAGTTTTCCGGCTCAAATTGTAAAGACGCATCGTTAAGCTGAAGTTTATCCAACGCATCACGCAACGCTTCAAACTGGTTGGATTCGACAGGATAAAGCCCTGCAAACACCTGGGGCTTCACTTCTTTAAACCCTGGCAAAGGCTCAGCCGCCTGTTTATCGGCAAGCGTCACGGTATCGCCGACTTTGGCGCTCGTAAGCTCTTTAATACCGGCAATGATAAATCCTACCTCACCCGCAGATATCGCATCTCGCTGTCGTGATTTTGGGGTAAACACCCCGACCTGTTCGCATAGGTGCACGGCCTTGGTCGCCATCATGCGAATCTTCTCTTTAGGTTTTAATGCACCATCTACCACACGCACAAGCATCACGACCCCGACATAATTATCGAACCATGAGTCAATGATGAGCGCTTTGAATGGCGCGGTCGGATCACCTTTAGGTGCTGGCACTCTCGCCACCACGGCCTCAAGCACATCCCGCACGCCTTCGCCCGTTTTAGCGGAGCAACGCACCGCATCGCTGGCATCAACGCCGATGACATCTTCAATCTCCTGAATGACACGATCAGGGTCTGCTGAGGGAAGATCGATCTTATTCAGCACTGCTGTGACCTCAACTCCTAGGTCAATGGCGGTATAACAGTTGGCAACGCTTTGCGCTTCCACACCTTGGCTAGCATCAACAACCAGCAGGGCACCCTCACATGCGGAAAGTGATCGGCTGACTTCATAAGAGAAATCCACATGCCCCGGGGTATCGATCAGATTAAGTTGGTAAATCTGCCCATCTAGCGCTTTGTACTCCAGCGCTGCTGTCTGCGCTTTAATGGTAATACCGCGCTCACGCTCGAGATCCATAGAGTCAAGCACTTGCGATTCCATTTCACGATCAGATAAACCACCACATAACTGAATAATACGGTCAGCAAGCGTGGATTTACCGTGATCGATATGGGCGATAATGGAAAAGTTACGAATATTTTTCATGAATACAGTCTGCGATTTTGCAACACAACAAGAAGGGCGCCGAAGCGCCCTCTTGCAACACATTAATTAACAATGATTTTACAGCAAAGACGCAGTGTTCGCATCTTAAGTTATTAGGGCTTACTTGCTAGCGAGCTTCACAGGAACATAGAGTGTGTTATCGCCACGCTGTACCAATAATGCAACGGTACGCCCAGACTCGACAGCGGCAAGCTGTTTATTAAACTGCTCAAGTCCCTGAATCTCATTATTATTCAAACCAAGAATCACATCACCGCGACGAATACCGGCTTGTGCTGCTGGCCCTTGTGCATCAACAACCAGCAAGCCATCTTTACTATTCAGTTTTTTCTTTTGCTGAGGCGTAAGCTCGCGAAGAATCAAACCAATACGATTCACTTCTGGTTTAGCTTGTCCTTTAGGCGTTGCAGCGATTTCATCTTTATCTTGCGGCATCTCACCAATTGAAATACTGAGTGTGCGGACAACCCCTTTGCGCAGGATATCTACGGGGACAGTTTTACCCGCACGGGTGGCGCCTACCAAACGAGGAAGATCAGAAGAAGACTCGACGGGTTTACCATCGAATTTAGTAATCACGTCACCCGATTCCAACCCACCTTTTTCAGCAGGACTACCTTTCTCGATCGCAGCGACCAATGCACCACTGGTATTCTTAAGCCCTAACGCTTCAGCGATATCCTTGTTGACTTCCTGAATACCGATGCCTAACCAACCGCGACTGACTTTACCGCTCGCTTTCAATTGATTGGAGACTTCAATCGCCACATCAATCGGGATAGCGAAAGACAGGCCCATATAACCACCTGTACGACTATATATCTGAGAGTTAATACCGACAACTTCGCCCCGCAGATTAAATAATGGGCCACCGGAGTTACCGGGATTGATCGCCACATCCGTCTGGATGAAGGGCACAAAGTTCTCTTGCGGCAAGGCGCGGCCTTTGGCACTGACAATACCCGCAGTAATGGTATTTTCAAGCCCGAAAGGCGAGCCAATCGCGGCAACCCATTCGCCAACTTTCAATGTCGTCGGGTCGCCAGGCGTGATTTTAGGCAATCCTGTAGCCTCTATCTTCAACAAGGCGATATCGGTACGACGATCAGCACCAATGATCTTGGCTTTGAATTCGCGTTTATCAGAAAGCTTGACGATAACCTCATCGGCATCTCGCACCACATGTGCATTTGTCAGAACGTAACCATCACTGCTGAGGATAAAACCGGAGCCTAGTGATTGTGATTTGTAATCCTGCTGTGGCGGAGCGCCTTGTCCATCAGGAGCACCAGGCATCCCTGGAATGCCGAAACGACGGAAAAGCTCGCCTAACGCTTCATCATCAGGGATACCCCCGGGGAATGGTAAACCCACATTTGGTCCGCCAGCATGCACTACTTGGGTAATGCTAATATTCACAACGGCAGGGCCTTGTTTCTCGGCCAGCTCTGTAAAATCAGGCAAGTCTTTCGAGAATGCATTGCCTGAGAAAGTGATAAAAAATGCGGTAGCCGCAATGAATTTCCTGACCATTCCATTCACCTTATTCATACTTTACTTCATCCAAGTTAATCATGATTCACACAAGATGTTGATCCAGAGAATCTCATCAAATAATTTTAATTAATACCAAGGGATTTCATACAACAGGATGCGCTAGAGACAACTCATCACACATATCAACTACCTTTACTTCTTAAAAGTCACTGCACCAGCAATTTGAGACACCGTCGCCTCAGGGACTTCGCCTACCACCACGACCTGATGCCCATTATTTACGTTGGCATAGAAATTCGTCGCGCCCATCGCGGTATGTCCCACTTTTTGGATAACGCCTTTGGCCAATGGTTCAACGAATAAGGACACAGAAGCCAAACCATCAGAATAGATAATCTGAGTCACGGGCGCAGGCTTGCCTGGCACCATACGTGTCACCTGCTCGATCTTGCGGTATCCGGCAGGGAGTTGAGTCACACTCCACGTATCCGCATCTTTAGAAGTGGTGCGAGGAGAAACAGGCTCCATCACATACTCTTTGCCATAATTGATATTAGGCTGAAACCAATCCATATTTTGCGTATTGAGTAAGGTCAATTGGTTGAACGCGATTTGCTCCATCATTTCATGGTGATCATTGGTCGTCATCACTTTGAGCAATATGCCGTATTCACTATCTGCCCAAAACTTATAGGTATAACGATATTTATCTTTTGGCTCTAAGGTAATTACCCTACCATCACGGCCGCCAATACGCTCGACGCCACCAAGGCGGACTTGATAACTGGTTTTGATGGCATCAATATTAGCAGGCAATAATGCGGGGAAGAGATTCTGACCACGGCGTTTTTCTATGATGACTTTTTCATTACGCGGGGTAAAGATGACGACGTCTTTGCCTTGGCTAAGCATTTCACGCGGTGAACCATCGAGCACAATAGCGCGCGCATACTCACCTTGCCCATAATTCATATGGGTGATCTGAACTGATCGGGAATTGGCGCCGGACTGGTAAACGAAAACGCCTTGATAGCTTAATTCGCGTGCGGCTTGTGCTGCTTTTTGGAGCACTGCCCACGCATCATCTGTGGCATCCGGTGCAGCAAATGATATCTGTGGAATAAGAAAAGTCTGGGTTAGCAGAAGCAACCCAAGCACACAACGCTTCATTAATCACCATTTTCAGAATATGAAGCCGGTTGGATGTAATAGGCACCACCACTTGGGGAAAAAGATTGATGTGCAAGGACATATTCCGATGCTACATTCTGTGCGATCTCAACAGACGGGGCATCGCCGCCATGGTTAGCTTGTTGCTGCAACGCGACCCAACCCACGAACATCACGGCAGTCACAGAGGCAGCCACTGACCAGAACATGGAAGTCTTCACAGCAGGCTTTTTAGCACGTGGCGCGAGCACAGTAGGCTCAACATCCAGCCTCTGCATGAGGCGTTCACTGAAATCAGATTTGAATATGGGGTTGCCGCGCATCACATCCCCAATCAGGTGATACGTCGTCCAGCTTTCAGCAGCTTCACCTTGCCCATTAATCGCAATGAACAGGTGTTCCGCATTTTCCAAGGATAGTTCACCGTCTATCAGCGCCGAGACTTGGTCTTTCATTCGTATCTCCAATTTCCTATCATCACTTAAATACTACCAACGCTTATCTTGTGGCGTATCAAGCAACGGGCGCAGTTTTTGCGCGATTGTTTCACGAGCCCTGAAAATGCGTGACCGGACAGTACCGATCGGGCAGTTCATCAGGGTAGCAATTTCCTCATAGCTGAGGCCTTCAATTTCACGCAAGGTAATCGCAGTACGCAATTCCTCAGGCAATGACGCCACTGTGTCATTGACGGTTTTTGCGATTTCCTTGGTCATTAACTCTGTTTCAGGGGTATCCATGGTGCGCAACTCATCACCATCCTCGAAGTTTTCAGCATCTTCGATCTCGATATCGTTAGATACCATCGGTCTACGACCCATTGCGACCAGATAGTTCTTAGCAGTATTTATGCCAATTCTATATAGCCACGTATAGAACGCGCTATCACCACGAAAGTTCGGAAGTGCGCGGTACGCCTTGATAAAAGACTCTTGCACCACATCTTCAACTTCAGAAGGATCGCGAATCAAGCGTGACAATAAGCGACCAAGTTTGCGCTGGTATTTTTCAACCAACATGCCAAAAGCGCGCTTATCACCACTTTGCGCCCTCTCAACCAGCTCTTGGTCTATCTCACGATTGCCTGCTGTCGGGTTCACACCCATAGCGACCGTGCTCCCTGTCTGCATATTATTAATTTTCGGAGTATACCCTTGCATCGTTGTATCAACGAAACTCAAGCGCGAAAATTCTTGGATATTCTTAGTATTAATCACTGTTATTCTCCCAGCTTTGTCTTGACTAGCTTAGTTGATGAGACAGCTATACACTCACAAAAGTTCACCGTAATGGATATGTATGCAGCAATTTGATGTTTTGATTATCGGCAGCGGTCTTGCAGGACTAACTGTTGCTTTAAAAGTAGCTGCACAAAAACAGGTTTGCCTCGTCAGTAAACGCACCATCAATGACAGCGCAAGCAGTTGGGCCCAAGGTGGGATCGCCGCAGTGCTCAATGATGATGACTCTATTGAAGCGCATATACAAGACACATTGATCGCAGGCGCAGGCCTGTGTGATGCAGCCGTAACGAGACTCGTTGCGGAGCATGGACGTGAAACGGTCGAGTGGCTGATCGAGCAAGGCGTACCGTTTACCCGCGAAGATGATGATAGCGGTTACCACTTGACCAGAGAAGGCGGCCACAGCCATCGACGTATCATTCATGCAGCCGATGCAACAGGCCACGCCGTACAAAAAACACTCGCAGAAAAAGTCCGTGAGCATGCCAATATCACGCTCATGGAAGACCATATCGCCGTGGATTTGATTACGGCAGAAAAAGTCGGCATGGATGGGCGTGAATGCTTAGGGGCTTATGTACTTGATAACGCATCAGGCAAGGTACTCACTATCGCTGCACAGCAAACCGTGCTGGCAACTGGCGGTGCTGGCAAGGTATACCAATACACGACAAATCCTGATGTAAGCACTGGCGATGGGGTTGCCATGGCATGGCGCGCAGGGTGTCGGGTGGCGAATATGGAATTCATCCAATTCCACCCCACCTGCTTGTATCATCAGAAAGCCAAATCTTTTCTGATCACCGAGGCTCTACGTGGTGAGGGTGGAATTTTAAAGCTGCCAGATGGCTCTCCCTTTATGCAAAACCATGACCCACGCGCTGAACTTGCCCCGCGTGATGTCGTGGCACGCGCGATAGACTTTGAGATGAAGAAGCGCGGTATCGACTATGTCTATCTTGATATCTCTCACAAGCCAGCAGACTTTATTATCGCGCACTTTCCAACGATATACCGTCGCTGCATGGAGTTAGGCATCGACATCACAAAAGAGCCTATGCCAGTGGTACCTGCTGTGCATTTCAGTTGCGGTGGCGTGATGACAGATCATCAAGGGCATACAGATATTCCACGACTGTATGCGATTGGCGAAACGGCCTGTACAGGACTGCATGGCGCAAATCGCCTGGCAAGCAACTCATTGCTGGAATGCATGGTTTTCGGCCAAGCCGCAGCGCAGGATATCCTCATGCAAGAAGCAAAACCATTTGTGACGCTGCCCTATTGGGATGAAAGCCGTGTGACCGATGCCGACGAGGAAGTCATCATCACCCACAACTGGAGCGAGCTACGTCGCACGATGTGGAACTATGTCGGCATCGTGCGGACAAACAAGCGACTAACACGGGCGTTGCACCGTATTCATCTTCTGCGCGATGAAGTGCATGAGTTCTATAGTAATTTCCGCATCAGCAATAACTTGATCGAATTGCGCAATCTGTTGCAGGTAGCTGAATTGATCGTCAAAAGTGCCATCGACCGAAAAGAAAGTCGCGGTTTGCATTACAGTAAAGATTACCCTGAAATGCTGCCAGAAGCTGTGCCTACAGTGATCGAGCCATCAAATTATTACAGTCTTTTAGATAGCCATCATGGGCATCACCATTGATAATAAACAATATGACCACTTTACGACCTGCGATTTATCTCATCTTGATGCTTTGCATGAATGCTTCATATGCAATGGCAGAAGACTCAAACACGACTGGTGAAGATATCAGGCTCATTGAAATCGATGATGCAGATTGCGCTGTGAAAGATGGCAAACTCATCGCGATACAGAATCTGAATCCGAAAGAGACGATAGTGGTCTGGATCGACCGTTGGTTCATGGACAAACAGACCGCAGACCATACTAAACAAATTCTAGAACCAAACAAGATGCCAACACCGCTTGGCTGCTCTATGACGAATAGCGGCAAACAGCACTGGACGATATTCAGCTCAACTATTCAACCTTGAGTTACTGACTTCTTTTACTCCCCAAGATAACATCTTGCAGCTTTAAATCTTGCATTAGCTCAGCACCAAACGTGTAAATTAACTGCGGTTCGATATGTGGCATCTCATTTGCGAGCTTTTCTAAAGCTTGCTGACCAGTCAATTGCTCTTCTTGCAGAATACCGACCAATCTTGCAGTCACGCTATTTAGCTCAATAAAACGCACTGTATCTTCAATATCTCTGAATACCAGTAGATATACCGGCTCAGCTAATGGCTCAAACGGCTTGAGCAGTGGTGATATTTGTTGCACGGGATAATCATATTGATGCACAGCCAAAGATGCTGAGAGTACTGGTGCTTTCGCCAGATAATCACCAGCTATATCAATAGCTTCTATATCGACACTCACATCTGCCACAGCAACTGCCAGCTCTACCCACTCATAATGCGCAAGGCTTGTTAAGTAAGGTGGCAGACCATCACATGTTTCAAGATAATCTAGAAATGACTTAGGAATATCTCTAAACATCGGGCTTTGTGCTGAATGATTGGCAAAGAAACCACGTACCAGTTTTAACCATGCCCGTTTACCCAGTACTTTTTGTGTGACTGGAAAACACGCCGCCACAGACGACTCGATATTATTAAAAACGATCTCGGTATAGACACGCATGCGCTTTGCGAGCACATTTTTTGGGCGCACGTTATTTTTCGGATCACGTATATGCGCAGTGAATGCTAATTGATAAGCGGTAAGGTCCGATAACCCGACATCACTCATCAATGTCTACCTGCTAATTTTTGGCGCGAAATATTCTGACTTGAGATATAAGGTGCCTGCAATTCTGCGATGTAATCGACCTCATGCATTAAGTCAGCTAACGGCGGAATATTATTATCCCGCTCAAGCAAAGTCGGGAAAACGCCATACAAACGGTAAGCCTCTTTTAACAGATCCCAAACGGGGTCGATCACATCTTGTGAGTGGGTGTCGATAATGAGGTCGGGCGCTTCCTGATAGTGCCCTGCAACATGCGCATACACGATACGATCACCCGGGATACCTTCAAGAAAATCATGCGCATCGAACCCAAAATTAACGCTATTCACATAGATATTATTAAGGTCTAGATGTAGGTCGCAATCCGCCTCTTGCAGCACTGCACGGATAAAAGTCAGCTCGTCCATTTCAGAAATGGGAGCCGCTACATAGAACGAGGCATTCTCAACAGCAATACGACGTTCCAGTATTTCCTGTGTGCGACGAATACGTTTTGCCGTGTGATAAACAGCCTCTTCAGTGAATGGGATAGGCAGAAGATCATAAAGATATCCACCATCCGTACAGTAGCTAAGGTGTTCGGTATAAGTAGTGATTTGATATTGGTCTAAAAAATCTTTTACCTGATGCAGGAATCGTTCATTTAGCGCATCCGGTCCACCTAAGGATAATGATAACCCATGACATGCAATAGGCAAGTGCTCGGCGACCCATGCTAATTGCTTAGCAGCACGGCCACCGACACCCATCCAATTCTCCGGTGCGATCTCAACAAAGTCGATAGCAGAGAGCATATCTCTACCTGACTTTTCTTCAAAGGTAGCCTGTATCTGGGGAATCAGCTCTCGCTTAAGCCCCAGACCAGCGCCATGAATCGCTTGCACCGATGACATGCTCAGGCAACTTTACTTAGTCAACTTTAACTTGGGCAACTACAAGACTACTTCTTATCTGCCTTGCATGAGGCTTCTTTTGCTTTATCAGCGCTGCAAGAGCCATCTTTTGCTTTGTCTTTATCACCGGAGGCCTTGGCTTTTTCTTCCATTTCATGCTTTTTGGTAGCGCTGCATTTACCGGTACTACATTTTCCGTCTTTTGCCTTTTCAGCTGGCATATCAGCCTCTGCCACCATATAGCCGGCAGACAATGTCTTCATGACAAAAGGATTTTCTGCTGCGTGTACTGCAGTTGCTGCTACTGACATAACGAATGCGCCACCGATAACTGTAGCCAAAGTTTTTTGAGATGCTTTCATGTGATTCTCCTTAACGATTTAAGCGTTCTTTTGCTTGATAAAGTTGATGTTTGATAAAATTTAGCGCTTTCAGCCTAGTGCACGCCTTTTTCAATGGCGACTGAAATACGCTCTTTCGCTTGTGGGGCTAATCTTAAGTCTTCATCATGCTCAATTTGGCGAATCCCTGCTTTTATGCGCGCACGTATCTCATGTAGCTGCCGAGTGAATCTCCGGCAAACATCACATATCATCAAATGCATACGCAAATTGATACGTTCTCGCATATTTAATCGCCGATCAAGTGACTGCGAAATCAGCTGGCTGGCTTGTTTACAACTAAGCATTTAATCTTTGCCCATCCAATGTAATTCCAGACATTTCCTTAACCCCATTCGGGCGCGATATAACATCACCCATGCATTCGTCGCGGTAATCTCCAGTTCCTTACAAATTTTTTCGTTATCTTCTTCCAGCACTTCTCGCAACATAAAAAGACTGGCCAATTTTTTAGGTAATCTATCCATGCAGTCTTGCATGATGCCGAGAAACTGCTTTTGCTCCAGCGCGTCTTCAGGCGCATCCCATTGCTGGGGTTTATCATCCCAATGGCGTTTATCGATGGAAAAGTATTCCTCCATTCCCGGCTCATCTGGTAAAGCTTCTTCAGGATTTTCCAGTGGCTGCTCGCGCACCTGTTTGCGGATAAGATCGATGATCTTATGTTTCAGAATGCCTGTTAACCAAGTACGTGGCGCTGACTTACCTTCATAGGTTTGGTTTTGAATAGCAGCCAGCAAGGTCTCCTGCACAACATCTTCGGCCTGATGCGGATCACGTAATCGCGCAAGCGCAAAGCGATAGAGATAATCGCCATGCTCTACCAACCAGACGTGCTCTTGATTAGCCATTGACTTTAGCCTGCATGCACGCGATGTATGCTTCAGCATCTGGCGGCAATCCGCTACGTTGTGACTGCCAGATGGTCTCGGCCAGGCAATCCATCAAGTCATGTTGCGCCATCAAGACATCATCATACTTAGCAAGAAGTGACTGATATGCCGCCGAGATCCCCGGTGGCTGATTAATGGCGATTTGTTCAAGGATGGAGAGATGCAAACTCATATGCAGAAATGGATTGGTCTCGCCCATCTCAGGAAAATACGCCTGATCCAGATATCTTTCTGGTGCATTTAACACTGCATGGTACTCGGGGTGCATCTGAATGATTTCGATGGCGAGCTTCTCGATATCCGTTAACGCCGCTTGTTGCTGAAATTTTGCCCAAGTATCAAAAAAGAACTGGCGAACTTGATCTCGGCTTGGGTTGAATAAAGCCATATTAAATCCCTAAACGCTTAGGCAGCAGCGTCTCGGATTGCAACAATGTGAAGATCAAGAAACAGACTGACTTCATATTTCACTACGCGCGAATAGGCCAAGCACCGCAGAGTATTGCAACAACTCATTCACGCCATTGATCGGTGCGATCTCGCCATTGCCATAAAACCCGATAAAGGGCATATCGGGGAATTTTTCTTTTAACAACATGAGATCCCGATCTACACCATCGTAAAAATAAGGCCCGCGACCCAAACAGGAAAACATCAATCCAAAATCAGGCATTGTCTCAAGATCGGCGACTAATTTATTCACCACGTTTTCCAGATTATCTTGCGCTGCTTGCGTATCACGGATCGCCCATGATAAATACTGCCCTTCTTGCAAAGGCTTGGCAATTGTCACCGAGCCCTCATCGTCATTTACGCTGATCAACGTTGCTAGCTGGTAATCGCCGCGCGTAATCACCTCTGGATAGTCAGCAAAAACCGCCATCAAAAGATGTAAAGGTAAAGACTCATGCCCACGACAAGCCGCATGCAGCGATTGCAAGGCAGTGGTATCGCCTAAGCTTTGCACATCATGCCCATCAACCCTTGTAATCAATTGGGGCTTACCTAACAACTTGACATCATGCGCAGCAGATACCGCCGCATTCAGGCCGGAAAAAGCTGCTTCGCAATATCCGCTGACGATGCCCTTTGCATTCTGCCAGACAGAGAAAGGCCCCTGCCCTGTCGCATCGCCCGATACACCGCCAAAACGTATGCCTGAGGCGATGATACGGTTGGAATTGATCGCGTTGGGCGCGGCAAGTGCCAATACGATCTCCTGCTCAGGCCTTTCACTCACATGGTGGATACTGACACCATTACCGAACACCATGACGGCCGCAGCAGGCGCATCCAATACCCAATCCTGCTCTGTGAATATTCCCGGGGCTGAGCAACCGATCACTTGCGTACAGCTTGCTGCTTTGGCCGCGGCACGTATGGCAGGCAAAGGGTCATTGGCAAATTCGGATGTAAGAAACAGCAAGACACTGCTAGCTGTCGTGATATCTAACTGCTGCATCGCCTGCTCTACCGCAGTTGCAGCCAGTTGTGGATCGACTCGACGACCTATCGCCAAACCCGTTGCGGCTTGCATCAAATCTCTTTACCTTTGAACTCACACAGATCGAAAATCACACACTCTCCACACTTGGGTTTACGGGCAATACAGGTATAACGACCATGCAGGATAAGCAGGTGATGCGCATCATGCAAGTACTCCTTAGGGACTGCTTTCATCAGCCTCATTTCGACATCCAGCGGCGTCTTTCCCGGGGCCAATCCGATACGATTCCCAAGGCGAAATATATGGGTATCTACCGCGATTGTCGGCTGGCCAAAAGCCGTATTCAGGATAACATTCGCTGTCTTGCGCCCAACACCGGGTAGGCTTTCCAACGCTTCACGCGTATTAGGCACCTGCCCATCGTATCGTTCGACCAGAAGACGGCACGTCTCGATGATGTTCTTGGCCTTGCCGTGATAAAGACCAATCGTCCTGATATAGCGTTCCAAACCCTCAATACCTAAATCAAATATCGCTTGGGGCGTATTAGCTACCGGATATAATTTAGCGGTTGCAATATTGACGCCTTTATCTGTCGCCTGCGCAGATAATATCACTGCAATCAATAGCTCAAACACGCTGCTATGCACCAGCTCGGTAGCAGGCTCAGGGATCGCAATACTCAAGCGGCGAAATATCTCATGGCGGGTTACGGCATTCATTAACTATTCGCTTTATTTTCTTCAGGGCGCTTGTTGTCTTTCGGCATATTAGCGCGTGCCATCGCCGCCATAATCGCTGCTTTCTTAGGATCTTGCGCTGCCGATGCGGGTAGATTGGCATTTCTTTGCAAACGTTCAGACTCTTCGAGTTTTAGCCGTTGCAGTCTGGATTCATAACGTTCACGCGCTATATCTGCCGGTTTCTTCGCGCCAATATTGAGTATTGCTTCAAAAAACCAACCCGCTCTTTCAGGGTTTTCAAAGGGTGCCATGGTAATACAGTCCACTGGACAAGGGGCGATACAAAGCTCGCATCCGGTACACTCTTCGGCTATCACCGTATGCATATATTTAGCCGCACCGAGAATCGCATCGACAGGGCAAGCCTGAATGCATAATGTGCAACCGATACACACACTCTCATCAATCACTGCCAATGCCTTGGGCTTATATATCCCATGCTCAAGATTCAAAGGCTTATATTCACGTTTAAGTAGTTTTGCCAGCGCATGAATGCCTGCATCGCCACCCGGTGGACATTGATTAATATCCGCATCACCTTGCGCAATCGCCTCTGCATAAGGCTTGCATCCTGAATATCCACATTGCGTGCATTGTGTTTGCGGCAATATTGCATCTATGCGCTGAACCAAAACAGCAGCATCACGCCCCTGATGGGGGGTACGCGATTGCACAGCTACGGAAAAGTCAGTGAGCATGATGTTTTGCTATACAGGCGAAATTAAAAGATGTGCAAGTCATCAAACACATAACCAATTGTTATTATTGAATAAAAAATCACCACTTGATAGCAGTCAATCTAAGGCGATATCGATTCTGATGCATACCCAGTAGTTTACCATTCAAAATCACAGCGATTTATAGCACTTACACATGTAAAATAATGAATCTGTACAAAAACATATCTACATACTCAGTTTCAGCTAAAGCCAGTTTCGGTTAGAATATCCCGATTTAATTCATTCTAGGTTCATCATGCTGCAAGGCAGTTTTGTTGCCATCGTTACCCCCATGCTTGCCGATGGCGGCCTCGATCTTAAAGCATTACGCGCACTCATCGACTTCCACATTCAGGAAGGTACCGATGGGATTGTCATCGTCGGTACGACTGGCGAATCGCCTACCGTTGATTTTGATGAACATTGCTTATTGATCAGCACGACTATCGAGCAAGTCGCAGGCCGTGTACCAGTGATTGCAGGTACCGGCGCTAATTCAACGCAAGAAGCCATCCAGCTGACACAGAAAGCTAAAGAGCTTGGCGCAGATGCCTGCCTACTGGTTGCACCTTATTACAACAAACCGACACAAGAAGGTCTGTACCAACACTACCGCACAATCGCTGAGGCCGTAGATATCCCGCAGATACTTTATAACGTACCGGGCAGAACAGGTTGCGACATCAGCAATGACACAGCGCTAAGGCTCGCCAGCATCAAGAATATCATCGGCATCAAAGATGCAACAGGCAGTATCGAGCGCGGTACAGATCTGATATTGCGGGCGCCTAGCGATTTCGCGATAGTCAGTGGTGACGATGCAACAGGACTTGCATTGATGCTACTGGGCGCGCAGGGTGTCATTTCAGTCACGGCGAACGTTGCGCCAAGATTAATGCATGAGATGTGCGTTGCCGCGGCACAAGGTGACATTCAATCGGCACGCGAGATCAACGGCAAATTATTCGCCTTACACCAAAAATTATTTGTAGAAGCAAACCCGATTCCGGTTAAATGGGTGTTAGAAGAGATGGGGCTTATAGGCTCAGGCATTCGCTTGCCGCTTGTCACACTATCTTCGCAATATCACGATACGCTACGCAGCGCCATGAAAAAAGCCTCACTTTGATCGTCAATCATGATCGCAAGCATTCAGGGAAACAACATTTTAAGCTATGAGAAACCGCATGAACCAGACAGCTATCAGTAAATTAGCACTCGCTACGGTATTAACAGTATTGCTAAGTAGTTGCGACTCTATTCCCTTTGTCGATAACTCTTCCGACTACAAGGCCGCTGGTCGCTCACGCCCATTAGAAGTGCCGCCTGACCTGACTTCCATCTCGACTAGTGACACATACTCTGTACCTGGCGGCTCCACCACATACTCTAGCTACAGCCAAGGTCAGGATGCACAAGGCCCAGCAGAGGAAAAGATACTGGAAAACCCTGACAACGTTCGCCTCGAACGTGCAGGCTCGCAACGCTGGTTAGTGGTACAAGGCTCACCAGAAAAAATATGGCCCGCCATTCGTGATTTCTGGTCCGAGCTTGGTTTTGCTGTTCGCGTAGAAAATCCGCAAACAGGCGTGATGGAAACTGAATGGGTTGACCCATCAAACCTGACAAAAGATGACAAAGGCAATTACCTAGAGAAATTCCAAGGCTGGCTGGATAAACTCAATACCCTGCAGACTCGCCAAAAATTCCGTACCCGTATCGACCGCGGTGTCACTACAGATACGACTGAAATCTACTTAAGCCACCGCTCAGTTGCCAGCGCTCAGGACGATGGCAAGGTTCGCATCCGCACAATCGCCGGAGAAATTGAGCAAGGTTACGCACCAAGTAATGCTAAAGTCAGTAAAGCAGATGAAGCCCGCGCAACAGCGGAGGACATCGATGCAGAACTACTCCGCCGTTTAATGGTGCGTCTAGGTGTTTCTGAGCAGAAATCACGTGCAGTCATCAGTACGGCCAGCAACCAGCAACGCGCAAAACTAACTAAAGACAGTGATGGCACATTGAACCTCGTCGTCAATGATCCATTTGACCGGGCATGGCGTCGTGTAGGCTTAGCACTCGACCGTGTAGGGTTCTTGGTTGAGGATCGTGACCGCTCAAATGGATTATTCTTCGTGCGCTATACTGATCTTGATGCGACTGACGCACCGAATAAAAAGAAAGGCGTGCTTAGCTCCCTAAAATTCTGGGGGGATGAAGACAAAGACGCTGACAAAGCCGATGATAGCGCTACGAAAAAAGCAGACAAAGGCTCGTTCTGGGGAAGTGATGAGAAAGAAAAATCCACTCCTGAAAAACAATATCGCATCAGAGTAGAAGACAGCAATGCCAATGATACAAAAGTCACCGTGGTAGATAAAGATGGCAATCAGAATCGCTCTGCTACAGCGGGCCGTATCACCAATCTGCTTTACGAACAGCTGAAATAATCAATATAGCAACCATGCCCCAAAAACTCGCCGCTACCGCATGATGCGATTCGCCTCATTAGGTAGCGGCAGTGCTGGCAATGGCCTAGTGGTAGAAAAAAACACCACCAGACTGCTGCTGGATTGCGGGTTTGGCATACGCGATGCAGTGGCTCGCATAGAACGTCTAGCGCTCACACCAGAGACTCTATCCGGCATTCTGGTCACACATGAGCATGACGATCATGCAGGTGGTGTATTCAAACTAGCCAATAAATATCGCATTCCGGTCTGGCTGACATACGGCACGTTACAGATGACAGAACGCTTCTTGCCTAAAAACTGCGATTTCGACATCCATGTCATAGACAGCCACCAACCTTTTAGCATTGGCGATATGTTGGTTCACCCATTTCCTGTTCCACACGATGCACGTGAGCCAGTACAGTTTGTTTTTACTGATGGTGCGAAGAGATTCGGTGTGTTGACAGATACAGGCACATCCACTCCGCACATCGAGAGCATGCTGACGGCGTGTGATGCCTTGCTTATAGAGTGCAACCACGATCTCGATATGCTGATGAATGGGCCTTATACATGGTCACTCAAGCAACGCGTCAGTGGCCGACTTGGGCATTTGGATAATGCATCATCCGCAGCGATTTTACAAAGAATCGACACGAGCAAGCTACAACATATTCTGGCCGCCCATCTCAGCGCTAAAAACAATAGTGAAGCGATTGTAAGAAAAGTGATGAGTGCTGCATTGAACTGTGCAGAAGATTGGATAGGTATCGCCAATCAGGACACAGGCTTTGAATGGCGGCAAATTAGCTAGATTTAGCTACCTCCAGACAGTACATCTTTAGCGACACTAATAAAGCAAAAAGCCGACTTTAAGTCGGCTTTTTGCTTAGTTTGCGTTATTAAATAACGCTAGCTATTACTTAGCTTCAGCTGGAGCTGGAGTTTCAGCAGCTGGTGCTTCAGCTGGAGTTTCAGCAGCAGGAGCTTCTGGAGCTGGAGTTTCAGCAGCAGGAGCTGGTACTTCAGCAGCTGGTGCTTCAACAGCAGGAGCTTCAACTGGAGCTTCTTCTTCTTTTTGACCGCAAGCGGTAAGAGCAAGTGCAAGTAAAGCAGCTAACAGAGCGGAACGTGTCATTTTGTTTCCCTTAAAATAATCATAAATTAACCAGTTACGGCAACCATAGCTGGCGTTACCGAGTACAAAAATTCTACCAGCTCCGAGAAAAAAAAACAGCTTTTTTGTCTAATCTCTGGATATATTTATCAAATAATGTCTATTTTTTACTTAAATTTAAATCTAGCATGATGAGGTAAAGCTAATCATCCACTTTTATCATCAGCTTACTGCTACGGCTTTCACTGCCCTGCTGCTGACTTAATATCGCTCGACTCACATCATCTCGTGATTGCATATTACCACCGAGGTCAAACCACTCGCCCGGCTTGACTCTAACTACAGTCGAAAGCTCCTCAAAATCAATAAAGCCCATATTGTTAAGCTTGGCAATACGCGGTGTGATCTCGAGCTCGACCAAACCACCGATATGCCTTGGTCGTACAGCGAAGCCTGTGGTGATATCCCTGAAATCAGTTGTCTGGTAAGTGCTTAAATATCTTTGCGAAAACATCACCCATTGCTGGGTAAAAGGCACAGATTGACCTACACGAATAAAAGCACGTTCACCATCTACCACAGAGACGAACTCGCTTCCGCTTGATGATGTATTGCTTTGCCTTTGATTGAGGTCGATGCGTACACCATCGCGTCGCTCATAACTTTGAACACCTCCAACGCCGACACGGACATCGCCAATCCGGCCACTACCACTGACACCTCCACCAAGGCTATCCGATTGTCGGACATCATCGTGGCTAATCGTGATACGCATATTCTTACGTGCAGTATCTAATGAAGCAACGATCTCTTCTATCATTGCCAAACGTTCAGGTGTGGCTCGCACCCATAGTTGGTTATCGATAGCGCCAGCACTGCCCTCAGGCCCAACCATCTGTTGTACGGTAGGTAGGACATCATTGGCAAAACGATGTTGCAGGGTGATCATCCTGAACTCGACCTGCGCATTTGCCACAGCGCTCAGCATAAATAAAACACAAGCCAGAAATAGTTTTTTCATCGTATGCATCATAACCCCAAGGTGGTAGGAGAAACCGCTTCACCTGTCCACTCCCTTAGCTCATCAAAGCGCATATTGAGCATATTGGCTGTTTTTTCATCGTCGAATGCATACTTAAAACGTGCCTGATCGACATGAAAGCGTCGCAGATAGTGTTTTTGGTCGGCAATGATAAATATATCCTTAGCAACTTTCGCCTGTTCGGTCGTCTGATAAACCGACATCAAGTGCCCGTAAGTCTGCAAAAGCGCGAACAGCCGCGGGCAACGAGAGGTAAAGTAGGCGGTATCGTGCAGGATAATAATCAGTTTAGTGGTTGAGCCTTTAGAGAGAAAATCGCGAATCAACTCAAAACGCTTCAGACTTGCGTAATCCCCTTTTGACAAATCTTCATCGAATATCAACAGCTCGCTTTCAGCGCTGGCTATCACCAGATTTAAGGCTTCTCTATAATTGGCCTCGCCGAGGATGATTTCATCGGGAACCAACTCAGGTTTTTCTTCTGCCATCTATGCACTCCTAATATTATGGAAAGACTTATTGTTTGGAGAAAACCAAGTACCCGGATAAATACCACGCATGTAATTGTGTGACCAGCGCATTCGTATAAAAATCCTGTGGCGGTATCTTGCGTTGATTAGCCAGCATGCGAATAGCCTCAATATCCGCTGAAGCTTGCTCGACCAGTTCTCCATTAATAAAGCAATACTCTTCATGGAAGAGCATCTGACTTTTCAGACTTAGCTGAATGCCATTTTTTTTAAGCCGCTCAGTAAATATTTTCATGGTGATAGGCTTTGGCGTATCAAAAAAAACATCTGGCTTGGGCTCAGAAAGGTATTTACCCAAAAATCTGGCGACATCATGTTTATCCCAGCGGATATTGCTAAGTATGTTGTGAACCTTGTTTACCATCTGCGCGCTGATTTCGGCAGGCTGGTTTTGTAATTCCAAGTCGGGATCAGAATACATGTTGCCTGCACCACTTTGCATGCTGGCGATATCATCATGCAAAAAACTGAGAAATTCCTGCGTGAGCTCTTTTGCAGCAGGTGCTCGGAACCCGATCGAATACGTCATACAATCGCCAACGGCAATGCCCCAATGCGCAACGTGGGGGGGCAAATAAAGCATATCTCCAGCCTCCAGTAGATACTCTTGCTCTACCTGAAAATTCTCAAGAATACGTAGCGGCGCACCATCTACCAGTGAAAGGTCATCCTGCTCACTAACACGCCATAGCCGTTTACCTTGACCTTGCAGCAAGAATACATCGTATGAATCGAAATGCGGGCCGACACCACCGCCATCTGGCGCATAGCTCACCATGAGATCATCCAACCTTGCATGGGGGATGAAATCAAAGTGTTGCAAAAGATCAGTCGCTTCCTGCAAATGATGGTTCACACTTTGCACAAGCAATGTCCAGTTCGTTTCCGGTAATTTGGCAAAGCGGTTTTCCTCAAATGGGCCGCTTTCCAGTTTCCACTTGCCTCGTTGCTGTATCACCAAACGCGATTGCACCTCATCCTCACATGCCAATCCGGCTAATTCATTAGGGTCTAAAAGGCCTTGAAAACTTGGAATGGCTGCACGAATAAGCAGTGGTTTCTTCTGCCAGTAATCAGCTAAGAAGTGCTCGGGCGAGATACCACCAAGCAGGCTGGCTAATTGTTGTTTTTTATCTACATGGGCAAGATTTTTTTTCATATCGGCATGATAGCGCATTGCTTTATGCATGGATAAATGAGGTAGAATGAATTCATCTTAAGTAACGGCTCCCGCGCTATGTTGCAGCTTGATTCTCCTGCACCGGATTTTTCCCTACCTGACGCAGATATGGAGATGTTTAAACTTTCCAAACTCCGCGGCAAGAAAATAGTTCTGTATTTCTATCCGAAAGACGACACCCCAGGCTGTACGGTTGAAGCGATTGAATTCAGTGATCTTGAAGATGAATTCATCAAGCAAAACACGGTAGTTGTAGGCGTCAGTAAAGATGACTGCATCAGCCATGCAGCCTTTCGGGATAAACATGGTCTGGCCGTCATCCTACTAGCTGATGTGGATGGCAAGATATGCGAAAAATATAAAGTCTGGCAGGAAAAAGAAAAAGACGGCATCAAGAAGATGGGAATCGTACGCTCGACTTTCCTCATCGATAGCGAAGGGGTGTTACGCAGTATGCAATATGGTGTCGTGGCCAAAGGTCACGCACATGAAGTGCTGGGGTTAGTAAAAGACCTTAGTTAAATCATCATTTAGAACCAATGGATTAGTTGTAGTAATTTTTAAAAGTTAGGAAAAAAACATGCAAATCGCCATGAACACTGTTGTTACCATGACTTATGAACTCCGTGACTCGGAAGGTAACGTCTTAGAATCAAGTGCCGAGCCGGTCAATTATTTACATGGCGGCTATGACAATATCTTCCCAAAAGTGGAAGAAGAGTTGCACGGCAAATCTGCCGGTGACAGCATTGAGATCACATTAGAGCCTGCGGATGCATTTGGTGATTATGATGAGGATCTGGTACAAATGGAACCAGCTTCAGCATTCCCAAGCAAAGATTTAAAAGTCGGCATGCAGTTCGAAGGTGAAGACGACAGCGGTGAGGTGATTCTTTATACAATCACCAACATCGAAGATGGCAAGGTGATCGTGGATGGCAACCATCCTTGGGCGGGTGAGCGTGTATTGTTCAAGGCGACCATTACAGACGTACGCACGGCCGGTCAGGAAGAGATATCACACGGTCACGTACATGGCGCCGGTGGTCATCACCACTAGGCCTTAAAAATATTGGCCTCTTTAAAAGCACCAGTTTTATCTGGTGCTTTTTTACTCCTGTCATCTATAGCTGAATAACGCTTTGTAGAAAATTCAAAAAACAGCTGATACGCGCAGATAACCGCGTATTCTGGTAATAAACGGCATGCACAGGCTGAAAATGTTCGGCGGTATGCGCCTCAAGTATTGGGACTAATCGGCCACCAGCCACATCCTGATGCGTCATGAAGTTAGACAGGCAAACGATGCCAAGATCGCATAAGGCAAGCTCTCTTAGACTTTCCCCACTAGAGGCCGCGATATTCGGCACGATCTTATGCTGATTGCCTGATGCGCCAATCAACGGCCAATTATTCAATGATGCAGGTTCAGTGAACCCAAGCAGTGTGTGTCGTGAAAAATCATCGATCGTGGCAGGAATACCATATCTTGCTAGATAATTGGGGCTGGCAAGCAAGCGCAACTTACTCTTACCAAGTGAGCGTGCATGCAATGTCGAATCTTCCAGCGGGCCTATGCGTATCGCGATATCGGTGCGACGCTCAAGCAGATCAATTACAAGATCATCGGTATCCAGCTCAAGCTGGATATCAGGATATAAATCGCGAAAATCGCGCATATGAGGGATCACGCAGTGCACCATAAATGGTGTCGCTGTATTGACGCGCAATACGCCGGCAGGTCGTTGCCAGCGGAGCATCATCGACTCTTCAGCGCTATCGATAGATTGAATAATCTCGCGTGCCTGAACAAGGAATACCCTGCCCTCTTCCGTTAAATTAAGTCGCCTTGTCGTGCGATGCAGCAAGGTGACACCGAGTTTTTCTTCGAGCCGAGAGAGCGCTCGACTCACGCCGGATGTGGTTTGATCCAGATAATCGGCGGCCCTTGTAATCGAACCGACATCCGCAATCGCGACAAAGGCTTGTAATTCATCCGTGGTGATTTTCATTATTGATTAATATTCAATATTATTTTGTATATTTACCACTATAAACGCAAAAATAACATCTGCATAATGTCGCTATTAATTCGCCTATTTTTAACTTAAAAGAAAGCCCGACATCATGAAATTTGGTCTAGAGAATAAAACGGCATTAGTCACTGCATCATCTGGCGGCATAGGCTTGGAAATCGCGCGCTCTTTAGCAGCTGAAGGCGCAAAAGTGATCATCAATGGTCGCAGCATGTCCAACGTGCAAACAGCGATTGCTGACATATTAAGAACGAATCCAGATGCCAATCTTATTCCACTTGCAGCCGATAATGGTACAGCAGCAGGTTGCACAGAGACGATTAGCCAGATCAATGAGGTAGATATTCTGGTGAACAATTTGGGTATCTATGAAGCCGTTGGCTTTTTCGATGAAACTGATGAAGCCTGGCAGAATCTGTTTGAAGTGAACATCATGAGTGGCGTGCGCCTAACCCGCCATTATCTTGAAAAAATGATTCAAAAAGGAACTGGCCGTGTGATTTTCATCTCAAGTGAATCTGGCATCACGCCTGCGCCTGAGATGGCACATTACAGCGCGACAAAGACGATGCAATTAGGCATCTCGCGTGCATTGTCTGAACTGACCAAAGGCACACAAGTGACAGTGAATTCCGTACTGCCCGGCCCGACCAGAACAGAAGGCGTTGAGAAGTTTATTCAAGGCATATTCCCTGATGTGCCATTGAAAGAGGCTGAGAAGAAGTTCATCGCCGAGAATCGCCCAAGCTCGTTGATTCAACGTTTGATCGACCCAAAAGAGATCGGTGACATCGTGGCATTCGTAACCAGTGATCGCGCATCTATCATCAATGGTTCGACGATTCGTGCGGAAGGTGGCTTAGTTAGAACCATTACCTAAGCTAGAACGAAGCCAAGCCAAAATAGTTTTGAGCCTAGAGCAACCCTTTCAAGCGATAGAGGGCTTCCAGCGCCTGTTTAGGGGTGAGCTCATCGGGCTCGATGGTTTCAAGTTCATTGACTACCGGGTGACCTGTCGGCTCTGGTGTACTTTCAGCGGCAACGAACATATCACCCTGTGGGCCAGCTGTTAGATTTTGTTGCTCTAATTGAGTAAGTTTACGTTTAGCAGCAGCCACCACTGATTTTGGCACCCCTGCGAGTTGCGCGACTTGCAGGCCATAACTCCGGCTAGCCGGGCCATCCTGCACACTGTGCAGGAATACGATGCCATTACCATGTTCAACCGCATCGAGGTGAACGTTCACTGCTTGCTTGAATTCCTCGACGATACGCGTCAACTCGAAATAATGCGTAGCAAACAAGGTATAGCTACGGTTCTTTTCCAATAACTGCTTGGCTACTGCCCAAGCCAGCGCAAGACCATCAAACGTCGATGTACCGCGACCAATCTCATCCAACAGCACAAGGCTATGTTCGGTTGCATTGTGCAGAATATTGGCAGTCTCCGTCATTTCCACCATAAAAGTAGAACGTCCACCAGCCAAGTCATCTGATGCCCCAATGCGCGTGAATATGCGGTCTATCTTGCCGATCTTTGCGACGGTAGCAGGGACGAAACAGCCACAATGCGCCAGCAATACGATCAAGGCTGTTTGACGCATATAAGTAGATTTACCGCCCATATTCGGACCGGTGATCAGCAGCAACTGTCGATAAGGAGACAAGATGACATCGTTAGGGATAAACGGCTGGGCGATCTGCTCGACAACAGGGTGACGGCCGCCTTTGATCGTAATACCTGCTTCACTGACGAACTCTGGCGCAACGTAATTGAGTGCTTCAGCGCGCTCTGCAAAAGCGCCCAACACATCAAGCGTGGCGACCGCCATTGCATTAGCCTGCAATGTCTGAATATGCGGTGCCAGCTGATTCAGCAGAATTTCATAGAGATATTTCTCACGCGCCAACGCCCGATCATTTGCCGACAGGACCTTATCCTCAAACGTCTTTAGCTCAGGCGTAATGAATCGCTCAGCGTTTTTAAGTGTTTGGCGACGTCGATATTCAGCTGGCGCATTCTCAGCCTGCGCGCGGCTTATCTCGATATAAAAACCATGCACACTGTTATATTCGACCTTTAGATTGGCGATGCCAGTACGCGCCTTTTCTTCAGCCTCGAATTTCAGCAGGAAATCACCGCAATTGGTCTGTATGCCACGTAATTCATCCAGTTCAGCATCAAAACCATCAGCGATTACCCCGCCCTCACGCAGTACAGAGGATGGCTCCAGCTGAATCGCGCTTTGTAACAGACCAATCACTGCCTCAGGAACCTGTGAATCAGCCAACAAGGAGGCAAGCAGCGGAGATGTGGTTTGCGCAAGCGCAGCATGTAACAGCGGTAATTGCTTGAGACTTTCGCGCAAGCCGGAAAGATCGCGTGGCCGTGCTGTTTTTAATGCAATGCGAGCAGTGATACGTTCAATATCGCCTACTGGATTTAAGACCTGCCTTAAACCAGCATATGCAGATTTTTCAAGCAATGTGCTGACAACATGGTGACGTGCTGTGATGTGCGCATGGTCACGTAATGGGTGGTGCAACCATTGTCGCAATAGACGTGCACCCATCGCGGTCTGCGTGCTATCGAGCAATGAATATAGCGTGGGCGATGGTTCACCACGCAAGGTCTGATCTATTTCAAGATTACGGCGTGTTGCTGCGTCTAACTGAATGTAGTGGCTAGCCTGCTCTACAGTCAGGCCATTGATATGCGGTAACGTAGTGCGCTGGGTATGTTTGATGTAATCGAGCAAGGCGCCAGCGGCGCTTATTGCAGGCGCAAGGTCAGCGCAACCATATCCATCAAGATCATAAGTATTGAATTGCTTAGTAAGACTTTGCGTCGCTGAGTCGATATCGAACTGCCAAGGCGCAAGGCGTTTTTTTGAGCACTTGATAAGATCAAGCGCTGCATGAGAAAAATCATCAGGAATGAGCAACTCGGCAGGCGAGATACGCTCAAGCTCCTGCATCAACAAGCCGGGAGCGATCTCACTGAGTACAAACTGTCCGGAAGCGAGATTGATACGCGCCAATCCAAGCAAGCCCTCCCCGGGATATATCGCTAAAAGCAGGTTATCGCGTCTATCATCCAGCAAAGCACTATCAGTTAGCGTTCCCGGTGTCAGGATACGGGTTACCTGACGCTCGACCGGTCCTTTGCTGGTTTTAGGGTCGCCTATCTGTTCACAAATAGCGACTGCCTCACCCAGCTTGGCGAGCTTAGCCAGATATTGCTCAACAGCGTGGTATGGCACACCTGCCATTTTGATAGGTTCACCATTCGATGCGCCACGTTTTGTCAGCGTGATGCCTAAAAGTCGTGAGACCTTCTCTGCGTCTTCATGGAAGAGTTCGTAAAAATCCCCCATGCGATAGAACAGCAACATATCCGGATGCTGTGCCTTAAGTCCAAGATACTGGCGCATCATGGGCGTATGCTGCTGCAGGTTTTCTGAATCCATGAGGGCTTAGAGATGCAGTCTGATAATTTTAAACAGCAGGCTTGGTCTTAAGGGTATCTGTCAAATGCGGCGCCAAAGTCTGTAGCATCTGGGCAAATACTTTGGGGTTACCCGCAACGATATTACCGCTGTTGATCCACTCTTCGTTGCCCTCAAAATCACCTACGATACCGCCAGCCTCTTGAATCAAAAGCGCTCCTGCCGCGATATCCCATTTTGAGAGACCAATCTCCCAGAAACCATCGAACCAGCCAGCAGCCACGTAAGCAAGATCAAGTGCCGCAGAACCTGGGCGACGGATACCTGAGGACTTCTTCACCATATCCTTGAACATCGCCAAGTAAGTATCAAGATGCGAGAAGTCACGAAATGGGAAACCTGTGCCGATCATCGAATCTTGCAGTTTTGAACGATTACTCACGCGAATACGTTTGTCATTGAGGAAAGCACCGCGGC
Organism: Methylovorus sp. MM2; assembly: GCF_001648895.1. Classification (GTDB taxonomy): domain Bacteria; phylum Pseudomonadota; class Gammaproteobacteria; order Burkholderiales; family Methylophilaceae; genus MM1. The sequence continues at coordinate 782,117 of NZ_LXUF01000001.1, read as the reverse complement.
CACGGGTTGCCGTGAACAGATCATTACGATTAGGGTCGTAAACAACCGCTTGCGTCAACACGCCCTTTTGCATCAATGCAATAGAGATAGAATATTGAGGGAAGCCATGCAGGAAGTTGGTCGTACCATCCAGAGGATCAATGATCCAGACATTCTCTGCATCGGTACGGTCATGCCCACTCTCTTCACCTAAAAAGCCATGGTCAGGATACGCATCGCGCAATACTTCGATGATCGCACGTTCAGCAGCCTGATCGACTTCAGTCACAAAGTCGTTATAAGTCTTGGTTTGAATCTTCAACGCGCCCACATCCTGCGATGCGCGGTTGATAATGCTACCGGCGCGGCGCGCGGCTTTTACTGCATTGGTGAGAATAGGATGCATAGATTTTCCGTGTCGGCTCCTGTCCGATTAAACAGGAAGCACTTTTAAAGAACTGTTAAAATGCTATTTTAAAGCTTTATGCCATGACTTCCAAATCAGAATCACTTAATAATATCCGCATCGTGCTATGCCAACCCAGCCACCCTGGGAATATTGGCTCAGCGGCACGTGCCATGAAAACCATGGGCATCTCACAGCTATGCTTGGTAGCGCCTGAGAAATTTCCGCATGATGAAGCCAACGCCCTCGCGTGCGGCGCAGTTGATTTATTGGAAAACGCCCAGATATTCAACTCACTTGAAGAAGCTTTGACAGGCTGTACTTTAGTGATTGGTTTAAGCGCACGTAAAAGGCAGCTTTCACACGAACTGGTGCAGATACATGAAGCGGCAAACCGTGCATGGAATATCGCACAAGACCAAAAAGTAGCGCTGGTATTCGGCACAGAGATGAGTGGGCTTTCCAACGCGGAGCTGGATCTATGCCAATTGCTAGCGATGATCCCGACCAACCCTGATTTCAGCTCGCTCAACCTTGCCGCCGCAGTACAAGTCGTTTGCTATGAATTAAGAATGGCATCGTTACAAGATGCAGCATCTACCATCGCTGCAGCACCAATGCCATTAGCAACAAGCGATGACACAGAAGGCCTTTATCGACATCTTGAAGAAACCTTGGTGAAGATCGGCTTTCTTAACCCGGCAGAACCAAAAAGATTGATGCAGCGCATTCGTCGTATGTATGCACGCACCAAGCTTGAAAAAGAAGAAGTGAATATTTTACGTGGAATCCTTACACTAACGCAGCACCCACGCCCACCAGAAAATAAGTAATAAAAATGGCATTTGAAGACGCGACAACGCGATTCACCCAATAGAATGGATTTGATTATGTTCAAGCAGATTAAAGAAGACATCTCGGTCGTCTTCGAACGTGACCCGGCAGCACGCACACGCTGGGAAATAATTACGACCTACCCTGGCGTACATGCCCTGCTCATGCACCGTGTTTCTCACTGGATATGGAAACAACGTTTTTACTGGTTAGCAAGATTCAGCTCGCATATTGCGCGCTGGCTGACAGGCATTGAGATACATCCGGGAGCGACCATCGGCAGGCGTGTATTCATCGACCACGGCATGGGTGTCGTCATCGGCGAAACAGCAGTTATCGGTGATGATTGCACGCTTTACCATGGGGTCACGCTTGGTGGTACGTCATGGAATAAAGGCAAACGCCATCCGACATTAGAAGCGGGTGTTGTCATCGGCGCTGGCGCAAAAGTATTGGGCCCAATCACCATAGGTAGTCAAGCCAAAATCGGCTCGAATGCTGTAGTGGTAAAAGATGTTCCCGCCAATGCGACGGCAGTCGGTATTCCTGCCCGCATTCTGGACCAAGAGAAGCCACCACGACATGAAGAGATGGCTGAAAAGATAGGCTTTTCTGCTTACGCAGTGAGCGACAACATGAATGACCCGATGACCAAGGCTATTCATGCATTACTCGACCATGCAGCCAAGCAGGACCAGCAATTGCAAGAAGTCATGCAACAGCTTGAGAAGCTTGGTGCGGATGTTGAAACAGATGCAGAAGTAGGCAAAGCGTTCGACGTTAATTCGCTCAAGAATATAGACTGAACCTTCCCGCATAATAGTTGACTAAAGTGTTAGGGTATTATAAAATTTGAGCCTCAAGATCTAGTAAAAATATGGTGATTTTCTCGAATCAAGAAAAATATAAAAATCATATATTTGCACAAGACTTACCCCTAGATAACTTTAGGAACATATAAATGCGATTAACTACAAAAGGCCGGTTTGCTGTCACTGCAATGCTTGACCTCGCATTAAACGAGGCAGGTAAACCTGTAACCCTAGCTGACATTAGCGACCGCCAAGCTATCTCCCTCTCTTACCTTGAACAACTATTCAGCCGCTTACGTCGCGGTGGATTGGTAAAGAGCGTTCGCGGCCCAGGTGGCGGCTATCGTATCGCAAAGAAGCACACCGAGATTTCTGTATCTGAGATTATCAGCGCAGTGGATGAGTTAATTGATGCGACGCAATGTGGCGGTCGCGAGAACTGCCATGACGGCCATGCATGCATGACACATGATCTATGGTCTAGCTTGAATGTAAGAATTCTGGAATATTTATCCGGCGTATCACTATCAGATTTGGTTGCCTCTCAAATCGAAGGCACCAAAATTAAGCTGCCAACCTCACGCAAAGACAGCCGCGACATACAGATTCAGCCGGTAGCACTTACTGCATAAGAGCCCACGGTTTATGGATACGCAGGCAATATACTTTGATAACAATGGTACAACAGCACTCGATCAGCGTGTGCTTGAAACCATGTTGCCATATTTGTCTGCTCAGTCTGGCAATGCAACAAGCCGCCATATTTTTGGCAGATCATCCAGACAAGCTATTGAGCGTGCTCGCGAACAAGTAGCAGATGCAACAGGCGCCCACCCTTCTCAAGTAATTTTCACGGGTAGTGGCACTGAAGCAGATAATCTTGCGATTTGTGGCATCACGGCAAAAAACGGGTTTGAGAAGATAGCAGTAAGCGCAATCGAACACCCTGCAATTACCCGCGCGGCGCAATCGATGAAAGCGCATGGCGTGGTCATCGAATCGATTGCTGCTGATACGCAAGGCAAGATTACTATTGATGCACTGCAGGATTTATTGAGTTCAGGTAATGACGATAAAAGCATTGGGCTGATCTCAGTCATGCTGGCAAATAACGAAACAGGTGCGATTCAAGACCTTGCCTCTATCGCAGAGATAGCACGAAAACAGCATGCTTTCGTGCACACAGATGCAGTACAAGCACTAGGTAAGATGAAAGTGGATTTTGCAGAATTAAATGTACATGCCATGAGTCTTTCGTCGCACAAGATCAGTGGCCCACAAGGTGCTGGCGCCTTAATTCTTGATAAGCGCGTTGATATACAGCCATTGCTTTTGGGCGGTGGGCAAGAAAGAGGTTTACGCAGTGGTAGCGAGAATGTCGCCGCGATTGTCGGTTTTGGCGCAGCATGTGAGTTAATCAGCCGCGAGCTGATTCAACGCATCGGTAGCGTAAGACAACTGCGAGACCAGCTAGAAAAAGGGCTGGTAAAACTAGGCGCCGTGATTTTCGGTCATGGTGCTGACCGTTTGGCGAACACCAGCTTCTTTGCCTTTGAAGGTATTGAGGGTGAGACATTGGTCATGGCACTGGATCGCAAAGGATTTGCTGTGGCAAGTGGCTCAGCATGCTCAAGCGATAGCACAGAACCCAGCCACGTATTGATGGCAATGGGGGTTGATGAAGATTTAGCGCGCGGTGCGATACGGGTCAGTTTATCGAACGTGAACACCGCAGCACAGATAGAAGCATTTTTACTCGTTCTTGAAGGCGAGTTATCACGATTAAGAAGATTAACTGCGATTGCAGTTTAAGGAAGTTAAGATGACAGCACGTATGCCAATTTACTTGGATTACTCTGCAACTACACCGGTTGATAAACGTGTAGCGGCAAAGATGATCCCTTTCTTGACCGAAGATTTCGGCAATGCTGCTTCACGTAGCCACCCTTACGGCTGGACTGCGGAAAAAGCCGTCGAAAACGCGCGCGATGAAGTCGCAAAACTAGTGCATGCAGACCCGCGCGAAATCGTCTGGACATCTGGTGCGACTGAATCAAACAACTTGGCGATCAAAGGTGCTGCCCATTTTTACCAAGATAAGGGCAAACACATCATCACCATGCAAACAGAGCATAAAGCCGTCATCGATGCATTCCGTGAGTTGGAACGCCAAGGCTTTGAAGCGACCTACCTAGCGCCAGAGGCTGATGGCTTGTTGAGCTTAGATAAGTTCCGCGCAGCCATTCGCCCGGATACAGTGCTGGCATCCGTGATGCTAGTGAACAACGAGATCGGCGTGATTCAGGATATAGAAACTATCGGCAATATCTGTCGTGAGAATGGCGTGATCTTCCATGTAGATGCCGCACAGGCAACAGGTAAAGTACATATCGACTTGGAAAAGCTTCCGGTCGATTTGATGAGCTTCTCAGCCCATAAAACATACGGCCCTAAAGGCGTTGGTGCTTTATATGTACGCCGCAAACCACGCGTGCGTTTGGAAGCACAGATGCATGGTGGTGGTCACGAACGTGGCTTGCGCTCTGGTACACTAGCGACGCATCAAATCGTGGGTATGGGTGAAGCATTCCGTATCGCACGTGAAGAAATGGATCTGGAAAATGCCCGCATCCGTCGTTTGCGTGATAGATTGCTCGCCGGTTTACAAGAGATCGATGAGACCTATGTGAATGGCGACCTGAAAAATCGCGTACCGCATAACCTCAACATTAGCTTTAATTATGTTGAAGGTGAATCATTGATCATGGCGGTCAAGGATATCGCCGTATCAAGCGGTTCAGCTTGTACTTCAGCTAGTTTGGAACCTTCATACGTATTACGCGCGATTGGCCGTTCAGATGAGTTGGCGCATAGTTCGATTCGCTTCTCTATTGGCCGTTTTACGACCGAGGAAGATGTCGATTACACCATCGAATTGATGAAGAGCAAGATCGGTAAGCTACGCGAGCTTTCTCCATTATGGGAAATGCACTTGGATGGCGTAGATATCAGCAAAGTTGAATGGGCAGCCCATTAACGCTGTTCATTAGTCTATCAGGCTATTTTGCCAATATAGACTGCAAGGCATTCGTGATGAATGCGATTAGGATTTAGGAGAATAAAAAATGGCTTATTCAGATAAAGTATTAGACCACTATGAAAACCCACGTAACGTGGGCGCGCTGGACAAGAATGACCCTCAGGTAGGTACTGGCATGGTCGGTGCCCCAGCCTGCGGCGATGTGATGAAGTTGCAAATCAAGGTGAATGATGACGGCATTATCGAAGATGCAAAATTTAAAACCTATGGTTGTGGTTCTGCGATTGCGTCTAGCTCTTTAGTGACTGAATGGATCAAGGGCAAGACGCTTGATCAAGTCATGGAGATCAAGAATTCTGACATCGCGCAGGAACTTGCATTGCCTCCAGTGAAAATCCATTGCTCTGTGTTAGCAGAAGATGCGATTCGTGCTGCTGTAGCCGATTTAAAGTCCAAGCAGACTGTTGCCAGCGAAGTTGCATGAGGTAGAACGTGGCGATCACTCTGACCCAAACTGCTGCTCATCGTGTAGAGAAATTCCTAGCCAACCGTGGCAAAGGCATAGGCCTTCGCTTGGGCGTTAAAACCACAGGCTGTTCAGGCATGGCATATACGCTAGAGTTCGTGGATGAGATGCACCCTGAAGATATGGCATTCGATAGCTTTGGGGTAAAAGTGATCGTTGACCCCAAGAGCTTGGCCTACATCGATGGTACCGAACTGGACTTCACAAAAGAGGGTTTGAACGAAGGTTTCAAGTTCAATAACCCGAACGTGAAAGATGAGTGCGGTTGCGGTGAGAGCTTTACTGTCTAAACAACACGTTTAGTGGTCATTGGTCGCTAAGCAGATGTCTATTTAGCGCATTTAGGCTCATCGCTACGCCTCATCCTGTACGACACTCTGACCTGAATATAACTGCAAGCTATGCAAAAAAATCACTTTGAGCTGCTGAATCTTCCAGCAAAATTCGCAATAGATGCTGCCTTACTGGAAAAGAATTTTCGCAAGATACAAAGTGAAGTACATCCTGACCGTTTTGTCTCAGCTCCACCAGCAGAGCGTTTGCAGTCGATGCAATTAGCGACATCAGCGAATGAAGCTTACCAGACACTAAAAAATCCAACGTCACGCGGCCGTTATCTACTGCAATTAGAAGGCATCGACACTGAAGAAGAAAGTAATACGTCCATGCCGACAGAGTTCCTTATGTTGCAGATGGAATGGCGCGAAGCGATAGATGATGCCAGATCAGCAGGCGACATTACAGCGCTAGATAGTTTATTAGGTGACATGAAGCAAGAAGCTTCTTTGCTTCAACAAACGCTTAGCGTTGCACTAGATGAAGATAAGAACTTTGCGATCGCTGCCGAGGCCGTACGAAAACTTAATTTTATTGATAAGGTGCGTGAAGATATCGCCCGATCAATAGAAAAACTTGAAGACAATTAAGATCATTAAAATTGAATGATCTTGAGAAAAACGAAGCTGGATAACTAGATGGCACTATTACAGATCGCTGAACCAGGCATGAGTGCCGCACCACATGAGCATAAGCTTGCAGTGGGCATTGATTTGGGCACGACCAATTCATTGGTTGCTACGGTACGTAGTGGACTCAGCACTGTGTTGCCAGATGCCGAAGGGCGCTCACTGCTGCCGTCTGTAGTGCGCTATGCAAGTGAAAGTAATATAGAGGTTGGTTATGCGGCACAAGCGCAACAGTCCTCTGATGCCCAAAACACCATCGTATCTGTCAAACGCTTTATGGGACGGGGAATTGAAGATGTCACTGATACTTCCCAACTACCCTACAGCTTTGTTGATACACCGGGCATGCTTCAGATTGAAACACGTGCTGGCATCAAAAACCCTGTAGAAATATCTGCCGAGATATTGAAAGCACTTAAAGTGCGCGCAGAAGTATCACTGGGTGGCGAATTACTGGGTGCCGTCATTACAGTGCCTGCCTACTTTGATGACGCACAACGCCAAGCCACTAAAGATGCTGCACGCGTCGCCGGGCTCAATGTGCTACGCCTGCTCAATGAGCCAACGGCAGCAGCTGTTGCCTATGGGCTAGATAACGCCTCAGAAGGCGTGTACGTGATCTATGACTTGGGTGGCGGCACATTCGATATCTCAATATTGCGACTGTCAAAAGGCGTATTTGAAGTGTTAGCCACCAATGGCGATTCAGCATTAGGTGGGGATGATTTTGACCGAGTCATCTTCAATTGGATGTTAGACCAGTCACCCAACAACACTTTAAGCGCAGAAGATACACGACTACTGTTAACCAAAGCGCGTGAAGCGAAAGAAAAGCTGACATCCGCAAACAGTGTCAGGATTGAGACCACCTTAAGCAACACCCAAGCGATTGACCTGACACTCTCAGCCGCTGAATTCATTGAAGCATCTCAATCGCTGGTTACTAAAACCCTTACCCCAACACGTAAAGCATTACGCGATGCGGAGTTGACGATAGAAGATGTCAATGGTGTCGTCATGGTAGGCGGCGCGACGCGCATGCCACAAATTCAACAAGCCGTAGCTGACTACTTTAAGCAAACACCATTAACTAATCTTGATCCAGATAAAGTGGTGGCACTGGGGGCCGCAATACAAGCAAATGCCTTAGTTGGTAATCGTAGTGATGAAGATCTACTCCTCCTTGACGTTATCCCACTATCGCTTGGGCTGGAAACCATGGGTGGCTTGGTAGAGAAAGTCATACCGCGAAATTCCACATTACCAGTTGCCCGCGCACAGGATTTCACCACCTTTAAAGATGGTCAGACCGCCATGAGCATTCATGTCCTACAAGGTGAACGTGAACTGGTCACCGACTGTCGTTCACTGGCAAGATTCGAGCTGCGTGGCATTCCGCCCATGGCTGCAGGGGCTGCCCGTATCCGCGTCACCTTTCAGGTTGATGCCGATGGCCTGCTTTCTGTTACTGCACGTGAGCAAGGCAGTGGTGTGGAATCGAATATCGTCGTCAAACCGTCTTATGGTTTAGGTGAGGATGAGATCATGACCATGCTTCGCAGTAGCTTCTCGGCCGCGGAAGCGGATAAACAAGCACGCGCATTGCGCGAAGCCCAAGTCGATGCGAAGCGATTAATTGAAGCGATTGAGTCAGCATTGGAAAAAGACAGCAGCGCACTATTGAGCAAAAGCGAGCAGGCCACTATCGTTCAAAAAGTTGAGGCGCTAAAAGAAACAGCCACTGGCGAAAATGCCGATGAAATCGTAAAAGCAGTCGAAGCATTGAACCATGCGACTGAAGACTTTGCTGCAAAACGGATGGATGCCTCGATCAAGCAGGCATTCGCAGGAAAAGACCTGAATAATCTAGAGATTTAATACCAAAATACCGATATGCCTAAAATCAAAGTATTACCTCACCCAGAACTATGCCCAGAAGGCGCTACTATCGAAGCAACGCCTGGCAGGTCTATTTGCGAGATACTACTGAAAAATCACGTGGAGATCGAACATGCCTGTGATCGTGTTTGCGCTTGCACGACTTGCCATGTGATTATTCATGAAGGCTTTAAATCGCTGAACCCAATCGAAGAGAACGAAGAAGATTTACTCGATCAGGCATGGGGTTTAAAACCAACTTCAAGACTATCTTGTCAGGCAATCGTAAACGATGAAGATGTTGTTGTGGAGATTCCACGCTACTCGATCAACTTGGCAAAAGAAGGCTGATGCCAAAAGTTGCGTCAGGAAAACTAAAGCTATAGGACAAATCTAGCATGGCTTGCCCTGCTTCTAGATTCAAATCACGATTCATTCCACGGCAATAAAAACTTGATTTGATAAACCATATACCCCATATTACTATCATCATAGGAGTAACTGGGGTAAATAATGGAAACCAAAAGCTTCGACCAAATGTCATGCAGCGTAGCAAGGAGTCTTGAGCATGTAGGTGAATGGTGGAATATCCTGATCATTCGTGACGCGATGCACGGCATCAAACGTTTTGATGGCTTCATCAAAAGCTTGGGGATTACCCCGAATACACTGACAAGAAGATTAAATGGTCTTGTAGAAGCCGGGTTACTCACCAAACAACGTTATAGCGAGCACCCTCCACGGGATGAATACATCCTTAGTGATAAAGGGCGGGAGTTCTTTCCGATCTTGGCTACATTAATGGCATGGGGTAATAAACATTACTCCCCTCATGGCATTGATACGTTGCTTGTCGATGCAAAAACCAAACATCAGATCACTCCAGTACTAATTGATAAGCATACGGGACGTGAGTTAAATGCAGATGAGATTCTTTTCTGCGCAGGACCAGCTTCCTCCTCAGGAAAGATCAACCATTACGCGTCACTAGGTTTACCCCATATACCTATTCGCTCCTAACAACAGCGCTAAGCGCTTTCCTCTACAACCCGCACTTATGCGGGTTTTTTTATCTTTTTAAAAATAATCAAATAATATAATTTGCATTACATAAACAATGTAACTATCATTATGGAAGTTACATTACTTTTAGGGAGCTTTCCATGAGTGCTAGTCAGAATTTCGCTAATCGCCTTCGACCATTCCGGGCTTATTTGATCGTCGGCGCAGTGATAGTTGCAAGCGTATTTATTTTTGGAGGCAAGCGCGCAGACCCAAAACCGGCGCCCCTGCCTCCTGTGATCAAGAGTTTTACGATAGGTAGCGAATACACTAATGCACCAAGTTACACAGGTACTGTCCATGCACGTGTAGAAAGTGATCTAGGGTTCCGTGTCAGCGGGAAGATCATTGAGAAATTAGTAGACGAAGGCCAGCATGTTTCTAAAGGCCAGCCTTTGATGCGTCTTGATCCAATCGATCTAAGCTTAGCCAGCAATGCAAGCCAACAGGCAGTAGATGCGGCAAAAGCAGAACGTGATCGCGCTATCCCTGATCTAAAACGTACCAAAGAGTTATGGGAGCTACACGCTGCATCGCAACAGGAATATGAGCGTGCCCAGGCATTGGCAGATTCCGCAACCGCAAGATTACAAGCAGCAGAAGCAGATGCGCGTCGTGCAGCGAATGAATACGATTACGCTATTTTGAAAGCAGATGCTGATGGTGTCGTGACAGATGTACCTGCCGATGCAGGTCAGGTTGTGACAGTCGGACAGGTAGTCGTCAGGCTCGCGCGTGATGGCACACGCGAAGCGGTAATCAATCTCCCTGAACAAGCATTGAATAAAGCGAAAAATGCCACGGATGCCTACCTATACACGCTGCCTGACGTGAGATTTCCGGTAAAACTACGTGAGCTTTCAGCGATGGCTGATAAGACCATTCGCACTTATCAAGCACGATATACCTTGCTTGATAGTGGTAAAGAGGCACCTCTGGGCGCTACAGTGACTGTGGTATTCAAGAAAGTGAGCAGCAAGGGGGAAGAGAGTTTTCAGGTACCTCTTGGATCTCTTTACAACGTAGGACATGAAACGAATGTCTGGGTAATCAACGAAACAGATAATACTGTCGCTCTACGTCCTGTAACCCTTCTGCAAATTGGTGAAGAAATGGCGGGGGTGACAGGCGACTTGAAAGCAGGCGAAAAGATCGTTGCATTGGGAGCACATCTTCTTAAACCAGCGCAAAAAATCCGTCTGGCTGATGCCACTGTAGGGGAGCAGGCGAAATGAATTTCAACCTCTCGGCATTAGCAGTACGTGAACGCGCACTCACGCTGTTTTTCATCCTCGCAATTATGGTCTCAGGTACGTTTGCGTTCCTGCATCTTGGTCGCGCTGAAGATCCTAAGTTCGTCGTTAAAGTCATGACTGTAGGTGCCGTATGGCCGGGAGCTACCGCTAAGGAGATGGTAGATCAGGTCGGGGATAAATTCGAGAAGCGATTACAAGAGCTGGAATATTACGACCGCGTAGAGACTCAGGCTACCCCCGGTAAACTTGTGATGAAAGTATTTTTCCAAGAATACACTGGACCACATCTGGCCGAGCAGTTCTATCAGGCCCGCAAGAAACTGGGCGATGAAGCAGTTAATCTGCCTAACGGTGTGGTTGGCCCGATCATTAATGATGAATACTCAGATGTTTATTTCTCGCTATATGCGCTTAAGGCCAAGGGCATGCCAGAACGCAAACTTGTTCTGGAAGCTGAAAGTATCAGACAACGATTGTTACGCGTTGACGGCATCGAGAAGGTGAATATCCTTGGCGAGCAAGAGCAACGCATCTATGTCGATATCTCGTATCAACGTCTAGCGACATTGGGGGTTAAAGCGGCGGATATCTTACAAGCATTAAGGCTGCAAAATGACGTAACGCAATCTGGCTTTGTCGACACCAAAGGCCCGCGTGTATACATACGCTTAGATGGAGCTTTTGATGATGTAGAAGTTGTAAAGAACATCCCGATCAATGCTAACGGCAAGATACTTCGTATCGGTGAGATAGCAGATGTCAAACGGGGATATGTAGATCCCGCAGTATTCACTATCCATCATGATGGCGAGCCTTCACTAATGCTCGGTATCGTCATGAGCAAGAACTTCAATGGCCTGACATTGGGCGAGACGCTCGGTAAAGAAATGGATGCAGTTCAGGCAAACCTGCCTTTAGGCATAGAACTTTCCAAGGTTGCTTATCAATCAACCGTGATCGAAGAAGCCGTTGATGAGTTCATGATCAAGTTCGTAGCAGCGCTTGCAGTGGTGATGATCGTCAGCCTGATCACACTTGGGTTCCGAGTCGGTATCGTTGTAGCGCTTGCTGTACCGCTTACACTGGCAGCTGTGCTGGTTGTTATGTTACTGACTGACCGAGAGTTCGATAGGATTACATTAGGTGCTTTGATCCTTTCTTTAGGCCTATTAGTAGACGATGCCATCATCTCTATCGAAATGATGGTTGTGAAGATGGAAGAAGGTTGGGATCGCGTTAAAGCAGCTACCTACTCTTGGACTAGTACGGCAGCACCAATGCTTTTCGGAACACTAATCACCATAGCGGGTTTTCTACCTGTGGGATTCGCAAAATCAGGTGCAGGTGAATATGCAGGCAATATTTTCTGGGTAGTCGCTTTCTCACTGATTACTTCATGGGTCGTAGCTGTCACATTAACGCCTTATATAGGTGTAAAGCTCTTACCCGAGATCAAGAAAGTCAAAGGCGGCCATGACGCCATCTACAAGACCCCTACTTACGAACGCTTCCGTAATGTCGTCCGTGGCGTCATTCGCCACAAATGGGCCGTAGGTATCACCGTATTATTCCTATTCTTCCTTTCAGTATTTGGAATGGGGTTCGTACAACAGCAATTCTTCCCTGACTCAGATCGTCCAGAGATGTTGTTGGATGTGAATCTGCCGCCAGGTTCTGCATTCTCGACTACCGAAGCTGCTGTTCAACGTATCGAACAAAAGGTGATGGCGCAATCGGAAGCGAAGATCGTGACCAGTTATATCGGTCAGGGTATGCCTCGTTTCGTATTGACATCAGACCCGATGTTGCCGAACCCAGCCTATGCACAGATCATCGTCATGACAGATGGGCCAAAGGAACGTAATGCCCTCAAGGAAAAGATGCATAAACTGATTGAGGATGGCGCATTCCCTGAAGCTCGGGTACGTGTGCGTCAATTCGTCTTCGGCCCGCCAACGAATTACCCAGTCTTATTCCGGGTAATTGGTCCTGATGAAAACGTCTTGCGTGACATCGCAGACCAAGTCAAAGAAGTGATGGATAAGAGTCCGACAGTAAAAGATACTTTCCTTGACTGGACTGAGAAGACACCGATCCAATTCCTTGTATTCGATCAGGATCGTCTACGCCTGATAGGCCTGACACCTAATGATGTCGGTGTGCAGTTAGGGGCTATGTTGAATGGTATCCCAGCAACGCAAGTGAGGGATGGTATTCGCACAGTCGGTGTAATGCTACGTAACCCTCAGGCTGAGCGCTTGAATATCGATGATCTGGCCAACCTGACACTCACCACCATCGATGGTAAGTCAGTGCCGCTCTCGCAAATAGCGCATTTCGAGACACGGATGGAAAACGCCATGATCAAGCGTTACGACCATGAGCAATACATCTCGGTTCAGGCAGATGTAGCAGAAGGATTGCAGCCTCCAGTCGCAAGTATGGCAGTCATGGAACAGTTGAAGCCTATCATTGCTAAATTGCCCGAAGGCTATAGGATCGATATGGGTGGTTCTATTGAAGACTCGATCAAGGCCAATGATGCGCTGGCAGTGCTTTTCCCAGTCATGATTCTGCTGCAGTTGGCTTTCATCATGTTTCAGGTTCGTTCATTCTCGACCATGTTCATGGTGTTCCTGACAGCGCCATTAGGTCTGGTAGGCGCGGTACCGACCATGCTGATTTTCAACTCTCCATTTGGTTTCAACGCCATTCTGGGTCTAATCGCACTATCAGGTATCTTGATGCGCAATACGCTGATTCTGGTTGACCAGATCCGTATCGACAGAGCTTCTGGTCTATCTGATTATGACGCGATCGTTGAATCAACAGTCCGCCGCTCACGTCCTGTGATCTTGACAGCAGCGACAGCGATGTTGGCTTTTATCCCGCTGACGTATTCAAGTTTCTGGGGTTCATTAGCGTTCGTGCTGATTGGTGGTGTTGGTGTCGGTACATTACTGACCCTACTCTTTCTGCCAGCACTCTATGCGCTCTGGTTCCGTATCAAACCCGTGAACCACACGGATACATCTTTAAATAACGGTCATCATGAATCATTACAGGAGCAAACCAATGCGTAAACTTTGGATTCTCATCCCACTATTATTGACTGCTTGCATGGTCGGACCAGATTACGTGAAACCAGAAACGGTGACACCTGCTCAATGGAAAGAGCGGGTTGCAGTTGATACCGTCGCCTCGACTAAAGAGGTTAATGCTGAATGGTGGGCGGATTTTAAAGACCCAACATTGAACACACTCATAGAGCGTGCGCTATCGGATAACCATGATCGCAAGATCGCGCAAGCCAGGATATTTGAAGCCCGTGGTTTGAGGATGAGCGCTGAGTCTAGCCTTTACCCCCAGATCACGACAGCTGGTAATGCTTCGAGAAGCAACCCGGGCCTTATGACGCAGAACAATACGATCAACCTATATCAGGCAAGTTTTGATGCAAGCTGGGAGATCGATCTGTTCGGGGGTAATCGTCGTCGGGTACAAGCTTCTGATGCAACCATCAAAAGTCGTGAGGCTAGTTATCAGGAAGTCAGCATCACTTTAGTGGCAGAAGTCGTCACTGAATATGCTCGCTTGAGAGAACTGCAACAACGCTACGACCTGACTTTGAATATCGCAGAGACACAGCGTCAGTTGAATGCCTTTACTTTGCTTAAATATCAGCATGGTGCATTAAGTGGCATGGAAGCTGATCAAGCTGAAGCGCTATACAGAACCACGGTTGCCAATATTCCGGTGATAGCGAAAGCGATCACCGCGACAATCTATCGCATCTCGGTACTGACAGGTAGTGAGAATGACGAGATCGTAACTTTGCTCAAACAGCCAGCTGGAATACCAGCAGTCGTTAATGCGCAAGTGATTGAAGCACCAGCGACCATATTAAGCCGTCGCCCTGATATCGCAGTAGCAGAGCGTAATCTTGCCGCTAACACTGCTTTGACAGGGGTCGCAATCAGCGAGATGTACCCTAAACTAAGCCTTGGTTCTTTATATGGCTGGCAGAATTCTACTATCTTGCCCGCAACAGAGATCTGGTCAATAGCTGGTGGTATCGCGATGCCCTTACTTAACTTTGGCCGTATACAAGGCAACATCAATGCTGCTGATTCGCGTCAGACCCAAGCGTTCCATACATACAAGCAAACAGTCATTGCGGCAGTTGCTGATGTAGAGACAAAGCTTTCTGATTACGCGAAAAATCGGGAACACACCATAGCGCTTAAAGCTGCCGTAGATAGCAATCAGCGAGCGCTGAATGCAGCTCAATTACGTTATGAAAAAGGCATGACGCCGTTGATCGACGTTCTGGATGCGCAGAATAAGGTCTACGCGGTAAAGAGCTCCTATCTAACTGCAACGGCGGATGAAGTGACTGCTTTAGCAGCACTTAATAAGGCGAGCGGTCTGTAAATGGACACTTCCACCTCAACCACCAATGGTTCGGCGACTACGTTGGTAACCGAACCATTGAATCCTCTGCTGACAGGTAATCTGCTTAAGACCCTGATCAAGCTGGCTTTGCCCACGGTGCTTGTATTGTTCATGACGACCTTGCTGAGCATCGCTGAGACTTACTTTGTCAGTTCGCTTGGCGTACATGCGATTGCGGCGGCATCACTCGTTGTTCCAGTGATGATGTTCATGACCATGGTCTCTAATGGAGGAGTGGGAGGTGGAGTGTCATCAGCGGTGGCGAGAGCTATAGGCGCAAAGAATTATGTTAAAGCAGAAAGTCTGGCATGGCACGCAGCGCTGATCGGAGCTGGGTTTGGTCTCCTGTTCTCAATCATCGCAGTCATCGCTGGACCTTCTGTCTATCAATTTCTCGGTGGTTCCGGGGAAACACTTGATCTCGCTTTGATATATTCAGATATCTTGTTTAGTGGCGCTATCTCTTTCTGGATGGTAGCCCTTCTTCAATCTGTGTTACGCGGTGCTGGTAACGTAAAGCTACCTGCCATCATCATTTTCACAAGTGTGATCGTAGGTTTGTTGATATCACCGATGTTGATCATAGGTTGGTTAGGTGTCCCCAAACTTGGCATCGCAGGTGCGGGAGTAGCTCAGATCTTATGTAGCTATCTTGCTTTATTTCTGCTTATTCGCTACATGCGGTCTAAAGATTCCACAATCAAACTAAGACCACATCCACTAAATAAAGCACATTTCAAAGAGATATTAGGTATCGGGCTTTTATCTTCCATCAATGCAGTCATGACAAGTCTCTCTTTGACATTACTGACAGCCGCCGCAGGGGTATTTGGTGTTGCTGCTATTGCGGGATTCGGTATCGCTTCCCGTCTTGAATTATTACTTATTCCAATCATGTTCGGTTTCGGTACAGCAGCAATCACTGTTATCGGAACCAACCTTGGCGCTGGCTATGTAAAGCGTGCCAGACATGCTGCATTACTGAATGCAATATTCGTTGCTTTGCTCGTCGAGATGATCGGTCTCTTTGTCGCCATCTTTCCTGAAAGATGGATCAGCCTCTTCTCAGCTAATCCTGAAGTTCTGGAGGTCGGTGGACAATACTTAGCCTTGATTGGCCCAATGTACGCTTTTATGGCAATCACGACTGAATTGTATTTTGCAGGTCAGGGCGCGGCCAAAATAGGTTGGCCCTTATCCGCCGGTGCGATCAGATTGTGCTTTGCAAGCATGGCAACCTGGTTTGCGCTGAGATTCAGTACTTCAATGCATGTGACTTTTGCTATCGTAGCTTCAGGTATATTTATAGCCGCGATAGTCAGCCTATATGGGTTCAAGATCACTCCATGGGGCAGGTATTCCCCGAAGTGATAGACTTAAAAACTCATCAGGACTTAGGCAGCGTTAGAACTTAATCTTTATTTACTGACCACCTGAAAATGCACTGAACAAGCGGAACTAGGCGTCTTGTACCATCTTGGTATGCAGCCGCTTTGCAACATTGACCCCGCGCAGCAAATCAACAAAGCTCTCTGCCGGTACAGGCTCACTGAATATATACCCCTGAATCTGGTCGCAATGTTGCGTTTGCAGAAACTTCAATTGCTCGCCGGTTTCAACACCTTCTGCAACCACTAGCATATTCAGGCTATGTGCCATGGCGATAATCGCTTTTGTGATCGCCATGTCATCACTATCCTTCGGGATATCCCTAACGAATGATCGATCGATTTTAAGAGCATCAATTGGGAATTGCTTCAGGTAACTTAAAGAAGAATATCCCGTACCAAAATCATCGATCAGTACATGGGTGCCTAAATCGCGGAAATACTGCAGCACACTGCTGGCCCGCTCGGCATTCTGCATGATCATGCTTTCAGTGATTTCCAACTCAAGGCATGGCGCAGGCAAACCACTCTCCGCAAGTGCATCTTCAATCGTTGCCTTTAATGTTTCTTCGCGGAATTGACGTGCAGAAAGATTGACCGCAACTCGGATAGGATGATCATCGGGCATAAAATCCTGCCAGGTCACCGCTTGTTTACAAGCATCACGCAACACCCAAGTGCCGATATCAATAATCAAACCCGTCTCTTCTGCCAACGAGATAAAGTGGATAGGCGAAAGTAGGCCAAGCTCAGGATGCTGCCAGCGTAATAAAGCCTCCGCCCCGATCACCTGCTGCGTTTTCAAATCAATTTTGGCCTGATAATGCAATACGAATTCGTTACGCTCCAATGCACGGCGCAATCCATTCTCAAGCTCCAGCAATTCCACGCTATGCAAATTACTTTCGGCAGCATAAAAATGAAATGTATTCTTGCCACTCTCTTTAGCCCGATACATAGCTACATCTGCATTCTTGAGTAAGGAGAACACATCGGCCCCATCCTCTGGATAAATCGTGATGCCGATACTGGCGCTAATATGCAACTCCTGATTCAGCAGGATAAACGGCTGCGCCAAGACGCTCATGATTTTGCGCGCAATGGTGGTCAAATATTGCGTATCTGTGAAATCCTCTATCAACACGACAAACTCATCACCACCTTGCCTTGCTACAGTATCGGACTCCCGCAGGCAGTCTGTTAATCGCTTGGCCGCCTCTTGCAGCAAAAGGTCTCCCGCATGGTGCCCTAATGTGTCATTAATGATTTTGAACCGGTCAAGATCAATGAAAAGAACAGCGATTTTTTCATTGTGCCGCTGTGCACGTACCAATGCTTGCTCAATACGCTGCTGTAACAATGCACGATTAGGCAACAAGGTTAAGGCATCATGATTCGCGATGAACTGTAAGCGCTCTTCAGAGAGTTTTCGTTGCGTAATGTCCGTGAATACAGCGACATAGTTCTGTACCAGACCTTTTGAATCCAGCACCTTACTGATCGAAAGCCACTCAGGGTAGCTCTCGCCATCTTTACGTCGATTCCATATCTCGCCTACCCATTGCCCCTCATCCTGAATCGTTTGCCATACTGCATCGTAATAGGCTTGGTCATGCAATCCCGTACTTAAGACCATAGGCGGCTTACCGGTGATCTCATCACGGGTATATCCTGTGATCTGCTCGTAAGCCTGATTCACCTCAAGCACATTAAAATCTGCATCGGTAATCACGATGCCTTCTGCGGTATGTTCAAATACCTGATGTGATAGGTGCAAGCTGGCTTCGGCCTTTTTGCGGGCGGTAATATCCAACATAACCCCAACAAGCTCCTGAGGTTTACCGTGCCGGTTCGGGATAACCCGCACAATATCCTGCATCCAAACAATACGTCCATCTGCCGCGATCATACGGTAATCGAATACATGACTATTCAACTTGATGGATTCTTGTATGCAGTAATCAACTACCCATTCCCTGTCATCCGGATGTATTTTATCTGCCCAGAAAGTAGGTATCTCTGTCCAGTCTGAAAGCGGGTACCCCATTAAGGTCTCAGCTTCTTTACTGACAAAAGTAAAACTCCCGCCGGGCGTGGCACGCCAAACAATAGCCTGAATAGATTCAACCAGTTCGCGATAATCCTCCCGACTTTGCGTCAAAGCGGCGACCGATTTCTGGCGCTCCGAAATATCAATAATCAAGACGACCACGCGGCCACTACCATCAGGCATCATTGCAGCAGCAATCTCAATCGGGACAGGCTGGCCATTTTTGGTCAAGCCAACTGCTTCATAACGATTCGGTACTGGCAAGCCTTGAATACGTTTACGATGCATCTCGGCAACACGCTGTCTATCGGATGGATGAATCAACCCGAAAAAATCGGCACCCACAGCGAAATCACCGGGGGCATAACCAGCCACACGCCATACGGCATCATTGCCATAAACGATCTTGCCATCCTGCAAAATCAGCACCCCCTCACTGACATCTGACTGCGCGCGGCTCAATGCGTCATATAGAGAAAGCTGCTCTTTCAGGCGCGCTTCAGATTTGATACGTCCCGCTGTCAAGCCAGAGATCGTGAAACCTGTAATTGAAAGCACCAAAGAGAATAACCAATAGTTAACCAAATTGCCTTTTGCAAAATCGGCAGCGAAATATCCGGCTGCATTCGTGCCGCCCCATAAGCCCGTCAATATGATGGTCATGGTTGCCAATGCAACACCACGTTGGTGAAAACTCAACGCTGCCCATACAACTAAGGTAAAAAACATAAAGGTTTTAGGCTTGACTAGAAAATCTGCAGGCAACCTCCAAACATGTAGCATGGCAAGCATACTCATCATGATGATAAGCGCCGACAAGACGAGTGCTTCGACCACCTTGTATTTATTCCACTTGATGGGCTGGTGATAGTAAATGGCAAGGACCGCTGGCGTTAACAAGAGATAACTTAAGGCATCGCTCATCCATGAATTACCGAGCATGTTTGAAATCTCGGCATTGCCCGCCACTCTCGCGATATCCAGCATGCTCTCACTGATCAGATTACCAACTAAAGGGCTAACGGCCACAGCAAAAAAAGTAAGCGCGAATAGATCGCGTAAACGCGATAGGGATGGGTCAAACTTGGCAAACTGTTTAAGCAGGTAATACGCAAACAAAGCCTCGACTGTATTACCAAACGATATACCGATCACAGCTAATATCGAGGCACCAGCAGTCCAACAGGCGATACTCGAACCTAACAATATGCCAGGCCATATGCGGTATCCGTAAATCAATAATGCAGCAAGTGCGATACCTGTGGGTGGATAGAAAAAATTAGCCCAAAGATTGGGTAAGGAGAAAAACTGATCAATATTACCCGTCACCCAATAGACAACGGCCAACAAGATAATGCGGACGATGTTTCGAAACGACAATATGCGGGATTGACTGCTGAAACTGGATGCTATGTACATGGGACCGATTTAAGTATTAAACAGTTGCTAAACACGTCCCTAATTAAAACATAAAAAAAGCCTACTCGAAGTAGGCTTTTTAATTGTTGCATTTAAACTAGACCAAAAATGGCACTAGATTTAATTTTTTAGAAGTCAAACTGAGCACGCATTGTGATCGCTTTTTCTTCATCAGTACGGCCAAGAGCAGCACCTTGGTTATTGGCGTAAGCAATACTGCCATCTTCAAACTTAGTTGTGACATAGTTCAAGACAAGACGTGTATTAGGATTAAGTATCCATTGTGCACCAGCAGTCCAAGCATGAGCACCTGTTGGATTATTTGCAGCAACGTTACCAGTACCTGCAGGAGAAGAGCCCGTTGCAAAGTCACCGCCATCAAAGTCTGAGTAACGCAAACTTAACTCAACAGCACCTATCCCATAACCAGCACTTGGGTGAATGAAATCACTCTTAGGTTTGATACGACCCCAGTTACCATCTTTATAAGTTGAGGCAAAGCTTTCACCCGTTACCATCCAGTTTAAAGATGCATACCAAGCTTTGATATCTTTATCAAAAGATACGTTACCAGCAGTTTTGCCATCGTAATTGTGCTTGATCCATTCTGTTTGGAATTTCACAGGGCCCATTGCAACAGCACCTTCAATACCATAGCGTGTGCGAGTCAACTCATCATCAGCCAAACTAGTAAATGCAGTTGGTGTGAAGAATGTTAAGCCGCGTGATTCAGTTCTGCCAGATGATGCAGCAAAGTTGGCAAGAGCTGCGCCATTAGTTTGTTGTCTTGGGGAAATATCACCGCGTGAAATACCACCGCCGACATGGTAAACCGTATCACCAATACCCATAATCTCAGCGAAGTTGACTGTTGCACGGCCTATGACATCCAAACCTTCAACTTGAGTATCAATATTATTCACGTTCTTGCCACGGCCTGTTGATGCTGCTAAACCATAGTAAACACCTTTGGTTGGAACACCAAATACCATCGCACCGCGCTCTTTACCAGGAGTTAAGCTATCTACCAAGCTACGCTCTTGGAAGTCAGTGAAAATATCACTTGTATTTTGTTCAAGACCAAATGGCATCTTGAATTGACCAAAGCGGAAACGTGCTTGATCCCACCAATTAATACCGAAATAAGCTTCGTCCAATTGACTATTATTAGTAGTTGACCCAAAGTCAGCCGTGATATTGAAATCGTAATCGTTATAGAACTTACCTTTTACAGTCATAAATGCGCGGCGTACATCAAACGTATCGGCAGTTTGGGCATCTTGTTCACCAAAATTACGATAATCCAACTGAACGCGACCATTTACAGAGATAGCATGTTGCTTATCTCCAGATTCAAAACCAATGCCGTCCTTGAACGTTGCTTTGATTTCGTCTTTCTTTTTCGCTTTTTCTGTATCACGGCCACGCAATAGTTGCGCGCCCTCTTCTTCTGTCAACACACCTTTTGAGATCAGTGTTTGCAATAGATCATCTGTACTATCTGCCATGGCATTCACGCCAAAGCTCATTAACAACGCCCCAGTTACCGCAGCACAGATGCCACGTAATTTGATACTTTTCATTAAATAACTCCCAGTTAAGAAATCGTTTGGTTGAACTTCAACACGGGAGTGATTCTGAGGATTGAATATGACAGATTGATGACGATTAAAAACTTTGCCATCTTGTGTTGCAAAAAAACAACAAGAGATTAGGTGCTAGCTAAATGCTTGAACACCTAATATAGATTGGACTAAAAAGTGAACCTAATAGGCTTTTTAGTCGAATAAAAAGCCTATCAAAGATTTAAGACATGTTAATGATTGATTTGGGTACTGGAAGTGCTGGCAATCACACTACCGACTTTTTTAGATCCGCTTTCAGCTGTAATCGCAGCAATATCACCTGAAAGTTGCCCACCTTCTTCTATGAATATTTTGCCATAACGAATTTTGCCACTGACACGCCCGCTAGCATGGATGATCAACTGACTACGAGCAGTCAACTCGCCCTCAAAGTTACCGAAAATTTCTGCAACATCGATGCCGACTTTACCTGAGAACGCACCATGCTCTGCGATCTGGATCACGCGACTATCCATGGTCGCCTCTACGCGACCTTCTACCACTAAGGTATCGCAATCTTGAATCTCAGCGCCTTTCAACTTAACGTCCGGCCCTACGATCAACCGGCTACCGGTAATCGCTTTGACATCGGTCGTGGCCTTGAACTCCGCTATTGAAGGGGATGAAACAGAAGTCGCAGACTCAAGCGCAGCCTGATGACCGGGCATCAGTGCAGATGCAGATTTACTTTGCGTGCCATTTGTCGTTTGCGCATTAAGTGAAGAAAGAGATGAGTGGACTGGTGGGCGGGCAGCAGCTGATGAGTTATCAGCTTGACCGCGACTGAAAAGACCTTGTTTGTTTAACATGAGAGACCTCAATGATGATAGTGAATGAAGATTACGTAAAAACTTACGCAGTCACCTAAACCCTACCAGCAAGCGCCATGCCCACGGAAATTAGTTAATAAAATCAATTAACTACAAAAATACAATTATTTTCACGACCAATAAACGTCTCAATCGCACGACATTTATTGTAGCGTTAGGCATAGCCTTTTGATTTCATAGGCAATCTATTGTCACCTTATCCCAACAAGTTAGAGCGATCAGCCCTTCGATCAAGCCTCGGGACGCATATGCGGGAAGAGGATTACATCGCGGATGCTCGGGCTATCCGTTAACATCATCACTAATCGATCGATACCAATACCGCAGCCGCCAGTCGGTGGCATACCGTACTCCAATGCACGAATGAAGTCAGCGTCGTAATACATTGCCTCATCATCACCCGCCTCTTTCGCGGCAACTTGCGCTTGGAACCGCGCGGCCTGATCTTCCGCATCATTCAACTCTGAGAAACCATTCGCAATCTCGCGGCCTGTCACAAATAATTCAAAACGCTCAGTGATCTCAGAGTTACTGTCTGAAGCACGGGCAAGGGGCGACACTTCCACAGGGTAGTCGATGATATAAGTCGGCTCCCAAAGCTGGCTTTCAGCGGTCTCTTCAAACAATGCCAATTGCAACGCGCCCAAACCTGCATGCTCAAAAGCCTTAACACCGAATTTCAACAGCTCGGTACGCAAGTAAGCAGCATCGCTCAATTGCGCCAAAGTATATTGAGGCGCATATTTTTGAATCGCACCTACGATAGTCAGACGCTGGAATGGTTTACTCAGATCGAGTTCACGCCCTTGATAGGTAAGTACCGCAGTACCCCGCGCAGCAATCGCAGCAGTACGTATACAGTTTTCTGTAAAATCCATCAGCCATTGGTAGTCTGTGTAAGCCGCATAGAATTCCATCATCGTGAATTCTGGATTATGGCGAACGCTCAAGCCTTCATTACGGAAATTACGATTAATCTCGAACACACGCTCAAAGCCGCCGACGATCAGACGTTTGAGGTAAAGCTCAGGCGCGATGCGCAAAGTCATTTCCATATCAAGCGCATTATGGTGCGTCTTGAAAGGCTTGGCTGACGCACCGCCAGGAATCGGATGCAACATCGGCGTCTCTACCTCAAGAAACTCGTTCTGCAACATAAATCCACGAATAGCCGACACGATCTTGCTACGGTCGATAAACGTTTGGCGAGTATCGTCTGAAACAATCAAATCAACATAACGCTGACGATACTTGGTCTCCTGATCGCTCAAGCCGTGGAATTTCTCGGGCAATGGACGTAGAGACTTGGTTAACAGTCTTAATTCATTCACCTTGACTGACAACTCACCTGTTTTAGTCTTGAATAGAAAGCCAACTGCAGCGACGATGTCGCCCATATCCCATTTTTTGAAAGATTCGTAAATATCTTCACCGATATTCTCTTTGGAGATAAAGAGCTGAATCCTGCCGGAAGTATCTTGAATCGTTGCAAAGCTCGCTTTACCCATCACGCGTTTGAGCATCATGCGGCCCGCTACGCGCACTTCAATGGCTTGTGGGTCTAAAGATTCGTTATCCTGCTCGCCATAAGCTGCATGTAATGGCTTAGCCTGATGGGTTGGCTTGAAATCATTCGGGAAGGCAACGCCTTGCGAACGCAGCACCTTTAATTTCTCACGGCGCTCTGCGATCACATGGTTTTCATCCTGTGCAACCACTTCAATCGGGTTTTGCTGTTCGCTCACTGCTACACTCCCTGCTTCAAACTCTCAGATATAAATGGATCAAGGTCACCATCCAGCACACCTTGTGTATTACCGATCTCGACATTGGTACGAAGATCCTTGATGCGCGACTGATCGAGTACATAACTGCGGATCTGATGCCCCCAGCCGATATCGGTCTTGGAATCTTCCAACGCCTGCTTCTCTTCGTTACGCTTACGTAACTCAAGTGCATACAACTGCGCTTTCAACATATTCATCGCCTCAGCTCTGTTACGGTGTTGAGAACGGTCATTCTGACACTGCACTACTGTATTCGTCGGGATATGAGTGATACGCACCGCAGAATCTGTCTTATTGATGTGCTGACCACCAGCACCACTGGCACGATAAGTATCGATACGCAGATCCGCCGGATTGATCTCGATTTCGATCGAATCATCAACTTCGGGGAAAATCTGGACGCTGGCAAATGACGTATGGCGCTTGGCATTCGAGTCGAACGGTGATTTGCGTACTAGGCGATGCACACCACTCTCTGTGCGTAATGTGCCATAGGCATAATCGCCGGATACTTTAATAGAAGCGCCCTTGATACCCGCGATATCACCCTCAGACTCTTCCAGCACTTCGACCTTGAAGCCTTTGCGCTCACAGTACCGTAGATACATGCGGAATAACATACCCGCCCAGTCTTGCGCTTCAGTACCACCGCTACCTGATTGAAACTCGATAAAACAGTTATTCGGGTCCATAGGATTGGAAAACATGCGGCGAAATTCCATCTCAGCTACACGTTTTTCAATCGCTTCGCCATCGGCTTGTACACCGAGCAAGGTTTCGTCGTCATTCTCTTCGCGCGCCATATCGAATAATTCGCGGCTATCGCGCAAGCCATTTTCGACTTCGCTTAACGCTTTGACTACAAGCTCGAGCTCGCGACGCTCTTTACCCAGCTTTTGTGAACGTTCGTTGTCGTTCCAAATAGTTGGGTCTTCTAATAGCTGAGAGACTTCCTCCAAACGCTGTTGTTTGGTTTCGAAGTCAAAGATACCCCCGAAGGGCTTGGTTACGCTCTGCCAAGTCTGTAAGACGGTTGGCGATGAGGTTAAGTTGTTCAGCTTCCATTACACTAATATAGCCTGATTACAAGACCTGCGATTATACATTAAAGCCTAATCCCGCACGCACCCTCACTTACTCAATCTGTTTGGTAATAGTTAATGCAATATTCGTCACAATACTGTCATAATTTAATTTTATGATGCTCGAGGTAATTCATGTTGAGCAAAAAACCTCGACCAATTCATGCTGAAATAATCAGGAGAAATAAATGCAAATTTTGAATCGCACGCTAAAGTGCATGCTTGCTACCATCAGCTTCACTATGGCAACAGGTGTATTGGCAACAAGCGCATTCGCAGTGGACATCACTGGCGCTGGCGCCACTTTCCCGTATCCGATTTATGCCAAATGGGCTGACGCATACAATGGTAAAACTGGCGTTAAACTTAACTATCAATCTATCGGTTCTGGTGGTGGTATCAAACAGATCCAGAATAAGACAGTGGATTTCGGTGCTTCTGACAAGCCTTTGACTGTAGCAGAACTTGAAGCAAGCAATCTGGTCCAGTTCCCTACCGTTGTTGGTGGTGTAGTGCCTGTTGTAAATATTCCTGGTGTAGAAAATGGTGACCTGCGTCTAAGCGGCGAAGTATTGGCTAACATTTTCCTGAAAAAAGTCACTAAATGGAGCGATCCTTCCATTAAGGCACTTAACCCTAGCCTTGCATTGCCTGATGCTAACATCACTGTAGTGCATCGCTCTGACGGTTCAGGTACAACATTCGTTTTTGCTAACTACTTATCAAAAGTAAGCAAAGAGTGGAATGACAAAGTAGGTGCAGATACGTCAGTTGCATGGCCTACTGGTATTGGCGGCAAGGGTAACGAAGGTGTTGCTTCTTATGCACAGCGCGTTAAGTTCTCGATCGGTTATGTTGAGTATGCTTATGCTAAACAAAATGGCCTGCCATACGTAACAATGCAAAACCGTGAAGGTGAATTCGTTAAGCCAAGTATCGAAAGCTTCCAATCAGCTGCTCAATACGCTGCATGGGATAAAGCACCTGGCTTCTACGAGATTCTGACTAACGAACCAGGTAAAGCTACTTGGCCTATCGCTGGTGCAACATTCATTCTGCTGCAAAAGTCACAAGACAAGCCACAAATCGGTACTGAAGTTCTGAAGTTCTTTGATTGGGCTTACAAGAACGGCGGCACAATGGCTAAAGGTTTAGATTATGTACCAATGCCAGCTAACGTTATCCAGTTGATCGAAGCATCTTGGAAAAGCAATCTAAAAGCCAAAGATGGTTCTGCAATCTGGTCAGAGTGATGCAAATTAAAGCATGTCCTCCTATAATGACAACCTAGAGAAAAAGTTCGCGGCGGGTGAAGCAGTAATAGCCCCCGCGGGTTTTTCATTGCAATCAAACACTAAAGAGTCACATGCGATGTCGATGGCAAACAAGCGAAAAGTTAATCTGGGTGCGTTTCTAGATAAGATATTCAGGAATAGCACCATGCTATTCGCATTTCTTGTCTTTAGTACCATGTTTGCCATTATGGCAACGCTGTTCATCGCCAGCTTGCCTGCACTCAAAGTATTTGGCTCTTCTTTTTTCCTTAGTGATGCATGGAACCCGGTCACCGTTCAGTTTGGTGGACTTGTTCCGATCTTCGGTACATTAGTCACCGCAGCGATCGCCATGTTGATCGGTATTCCTGTCAGTTTCGGTATCGCGATGTTCATCACTGAATTATCACCGACATGGCTCAAACGCCCTTTAGGTATCGCGATTGAATTACTGGCAGGTATTCCAAGCATCATCTACGGCATGTGGGGTTTATTCGTGTTTGCACCATTTTTTGCAGACCACGGTCAACCTTGGATCAACGACCACTTAGGCAGCCTGCCATTCATTGGCGTGATATTCGAAGGTCCAGCCATGGGTATCGGCATGCTGACGGCAGGGATTATTTTAGCGATCATGGTCATCCCATTCACATCCTCAGTGATGCGTGATGTGTTTGAAGTGGTACCGCCAATGCTAAAAGAGTCTGCATACGGCTTAGGTGCAACAACTTGGGAGGTTTTACGCAACATCGTATTGCCCTATACCAAGATCGGTGTCGTCGGTGGCATCATGCTAGGCCTTGGCCGCGCGCTTGGTGAAACGATGGCGGTCACATTCGTGATCGGCAATGCACACGAGCTCTCGGCATCACTGTTGATGCCAGGCAACACAATTTCTTCTGCACTTGCGAATGAATTCACAGAAGCTGTTGGCGATGTTTATACGTCATCCCTGATCACACTGGGTATGACGCTGTTCGTTATCACGTTCATCGTGCTGGCGTTTGCTAAACTCCTACTGATTCGCCTGTCTGCACGTGAAGGTAAACAATCATGAGTAATTTTAATAACCGCCGTTACATGGGGCGCCGATTGACCAATGCCTTTACTATTGGTTTATCTGTCGTTACCGTTGTGTTTGCCCTGACCTTTCTGGTCTGGATATTATGGACATTGTTTAGTAACGGCCTTAGCTATCTCAGTATGGATGTATTCACAAAGAATACCCCTCCACCAGGAAACTCCGGCGGCCTGCTGAATGCCATCACGGGTAGCCTGTACATGGTGACTGTGGCGACGCTGATTGGCACACCGATTGGCATCATGGCTGGTACCTACCTTGCTGAATTTGGCAAAGATGGCTGGCTGGCACCTGCAACCCGCTTCATCAATGACATTTTGTTATCGGCACCTTCTATCGTCATCGGTTTATTCGTTTACGAAGTCGCGGTGCACCGCATCGGTCACTTTTCAGGCTGGGCTGGCGCAATCGCACTTTCATTGATCGTATTACCAGTGGTAGTTCGTACGACTGAAAACATGCTGCAATTAGTGCCAAGTAATTTACGTGAAGCGGCATCGGCACTTGGTTCACCACAGTGGAAAGTCGTCACAATGGTGGTCTACCGGGCAGCGCGTGCAGGTATGTTGACAGGTCTGCTGCTGGCAGTTGCGCGGATCAGTGGTGAAACTGCACCGTTACTATTCACAGCATTGAACAACCAGTTCTTCAGTGCTGACCTGAATGGGCCTATGGCAAGTCTTGCTGTAGTCATATTCCAGTTCGCGATGAGCCCTTATGAAGATTGGCAGCACCTTGCATGGGCTGGCGCTCTATTGATTACTCTATTTGTGCTTGGTTTGAATATTCTGGCACGTTTCGTGTTCCGTCCCGGCCCGGCTTCAAACTAACCCAGGATTAAATTTACATGTCTACACAAACTCTTACTCCAAAGCTTTCAACGCATGACTTGAACTTTTACTACGGTAAGTTCCATGCACTGAAAAACATCAGCTTGTCCATTCCAAGTGGCAAGGTAACTGCTTTCATCGGCCCTTCCGGCTGTGGTAAATCTACGCTGTTACGTACATTCAACCGTATGTATGAGCTTTACCCAAAGCTACGTGCTGAAGGTGAGATTCATCTTGATGGTCAGAATATCCTTGATCCAAGCCAAGACTTGAACTTGCTACGCGCTCGTATCGGCATGGTGTTCCAAAAACCAACACCATTCCCGATGTCAATCTACGACAACGTAGCATATGGCATCAAGCTGTACGAGCGTCTGCCAAAATTCGAGATGGATCAGCGTGTCGAATGGGCACTCAAAAAAGCCGCCTTGTGGAATGAAGTGAAAGACAAGCTCAACCAGAATGGCGCAAGTCTTTCTGGTGGTCAGCAACAGCGTCTATGTATTGCCCGCGGTATTGCGGTAAAACCAGACGTGTTGTTGTTGGATGAGCCATGTTCTGCGCTTGACCCGATCTCAACGGCACGCATTGAAGAACTGATCAATGAGCTGAAGTCTGACTATACGATCGTGATCGTGACGCACAACATGCAGCAAGCTGCGCGTGTTTCTGACTACACAGCGTATATGTATCTGGGCGAGCTGATCGAGTATGGTGATACAGATAAGATATTCACCAACCCGACCCGCAAGGAAACAGAAGATTACATCACAGGCAAGTTCGGTTAAGCCTCTTTAGTAATTAAGCACGAACAAAAAAGCCGGGGAAACCCGGCTTTTTTGTTGATTTCAGCAATCAAGATACTTCCTTGGAAAAAGAGCCTAATGCCGTAGCAAGATGACGAGGAGTTGGCTGATCTACATTCCCCCTCTTAGAGGTTGAGCGCTTGATACCGCTCAGGTCGGCCAAGCCAGCAAAGCCATTTCAACTACAGTTTCAAGTTCTGTGTGTGAAGCACCACTGGCACTTTGCACCGCCATCCCCTGAATTACCGTGGAGACATACCGCGCAAGCACGGTGGGATCAGCGTTGGTAGGCAAATCGCCCTCTTCTTTTGCCCGCTCCATACGCTCTCGGATCCGGCTTTCGCTGGCTGCGCGTCGCATGACAAGCTCTTTGCGGATAGACTCTGCATCATCACCACACACCAGCGCGGCTTGCACTGCAAGGCAACCTGGTGGATTTTCTGGACAACAACGCGCATAAGCAACGCTATGCAATAGCTTCTCTACCACTTCACGCGCAGTGGGAGCACTCAGTGCCTCATCAACGAAAATAGCATTTCTTTCAGAATAGCGATCTAGCGCCTTGCGAAACAGGGATTCTTTATTACCAAAAGCAGCATATAAACTCGGGCGATTAATACCCATGGCATCCGTCAGGTCTGGGAGCGATGTGCCCTCATACCCCTTGCGCCAGAACACCTGCAATGCGCGATCCAGCGCCTGCTCCATATCAAATGCGCGCGGCCTGCCTGCTACCATGATTGATCTCCTTAATTCTATACCTTTCGATACAATAAACCTGTTGACGAAGAATGTCCATACATGTCATATTGACCGATTGGTACACAAATACGTTCTAACTAGATTTTCTGCCCTTTTAGACCTCATTTAACCGATTATTTTATTGGACTCAATTTATGGCTTTTTCTATCTATCAGGCTTCTATCCCTGTCTTTATTCGCCAACTTGGCCATCTAGGTGCGATATTAAACAAAGCAGAAATTTACGCTGCTTCGAAGAAGATCGATCCATCCGTATTCCTTAATGATCGTTTAGCACCAGATATGTTTCCGCTAACAAGACAGGTACAGATCGCCAGCGATGCTGCCAAAGGTGCAGGCGCCAGATTAGCTGGTCTTGAAGTACCAAGTTTTAGCGATACTGAGACGACCTTTGCAGATTTACAGGCACGGATTACAAAGACGATTGATTTCTTAAAGAGTATCGATCCGGCAAAGCTCGAAGGCAGTGAGGATCGCATAGTGAATGTTAAGTTGCGTGGCAACGAACTGGCGCTGACGGGACAGGCATATCTATTACATATATCGATACCGAACTTCTATTTTCATATCACGACGACCTACGATATCTTGCGACACAATGGTGTCGACCTCGGCAAAGCTGACTACCTAGGTAATCCGTAAGGTATTGGGTGCTTATTGAGCAATCGAAGCGTTAGGAGTAGCTGTTCACATCTGCTGTGTCATTCCACAGACGCTTTACATCACTCATCGGCGGCGCTCCAAACATGCGAGAATATTCCCGACTGAACTGCGAAGGGCTTTCGTAACCAACCTGAAAAGCAGCATTGGCAGCATCGATTCGATTAATGACCATTAACCTTCTGGCTTCAAGCAGTTTCAGGTTCTTTTGGTACTGCAAGGGACTCATCGCCGTGACATCTTTGAAATGCTGGTGAAAAGAGGCTGCACTCATTCCGGCGATCTCGCACAAGGTCATGATACGTACAGGTTTGTTGAACTTCCTGCTTGATGTGCTGAATAGCTTGTGAAATACGTTGCATCTTGGTTCCTATCAACGCAGCATTACTCACAGCATGCCCTTGCGGACCACTGAGCAAACGGTAATAAATCTCACGGATGAGTAGATCAGCCAGTACCGATATGTCATTGGGTTTATCTAAAAGTTTAATAAGGCGAGTAACGGAATCTATGAGGCCGTCATCCATCTTTTCGACGAATAAACCTCTTGGTATTCTGTTGCGATTGGTGAGCGACAGGCCACTTGCGGTCAATACCTCGTAAAGAACATAGGGGTCGATATCCAGTCGCAGGCAAAGATAAGGTTCACTCTCTGTCGCCTCAATCACCTGCCCTTTGACTGGTAGATCAACTGAAGCGACAAGATAGTCTCCAACACCGTAATATAAGACCTGATCTGCAAGAACAGCTTCTTTGCGCCCTTGTAGAATGATACAGAAAGCTGGCTGGTACAACACATGGGTCGGCACTGTGAGCGTTGAGGATTTGATAATGCTCAGCGAACTGATGGTGGTTTGGTGAATCCCGTCACCATCGATATGCCGCTGAACATTGGTCGATAATTCTTTATATATTTCAATATGATATGCGTTATTCAATTTTGACGCTCACTTTAAAATTGCGATACTTTTCGATATAAGCAATGATGCCTTAAATCTTTGCAAGATTCTCACATTTGTAGGATTAGGCAATAAATGCAAACGATCGGGCTACCGTCATGATTGCCTTAAACTCCATTATAGAATCGTTAACAAAGCGAATATATGTTCAAGATATGCGAGCATGAGATGACTCGATGTGGACGTTAAGCGCGGTAATAACCCTACAAATATTATTTCTTTACCAATCGATAAGAAATTAGTTGACAGCCAATATATGCATCTATATATTTACCAATCAGTACATAATTAAATCATAGGGGCAATATCATGGCTAAAAAACTGACAGGTAAAGTTGCATTGGTAACAGGTGGTTCACGTGGCATTGGCGCGGCAACGGCTCGTGCCTTGGCAGAAGATGGCGCTAATGTGGCGATCAGCTACTCCGCTTCAGCCGACAAAGCCGAAGCAGTCGTACGTGACCTATTAGCTTATGGGGTCAATGCAGCTTCATTCAAAG
Source organism: Methylovorus sp. MM2 (assembly GCF_001648895.1). Lineage (GTDB taxonomy): Bacteria > Pseudomonadota > Gammaproteobacteria > Burkholderiales > Methylophilaceae > MM1. Next base: position 749,853 of record NZ_LXUF01000001.1, on the reverse strand, counting down.
CTGACCAGGCTGATCCAGTTCAGGTTGAAGGTCTTGTAAAAGCGGTACACGATCATTTTGGTCGTTTGGATATTCTGGTGAATAACGCTGGTGTATTCGTGACAGGCGCACTAGGCGATCCTGCAAATGACATAGAGAATCTGAATCGTCAATTCGCAATCAACGTTGGCGGCGCGATCGCTGCTGGTCGTGCTGCGGTGAAATATATCGGCGAAGGTGGGCGTATCATCAATGTTGGTTCTGTACTAGGTAGCTCAGTACCATTCCCCGGCCTTTCTGACTATGCCGCGACCAAAGGCGCCGTGGCCTTGGTTGCAAGAGGCTGGGCGCGTGACCTTGGCCCTAAAGGCATTACAGTGAATACAGTGCAACCGGGCCCTATTGATACGGATATGAACCCATCTGATACAGATTTTGCAAAAGTATTGAATGGTTATACAGCATTAGGTCGTTATGGCCGTGCAGAGGAAGTTGCGGCAGCCATCGCATTCTTGGCTAGCCCAGATGCGTCTTACATCACAGGTACAACATTGAATGTGGATGGCGGCATCAGCGCATAAATAATTGCAGCACCGAGCAGTGCGATAGATCGAATAAGGCTATTGCACTGAGGAGTTAAGTAGTTTTAGTGCTAAAGAAATAAATGATTAAAAACAAGGGATATCATGACTTCATTGCAAACAAAATTTAACAAAAAAACCATTGTTATCGCACTGGTGGCCATCATCGGCGGTTATGCGATTTATCATCATTACAGCAATCCGGCACAGGCTGCTGCGCAAGGTGCATCTCAAGGCGCACCTGTAGATGTGGCTGAAGTCGTGAATCAAACGATTACGGATTGGCAGACATATTCAGGGCGGCTGGAAGCTGTAGATCGCGTTGAGATACGTCCGTTGGTATCCGGCACATTGACCACCGTACACTTTAAAGATGGTGCCTTGGTTAAGAAAGGCGATGTGTTGTTTACGATCGACCCTCGCCCCTATGAAGCAGAAGTCGCGCGTGCACAAGCGCAAAAGACTGCGGCTGATGCACGGTCATCTTATGCAACAGCAGAACTTGCAAGAAGTCAGCGCCTGATCGATGACAATGCAATCGCCCGTCGCGATTTTGATGAAAAGCAGAATGATGCGCGTGAAGCTGCAGCGAAATTGTTAGCGGCGAATGCTGCACTGAAATCCGCATTACTTAATCTGGAATATACCCAAATCACCGCACCCGTCACTGGTCGTGTATCACGCGCTGAGGTGACGCAAGGCAATATCGTCTCTGCTGGTGCTACCTCAGTACCGCTAACGACACTGGTATCTGTATCGAACATCTACGCTTCTTTTGATGTGGATGAACAAACTTATTTGAAATTCGTCAGCCATGAGCATGCATCGAACCGCGCACCTATTCAGGTAGCGTTAGGGCTAGCGAATGAAGACGGTTACTCACGCCAAGGCAAGATCAGCTCTGTAGATAACCGCTTAGATACGACATCAGGCACGATACGAGTACGTGCGGTATTTGAGAATGCAGATGGCGTATTGCTCCCTGGACTATATGCACGCGTTCGCCTTGGCAGCGGTACACCGCGTGAGGCGTTGTTGATCGATGAGAAAGCGATCGGCACCGATCAGGATAAACGCTTTGTGCTTGTTGTTGATGAGAACTCACACGCCAACTATCGCGAAATACATCTAGGTGCGATTCAAAATGGCCTGCGTGTTGTAGAAAGCGGCTTGAAAGCTGGTGAACGCATCGTTGTAAATGGCTTGCAACGTGTTAGACCGGGTGACCCTGTCAGCCCACAAGTTGTACAGATGCCCGGCACTGAAGCGACCAGTATACCTGCCGCATCTCTTGAAATAAGCAAATCAAAAGCGTTAACGCAAAAGGCGACAAAGCCTGTTAACGCTGTGACTGCTTAACTCGGCCGCCTGATACCCATAGAAAGTATTCCATGAATATCTCAAAATTCTTTATTGACCGGCCAATATTCGCGGGGGTGCTATCCATGCTCATCCTGCTGGCTGGTTCATTAGCCGTATTTCAATTACCGATCTCAGAATATCCTGAGGTCGTACCGCCATCAGTCGTGGTACGTGCACAATTCCCGGGTGCTAACCCTAAAGTCATCGCTGAAACTGTTGCCTCACCATTGGAGGAGTCGATCAACGGTGTTGAAGACATGCTGTATATGCAGTCTCAAGCCAATAGTGACGGCAATTTGGCGATCACGATCAACTTCAAGTTAGGTGTTGACCCAGATAAAGCACAGCAGTTGGTGCAGAACCGCGTCAATCAGGCTTTACCTCGCTTGCCAGAAGAAGTGCAGCGACTAGGCTTAACAACGCTAAAGAGCTCACCGACACTGACGATGGTGGTTCACTTAGTATCGCCGGATAACCGCTATGACATGACGTATCTGCGTAACTACGCCGTGATCAACGTCAAAGACCGGTTGGCACGCATTCAGGGCGTAGGCGAAGTTGGTCTATTTGGATCAGGCAACTACGCGATGCGCGTATGGCTCGACCCTCAGAAAGTCGCCCAGCGTGGCATGACGGCCTCTGACGTCGTGGCCGCTATTCGTGAGCAAAACATTCAAGTGGCGGCTGGTGTCATCGGCGCATCACCGAATGGTGGCAATGTGCCTTTACAGTTATCTGTGAATGCTCAGGGGCGCTTGCAATCTGAAGAAGAGTTTTCCAACATCATCCTCAAAACAGCGCCGAATGGTGCCGTCACGCATCTATCAGATGTCGCCCGTGTCGAGTTGGCAGCATCAGAATATGGTTTGCGTTCACTGTTGGATAACAAACCTGCTGTTGCTATACCGATCTTCCAAGCGCCGGGGGCAAACGCGCTCGAAGTATCGAAACAAGTACGTGAAACGATGGCTGAGCTTGAGAAAGATTTCCCAGCTTCAGTGAAATATCACATCGTTTATGATCCAACGCAATTCGTACGTGCAAGTATCAAAGCGGTTGTATTCACCTTGCTTGAGGCTATCTCGCTAGTTGTTCTAGTGGTGATCCTGTTCTTGCAAACGTGGCGTGCCTCTATCATCCCGCTGCTGGCCGTGCCCGTTTCTATCATCGGTACGTTCGCGCTGATGCTGACTTTCGGTTACTCGATCAATGCACTGTCACTCTTTGGTATGGTGCTGGCGATCGGTATCGTGGTCGATGATGCCATTGTGGTCGTGGAGAACGTCGAACGTAACATCTCCGCAGGGCTTTCACCTAGAGATGCGACTTATCAGGCCATGCGTGAAGTGAGTGGCCCGATCATCGCGATCGCGCTGACATTGATTGCCGTGTTCGTGCCTTTGGCATTCATGACAGGTCTTACTGGCCAGTTCTACAAACAGTTCGCGATGACGATCGCTATCTCAACTGTTATCTCAGCGTTCAACTCACTCACATTGTCACCCGCGTTGGCAGCAATGTTGCTGAAAGGCCATAACGACAAGAAAGATTGGCTGACACGTTTGATGGATAAATGGTTGGGTGGCTTCTTTAGGCAATTCAATCGCTTCTTCAGTCGTGCATCTGATAAATACTCGCATGGTGTACGTGGCGTGATCGCCAGAAAATCTTCTGCGATGGGCGTTTACGCTGTATTACTTGGTGCAACTGTATTCATCTCATACATCGTGCCCGGTGGTTTTGTCCCTGCGCAGGATAAGCAATATCTAGTTGGCTTTGCTCAATTGCCAAGCGGCGCATCACTTGATCGCACTGAAGAAGTCATCCGTAAGATGAGTGAGATCGCGCTGAACCAACCTGGTGTAGAGAACGCTGTCGCATTCCCTGGCCTTTCCATCAATGGTTTCACAAATAGCTCAAGCGCAGGTATCGTTTTCACACCGCTCAAGCCATTCAGTGAACGGCATGGTAAAGGGCTGTCTGCTGCTGAGATCGCTGCTGCGCTTAACCAGAAATTCGCAGGGATTCAGGATGCATATATCGCGGTATTCCCACCGCCTCCAGTGATGGGCTTAGGGACGATCGGCGGTTTTAAACTGCAGATCGAAGACCATGGTGCAGTTGGTTATGCTGAGCTGAATAATGCAGTGAATGCGTTCGTCACTGCAGCGCATTCAGCACCAGAGCTTGGGCCGATGTTCACGAATTACCAGATCAATGTACCGCAACTGAATGTCGATCTTGATCGCGTGAAAGCCAAGCAACTAGGTGTGCCGGTCACCGAAGTGTTCGACACTATGCAGATATATCTTGGGTCACTCTATGTGAACGACTTCAACCGTTTTGGTAGAGTCTATCAAGTGCGTGCGCAAGCAGATGCGCCTTATCGTGCACATGCAGAAGATATTCTCGAGTTAAAGACACGCAACAATGCGGGTGAGATGGTGCCACTATCATCGCTCGTGAAAGTCACACCGACTTACGGCCCTGAAATGGTTGTGCGTTATAACGGCTATACCGCGGCTGATATCAATGGCGGCCCTGCTCCCGGCTATTCATCCGGTCAGGCACAGGCAGCAGTTGAGCGTATCGCCAAACAGACTTTGCCGCATGGTGTGAAGTTCGAGTGGACTGATCTGACTTATCAACAGATCCTCGCGGGCAATGCTGGCGTCTGGGTATTCCCGATCAGTGTGCTGTTGGTGTTCCTCGTATTGGCTGCTTTATATGAAAGCCTGACATTACCACTTGCGGTTATTCTGATCGTGCCGATGAGTATTCTGGCTGCGCTCACAGGTGTATGGCTAACGAATGGCGACAATAATATCTTCACGCAGATCGGCTTGATGGTACTGGTCGGCCTTGCCTGCAAGAATGCAATCTTGATCGTCGAATTTGCCCGGGAGCTTGAGTTGCAAGGTAGCACAGCACTTAAGGCTGCGATTGAAGCTAGTCGTTTACGGTTACGCCCTATCCTGATGACCTCTATCGCGTTCATCATGGGTGTCGTGCCATTGGTAACGTCCAGTGGTGCTGGTTCAGAGATGCGCCATGCAATGGGTATCGCGGTGTTCTTCGGCATGTTGGGCGTGACCCTGTTCGGCTTGTTCTTAACCCCAGTGTTCTACGTGATATTACGTAAGCTAAGTGGTGAGCGGAAGCTGCACTCTGCCACGCAGCACTCAAGCCATATCTCAGAACAACCTGCATCGCATTTGGTATAGGAGCAGAAAATGACATATCAAACAAAACCAATATCCGCTTTGCTCGTCAGTTTATTGCTGCTGGCAGGTTGCTCACTTGCACCGAAATATGAACGTGCAAGTGTAGATACACCCGCTACATTCAAAGAAGCGGCAGCAAATAAAAACCTCATTACGCCTGACCAGCCATCTACCTGGAAGACTGCGCAACCATCAGAAGATGTAGCACGCGGCCAATGGTGGAAGGTGTTTGGCGATGAAACGCTGAATAATCTTGAAGATCAGGCACTGGATGCGAACCAGAACCTGAAAGCGGCAGTTGCCAGATTAAGTCAAGCGCGCGCATTGCAGTTGGATGCCCGCTCAGGCTTGTTCCCGCAAGTCACTGCGGGGGTTGGCCCAACAAGGCAGCGTACATCCCCTGATGCGCTAAATAATGCATCAGGGCGTGAATTCACGTTGTGGCGTGCTCAGGCTAACGTGTCTTATGAGGCAGACCTCTTTGGCCGGGTCGCTTCGACAGTGAATGCATCAAAAGCCGATGTACAGCAAAGCGAAGCCTTACTCCAATCAGTCAGGCTTGCCCTGCAAGCCGATGTAGCAAGAGCTTATTTCCAGTTACGTCAGTTGGACTCTGAGCAAAAACTATACGCAGACACGACTGACTTACGTGCCCGCAGCCTAAAATTGATGGAGAGCCGCTATGCTGCTGGTTATGTCAGCGAGCTTGAGATCGCCCGTGCAAAATCTGAACTAGCCTCGACACAATCGGAATCGTTAGGCATTGCCCGTCAACGTGCCAATGCAGAACATGCGCTGGCAATATTGCTAGGCAAGGCCCCAGCGCAATTCTCGATGGCGCCATTACCTTTGGATCGCATCACCATCAATATCCCCGTGGGGCTTCCCTCTTCACTGCTGGAGCGTAGGCCTGATATCGCGGCTGCCGAACGAGCCATGGCAGCAGCCAACGCACGTATCGGGGTAGCGCGGGCAGCCTACTTCCCCAACCTCAATATCACAGGGGCACTAGGTTATGAGTCATCAGAGCTTGGCGATCTTTTTCAGTGGTCTAACCGCACATTCCTGTTAGGCCCCTTGGTTGGCACTATGCTGTCATTGCCAGTATTCGATGGTGGCCGCAGACAAGCAGGTGTAGATCGTGCCCATGCCATCTATGAAGAGGATGTCGCGAACTACAGGCAGACTGTGCTGAATGCCTTTGGCGAAGTGGAAGATAATCTTTCCGGTTTGCGTATTCTTGACGAGCAAACACTGACGCAAGATGCAGCCGTGCAAGCGTCATCAAGAGCAGCGCATCTGTCACAAGTGCAATATCGTGAAGGTTCAGTGAGCAATCTGGATGTGATCGATGCAGAACGCACCGTCTTGCAACAGCAACTCGTTTCCAGAAGATTGGATGGTGAGCGTGCTCAAGCAACAGTGAACCTGATAAGAGCCATTGGCGGCGGTTGGGATGACTCAACAAAGGTCTCGACCAACCAGTAAGTTGATTTTTCTTTATACCAAGTAATAAATAAGCAAATAAAGCCGGGCATGCCCGGCTTTATTTATGCATTGGCGGTATGGTTATCGCTAATTAAACTAGGTACATCGCGGTCCAGAACACGGGCATAGAACTGCACCATACGGTCCGCCTGCGCGCGTGATGTCCAACGCTTCATTGTGTAACTTCTGGCACTCTCACCTAAGGCTCTACGTTTATCTGCATCATCGAATAAGCTAAATACTTTATCTGCAAAGACTGACTCATTCTCGGGGGCAATCAATGCCCCTTCGCCTTCAACCAATATAGATTTGGTACCCAATTCAGCCAGTGCCACGACAGGCACACCTTGCGCCATTGCTTCCAGCAAGACCAAGCCTTGCGTCTCGGTCTTGGATGAGAAGACAAACACATCTGCAGCATGGTAACAAGCATTCAACTCTGTATTACGGTCAAGATAACCAATGAATTTGATGTTGTCTTGCAAGCCCAGTTCTTCGGTTAATTGGTGGAGACTTTTCTCGGCAGGTCCTTCTCCAGCGATCACCAACAGAACATCGGGCTGCTTTTTACGTAACTCTGCCGCCATGCGTATCAAGAAATTGATGTTCTTCTCAAAAGCCACACGCCCAACGAATAAAGCCACTGGACGCGCTAGCGGAATACCATATTTTTTTCGGAAAGCAGCGCCATCAGCAGGTGCAAAGCTTTGCGGTTGAAGGCCAGTAGGAATAACCTCTGCATTCGTGGTTATGCCATATTGCCTTAATACATCCAGCATAGGGCGTGATGGCGCCACCACGGCTTGCACTGAATTACATTGGCGACGTGAGATCATACGTGCCAAGCCTTTAGCCATAGACTTAGGTATCCACGGCAAGTAATGATGCAGGTAATCTTCAAAAAACGTGTGGTAAGTCTCTACACACGGAATATCCAATAGATGCCCCAGCTTAAGGCCAAGATAATGCGCAACGAATGGGGTATGGATGTGAATCAGGTCGTAATTCTCTTTACGCAGCTCACTTAGCCTATCCAGCGCTGCGCCATATTTCATCAGCTTATCTTCAGGGTCGAAATAGATCTCGCGCGCAGGAATACGTTTAATCCATAACTCATCTTCTGTCACTACACCATATTCAGGTGCGATCAGATGAACGCTATGCCCCATCTCATGCATCTGGCCAACGAATGTACGGATAGAAGTAGAGACCCCATTCACTCGGGGAAAATAGACATCGGATATAAATAGAACTTTCACATGATTCCTTTCTTAAGCGGCAGAATCTACTGCATTTGCGCTCAAGATACAGACTCATTGTGACAGTTATATGAACTGCAACATCGCCGTCATATTCCTTAGCAACCAACATGGGTCATTAGCATTTAACCCGGCCCAAAATCAATTTACTCGTTGATGGTTATTTACGATAATTTCATCTTATGGTCATCTCACTAAGGATAATCTCATCTCGCCATGACCTATCATCACAAAATACAGACCATGCCTTGGCTGGTACTCTTCTTATATTTGCTGACTTACCCCCTTCAGGGATTCTGTGCCCGTCCGATGGTCACGGATGATGCACGCGTCATCGACCCTAAAAGCTGCCAATTAGAATCATGGGTAAAACTCAACGCACATAGCGACGAATATTGGGCATTGCCAGGGTGTAACGTAGGGGAGAATTTCGAGCTTACTTATGGCGGCGCCATCACAAGTGATCATGGCGAATCAAATACCACCGATGTGGTCATGCAAGCCAAGACGCTAATGCGCCCATTAACCACCAACGGCTATGGTATCGGCATCGTCGTAGGGCATGCCCAACACCCGAATAGAGATCATGATGCCAGCATGATTGGTGATGCCTATGCTTATGTTCCAGTCAGTGTTTCTATGCTGGACGATGCATTTATCCTGCATACGAATGTAGGCATGCTGCATGACAAAGCGGAAGAGAAAAATAAGCTCACTTGGGGAATAGGCTCAGAAACCAGAATTAATCGCAGCCTACAATTCATTGCAGAGGTCTATGGAGATAATCAGTCTCGCGCCTTTCATCAGCTAGGCTTACGCTACTGGCTGGTACAAGACCGCATTCAGATCGATACGACTTACGGTAATCGTTTCAGCAATGATAGTGAAGAGCGTTGGCTAAGTTTTGGTATTCGCCTGCTTTCACAATCCATACTACCGTAAGTTACCAGTCTAGGCATAAATGCCTAGGCTAGGCCAGAATAAGCAAACCCCAAACGATAGCAAGGTTCAACAAACTCAATAACACCGCAGCACTGCCAATATCTTTGGCACGTTTTGCAAGCATATGATTCTCAAGCGAGATGCGATCTACCGTTGCCTCAATGGATGAATTAAGCAACTCCACAATAATCACCAAGATCACACTTGCGATCATCAATGCCTTAGCAATTGATCCTTGGCCGATATACAAAGCCAAAGGGATCAAAATGACCGCCATCAACACTTCCTGCCTAAAAGCATCTTCATTCTGGTAAGCCGCTTTTAGGCCCGCCATGGAATAACCAAATGCATTCGTCAACCGACGTAACCCTGTCTTACCCTTGTAAGGACTTTCCATATTACTTCCCAATCAATTAAGCCAAACATCATGAACTAGCGGCGCAGTATAGCAAAGGCTGGCAAGTCTTGTCCGCTGTCACAATAAAATCATGGAGTTGTCATATTTTATACATGCTCACGCGTCACATTACGCGCCATGAAGCGCAATCCATGCATTGGCAAGTATTTCTGGTTAGTACCCATCACTTTGTACTCGATGGATGCAAATGCATGGGGCTTGGTCACCCACCTGTATTTCGCACAATCCCTGCTATGGGCGATGCCATTACTAGATCCACGACTGCAAGGGGTGATCAGAAGATTCCCCGAATTAGTCATGGCAGGATCATGCCTACCCGATTTGGCGATTGTTTCTCCCGCTTTTCGCCACACCCATCACTGGGAAAATGCCCATCACCTATTAGATTGCGCAAATAGTGATGAAGAGATGGCGATTGCTATCGGCTATGCCAGCCATTTATACGTAGACGTGATCGCTCACAATCACTTTGTACCGGCACACGAAGCCATGTGGATAGAAGACAGCATGATCACGCACATCGCCTCAGAATGGGCGATGGATGCGCATTTAGCCCCACTGGTTGAAACCACACCGGGTAAATTGATATCAAAACATCACAAGATACTTAGCCGCTTTATCGCACCAAGATTCAGGTGTTCTGAAGAACGTACGAGTAAAGCACTCAAGTCACTCGCCCGTTGGGATAATCTCTTACGAATGGTCAAGCTCACCCATGTGATCTACGGCACCATGCGCCTATTCGATAAGCGTGTATTCAAGAATTTCACCTACTATATCGCCAAGACACAACTTGCGATTGCCAATATCGGCACCATGCTGCAAGGCACAAGACCTGAGTGGAACGCTGAACTCAATCAGCTACCGGAAGACAAACTTGCAGCACATCGTCGTAAATGTCTCAGACAATTACACAAACTACATCCCGCACCAATCAATTACTTTGTAGATCACCCAAAATAGCTTGAGTAAATACGAATAGCAGATGCAAAGAAGGGTTACTCAACCTTAAGGTTGAGTAACCCTTTTATACAAAACTAAATAACTTAAATCAGGAATGAGATAGCGGCGATTAATCCACCAATCGCAGCACCAGCAAGGACATCACTTGGGTAGTGCAACCCGAGTACAACGCGAGACATTGCTACCATCAGTGTAAACGGCACGAGCATCCAAGCAAGCATCGGGTAATACGCCAAGGCGACACTACAAAACGCAACAGCGTGCAAAGTATGGCCTGAAGGAAAGCTGAAGCGATCAAGCGGCCGACCCGTTAACCAGATATCGGTATGCACCTCATATGGCCGTGGGCGCAATGTCCTCCCTTTTAACCACTTATAAAGCAAAGTACCAAATAGCCCTGCCGATGCCATATGCACACAGGGAATAATACCCTCAGCACCTTGCGTGAGCATGATACCCAGCATAATGGTATACCAGAAGATGCCATCCCCTAGCCGGCTGATCAGCCGGAACCATAACCTGACAAAGCGGTATTGACTGCTTTTGTTAACTCGCACGCAGAGCGCGCTATCGAACTCTGCCATACGATGAAAATATAGTGCCATCTTATGCGACATATCTACCTCCACATTCCATGAGTTGGATGGAGAAACGATCTTTTATGAATTGGTTTTTCATGCGTGCAGAATTGCACGCGAATATGACAGAACAATGACGTTCATGCGAATAGATGATGACCCTCTATTCATACTTACTAAATTTAGGTCGCAGCGACCTTAACTGCCTCAGCGATACGCTCTGCTAATGCCTGCACCTGCTGACGATCACTACCTTCAACCATGACGCGAATCTTTGGCTCAGTACCTGATGCGCGCAGCAATACACGGCCATGTCCGTTAAGCTCCTGCTCTGCAAGTTTAACTGCACTTTGCACCTCAGTATTAGCATCAAGATTGATACGCTGCGCCACTTTCACGTTAATTAGTATCTGGGGGTAAAGACTTAAACTGGCACCCAGCTCAGCAAGGCTGGTATTGCTTATCTTTAAAGCATACAAGACTTGTAAAGCTGCGATGATGCCATCACCACTACTATGTTTATCCAAACATAAGATATGACCTGAATTCTCACCGCCGACCTGCCAATCGTTACGATCAAGCAATTCCAGTACATAGCGGTCACCGACATTCGCACGCAGGAATGGAATGCCATCGGCCTGTAATGTATGCTCCAAAGCAAGGTTGGTCATCAACGTACCGACGACGCCGCCTACTAGCCTGCCCACGCTTTGGCGATGACGAGCGATGATATAGAGCAATTGATCGCCATCGAGTATTTGGCCTTTAGCATCCACCATCACCACACGGTCGCCATCACCATCAAAAGCAATGCCCAGATCAGCTTGATGCTCGACCACTGCTTTACACAATGCAGCCGGATGTGTTGAGCCGACATCGAGATTGATATTCAAGCCATCAGGCTGATTACCGATATTGATGATCTCAGCACCTAACTCATGAAAAACTGGTGGCGCGACATGATAGGTTGCGCCATGTGCACAGTCCAAGACGATCTTAAGGCCTCTTAAATCAAGCTCCGTTGGGAAAGTACTCTTACAGAATTCGATATAACGCCCTGCGGCATCGGCGATACGTTTAGCCTTACCCAGTTTGGCTGATGGCATTACCTGCATCGGTTTATCCAGCTCAGCTTCAATCGCCAGCTCGATCTCGTCCGCAAGCTTAGTACCTTCAGCGGAGAAGAACTTGATACCATTATCTTCAAATGGATTATGTGATGCAGAGATCACAATACCTGCCTGCGCTCTTAAGGCACGTGTCAGATAGGCGACTGCAGGGGTAGGCATCGGCCCAGTTAGTAAGACATCAACACCAGCCGCAGAAAGCCCTGCCTGCAATGCAGATTCCAGCATGTATCCTGAAATACGCGTGTCTTTACCGATAAGCACGGTAGGATTCTCATTTTGGGCAAGATGGCTATCTATGCTGGTCAATACACGCCCCGCGGCATACCCAAGACGCATGACAAAATCAGGGGTGATAGGCGCATCACCAACACGGCCGCGAATGCCATCAGTACCAAAATATTTTCTACTCATTGTTTTATCTTTTCATTATTCTTCAATGTGACTACAGAATTGCCGCAACCACTTTCAACGCTTCAGCCGTTGCCTTGACATCATGCACTCTGACTATTTTAGCGCCTTTCATCACAGAGATGACAGATGCCGATAGACTGGCATACAACCTTTGCTCCACGTCGGCACCCACAAGCTTGCCCAATATGGATTTACGCGACAATCCAACCAGCAATGGCCTACCTAATGCAGCAAATGACTCAAGACCATGTAGCAACTCGACGTTATGAATTGTGCGCTTACCAAAACCAAAGCCCGGATCAAGTACGATACGCTCGGATACTATCCCCGCTTTATTCGCGGCACTTAATCGCTCAGCAAGAAAAGCACTTACCTCAGCAACAGCATCCGCGTACTGCGGATCATCCTGCATAGTTTGCAAAGTACCTTGTACATGCATCAAGCAAACACCCACATTACTGTTTGCGACAATCTCCAGCGCATGAGGCTCACGCAGTGCCAGCACGTCGTTCACAATATCAGCACCGGCAACAATTGCCGCACGCATCACTTCGGGTTTATAGGTATCTATAGATAATGGTACACCGGCGATAGGGGCAAGCCTTTCAATCACAGGAATCACCCGCTCAAGCTCTTCATCCAGGGGAACAGGCGTAGCGCCGGGACGGGTAGATTCACCCCCAATATCCAGTATGGATGCGCCCTCTTCTACCAGCCTTAAGGCATGCTCGACTGCTTTTTCTGTTGATGCGAATTTTCCGCCATCTGAAAAAGAATCCGGCGTGACATTCACTATCCCCATGACATGGGGACGCGAAAGATCTAACTGATATTGACCACAAATGAATTGCATAAAATTATGAAGCCATACTCAACCAAGGAAATCTCCCTCAGATGAATATGGCCTAAAAGTTAATGATTAAGAACTTTATTCGGTCTTAGCCGCTGGCTGTGGCGTAGGGGTTACGCTTGGGCCCGCACTACCGGCATCAATCGATGGCTTGATTGGCGTTTGCGGAATCTTGGGCGCACGTGGTGGCTTACCATTCATGATGTCGTTGATCTGATCAGCATCAATCGTCTCCCACTCCAATAACGCAGCTGTCATCGCTTCAACCTTATCCCGATGATCTTCCAGCAGCTTACGTGCGACGCCATATTGCTCATCAAGAATACGACGAATCTCCGCATCCACTTTCTGCTGTGTGGCCTCTGATACGGTCTTGGATGACATGTTACCGAACATCGACTCTTGGTCGCTTCCCGCATAGACCATCGTGCCCAACAAGTCAGACATACCGTATTTAGTCACCATATCACGCGCTAGTTTCGTTGCACGCTCAAAGTCATTCGATGCACCTGTGGACATCTGATTCATGAAGATCTCTTCAGCGATACGTCCACCAAATAGAATAGAAATCTCTTCAAGCATCTTGTCACGATAGTTGCTGATACGATCATGCTCAGGCAACTGCCAGGTGAGCCCCAAAGCCCAACCACGTGGCATGATAGTCACCTTATGAACGGGATCAGCCTTCGGCAATAATTTAGCGACGACGGCATGGCCAGATTCATGGTACGCAGTGTTACGGCGCTCTTCCTCACGCATCACCATAGATTTACGCTCAGGGCCCATGAATATCTTGTCTTTGGCGTCCTCGAAATCCTGCATATCAACAGTACGCTTGTTACGGCGAGCAGCAAACAACGCTGATTCATTCACCAAGTTAGCTAAATCTGCCCCTGAGAAACCAGGCGTCCCACGCGCAATGATGTCAGCCTTCACATCAGGGTCGATAGGCACTTTACGCATATGCACAAGCAATATCTGCTCACGACCACGAATGTCAGGCAAACCAACCATTACTTGTCTATCAAAACGACCAGGGCGCAATAGCGCTTTATCCAAAACATCGGCACGGTTAGTCGCCGCAATCACGATAACCCCTGAGTTTGGCTCAAAGCCATCCATCTCGACCAACATCTGGTTAAGTGTCTGCTCACGCTCATCATTTCCGCCGCCTGTACCCGCGCCACGATGACGACCAACTGCATCGATTTCATCAATAAAGATGATGCAAGGTGCAGCTTTCTTGGCCTGCTCGAACATATCTCGCACACGGGCTGCACCAACACCCACAAACATCTCGACGAAATCAGAACCAGAGATGGTAAAAAATGGCACTTTGGCTTCACCCGCAATCGCCTTGGCAAGTAAAGTCTTACCTGTTCCTGGCGGGCCAACCATCAATACACCACGGGGAATACGGCCGCCCAGTTTCTGAAATTTGGTAGGGTCACGCAAGAACTCAACGATCTCGGCTACTTCTTCTTTAGCTTCATCGCAACCAGCGACATCAGCAAATGTCGTGTGGTTGCTATTTTCGTCAAGCTGGCGCGCTTTGCTCTTCCCAAAAGAGAATGCTCCACCTTTACCGCCGCCCTGCATCTGGCGCATAAAGAATATCCATACCCCGATCAGCAGAATCATAGGGAACCATGAAACAAATATGCTCATCAATAGCGATGGCTCTTCATCAGGTTTTGCTTCTACTGTGACATTGTTCTTGAGTAAATCTGAAACCAGCCAGATATCGGATGGAGGCGCATAGGTATTAAAACGCTTACCCTCGCTGGTAACACCGCGAATGACTCGTCCATCAATCGTGACTTTAGCAACGCCGCCTTTTTTCACCTGATCGATAAATTGAGAGTAACCGAGCTGACTATCTGCATCAGTTTTACTAGCAAACTGTTGGAAGACAGTCATTAATACAAGCGCCACAATCAGCCAGATGGCAATATTCTTTACGATGTTATTCAAAATCACATCCTTCAACAAAAGTGAATCTATGAGCTTATTCTAAACCTATTTTAGTGAGGTCGCCGTAACTCTAACGAGCGATATAACTAATCACATGACTATTCAAGGTTTCGATGCATACCCAGCAAATAAACCTCACTACTACGATCACGAGAGGCCTTGGGTTTACGCGTCACGACTTTTTCAAAGCCACCACGCATATCACGGACGATCTCTTCAAACCCTGTGCCAATGAAAACTTTGACTAGGAAGTTACCGCCCGGTTTCAACCACTGCAAACTAAAATCCAATGCTAGCTCAGTTAAATAAGCCGCATTTGGCTGATCAACAGAACTTATGCCACTTATATTGGGGGCCATATCTGCGATTACAAGGTCGATTTTCTTACCTTTTAACTTTTCTTCGAGCTTGGCAAGCACGCTCTCCTCACGAAAATCGCCTTGAATGAAATCCACACCGGGAATAGGCGCCATCTCGAGCAGATCGAGCGCAATAATATGCCCTTGACCTTTAAGCCTTTGCACAGCAACTTGCGACCAGCTACCCGGCGTAGACCCAAGATCAACAATGGTCATACCCGGCTTGATGAGCTTATCTTTATCGTCGATCTCCATGAGCTTATAAGCTGCGCGTGCGCGGTAACCATCACGTTGCGCACGTTTCACGAATTCGTCATTCAGATGCTCTTGCATCCAGCCTTTGCTGGTTCTGGTTCTTTTCATGTGATAGACTGCGAGCCTTTTTGAATCAATGAGATAAGTCGATGGCAGATATTTAAGTCATGGCTTATGATCATTTAACAATACATCTGAACGAAACCACATGCCAGAACTCAACTCCAAACAAATCAGCCATCTGCGCGCATTAGGCCATAAGCTCAATCCTGTTGTCAGGATCGGTGGCAATGGCTTGACCGAAAACGTGCTTAACGAGATCGAAACCAGCTTAAACGCACACGAATTGATCAAGATCAAAGTCGCTGGTGATGATAGAACTGCCCGTATTCAATTACTGGAAGAAATCTGCCAGAAGACTAATGCCATGGCAGTACATCATATCGGTAAGCAGCTTGTGATCTACCGTGCATCTGAAAAAGCCAAGATCAGCTTTGCTTAATTAACAAGATCATCTTCGCTTAATAAGGTCACCTGTTATCGGTTGGCTTTAAGTACCAATACGATACCTAGCAAGCTTTCGATCAAATAACCGATATTGGCAATGCCATGCCAAGTTTTAAAGCGGTCAGCAAAGACACTTTGCATGACAGTAGTAGGAAATGCCTGCGCCTTTAGCTTTGCCATAATAGGCTGAATACCAAACTCGCCAAGCATCACAATGGTGAGCATGATCACAACCACCCAAAAGAACCATTGCTTAAGTGCCAAAGTGCCCTGACGTACCAAGCGGTGTATCAGCAAAAAGAATCCGCTGACCATGCCAACATAGGCTACCAAAGTAAACATCTTGCCAGCCAGCTCGCCAGCCAATGGATGGTTATCACTTAAGGTATAGAACAAGGTTGGCGCAGCAACGTAGCCGATCGCCCATACCGTGCCGACCCAAAGAGTAACTAAGAGTAATGCCAGCTTGTCAGACCACTGATTCATTCAATACTCCTGACACTTAAATATATTGAACATCCAGAATTTCATATGAGCGAATACCTGCGGGCGCCATCACTTCAGCAACATCCCCAGCTGATTTACCGATCAAGCCACGCGCGATGGGTGAGCTAATAGATATCTTGCCCTGCTTGATATTCGCTTCGTCATCACCAACGATCTGATAAGTAGTGACATCACCGCTATCCATATCTTCAACTTCAATGGTAGCACCAAATACACAACGGCCATCTGCATTCAATGTTGAAGGGTCGATCACCTGTGCATTAGAAAGCTTGGCTTCGATCTCAGCAATGCGGCCCTCAATAAAGCTTTGTTTCTCTTTTGCAGCATCGTACTCGGCATTCTCTGACAAGTCGCCTTGCGCGCGCGCTTCTGAAATCGCCTGTATGACATTAGGGCGATCAACTGAGCGCAAACGTTGTAATTCCGCTTTGAGTAGTTCAGCGCCTTTAACTGTTACTGGAATCTGTGCCATATTGTTTTTCCACTATCTCGAAACAAAATCATATAAAACAAAAACCACACCCCTAATGCCGTTTGGCTTCAAGGCGTGGTTCTGATGGGTCTATATTATTACTTAGTGAGCTGTAGGTGCAAGTCCTGTAAAGATTGAACTTCAAGCTCTTGCATATGTGCCATGCCGATACATGCTGCTTTCGCGCCTGCCAGCGTGGTGTAATAAGTCACTTTATGTTGCAATGCATTACGACGGATCTCGTAAGAGTCGGTGATTGCTTTCTTATCTTCTGTGACGTTAACGATAAAGCTAATCTCACCATTTTTGATCATATCCACGATATGTGGACGGCCTTCTGCAACTTTATTCACTGGCGTCACTTTAAGTCCTGCTTCACCTAATGCAGCAGCAGACCCTTTGGTTGCGACCAGTTGAAAGCCTAAATTCGCCAGAGACCTAGCGATCTCAATGACTTTTTCTCTATCTTCACGGCGCACACTGATAAATGCCTTACCGCCTTTAGGCAGCTTATCGCCCGAGCCAAGTTGGGATTTAACGAATGCTTCGGCAAATGTCTTGCCCACACCCATCACCTCACCCGTGGATTTCATTTCAGGCCCCAAGATCGTATCCACACCAGGGAATTTAATGAAAGGGAAAACCGCTTCTTTTACTGAGTAGAATGGCGGTACGATTTCTTTCGTGACGTTCTGCTCTTTAAGCGTTTTTCCCGTCATGCAACGAGCGGCAACCTTTGCCAATTGCAAACCGCAAGCCTTGGATACAAAAGGTACGGTACGAGAGGCACGCGGATTCACTTCCAACACGTAGACTGTCTCGCCCTGAATCGCAAACTGTACGTTCATCAAACCAATAACGCCTAACGCTTTCGCCATTTGCACAGTCTGTTTGCGTAACTCATCCTGCAACTCTTTAGAAAGGCTGTAAGGCGGCAACGAGCATGCAGAATCACCTGAGTGAACACCAGCCTGCTCGATATGCTCCATGATGCCGCCGATGATGACTTCTTCACCATCAGACAGTGCATCGACATCCACCTCAAGCGCGTCATTGAGGAATCGATCCAGCAACACTGGAGATTCATTAGATACCTTAACAGCTTCACGCATATAACGCTCTAGCTGCGCCTGCTCATGTACGATCTCCATAGCACGACCGCCCAATACATAAGACGGACGTACAACCAATGGATAACCGATCTCTTGTGCCAATCGTAGCGCTTCTTCCGGTGTACGCGCAGTACGGTTAGGCGGCTGCTTTAAGCCGAGATCCTGCAACATGACCTGAAAACGCTCGCGGTCTTCTGCGCGGTCAATCGCATCAGGGCTTGTGCCAATAATAGGCACACCGGCTTTTTCAAGATCACGTGCCAACTTCAATGGTGTCTGTCCACCGTATTGCACGATAACGCCAACAGGCTTTTCAAGCGCAACAATCTCTAATACATCTTCAAGCGTCACGGGTTCAAAGTACAAACGATCTGAGGTATCGTAATCCGTTGAGACTGTCTCAGGATTACAGTTCACCATGATGGTCTCGTAACCATCTTCACGCAGTGCGAATGCGGCATGTACGCAGCAGTAATCGAATTCGATCCCTTGACCGATACGATTAGGCCCACCGCCCAATACCATAATCTTTTTCTTGTTGCTTGGCTGCGACTCACACTCTTCTTCATACGTGGAGTACATATAAGCCGTATCTGTCGAGAATTCTGCCGCACACGTATCAACGCGCTTATACACAGGGCGAACTTTCAAAGCCTGACGGTAAGCCCGCACAGCATGTTGATCCGTACCTAGCAGCTTGGCTAAACGACGATCAGAGAATCCGCGGCGTTTAAGCTGATAAAGCGCATCTTTATCAAAATCAGCAAGATTGCGGCCTTTAAGTGCCTGTTCACGCTTAACGATATCAGCGATCTGCACAAGGAACCATTTATCGATCTTGGAATGCGCATGCACTTGATCCACTGTTAAACCTAAACGGAATGCATCACCCACATACCAGATACGTTCTGGACCAGGCTCGCCAAGCTCTTTTTGTATGACATCGATATCCGTTGTCTTTTCATCCAAGCCATCCACACCGACCTCAAGACCACGCAGGGCTTTTTGGAAGGACTCTTGGAAAGTGCGGCCAATGGCCATCACTTCACCAACGGATTTCATTTGTGTTGTCAGGCGAGAATCCGCTTGAGGAAATTTCTCGAAAGCGAATCTAGGAATCTTGGTAACGACATAGTCGATAGAAGGCTCGAACGAAACTGGCGTAGCACCTCCAGTGATATCGTTTCTTAGCTCATCCAAAGTAAAGCCTACTGCAAGTTTTGCAGCCACTTTAGCGATTGGAAAACCAGTCGCTTTTGAAGCCAATGCAGATGAACGCGACACGCGTGGATTCATCTCGATCACGATCATGCGGCCATCATCCGGGTTGATAGCAAACTGAACGTTAGAACCGCCGGTATCTACACCGATCTCACGCAACACAGCCAATGAGGCATTACGCATGATCTGATACTCTTTATCCGTCAGCGTTTGTGCTGGCGCAACCGTAATAGAATCACCGGTATGCACACCCATTGGGTCAAGATTCTCAATCGAGCAGATGATGATGCAATTATCTTTACTGTCACGCACCACTTCCATTTCATACTCTTTCCAGCCGAGCAGTGATTCTTCGATCAATAGCTCGTTGGTCGGCGAGGCCTCGAGACCGCGTTCGCAGATAGTGATGAACTCTTCACGGTTATAGGCGATACCGCCACCGCTACCGCCCATGGTGAATGAAGGGCGAATAATTGCTGGATAACCGATACTTGATTGCACTTGCAATGCTTCTTCAAGACTATGTGCAACAGAAGAACGTGCAGAGCCAAGGCCAATCTTGGTCATGGCGATTTTGAATTTCTCACGGTCTTCCGCTTTATCGATGGCTTCTTTTGAAGCACCGATCAATTCAACATTATATTTTTCCAACACCCCATGCTTGGCCAGATCCAACGCACAGTTCAATGCCGTCTGGCCGCCCATGGTTGGCAACAGTGCATCAGGTTTCTCAATCGCAATGATCTTTTCGACGATCTGCCAAGTCACCGGCTCGATATAAGTCGCATCGGCCATTTCAGGGTCCGTCATGATCGTCGCTGGGTTAGAGTTCACCAGAATAACGCGGTAACCCTCCTCACGTAGCGCCTTGCATGCCTGCGCGCCCGAGTAATCGAATTCGCAAGCCTGCCCGATAACAATCGGGCCAGCACCGATGATCAGAATAGATTTAATGTCTGTACGTTTTGCCATAATTTAATTACTGCTTACTCTGTTTCATCAGGTTGATGAAGCGGTCAAATAGATAGCTCATCTCAGTTGGGCCAGGGCTTGCTTCTGGGTGCCCTTGAAAACTGAATGCTGGTTTATCAGTACGTGCGATACCTTGCAAACTGCCATCAAATAATGACACATGCGTTGGTTTAAGGTTTGCAGGCAATGTTGCAGGATCAACAGCAAAACCGTGATTCTGGCTGGTGATAAATACACGCTTATCGTCCAAGTCTTGTACTGGATGGTTTGCGCCATGATGACCAAACTTCATTTTCAAAGTCTTGGCTCCACTCGCCAAGCCAAGCAATTGGTGGCCTAAGCAGATACCGAATGTCGGGATGCCGGTTTCAACGATTGTAGCAATCGACTTGATCGCATAATCACATGGCTCAGGATCGCCCGGGCCATTTGCGAGGAACACACCATCAGGATTTAAAGCTAAAGCTTCATCTGCAGTCGCTTGCGCAGGCAACACGGTCACTTTGCATCCACGCGACACTAGCATACGCAGGATATTGCGCTTCACACCGTAATCAAAAGCAACTACATGGTATTTCGGGTTCTCAAGCTTGGCGTAACCAGTACCCAACGCCCATTCACCCTCTTCAAAACTGTAAGATTCAGTACAGCTGACGACTTTGGCAAGATCCATCCCCGCAAGGCCGGGAAAACCTTTCGCTAACGCCAAGGCTTTTTCTTCATCCACGTCACCAGCCATGATACAGCCAGCCTGCGCACCTTTTTCACGCAAGATACGTGTCAGTTTGCGCGTATCGATATCAGAGATCGCCACTACGTTATTAGCGGCCAGATAATCAGAAAGTGTTTGTTCACTGCGCCAGCAACTATCGGTCAATGGCAGGTCGCGAATGATGAGGCCGCTTGCATAAACTTGACCAGATTCGACATCCTCCGCATTCACGCCGACGTTACCGATATGCGGATAAGTCAGTGTGACGATTTGCTTGGTATAAGATGGATCAGTCAGAATTTCTTGATAACCGGTCATGGAGGTATTAAAAACCACCTCGCCTACGGTAGAGCCGGTAGCGCCAATCGAAATACCACGAAACACTGTTCCATCAGCGAGAACCAACATGGCTGGTGTGTGTTGCGGCACGATCTAACCCCTTGTTTTTCAATGTTATCGCTCAGATTTAAGCGGATGTGCAAAGCGGGGTTGGCTTACGCCTACCCCGCTTAGATTTGTTGCAATTATAGCCTAAAAGACACCACTCATCAACGTCAGCTGAGCAGAGAAATGCTGTTTACTTCAAACCAAGCACATCCTGCATGTCGTAGAGGCCAGTTTTCTTATCGGCAAGAAATTTTGCTGCACGGAGCGCGCCAAGCGCAAAAGTCGCACGACTCGATGCTTTATGCGTAAGTTCTACACGCTCGCCGATGCCTGCAAACAAAACCGTATGATCACCCACCACATCGCCACCACGCACAGTGGCAAAGCCGATCGTATTTGCATCACGTTCACCCGTAACACCTTCACGTCCATAAACTGCGCATGATTCAAGATTACGCCCAAGAGCAGATGCAGCGGCTTCACCCAAACGCAACGCGGTACCAGATGGCGCATCAACTTTATGGCGATGATGCGCCTCGATAATCTCGACGTCATAACCTTCATTCAATACTTTTGCTGCAGCTTGTACCAGATTGATCAATAGCGTTACGCCGACACTCATATTGGGGGCAAACACCACGCCTACATTTTGCGCAGCAGCCTCAATCTGTTTTTTCTGGTCAGCAGTAAACCCTGTTGTGCCAATCACAAGTTTCACATTGACTTGGCGGCATGCTGCTATATATTCCAGACTTGGCTCAGGGCGAGTAAAGTCGACGAGCACATCCGCACCTTTTAATACCTCAGCGACATTGGCGCTGATTTTTACGCCAGTTACCTTACCAAATAGCTCACCGGCATCGCGACCGATCTGAATGCTCTCGGCACGATCAAGTGCGCCATGCAGCACCAACTCACTATCGGCAAAAACACCTTCAAGCAATGCATGCCCCATACGACCTGAGCACCCAGCAATAACAACTTTCACCATCTTAGAAGCCGATCTTTTCCAACATGCGCTCGAAGTAACCAGGCGCATCTTCAGGTGGAAGATCAGCATCAGGCTCTTCTTCTACCGGTGCTGGCTTTGCAGCCGCAGGTTTAGGCTGAGCATCGGGTTGAGATGCAGGTTTGGCCGTTTCTGTTTTTGCAGCCGCAGGGGCCGATTTCGACGCTGGCGCCGTTTCAGGCGGCAACGCGACAGCCGCAGGCGCATTATCCGGCAATGCATTCACGTTCACACCTGACTTAGCAGATGGTGGTGGCTCAAGAGGCGGCATAGACGATGTGGCTGGATCAGCGACCGGGGCGGGAGCTTTTTTAGCTGGCGGATTAACCAAATCAGGATTCACAAGCTCAGCGGGTGCAGACCGAGGCGTATCAACTGGATCAGCTGATTTCCAGAACTGTAATTTATCTGCAAGGCCTTTTTTCTCACCCGCTTTTGCAGGAGCCTCAGCCGTTGCAGGTGCACCCTCAGTAGCAGGCACCACATCACCACGCACACGTTTCAGCGCATCGCCCTCGAACTCCAGGATGATGCGACGCTGCTCGATGATGCGACCATCTTTACGCATCTGGTAGAAATAATCCCAGCGGTCTTTATGGAAGCTATCTTGTATCAATGGTGTGCCCATCACAAACCGCACTTGCGACCTCGTCATGTCAGGGCGCAACTGCAACATCATTTTCGATGTGACGACATTACCCTGCTGGATATCCATCTTATAAGGCCGGAACGAAGGCAGGCTTGAACTGCACCCGGCAGAGATACAAGCAGCACAGAAAAGTGCGATTAAAATAATTGTCTGACGCATTACCATGACTTTAGCGAGAAATGGCGTTAATATAACATGACAGCAAGCAACCAATCATCCTAAATAGTAACGAGTAAAAACTATGCGTGAACCTGATGAATTAAAAAATGCCGGCCTTAAAGCCACCCTTCCTCGACTGAAGGTATTGAACCTCTTTGAAAATAGCGCAGAGCGTCATTTATCAGCAGAAGATGTCTACAAGATATTACTGTCTACGGGTGAGGATGTTGGTCTAGCGACCGTTTACCGTGTACTAACGCAATTCGAGCAAGCCGGCTTGCTGATCAGGCATCATTTTGAGAGTGGTAAAGCAGTATTTGAGTTGAATGAAGGTGGTCATCACGACCATATCGTCTGTATCAAGTGCGGTCGTGTAGAAGAGTTTTTTGATGAAGAGATTGAGAAGCGTCAAAAACTTGCGGCAACTGAACGTGGTTTTAAAGTACACGATCACTCGCTCTATATATACGGCATTTGTACCAAACAACCATGCGGTACAAACTCGAAAGATAAAGACTAGCTTTAGTTACCTGCTACCGCCAGCATCTCAGTTGCATGCTGGCGTGTAGTATCAGTGATTTCCACACCGCCCAGCATACGGGCAACCTCTTCGATACGAGCGGCTTGATCCAAAGTCTGGATACTACTCAGCGTATTGCCCGCAACTAACGCCTTGCTGACTTTCCAATGGGTAGCACCCTGTGCAGCTACCTGTGGTAAATGCGTGATGACTAAAATCTGGCGACGTTGCCCTAATTGCGCCAATAGCTGGCCGACAATCTCAGCCACACCGCCGCCAATGCCAACATCGACCTCATCGAATATCATGGTTGAGATATCGCCTTGCTGGGCTGTCACTACACGGATAGCCAAACTGATACGTGATAATTCACCCCCGGATGCAACCTTGGATAAGGGACGAGGCGTCACACCGGCATGCCCTGCCACCAGGAAATCAACTTGCTCAAGACCACTGGCGGCAGGCTCCTGAGAGGATAGATCAACAGAGAAGACACCGCCAGCAAGTGCTAACCGCTGCATCTCAATTGCGATCTGCTCAGATAGCTTGGCCGCAGCCAGTTTACGCGCGGCACTTAGGGCTTCCGCAGCAGACATATAAATGGATTTTGCCTCTACCTCTTTCCGCGCCAACTCGCCATCTAATGCAGCATCATCCAACTCGGCCATTCGTGCTTGTTTTTGCTTTAACAAGGCATCCAACTCTTCAGGTCGCACACGATATTTCCTTGCAGCGGTATGGAGCGCCTGTATACGCAACTCGACTTCATTGAGTCGTTCGGGATCAAGCTCTGCCCGTTGCAGGTAACGATTCAGAAATCTATCAGCTTCTTCAAGCTGGATTACAGCGGAATCCAATGCATCAACAGCCTCTTTTAGGCTTGAGTCGTACTCAGACAAGCCTTGCAATTTATGCTGCGCTGCAATCAATTGGTTCAGGGCAGCAAACTCACCTTCACTCAGCAGATCACGGCACGCCTCACCTCCGGCAAGCAAGCTTGCGCCATTTGAGAGACGAGAGTGTTCTTGCTGCAAAGGCTCCCATTCCTCTAAAGAGGGCGCCAATTGCTCAAGTTCGCGCACTTGATCGCGAAGTTCGGCTAATTCATCCTGGTAAGCGGCAGCATTGCGCTCCATTTCCATGCGCCGCTGATTCAATGCAATCCAAATATGGAAATGACTGGCTACAGCTGCCGCAGGCTCTGTCAAACCAGCATATTGATCCAGCGTTTGTCGCTGATAGCTTGATTTTAATAGTGAGTGATGTGCGTGCTGGCTATAGATGTCGACAAGAAATTCACCAACATCTCGCAATTGCTGGATAGTGGCAGGCAGACCATTGATAAAAGCGCGTGACCGGCCATCGGCATAGATCACGCGCCGCAATAGCAACTGGTTATCGTCATAGGGTAGCTCATTCTCAGTCAACCATGCCTGTAAGCCATGTTCATTTGCGATATCGAACTGCGCACTGATCTCGGCTTTATCGCAACCTGCACGGGTGATGCCACCCTCGCCCCGAGCGCCTAATGCTAAGGACAACGCATCGATCAGGATAGATTTCCCTGCGCCCGTTTCACCAGTCAATACTGTAAATCCAGCCTCGAACTCAAGGTTGAGCTGGTCGACAATGACGAAATCACGAATGGATAAGGTTTGCAGCATATTCTTTTAGCCAGTTACCGAAGTCTTAACCCCAATGGAGTTTTTCACGCAGCATATCGTAATGGCTATGCCCGAGGGGATGCAAGAGCGATACGGTCTTTTCAGCACGCTCGACCAACACCTTATCGCCCTGCTGTATCGACATATTCAACTGCCCGTCAAAATGCACGCCTGCATCTTCAGCATGGATTAAGGTGATCTCCACTTTGCTAGCGCTATTAATTGCAATCGGTCGATTACTCAAGGTATGCGGCGCAATGGGCACAAGCGCGATGGCATCCAGTGTCGGATGCAATATAGGCCCACCAGCAGAAAGCGCATAAGCCGTTGTACCGGTTGGCGTCGCTAGAATAAGGCCATCCGAGCGTTGTCGATGCACGAATTGCCCATCGATATTGATCTCCAATTCGATCAATCGAGATAGGCCGCTTTTGTTAACGACGACATCGTTCATCGCCAACCCTTGACTGATCACTTCGCCATTACGGATGATAGATGCGGTCAGCAACATACGCTGTTCGATGTTGAATTCGCCAGCGAGGATTCGTTCCATGGCATCCAGCATGGACTCAGAGCTCAGGTCGGTCAAAAACCCGAAACGGCCACGATTCACGCCAACTAACGGAATCTTGTAATCAACCAGTGCACGTGCTGCTGTCAACATCGTGCCATCACCACCCAGCACCACGGCTAGGTCTGCATAGGCACCAATAGCATTGATGTGCAGCGTGGTATAGCCTGTGATCTCAGACTGTTTTGCGGTCTTTTCTTCGATGAAGACCCCCACATGGCGATCAAGCAAATAGCGCGCAAGGGCAAGCACCTGTTCCCGCATCTCGGGATTCATGTATTTGCCTATGAGCGCAACAGTCTGGAATGCACTTTTCATGGCATGCATTTAATCATATAAGCCATTTACATAGAAGCGGTGCATAAAGATATTGCGCGATATGTATATGTACCGGATAATTTTCTTTACTTCATGACACACTTGGCCGCCTCAGCACCTCACTCAGATGATAGATAAGCGCGCGCAAATCTTACTTAAGACCTTGGTAGAACATTACATTAGTGATGGTCAGCCAGTAGGCTCTCGCACCCTATCACAGCGCTCGGGGCTGGACTTAAGCCCAGCGACTATCCGCAATGTGATGTCGGACCTTGAGGAACATGGCTTCATCGCCAGCCCACACACATCCGCTGGGCGCGTGCCAACGCAACTGGGCTATCGATTCTTTGTCGACACACTACTGACGGTACAGCCACTGCACAGTCAGGAAATCCAGCGACTGGAAAGTGAGCTGACCTCCCCTGATCCACAAGAGCTGATCGCATCGGCTGCCAGCATGCTCTCTACATTGACCCAATTCGCTGGGGTAGTAATGATACCTAAGCGTAAAAGCATTGCCTTTAAGCACCTTGAGTTCCTGCCTTTATCTGAAAAACGCATCCTCGTCATCATCGTCACGTCTGATGGCAATGTGCAGAACCGTATAGTGGTTACTGAAAAAACGTATTCGGCAAGCGAGCTGACGCAGGCGACTAACTTCTTTAACCAGAACTACGCAGGCAGTACGTTCGAGCAGGTACAGAAGAAATTGCATGAAGAGTTGAAACAGATGCAATCTGACATGACACGCTTAATGACCGCGGCACTGGATGCCAGCGGAAAAGTCTTGAGTGAGGATAAAGATAATGTCGTGATCTCCGGCGAGCGCAATCTATTACAAGTAGATGACTTATCCGCCAATGTCACATCGCTACGCAAACTCTTTGAGATTTTCGAACGCCGCACATCACTCATGCAATTACTTGATAACAGCCAGCGTGCTGATGGCATCCAGATATTCATCGGCGGCGAGTCAGGTTATTTGCCATTAGATGAGTGCAGCATGGTAACTGCATCATATGAGTCTCACGGTCAAACCATTGGTACGCTCGGTGTTATCGGGCCGACCCGCATGGCTTACGAGCGTGTGATCCCTATCGTGGACATTACCGCAAAACTACTCTCAAACGCGCTTTCAAACAACTAATGGCCTATTACAAAAAAGAATCTCCAGTAACGCCAGGCCAGCCGGCTCGCACCGGCATTCTACTTATCAACCTTGGCACACCCGATGCTCCCACTGGGCAAGCACTCAGACCGTATCTCAAACAGTTTTTAAGTGATAGGCGTGTAGTTGAGATTCCGCGTGCGATCTGGTGGTTGATACTGAATGGCATTATTCTGAATATCCGCCCGAAGAAATCTGCCGAGAAATACGCGCAGATATGGACAGATGAAGGCTCGCCCTTGTTTGTACATACGCGCAAACAGGCTAAATTATTAGAAGGCTTTCTAAGCACGAAAATAGAATCGCCCTATGCGGTGGAATATGGCATGCGTTACGGCAACCCATCCGTTGAATCTGCGATTGAAAAACTGAAAGCCAAGAACTGTAACAAGATATTGGTGTTTCCGCTTTATCCTCAATATGCGGCAAGCAGTAGTGCCTCAGCAATGGATGCGGTATGGCATACACTTCACCATACGCGCAATGTGCCCGCTATTAGGGTGATTCGCGATTACCACACACACCCTGCGTATATAGAAGCTTTGGCACAAAGCGTACGCGCCTACTGGAGTGAAAATGGCCGCCCAGATAAGCTCATCATGAGTTTTCATGGCGTACCCCGGTACACGATAGATAAAGGCGATACTTATTATTCAGAGTGTCAAACGACGGGTAAGCTGTTAGCCCAAACATTGGGGCTCTCAGAAGAACAATTCGTGATCGCTTTTCAATCACGCTTCGGCAAAGCTGAATGGCTGAAACCTTACTTGGCTCCTATGTTGATAGAGCTGGGTAAAAAGAAACTTAAACGCATCGACGTGATTTGCCCGGGATTCTCAGGTGATTGCTTAGAGACTCTTGAAGAGATCGCCATGGAAGGCAAAGCCAGCTTCATCCAAAGCGGTGGTGGCGAGTTCAACTACATACCGGCACTGAACGAGCGTGACTCATGGATAGATGCCATGTGCGATATCGCATTGGAGAATCTGCAAGGCTGGGTAACAAAGAAATAGCGCAAAGAAAAATCGAACCTATTTGTTATACTACAAGGCTTGTAAGCAGGTGAAACAGTGCGGTTGAAAATAACACACTTAACCCCCATCAATTAAGATATAGAAACTCTGGATTAATCGGATGATTGTAATTACTGGCGGCGCAGGCATGATAGGCAGCGTGATTGCCTGGCACCTCAACACCATACTAGGTCGAGAAGACATCGTCATTGTTGACCGAATAAATCATCCTGACCAATGGCAGAACCTATGTCATCGCCAATATGCAAATTATCTTGATAAAGATGAATTATTGCCTTGGCTTGAGAATGCCAGCGATATTGATGCCGTGATCCATATGGGCGCCATCAGCGCCACCACTGAACGTGATTTCAACAAGCTGGTACAGGACAATATTCGCTATAGCCAAGACCTTTGGTCATGGTGCGCCAAAAACAAAGTACCGTTCATCTACGCTAGCTCGGCTGCAACCTATGGCGATGGTGGACAAGGTTATATTGATGATGAAAGCAAGACGAATACGCTACGCCCTCTGAACGGCTATGGTTACTCGAAACAGTTTTTTGACCAATGGGCTTTGGCGCAAGTAAAAGCAGGGGCTGCAACACCACCTCATTGGTACGGGTTCAAGTTCTTTAATGTATATGGCCCTAACGAATATCATAAAGAGCGCATGGCAAGTGTAGCCTTGCATAGCTTTAATCAATTCAATGAGCATGGCACAGTCAAGCTATTCAAAAGCCATAAAAAAGGCTATGAAGATGGTATGCAACTACGTGATTTCGTTTACGTCAAAGATGCTGCCGCTGTCGTCGTGCACTTTTTAATGAAAAAAGGCACCTCAGGCATCTACAATATCGGCACTGGCAAAGCCCGTGCTTTTAAAGATCTGGCGACTGCTGTGATGAAAAGCTTGAATAAGCAGCCAAGCATTACTTACATCGATATGCCGCAAGACCTGCATGGGAAATATCAATATTTTACCGAAGCCGACATGTCCAAACTGCTTGCTGCTGGTTACACTCAGCCATTCCAAACATTAGAAGACGGGGTGCGTGATTATGTGCAAAACTACCTGACGCAGCCAGACCCATACTGCTAATTCATTTAAGGCCACTCTTGAATAATATTGAAAATCTACGCGCCGCATTTGCCGAACACCAAGCGGTGATTACCAAACTGGATGCACTGATTCCAACAATCAGCGCGGTTGCTGATGAATTACGCGCGTGTTTAAAACACGGCGGCAAGATATTGCTGATGGGCAATGGCGGTAGCGCCGCTGATGCACAACACATTGCGGCCGAAATCGTCGGCCGTTATAAAAAAGAACGCCCGGGATTGCCATCCATCGCGTTGACGACTGATACCTCCATCATCACATCAATTGGTAACGATTACGGATTTGAATTTATCTTTTCACGCCAAGTCGAGGCTTTATGCTCGCCGCTGGATGTCGTTATCGGCATCACCACCTCAGGCAATAGCGCCAACGTCGTACGCGGCATAGAAAAAGCAAAGCAGATAGGTGCCAAAACTGTTGGCTTAACCGGAGGCAGTGGCGGCAAACTTGCAAGCTTGTGCGACTTTAACCTCATCATGCCATCCAGCGATACGCCACGAATCCAAGAGGCCCACATATTGATCGGCCATAGCCTTTGCGATTTGCTGGAGGCAGATTAACCCATGTCGCAACACTTGCTTGAGGTCGTGCGTAACGATTTTACAAAAAAAGATAAATGGGCACTGGTTATTGGCGATTTAATGCTTGATCGCTACATGATGGGCGAAGTTGAGCGCATATCACCTGAGGCACCTGTTCCTATCGTCTTATTGAAAGAGCAAAATATTCGCGCAGGCGGCGCGGCAAATGTTGCCGTCAATCTGGCAAAACTAGGCATCACCACCAAGATATCAGGTTGCACTGGACAAGATACGGATGGTGAACTGCTCTCGACACTATTACGCGAAACAGGCATTACAACAGAAGCCATTTTAAAGTCATCTTTCCGCCCGACTGTCACCAAAACCCGCATTTTGGGTGGGCATCAGCAGATGATGCGCTTGGATCAGGAAAGCCGTGAGACATTTACTTCAAAGGAATCTACGGATTTATCTACCTTGATCCTGAAGCAGATTCAAGAACACCCAGCCATTGTGATTCTTTCAGATTATGCAAAAGGTGTTTTAAGCGAATCCATCTGCCAGTCAGTGATTACTGAATGCAAAAAACTAAATATTCCAGTATTAGTTGACCCAAAAGGCAAGGATTACAGCAAATACCGCGGCGCTACTGCCCTGACGCCGAATAAGAAAGAAACCGCTGAGGCCTGCGCGGTGAATGCAAAAGATACCGCATTACTTTTGTCAGAAGCAAAGAAGTTAAGCGAATCCCTGAGCCTGGAATTTCTTGCAGTTACTCGCGGAGAAGAAGGCATCAGCGTTATCGAGGCAAACCAGACACAACACATTCCGGCTACGGCAAAACAGGTATTCGATGTTTCCGGCGCTGGTGACACCGTCATCTCTACACTTGCTGCAGGCTTGATATACGGTCTGAGTCATGCAGATGCCATTACGCTAGCGAATATCGCAGCAGGCATTGTCGTTGGTAAAGTAGGCACCGTACCTATCACACGCGAAGAGTTAATGAGCGAACTAATGCTCCGTGACTCCACAGCACAGACAAGCAAGATTTGTGATCTTGAAAATCTGAAAGCACGCGTCAATATCTGGCGCGGTGCCGGCGAAAAAATCGTATTCACCAATGGATGTTTTGACTTGTTACACGCAGGACATGTTACCTATCTTGAAGCAGCCAGAAAAACCGGTGACCGCCTGATTCTTGGCCTCAATACGGATCGTTCAGTGAGCGCCTTAAAAGGCCCTAGCCGCCCGGTAGTACATGAAAATGATCGGGCTCGTGTCATTGCCGCACTCGAGTCTGTAGATGCAGTCATCCTATTCGATGAAGATACTCCGCTTGCGCTCATCGATGCCGTGCGGCCTGACGTGCTTGTCAAAGGTAACGACTACTCCGAAGATCAGGTAGTCGGTGGCAATGAGGTCAAAGCGTGGGGTGGGAAAGTCGCGTTGATTCCCATCGTCCCGGGACGCAGCACAAGTCGCATCATAGAAAAACTCGCCTCCTGAGCACATGACTGCGCAATATTCTTCACAAGAGAAAATATTGGTACTCGGTCCATCGTGGGTAGGTGACATGGTACTTGCACAAAGTCTGTTCAAAACATTAAAAGCGAATAATCCCAACTGCGAGATCGATGTCGCAGCGCCTGCATGGACACTGCCCTTACTTGAGCGTATGCCAGAAGTACATGAAGGCATAGCCTTGCCATTCAAACACGGTCAGCTTGCACTTGGGGAGCGTATCCGCTTTGGCCGCCAGCTAAGAAAAAAAGGCTATGCTCAGGCGATTCTACTCACTAACTCATTAAAATCAGCCATCCTGCCATTTGCCGCCAATATCCCTACACGTACCGGGTTTCTGGGAGAAAAAAGATACGGGCTGCTAAATGACATTCGCCCATTGGATAAAAAGAAACTGCCGCGTACCGTAGATCGATTTGTCACATTGGGATTATCAAAAACTCAGACACTCCCTACTGATTTACCTATCCCACACATTATCGCAAACCCGGAAAATGCCATAGCAACGCTTAAACGGCTTAACCATGTACCATCCGGATCAAAAATCCTGGGCTTATGTCCAGGGGCAGAATATGGGGAGGCAAAGCGCTGGCCTGCGGAATATTACGCAGAAGTCGCTAATGAAGCATTGGCAAATGAATGGAGTGTCTGGCTATTCGGCTCAGAAAAAGATATTCCCGTGATTCAGCAAATCAACCAGCTTACCAATCGTCAGTGTTTGGACTTGGGCGGAAAAACAAAGCTGGGTGAAGCAGTAGACCTGATGTCTTTATGCTCGGCCATTGTCAGTAACGACTCTGGGCTTATGCACGTCGCAGCAGCATTAGATAAGCCACTGTCTGCAATATATGGCTCATCTGACCCCCACCATACGCCCCCCATGAGTAGCAAAGCCGTTGTACATTACCTGAATCTGGAATGCAGCCCATGTTTTAAAAGAGAGTGCCCACTTGGGCATTTAAACTGCTTAAAACATTTATACCCTGATCGCATTGCGCGAACGCTCAATCTGGCTTCCTGAAAACGCGATTAAATAACCATGCTATCAAAAAAAATATTCGGTGTTGTTGATAATTGGCTGGATGTAGCACTTATTCTGCTCGCGATGACAGTGACATGGACAGTCATTTGTTTGGAGCAGGGAAGAATCAATGATGATGCCGTACTGTATCTTGAAGTAGCAAAGTACTTCTCCCACCATGAATGGGCCGCAGGGTTAAATCTTTATCCATGGCCATTCTACTCAGCACTTGTTGCAGTACTGAGTATGCTGACCAGCCTGACTTTAGAAACATCGGCACACTTACTCTCGATTGTTTTTTTTGCGCTTACCACCTATGCATTCATTCGGCTTATCCGGTTAGCGGGCGGAACGGATACCACAGTGATTGCCGGAGCAATCCTGCTATTTAGCAATACCTATATTATTGGTGATACCCTGCCATTGATTTTGCGTGATCAGGGTTTTTGGGCATTTATTCTAATCAGTTCGGGATATTTTCTGCAATTCTATCGCGACAATACTCAGAGACATGCACTGGCATGGCAAATCACATGCATCATCGCGACCTTATTCAGAACTGAGGGGCTGACATTTCTAGCATTAATGCCGCTAGCCATTATGCTCCAGCCGCAGCGCACTCTGACCCAACGTTTTTACCAATTATTATCCGCATATTCGCTTAGTTTGATTGGTATTGTCGTCATCGCAGGCATTTTGCTGACGATGACTTCATTAGAGAATAGCAACATCAAACAGATTCAAATCATCTTCTCCTATATACATCACGTATATATTCAGATCTCACAAGGGCTCACTGATAAAGCACACACCATAGGAAAGCAGGTTCTAGGAGAGTTCTTATCCGATTACGGCATGCAAGGCCTGCTGCTCACCATGCTCGCTGTCATTTTTGGAAAAGTAACAGGCACAGCTGGCTGGATAAGCTTTTTGCTTAGTGCATTTCAATCGAAATTAAAGAATGTGCAGATCAGTGCAGAAGCGCGAACAGTGCTCATCTGGGCTGGCGTCATCTCTATTGTGAATATGCTGATCAGCTTGCTGGCCAATTTTATATTGGCAGGAAGGTATGCCATCCCTGTCGCTTTTATTGTGATGACATTCGCGTCATTTAGCTTGGCTGCGCTGTATGAAAAGGCGAAGATCAGTAAAGACAATAAAAAGGCTACATGGATATTAGCCCTAATCGCGATTCTGGCATGCCTGAATCTCGCCCATATCTTTCAACCCAAACGACATGGCTACGCATATGAGAAAGAGGCTGTTACGTGGGTTCAAGCATATGCAAAAAGTGACCAGAAAATATTCTACGATAATGCAAGATTAAGATATTACGCAGACCTACCGCTAGGCCAACGAGGCGTAGCTTATTGGGACATGGTAGAACGCGCGATCAATGATGGCTCGCTCACACAACACGATTTCCTAGTCATCCATATCCCGAAAGAAAAGCCAGAACAGCAAGCGTATTTGCTCAATCATTTTGACTACAAGATCATCAAGGAATTTACTTCTAAAAATAAACCCAAGATTATTATCTTATCCAAGATTAAATAACCAACATCAACCAATAAACAGAATAATCACTCGATTAATTCATTGGCGGCAGTTAATGTCGCCATCAGCCTATCGGTTCGCTCTTTGATAACCGACTCTTTTTTAAGCTTTAACCTTCCAGCAAGCCTCAGAAAAAAGAGATTGGTTTTTATGCCACGCACCACGGTCTTCACAATACGGAGAATATCCTCTCGAGCATAATGCTTCTTGCAAAAAAGGTAATAGCCTCGTTTCTTACGCAACCATTTTTCATAAGAAACCGCCCCTACTTCACTAGCTCCAGCAACATGCTCTATTCTCACATCATCCGCATAACCCAAGGCATATCCAGCCAGCCTTATTCTCAAGCAAATATCGACATCCTCTCCATATAAGAAGAAATCCGGATCAAATCCATCAATCTGGCGGTATATCGAAGTTTTCGTCAGCAGACAGGCACCCAAAAGCCAGGCTATGCTTCCTGGCAAACCATTTAACTTATACGTGGCTTTTAGTTGCTTCTGCAACGGGTAACTCATTCTGGGCTTAACGACTTTGTGCTTTCTAGGCTCATATATCGCAGGGCCAACCATGCCATACCCCTGCGACTGCGTCATAAAAGCAATCAATTCAATAATTGCTTCACTATCAGTGAGCAGAGCATCGGGATTCAACAATAATAAAAAATCGCCAGTAGCATGCGTGGCCGCAAGATTATTTGCCCGGCCAAAACCCAAGTTCTCACTACTTTGAATCAAATGGATGCGCTCTGCATACCGCTGCTGCAATAGAACGACACTGTTATCATGGCTTGCGTTATCGACGACAATTACCTGAAGCTCTACCCCACGCTGCTTAAATAGGGAGTCGATACAACCCGTAATATATTTAGCGGTATTGTAATTAACGATAATGACAGTAACAGATTGAAATTTAGGCATAAATGATGGGGTTAGCATATCGTTTAATGATCTTGCTTCTGATCTAGTAAAAGATGACTACTAGGACGATATGCACTTGCGCTTTCATATCCTTCTAGGAAGGCTATTCTGCAACTGTCATTTAATCCCACCCAGTCCTCTTTTACCCTGACCAGATGACGAAAATTTCTTTCGCGCCGTACATTGCCTAACTTCCAGGGAAAAATACTCATATCCGCAATATCAATCAGCCCCAATTGATGTTCTGGTGTAAGGACGATATTACCGAAATGTAACGACCTAAAGTAAATGCCAAGGTAATGAAGCCTGGCCACAAATGCTCCCAGATGCCTAAATAATGCATCATCGGCCTCATTAGCCGCGATCAACTGGCGTATCGTTTTCCCCGGCAATGGCTGATAAAGCACAGCAGAATTCTTTGAGTCTGCAAAATGATAAAGCTGTTTGATCTGAACAGTGGGTATACCTAACACTTGAAGCCGCGCAGCATTTCGACAAAATTGGCGCGCATAAGAATAGATGCTGGCGCTACTGATTAAACGCTTTACCCTGAATATCTTGAGTATATCGTCATCAACCAAACGTAAGACCTTGATGCCATGTTTGTCTTGCTCAAGCACTTCAGCCTGCGCGCAGATATGGTCATATGCATCTTTAACTAATAGATGGCTTGCGATGGTCCGCCATGTCCATCGTGGCGTGCTCTTTATTTGTTCAAAAGAAGAGTCAGACATTGTTCGAACAGTCTTTTCTTAACATGCCGACATTCTTGAGAATCGATATGCCATGTTCGGCGCAATAGGTTTCCCATTCAGGGAAATCCGTCCAGTCGCTCATGAAGATAAAATCCAACCCAGCCCGTGTAGAAGACTCATGGTCATAGCGGCTATCACCCATGAATAATGCAGGCATCTGTAAATTTCCTGTCGAGCCTTCACGAGCCAATACTTGATCTTTATTATCAGGGCTACCGAAAATCCCTGCATCAAAGTAATGATCGATTTTTCTAATCGCTAGGATCTTACGGAGTTCATTTTGATCACCGCCAGAAATCATCATCCATGGAATATCCGATGTTTCATTTCGTAGAATTTCCAATCCGGGTGCGATTTCGCAATGCAGTAACCTCCGCTCTACCTCTTTACCAAAATCGAGTAATAAGGCTTGAATCGCATCATCGGTCACGGTGGTTTGAAGAATACTTTTTAGAAAATAGTCGAACTTGACGAAGCGTGAAATACCGCCCAACTTAATGTGATAATCCACTAACGCTTGAGCCTGCATATCATCTGCGCCATAGTTCTTGGCCGTTGCATAATAAGCTTCAATCTTCAGCTGATTGGAATTGAGGATAACGCCATCACAATCAAAAACTAGTGTTTTATATGGTTTGATATCGCGCATTTAATGCCCGTTAAAAAACCTGCAGTAAGCAAAATAGCTGCTCAGTGCAGGTTGATTTCTCACGTTCAAAGTCACTTAAAAGTTAGTGCTTACTAAACTAGGCAGCCTTAATGGCGCTCGCTTCACGCGCAAGCTTAGTGATATGTGCCCAATCTTTCTTAGCCACTGCATCAGCAGGCGTCAACCATGTGCCACCACACACTACAACGTTAGGCAAAGCCAGAAATTGTGGTGCAGACTCAACCGTAACGCCACCAGTCGGGCAGAATTTCACATCACCGAACGGGCCAGAAAAACCTTTTAATAAATTAATGCCGCCGACTGCTACAGCAGGGAATAACTTGAGAAAGAAATAATCATCCGCATTGGCCTGCATGATCTCGCTACCAGTCGAAACACCTGGCAATAAGGGCAAACCAATTCGGCGTGCAGCCAGACCAAGCTCGCTTGTATAACCTGGGCTCACGGCGAATGTACAGCCGACATCTTTTGCCGCTTGAGCATCTTTAATATTTCGCACTGTACCAGCACCGAGAATCGCATCAGGTACGGCTTTGGCAATAGCCTCCATCGCTTGTAAAGCCACTGGCGTACGCAATGTTACCTCTAGCACTTTGATGCCACCAGCCAACAAAGCTTCAGCCATAGGCACTGCATCTTCGACTTTATTGATGACGATCACTGGGATAACCGGGCCGTAATTCGCTAAATCTAATGTATTCATATTGACACCTGTCGTTTAATTAACTTATTTTTTTACTGGCAATTGATTGCTTTGGTCAACCGTTATAGCCAAGTTACTGCGCCCTGTTCTGCACTTAATACGTTTTTGCGCATACCGCCAAATAGCTCACGACCCATGCCATGACCATTACCATTACGTTGCTGGTCGCTAATGGTCACAACTTCACGCTTAGCCCATTCATCTGAATCTACTAATGCATTCAATGTACCGACTACCCCATTGAGGCGGATGATATCGCCATCGCGCACTTTGCCAAGCGGGCCGCCGGAGGTGACCTCCGGGCTTACGTGAATCGCCGCAGGCACTTTGCCTGATGCACCACTCATACGACCATCGGTGACGATAGCGACCATAAAACCTTTACCTTGCAATACAGATAAAGGCGGTGTTAATTTGTGTAGTTCAGGCATACCGTTAGCACTTGGACCTTGGAAGCGTACGACAGCAACGAAGTCACGCTCTAATTCACCATTTTCAAAGGCTGCCAATAACTCTTCCTGGCCATTAAAAATAATAGCCGGCGCTTCGATGATCTGCCGGTCCTCAGGCACAGCGGATATCTTGATCACGCCACGCCCCAAATTACCGGTAAGCAGTTTTAAACCGCCAGACTCACTAAATGGGCGCTCTGTGTTACGCACGATCGTATCGTCTGGCGTTTGCTCTGGCAAATCGACCCAACATAAGCCTTCACCCTCAAAAAGCGCTGGCTGTTTACAGAAATCTCGCAAACCACCGATCACCACAGATGAAACATCGCTGTGCATATAACCTGCATCCAATAATTCACGGATGACAAAACCAGGACCACCCGCATTCTGGAATTCGTTCACGTCGGCCTTACCGTTCGGATAGACGCGAGCAAGCAATGGCGTGTTGTCTGAAAGATCAGAGAAATCAGTCCAATCGATAATAATACCTGCGGCACGTGCTACAGCCACCCAATGAATCACATGATTGGTTGAGCCACCAGTCGCCAAAAGGGCAACCATCGCGTTGACGATCACCTTCTCATTCACCAATTGGCCGATAGGCGTGAAACGCTGATTTTGGATGATAGAAAGCACCGTACGCACAGATTCACGCGTAAGCTCTTCACGTAGACCAGCATGCGGATGGATAAATGCTGCGCCCGGCACATGCAAGCCCATAGCTTCAAGCAGCATCTGGTTACTATTCGCTGTACCGTAAAACGTACAGGTGCCTGCCCCATGATAGGCAGCAGATTCTGAGGCCAGCAACTCATCACGGCCAACGAGCCCCTGCGCGTATTTTTCACGTACTTTGGATTTTGTGGTGTTATCGATGCCAGTGCTCATTGGCCCGGCTGGGACAAACACACAGGGCAGATGACCGAATTGCAGCGCACCAATCAATAGACCGGGCACGATCTTGTCACAGACACCAAGCAATAACGCCGCATCAAACACATCATGGGAGAGGGAAACAGCCGTAGCCATCGCAATGGTATCGCGAGAGAACAGGCTGAGTTCCATGCCTGGTTCACCTTGTGTAACACCATCACACATCGCAGGCACGCCACCTGCAACTTGCACTGTAGCACCCCATTTACGCGCTTCATCTCGAATGATATCCGGGAAGCGCTCATAAGGCTGATGGGCAGAGAGCATATCGTTATAAGCCGTGACCACACCGATGTTAGGCGCTTTCTGGGCCACTACGCGAAGTTTGTCATTAGCGGGTAAGGCGGCAAAAGCATGAGCCACGTTAGCACAGCCGAGGCGGTCAGCACCGCGTGGCGTATGGATAGCATGCTCAACCCTTTGTAGATATGCCTTACGGGTTGGCGCGCTCCGTTCCTGAATGCGCTGCGTGACTTCGATGAGGGATTGTTTCATGGACAAAAACGGCTTTGATAAAACATTGAATTATCCTCTAAAACAGAGCCCATCGTCAAATAAAGGGTATTTAGGAAAGTATCTGGAAATGCTGGCAGAAAGGCCTTAGCGTCAGGCCTTCGTCACTAGAATATCCTCCATCATCAAGTATTCAAGATCACACCCATAAAACATATTGAGCGCGTCTTCAGGGCTACAGATCATCGGTTCGCCACGGCGGTTCAATGAGGTGTTCAACACCACAGGCACACCGCGTAAACGCTCCAATTCTTCAATGAGTGCGTAATAACGAGGATTAGTCTCTTTAGTAACAACTTGCGCGCGCGCAGTACCATCCTCATGCACCACTTCTGGAATACGTGGTTTCCAATGGTCAGCCACATCGAACGTGAACGTCATATAAGGCGCAGGATGGTTGGTCTGCAAGATATCCTCAGCCACCCGATCCAACATGCTTGGGCAAAATGGGCGCCATCTTTCACGATACTTGATCTGCGCATTGATGCGATCTGCAACACCGGGGTGACTTGGATCACCTAAGATGCTACGGCAGCCTAGTGAACGCGGTCCAAATTCCATGCGCCCTTGAAACCACGCAAGCGGATTACCTGCTGCCAACAACTCAGCAGCTTTGATAGCCCCATTATCAACACGTTGGAATTCCGGTTTTTTAGGGTGGCTTTCACAAGCAGCAGCACATTCCTCATTTGTAAAGGATGGTCCGAGATAGGCATGGCGCATCGGCTCGACCGTCTCACCGACATCTGCAGCAACAAAACTTGCAGCCCCTAATGCCGTGCCCGCATCGCCAGAGGCGGGTTGCACAAATAGTTCTTTTACATGCGGCATCGCAATGATGCGCTGATTCAATTTGACATTAAGTGCCACGCCGCCGGCCATCGCAATACGTCCCGTCTCGCGGATGATATCGCCTAGGTAATAGTCGATCATCTGCAAAGCGACATCTTCAAGCAGTTGCTGCACAGAGGCTGCGTAGTGAATGTACGGATCATCGATCTCATCGCCTTCACGCTTAGGGCCCAACCATTCGATCAATTCTGGCGTGAAGTAATAGCCTTTACCTTTTTCTTTGTAACGGCGCAGACCGACGACATTGACGAAATCCGTATTGATCTTCAATTCACCATCTTTAAAACTGACCAGACGTGATAGATCGTATTTGCTGGCATCGCCATAAGGCGCCATGCCCATGACTTTAAATTCACCATCGAGCATCTCAAACCCAAGATACTCGGTGATTGCACCATACATACCGCCCAGTGAGTCAGGATCATAGAACTCCTTAATCTTGTGTATCTTGCCATTTTCACCGTAGCCGAAGAAAGTAGTGGCGTACTCACCCTTGCCATCAATACCGACGATGGCTGTTTTTTCCTTGAATCCGCTTAGGTGGTAGGCACTACTCGCATGCGCAAGATGATGTTCGACTGGCACAAAACGCGCTTTATTAATGCCAAGATCGGCCATTAACTTCAATGACTTGTCTCGGTTACGGCGGAAACGGCGATTACCATTGAATATGGCGTCTAGTGCGCGATCAGGCGCATACCAGTAGCGCTTAGCATAATGCCAGCGCGCCTTTGATGTCAGCGGGATCTCTGCGTAAGGAAAAGCAACGATATCGACTTGGTCAGGCGTGATACCAGCCTCTTTCAAACAGTATTTTGCAGCCTCATAAGGAAATGTGTTCTTGGCGTGCTTATCGCGAGTGAATCGCTCTTCCTCAGCCGCAGCGATAATTTTCCCATCAACCAGAATAGCCGCAGAGGAGTCATGCCCCAAAGCCCCAGACAAACCTAAAATAATCATTACTTTTTTCGCCTTACCTTGTTGCGACACCAGAAAGCGTTAACAATCTGGCATCCTTGTATATGTCATTAAATGCATCTAACAGCAATTGCCGAACCTCCGGCTGATGCTGCCAGTTTCTCATAAATCGGCGTATATCACGTATATGCTGACGCTCGAACATCCATCGGTAACGATACTCACGCATACTATCCAGATCGATCAGCAACGGTTCGTTGCCGACTATCTTGATGTTGGTTGCCTTAAAATCACCATGCGTGATTTTAAGCAAATTCAGCTTATAAAACATCGATGCGATATTTCTGGCTGCATTTTTTTTATCCGCCCAACTTTCTGCGCTACTATCTGCAGCAGAAAAATATTCTGCGACATCAGGCGCAGCGATATTCTCGGCTAACAAATAAGCGTGCCGTCGAACAATGCCAAAACGACACTCCAGAAGCGCGATGGGCGGCGCTGTAAGGATACGATACATCTGCAAACGGTGCGCATTTGTCCATGACTTAGCGGCACGACTGACCCTGAATGCGCGTCCTAATGCATGCCAGAAACTTTTGATATTGTATCGTTTAACGACGATTTCATCGGCACCAATTTTGGTCAAGGCAACGGTACAGGTATTTCCACTTTTCAGCTTTTGGCTATTAGCTGACTCAAGAAGAGCATCAGGGTCGATTAAGGCATCTAACAATTGCGGATGATAGAACTTGCTAGAAACTGCCAAGAACCGCTTAAAAGTCCTGCTCACTGAAACATCGGTACATTGCCGAAAAACTTTTTTATCGGCATATCCCTTTACTACTGCTTGGCGATGAGACCATATATCGTGTTTTAAAGAACGCTCATCAATCAAAAGCTGTTTTTTACGTGCACTTAAATACGTTGCAACTAACTCATGGCACCAAGCCTCGCATTCCAACACATCAAATTTGGACATTAATACAGCAAGATTCCTTAGTGCGCATTTATCTGTGAATATGTTTGGTAAACGCTTAATTGCATCACCATCGATCGTATATATCTTTTCACCTTCTACTAGAAAGTTCTTCAGGTATAAATCCGTCTGCAAAATGCCTGCATTGTGGTGATAGGCAACCTCACGAACCAACGATTGCGCCAATAAAAACCGTTGCCCATCTTTCAGTGTCTGCCAGATATCTTCGGCATTCTGGCTTTGCGCTACAGCAGCAAAGATAAGGATTTTCGTGTGCTGGTCAACATCAGCCCCATGATAAAGCACTGCCGGAGTATTGACTTTCGCTTGCTCTAAAAGCTTGACGCCCTGAAGGTCACGCTCAGCGTAACGGTATCCACTCTTACCTAGGAAAATCTTGGCATATACAGCCTGACCACGCCATTGCCCGAAACAAACAATACGCCGCCCGGGCACCCGCCTAACGATGCGTGACGATTCCAGGGTAGATCCATCAGCAAGACCAAGGTGGAATTCGCCTAACCCTGTACGCGACAACGCAATCAAATCTGCATTGATATCTTTTTTAAGCACAAGTGGAACCCCGTTGCGAGCGCTTATAGATCAAACGACAGAGAAATTTATGCCAGCGATTCAAGCGCTTAACACCAAGATATTGCTTGAAAAAATAGAGCCGTTTGGTACGACTCCAAAACACTGCATGACGGTTCAAAGCAGCAAGATCGATATACGTACGATAAAAATCCCAAAACGTAATGCGTGATTTCTCAAGGTCGATCACCGCTACATCAGCTGGTTTATCGGCATTTAGGCGTACAAAAATATGTTTTGGATAGAGTGCGCGATGCTGTACGCCAGCAACGTGCAACTTACGCACCATGATAGCGACAGCATCGATTAGTACACGTTGTGTTTTCTGGGAAGGCATACCATTAGCAAACATTTGCTCCGTCACTTGATTAAGGGGCAAATAATTCGTTAAAGCCTCTGTCATCAGGATAGCTTGCTGATCACTGTTCACTTTTCTTTTAGCGAAGAATACGGGCTTGGGTGCGGGCACAGCCTGTGTTTGCAGGTAAAGCAGCATACTGAACTCCCGCAAAAATGTCGGTACACCCGCAATAGGATGACGTCCCGTACGCCGTTGATGATTCTGCTGACGTTTTAGGAATACAGCATAATCCGTTGCATTAGCCTCCGGCAACGCAACTCGATTTACGCCGCTCCATCCACCACGTCGTTGGTTAGGTGGTTCAAACCACTCCCCTTGGTAATCCCAGACAGAATCAAAATTATCCAGCCGATGTGCCGCCAATAACTGCGCTTTATCGGGTGCGATATACACCGTCACCTTAAAATTCTCCCACAGATTTACTTAGGTGTTTTGGCATGAAATTTCACGTACAGTTTATCTGCCCGTGCACGCACTTTATGCCAGAAAGATTTTTCATCATCAAAAATATCGCGTAATGGTTTTTGACGATATGCGCGTAAGAACCGCAGGTAATCACGTGTATTCAAACCGATATCCATTGCCGAGAAATATAGCGCCGCTATATCTTTCATACGATCCTTCGGCTTGATCGTATCGCGAATACCCACCCGGTGCAGATCGATAAGGTATAGATATATCTCACCATGATTCAGTTTTGGGTTATCAAGGCAAAAATGGCAGATATAAAAATCACGATGATTCATCCCATTGTCATGCAAGGCTCTAGCGATCTTAGCGACCTCGAGAATCAGCTTTCGCTTAAAGCTTTCGGGGGGAGGATTTTTCTTCCACTCAAACCCAATATCCTCAAGCGAGGTGATATCGCCAAGGTCACGGGTTACTACAAAGGACTTTTGCGTAGCAGGGTTAAAGCCACGCTCGCCATAAGCGACCCCTTGCGTGGTTGGGATACCTATCGAGTCAAACGTCTGGATCGCCTGCCACTCAGTCCCGGCACCGATGATGGGTAAACGAAATGTCGTCAAGTTCTTGAATATCTCGCCCCAGCCCACGCCGAAATGCTGCTTGATGAAATAAGACTGGCCCGCCAAATCGACTTTGATCGTTTTTCTACCCGGCATATCGCGAAAAACTTCGCCATCCATCGCCATCAGCTTGGAAAAAGTATCGCCTTCAGGCAGCGCAGTTTTAATTTCAGGGGCGATGAATTCGCGTTGAGCCGTTTTTTTCACTGACATCAATCTACCTCGCTTGATGATGCCATCTGTTTTGCCATTTTCTTTTCTGCGGCCAATCGTTCGATCAAATCCGCCTCATAAGTAAGGGATGTCGTATCAGCAATATTTTGGGTATACCGTTTCCCCGCATCGCTAAACTCATCCAACAAGCGACGATCAAGCATCTTAATTAAAGCCGCATCGCAGTCTGACTGTTGATATGGAGAAGCCAACACGATACCTGCCTTCGCATCAGCCACATGAAAAGCATATCCACAATTGCCAGTGACCAAGACAGGCAAACCCGCAGTCAAAGCCTCTACG
Source organism: Methylovorus sp. MM2 (assembly GCF_001648895.1). Classification (GTDB taxonomy): domain Bacteria; phylum Pseudomonadota; class Gammaproteobacteria; order Burkholderiales; family Methylophilaceae; genus MM1. The sequence continues at coordinate 705,185 of NZ_LXUF01000001.1, read as the reverse complement.
ATCACAAGACCAGCCAGTTCTGAGCGCGCAGGATGGGCTAACAGATCAGCTCCCATCATTAATTCGGGTATATCAGTGCGGCCATCAGTGACGATCACGCGACTGGCGACTTTTAACTTTGCAGCAAGATCACGCATGCCTTCAGGCTCATCCTCACCAACAGCGAGCAACCAGGTTTTTGATCTAATCTCATCAGGCAGTTTGGCTAATGCTTCGATAGCACGATCAAGGCCTTTTCTGACAAAAGCCGACCCGACAAAAAGAACCACATTCGCATCTTGTGGCAGCTTGAACTCGTGCCTTAATCGGGAGCGTGCATCCTGGCGTACGATATTGGCAAATCGTTCTACAGGGATATTGGGTGGTAACTGATGAAAGCGTGAGTCTTCAGTGTGATACCAGCGCTTGAATACAGGTTTCTCAATTGGCGAAAGTAATAAGATGTGGCAATGACTCTTCTGACGCATCACGTATCTTTCACTATCAGCAAAGAAACGATAGCGCCCGCCCAGTCTATACCACCATGAACGATCAAGATGCGCGCGCTCTTTAAAACAGGGGTCTGCTGCGTAATAAGCATCTAACCCAAACATTCGGTTAAACCCTATGACAAAGTCTGGCTTATCGATGTGAACGCGCTCCAGCATTTCGTCGATCAAATATTGGTGACGTTGATGATTGAATATACCGCGTTGAGGCAGTATTACGACATTGATGGAAGCATCTGGCATATCACCCCGCCACTGGCCAGTATAGATAGTGACCTGATGCCCTTTTTTAGCACAATCGGATGCGATTCTCAGCATATCGCGCTGTACGCCACCAAAAGGGAAATACTTAAAAATGAGAAAAGCGAATTTCAAGCTGATAGGTTACCTACTAATAATTCGCTAATTGTATGCGAAAATACGCATTATGCCGCGTATCCTGATCATCAAGACATCCTCTATGGGGGATGTCATCCACAATCTGCCCGTTATTAACGATATTCATGCAAATATTGCCAATACTTCTATTGATTGGGTGGTTGAGGAGGGATTTCAAGATATACCGAGACTACACAGCAAGGTTGATCATGTGATTCCTGTTGCGATTCGCCGTTGGCGCAAGCAATTGTTTAATAGATCGACATGGCAAGAGATTGCGGTATTTAAAAAACAACTATCGCAGCATACCTATGATGTAGTACTAGATACGCAAGGTTTATTCAAAAGTGCCTTCATTAGTTATATGGCGAATGGTCCGCGTTATGGGCAAGATAAAGCATCTGCACGTGAATCTTTATCCGCTTGCTTTTATCATCACACATTCTCTGTACCCCGCGAACAGCATGCTGTTGCCCGTAATCGTCAACTCGCCGCTCTTGCTTTAGGTTATCCATTACCAAAAACGCCACCAGATTATGGGTTGAGCGTTGGCGAGATCACCAACAGCCACATTACTGAGTTGATAGATGGCGACTATATCGTAGGGCTACATGCTACAAGTCGCGATAGTAAGCTTTGGCCGATCGAACACTGGATATCATTAGGTAAAACCTTATCGGCACAAGGTATTCAGTTGCTTTTGCCTTGGGGCAACGACAGCGAACATCATCGTGCGAACATCATCGCAGCATCAGCACCCAAAGCCACCGTATTGCCAAGAATCAAGATTCAACAGATCGCAGCGATACTCGCAGGCGCAAAAGCAGCAGTCGGTGTGGATACGGGATTGATCCATTTGGCTGCCGCATTGAACTTGCCGACAGTAGCTATTTACACCGATACGCAACCCGCATTAACGGGGGTATTAGCGCAACATATCGACCGTGCGATCAATCTCGGCGGAGAAGGTCAAATACCAACGCCGGAGCTCGTACTAAACACCTTAAAAACGCTTATAAATCAATAACGCTAACGACTGAGTCAACGCCAATATATTTGGCTCTTGTAATTCTTTTAACTAACCCCATCTTTTATTTTGTTACATCATTAACAGGGATTGTCATGCAACAAGAAGACCAAAACCCAGAGATCAATCTGGAAGAAAACGAACATAGCGGTGCTGCCGGCTCATTAGATGAGCGCTTCGCCGAGCTGGAAGCACAAATCGCTGAGCAACAAGCTGCCGTACTTTACGCAAAAGCGGAAGGCGAGAACATTCGCCGCCGTGCAGCCGATGATATCGATAAAGCGCGTAAATTCGCACTTGAGAAATTCTCTGGCGAACTACTTGCTGTAAAAGATAGTTTAGATGCAGCATTAAGCGTTGAGTCGGCGACTGTCGAAAGCTATAAAAACGGCGTTGAGCTGACCGTCAAACAATTAAGTAGTGTGTTCGAGAAGTTTCATATCGTGGAAATTAACCCGCTACATGAGAAATTCGATCCGAACAAACATCAAGCCATTAGCACAGTAGAATCCGATGTTGAGCCGAATAGCGTCATCAGCGTATTACAAAAAGGCTACACCCTGAATGATCGTGTATTGCGCCCTGCACTTGTGATGGTAGCCAAGGCAAAAGCGTAATAAAAACAAATAAATAATGGATTAGCTTGAAATATAAAACCTAATCCCCACTTTCAGAACATCGGTATTACTTTAGAAAAAATTACGAGGAAGACATTATGGGAAAAATTATTGGTATTGACTTGGGCACGACTAACTCCTGCGTTGCAGTGATGGAAGGCGGCAAGCCACGCGTGATCGAAAATGCTGAAGGCACACGTACGACACCATCGATTATCGCTTATCAGGATGATGGCGAGATTCTGACGGGTGCTCCGGCAAAACGTCAGGCAGTGACCAACCCTAAAAATACGCTATATGCAGTAAAACGTTTGATCGGCCGTCGCTTTGAAGAAAAAGAAGTGCAAAAAGATATCGGCCTGATGCCTTACACTATCACGAAAGCTGATAACGGTGATGCATGGGTAGAAGTGCGTGACGAGAAGCTGGCACCGCCACAAATCTCTGCTGAAGTGCTGCGCAAGATGAAGAAGACTGCCGAAGACTACTTGGGTGAAGAAGTCACTGAAGCGGTTATTACGGTACCGGCATATTTCAATGATAGCCAACGCCAAGCAACTAAAGATGCTGGTCGTATCGCTGGTCTTGAAGTAAAACGTATCATCAACGAGCCAACTGCTGCTGCACTTGCTTTCGGTTTAGATAAACAAGAAGGTGACCGCACGATTGCCGTTTATGACTTGGGCGGTGGTACATTCGATATCTCCATCATCGAGATCTCTGAGATAGATGGTGAACACCAGTTCGAAGTGCTATCAACCAACGGTGACACATTCCTTGGTGGTGAAGACTTTGATAATCGTTTGATCGATTTCTTGGCTGATGAGTTCAAGAAAGAAAATGGTCTTGACCTGCGCAATGACTTGTTGGCAAAACAACGTCTAAAGGAAGCAGCAGAAAAAGCCAAGATCGAATTATCTTCAAGCCAGCAAACTGAAGTGAATCTGCCATATATCACAGCAGATGCGACTGGCCCTAAGCACTTGGTCGTTAAAATCACACGCTCAAAATTCGAGAGCTTGGTTGAAGACCTGATCGAACGCTCGATCAAACCTTGTGAAGTTGCCCTGAAAGATGCAGGTATTAAGCTTGCTGATATTCAAGACGTGATCTTGGTTGGTGGTCAGACACGTATGCCTAAAGTGCAAGAGAAAGTAAAAGATTTCTTCGGCAAAGAGCCACGTAAAGACGTGAATCCTGACGAAGCTGTTGCTGTTGGCGCAGCGATTCAAGGTGGCGTATTACAAGGTGATGTGAAAGACGTATTGCTATTGGACGTAACACCGCTTTCATTGGGTATCGAAACATTAGGTGGCGTGATGACTAAGCTCATCAAAAAGAACACTACGATCCCAACCAAGGCATCGCAAGTATTCTCTACAGCTGAAGATAATCAATCTGCTGTGACGATTCAAGTGCTGCAAGGTGAACGCGAGATGGCTGCTGGCAACAAGAGTTTGGGTCAATTTAACCTGAGCGATATTCCACCAGCACAGCGTGGTATGCCACAGATCGAAGTAACTTTTGATATCGATGCTAACGGTATCTTGCATGTATCTGCAAAAGACAAAGCCACTGGCAAAGAGAACAAGATCACGATCAAGGCAAACTCAGGTTTGTCTGAAGAAGAGATCAAGCGCATGGAAGAAGATGCAGCTCTGCATGCGGATGATGACAAGAAACTGCGTGAATTGGTCGATGCACGCAATGGTGCAGAAGGCATGATCCATAGCGTGAAAAAATCACTTGGCGAGCATGGTGACAAATTGGATGCAGGCGAGAAAGAAAAGATCGAAGCTGCAATCAAGGATGTTGAAGATGTCATCGAGAGTGAAGACAAAGACGCGATTGAAGCCAAGACCAATGCATTGATGGAAGCTTCTCAAAAGCTGGGCGAAAAAGTCTACGCGGCAAGCCAAGCAGAAAATGCTGAGCCTGATGTATCGCAAGCAGAACCTCAAGGCGAGAAAACCGTTGACGCAGAAATCGTTGATGCGGAATTTGAAGAGATCAAAGACGACAAGAAATAAGTCTTTAATCGACGTATGCAAATAAAGCGCACTGTGTAGAATCTTACACAGTGTGCTTTACTGCTTAAACGACGCAGTATCAAAACAACGAACATTGAGTTTCTAAAGGCTCCACAACAATGGCAAAACGCGACTACTATGAAGTTTTGGGCGTTAATCGCGACGCTTCAAGTGAAGACATAAAAAAATCCTATCGCAAACTTGCGATGAAGTACCACCCTGACCGTAACCCGGATAATCCAAAGGCTGAAGAAAGCTTTAAGGAAGCAAAAGAGGCTTACGAGATACTGTCTGACGATCAAAAGCGCTCCGCATTCGATCAATATGGTCATGCAGGCGTCGACCCAAGTGCTGGCCCAGGGCCGGGTGGTCAAGGTTTTGGTAATTTCTCCGATGCGTTCGGCGATATCTTTGGTGATATCTTCGGCGGTGGGGGTGCTGGTGGCGGTCGTCGCTCGAATGTCTACCGTGGTGCTGACTTGCGCTACAACATGGAAGTCTCGCTGGAAGATGCCGCAAGAGGTACTGAAAGCAAGATCCGTATTCCAGTCATGTCTGAGTGTGAGACATGCCATGGTTCAGGTGCACGCCCTGGTACACAACCCGTCACTTGTACGACCTGTGGTGGTCATGGGCAAGTGCGCATGCAACAAGGCTTCTTCTCTGTACAGCAGACCTGCCCGAAATGTCATGGTAGCGGCAAGATGGTGAAAGAGCCCTGCCCCACATGTACCGGTGCTGGCCGCATCAAGCAACACAAGACCTTGGCAGTCAAGATACCTGCTGGTGTAGATGAAGGCGACCGTATCCGTTTATCGGGCGAAGGCGAAGCTGGGGTCAATGGTGGTCCACCGGGTGACTTATATGTCGTTGTACATCTAAAACCACACAAGATATTCCAACGTGAAGGCAGCAACCTGCATTGCGAGATGCCGATCAGCTTCACAACGGCAGCATTGGGTGGCGAGATCGAGATTCCGACACTAGATGGTCATGCAAAAATGAAGATTCCTGCCGAGACACAAACAGGCGCGGTATTTCGTTTACGTGGCAAAGGCATCAAACCGTTACGCGGCAATGAGAATGGTGATTTGATGTGCCATGTGGTCGTTGAAACGCCAATCAAGCTTACAGATCGGCAAAAAGAGCTATTGCGCGAAATGGAAGAAATCAATCAACAGGATTCCGGCAAACACAGCCCACGCAATAAGGGCTGGATGGATAAAGTAAAGGATTTCTTTGAATAAAATAAACCCGCATATGCGGGTTTATTTTTATCTAGCATCAAACTTCTACGAAGTTTGCTCTTTGATTTTTTCTGCTATCTTCTGCTGGACCAGAGGCGAAACGAACTTGCTCACATCACCACCCAAGAGCGCGACCTCTCTCACGAGACTTGCTGAGATAAACATGTATTGCTCTGCGGGAGTGAGAAAGAGCGTTTCAAACTCTGGGAACAGCTTACGGTTCATGCCCGCCAATTGAAATTCATATTCAAAATCTGATACCGCACGTAAACCACGAATTACTACCCGTGCGCCTTGCTCCTGCACAAACCGCATGAGCAATCCGGAGAAGCCGACCACTTTCACATTAGGGCAATCACTCAGAGTATTCGCCGCTAATTCGACTCGCTCATCCAAGCTGAAAAAAGGTTTTTTGCCAGGATTCTGTGCCACGGCCAGGATCACTTCAGAGAACATACCTGCGGCACGGCGCACGATATCTTCATGTCCGCGCGTGATCGGGTCAAAGGTGCCGGGGTAAACGACTTTAAGGTTATTCTGCAAACTATGTCACTCGTTGATCAATTCGTCAGTCTTGGATTTTAACAGGTGATAGAAAACATTGCCTGCTTTGCCTTGTTTGGTGACTTGCCAATCAGCATCATCCAAGACCGCATATTCAGCTTCGACATAAATGAGGCCGTCTTTTGCCAAATGTGCGCTTATAGCTGGCAGCAACTTCGCCAGCCAGCCTTGGTTATAGGGAGGGTCAAGAAAGATAACATCGAATAAGCGTTTATCCTGCGAGAGAAACTGCATGGCATCCAAGTGATTGATCTGCACAGGCTCTGCTTTTAGAAGCTTTTTATTTTCCAGCAGTGCTTTATAGGCAGGCAAGGCTTTCTCTACCATGACGACTTCTTTTGCGCCGCGGGAGCGCGCCTCAAAGCCCATCACGCCGGTGCCAGAGAATAGATCAAGACAAATCAGGTCATATAGATCCTGCCCTAGCCAATTAAACACCGTCTGGCGCACACGATCGGGCGTAGGCCTTAACCCGGGTAGATCAGGAAAAGTAAGTAGGCGACTGCGCCACTCGCCGCCACCGATTCGCACTTTATTATTGGCGCTCATTATCTTTTACTATCACCAGATAGAGGTTTCTCTATTTAATTCGCGCCGCCAGCCACAATCACTGTGACCATTTTGTCAGGGTTCACCCTGCGGCTAAAGGCATCTTTGATCTGTGCGGCAGTAACTTTATTGATCTGCTCATTAAAATCATCCAGATAGGTCAAAGGCAGTTTATAAAACCCGATGACTGCAAGGTAATCCAGAATCTTGGCATTGCTATCCAAGCGTAATGGAAACCCGCCGGTGATGTTCTGTTTCGCAGCCTTGAGCTCTGACTCAGTGACACCTTTATTGATGAAGTTAGCCAATGTTTCGCGCACCAACTTCAAAGCATCGTCAGATTGCTCACGTTTGGTCTGCAAACCGATCTGGAATGGCCCAAGTTGTGCCATAGGTAAAAAATAACTATATACGCTATACACGAGACCACGCTTCTCACGCACTTCCTCTGTCAGGCGAGAAACGAATCCACCGCCGCCAAGAATATAATTGCCGACATACAGCGGGAAATAGTCTGCATCACCACGCTTCACACCAGGGTAGCCCAACAAGATATGAGACTGCTTGGCAGGATGCGCGATGCGCTCTTCTGATGCCTGCTCAGGATAAACAACCTCAGGAATGGCAGCAGGTTTCTCAGCAGAAGGTAACCCTGATGAGATGCTTTCAGCGATCTTTTCAGCCTGATCACGACTTATATCGCCAATCAAGGCAATGACTGCGCCTTTGGCGCCATAATAATTTACATAGAATTTCTGCAAATCCTCACGCTTGATCGGTGCCACTGTTTCAGGCGTACTATCCAAGCCATAAGGGTGATTAGCATAAAGCGCCTTCATAAAAGCATCACTGGCGATACTTGCTGGTTGAGTTGCAGCTTCTTTCAAGCTAGCGATCACACGTGATTTTTCACGGGTAAGCACCGCTTCAGGAAAGTCTGGCTTTTGCAGAATCTTGGTATAGATACCTAGTGCTTTTTCAAACTCTGGTGCGCTGCTCAATGAGCGTAGTTTGAAGCTGGCCATATCAGAATCGATATCGCCACCAAGCTGTGCGCCAACCTCTGCCAGACGCTGTGCTATCACCTCATCCGATAATCCGGCAGCGCCTAATGTCATCAAATATCGCGTCATGCCAGCGACACCTGCTTTTGGCTGATCATCCCGCGCATTACCCGCAGAGAAATTCACACTTAGATCAATAATAGGCAGATCATGGTTCTCAACAAAATAGACTTCAGCGCCATTGCTGGTTTGCCATTGCTGAATATGGACGCCAGCTTGCACCTGCAAGCTGGCCAAGGAAGCAACTGCCACCAGCGCTTTTAAGAAACGATTAATGAACATGTGGCTTGCCTTTAGGTTTATTGTCATTTTGGTCTATGGGTTGCGGATCGAGCGTTGCGATCGTCAGTGCATCTTGCACCAGATATTTCTTGGCAACAGCCTGCACCTGCTCAGGTGTAACGGCTTGCAGCTTTGCCGGATAATCTTTCAGATTCCTCCAAGAAAAACCTATCGTCTCAAGCTGACCGATCTGCATCGCTTGGTAGAACATGGAATCCCGTTGGTAAACATCGGAGGCGATTACTTGCGCCTTTACACGCTGCAACTCTTCTTCGGTCACACCGGCGTTCTTGATCTTATCGATCTCTTCTAGCAAGGCAGTTTGCAGATCATTGACTGTCTTACCTTCGCTAGGTGTGCCATCCAGCTCAAACAAGCTCGTTTGTCCACGTTGTACCAAGTCATAGCCAGCATCGACATCCACAGCGATCTGCTGCTGGCGAACCAGATTCTGGCTAAGCCGCGCAGAGGAATTGCCATTCAGCACACCAGAAAGTATCTCCAGCGCATACGGCTCCCAATCTTTATCTGCATCCTGCAATGCAGGTACGTGATAGCCCATGAGAATATAAGGAAGTTGTGCTGGCGCTTTGACTACGATTCGGCGTTCACCCACCTGTTGTGGCTCAACCTGCGGTTTGCGCTCAGGCAGTTTATGAGGCTTTATTGGCCCAAAATACTGCTTTGCCAATTTATATACGTCTTTTGCATTTACATCGCCGACCACAACCAACACGGCATTATTCGGCGCATACCAGTTTTGGTACCACTCGCGCGCATCTTCAACCGTCATGTTCTCAAGGTCATTCATCCAGCCGACGACGGGGCGTCCATAAGGATGCGCTTGAAAAGTCGCAGATTGATATTGTTCAGCTACCAGCGCCTGCGGTTTATCATCGGTACGCCATCTGCGTTCTTCCATCACCACTTTGATCTCTTTAGAGAACTCTTCTTTGGTCAGTTGCAGGTTCGCCATGCGATCTGCTTCAAGTTTAAAAGAAAGTGGGAGTTTGGATTTTTCCAGCTGCTGGTAATAGGCAGTGTAATCACGGCTGGTAAATGCATTCTCGCGCCCACCTGCGGCTGCGATCAATCTTGAGAATTGCCCTGCCGGCACGGCCTTTGTGCCTTTGAACATCATGTGTTCTAACACATGGGCAACGCCTGTTTTACCATTTACCTCATCGATACTGCCGGCTCGATACCAGACTTGTGAAACTACTACGGGTGAACGGTGGTCTTCTTGAACAATGATTCGCAAACCATTATCGAGCTTGAATTCCTCGGTTGCGGCATGCGCCGCGATGGGCAACATAGCCAGTACAATCAATAGCCTTAACACTTTGGTGATACTCCTCATAAACCGGGACATTTTTTGAACATTATAGCTGGCAGATACGATGCCTTGAGCCAGATGCACGTCTTTTATTATGACAGTGATACAGAATCACCGACTGTGACCTTTGTAAATGATTGTTAGTTCGTGGCGTGGCGCTTTGAATACGACTAAAATACCCAATAATTAATAAATTAAGTCCTGCATGTTCGATTTCCTGAAAAAAGACAAACCAACCGACACTCAATCCGTGATAGCCCCGGCCGTTGAATCGACCACGTCATGGACAGAGCGCCTGAAACAAGGCTTGGCAAAAACACGTAGCCAACTCGGCAACCAGCTGACAGGGTTGTTTGGCGGCGGCAAGATTGATGACGATGTCTATGAAGAGCTTGAGACTATTTTGCTCACCTCAGATGTCGGCGTTACCGCGACACAAGCATTACTTGAACAGATCAAACTGCGCGTCAAACGACAGAATCTGAATGACACAACCCAGCTTCGTCAGGCACTGAAAGACTCTCTGCTTGAATTACTCGCGCCATTAGAAAAACCGCTGATCACATCAACCGCCCAGCCTTTTGTCATTATGCTGGCTGGCGTTAATGGAGCAGGCAAGACCACAACGATAGGCAAACTGGCTAACCTATTTCAGGCACAAGGAAAATCCGTATTGATCGCAGCGGGCGATACATTCCGTGCGGCTGCGCGCGAGCAGTTGCAAGCTTGGGGTGATCGTAATCAAGTACATGTCGTCGCGCAGGAAAGCGGTGACCCCGCAGCAGTGATTTTCGATGCAGTGAATTCGGCAAAAGCCAAAGGGATTGATATCGTACTGGCCGATACCGCAGGCCGTTTACCCACGCAACTGAACCTGATGGAAGAAATCCGCAAGGTACAACGTGTCATCGACAAAGCATTACCCGGCGCCCCGCATGAGATACTGCTGGTACTAGATTCAAACACAGGCCAAAATGCAGTATCGCAGGTCAAAGCGTTTGATGATGCCTTGGGTGTAACTGGCTTGGTACTTAGCAAACTGGATGGCACCGCAAAAGGTGGGGTCATTGCCGCCATTGCACAGTCGCGCCCGATACCCATACGTTTTATTGGTATTGGCGAAGGCATCGGCGATCTGCGTCCGTTTAATGCAAATGAATTTATTGAGGCGCTATTCTCATGATCAGATTTGATCAAGTCAACAAACGTTATCCCGGTAGTTATGAAGCGCTCAAGCATATATCGCTTGAGATCACGCAGGGCGAGCTCGTATTTTTGACTGGTCACTCTGGCGCTGGCAAGAGCACGCTTTTAAAACTGATTGCAGGCATCGAGCGGCCAACCAGTGGCACTGTGCTTATCAATAACCAGAATGTGAGCAAACTGCGTACTGCTGCATTGCCATACCTACGCCGCAAGTTTGGCTTGATCTTTCAGGATCACAAACTACTCTACGACCGTAACTGCTTCGATAATGTCGCCCTGCCGCTATATATCAACGGCGTTACCGGTAGCGAAGCAGGCAAACGTATTCGTGCGGCATTGGATAAAGTCGGCTTGCTAGGTAAGGAAAAATCCATGCCGATCACATTATCAGGTGGTGAGCAGCAACGCTTGGCTATCGCCCGCGCAGTAGTCAGCCGCCCATCTATTTTGATTGCCGATGAGCCTACCGGAAACTTGGATGAAGAATATGCGTCTGAGATCATGTCGATCTTCTACGCATTCCAACAAGTGGGTGTCACTATCGTCATTGCAACGCATGACGTACCGCATGTGGAAAATTCCAGAACACTCACATTGAACCACGGGGAACTGCAAGCATGAAGCAATGGCTGAACCAACATGCACAGGCGTTGCAGCTCGTACTCAAGCGCATGCTTAGTAATAAATTGTCGACCCTGATGATGTTTTGCGTCATGGGTGTAGCACTCTGCCTACCCGGCATACTCTATGTCATCGTTGATAATCTGAATCGATTAGCTGGTGACGTACAAGGCGAGCCGCAAATCAGCCTATTCCTGAAGCTGGATATCCAACAAGACACTATCAAGACATTGGATGAGCAACTTAGCAAACACCCTGATATCAAAACCTATAAGTTTGTAAGCAAGGATGAGGCATGGCGGCAATTACAGTTGACCTCAGGTACCGCGAATATCGCCAACAACATTGAAAAGAACCCATTACCAGATGCCTACTTCGTCAGCCCGAAAAATATAGACCCTGACACGATAGAACGACTGCAAAAAGAGATGCAGGCATGGCGCGGTGTTGAGATTGCACAGGCAGATGCCAACTGGATAAAGCGTCTCTACTCGCTGTTGGAGCTGGGAGAGAAAGCCATATGGTCACTCGTGATCTTGCTAGGCTTTGCGCTTGTGGCAATCATCGGCAACACGATTCGTCTGCAAATCATGACGCAACGGGAAGAAATTGAAGTCAGCAAACTGATAGGCGCAACTGACAGTTTTATCAGGCGCCCATTCCTTTACGCTGGCGCGTTATATGGCTTGGGTGGCGGGCTTACCGCATTGATCCTCCTGCTTGGCATTGTGAGTCTGTTTAACTATTCAATCGCCGATATCGCAGAACTGTACGCAAGTGATTTCCACCTTGCCCTGCCTACGCTGATTGTCACGCTGAGTATGATAGCTAGCGCAATCGGCTTAGGTTGGATCGGCTCTTATACTGCAGTCGGACGCTCACTCTCGCAATTTAACGCTCACTAAAGACTCGTTTGAGCCAACTGAATAACTTAGCTAAGTAATATCGATACTTTGTCACAACCATCCCAAAATGCAGACCTGACATGGGTGCTACCGCGTCGTGGCGATCGCTACCTGAATATCCGCATCAGCCGTAACACGCTGATCGCGGCGATTATCTCGATCCTTGTCCATGCGATTTTGCTATTCTGCTTTTTCCCCAGAACGCCTTTAATGCAACCGGAAGGTACTGCTGCACCAAGTGATGACATCGTCGTACAGCTAGGGCCACCGCCATCAAAACAAGCCGCGCCCCCACCTCCAACTGAAATGCCCGTTGTACAACCAACACCCAAGCCCAAGCGCCCGACGAAAGCACCTGCCCCGAAGACACCCCCGGTCATGGCGGTAGAAAAACCACAACTAAAAACACGGCCTATCCCGCCAGAAAAACCACCTGTACCAGACTCTGCAGCGCCAACCGATATGATGTCTTACGTGAATGCTGCAAGGGCGCGACGCCAAAGTCAGGAGCAGCTTGCCACCAGCGAGAATGCCGCCGCCGTGTCAAAAGAACAGGGGCCATCAGAAGAAGATAGGCGTGATGCCATCATCAAGCGCAATCTGCAAGGGCGTGATGGCAATGGCGGTATGTTCACCATACTGAGTAAAAACAGCCGCAGTGCCACAATCAGCTTTAACGGCTGGAAAGGCGATTACAGCATTGCAAAACGCGAGACTTACCAGATCGAACCAGGTGCAGATGGCGACATCAACCGCGCAATCGTCCGCCGCGTCATTATGCGTATTCGTCAGGATAATCCGGGTGATTTCCCTTGGGAATCTTACCGTTTAGGTAGAACGGTTACCCTCTCGGCCCGCGTAGAAGATAATGCTGGCTTGGAGGAGTTTCTGATGGAAGAATTCTTTGGTGCACGCGGCAGGTCATTCGCACCATAACGCCCGCACTTAAAAATCTGTATTACCTAAAAATTCTGGCTTCCTTTTACTGTCATTGCGTGCCAAGTTATTTAAGACCAGATGATTAAGGCCAAGTAAGGTATCGCTTATATTCCCAATCACTGACTGATCGGCAATAGTCTATCCACTCCGGCTTTTTAGTTGCCAGATACTCGGCTACATATGCCTCACCTAATGCTTTAGTAAGCGCAGCATCAGCATTGAGCGCAGTCAAGGCTTCGCCCATTGTTTGCGGTAAAGTTTTGACGCCCCGCTTCTCGAACTCGATTTCCGGCCATTCGTAGATGTCTTCATCTATCGGTGCTGGCGGCACTAGTGCTTGCTCGACACCATCGAGCATGGCAGCAATCGTAGAGGCGATGACCGCGTAGATATTGCTGCTACCATCACTTAGACGAAACTCGATACGGCCAGCGACTACGCGCGCTACGGTAGTCCGGTTATTGTATCCCCAGGCAATATGGGCAGGTGCCCAAGTAGTACCAGAGAGCGAACGTCCAATCACAAGGCGTTTATAAGAATTCACTGTGGGCGCATGAAAAGCCGCAAGTGCTGGACTATGAGCCAGCAAGCCGGCAATGCATTGCCGCCCGGTTTGGGAAAGGCCATGTGAATCTGTTTTATCAGCCATCACTGGTTTACCCTGCGCATCAGTCATTGACAGGTGCAGATGCAAGCCGCTACCAGGTCTGTCTGCGAAAGGTTTGGGCATCAGCGTAAAAGTAAGACTAGCTTGCTCGGCGATATAATCCGCCGCCATTTTAAACAGGATAAAACGGTCAGCCGCAGTGAGTGCATCGGCATAATGGTAGTTAAGTTCATATTGCCCGCTGGCGTCTTCATGGTCGATCTGGAACACATCAAAGCCGCAACCAGTGAGGCCAATCTCAATAAGATGCAACACATCACGTACACGAGCAAGCGCTTTCAGGTCGTAAGAAGGTTTATCCAGATCATCGATTGGACTTGGGCATGGCCTGCCATGGGCATCTTTTGTCACCAAAAAAAACTCCGGCTCGATGCCGACATTGAGCGTCCAGCCGCGCGCTTCTAGACGCGCTATCTGCTTGAGTAAAAGACGCCTTGAGCAACCATCAAAGGCTTGCCCATCAACCACACCGCTACAGACGATGCGCGCGTAGCCCGGCATCCATGGTAAAGCCTGCAATGTGGCCAGATCACCCTGTCCGTAAAATTCCGAACGCGGGCCATTACGGGGTAAACCAGTACCCCAGATAGATGGGCCAGCAAAACCAGCACCTGATTCAAGAATATCCTGCAAATGAGATAGCGGAATATATTTGCCTTTGGCTGAACCGTGAATATCGACAAATTGCGCGATAATGGTATGCACGCCCTGATTGGCAAGGTCTTTTTTAGCAGCTTCAACGGCTGCGGTTTGATGATGATGGTTTGTTGTCATTTGATTAGTAATTCGATCAGGCTTTCGCTAGTGCCCGATCAATAATATCCAGCGCTTCATCAAATATCTGATCTTCCGTTGTCAGCGGATAGAGAAAACGGATGACATTGGCGTACACGCCGCAGGTCAGCAGAATCAGGCCTTCTTCCAGTGCAGCCTGTTGCACACGTTTGGCTGCATCAGACGATGGCTGATTGGTCACAGGATCAAAAAATTCTGCGGCGATCATGGAACCCAAACCCCGGATATCTTTCAATGCAGTTACTTTGGATTGTGCCGATTTAAGTCTCGCCGTGAGTTTTTGACCCAAATCGTTTGCGCGCTTAATCAGCTGCTCTTCTTCAAGAATATCAATCACCGCGTGGGCGGCAGCAATCGCTAGCGGATTACCCGCGTAGGTACCACCCAGACCACCTGGCAAAGGCCCATCCATGACTTCGGCTTTACCGCAAACAGCAGATAAGGTCATGCCACCCGCCAAGCTTTTTGCCATCAACATGATATCTGGTATCACATCGTAATGCTCCGCTGCGAACAGCTTTCCTGTGCGGCCAAATCCCGTTTGTACTTCATCGAACACCAGCAAAATACCGTGCTCATCGCACTCATTGCGCAGGGCTTGCATCAACGCTGGTGGCGCAATATAAAAGCCACCCTCACCTTGCACTGGTTCAATCATGATGGCGGCAACGCGTTTGGGGTCGATATCAGATTTAAACAATGTATGTAGCGCGTTAATTGAATCTTCAACGCTGACACCATGAAGGTCGATCGGGAATGGCACGTGATACACATCGGATGGAAACGGACCAAAACCGACTTTATACGGCACCACTTTCCCAGTGAGCGCAGAAGCCATGAGAGTACGTCCATGAAAAGCGCCTGAAAAAGCGATAACGCCTGGACGACCGGTACTGGCTCGCGCAATTTTTACTGCATTTTCTGCCGCTTCTGCACCACTGCTGAAAAAACAGGTTTTTTTGGCATGCGTGCCGGGAGTCAGTGCATTGATACGTTCAGCCAGTGTCACATAGCTTTCATAAGGCAGTACTTGATAGCAGGTATGGGTGAATCGCGCTAACTGTGCCTCTACCGCTGCAACTAGCTTGGGGTGTCTATGTCCGGTATTAAGCACCGCGATTCCGCCTGCAAAATCGATGTAGCGGCGACCTTCTACATCCCACACCTCGGCATTGAGCGCTCGGTCTATGAAAAAATCGGCCATCACACCTATACCTCGCGGCGTTGCAGCCAAGCGACGCTGGTGCAAATCCTGATTGCTGATGAGTGTATCTGTGACTTTATTCATAAATGACTTCCTTGAGACTTGCTTATCTGCTGACATCGTCAGGCTTTTGTGCAGGCAACCTGAGGTTAAGGCTTATTCAAGTTTGATCCACGTTGTCTTGAGTTCGGTGTACTTTTCCAATGCGTGCAAGGATTTATCGCGGCCATTGCCCGATTGTTTATACCCGCCAAAAGGTACGGTAATGTCGTCCTCATCATAACTGTTCACATGCACTGTACCTGCCCGCAAAGCTTTCGCCACCAAATGCGCACGCGAAATATCGCGCGTCCACACTGCAGCAGCCAGCCCATAGTGAGTTGCATTGGCAATGGCTATCGCTTCTTCCTGCGTATCGAATGTGATGATGGAAAGCACGGGGCCGAAGATCTCCTCGCTAGCAATCGTCATGTCGTTGCTGACATCATCAAAGACTGTGGGTTGCACATAAAAGCCGCCAGTTTCACTACGTGCACGCTCGCCACCAGCACGCAATTTAGCACCTTGGGATTTGCCGCTTTCTATATATTTCAAGACATTTTCCAGCTGGCCGCCATCTACAATCGCGCCCATATTGGTACTAGCATCAAGTGGGTCACCTGGTTGGTAATCCGCAAGTTGCGCCAGCACTTTTTTGACGAATTCGTCTTTGATGGAGCGCTCAACCAGCAAGCGTGATGGCGCATTGCAGCTTTCACCCTGATTATAGAAAATCGAACCGGCTGATGCCGCTGCGGCCTTATCCATGTTTGGACAGTCGGCGAATACAATGTTGGGTGACTTGCCACCCAATTCACACCACGCACGCTTGAGATTGCTCTGCCCCGCCATCACCTGAATTTTTTTACCGACGCCGGTTGAACCAGTAAACGCAATGCAATCAACATCCATATGCATGGCAAGCGGTGTACCTGCATCAGGGCCAAACCCCGGCACCACGTTAAGTACGCCAGCGGGGATGCCAGCCTCTATTGCCAGATCACCCAGACGCAATGCAGTGAGTGGGGATTTTTCAGAGGGTTTTAATACGACACTATTCCCTGATACCAGAGCTGGGGCGATCTTCCAGCAGGCCATCAATATCGGGTAATTCCACGGCACAATCGCGCCGACTACGCCCAACGGCTCACGCGTGATCATGGCCAATGTATTTTCAGCGGTGGGTGCGATCTCATCATAAACCTTGTCAATCGCCTCACCAAACCAGCGCAAAGAATTCGCTGCCGAGTTCACATCCACGGCAAGACTAGCCGAAATGGGCTTGCCCATATCCAGCGTTTCTAGCAGCGCAAGTTCTTCGCGATGTTTAATTAACAGATCGGCAAATCGAATCATGGCCTGTTTGCGCTCACGTGGCGAAAGACCAGCCCAGCGTCTGTCATCAAATGCTGCGCGTGCAGCACTCACTGCAGCATCAATATCAGCTGCCTGACCACTGGCAACATCGGCAAGCTTGCGATTATCAATCGGCGAGAAACAGGCAAATGTCGCGCCACCAATCGCATCGACACGCTTGCCATCGATAAACGCGCGGCCATCAATCTTTAGCACCAAAGCACGTGTGTGCCAATCTATTGTCGGTTGAATCGGTGCATTTGCATTCATCGTCATTGCTCCTTAAAAGCCTGCTGTCTGAATATCTTGTGGCATTACAGCCCAGCCATACATACATATTTAATTTCAAGATATTCATCAATGCCGTGGTGTGAACCTTCGCGCCCCAGACCGGATTGTTTAATACCGCCAAATGGCGCGACTTCATTAGAAATGATGCCTGTATTCACACCAACCATGCCGTATTCGAGTGCTTCTGCCACCCGCCAGATACGCTCAATATCGCGACTGAAAAAATAGGCAGCAAGACCAAATTCTGTTCGGTTCGCCAGTTCAACCACTTCATCATCTGTTTTAAAGCGGAACAATGGCGCGACTGGCCCAAAGGTCTCTTCGCGAAAAATCATGGCATCCGGGCTGACATCAGCCAACACAGTGGGTTCAAAGAAAGTGCTGCCGAGTGCGTGCCGTTTACCGCCCTGAACCAGACTAGCCCCTTTGGCGACCGCATCCGCGATATGGCTCTCGACTTTTTCTACAGCGGCCTCGTCTATCAACGGTCCTTGAGTAACGTCAGCCAAAGTGCCCTCACCCACTTTGAGCTGGCTGACTTTTGCGCTAAGTTTTTTCGTGAATACATCAAAAATGTCATCCTGCACAAATAGGCGGTTGGCACAGACGCAGGTTTGTCCGGCATTGCGGAATTTGCTGACCAGTGCACCTTCGACCGCGGCATCAAGATCGGCATCATCAAATACAATAAATGGCGCGTTACCACCAAGCTCAAGTGAGAGTTTTTTAATGGTATCGGCGCATTGGCGCATAAGAATGCGGCCAACTTCGGTAGAGCCTGTAAACGAAAGTTTGGTCACCACCGGGCTCTCGCACAGGGCAGCCCCTATTTCACGCGCATCACCCGTAATGATCTGCAACACGCCTGCGGGAATGCCCGCTTCTTCAGCCAATACGCCGAGCGCAAAAGCTGAAAGCGGCGTCTGCTCTGCTGGCTTGATAATCATGGAGCACCCCGCTGCCAATGCAGGTGCCGCTTTACGCGTGATCATGGCAGTTGGAAAATTCCACGGAGTAATCGCCGCAGTGACGCCGATAGGTTGTTTAATCACCAGCAGTCTGCGGTCACCCATCGGAGTTGGAATCACCTCCCCATAGACACGTTTAGCCTCTTCAGCGAACCATTCGATAAAGCTTGCCCCATAGGTAATTTCACCACGCGCCTCAGCCAATGGCTTGCCTTGCTCGGCTGTAAGTAAGCGTGCTAGGTCTTCGCGGTGCAAGATAATCAGCTCAAACCAGCGCTTGAGAATGACGGCGCGCGCCTGTGCGGTTAATGCTTTCCATGACTTCTGTGCAGCAGTTGCTGCAACAATCGCGCGCTCGGTTTCGGCACGCGCCATCATCGGCACGTTGGCAATCACTTCACCATTGGCCGGATTAGTCACAGCGAAAGTCTTACCTGAATCGGCACCTACCCACTGCCCGGCTAGCCACGCAGTTTCATTTTTAAGTAGTGCGGTATGCGTTAATACGGGGGGCATTACATCTCCTGAACTGCTTTTTTGTAGAGGCCGCTATGGGCTTCTTTATTACTAGTATTACTTTGATAATGAAAAAATGCTGAGTACACTATATAACTAAATTCTGCATGACTACATTAAGCGCAGCGGAATAAACCAGATCAAAATCGCTGACAAACCTTAACGCATCTGCCAGCGATCGATCATCATTACAATGATTCAAAGATACTAACTAATCTGGATACTTTATTACCAAGTCCGCTTAACAAAAAGAGTCAACCTATTCTTATTTACGTCTCGGCCATCAGCAGCAACATAATAGCTTTCATCCTGAACATCGAATGTTGACGTGAAGTAACCCCCAGCATTAAAGCCGTCGATCGCTTTACTGCCTAACGGCAGTGAGAAGTCACGGTTGAGACCGATCAAGAAGTCGCCTTGATCGCCATTCAGATGACGCGTATTTTGGTAACCTACTTTTGCGTCAAGGTTTAGATCTGCCACTGGCAATTTATACTTGAATTTGATCT
Organism: Methylovorus sp. MM2; assembly: GCF_001648895.1. Taxonomy (GTDB): domain Bacteria; phylum Pseudomonadota; class Gammaproteobacteria; order Burkholderiales; family Methylophilaceae; genus MM1. The sequence goes on along the minus strand of NZ_LXUF01000001.1, from coordinate 685,587 downwards.
CGTTATAATCTGCACCCTTGGTATCTCGACTTTTTGTCCCATTGTTATTATCTGCGCCGTAATAATCCGTCAATGCGCGATAATAAGTGTAGGTCAGCCCTTGGTAAGAAATGCCCACGGATGCCTCGAATGTGTCCTGCTTATGTCCCTTGTTAGCTTCATTATATGAATGCTCACCTTGAGGGTAGCCGTAGTAGTTACCTAGGAAATTGAGTCCGATGCCATTATCAAAGGTATGTAAATAACCACCGTATAGATCGACCTCCCAGCGATTGCCATCCGAAAAACCATCGCCTCGTCCAGCATAGTTTGTATCAATATTAGAGAACCACGTGCCCACATAAAATCCGCTGTTATGTGTCACGTCAATACCGCCTTGTAAAGCAGGCCCATCGCTTAGTGCAGTACCACGGAACATGTAGTTGCTGTACAGACCAAGATTATAGTCAATGGTATACGACGGCGTCGGCTCGATGGTCGCCGCAGGTTCAGCTTCCGCATAAGCAGTTTGGTTAAAAGCTATCACAGTGCCTAATACACCAGATAAAAATAAGCATTTCTTCATATTCATAGCATTTTCCCTTTATTAAAAAAGTTTACTGCAACGATCCCTAAACTTCATACAACCTAACTAACAACTCAACTCACAAACTAAAACTCACGTATTCAAGACTATTGATTCGCATCACTGTATGCCTGCGCCACTTCACGCTTACGCTGCCGCTCTGCACGCGATTGGTAAATGCTGGAAGCGATGACCGCAATACTGACGACAGCGATAGTGACCGCCGCCACCGCATTGATCGTAGGGTTTAACCCCAGCCGTGCCCGCGAAAAAATCACCATCGGCAAAGTAGAGTAGCCGGGGCCGGACAAAAAGGACGACAACACGACATCATCAAATGACAGGGTAAACGTAAGTAGGAATGCCGAGACAAGCGCTGGCACGAGCAACGGTAGAGTAACCAGACGAAATACCTGAAATGGTCTGCAGCCAAGATCCATCGCGGCCTCATCCAAGCGCTTATCCATCTCGTTCAATCGGGATGTCACGACCACTGCGGCATAGGCAGTACCCAATAATGCGTGCCCAAGCAAAATGGTGAATAAGCCGCGCTCAGGAAACCCTAGCCAGTGTTGCAGTGAAACCAGCATCAGTAATAACGACAACCCGACAATCACATCAGGCATCACCAGTGGCGTACTAGACATTGAAGACAACAAAGTACGGCCGGGAAAGCGCTTGTAACGGGTGAGTGCAAACGCTGTGAAAGTGCCGAAAAATACCGACATGAGTGACGAGAGAAATGCGATCTTTAACGACAACCACACAGCAGCGATCAGGTCGCCATCATTCGCCAGTGCCACATACCAACGCAGGCTGGCTTCGCTCCAGACGGTAACCAACGGTGAAGCATTGAACGAATAAATCACCAATGTAACGATGGGCATGTATAAAAATATATACACGGCGATCATCCAGGCTCGGCCAAATAACTTGTTCATGACTTTGCCTCCGCCTGGTCAGACTGGTATTTATTGAAGATCGCCATCGGCAGCAGGATCAGCAGGATCATCACCACCGCAACAGCAGAGGCCATCGGCCAATCGTTATTGCTGAAGAATTCATCCCATAGGACACGGCCTATCATCAGCGTATCTGGACCACCCAATAACTCTGGGATCACGTATTCGCCTATTGCCGGAATGAACACCAGCATCGAGCCTGCAATAATTCCCGCTTTAGATAAAGGAATCGTCACCAACCAGAATGTGCGGAATGGGCTCGTGCCAAGATCAGCGGCGGCCTCCAGAAAGCGGATATCCAGCTTGGATAAATTGGCATACAGCGGCAATATCATGAATGGCAGATAGGAGTAAACCATCCCCACCAGCAAGGAGAACGGCGTATTCATCATCGCGATCGGATCATCAATCACGCCAAGACTCATGAGCACATTGTTGATCACACCGTTATTCACCATTAGCGTTTTCCAAGCGTAGATGCGCAGCAGGAAGGACGTCCAAAATGGCAGCATGATGAGCATCAGCAACATGGGCTGCAAATGCTTGGGCGAACGCGCCATGAAATAGGCGAAGGGATATCCAATAGCCAAGCAGATGACAGTAGTGATCAGCGCATACTTGATCGATGAGAGGTAAGTTTCAAAATAAAGTGGATCGGTACTTAAGAAGATGTAGCTGGCAAAATTGAATTTGATGGTTGGCCAGCCTTGCGTCCAACTGATCATGCTGGATACCGAAGTAGACTCCATTTCTGACATGCTGATTTTCAGCACAATCAATATTGGAATAGCAGCTAACAGCAGAAACCAGAGATACGGAACACCGATTACGATTTGGCGACTGGGAATATGGTTGCGCAGGTAGTTATAAATATTAGTCATGGCATGCTCCATTGATTATTGGCTGAGAGGCTGACTAATACGTCAGCACGACCATCGCCATATCATTCCAATGTGCATAGGCTCTGTCACCCCAGGTCAGGCCACAACTCAGATCCCGCGTGTTATTCAACTCCTGCGCCTTGATCACCTTGCCGCTATCAAGTTTCAAGTGATAGGTAGTGTGAGCGCCGAAGTAAACGATCTCGACCACTTCACCGGCACACCAGTTATATTCACTTTGCGGCTGCTCTTTACTTAAGGTGATTTTCTCTGGGCGTAGCGCAACGCCGACCGACATGCCGACATTGCCACTAATGCCGTGCCCGACATAATGCAGGCACTCCTCGCAACGGATGGTGACGTGATCGGATTCGTCTTCTTCGATAATGCCGTCGAAGATATTCACGTTACCGATAAAGTCAGCCACCTGGCGGCTATTCGGCATTTCATAGACTTCATCTGGTGAGCCTACCTGCATGAAAGAGCCTTCACTCATCACCGCGATACGCGAAGCCATGGTCATGGCTTCTTCTTGGTCATGCGTTACCAGCACACAGGTCACACCGACCTCTTCAATAATATTGACCAGTTCAAGCTGGGTCTTTTCACGTAATTTCTTATCCAGCGCGCCTAGTGGTTCATCCAACAGGAGTAATTTAGGGCGTTTAGCCAGACTACGCGCTAACGCGACACGCTGCTGCTGCCCCCCTGAAAGCTGATGCGGTTTACGTTTGGCAAATTTATCAAGCTGCACCAAGCTGAGCATGGATTCAACCCGCTCAGCAATATCCCCTTTCGCCATATCGTCACGACGCAGCCCAAAAGCGATGTTCTCCCATACACTTAAATGCGGGAATAATGCATACGACTGAAACATCATATTGATTGGGCGTTTATAAGCTGGCAGATCGGTGATGTCTTTGCCTGCCAGAAAAATCTTGCCGTTGGTAGGCTTTTCAAAACCTGCCAGCATACGCAATAGGGTAGATTTTCCACAACCAGAGCCACCTAACAAGGCAAAAATTTCACCGGTGGCTACTGTCAGCGATATGTTATCCACCGCTTTAACACTACCATCGTAAACCTTGGTAATACCTTCAACGCGTAGTAACTCTTGTGGTGCCATTTTTCTGATCGCACTGGGTTTTGCCGAGTCTGTCGTTGCTGTTGTGGACATAAATACCCCTAAACTAAGTAATTTCCAGAGAATGCTTTAATTCACTACTTAAAAACGGCACCCAGCTTTGATGCTGGGCGCCCAGCCACTTACAAGCCTGTTTTAAATCGTGTAAATAACCGCGTCATCGTGCGGCGCGTATTGTTATCTACATTACCCGGCGCAATCAGGTTTGCCACGTCAGCATCTGAAAGAAAGATGGTTTTATTATTTCTGATCTCAGGGTCTACAAATGGCGTAGCCGCTTTGTTAGGGTTGGCATAAGTCACTGCATTGGTCAGCTCTGCGTGCACTTTAGGTTGCATGATGTAATTGATAAATTTGTGCGCATTGCCAGGGTGCGGTGCATCAGCAGGAATCGCCATCGTATCCATGAACATCAGCCCACCTGTTTTAGGCACCAGCGCCACGATGTTTTGAGCAGATTTATTTTCAATTGAACGTTTACGGGCAAGGTTGAAATCACCAGCCCAGCCAAGTGCCACACAAACAGACCCGCTGGCTAGATCTTCAATCTGACCACCGGAGTTAAAACGTTTGATATCAGGACGCACTTTTTTTAGCATATCGAATGCAGCTTTATAGTCATCTGCATTGGTACTGAATTCAGGCTTGCCCAAGTAATGCAAGGCAACCGGGAATACTTCAGAAGGTGTATCGAGATAAGTCAATCCACAGGATTTCAGTTTGTTTGTGTACTTGGGGTCGAATACCAAATCCCAGGCGTTATCTGGCATAGGCATGGTACCCAGTGCCTTTTTCACCTTATCGACATTGATACCAACCGTGGTGTAACTCCAAAGCCAATCCACTAGGTAAGTATTGCCCGGATCAAGCTTAGCCAACTGTGCAAGTACACCGGGATCCAGATTCTTCCAGTTAGGCAGCTTGGTTTTGTCCAGTTTTTGCAGTAAACCGCCGTCTATTTGCAATTTTGCCCAGTTGGAAGAAGGCACCACGATGTCGTAACCGGTTTTACCTGCTACCAGCTTGGCATGGAGAATCTCATTGCTGTCGAATACGTCATAACGCACCTTGATGCCGGTTTCTTTTTCAAAATTGGCAATCGTGTCTGGGCCCAGATAATCAGACCAGTTATAGATATTGAGTATTTTTTCTTCTTCTTTGGCGTAGGCGGTCGAGATAACAGTCGCAGTTAAAACGGCACCCGTCAGCGCAGCTGACAAACCCTTGCTTAACATACGTTTATTAAATAGCGATTTCATTCATATTCTCCTAGATAACCTTTAGATAGATAACCATTCACGATACTGATAACAAAAACTGATGCAAAACTACAGTTTAAGATTACATCAACAAATTCAAACTATCCAAACCAAAATTGAGTGAATCAATTGCATTCAATCAACCAAAAAAGTAGAGCTACCCCTATATCCGCACCATTTTTTATGCAGCATTTACCTTAAGTTGCTTGCTCTCCATGTACCCCAATGTTTCCAGCTCATCCAGCGTGGCATCTAAACAGTGATAGATCAGCTTCATCATGTCGTCAATCTGCGCCTTGGAAATCATGAGGGGCGGCGCAATAATCATGCGGTCACCAACAGCGCGCATAATCAGGCCATTAGCAAAACAATGGTTACGGCAGATCATGCCCACTTCTAGCGTTTCATCAAAAGTAATGTGTGCTTGCTTGTCTTTCATAAGCATAAAACCTGCCATCAGGCCGCAAGTTTCAGCGCCACCAACTAATGGGTGATGAGAAAGCTCGGCATAGCGCTCAGCCAGATAAGGGCCCGTCTCTTGGCGCACGCGATCTACCAAACCTTCATGCTCCAAAATGTCGATGTTTGCCAGTGCCACGGCGCAGGCTACTGGATGGCCAGAATAAGTGTAGCCATGATTAAAGTCGCCGCCTTGATTAATCAACACATCCGCCACGCGCTTACCGACGACCACACCACCTAATGGCAGGTAACCGGAAGTCACACCTTTGGCAAACGTCATCAGGTCTGGCTTTGCCCCAAGTAATTGAGAACCAAACCATGTGCCCAATCTGCCAAAACCACAGATGACCTCATCGCAAATAAGCAAAATTCCATATTTATCACAGATGCGTTGTATTTCCGGCCAGTAAGTTTTAGGTGGAATGATGACACCACCAGCGCCCTGAATTGGCTCACCAATGAATGCAGCCACTTTATCTGCACCAATTTCGAGTATTTTTTTCTCAAGCCAGCCAGCTGCCTCAATGCCGAAGGCATCTTTATCCTTGGCATGATCAAGCCCGTAATGATAGGGCTGCTCTATGTGCGCGATATCGGGAATAGGCAAACCGCCCTGCGCATGCATATAGCCCATGCCGCCAAGTGATGCCCCTGCCATGGTAGACCCATGATAGGCATTGTTACGGCTGATAATCACCTTGCGCTCCGGCTGCCCCAAGGTCGCCCAATAGTGGCGCACCATACGAATATTGGTGTCATTCGATTCAGAACCGGAACTGCTGAAAAACACATGCGAATAATTATCGCCCGCGAGACCGACGATGCGTTTAGCCAGTTTTACAGCGGGTACATTGGTGGTTTGGAAAAAGCTATTGTAATAGGGCAGCTCTTGCATCTGCTTGGTGGCGGCATCTACCAGCTCCTGACGACCATAACCAATATTCACGCACCATAGGCCTGACATGGCATCGAATATTTTTTCGCCTTCAGAATCCCATATATAAAGGCCATCAGCCTTGGTGATAATGCGCGCACCCTTACCCGCTAAACTTTTATGGTCAGTAAAAGGATGCAGATAATAGGCTGAATCTTCAGCTTGAATTTCACTCGTTATAGTGGTCATACATCCTCACTCAATTCTTTGCCATTGGTATGGTGGTTTTGCTGTTGTATCTTGATCGCATTAAACATGCATCAATAAATGCTCGCGCTCCCATGGACTGATCACGCGCATAAATTCATCGTGCTCGGTTTCTTTCACTGCCAGATACACATCAATGAAATTTTTGCCTAATACGTCATGCAATGCCGTTGCACCCTCAAGCACACGCAAAGCTTCAGATAAACCGCGCGGCAACTGGTAATCGGAGGCATAGGCACTACCGGTGGTTACTTCGGTTGGCTGCAAACCTTCGACAATGCCTTGGTATCCGCAAGCCAGCGTTACGGCCATGGCCAAATAAGGGTTCGCGTCTGCACCCACTACGCGATTCTCAACACGGCGTGCATCCGGGTCTGAAATCGGCACACGGATACCGACGGTACGATTGTCGTAACCCCATTCGATATTGATCGGCGCTGCGCCATCACGCACAATCCGGCGGTACGAATTCACGTAAGGCGCCAAGATGGCCATCGCCGCAGGCAGATATTTTTGCAGGCCCGCGATGTAGTTAAAGAATAGCAACGATTCGCTACCGTCTTCTTTGCTGAAGATATTCTGGCGCGTTTTGGTATCAATCACACTTTGGTGAATATGCATCGCTGAACCGGGTTCACGTTCCATGGGCTTAGCCATGAAAGTGGCATACATATTGTGGCGCATCGCCACTTCACGCAGGGTGCGCTTAAAGAAAAATACTTTATCGGCAAGCAACATCGGCTCGTCATGCAAGAAGTTGATTTCCATTTGCCCGGCACCAAACTCATGAATAAGAGTATCGAGCTCTAATCCCATGATGCCGCAGTACTCGTAGATATCTTCAAACAAGGGGTCAAATTCATTCACTGCGTCAATACTGTATAACTGGCGGCTGGTTTCAGAGCGTCCACTGCGGCCAACCGGTGGTGTCAGCGGCAAATTGGGGTCGATATTACGGGCAAGCAGATAGAACTCGAGCTCTGGCGCGACGATTGGCGTCCACCCCATATCTTTGTATAAGCCAGTCACACGGCGCAGTACATTGCGCGGCGCAAAATCAATCGGTGATCCATCATGGTTCACACAGTCCATAATCACTTGCGCTGTAGGGTCGACTGCCCAAGGCACCAGTCGCACTGTGGTCGGGTCTGGCAGTAACACCATATCTTTGTCAGTAAAGCCGAATACATTGTCGTACCCTGCGTGACCTTCTGGCGACTCACCGGTTACCGTGACGCCAAGCACCGCCTCGGGCAGCCGCATCGCGCGTTCGGTAGAAAATTTTTCACGCGGCAAAATCTTGCCTCGAGCAACGCCGGTTAGGTCGGGCACCAGACATTCAATTTCAGTGACGTTGTGCTCTGTCAGCCATCGATCCATATCTACATGGTTAAAATTCGTACAATCCATCGTCATTTTTATACTCCGCTGCTTTTCTTTGGTATTCAGTTACTCAATTGGGGCGCTATTGGGTGTATGTAAGATTTAACCGCTAATCTGGCGCGGCGCGCCCTCTTGCTTTCAATTGCCCTGCGGCTCGCGCGCGGCAGGCATCACCAAATGCTTTGAAGATAGATAAATACACAGGGTTTTGCATCACTTGCCATTCCGGGTGCCATTGCACTGCAAGCGCAAATGTTGGTGCGTTTTCAACACGTATCGCTTCAATTAGGCCATCGGGGGCATAAGCTTCAGCCACCAGACCATTGCCAAGTTGGTCGACCCCTTGCCCATGCAGTGAATTCACCATGATTTCTTCGCGACCTGTGATATTGGCTAATCGCCCGCCAGCCACCAAGCGCACTGAGTGTGCAGGTGCATATTGCTCAGCGATTGGTAAATCTTTGGGTTCGCGATGGTCTGCCATGCCGACTACTTCATGCACGGCTTGATGCAAACTGCCACCGAATGCGACATTGATCTCCTGAAATCCACGGCAGATGCCAAACAAGGGCACGCCAGCTACGATAGCCGCACGAATCAGGTTTAAGGTAATCGCATCGCGCTCTGGATCTAGCGGTAATTCTGGATTATGTACTTCTTGATCAAAATGCGAGGGGTGCACATTGGATACTGCCCCCGTGAGAAAAATGCCGTCTGCAAACTCAAGCAACGCATTGAAATCGGTATGCTCACTGATCGCGGGGACTAATAAAGGGGTGGCTTCGGCGGCCTCAGCGACTGCCAGAATGTATTTCTGCCCCACCATGTGAAAAGGGTGTTCCCCCTGATGTTTAACATCAGCAGGAATCAAGACCACAGGCTTCGTTTTTGTCGACTTCATCATGTTGGCACTGGCCAGTTTTATTGATAACGCACTTCTGCAAGGGGCATGTAAACATGCGCTATATATTGCGCTGTTTAGTTGCAGTACAGGTTTCGTGAATGTATTATTCCTTGAAATTGGTAATGCTACAAGAGCCATTTAGATTATTTTAATGGAACCACTTTAACGGCATTAGAGTTACGTTACGCTTTCAAAAATTCTTCATGGATCCAGTGCATTGAAACAATTGGTACTTTCTGAGTGGCTGTTAACGCAACTGAGCCAGGGTAGTTTCCCACGGCGTATGCCCACGCACAGGCGCATCTATGAAGCTATCCGTCAGGCGATCACTGATCGCATACTCATTTCCGGCACTCGGTTACCTTCAACACGCAACCTGTCGCAAGACCTCTCAGTATCACGCAACACGATTCTCGCTGCGTTTGAGCAATTGCTGGATGAAGGCTATGTGGCTGCGCAAACAGGCAGCGGTACTTATGTCGCCTATAACCAGCCGGATGGGTTCGCTAAGAAGCCTGTTTCGTTGGGCGCAACAGAACCACTTAAGCTACAGGATGATATCGGCCTATCGCGCAGAGGCATGGCCGCTGCTGGTTCGCTGAACAGACAAAGCCATGAAGTGCAGCCTTTTACCCCAGGCGAGGATGATTACTCCCAATTCCCCACTATGCTGTGGCGACGCCTACTTAATCGCCAGTGGCGTGCGCCGGACCCTTCACTGCTTGATTACGGCCACTCAGGTGGCTATTTGCCACTACGTCTGGCAATTGCCGATTACTTGCGCGTATCGCGCGCAGTAAATCTCACCGTGGATCAGGTGCTCATTACCGCTGGCACGCAGCAATCTATTGATCTCTGCGCACGTTTGCTGACCGACCACGGCGATCGCGCATGGATAGAAAACCCCTGCTACTGGGCAGCACGGCGCGTGCTCGAAGTGAACGGTCTGCAATTGCACCCTGTATCAGTCGATAAAGAAGGTCTGGCACCCACCACCGAAGACTTTCGCGCCACACCAAAGCTGATTTACACCACGCCATCACACCAATACCCGAAAGGTATGGTGATGAGTTACGGCCGCAGACGCCTGCTGCTCGATTACGCTGAAAGCCGCAAAGCGTGGATTATTGAAGATGATTACGATAGTGAATTTCGTTTTGAAGGCCGCCCTATTTCATCTCTGCAAGGGATGGATCAAAATGATCGTGTGCTCTACATGGGCACGTTTTCCAAAGTGATGTACCCAGGCATTCGATTGGGCTATCTGGTAGTACCGCCTAATCTAGTTGCCAGCTTCAAAAGCGGCTTATATGAATTACAACGCCCCGGGCAAGTGGTCATTCAGGCAGCACTTGCCGACTTTATCGAAGAAGGCCATTTTGCCAGCCATATCCGACGATTACGGCAAACCTACGCAGAACGACGCAAGTTACTGCAAAAATCGCTAGCCTCAGTGGCTGAGGTAGGGGCAAGGCTTTCACCTGTGGATTCTGGCTTGCATCTGGTAGTCGAGTTTGACGAGGAGGTTGATGACGTCCGTGTTGCCGCACTAGCGGCAGAACATCGCTTGCGCGTCTCCCCGCTCTCTTACTATGGCATTGGCGAAAAACGCGAAAAAGGCCTGATTATTGGCTACGCTTACGCCGCGACCGAGAGTATCAGCAAATATGGCCTTGTGCTGGCGGATGTGATTCGGGCAGCATTAAAAAAGTGAGCTAGTAACTGCGCGAGATGCCGATGAGTTAGCCTAACTTATCGCGCAACTGATACCAAGCCATACCAAGCACCAGCGCTGGCATGCGCAATAATTTCCCGCCAGGGAAATCATGGTGTGGGATTTTAGCCATCATATCCAGCCGCTCAGCTTGTCCTGCTATTGCCTCTGCTACAAGCTTGCCTGCCATGCCAGTGAGCGCAACGCCATGACCAGAAAAACCCTGCAAGTAATAAACATTAGGTGAGATGCGGCCAAAATCTGGTGCACGGTTCATGGTGATATCGACAAAACCGCCCCATGTATATTCAACGCTAGTATTGGCTAATTGCGGAAAAGTCTCTGCCATACGCGCCTGCATGGTCGCGGTCAGATTAGGTGGCGTCATAGCGCTATAGCTAACACGGCCACCATAGATCATGCGCTGTTTTTGTGAGGCGGCATCAGCAGCAAAGCGAAAGTAATCGAGTATGAAATTGGTGTCGCAAACCGCTGCTTTGGTTGGTATTAATTTGCTTGCCAACTCAGGCTCGATCGGCTCAGTACCAATGATATAGGTGCCTACCGGCATGATTCGGCGGCTAAGCTTGGGTGCCAGCTTTGGTGAAACTTCAGGCAGATACATATTGCCTGCAAGCACTACATATTTAGCTTTTATCTGGCCTTTATCAGTGTGCAAGATCGCTGTTTCACCCTCTTGCATGGCTGTCACAGGCGAATTCTGAAAAATCTTTACGCCAAGACTCGCGGCACCCTTAGCCAAACCAAGGCAATAATTGAGTGGGTGTAAATGCCCAGAGCGCTGGTCAAAATAGCCGCTGTGATAACGTGGGCTATCTATCCATTTACCAATGTTGGAGGGTTCTATCCACTGGGCATCGGTATCGTAATTATACTTTTTCGACATCTCGTCAAACCACAACCGCAAGCTGGCGCTCTTGCGTGGATTAACGGCAACACCCAAAAAGCCATCTTGCAGATCACACTGGATATTGAAACGCTTGACTCGTTCACGCACTAAATCGAGCGCTTCTATAGTCATCGCCCATACTTTTTTTGCGGCTTCCAACCCCAATGCGTTTTCGATGACGGATTGCTCGCAAGCCAATCCTGCAATAATCTGCCCACCATTACGGCCGCTGGCTCCCCAGCCGATATGTTTAGCTTCAAGCACCACCACAGAGTAACCACGATCAGCCAACTCAATGGCGCTGGATAAACCCGCAAAGCCACCACCTACGACACACACATCGACCTCTATATTTGCAGATAGCTGCGGATAGTCGGGCACGCTGTTGGCACTGGCGGTGTAGTAGGAGTTTTGCGTGAGCTTAAGCTCGGCAGATTTGAGTTCGGCAGACATCAGTAGGTTTTACCTTGAGCCTTTGCTGCCATACGTCCACATAGCCATGTCCAGATTAAATTGGCCGCGGCATTGGTGGTGAGTTCAGCATGGTCATACGCTGGTGCAACCTCGGTGCAATCCATGCCTACCCAGTTGAGGTCATACCAAGCTTCAAGCAAGGTCATTGCTTGCGCCGTAGTCAGGCCACCCGGTTCTGGGGTGCCAGTACCAGGTGCAAAAGCTGGATCCAGAGCATCTATATCAAACGTTAAATAGAGTGGAGGGTTACCGAGCTTTGCCATGCGCGCCCGCACTTCATCAATCACGTCTTGCAGTGCGGCACCATCACGACCGCGTAGTTCGCGACCCGTGTAGATACGGCCACCCTGCTCATTCACATATTCGCGTGCTGCGCGCTCGCCAGAGGAGCGAATACCGATTTGCACAAAACCCTCAGGGATCACCAAGCCTTCAGTGATAGCTTCGTATACCCAAGTGCCGTGGCCGGATGGCTCGCCAAAATGGCTTTCCCAAGTATCGCAATGTGCATCAAAATGAATAATCGCTAAAGGCTGCCCGTAATGCGCATGATAAGCGCGTAACAACGGTAAGGTAATCGAGTGGTCTCCACCTAGCCAGACCATCTGCTGCCCAACTGTCTGGCTTGCCAGTAATGAAGCAACTTGAGGAATCAACGCAGCTCGCATGCTTTCCAAGCTTGTATTGGGTAATAGCAAATCGCCCAGATCAACCAAGTCATCGACAGGCGTTGTATCAAAAAATGGATGCTCATCTCCGCACAACATATGGCTGGCCTGACGTATGCCACGTGGGCCGAATCTAGCGCCAGTGCGATTAGTCACGCTGCCATCCCAGCTAATACCAGCAATACCAAAAGCTTTATTGGTAAGGCCATCGGTGCTGAACGGCACACCTAAAAAACCGCCTGTCATCACATAGGCAAATCCGTGATTCATTGCTGCTCCATATAAAAATGACGGCTAAAAATAATTACCATTAGATTGAAAATTGGTAAGATGATAATGCATATTTTGGTATTTTATATAGAGCCAATCCATAAAAATGGCCAGAACCACTTTACGCATTTTATAACCCGAATAACAGAAGCAGACGGAATAAACCCTGTGCCATAGCACCATGAAAAACTGTTAAATACGGCAAAACTGATGCTGCAAAATGAACGAACGGACTAGAAACAACTATATTCATCTTTCAGCGTTAATTAAAAGCTCAATCCATTAAAATTTGTGATTAGCCGTTATTTAAAATAAGGAAAAAATATGACGAAAACCATCAACGACATCGTTGATTTTGCCACGAATACAGTAGAGCCAGAATACGGCATAGTGCCTCAAGAACGAGTAGTAGCTGGGGTTGCCAGCGATGCAAATGTCAAAATCAAGATGACGACATTGAATCACTACACCGACCCCACTGACCAGTTTTTCGCAGGCATATGGCACTCCAGCATAGGGGCAAAAACTGTGAGCTACACTGAAGAAGAGGTCTGCTACATCTTGGAAGGTCGGGTACGTTTAACAGACAGTGCAGGCAACGCAAAAGAGTTCGGGGCTGGCAGCACCTTTGTATTGCCAGCAGGATTCAAAGGTATTTGGGAAACACTAGAGCCAATCAAGAAGATTTATGTGATTTGGCAGGCAAAAGATCAAGTCATTTAATGTCGTTGACCTATGAATTGTAGATAACGACTATCGGCCATCAACGGACATTGATTTATAACTCCCTGAATAAATCAGAATCTTACTTTTTCGTTGATCAAGGATTCCACCCACTCCAAAAAAACTCTAACTCTAGGTGATAGATGCTTACGATGGGGGTATAGCGCATGTACAGGCATTGGAGCTGGCCGCCAATGCGGCATTACTTCAGTCAGCTTGCCGTTCTTCAGCAGATCGCTCACATCGAAAGCCGGAACCTGGATTAAACCCAACCCTGCTACAGCTGAGGCAATATAAGTTTCTACCGTGTGCACACTAATACGGCATGGGATTGTGACTGTTTTTTCTGATCCATCGCTATCTACATATTGCCAATTTGTTTCTGTGGTATTTAGGTTACCACTACGTTTGCTACCATAATGAATAGCCCGGTGCGATGCTAGGTCATCAAGATTTTCTAACTTAGCATTCACCTGTAAGTAATCAGGACTAGCGCAATTAATCATCTCAACCATCCCCAGAGGTTTGGCTACAAGGCTACTTTCTGACAATGCCCCTACTCGTATCGCGCAATCGACTCCGTCCTCAACCAAGTCAACGATTCTGTCATCTGCACCTAATGTGATATTGAGTTCAGGATGGTTTGCTAAAAACTGAGGTAAAGCCGGTATTACAATTCTTCTGGCAATACGACTCGGCAAATCAACATTTAGTTTGCCATTTAAAGGCGCTGAATTCGCACGAAACTGATGATGCAGGGCCTCGAATTCATCAAGCAGCGTATGGGTACGTTCTAGAATTGAGCTGCCATCCTCTGTCAAACTGAGTTTGCGCGTAGTGCGTTGCAGTAATCGCGTGCCGAGAGCGGCTTCTAGTTGGGCAACTGCCGCTGACACTGTTGCACGTGGCAACGCTAAATCCTCAGCAGCCCTACTGAAGCTTTTCAGCTCAGTAACGCGTATAAAAATTTTCAGCGCATCTATCCTGTCCATAAACACCCCTATTGTTTGTGATTTATAGATAGTCTATCCATAATTTCAGGATTGTAATTATTTATCGTTCAGGTGAGTATGGAAGTCACAGATTTATCACCCAAATTTTCTTGTTATGGAGACTCAAAAATGGCATCACGTACACTCAAAGACAAAGTTGTCGTCATCGCAGGTGGCGGTAAAAACTTAGGGGCATTGATTGCCCAACAGTTTGCAGAAGCAGGATTGCGCGGGGCAGCAATTCATTACAACAGCGCATCGTCCAAACCAGATGCGGATAAAACGGTTGCAACACTAAAGGCCGAAGGGGTGGATGCCTTTGCTTTCCAAGGCGACCTTTCGATTGTAGAGAACAATGTAAAACTATTTGATGAAGCGCTTAAGCAATTTGGGCATGTTGATATTGCAATCAATACAGCTGGGCTCGTCATCAAGAAACCAATCCTAGATGTGACAGAGGATGAATTTGATAAAAGCTTTGATGCAAACGCCAAAGCTGCTTTCTTTTTCATTCAGCAAGCTGGCCGCACACTCAGTGATGGCGGTAGCATTGTCACTATCGTATCGTCTCTTTTGGCTGCCTACACTGACAGCTACGCTATATACCCTGGCAGTAAAGCGCCAGTAGAACACTTTACGCGTGCAGCCTCAAAGGAATTCGGTTCTAGGGGAATCAGTGTGAATGCCATAGGCCCAGGACCGATGGATACGCCCTTCTTCTACGGACAAGAAAGTAAGGAGGCTGCTGCCTACCATGCCTCAGCAGCAGCGTTAAGCGGGTGGTCAAAAAAAGGGCTTACCGATATCGAAGACATTGCACCCATTGTACGTTTCTTGGTCACTGAAGGCTGGTGGATTACTGGCCAAACGATTTTTGCTAACGGCGGCTATACTACGCGTTAAAATCTAGTCATTCCAAAGGAGCGCTGAGCATGCACACATTGATCGTAATAGGCGGCGGTTTTGCACTTTTAATTGCTAGCGTGCTGCTTGGACATGCTTGGGGTAATGGCATACCAGGATTGCTCACTGGTGCAAAACTCTTCATCCCCATCTGGATAATTTGCAGTGGCCTGAATATGTGGATAGGCGTACAACATGGTTATTCATGGGGCGAAGAGTTGCCTATATTTTTAGGCATTTCCGCAATCCCCATTATTGTGGCCAGCTTAATATGGTGGAAATTTTCATGAATCATGCATGCCTACTCGCCTTGTTAGGTTATTTAGGCTCTTCTGAGAACGCCAATACACCCTTTTGATTCATTCAATAATCGCTTAACAATGTAGAAAACCTGTTGAATAATGAGGCTAGCAAGCCGTTAAAAGTTTTAATACTTTGAAACTTGGTTAGAAAATTGCTTACAAATTTATTAAATGACCATGAACGATCAAAATCAAGAGCAACGCCTTAGAAACATCCTCGATACCAGCTACGATGCTTTTGTTGGGGTTGATCACAATGGATTCATCATCGAATGGAATCAGCAAGCCGAAAATATTTTTGGATGGAGCCAACAGGAGGCGCTAGGCCAAAAAATGGAAGAGATGATCATTCCTGAGAGATTCAGAGAAGCCCATCAGCATGGAATGCAGCGTTTTCTAGAAACGGGGCACGCTGAAGTATTGAATCGCCGTATTCAGTTAGAAGCTACCAGAAAAACAGGGGAAGAGTTTCCCACTGAAATGGCAATTACCTACATTATGAACTCAGGAATGCATGAGTTTTATGCATTTATCCAAGATATTTCTAATCGCAAACTTGAAGAGCAAAAACTACGTTTCTTGGCATCTAACGACCCACTCACAGGTTTGAGCAATCGAGCATATTTTAATACGAGCTTGCCTGAGGCAATGGCAAGGAGCAGGCGCAGTAATACAAATCTGGCCTTGATGTACCTAGATATAGATCATTTCAAATCCATTAATGACTCTTTAGGGCACGAAGCAGGAGATCGACTTCTGCAAGAATTCGCCATCAGGCTTAAAAGCAAGTTACGTGAAGTTGATATTGTTTCCCGTCTTGGAGGTGATGAGTTTACGGTGATTATTGAAGGTGTGATTACCGAAGATAACGCAGGTAAAGTAGCAGGCAATATCTTGCAAGAACTCAACCGAGGCGCTTGGTTAGACACCCATGACCTAAAGATTACCTCAAGCATCGGTATTGCAATCTACGATGGTCGTGCGGTAGAGGCGGATAAACTGGTGGCACTGGCTGATAAAGCGATGTACAAAGCCAAACACTCTGGCCGTAATAACTTCAAAATATTAAGGTTTGAAGATATTGAAACATCGACTGAAAATAAATCCCTGCTTCCAAATCCTACAAGCATAGAAAATACGCAACAACTTCTGAGTATTCCTGAGAATGGGGATGGAGATTTCTTACAAAACACTTTATCGGCTTTACGACGCCATCTTGATATGGATGTCGCATTTATCTCACGCTTTCACGACGGCGTTCGAGAGTTTGAATACGTCGATTCAAAAGACCTAAATCCACCGATTTCAGTTGGCGATAGCGGCGCTCTTGAAGACGGCTATTGCCAGCGAGTAATTGATGGGCGCTTACCAGAGATCATTAATGACGCTTTCGAATTGCCAGAAGCAATGAGTTTGGAAGCTACGGTAAAACTACCTGTTCGGGCACATATGAGCGTACCGATCCGACTTAGTGATGGTAGTATTTATGGTACCTTTTGCTGTTTTAGTTATAAACCAAACCAAACGCTCAATGAGCGTGATATTTCTGTGATGCATGTTTTTGCGGATCTTATATCGAAACATTTGTAGTTTCACACGCTAGCCTCACAGTTAATCAAACAATTTGAAGTAGTCATCGTTGAATGCAAAACCAACTCACTTGTTGTTGATCAGTTGCTCGCCTAGTACGATAAACATCGTCACAAGACTCACCACTACCATTTAATGGTAGTGGCTATTTCAATAAGCAAACGCTTATTTCAACGAGACAATCGCCTCGATCTCCACCAATACATCACGTGGCAACTTAGCGACTTGCACCGTTGAGCGAGCTGGTGTGTGCGTGCCAAATGCCTCTGCATAAATGCCATTCATCACAACAAAATCATCCAAGTTTTTCAAGAATACGGTGGTTTTGACGACTTTTGATAAATTAGCACCAGCAGCTTCTATCACCGCTTTGAGGTTGGCTAATACTTGAGTGGTTTGTACGGTGATATCGCCTTCCACCAAAGTACCATCTGCACGTAATGGAATTTGCCCTGATGTAAATAAGAGGTCACCAACGACCATGGCTTGTGAGTATGGGCCGATGGCGGCAGGTGCGTTTGGTGTTTGAATCACTTGCATGGATAAACCCTTTTTATTAATTAACTGGAATGATACTGAGCTATTGAAGAGCAGGCTAATCAACCCGCATCTGAATATTGAAATTGTACCCGTTTGACGTTACAAAATAGTTCATAAGCGATGGTACCTGCAGATTTTGCAACCTCATTGGCAGACACTTGATCACCCCATAATTCCACCTGACTGCCAATATTCGCACTTGGTATATCAGTAAGATCAACAAATAACATATCCATTGAAACACGGCCTATCAGCCTAGTCATCTGCCCATCAATGGCGATTGGTGTGCCTGTAATAGCCGACCTTGGGTAACCATCCGCATAGCCACACGCCACCACGCCAACTGTAGTATCGCGCTCAGCAGTGAATGTGCTGCCATAGCCGATAGATTCACCTTTGGCGATTTTTCGTATCGAAATAATACGCGATGTGAGCTGCATAACAGCGCGTAGCACCTGCCCCGTAAGTTGCTCTGGTACTGGGTTAGCGCCATACAGCATAATACCAGCGCGCGACCAGTTGCCCTGCGCGTGGGGCCAGCTGAGAATACCTGCCGAGTTAGCAAGGCTGGTTTCGCAGAGCGTTGCAGAAAGTTTGCCCATGCCCGCAATCGCTTTTTGAAAAATGACGGTTTGCTGCTGCGTATGGTCGGAATTCAAATCATCCGCATTGGCAAAATGTGTCATCAGTACAACCTTAGCAACACTGGCATGCTGACTAAGAGATGAATATGCATGACTGTAGTCGGCAGGTGACAACCCTACTCTACGCATACCGCTATCTAGCTTAAGCCAGATATTGAGTGGCTTTGCCAGAGGCGTCTCAAGCAATACCTCTACCTGCCACAGATGATGAATCACTACCCATAAATCATTCGCGACGATGACTGGTAATTCACAGACTTCAAAAAAACCTTCGAGTAATAAAATGGGGGCTGTTATTCCCGCCTCACGCAGTTGCAACGCTTCTTCTATGGCTGCTACAGCAAAACCATCAGCTTCATTTTCAATCGCTTGCGCACATTGAATTGCCCCATGGCCGTAAGCATTGGCTTTGATAACAGCCAGCGCCTTACCGCTGTGAGATTGTTTGGCGATGCGGTAATTATGACGAAACGCATCCAGACGAATATGAGCGATAGCAGGACGTGACATGGGCGACTTTATTTTTGTTTTGTTTGATATGCAAAAGCCGTGGGTTGCTGGTGATTGCTACGCTTGCTTGCACCATAACGACTGATCGCCAAATCATCACTACGAATAGCCGTTTTATGCTGAGCCACCATATCTGCCAATACTTGCCCTGATCCACAGGCCATAGTCCAGCCTAAGGTACCGTGACCTGTGTTGAGCCAGACGTTATCTAGTTGTGGATTAGTAGAGGCGCGACCAATAATCGGCGTACCATCTGGCGTCATAGGCCGCAAGCCAGTCCATAGCGTGGCATTGGGCACATCACCCGCATTGGGGAATAAGTCATTGGTGATCATTTCCAGCGTTTTGCGGCGCCTTGGGTTCAGGCTTAAATCAAAGCCTGCCAGTTCAGCCATGCCACCTACGCGAATGCGATTGTCAAAACGCGTAATAGCCACTTTGTAAGTTTCATCCATCACTGTAGAAACGGGCGATGCCTCGGCATTCACCACAGGCACGGTAAGCGAGTAGCCCTTGACGGGATAAACAGGAATATCAATCGCCAGTTGCTGCATCAATTGGCGAGAATAACTACCAAGCGCAATCACGTATTGATCGGCCGTTAGGCTTTCTTTACCTTCATACGTACTAATTTCAACGCCTGTAACCTTGCCATTACTGGTGAGTAGTTGATCAATTGACACATTCTGGCGAAACTCTACGCCAAGCTTGCGTGCCTCTTCGGCTAGCCGTGTGGTGAATAACTGGCAATCACCTGTTTCATCACCGGGCAAGCGTAGACCACCTGTAAGTTTGTACTTAACTAAATCCAAGGCAGGTTCGGCAACAGCACAACCTTCTCTATCTAATAATTCAAAAGGCACGCCTATGCGACTCAACACAGCAATGTCTTTTGCTGCGGCATCGAGCTGGCGCTGGGTACGAAATACCTGCAAGGTTCCTTGAGTACGTGCCTCATATTGAATGCTTGTCGTAGCTCGCAAGTCACGCAAACAATCTCGGCTATATTCAGCAAGGCGCACCATGCGCTCTTTATTGATGTCATAACTGGCGGAATTACAGTTTTGCAGCAGCTTTAAGGCCCACTGTAGTTGCCAAAGTGTTCCATCGGGCTTCATGGAAAATGGGGCATGGCGTTGAAACAGCCATTTCATGGCTTTCAGTGGAATTCCAGGGGCAGCCCAAGGTGAAGAATAGCCCGGAGATATCTGGCCTGCATTAGCAAAACTGGTCTCCAACCCCGGCGCAGGTTGGCGATCTATCACGGTGACTTCAAAGCCTTTACGTGCCAAGTAATAAGCACTCGTTACGCCAACGACTCCCGAGCCTAAAACCAGTATGCGCATGATACCTCTCTCCAAGCCTTTTAACTTACATCAACCCCTACAGCAATATGACTACAGTTTATTTTCTTACAACATCAAAAGTTGACTAAATATTAATATTAAATAGATTTAATCAACTAAATTTATGCAATATGCAGTGATTATTTCTGTTTTTTAGCAATCTATTGTTTTATAGTCTCTAAAAGAGATAGTGATGCAATATTTAAGGATGAGCCATGCGCATACGCACCCATGCAGTTCGTGAACTTGATCGTATCGATAACAAAATATTATCTGTATTACAGCAAGATGCACGTATCCCGATTACCGAACTGGCTGAACGTGTAGGCTTATCTGTCACACCTTGTGGCGAAAGGGTCAAACGCCTGGAAAAAGAAGGTGTGATTCTTGGCTACCACGCACGACTTGATCCGCATGCGCTTGGGCTTTCCCTGCTTGTATTCGTCGAGCTGAAGCTATCCACTAAATCGGGCACGATTTTCAACAAGTTCAAGCAAGAGATACTGAAGCTACCCAGCGTGCTGGAATGCCATCTAGTTTCAGGAGATTTTGATTACCTGATCAAGGCACGCATCACACAAATGACGGACTACCGCACTTTACTTGGCGATATTTTGCTCACACTACCAGGTGCGCAGGAATCCAGAAGCTATATTGTGATGGAAGAAGTCAAAGAGGGCTTTGCATTGCCTCTTGCAGAGAATATAGCGGAGTAAACTCTCTGCGCGCGTTGCATTCCCCATGTAATATGCCAAACGACCTGATAACCCTGAACCTCTATGTTTTTTTGCAGTGAATTTCTATCCGATTTTTTGACGATTGCTTAATTAACGTGCCCATGCCTAGACTAATTCGTTATTTTTCAGAGAAAAATGCTCGTGCATTTGTTGAGAAAGGGGAGGTTCTTTTCCGATCTCTGTCCTATTTCCGAGATTATGAAGACAACGAAGTTCGTTCTGATGAACATGAGGGTACGCTTGTTCATCTTCCGTCTAATGGATTAAAAGTCACTCTAGTTGATAGCGGAGAATCGATTTCTCTGCCTCATAGATTTGAGTCCACAGCTAAGGAAGACGAAATTTTCGTCTACTGTATGAGCACCGAACTTTCCAAAGATATCGGTCAACGATTCAAGGCCGATGTAGCAATTGAAATCGTTGACCCGGTGAGATTCTTATCCCGAATTCGTTCATCTCTATCTTTGCGCAGACGCCTTCGAGCCGAGCAACTAACTCATCAGCCAGTACGTTATTACGAGTGGCATGAACCACCAATCGTTGACTGGGCTCTTCCAGAGAAAATTGCTATGTGTAAACCAAAGTCATTTAAATGGCAGCATGAGTATCGATTCGCAGTACCTGCGGGAGATGCGCTCCATGTGGAGAATGTAAGTGTCAAACTTGCGCCTCTCGACAGTAAGCGCTCATCGCGCGCAGATTCGCATCCTCAGCTTTTGCTCAAGCTCGGAAATATTTCCAAACTTTGCCGAGTGCATAATCTAGAGAAAATTTCTACTTCGTTAGAACGTCGGCGGGCTGCACGAGCTTACCAAAATACAAACCTGATTCCCCGCGTTGCGAAACCGGTGCGGTTCGCGACTGTTGAAATAATAAGCATCACCAGCGCCTAATACACGTGTGGACTCGCCTACGGTGACTTCAAGTTGGCCTGACAATATCACCGCACCCTCTTCGCCTTCATGTTGCAGCATAATCATGCCTGTATCAGCACCTATCTGATAGGTTTCATGCAATATCTGTAACACATGACCAGCCTTGGCAGAGCCAATCTGGCGGTAAGAAATACCTTCACCACCACTAATCTCGGTGAGTGCTTCAGCCCGATAAAACACTTCACTTTTCATGCCCGGCAATTCATCCGAGAAGAATTCGCCCAACGTCATGGGAATGCCCGCCAATATACGCTTCAGAGCGCTGACTGAGGGGCTGGTATTGCCGGACTCAATAAGAGATATCGTCGCATTAGCAACACCTGCACGCTTTGCCAATGTGCGTTGCGATAGCTCATGTCGCAATCGCACCATGCGCAAACGAAAACCGACATCCATTTCCATAAAAGCACCTTTACCCATGACAAGTGTTTAAAGTGTTAAATATACAATAACACTCCATAATTTGTAATCAATAAAATCAATCACTTAATTTTATAAAGTTACAGTCTTGACGCATCATACTAAACACATGGAAACTCATTGCTTATATTGCATTTAAAGCATTTAAGGACTCTGCCATGTCGCAAACCGGTTCGCCAATACAACCCACGGTACAGCTGCCCAATATGTCGCACTACTGGGTGCCATTCACTGCCAATCGCCAGTTTAAGGCCATGCCGCGACTTTTCAAGGCAGCCAAGGGCAATTACTTCACTACGATGGATGACCGCGAGATATTGGATGGCACAGCAGGTTTATGGTGCGTACCTGCCGGGCACGGGCGAGAGGAAATCGCCACAGCAGTTGGCAAGCAGTTGCTTACATTGGATTACGCCCCCGCTTTCCAAACTAGCCATCCGCTGGCTTTTGAAGCTGCGGAACGCGTGGCGCAATATATGCCTGCGGGACTCGATAGAATATTTTTCACAAACTCCGGCTCTGAATCAGTAGAGACTGCACTCAAAATCGCCCTGGCCTACCACCGCGTATGCGGCAATCCGCTACGCAACAAGCTGATTGGCCGTGAGCGCGGTTACCATGGCGTGAATTTCGGTGGCATTGCAGTGGGCGGCATTGCGGGCAACCGCAAGGCTTTTGGCAACGCACTGGCTGGCGTTGACCATATCCGCCACCCGCTGGATATAGCAAACAATGCCTTTACCAAAGGCGTGCCGGAAGATGGTGGCATAGCGCTAGCCAACGAGTTCGAACAGCGCATCATGACATTGCATGACCCATCCACCATTGCCGCATTGATCGTCGAACCGATGCAGGGATCGGCCGGTGTGATCGTGCCACCTAAAAACTACCTGAAGCGCCTGCGCGAGATTTGCACCAAGCACGGCATATTGCTGATATTCGATGAAGTGATCACCGGCTTTGGCCGCCTAGGTACCAAGTTCGGCGCGGATTATTTTGATGTAATCCCCGACATCATCACCTGCGCCAAAGGCCTGACCAACGGTGTGGTGCCTATGGGTGCAGTAGCCGTGAAGCGCGAGATCTATGACGCCTTCATGGAAAACTCCGCTGCCAATGCGATTGAATTGCCGCATGGTTATACCTACAGCGCTATCCCCATTGCCTGCGCAGCAGCGATTGCCACGCTGGATATCTTTGCCACAGAAAAACTGGAAGAGCGTGCAGCAGGATTAAGCAGCAGGCTTGAATCGGCAGCACACGCACTGAGAGGCTTACCGATGGTGAAAGACATCCGCAATATCGGGTTAGTCGCGGGCATTGAGTTCGAGGCAATTACCGGAAAACCCGGCGCCATGGCCTTTGCTACCTACCTAAAATGCTACGAGATGGGCGTGCACGTACGCTACACCGGCGACATCATCGCCGTATCGCCGCCACTGACGATCGAGCCGCATGAGATCGATCGCATTTTCAGTACGATTGCAGATGCGATTAAATTCGTCACCGCCGCTGGCGAAGCAGGACTAGACCATACGCAATACCTTAAAAATGAACAGCATTGGGCTGTGCACAATCAATTAGCAAGGGCTGCGCACCAGCAATCCGGTATAGAACACCTAGCACTTGAAGACACCAATTTTAGCCAAATCACCATGGAGCATTCCGCATGAACAACCCTGAAATGAGCAAGCTAGAAGCAAGCAGCCGCGTGATTGGCCACTACATCAATGGCGAACATATCGCTGGTAGCAGCAAGCGATATGGCGATATCTATAATCCGGCTACGGGCAAAATACAGGCACAACTAAGCTATGCCACAGTAGATGAGGTCAACACCGCTATCAGTGCTGCACAAGCGGCTTTTCCTGCATGGTCGACCACGCCTGCACTCAAACGCGCACGCATTATGTTCAAGTTCAAGGCGCTACTGGATGAACATGCCAACGAACTGGCGAAAGCGATTTCGCTGGAGCATGGTAAGACCATCAGCGATGCGCGCGGTGAAGTCACACGCGGAATAGAAGTGGTCGAGTTCGCCTGTGGTATGCCGCATTTGCTTAAAGGCGACTACAACGAGCAGGTCGGCACCGGCATCGACACATACAGCATGCATCAACCGCTGGGGGTGGTCGCAGGCATTACGCCTTTCAACTTCCCTGTCATGGTGCCGTTGTGGATGATCCCTATGGCACTGGCAACAGGCAATACATTTGTACTAAAACCCTCCGAGAAGACACCAAGCGCTAGCCTGATGCTGGCGGATTTACTGGCTGAAGCAGGCTTGCCAAAAGGTGTTTTCAACCTAGTAAATGGCGATAAAGAAGCCGTGGATGTGTTGCTCAATGACAAGCGCATACAAGCCATCAGCTTTGTCGGCTCTACCCCGATTGCCGAATACATCTACAGCACCGGCACCAAAAATGGCAAACGCGTACAGGCTCTCGGTGGCGCGAAGAATCATTTAGTCGTGATGCCAGATGCCGATATCGACCAAGTAGCAGACGCACTGATAGGCGCAGGTTACGGTTCTGCTGGCGAACGCTGCATGGCAATTTCGGTGGCAGTGGCAGTAGGCAATACAGCCGATAAGCTCATTACAAAACTGCAGGAAAAAGTAAAAACCATCGTCATTGACCAAGGCTTGAACGAGAAAGCCGACATGGGGCCGTTAGTAACGCCACAGCACTACGCAAAAGTAAAAGAGTATGTCGATCTCGGCGTGAGCGAAGGCGCAGAACTGGTGATTGATGGTCGTGGCTACAATCATGCCGGACATGACCAAGGCTTCTTCCTAGGTCCCTGCCTGTTCGATAACGTCAGCAAGGACATGCGCATCTACCAAGAAGAAATCTTCGGCCCGGTACTATCCATTGTCCGCACAGATAATTTTGAAGAGGCACTGCAACTGGTCAACGACCATGAGTTTGGCAACGGTACTGCTATTTTCACACGCGATGGCGAAGTAGCACGCGAGTTCACCAGCCGCGTTCAGGCGGGGATGGTAGGCGTGAATGTAGCGATTCCCGTGCCCATTGCTTTTCACAGCTTTGGCGGCTGGAAGCGTTCGCTGTTTGGCGATCACCACATCTACGGCACTGAGGGTATCCGGTTTTACACTCGCCTGAAAACCACCACTTCCCGCTGGCCCTCCGGCAGCAAAGGCGCAGGTGCCGAATTCGTCATGCCAACCATGAAATAAATGGTGAGCTGTTAGAATGCAACCCTCAGGCCAATCAATACTGGCCTGAGGGTTTTTGCTTATTCAATACCGCCATTAAGAACACAAAATCACATGCCAGAAAACTTCAGTAATCAACAACGCACCACCAGCATCGTCGCGCTCAACGCTGTATCCACCCTGTCGCAAATCGGCCAGTTTGGCCTTGGCACAACGCTGCTGCCTATTGCACTAGAGACCAGACACGCCACACCAGAGCTGATTGGTCTGACAAGCGCAGCATTCTGGTTCGGCATGCTCGGCGGTCTATTAGTTGCAGGTAAGCTCACGCGCTCACTAGGCTATCGCAACACCGTTATTCTAGGCCTGCTGATCAGCGGCATCAGTTTTGTATTGATACCAATCATGGATATTCAATGGTGGGTACTCCCCGCAACCGCCGTGGGGTTTGGTTTGGGCTTACGCTGGATTGCCAATGAAACCTGGCTTTATCGCTTATCGCCAGCGGATGCGCGAGGCCGCATTATCGGCATCCACGAGACATTGATTGCGGTGGCATCAGTAGCAGGCCCAATGGTTATTGTCGCGCTGGGGGTCAATAATCCCCGTGCATTCTGGGTGGCTGCCGCAGCCTGCTTGCTTGCCATTCTGCCATTATTCATTGCAAAGACGCTGGCAGCTATAGATGAACCAATGACAGATAAATCCACTATAGATATCAGCCAATCCAGCAAACCAACTATGAATACATGCATTCGGCGACGTTTAGCATTCTGGCTGGGCTTCGGCGGACTAATCGCCGGCCTGGGCGGCTGGATAGAAGGCAGCCTACTCGCGTTATTACCGGTATATGTCAGTGACGTGGGGCTAGCCAGTACAGACACCGCATGGCTACTGACTGTACTCGGCATCGGCGCAATGGTTTGCCAGTATCCAATCGGCTGGTTATCCGACCACAAAGGCGTGCTCTACACTGCAAAACTCTGCGCAGCATTCGGCATGGTCGCAGTAATTGCAGCCCTCACGGCAGGGCACGCTTTGCCTGCACTGGCTGTCATGGCATTTCTGGTAGGTGGCATGGGCGGCGGCCTGCTCACCTTAGGCATGGTATGGGCCACTAAGCATGGCTCCGGCACCGCGATTACCAATCGTGTGCGACAAGTTTCGATTATCTACACCACATTGTCAGCCCTCGGCCCGATGTGTGCAGGGTTTATCATCAGCCATACCAGCAGCAATAGCTTACTGTGGCAACAGCTAGGGATAACACTGATACTGATTGTCGTATTGCTAAAACAACCGTCTGATAACAATCCACTGAATAAATAATGAAGGCCTCGCAGGCTTTTGAGAGTGAAATTCAGTTTGCTCTTAATTACCCTGTAACAATCTGTTTATTCAAATAGAATTACTTTAGATTCTTTGATTGAATGTTTACATTCGATCCAAAGCAGACATCAGATAGTTTTAAAAAAATCATTAGTAAAATTTATTTTAGTTGCTGATTATGACGACCATCATATATGATGGTCGTCATGAATGAATCTATAGTTAAACTAAACTCTTCCAATCGTAAAGAAATTACACATACGCGCATTGTAGAAACCGCGGCTCGGGCAATCCGTAGAAGTGGTTACGATGGAACAGGTGTAGCCGATATAATGAAAGAAGCCGGTCTCACACATGGAGGGTTTTACGCTCATTTTGCATCTCGTGATGCCATGCTTGCGGAAGCTGCAAATCGGGCGGGGGAAGAAACTACTGCTATTGCGAAGAAAATATTCGCTGAAGTACCTCAAGATCAGGCACTGCGGGCTTTGATGAATGCTTATTTATCATATGAGCATATAGCTAACATAGAAACAGGATGCTCTTTAGCAGCGCTAGGTTCGGAAATGCCGCGCCAAGCGCCCGAAGTGAGGAAAGCCTCTACTCGCCGAATCAAGGAAATGATCGCGCTTATTGAAAGTCAACTGTCAGACCAACCAAATGCACGTGAAGACGCGCTTGTCATGGTCTCAGCTATGGTAGGAACATTATTGTTAGCTCGTGCGGTAGAAGACCCTGAACTTAGCGATGCTTTCCGCGAAGCAACTTTAAAGCACTATGATGCCAAAGAATGATTAATTTCTTAGTTAACTTTTTTGGCTTTTTTTGGACGAATATATGATGACCATCATATATTCGTGGCAAGTTTTATTAATTTTTAATGAAATGGGAGATACAACATGAAAAGTAAGATCGCAATAGTGACAGGCGCATCATCAGGTATTGGTGAAGCTGTAGCAGAGTTACTAGCAAATTCTGGTTATAAAGTTTATGGAACGAGTCGTAAGGGCGCGCAAGCCACTCAACGTTCATACAAGATGATTGCGCTAGACGTGAACAGCGAGACATCAATAGAATCAGCCTTAAAAAAAATAATCCAAATTGAAGGGCAGATTGATCTTGTAGTGAACAACGCGGGCTTCGGCATAGCGCCAGGTGGGGCTGAAGAAAGTTCAATTGAACAAACCAAGATGCTATTTGATACCAATTTTTTTGGGATTATCCGTATGACACGCGCTGTTGTGCCCTACATGAGAAATCAGGGGGCAGGACGAATTATTAACATCGGTTCCATCCTTGGGTTAATACCAGCACCCTACATGGCAACGTATGCAGCTACAAAACATGCGATAGAAGGTTATTCAGAATCGCTAGATCATGAGCTGAGAACAAGGGGCATCCGTGTTACTGTGGTTGAGCCTGGCTATACCAACACACAGTTTGAAGCCAACACCCAGGAAGTAGATTCCAAATTAGACGAATACACGATTGCGCGAAAAGCACTCGCAAAATTAATTAAAATCGCTGTGGCAGGTGGCGATGATCCCAAAGTCGTCGCCAGTGTTGTATTGAAAGCGGCCAATGCCAAGCATCCAAAGTTGCGTTACGCTGTAGGAAAATTAGCATCTCGTTTGAGTTTTCTGAGAAGGTTTGCGCCTGCAGCATTAATTGATATCGGCATTCGTAAAGAGTTAAAACTTGACTCACTGGCCAAAATAGCTAGCCAACCATAAGAGACCATCAGTTTTAACTTCAATCTTATTTCTATTATTGGTCATCACTTCCCATTGTGAAGTGAACTTTTTGCCACTAGCACTCTCTCATATAGAGTGCTAAAATTATTTCATGAGTGAGATACATACTATGAGCAACGCCTTAACATTACCTTCCATTTCTTCGCTGGATAGCTTAGATCAGTACATGCGTACGATTAAGGCATTCCCGGTGCTGACTGCCGAAGAGGAATATGATCTGGCTACGCGACTCAGAAAAGACAACGATCTTGAGTCGGCTAAAGGACTGATTGTTTCGCATCTGCGCTTAGTTGCGAGCATTGCGCGTGGCTACGCAGGATACGGCTTGCCTCAGGCGGATCTGATTCAAGAGGGCAATATCGGTTTAATGAAAGCCGTCAAACGCTTCGATCCAGATCGTGGCGTTCGTTTGGTTTCGTTCGCGATGCATTGGATCAAGGCCGAAATTAACGAATATATCGTGCGCAATTGGCGTTTAGTCAAAGTTGCAACGACCAAAGCGCAGCGCAAACTGTTCTTCAATTTGCGTAGCATGCGATCTGGCACTGGCAGCCTAAAACCTGAAGAAGTTGCGCATATTGCCCGCGAGTTAAAAGTGAAGCCTGAAGAAGTGCTTGAGATGGAATCTCGCATGGGCGGTCATGAGATATCGCTTGAAGGCAATAGTGATGATGAGCATGAAGATGCTTTTAGTCCAATCTCGTACTTGGAAGATCCGCAACTTGAACCTTCAGAAAAACTGGCTGAACAGCAAGCAGACCACATCCAGACTGACGGCTTGGCATCAGCACTAAACAGTTTGGATGAACGTAGCAGAAGAATCGTTCAAGCACGCTGGTTGCAGGAAGACTCTAGCTCAACACTGCATGATCTTGCAGCAGAGTTTGGTGTATCTGCTGAGCGTATTCGCCAGATCGAGCAAAAGGCGATGCAAAAAATGAAAGCTGCTTTGAGCGAGGCATATTAATTTCACCAGACACATTATAGAAGCTCTGCTGGCTCGAAACTAAGTATCAGGTATAAATAAAAAAGGCTGCATATGCAGCCTTTTTTATTTATATTTTTGCTAGGGAATCAGTCAAATCAACCAAAGATGATGACAGATAAAAAGCTTAGCCATGACCATGTGATGAGTATGACCACAATACTCAATGGCGCATTGGCAAAACTAAACCACGATTTCAATTCTTCTTTGCTTACATCGAGCTTCATTGCATCAACCCTAATCTGAATTTTCGTTTATTTTATGCTGATTGGCATTCTGCTTCAAGCGGTTAAATGGAATCATCGGGTCATCATCATCCATTAATATCCGTTGGGCGGGGCCTTCAAGATCATCATATTGACCATTTTTGATGGCCCAGAATATGCCTGCCGCTGCTATCCCCACAAAAATTAGCGTAATGCCAAGCAGGAAAAGCAGGGTTGCTAATGTCATGCCACTTGCGCTTGGGCTTCCTCAGACGACTCGATAGCGAGTGCATTCATCATATGCTGACGAAGTATCTTAAGATCTGAAGCCTGCGCCTGAATACTCTTCTCGATATTCTCAAGCTCTGTGATACGGTCTTCCAAGGTGTCAGTTGCCTTATAGATGCGCTTGATACTTTCAAGACGACGGCGCAGTTGAAGTTGATGCTCGCGCACTTGCGATTCCATTGGGGAAATAACAGCTTTCAGCCAATTTTCAACATCGCGATTTGCCACTTCATAAACATGGATCACACGGCTAGCCAAAGTCTCAAAGAATTTAGAAGTTAATGTCATTTTCTCATTGGCAATCATATTGAACATCGTATTAAACTGTTCTTTATATGCACGCTCCAGTTTTGCAATTTCTTTCTGGTATCTTAATGTAGAAAATGTAGGCGCATCGGATTTACGCAGACCATGTTCTTTGGAGAACTTGTCGTACATTGCGTCCATCATTTGCTTGATTTCATCAATTTGCGCATCTGATTTTAGTAGGCGGGATTTAATATCCGTGAAGAAGTCATCCATCGCGGTACGAATGCTCTTAGTGAACTTGGCCGCAATCATATTATCGCGCGTGACGGTCACTTGTGATCTTAATGCTTCCATGCCGAGCAGGGTAAACAAATGGTTGGCATGCTGCGAGAACACACTTCGCAAGGCCTGAAAACGCTGTAGACCTTTTTCAAAGTTTTCCTTATCAAGCTTGACCTTGTTCATCATATGCTCGACAACATCTTCATTCTTACCGCGCAGGCCTTTGAGCTCATCCAATTGCTCGGTGAGGCCATGTAAGCGAGACTCAAGAATCATCTGTGAATTCTTAACCAGATCGTCAAGTTCACTTTGCGTATTATCACGCACGATATCTTTTTTAGATGGAATCAACTCACTCGAAAGCGCTTTTTCCAACGCAGGTAGACGACTCTTCAATAGCAGTTCGTCGTCTTTAGTGACTTTAGCCAGCAACCCTTTTTGCGCAGAAATAGGGAATATCTGGTTACTATTCAAGCCAAGCAACTCTGCACTAGTGCTCAGTTGCTTAGTGATCTCCTGCTCGATCTCTGCTTCATTCTTTAGGTCATCCCATAAGCCATCGATCTTGTTAAGAACAGCAAGGCGGCCTTTTTGTTTCCAGCGCGTGCCACTGATATATTGGCGCCATACGTCAATCTCAGATTTAGTCACACCAGTATCGGCAGCCAGAATGAATAAAACGGCATGCGCATTTGGCAACATATTGAGCGTCAACTCTGGCTCGGTACCGATGGCATTCAAGCCTGGGGTATCAAGAATCACTAAACCCTGCTCAAGCAATGGATGCGGGAAATTGATCACAGCATAGCGCCATGCTGGTACATCAATACTGCCATCACTATTCAGGCTCATGGCATCATCTTCGCTGCTAGGGTCATAAAGACCATAGCGCTCGGCTTCAGCAACGGTGACGCGTTTAGTGCGGCTAACTTCCTTGAATGCAGCAACCATGCTATCGCTGTTGTCTACATCGAACTCAAATACCTGCCACTCATCAGGGTAGCGCTTATATTCAGTAGTCGTTGCGTCAGATGCCCGTGTTTCAATGGGCAGCAGTTGTAATGAGGTTGGCTTGCTTGGGTCATACAGAAGTTCGGTAGGACACATCGTGGTGCGCCCTGCGCTCGAGGGAAGTAAACGCTGACCATATCCTGCGAAGAAAATCGCGTTGATCAGTTCTGACTTACCGCGCGAGAATTCGGCGACAAAAGCGACATTCAGTTTATCTTCACGCAAACGCTCCAGCAGATATTGGATACGTTGATCGATCTGCGAGTCATTCAGCTCTTGCTCATTTAACCAGCTGCGATAGTCGCAGATAGTATCAACCAGCCCTTTTCGCCATTCTGTGTAGGCGGCAAAGTGCTGCGCAAGCTTGTTTTCAGCCATGATTAACCCTGATTACTTTTATAGTAGTGGCTGTAACTCTAGCATGGGAGCGGAATTAGTCAAATGAATCAGACGTATAAAGCATGTTTTATGCGCAAAATTTGTCACATTTGTCTTAATCTCGTCAAAACCTGTGAACTAGGTAACAGATACTAGAGATATCGATTCTGCTATCATCTATATTTTACATGCTGATAATTGCCTTAATCGCAGATGAGCGGCCTTAATCCAGATAGTCCACGCCCCACAGATATCCGCTTGCATCAAAAATCGCGTTTGCTGGAGATATCGTTCGATGACAATACGACCTGCATGTTGTCCTGCGAATTCTTGCGTGTGTATTCCCCTTCTGCTGAGGTTCGTGGTCATGGACACGGTCAGGAAGTGCTGCAAATAGGCAAGGAAGACGTCAATATTGTAGGCATAGAGCCTGTAGGCCAATATGCTGTCAAACTTAGATTTTCAGATGGCCACGATACCGGGTTGTACTCATGGGATTATCTTTACGAGTTGGCAAAGCACTATGAAGCACTGTGGCTGGAATATATAGGTAAACTTGACGCTGCAGGTATCAAGCGCAAGATTCCCCAATAGATCAGCGCTTGGCGACTTGAGTAACTTGGCAAGAATAAGGATTTTATTAGATGTCAGATAAAGCACAGACCCATTTTGGCTTCAAGACAGTCGCCGAGAGCGAAAAGGCGCGCAAGGTCGGTGAAGTATTCCACTCCGTCGCACGTAAATACGATTTGATGAATGATGTGATGTCAGCAGGCCTGCATCGCACATGGAAACACTTTGCTGTTGAAGTCAGCGGCGTTAAAAAAGGTGATCGTGTATTGGATGTCGCAGGCGGCAGCGGTGACCTTTCAAGGTTATTCGCGAAAAAGATCGGGGGGACAGGTGAAGTTGTCCTGACAGACATCAACGCATCGATGCTTGCCGTTGGCCGCGATCGGCTGATAGATGATGGCGTTGCTGTGCCAGCACTGCAATGCGATGCAGAAAAACTGCCCTTTCCTGACCAATACTTTGATTGCGTGATCGTGGCTTTTGGGCTCCGCAACATGACCCATAAAGACCGCGCTCTGGCAGAGATGCAGCGTGTTTTAAAAGTAGGTGGGCGATTGCTGGTGCTGGAGTTCTCTCAAGTATGGAAACCATTGGCGCCACTCTACGACATATATTCATTCAAACTATTGCCAATCATGGGCAAGCTCTTTGCCAAGGATGCAGATAGCTATCAATATCTGGCTGAATCTATCCGCATGCACCCTGACCAGGAGACACTCAAGCAAATGATGCTGGATGCAGGGTTGGCTAAAGTTGACTATTACAATCTGGCAGCCGGTGTAGTCGCCCTGCACAAAGGTTGGAAAATCTAATACGCGATCATGTTCAAACCGATACTTACCCGATTATTAAACCATTTGATCAGCCAAAATAGCTGGGCCAGAAAAGAACTACGCGATTTTGGCGGAAAATCCATCTTATTCAGGATACCGCCTGTCAGTGCCACGCTGACGATACTTGAGGATGGTGGGCTAGCGATCGCGGGCGAGACGGCCGCTGTTGATGCAACCATCACTGTTCCACCAACTATAGCATTACGCTTGTTGGCAAAAGATGAAACAGCGACGACGCTGGTAGATTTGCAGGGTGATACAGAGCTTGCCACTGCACTTGCCAAAGTATTACAGAACATATCGTGGGATTATGAAGAAGACTTAAGCAAGGTCATTGGTGATATTCCCGCACATCAAGTCAGTGAGTTTGCACGCAAGGCATCGTCAGAAGTTAAAAAGCAATCGATCAATATCGCTGAGATGTTTGCAGAATATTGGCAGGAAGAAGAACCACTGATCGCAAAAAAACGTCATGTGGAGAAATTCAATAACGAAGTCGATACACTGCGTGACGATATGGAGCGCATGGATAAGCGTCTGGAAAAGATCACAGATAGGTTATCCGCGATCACTGGCCTTGAGACCCCTAGCCTGATTACCGAAAAAGAAAAATAAGAGCACTGATGCGTTTCTTCCGTCTTTTAAAGATCATCTCTATCACTGTACGCTACGGTTTGGATGACTTCATCCTTGGCTATACAAGGTTAAAGCCGTTTCAAAAACCATTTCGTGCGGCGCTGTTTTGGCGCAATACACAATCATCCCCAAGAGGCGAACGACTAAGGCTTGCGCTGGAGGCATTAGGCCCGATTTTTGTTAAATTCGGCCAGATGCTCTCAACAAGGCGCGACTTGATCCCGCTTGATATCGCGGATGAGCTGGCAAAACTGCAAGACCGTGTACCGCCTTTTGATTATGAATCCGTAGTGCTGATCATCGAATCATCCTTTGGCAGGCCGATACATGAGGTATTCCAGCAATTCGATGTAACGCCTGTTGCAAGCGCATCTGTGGCACAGGTGCATTTTGCGCACCTGCCTGATGGCACGCCCGTCGCGGTTAAAGTGTTAAGGCCGGGAATCAGCGTCGTGATTGAGAAAGATCTGGCGTTACTGGATACTGCTGCGTGGCTTTTCCAGAAAGTTTCTGCGGATGGCAAACGGCTTAAACCGCGCGAAGTTGTCGCGGAATTCTCCAAACATATCCATAGTGAACTAGACCTGATGCTAGAAGCTGCAAACTGCAGCCTGTTAGGGCGGAATTTTGCTGATAAGAAGCTATTACTGGTGCCTGAAGTGCATTGGGATTTTTGCCATGAACAAGTCATGGTCATGGAGCGTATGGATGGCACGCCTATCAGCCATGTGAGCCATTTGATCAGCATCGGCGTGGATATTCCCAAACTGGCGCGCGATGGCGTAGAGATATTCTTTACCCAAGTGTTTCGTGATGGATTCTTTCATGCCGATATGCATCCCGGGAATATTCAAGTGGCTGATGACGGACGCTATGTAGCGCTCGATTTCGGCATCATGGGCGCGCTTAACGAGGTAGATAAGCAATATTTGGCGCGCAATTTTCTGGCATTCTTCCGCCGGGATTATCGCGAAGTCGCGCGCGCGCATATCGAATCCGGCTGGGCGCCGAAAGATACGCCGATAGACGAATTTGAAACCGCCATTCGCGCCGTGTGCGAACCGATCTTCGACAAACCGCTTAAAGAAATCTCCTTTGGCAAAGTCTTGTTGCGGCTATTCCAAACATCGCGCCGTTTTGGCGTCGAGATACAACCTCAGCTTGCCATGCTGCAAAAGACATTATTGAATGTTGAAGGTCTGGGACGTGATCTAGACCCTGAACTGGACTTATGGAAAACAGCGCGGCCTTATCTGGAACGCTGGATGTCAGAACAGGTCGGCTGGCGAAGCGTGGTAGAAAAAATCAAGGCAGAAGCGCCACTATGGGGTTCTATCTTGCCGCAACTTCCCCGTAGGCTAGATGCCTATCTGCAACGTGATAATAACGCACTGATTGCAATCGAACTTGAATTGATACGTCGTCAGTACAAGCGCCAATCATGGGCAGTAAGCATTATTGCGATCGCGCTTTTTGGCCTGCTGATACTTGAATTGATACGTTACTTTTAAATAGCTTAATCAGCGGGTACGCCAATGATCTGCTTTACCCTGCTCACATCGACCCGCAGCAATTCGGATATATCGCGATAATCGTCAGGCAAAGCGGCATCATCCCACCCATTGGCTGAGTGCCGCGCAAGATTCACGGCTAAAGTCACATTTCTCACGCGCTGCTCTTTGGCTGAACCCTCTTGGATCAATTTACGCAGCAATGGTGACAACTGACAAGACTCAGCCAAATCCCGTTGCAAATCCATCAATTTGAACCCGAGCACCTCAAGCTGTACTGACTGACTTCTTAAGGTCTTATCTGCATGCTGCATGTCATATATCTTTAGCATTTTTTGCGGTGCATAGCACCACATCAACATCTCAGCCAGATCATGCAACAAACTCGCCACGCCAACCTCTTCAGAATGCAAGTCATACAGCAAAGCAGACCAATCAAGCGCATATTGGGATGCACGATGCGCGCGACGAATCAGCTTAAGAAGATGCGTAAGCGCCATCAGTTGTGTACGCAAGATATCTTCAACCAGCAGAGTGGGGGGCAACTCACGAAAGAATCGGTCAGTGCCCATCATCATAGCGACATGCTCAATCTGCACGATATCTTGCACCTGACTGGCGGATTTATGTGTCTGTGCATAACGCAATACGCGAAACACCATCATCGGGTCTTGCAACACCACAGAAGAGATCGCCCTGCCACTCACCGAATCAGGATCAGCCTGCAAACGCGCCATTTCCCTGGACGTATGCTTGAGCACGGGGATTTCCGCCTTGCTAAGAAAAGCTACCCAATCTTCGAGAGACTCTGGTGTTGCAGTCATTTAACAAGTTCCTTGAGGCATCACTTGATATTGTAAGTTAATCATACGCCAAATTGCCATGGCACCAGTATTAATACTCAGCGCTGGCAGCGGGCACAGTAAAATGTGGATCGCTGCCCCAATCTGACTGTTTGAATCTTGGTTTCACAAACGCGGCAAGGCTCACCTGTACGCCCGTAAACATTATAAGTCTGCTGAAAATATCCCGGGTTGCCATCCGCACCGAAAAAATCGCGTAGACTGCTACCGCCAGCGGCAAGGGCATCACGCAATGTCTGCTTGATCTCGATAACCAGCTTATCACAGCGCGCTTGACTGACTTTATTCGCCGGGGTTTGCGGATCAATGCCAGCCCTGAATAATGACTCACTCGCATAGATATTACCGACGCCTACCACCAGATGGCTATCCATAATGACATTCTTGATGGGCGATTTTCTGGTACGGATATTACGGTACAGCCACGCACCATCAAACTCGTCATCCAATGGCTCTAAGCCCAGCACTTTCAGCAGCACGTGCTGGCTAGGGTCATCGCTCGCCCATAACACAGCACCAAAACGTCGTGGATCACGCAGCCTCAACACTTGGCCATCGTTAAAATGGATATCAAAGTGATCGTGCTTTGCAGGTGCTTCATCTTTGGCCAACAGGCATATGCGGCCAGACATGCCGAGGTGCAATATCAATGTGCCGTTACTGAATCTCGCTAAAATGTATTTAGACCTGCGGGTAAGCTCGACCAATTGCTGATTGACGAGCGTTTCAGGCAGATGACCTGGGATAGGCCAGCGCAAGGAGGGATTGCGGATAGTGACTTGCCGGACATTCTTACCTACCAGAGGCAGCAGGCCACGTCGTGTAGTCTCTACCTCTGGTAACTCAGGCATGTCTGCTTATTTGGCAATATTGAGAGGCGGGTTCAGCATGCTAAAACCAACATCTGACTGAATATGGTACAACATACCTTCATCAGGACGCCCCAGCAAGAGCTCAGGAGATTCTTCGAGCTTATCGAAATGAATCCTGCTACCGTCTTGCAGCTTAACCTCAAATGATGGGTAGTTTGCACGATGGTTAGGTGTGTATGGCTCGACAGACTTGACGGCCATGTGCGTCCAGTAGGTATCCAGCCATTCGTTCATTCCGTTCTGGTCTGGCTTGGCACCTTCAACCGAGATAGTCCATTTGCCGTCAGTAAGATCAACTTGCAAGCGTGTTTTCTCCCACTGCTCCAGATGCGAAAGATCGAACCCGGCAATCTTCTCTGTAGGCTTGAGCAGGTTCTTATCAATCAGCTCCTCTGTCTGCACAGCGGCATAATCAGAATAGCTATTCGATAGCAGGTAAACGGTATCTTTATAGGCAATATATTGTTCGCCGGAGACAGGGTTGAACGTGCCGAACAGAAACTCTTCGTCATTCATCTTGATCTTCAGTCTTGGCGTATCTAAACCGAAACGATCAAGCCCAACCGCAGGAAACTTCTCTGAGGTAGTAGCCGCAACAAGAGACAGGATGCGTTGTATCGACATCTGGTCTGCCCGTGCTTTATAAGGCTGAACGATATACCAATAGCCATCAACTTTCTCGAACACCCGCGATGCTTTAGACGGATCGTCGATCGTCAGCTTAGTGAAGTCCGATAACTTCAAAGCACTGACGGAATAAGATTTCGGCCCTTCGGCTTCAGGTTGTGAGCGCAAATGCAGGAAAGTAACAATCCCCACGATCAACAACAGAAGAACAAGATTAACTATCCAACGTGACTTCATGCTTTACGACGCTTCCACCAGATATAAACACCTGCGAATAAGAGGATTAGCGGCAAGATAATACGGTAGCCGAAGAACACCAGTATCGCGAGGAACTTATTCCAGTTATCCGCTGGGATAGCGATATTCACATCTTTCAACGGTTTAGGTTGAATCGTAATCAGGCTATCGTCACCCGCCAGCCAGTTCACCATATTCACACCAAGATCAAGGTTTCCACCATTGGCGATAAACGTATTGGATAGGAAATTACCATTACCAACAACAACGATACGTTGACCGCGCTTGCCATAACTACGCTCTAGCGCAACCGCGATATTGATCGGGCCATGTATGTCTTTTTTATCATCAAAACTGACTTTGACTTTGTCACCAGCTTCGATCTTGGTCGTTTCGAGCCAGCCATTGGGGGCAACCTCGACAAGGTTGCTGACCTTCCAGCCATTATCCTCAGAGCCTTGCGCACTCACCATGCGTGCTTCAGGGAACAAAGTACGCAGCATAAAGTTCTTGGTAATCGCATGCTCACCATACTGGCTGGCAAAGGCGATCTTGGAGTCCGCCCCATATTGCGTAGATGAAAGATCGATTACCATACCCGGTGTGATCTGTAGGCCGATGTATTCAGCGATAGTCTGAAGTCCATGCATATTCTCATCATCCAGCAACCACAGCAGGTTACCGCCGGAATCAAGATAATCCTTGATCTTTTTAACCTCAATATCGCTGACATCCACTTGAGGTGCTGCGATGACGAGCATCGCGCCATTGCTCGGTACCCCTTGAGCGATAGTCAAATCTGGATTAGCCAACTTGAAGCCTTTTTTCTCAAGTTGTTTACCGAATTCGCCGAGGTCGTGATTTTTGATGCCAATCAAGTTACGTTCGCCATGGCCATCAAGGTACATCACCGCGCGCTGGTTGCTACGAGATAAGCGCACTAGCAGATTGGTCATATCCTGCTCAATGTAAGGCGGCACCATATGTTCAGTACGTTTTTGGAACTCAACCACCATCTCACCTTCGGCGCGGATGCCCTCCTCTTGCGCCAATTTAGGCTCCTCAGCAGGGTTGATGAATTTGAGTTTCACATCGGTTTTGGCGCGCTGATAGCGCGCAACAAAGTCATTGATCGTCTTACGATATTGATCATCCTGCGAGACATACACCGTGATATTAACGGGACCATCCATCTGCTTCAATACGTTCACACTACCTTCTGTCAACGTATTGCGAGACCCTTGCGTGATATCACGGGAGTAATGATATTCGTGTGACAAAAAGCCTAATAAAAACACGAATAATAGGAATAACAGCACAAAGATGCTGTTTTGCATGAATAGCTGAAAGCGTAGTTTACGGTTGGTTTTCATCATCAAGGTAATCCGGTTAGCCACGTAGACGGTCGGCATCTAAGCGGCGCACCGTTAAAGTCAGGAAAGTAGTAATAAATAGCAGGAAATATAAGAAATCCTTGGTATCCAGTACGCCACGTGAAAATGGCTCAAAATGGCGCATCAGTGACAGATAGGCCATGGTGCTGCTTGGGTCACCCGCAAAGAAATGATCCAGAATCAATAACGCGAACAACGCCACGAAAGTAATGATGCCAGCGACAACCGGCTGCTGCGTCGTACTAGAGACATAGACCCCAAGCGCAGAGAAACTTGCCACCAGAAGCCATAGCCCGATCACGTTTGAGAAGATAAAACCAAAATCGATATCTGCCCAAAGATTCAGCGAAGAAACCATAGCCGCCATCAGCAATATCGTAATGGTCAGGAATGTCACCAAGCCGAAAAACTTGCCCAGTACGATCTCAGTCAGCGTAAGCGGCGCACTCACTAAAAAAGTCAGCGTCTGTTGACGGCGCTCTTCACTGATCAATCGCATAGAGAGCAATGGCACAGCAAACAGCATGATAAAAGAGGCAATACCAAACACGCTATAGCCTACGAACTCTGTGACGCCCTGCCTTTCTTCTGGCCGCATCGCCCCTGACATGGTCTGGAAATACTGATCGATACCGATCACAAAGAAAGTAGCGAATACGAACTGAAGCAATGCCAGTACGACCCATCCCATCGGGGATGAAAAGAGGCTTTTAAGCTCTTTTCTGGCGATATTGATTATCATGAAATCATCCTCTAATTTTTATAAATGCCTGAATAAAATCAAGGCAAAATCTTTTCAAGCACTATGCGGCTTGTTCTTGTAAACCTTGTTCTTGGAAAGTAAGCTGAACGAATACTTCTTCAAGGCTGGTCTGGTCAGGGTTTATTTGATACAGACCCCATCCGCTCTTGACCGCAGCCTGCACAATCGCTTCGGCAGGCAATTGGCCTTCAGCATAGCGAACACTGATCAAGCCACTTGGCAGCGTATCAATCCCTGTGACACCAGCGATTTTCAATAAGGCATCATTTTCTGGTGGATTATTTAATCCAATCAGCAACTTATTACCATGGCGCTGCTGTTTAAGCACATCGATCGCGCCATTGAATACCAATTGACCCTTATGGATGATCTGCACATGGTCACAGACCATTTCGACTTCGGGCAGGATATGGGTAGACAGAATCACGCTATGCTCACCACCCAACTCCTTGATCAATGCCCGGATATCACGAATCTGGATAGGGTCAAGACCCACTGTGGGTTCATCAAGAATCACGACCATGGGGTTATGGATGATGGCCTGTGCGATACCTACACGTTGCTGATAGCCTTTAGAGAGATTCTCGATCAGGCGCTTACCCATTTCAGTCAATCCGCAGCGCTCTTTGGCAACCTGCACGGCTTTCTTGATGTGCTGGTTATTAACACGATGCAAACGTGCGGCAATGGTCAGGAACTCGTCGACGGTAAATTCACGATATAAAGGTGGCTGCTCTGGCAAGTATCCGATCAGCGCTTTCGCTTCCTTGGGATTTTCGATGATATCGATGCCGCAAATCTTAACGCGACCTTTACTAGGTGCAAGATTGCCTGTCAGCATCTTCATCGTTGTAGATTTACCGGCACCATTAGGGCCTAGAAACCCCAGCACCTCACCCTTACTCAGCGTAAAACTTACATTACTAACCGCTTCGCGGCCGCCATAGATGCGGGTAAGTTCGCTCGCCTCAACGGTTATAGTTGTCATGATATATTTTGTTACATTTCTGGTTAGGGGCTGCTAAAGTAAAAAAACGCCAGACTTATGTCAAGCGTCTTATTGTTTTATTCTGCTAAACAGAATTTAAATCCTACTGGCTATCAACTTAAATTCTTTGGGCTTGAGCCCTTTTGGGCTGAAATTCTCTTGGAAAGTTCATCTCAAAAAGATATAGTCAAGTTTCATTATGGATGAACTTGCAGAGCCTGTCACGGACTAACCAAAAGAGGCCGTGCAGCAAAAAATACGCGGTAGAATGAATACTTGCTAGCGACAAGAACCCTAGACCCAACCTGAGTAACGAGAATATCTAAATCATGCCTATCTATCAGCCTTTAAAACTTGCGATCGCAGGCGCATTGTTAACCTTTGCCAGCACGCAAGTGGCCTTTGCTGAATCTGTCGTAGCCAAGACCGAAGCTCCAAAAAACGAGCTTACTAGCCAATTCATCTATAAATACCTGATTGCCGAGATTGCGGGGCAGCGCGGCGATCTTTTTCTATCCAGCAACCTATTTTTGGACTTGGCAAAATCAAGCCAAGACCCACGTTTAGCTGAGCGCGCCGCAAAAGCAGCCGCCTTTGGCAATATCAACAAAACAGCAGCGCAGGCAGTGACCTTG
Organism: Methylovorus sp. MM2; assembly: GCF_001648895.1. Taxonomy (GTDB): domain Bacteria; phylum Pseudomonadota; class Gammaproteobacteria; order Burkholderiales; family Methylophilaceae; genus MM1. Next base: position 643,613 of record NZ_LXUF01000001.1, on the reverse strand, counting down.
TGGGCGGAGCTAGACCCTGCCTCAGTAGAAGCCCAACAAGCGAACACCCAAGTACTGATTAGCACGGGCAGAATCGCTGAAGCCAAGCCGTTTCTCGAAAAGTTATTACAAAAAGAAGACACTCGCGCGAATGGTTTCTTATACCTAAACACCCTATTCGCACGCTATCCGGATAAAAAAGCAGTATTGGATCTAGTGCAGGAACTGGCTAAACCCTACCCTAAATTACCCGAGGCACATTTCACAATCGCCAATGCCGCTTGGGGCACAGGCAATATTGACCTTGCACTCAGTGAACTAGCGATTGCCGAGAAATTGCGCCCTGATTGGGAAGTAGCTGCCATTATTCATGGGCAGATTTTGTATGGGCAATCGCCTAAATCTGCGATCATCTTCTACCAAAATTATCTCGAAAAACATCAGGAGGCGAATGAAGTTCGCTTGACGATGGCACGCATGATGATTAGCGAGAAACGCTTCTCAGAAGCCAAGCCTGAGTTTGTAAAGCTGGTCAAACTATCAAAAAGCAATCCAGAAGTCATGGTAGTGGTCGGCCTGCTTTCATTTCAGGGTTCCGATTATGTAGAGGCTGAAAAATACTTCCAGCAGGCATTGAATAGCGGCTTTAAAGACCCTGACCAAATCTACCTTTACCTGGGCCAAATCGCTGAAAAACAGAACCATGATGAGCAAGCCATTGCTTGGTATAGCAAGGTAAATCCGGGTAACCGCTACCTTGAAGCCAAGTTGAATGCGTCTACGATTATTGCGCGCACTCAAGGTGTAGATGCTGCCGTTAAGCAGCTTTCTGAAATGCAGGGTCTGGATAGCGAGCAACAGGCATTGGTGATTCAAACGCAAGCGAATCTCTTCAGCCAAGCAAAACGCTACCAAGAGGCTTATGATTTTCTTGATAGAGCAGTCACCACCCTGCCGAATACGCCTGAGATCGTGTACGACTACGCCATGGCAGCAGAACGTATTGAGCGTATCGACGTCACAGAAAAAGAACTCCGTAAGCTTATTCAGCTAAAACCGGATTTTGCTCAGGCATACAATGCACTCGGCTATACCTTGGCTGATCGGAACATCAAGCTGGATGAAGCGCAACAGCTGATCGAGAAGGCACTCTCACTCAGCCCTAACGATCATTACATTCTAGATAGCATGGGTTGGGTGCAGTACCGGATGGGCAAACTGGATAAGGCGGAAGCGTACTTGCGCCAAGCCTATGTTGCGCAGACAGACCCTGAGATCGCAGCGCACTTGGGTGAGGTCTTATGGCAACGCGGCAACCGTGAAGAAGCACAGAAAACTTGGAACGACGCCCTGCGCGAACACCCAGAGAATGAAGTGCTACTCAACACAACAAAAAAATTCCAGTAACAATCTTTTAAGTAGTTTATGCCAGTGACATCCCGCCAGCCTCTGCTCGCCACTTTTGTTGGTGTGCTCTTCATTCTCACGGGGTGTGCTGGCATCAAGCCGCAGAATACGACACCCCTACCCGCCAGCACGCCAGAAATACATGCGCAGCATTTGGCAACTATCGCTACGATTAGCGCATTTGACCTTCAAACCCGTATTGGCGTACAAGCCAATGGGCGAGGTTTCTCTGGCGCCACAAACTGGAAACACTCAGCCACTCACGACAATATCGCGATCTTTTCTCCTCTCGGCGCGCAGGTAGCGACGATAGATAAAACCCCGAATGGTGTGACATTGATTGCTGATGGCAAGACTTATTATGCCGATGACACCGAAACCCTGACGCAGAAAATACTAGGCTGGAGCTTGCCTATGCAAGGTTTGCCTGACTGGATAATAGGTCGGCCATCACCTAGCAAGATCGAGCAATCAGCGTGGGATGAAGCAGGCAGGCTGACGAAACTGCGCCAGGATGGATGGGATATCGAATACAGTCAGTATGTAAGCACATCCGGTTATCAGTTACCGCAAAAGATCGCGTTGCGCAGCCAAAACCTTAACCTCAAGATCATTGTTGAACGATGGCTTTTATCAGAAAGTCATCCATAAATGGAAGGCTTTCAATCTTTTCCCGCACCCGCCAAGGTCAATCTGTTTCTGCATATCGTCGGACAGCGTGAAGATGGCTACCATTTACTACAGACCGTTTTTCGATTGATCGACCTACACGACACGGTATATTTAAAGGTACGAGAAGATGGCATCATCAGCCGCACCAGCGAAATACCCAACGTCAGCGAGGCGCAAGACTTATGCTTACGTGCAGCCCATTTGTTAAAAGTACGCACAGGCAGCGACCTTGGCGTTGATATCTCATTGGTCAAACGCATCCCCATCGGCGGCGGCCTTGGCGGTGGCAGCTCTGATGCTGCAACAGTATTACTGGCACTCAACCGCTTATGGGCACTGAATCTGCCTCGGCAAACGCTCATGGATATTGGCGTCAAACTAGGTGCCGACGTCCCGTTTTTCATTTTTGGAAAAAATGCCTGGGCTGAAGGCATTGGTGAAAAAATGCAGGCGATCCCTTTGGATCCAGCGTGGTATGTAGTGACTACGCCACATATCCATGTCTCTACCGCACAAATTTTTAGCGCTAAGGAATTGACAAGGAACACGATTCCCACGACAATAGCGGCCTTTTCGAAGGTCATGGTTCGTAACGATCTCGAACCAGTGGTTTGCCAGCATTACCCCGCTATCGCTTCCTGTCTTGAATGGCTCAGCCAATTCACACGATCGCGAATGAGTGGTTCAGGCGCCTCTGTGTTTGTAGAAGTTGAGAATCAGGCGATAGCAGAAAATATACACAAGCAAGTGCCGGAAAAAATCGCTGAAACTGCAATTTTTTCTTGTGTTGCTCAAGGGTTAGAGGTTCACCCGTTGTATAATTATGCCGAGTAGGAAATAAAGATCAATTGGGGAGTCGCCAAGCTGGTTAAGGCACCGGATTTTGATTCCGGCATGCGAAGGTTCGAATCCTTCTTCCCCAGCCAGTTTCTAGTATGACAAAACAGAGCGTGTAAACTTTTTACACGCTTTTATTTTTTTAGATTATAAGGAATCCCGACTGTGGCCAATGGCGGCATGATGGTATTTACTGGCAATGCCAATCGCAAGCTGGCTGAAGAAGTCGTCAGCCACCTTGGCATACAATTGGGTGCTGCAACGGTTGATCGTTTCAGTGACGGTGAAGTAATGATCGAGTTGCTGGATAACGTACGCGGCAAAGATGTCTTCGTACTGCAATCCACCTGCAACCCGACCAATGACAACCTGATGGAAGTCATGGTCATGGTCGATGCACTCCGTCGCTCATCGGCAGGCCGTATTACGGCAGCGATTCCTTACCTTGGCTACTCACGCCAAGACAGGCGTCCGCGTTCAGCACGTGTTGCGATCACGGCAAAAGTGGTCGCCAATATGCTGACCAGTGTCGGGGTGAACCGTCTTTTGACGATGGATTTACACTCAGACCAGATTCAGGGTTTCTTTGATATCCCTGTAGATAATATTTATGCGACACCGATTCTGCTTGAGGACTTAACAAGACAGAATTACGAGAATCTGATCATCGTATCGCCTGATGTAGGCGGTGTGGTACGTGCCCGCGCTGTGGCAAAACAGATGAACTCAGATTTGGCGATCATCGATAAACGTCGCCCTAAGCCAAACGTGGCTAAGGTAATGAATATCATCGGCGATGTATCCGGCCGCACCTGTGTGCTGATGGATGACATGGTCGATACCGCAAATACATTATGCGAAGCAGCCGCAGCCCTTAAAGAGCATGGCGCTGAAAAAGTGGTTTCCTACTGTACACACCCTGTATTATCGGGCTCTGCGGTAGATAGGATCATGAATTCACAACTGGATGAACTGGTTGTAACGAATACGATCCCGTTGCGTGAAGACGCAGCGAATTGCAAAAAGATACGTCAATTGAGCGCAGCAGGCTTATTGGCTGAAACGATCCGTCGTATCAGCAATGAAGACTCTGTCAGCTCATTGTTCATGGAATAAGTAGTGAAGCATTAGAGCAGTAGCCTTAAAAACTATTGCTCAAATTCTGTTATCTGGTCGCGGATAACAGGTAACCCGAAGTCAGAAACCCCCAATTTGGATTTCTGGCAGATAAATTAGGAGTAGTAAAATGACTATTGAAATTACCGCCGTTAAGCGCGATGTAAAAGGTACGGGTGCGAGCCGCCGCCTTCGTCGCGCAGGCAAAGTACCTGGTGTTGTATACGGTGCAAACCAAGATGCAGTTAGCCTTGAATTCGACCACAAGGCGCTGTTCCTTGAGTTCCGCCATGAAGCGTTCCATGCTTCTATCCTGACGCTGAATCTGGATGGCAAGAAAGAGTCCGTATTAGTACGTGACTACCAATTGCACCCTGTTCGCAACAACATCCAGCATATCGACTTTCAACGCGTAAGCGCGACTGAGAAGATTCACGTGAAGGTGCCTTTCCACTTCATCAATGCTGAAATTGCACCAGGTGTGAAAATTGGTGGTGGCATCGTCGCACACATCCTGACAGAAGCTGATGTTAGCTGCCTGCCTAAAGACTTGCCAGAATTCATCGAAATCGACTTGGCAAATCTGGATGCTGGTCACTCTATCCACTTGTCTGAAATCAAACTGCCTAAGGGTGCTGAATTCGTTCAACTGACACACGGCAATGATGCTGCTGTTGCAACGATCGCTAAGACTCGTGGCGGTGCTGCTGATGTTGACGAAGCATCTGCTCCAGAAGCGCCAGCTGCAGAGTAAGCTCTACGGCTAGCGTCTTGAAAACGCGTGTCCCAGCCATTTATGGCATTATGGGGCACGCGTTTTTTATTTTCAGGATGACACTCTACTGACATGAACGGCATTAAACTTTTTGTAGGCTTGGGCAATCCCGGCAACGAGTATGAAGATACACGGCATAACGCTGGTTTCTGGTGGATTGACCGCGTCGCCGCGATTACCAATAGCAAACTTGCGAATGAATCCAAGTTATTTGGCTATGCGGGGAAACTTCGTAACGAGGCTTGGCTACTTAAACCCACAACCTTTATGAATGCCAGCGGACGCTCTGTCGCCGCCCTTGCCAAATTTTATAAGATCGAACCAGAGTCCATTTTGGTCATCCATGATGAGCTGGATATTCCGCCCGGCACAGCCAAGCTTAAAAAAGGCGGCGGACATGGCGGGCATAACGGTCTTAAAGATATCGCAGCACAATTAGGGACAAATGAATTCTGGCGCCTACGCCTAGGTATTGGTCACCCGGGGGATAGAAATGAAGTCATCAACTTCGTACTGCATGCCCCATCAAAAAATGAGATGCAATTGATAGAATTTTCAATCGATGACAGCGCGCCCCTACTCGACTCACTACTGAAAGGTGAGTTTGAGGCAGCGATGCTTAAGCTGCACACTAAAAAATAATCTACGGTTTATTTCGCAAGCAGTAGGGACTGCAGCTTACTTAACCATCCATCATCAAGCATCGCCACTTCGAATTCATGTGTCCATCGGCGTGATATCTCAAGCAGAATAGACTTCAGCTGCCAGATAGCTTCATTAACGAGCGGGATGTATTCATGCGCCAATTCAGGGTCACTTTCAAACACCTGAACGGATGTTTCAATATTGTTGAGATCAATCCCAACATCTAAAAAATCCACTCTCAAACGCATCATGCGTTGTTTGGTGAACTCGAGTATCTCGTCATCTTCTGAATCATCATCAGCGACTAAATTAAACGCATCAAATACATTCGCGATGAGCGTCATCTTTTCTGAGAGCTGGCCTAAGCTGCCTGAACTGCCCGTTCCGGAATCAATCTGGTCGATCACACGCACAATATGCCCAATCAAACCATTTCCATACTGACGTGCATTGACTTTTAGGGTCACTTTAAGCTTTTCAAGTTCTTCAGTCCTTGCTGACTCAAACGCTTTGGTAGCAACAACTGCCACGCCTAGTATCTGGCCACATCGGCTAATTTTTTCAGCCGTTAATCCGCGCGGATAACCTCTCCCATCCATACGCTCATGATGCTCTAACACAGCCTCAGCTATGTTTTTAGGCAACTCAGAAAATTGCTTGATCAGCATGTAAGCAGTCAGGGGATGGGCATAAATATGACGGCGCTCGATACTGCTCATGACATAAGCAGGTGCCAACATGGTAGGATCCACATGCATCATGCCGATGTTATGGAATAAGGCCGCAATCGCAATCGACTGGGCATCCTGATCATTCATTTTCTCACAATGGGCAACAAACAAGGCCAGCACGACACTGGATAATCCCCGCTCATAGACACTGGGGAATTTCTCTTTCGATACCGTCAGCCTGAAAAACATAGGGGCTGGTAGCCTGATGTCTGCAATCATCTGCTTGAGATCATAGCTACTGCCAAATTCGTCGCAAACATGCTTAAGCATAGGATTACTATCAGCCATCGCCTCAATATCTGCGATGATCGAAGCAATGCCCACCGTCGGGTCGGCCGACAAAGACATATCAAGAGGCAATTGCAGCTTATGATCAACCAGCTTTTCATAAAGCTTACTGGTGATCCTGATGCCAGCGGCTACAAGCTTGGTGCCGTTTTCAGAATAGATATCCTTATCGGCCACGATCTCATGTGTATCCCCTAGATCTGTGACCGCTTTAAGATAGTGATCGACTTCTGTATCGTGATCGCTCATTGTATTTTTATACTCACGTAGTAGCGAAAAACCGACTCTTTAAGTAAAAAGATTTAGCCTGTCTATGCCATCTTGTTTCGGCGATTCGTTTGCCTAGACATAAACAGGCATGGACATTAATGGGCCCGTTAATCTCATCACCTTCATTTTTTTATTAATACTAGGCGGAACTCACCAAAATCCTTACCTAATATCAACTTGATAGGCACGATTGAAATCGCAAAACCTAAGATCACCCCGATAGGCGTCACAATAATCTTGATCGTTTCTAGTGGAACATGCAGCGCCCCCATGATTGCACCGAGAATAGCACCAAGCACTGCACCGATAAGCATCGCCACAATGATGGCAATAATATTTCGCCAGACATATGCCCACCAAACACGAATCGCCCTACCCCAAGTGACTTCAAGTTCCATGATGCTTCCTTTTTAATTTTGATAGTCTTAATCGTATATTAGTTTGAATTTACCCACTATTTCAAACTATATGTGCGTTGATACTCTTTGTAGTAAAACATCGTAGAAGGTTACAATAACGCTTTCTGATAAATATCAGGCAAAACCTCACAAATACGAAGTATTTTGCCAAGTTTATCCTTACCATCCAGCTCAATCAAAGTACGAAATAAAGGTAGCTGCTGGTGCAATATCTTAAAGGTTAATCACTCACATGAAATGCGGAATCGTCGGCCTGCCTAACGTAGGTAAATCCACTTTATTCAATGCCATCACAAAAGCTGGCATTGCAGCAGAAAACTACCCTTTCTGTACTATCGAACCGAATGTAGGGATTGTCGAGGTACCGGATACCCGTTTACAACCACTCATCGATATCGTCAAACCGCAAAAGATTCAGCCTGCCATCGTTGAGTTTGTCGATATTGCAGGTCTTGTTGCAGGTGCTTCCAAAGGTGAGGGCTTAGGCAATAAGTTTCTTGCGAATATTCGTGAAACCGACGCAATCGCGCACGTAGTTCGATGCTTTGATGATGGCAATGTGGTGCACGTTGCTGGCAAGGTTGATCCTCTGGCCGATATCGAAACCATCAATACAGAACTCGCGCTGGCCGATATGGAAACAGTCGAAAAGACTTTGCAACGCGAACAGAAAAAAGCCAAATCCGGCGATAAAGAAGCCATCGCACTTTCTGCCGTGCTCGAAAAAATCGAGAAATGGTTAGATCAAGGCAACCCTGTCCGCACACTCGGTCTTGATGTAGACGAACTGGCAATCATCAAGCCTTTATGCCTGATCACCGTCAAGCCTGTGATGTATATCGCCAATGTTGACGAATCCGGTTTCGACAATAACCCATTACTTGATCAAGTCGCCAACCTCGGCAAAGCAGAAGGCGCACCTGTTGTTTCCATCTGCGCCAAGATCGAAGCCGAAATCTCCGACCTTGAAGATGAAGATAAAGCCATGTTCTTAACCGAACTAGGGCTGGATGAACCCGGCCTAGACCGCGTTATCCGTGCGGCCTACAGCTTGCTCGGTCTGGAAACATATTTCACCGCGGGCGTAAAAGAAGTACGCGCATGGACTATCCGCAAAGGCTCCACCGCCCCGCAAGCCGCTGGTGTCATCCACACAGATTTTGAACGCGGTTTTATTCGTGCTGAAGTCATTAACTATAACGAATATGTCGCCCACAAAGGCGAACAAGGCGCTAAAGAAGCCGGCAAAATGCGGCTGGAAGGCAAGACCTACATCGTGCAGGATGGCGATGTGATGCACTTCTTGTTTAATGTCTAGATATTGCTGAAAACCGCAGTTGTTTTTGACAATACCCCCTCAAAACAATAGAATGGCGGGCTTGATTAAATCCAGAGATTTAATCAGAAGATTTCCCCGGTGATGTAGCTCAGCTGGTTAGAGCACAGGATTCATAATCCTGGGGTCGAGGGTTCAAGTCCCCCCATCACCACCAATAAACATAAGGCTTACAGGGCATTGCAGCTTTGTAAGCCTTTTGTCTTTTTATCCATATGGAGCAAAATGAGTTACATAAACCAGCCAAAGAGCTCTAGCGGTGCTTTCAAACTGTATCCTAATTGGTTTTATTTGGTATTCTGTGAGCTACTAATCTGATTGTTTGTTTAATGGCTCTAGCTCTATCACTCAGCTTTGAATCTATTCAGGAAAATTCATCTTAGTATGATCTAAAGTTAATCTAAATTTGATTGGATTAGTGATATCCAGTTCTTCATCTGGTGTGGGGTAAATAACCCAAGGCAAGTTTGGAGTTAGGCTTGCCTGAACACAGTGAAGGAATATGGCTTCTATGGTAATCATAAGATACTCCAAGGCATAGACTAATTCACCCCTTAATGCTAATGGACCTTTAACAACTTCGCCTTCAATACCCCATGTTGGTGTTCTAACCAAGCCCGCAGGGGTAATCTCAAAATTAGTAAATACTGTTCGTGATAAATCGGCATGTTCATGGAAGTTTCGTAGGTCAATCAACCATTTACTAAATCCACTGTTATCTCTTACAAATTCTGAGAGATGGTGGCTCTCACCAAATCTTTCGACAAGCTTCTTGTGTAATATTTCCAAATTCTTAATGGTGCCAGACAATCCAAAAAACTTTTGAGGAATCGCACTCATCAATCTGACAGACTTATTAGCATTGATCAAAAATGTACTACAAGCTTCTTCTAAGCCATCCACTTGGGGAAAGGGATTAATGCCCCTACCGCCCTGTGTTTTGGTTAAACCATTATTGTTTATTAGCTCAATAATAGAATCTATCTGGTCAATTATCTTGTTGGCATTGGATTCACATATCAGCAGAGACTCTTTACATGAATGCATATGAATTAAAATAGGGAGCTTGTCTTTTGAGGTATCTTCAAACATAAGCGTTTTTAGTATTTCTTCGGACTGAAGCAATACTCTCGCTACAATTGAATTTCCACTCCCTACCTTAGAGCTAGGAGCTATTACCCAAGGTGCATCAGGATTTGAATCTTCAGGGTCAATGGACTGTGGGCTTTTAATTCTAAATGTCCTATCCACTTTATAAGCTTCCAGAACATCACCCATACTGCAAAATGCAGTGACGCCACCTGTTCCACCCTCTAATTCAAAACCACCTGCTGCATCTCTTTTTCTTATTGGCTTGGTCATGATTTACACACTATAAAGCGGAATCTAAATCAGATTATTTTTTATTTTTCTAATCTTTAATGATATAGGAGCTGCTATGAGTAAATTAAACATATCGTACACATGTAAGCTTGAATATTTTTCTTGGTGATGTCAGTTGGATACCATCATAGGCACACTTGAAAGCGACTCAATCAGTAATGCCACCATACGTTTTTTCATTGCAAGCCCCTTAACCTTTGACTAAAAATACGGACTAAGCCTATGAAAGCAATAGTATTATCCCATGGATAACACCAATAGGTGGAATAAAGAAGTCGACCACAAACCACAAGAAATTGCCGTCTCTTACATCCATATAGAGTGCTGATAAATAGGCAAAGATAATGCCTGCATAAATGACTAGATAGGCTAGAAAAGCCAAGCCGCCAGCACCGAAGCCGTAGAACAACAGTTTCTTGATTTTTTTCATATAGTCTCCAGTGATTTATTCATGGTGATAGTGAGCCGAGCAACCTTGCAAAAGTCATGGCATTTCAATACAGGCTCAGCATTATCGTTTAGGTAAGGCATAAACAACAATGCTATCGCCTTGCTTATAGCCGAAGATGGCATTACCACCAGCTGCGACTGCAATATATTGAATACCGTCGATCTCATAGGTAATAGGTGGCGCATTCACACCAGCATCAAATTTGGTTTGCCATAATAGCTTGCCTGTTGTGGTGTCGTAGGCATCAAAGTTTCCGTTGCCTTCTCCGCTGAATAACAATCCACCAGCCGTGGCGAGTACACCACCGATTAAAGGCTGATCGGTTTTATATTGCCAGCGGATTTTACCGTTGCTTAGGTCAATTGCACTTAACACCCCCCAACGCGGTTCATCAGCCAGCTCTGAACTGGCGTAACGAATTGCGGGCTTATCGGCTGTTGCAGGTGTTTCATGCAGCGTGTAATTTACAGGCGCATGCAAACCTGCGACATAGGCATTTTGCGTGACTTCATCAATTGCTGCTGGTGACCAATTTGAGCCACCGAGAATGCCGGGATATAAACGCGTGCCTTCTAATGTTGGTTTTGCAAATAGGTTGGATTGTGGGACGAAAGCATCGGATTTGAGCAGCAGTTTGCCGGTTAAGCGGTCGTTCACGTAGAACCAACCCGTTTTACCTGCTTGACCAACGGCGGGGATATCTTTGCCATCACGATGCAGATTGAACAGGATAGGCGGGCTTGCCAGATCATAGCCCCATAGATCATGCGGTACCTGCTGATAATGCCAGCGCAGCTTGCCGGTATCGGCATCCAGCGCGACCAAAGACACAGTGTAGAGATTATCGCCTGGGCGAGAGATATCGTTCATCTGCGGCGAAGGGTTGCCTGTACCAAAATAAAGCAGACCTGAGACTGGGTCGATTGCGGGTGTTGTCCATGCGGAACCACCACCAAAGCGTGCGGCATCCGGGTATTCGGTAAGCTTGGCTTTTTCAGTCGCTACATCACGATTGAGCGCCACACCATCTGGCGTTTTGGTGACAAAATCGCCCTCCCAACCTTGGGTGGGGATAGTATCAAATTGCCATACACGTTTGCCGGAATTCACATCGAACGCAGCCAGGAAACCAGGCCGACCATATAAGCCAGTAACACCAATGACCGCGCCAAGTGGTGCATCTGGATGTGGATTATCGATATGCAGGCCATAGCCGACACCGGTGATGCCGACGATGACTTTACCGTGATAAACCACAGGTGCCATGGCAATGCCAATCCCTGTGCCGCCTGTTGTCTTGGCGTGGCTATTCGGGTCATTACTATTGAGAGACTCTTGCCCCTCAGTCGTGACTGCATTATCCACAGCATCGATATCCCAAACGATCTTACCTGTCTTGGCATCTAGCGCGATCAGGCGGGCATCTACCGTGCCGATGAATACTTTGCCATACCCAACAGCCACACCACGATTTGCGGGGCCGCAACACATCTTCCAATCTTTGCGGCGCTGATGTTCATAACGCCATAACAACTTGCCAGTTTTAGCATCCAGCGCGACTACATGGTTATATGGCAGCGAGAGATACATGACACCATCGACCACGATAGGGGTTGCCTGAAAACTGGCAGTGACGCCGCTTTTATAAATCCAAGCTTGTGCCAAGGCTTTAACATTGTCACGATTGATCTGCGCTAGTGGTGAAAAGCGCTGGTTAGAATAATCACGGCCAAAACTGGGCCAATCTTTATTGGAAGGTTTTACGATGCTAGCGGTTGTTGCATCATGTTTAGGAGGGGATTGTGTGCACCCTGACATAACGACTTGCCCAATAAAGAGCACCGCTAAAAATAGCTTTCCAATCAAGGGGTTTTTCATTGGCTTATATGATTTAGATAGTTAAATGAAAAGCATAGATTGCGCAAGCATTCAGTATACATAATGGCAGGCAAAAGATAAGTGATTAAAACTATCCATAAAAAGCTAGATGCAACCGCTGACTGACACCTTAAAACAGCCAAATACCAGCTACAATATGCACTATGAAAATCCCCAAAAGACTCGCTCCGCTGGTAGAAGATGGCTTGATCGATGAAGTCGTACGCCAGCTTATGAGCGGAAAAGAAGCTGTTGTATTCGTTGTACGCTGTGGTGATGAAGTGCGTTGCGCGAAAGTCTATAAAGAAGTCGAACAGCGCAGTTTTCAGCATAATGCCTTGTATCAGGAAGGCCGTCGCGTGAAAAACAGCCGTCAGGCCCGTGCGATGCAAAAAGGCAGCAAGTATGGGCGTGAGCAGCAAGAAAAAGCCTGGCAAAGCCACGAAGTGGATACCCTTTACAAACTGGCAGCGGCGGGTATCAAAGTACCTAAACCACATAACTTCTATGAAGGCGTGCTGCTCATGGAGTTGGTCACCGGTGCCGATGGCAACGCGGCGCCAAGGTTGAATGATGTAGAGCTATCAGCAGAAGATGCGCTTACCTATCACGCCTTGCTGATTCAACAGGTAGTCAAGATGCTATGTGCGGGCATCGTGCATGGTGATTTGTCTGAGTTCAACATTCTGCTTGGCGAAGATGGCCCAGTGATCATTGATCTTCCGCAAGCGGTAGATGCTGCTGCAAATAACAATGCGAAAAGCATGTTCGAACGGGATGTAAGCAATCTTGCCAGCTATTTTGGCAGGTTTTCCCCGCAGCTGTTAAATAGCCAATATGGTTTGGAGATATGGCATTTGTATGAGCACGGTTTGCTCACACCAGAATCGCAGTTGACCGGAAGATTCCAGACAACCCAGAAATCAGCGGATGTCTCAGGTGTGATGCGCGAGATACGTGCAGTGCAGATAGCGGAAGAAAGAAAACAGAAAGCGATTCAAGAGGCGATTGCAGAAGACCAGAAGAAAGTTAAAAAGCCTGCCTATTAACTAGACGGGCTTTGTAGCTTTACGAACAAAACGCTTTAAGAATAAAACCGCTATATAACTTATGTTAATTCAAACCCATCAGTTTTAACTTGCTGTACAAGGTCTTACGGCTGATACCCAATTGGCGGGCTGCGGCAGAGACATTACCGGCATGAAACTGCATCGCATTACTCACCATCTCAGCCGTGAGCATACCGGCAGATAGTGGATCAGTATCTGTAACAGCTGGCTCAGCCATGAGATCGTCGAGAAAATCATCCATCAAGTGCTTTTTATCGATTACATTACCCGCAGATAATGCAAGTGACGTGCGCACCACATTATGTAACTGGCGGATATTTCCCGGCCATGGATGCACCTTGAACAACGCCATGATCTCGGCAGAAATCTGTTTATGCGGCACGTGCTCGGTCTGTAATATGAGCTTGATCAATGCATCAAGATCGCTTCTCTCTCTTAAGGCTGGCAGATTCACACCAAGACCATTGAGGCGATAGTAAAGATCTTTACGGAATTCGCCGCACTTCACCTTTTCACGCAGATTTTGGTTAGTTGCACTCACCAGCATGAAATCAAGTTTTTTAGCCTTGCTGCTACCGAGCGGTGTGACTGATTTTTCCTGCAAAACTCTGAGCAATCTGGCTTGTAGCTGCAATGGCATATCGCCAATCTCATCCAGAAACAGCGTGCCACCATTGGCTTGCTCAAGTTTGCCAAGGCTACCTTTACGACGTGCGCCGGTAAAAGCACCCTCTTCATAACCAAACAGTTCAGACTCGATCAACCCCTCTGGCAGTGACGCACAGTTAACGGCAACCCATGCGCCCTCTGCACGGTCACTTGCATCATGGATCGCACGCGCGAATAACTCTTTACCTACCCCTGTCTCGCCTTCAATGAGGATGGGGATATCATGATTCAGTACAAGCTTGATACGTTCGATCACCTGCTTCACTTGCATATCGCCGCTATCCAGCATATCTAATGTAGCAGCCGAACTACGTTTGGCTGGTGCCATCACTGGAGCTATCGGCTGAGAAGCATTGCTTGATAGTGCCGCATCGAATTCCATCTTGGCGAATATGCGCGCACCATTGCTCAACCTGAGCGGAAAGACCATATTGTGGATGCCGCCGACACCTGACATCACTGCACTGAGCGATTGATCGAACATGCGGTCGAAATGGATATCCCCCATCTGCGCATCAATATCAAACTGGAACTGACCGCTCCGGTTGATCGCAAGGAGCTGACCATCTTTCGAGAACATGGCTAGCCCCTCCCATAAGGTGCCGATGAACTCGGGGCGGGCATGGAAATGTAGTACCACTTCACTCTTGTGGCTGGCACGGAATATCCTGTTCTCGATCATCTGCGCGGCCATCTTTACCAGTGCCAGCGTATGCTGCTGCGGCAGCAAAAAGTCGTTAGATACATCCAGTGTGCCTATCAGCTCACGACCTCCGCCGAAGATAGGCACGGCAGAACAACTCAATACGTGATGGCGCTCCATGAAATGCTCGGCGCCTTGCACGCTGATCGCTGCACGTTCAGTTAAGGCAGTGCCAATGGCATTCGTACCGCGATGATCCTCATGCCAGGAACTACCCGGCTTCAGCGAAAGTTTTTGCGAATCATTCAAAAAATAGTTATCACCTGAGCTATGCAGTATCACGCCTTCGCTGTCGGTCAGGATCACCATACTGCTGGTATGCGCTATCTGCTCGTTCAACGTCGCCATTTCTGGCTTGGCATAGGAAAGCAGCAAGTGGTTCTGGTCGCAACGGCGCTCGAACTCATGCTGAGTCAACAGTTCGCTGTTGACTGGAGAGATGCTATCCAAGCCGTGATCGAGGCAGCGCTGCCAAGAACGTTGAATCGCCTCGGCGACGATGCCCTGACGCACTTCACCATTGGTCAGGAATTCGTTGCGGGCTTGTGAAACCGATTTTGATGGATCAAGCATAAAAAATCACCTATGGGCAGATGAAGCTAAGGTCTAAATTGTGTTTACCTAATGTAACACCTGTCACCCGGGTATACAACGTAAGGGGGATTTTGCAGCCCTTATTTCAAGCTTGCTGCAACGGGTAGATCGCCTTAATAGCCTTATCAGAAGCCGCTCTCGCAATACTGTCTCATTTCCCCACAATGTCTGGCATGACGATTGCCATATTCACTATGCAGATGGTAATGCATGCGGTTCAAAGAACCCGGTTTTTATAATTAATTCTATGGAGATGTACCTTGAAAACCAAACAATTAAAAGTCGCTTTAGGCGCAAGCCTGCTCAGTATGATATCGCTCTCAGCGTTTGCTGATGATGCAGTATTGAAGCTGACGCAGGATGATAACCAGTGGACACAGGCACGTAAGGATTATAGCAACACTGGTTACAGCAAGCTTTCACAGATCAACAAAGGCAATGTTCGCAATGTAAAACTTGCATGGTCATTCGCGACTGGCGTTAACCGTGGTCATGAAGGTGCGCCATTAGTCATCGGCGACACCATGTATATTCATACCGCGTTCCCGAATAACGTTTACGCGTTGGATCTGAATGAAAACCAGAAGATCAAATGGTCTTACTTTCCTAAGCAAGATCCATCAGTACAAGCATTGCTCTGCTGTGACAACGTAAACCGTGGTTTAGGCTACGGTGATGGCAAGATATTCCTGCAGCAGAATGACGGCACATTGGTTGCCCTAAATGCTGAGACTGGCGAAAAGATGTGGGATGTGAAAGTTGTTGATACCAAGCAAGGTGCATCAACCACGAATGCACCGCATGTATTCAAGGACAAGGTAGTCACCGGCTGTGCAGGCGGTGAATTTGGTGTTCGCTGCTACATCAGCGCATACAACATCAAAGACGGCTCACTGGCATGGCGTGCATATAGCTCTGGCCCGGATAGTGAAGTATTGATTGGTGCCAATTTTAACAAAGAGAACCCACATTACAGCGCACTTTCTGTTTATGAGGATGTGAACGGCGGCAATACTGAAGGTGGTTCTTTCAAAGCATTACCAAAAGACAAGCTCAAGTTTCCAGAGTCTGATCTAGGCGTTAAGACATGGCTTAAACCACAAGCGATCAAAAACGGCTGGGAGCACGGCGGTGGCGGTACATGGGGTTGGTACTCATATGATCCTAAGCTTAACCTGATGTATTACGGTACCGGCAACCCAGGCACTTGGAACCCTGATGTGCGCCCTGGCGATAACAAATGGTCCATGACGATATTCGCCCGTGACTTGGATACTGGCATGGCACGCTGGGGCTACCAGATGACGCCGCATGACGAGTGGGATTATGACGGCATGAACGAGATCATCCTATGGGATGCTAAAGGCAAGAACTTAGCGACCCACTTTGACCGCAATGGCTTTGCTTATACATTCGACCGCACTAACGGCACATTGCTGGTAGCCGAGAAGATGAACAAGTTCGCCAACTGGGCAACGAGTGTCGATCTTAAATCAGGCGTACCTAACAAAGACCCTAAGTATTCGACACACCAGGATTACAACGCGAAAGGCATCTGCCCTTCAGCATTGGGCGTAAAGGATGAACAGCCGGCAGCATACTCACCAAAGACCGGGCTTTTCTATGTGCCGCTCAACCACGTTTGCATGACTTACGAGCCAGTTGAATCCAAATACATCGCTGGGCAACCGTGGGTAGGTTCCACACTCACTATGTTTGCAGGCCCCGAAGGCGTGATGGGTGGCTTCATGGCTTGGGATGCACTAAAAGGTAAATCCGTTTGGTATAACAAAGAGAAATTCTCTGCGTGGGGTGGTGTACTTGTAACCTCTAGCGACCTCGTGTTCTACGGCACATTGGATCGCTGGTTCAAGGCGCTGGATGCTCAAACAGGTAAAGAGCTTTGGAAATTCCAAGTAGGTTCAGGCGTAGTGGGTAATGCCATGACATACACGCACAAAGGCAAGCAATATGTTGGTGTGTTATCGGGTATTGGTGGCTGGGCGGGCGTTGCGATGAACCTTGGTTTGCAGAACGAAACTGACGGCCTTGGCGCTGCTGGCGGCTATAAAGAACTTACCAAGTGGAACGCTGCCCCAGGCGGCGGAACCATGAACGTATTCAGCCTATAAATGAGATCAACGGCTCCCTTCTAAACCAAGGGAGCCTGATCAAAAGGATACTTACACCATGAATCTACGTTTTTTATCAATTGTATTGGTAGCGCTGCTACCCGCGATATCTCATGCGGATATATCACTCAAATCTACGATAGACGGAAAGCCATTGAAAGTCCCGGCTGATTTGATTGCTACTCCCGCTGCTAAAGAATTCTTTAGCACAGGCAAGAATAGCTATACCGACAATGCAGATGCGATCAAGGCGGGCAAAAAGATATTCCAGCTATATAGCTGCACAGCTTGCCATGGTGCTAAAGGTGAAGGTGCCGTTGGCCCTAACCTGATCGATGATCGTTGGAACTATCCCAAGAATACTACGGATCAAGGCATATTCGAAACCATCTGGGGTGGTACAGCCGCTGGCATGGGCGCAAAAGGCAAAGGCGTGATGTTGCCGGATGACCCCTCTGAAGGCTTGACCCCGGATGAGTTACTAAAAGTCATCGCATTTTTACGTAGCAATGCAACCAAGTAATTAACCAAACTCCACTCTCCCTAGTTGTGTTGAGGCTTAACCAGACATCTCCCCAGTGTCTGGTTTTTTTTGCGTCAATAATTCACAAATATGGAATTGTCTAATTGGATTATTTCCATTTATTGCAGTCGATGATTTTGGCATACTGAAGCAGCAAGCTATAACTCAGCAACTTGATGATGGATACTTAACGCAAATAAAGAAAAGAATGGCAGGTTTGCCAAAGTCTGTTTGCAACTTTTGGCGCACACTGTATATCCTAAACATAGCGTTAAAAATATAAAGTACTGAAAATACATCAAGTTGAAACACCGTTTTCAGATAATAACTAACAAGCTTTCTCGGAAACCCCAATGCTAGGCATCGTTCAGGTTGCATTAAAGCGCCCATACACATTCGTTGTGCTGGCGATACTGATCCTCATCACAGGTATATTGTCGGCGCTACGGATGCCGACCGATATCTTCCCTGAAATCAAGATTCCAGTAATCGCGGTTGCATGGCAATACACCGGTATGCCACCAGACCAAATGGCTGGCCGTATCTCTACCGTTTTCCAGCGTGTATTGACGACAACGGTAAACGATATCGAACACATCGAAGCAAACTCTTATACCGGCTTCGGCATCATCAAGATATTCTTTCAGCCCGGCGTTAATATCGCCACAGCGAATGCGCAGGTGACCGCAGTCGCCCAAACCCTATTAAGGCAGTTGCCGACTGGCACCACACCGCCGCTGATCCTGAATTACAACGCATCGACTGTGCCTATTCTGCAAATCGCACTTTCAGGCAAAGGCTTGTCTGAACAGGCGCTTGCCGATCTGGGTTTGAATATCATCCGCACTCGCTTGGTGACTGTACCGGGTGCTGCTGTACCTTTTCCTTTTGGTGGCAAGACCCGTCAGGCACAGATCGATCTTATCCCTGCGGCACTGCAAGCACGTGGTTTATCAGGACAGGATGTTGCTAATGCTCTTGCAGCACAAAATTTGATCACGCCGATTGGTACGCAAAAGATCGGTTCGTTTGAATATACGCTACAGTTGAATAACTCTGTTGGTCCACTTGAAGAACTCGGCGACTTGCCTATCAAAGTCGTGAATGGTGCGACGGTGTATATACGCGATGTAGCGAACGTGCGAGATGGCAATCCACCACAGACCAATGTGGTTCACGTGGATGGCTCAAAATCCGTACTGATGTCCATTTTGAAAAATGGTGCGACCTCTACTCTGGATATCGTATCCGGGGCAAAAGCTAAGCTTGAGGAGATCAAGCCTACACTGCCAGACAACCTGAACGCAGTACCTATCAACGACCAATCCGTCTTCGTGCGAGCTGCCGTCAAAGGCGTTGCGATCGAGGGTGTGATCGCCGCGATATTGACCAGCATCATGATTCTGCTGTTCTTGGGTAGCTGGCGTTCGACGGTCATCATAGCGATCTCGATCCCATTGTCGATACTCGGGGCGATTGTGGGCTTATCCATCACAGGCGAAACGCTGAACATCATGACGCTAGGCGGCTTGGCGTTGGCTGTCGGCATCTTGGTAGATGACGCAACAGTAACCATCGAGAACATCAACTGGCACTTGGAGCAAGGCAAGGATGTAGAACCTGCGATTCTGGATGGTGCACGCCAAATCGTCGTACCAGCATTCGTTTCGTTGTTATGTATATGTATTGTATTCGTGCCGATGTTCTTCCTTGAAGGTGTGTCCCGATTCCTGTTCGTACCGATGGCAGAAGCTGTGATGTTCGCGATGATCAGTTCATTCATACTGTCACGTACGCTTGTGCCGACCATGGCTAAATACCTGCTCAAGAAACATGCAGCCCACACAGACATACACGGTACTGCAGCGACCTTGCCGCCTTCACGTAACCCATTGGTGAATTTCCAGCGCGGCTTTGAAGCAAGGTTTGAGAGCTTCCGTGGTGGATATCGCGAAATCCTCGAACTAGCACTCACCCACCGCAAATTATTCGTGATCGTGTTCCTTGGTTTTATCGTGCTTTCAACTGCATTGATTCCATTCCTCGGTAGAAACTTCTTCCCGGCGGTAGATGGCGGGCAGATATTGATGCACGCACGTGTACCAGTCGGTACACGTCTTGAGGATACCTCTGCAAAATTCGCAGCCATACAGCAAACGATTCGTCGCGTGATTCCGGCAGAAGAGATCGTTACCATGGTCGATAACATCGGCCTGCCTTCAAGCTCGATCAACCTGACATACAACAATACCGGTGTGATGGGTTCACAGGATGGCGATATTCAGATCGCATTAAGTGAAGACCACCGCCCCACTGCTGAATATGTGAAGCAGTTGCGTGAGGTTTTACCTCGTGAATTCCCCGGGGTCACCTTCTCATTCCCACCTGCGGATATCGTGAGTCAAATCTTGAATTTCGGTTCACCTGCGCCTATTGATATACAAATACGTGGGAGCAATATTGCAGCTAACTATGAATATGCCAACAAGATACTAAAACAGATTCGTGAGATACCGGGCATCGCCGATGTACGCATACAGCAATCACGCAAGACACCTGTATTCAAGGTAGATATCGACCGCTCTCGTGCTCAGGATCTTGGCCTAACCGCACGGGATGTCACGAATAATATGGTGGTCAATCTTGCGGGTAGCAGCCAGGTCGCACCGACATATTGGCTGAATCCAGCTAACGGCGTCTCATACCCTATCGTGATGCAAACCCCGCAGTATGCACTTTCATCGTTAACATCACTTGAGAACACCCCTGTCAGCAGTGCCGACAGTAATGGCAATCAAGCGATACTGGGGAGTGTTGCCAATATTCAACGCAGCAACAATTACGCGCTATTCAGCCAGTATGACATTCAGCCTATGGTACAGATCCATGCTGCAACGCAAGGGCGCGACCTTGGTGGTGTAGCCAAAGATGTTCGCAAGATACTGGATGCAACCGCGCAAGATGTGCCAAAAGGTTCGACCATTGCCCTATTAGGCCAAGTCGGCACGATGGAAAAAGCATTTTCCGGCCTGCTCTTTGGTTTGCTTGGCGCGATCGTATTGATCTACCTGCTGATCGTGGTGAACTTCCAATCGTGGAGTGACCCATTCGTGATTGTCAGTGCGTTACCAGCTGCGATCGCGGGTATCATCTGGATGCTGTTTCTCACCTTTACGCCACTCTCTGTTCCGGCGCTTACGGGCGCTATCATGTGTATGGGTGTGGCAACGGCCAATAGCGTACTGGTGATCAGCTTTGCGCGTGAACGCCTTAATGAACTAGGCAACGCTACCGCCGCAGCGATAGATGCCGGTTTTGTGCGATTCCGCCCTGTGTTGATGACTGCATTGGCCATGATCATCGGTATGGCGCCTATGGCATTGGGCTTAGGTGAAGGTGGTGAACAGAATGCACCTTTAGGACGTGCTGTGATTGGCGGCCTGATCTTTGCAACCATCACAACATTGATATTCGTACCTGTCGTTTTCAGTATGGTACATGCCAAATATCACAAAGAAACAGTATAAGAAGTCTATGAATGGAGAAACTCATGTCATCTAATCCCGTTGGTTCTGCCAACAAGGGTCCGTCACACCGAACGTTAAAAATCGTCGGCATTGGTGCAGTCATCGTATTACTGACCATCGTTGTCATAGGGGTCACGGCACGTGCCAGCACGGATAAACATCTCAATGAATGGACAAAAGAACAAGCCATCACTACCGTTAGCGTAATATCTCCCAGCAATACGGGGGAGTCGCGCAATCTTGATCTACCCGGCCGATTCGAAGCATTCGCGAATGCCCCGATCTATGCACGCGTCAGCGGTTATCTCAAAAGCTGGAATGTAGATATTGGCACGCCAGTAAAAGCGGGCCAACTACTTGGTGAGATCGAAACACCCGACCTCGACCAGCAACTGTTGCAAGCGAAAGCAGATCTGGCAAGCTACCAAGCAAATGTCGATCTAGCGGCCATCACGTCAAAACGCATCGAATCATTACTCGATTCTAACTCGGTATCACGTCAGGAATTCGATGATAAAGCGGGTGACCTAGCGACTAAAAAAGCATTGCTGCAATCTGCACAGGCCAACCTTGACCGTATTCAGGCAACCAAAGCTTTCACTCGTATCGTTGCGCCATTCGATGGTATCGTCACTGCTCGTACAACGGATATCGGCGCATTGATCAATGTTGGCAGCAGCAGTGGCCCTGCGTTGTTCGTTGTCTCAGACACCAAGAAGCTACGTTTGTATGTCAGCGTGCCGCAAAGCTATGCTGCGAGTATCAAGACTGGCAGCACAGCCAGTATTTCAGTGCCTGAGTACCCCGGCAAGAGCTTCAAGGCTATCGTTGCCTCATCTTCAAAGGCAGTCGATGCATCGTCAGGCACCACATTGATGCAACTTGCTGTAGACAATGCCGCCGGTGAATTATTGCCCGGTGGCTATGCAAAAGTGACATTTGACCTACCCTCTAATCAGGCTACGCTGAATATCCCATCCAGCGCATTGATCTTAGATAAATCAGGTCTACGCGTTGCAACCGTGGATGCCGACAACAAGGTGGCATTAAAATCGGTAGAGATTTCCCGTGATCTGGGCAAAGTCATCGAGTTAAGTTCTGGGGTCAATGCGGATGACCGCGTGATTGACAACCCGCCAGACGGAATCGTCGATGGTGAAGAAGTCCATATCAAAAAAGAAGATGTCAGCCCAGCGAAAGCAGGCTAATCAGATTAGTGTGAAGGGTGATCCCACCGATTAAGATAAACAGTCGGCGGCTCACCCATCACGCGAGTGAACATCGTGGTAAAGCTGCCCGTACTACTGTAGCCAAGTGAAAAGGCAATCTTGGTCACACTATGCCCTTCCACCAGCATCTCGACTGCACGAATCAGGCAAAGCTGCTGTCGCCACGCTGAGAAAGTCAGCGTCGTTTCTTTAAGGAAAAGCCGGGATAAGGTTCTCGGGCTTGCACCAGCATAGTTAGACCACGCTTCGATAGGTCGGTTATCACCGGGGTTCTCATGCAAGGCCGCGGTTATCTTCTTTAAACGCGGATCGCGACCCTCAGGCAAAAATAATGGTGCTTCGTTCTCAATGGCGATCTGGTCAACCAGCACCTCCATTAAGCGATATTCACGGCTTCGATCTTCGTAATCCCAGCCAATATCCACGGCGCTGATGACCAGCTCACGTAATAATGTAGAAAGTTTCAGCACACAACATCTGACGGGGAGTGATGCCAGTAAATCAGCGCGCACATAAGCAGTTCGTAACTGCGCGGCCTGTGTATAGGTAACGCTATGAGGAATATTGCTCGGCACCCAGAATGCACGCCCGGGTGGCGTTACCCAAGATCCCTCTTCAGTATCGATACGCATACTGCCGGAGATAACGAACATGAGCTGCCCACGCTTATGCGAGTGTGCGTTGACTGCGTGGCCTTTTGTATAGCTGACAGCCACGGCAACGACAGGCCGTTCCGATGTATCAGGGTTTACTGTCAGGCCATTAGCATTCGTAAAAACGCAATCAGGCATTGCAACAGTGATAGCAGAATTTTTCATATTCATACAGGCAAGTAATAACGACTGGTCAACGCTAATTAAACCAATCATTCGAAAGTGATTTTTTGCAAACCAACGCATGCATTCCAGAAAGCACTATAGCCCTATTTTATAGTGCAAATACTTGCTTTCCTATATTTCAACCTCCATATTAATACCATGATTCCTTTTTCCGTACTGGATTTATCACCCATCGTACAAGGTGCAACTGCGGCAGATGCTTTCCGCAATAGTTTGGATCTCGCACAACATGCCGAGCGTTGGCAATACAAACGTTACTGGCTTGCAGAGCACCATAATATGCCAGGCATCGCCAGTGCCGCTACCGCAGTAGTGATAGGCCATGTAGCCAATGGCACAAAGACGATACGTGTAGGCTCTGGTGGTGTGATGTTACCGAACCATGCACCTTTAGTGATAGCAGAACAGTTTGGCACGTTGGCATCTCTCTATCCAGACCGCATTGATCTTGGCCTTGGTCGTGCGCCCGGCACTGATATGAAGACCGCACGTGCGCTTAGGCGTAACCTTGCCAGTAGCGCAGACAACTTCCCGAATGATGTATCTGAGTTGCAACGCTACTTTTCGGCTGAAGAAGCAGAGGTCGAGAACCAATATCTTGAAGATGGCCGCCAAGTGCGGGCAGTTCCCGGTAGTGGGTTGAATGTACCAATATGGCTATTAGGTTCCAGTCTTTATAGCGCGCAATTAGCCGCCGAGATGGGCTTGCCTTTCGCATTTGCAGCACATTTTGCACCAGCCGCATTGATGCAAGCGCTGGATATGTACCGCTCACAATTCAGGCCATCCGAACACCTGCAAAAACCTTATGCGATGGTAACGACCAATGTGTTCGCCGCAGACACGACTACTGAAGCCCGCAAACTATTCACATCGCTCATACAGCAATTCATCAATTTGCGACGTGGCACTCCGACCAAACTTTTGCCGCCAGTAGATGATGTGAATAGCATCCTCGATGCCGGTGAACGCGTAGGCATCGAACACACGCTGAATTATTCTATCGTAGGGGATAAAGCCTCTGTGAAAGAGGGTTTGCAACGCATCATAGAAGAGACCGAAGCTGATGAGATCATGGTTGCAGCACAGATATTCGACCATACCGCGCGTTTACGCTCTTTTGAGATCGTTGCCGAACTCCATGAAGAGCTCCATCAAGAATTAGACAAAACCTCCGCTTAGGTTTTATTTATCAGTTTTTGCCCATAAATAAAGCCCGACTAAATCGGGCTTTTCTGCTTTGCAAAAACTATTTCACTTCTACGCCACCAGCATCTGGCTTTTTATTGTGGCTCTTACCTTTTTCAAGTTTCTTGGTGCTATCGCCATGTTTGCTCTTTGAATCAGTAGTGCCATCATTTTTAGGCATCACGTTCTCAGGCTGAGCTTCAAGATACTCTGGTTTAGCATTGGTATTAGGGGTACCCGGTTTGGTTGCAGACTGTACAGGCGCTTGCGGCGTTTCTTCTTTAGATGCCGCAGATGCCATATACGGGCTAGATAACAAACTTGATGCAAACAATACTGCTATCAATTTACGCATTTTCTTATCCTCCAGATATTAATAATGAGCATCCCGCATAGGAGATACCTTTTTATTCATTCACTAATACCGAGATGATATTAGCCAATAGCCCAGCTTATGACTTATCACTTATCCCGATCATCAGAAGATGGAGGATTCGACTGTAGGCGCTATCTGATAACGCCTAATGATTTTAACTAGGGAATATCATCGAGATGTTTATAGGGCGCGCGCTCTTCCAACTCATTGTTGTATACCGCCATCCCTCGCGACTCGCGTCTGACATATTCTTTAATAGCGGCCTCGAATTCAGTATGCGCGATTTTGTGATATGAGCGTGTCGCTCTAGGCAAAAAGCCGCGCGCTAGCTTGTGTTCACCTTGCGCACCTCCTTCAAAATAACGAATACCCTGCGCTATACAAAACGCTTGTGCTTGGTAATAACACAGCTCGAAATGTAATGCAGGCACATATTCCATCGCACCCCAATAGCGCCCATATAAAGCCTGTTCGTCATAAAAATTCAGCGCGGCTGCAATAGGTTTTCCTTCACGTTCGGCAAGAATCAATAAGATATTGTCTGGCATACGTTGCGCCAGTAACCGAAAGAACGCTCGATTCAGATATGGCGTGGATCGATGTTCACGGTAAGTATGCTCATAACACTGGAAGAAGAAATCCCAATCAGTTTCACTGGCCTCATTTCCTCTTAGCTGTTTACAAGTCACACCGGCATTGATGATCTTTTTACGTTCCTGCCTGATCTTCTTGCGCTTGTCGTGTGCAAGCCGACTGAGAAAATCTTCAAAATCCTTAAAGCTATCGTTCTCCCAGCGGAATTGCACGCCATCACGCAACAGCCATCCAGCAGATTGCAATGCATTAGACGAGGTATCATCGGTAAACAATACATGTGCAGATGAAAGATCGTGCTCTTGCATCTGCTGCTCTAGCACGCGTACTAATAACGTTTGAACTTCAGGGCGAGAGCCAAGTAAGCGTGCCCCAGTCACTGGCGTGAATGGGATAGCGACAAGCAACTTGGGGTAATAAGATAGCCCGCTGCGCTCGTATGCGTCGGCCCATGACCAGTCGAACACATACTCACCGTAGGAGTGACTTTTAAGATATAGCGGAGCCGCGCCTACCAATATGCCAGACTCTCGCACGACAATAGGATATGGCTGCCAACCTGTACCTTCACCGACACAATGCGATTCTTCCAATGTGCTGAGGAATACATGGCTTAATACTGGCGATCCATCGCTGATGGCATCCCATTCACCGGCATCGATCTGTGAAAAACTAGTGGCGATGGCTATCTCTAAACTCATGAGCCTAAACTATCTGAAATCATGCGCGAGTACAAATAAAAAACGGCAGCTCGTTTGCAAGCTGCCGTTCTTCAACATACTAATTAATTACTTTTCAGCGAATGCGCGCTCGATCACGTAGTCACCGATATCGCCAATACGTTCAGACACTTTAAGGCCTGCTGCATCCAAAATCTTGCAGGTATCTTCCAGCATGCCGGGGCTACCGCACAACATCGCACGATCAGTTTCAGGGTTCAGCGGAGGCAAACCGATATCAGCATATAACTTACCATTTGCCATCAAGTCAGTCAGGCGACCTTCATATTTGAATGGTTCACGCGTTACAGTCGGATAGTAAATTAGCTGCTTTTGCACTTGCTCACCAAAGAACTCGTTTTGTGGCAGTTCTTTAGTGATGAACTCTTCATAAGCCAGATCATTCACACGGCGCACACCGTGCACGAGAATCACTTTTTCAAAACGCTCATACGTCTCAGGATCTTGTATCAAACTGATGAATGGCGCCAAACCAGTACCAGTAGATAGCAGATAAAGATTCTTTCCAGGCTTCAAGTCAGATAAGAGCAAAGTCCCTGTAGGCTTACGGCTGACCAGAACCTCATCACCCACTTTTAGATGTTGCAGGCGTGAAGTCAATGGGCCGTTAGGCACTTTGATACTAAAGAACTCAAGATGTTCGGCATAGTTTGCACTGGCAATACTGTAAGCACGCATCAGTGGCTTGCCATTCACATCCAGGCCGATCATCACGAATTGGCCGTTCTCGAAACGTAACGCATCGTCGCGTGTAGTTGAGAAGGTGAACAAACTATCGTTCCAATGTTTTACCGATAAGACTTTCTCGGTGTAAAAAGAGGCCATATTTCAGCTTTCCAGAATATTGTGATTAATTAAGCGCCGCATTCAATTGCGGCAAAGCGTCGAACAGATCAGCAACCAAACCATAATCGGCGTACCTGAAAATAGGTGCATCAGGATCATGATTGATCGCCACGATCACTTTACTATCCTTGATACCGGCGATATGTTGCATCGCACCAGAGATGCCGACCGCGATATATAACTCAGGTGCAACGATCGTACCCGTCTGACCGACCTGTATATCGTTCGGTGCAAAACCGGCATCGACACAAGCACGCGTCGCTCCCAGCGCAGCGTTCAGTTTAAGCGCTACCGGGTCGAGCAATTCATTGAAGCGCTCACCAAGGCTACGCCCTCCAGAGATGACAACATGTGCTGATGCCAGTTCAGGACGATCAGATACATTTTTCTCTTCGCTCACCCAGCGGCTTTGTGTGTTTGCAACTGGTGCATCAAGACTCGTAATTTCTGCACTGCCTCCATTGGCAGCCACATCAAATGATGTCGCACGCACTGTCAGCACTTGCAGCGCATCAGCACTTTCAACGGTTGCGAATACATTGCCCGCATAGATAGGGCGCACATAAGTTGCTGGTGCGGTAATAGAGATCACATCCGAGATCATCGCGACATCTAATACCGCAGCTGCACGTGGCAACACACTCTTACTAAAAGCAGTATGCGCAGCCAGTATGACTTTATATTCTTTACCGATTGCGGTGATCACATTAGCCACATCCTCAGCCAATGGATGGGCGAATTGTGCCCCATCAACCTTGATCACACGTGCGACATTACTGATGCTTGCAGCTTCTTGTGCAATCGCATCGATGGCATTGCCAGTCACCACGATGTGGATTGGTAATTGCCATGCCGTAGCAGCCGTTACTGCCTGGCGGGTAGATTGTTTTAGGTGTTTGCCGTCATGCTCGGCCAGAATCAATACACTCATGCGATTACCTTTTCACTACGTAATTTTTCTACCAACTCAGCTACGTTACCAACGATCACGCCAGCCTTACGCACTGGTGGCTCCGCTACTTTAGCCAGTTTAAGTCTCGGGCTAAAATCAGCAGCCAAATCAGTAGCGGCCAATGTATCGATAGGTTTCTTTTTTGCCATCATCAGGTTAGGCAATTTGATGAACCTTGGCTCATTCAAACGTAAATCAGCTGTGATGACAGCAGGCAATTTCAAGACAACCGTCTCACTACCACCATCTACTTCACGCGCGACTTCCACTTCAGCATCCTTGATTGTCACTGCAGAAGCAAATGTACCCTGCCCAACGCCAAGCAAGGCTGCGAGCATTTGGCCTGTTTGGCCTGCATCATCATCAATCGCCTGCTTACCAAGAATGATCAAACTAGGTGCTTCTTTATCGACAACAGCTTTCAGCAGTTTAGCAACGCCCAGCGGTTGCATCACAACATCTGTTTGAATCAATACAGCACGGTCCGCACCCATGGCCAATGCATGGCGCAAAGTATCTTTGCTGCTTTCACCGCCAATAGAGACTGCTACGATCTCAGTCGCAACGCCGCGCTCTTTCAGGCGAACGGCTTCTTCGACTGCGATCTCATCAAATGGGTTGATGCCCATCTTGACGCCGGCAATATCGACATCCGAACCATCCTGCTTGATGCGTGGTGCTATGTTGTAATCCAACACATGCTTAACTGCCACCAAAACCTTCATTAATCAACTCCCAAACTTAATTGCCGTGTATTTTAATCGGCGGTAGAATATCTATTAAATTAATTATTCAAATAACATATATCTGCATAGTAGATATAAAGCCTATCTCATGAGGCCCCTCGCATGCGGCACACCCTAAGACAACTTGAAGTATTTGTTGCCATCGCGCGGCAAGAAAATGTCTCGCGCGCGGCAGAGGCGTTGTCGCTCTCTCAATCGGCTGCCAGCACCGCCCTTGCTGAACTCGAAAAACAGTTCGACTGCAAACTGTTCGACCGCATGGGCAAGATACTCAAATTAAACGACTTGGGTCGTAGCCTGTTACCCGTAGCAGCTGCTTTGCTGGACCAGGCAACAGAAGTCGAGAATATGCTGCAAGGCAATGCCACTCTAGGCTCTCTAAAAGTAGGCGCAACTCTCACGGTGGGCAACTATATCGCCACACTCCTGATCGGTTCTTTCATGAAAGCGCATCAGCAATGCCAAATTCAACTACATGTGCAAAATACCAACGCGATTTTACAACAAATCGCCAACTATGACCTAGATTTAGGCTTAATTGAGGGTAATTGTCAGCATCCTGATATCACAGCGGAACCGTGGATGGATGATGAATTAGTGGTTTTTTGTGCTCCAGACCATCCATTAGCGAACCAGAAGACCATTACATTAAATGATCTGCTTACTGAAACATGGATACTGCGCGAGGTTGGCTCCGGCACACGTGAGACATTCGACCACGCATTGCGGCATCATCAACACCAGCTGAATATCAGGCTGGTACTTGAACATACCGAAGCCATTAAACGTGCGGTAGAATCTGGTCTTGGCATCGGCTGCATCTCCCGTCTGACCTTGCGCGATGATTTCAAGCGGGGCAGCCTGATACCGCTAGTGACACCCATGCTTGATTTACGCCGTCAGTTCATGTTTGTTTGGCATAAAAAGAAATACCAGACAGCCAGCATGCGAGCGTTTCTGGACTACTGCAAGACGATGACAGCAGATGTGCACCACACTAATGAGATCAATATCACCTGAGTGTTGAGATCAGGTAAAAAAATATTAAAGCGCACTATTAAATAAGACGATAAAGAAACGACCATGCAACGTGATGTGATGAATTATGACGTACTGATTGTCGGCGCTGGCCCAGCGGGGTTATCTGCTGCGATCAAGCTGAAGCAGCTCGCCCTTGAAGCAGGTAAGGAGATCAGTATCTGCATCCTTGAAAAAGGCAGCGAAGTTGGCGCGCATATATTATCTGGTGCAGTGATCGACCCCATCGCTTTAAATGAACTGATACCCGACTGGAAATCGTTAGGCGCGCCACTCAGCAATCAAGTGACAGAAGATCATTTTCTTGTACTTGGAGAAAAAAAGAGCTGGCATATCCCTGAATTCCTGATGCCGCCGCTCATGAGCAATCAAGGCAATTACATCATCAGCCTTGGCAATCTATGCCGCTGGTTAGGTGAGCAAGCTGAAGCATTAGGGGTAGAGATATACCCGGGGTTTAGCGGTTTTGACCTTTTATACGATGACAATGGCGCGGTTAAAGGCATTGTCACTGGCGATATGGGCTTAGCACGTGACGGCAGCGAAAAATCCGGCTTTGCCTTAGGCATGGAGCTCCATGCCAATTACACATTGATCGCTGAAGGCACACGCGGCTCACTGACCCGCAAACTTGAAAGCCGGTTTGATCTACGTGCAAATGCAGAACCACAGAAATATGGCCTTGGTTTTAAAGAGCTTTGGCAAGTCTCGCCAGAGCATCATAAAACTGGTCGCATCATACATTCTCAAGGCTGGCCTTTGGATGCAACAACAGGTGGCGGTTCATTCATCTACCATCTGGAAGACAATGTCGTTGCGGTCGGTTTTGTCGTACACCTCAATTATGAAAATCCTTACCTCAGTCCATTTGAAGAGTTTCAGCGCTTCAAGACGCATCCCAAGATCGCGCCTATGCTCGAAAATGCGAAACGCCTTTCTTATGGTGCACGCACGATCAACGAAGGCGGACTGCAATCACTGCCCAAACTGACATTCCCCGGCGGGGTATTGATCGGTTGCTCTGCCGGACTTGTCAATGTACCGCGCATCAAGGGCAGCCATAATGCGATGAAATCCGGCATGCTGGCAGCGGAATCCGTATTCGAGGCCATCTCAGCCAATCGATCTCATGATGAACTGGTGAGCTACCCTGAAAAACTGCGCGCGTCGTGGATCTGGCAAGATTTAGATAAAGTACGCAATGTAAAACCTGCACTCTCGAAATTCGGCAATATATTCGGTAGCGTATATGGCGGCTTTGAAATGTGGCTGGGCAGTCTGGGCTTGCGTACACCGTGGACGATCAAACATGGCAAAGCAGATAATGAATCACTGAAGCCCATCACCTCAGTCGAGAAAATCGCATACCCCAAGCCAGACAACAAGATTACCTTTGATCGCCTATCTTCTATCTATCTTTCAAACGTACAGCATGAAGAAGATCAACCTTGCCATTTGCGTTTGAAAGATGGCAGCGTGCCGGTCAGGATCAACTTGGCCTTATATGATGCTCCGGAACAACGTTATTGCCCGGCAGGGGTTTATGAGATTATTGGTGCTGCGGGAGAGGAGCATTTGCAGATCAATGCGCCCAATTGCATCCATTGCAAAGCTTGTGATATCAAAGACCCAACACAGAATATTGTATGGCAGCCACCTGAAGGCGGCGGTGGACCGAATTACATCAATATGTGATTGTTAGAAGAATGGCAAAAAAACGAATTTAAGGACGTTTTTTGCTGGCAGGGGCGGACTTCTCTACTGTCTCATTGGGTTTTGGTGCAGGCTCAAGATCTTCCAGTACTTTTCGCTCAGCATCGTTACGCTGACGTTCTAGAATCCTCACTTGCAAAGCCTCAAGCTCATCCAATGTGATCACGCCATCATCGTTGGTATCGATAGAATCAAAATGACGGGCGATCTGCGGCATATAAAGTGCCGCCTCATCACGCGATATCGATTTGCTATTATCGATATCGGCCTGCTGAAAACGTTTCTGCAACCGCTGATGCATGACGCGCCGACGTTCTTCGATCTGCACATGCGCGGGGTCTACTGTACGTGAGTATTCATTGATGTCATTACGCAGCTTGATGCTCTCCTCAATACTAATGAGAGACTTCAATGGTTTGCCTGAAGAGGATGATTGAGCGCCCGCCGCATCCACAGGCTTAGCTACAGAAACATCATCAGGTGCCGCCAACAGAGGTGCGTTGAATGCCAAAAGCGTACAGACCGTCAGGAATGTACGCTGCTGAAAAGAGGTAGAAAATGCCCCTCTCTTCAATGTCATGACCTTCATTTTTGCTGCTTGCATAAATGATTATGATACTGTTAGCAAGCTAAGGTCTTTTATACGTCGCGCCCTATACTTACCAACTAAATCCATAGTGTGGGAGGCGCAATGATGACGCATGAATGTAAATCGAATGTTTCATAAAAATACGTGTTTGTAATAAATTGTAACGAAATAATATATAGTTCCATTACAGGAATCTAACCGTATAATGTATATGGAATAATTTGTGAGAATTAGTTACTCTTTGTAAACATTTAACTTTTAATCTCTCGGCACTTAAATCTAAGCACTTAGAATAAAGAACGATATGCAAGAACCAGCAAAAAAAATATTAATGGTAGATGATGATCTCAGAATGCGCGAATTGCTGCAGCGCTACCTTGGAGAGCAGGGCTTTAACGTCCGTACTGCATCAGACTCCGCTGAAATGAACACCGCTTTGGCGCAAGAACACGTTGACCTTTTAGTGTTGGATTTGATGCTGCCAGGAGAAGATGGTCTAGCCATCTGTCGCAGGTTACGCGCAGCAGGCAATGCGATGCCTATCATCATGCTGACTGCGCGCGGCGATGAAGTCGATAGAATCATCGGGCTCGAGATGGGCGCGGATGATTACCTGCCAAAACCATTCAACCCACGCGAACTCTTGGCGAGAATCAACGCGATCATGCGCCGCCAGGAACGTGTTGTGCCAGGTTCGCCTTCACGTGAAGAAGAGATCATCACATTTGGTGATCTAGTATTTGATTTATCGACCCGCACCCTGACCAAGAATGGTGAAAGCATTACGATCACCAGCGGCGAATATGCGCTATTAAAAGTATTCGTAGATCATCCGCGCCAGCCTTTATCACGCGACAGGCTCATGCAGCTTGCCCGTGGGCGCGAGCTGGATGTGTTTGACCGCAGTATTGATGTGCAGGTATCGCGCTTGAGACGCCTCATTGAGGCTGATCCGGCACATCCACGCTACCTGCAAACGATGTGGGGGTTCGGCTATGTATTTATTCCTGATGGCGAAAGCGTCAAGAACTAGATACGGTGGCGACCGACCACAACACTTCACCCCGTAAAGCGAGCTAGTAGTGAGATTGTTTCCCCGCACATTGCTAGCAAGGGCAATGGTTCTGATTGCCATTCTGATGGCTATCGGCCAATTCGCTGCGCTCCGCATATTCGAGTATTTCGAACGTGAACCCCGCGCTGTTGCCGCAGCCGTTCAAGCCATCACCGTCGTCAATTACACCAAAGCAGCACTCTTAGCATCTCACGCCGACCGCCGTATGGCGCTGTTGACTGAGCTATCAGGCACGGAAGGCGTGCGCATTTACAGCGCAGACCTACTCGAAGAGATAGAACCGCTCCCCAAAGACCCGTTCATTAGGCTAGTCGTCGAAAAAGTGCACAATCGTTTGGGCAAAGAAACAATCGTAACGGTCAACCACTTCGGCATACCGGGCCTATGGGTCAGTTTTAGCATTGGGCAAGATGACTTTTGGGTCGTCATCCCACGCGTCCAAGCGGAGCGTGCAGTGCCGTGGCAGTGGCTGGGCTGGGGCGCATTGGTCATTTCACTGGCACTACTGGGCGCATTCCTGATTGCAGAGCGTATTAACCGGCCATTAAGCTTGCTAGTCAAGGCTGCAAACCGCTTACGTCAAGGCGAACACCCCCCGAGGTTGGTAGAAGAAGGTCTGGATGAGTTACGCGAGGTGAGCCACGCATTCAATGAGATGTCTGAAGCCTTGGCACGACTAGATGCTGAACGCACACTACTGCTAGCAGGCATCTCACACGATATACGCACACCACTCGCCCGCTTGAGGCTATCTGTCGAGATGTTGCCGGATGAAGAAAGCGGCAGCCTGAAAGCAGGCATGGTGCAAGATATCAGCGATATGGATAACATCATCCACCAGTTCCTGGATTTTGTACGTGGCATAGAAGGTGAGCCAACACAGATGATCGATATCAACTCGCTACTTAAATCGATCTATGACCGCCATATCCGCGCGGGCCGTAACCTTGTGCTCAAACTCTCCCCTACCCATCTTGTTCCATTGCGCCCATTGGCGATTCAGCGACTGCTGAATAACCTGATCGATAACGCTTTTGCCTATAGCCGTAATGAAGTCACGGTGACGACGGTCATCACGGCAGGTTCGATCATATTAAGCGTATTGGATAAAGGCCCGGGAATTCCAGCCGCACAAATGGCCAGGCTTTTGCGGCCTTTTGAAAGAATGGATACCGCGCGTGGTAATGAAGGTGGCAGCGGACTTGGTTTGGCAATCGCAAGCCGCATCGCAAAACTGCACAAAGGTGAGCTTACCTTGCTCAACCGCCCTGAAGGCGGCCTTGAGGCAAGACTCACCCTGCCTATCCATATGGTTAACTAATCGATGAGTCTTTAAGCTGGGGTTAGTTGGATTTATCAGGATCGAACCACGCCAGCTTTTCACGCAGTTTCACGACCTCACCGACAATCGTTAAACAAGGTGGCTTCATTTCCGCTTGACCGACTTTTTCAGCCAAAGTCGCCAAATCAGCCACGACCACACGCTGCTTGGATGTCGTACCTTGTTGCACCACCGCCGCAGGCATGTCGGGCGATAATCCATGCGCGATGAGTTGCTGGCATATCTGTTCAATACCTACCAACCCCATATAAATAACAACCGTCTGTTTAGGGCGCACCAAGGCTGGCCAATCAAGATCAACCGTACCGTCTTTTAAGTGTCCCGTGGTAAATATGCATGATTGTGCATAATCACGATGCGTGAGCGGGATGCCCGCATAGCTCGAAACACCTGTCGCCGCGGTAATACCGGGGACAACTTGAAATGGAACGCCGTGCTCCATCAGGGTTTCTATCTCTTCACCACCACGGCCAAAAATGAAAGGGTCGCCACCTTTTAGCCGCAACACACGTTTGCCTTCTTTCGCCAGCCTGAGCAGCAGTTGGTTGATTTCATCTTGCGGCAAGGTATGCTGATCACGTGCCTTGCCGACATAGATCATCTCGGCATCGCGTCGCACGAGATTCAACACTTCTTTACTGACCAATTTATCGTAAATCGCAACATCCGCCTGCTGCATCAGTCGCAGCGCACGAAAAGTTAGCAGATCAGGATCACCCGGGCCGCCCCCGACGAGATACACCTCGCCTTTGTTCTGCATTGGCGACTCATGCTCAAGCAGTTTTTCCAATGCCAATCTGGCAGCAGGCTCCTGTCCGGAAAGCACTTGTTCAGCGATCGGCCCTTGCAGGACATCTTCCCAAAAGATACGGCGTTGCTGCGTAGTTAAAAAACGTTGCTTTACCCGGTCACGGAAGTCTGCAGCCAGTGCTGCCAAGCGCCCATAAGTCGAGGGAATCATTGTTTCGATTCTGGTACGTATCAACCGCGCCAAAACAGGCGATGCATTGCTACTCGAAATCGCGATCACAATAGGTGAGCGATCAACAATGGCTGCCGTGGTGAAAGTACAAAGTGCCGGAGCATCGACGACATTCACCGGGATATTGCGCGCTTTAGCGGCTACAGATACAGCAATATTGGTTGCCTCATCATCAGTCGCAGCAATCACGATCACAGCGCCATCTAAGTGCTCCGGCGAGAATAATGCTGGAATATGCGAGAGCTTCTGCTGGCTCTCCAACTCTGCAAGTTCAGCACACAATTCAGGGCTCACTATATCAACCGCAGCTTCAGCTTTTAACAACATGGTGACTTTGCGCGTAGCCACATCCCCGCCGCCGACGACGACACAACGGCGACCTTGTAAACTCATGAAGATTGGGAGTGCATGCATGGGCATCATTTTACCCTTGATTTACAGCTTTATAGATAACGACAATCACACCATTGGGTTTGCAATGAAGAAGTGATGATTTGAGATTTTAATGGTGTCGTTTTGATTTCAAAGTGGAATACGCTACAATTCACCCTTAGCATACTGTTTTTTTAAGATATTTTGCACCCTTCATACACTTTACCAAACACACAAACTGCCGTTTTTCTTACGCCATGAGTTCGCAAGAGAAACAAAACGCAAAGCAAAACGCGCCGAAAAAAGTCTTTATTAAAACTTTCGGCTGCCAGATGAATGAATATGATTCGTCACGCATGGCAGACATGTTGCATGCTACCGAAGGCATGGAAGCAACAGAAAACCCGGAAGATGCAGATGTCATTCTGCTCAATACCTGCTCTGTGCGTGAAAAAGCGCAAGACAAGGTATTCAGCCATCTGGGCCGTTTCATCCCACTAAAAGAAAAGAACCCGAATCTTGTGATCGGCGTGGGAGGTTGCGTCGCCAGCCAAGAAGGCGCGAATATCGTCGCGCGTGCGCCTTATGTAGACGTGGTATTTGGCCCGCAAACACTGCACCGCTTGCCAGATATGATCAAAAGCAAGCAACGCACAGGTGTATCGCAAGTCGATATCAGTTTCCCTGAAGTTGAGAAGTTCGATCACTTACCACCACCGCGTGTGGAAGGTGCCGCCGCATTCTTATCGATTATGGAAGGCTGCAGTAAATATTGCACGTTCTGCGTTGTACCATATACGCGTGGAGATGAAGTTTCCCGCCCATTTGATGACATCCTCACAGAAGCCATACAACTGGTTACGCAAGGCGTGAAAGAGATTACGCTACTAGGTCAGAACGTGAACGCTTATCGTAGCGAGACATCGACTGGCGAGAACGCAGACCTTGCATTGCTGATCGAGTATATCGCAGAGATTCCAGAAGTAGAGCGCATCCGCTTTACGACTTCACATCCGAATGAGATGAGCGCAGCGCTGATCGATTGTTTTGCGCGCATCCCCAAGCTGGTTTCCCACTTGCACTTACCTGTGCAGGCTGGTTCTGATCGGGTACTGATGGCGATGAAGCGGAACTATACAGTGCTGCAATATAAATCGACGATCCGTAAACTTCGCGCGATCAGGCCGGATATGTCGATCACGTCGGACTTTATCGTCGGCTTTCCCGGTGAGACAGATGCCGACTTTGAAGCCACCATGAAGCTGGTAAATGATATCGGCTTCGACTTGAGCTATAGCTTTCTTTATAGCCCACGCCCCGGCACGCCCGCTTCATATTTGAATGACGACACGCCTGAAGATACCAAAGCTGCACGTCTGGCACGATTGCAGGCAGTGAATGATGCGCAGGTAAAAGCGATCAGCGAAGCAATGGTGGGCTCCATGCAACGTGTACTAGTACAACATGTATCACGCAAAGACGAAGCCGAGCTAGCAGGCAGGACAGAGAATAACCGCATCGTGTATTTCGCTGGCAGCCATGACCTGATTGGTCAATTCATCGATGTATCTATAACCGAAGCTCGCAGCCATAGTCTGCGCGGCGAATTGGTCAATTAGCATGGAAATCACCTTACAGCCTGAAGATAACGTCCGTTTAGCGAACCTGTGCGGCACGTTGGATGAGAACCTCAAACAGATCGAAGACGCGCTTGATGTCGGTATTGCAAGGCGAGGCGCGCATTTCCGTTTTTCTGGCGAAAAGCAGAACATGCAGCTCGCTGCGCAACTGATTGAGAACTTCTATGCGCGCTCAAAAAAACCAATAGGCTTAGAAGATATTCAACTGGGGCTAGTCGAGATTGATCGCTTGAGCCCAGAATCTGTTGCGACATCATCAATGCCTGTATTGATGACACGCCGTCAAGATCTACATGGCCGTACACCAAGGCAAGTCAGCTATCTGCAACAGATACAAGACTTTGATATCACATTCGGTATTGGCCCGGCTGGCACAGGAAAAACCTACTTGGCTGTGGCCAGTGCTGTAGATGCATTGACGCGTGATCGCGTGAAAAGAATCGTTTTAGTACGCCCGGCTGTAGAAGCTGGCGAGCGGCTCGGCTTCTTACCGGGTGATCTCTCGCAGAAAGTCGACCCTTACCTGCGCCCGCTTTATGACGCGTTGTATGATTTGGCTGGCTATGACTCGGTCAACAAGATGTTCGAACGTGGTGCGATAGAAGTAGCGCCACTCGCCTATATGCGAGGACGTACATTGAACCAAAGCTTCATCATTTTGGATGAAGCTCAGAACACAACACCCGAACAGATGAAGATGTTCCTCACGCGTATCGGCTTCGGCACTAAAGCAGTGATTACGGGTGACGTCACACAGATCGACCTCGGTCGCGGCCAGAAAAGTGGCTTGATTGAAGCGCAAAAAATATTGAAAGAAGTACGCGGTCTGGCTTTCACCCACTTTATCTCTGAGGATGTCGTACGGCATCCACTTGTGCAAAAGATCATCAATGCCTACGAAAAATATGATGGTGAGAAGGATGCGAATGAAACATCATCGCACGCCTCAAAAAATATCTAGCGCGGACGACCATGCCTAAGTTATCAATGGATGTGCAGATCGCATCTAATTTTCAACCGTTACCGAGTGCGACCCAATTTCGCAAATGGGCGAGAACGGCGTTACGTATCGATACCGAGATTGCATTACGCATCGTGGATGAAGAAGAAGGCCGCACACTGAATCGTGATTATCGCGGAAAAGATTACGCGACCAACGTGCTGACTTTCCCGCTGACTGAAGAACCCTATTTAATGGGCGATATCATTATATGTGCACCTGTCGTTGCCAGTGAGGCTGCCGCACAACACAAATCACTGGATGCACATTTTGCACATTTGACAGTACATGGCGTACTGCATTTACATGGTTATGACCACGAGACGGAACCTCAAGCTGAACTGATGGAATCGTTGGAAACTGAAATTGTCACGAGACTGGGATATCCTGACCCGTACCTGACAGAAAAAATGGAATGGACTGAGAACAAGCATCATGGCTGAAGCCGACAAGAAAAATATATCCGAGAAGCGACATTGGCTTGAACGCCTGAGTCACTTTTTACTACGCGAGCCAGAAGACCGCGAACAACTCATCGAGCTTTTACATTCCGCATACGAGAACAACCTGCTTGATGCAGATGGTCTGGCAATGATCGAAGGCGTATTGCAAGTGTCTGAGATGCAAGTACGCGATATCATGATCCCGCGCTCGCAAATGGATGTGATCGACATCAGCACACCACCTGAGAAATTCATTCCTTTCGTCATTGAAACCGCTCACTCACGCTTTCCGGTGATCGATGAAGACAAGAACCATATCATCGGCATACTGCTGGCAAAAGACATGCTGCGCTACTATGCCAGCGATGACTTTAATGCGCGCGAGATGCTGCGCCCTGCCTTATTCATTCCCGAATCAAAACGTCTCAATGTGTTGCTGAAAGAATTCCGCAGTAACCGCAACCATATCGCTATCGTAGTGGATGAATACGGTGGCGTCGCTGGCATGGTCACAATCGAAGATGTACTCGAGCAGATCGTCGGTGATATTGAAGATGAATACGATCTGGATGAGACAGAGGACAATATCATCCGCGATAGCCATGGGCGTTATCGCGTCAAAGCACTCACTGAGATCGCCGATTTTAATGAGGCGCTGGATACCGAATTTAGCGATGAAGAGTTCGACACCATCGGCGGCTTGATCGTCAACAAATTTGGCCACTTGCCCAAACGGGGTGATGAGATCAGCTTTGATGGCTTCAATTTCACAGTAGTGCGCGCTGATAGTAGGCGCTTACATTCCGTACTGGTCGAGCCTGCACCTGAAGTTACCGAAGATATTGAAACGTAAAGCATTTACGGAACTATCCGCCATTACTAAGGGTCAAAATTCAGGTAATATTTCTATTACCTGTTTGTAGGAGTGCCAGCCATGAAGATCATGCTTTTGGCCTTGCCTTTGTTTGTCGCGATTACGGCCAGCGCGAATGAACCAATAAGTGGTAATGGAGAAATCCCCACTACTGAGAACGAATTCATCTCCCAGATCAACAATGTTGCAAAAGAAAAGATTGTTGAGCAGTTTGGTGAGCCAAGTAAGAAAAATGATTTCAAATCAGAGTCAGGCGAAGTGTTTGCCTCTGTCTGGCAATATCACTACATCAATACCAATCTGGAAGGTGCGTATTACCAGACCACGGAACTTGATTTCGTTAATGACAAGGTCGTGATGGTGGTATTCATGAATCACGATGGCGATGCGCCTGAAAGTAAGACGCCAAATGAAACCCACGACTAAAGTTAAGTCAGAAAAGTAAACCAGAAATTATTCCGGGTCTATAAAGCTTGAAGAGGCATGCATGAAAAACCTTTTATAAAAGCCAAGGGCGGATTATCCGCCCTTGGCTTTTCTCATTCCGGCTATTCTGCCCTACTTCTTTAGCGAGTCACGAATCTCGCGCAACAATAATACATCTTCAGTCACCGCAGCAGGTGGCGGTGGTTCAGTCCTTAACCGATTGATTGTGCGTATAAGCATGAATACCGCAAAAGCAACGATCATAAAACTGACGACAGCATTCACAAATAAACCGTAATTCAACGTCACTGCACCAGCGGCTTTCGCTGCCGCAACTGACGTGTAAGGAGCCGCTACTGCACCCTCTTTCAGCACAAAGAACAGATTACTAAAATCGACATTACCTAATACCAAGCCGATAGGCGGCATGATGACATCGTCTACCAACGATTTAACGATAGACCCGAATGCAGCGCCGATGATGATACCAACGGCCATATCGACCACATTGCCTCGCATCGCAAACGCTTTAAATTCTTTTAGCATGCTGTTTAACACCTCCTGTTGATCGAATCTTCTAATTGCGAGCTTTTTAAGCTTAATGCACGCAATGCATTTACAACCAGCTATTACATGCATCAAGCCAACCGTAATCGTTATAATGCAAAAAGATTCAGTATTCGTCCAGCTACGTTCCACATTTATTTTACGGGGATTTTATTGCGTACCTCATTATTAAAGCCCTGTTTGCCGCTATTGCTCATGGTGATGGCCGGCGCCATATCCATTCTTGGATACGCCCCCTTTTATCTTTACCCATTACCGATCATCAGCTTAACCACACTCTTTTACTACATTCAGAAAAGTGATTCCGCTACCAAAGCCGCATGGTTAGGCTTTAGTTTTGGCTTAGGATTCTTCTGTGCAGGTGTTTCCTGGATCTACATCAGCCTGCATGATTTTGGTGGCATGCCATTCGCTATGGCAGCATTCGCTACTTTTGCATTTTGCGCATTCCTCTCGTTGTTTACTGCGGCAGTAGGTTTTATTAGCAAGAAGCTACCTCACCCTGCGATTGCTTTGCCCATACTATGGGTAGTTGCAGAATGGATACGCAGCTGGATATTCACGGGCTTTCCTTGGCTAAATGTAGGTTACTCCCAGATACCCTACAGCCCGTTAGCCGGATTCGCACCTGCACTCGGGGTCTATGGCGTATCACTCCTAACGGCATTGGTCGCTAGCCTCATATTGCTTTTTTTAGATACCCAGACTCGTAAAAAAACCGCTATTGCACTCACGACTCTTTTCATCTCAGGTATCTCACTTCAATATGTCACGTGGTCTAAACCTGAGGGAGACAAATTCTCTGTCGCATTATTGCAAGGTAATATCGCGCAAGATATGAAGTGGGATGCAGCAGAAGTACAACGGACACTAGATAAATACTATGCTTTGGTGACCGCTTCAAACGCCAGCATCATCGTGATGCCGGAAACGGCCTTTCCGATGCTAGTCACACAACTACCGGAAGCTTATATTGCAGCCCTCAAGGCACATGCGGTAAAGAATCAGGGAGATATCATCATTGGCGCGGTTGAGTATGAAAACGAGCAGTATTACAACAGCATGCTGAGTATCGGCAGTGCCGAGACGCAGGTCTATCGCAAATCCCATTTAGTACCATTCGGCGAGTTTATTCCATTAAAAAGTGTTTTCGGCTGGATCTATCGAGACTGGCTCAATATCCCGCTTACCGACCTTGCGCGCGGTGATATCCACCAGCAACCGATTCAGATATCCGGCAAGAAAGCCGCATTAAATATTTGCTATGAGGATGTATTCGGCGAAGAGATCATTCGCCAGTTACCACAAGCGGGCATACTCATTAATGCAAGTAACGATGCATGGTATGGTGAATCATTAGCTTCGTACCAGCATTTGCAAATGTCGCAGATGCGCGCACTCGAAACCGGGCGCATGATGCTCCGTGCCACCAATACAGGTGCCACAGCAGTAATTGGCGTCGATGGCAAAGTGATCTCGCAGCTACCGCATTTTGAAACTGGTGTACTGGAAGAAAGCGTACAAAGCTATAGCGGCACCACACCTTATGTACGATTTGGCAATTGGCCTGTTTTATTGATCATGTTAAGTACACTTGGCCTTTTATGGGTACGCAAAAAGAAGTAGAATTACAGGCTGTTTTGCGCCGATTTCCGTTTATAAATCAATAAAAAACGCGACTTACGGCTCAAGGCAGAAAAAAGCAGCCAAATAAATAAAAATATACGCTGCTGCCTTTGATGATTTTAGAGATGTGATTTAGAAATGGGATCATGCTGACCTTTCAACAGATTATTCTGACACTACAACAATACTGGGATAAACAAGGCTGCGCCTTGCTACAACCTTACGACATGGAAGTC
The DNA here is from genome assembly GCF_001648895.1 of Methylovorus sp. MM2. GTDB lineage: Bacteria > Pseudomonadota > Gammaproteobacteria > Burkholderiales > Methylophilaceae > MM1. Next base: position 600,775 of record NZ_LXUF01000001.1, on the reverse strand, counting down.
GGCGCTGGCACTTCGCACACAGCGACTTTCTTGCGCGCTATCGGCCCTGAACCATGGAAAGCGGCGTATGTGCAGCCTAGCCGCCGCCCTAAAGATGGCCGTTATGGCGAGAACCCGAATCGTTTACAGCACTACTATCAATTTCAAGTTGTGCTTAAACCAGCACCAGCGAATATCCTAGAGCTGTATTTGGGATCACTCGAAGCACTAGGTTTCGACCTGAAACAGAACGATATCCGCTTTGTAGAAGATGACTGGGAAAACCCAACCCTAGGCGCATGGGGATTAGGTTGGGAAGTCTGGCTCAACGGCATGGAAGTCACGCAATTCACTTACTTTCAGCAAGTTGGCGGCATCGATTGCAAACCGATCACTGGCGAGATCACCTATGGTTTGGAACGTCTCGCGATGTATCTGCAAGGCGTGGATAACGTCTACGACCTCACCTATTCATCGCATGAAAATAACGTGGTGAAATACGGCGATGTTTTCCTGCAAAATGAAAAAGAACAATCGGCCTACAACTTCGAGCACAGCGATGTTGAATTTCTATTAGGTGCTTTTGGCAGTCATGAAAAAGAAGCGCTATACCTGATGGAACAGAAACTGGCGTTGCCCGCTTATGAACAAGTATTAAAAGCGGCTCACACCTTCAACCTGCTAGATGCACGCGGCGCTATTTCGGTCACCGAACGTGCCGCCTACATTGGCCGCATCCGCAATATGGCACGTTCAGTAGCTGCCAGCTATCTAGAAAGCCGTGCACGCTTGGGTTTCCCAATGGCACCCAAAGCTTGGGCTGATGAAGTACTGGCACAGATTGAAAAGAAGGCAGCAGCATGAGCACCAAGAATCTATTAGTCGAATTATTCGTAGAAGAGCTACCGCCTAAAGCCTTAAAAAAACTGGGTGAGGCTTTTTCTTTTGTACTGTTTGAAGCACTTAAATCCCAAGGCCTGACGACTGATGACTCACAAGTCACAGCCTATGCGTCACCACGCCGCTTGGCTGCACATATTACGCAAGTGCCAGCGCAGGCTGCTGACAAAGCTCTATCGCAAAAACTAATGCCAGTGACAGTAGGTTTTGATGCCGCTGGCAACCCGAGCCCTGCCCTGCTGAAAAGACTTGCGGCATTAGGCGCTGATGAATCTGCTATTCCCAAGCTCAAACGTGAAAGTGATGGCAAGGCTGAATCATTGTTTCTCGATATTGTGCAAACTGGCGCGCAACTAGCTGAAGGCCTGCAAAGAGCCTTGGATGAAACATTGGCGAAACTGCCTATCCCTAAGGTCATGACCTATCAACTGGCCGATGGCTGGAGCAATGTCAATTTCGTGCGCCCAGCACATGGATTGGTAGCGCTACATGGGAGTGATGTGGTCGCAATCAATATACTAGGTTTACAGGCTAGCAATACGACTCACGGTCACCGCTTTGAAGCTAAAGTAGACACCATAATATTGAAAGATGCCGACAGCTATAGCGAGCAACTCAAGATCGAAGGCGCAGTTATCGCCAGTTTTGATGAGCGACGCGACGAAATCGTGCGCCAACTGAATGCAGCGGCAGCAAAAGAGAATCTCAAACCGATTGATGATGATGCTCTGCTGGACGAAGTAGCAGCTCTAGTTGAGCGCCCAAATATATTGCTAGGGCAGTTTGAAACCGAATATCTGGAAGTACCGCAGGAATGCCTGATTCTGACCATGAAGGCCAATCAGAAATATTTTCCGCTGCTAGATGCCAACAATAAGCTCACCAACAAATTCCTGATCGTTTCCAATATCAGTCCGGCAGACCCAAGTGCAGTGATTGGCGGCAACGAACGAGTCGTGCGCCCCCGCTTGGCGGATGCAAAATTTTTCTTCGACCAAGATCGTAAGAAGACGTTGGAATCTCGCGTTGCGAGTTTAGATAAAGTTGTTTATCACAACAAGCTTGGTTCTCAAGGCGAACGTAATCAACGCGTCCGTGCGATTGCGAAATCGATTGGTCAGCAACTTGGCGGCAATCACTTAGCCGCCAAAGCAGATCAGGCAGCGCAATTATCGAAGGCTGATCTACTTACGGATATGGTGGGTGAATTCCCTGAGTTACAGGGCATTATGGGCGGCTATTATGCACGTCACGATGGCTTAGATCATGAGGTTGCAGATGCTATTGAAGACCACTACAAGCCCCGCTTCTCAGGTGATGACCTGCCACGTAATCAAGTGGGTATTGTAGTCGCGCTCGCAGACAAACTGGAAACACTGATTGGCTTGTTCAGCATTGGCGAACGCCCGACAGGGGATAAAGACCCATTTGCTTTACGTAGGCATGCACTGGGTATCATTCGCTTATTGATTGAGAATAAGCTGCCACTGACCTTAACTGGTCTGATTCAAGATTCAGCAGCGACAGTGTCTTTAGGTATCCCTGTAGAATTAGAAACATTCTTTTATGACCGCTTAGCTGTAAATCTACGCGAGCAAGGCTACTCAGCGCAAGAAGTCGATGCCGTGTTGTCGCTGAAACCAGAATTGTTGGCTGATATCACTAAACGCCTTGAAGCAGTCCGCGCATTTGCAACATTGCCAGAAGCTGAAAGCCTAGCCGCGGCCAATAAACGCGTTGGTAATATCCTGAAGAAATCTGAAACAGCTGTGACTGCACAGATTGATGCCAGTTTATTACAAGAGGCGGCCGAGAAATCCCTAGCGGCTGCACTCAGCAATGTACAACCGCTAGCTGATAAAGCTTTTGAATCAGGTGATTATACAGGTTCATTACAAGCACTCGCAGCACTTAAGACGCCTGTCGATGATTTCTTTGATCATGTGATGGTCAATGCTGAAGATCCAAAGTTAAAAGCGAATAGACTTGGGCTGCTAGCAACGTTATACCAAGCGATGAACCGCATAGCTGATCTTTCGAAATTGGCATCTTAAGCGCATGAAACTCGTCATCTTAGATCGTGATGGTGTCATCAACTATGATTCGGCACAATTCATCAAAACACCAGATGAATGGAAACCAATACCCGGTAGCCTAGAGGCGATCGCTTTATTGAATCAGCATGGTTTTCGTGTTGCCTTGGCAACGAATCAATCAGGCATAGGGCGTGGCCTGTTCGATATGGCGGCACTGAATAGCATTCACGATAAGATGTATCGTGCGTTAGCGCAGGTTGGTGGCCGTATCGATGCGTTGTTCTATTGCCCACATGCCGCAGATGCCAACTGCGAGTGCCGCAAACCAAAGTCCGGCATGATCGATGAGATCGCCCGCCGCTTTGGTGCTGATATTAATCATGTGCCTAGCGTAGGTGACTCGTTACGTGATCTGCAAGCGAGTGTCACGCGAGGCGCGCAACCTATATTGGTACTCACTGGCAAAGGTGAGACGACACTTGCCAATGGCGGTCTTCCAGAAAACACATGGATTTGTGCCGACCTAGCTGAAGCGGCACAACGCATCATTACCGAGACGCATTTGTAACATGCTTTGGCTACGTTCTTTACTGTTTGCGATCGGCCAATGGATTGTCACGCCGATCTACGCGATGATAGCGATTCTTACATTTCCACTCCCGCCGATATTACGTTATCGCATCATCACGGGTTGGGCACGCTCCATGTTATGGTGGCTTCGCGTCACTTGCGGTATTCATTATCGCGTCATCGGCAAAGAACACATCCCGACCACACCAGCCATCATCCTTGCCAAACATCAATCGGCATGGGAAACCCTGGCGCTACAAGAGATATTCCCCCCCCAAGTCTGGGTACTCAAACGTGAATTGCTATGGGTACCTTTTTTCGGTTGGGGTTTAGCGATGACATCGCCTATCGCCATCAATCGCGCAGCGGGGCGTGAAGCTCTAAAGCAACTCGTATCGCAAGGTAAAGATCGCTTGAAAAAAGGGTTCTGCGTCGTGATTTTCCCCGAAGGTACACGCACCGCCCCCGGTGAAAAGGCCAAATACCATATTGGTGGCGCATGGTTGGCTAGCCATACAAAAACATCGGTGACGCCTGTGGCACATAATGCGGGCGAGTTCTGGGCGAAGAACTCATTCATCAAAAAACCCGGCATAATTACTATCAGTATCGGCACGCCCATAGATACATCAGCCTTAAAACCGGATGCCCTCAATACTATCGTTGAACAATGGATAGAGCAGGAAATGACGCGCCTGCCACAATATTAAAATGCAGGCATTGGCTTTACTTGATGGCTCCCAAATATCTTATACGCTAAAGCGCAGTGCGAAACGCCGGAGTATAGGACTAAGGATTAGCAATGAAGGGCTGATCGTATCAGCACCAATGCGTATCAGCCTGCGTGAACTGAATGCCCTGCTTCAATCCAAAATATCGTGGATACAACAAAAACTTGATCAACAGCAAGCGAATGCCGCGCCTGAACTGCAATGGTCAAGCGGGCAAAAACTGCTGCTACTTGGCAACGAGATAGCGCTCTATTTGGCTGCTGATACGAAGAATCGGGCAGTGGAGTTTGATGGCGGCAAACTGGATGTACGCTCCCGCACACCTGACGATAAAAATCTGGTCAAGCGCAAAGTCATCCAATGGTATAAGCAACAGGCACTGGTGGACTTTACCCGCCGTACTGCATTACTTGCACAAAGACTAGGGGTAGACATGCCGCCAGTGAGCCTATCCAGTGCTAAAAGCCGTTGGGGAAGTTGCAATTCACGCGGTGAGATACGACTTAACTGGCGCCTAATCCAAGCACACCCATCAATCATTCATTATGTCGTTGCGCATGAGCTGGCTCACCTGAAAGAGATGAACCATAGCCCGAGATTCTGGGCTATCGTGAAAACACTGTGCCCAGATTACAAAAAGATCACTGACGACCTAAAAGCAGTATCGGCAAGCCTGCACGCGATTGATTAATGCGCTAAATCAACGCAAACGCAATGCGTTCAACACCACGATCAACGAGCTGACTGACATACCAATGGCTGCCATCCATGGAGATAGCCAACCCAAAGCAGCAAAAGGTAAGGCGATGAGATTATAGGCAAGCGCCCAGATAAAATTCTGCCTGATCACGCTGATGCCAAAAACACTGGTCGTGACAGCGTGTTCAATCTCAACCAACTTTTCAGTCAACAACACGATATCACCAGAAGCACGCGCCATCTGTGTACCGCTACCCATCGCAATCGAAACCTGAGCACCGGCGAGCACAGGCGCATCGTTGATACCGTCCCCTACCATCGCGACCACAGCACCGCGGCTTTGTAATTCTTGCAAGGTGCTCAATTTCTGCGCTGGCGAAAGTGCCGCCTGCCAATGCGCGATATTTAACGATTTGGCAAAGTGTGCGACTGCCGCTGGTGCATCCCCACTCAAGATAGAGACTTCAAAACCTTTCGCCTTTAATGCAACTATCAATTCCGCAGCATCTGGTCGTGGGCTATCAGCCAGCACGAATGCCGCCAGCAACGTTTCTGCATCACTTAACCAGACAATACTTGCACCGGGTTGACCATCGGCCAAACGCACATCAGCATGCTTACCAATATCACCATGCAAGGCTGCATTACCAATACGATATGTTTTACCATTGATTACGCCGCTGACACCTTGGCTTGGTGTATTCAGGCTTTCTGCCACGATATGTAACGGCTGATGCTGCATCGCATCTATAAAACTCTTGGCGATTGGATGTTCAGATGACTGCTCAAGGCTTGCCGCGATCTTTAGGCATTCATCAACCGCAAGATCCACCAAGGGAATAACCTGCAAAAGCACGGGACGGCCAACAGTCAGCGTGCCTGTCTTATCGAACACAAAGTGTGTCACCTTAGACAAGGTTTCAAGCGCATGCCCTCGCGTAAGCAATACACCACGTTCGATCAAATGTGAGCCTGCGGCTGCAAACGCAGCGGGCGCAGCAAGGGAAAGGGCACAGGGACAGCTCACCACGAGCACCGTCAACACGATTTCCAGCACACGCTGCGGCTCTATCAGCCACCAAGTAGTCGCTACGATGGCGACAACCACCAGCAAAGCATAAGTAAAATATGCAGCCACGAGATCAGCCGTTTGTGCCAATTTGGGCTTCTCGGCCTGTGCACGATCAAGCAGGCGTGATATTCCCGCCAGCATGGTATTTTCACCCACACCCGTCACACGAATAAGCAGCGGACTCTCATAATTGATACTGCCGGTATAGACATGACTACCCGCAATTTTACGTAATGGCTTGCTCTCCCCTGTAAGCAAGGATTCATCAGCACTACTTTCGCCTTCCATCACGATTCCATCAGCCGCAATGGTCTCGCCGGGGCGCGCCAAGATCAAATCGCCTTCATGTAACTCCACCAAAGGAATAAGCGTTTGTTGCTCGCCATCTACGCGTGTTGCCATTGCTGGCGCTAAGCGGAGCAAGTTCTCTGCTGCCTCGATAGATTTCTCGCGTGCATTACGCTCAAGATATCGCGTTGTCAGCAAGAAAAAGATCAACATCGTCAACGTGTCGTAATACACGACACCACCGTGCAATGTCGCCCAGATACTGCCTATAAACCCCGTGACTAGCCCCAGTACGATAGGCACATCCATACCAATTTTATGATTCACGATACCGCGCCATGCAGCCTTATAAAATGGCCACGCAGCATATGTCATGGCAGGCAGGCTCAACACGAGGCTTAGCCCTCTTAAAAGTTGTCCTGTGGCATATTCCAAACCCTGATCAGCACCAGCATAAAGCGCGACTGCGATCATCATCACCTGCCCGGCAGATAGTCCGGCAACCGCCAGCCGACGAAAATCCGATTTACGCTGTGCTTGCCGCAATAAATCCTGTTGTTGGGCACTAAATGGGTGGGCGTGATACCCCAGCTTGCGTATCTCGGCAAGTATTCGACTAAGTTTGATGTCACGATCATCCCAGCTGATACGGGCGCGTTGCGATGCATAGTTAAACGCCACGTTACGCACACCTTTGAGCTGCTTTAAATGCCGCTCATTCAGCCATATACACGCAGCACAGGTAATACCTTCAAGGATCAATGAAGCTTCCTTGATGTCGTGATTCGTTTCCAGCACAAAACTCTTTTGTACTTCAGGATGGTCATACAAGTCTAACTGGCGCAATTCCTCTGGCACCAGCTCATCGGCAGTCTTCGGTAGCTCAGTCCGGTAGGTGTAGTAATCCTGCAGGCCATTTGCCACAATAGATTCGGCCACGGCTTGGCAGCCATGACAACACATTGCACGAGGGATATTAAATACAGTGGTAGAAAAACTTGCGCCCGGCGTAAGTGGCAAACCGCAGTGATAGCAAGCGATGTCTGCATTCATACGGGGTTAACCCAGCATACTAGTCATTACCATCGACATAGAGTGACTGCTTCTTAAGGAAATCATCTTCACCATGCTGGATATATAGCTCAGTGATCCATCGACCTTCATCTGGCAGTAAAAGCTCAGCAGTGTAAACACCATCTCCGGTTTCTTTAAAACTCAGCTTTCTATCGTCCGCGCTATTCGCCATGCGCCATAACGCCAGCGTGATATCAGCTCCATGAATAGGCTGGTTATTTGCATCACGTAATGTCACTTTAACGGTCTGCCCCACTTTACTCTTAATCACGCCAAACCCATCCACGCTAACCTGCCAGCCGAGATTACGCTGCTGCTCAATCTGTTGCAGATGCGGCTCATACAGCTTGTTACGATCATGGGGGATCAATCCCGGAAAAGTCGTATGCACAGTCTGATTATCAGGGTTAGGCAGGAAAATCCCGGCGATACTATCAGGCAAACCACGCATAGCGATGGAAAGCAGCGAGGCATTCAACATGACTAAACCAATAAAGAACCCAACGATCAACTTAGGTCCCCAATGCATGCGCTGCTTTTTCTGCTGCATACCGCCGAATACCATCAATAAGCCGGCAGTCGCCAGATAAACGGCAAAGTGGATCGCCAGCACATCACCGCCCGGCCAATATCGAGTGCTATAGAAGATATAAGCGATAAAAGGGATGGCACCGCTCAAAATGCCTGCCCAGAAGTTGGATAGCCCCAAACGGCGGCTAGTGAAAAACAAAAAGGCGGCTAAAAGTAGTCCGCCAAACAAGGTCTCTGTCATTGCTATCTGAGGCAAAATTGAATCTCTTATCGATTACTGCGGGCTATTAAAGTTGGTCTCTATTTCAAGAGGGGCTTCATCTCGAGAAGAAGGTTTAATGATGAATTTAAATTTCTTCGTTTTAGCTGCAAGCTCGCGGCTCAGACTGACTTTGGCATTCACACGTAAATCCTTGCCAGCACTCACTTTCAGGTGTGGGATATTCCCCATATCCAGCGCCTCATCTGGAATACCTTTTACTCCGACTTGGTATGTTTCATCGAGTTCAGTTTTATTCACCAAATGTATCTGGTAGCGGTTCCTGATGCTGCCATCAGACAATTTAATGAACAAAGGTTGCCGCACCTGCTGGATCGCCACCTCAGTATCCAACCGCGTTCCGATATGGTACGCAAGTGTGCCCGTCATCAACAACACAGACAAAGCATAACCGATCACTTTGGGCCGCATCCACTGAATGCTTGGTTTAGTTGGTGTTGGACTCTTCAGGTTAATTTCCGAGTCATACCTAATCAAGCCACGTGGATAACCAACAGAGTCCATGATGTTATTGCAGGCGTCGATACACAATCCACAAGAGATACATTGATATTGCAGCCCGTTACGTATATCAATGCCCGTTGGGCAAACCTGTACGCAGAACCCGCAATCGATACAATCACCATGTCCTTGTTCAATACGTTCCTCGCGGATGCGCAAGCCTGGCTTAGGCACAATCCGACCTTTAGTGCCCTCGCCTCGACGTGCATCGTAACTGACTGCCAATGTATCCGCTTCATACATCACACTTTGAAAACGCGCATACGGACAGGCCAAGGTACAAATATTTTCACGTAATATCCCAGCAGCAGCATAGGTCGTGATCGTCAACACAATCACCGTGATATAAGTCGCCTCTACCGCGTGCCCTGAAATAAGGTTTCCCAATAGATTCGGGGCATAGGTGAAATATGCGGCAAAACTAATGGCTGTCCAGAAAGAAACCAACACCATGAGGAAATGAGATGAGCCAACTTTGAGGATCTTCTCGCTATTCCAAGGCTGCTTTTGCAATTTAAGCCGCGCTGGGCGCTCTCCTTGGATCGCCTGCTCAATACGAATGAAAAGATCAGTCCATACCGTCTGAAAGCAGAAAAATCCACACCACGCTCGCCCAACTAGGCCAGTAGTGAAGAACAGCAAGGCAGCCAGAATGAACAACACCATGGCAAGCCAAAAGATGTCTTGCGGATAGACAATCAGGTTGAAGATGAAAAACCGGCGAGTAACAAGATCGAATAAAACCGCTTGTGAAGGCGCACCAGCTCGCTCCCAAGGTATCCAGGGCAAGATGAAGTAGAACGAATAACCAAACAGCATCACTGCTGTCTTTAAATTACGAAATTTTCCCTTAACCGATCGCGTGACGATGGGAATAGATTTGATAAACAACGGGGACTGCTTTACTGCACCTGCTTCCATAGCGTCCTGTTCAGTGCGCCTGACCAAAAATATGGCATCGTAGACAATAAAGGCTCACAAAAAGTGAGCCTTTATTTACCATCGGTGACACTACTTACCGCCACCCAAGCTGTCATGTACATAGACAGTCAACAACTTGATTTGTTCAGGTTGGAGTCTATGCTCCCATGGCTGCATGACACCATGGTTCAGGCCACCAGTGATGACCTTTTCTACCGCACTTAACTTAAGCTCGGGTTTCTTCTCATCTGCGACATTCACCCATAACCAGATCTTGTCAGTCAGGTTAGCAGATCCTAATTCGATACGACCATTACCCTCAGCACCATGACAATAGAAACAGGCCGCTGTTTCGCTATGGAATAAGGTATCGCCCACCTTAGCGGCTTCAGCATCATGTGGCTCATCAGATAAGCTCAATACATAATTCGCTAATTGCTTGATCTGCGCTTCGGTCAGTACTTCCTTGAACGGTGGCATATATCCTCTGCGACCACCCGCTATGGTCGTATGAATAAGCTCATACGTACCACCATACTGCCAATAGTCATCGGTCAGGTTAGGTGCGAACCCTATTTTCCCTTGCCCGCCTGCCTGATGGCATGGCGCGCAGTTATCTGAGAATAAAGTCTTGCCTGCGGAGTTCACGAATTGCATGAGATCAGCATCTGCTGATACATCCTCATAAGACATCGCAGCCACTTTATCAAACCAGACTTTTTGCTCAGCACCTCGCTCATTCATGTCCTGCATGAATTTCGAGCGCATATTCCAGTGTGTCGTCTTCTGAACCTGCTTGCCATCGACTGTTGTTGCGGTGTAAGTCACGTCATTCCAACCGGGCACGCCTTTTGTGAAACTGCCACCGATAGGCCATGCGGGGAAAAACAGCCAATAGAGGATTGTAAATATGAAAGTGACATAAAAGCCCCATATCCACCAAGTGGGTAGTGGATTATTCAGCTCTTGTAAATCATCATCCCAGGTATGTCCTGTCGTAGTGGGCACTACCTTTTCTTGCTGAATCATGACTTTTTATTCCCTAACTCAATCACATCATCGTCCAGAGGAATATTCTTGTATGCCTCTAGCGTTTGGCTACGATGTTTATTGCCATATAAATAAACGAGTACGACACAGAACATGGTGAAGAAAATCACCAATGACAGTGGCTTGGTATTCTCAAATTTGGTGAACCACAACAAAAATTCCATCAGTTAACCCCCGCTATTCGCTTAACGGAATTTGACGAAATAATCGTCGTCATATTTCTTGAAATCGACCATGGTTCCCAGCACTTGCAAGTATGCAACCAGTGCATCCATCTCACTGATATTGTCTGGATTAGTGTCGTAGTTACCTAAATGTGCCTGAGCAACAAGGTTCTTTTCAGCATCAGGAATATGCAATGTTTTCGCAACATCTTCACCAAAATCTTTTACGTTACGCTCATACTCCGCCTGACTGTTTGAATAGGGCACACCCGTGGTGCGTAGGGCTTTCATGCGCGCAACGATGTCAGAATAATCCAGATTATTTTTAGACAACCAAGGGTAGTTAGGCATCACAGATTCAGGCACCAAAGAACGCGGTGCCTCTAAATGCTGAGTGTGCCAGTCGTTTGAATATTTACCGCCAACGCGTGCAAGATCAGGCCCAGTTCGCTTTGAACCCCATTGAAATGGATGGTCATATTTAGATTCAGCAGCGAGTGAGTAATGTCCATAGCGCAGTGCTTCATCACGGAAAGGACGAATCATCTGCGAGTGGCAAAGGTAGCAACCTTCACGCTGATAGATATCGCGACCACGAAGCTCTAATGGGCTGTAAGGTCTGACACCATCGACCTTTTCTATCGTCTCCTTGATAAAGAAAAGCGGAACGATTTCCACTAATCCCCCCGCGCTAATGGCTAACATCGTCAGCACAAGCAGCCATCCAAGGTTACGTTCAATATTATCGTGCTTAAAACTCATCTCTCAGTACTCCAATAACCTTAAGTGCTTATGCTTTAGCGCCGACAAAGGCTTGATGTTCAGTATTGCCATTACGTATCGTTTTGAATACGTTGTAGCACATGATCAGCATGCCGCTTAGGAAGAACACACCACCCAGCGCACGCATCACATAGAACGGATGCGCAGCGGCAACAGATTCAACGAAAGAGTATTGTAAGTTGCCGAAGTTATCGAACGCGCGCCACATCAAACCTTGCATGATGCCTGAAATCCACATCGCCACGATGTATAGCAGAATACCAACCGTCGCCAACCAGAAATGCACATTGATAAGCTTCTGGCTATGCATCGGGGTGTTCCACAAGCGTGGAATCATGTGATACATACTGCCGAAAGTAATCATCGCCACCCAGCCCAATGCGCCAGAGTGTACGTGACCGATCGTCCAGTCAGTGTAATGCGATAGTGCATTCACATCTTTCAGCGACATCATTGGGCCTTCGAATGTGGACATACCATAGAATGAAAGTGCCACAATCAAGAAGCGCATGATCGGGTCAGTGCGCAGCTTATCCCACGCACCTGAAAGCGTCAGGATACCGTTGATCATACCGCCCCATGATGGCAGCAATAGCATGATAGAAAACGTTGCAGCCAGTGTAGATGTCCAGTCCGGAATAGCTGTCCAGTGCAAGTGATGCGCACCAGCCCACATATACAGGAAGATAATCGCCCAGAAGTGCAATACAGAAAGCCTGTATGAATACACAGGACGGCCAGCCTGTTTAGGCACGAAGTAATACATCATCCCCAGAAAAGCCGCTGTCAGGAAGAAACCAACAGAATTATGACCGTACCACCATTGCGTCATCGCATCTTGTGCACCGGCAAACAGGCTATATGACTTCAATGAGAACAAGCCGATAGGCACTGCCAGATTATTGAAAGTATGTAAAAGTGCGGTGGCTAGAATAAACGCCAGATAGAACCAGTTAGCGACATAGATATGTGGCTGGTTACGTTTCATCAATGTGCCGACGAAGATAATCAGATAAGTGACCCAAACCACTTCGATCAATAGATCGATAGGCCATTCCATTTCAGCATATTCACGGCCTTGGCTATAACCAAAAACGTTACCGAGAATCGCAAGGACAATGATCGCCTGCCAACCCCAGAAAGTGAAATTCACCATCTTCTCGCCAAAAAGGCGTGCCTGACAGGTACGCTGGACGATGTAGTACGAGGTCGCGAATAAAGCGCTACCACCAAAACCAAAGATCACAGTACCCGTATGCGCAGGACGCAAACGACCAAAAGTGATGTAGGGAATATCAAAGTTGAGAATAGGAAAAGCAAGCTCTGAAGCGATGTAAACACCGATGAACATGCCAACCGCACCCCACACCAATGTCATGATGCTGAACTTGCGAATAATATCGTAGTTATATTGCTCGCCAGAAATGACGGCGTTCGACGTTGCCATTACTACGTCTCCTAATCCAAAAAACACTAACCAAAAAAGGGATTATATTCTGTATCTATATTTCACGACAACCTAAAACACTCAAAGCAATTGCTTTAAATCCTGAGTAATATGGTCAGGTTTCTCGCCATACTTAATAAAAAGTCTTATCTTTCCGGTCGGGTCTATCACATATGACCCCGCACTGTGGTCAACTGAATACGCCCCACCATCTGGCCGCTGCTGTTTTGCATAGAACGCTTTAAAGTTCTTAGCGACCTCTACCGTTTGCTCCGGCGTACCATATAAACCCAAAAAACTGGGGCTAAATGCTGGCACATATTGCGACAAAACCAACTGCGTATCGCGCTCTGGATCAACCGTCACGAAGATAATCTGCACCTTTTCAGCCAGCGGACCTAAAGCCTTCACCGCATGCGATAGATCAGATAATGTCGTCGGGCATACATCTGGGCAAAACGTATAGCCAAAAGTGAGCACAACCACTTTACCTGCAAAATCTGCTGCTGTTCGCTTAACGCCATGATGGTCAGTCAAACTGTATTCGTTCTTAAGCCCGGCATCAGAGATATCGCTACTATATAAATTCAGTGCGGTTTTATCCGAACCACAAGCCAACAATAGGCTACATAAAAAGCCAAGCAATAAGATGCGCAAGATCGTCTCGATAATCAATGAATCCAGCGCATCCTATCACGAAGCACACCCCGATTAAGCGCTAACGACACTTAGTGTTGCTAGTACGCAACGCAACTTAACAGTGTGGTTAGAACTTTTTACCAAAACCAATACCGATTACCCAGGGATCAATATCAAGATGATCGATCTTGGTACCATTCGCCAGCTTCACATCTGTATCGATCCAGATCTTTTTTACATCAGCATTAATTAGCCAGCCGCCATCCAGGTTAATGTCAAAACCTGCCTGAAATGCCAAGCCCCACCTATTACGATCGACATTGATATTTCCAAGGTTATTGCCAGAAGCACCTGACTTTAAGTTGCTATCCATAAACCGCGTGTAATTAAAGCCAGCACCCAAATAAGGATCAAAAGTCTGGTCTGGACGGAAATGCCATTGTGCAGTCAGCGTAGGTGGCAACAGATTCACTGATCCAAGGTTTTCATCAACGACGCCATTCGCGCCATTCACTTTAACGTCATGGCGTGTACCGACTGCCAATACCAACTCAAGCGCTATGTTCTTGGTTAGGTAATAAGAAATATCGAATTCAGGAATGGTATTGCCATCAACCTCAAGCTTGGAACCAGCGCCCGCCCCTAATAAAGAATTGGTATATGAACCAAGTTTGCTGTGCTCATCCGGATTAACATTGACGGCGCGCGCTCTTACCACCCAATCACCTGCCTCGGCAAAAGCAGTCATGGGTAACAATAAACTCATCAATAAAACCGCTAGTCGTTTCTGTTGCATTTTATCTTCTCCTAATATTAACCACTTTCAAAATAATGTTTTTAATTCTACGCCTATAAACCATAATTTAAAAGTGGTTAATATCCTTGTAATCTTGTCAATTATTTGAAGAATGCTTTTTCGCACAATTGTTTTTCCATAATTCATACGATTTCAGCAGCTTCTACTCCGATTTGGCTATTCAAATACAAGGCCTTGCGTTTACAATTACGCTTTTGCCCGATGGAGATACAAGATGGCTAGTGCCGCCACAATGGCTGACCGTGATGGTGTGATTTGGTATGACGGAAAAATGGTTCCTTGGCGGGACGCGACAACGCACGTCTTGACTCACACACTGCATTACGGAATGGGCGTTTTTGAAGGGGTTCGCGCATACAAGACAGATAAAGGCACAGCGATCTTCCGCTTACAGGAACATACTGACCGCCTTTTTAGATCGGCGCACATCCTTGGCATGAAGATGCCATTTGATAAGGCAACGGTCTCAGAAGCGCAAAAAGCAGCTGTCCGCGAAAACAATCTGGAATCTGCATACATACGCCCAATGGCGTTCTATGGGGCAGAAGCGATGGGCATCTCGGCTAAAACCTTATCCACGCATCTGATCGTTGGCGCTTGGAAATGGGGTGCTTATATGGGCGAAGAAGCCTTAGAAGCAGGCATTCGCGTCAAGACATCCTCATTCTCACGCCACCATGTGAATATCACGATGTGTAAGGCCAAAGCCAATGGCAATTACATGAACTCGATTCTTGCACACCAAGAAGCCGCTGCTGATGGCTATGACGAAGCACTACTATTGGATGTCGACGGTTTTGTTGCAGAAGGCTCTGGCGAAAACGTCTTCATCGTTCGCAATGGCAAGCTTTACACGCCGGACCTGACGAGTGCGCTCGAAGGCATTACCCGCGACACCATCGTTCAATTAGCGGCTGAGATCGGCCTGAATATCATCGAAAAGCGTATCACGCGCGATGAAGTATATTCTGCTGATGAGGCATTTTTTACTGGTACAGCAGCTGAAGTCACCCCAATCCGTGAGCTGGATAATCGTGCGATTGGTATAGGCAAACGCGGCCCTGTCACTGAAAAATTGCAGAAGATGTATTTTGATGCAGTCACAGGAAAATCAGCTAAACATGCACACTGGTTGACTTTAGTTTAAGGAAGATAAGCGATGGCTAACGAATCACGCGAGATCGAAGTATCGGCCAAAGACCTGCCACTACACTGTCCGACAGATGCGGTGTCACTTTGGTGTTCACATCCACGCGTGTTTCTCGATTTAACGGCCAGCGGCGAAGCAAGTTGCCCATACTGCGGTACAAAGTACAAGCTAAAAGCGGGCGAAGTGATTGGTCACCATTGATATAGCATGAAAGTCATTTAAGCTTAGAACTTACATTAAAAAAGCGGAGCAAATGCTCCGCTTTTTTAATGTCATAAAATTGCTAGCTCCTCGTAAACTGCAAACAGCTATTTGATCGTTTATTAACTTAGTATACTGCAGGTATATATTAAAAAGTTTCGGTGTAGGATAGCTCTTAAATCAAGTCATCGGTACACCGATGTAAATATTTATGGTGCACAAGATAAAGGTGTCAAGTCACACCTATCTCACAAAAAATAAACGCCATCAGGGAAGAAAGCGATGACAAAAGAAACACATAAATTTACAAAACATGATGCTCTGAAAGCACTTGGAACTCTTCTCATCTTAGCAATCGGATATAAATTCGGAATACCTGCTTTTACCATATATAGCGCAAAGCATGACCTAGAGAAAATAGGTGTTCCATTCTCCGAACAAAAATTTGTAGAGAGTGCATGTAATGGTGATCAAGGGACAGTCCAATTATTCGTTCAGGCAGACATGAACATCAATGTATTGGCGGCTCCTGGTAAAAATGATGGCATGCCTAAGAGCGCGTTGCATTGCGCTGCCAGTCAAGGACGGACAACCATGGCAAAATCTCTTATTGAGCAAGGCGCCAATATTAATATCCAGGATGAAGAAGGTAATACACCATTATGGTATGTAGCAAAATCTGGGGGTATATCTAAAGATGGCGTTAATCATTCTATAGAAATGGCGACTTTACTGATTAAGCACAAAGCTGATGTTAATTTACAGGGTGATAAAGGCGGGCCGTTTCTTACTGCCATCGCCTCGAATCAAACAGAGCTTGCCGATTATTTAATAGAAAAAGGCGCAGATGTTAAGTCTCGCAATAAGGAAGGTTACACTGCCCTTATGGCAATAGCCCAAAACTATTACGGCTCTAACAAAACCGACCGGATCGAACGAGCAAGAGGACTTGTAAAGGCAGGAGTCGATGTAAATGCTCAAACAAAGACTGGCTATACCGCCCTCACAATTGCATGCTCGACCCGTCAGTACCCGATGATTGAAGCGCTCCTTGATCTTGGCGCTGATCCCAATATCTCAAATAGCAGTGGCCAGACTGTCATTATTAGCTCCCTATACGATCCAGAAACATTCAATCTTTTGATTAAACATGGTGCTAACCTAAACGTAAAAGTTAATGGTTCGACTCTGCTACATCAAGCTATTATTAGTAACAATTCATCAATATTGAGCTTGTTGCTTGCTTCAGGAAAAATAGATGTGAATGCCAAGAATGATAATGGTGATACGGCATTGTTCTTAACAACGTTGCGTGGTAACGGTGGAGTAATGCAACAACTTCTAGTTAACGGCGCTAACCCAAATATTACCAATACTCAATTACAAACACCTCTAACCAGATCGGTAATAAACAACGCGATCGACCTCACCCGTATATTAATTGAGTGGAATTCAAATATAAATGCAAAAGATATTAATGGACATACCGCATTATTCTATGCCAAGCAACGCTACGAAAACATCAGTAATAGTCAGTCATACGCAAATAAACCGATTATTTACGACGGAAAGGTTTTTACACCTGAACAGGCACCCATGCCAGAACGTCCAATGCCCGCAACCGCCCCATCATCGGGAAGGGATGGAGAGACATGGCGAAGATTGTCACCCCCTAACTACCGTACACTTCCTCCTTTGCCCGTAATGTCATCAAAAGCGCCAAGCACTGACCCCATGATAGATCTCTTGGTTAAGGCTGGAGCCCATTTGTGAGTAAGCAGCTATTGACATTTGCATGCCAATAGCTGCTTTAACGCATGACTATTTTGAACACATTGCCTCGATAACATAGTGATCTCAATTCTTTTATCAGCCACAATACTCCTGATTCGCCACACAGAATTCAAAAATTTTCCACTTGCACAGAGTGACCCCACAATTGTGAAATCACAACTTCAGCATGCGCCGAATCACTATTTGTCCAGAACGATACTTGCCCGTTCAATTCAGGCGATTGAAGCAACGCCTTATCATATAAACGTTTTTGCAGTTGTTTGGCGACCGCTGAACCTGTATCAATCAACGCGACAGACTCTCCAACAATCTTTTGGATGCTAGCACTAACAAAAGGGTAATGCGTGCAACCTAGCACGATAGTATCAGCCCCCGCTAACAGTAACGGCTCGAGGTATTGCTTTAGCAGCTGCGTAGTTGACGCTGCATCAAGCTCACCGTGCTCGATAGCCTCGACTAAGCCATAGCATGCTTGAGTCACTACTGTGACATGGTGACCATAATGCTCAAGCAATGCGGCGAATTGCGCACTTTTAAGCGTACCACTCGTCGCCAGCACGCCAATCACACCTGTTTTAGTGATGGCGACTGCAGGCTTGACTGCGGGCTCCATGCCGATGATGGGTATCTGATAATTGTTCCGCAGGGTGCTGACAGCTGCTGCCGTAGCGGTATTACAGGCCACCACTAAGGCTTTGGCATTACGCTCAATAAGGAAATCGGCCAGATAAATAGCACGCTCACAGATGAATTCCGGAGATTTATTGCCATAAGGTGCATAACTTGAATCGGCACAATAAAGCAGATCCTCATGCGGCAATATCGCATGAATATGCTTCAGTACTGAAATACCACCAACACCGGAATCGAACACCCCAATAGGTGCATCACTATTTAACTCGCCCACAACATACATCCCCTACGCATCTTAATCAGTGTAGCTGAAGTCATTATTTCTTGCCATGCACCACTCGCTGTATAGATTACAATATATGGTCTAAACGGAGGCAGAATGGGTAACAGATTAAGCAGGATCTACACACGTACAGGTGATGATGGCACAACAGGCCTTGGGGATGGCACGCGCGTCAATAAAGATAGCTTGCGCGTCGAGACCATGGGCACAGTGGATGAACTGAATGCTGTCATCGGCATGATGCTAACTGAGCATTTACCAGAAGATATTATCAACACACTAACAGGCGTGCAGCATGATCTTTTTGATATGGGTGGGGAAATTTGCATCCCTGGCTACGTAAAAGTCGAAGCATCAAGAATAGATGGCTTGGAAGAAACACTGGATAAATTGAATGAGTCACTAACGCCATTAAAGGAATTTATTCTGCCGGGTGGTACCAAGGCCGCAGCTTATTGCCATTTAGCTCGTACTGTTTGCCGGCGTGCTGAACGACAACTTATACGTATGAATCGTGAAGAACCCGTAACACCAACCTCCATCAAATACCTGAACAGGTTATCTGATCTGTTATTCGTAATAGCGAGAGTGATCAATATGCGTGCTGGCCATCCAGATGTATTATGGAAAAATAAAAGTTAGCCAGCAATTGTTGTAAAAAAGATACAGAAGCCAAGACTAAAAATCTTGGCTTTTTTCATGTCCAGCATTCGGCAAACCCTATCCCATCGCACTAGAGACGCAAAGCATCACTGCCATATTCTTTATATGTAAATTAGTTATATACATATCTATAAATATTATTTTTACTTATTTAAATGCGTTGCTACAGTGCGCAGCATTCATCTCATGAATTTTTCAAGAAAGACAATGCCATGCCAACCGAAAGCACAGTACAAGTAAGCAATGAAATCGTGGAAGAGATTCTGCGTGCGATCAGCCAGCTACGCTATGGATCAATCGAGATCACTCTTCATGAGGGACGTGTTACCCAGATTGAGAAACGTGAAAAATTACGTTTTGCTCAGGAAACAACCCGTATCAAGCCTACTGCTACTGGTATTCAACATACCGTCAGTACAGCGGCCACTATCTAAATATTACAAATCGATGAACTGACCGGACCACCGGAAGTAAATAATTTATAAGGGGTTCATCATGCAATTTAAGATCAAACATATCACTTACGCACTCATTACCAGCGGCGTATTGCTAAGTAGCAATATTGCAATCGCGGCGGATGCGGACATTGACGCACTACGCAAAACTATTGAAGAGCTTGACCAAAAGATCAAGATCATTGAACGTAAGAATGAAATCGCTTTAGAAGAGGCTGCAGCCGCCAAGAAAACAACGCCCGTCGTTGTAGCTAGCGATAGCGGTTTTGGTTTGCAATCTGCAGATAAGAAATTCGTATTCAAGTTAAGCGGCTTGTTACAAGCTGATCAACGTACATTTTTTGACGACGACACAGAAGCAGGCGTTGCTGGTACCAACCTAAGCGACGATTACCTATTACGCCGCGTTCGTCCGACTTTTTCAGGCACAGTATTTGGCAAGTATGACTTCCGCTTTACACCTGATTTCGCGCCAAACGCTGCAAACGTGCAAGATGCATTCATCAATGCGCGCTTCCTTCCTTGGTTCAAGGTACAGGCTGGTAAATTCAAGGTCCCTGTGAGCTTAGAACGTTTACAAAGCGGTGGCGATATTCGTTTCGTAGAGCGTGGTTATGTTTCAAACTCTTTAGTGCCTAACCGCGATACTGGTGTTCAAATTCATGGTGACTTGCTTGAAAGCAAATTGACCTATGCCGTTGGCGTGTTCGATGGTCAAGCAGATGGCGGTAGTGTTGGCAGCAACGGTTCGAACAATGGGGATACCAATAAGGACAAAGAATACGCTGCTAGAATTTTTGCTGAGCCATTCAAGGGAACTGATAGCTTTCTGGAAGGGCTAGGCTTCGGTATTGCCGGCACAACAGGCGACTTTAGCAAAACTGCAGGTAGCTTGGCCAATACAAACTACCGATCAGAAGGCCAGCAAACTATTTATCAATATGCTGCCAACGTCGTAGGTGATGGCAAGCAAACTCGCGTTGTACCTCAGTTCTATTACTACAATGGTCCATGGGGTATCTTAGGTGAATACGCCAAAGTTAAGTCAGATATCAAGAGAACGAATGGAGCTGGAACAGTAACACTTGGTCAAGAAAATATAGCTAACGATGCCTGGCAACTCGGCGTTACCTATCTTCTTACTGGTGAAGACAACTCGTTCAAAGGCATCACACCAAAACGTGAATTCGATCTGGAAAAAGGCACTTGGGGTGCATGGGAAATCGGTGCACGTTACTCAGAGCTAAATCTTGACGATAAGTTATTCGATGGTGCAGCGGGTGTGCGATTTGCTAATGCAGCATCAGCCACAAAATCTGCTGAAACTTGGTCTTTAGGCGTGAATTGGTATCTCAACAAGAACGTTAAGATCCAATCTACTTATAGCCAGACAAAATTTGACAGTGCACTCGCTGGCGTAGCTGATCGCGCAGACGAAAAGGCATTGTTCACTCGATTCCAAGTAGCGTTCTAAAAAACTTATTTAGTTAACATTAGGGAATACAAATGAAAACATTATTTTTAGGCTTAAGCGCACTGATAGCGGCGCTGGCACTTGCGAATCCAATCATCGCAAGTGCCGCAGACGTGACATTGCTTAATGTCTCGTATGATCCGACACGTGAACTTTACCAGGACTATAACGCTGCATTTGCGAAGTACTGGAAAGCCAAGACGGGTGACAATGTCACGATCAAGGCTTCACATGGCGGTTCAGGTAAACAGGCTCGCGCCATCATCGATGGTCTTGATGCTGACGTAGCGACACTAGCACTGGCTTTTGACGTTGATCAACTTTATGAGAAGGGTAAGTTAATCCCTAAGGATTGGCAGACTCGTTTGCCACACAACAGCGCACCATACACATCCACCATTGTGTTTCTGGTTCGCAAGGGCAACCCAAAAGGCATCAAGGATTGGGATGACATTGCTAGACCTGGTATCTCCGTGATTACGCCTAATCCTAAAACATCAGGTGGCGCACGTTGGAATTACTTGGCTGCATGGGCATATGCTCAAAAGAAATATGGTAACGATGAAAACAAGACTAAAGAGTTCGTAGGCAAGATCTTGAAGAACGTGCCTGTGCTTGATACTGGTGCTCGTGGATCTACTACGACATTCGTAGAGCGCGGTATCGGCGACGTCTTGCTGGCTTGGGAAAACGAAGCTTTCTTGGCTCAAAAAGAATTGGGTCCAGATAAATTCGATATCGTCGTGCCTTCACTTTCGATATTGGCTGAGCCAACCATCACCGTTGTAGACAAGGTTGTTGATCGTCGCAAGACACGTGCTGTAGCAGAAGCTTACTTGCAGTACCTGTACTCTGATGAAGGTCAGGACATTGCTGGTAAGAACTACTATCGCCCAACTGGTGAGGCTGCTATCAAGAAATATGAGAAGCAATTCCCTAAAGTAACTTTGATCACAGTCGACAAAGAGTTCGGTGGCTGGCAAAAGGCACAAAAAGAGCATTTTGCAGATGGCGGTACGTTTGACCAGATTTACCTGAAGTAAGCATTAAAAACCTGCTGGCGGAACCGGACAAAATCTGGTTTCGCCGCAACAATTAAGGAGACTCGCAAAATGAGTACAGCATTAATCGTAGGTGGTGACCAAATCGATGGCATCAAACAGGAATTATCAAATCACGGCATTACCCATATCAATCACTGGTCTGGCCGCAAGGTTGGCGATGGCAAAAAGATTATCCCGCATGATACAGAATTGATCGTACTGATCACCGACTGGATCAGCCACACATTCACACACAAGATCAAACAGAACGCTGCAAAGCGTGGCGTAAAGATCGTCTATACCCCCAATGGCCCTGCTGCATTACGTGCACGCCTGAAAGGCATTGCTGACCGAACAGTATCGGAGAGTGCCTGTCGAAAGACATTCAAACATAATCGATCACTCAATCAGTGGCTGAGCTTTCACTAAACCTCTTTCGCTAAAATACTTTCTTTAGCGCAGCCGCTTAATATTTAAACCATATTCAGGAGAAATATCATGGCGATACACGCAATCAATGTACGTAACCAATTCCGCGGACGCATCAAAGAGATCGTCCCAGGCCCAGTTGTTTCAGAAGTAGATGTTGAAACAGGCTTTGGCATTGTCACGTCAGTCATTACCACCCGCTCTATCAATGAGCTGGGATTGCAAGTAGGCACAGAAGTACTTGCACTTGTAAAATCGACTGAAGTCTCTATTGCTAAGATCTAAATTAGAATTAAGCAATTATCACAAATAATGAAAACAGAAATCACACAAAGCGCGCTTATTAGTTTTCCAGCACAAGTAAGTTGTTGTTGCATGTCTCACGAACACACTTACTTAATGATGATTGGAGAACCATATGCGACGTATTATTCTATTTTTGACTGACACTGCCACTTTTCTTGCTGTTGGCTCAGCATTCTTCATTCCCGTCATCCAGCACTATGCTGGCTCATTAGAAGCGGGATACTCACAACACGCAACGCACCATCGCGTTGTTATTTCACAAAAGTCGGCGTAAAAAAACATGGCTTACGAATATCTCGTAAGCCATGTCTAGTGATTACAATCTACAAACTTTTGAGCTTATAACCCAGTGATCGCTTTTGCAGAAGATAGCTTATGCAAGGCGTTCACTAATACATCAACCTCAGCAGTCGTATTGTAAAAAGCTAAAGATGGCCGCACTGTATTTTCCAGTCCAAAACGACGAAGGATAGGCTGTGCACAATGATGCCCTGAGCGAACAGCGATGCCTTCTTTGTTCAAAGCAGCGCCAACTTCTTCACTCTGATAGCCTGCTAGCGTGAATGACAAGACACTGGCTTTTTCTTTAGCCGTTCCGATCAAGCGCAAGCCTGCTACTTTGCACATGGCATCAGTGGCATAGGCAAGCAATTCATGCTCGTATCTGGCGATATTATGAATGCCCAAACGCTCAACGTACTCAAGCGCAGCACCAAGCCCAACAGCATCGGCAATATTGCCCGTACCTGCTTCAAACTTTGCTGGTGCTTCATGGTAAACGGTCTTATCAAAAGTGACGTCTTGAATCATATTGCCGCCACCTTGCCAAGCAGGCATATCGTTCAACACATCGGATTTTCCATACAACGCACCGATACCAGTTGGGCCAAACACTTTGTGTCCTGAAAAGACAAAGAAGTCACAATCCAGCCCCAATACATCAGTATGCATGTGAGATATTGACTGTGCGCCATCAAGCAATACTTTCGCACCTGCCCGATGTGCCATCTCGATCATCTCATGCGCAGGCGTAACCGTGCCAAGCGCATTGGACACCTGCGTGAATGAAACAAGCTTGGTTCTAGCAGTCAGTAGCTGTTGATACTCAGCAAGTAAGACTTGGCCGCTATCATCGACTGGTGCCACTTTTAACTTGGCGCCTGTTTCCTGACACAACTGTTGCCACGGGACGATATTCGCATGATGCTCAAGATGAGAAATAACGATCTCATCCCCAGCGCCGATATGCTTCTTGCCCCAAGTCTTGGCAACCAGATTGATCGCTTCAGTTGTACCACGTACGAACACGATGTTATCGATTGAAGGCGCATTGATGAAGCGACGAACCGTCTCACGCGCACCTTCATATGCATCTGTAGCGCGCGCAGCTAGCTCATGTGCCGCACGATGAATATTCGAGTTCTCATGCTGGTAAAAGTATGAGATACGATCGATCACTGCCTGCGGTTTCTGTGTCGTAGCTGCATTATCGAACCAGATCAATGGTCTGCCATTAACCAATTCACGCAAGATAGGGAAATCCTTGCGTACGAGATTGGCATCAAACGGCGGATGCGCAGCGGGCGCTGCTTGCAAACTGTTATCAGATGTCTGTAAAAAGTAGAAAGGACTACTTGTACCAGTCTTCTGCGTTGTTGGAATCGCAGTCGGCTGAGCGCCAAAGAGACCTTTTAGCTCGTTCTCATAAGGAATCGCGACATCACCTAGTAGCTTGGCGATATCAACCTCACCAATCAAGTCCGGCGTATATTGCAATGGCGAAACATTAAGCGCGCCAATGCTGCCGGGATTGCTACCGCCAAGATCAGGCAAACCGGATTGCAATGCAGCAGCGCCAGATGGAACAGCCGATATCGCTGACGGCGCTGCTGGCACTTGCGAACCAATCGTCGGGCTACCTGCGCTATAGATCGTCGCATTATCCGAAAAAGAATCTGTCGCAGGAAAACCGGATTCACGTGGCATCGTATCCGAGAACACTTCATTGGCAATTTTCGCCAAGGCATCTACATCCAGATTGCCGCTTTCGCTAGCCTCTCGGGCTATCGCCAAACCAGCCGCCATACGCGGATGCTCGCCCGGCACTGCAGCTAATATCGCTTCAGGTTCGAACGAAGATAGATCGTGAAGGTTACTTGTAGTCATAGTAGTTGCCTACGTCTACATTCTCCAACACAGCGATCGCATCTTCAGTCAGCACAGCTAATGAACAATACAAGGACACAAGATACGAAGCGATCGCCTTGTGGTTGATACCCATAAAGCGCACTGAAAGACCCATGGTTTGTTGACCAGGCAAATTAGGTTGGTAAAGACCAACGACACCTTGACGGCTCTCACCTGTTCTCAACAATAGAATATTCGTCTTACCTTTAGTCACCCGCAATTTGTCGCAAGGAATCAATGGAATACCACGCCAAGTAATGAATTGTGAGCCAAACAGCGCAACTGTAGGCGGTGGAACGCCAC
Source organism: Methylovorus sp. MM2 (assembly GCF_001648895.1). Taxonomy (GTDB): domain Bacteria; phylum Pseudomonadota; class Gammaproteobacteria; order Burkholderiales; family Methylophilaceae; genus MM1. The sequence goes on along the minus strand of NZ_LXUF01000001.1, from coordinate 575,372 downwards.
GACGTGTACATTCGCGACCGAATGCGGCAATCGCTTGTGGATGTGCCAAGAAGAATGCAGGCTCTTTCCACACGCGTGAGATCAGTTCATCAAAGTCATCAGGTGTTGGTGCGCCGGTGCGTGACTTTACCTTTTGCTCAGGTGCAATATTGTGCAACAAGCCATATTCAGCGTTGTTAATCAATTCACTTTCCTGACGCTCTTTAACCGTTTCAATAGTCAGACGTAACTGCTCACGAATCTGGTTATGCGGGCTGCTGTAAAGATCAGAGATACGTGTATGTACATCAACCACTGTATTCACAGCGTTCAATACATACTCACGGCCCCATTCTTCGTAATCAACGAAAGTCGCTGGCAATTCACGTTCGTCTTTATTAGAGCAGTCAACAGCGACGCTATGGTTATCTTTTACTTTGTTAACACGATAGATACCAGCTTCAACCGGCACCCACTGCATGAGGTGTACCAACCAACGTGGCGTAATCGTGCCAAGCATGGGTACCGTTTTGGTCGCATTGGCAAGCGTCCGTGCCGCTACATCGCCCAATGCGGTATGTCCTTGATGAATATCAGCCATTAAAATCTCCTTGATTATTTAAGTGTGCTACTAAAAAATTAAAATTTCAGCTTTGCTGCTTTGGTTCTTTACTACCGTTTGATAAATTCGTGGTTGCTGCTAGCTGTGCTTGATGCACGGGATTACTTAACATCTGCGCTTGCGTGATATTGCTACCGGGTGGAACAGTGTGTGTAAGCCAGACATTGCCGCCGATGGCAGAACCATGCCCGATGGTGATACGTCCGAGAATAGTTGCACCGGCATAAATGACAACATCGTCTTCTACTATAGGGTGACGCTCGTTCCCTTTGATCAATGCACCGTTCTCATCAGTTGGGAACCGCTTAGCACCAAGCGTAACGGCTTGATAGATGCGCACGTGCTTACCAATAATGGTTGTTTCACCAATCACCACACCCGTACCATGATCAATAAAGAAGCTCTCATCAATCTGCGCGCCCGGGTGTATATCGATACCCGTCGACGAATGAGCGATCTCTGAGATGATTCTTGCGATCAACGGCACACCCAGCTTGTGCAGCACATGTGCTAAACGATAATGCGTAATTGCGGTGATGCCCGGGTAGCAAACCAGTACTTCATCCACACTTCGCGCAGCAGGATCACCTTCATAAGCCGCACGAATATCGCTATCTAGCAACATACGTATTGCAGGTAAAGATTCAGCGAATTGTCTTACGATCTCTTTAGCGCTAGTCCCACTTGCAGTAAGAGCATTACCATCCTCGGCATTCAGGTCCGAAGCAAAATGCAGCTCCAATTTCACTTGAGCCAGCAAATCCCTTAAGGCAACATCTAGGGCATGACCAACGAAATAATCGATACCATCATCTTTGATATCCGGCATGCCTAAACGATTGGGGAAAAGCGCCGCACCTAATCCATCCACGATGCTCCCGAGCACTTTGCGCGATGGTAATTTTGGCGGTTTTTCACGACGATTACGGCTTTCAAGTGACGTAAGTCTGACCGCGCGAAGCTGAGCGACGATCTTGGATATATCCAAACTAGATGTCACTTCATTTAATGATTCAGGCATACGTTTTACTCGCTATAAAAACCAAATGCAGAAAACAAAAAAGCCAGCCGTCTTTTGACGCGCTGGCTTCCGGTTGTCCGGTCGGCTAACTATATATTCAACCTAGATTATTACTAGGTGTCGTTTATATATAATTTTTACTTATATATAAATTCTATTTAGTTATAACTATACACAATTATTGATTTCAATAGCAACATTTGTACAAGATGCTTTATTAAATAATAAATAACATTTATATATAACAATATATTTTTATATTCTTTTACATTCTTTATTGATTTGCCTATATTGCAGCCATAACAATATTTCAGCCATTTAATTTCCGGGGAACCTTAATGTTAAAACGTTTAATCCTTGCCGCCTTGTTATTCTCAAGTGCAGCTCACGCAGACACGAGTTTACTCAATGTATCTTATGACGTAACACGCGAATTCTATAAAGACTTTAACCCTGCTTTCGCAAAATACTGGAAAGAGAAAACTGGCGAAACCGTCACCATCAACCAGTCACATGGTGGTTCCAGCAAACAGGCACGTGCAGTAGTAGATGGTCTTGAAGCCGATATCATCACCATGAATCAAGCAACTGATATCGATATTCTTTACGAAAAAGGCCGTTTGATCCCCAAAGATTGGCAGAAACGCCTGCCTAACGGTAGCTCGCCGACTGCATCTACCACTGTATTCTTGGTGCGCAAAGGCAATCCAAAAAACATCAAGGATTGGGACGACCTCATCAAACCTGGCGTTGGTGTCGTGATTGCAAACCCTAAGACATCAGGTAATGGCCGTTATGCCTATCTTGCTGCATGGGGATATGTAATCAAAAAAGGCGGTGACGATGCCAAGGCGAAAGATTTCGTAGCCAAATTATTCAAGAACGTACCCGTTCTGGATACAGGTGGCCGAGGTGCGACGACGACCTTCGTACAGCGCGATATTGGTGATGCTCTGCTAACTTTCGAGAATGAAGTCAACCTGATCAAAAAAGAGCTGGGCGGCGACCAATTCGAGGTGGTTTACCCTTCCGTTAGCGTACTGGCAGAAAACCCGATCAGCTTGGTCGATAAGGTTGTAGATAGACATAAAACACGCACGGTCGCACAAGGCTATTTGGACTTCCACTATTCGCCAGAAGGTCAGGAGCTTGCAGTCAAACATTACCTGCGCCCACGTGTAGAAACTGTGGCCGCTAAGCATAAAGGTGACTTCAAACAGCTAACCCTGTTTACGATTGATGAAGTATTTGGTGGATGGGCAAATGCTCAGAAAACGCACTTCGCCGATGGCGGTACGTTTGATCAGATCTACGCTAAGTAACAAGACCTAAGCAACAAAGGCAAGTCACAGCAAGATTGATTAGCAATAAGGAGTAGAGACTCATGTCTGAGAAATACACAGGATCACTGAATGTAGAACAACTCAAGTCGCAGCTGCGTGAAGCGCTGTACCTTGACTTGGAAGATTACGGTCTGGATGAGAAGCTGGAAGGGGAATTCACCAGTACATTTCTGGGCATACAGCTCAAGAGCGCTTTTCAGCCGATCTACGATAGCGAAGCCGGTGATCTTTTCGGGCATGAGGCTCTATTAAGACCATCACTTGGTGACCTGCAAACAATCAGCCCTGAGTTTGCTTTCAGCTTTGCTGAAGAATCAGGTCGACTTGTTAAGTTTGACCGCGTGTGCCGCACATTGCATGTATTGAATTTCAGGGAGATATATAACGATAACGGCTATCTCTTCCTGAACGTACACCCAAAACTTTTGGTAAGTGTAAATGCGCACGGCAAAGTCTTCGAGCGCATTTTACATACGCACTCGGTACCGACAGATCGCGTGGTGATTGAAATACAGGAAAGCGTTGTAGAGCAGGAAAAACTACTGGTCGAGGCGATTGATAACTACCGTGATCGCGGCTACCGCATCGCCATTGATGGCTTTGGTCGCAAACACTCGAATCTGGATAGATTGTGGAAGCTCTCACCAGAGTTCGTGAAACTGGATATCAGCCTGATTCAAGAGGCAGAGCGCAACCCGCGCATTCGCAAGATCATTCCGGGCTTAGTCGGCATCATCCGTGACTTAGGCGCGCAACCCGTGATTAAAGGTATAGAAACCCAAACACAACTGGATATCGCCATTGAAGCTGGCAGCACTTTATTGCAGGGTTACTTTTTGGGGAGGCCAGCTATCGCGAAAGACCTGCAACCCACCAAGGCGTTCAGACCCTCGATACGAGCAGCCGCATAATACTGGGACTGCTCGAATTCAGGATATTGAAGCTAAATATAAAAGCCATTAGTAGCAGAGCATCATTCATTCTTTTTTGTTATATCAATATCATTACTTAGTATTTTTATAACTTTAAGGACTCTGTTACATTTGCGTCCAAATTTAAAAGATAATAATTAAATGGCTAAACATAAAAACGTTCTACCGGGGTTCAACTTATCTCTAGGCTACACCCTGCTTTACCTAAGCTTGATCGTACTCATCCCACTGTCGGCCGCATTCCTTAAAACCACAGAGCTAAGCTTGGCAGAGTTCTGGCAGGTGGTTACTGCGCCTCGCGTGGTGGCGTCCTATAAATTGACGTTCGGCGCATCGCTTATCGGGGCAGTGCTAAATGCCATATTCGGCTTATTGACCGCATGGGTACTGACACGCTATACCTTTCCAGGCAAGAAGCTGGTAGATGCATTGGTCGATCTACCTTTCGCACTGCCTACAGCAGTCGCGGGTATCGCACTCACCGCGGTATATGCAAGCAATGGCTGGATAGGCAGCATACTTGAGCCGCATGGCATTAAAGTCGCATTTACGCCATTAGGTGTAGTGGTTGCCCTCACGTTTATCGGCTTGCCTTTCGTGGTACGTACCGTACAACCCGTACTTGAAGACTTAGAAGCGGAAACAGAAGAAGCCGCTGCCAGCTTGGGTGCCAATCGCTGGCAGACATTCAGCCGCGTTATTCTGCCTGCACTTTGGCCTGCATTGTTAACCGGATTTGCTCTGGCATTTGCCCGCGCGATCGGGGAATATGGCTCGGTAATTTTTATCGCCGGTAATATGCCGATGGTGTCTGAGATTACGCCACTAATCATTATCACCAAACTCGAACAATATGATTATGCAGGCGCTACAGCAGTCGCTGTCGTCATGCTGGTGATTTCATTCATCTTGTTATTCGCCATCAATGGCTTGCAGTGGTGGAGTAATCACCGCATCAGTGCTTCACGTTAGGAATAGGGTATGTCTGCAACCATCGTTTCACAATTACATAGTTACAATAAAAAGGTGGCGCGTAGCCGTGCCACTTCAGAGCCAGCATGGGTACGTTGGTCGTTGATCGCTGTCTCTTTATTGTTTCTAAGCCTGTTTCTGTTCATCCCGCTTGCTGCAGTGTTTACGGAAGCATTACGCAAAGGCTTTGGAGCTTATATCGCGGCATTGGTTGATCCTGATGCTTTATCCGCAATCAAGCTGACAGTAATTGCGGCAGCCATCTCATTACCACTGAATCTAGTCTTCGGTGTAGCCGCAGCTTGGGCGATTGCCAAATTCGATTTCCGCGGCAAGAGCATATTGATCACCTTGATCGATTTGCCTTTCGCAGTGTCGCCTGTGATTGCTGGCCTGATCTATGTTTTGATATTCGGTATGCAAGGCTGGTTTGGTGAGTGGTTGATTGATCATGACCATAAAGTCATCTTCGCCATCCCCGGTATCGTATTAGCAACGATATTCGTCACCTTCCCTTTTATCGCACGCGAGCTGATCCCACTGATGCAGGCGCAAGGCAAAGAGGAAGAAGAGGCCGGGCTGGTATTAGGTGCAAATGGTTGGCAGATACTTTGGCGCATTACATTACCCAATATCAAATGGGGTCTGCTATATGGCGTGATTCTGACCAATGCGCGTGCAATGGGCGAATTTGGCGCGGTATCGGTTGTATCAGGCCATATCCGTGGATTGACTAATACCATGCCCTTGCATGTCGAAATTCTTTATAACGAATACAACTACGCTGCGGCATTCGCGGTCGCATCGTTATTGGCATTTCTGGCATTACTGACATTGGCGCTGAAAAGTTTTATTGAATGGCAGGCTTCGCGCGATGTCATTATTGATGAACAGATAGAAGAATGATTTGCAAATAGTGCATACGCAGTTAAAAAATACAAAGGCGAAATGATGAGTATCGAGATTCGTAATATCACAAAAGACTTCGGCAGCTTTCAGGCACTAAAGAACATCAGCCTTGATGTTCCCAGTGGCGAGCTGGTAGCCCTGCTCGGCCCATCAGGTTGCGGTAAGACCACCCTGCTGCGCATCATCGCGGGCCTTGAGACACCTGATTCCGGCAACATCCTTTTTCATGGCTCGAATGCCACTGAACGCGATGTACGCGAACGTGAAGTAGGCTTTGTATTTCAGCACTATGCGCTGTTCCGCCATATGTCGGTATTCGAGAACGTAGCCTTTGGCTTACGCGTGCGCCCCAAGGCTACTCGTCCATCAGATGCGGAGATCAGCAAACGCGTTCATAAACTACTTGAGTTGGTACAACTGGACTGGCTTGCAGACCGTTATCCGCCACAACTATCCGGTGGGCAACGTCAACGTATTGCTTTGGCACGTGCCTTGGCGGTAGAACCTAAAGTGTTATTGCTCGATGAGCCGTTCGGTGCATTGGACGCAAAGGTTCGTAAGGATCTTCGTCGCTGGTTACGCCGCTTACATGACGAACTACATATCACCAGCGTTTTCGTCACGCATGATCAGGAAGAGGCACTTGAAGTAGCCGACCGCATCGTAGTGATGAACCACGGTCAAGTTGAACAGATTGGCAGCCCGCAGGAAGTTTACGACGCACCAGCCTCTCCATTCGTATACCAGTTCCTTGGTAACGTGAATCTGTTCCACAGCCGCGTGAATGAAGGCCGTGCACAGATTGGTGGCATCGAGCTTCAACTTGATGCACATCAAGAAACAAAAGATAGCCCGGCTTTCGCTTATGTTCGTCCGCACGATATCGAAGTATTAAAAGAAGCCGATGGCGAGCATGCGTTTGAAGCCACAGTTAACTACATTCACGCTATCGGCCCGCTTGTCAGATTAGAACTGCAACGTGCAGATAACCCTGAACTGATCGAAGCTGAGCTGACACGTGAACGTTTCCGCGAGCTTAGTCTCACCGAAGGTCAAAGCGTCTTTATACGCCCACGCAATGTGCGCGTGTTTTTGAATCAAGTCGCGTAAAACAAATCCATCACATAGCCGAACCTGAGTGTTTCTACTCAGGTTCGGCTATGCTCAATCGAAGTTACGCTGGTTTTCTTAAATATTTTATCCTGCCATATTTTCAAATATCATCCATTTGGCATAATCCCTGCTTAATCTTTCTGATTTTTTGAACGGCATTCGTGTACTATGCGGCAACTGAGAAAAACATAGGCATGATTTAGCCATGCAATACCAACAACTTACAATTAAAATCGGAAGTTAATCAATGATTCATAGCAACAACATATTCAACGCAAAAACAATCCGCAACATGTTCACTGCAGGCATTCTTGCTTGCGCAGCCATGGTTAACTCGGCTTATGCTAGCACCATCATCTCATGGCCTAGCGCATCTGACCGTACAGCATATTCCAGTTACACGACGATTAATGAAGGCGGCACTGACACATACCATAACTGGGGCGTACTCAGCATATGGGATATCTCTGCAATGGGTGGGCAAACAATCAGCCTGTGTGTAGAAAGGCATATTGGCGGTGGCTGGGCTAGCAGCTTTGATGTAACAACTGGCTTATCACCATTTTTTTCATCTACCCAACAATCAGCGCTTGATCGTTTGATCACGAATACTTTGCCGACATTCTTCGGGCTACGCGATACATACATCAGCACATCAAGCAGCAGTGATCTTGCAGCAGCCAATAATTATGCGCTAGCGATGCAATTAGCCGTGTGGGAGATTGTAGAAGAAACGGGTTCTTATGACCTTGCCAGTGGTTCGATCTATTTGAGTGGCACTGGCCCTGCAAATACAGCAGCGGATGCACTTGCTATTGGATTCATCAATAACATCACTTCAGGCCCATGGACAACCACTGGTGGCTACACATTAAGCTATGCCTTCTCTGACACTAAACAGGATCAGTTACTGATCACCGCTGTGCCAGAACCGAGCAGCTGGGCGATGTTATTGGCAGGTCTAAGTACCGTGATATTGATTGCGCGCCGTCGTAGCAAGGCGCGAAAAGCGGCCATCTAAATAGGCCTGTAATCTGATTGATAAGATTATGGTTGTTTGTTTTTAAAGCTGTCGATCAACAGTAAACTTACACCAAACGTGATCGCAGAATCAGCAAGATTGAAAGCAGGCCAATAATAAGCTTGGTAATGGAAGAACAAGAAGTCGACGACATAGCCTAACGTTAGGCGGTCATATAGATTTCCTAATGCTCCGCCAAGAATGAAGGCAAGCCCCAAACAGAAGAGTTTCTGCTTGGGGCTTTTATACATCAAATACACAATCACGACAGACGCGATCACGGCAATGGCACTAAAGAAGATACGCTGCCAGCCTCCCGCATTACTCAAAAAGCTAAATGCCGCACCTTCATTATGGTAACGCACCAAATCAAAAAAGCTGGTGATCGTCAGGTGTTCACCATAAGCAAACGCATTGACCACAAGATGCTTTGTATAAAGATCGAGCGCGATCACCACCACACTTAACGCCAACCATTTACGCATAGCGACGGGCTTCGCCTTTACCAAACAAGTTGCTCACGCAACGACCGCATATTTGCGGGTGCGCTGCATCGGCACCGACATCGGCACGGTAGTGCCAGCAACGATCACATTTCGTATGTGCACTAGGCGTGACCTTGATACTCACACCCTCATCCTCTGCCTGATGCAGGTTGGCACGCGAAGTGATGAGTACAAAACGCAAATCATCCTCCAGCGTAGCCAAAGCCTTATATGTTTTACCAGAGGCGTAGATATCCAACTCAGACTGCAATGAAGAGCCTACCAAGCTTTGTGCACGTTGTTCTTCGATGGCTTTATTGGCAAAAGCACGAACGGCGATGATCTCTTGCCAGACAGCAATATCCGCATCGCTTAACGCGTGTGCTGGAAGCTCATACCACAGCTCTTCAAACACACTGACATTCTCATCCAAGCCTAAAGTCTGCCATATCTCATTAGCAGTAAAGCTTAATATCGGGGCCATCAAACGCATCAATGCATGAGTGATATGGTAAAGCGCACTCTGCGCAGCACGACGAGGATGAGAATCAGCACCTGTCGTGTAGAGACGATCTTTTAAGATGTCGAGATAGAAACCGCCCAGATCTTCAGAGCAAAAACCTACGAATTTCTGCATCGCCAAATGAAACTCATAGCGGTCATAATCTGCAAGCAACTTGGTCTCTAGATCATGCGTCAGTACTAACGCATAACGATCGATCTCCAACCACTCAGCGACAGGCAGTAGGTTTTTACCAGCATCGAAATCAGCCAGATTAGATAACAAGAAACGTAGTGTATTGCGGATACGGCGATAGCTATCGGCAACACGTTTTAATATCTCGTCCGAGATCGTCAATTCACCTGAGTAATCTGTCGAGGCTACCCATAAACGTAAGATATCGGCACCGTAGGTATCCATAACCTTTTGCGGCGCAACCACGTTGCCCTTGGATTTACTCATCTTATGACCGTTGCCATCGACCACGAAACCGTGCGTCAGCAATGCACCATAAGGCGCACGTCCATTGATCGCACAACCTGTCAGTAAGCTAGACTGGAACCACCCACGGTGCTGGTCAGAACCTTCAAGATACAAATCTGCAGGGCTCTGCAACTCTTCACGACGCTTCAAAACAGCAGCATGTGTCGTACCCGAGTCAAACCATACATCCAGCGTATCGGTCACTTTTTTATATTGCTCAGCATCCTTTGGCGCGTGTTCTTGCAGAAAAGCAGCGCCATCTAAAGAGAACCAAGCTTCTATGCCTTGTTGTTCGACTTGTAATGCAACTTTCTCAAGCAACGCGGAGGTATCAGGGTGCAGCTCACTGGTTTCTTTATGTACGAACAATGGCATCGGCACACCCCAGTTACGCTGGCGAGACACACACCAGTCCGGACGGTTCTTGATCATCGCTTCCAGACGTGCGCGCCCCCATGAAGGGAAGAACTCCGTATCATCCACCGCAGCATTAGCAAGTGTGCGCAATGTGCTACCCGCCACGCCTTCTTGATTCATGCCGATGAACCATTGATGCGTCGCACGGAAGATAACCGGCGTCTTATGGCGCCAGCAATGCGGGTAACTATGGTTCAATCGCGCGGAAGCCATCAGGTTGCCACTAGCTGCCAGCGTTTCGATGACGACTTTATTAGCATCCCAGATGCTCATGCCCGCAAAGCGCTCGACACGACTATAGAACTTGCCATCATCACCCACTGGATTATCCACCGGCAGGTTATAACGCATACCCACCGCATAATCTTCAAGGCCGTGAGCAGGCGCTGTATGTACTAAGCCAGTACCCGCATCGGTAGTTACATGATCACCAAGGATGACTGGCACCTGACGGTTCTCGAATGGATGCTGTAATGATAAAAACTCAAGTGCAACCCCTTTGCATGAAGCAAGAACTTGGGTTGATGCTTCGCCATATCGTGCAAGTGTAGCTTCAGCAAGCTCATGCGCAAGAATCAGCAACCCCTTACTGGTCTTGATCAGGTCATAGGTGAAATCCGGATGAACGGTCACAGCCTGATTGGCTGGCAACGTCCAAGGCGTGGTTGTCCAGATGACGGCATACGCATCACCTGCAACCTCAACACCAAACATCTTAGACAAGGCAGCGTTATCTACGACCTTAAAACCGACATCGATAGCAGGAGAATTCTTATCTTCATACTCAACTTCAGCTTCAGCCAATGCAGACCCACAATCCACACACCAATGTACTGGCTTGGAGCCTTGATAGAGATAACCATTCTTGTAGATATCACCCAACGCACGCATGATGTCGGCTTCGGTCTTGAAATCCATCGTGCGGTAAGGATGATCCCAATCGCCCAATACACCTAGACGGATAAAGTCCTTTTTCTGGCGCTCGATCTGTTCAGCGGCATACTCGCGGCAAAGCTCACGAAACTTGGCTGGATCGATATTCTTGCCATGCAGTTTCTCGACCATCAACTCGATAGGCAGTCCGTGGCAATCCCAACCAGGCACATAAGGCGCATCAAAGCCTGACATCGTCTTGGATTTAACGATGATATCTTTCAATATCTTGTTTACCGCGTGCCCGATATGGATGTCTCCATTCGCATAAGGCGGGCCATCATGCAGGATGAATTTCTTAGCCCCCTTACGTGCCGCACGTATCTTTTTATAAAGCTGCTGATCCTGCCATTGTTTCAACCATGCAGGCTCACGCTTTGCAAGATCGCCACGCATCGGAAAAGGCGTTTCAGGGAGATTCAACTGATATTTTTGGTCTGTCATGACACTAAGTCTTTTAATTAATCACTAAATATTCGAAAAATAGGTTCTTGCCGCAATACTATCAAATGCGATCTGCTGTTTAAGTGCATCAAAATTCGGGAACTTCATCTCTTCACGTATCTTTTTCAGAAACTGGACATGCACATGGCGATCATATAGATCACCGTCAAAATCGAATAAATGCACTTCCAGCATCAATTTGGGAATGCCTGCCACGGTTGGCCGCACACCCAGATTTGCTACACCAGCTAAACCATCTAATTTTACCGCATATACCCCAGTCAGCGCAGGTCGTTCATGGCGCATATGTACGTTTGCAGTAGGAAAGCCCAATTGCCGTCCGCGTTTGGCACCATGTACGACCTTGCCGCTGATGCTATATGGTCTTCCGAGCAATGCCCTAGCAAGCTCAAGCTCACCAGCCGCTAGTGCATCTCGCACCGCTGTACTCGATACACGTACACTTTCTAAACGCACTTCAGGAAAGTCCACAAGATCAAAGCCTGCCTCGCGTAAGTCAGCTACGCTACCGTGCCGTTTTGCACCAAAACGGAAATCATTGCCCACAAGTATCGATTGCGCATTCAAGGCTGTCCGCAGGATATCCTGTATGAACACGTCGGCACTCAAACCTGAGAACTGCCGATTGAAGCGGCAGATATATACCTGCGCAACACCAGCATCTTCAAAAAACTCCAATTTTTCACGCAACGAGGTCAACCGGGCGGGCGCATTATCTGGCGTAAAGAATTCGCGCGGATGTGGTTCAAACGTCATCACAGCGGCTGTAAGTCCAGTTGCATCCGCCACCTCGACCAATCGCTTTAGCAATGCCTGATGCCCCAAGTGCATACCATCAAAGTTACCGATCGCAAGTACAAGTGCTGGCGAAGGCGAATCAACTTTTACTGATGGAATATGACGAAAAACTTGCATGCGTTATATCTCTGTACGGCGGGAAAAGTCTCTCAGACGGAAACCCAACAGCCACAATGCGCCAAAATATACGGTAGCGCCCAACAAAATCAGCGCGGTCAGTCGCAGTAACTTAGGCAACATTGCATAATCCATCCACGCATTCGTGTCGCCTGCACCGAAGAAAAGCACCACAGCCATCACACCGACAGCCAGTATCAGTTTCACTAAAAACAACCACCAACCTGCTTGCGGCTGATAAATATTGGCTCGACGTAAATAAAAATACAATAAACCTGCATTGAGACACGCACCTAGACCAATCGCCAACGCCAAGCCTGCATGCTTCATCGGCCCGATGAATGCGAGGTTCATCAATTGCGTAGAAACCAATGTGAATAAAGCGATCTTTACAGGCGTCTTGATATCCTGACGCGCATAGAACGCAGGTGCCAAGACCTTGACCATGATCAACCCGATCAGACCCAAACTGTATGCCATCAATGCTTGGCAAGTCATTGATACATCATGTGAAGTAAACGCACCATAGTGGAAAAGCCCCGTCACAAGCGGCACAGCCAAGACTGCAAGCGCAACTGCTGCTGGCAAGGTCAGGATCAAAGTAAGGCGCAAGCCCCAATCCATGAGTTGCGAATATTCATCATCGGCTTTATTGGCAAAAGACTTGGCAAGACTAGGCAATAAGATAGTCCCCAGACCTACACCCAACATGCCCGTCGGCAGTTCCATCAAACGGTCTGCATAATAAAGCCATGACACGCTACCTGTTTCCAGAAAAGAAGCGAATATCGTATTGATCAACAAAGATATCTGCGCGATAGATACGCCAAATATCGCAGGCCCCATCAGTTTTAGAATGCGCCAGACACCCTCATCATGCAGATTCAATCTAAACCGAGGGATAAATCCAATTTTAATCAAAAAAGGTATCTGAAAAGCCAATTGCAAAATCCCGCCCACAAATACGGCCCAAGCCAGCACTTTGATCGGCGGATCAAAATAAGGCGCAAAGAACAGTGCTGCGATGATAAAGGTCACGTTCAACCATGCAGGCGTAAAAGCAGGTACCGAGAATTTGCTATAAGTATTCAAAATCCCGCCAGCCAATGAGACCAGCGAGATAAAAAAGATGTAGGGAAACGTGATACGCAACAGAGTGATCGTCAGATCGAACTTTGCTGCATCCCCCTCAAAACCCGGTGCGCTGACATACACGATCCACGGAGCGGCTATCATGCCTAATATAGTCACAACGATCAAAGCCAAACCCAACAATGTCGCTACATGGTTTACTAAATTATGCGTCTGTTCGACACCGCGTTGATTCTTGTACTCTGCCAGCACAGGTACGAATGCCTGAGAGAAAGCTCCCTCAGCAAAAAGTCGGCGCAACAGGTTGGGTATCTTGAATGCGACAAAAAAGGCATCCGTATATACCCCTGCACCAAACACTCGTGCAATGAGCGTATCTCTAACGAATCCGAGGATTCGCGATAAGAACGTCATACTTCCAACAGCAGCAAGGGCTCTAAGCAGGTTCATTCAACTGGTATCATGTATTGTTGTTTAGATTCAGCATGGCTGATTTTTATCAATTGCGGATCCATTAATCGCTAAAAAATCCGTCATCTAAAGACATAAAAAGCGTAATTTTAACATGTTAGGTGCATAAGCCTCATACATACCTTGCAATCCACGATAAAAAACGCTAATATGCTCGGCTTCGTATTTGATAACTAATTAGGAAAATCCATGGCAAATAGCGCACAAGCTAGAAAGCGTGCCCGTCAAGCGGTAAAGCAGCGCTCTCATAACGCCAGCTTGCGCTCTGCTTTGCGCACCGCGATCAAGAAGATCATCAAAGCGGTCGAAGCCGGCGATAAAGCTGCTGCACAAACTGTATACAACGACAATATCAGCGTCATTGACCGTATTGCCGATAAACAGATTATTCATAAGAACAAGGCTGCTCGTCATAAGAGCCGTTTGAGCGCTTCTATCAAAGCGCTTGCTTAATAGATTCACGCTTTAGAGAAAACAAAAAAGCCGAACTTGATGTTCGGCTTTTTTGTTTCTATCTCAATTAATCAATAATACTTTTAGCCTATACCCAACTCTTGACGCGCGATAGTTGCCTGATGTAACGCAGCCTCTGACGAATCTGCCAATACAGTGAAATGCCCCATCTTACGACCTGCACGCGGCTCGTGTTTACCATACAGATGTAATTTTAATTCGCTATGTGCAAATAACTGCGTCCACTTAGGCTCACCATCACGCCATACATCACCAAGAATGTTAACCATAACCGCATGGCTATGTAATCTTGGTGCGCCGAGCTGCATACCTGTCAGCACCCTCACTTGCTGCTCAAACTGATTAGTAACACATGCATCGATAGTGTAATGGGCAGAGTTATGAGGACGCGGTGCCATTTCATTGACGATCAATTGACCATCGCAAACGAAGAATTCGACACCAAGCACACCCACATAATTAAGCTTCTCAGCAACTTTTATTGCTAATTTTTGCGCCTCTTCTCTTACACTTTCGCTACCTCGTGCAGGTACGATGCTGACATCAAGAATGCCATTCAGATGACTATTTTCTGCTGTAGGGAAAGTTGCAACCTGTCCTTGTGCATCGCGCGCCAAAACAACAGATACCTCATAATCAAGCTTGAGCATCTTCTCCAGCACGCACGTCTCACCTCCAAATTTCTCAAACGCATCTTTTGCTTCTTCAGCGGTTGATACTCGCGCTTGGCCTTTACCATCATAGCCAAAACGGGCGACCTTTAAGATCGCAGGATATAGCGACGCATCCGTTGCAGCAACATCATCGGCACTTTCAATCACTTTATAAGGTGCAACAGGCAATCCTGCATCACGAATAAAGTTTTTTTCTAATACGCGATGTTGCGCGATTGCGACGGCAGCAGGTGCCGGTCGAACAATACGGTTCTTAGCCAGGAATTCCAATGTTGCAGCGGGCACATTCTCAAACTCTGTGGTGATCGCCTCACAGCTTTTGGCCATCTCGGTTAATGCAACTTGGTCATCATAAGCCGCACAAAGATGCACATCGGCGATCTTGCCAGCCGGACTATTCATATCAGGATCTAATACCGTGACGCGATAGCCCATCTCATGTGCAGCGATGACGAAGAAACGACCTAACTGGCCGCCACCCAGCATGCCAAGCATAGCCGGGGGCAATATGGTCGATGGAATACTAGTAACAGGCTGACTCAAGATTACTCCGACAAATTCATGGCTAATACTTTATTCGTCTGGGCAGCACGAAAATCGACAAGCTTTTGTGCAAGCACAGCATCATTCGTAGCGAGTATAGATGCGGCAAACAACCCGGCATTGGCAGCACCTGCTTCACCGATGGCAAAAGTAGCCACTGGTATCCCTTTCGGCATCTGCACGATAGAAAGCAGTGAATCCTGCCCTTGCAAATGTTTGGAAGGTACGGGTACGCCAAGTACAGGCAGCGTTGTTTTTGCGGCGACCATACCTGGAAGATGCGCGGCACCGCCAGCACCAGCGATAATGATCTTGAATCCTTGATCTATCGCATTTTCGGCAAACGCAAACATCAGATCAGGCGTGCGATGCGCAGAAACAACTTTGGCTTCATAAGCGATACCAAAATCGCTTAGCATTTGTGCTGCTGCTTTCATGACAGGCCAATCACTATCAGACCCCATGATAATGGCAACCAATGGTTTGGTTTCAGACATATTATCTCCCGCGTGTCTTTATATTACGTTTCTTTATATATATTGCATCTATATCAAAATCAGATTATCGCGATGAATCAGTTCAGCTTCATCGACATATCCAAGGATACGTTCTATTTCGCTGGATGGTTGACGCAAAATTCGGGCAGTCTCGTGTGCTGCATAGTTGACCAAGCCTCTTGCGACTTCTTTGCCGCTCTCGTCTACACAAGCAACCACTTCCCCACGTTCAAAATCGCCATCAACGGCAATCACGCCGATAGGCAATAGGCTTTTGCCATCTTGTTTCAAAGCCTTGATCGCACCGCTATCTAAAATCACTTTACCGGCTAAACGTAGATGATCTGCCAGCCATTGTTTCTTTGCCAAGGTTTTGATTTGCTCAGCGCGCAAATGGGTACCAATGGCTTCACCACTCGCTAAACGCACAAGCACATCGGCCTCACGACCGGAAGCAATGATCGTATGCGCTCCACTTCTTGCCGCACGCTTTGCCGCCAGCACTTTGGTCAACATACCACCACTACCGATACTGCTACCTGCCCCGCCAGCCATTTTCTCAAGATCGGCAGCCCCAGCAATCGCATACTGTATGAATTCCGCATCAGAACTCTTGCGCGGGTCAGCCGAATATAAACCAGATTGATCGGTCAAAATAACGAGCGCATCGGCTTCAATTAAATTAGCGACCAGAGAGCCCAAGGTGTCATTATCGCCAAAACGGATCTCATCTGTAACGACCGTATCATTCTCATTGATAATAGGGATAACCCCCAGATCAAGCAATGTCCTGAGTGTAGTACGTGCATTTAAATAACGTTTACGGTCAGCCAGATCATCATGAGTCAGCAAAATCTGGGCCGTATGCAAACCATGCTGACTAAAGCAGGATTCATACATCTGCACCAAACCCATCTGCCCAACGGCAGCAGCAGCTTGCAATTCATTTACAGCAGTTGGCCGCTTCCTCCAGCCAAGCCGTTGCATGCCCTCGGCAACAGCACCACTTGAGACCAGCACCACTTGCTTACCCTGCGCAACAAGGGCTGATATCTGCTTTGCCCAAGCCGCGATAGCAACCTGATCAAGGCCCTCACCATTGTTGGTAACCAGGCTTGACCCCACTTTTACAACCAGACATTTTGCATCAAGCAGCAGTGATGTCATGACCTTCCTTAAGAGCGTCCTCTTCAGCTTTACGGGTAGCTTCTAAATGCTCCATGATGGCATAAGTCAGCTCTTTACAACCAATACCACTAATCGCAGATATCGCGAAACAGCGGCCTTCCCAGCCATACTCTTTAACGAATTTCTCTACTTCGGATTTTACATCCGGCAGCATATCCACTTTATTCAATACCAACCAGCGAGGTTTATTGTAAAGCTCTTCATCATATTTTCGCAGCTCTTCGACAATCGCTTTTGCTTCCTGCACAGGGCTCACGGCTTCGTCGAATGGCGCGATATCCACCAAATGCAACAACACCCTTGTTCTTGCAAGATGGCGCAAGAATTGATGTCCAAGACCAGCGCCTTCTGCAGCGCCCTCAATCAAGCCCGGAATATCTGCAATCACAAAACTGCGATTGGTATCCACGCGTACGACACCCAGATTAGGATGCAATGTTGTAAATGGATAGTCTGCGACTTTAGGTTTGGCTGCTGAAACAGAACGGATAAACGTAGATTTACCGGCATTCGGCATACCGAGAAGGCCGACATCTGCCAATACTTTAAGCTCAAAATAGAGCTCGAACTCTTCACCTGGCTCACCTTTAGTACATTGGCGTGGCGCACGATTCACACTCGATTTGAAGTGGATGTTACCCAACCCACCATTGCCACCTTTTGCCAACATCGCTCTTTGGTCATGCTCGGCAAGGTCGACGATGACCTGCTCGGTAGCTTTATCGCTGATCACCGTGCCAACAGGCACGCGCAGCACCATATCATCACCGCCAGCACCATATTGGTCTGAGCTGCGCCCATTCTCACCACGTTTGCCACGAAAGACACGGGTATATCGATAGTCGACCAAGGTGTTGATATTACGGTCAGCCACGACATAAATCGAACCACCACGACCACCATCACCCCCACTTGGGCCGCCCATAGGCTCATATTTCTCGCGACGGAACGTAGCAACGCCATTGCCGCCGTCGCCGGCATACACCTTGATAGTTGCTTCGTCTATAAATTTCATGAGTCGGAACCGTCTTTTCTATGTCTTTACTTCTGAAGAATAACGCCTGAAACAAAAAAGCCCTACCAATATGATAGGGCTTTTAATGACAGCGTACTGTTATTAAGCAGGAATAATATTGACCAGCTTGCGACGCAGCGCGCCTTTAATAGTAAAAGCCACTTTGCCATCCACTTTAGCGAAAAGCGTATGGTCTTTACCCATACCAACATTTTCACCAGCGTGCATACGTGTACCACGTTGACGAACAATGATGCTACCGGCAGAAACTACTTGCTCGCCGAAGGCTTTTACGCCCAATCGTTGGGAATGTGAATCACGACCGTTGCGGGAACTACCGCCTGCTTTTTTGTGTGCCATTTTCTAATGTCCTTCTTAAATTCGCTTGAGCCAAGTATAAACTTAGCTTGCTTCAGCCTGTTTTTCAGCTTTAGCTGCTTTTGCAGCCTTAGCAGGTTTTGCTGATGCACCAATATCGCCGATTTGAATCTCAGTATATGACTGACGATGACCTTGTGTCTTGCGGTAATGTTTACGACGACGGAACTTGAAGATCATCACTTTATCGCCACGACCGTGTGACAACACAGTTGCCTGCACTGAAGCGCCAGCAATCAATGGTGCGCCGATTGTTACATTATCGCCATCAGCGAGAACCAAAACCTTATCCAAGGTAATGCTGCTACCAACATCGCCGATCAGTTTTTCTACTTTTAATCTTTCGCCAGCGGTTACACGGTATTGCTTACCGCCAGTCTTAATTACTGCATACATGTTTAGCCTCGTTCGCTACACGTTCAAATGAATCGAGCATTATACGGAAAATTCACAACTTCGCAAATAAAAACCATGGGATAAAACCAATATCACACGATTTAGATCGATTTACATGGTCAACCCATAAAATGCGCACGAATCGTGAGGATATCCATTTATACTTGCCATTGCTTTCAGAGGCTAAATGAATGCAGGCTTAACTAGAGATTTCTCTATGCTAGAATTATTATAACTTTTTCAGGCAGATTTTTGTGTCCCAAGTATTTATTCAATCGTGCATCGAGCGCGACATGCAAGCGGTCGATGCCGTCATTCGCAGATCGCTGCACTCCGATGTCATTCTGGTAAATCAAGTTGCGGATTACATTGTAAATAGTGGCGGGAAACGCTTACGCCCGGCCTTAGTCTTACTCTCTGCCGGCGTGTTCGGCAATATACAAGAACAACATCATGAACTAGCTGCTGTTGTCGAGTTCATTCATACAGCCACCTTATTACACGATGACGTAGTCGACGAATCTGCGATGCGTCGTGGCCGTGCCACAGCTAATACGCTATTTGGGAATGCCGCCAGTGTTTTGGTAGGAGACTTTGTTTACTCCCGCGCTTTTCAGATGATGGTGAATGTGCAGAATATGCGGGTCATGGAAGTACTGGCAGAGGCAACCAATATCATCGCCGAAGGCGAAGTATTACAACTGTTGAATGTGCACGACGCCGATGTAACCGATGAAGCTTATTTAAAAGTCATCCATTATAAGACTGCAAAACTATTTGAAGCCGCAACGCGTCTAGGGGCGATCATATGCAATGCATCAGTTGGAGATGAACAGGCTTTAGCCAAATATGGCATGCACCTTGGCACTGCATTCCAATTGATTGATGATGTGCTGGACTTTAGTGGTGACAGCGTAGAGATAGGAAAAAATCTGGGTGATGATCTTGCAGAAGGCAAACCAACCATGCCATTACTTTACGCCATGCGTAATGGCAATGAAGAGCAACGTAATATTATTCGCCACGCGATCGAACATGGTGGACTAGAAGAATTAACGGCCGTGATGCAGGCTGTTAAGGATACGGGTGCGTTGGAACATGTAAGAAAGATAGCGCAGAGCGAGGTTGATTTGGGTTGTGCGGCGATCGCACATCTACCTCGCTCTGACTACCACAAGGCATTGATCGACTTAGCCGAGTTTGCCGTTAATAGAAACTTCTAAACAGAAATCCTCTTAGAGATTTCTCTAGGAGATTTCTCTAAGAAATTTTTAGTTCAGCGTGATTGGCTCGCCACTATCCGCATTGTAATAGCTCAAGTGCGCGCAATTGCTGGTAGCTGAAGTCAGCGCACCCTGAAAGATAGGCTTGCCGTCGATATCCACGATTGCATAGCCACTATGATAGAGCGTGACCTCGGCTTTTTGCATGCCCAGACTGAGCGCAAAACTCATGTGATTCTCCTCTTCCTCTTCTTCCAATACCAGCCAGTCATCCCGACCAGTCAACTGCGCCATCCATCCCGGCAAATCGACCTCGACACGACAAACAACCGGAGCATCCCATGCTTGTTGCACATTAGCTTCTATCATTTGTAGCCCTCTCAAAGAATGTTTCGTTCATGCTTAATCTGGTGACTATTTTGCGTAATTCAAGACTGTATTCGGAGTTGCCATAAGATATCTAACGGTGCGATGATGCGATAAGTTTAATGATTTGAGTAAATATGCCTGACTTTATTAGCAATCTGCTTGATGTGTTACGAGAAGAACCCGCATTTTTCATTACATTCTCGGTTGTTTTTGGCCTGATGGTGGGTAGCTTTTTGAACGTTGTCATCCACAGACTGCCCAAGATAATGGAACGCGAGTGGCGCCAAAGCTGCGCAGAATTGCAAGGCGAAGAGCTCCCGACAGAAGCTAAATACAACATTGTTACTCCACGGTCAGCGTGTCCAAACTGCCAACACAAAATTACTGCCCTCGAAAACATTCCCGTCTTCAGTTATCTACTCTTAAAAGGTAAATGCCGTGGTTGTAAAACAGCAATTAGCATTCGCTATCCGCTCATTGAATTACTAACAGGCCTATTGATTGGATTGATCAGTTGGAAATTCGGTTACTCAGGGATGGCTGTGGCGGCATGGATATTCACTTTTGCACTGATTGCACTGACCTTTATCGA
The DNA here is from genome assembly GCF_001648895.1 of Methylovorus sp. MM2. GTDB lineage: Bacteria > Pseudomonadota > Gammaproteobacteria > Burkholderiales > Methylophilaceae > MM1. The sequence goes on along the minus strand of NZ_LXUF01000001.1, from coordinate 554,348 downwards.
CTTTGATACACAGCTATTGCCTGATGACATCACGCTGCCATTACTTTGGTTAGGTCTGCTATTCAACCTGAATACCGGATTCACTGATATCCACTCTTCCATCATAGGCGCTGTGGCTGGCTACTTAAGTTTATGGTCGGTTTACTGGATATTCAAGATCGTGACGGGCAAAGAAGGCATGGGTTATGGTGACTTCAAACTGCTTGCCGCCATAGGTGCGTGGTTCGGTTGGCAACTATTGCCTGCCGTCATACTATTATCGTCACTTGCAGGCTCTATCATTGGTATCGGGTTAATCGTATTAGCAAAACAAGGACGTAATGTGCCAATGCCATTTGGTCCTTATCTTGCATTGGGTGGAATAGCGGCGCTGTTTTTTGGTCCGCAACTTTCACAAATCTATTTAGGAGGCTAAGAGATATGTATGTCGTCGCATTAACTGGTGGTATAGGTACCGGCAAGAGTGAAGCCGCGAAAGTGTTTGCCTCACTAGGCGTGCCCATCGTCGATGTCGATGTGATCTCGCGACATCTGACAACTGCGGGCCAGCCAGTGATGAAAAAGATCGCAGATGCATTCGGGCAGGACTTTGTGACTGAAAGTGGTGCATTGAACCGACCAGCCATGCGCGAACGTATCTTTGCAGTAGATGCCGATCGCAAAAAGCTGGAGTCGATATTACATCCGGTGATCCACGAAAGAGCATTGCAAGAACTCGACAAAAACCGGGATGCGCCATACCAGATACTCGCGATACCTCTATTCTTTGAAACAAATCGTTACAGCGGGGTCGTCAAGCGCACGCTACTTGTCGACTGTGAGGAGCCCCAGCAAATCAGCCGCACAATGGAGCGCAGTGGCATGACCGAAACGACCGTCCGTTCGATCATCGCAGCGCAGGCATCCAGGAGTTATCGCCGCGCACTTGCGAATGACATCATCGACAACACCGGATCATTTGAAGAATTGGCAGAAAAAGTAAAAGAAAAGCATGAAAAATTCATTCAGGCTTGCATAGATAGCGAATAAATCTCATAATCTACTGCAATATAAATCCCGGCTAACTCTAGCTTAATAAAAAGCCCGTGCCCAGTTACGATTATCCATTCAATGAACGTATCAGGACCTTACTGCGCCTAGAGGATTTGTTCACCAAAGTACTTCATAATTTTGAAGGTGGGCATGAGTTCCACCATCACACTGCACTACTTTCCATATTCCAAATACTAGATGTCATTGATCGTGCCGAATTAAAAGCTGATCTGCTACAAGAGCTGGACAGGCAAAAGATAGGCATGAACAGCTTGTTAGGCAACCCATCCATTGCGGAAGATGTATTGAGGCAGATGTTAAGTGATATCGAACAGACATCACTGGCATTACGCAACAACTCAACCAAGCTCGGGCAGACGTTGCGTGATAACGATTGGCTCATGAGCATCAAGCAACGGGCTGGCATACCTGGTGGCGTCTGTGAATTTGATCTACCCTCTTACCATTACTGGCTGGGGTTGAGCGATGAGCGCAGAAAAAGTGATATGCATGCATGGCTGACCCCACTGATGCCGATTTACGATGCACTACGCATCATCCTGCATATTTTACGTGGCAGTGGCGCCACCACCAAGCTGGTTGCGGTCAATGGTACCTTCCAACAAATGCTGGGGGGCACCAAACCAGCACAAATGCTACGCATAGAAGTAGACGAGACACTGGCATGCTTTCCTGAAGTCAGCGCAAACAAATATGCAATCAACATCCGCTTCAATCGCCTTGAATCTACAGAGCGGCCGCGCCAATGCGATCTGGATGTGAATTTCACTTTGACCCTTTGTAACCTATAGCCAATCCCTGCTAATTCATCACCGTCATGCAATCAGAAGATAAACCTATTAAAAAACGTTTGGTTACATGCCCGCAATGCAAAGCACTTGTAGAGTTCAGCAGCGATAATCCGTATCGGCCTTTTTGCTCAAAGCGTTGCAAAATGATCGATCTAGGCGAATGGGCTAGCGAAAGCTATACGATCCCAGAAGCGATCAAGCCTGAAGATTTACTTGAAGAATAGAACCTTTTCCAAATTCAGCTATCAGTCAACTATGCTACTAAATCGAATTGTTACTGTTTGTCTATTTGCTCTCATTAGCCTAAGCAGCTATGCAGATGGCAATGTGATCGTCAGCAAGGCTTGGGTAAAAGCGACTGTGCCTGGGCAGCCGGTAGGGGCAGCTTATATGCGCTTACAAAGTGATATCGATACGAAATTAGTCGCTGTAGAAAATGATGCTTCTGACAAGACAGAGATGCATAGCATGACGATGAATGACGGCGTCATGCAGATGCGCGCTTTGGAGAACATTGCTTTAGTGGCAGGCAAGCAGACCAAATTAGAGCCGGGGGGATTGCACTTGATGCTATTGAGCCTGAAAAAACCATTGCAGGTTGGTGAGTCAGTGACATTCACGCTACATTTCAAGAACGGCAATGGCTCAGAAAACACCACCAGAATCACCGTGCCGATTCAAACCAGCTACACCGAGTAATCTACTTACTTAATAGACATCTGAATTAATTGTCATGCGTTGCCTGAAAAGGTAACTGATAACGCACTAAGCCTTCTGCAGTTTCAGCCTCAGCAAGCATCATCCAATCACTACGAGATTGCGAACATACAGGCAAAGTCACTTCAGCATGCCACCCATCCGCTTGCTTGATTAGTCGATAGCGATTGAAGCCAATGTCCATGTTTCGCATCGCAAAGCTCACATGCATTTCTTTTGCTTGCGGCATTTCAACCGTAAGCTGAAAAGGCCTCATGATCTGAGGTGGCTTATCCACTTTTAAGGTGATGAATTGGTTACCACACCCTTGCGTCAGATCAGCACATGCAAGCTTAATGATCGGTGTGGATAATACGGGCCGACTATAGATGTAAGCAATAATACCTGCCGTCGCAAGCAGCAAAGCAAACAAGATGGCAAAGGTGCGTTTATCCATGATAATCCTGCCAAACAGATCTTTGCATGGCGATACCATGAGCACCGCTGATCCATGCCTGCTGTAAATCTTCATTACTTAACCCACCTAGCGCATAGACCGGTAGGGTATATCCTTCGATGAGCTTAGAGAATGCAGCCCAGCCGAGCGACACAACTTCAGGATGGCTTTGCGTGTTCATTACAGGTGAAAGTACGACAAAATCTACGCCAAGGCGTGCTGCTGCTTCAAGATCAGCAGCATGATGGCAGGATGCACCACATAAAAGACCTTCCGGCTTTGCGTCCAGCATACTCAATTGATCACTCGTCAGATGTACGCCATCTGCACCTACTTCTAACGCCAAGTCGATATCAGCATTGATCAATACTTTTGCGCTATATGGGCTGCTTAACTGCATGACTCGCTGTGCAAATATTTTTAATTCACCCGCTGATAAATGCTTTTCACGCACTTGTATCAACTTCAAACCCGCCTTGAGCGATGCCTCCAACTGGATAAAGAATAAAGCCTCACCCCTTTCGGCCAGATTTGTGATTGCATATATCGAAGGCAGGCATAAGGCATTCAATATAGGCTCGTTGGCTGGTAGCATAGGGCTGACTGTCAGATTATCTGGAAACTGCCAAACAAGCTGTTGCCCTTCCCGTCCATGCGGCTCACCTTGCCACCCGCGCACGATGAAAAAATGTAGATTCACTGAGCGATCAGGATAGTCAAAATGGCGAGTTAGCCATGGATAAGCCTCAATGACCGTTGAGCCGAGCTCTTCTTCTACCTCGCGCTTCAATGCTTCTAACGCTGTCTCGCCAGACTCGATCTTGCCACCGGGGAATTCCCACCAGCCAGCCCACGGCTTACCCTCGGGGCGCTGCGCGATCAACACTTGCCCATCGGCACGTAGCAATACGGCAACAGCAGCATTGACGACCTTACTCATTACGATTAACAGTCAAAATATACCTAACTCGCACTAGCGCTTGGCAGATAAGCCCACGCGCCCGGCATAATCACGTGCGAACTGATAAGCAACCCGACCGCTACGGGCACCACGGGTATGGGAGAACGATAATGCAGCTTGCTGGATATCATCGGTCATTTTCTTGATGCCATAGTGCTTCAACCATTGCTGAGCAACTTTCAGGTATTCATCCTGATTGAATGCATAGAAAGAGAGCCAGATGCCAAAGCGCTCAGACAGAGAAACTTTCTCTTCTGTCGTATCGCCCGGGCGAATCTCTTCACCGACATATTGGGTCTCCAGATTCTCAGACATGAATTCCGGCATCAAATGACGGCGATTAGAGGTTGCGTAGACCATGACATTATCTGATGTTGCAGAGATCGATCCATCCAGCACGACTTTTAAAGCCTTATATCCGGGATCACTCGCTTCAAAAGATAGATCATCACAGAAAATGACGAAATATTCAGGGCGATTTCTTAATAAAGCCACGATATCCGGCAAAGCAACAAGATCCTGTTTATCGACCTCGATCAATCGTAAACCCTGCTTTGAGAATTGACTCAAAAGCGCCTTCACCAGCGAGGATTTACCTGTACCACGCGCCCCAGTCAGTAATACGTTATTCGCTGGCAAGCCGTTGACGAATTGCTCGGTATTCCGCACGATCTCGGCTTTTTGTTCATCCACATTACGAATGTCATCAAGTTTGATGTGATGTGGGTGAGGCACTGCTTGCAAATAGCCACGACCTTGTGTGGATAATCCATGCGTAGCAACCCAACGCCAAGCGATTGCAGACCAATCTGGCGCAGATACTGGCGCAGGCAAAAATGCCTCAAGTTTATTAATCAGCGACTCAGCGCGACTGATCAGATTTTCGATATTTGCCATCTTAATTTAGCTTTATATGATTTGCTGAACTGCTTAATTTTTAACTTCCATGTACTCTCAACTTCGAGGACCTCTTAACTTCTGTAATCGGCATTGATCTTGACGTAATCATAAGAGAAATCGCAAGTCCAGACCGTCGCATCGGCAGCTCCTCTATTGAGTACGACACGTACCAGAATCTCAGCTTCTTTCATTACCGCTGCACCTTGAGACTCTTCATAGCTTTTGGCTCTACCACCATCTTCCGCAACCAGCACATTACCAAGATATAGCTTCAGCGCGTTGACATCCAAGTCATCTATACCTGCATAGCCAATCGCGGCCAAGATACGGCCAAGATTAGGGTCTGACGCGAAGAATGCCGTTTTTATCAAAGGCGAATGTGAGATCGCATAAGCGACTTTTCTGCACTCAGCTTCATCACGCCCACCTTCAACCTTAACAGTCATGAATTTAGTGGCACCTTCACCATCACGAACGATCGCTTGCGCTAACACAATAGCCACTTCAGTGATCGCATGGCGTAATACGGCATAATCCGTACTATCCGTCGATATTTCAGCCGCGCCAGATTGACCGGTCGCCATGATGACCAGTGAGTCATTAGTAGAAGTATCGCCATCTACCGTAATACAATTAAATGAACGGTTCACCGCATACTGAATGATGCCATCTAGCCCGGCTTGGCTAATCGCTGCGTCCGTTGCGATGTATCCAAGCATGGTTGCCATATTAGGGTGGATCATCCCTGAACCTTTAGCGATACCTGTAATAGTGATGGTATGCCCACCGATGGTTAACTGCTTTGACGTACCTTTGGACACGATATCAGTCGTCATGATCGCTTCAGCGGCATTCAACCAGTTATCTTCCCGCAAATCGGCAATACATTGCGGCAAACCGGCAACGACACGCTCAACTGGCAGCGGCTCGAGAATGACACCGGTCGAAAAAGGCAATATTGTCTCGGACTTGCTACCTAATAATTCAGCCAAGGCATCACAGGTTTGTTTTGCCCGCTGCATGCCCTCATCGCCTGTACCTGCATTTGCATTGCCCGTATTCACGATAAGCGCGGTTATTTCAGCGCCACTTGCCAAATGCTCTTTACACAACACAACAGGTGCCGCGCAAAAACGGTTTTTGGTAAATACGCCTGCGACTTTTGTGCCTGCACCCAGCTTCATCACCAATAAGTCTTTACGATTGGGTTTGCGTATATTGGCTTCAGCAATTCCCAATTGAATTCCCTTTACAGGATATAGCTGATCAGCTTTTGGTGAGGTCAGGTTTACAGGCATAACGATTCTCAAAAATAATTCCAGATAAGCAATTTTACCGCATTCGGCGTGCACAAAAATGTCTATCAGAATAATTGACTGCAAACCCTATGTAATTGTCATCAAAGTACGCGGGCATGATCAGTGCAAAAACAAGACATATCGCTGATTAAAAGGTGGATTTTCCGCAGGGCTGTGATAGTGTTTAACTATTATTAACGCTTTGCCCTATAAGAGAGTTATTGCAATGAACAGTCCTGCAACTGTACAGAATAAAGAAGCTGCCAGCCTTGCCGAAATGGGCAACAAGCTAGCCTTCACTAAGAAGCTCCAAGCCGTTACCAATAAGATCCACGCGACTCGCAACATCGACGAGATCATCTTGGAAGTCAGTCAGGACATTCGCACATTATTTGAGGCTGAGCGCTTAACGCTGTATGTCCTCAGCGAAGATAACAACTCCATCGTTTCAAAAGTCAAAACCGGCCTCAATGAATTCAAAGAACTCAAGCTAGCGATCAATCCACAAAGTATTGCCGGCTATGTTGCCGTAAGTAAAGCCATGGCCAATATCGCAGACGTCTATGACGATGTGGAGCTTGCAAAAATCAGCCCTGAGATTCACTTTTTAAAAGAAGTCGATAAGAAAACCGGCTTCCGTACCAAACAGATGCTGGTTTTCCCCATCATCAATCAACATGATGGTTCGCTCATGGGGGTGGTACAGGTCATCAATAGCATGTCAGGGCTGCCATTTCCTGCGATGGCAGAAGAAGGCGCGCCTGAGCTTGCAAAAACACTCGCCATCGCACTGAATCAACGCCAATCCCCTGCTGGCATCGTCAAAACCAAGTACGATACATTGATCACTGAAGGTGTGATATCAAGCGCAGAGCTAGAGCTTGCCCAGCGTTCTGCCCGTAAAAAAGGACAAGATCTTGAAGAGGTGTTGATCGAGGAATTCGAAGTAAAAGCCGCAGATATTAGTAAATCGCTTTCCACATTTTTTGGCGTACCTTTTGAGTCATTCAAGCATGACCGCATGAAGCCGATGGATCTACTCAAAACACTCAAGCTGGATTACGTATTAGCCAATGGCTGGATTCCTATTGATGAGACCAAGGAAGAAGGCCTTATCATCCTGACACCTGACCCTGAGAAGATTAAAAGCTCTCGTATCGTCGGCAACATCTTTCCTCGTAACAATAAGATCAGTTACCGAGGCTGCCTACAGCGTGACTTCACGCTAACGGTCAACCAGTTCTATGGCGCAGGTAATATCTCCGGCGATATCGGCGACATCCTTTCCTCAATGGATGAGGATGACGAAATTACCACCTCTGGCGCAGAAGATGCCTCAGCCGCTAGCGACAATGAGCTAGTCAAATTGGTGAATAAAATCATCATCGATGCTTATAACCAAGGTGCCTCCGATATCCACATCGAACCGTATCCTGAAAAAGGCAAAACAGAGATACGCTTTCGTAAAGATGGCACGCTCGTCAATTACATCGAGGTACCGCCAAGCTATCGCAACGCACTGGTTGCACGTATCAAGATCATGTGTGATCTCGACATTTCGGAAAAACGTAAGCCGCAGGATGGAAAGATCAAATTCAAGAAATTTGGCCCACTTGATATAGAGCTGCGCGTTGCGACTATCCCGACTGCTGGCGGTATTGAGGATATCGTCATGCGTATTCTGGCTGCAGGCAAGCCGATTCCATTGGATAAGCTTGGTCTTTCAGCACATAACAATAGCAAACTAAAAGAACTCGTCGCAAAACCTTACGGCTTATTCTTTGTTTGCGGCCCCACAGGCTCAGGTAAAACCACGACGCTTCACTCGGCACTTGGCTATATCAACACACCCGAAACAAAGATATGGACAGCAGAAGACCCGGTTGAGATCACGCAAAAAGGCTTACGTCAGGTTCAGGTCAACAAAAAAGCCGGGCTAGATTTTGCTATGGTGATGAAGGCATTCCTGCGGGCTGATCCAGATGTCATCATGGTGGGTGAGATGCGCGATAAAGAAACCGTTGCAACAGGTATTGAAGCCTCACTCACAGGTCACTTGGTATTCGCCACACTGCATACGAACAGCGCGCCGGAATCCATCGTACGTTTGCTGGATATGGGCATGGACCCCTTCAACTTTGCAGATGCGCTACTTGGTATTCTTGCTCAGCGTTTGGGTAAACGCTTATGCGAATGCAAAAAACCCTATACGCCAGCAGCAGACGAAATCAAAGGTATGCTCAACGAGTATTGCCTGGAATTACAGAACACTGTGAGCTGGAAAAAAGACCCGGAAGGAAGCTACAAAGCTGTTTACCAGAACTGGACCAAATCTTTTGGTAACGATAAAGGCCAGCTCACTTTATACAAGGCAACAGGCTGTGATAAATGCAGCAATACAGGCTACAAAGGCCGCGTAGGCTTGCATGAGCTGTTGGAAGGCACCGATGCTGTTAAGAAAAACATTCAAGAGCATGCACGTGTCGCAGAGATGTTTGCGACGGCATTAGAAGATGGCATGCGCACACTAAAACAAGATGGCATCGAGAAAGTACTGCAAGGGGTGACAGATATGAAGCAAGTACGCGCGGTCTGTATAAAATAAACCGCCGACTTAAACTTACTGCCCAGCGACCCTTAACTCAAAGTAGACTTCATCGACTGCTTTGGCATAAGCGTAATCAATCTTTGCTTCACACTTTTGCTTTACCAACGCCATCAATCGGCTGGGCAATACCGTGCTGCCCGTATTGACATCACCAGATTTTGACCGCAAACCATAGGCGATATTAGCGCCGGAGAAATAACCCTGCGTCCAGCTTTCTAAGCGCTCCTCATCAATATCGTGATTGTTCACTGCGGCTAAAATATCTCCGCAGCTTTCAACACCAACTCCCGAGATATAGCCATCAGCGGCATAACTATTCAATGCGGTAGCTACAAGGATAATCGTAATTAATATTTTCATGATTGATATACATTTAATGAGATAAAAAGCGGCATGACTTTTTATCTGGATGATTAATCGTCAAAACTGGCAGCATCCATTTGTCTTTGAGCGACTTTTTCAAGGATACCGAGTTTATCTGTAGAAGGCATATCCCACCAGCCACGTATTTCTTCGATTGTTCGATAACAACCGACACATAGGCCTGTAGCCTCGCTCATGGCACAAACACCAATACAGGGGGAATTAACAGCGATAGGATCCATACAAAAACCCAGATTGATTATACAAAAGGCTGGCTATTGTACTATAGCCAGCCTTTTGTCATATTCCAGATTTTTATTAAATTCCAGAGTTTCTCAAATCAAAGCACGCGTAATTTAATGCTAGCGCAAATGACCGATATAACGATCATTAGAACCCTCAGAGCCCTCACCAGACCCATCTGAAGATGGGGTCGATGCCGCAGCCTCATCAAACATAGAAGGCAATGCAGGCGCTTCAGTTGAGGCAGGCTTCTCGACCACTGGCGCCACTACTGCAGGTGGCGGTGCGACAGCCGCTGTTTTGCCAAACATGAGCTCTTCATAACGATCCGCATAACGGCTTAGATCTTCTGCTCCAAGCGAACGAGAAAGTCGAAGAATCTCACGGGCATATTCTTCATTCTTGCTCATCCACTCCACATCAATGACGCGGTTTGCAGTTCGCCTTAAAGTCACATACAGGTGAGCCGCAACCGCAGTTTTATCTGCGTCACTCATTAAGCCAACCTTTCAGCATGTTGTGAAATATCCAAACCATCCTGCTCATCATCTGGCGATACACGCAGGCCGATCACCCAATCCACGACTTGTAGAATGATGTAAGTGCCAACACCGCTATAAACAAGGGTGACCAGCACACCGATACACTGCGATACCACACTACCTTCAGCACCGCTAATCGCCTTGCTTGCAAATACGCCGGTCAAGATCGCACCAACGATACCGCCAACACCGTGAATACCAAATACATCCAAGGCGTCATCAGCCCCTAATAGACGTTTAAGGCCAGTTGCACCCCAATAGCAGAACAAGCCCGCAGCGATCCCGATTACCAATGCGCCTTTCACATCGACAAAACCAGAGGCTGGTGTAATCGCAACAAGGCCGGCAACAGCACCTGAGCAGGCGCCTAGCAATGTAGCACGTGATTTTCTGACCCATTCAACAGCCATCCATGTCAGTACGGCAGTACCAGTGGCCACCTGTGTAGCCAACATCGCCATACCAGCACGGCCATCAGAGGCAACAGCAGAACCCGCATTGAAACCGAACCAGCCCACCCATAGCAAAGAAGCGCCAATCATGGTGTAGACAAGGTTATAAGGAGGGAATGGCTCTTTACCATAGCCACGACGTGGCCCAACCATATAGGCGCATACCAAGCCGGCAACGCCTGCATTAATATGCACCACAGTACCACCAGCAAAGTCTAGAACCCCTTGAGAAGCTAACCAGCCACCTGGTTCCCATACCCAATGTGCGATTGGCGCGTAGATAACGACTGTCCAAATGGCGATAAACACCATCATGGCAGAGAACTTGATACGTTCAGCAAATGCACCAGTGATCAAGGCAGGGGTAATAATCGCGAATGTCAGCTGGAACATAATAAACACTGACTCAGGGATCGTGGAAGCAATATGGCTGACACTAATCTGGCTAGTTTCCTTGATATAGGTCAGGCCGTTCAGCATGACGCGATCAAGGCTACCGATATATAGATTGTTCGGCGTGAACGCGAGGCTATACCCAATGACCACCCAAAGCACCGTGACCAAGCAGGTAATCGCAAAGCTTTGCAATACCGTTGATAGTACGTTTCTCTTGCGAACCATGCCGCCGTAAAATAGCGCCAACCCAGGGATCGTCATTAGCAATACCAATGCCGTTGACGATAGCATCCATGCGGTATCCCCTGCGCTAATCTTGTCAAACCCGATAACAGAGGGTTCAGTAGCGGATGCTTCAGGGCCAGTATCCTCGTCTTCTTCATGCTCTTCCGTCGCCATCACAGGGGCTGGCACTTCTGGCTCCGCGGCTGCAGGCACTGCCTCAGCTTCAGCAGGTGCAGAATCTGGTACATCAGCAGACGGTGGCGCGACAATCGCGGCAGACTGGTCTTTTGCAACAGGCGTAGCTGTTTCAGCAGAGGAATACCCAGGGACTAGTAGCAAAGCATTCAAAACCCCGATTAGCATCCACTTTTTAGTGTCATGTATATTCATAAATTGTTTCGCCTTATCCGCTATTTTAATGTTCATTGTTATGCTTCAAGAGTTTACAGCTTTGCTGCTTTAATATTTCATCCATCAAAATCTAGCAAGTCATGTACCAATATGATATCTGGTAAAACAGGCCTCGCTTTCAAGCTTTTCTTTACACACGCTCTTTGGCAAGCGCTCCTTTAGAGAAAAGACTTCGGAGCATACTCCTGCCCAAATACCGATTTAGCAGCGACCGCCATTGCCTGCTCTATGGCCAATGCGCCTGCCGCGCCACCCATATTATCCGCCAACCATGACTTAATGTGCCCCAATAAAGCTTTTAGCTGACCGGCTCGATAAGCCCGAGTCTGTATTGTGCTGCCTGTATCTACCAATACCACCAATTGTTCTTGCTGCGCCTCAGACCATGGTAGATGCGTGACGACATCTTTTACAAAATCGCGAAACTCCAGACCTGTCGTCGCACTATGCTGGTCAACCAACTCAAACAGGGCAAGTATCAGGATTTTAAAGGTCTGAAATTCCGGTGTGTTATTAGCACCTTCAGATGCGGCGCCATTAGTCACAACGGCAGTAGCAACAGCTGCCCGCTCTGGTACAGCTTTTACTGCAACCTCATCCACGACTATGGCTTCAACAGCTTCGCCTGTTGGCAGGGCAATCAAATCTGCAGGCTTTGCCATTAATGCACGATTGATCGCCTGCGCCATCTCACGCTGCACATCAGTTTTTCCAAATTTAGTACAAACCTCACGTACATACATATTCAAACCACTGAAAACAGACTGCGATGCCTTAGAATGTTCTGTCCACATATCTAGCGCTGTAGCAGCATCTTCTTCGCTTAAAACGCTACATAGCCCATGATAGACTGCGCGACGCTGACGTAAAGACTCAGAAGTACCTGATTTGTTTTGCATGAAAAATACGGCTCACTTAAATATTCAAAATCATCAAAATATCCGCTAACACGCGCTCTATAGCAGGGCGATAGCGCTTATCTGGTGCACCAAAAACTTGCTACTGTCATTTATTCGACAGAAGCCTTCATTCCTTACCCGACTGATTTTTACTTTATTCAAATAAAGTTTATTTAATCAATCTGAAAAATCAATCACATGCGTTAATTCCAAGGCCTTAAAGTACATAAAAATCATACTTTAAATCAACAAGATTAAACACCTTGAAGTGATTAACGCAAAACGTATGCCAGACTAAGGCTTACCGCCATCAACAAAAAAGCCTAATGGGCAGATGCCATTAGGCTTTTTATTGCGTCTGAAGGTATTTAAGACAACTTACCGTGACACTGTTTGTATTTTTTACCTGACCCACATGGACATGGATCATTGCGCCCAATCTTGACCCCATCTCGCGTAATCGTTTGCGCAATGGCCTCTTCATCTACCGGAACATCATCCACACCTAGCGCCTCATCATAGTCTGCATGTTGATAACGCACGTTATCAAGCTCGACGGGCTTTTCTACCGCTTCGACATCGGCTTCATTCTTCACTTGTATCAGCATCGTGATCTTAGTGACTTCACTTTTCACTGTGTTCAGCAAACCTGCAAACAACTCGAATGCCTCGCGCTTGTATTCTTGCTTTGGATTCTTTTGCGCATATGACCGCAAATGAATACCCTGGCGCAAGTGATCCAATGCGGCAAGATGCTCTCTCCAGTGATTATCTATACTTTGCAGCATCACAGCACGCTCGAACTGGCGCATCACATCAGTGCCAGCCATACTTTCTTTGGCTTTGTAAGCTTCATCCGCAGCATCCTGCACACGCTCACGTAATGTTTCTTCGTGCAGGTTTGCATTTTCTTCCAGCATTTTCTGCAATGGCAGATCTAGTCCGACTTCTGCCTGCAACGTCTTCTCAAGGGATGCCACATCCCACTCTTCTTCTACCGTTCCGGGTGGAATATGTGTCGCCACGATATCGTTGATCACATCACTACGCATTGCAGCGATCGTCTCAGCGACATCTGTAGCCTCAAGCAACTCATTACGCTGCTGATAGATAACCTTGCGCTGATCGTTCGACACGTCATCATATTCAAGCAATTGCTTACGGATATCAAAGTTACGACCTTCGACCTTGCGTTGTGCATTTTCGATAGCGCGCGTCACCCATGGATGCTCGATGGCTTCACCTTCAGGCATCTTGAGGCGTTCCATGATGGCTGATACACGGTCAGAAGCGAAGATACGCAACAACTGATCTTCAAGCGACAAATAGAAACGACTGGAACCCGGGTCACCCTGACGTCCGGCACGGCCACGCAGTTGGTTATCCACGCGACGCGACTCATGGCGCTCAGTACCAATGATATGCAAACCACCAGAAGCCAATACTGCATCATGGCGTTTTTGCCATTCAGCTTTTGCGGTTGCGACTTTTGCAGATTTTTCTGCTTCGCTTAATGTTTCATCGGCGTGTATCTCAGCCACTTCAGGCTCATAATTGCCACCTAGCACGATGTCGGTACCACGGCCCGCCATATTAGTAGCAATCGTGATCATACCCGGGCGACCAGCCTGAACGATGATATGCGCTTCACGTTCATGCTGCTTGGCATTCAAGACTTGATGCTCAAGATTCGCCTTATTCAACAAACTAGCGATCAGCTCAGAGTTCTCGATCGATGTAGTTCCGACCAATACTGGCTGACCACGCTTCTGGCACTCACGGATATCTTCAATCACCGCCTGATATTTCTCCATGGAGGTGCGATAGACCTTATCCATGTTATCAATACGCTGCATACCTCGATGAGTCGGGATAACAACCGTCTCAAGACCGTATATTTGGTTGAATTCATATGCTTCGGTATCGGCTGTACCCGTCATACCGGAAAGCTTTTCGTACATGCGGAAGTAATTCTGGAAAGTAATAGAAGCCAGCGTCTGGTTCTCTTTCTGGATCGCCATGCCTTCTTTTGCTTCAACCGCCTGATGCAAACCGTCAGACCAACGACGACCTGGCATCATGCGGCCAGTGAACTCATCGACAATGACGATCTCGCCATCACGAACCACATAGTGTTGATCACGATGGAATAACGATTGCGCGCGCAATGCAGCATACATATGATGCACCAGCGTAATGCTCGCTGCATCGTACAAACTTGTGCCTTCTGACAACAAGCCTGCATCAGCCAGTAATTGCTCAGCGTGTTCATGCCCTTGCTCAGACATGATGACCTGATGGGATTTTTCGTCCACCCAAAAATCGCCTTCGCCTTCCTCTTCTTTCTGGCGAGTCAGTTTTGTGGCAATGCCATTGATTTGCACATAAAGATCGATGCTGTCATCCGCTTGGCCGGAAATAATCAGTGGTGTACGCGCCTCATCGATCAAGATGGAGTCGACCTCATCGATCAATGCATAGCTAAGGCTACGCTGCACACGTTCTGATGCTGTATAGACCATGTTATCGCGTAGGTAGTCGAAACCGAATTCATTATTGGTGCCGTAGGTGATATCAGAAGCATAGGCTTTTTGCTTTTCAGCATGCAGCATCTGCGATAAGTTGATACCAACCGTCAGCCCGAGGAAATTATAAAGACGCGCCATCCACTCGGCATCACGCTTAGCCAGATAGTCATTCACGGTAATAACATGTACACCCTTGCCAGCCAAGGCATTCAAATATGCAGGTAGCGTCGCTACTAACGTTTTACCTTCACCCGTCCGCATTTCAGCGATTTTGCCCGAGTGCAATACCATGCCACCAATCAACTGTACGTCAAAATGACGCATCTCCAGAATACGGCGGCTACCTTCGCGCACGACGGCAAAGGCTTCCGGTAATAATTTATCCAGCGATTCGCCTTGTTGATAACGCTGCTTGAACTCTTCAGTTTTCCCACGCAACCGCTCATCACTCAGACCTTGCAACGATGCCTCAAGGTTGTTGATGGCTTGTACATTCTGCGCATACTGTTTAACTAAACGATCGTTACGACTACCGAATACTTTTTTGAACAACGTGGATAACATGAAGTGACACCGACTTTCCGCAATGGCGGAAACCTCTAGGTTGACTGGGAAATTTTAGATATAAAAATGTTTGTTTATATAACACTCAAATAATTCAATTTAACTCTTTTGGATACTTTTAGTTTCGGCACTTTTAGCTCTTTAAATACTTGCGCGGGTCGAGCGGCGCGCCATTCAATCGCACCTCAAAATGCAAATGGGCGCCCGTAGAACGCCCTGTACTACCGACCTTGGCAATTAACTGCCCTTTTTCGACACGATCCCCTGCTTTCACAAGCAATTGAGATGCGTGTGCATATCTTGTTTCAAGACCTGCACCATGGTCGATCTTCACGATTTTACCATAATCAGGCGTCTGCTCGGCGCTAATCACGATACCGCCTGCTGCTGCATATATGGGGGTGCCTATGTCAGAAGTAAAGTCCAAACCTTCATGAAATGCCATTTTTCCGCTAAAGGGGTCTACGCGCCAGCCATAACTTGATGAGTTGTATGCGCCATCAACAGGATGCATATTAGGAATGGCGTTTCTCTGCATACTCTGATGCACCAAGGCAGTTTCTAATTTATTCAGGCGCTCGCTTTTGCTATCGAGCTCGAGCATCAGTTCGGATATCTTTTGCTGTAGCTCTTCTTCCGTCAGTCCATACCCGTCTTTTTCCGGGCCACCTTGCCCAGGTGGCGGTACAGCTTGTTCGGTTTCTTTATCCTTGATACCCGCAACAGTGGATAATCGATCACTGAGCGCATCCAAGCGCATCACGCGTGCCTGTATCTCACCAAGCTGAATGGCCAGTGCGTCGATATGTTCTTGCGGATTAAGCAGATTAAGAGCTGAGGGGATAAGCGACTGGACGACGCCTTGGTGCTTGTGCTTCGATTGTGGCAGAATGATTGCCACAGTCAGCATCACAATAGCAACGATGAGTAAAACCAAAGCGATAATCACTTGTCGTAAAGACAGGACCTTTGGCTTTGCCATGTTGTTAGAAACAAAAATAATATTCAAGCAATTCCCCTTTTGAGAGGTTCGCACGGTGCGGCAATTTAAAGCAGTGTTTAGAGGAAGCCCTGAGCTTTTGGCCTTATCTGGCCATGCACAAGACTTAAGCGCCTCACAACAAGCTTGGAATACCGTTACACCGGAACCCCTCAGACCACATACACAGGCTGGCACCCTGAAGCACAAAAGACTCACTGTATATGCAGCTAACGGCGCAGTCGCCGCTAAAATTAAATTATTACTGCCGAGTTTATTAACTAAGTTGCAAAAACAAGGACTCGAAGTTACTTCAATTCGCGTTGAAGTGCAAGTGCAATCTGGCGCCCGCAAGACTGATAAAAACATTCGCAAGTTGAGCGAAAAAGCGGCCACATCATTGGGTAAGCTAGCCGATGAACTGAGCGGTTCAGAGCTTGGTGATGCGCTGGCAAGATTATCTAGCAGAACCTGACCGGTTTACAGGCGTTCATTCACAAACTCAACGTATCAGGTATTGATCTCTTTTGATTCTCCATGACTTTTTAATCTACTTTGCTGCCGGCGCATTCTCCGGCGTACTCTCAGGGTTATTCGGGGTTGGCGGCGGCACGGTAATCGTGCCTATTCTGGTGTTTGCTTTCGTGAGCCAAGGCTTCCCTGAAGCACATATCATGCACATGGCGCTGGGCACTTCGCTGGCGACGATCATCTTGACGTCTATTGCCTCTGCAAGGGCACATCACCTCAAAGGCAATGTGAATTGGGATACAGTAAAACGCATTACGCCAAGCATTATCTTTGGCACAGTCCTTGGCGCACTGCTCGCTGCTAGTTTGCATAGCGTTTGGCTACAGATCATCTTTGCTATATTCTTACTTGTAGTGGCCACGCAAATGGCTCTGAATTTTTCACCAAGCCCGCATACACATTTGCCGGGGAGCTTTGGCACTGGGGTGACAGGCGCGATGATTGGATTGCTTTCCAGTTTGGTGGGGATCGGCGGCGGCTCATTAACAGTACCTGTACTGATGTATTACAACTTTACTGCACAGAAAGCGGTCGGCACATCCGCCGCAGTGGGATTGCCATTAGCAGTTGCAGCTACAGCGGGGTATATCTTCACGGGCATAGGTATCGAACATTTACCTAAATACAGTATCGGGTTTATTTATATCCCAGCCCTGATCGGGATTGCTGCTATCAGCATCTTCACAGCACCAGTCGGTGCAGCTATTGCACAACGCCTTTCGTCTGTGGTGCTCAAACGCCTTTTTGCATTACTTCTCTATATCGTCGGCCTGAAAATGGTTTGGGGGTTCTTTTGAGCGATAGGCAACATATCATCGAAGTCGAATGTCTTTATAAGACCTTTGAAAAGATCAATGCCGTAGATGGCATCAGCTTTAAGGTTAGAAAAGGCAGTACTACGGCATTACTGGGTGGTAATGGCGCGGGAAAAACAACGACCATCACCATGCTGCTAGGCTTGCTGATTCCAACAAGCGGCAGCATCACGATATTAGGTGAAGATATGCTGCAACACCGTTATCGTCTATTGCATCGCATGAATTTCTCATCGCCCTATGTCGATCTACCGCAACGGCTTAGTGTGAAAGAGAATCTAACTGTATACGGTCATCTTTACCGTTTACCAAAATTAAAAGCACGCATCGCAGAGATTGCAGAAGCCCTTGATCTAAGCGACTTACTGGATAGACGCTATGGCCGTTTATCTGCCGGGCAAAAAACCCGTGTTTCTCTAGCAAAAGCACTCCTTAACAAACCTGAACTTTTGTTGCTGGATGAGCCGACTGCATCGCTAGATCCTGATACAGCAGACTCCATCCGCAGTTATCTTGAACAATACCAGCGGGATACAGGCGCCAGCATATTACTTGCCTCGCACAATATGGCCGAAGTAGAACGTATGGCAGACGATGTCATCATGATGCGCCAAGGCCGCATTGTAGACAGCGGTGCGCCAGAAATGCTGGTTGAGAAATATGGCAAGCGTTCGATGGAAGAGGTCTTCATCGATATTGCGCGCAATAATGAGGTGATCGCCTGATGACAACAGCAGATATTGCCTTTTCGCCTCGACGTATAGGGGCTGTCGTTCTGCGCCATCTCTACCTCATGCGCACCTCATGGCCACGCATGATCGAAATGATCTATTGGCCAACGGTGCAGATGGTGTTATGGGGTTTCATCTCCATATTTCTGCAACAAAATAGCAGTTATGTCGCACAGGCTACCGGCGTATTACTTTCAGCCGTGCTGCTATGGGATGTTTTGTTTCGTGGGCAATTAGGTATTGCACTTATATTTTTGGAAGAGATTTATTCACGTAATCTAGGGCACTTGTTTGTTAGCCCTTTAAGACCAGGTGAAATGATCAGCAGCTTGTTATTGCTAAGCCTGATAAGAACACTCATTGGGGTCGGCGGCGCAACGCTGGTCGCCATACCTTTATTCCATTACAACCTCTTTGATATGGGTTTACCGCTCATTGCTTTTTTCTTTAACTTATTGGTCATGGCATGGGGTATTGGTTTGGTGATCGCGGGACTATTGCTTAGGTTCGGCTTGGGCGCAGAAGGTATCGCATGGGCGGCCATTTTCGCATTACAGCCTATTTGTGCGGTCTTCTATCCGGTATCGACCTTACCAACGTGGTTGCATCCGGTTGCATGGATACTACCTGCGAGCCACATATTCGAAGGCATGCGAGCGCTGCTTTTCCAGCATCATTTCGATATATACCAACTAGTGATTGCTGGACTACTCAATATCGTTTGGCTAAGCGCCGGGATCATCGTGTTCCAGAGATTCTTCCATGCAGCAAGGGAACGCGGATTACTACTGCAAGTGGGTGAATAGTGCTCTTTCGAGCACTATTCAGATGCAATAACTATTTGAAACGTGCGACGCTTGAAACAATTTCAGCTTTAGCGGCTTCAACATCTTGCCATTCACCAACCTTGACCCACTTACCTTTTTCCAGATCTTTGTAGTGCTCGAAGAAATGGGCGATAGGTGCGATCGTCCATTCAGGCAAGTCTTTATAAGACTTCACATCTTTATATAAAGAACAGACTTTATCGATAGGCACAGCTAATACTTTGGCATCGATGCCACCATCATCTTCCATCGTCAAAACGCCGATTGGGCGGCAACGGATCACGACACCTGACTGCAATGGGATGGGGGTCACGACCAACACGTCAGTCGGGTCGCCATCCAAGCTTAATGTATTCGGGATATAGCCATAGTTACATGGATAATGCATGGATGTACCCATGAAACGGTCAACGAATACAGCACCGGATTCTTTATCCACTTCAAACTTGATCGGTTCGCCACGCATTGGGATCTCAATGATGACGTTGAAATCATTTGGCAGATCTTTGCCTGCTGGCACTTTACTTAAAGACATTACTTTTTCCTCAGTTGATTCGATTAAATATATACGACGATCTGTAAATTATTATCCTGTAGATTCAGGGATGGATTTTATACCAAGGTACTGAATTTGAGTGTGTCTGGGTTGTAGCTCAACATCTCACCGCTGATGATATCGAAATACCAGCCATGCAACTTCAGCTTGCCTTGTTCAACACGCGATTTGATGAATGGAAAGGTAGCTAGATTCTCAAGGGAAACGAGCACACCGCCTAGCTCACAGGCGCAAGCCTTTTCTTCATTAGAAAAATTAGGATGATCCACGTCCACCCGCTCAGAAGCGCGACGCGCGATATTCACCCATGGTTTGACAAACTCACCTATCTCACCATCATCAGGCAGACCCTCGACCAATGCTTTAATGCCACCGCATTGGCGATGCCCCAATACGATGATGTGCTGTACCTCTAAAGCACAAACACCAAACTCCAACGCGGCACTCACACCGTGGTAACCACCACCCACTTCATAAGGTGGCACCAAGTTCGCAACGTTACGGACAACAAAGAGGTCACCCGGTTTGCAATCCATCACGATCGCAGGGTCAGCGCGTGAGTCAGAACATGCGATCACTAATGTGCTGGGCTTTTGCCCATGGGCAAGCTCGGCAAATAATAATCCATCATTCGCAAAATAGTTATCGTGAAAACGGCGATAACCAGTAATCAATTCATTAAAGTCAGTCATTACGTTATTTCTTTCCTTACTTGCTCTCGGCATTCAATCATAATTTCAGGGGGAATCATCTTTAATGCCAGATATATCAATCCCGGTACGATCACTACATCATCTAGTTGACCAATCAGGGGAATAAAATCCGGAATCAGGTCAAAAGGTAATAGCAGATAACCTAGCGCTAGCCAAAGCAGGAATTTTGCCAGCTTTGGCGTCAGCGGATGATGCATCGCCAAGCGATAGACTGCGAACTCTACCTTTAAGGTCTGGTATATCTGTTTAAGCGTTTGCTTCAGACAAGCAACTCTTTACCTGTGAGCTTTTTATAGGCCTCACGATATTTCTCACTAGTTTTCAAAGCAACATCCAATGGCAACTCAGGCCCAGGCGCGACTTTATTCCAGCCAGTGGACTCTAACCAATCCCTCACATATTGCTTATCGAAACTTGGCGGATTCTTACCGACCACATATTGATCTGCAGGCCAGAAGCGTGATGAATCTGGCGTCAATATCTCGTCGATGAGATACAACTCGCCAGCCTCATCCAAACCAAATTCGAATTTGGTGTCGGCAATGATAATACCGCGTGTTAGCGCATATTCCGCGGCTTCTTTATATAGCTGGATACTGACATTGGCGACCTTTTCAGCCAGCGCTTTGCCTAGCAGTTTGGCAGCGTGATCCAAGGTGATGTTGATATCATGATCGCCTACATCCGCCTTGCTTGATGGTGTAAAGATAGGTGCTGGCAATTTGGAAGCTTCCTGCAATCCCGTCGGCAAACTAATGCCGCAAACGGTGCCCTCTGCTTTGTATTCCTTCCACCCCGACCCAGCCAGATACCCACGCACAATGGCTTCGATAGGCAACGGTTTAAGCTTTTTAACCACTAACGCACGCTTACCCAGTTGCGCTTTTTCAGCAGGGTCACTCACTAAAGAATCTGGGTCTATACCCGTCAGGTGATTAGGGATGATATGGCCTAATTTTGCAAACCAGAAATTGGCAATCTCGGTAAGTATCGTTCCCTTTCCCTGAATCGGCGTTGGCAAGATCACATCGAAAGCAGAAAGGCGATCACTGGCGATCAACAACATCGTGTTGTCATCGACATCATAGATATCGCGTACCTTGCCTTGGTTAATCAACTTCAGGCTTTTGATACTCGATTGCATAAGCGGTGTAGTCAAAACGATTACCTTTATATCAAATCACTATTTAGAATGATGGTCATGCTCATGCGCATCTGAGTATGGGAATTTCACATGTCCATATCGCACGATCAGGATCGCAATCGCGATCAGTAAAATAGAAGCTGAAACCGCAAATATCCGCCAAGCTTCAAGCTCTTTGATATCAAGCACCAGATATCGCGCCAACGCGATGATGCCGATATAAAGCGGGTACCTGACAGGTAGATTACCTGACCCAAGATAATGGTTCAGCATCGTCAGTATCTCAAGATACAAGAACAGTAATAGCAGATCAGCGACCGTCACTGCACTCGCCACCCATATATGCACAACCGCTTGGCCAGTAGCAACAATGGTTGCCAGCGTAATAAAGACGAGCATTGCCTGCTCTACGAAGCCGATGCCGGATTGTCCTAATTTGCTGAATTTATTCGGTTGCATAAGGTGCGCTCATTAAGCTGTTATTTTTATATTATACCTGAGGTCTATGAGTGGGATATTGTTGTCAGAATCACTTCTTCCGGAGAAAGACATAGCAAATGCTGCTTTGCCAAAAGGACATAACTGGAGAGCAGCTTATTTATATCGATCAGCCATCTTTTGAAGCGAAATAGGAATTATTTTAGCGGCATTACCTGCGGAGCCGAAGGCTTCAAAACGCTCTCGGCATAAAGCCTGCATGGCATTAGTTGCATCCAGTAATATCTTTCGTGGGTCGAACTCTTTTTTATTTTCATCATGCGCAAGAAAGCTACGCACTGCGCCAGTAAATGCCATGCGTAGATCAGTATCGATATTCACTTTACGCACACCATGTTGAATCCCTTTGACGATCTCTTCCACCGGCACACCATAGGTCTCAGGAATCTCCCCACCGTATTGATTGATGATCTTCAACCATTCTTGCGGCACTGAAGATGAACCGTGCATGACCAAATGCGTGTTCGGTAAACGACTGTGTATCAATTTAATGCGGTCTACCGACAATATCTCGCCCGTAGGTGGGCGTGTGAATTTATAAGCCCCATGTGACGTGCCGATCGCTATCGCTAAGGCATCTACCTTGGTCCTGTTGACGAAATCCACGGCTTCATCAGGGTCGGTTAGCAGTTGCGAATGATCCAAATGCCCTTCGGCACCAACGCCATCCTCTTCACCTGCCAAGCCGGACTCCAAAGAACCAAGCACGCCTAGCTCGCCTTCAACAGAAACACCAACCACATGGGCCGCCTTGGCGACTTGCTGAGTCACACTCACGTTATATTCGTAGCTGGAAGGTGTCTTGGCATCGTCCAACAATGAACCATCCATCATCACGCTGGTGAATCCTGAATCGATAGATTGCTGGCATACCGCAAATGAAGCGCCATGATCTTGATGCAGCACAATGGGAATATGTGGATAGGTTTTTACAGCAGCATCAATCAGACTGCGGAGAAATTCCGCACCTGCATATTTTCTGGCACCTGCCGAGGCCTGCATAATCACAGGGCTGTTACATGCATCAGCCGCCTGCATAACGGCCTGCACCTGTTCCATATTATTGACATTGAACGCGGGAACGCCATAGGCGTGCTCAGCGGCATGATCCAATAATTGTCGCAGGGTAATCAATGCCATCTGAACTCCTTAATTTTCCCTATGCTCGCCGACTTTAACGATCTTCATGGTGTTGGTACTACCCGCTTTACCAATCGGCTCACCGATGGTCAGCAAGATCAAATCATTACTCTCAACGGCACCACGACTCAACAACACTTCTTCAGCATCGTGCAATATTTTGTCTCGATCTTTGGTATCCATTTCCATACGATACGGGTAAACACCACGATACAAAGTGAGTTTTCGAAGCGTACTTTGCTCAGGGGTCAGCGCATAAATAGGCACACTGGTACTTGAGCGGGATAGCCATAGAACCGAGGCGCCCGATTGGGTGATGGCCGCAATTGCTTTTACCTTGAGATGCTTGGCTGTATATACGGTTGCCATGGCGATTGATTCATCGATTGCTTTAAAAGCCTGATTCACCTGAGGCTTCAGGCTATCTTCGTAATATTCTTTTTCGGCTTCCATACATACCCGATGCATGGCCGCTACCGCCTCTATCGGGTACTGCCCTGCTGCGGTTTCGGCTGAGAGCATGACGGCATCGGTGCCATCCAGCACCGCATTCGCTACATCAGAGACCTCAGCCCGAGTCGGGATAGGGTTAGCAATCATCGACTCCATCATCTGTGTAGCTGTAATTACCACTTTATTTTGCGCACGAGCCATCCGGATCATGCGTTTTTGCAAACCGGGGACAACAGCATCACCTACCTCAACACCCAAATCACCCCGTGCAACCATGATCACATCAGATGCTGTAATGATCTCCTCCAGCGCATCAATGGCCTCTGCGCGTTCGATCTTGGCAACGATGCTGGCATGCCCGCCAGCGGCTCTCACCAAGTCACGCGCTAGGTTCACATCGGCACCACTACGCGGGAATGAGATAGCAACATAGTCCGCTTTTAATTCAGCAGCTGTCTTGATATCGGCTTTGTCTTTATCAGTTAATGCTTCCGCCGCAAGCCCCCCACCCATGCGGTTGATGCCCTTATTATTCGACAATATACCGCCCACTTTGATGGTGCACCGTATCTCCTCGCCTTCCACAGCATCGACGAACATGACGATACGACCATCATCAAGCAGCAATACCGCACCCGGATCTACTTCCGATGGCAATGTCTTATAATCCAGCCCCACTCGCTCCTGATTACCCAAAGGGCATTGAGCATCCAAGATAAATTTATCGCCGACTTTAAGGAGGATGCGCCCATCAACGAATTTACCTATTCTGATTTTAGGCCCCTGTAGGTCACACAAGATACCAACAGGTCGCTGTTTTTCTGTAGCGATCTCTCTGACCAGCATGGCACGGTCGATATGATCTTGCGCCGTACCATGTGAGAAATTAAGTCGGACGACATCTACGCCTGCATCAAAAAGTGATTCCAATACTTCACGACTATTTGACGAAGGACCCAGCGTTGCGACGATCTTTGTTTTGCGGAGATTCAATGGCTCACCTCATTGTTTTGCTACACATTGAATATATATGACCGCTTTAATAGTATGCCTGTTCACCGAAAACAAAAAGGGGGCTGTTTGCCCCCTTTATTGATTTAGCCAAAACTTGAGCCAATTATGCTGAAAAACGTTGCTCCAGGATCTCAACCGCTGGCAATTTTTTACCTTCAAGAAACTCAAGGAAAGCACCACCACCGGTCGACACATATGAGATACGTTCTGCGATACCATATTTGTAGATCGCTGCCAATGTATCGCCACCCCCCGCGATAGAGAATGCCGGGCTTTCGGCGATTGCCATCCCCAGCGCCTTAGTGCCTTGACCGAACTGATCGAACTCGAATACGCCAACAGGGCCATTCCATACAATAGTGCCAGCTTTTTTAAGATACTCGGCATAGATAGCTGCAGTCTTTGGACCGATATCAAAAATCATATCGTCATCTTCAACTGCATCGACATCTTTGGTAATCGCCGTTTCATTCTGGTCGAACTTCTTACCCACTACTACATCGACGGGAATAGGGATATCACGTCCTTCAGACTTTGCAGTGTCGATGAGCTTTTTCGCCACATCAACAAGATCTGCCTCAAATAATGATTTACCGACATTGTGTCCGGCAGCTTTAATGAATGTATTCGCGATACCACCGCCAACAATCAATTGATCGACGATATGCGATAGCGATTCCATCACAGTAAGCTTGGTCGAGACTTTAGAGCCACCGACAATAGCGACCATCGGGTGCGCAGGTTGATCCAGCGCTTTTCCAAGCGCATCCAGCTCACTCACTAGCAAAGGGCCAGCGCATGCGACCGGCGCGAATTTAGCCACGCCATGCGTAGAAGCTTGTGCACGATGGGCACTACCAAAAGCATCCATTACATAGATGTCACACAGCTCAGCCATTTGGCGTGAAAGCGCTTCATCGTTACTACATTCACCCACATTAAAGCGAACGTTCTCAAGCATGGCGATCTCACCATTCTTCATACCAGCCAAAGCAGCTTTGTCTTTGCCTAACCAATCCCGGTAGAACGCAACATCCACACCTACTAGCTTTTGCAAATAGGCAGCGATCTGCGCCAAGCTATCTTCCCCAGCAGGACGACAATCCAATGAACCCTCTTTAGGGCGCCCAAGATGGGACATCAACATGACTTTCGCACCTGCGGCAACCGCATGCTGTATGGTTGGCAGAGTGGCACGAATACGCGCATCGTCAGCGATGCTGCCATCAGCCTCGATTGGTACATTGAAGTCTTCGCGTATAAGAACGCGTTTGCCCTTCAAGTCCAGATCGGTCATTTTTATTACGGACATGTTTTCCCTTTATTTTTTATCGCACCGGACAAATACATCCGATACCTCTCACCTTGACCAGCTTAGCTTGCCATTTAGGCGATATGCTGCACCAAGCGCATCAGATTGCATGTATAGCCGTATTCATTGTCGTACCAAGCCACGACCTTCACAAAAGTCGGGTCAAGCTGTATGCCTGCATCCGCATCGAAGACAGATGGACATGTCTCACCGCGGAAGTCAGTAGAAACCACTTTCTCGTTAGTAAAGCCTAGCACACCTTTTAATGGGCCGCTTTCTGAAGCGGCCTTCATCGCATCGACGATCTGCGCATAAGTCGCTTCTTTATTCAGCTCACAGGTCAGGTCAACCACTGAGACGTCAGATGTCGGTACTCGGAACGCCATACCCGTCAATTTCTTATTCAATTCAGGGATTACCTTACCGACAGCTTTAGCAGCGCCAGTAGATGAAGGGATGATATTTTCCAGAATACCGCGACCGCCGCGCCAATCCTTGTTAGATGGTCCATCAACTGTCTTTTGCGTTGCTGTGGCAGCATGTACGGTGGTCATCAAACCGCGCTTAATACCAAAGGTATCGTTTAATACTTTAGCAACAGGTGCCAATGCATTGGTCGTACAAGAGGCGGCAGAAACGATCGCTTCACCTTTGTAGCTATCGTGGTTCACCCCATAAACGAACATCGGCGTGTCATCTTTGGATGGTGCAGATTGAACGACTTTTTTGGCACCAGCATCAATATGCTTCTGGCAAGTCTCTTCAGTGAGAAAGAAACCCGTCGCTTCGATCACGACCTCGACGCCCACTTCACGCCATTTCAGGTTAGCAGGGTCTTTCTCAGCAGTCAGGCGAATCGTCTTGCCGTTCACAACCAGATGGTTATCGCTGACAGAAACATCACCATCAAAGCGCCCATGCACAGAGTCATGCTTTAGCAGATACGCCAGATACTCAGGCTCTAATAGGTCATTGATCGCGACAACTTCAATATCCTTAAAGTCTTTGATCGCTGCACGGAATGCCATACGCCCGATACGTCCAAAACCATTAATGCCAACTTTGATCGTCATTTCCAACCCTTCCATAAACAAAAAGGGAGCCGCATACAGAGAGGCCCCCTTTTTAGTCTTACTACCTATATTTTACAGTACTGACTTAACAGTTTTCACAACATTTTCAACTGTAAAACCGAAGTGCTTCAACAATACGCCACCCGGTGCAGATTCACCGAATGTGTCGATACCAACAACAGCACCTTCCAGACCTACATACTTACGCCAGAAGTCCGGGTGAGCAGCTTCAACCGCTACACGAACAACACCTGGGGTCAGAACGCTGTCTTTGTATGCTGGATCTTGGCGGTCGAATACGTTAGTAGATGGCATAGAAACCACACGTACTTTAGTACCAGCAGCAGTCAACTCAGCAGCCGCTTTAACAGCTAGATCCAACTCTGAGCCGTTAGCGATAATGATCACATCAGCTTTGCCGGACGCATCAGACAATACATAGCCACCCTTACGGATCGCTTCGAAGTCTTTAGCATCGTGCTTGATACCTGGCAAGTTCTGACGTGAAAGCACCAAGCTAGTTGGGCCGTCTGAACGCTCAACTGCAGCAACCCAAGCTACTGTAGTCTCAGTTGCATCAGCAGGACGCCATACATCCATACGTGGGATGTAACGCAGACCAGAAGTGTTTTCCACTGGTTGGTGAGTTGGGCCATCTTCGCCTTGACCGATAGAGTCATGAGTTAGCACGTAGATCACACGTTGATGCATCAACGCAGACATACGCATACCGTTCTTCATGTAGTCAGAGAACATATGGAATGTACCACCGAATGGCAACAAGCCACCGTGCAATGCAATACCGTTCATGATCGCTGCCATACCGAATTCACGTACACCGTAAGAGATGTAGTTACCTGGCTCTTTAGCACTTACATGCTTAAAGCTAGAAGCGGCTGTCAGGTTTGAACCTGTCAAGTCAGCAGAACCACCTAGGAACTCTGGCAGTAATGGAGCTAATGCAGTAATCGCGTTTTGTGATGCTTTACGTGAAGCAACACCTTCTGCTTTTTCGTTGATAGCAGCGATGATCTTGTCTGTTTCAGCCTTCCAGTTAGTTGGCAGTTCGTTGTTCATACGACGTTTGAACTCTGCTGCCTCTGCTGGGAATGCCTTAGCGTATGCATCAAATTTAGCGTTCCAGTCAGATTCGCGTTTTGCGCCTTTATCTTTTTGGTTCCAGCCATCGTATACGTCTTGTGGAATGACGAATGGCTCATGCGGCCAGCCGATTTCAGCACGGGTTGCTGCAACTTCAGCATCACCTAATGCAGAACCGTGACAATCATGTGAACCGGATTTGTTTGGAGAACCTTTACCAATGATCGTTTTGCAGCAGATCAATGATGGTTTGTCTGTGACTTTTTTCGCTGCATCGATTGCGGCTTGGATAGCTGCAGAATCGTGGCCATCAACAGAAACAACATGCCAGCCGTATGCTGTGAAGCGGCCTGCCGTGTCATCTGTGTACCAACCTTCAATATGACCATCGATAGAGATGCCGTTGTCATCCCAGAATGCAACCAGCTTGCCCAGACCCCATGTGCCAGCCAATGCGCAAGCCTCGTGGGAAACGCCTTCCATCATACAGCCGTCACCTAGGAACACATAAGTATAGTGGTCAACAATCTCGTGGCCTGGCTTGTTGAATTGGTCAGCAAGCAATTTCTCAGCCATTGCGAAACCAACGCCGTTAGCAATACCTTGACCTAGTGGACCAGTAGTGGTCTCAATGCCTTCTGCGTAGCCATATTCTGGGTGACCAGCACATTGTGAATGCAATTGACGGAATGTCTTGATCTGCTCGATTGGCAGGTTGTAGCCTGTCAGATGCAGCAATGAGTAAATCAACATAGAGCCATGACCGTTAGACAATACAAAACGGTCACGATTTGCCCATTTAGAGTTGTTTGGGTTGTGGCTCAGGTTGTGGTTCCACAATACTTCTGCAATTTCTGCCATGCCCATCGGAGCGCCAGGGTGACCAGAATTGGCCTTCTGAACTGCATCCATTGATAGTGCACGAATGGCATTTGCTAAATCTACACGGGTTGCTGCCATACATATCTCCCAAGGGGTTTAAAGAGAAAAGGTGCTCTGCCGACCCAATGATCAGTCAGCCACCTAAGCTCAAATTCTTTCACAAGATGAATTAAATCGAAATTCCTGATACTGGCAGGATGTTACTACTGGTTTTCGATATTTTTTTAAAGGCGTTTAAAAAACGTGATTATTGCTTATTTAAGCACTTTGAGCAAGACCGAAATCGGCGCAAACCGCCTGTTTCCGCTCATTAAAATGGTCAAGCCATTCATTTTATCAGGGTTATTTTATATTGCGCATATCAGCGGGATTTAAAACCATGCGGCTGACGGGTCTATTACCTGACATACTCACTAAAAAGGTACAAAAAATAGCCCCGCAGAACGGGGCTATTTTACGACCATTCATTTTAACCACTCGGTTTTTTAGAAAAGCTCGATATCGCTTTCTATCTTGCTTTCTTGCAATTCACCACTCTCGATCAACGTCTCATAACGATACACGCTATTACGGCCATGATTTTTAGCATAATAGAGCGCCAAATCTGCCCGATCGATTAATTGAGTCGATACATCAAACCCTGAAATATCGGTGAACCCGGTACTGATGGTGACGCGACCAACTTGCGGGAAGGAAAAAGCCCCTACTTTTTCCCTGAAGCGATCAAGCACCATCTGCATTTCAGCCGCATTCAAGCACTCAAATACGCCCACGAATTCTTCTCCGCCAAAACGGAAAAGCAGGTCTTTATCACGCAAACCCTGTGTCATTAATTGTGAGAATAGCAATAGCACTTCATCACCAATCAAATGACCATATTGATCATTCACATGCTTGAAATGGTCGATATCAAAGATCGCCAGGAAATATTGACGCGAGGACTGGTCATCCTTGCGCTTGCTTGAATTCTGTATTTGCGTAATAACCTTGCCGATTTTGCGTTCAAAGGTCTTGCGGTTCAGCAAGCCTGTGAGCGTGTCGCGCTCATTGTCGTTGATAAGGCCGATAAAATTCTGGTAGATCTGCAGCAGCATTTCAGTGACTTCATGAAAATGCTTTTCGTGCTGGGTAGATTCGATCGCGACAACGGCCAAAGGCTGGCTTTTTGCGCACATCAGCGGATAAAGCTCGACAGGCAAGGCACCATCGCCCTTATAGCTAACGCATTTGGCTGTTCTGGCGCACTCTTCCAAGGCCTGCAACAAGGAGTCGGGGATCATGCCATCATAGGCTTCATCGCCAATAGCCGTTGCGGAGAAGATGTGTTTATCTATATTCACTGCCCGATAGATCACGACAGCGCCCGGCGCGACGAGATCAAACAATGTTTGCGCTAGGGAAATTTCTAAAGAATTTGTATCCCGCTCACCCGTAAGTGAGATCAGCTTTCCTAATACATCTTTGATGCTGGGTGATTGCAAAATTTAAGATTCACTCTAGTTTAAAAATATTAATACGGCTAAAAACACAGAACCTTTATTCTGCGCGCCCTCACAAAGCAAATCATTGCTCAATTAACGCGACTAAATCCATTCAAATCAACGCAAAATTCATGCCACTTAAGTTTCGCTTTTCCATTTAATCGAGCAGCCCATACTCGCAATCTGCTCAACAGGACCAACGCCCGTCTGCGCAATTGCGCGCATGGCATAAAACAAATCCCGGCTACTGTCATTAGCCGTTTCTTTTCTTGAGGCATCGAAACGCCCCCGGTATTGCAACTCAAGACTGGCATTAAATCCAAAAAAATCAGGCGTACACACTGCATCATAAGCTTTTGCAATCAGTTGTGCATCGTCAAGTACGTAGGGAAATGAAAAATCAAATGTATTGGAGATTACCTTCATATTCTCAAACGAATCTTCAGGGTAATCATTGACATCGTTGGACATGATGGCAACCGCATTCACACCTAATGCTTTTAACTCACGCACATCATCCACCAGCCGTTGCATGATAGCTTTCACGTAAGGACAATGATTACAGATAAACATGACCAGGGTACCATTAGGGCCACGCACATCGGCGAGCGTCCACATTCGGCCATCCACACCGGGGAGTTTAAAATCAGGGGCTTTCCAACCAAAATCACAAACAGGCGGCTGAAGACTTACCATTGCAATATCACCACAAAATCCTTAAATTGCTCACTTTAAGATGCGCTTGAGGCATGATGAATCAATGCACTTGAATCAAAATAACCCTAATCAAAATGCATCTTGATCAAAGCCTATCAATCAAAACCGGAATAACCATAATTATTCTATCACTATTATTTACTTCCATGATTACACGGGATTATTAGATGGCATCTCCACGTTTCTACTGCCCCACTAAGCTTGCCCTCGGCGCGGTCATCAAGCTCCCCAACAACTCAGCGATTCATGCGTCCAGAGCCTTACGTATGCAAGTGGGCAATAGCGCGACACTTTTTAATGGCGACGGCATCAATTACCTTGCGGAACTGGTATTCATCAACAAAAACGATGTCAGTGTAAAAATAAAATCGAGTCAAACCGCTGAGAATGAGTCGCCCATCAAGGTCACATTACTTCAGGGTATATCGTCAGGCGACCGCATGGATTTCACGATACAGAAAGCCGTTGAACTGGGCATTACCGCCATCCAACCGATCGCCACGCAACGCAGCGTAGTAAAACTAAGCGGCGAACGCGCGGAGAAACGTCGTGAACATTGGCAAAATATCGCCATATCTGCCAGCGAACAGTCAGGACGGGCATTTATTCCCACCGTGGAGGCGCCAATATCGCTGCCAAACTGGCTGAGCCGTGCACCGAATTTTGGCACCCGCATCACACTTGCACCGAATACAACCCAAACACTCAAAACGTTAAACACCCCAACGGGCGATATTTGCTTACTCATCGGCTGCGAGGGCGGGCTAACAGACGACGAGATTCAACTAGCCACATTACATGAGTTCATGCCGGTAAAACTGGGGCAACGCATCTTACGCACAGAAACTGCCGCTATGGCAGCGCTCGCCGCGATGCAAACGCTATGGGGTGATTTCAACTAGATTCTTTTAATTTTTGCGATTTTCGTATATTTATTTATAATAATGCAAAATACGCAGAAACTCTAAGGGTCATCATGTCTATCGGTCTATCGATACGTAAAAGAAGAAAAGCGCTCAACCTGACTTTGCAGGCACTAGCGAAAGTCGTAGGCGCAGATAGCGGCAATCTCTCTCGCATAGAGCGCGGCACGCAAGGTGTATCAGAGCAGATGTTGCGCAAACTCTGTGCGGCACTTGATTGCACGCCAGCCTACCTATACGCACAGACGGATTCACCAGCCTCAGCTACCGCATTATCTAATACACAATCGAGCATACAGCCGCAGGATTTCGTGCGATGGTTCCGCTCGGCAACTCCGTATATACATGCCTTCGGTGGCCGTACATTCGTGATTGCCTTCGGCGGGGAAGTCGTTGATGACGGGCAGTTCGTTGCGCTATCTCACGATCTGAATCTGTTAGCCAGCCTAGAAGTAAGACTGGTACTTGTGCATGGTTCACGCCCGCAGATTGAATCGCGCCTAAAGCGCGCAAAGCTGCAAACAAGGATCGTGAACGGCCTGCGCGTGACGGATGACGAAGCCATGGAAGCGGTAAAAGAAGCCAATGGTGCTGTACGGGTAGAGATCGAATCCTTACTATCGATGGGTATCGTAAATTCGCCGATGGCAGGTTCAGATATACGCGTGGCTAGTGGGAATTTTGTTACCGCAAAACCATTAGGCGTGCTGGATGGTGTAGACCTGCAACATACCGGTGAGGTAAGAAAGATCGATGATATCGGCATCCAGAAAAGACTGGATGATGGCGAACTCGTCTTGCTCTCGCCACTTGGCTATTCACCCACTGGCGAGATATTTAATTTGACGCTGGAAGATGTCGCCGTCAATGCGGCCATTGCGTTAGATGCCGACAAACTGATCTTTTTGATGGATTCCAGCGGTGTACACAACGCCCGTGGCGAGCTATTACGCGAAATGACAGCCGATAAGGCCAAGAATCTATTGCGCCACACGCAGAATAATGGCGGCCAGAATATCAGTGAAGATGAACTATATTACCTGCCAGCGGCCATCAAGGCCTGCGATCAGGGGGTTGCACGTACGCACATGATCAGTCGCCATGTAGATGGTGCGATATTGCAGGAGCTATTCACCCATAGCGGCATCGGTACCATGATTACTGAAGCACCGCTCGAATCGATGCGTGAAGCTGAGATTGGTGATGTCGGTGGGATATTACAGCTCATCGAGCCTTTAGAGGCTGAAGGCGTCTTGGTAAGACGTGGGCGCGAGCGACTGGAAATGGAGATCAACCGGTTCTATGTGATGGAGCATGATGGTCGCATCATTGGCTGCGCGGCACTTTATCCATTCACCAAGGAAAAAACGGCAGAACTTGCCTGCATGGCAGTGCACCCTTCATTCAGGCGAGGCGGTCGTGGAGATCGTCTATTGCAATTCTGTGAAGAACAGGCAAAAGTAAAAGGGTTAAAGACGTTATTCGTCCTGACGACACGTACGGAACATTGGTTTATCGAACGCGGATTCATAGAGCGTGATGTCAGTGCTTTGCCTAATGAGAGGCAGGCACTTTACAACCTACAGCGCCGCTCAAAAGTCTTTATCAAGAAAGTCTAATAAACAATCAGGATATTAAGCGTATCGGTGTAAACACCCGCAGTCACAGACTGATGGGCAGGGATGCGTGCATAAATATCATACGGAATAGCCGTTACTCCCAATAGCCCTGCAATACTGTCGCCTCTTGTTGATGTCCCAGAGCTACCATTACCCCAAACGATATTGCGTGCGGGGTTGGTATATAAATTGTAGTTAAGATTATTGCCCGAGAATTTCATGGTCCTATTCGTATAATTGGCATTACCGGGGCTAAGCCCCATTTGTATTTGATAAGTCACTGGTGTTACTTGTACAAGAATCAGACACGATACGGTCACCGAGCCCACGCCGGTAATGTTGTCACCGGAATCTGAAGGGTCGTAGATAATCACAGGCCCTGTAGCGGTTACACTACAAATCGCAATTGCATGCGCTAGCGGCGCATAAGACGCCATCAGTATCGCAATGGCGGCAATAGCGCTCTTAGGATATCTGCACAGCCATAATGAAGATGTCATTTGCAGAAGACCTCTCCCAAGTAGGGTATCGGGTCTTGAGTTTCAGGGTAGTCGAGATCGAATTCGCAGACGTTATCCTGCCATTTACCTATAAAGTGATTCTTTTTATCCAGATACTTCAGGAAAAGAAACCCAAGATCAGCAACAGGAAAACCAGTAGCATCATCTTTTGCGCTCTTAAAAACTGCACCTGATGGTACGGGCAAACCATTTCTCTGACGAATGTGTAACGTTGCAGATTTCTCCTTTCGGATGGGAAAGCGCAAATAGCTGGCACTGCGATAATAAGGTACAGCCTCCATGACAACCGCATCCACCTGCACTTCAAAAGGGATATCGGTCGGGTCAATTGTGATGCGGTTGCGCTGATATGCACGCAGATTCGGAATGATCTGCATACCGTTCTTATCAGTCATGCCGATCAACTGATTCTCAGCAAATACTTTTACATTTGGGTATCCACCTACATCAACCATTGCAAATCCATTACCAATGCGCCTAGTCAATACCGCATGCCCACCTGCATACGCAACACCCCCACTTGCCGTCATACGATAAGCATCCATATCGTTACGGTGAGAGGCATCCACACTATAGGTACCGATATCATTTTGCACACTCACACCCGCCTCTTGCCGAGGATACGTACCATCGCTGACAAGCGCACGATACCCAACGCCATTGCCAGCGGGTAAAGCCCGCTGTACCTGCAAAGAGTTTTCCTGAAATTGACGGCTATAGGTGTTGAACATACTGCCACTGGTACGATTATCGAGCGCTTTGATGATATTGAACCCGACGGTATAGCCTTCCTGACTCTCGAGGTTCTTGAAAGCATTCACATTCAAGAACCAGTCACCAAAAATCGTGCGGCTATAATTGATACTCAATAGCCGGGCATTTTCCAACTCGCGGTTCTTCTGGTCGATATAATTCATGCTGACCGATCCAAAATTAGCTTGATGCCATGCCAGAAAAACCGTACTTAACCTTGCAGGGGCGGATATCCCTTCTGGCAAACCCAATTGCCTAAAGTCTTGACTAGCTATTTGAGTGCGTAAACCATAACTCCACCCCGCGCTCTGCCTTTCAAAGCCGACAGATTGAAGATGTCCCCCACCACGCTCGTTTCCGCTACTGTTACTGAAGGCCAATGTGCCATCCAGCACGCCAAGCTTAGGTAATAAAAGAACATTGCTGATACTCCCCGTTTGTTGTTTGGCTTTTACCTCTGCATGCCCCTCTACTGTGAGCTTCTCTGATACGCCATAACGATGGGTGCCGGATGCAAAAATATCCCGATAGTCATCACTCACGAATCCATAATTGAATCTCTCGAACCCACCTTCATAGGAATAATCGCTCAATCCTTTTTTTAGCAATGTACGACTGGCATAGTAGGGCTGGGAGATCAACTGCTCACGTCCGAACATATCTCGCACCACCAATCGTGCTTCACCGCTACCAGTCAACACAGGCAGGTTATTGATCGTAAAGGGACCGGGGGCAACCTCTTGGCTGAATGAACGCACATTATTGATATAGAGATCGACGGTCGATGGTAAAGCTGCGCTACCGCGTAATGAATATTGAGGAAACGCGACAAAATCAGGTTGGGTTGCAAAGTTGGTACTGTATTGAATGCCACCGAAACGAATAGGTCGGCCGATACTTCCGCCACTATTAATGCCATCACCAAGCCGCCAACTAGCCATCTCGTCGGGACGATCTACTGTCCAGTTGGTTTCTAATCGAATAAGTTCTTTTTGATTACTAAAGTCCCGGGCCAGTATATTCATTTGCCCGACACCATAATGATTAAAAATACCAAGTTCAAAACGTCCGTCATATTGAGACGCGCTATCGAATTTCTGCGCGAACAGATCATAGTTAAAGAATGCGCCATTTTCTTTAACGGCTACTGATTTTGTCAGCTTCCTACCCTCAATCTCAATCGGCACAAAAATATCCGGGGGTGCCGTGATGGCAATCTCGCTATTTTTTTCATTGATACTCACATCAACTTTAGGTAGCTGATTGATGGGCACAAAACGCTCACCATAATATTCAATCACATCGCTCTCAGGTGGCAATACCATGCGTGAGCGCTGCAGAAACGCCTCGGATGCCAACAAATAGCCACTGGATGTACGAAGGAACACTACTGTCTCCTGGTCGGCTTGCTCATTCACTTTGGCTTCATAGGCCAACTCTTGGAATAAGCTCTTGGTCATATGTAACTGCGGACGTGGCAAACCAGATTGGTCATAGTCTGCAACCTCTGTACCGTAACTAAAGTTACTGCACAAAGACATCAATACTAGAAAATAGCTAAGGTCGCTCCAGTACCAATTTCTCACGGAGCTCCCCACTATCCGTTTTTGCTACCAGATTTATTGTCGGGCCAGGGTCAGGGTCCTCTATATCTAACATCCATTCTCGGTGGTTGTCAGGCAGCACATAGGACATCTGTGATTGCCCTGTAATTATCTTGCCCTGTTCATTTTCGAGCTGAAATGAAGATACTTGGAGGTGCTGTTGTCCTTGGTTATTAAGTTTGATGCTTACTTTATGATCAGCTAGCTTTTTTGCAGTCCATACCACATCGTGTTCGGAAGCAATATTGGGCTTCACAAATATAGGTAGACTAAAACCGAGCAATACTCTCACCGTTTCATTTGTCGACTCTTCCGTTGCTCGGTCGGCAATCTCACGTAAAAATAACCGATATGTGATCTCTTTTTGCTCATCAGGCTTTCTGCGCACCACCGCACGAATCACCTGTTCACCATGAGGATCCACAGTAAAGACAGGCGGGCTTACCAGCACATCGCGAGATGGTTCAAGAACGTCCTCGCCATTTTGTTGCGTCCACTTGTAAACATCCATCTGTACCAAGGTCGCAGTTGTGCCGCGATTCTTGATAGTAAGCGTAGTCATGGATTGCAGCTTGGTGAATTCCAGCCGCAATGGCGTAATCTGAAGGGCACTTGCACCCACTGCGGCATCAGATACCAGCATAGCCAGCCCCACAACAGCGACAAAAGTCGCTGCCCACCACGATCTATGCATGACTAATATGTGAGTGTGATATTGATCGTATCGCTATAGGCACCAGCATTGGGGCTCTGCCCTGCTGGTATCACCCCATACACGGTGTGATTAGTCACGCCCAGCACCCCATTTCCCGTTACGGTGCCAGTGCCAGCTGTGCCATCCCCCCATACGGTAGTGTGCGCCGCTGTTGTATAGACTGAGTAATTGAGCGTTGAAGCACCAAATGTCATCTTACGTGCTGCCACAGTAGCACCCGAACCAGTACCAGCATTCATTGCAAGGGTGTAGTTATTTGCGACACCGGTGCAGGTAACGGTAGTCGTTGTAGTCGTTGTACGATCAGTAACACTGCTCGGGTCGTAGTTACCAAAAGCAAGAGGTAACGCAGTCACAAGGCAACTAGTCAGCACAGTAGCGGTAACCAGCATCGTGGTTGTCGCAGTTGCAGCCTGCACTTGTGCGGTCGAGGAAATGAGCATTACACCGCTCAAAAATGCTATTTTGATTTTTTTGTCCATTTTGCTTCTCCAAAACTAAAGTTTACAGAGACATGCAGTCTGGTCGGTGCCCGTTTGTTGCAGGTGTTCGGATTCACCCAGATGACGATAGCGGCATCGGCTAGAGAGTATGTTTCTTACATAACATCTCACCTAACTCACATATTTGTTACAATATGTAACAAATATGTATGCACTATGCTCTTGAGAAAAACGATTTGCAAGTATTTTTATAAGGGTGACGTATTTTGTCATCCAGTTGAAACTAAAGGGAATTACCGACGAAAGAAAATGATATTAGGTTTTTAGGTACTATAAAAAGTCAAAACAAGCCAATGACAAGACCTTGCTCATTAATATCAATCTTAGTGGCACAAGGGATTTTGGGCAGTCCGGGCATGGTCATGATATCGTCGCAGATCATCACAATAAACTCAGCACCTGCACTTAACCTAACTTCAGTAATAGTGACAATATGCCCTTGAGGTGCCCCACGAATAGTGGCATCTGTTGAAAAAGAAGATTGCGTCTTTGCTACACATATCGGGTAATGGCCATAACCATCCGTCTGGAGTTTTTCAATCAGTGCGCGCAGGCGTCTAGTGGCCGTGATATCCGTAGCGCCATATATCTTGGTGGCTACTTTATGCATCTTTTCCCACAACGTATCGTTATCGGCATAGACATATTGCATGGTAGATGCCGCAGTTTCAGCTAACCTGACCACTTCATAGGCCAGTAATTCTGCCCCTGCTGATCCTTTTTCCCAGTGCTCCGCAATAACGACATTCACACCTTTGCTTGCCATACGGCTTTGCACCAGTTGCAGCTCTGCTTCTGTATCCGAGGTGAATCGATTGATGGAGACAACGCAAGGCAATTTGTAATGCTGCGTGACATTTTCAACGTGTTTTTCAAGATTCACCATACCAGCATCCAATGCAGGCAGATTTTCTTGTGACAATGTATCAACATCCACACCGCCATGATATTTAAGCGCACGTATGGTTGCGACGACGACACACGCATCAGGCTTGATGCCTGATTTACGGCATTTGATATCAATGAATTTTTCCGCACCCAGATCGGCGCCAAAACCAGCCTCAGTCACTACATAATCAGATAACTTAAGTGCAAGCCGTGTGGCGATCAATGAATTGCAACCATGCGCGATATTCGCAAACGGTCCGCCATGAATGAATGCGGGGGTATTTTCAAGCGTTTGGACTAAATTGGGCTTGAGTGCGTTTTTAAGCAGCACCGTCATCGCACCATGTGCTTTTAGATCACTGGCTTTGATACGCTGACCATCGAAACCGTAGCCAATGACGATATTGCCTAAGCGTTGCCTGAGCTCTTGCAATGAGCTTACAAGACAAAATATCGCCATCACCTCCGATGCCACAACGATATCAAAACCATCTTCGCGCACTTGCCCATTGACCTTACCACCAAGACCAACGACGACTTGGCGCAATGCACGGTCATTCATATCGATCACGCGTTTCCAGGTGACTTGGCGCGGGTCGATGCCTAAGGTATTACCATGATGGATATGATTATCAATGAGGGCAGAAAGCAGGTTGTGCGCTGAAGCAATGGCGGCAAAATCACCCGTGAAATGGAGATTGATGTCCTCCATCGGCACCACTTGCGCATAGCCACCGCCAGCGGCACCGCCTTTCATGCCAAAAACAGGGCCAAGTGCTGGCTCACGCAGGCATATCATGGCTTTTTTGCCTATTCGACTTAAGGCATCACCCAAACCCACGGTAGTCGTGGTTTTCCCTTCACCTGCAGGTGTCGGGCTAATGGCCGTGACCAATATCAGCTTGCCATCCGGTCGACATTGAAAATCCTGCATCAGGTCAACGTCTATCTTTGCTTTGTAATGCCCGTAACGCTCGACTGCTTCCTCAGGTAAACCAAGAGAATCTGCAATCTCGCATATCTTCTTCATCTTGGCTTGCTGAGCGATTTCTATATCACTGGGCATGGTCATCCTGAATGATTCTGGTCGCTATGAAACGATTATAGAAGACATCGCTTAAATCGAACACAGCCTCGTCACATATTCAATGTAAAATACGCAAATCTTTCATTCCCTCACTAGAGTGCATCAATGCTTACTGAGACCACCGCCATACAAAAAGCCCAGACACTGGCTGAAGCATTACCGTATATCAAACGTTTCTTTGATAAGACCATCGTCATCAAATACGGCGGCAATGCCATGATAGATCCGCACTTAAAGGACTGCTTCGCTCGCGATGTCGTCCTGCTCAAGCTAGTCGGCATGAACCCCGTGGTGGTGCATGGCGGCGGCCCACAGATCAATGACCTATTGGATAGACTCGGCAAAAAAGGCGAATTCATCCAAGGCATGCGGGTAACTGATGAAGAAACCATGGATATCGTGGAGATGGTACTCGGCGGCCAGGTCAATAAAGAGATCGTTAACCTCATTAATAGACACGGCGGCAAAGCTGTTGGCCTAACGGGGCAAGATGGTAATTTCATTCATGCAAAAAAACTGCTGATTCAAAGCCTGACAAACCCGGATGAGATGATCGATATTGGCCAAGTCGGCGATATCGTGGGCATTGACCCTAGCCTGCTTAACTTCTTGGATGGTGGTGACTTTATTCCGGTGATCGCACCTATCGGCGTTGGTATCGAAGGTGAAACTTACAATATTAATGCTGACGTAGTCGCTGGCAAGATCGCTGAAATACTCGGTGCGGAGAAACTGATTTTACTGACGAATACGCCCGGCGTACTGGATAAAAGCGGCACATTGCTCACGGGGCTGACACCTAAACAGATCGACGATTTAGTCGCCGATGGCACGCTTTCAGGCGGCATGTTACCGAAGATAAGCTCAGCATTGGATGCTGCGCGAAGTGGCGTTAAATCTGTCCATATCATTGATGGCCGGGTAGAGCATGCCTTGTTGCTGGAAGTGCTGACAGACGAAGGCGTAGGCACACTGATCAAGGCTAAATAAGTTTGGTAGGTGTGTCTTTGGAACGAGTCATTGGCAATCAAACAATGTCCGCTAAGGTTTGGATATTCGATCTTGATGACACACTCCATAATGCTAGCGCGCACATCTTCCCCCATCTCAATCGGGCGATGACGCGCTACATGATGGAACATCTAGAAATGGATGAACCTGCGGCACATGCGTTAAGACAACACTACTGGAATGTATATGGCGCCACGCTTAAAGGCCTGACACGCCACCACGGCGTAGACCCGCACCACTTTCTGCAAAACACCCATCAATTTGCAGAGTTACCAGCAATGGTCGTTGCCGCAAAGAATCTGCGATACAGCCTGCAACGGCTCCGGGGACGTAAGGTAGTATTCACTAACGCACCGATTGCTTACGCCTCTAGAGTCTTAGATTTGATTGGCATACAGGACATATTTGAGACTGTATTCAGTATAGAATCTACACGATTCCACCCTAAGCCATCCCTACGTGGCTTTAGCGGATTATTAAAACTATTGGGTGTAAACGGCGGCAACTGCATCATGGTCGAAGACAGCTTACCTGCATTAAGAACAGCCAAACGGCTGGGGATGAAAACGGTCTATGTCACGAAGACACTCAATAAACCAAACTATGTAGATGCAAGAATCAATAGCGTGTTAGCACTCACTCGCATCAAGTTATAATATCTGGAAATAAAAGAAATAAGGACGAACAATGGCAGGCGAACGCAAACAACAAATCCTCGAAACGCTAGCAAAGATGTTGGAATCGCCCAAGCGCGAAAAGATCACCACGGCATCACTCGCTGCAAAATTGGATGTGAGCGAAGCAGCGCTGTATCGTCACTTTGCGGGTAAGGCGCAGATGTTCGGCGGTTTGATCGAGTTCATCGAGCAATCGCTATTCGGCCTCATCAACAAGATCACCACCGAAGAGGCTGATGGCCTGAAACAGGCACAACGCATCGTCATGATTCTGTTGTTATTCGCAGAGAAGAATCCCGGGATGACACGCGTATTGATCGGTGATGCCTTGGTCAATGAAGAAGACAGCCTGCAAACACGTATCAACCAATTATTTGACCGTATCGAATCCACGCTGAAACAAAGCCTGCGTATCGCGGAAGCACAAACTGGCAAGCAGTTACAACCCGATGCGCAAGCTAACCTGATGCTTTGTTTTGTGATCGGGCGCTGGCAACAATTTGCCAAGGGCGGTTTCAAGCGCAAACCAATGGAATATGTGCAACAGCAATTAGCATTGCTTGGCCTAGCCTAACCCCGAATACC
The DNA here is from genome assembly GCF_001648895.1 of Methylovorus sp. MM2. GTDB lineage: Bacteria > Pseudomonadota > Gammaproteobacteria > Burkholderiales > Methylophilaceae > MM1. Next base: position 512,108 of record NZ_LXUF01000001.1, on the reverse strand, counting down.
ATGAGTCATTCAATCGACGCCAGCAAACGCTGGCTGGCGCTCATCATCCTTTGCCTAGGCGAGTTGATGATTGTCCTCGACACCACCATCGTTAATGTAGCACTGCCATCGATTCGCACTGATTTAGCTTTTAGTGAAACAGCGCTGGTTTGGGTAGTTAACGCTTACATGCTGACCTTCGGCGGCTTTCTGTTACTTGGCGGGCGGCTTGGGGATCTTTTCGGGCAACGTAAACTTTTTCTGCTGGGCATCGTGATCTTTACGGGCGCTTCACTCGCATGCGGGATCGCGAATTCACAAGCCCTCTTGATTACAGCACGTGCGATTCAAGGTATCGGTGGTGCAGTCGTCTCTGCCGTTGCACTTTCCCTCATCATGAATCTTTTTACCGAAACCGGTGAGCGGGCAAAAGCCATGGGAATCTATGGTTTCGTCTGTGCGGGTGGCGGGAGTGTTGGTGTTCTACTTGGCGGCATTCTGACTAGTACATTGAGCTGGCATTGGATATTTCTCGTTAATCTGCCAATAGGTGTCGCTGTATATGCCATTTGCCTAAGACTTTTACCTGTAGGTCATCCACAGACTGACATAAAACATATGGATATCGGAGGTGCATTAACGATCACCGCGGCCCTCATGTTAGCTGTATATGCCATCGTCAACGGGCATCAAGCCGGATGGCAGTCGGTGGAAACGCTTACCTTACTGGCGCTATCTATCGCCCTACTCATCGGCTTTCTGATCATCGAATCCCGCGTTCCAGCTCCACTCGTGCCTCTGCGCTTCCTCAGGTTACGCAACGTAGCGATCGTGAATATCATGGCGGTATTGTGGGCAGCGGCTATGTTTGCATGGTTCTTTATTTCAGCCCTTTATCTGCAACTGGTATTGAACTATAGCGCCTTACAGGTAGGTCTCGCGTTCTTGCCATCTAACCTGATTATGGCAGTACTTTCACTCGGCGTTTCCGCCAAGATTGTCATGCGCTTCGGCATTAGGCCGCCGCTAGTCATCGGCTTACTACTGGGCGCTAGCGGGCTTGGCCTTTTTGCGTTCGCCCCTGTTACTGGGAACTTCAACCTGCACGTCCTACCGGGGATGCTATTACTCGGTTTTGGCGCGGGCATCGCATTCAACCCGCTATTGCTGGCTGCGATGGGTGATGTATCTCAAGAGGAATCTGGATTAGCTTCAGGTATCGTCAATACAGCGTTCATGATGGGCGGTGCATTAGGGTTAGCAATTCTGGCAAGCGCTGCCGCGGCACTCACTTACAATCTACTTGACCAAGGGATTGACCCGATCATCGCACTCAATAACGGATATCGATTGGCATTCGGCTTGGGAGCTCTCGCAGCTATCATCGCAGCCCTGCTTGGTTTTGCTGTGAAAGTGGAATTACCGACTGCGGGCTCAAAGGTGAATGCGCCACATTAAAAGTATGTCCAAAAGCGCAATGCAGCCAATCGTTTGCATTGCGCTTTTCTAAAGCCTTAAAAACACACCTACCGTTGTTACTTCTTGTCTGGCCCATGACCATGGTCATCGCCACGACCTTTTTGACCATGTTTATCATCATGCCTACCCGGGCCACCTTTTTGTGGTTCAGGATGATGGCGCGCTTGGTATTTAGGCACATATACATCGTTGTACCAAGTATCGCGGACAAAATAGACAGGGCGGGCACATGCCCCATACTGTCCACAATACCTTGACCAATGTTTGGCATGTCCAGGAGGCACATGCAAATAGATGGGTGCAGGACGTACCTGAACGCGCTCGATAATCACAGGTTGCGCATACACCACCTGTGGCTGAGGATAATAGTCGCCGATATCGATCTGCCCATAGAACCCTGGCTGCCCAACACTCACTGAAATGCCTACTTCTGCATTAGCAATGGAAGTGAAAAGAAATAAAGCGATTACAAAGAACATACTTTTCTTGGTCATGTGAAACTTTCATTAACTTTAAAATGAGATACCTTAAGCACTAAAGCACACGGCGTATTGTATAGAAGCAAAGAAAGCACTAGCTATCAGTGCTAAGTACAAGCTGATGTAAGAATATTCCTACATCAATAAAAGAGGAGGATGCCTAAGCGTTAAGAGGCTTCCAGAGATTTTAATGCATCCAATCTTGCTAAAAACACTGCTGCCTTAATTTCTTCTGTATTTTCATACTGCTGCGCCACAGCCCCGGCATCAATACTTGTAGCAGCCGTTAAGGCTTTCAATAAAAAATCAGCTTCAGGAAATGGTGCCATTTCAAATCCCGTTCTGCCACGAGAATCACTCTCACAAGCAAGCAAAAACTCTTTGAATCTTTGTGGTTGCCGTATTGCATCTGTCTCTATCAGAAAATTGAGTACCGTCTCAAGCCGCATCTCTTTCACCTGGTGCACTTTACCGTGAAACTTGGCAACGATATGGGCTAGCTCTTTACAGTCATTCGGAACACGCAGCCGTTTAACGACATCTTTTAACAGATCGACACTACGCAGCTCATGACCGATATGGCGTGGCAAGATATCGGCAGGGGTGAGCCCCTTACCTAGATCATGGGTCAGTGCAGAGAAACGTATGGGTAATGAATAGCCCTGTGCGGCCGCATAATCCAGCACCATCATCACATGGATGCCAGTATCGATCTCGGGATGATATTGGGCAGGCTGTGGAACGCCGAATAATCGATCGACCTCAGGTAATATTCGCTTTAATGCCCCGCACTCACGCAAGACTTCGAACATACGGGATGGTTTCGCTTCCATGAGGCCTTTTGCAAGCTCTTGCCAGACACGTTCCGGTACTAAAGCATCGACCTCACCATCATCGACCATTTGTTTCATTAGCACATACGTCTCAGGCGCTACGGAAAAGTCTGCGAACCGTGCAGCAAAGCGGGCCGCACGTAATATACGGACGGGGTCTTCAGCAAAGGCTTCACCCACATGGCGCAGCACACGGCTCTGAATATCGGCCTGCCCACCATAAGGATCGATCAAGTCACCATTTGCATCTTTCGCAATGGCATTGATTGTGAGATCCCTACGTGCAAGATCCTGCTCAAGCGTGACTTCAGGTGCGGCATATACCTGAAAGCCTTTATAGCCTTTACCCGTTTTGCGCTCTGTACGCGCGAGCGCATACTCTTCTTGCGTTGTAGGGTGGAGAAATACAGGGAAATCTTTACCTACAGGACGATAACCGGCGGCTTCCATCTCAGCAGGGTTGCTACCGACAACGACATGGTCACGGTCTTTTACCTTGAGGCCTAGGAGCTCGTCGCGGACGGCACCGCCTACGGTATAAACCTTCAAGCCATCACCTCAGAGCCCGTCATGAAAAGCGCGCGCCTTAAAAATAGGAGCCCATACAAGTTTACCGTCCGGCAAGACCACGGAACTTGTTATATAGATTGCGCGGATTATCGTTCACCAAGTAATCAGGCACGATGGCTTCAAGCGCAGCAGGCTGAACATCGAGTGTCGGAGAAATCGCTCCATCGCATACGCTATCGACCTCGAGCGAATGCAGGTTATCTCGCGTGAGTAGCTTGATAGGCAACTTTTCCATCGCGTAAGCCTGATAATAGGAAAGTTTGTCGTTCAAACCGATGACCTTGCGCTTTTTACCCATGACAAAGATCACGAACTCGACGATCTCTCTCAGGCTATAGACTCTTGGGCCGCCCAGATCATAACGCTGGCCATAAGTTTCGATATTGCCGAGACTATTCACAAATGCTTGTGCAACGTCCTCAACCCATATCGGCTGGAATTTGGCATCCGGTTTGATGAGCATAATGACCGGTAATACTTTGATGAGTTTGGCGAACATGCCGATAAAACTATCACCACGCCCGAAGATCAACGATGGCCGGAAGATCGTCACATTGATATCGCTGGCAAAAGCCAACACGGCAGCTTCACCAGCCGCTTTAGTCCGCAGATAAGCACTGGAGGCATCTTGGCTGGCTGGCAGTGCACTTGTGTGGAGTAATCGCTTGATGCCAAGCTTGCTGCATATCACAGCCACGCGGCGCGGTAATTCAATATGCGCAGTCTCAAAACTAACTTTATCACTCTCTTGGAGCAAGCCAATCAAGTTGATGACGGCATCGCTACCGGATAGTTGCTGTGTAAGCGCGGCGTCATTAAAGATATCGCACTCAACTACTTGAACATAGGGCAGCAAGATCAGGTGCTTGCTTGCCTCACGGCGGCGAGTCAGCACTTTGATATCATATCCCGCTGCACTCAGCTTATGAACGATGGCGCTGCCCAGAAAACCTGAACCACCCAACACACAGACTTGTTTAATACGCATTGTTTTCCCTACATCAGTTCTTATTGTGCCTACACTTAATATTATTCCTGCTTACTATTCTTTTGCACGCATTCATGATTACTAGGCTTCGTTATTACTCGGCTTCGTCCACCGTAAGCGTACCGCCGCTAGCGCTAATTGTACCCATACGCTGCTTGAGCGTCTGTATTTTCGTACCCAATTGCTGTGCATAAAAATAAGCGTTACCCATGACTTTTTGCACATATCCTCTCGTTTCAGTGAAAGGAATCGTCTCTGCATAGATCGCCCCCTCCAGCGGTACTGTAGCTGCCCAGCGCTTGGCCCTGCTTGGCCCGGCATTATAAGCAGCCGTTGCCATCAGCACCTGATTATCCATCAAGTCTAGCGTATAGCGCATATAGTAAGTACCGAGCTGAATGTTGGTATCCAGCTGATGAATCATGCCGTTATTATAGCCGCCAAGCCCCATGCGCTTCGCTATCCATGAGGCAGTCGCGGGCATGACTTGCATCAAACCAGCGGCCCCGACACCAGACTTGGCATAATGGATAAACCGGCTTTCCTGCCTTGTGAGGCCATATACCCATGCCTCATCAAGGTTCTGCTCACGAGAGAAACTTTGCATCATGTCACGATAAGGTGTGGGATAACGCAAGGAGTAATCGTGCATGAACTTGGTCTTATCCGCTGTGATGATGGCCAAGTCATACCACTGCTGTCGCGCTGCCAACTCAGCAGCGGCAATCATTTGCCTGTCATCAAAATTACGCGTTGCCCACGCCCATTCGGCGCGTGATTCCCAACGCATGTCAAAGCGTAATAGCTCCACAGCACGTTGTATGCCGGGCAAGCCTGCAATGGTATTGATCTCGACTTCGGCGGGCTTATAACTGCTGGGAACACCGCTGATCACATCACCTAGCTCTTCTTCTGCCAACACCCCGTAATAACTACGCTCTCGCGATAGCGGCACGAAGATCACATTGGCCGCAAGTATCTGCTTTTGCTCACGTAGCGCCCGCCCCTTCCAATAACGCCATACTGATTCATCCTGCTGGGCAACAGGCATTTCACTGATCGTTGCCTGTAGGCTAGGCCAGTCTTTAACACGCAGTGCAGTACGCGCTTTCCAGGCTAATTGCTCTTTATCAAGCGTACCTTTTTGTACACGATCAAACCAGCCTTGTGCTGCCTGATCATGACGACGGGCGGCATGCAAAGCAAAACGCCCCCATAAATAACTCTTATCCTCTGCGCTAAAAGAAGGCTGGATTTTCAGCCATATATCCAAGGCATAACTCGGTTGGGTACGGGCAAGGCGGTCTAAGGCATAGAGATTAAGCTCACGCCCGTAGCGACTTTGTAGCGAGATGGTTTTCTTTTCCAGCACCTGTTGCGGGTTCTGATACACACGATCGATCAGCTTGATCTCTGCACTCGAGAACCCTGAGATACGGCTAGGGATATTCTTGGCAACACTGATCTTGCCGTCTTGCATGGCCATCCTGAAACGCATCCAGATATCATCGTCACTGAGCACATGCGCTTTTTGCATACGGTCAAATACTTGCTCGCAATTCGCGGGCTGCTCGGCTGATGTCATCCATATTAATTTACCAGAAGCGAGGGCTTCCACATTGCCTGTTTGTGCACGACCATCCAAGGCATAACAACTCACGGCGACATCATCACGGGTGAAATTGGGTAATTCTTCAAAGAAAGTTTGCCAATCTTGCCGTTTACCCAAGGCTTTCAACCATTCTCCACGTACACGATCGGTAAATGGCAAATCCGGGTAACGATTGATAAAAGCACGAACGGTCTGGTTATCCGCCTGGCTCATGCGTAGCAACATCAACCAATAGTCGGCATAAGGTGCCAGCACATATCCCTGCGCCTGCATCTGGTCGGTATAGTTGGACAAAGCGAAATCATCGCGTGCTTTATAAGCATCGCGTGCTTTAGTAAACAATTCATCCGTACTGAGCGCCCAAGCCTGAGAGCTCAGTAATAAAGTCAGGCCAAACAAGCCTTTTAAGAGTCGCATGCACACCTTATGTCAGTGACGTAATGAATCAAAAAAACCCTAACAAGCATGAAGGCATAAGCCACGTAAAAAGCTTAACACAGCCATGTACATGGCGATGCTTCTAATACGATTGCAAAGACAAAAATACTAGAAAAGAATGATACGCCCAATGGCAATCACAACGATGGTGACAAGCACCAATACAAGCGTGAACTTGATCAATTGCCAGGTGAAACGTAAGTAGCGTTTATCGCCAGAGAGAAAGTAAACACCCAAAGAGATCGCTACTGAAATCAACCCTAAAACACCCAGTAAGCGAAGAAAGAACATATGGTTAAAACTTCGCCACTTTAGGTGTATTGCAGCATAGGTGGCATACCGATAGGGACTTGAAACCCACTCGGCGCCTCTTCAAAACGATCAAATGTCGCGAACTCCCATGCTGTCTCATCGGCAAGCAAAGTACGCAATATCTGGTTATTCAGGGCATGACCGGATTTATAGGCCGTGAACGACCCGATCAATGGATGACCCAACACATACAAATCACCAATCGCATCTAATAGCTTATGGCGAACGAATTCGTCTTCGTAACGCAAACCATCACTATTCAACACGCGGTATTCATCAAGCACGATAGCGTTATCAAGACTACCGCCTCTCGCGAGGCCATTAGAGCGCAGGTATTCGACCTCATGCATGAAGCCAAAAGTACGCGCACGACTGATCTCTTTGATATAGGAGTCATCAGCAAAATCAATGGTGATACGTTTACCGCTATGCTCAAAAACCGGGTGATTGAAGTCGATAGTGAAATCAAGCTTGAAACCGAAATATGGGTCGAAACGCACCCATTTATCCCCTTCATGCACTTCAACTGTCTTTTTGATACGAATGAATTTCTTGGGCGCAGCCTGCTCAACGATGCCAGCTTGCTGTAGAAGAAATACGAAAGGCCCTGAGCTACCATCCATGATAGGGATCTCAGCGGCATTCAATTCGACATAGATATTGTCGATGCCAAGACCGGCAAGTGCAGACATCAAATGTTCGACTGTCGCAATCCGAACCTCGTTGTGAACCAAGGCAGAACACAAGCGAGTATCGGTAACAAAGTGGGGAGCGACTTTGATCTCAGCAGAACCGGGCAGATCGGTTCTACGGAAAACAATACCTGTGTCAGGCGCAGCAGGCCGCAAGATCATCTCGACCTTGTCTCCACTGTGCAACCCGACACCAGTTGCGCGGATAACGTTTTTAAGTGTCCGTTGTTTGAGCACCGTTATATTCTTTCTTCAAAAATACTTTCTGCTTTTACATAAAAGCAAGAAAGATTCCCACTTAGCTAATGCGAAATCGTTAGCCCAAAATAATAGCACATTTGCGGCGCTTGCCGACTCGTAAGCTACTGAGTACTAGTCGGCTTGCTTACGCAGAAATGCAGGAATGTCATATTCTTCCACACCTTGCATCTTCATCGCCTCTACTTGCGAACGACGACCATTGGAGCTGAATACCGCAGGGCTCTCATCTTCGTTACCCATATAGATCGGCTGATTGGTCGTACCGTCACGCACCTGTGTCATCACACGCAACTCAGGTTTTTGCTGACGGCGCGCCATCGTACCATTCAAGCCTGTAGCCACCATCGTTACACGTAAGCCATCGCCGATGGTTTCGTCAAATACGTTACCAACGATCACCGTTGCATCTTCAGCCGTGAAGGCCTTGATCGTGTTCATCACATCGTAGTATTCCTTCATCTTGAAAGAGCTACTTGCAGTGATATTCACTAGAACGCCTCTAGCATTCGCTAGGTTGACATCCTCAAGCAATGGGCTTGCTACTGCTTGTTCTGCAGCGATACGTGCACGATCTGGGCCAGTGGCCAGCGCTGAACCCATCATCGCCATGCCCATTTCAGACATCACGGTACGTACGTCAGCAAAGTCGACGTTCACCATGCCTGGGCAATTGATGATCTCGGCGATGCCTGCAACAGCGTTATGCAACACGTCGTTAGCCGCTTTGAATGCTTCCAGGAAAGGGACATCTTCGCCCAATACTTCCATCAGTTTCTCATTCGGGATAACGATAAGAGAGTCAACATGCTTGGAAAGTTCTTCAAGACCTTCTTGTGCGACCTTTGTGCGCTTGCCTTCAAATGCGAATGGCTTGGTTACAACGGCAACAGTCAGGATGCCCATTTCTTTAGCGACTTCAGCGATGATCGGTGCAGCACCTGTACCTGTACCACCACCCATACCAGCTGCGATGAAAAGCATATCAGCGCCATCGATGATCTCAGCGATGCGATCACGGTCTTCAAGTGCAGACTCACGGCCGATCTCAGGACGTGCACCAGCACCTAGGCCTTTAGTGATGTCAGTACCGATCTGAATCACAGTCTTGGCTTGGCTCTTCTTGAGCGCTTGCATATCGGTATTGGCGCAAATGAACTCTACGCCGCCAACTGCTTTTTCGATCATGTGGGCGACTGCGTTACCACCGCAACCACCTACACCGATCACCTTAATCACGGCCTCTTGCGAGTCCCTATCCATTATTTCAAACATCTTGTTTCTCCTTGTATGTACTGTTTTACTTCTGCCTAAAAACAACTGCCTGACTACGCAATCTTTACTACTTAAAAATTACCCTGGAACCAGCTCTTCATCTTGCTGAACATCTGCCCGAATGAAGTCGATTCCATTTGGCCTTGCATCTGACGCTCCACCTGTTGCTTACCCATCAACACCAAGCCCACGCCTGTTGCATAGCGTGGATTTCCCACCACTTCTGACAATCCACCGACGAATCGGGGCATTCCTAAACGTACTGGCATGTGGAATATCTCTTCACCCAACTCCACCATGCCGCGCATCATGGCAGAACCACCCGTGATGACGATGCCAGAGGCGATCATTTCTTCCATGCCACTGCGTCTTAATTCACCTAATACGAATTCATAAAGCTCGACGACACGGGGTTCGATCACTTCAGCCAAGGTCTGCACAGATAGCTGTCGCGGCTCACGGCCATCGACACCGGGTACTTCGACAACCTCACGCGCATCAGCCAGTTGGCGTAGCGCGCAACCGTGCTTGATCTTGATCTCTTCTGCAGATTGCGTTGGTGTACGGAAAGCAACGGCGATGTCATTGGTCATCTGATCACCAGCGATCGGCACTACCGCTGTATGACGAATCGCACCCTGTTTAAATACGGCGATGTCCGTAGTGCCACCACCGATATCTACCAGACACACACCTAACTCTTTTTCATCCTCAGTCAACACAGCCAGACTTGATGCCAAGGGCTGCAAGATCAGATCACTGACATCCAGCCCGCAACGCTTGATGCATTTGACGATATTTTGTGCAGCAGCCACGGCGCCGGTAACGATATGCACTTTCACTTCGAGCTTCATGCCGCTCATACCATGTGGTTCGCGCACATCTTCTTGGCCATCGATGATGAATTCTTGCGTGAGGATATGCAGGATCTGTTGGTCGGATGGCAGTGCGATCGCACGGGCGGTTTCGATCACACGCTCTACATCGGCCTGCGTGACCTCGGAATCCTTGATCTTGACCATGCCATGTGAATTCAAGCTCTTGACGTGACTTCCGGCGATGCCTGTGAACACGGTGCTGATCTTGCAATCTGCCATCAGCTCGGCTTCTTCCAGTGCGCGCTGAATGGCCTGCACGGTAGAGTCGATATTGATGACGACGCCTTTTTTCAATCCGCGCGATACGTGTTGTCCAAGACCGATCACCTTGAGTGTGCCTTCTGGTTGTAACTCGGCGACTATCGCGACAATCTTCGAGGTGCCGATATCCAGCCCCACGATGAGATTCTTGTCATCTCTAATCCTGCTCATTGATCTCTCCAGTATTCATGTGTGTCATATATTTCATTAGCCTGAACTCAGACCGCTCCCGTAGTAACTTTTGGCAACGGTGTTGTTGCCACTGGCTTTCTTACTGCAAATCCATTCGGATATCGCAAATCCGCATACAGCACATTGGCGCCGAGATTGGTTAGCGTGTTTTTATAAACGCTCGCAAATTTGGCAAGCCGTTCATCCATCTGCTCACGCCCCAACTCGATCACCATGTGCTTGTCGGTCTTGATCTCCCATGCGCGGCGCGGCGTCAGAACCAGCTCTGATACTTTCATTCCAGTGACTGAGAGCAGCGCACTGTATCTGCCATAGTGCTCGGCGACTTCATGCACGCCATCGCCCGGACCATAGAACACCGGCAGATCACTATCAGAAGCTGCGTGGAACAGCTCTCCATAGGTATTAACCAGTGCAATGTTGCCCCAACGCGCTAATTCCTGATGCTCTTCAACCACGACTTCCAATTTGTCGGGCCAGCGGCGATGTACGCTCACATTGCGCGCCCAAGGCAGCTTCTCGAATGCCTCACGTGCCTTTGCCAGATCGAGCGTGAAGAAGTTACCTCTCAAATGCTTACCTACGATCAACTTCAATTGCTCACGCGTCACATGACTTATCTGACCTTCCACACGCACTTCACGCAGAGGAAAGATCGGCAGATGTACCACCACAAATAGCAGCCCATACACCATCAACACCACGGCACATGCGTAGAGGAAATTGGCGATCCAATTCAGGGCTTGTGGCTTATCCCACATGCGCTAGCTCCAGTATATGTACGACTAATGCATCAAAACTCATCCCGGCCGCTTTGGCTGCCATCGGCACCAAGCTGTGGTCTGTCATACCGGGAGAGGTATTCACTTCAAGGAAATAGTGCTTGCCGTATTCATCCATCAGGAAATCCACGCGCCCCCACCCTTGGCCGCCTACTACTCGGAAAGCCTCTAAAGCCTCAGCCTGAATCTGCGCTTCTTTTTCAGCACTTAAGCCACACGGGCAAAGATATTGGGTATCGTCACGCAGGTACTTGGCGTCATAGTCATAGAACTCATTCGCGGGCACGATACGAATAATCGGCAATGCCTGATCACCCAAAATGCCAACGGTGTACTCACCCCCGCCGACAAACTGTTCTGCGATCACCAATGGGTCGGATTTTGCAGCCAACTCGTAAGCGGCTTTCAGATCGCCGGCTTTCTTCACCTTGCTGATGCCGATGCTGGAACCTTCATTCGCGGGCTTCACAAATAGTGGCAAGCCAAGTTGTTGCTCAATAGCGGCAAAATCAGTGTTGGCATTGATCAATGCGAAATCGGGCGTGATGACATTTGCAGAACGCCAAAGTAGCTTGGTACGCCATTTATCCATACCAACGCTGGATGCCATGACACCACTGCCGGTATAAGGAATATTCATCAGTTCAAGCGCACCTTGAATAGTGCCGTCTTCACCATAGCGACCATGAAGCGCGATAAACACCCGATCAAACGACTCCAAATCGTGCAATGGCTTTTCGGCTGGATCAAAAGCATGCGCATCTACACCCTGGCGATGCAAGGCTGCAAGCACTGCCGCACCGCTCTTTAGCGATACTTCACGCTCACCAGATTTGCCACCGAATAACACAGCGACTTTGCCAAAACCGATTTGGTTAACACTAGCCATTGATCAACTCTCCAATCACTCTTACTTCCTGTTGCAATTCCACACCCTGTTTCTGCTTCACTGTTTCACGCACATAGGCGATCAGGTCTTCGATATCTTTTGCGCTGGCCTTATCTACATTGACGATGAAATTGGCATGCTTCTCTGATACCTGTGCACCACCAATTTGGTAACCTTTTAATCCGCTGGCTTCGATTAAACGCGCAGCAAAATCACCTTGCGGATTCCTGAATACAGAACCGGCATTCGGCCAATTCAGCGGCTGGCTGGCTAAACGTTTTGCCAACAAACTCTTGATCTTCTGCTCGGCTTCGCTAGCTTCACCTGCATGTAAATCGAACCATGCGCCCACAAACCACTCTGTGGCCTGCGCACTACCAGCCAACGTTGTATCCGGCATATCAACATGACGATAAGTAGTCTGGAATTCCGCTTTATCACGCTCATGTAATTGACCTTGCTTATCGATTGTCACGACTTTCTTCACGATTTCCCACGTTTCGCTACCGTGGCAACCAGCATTCATTGCTAGTGCACCACCCACGGTACCGGGAATGCCCGCCATGAACTCAGCGCCATGAAGATGCTGCTTGGCAGAGAACTTGGCTAACTTGGCACTGGTCACACCTGCTGCTGCATACACCATCCCTTGATCCATCTTTAATGCAGTCAGTACGTTATGCATCAACACAACCGTGCCGCGCACACCACCATCTCGAACAAGAAGATTTGATCCCAAGCCCAGAAAATACACGGGCTCTTCTGCCAACAAGCCTTGCAAGAAAACAGACAAGTCTTCGATATCCGAAGGGATATAGAAACGGTCTGAAAAACCGCCACAACGCCAGCTTGTATAGCGTGCCAACGGCTCGTTAAACAGCAATTTTCCGTATGTATTCTGAAGCGCCATCAAGCTGCCAGCTCCTTGGTATTGGCGGCGACTTGCCCGATGCTGCCCGCACCCATGACGATGACGACATCACCTGCGATTGCCATATCCAATATCGCGGCGGGTAACTCCGCTGTTGTTTCAACAAAAAGCGGCTCGACTTTGCCTGCCACTCGTACAGCACGCACTAATGCGCGACCATCAGCAGCGATGATCGGTTGCTCACCTGCGGAATAGACTTCAGTCAGTAAGACGATATCGGCACCCGAAAGCACTTTGACGAAATCTTCAAAACAATCGCGCGTACGGGTATAACGATGCGGCTGAAATGCGAGCACAAGGCGGCGATCTGGGAATGCACCACGGGCTGCATCGATCACTGCCTGCATTTCGACTGGATGATGACCATAATCATCGATCAAGGTGAATTCGCCACCGCTCTTGGCTGGCACTTCACCATATCGTTCAAAGCGACGACCCACACCCTTAAATTCTGCAAGTGCTTTGATGATCGCGGCATCGGGCACATTCAATTCGCTCGCGATTGCGATGGCAGCCAGCGCATTGAGCACATAGTGGTTACCGGGCAAGTTGAGCGTGACATCAAACGTAGTCGTCACACCGTTGATACGTTGCACAGTGAAGTGCATCTTGCCGTCATCGGCACGTACATTGGTTGCGCGAATGCGCGCTTCTTCAGAGAAGCCATAAGGCATCACAGGTTTGGTGACACTGGGCAATATCGCGCGGATATTCGGATCATCGATACAAACAACAGCCATGCCGTAGAAAGGCAGGCATTGCAGGAACTCGATGAAGGCACCTTTTAATTTTTCAAAATCATGACCATAGGTATCCATATGGTCAGCATCGATATTGGTGACCACCGCTAAAATAGGGGAGAGATGCAGGAATGACGCATCCGACTCATCTGCCTCTGCCACGATGTATTCGCCCGTGCCCAAACGTGCATGGCTGCCAGCAGCTTCAAGCCTGCCGCCGATGACGAAGGTGGGATCCATACCCGCTTCAGCGAGAATGCTGGCGATCAAGCTGGTCGTCGTGGTTTTGCCGTGCGTACCAGCCACGGCGATACCTTGGCGGAAGCGCATCAACTCTGCCAACATCAAGGCACGCGGCACGACAGGAATCAAATTAGCACGTGCAGCGATGACTTCAGGATTAGCCTCGTTCACCGCGGAAGAAACCACGACCACATCAGCCTTACCTAAATTCTCGGCCTGATGCCCTTGATAGACAGTGGCACCTAGGCGGGATAAACGTCTTGTCGTCGTATTGTCAGCCAAGTCTGAACCACTGATGCTAAACCCAAGATTTAGCAGCACCTCAGCAATACCGCTCATGCCCGAGCCGCCGATACCGACGAAATGTACCTGTTTGACTTTATGTTTCATGATCTGATTTCATCATTTGTGACCTTCACATTCTTCATGGCAGGGCTATCCTCTCCAACTCATCTGCGATAGCTTCCGTAGCACTTGGTCGACCGAGTTTGCGGGCGGCAAGTGCCATACCTAATAACTGTTCACGTGTGGTGTGACGTAATAGCTCTGCCAGGCTTTCTGGCGACAACTCGGTCTGTGGCAAGTGGATCGCAGCACCATGCTCTACCATCCAACGTGCGTTATCTTGCTGATGCGAAGTTGTGGAAACGATCAAGGGCACCAATACACTCGCCACACCAGCCACCGCCAGCTCACTCACCGTCACCGCACCTGCACGGCAAACCAGTAGGTCAGCTTCGGCATAGGCTTTTGCCATGTCATCGATAAATGGCAACACTGTGGCGCTAACACCTGCGTCATCGTAAGCAGCCTGTAAAGCCTCTACATGCTGCGCGCCTGACTGATGCATCACGATTGGGCGATTCTCAGCAGGGAGCATCGCAAGCGCCTGAGGCAAGGTTTCGTTCAATACTCTGGCACCTAGGCTGCCCCCCACAACTAATAATCTCAGCGGGCCACTGCGTTTATCGAATCTGGATTCTGGTACCGCTAATGCAGTAATCTCTTTACGAACCGGATTGCCTGTCACATGGGCTTTTGCCGCTAGCTTACCGAGCGACTCAGCGCCGCCATTAAAGCCAAACAGGACAGTAGTCGCTGCATTCGCCAATGCACGATTCGACATCAATAGCGCTGCATCGGCATTCACCACGGCAAGTGGCAATTTACGCAAGCTCGCCGCCCAGCCACCCGGCACAGTGACGTAACCACCCATGCCAAGCACGACCTTAGGCTGTAACGTGCCCATAAGCGACCATGACTGGAGAGTGGCACCCACAAGCTTGAAAATACCTTTGACCGTGTGCATCCACCCTTTGCCACGCAGGCCAGAGAAATTGAGACCTGTCATCGGGATATTGTGCGGCGGCACCAAACGACCTTCCATGCCATGCTGCGTGCCTAGCCAATGGATATTCCATCCACGATTGCGCATGGCTTCCGCCACAGCCAGACCCGGCATCACGTGCCCGCCTGTGCCTGCCGCCATGATAAGGAGTGTCTTACTCATACCGGCAAGCCCTTTTGCAAACGACGGTTTTCCCAATCGATTCGTAAGAGCAAAGCCAAGCCGATGCAATTGGCCAACACACCGCTGCCGCCAAAAGAGAGCAGTGGCAACGTCAGGCCTTTAGTAGGCAACAACCCCATATTCACGCCCATATTGATAATGCCCTGTACGCCCATCCATACACCGATGCCTTGAGCCAAGAGAGCAGAGAAATAGCGTTCATTGGCTACGGCTTCTTTACCAATACCAAAGGCACGCAATACCAGCCAAGAGAACAGGCCAATCACAGTGATGACACCGACAAATCCAAGCTCTTCTGCAATCACAGCAAGCAGGAAGTCGGTATGCGCTTCCGGCAAATAAAGCAGTTTTTCAACGCTGGCGCCAAGACCGACACCAAACCATTCTCCACGACCAAACGCGATCAGTGCGTGCGACAACTGATAGCCTTTACCGAAAGGGTCTGCCCAAGGATCCATAAAACCGACCACACGCTGCAAACGATATGGCGAGCTCCAGATCAACCCTGCGATCGCGATAGGCAATAAAGCCAGCAAACCACCAAAGATGCGGGCATTGATACCACCAAGCCATAAAATCGCCATCGAGATAGAGGCGATCACTGCGAATGCGCCGAAATCCGGCTCACGTAATAACAACCAGCCGATCAGCATCATGACCACGACAATAGGCAGGAAACCACGCGTAAAGCTATCCATCACTGCTGATTTCCTGATCGCATAATCGGCGACATAGATAGCGGCAAACAACTTCATGAATTCTGATGGCTGGAGATTGATCACGAATAGCGATAACCAGCGTTGACTACCATTCACATTGCGCCCAACACCGGGAATCAATACCAATATAAGCGACACGATGCCCATGATGAAAAGATAAGGCGCGATCTTCTGCCATGTCTCGGTCGGTACTTGGAAGGCGACAAAACCACCAGCAATGCTGATCGCGATATAGATTGCCTGACGCACCAGAAAATAAGTCGTCTGGTGGCCTGTAGCCCTATCCGCCTCGGCAAGCGCAATAGAGGCCGAATACACCATCACAAGACCGATACCGAGCAAGATCAATGTCACCCATAACAAGGCTTGGTCATAAGTGGGTGAGCTGATTTTTTCACGTCCGCCTAGCATGTACATCATTGCGCTCCCCCTAACTTAGGGGCAGCAGCCAAACGGCTGGCTAAAGCCCGTACAGCGCTCACGAATACTTCCGCGCGATGCACATAATTGCGGAACATATCGAAACTCGCACAAGCGGGGGAAAGCAAAACGGAATCTTGCGGCTTGGCAGCAGCGAATGCTTTCTCTACCGCATCTTCCAAAGTGCTTGCGTTGATCAATGTCACGCCGGTATCAGCTAATACTGAAGAAATCACCGGTGCATCGCGGCCAATCAACACCACTGCACGCGCATTAGTCTGCACTGGCTCACGTAAGGGTGAGAAGTCTTGCCCTTTACCATCGCCACCTGCGATCAGGACGACTTTTTGTGGTTGTCCCGGTTTATTGAGACCTGCCAATGCTGCGCAAGTAGCGCCAACATTCGTTCCTTTAGAATCATCAAAAAATGCAATTTGCGCTATGTCAGCCACCCACTCGACACGGTGAGGCAAGCCTTTAAAATCACGCAAAGCTTGAATGAGCGGTTGCCAATCAATATCAATTGCGCGGCATAAAGCTAGGGCGGCAAGCGCATTCGTTGCATTATGCAAACCCGTGACGTGAAGATCTGATGTTTTTAGCAGGGCGGTATTACCGTGGGCTAATGCCAGTTGCCCTGCCTGATTGACCAAACCATATTCTTTATCGCTGGCATCCATACCAAAGGTCACTTGTTGGCGACCATCGATCACCATACCAATGCTGAAGCTGTCCTGACGATTCAACACCTGCACACCGGCACCATTGAATACTTTGGCTTTTGCCGCCGCGTATTCCATCATGCCTGTATAGCGATCCATATGATCTTCAGTCACGTTAAGTACCGTTGCCGCATCGGCATTAAGTGAGCTTGTCGTTTCAAGTTGAAAACTTGAAAGCTCCAACACATAGACATCTGGCGTTGGCAGCACGAGTGCATCAAGCACTGGCAAGCCGATGTTACCAGCCACGATGGTTTTCAAGCCTGCCGTTTTGCACATCTCGCCGACCAATGTCGTGACCGTAGTCTTGCCATTGGCGCCAGTAATGGCAATCACCTTGGCAGATTGTGGGCGATACTGTGCAAACAACTCGACATCCCCAACAACAGGAATACCGCGCTTGATTGCTGCCTGTACTTCAGGCTCAGCCAAGGCAACACCCGGACTAATCACTACAAGGTCTATCGCATCGAATATCTTTGGCTTGAATGGCCCAACATATATACGTAACGCTGGAAACTCTACTGCCAACAAATCAAGGTTAGGCGGAGCAGTACGAGAATCCGCAACAGACAGGCGCGCACCCTGGCCATGAAGCCAGCGCAGTGCTGAAAGACCGGTATCACCCAGCCCCAGCACCAGCACCTGTTTATCTGTTAACGTCAGTTTCATCGTTTCTGCTATCTCAACTTCAATGTAGAAAGGCCAACCAATACCAGCATCATGGTGATGATCCAGAACCGGACGACGACCTGCGTCTCTTTCCAGCCTTTTTGTTCATAATGGTGATGCAAGGGGGCCATGAGGAATATGCGCCGCCCTTCTCCATAGCGTTTTTTCGTGTACTTGAAATAAGTCACCTGTGTGGCGACCGATAGTGTCTCCATCACGAACACGCCACCCATGATAAAAAGTACGATTTCTTGCCTGACGATGACGGCAACGACACCAAGCGCAGCACCCAAGGCAAGCGCGCCAACATCGCCCATGAAAACCTCTGCCGGGTAAGCGTTGAACCACAAGAAACCAAGACCAGCGCCCGCCATCGCAGCGCAGAACACCGCCAGCTCGCCTGCGCCCGGCACATATGGGATGCCGAGGTATTTTGAGAAATACAGGTGACCTGCCACATAAGCAAATACTGCTAGCGCACTGCTTACCAGTACAGTTGGCATGATGGCAAGACCATCCAAACCATCTGTCAGATTCACCGCATTGCTGCTACCAACGATCACCAGATAGGTCAGCACGATGAAGCCAACTGCTCCAAGAGGTAACACGACTGTTTTGAAGAATGGAATGATTAAAGTCGTCTCAGCAGACGTCGTAGCGGTAGACCAAAGATAGGCAGCGGCACCAAAGCCTAATACGGTTTGCCAGAAATACTTTTCTTTAGCAGATAAACCTTTAGGGTTACGGTAGACCACCTTGCGCCAGTCATCGACGAAACCAATAATACCAAAACCCAAGGTCACGATCAGCACGACCCAGACGAAACGATTTTCCAGATCGGCCCACAACAAGGTCGATATCGCAATCGCTACCAGAATCAGCGTACCGCCCATGGTTGGTGTACCTGCTTTCACCAGATGCGTCTGCGGGCCATCATCACGTACCGATTGCCCTACTTTATATTGAGTAAGCTTACGAATCAGCACAGGCCCGACCAGAAACGAGATACCCAATGCGGTAAGAGTAGCCATCACCGCGCGCAATGTGATGTAGTTGAATACATTAAATCCACGTATATCGTGGGCTAACCAACGTGCGAGTTCCAACAACATTAGTGGGCTCCTCCATCTTTTATATTTGCTTTTATATTTTGTTCATCTGCTTGAACCAACAAGCCAACGACACGTTCCATCCGCATAAAGCGCGAACCCTTCACCAGCACAGTCGAATGAGTAGTCATTGATTTCGCGACACTTGCTGCGAGCGTCTCAGGAGTATCAAAATGTTGCGCATTCGCCCCAAAAGCCGCAGCCATGTCACGACTTAACTCACCTAACGTATATAAAGTGGAGATGCCAGATTGTTTGGCATACTGGCCGATGCTGGTATGCATGGCCGAGGCGTCATCACCTAATTCACCCATATCACCAAGGACGAGCAACTTATTACCACTCCGTGCTGCCAAGACATCGATTGCGGCACGCATAGAAGCAGGGTTTGCGTTATAAGTATCATCGATCACCAAGGCGCCATTGATGCCAGCTTTATGCTGCAAGCGGCCTTTAACGCCACCAAATGACTCAAGACCTTGCTTCACCTTCGCTAGGTTCACGCCCATTGCAAGCGCTGCCGCAGTCGCAGCCAGTGCGTTACGTACATTGTGCAAGCCTGCAACAGGTAAGCGGATAGCAATATCACCGGATGGTGTCCGCACATGCAAGCTACTGCCATCACTATCCAACTGATAGTCGGCACTCACATCAGCAACCGCATCCACGCCAAATGTCGTGATATGGCGCTTGCCTGCAAGTGTCTTCCATAAAGGCGCAAACGTATCATCGGCATTAATAATGGCCGTGCCATCATCTGCGAGACCTTCAAATATCTCGCCTTTGGCATGTGCAATCATCTCGACTGAACCAAGCTCGCCCACATGAGCCGTAGTCGCATTGTTAATCAGCGCAACTGTCGGGCGGCCAATCTTGGTCAGATAGCTAATCTCGCCCAAATGATTCATGCCCATCTCAGCCACGGCATAGCGATGCTCGCTCCGTAATTTCAGCAAGGTCAGTGGCAAACCGATATCGTTATTAAAGTTGCCTTTGGTCGACAACACAGCAGATTCGCTTTCAGCCGCATGTAAGATAGATGCCAGCATCTCTTTGACGGTAGTCTTGCCATTGCTACCGGTGATAGCCGCTAAAGGAATATCAAATTTATTACGCCAATAAGCTGCTAACTGCCCCAAAGCCAATCGCGTATCGCTCACTTGCAAGCCAGCAGATAAATCGAGGGCGTCGTCCGAGACCATCGCTGCTGCTGCGCCTTTTTCTATAGATTCTTGCGCATAGACATTGCCATCGAAATGCTCACCACGGAGCGCCACAAACAATTGGTCTTTTACAATCGCGCGGCTATCGGTACCTATGCTAGTGAACAAGACATCCTCACCAATAAGCTTTCCATTAAGCGCTTTTGCCGCTTCAGATAGGCGCATCATGATGGCCGCCCTATATATTGATTAAGCGCTGCTTTTACAACGGCTTCATCGCTGAATGGATGTTTCGTGCCGGCGATATCCTGATAATCTTCATGCCCCTTACCGGCAACCAATACAACATCACCCTGCTGGGCATTACTGATAGCAAAGTTGATCGCAGTTTCTCTATCGATCTCGACATAAGGGACTTGATCTATGCCTCCAAGAATCTGGCTAATGATCTCCGCAGGTTTTTCATGGCGAGGGTTATCAGTAGTCACTACCACTTCATCTGCCAACTGCGCAGCAACAGCGCCCATCAAGGGACGTTTACCTGCATCACGATCGCCACCGCACCCGAACACACACACGAGTTTGCCGCTCACTTGCTCGCGCAGTGCCGCTAGCACTTTCTCAAGCGCATCTGGAGTGTGCGCATAATCGATCACCACTACTGGTTTACCTTGGCCGCCATATTGCTGCATACGGCCAGCCACCGGTTTTAACTGACCAATCGCATTGACAGCATCACTTAAGCCCACATCAGACACCAGCAAGCCGGTTAGCACAGCCAATACGTTGTAGGCATTGAAGCGCCCAACCACGCCAACCTGAATATCTGCACCACCGAATGGCGTCTCTACATGCATGCTCAATCCATGCTCATTAAAACGTAATGCTGTACCGCGAACATTTCCCGCATCCAACCCATAAGTAAGCACACGCTTACCTCGTTGCAGCATTTCTTGGGCGATCTCACGACCAAATACATCATCGGCATTTAGTACAGCACACGCCAAGCCATCCCATGCAAATAGTGATCTTTTAGCAGCGGCATAAGCATTCATATCCCCGTGATAATCCAAATGGTCACGAGATAGATTTGTAAGCACAGCCACATTAAAGTGCACACCGCTGACACGCCCCTGATCCAATCCGTGGGATGAGACTTCCATCGCGATGGCCTGTGCACCTTGCTTCAAATATTCGGCCAACATGCCATGTAAAAGTATCGGGTCTGGTGTTGTGTTGATCGCAGTAGACAAGGCATTGATAAACCCATTGCCAAGAGTACCAACAACGGCAGTTTTACGATTCAGGATATTCAATGCCTGCGCTAGCCAGTGGCTGCATGAGGTTTTGCCATTCGTGCCAGTTACTCCAATCACCCACATCTTTTGCGATGGCTCGCCATAGAACGTATCTGCGATATTGCCTACAGTTTTCCGCAAACCCGGAACCGCAACATGCTTAAGCCGCCACTCGTTATTCCAGCTAAATCCTTGCGGCTCCCACACCACGGCAGCAGCGCCCTGGGCTATCGCTTGCGGTATGAAATGACGGCCATCATGGCTATCGCCCGAGTAGGCCACAAAAACGTCACCGGCTTTGACTTTACGACTATCAGAGGTCAAGCCGTTTGCAGCCTGAAGTACTTCAGAAAGAGAGGTCGTCATACCACCTCCTTGATCTCTGGCGCATTCTCAGGCGGTATTACGATATTGTTGTTTGGCGCATCTTGCGGTATTGCCAACATACGCAAGGCACCCGCCATTACAGAGCTAAATACGGGTGCCGCAACTGCACCACCGTAATAACTACCGTTACTCGGTTCATCGATCATCACCGCGATAATCAAGCGCGGATTAGACGCAGGTGCCATGCCAACAAACGAAGCCACATATTTATCCGCCAAGTATCCACCCGGGCCGAGCTTATGCGCAGTTCCGGTTTTACCAGCCACGCGATAACCAAGCACTTGCGCACGTGGCGCAGTGCCGCCCGGCTGCACCACCAACTCCAACATATCCTTGATTTGGTGCGCGGTTTGCGCAGAGAATACCTGCTGCCCCACCGGCACATCTTTCAGTTTGAGCAAAGATACCGGGCGCAACTCGCCATCATTCGCAAATACAGTGTAAGCACGTGCCAACTGTAATAAAGTCAGACTGATCCCATGCCCAAAAGACATAGTCGCCTGCTCAATAGGGCGCCATGTCTTGTAATTACGCAAACGGCCAGAAGCCTCACCGGGGAAACCGATATGGGTAGGTGTACCAAAACCGATTCGGTTAAACACACTCCATAAATATTGCGGCTCAAGCGTAAGGGCCATTTTGGCCGAACCTACATTGGAGGACTTTTGTATCACCTGAGACACTGTAAGCAGACCCTCAGTGTGCGCATCATGAATAGTGGCCGGGCCGATTTTAAAGCTACCAGGCGCAGTCTGTACCAGACTATCCGGCTTAAAATGCCCCGACTCTAGCGCAGCACCAACAGATACCGGTTTAAGTGTTGAGCCCGGTTCAAAGGTATCAACAATCGCACGATTACGTGACCTACCCGCCATATTCACCGGATTATTCGGGTTATACGTCGGCAAATTCACCATTGCCAGCACTTCACCGGTTTTGGCATCCAGCACAATGGCAGAACCAGCCTTCGCTTTATTTATTTCAACGGCATGCGCCAATTCACGATAGGCCAGATATTGGATCTTACGGTCGATCGACAAGGCAAGATCATGCCCATCCTGCGGCACCTTAACTGCTTCTAAATCTTCAATGATATGACCTTGGCGATCCTTGATGACACGGCGACTACCTGGCTTACCTGACAGCCAATCCTGATATTGCAGCTCGTAGCCTTCCTGTCCATTCTCATCAATACCGGTAAAACCGACCAAGTGAGTAGTTACTTCACCGCCTGGATAATAACGGCGATATTCGCGCTGCATAAATACACCGGCGATATTCAAGCGCATGACCTGTTGCGCAAGCTCTGGCGATACCCTGCGTTTTACATAGACAAATTCGCGTTGATTATTAGCAAGCTTCTTGCTCAACTCTGCCGGTTTCAGGTCGAGTAATTTACTCAATTTACCAATCTGTTCAGTCGTCGCGTTGACGTCTGTTGGATTCGCCCAAATGGATTCAACAGGCGTACTGATCGCCAGAGGCTCACCATAACGGTCTGTAATCATGCCACGATGCGCGGAAAGTTTGATCGCCCGGCTATATCTCGCATCGCCCTCTTTTTGCAAAAATCCCTTATGCAGGCTTTGCAAATACACGCCCCTGCCGACTAACACAGCGAATCCGCTCAGCACAATGATCAATAGCACCCGACGACGCCAAGCCGGCAATCGGATGATATGTTGCGGTAGCGTCCCAGTTCTCATCGATTCACCTGATTGGGTAGCACGACTTGCACACGCTTAGGATCAGGCACCTGCATATGTAAAGACTGGCTGGCAATCTGCTCAATACGAGCATGCATCGCCCAAGTACTTTGCTCTAGCTGCAATTGCCCCCATTCAACATCGTATTGCTTGGCCGCATCTTCATGTTGTTGCAACTCTATATATAGTTTGCGCGACTTATGCTGAGCCGTGATCGTACCGAGCGCGGTAACGATCAACACAAAGAACAAGATCAAGTTAAGTCTTGTCATCTGATTAACCCACTCACCACGTGATTACGCAACATGAGTTCGCTCCGCCACGCGCAATACAGCACTACGTGAACGTGGGTTACGCTTGATCTCGGCAGCGCTCGGTTTAACCGCACGCCCCACAGCCACCATGCGCGGTTGCGGCAAGTCTTTTGCACGCACCGGAAAGTTTGCAGGCAGGTCGTCCCTATCCTGCTCACTTTTGACGAATCTTTTCACGATGCGATCTTCCAGCGAATGAAAGCTAATGACAGCCAAGCGCCCTTCAGGCGCCAGCAAGTCCAAGCATTGAGGTAAAACTAACGACAACTCTTCAAGCTCCTGATTGATGAAAATCCGTAAAGCTTGAAAGGTGCGCGTCGCCGGGTCTTGCCCAGGTTCGATTTTTGGGACCGCCCCTGCCACGACCTTGGCAAGTTGTCCTGTAGTGGTGATGCCATCCCCCCCTGTGCGCGCCGCAATAATCGCCCTTGCAATCTGCTTAGCAAACCGTTCTTCACCATAATCTTTTATCACCCCTATAAGTTGTTGCTCGGACACCACCCCCAGGAATTCGGCCGCTGTTTGTCCGCGACTCTGGTCCATACGCATATCCAATGGACCATCGAACCTAAAACTAAACCCACGCTCACCCTCGTCGATCTGCGGCGAAGAGATGCCGATATCCAGCAGAATGCCATCCACCTGCTCAATACCCGCCTCCAGCAAAGCCTTTTTAATCGATGCAAAGTGGCTATGCTTTATCTGAAAGCGCTCATCTTTAATCGCCTCAGCAGACTTGATCGCAGACAAATCCCGATCAAGCGCAATCAAACGGCCATTCGCCCCAAGCGCTGAAAGAATCTTGCGGCTATGCCCACCACGGCCAAATGTGCCATCCACATAAGTACCCGCTGGCTTGATAGCCAACGCGTCGATTGCCTCATCCAATAAAACCGGGATATGTTGCGATACAGACAGATCAGGGGCGGTGTGAGCATGCGCGCTCACAGGGAGAATCCTTCAAGCTCGGCGGGCAACGCCATATCTTCATTCGCGATAGCGCGCTCCAATTGCGCACGCCATGCATCCATACTCCACAATTCGAAATGACTGCCTTGCCCGACTAGCATCGCCTGCTTCTCAAGGCTAGCGAATTCCCGCAACACGGGGGAAACCAGAATCCTGCCTGCGTTATCCATATCGATATCCTCAGCAAAACCAACCAATAAGCGTTGCAACGCACTGGATTGCTTATCGAAACTGGAAAGGGACATCATCTTCGCCTGAATAGGCTCCCATGCGGGTTGAGGATATAAAAGCAGGCAACGGTGCGGATGCGCGGTGAGCACAAGGTTGCCGGCACACTGCACTTGCAGGGCGTCGCGATGCTTAGCTGGCACAGCAAGCCGACCTTTTGCATCAAGATTTAAAGATGTAGCACCGCGAAACATGAAACCCCTTTAATGACAGAAGCGAAGCGTTTTAACCGCAAGAAGTCCTGGCCGGACTATCAACTAAACTTGGAGATGAGCTTCACAATCCGACCAGAATTCCCACAAAAACCCACTTTTCCCCACTTCCGATCACTATAGTTAAAAAAAATGGGCGATGCAAGCCCTTTTTTATGATTTTTCCTTTACGGGACAATGACTTAGCGAGAATTGCTCGAAAAAATAATCCCTTAATAATTAATGGGATAGCGTTTTAAGTGAAAGTGCTTTATCAGGACTATTAGCGAAGCGCTTGATTTTGTCGTGCGGAGTTTGAATATAAAGAAGGAAGCTGGCCGATAAGCCGGGTTCTGTGCCGCATTTCTGCGGATAGCAGTCATTCATCTAGGCGCACAATTACTCATGCGCTCAAGCAGCCTACCCGGTAGCAGCGCGAGCCACGCCATTACTACCCTATTTGGCCTTGCTCCGGATGGAGGTTACCGCGTTTCACCGTAACTAAATACGCTCGTCTCTGTGGCCCTATTCCTCGCCTTGGCCTTTATATCTTGCGATATAAAAGTTGCTGCGTACGGCCGTTAGCCGTCATCCCGCTCTATGGAGCCCGGACTTTCCTCCCCCTGCTTGCGCAAGCGGCGACTGCCTAGCCAGCTTCCGATGCCATTCTAACACGGCATGCCGATGCGCATCCTGCACGCATATTCACAGGCCAGAATGCAAGCTAAATAAATTCAGCTAAAGTAGATGGCGTGATTGAGAACTAGCTGCTTGTTCATATATAATAGGCTGGTTATCTTTAGGGTTTATCAAGTTACGGGATGTCATCTTCAAGTCACACACTCCCTTTACTCCGCTCACCATTCATGCATGCGGGGTATTCAGTTCCCCATCGCACATGGACGGCATTGATTAAACTCATGCGCAACGCAAACTCCTCAACTTCGAGATGGTGAAATGATTAAAAAGCGATACCCCAAACTTTTTGGCCTACTGTCATCCCTGTACGCCACGCTTATGCTTAGCGGCTGTGACATGGCACTACTGGATCCTAAAGGCCAGATTGGTGTAGATGAGAAGAACCTCATCATCACGGCGACCTTACTCATGCTAATCGTGGTGATTCCGGTCATCATCATGACAGTCGTATTCGCATGGCGATATCGCGCATCGAATAAAGATGCAACTTACACCCCGGACTGGTCACACTCAAACAAGATTGAGGCCATCGTTTGGACAGTGCCGCTACTGATTATTCTGGTACTCGGCACGATTACTTGGGAGACCACGCACTCCCTTGATCCACGCAAGCCTATCGTTTCGGACGCAAAACCAATCGTGATTCAAGTAGTCTCTCTGGATTGGAAATGGCTGTTCATCTACCCTGAACAAGGCATCGCGACAGTCAACCAACTTGCTTTCCCGGTCAATGTGCCAGTTGAGTTCCAGATCACTTCAGGTACGGTGATGAATTCATTCTTCATTCCGCAACTTGGTAGTCAGATCTATGCCATGGCAGGCATGAAGAATACACTGCACCTCATCGCCAATGAATCTGGCACATACAAAGGCATCTCAGCCAACTATAGCGGTCACGGCTTTTCTGGCATGAAATTCGATACTTTGGTGACGCCACAAGAAGATTTCGATGCTTGGGTAAGCAAAGTCAAAGCTTCTTCAGAAACTTTAAGCGCAGAAAAATACGCCGCGCTAGAAGTTAAATCTCAAGACAACCCAGTCGAGCTATTCGCTACAGTCAAACCTGATCTGTATGAAGACATCGTCGCTAAATATACACATGCTGGCATGGAAATGCCCTCACATACAGAGAGCAAGGAGTAATCATGTTCGGTAAATTAACTTTAGACGCGGTTCCTTATCACGAGCCGATTATTGTAGTCACACTACTGGGTATATTCCTTGGTGGTTTAGGCTTAACGGCTTTGATCACTTATTTCAAGAAATGGAATTACCTGTGGTCTGAATGGCTCACTTCTGTGGATCACAAAAAGATCGGTGTAATGTATATCGTCGTCGCACTTGTGATGCTGATTCGCGGTTTTGCCGATGCCATCATGATGCGTACACAATTGGCTGTGGCATCAGGTGGCTCTGAAGGCTTTTTACCGCCACATCACTATGACCAGATATTTACAGCACATGGTGTGATCATGATCTTCTTCATGGCCATGCCTTTCATGGTGGGCTTGATGAACATCGTTGTGCCACTGCAAATTGGTGCGCGTGACGTTGCATTCCCATTCCTGAACTCGCTAAGCTTTTGGCTGTTCGTTGTCGGTGTCGCGCTGATCAACATCTCTCTTGGAGTTGGTGAGTTCGCGCAAACCGGTTGGTTGGCTTACCCACCTTTATCAGGGCTTGAGTACAGTCCGGGGGTAGGTGTTGATTACTGGATATGGGCATTGCAGATATCGGGGATAGGGACACTACTGACGGGGGTCAACTTCTTCGTCACCATCATGAAGATGCGCGCGCCGGGCATGTCACTGATGAAAATGCCCGTATTCACTTGGACAGCACTCTGTACTAACGTATTGATTCTCGCCTCATTCCCTATCCTGACAGTCACCATCGCATTACTGACACTGGATCGATATTTGGGCATGCACTTCTTCACCAATGAGCTTGGCGGCAATCAGATGATGTACGTCAACCTGATCTGGGCGTGGGGTCACCCTGAAGTGTATATTCTGATTCTGCCAGCCTTCGGTATCTTCTCAGAAGTCGTCGCGACGTTCTCCAAGAAGAAACTATTCGGCTACACCTCACTCGTGTGGGCGACCATCGTCATTACCGTGTTGTCATTCATCGTATGGTTGCATCACTTCTTTACGATGGGCGCTGGCGCTAACGTCAATGCATTCTTCGGTATCGCCACGATGATCATTTCCATCCCGACGGGCGTGAAGATATTCAACTGGTTATTCACCATGTATCGTGGCCGCGTTGAATTCACAACACCTATCATATGGACGCTTGGCTTCCTGATCACATTCACCATCGGTGGTATGACAGGTGTTCTGCTTGCCGTACCAGGTGCAGACTTTGTATTGCATAACAGCTTGTTCCTGATCGCTCACTTCCATAACGTGATCATCGGCGGTGTTGTATTTGGTTACTTGGCAGGCTTTGCCTACTGGTTCCCGAAAGCATTCGGCTTCAAGCTGAACGAAAAACTTGGTCGTTATGCTGCTTACTGCTGGATCAGCGGTTTCTTCGTTGCATTCGTGCCACTTTATATCCTCGGTTTTATGGGCATGACACGTCGTCTGAACCATTACGACAATCCGGCATGGCATCCGTTATTATTGGTCGCACTAGCTGGGGCATTCATCGTTGCACTTGGTATCGCATTCCAGTTGCTACAGATATTCGTCAGTATTCGTGATCGCGAGAAAAACCGCGACATCACAGGCGATCCATGGGGTGGACGTACACTCGAGTGGTCGACCTCATCACCACCACCTTTCTATAACTTTGCGCACACACCAGTTATAAAAGAGCTGGATGCTTACTGGGCAATGAAAGCTGACGGCACTGTTAATCAAAAACCTGCGCCATATGAAGAGATTCATATGCCAAGAAACGCGGCTGCAGGTTTGGTGATCAGCGCATTCAGCCTTGTGTTCGGCTTTGCATTAATCTGGCATATCTGGTGGCTGGCAATCGTTGGCACTATCGGTATGCTAGTCACTGTCATTGTGCGCAGCTATAACACTGACATTGATTACTACGTGCCAGTGAAAGAGATCGAGAAGATCGAAAATCAACATATTCAAGCAAAAGCGAGTCAGGCGTAAATTATGTCGAGCGAAACCTTAAGTAACAATCACGCACATGCCGCAGAGCATGGGCATCATGATGCTGGTGAAATGAAAGTCTTCGGCTTCTGGATCTACCTGATGACCGACTGTATTTTGTTCGCGTCGATCTTCGCGGCTTTTGCTGTACTCAGCACAAGCTTCGCGGGTGGCCCTACAGGCAAAGACATCTTCGAACTGGACTATGTACTGATCGAGACGTTCCTCTTGCTATTCAGTAGTATCACTTACGGCATGGCGATGTTGGCGCAGCACAAAGGCAACAAACAGCGTGTCATCGCATGGCTGGCGGTTACCTTCCTGTTTGGTCTGGGTTTCGTGGGCATGGAAATCAATGAATTTCATCACATGATCGCAGCTGGTCACGGCCCTGATCGCAGTGCATTCCTTTCAGCCTTCTTTACATTAGTAGGCACTCACGGCTTGCACGTAACTTGCGGCCTGATCTGGATGCTCTTGATGATGGCGCAGGTTTGGAAGAACGGCCTGACACCAACGAACAATACTCGCCTGATGTGCCTGAGCCTGTTCTGGCACTTCTTGGATATTGTGTGGATCTGCGTATTTACTGTAGTTTATTTGATGGGAGTGATGTAAATGGCACACGGGCATACTGACAATGCAGGCGCAAGCCACGGCAGTCTTAAGTCTTACATCATAGGCTTTGTATTATCGATCATTCTGACGGTTATCCCCTTCGCATTGGTGATGCATCCAAGCTTCACCCCGCAGGCGACACTAATTGCTGTCGTACTATTCGCTGTGGTGCAGATATTAGTACATCTGGTTTACTTCCTGCACATGAATAACTCATCAGAGCAGCGTTGGAACGTGCTGGCTTTTGTGTTTACTATTTTGATTATCGCAATCGTGGTGATTGGTTCTCTATGGATCATGTTCCACCTTAATCACAATATGATGAGGCACTAAAAGCCCATCTGATGTTTAAGCAATACCTACTTCTTACGAAACCAGGGATCATCTTCGGCAACCTGGTTTCGGTTGCCGGCGGATTCTTTCTTGCTTCTCAAGGCAATATCGATTTCAGTTTATTCATTGCGACTGCA
The DNA here is from genome assembly GCF_001648895.1 of Methylovorus sp. MM2. Classification (GTDB taxonomy): domain Bacteria; phylum Pseudomonadota; class Gammaproteobacteria; order Burkholderiales; family Methylophilaceae; genus MM1. The sequence goes on along the minus strand of NZ_LXUF01000001.1, from coordinate 481,939 downwards.
CTCGGCATATCGCTTGTGATCGCATCTGGCTGTGTATTGAATAACTACATCGACCGTGATATCGATAAGAAGATGGAGAGAACCAAGAACCGCGTCCTCGTTCTTGGATTGATCTCTCCCACAGCCGCGATCATTTACGGTTGTGCGCTTGGTATCGCAGGCATCGCCCTCTTATACGCAACCACCAATCTGCTGACCGTCATGTTCTCGCTGGGCGGCTTTCTAATCTATGTCGGGCTTTACAGCCTTTACCTCAAACGTAATTCTGTCTATGGCACATTAATTGGCAGTCTATCTGGCGCGGCACCGCCAGTGATCGGCTATTGCGCAGTAAGCAATCAGTTCGACATGGGCGCTGCGATTTTATTGGTGATATTCAGCTTGTGGCAAATGCCACATTCATACGCCATCGCCATCTTCCGCCTGAATGATTACCGTGCGGCTTCGATACCTGTACTCCCTGTAGAAAAAGGGATTTTAACGACGAAAAAGCATATTGTGCTTTATATCGTAGCCTTCGTCATCGCCACATTAATGCTGACTTTCAGTGGATACGCGGGCAACAGTTATCTTGCTGTTGCTGCAGTGATTGGCATTTACTGGCTAGGTATGGCATTGTCAGGTTATAAGACAAGCAATGATCAACGATGGGCGAAAAAGCTATTCGCTTTTTCAATAGTGACGATCACCGCTTTAAGCGTGATGATGTCTGTGGACTTTAAGAATCCGGCACCTAATCATGAGATATTTCTGACCTCCAACAGCTTTTTTTCAAAAGCTGGGCAGCCTAAAGATCACTTCTGCACTATTGCTTGGCAAATCTGATGTGCTTGGAAAATTAAATGCCGAGCAGATCTAAATTTTAAAAGTATTACACCAGCGCTCTAATCCAGCGCGTCCGTCTCGTCTCACACGATACGCCACTCGATCTTCTCACCTGCGCGCAACGGTACCAGTACATCGCCAGCGAATGGAATGCTTTCAGGCACAGTCCACGGCTGTTTAGTGATCGTGATCTTGTCCTGATTACGCTCTAATCCGTAAAAATCCGCCCCATAAAAACTAGCAAAAGCCTCGAGTTTATCCAGTGCCCCTGCGTTATCAAATGCCTCCGCATATAGCTCAATAGCGGCATGGGCTGTGTACATACCGGCACAGCCGCAATCGGTTTCTTTTGCAGATTTTGCATGGGGCGCACTGTCGGTGCCTAAAAAGAATTTAGGATTACCCGAAGTAGCAGCCTCAACCAAAGCCAAACGATGTTCTTCTCGCTTAAGCACTGGCAAACAATAATGATGTGGGCGAATACCGCCTGTAAATAGATCGTTACGGTTCATCAATAAATGATGTGCCGTGATGGTCGCCGCGACATTTGCCGAGGCTGAGGTGACGAAATCTGCCGCATCTTTTGTCGTGATATGCTCAAACACGACACGTAATGCTGGAAAGCGCTCCAATAGAGGTTGCATATTTCGGTCGATAAATACTTTTTCCCTATCGAATACATCAATATTCGCGTCTGTTACTTCAGCATGCACTAACAACGGCATACCGAGTTTCTCCATCATTTCAATAGCCCTGACGCAATGCCCCAAATTGGTAACACCAGAATCCGAATTAGTCGTAGCCCCGGCTGGATAGAGTTTAATCCCATGAACGATGCCACTCGCTTTCGCACGAATGATCTCTTCAGGCGAGGTCTTATCAGTCAGATACAAAGTCATCAATGGCTTGAAATCGGCACCTTCTGGCAACGCCGCCAATATACGTTCACGATAGGTGATCGCCAGATCAGCCGTTGTGATCGGTGGGCGCAAATTGGGCATCACGATCGCCCGTGCGAATTGTCGCACTGCATCGGGCAAGACGGCAGCAAGCGCAGCGGCATCTCGCAGGTGAAGATGCCAATCGTCTGGGCGGGTCAAAGTTAGTTTATTCATGCTTTGTTTTTTGTCTGTAATTGAAGTGCATATTCGTAAAGTGCATTTTTCTTTGCACCCGTGATTTCTGTCGCCAGCTTGACCGCCTGTTTTAAAGGCAGGTCGACCAAAAGTAATTTTAATACACGTTCCGTTTCTTCGCTGATATCCGCAACCTCTTTCGCGGCTTCTGCCTCAACCAAGATCACAAACTCACCACGCTGCTGATTGGTGTCACTTTCAAGCCAGGCAAGGGCTTTACCTAGCGCACATCGATGAAACGTCTCAAATGTCTTAGTCAATTCCCGTGCTATCGTCACTCTACGCTGGGCACCTAACACCGTTGCCATATCAGCAATGCTATCCAATATGCGGTGAGGTGCTTCGTAGAATACCAAAGTGTTAGTTTGCGGCTTTAGCTCCTCAAGCACGCGTCGGCGTTGTGCTCCACTTGCGGGTAAAAATCCGTAAAAAGTGAAGCCATTCGCTGTAATACCGGAAGCTGACAATGCAGCGATAACAGCACTTGCGCCCGGAATTGGCACAACGGTAATACCGGCATCCCGCAGGATATCGACAACGACAGCGCCGGGGTCGCTAATGCCTGGCGTACCAGCATCGGTCACCAAAGCAATGGATTCGCCCGATTGCAGTCTTTCAAGAAGTTGAAGAGCCGATTTGTGCTCGTTATGTTCGTGCACCGCAACCAGCTTTTTCTGAATCGCAAAATGCGAGAGTAAGCCAGCGGTATGGCGCGTGTCTTCAGCAGCCACAACATCTACCGTCTTCAGAATATCAAGCGCGCGCAAGGTAATATCCTGTAGATTTCCAATCGGCGTGGCTACAACATATAATGTACCGCTATGACTCAACGTTTACTTACTTTCATTGTTATTCAATGGTTATTCGGAATCAGCTTGCTGATGGCCGCACCAGCCTCCAGCAATAACCCAGCATCACCGCAGGAACAAACCAGACCCAATGCTGAATCTTATTTTATGGATGGTTTGGCCTGCCTGAAAAAACCTGACATCGCCTGCGCTCAAGTCGCTTTAGCCAATATCCCCAGCAACTCACCCTATGCAAAATTACTAGCAGGCAATATCGCTGCGAGTACGCAAGATTACAATCAGACCTTCATTCTACTCTTACCCTTGCAGGCGGATAAAACGCTTTCGCCAACAGCAAACGCAAGTTTACATGCAAGCTTGGCACTAGCCTATGACAATCAGACGGATGGATCGCGTGCATTACAGGAACGCCTGCTTGCGGAGCGCTATTTGACTAATGAAGATGATATCAGGGCATTACAGACCACATCATGGCAAGCATTAACACGTATATCCAAGGACATACTGGTGGATATGCGCGGCGATAGCGTGAATACCACCATGCAAGGCTGGATAGACCTTGCAATCGTGATCAAATCTCCCACGCTAAATGCTCAGGCGATTAAGAGCTGGCAAGTGGCTTATCCCGATCACCCTGCCATCGCATTTATAGCGCAGCCTTTACTGGAACAACTCGCTAGTAAAGAAGCGCCCGTGAACACGCCGGAGACAGCTACATCTGGCAACCATATCGCACTTATTCTGCCTTATCTGGTTGAGTCTTTTTATGCGGCGTCAGATGCGATTGAGCGTGGCTTCATGGCCGCCCAAGCAACCCAAAAAGATACTGCTGAAGTGAAAATATATGCCAGCAATGGCGCCCCTGATGAGATCGCTACAATCTACCAACGCGCAGTCAATGAAGGCGCTCAGTTGATCGTCGGCCCATTGACCAGAGATGAAGTCACAGCGCTCGCGCAAGGCAAGATCAATATCCCGACACTTGCCCTGAATAATCCCGATGGCATACCCCCAACCCCCAACCTTTATACCTATGGATTATCCATAGACAATGAAGCGCAACAGATTGTAAGAATAGCGCGCGGATTAGGCATGCAATCAGCCACCATCGTCATGGTAGATGGCCCGTTGGAAAATCGCATGGCAAAGACATTCAGTGAAGCATGGGTAGCTGATGGCGGTCAGATAAAATTACAAATAGCCGTGACGCCAACCAGCGACTTGGGCACCATCAAAACAGATATCGGCAATACCCCTTCTGATATGATATTCATGGCAGCCAATGCTGATGGAGCACGCACATTACGGCCTTACCTTGACCCAGCGACCCCGACATTCGGTTTATCACACATTTTTGGCGGGATTCTGCAAAATCCGGACGATGTGCCTTTAACCGCTATCAGGTTCGTGGATATGCCTTGGTTACTTGAAGACAGCAGTACGGCGGTCACGGCATATGAGACTGAATCAGCCAATCTGCCGCCAGGTGAGATGCAACGCTGGTTTGCATTAGGCGTTGATGCTTACAAACTATTGACCATCATTGCCCAACATCCGAATCAGGCAGCATCGTTTACTGGCCTTACGGGCAAGATCCGGCTAAATACCTCTGGTGAGATATCACGTGAACTTGCATTAGCGAGCTTTGGCAAAAATGGCGTGATCCTTGAAAAACTACCATAAGCTAAATACTAAGTGATTGCGCAGGACAAGACATCATCATCCGGCGCCGAAGCAGAAAAACTCGCTGCCATTCATTTGCAACAACATGGGTTGATACTCGTTAGCACGAATTACCGATGCAGATTTGGCGAAATCGACCTCATTATGCGGGAAGGCAAAACCATCGTATTCGTTGAAGTACGCTTACGCAAAAATACTGACTTTGGCGGCGCTGCTTATAGCATTACACCAGCAAAACAAAAGAAACTGATCCTCACCGCCACCCATTATTTACAACAACATGGTGATAGTGCATGTCGCTTTGATGCCATCCTGATGAAAAACTTTGACCTACACGATATTGAATGGATACGTAATGCGTTCGATGCCTGATCTAATCAAGAAGATACTCAGATTATGGAGTTAACCACTCGCATAGCCACTCACTTTGAAGAGAGTGGACGTTTAAAACTAGAGCTGGCTGACTTGCTCGCAGGCCCCATTGCAAAAGCAGCGGATTTGATCGCACAAGCACAGCTCAATGAAAAGAAAGTCTTAGTATGCGGGAATGGCGGTGCTGCGACACTGGCGCAATATTTTGCCTCGCGCATGTTGCATCAGTATGAGTTGGAGCGCCCGGGGCTTGCAGCTGTTGCCTTGAGTGCAGATAACGCCACACTGACATCCATCGCCAACCAAGGCGACTTTGAAAAAGTCTTCTCAAAACAAATCACGGCACTCGGGCATGCAGGTGATATCCTGCTGGTCATTAGCTCTAGCGGCAATTCCAAGAATATCCTCAAAGCCATTCAAGCGGCAAAAGAGCGAGACATCGCTGTAATTGCTTTTAGCGGTGGCGATGGCGGCGCCTTAGTTGAACTTCTCGGCGATGCAGATATCCATATTGGTGTCCCTCATGACAACGCATCACGCGTTAAAGAAGTCTATATGCTTACCTTGCATTGCTTATGCGATGCAATCGATTGTATTTTATTAGGAGTGAATTAAATGCGCTTAACAACAAAACTATTACTGACTGCGGCGCTGGCCACACAACTATCAGCTTGTATCCCTGTGGTAGTCGGCGGTGCAGCAGCGGGTGGCGCAATGGTCGCAGACCGCCGGACATCCGGCACTTATATCGAAGATGAAGGCATTGAGATCAAGGCTGAAAAAAGCATTAACGATAACATCGGCATCGCCAATATCCATGTCAATGTCACCAGCTACAACCGCAATGTGCTGATCACTGGTGAAGCATTAACAGAAGCGATAAAAGCAAAAGCTGAGCAAGTCGTGAAAACTATCGACAATGTCAGAAGTATCACCAATGAATTGACGGTAGAAGAAAAAAGCACGCTTCCACAACGCAATAATGATGCCTACATCACTTCAAAAGTAAAAGCACGTATGGTTAAGGAAAACCGCTTTCCTACCAACTACGTTAAGGTCATCACAGAAGGCGGTATCGTTTACCTGATGGGTATCGTTAGCCATCAAGAAGCGGCAGATGCAGTAGACATCGCTAGCAATACCAGTGATGTGCAGAAAGTCGTCAAGGTTTTTGAATACACCGATTAAGCTACTGATATAATTCGCACAATCTGAATCCCCTATTGGCACTGTGATGAGTTCATTACCTAAAGAAATCATTATTCAAGGTCTGACCCGCGCTGGGAAGCCATTCCGCCCCAGCGACTGGGTTGACCGTATGTGCAGCACTTATGCAAGCTTTGGTGCTGATCGCAAGTTGCGTTACTCCCCTTATCTCAAACCACGCGTAGTGAATGGTGTACGCTGCCTTGCAGTTGATTTAAAACTCAAGGATGTGAACCCGGAAGGCTATATCCAGTTGATGCATTTTGCTGACGAGAATCAGCTCAGCATTCTGGATGCCGATGGTAACAGCATCCCCACCCCTAACTAGGTTTTCATCAAGTCAGGCCTTGCACTAATTAAATTGCCGCTAATGCTTTTCTACGGCAGGTTTCTCGGTAGGATGCTCTTCCCCTTTATGCATCAGGAATAAGGCTAAGCCAATCAAGGCGATACTGCCGCCAAAGTGCAGCAAATCAGCGGTGGTGGTCATTTGCATCTTGAGCGCATGCTCAAATAAAGACACGATCATGATCATTACGATCACTTTGGCCAATCGGTTCTTCAAATCATCCAGATCGTGAATCACCAATACACGACTTGATGCCTTACTACCTTGTGCAGCGTCGATATCACTGATGAATAGCTCATATAACCCTAAAGAAAATATCAGCATGATGGTGGCCAGTAAATATCCATCCACTACTTCGACCACATGCGAAACGGTATCATCATGCAATGTTTTACGCATTTCATTGGTCAAGTCTGAATCTGCATAGTGCGCCACATGTTGCAGCAGAAAATAAACATCGACTGTGGCGATGTAAAATATCGCCACACCAGCGGCCAAGCTTGCTACGACAGCCAAAATGATGATAAAGCGGCTATTCCACAAAAAACTTTCAAATAACTTTTCTATCCATTTCATAACAAATTCTCAAAATAAACTTGGCGTTCATTCTAACATTCAACTTATTATCTCAATAATGAGCACGGATACACCGTGACAAAAATCGCGAGAGTATTTACTATTCTCCAATCCATACTGGAGGCTATGCCTGATGCCGTTGCGCCTTAAGATTCCTGCTTTAGTAGATAAACCGCTTATTTCAGCTGAGACACGTCCGCAGAAAGTCAGTGAGTTTATTGAGAAGCTCCCTATCGCAGACCCTCTTGAAGCCGCTACGACCTTATTTGAAGAGATGGAGATCCTGAATCGCCAGAAAGTCTCTCCCGATACTCGTGTCAAAGCACTGGAACTCTACCGGGTAGTGGTCAAACAAATATCCGAACTGCTGGCGAATAGTTACAGCAAAGCCTCACTGCCTCTACCTCCCCAAGCAAAAACACTGGCTGGCGCTGCTGAATCACTCTGGCTGGAGTTAGGTTACGGCTATAAGCTTGCACTGATCGATGAACAAAACAAGCTCTTCAGCCTGAATAGCGATAAAACAAACGCACTGATACTACAGCGCGCCATTGAAGCCATGGGGCAACTTGCCATGGTCTACTACAAGACCTATTTCGCTACCCCAAGTAGCGTATGGGGCGACCTGAATCAGCTTTACCTGTATGCGGTACAACAATCCCTACATGAGATTGAAGTGGCTACAGGGGAAAATACAAAAAGCACGCCCAGCCTGAGCTTCAAGCAGGCCTTGCTGATGTCTCTGGCCTACCCTAGGCACTTAGCCCCTATCGATATCAGACGTGTCGAAGATTATGTCGTACGCAATGCGAAATATGTACGATTACAAGATGCAGGGTTGCTTGAGAACCCTGCCGGCATATTTTTGGTCAGCCTAAATTCAGACAACCCGCCCATCTCCTATATTAAAAATGCCAAGGATCCGCTTGGCCCGGGAGATGTCATTCTTATCACGATTGACTTGGCAAGGCTGGTGCACAAACACATCCAGCTGATTCAATCCGGCAATCCTATCCCACCTGATGAATTACCTATCGATGCAAAAGACCCACGTTACATTGACACGCTGACTTACCTCATCAAGCACTGGGGTGCATCGCCAAAACGTATATTCAATCGCTCACGTAAAAGTGACGGAATAAGGCTCGCCGTCGGGATCAATGCCGTGCATTACTTTATTCATGGCGAAAAACATTACACTGGCCCAGCTAATGAAGAAAACACAGACGAATTATCAACATATTCGTTAGGGAACGCACAAACGACAACACCTGAAGAGATCATACCCTCACGCTGGTTGGTGACGAATATCAGCGCAGGCGGCATGGCCCTGAGAAAATTGGCAAACCCTAAAGATAGTATCCGAGTAGGTGACCTGCTTGCCGTTAAAGATGATAAAGCACAGTCATGGGCATTAGGTGTGGTGCGCTGGGTATCCAACGACGAACAAGAGCAGCTTGATATTGGCGCCCATCTGATTGCACCGGCAGCTAAAGCTGCGGGTGTATGCAAATCGGATAGACGTATTTTCGAGAAAGTGATTCTTTTACCGAGCGTTCACACCCTCAAGCAATCTGCTTCGATGATCGCACCAAGCGGCATATATAGTCCGGCACGCGTTCTTGATTTAGATGAAGACGGCAAAATCTCGCGCATCATGATTACCAAACTGATTGAACGCACCACCAGTTTTGAGCGATTCGGTTTCAGCTACCTGTAGGAAGTCGATTTACTCCCAATCGACATCACAACAAAACACCTGAATCTGATTCAGCACTGTAATCGCAATAGAGATTGTCACGCATAATTTCCCGTTAGCGATTGACAGATATGGGCGCGTTAGCTGTAATTCCTTAGGGCGATTCAATGCCCGTCTTAAATAAGGCCGTCGAATCCAGTTTGCCCCATTACCATCAGCTAGAGGATGGTAGCGTATATCTGCCACACCTTGTCTGGATGGCACCACAATGCTCGTTCCGATCTGGATACCATATTGATTAAGTAGGTAACATCGATCCACACCGCGGATTTCCAGCAAGCCCTGACAAGCTTGCTCCATGGCAAAGCCAGACTGCATCTTACTGACGACTTCAGCAAAAGCGGCAATATGTTTGCTCAGCTTTTTATAATGCATCTCCTGCGGCATGGTGTCATGGTAATCCCTGAATAAATCAGCGATCTGCTTCGATTGTTTTTCCTGTAGAACATTGGCTTCAGGCATACCAAAATAGAAACCCTGAACAAAATCCACGTCCGTCTCAATTGCGATCATGGCCTCTTCCAGCGTTTCCACGCCTTCAATCAATACCAGACTACCAACCTCGTGGATCAGTGAAACGATACCGGGTAATACTCGCCGTGCGGTACGATTATCGACGGCTTGCGCGATCATGGATCGATCAAGTTTGACGATATTAGGGGCGAGGCGCCATATGCGTTCAAAATTGGAATGTCCGGCACCAAAGTCATCAATCGCAACAAGACAACCCAATTTTTTGTAAAACTCGACAGACTCCGACAGTTGCGACTCATCAGAGATCGCGCCTTCAATGATCTCGACGACGACACGAGAAGGCGGCATCTCGTAATAGTCCAGCAGGTCTTTAAAGAAGGAACCGTAATATTTACCCTGCACGATGACTTTAGGGTCGATATTCAAGAACAGCCAATTCATATCATCATGCTGACTGGCAAAATTATGCATATGCAAGGCGCGTGATAGGCGATCCAGTTGCACAATCTCGACCTCACTACGTGCGCTACCAAATACTTCAGTAGGCACAATTGTTTCAGCCTCACCTATGGTGGCTCGGAGCAAGCCCTCATAACCAACGATACGACAATGCGACAAGCTATAGATAGGCTGGAATGCACTACTTAATCGCATGCCCTTATATGACGCATGCACATGGCTATCGCCCCCTGCGCTCGCGTCAAACGTATTCTTCTGCATGAGATTAAGTATCTCTGTAATATTCTTGCCCATACTTTAAAGCAGCGTTCCTTCAATGAAAAACATGTCACAAAATTGAAACTTATATCATCGCAGCAATATCTATGCCTAGATGAGTGCTTCACTAAAGCATTTTTTTTCGCTAGGATAGCGAAATAGCAATTGCACCCTCCCCAATGTCGGGGTTACCATTTTTTCAAATTTAGAGGTCCACAATGAGCGAACATATTACGCATATCAGCGACGAGAGCTTTGAACAGGAAGTCTTGCAATCATCAACCCCAGTCATTGTCGACTACTGGGCTGAGTGGTGCGGACCATGCAAAATGATTGCACCTATTCTAGACGAAATCGCAAAGGAATATGATGGACGCCTTAAGGTTGCTAAATTAAATATTGATGAGAATCAACAAACACCTCCCAAATACGGCATTCGTGGCATTCCAACCCTGATGTTGTTCAAGAATGGTAATGTTGAAGCAACTAAAGTCGGTGCACTTTCAAAATCCCAATTGACTGCATTTATTGACAGCAACATTTAATACCGTTACGCTTGCGCCTGATTACTCTAGTTATAAATACTAAGAACAAGTCATCAGGCGCAAAATAAACATAGCGCACAAGCAGTCAAACCCTCAAATTCTTCAAGTAATTCACCCAATCCCTTAGCAGCTTCGATTTTCAGCGAGTCCTCTCTATGCATCTATCAGACCTAAAGCACCTTCCCGTAACCGAATTAGTCGAAATGGCCATTGCCAACGAGATCGAAGGCGCAAGCCGGATCCGCAAACAGGACCTGATTTTTGCCTTGTTGAAGAACAAGGCCAAAAAAGGCGATAGCATCTTTGGCGACGGTACGCTGGAAGTATTGCAGGATGGCTTTGGATTCTTACGCTCGCCCGATACCTCTTACCTTGCCGGGCCTGATGACATCTATGTATCTCCATCCCAGATTCGTCGTTTTAACCTGCATACAGGTGATTCGATCAAGGGCGAGATCAGAACGCCAAAAGATGGCGAACGTTACTTTGCCTTAGTAAAAGTAGATAGCGTTAACGGCGAACCGCCAGAGAATACCAAACACAAGATACTGTTCGAAAACCTGACACCATTATTCCCGACCAAGCCTTTGGTATTGGAACGCGACATTCGTGGTGAAGAAAATATTACAGGCCGCGTGATCGATATGATCGCCCCAATCGGCAAAGGCCAGCGCGGACTACTCGTTGCGAGCCCAAAAAGCGGCAAAACCGTCATGATGCAGCACATTGCGCATGCGATCACAGCGAATCACCCAGACGTTATCCTCATCGTACTATTGATTGATGAACGTCCTGAAGAGGTCACTGAAATGACACGCTCAGTAAAAGGGGAGGTCGTTGCATCTACGTTCGATGAACCGGCAACGCGTCACGTACAAGTAGCTGAAATGGTATTGGAAAAAGCCAAACGCTTGGTTGAGCACAAAAAAGATGTTGTTATTTTGCTTGACTCGATTACCCGCCTCGCTCGTGCATACAATACCGTCGTACCAGCCTCAGGCAAGGTGTTGACGGGTGGTGTGGATGCAAACGCGCTACAACGCCCAAAACGTTTCTTCGGTGCCGCACGTAATATCGAAGAAGGCGGTTCACTGACTATTATCGCTACTGCATTGGTCGATACCGGCTCACGCATGGATGATGTGATCTATGAAGAGTTCAAGGGTACAGGCAACATGGAAATCCATCTTGACCGCCGCATGGCTGAAAAACGTATCTACCCGGCTATTCACGTCAATAAATCCGGTACACGCCGCGAAGAGCTATTGATAGAAAAAGATATCCTGCAAAAAATCTGGGTACTGCGTAAGTTACTCTACCCGATGGACGACTTGGAAGCCATGGAGTTTCTGCTCGACAAGATCAAGGCAACCAAGAACAATGCGGATTTCTTTGACTCAATGCGCCGCGGTTAATTTAGAACGCACAATTGAATCACTGAAATTTTAATGATGCATCAATCGTGATTTGCAAAAGCGCAATTAAATCAATATAATCTCGGCTTTTCGCAAATTACAGTTGCGAACCAATATTTGCCGCACAATCCGGCTAGACTAAGGTAAAAATTATGAAACCAAACATTCACCCAGAATATCGCGAAGTGGTATTCCAAGACGTAAGCGCTGACTTCACGTTCGTTACACGTTCAACCATTCAAACTAACCACAAAATCAAGTGGACTGATGGCAATGAATATCCTTTGGTAAAGATTGAAGTTTCATCACAATCTCACCCGTTCTATACAGGCAAACAGAAGATTCTGGATACTGCTGGTCGCGTTGAGAAATTCCGCCAAAAATACGGTATGTAATTTTGATGCTCGTCTTCATGATGAGTATGGTAAAAAAGGCAGCATGGCTGCCTTTTTTATTTTACTGATTAAGAAGGTCGTCTAAAATAACGCCATGTGCATCGGCAATAGTGCATTGCTTGAACAAGCAGATTTACCTATGTACACCATCTTGATGTCTGCCACGCTGAACGATAAGGCAAAAAATGGCATTTGAACTTGAACACGACTGGCAAGGCCAGTTATCTACTCCACGCGCCAAGATCGGCGAGAACGCAAAAACGCGCTTACTGATCATGTTGTGTATCGTCTGGGTCTGCTTGGGCTTAATTGGCCATAGCCCATGGAAACCCGACGAATCTCAATCGATTAGCATTATCAAATCCATGGCGCATGGCAGTGGTTTGCTCACCCCGATTGCAGCCGGTCAAACATCCATAGAGAACCCGCCCCTCTACTATTTAAGTGCTGCGGGTTTTGCAAAACTGCTTTCACCTATTCTACCTATGCATGATGCTGCGCGCATCGCCTCGGGCTTCTGGATGGCGATCACATTGCTGATGGTAGGCATGTTGGGGCGAGAGTTATGGGGAAAAGGTACAGGGCGCCAAACCACCTTCATATTCATTAGCTCACTTGGCTTAGTCGTATCTGCACATTTATTGATGCCCGAGGTTGCAGACCTGACAGGCGCTGCGATGGGCTTATATGCATTGGCACTGGCGAAACGACGGCCATTTCGCGCCAGTGTTTTACTGGGTACAGGGATCGGCATCAGCTTTCTATCAACAGGCTTGATCAGCTCACTAAGCATAGTGGCAACGGCGCTATTATTACCTGTGTTATTCACTGAATGGCGCAGCAAAAGCTATGCTATTGTATTGGGGTTAAGTGCAATAGCAGCAACGCCCTGGTTATTGATTTGGCCAGCCCTGTGCTGGTATTTCTCACCCGAAGCATTCACTCACTGGTGGTATGCCAGCTGGGCGCAATTCAATCAATTCAACCATCTGTATTTTATTAAGACATTGGCATGGTTCTCATGGCCAGCATTGCCACTGGCCCTTTGGGGCCTGTGGCGATACCGTACAAACTTGCTGCAAAAACCAAGATTTCAATTATTGATCATTTTCTTTGCCATAAATCTTATTGTGATCGGGTTTGGGGCCGATTCGCGGGAGATATTTGCATTACCATTGCTACTGCCACTTGCCGTATTGGCTGGTGGTAGTGTGGAAACATTAAAACGTGGTGCCGCAGGTGCGCTCAATTGGTTCGGGCTGATACTTTTCGGGATAATTGGATTCCTGATCTGGTTAGGCTGGATCGCGATGCTGACCAATTACCCGGCAAAGCTTGCTGAACGCATGAAAGTGCTTTCGGCCTCCCAAGATACAAGCGTTCACTGGGCAAGCCTGGCTGCTGCATTGATCGTGACCATGATCTGGCTATTAGTAGTAGTAAAGGCCAAGCGCTCTAATCGGGCAGCCGTAACCGACTGGGCCGTAGGAATCACAATGGCATGGACGTTATTAATGACGCTATGGCTGCCATGGATCGATTCCGCCAAAAGCTATGCGCCTGTCATGGCGAAAATCGAAAGCACGCTCCCTGCGCATTACACCTGCATAGCAAGCAATGGTTTAGGCAGTGCACAGCATGCCCTACTGCATTACCATGCGAATCTCCGAGCAAAAGCTGAATCTGCACAACAGACCCGTTGCGATATCTACCTGATTCAGGATGAGCGTGGCAGAAACAGGCTGCAACTTGGCGATGATTGGAAACTCATCTGGCAAGGCAAACGTGCGGCCGATAGACGTGAGAATTTCCGACTCTATCAGCGTACTGAAAACACGCAAACCGAATAAATATTAAATATCATAACAACGTATTGCCTGTGTCTTAATCAGGCAGTACGTCTTGTTACCCACTTTAAGGTCTATGTCTTGAATAGATTTTGCAGATATCTCTGCAATGATGGTGTTACCCCCGACATCTACTGAGACTAGTGCACGATGGCTAATGGTATCGATGGCAGTGATGGTACCTAGAATTTGATTCTGTATCGTCACATGCTCAAGCTTCTTATTCGATAAAGCGACATTCGAAGCTGCAACGGACAATGAAACCTCCCCACCTACCGCACCTTGACTTAGTGGAATGCATATTTCCTGTAAGCCATATTGCACAATCGAATAACCTAAGGCTTCATGTTGCTCGGTAATGATTGCATGCAGAACATTTTCAAGTCCAAGCGAGTGCGCTAGTGACAGCACGCGCTGATCATGCACAACTTCATGAAAATTACCGACGCCAAGCATCTTTCCTTGATCGATAATCGCCATATATTGCGTGAGGTAAAGAATCTCATCGATGGAATGACTGACATATACCATCGGAATTTGAATCTCTTCTTTCACGCGACGGAGAAAAGGCAATATCTGATCTTTTAGCCTCACATCCAGTGCAACTAAAGGTTCATCTAACAGCAATAATCTTGGTGAGGTCAGTAATGTACGCCCCAACGCCACACGCTGTTTTTGCCCCCCGGATAACTGGTCTGGCTTATGTTCAAGCAAACTAGTGAGTTCGAGCAAATCCACAATCTGGTCGAAGCCAAATCGCTGCTCTTTCTTGGTGAGTAGATTAAAGCCATATAACAAGTTATGCCGCACAGACATGTGCGGAAATAACCGGCTCTCTTGAAACACTAGCCCAACTCGCCGCTGGTGAATGGGAGTATCTATACCGAGGCGACTGTCGAACAAGCGCTCGCCGTCTATTACAAAGTGCCCGCTGTTTGGCTTAACCAGTCCAGACATCAACGACAAGAGCGTACTCTTGCCAGAACCAGAGGGGCCAAATAAGCCAACGACAGATTCGCTAAGGTTTAATTTGGCATCAAGCGTGAATCCTCCCCGATGCAACGTCATATCGATATCAATCATTGCTGTTGACCCTGATACGTTGCGTCATTTTGCGCTCAAGAAATTCGCTGGCGATCAGCGCGGAAAGTGCGATGACCATGCTCAGGATGACAAGCCGGATGGCTGGCTCATCACCACCGGGAACCTGCGTATAAGTATAAATAGCCAAAGGTAGGGTACGTGTCTCGCCCTCAATATTGCCGACAAAGGTTATGGTTGCACCGAACTCACCAAGGCTACGACTAAACGCAAGAATCAGCCCGGTTAATATACCAGGCAGAGCCAATGGCAAAGTGATGGTAAAAAATACACGTAAAGGTCTTGCCCCGAGTGTTTGGGCAGCATATTCCAACTTCTGGTCGACCAGCGTGATCGCTAGCCGCGCTGAGCGCACCATTAAAGGGAACGCCATCACGGCAGACGCGACTACAGCACCTATCCAAGTGAATGCGATGCTGATGCCAAACACTTCGTTAAGCCATTTTCCTACCATGCCTTGATTTCCCAATAGAATCAGGAGCAAAAATCCCGGTACGACAGGAGGCAAAACCAGCGGCATATGCACTAGGCTATCGAGTAGGGTTTTGCCAAAAAACGATTTTCTGGCAAGCAACCATGCGACGAATATCCCGGGAAGAATGATGGCGGCAGTACACCACAGCGCTACTTTGATTGACAGTAATAACGCTGCGGTTTCTTCTGCAGTAAAGCTCAAGAGCTCCATATAACAGCTTTTATGATGTGCTTAATTTTGCCGTAGTTATTTCTACCGCTATTATTTTTTAAGTAAAGTGAATCCATACTTAGAGAATATCTCACCTACCGCTGGCGAAACAAGGTATTGCAGAAAATCTAGGCTAGCTGGCTGGCCATTTATGACCATCGCGACCGGATAGATAATGGGGTCGTGCGTACTTTCAGGAAACACGCCCACGATATCTACTTTGCTCGATACCTTGGCATCCGTTTCATACACGATACCTGCTGTGCATTCACCACGTTCAACGAACACCAGTGCGGCACGCACATCTTGAGTGCCTACGATGCGGGTCTTGATGGCATCCCACCAGCCCAGATTGTTCAATGCTTTCTTGGCATAGATACCTACTGGCACAGAATCAAGCTCCCCCGTACATAAACGACCATCGAAAGCTTTTGATAGATCGAATACCTTAGTAAAATCAACCTTGAATGTTTTGCCTTTAGGGGCGATAAGCACCAGACGGTTACCTAAAAGATCGGTACGGGTGTCAATTTCGATACGTTTCTTATCTTGCAGGTAATTCATCCATTTAGTATCCGCAGACATAAAGATATCTGCTGGAGCCCCGTTTTCAATCTGTTTTGCCAGAGCAGAAGACGCTGCAAAAGAATTCACCACTTTGATGGACTTTTCTTTCTCATACTGCGCAGTGATCTCTGATAACACATTCGTTAAACTAGCCGCTGCAAACACCGTCAGTTTTTTATCTTCTGCATGCGCACCAAAAGATGCACAAAGCATCATTGCTGACAATAAATAGGCTAAAAATTTATTATTCATATTCACTTCCTGATTCACTATGTTAGGAAATGCCGCGCTAGAACGGCATAAGTCTGTAACCAAAAATTACGCTAATTAGAAATCGTATTGCGCACGCATCACAATTGCATCTTCGCGGTCATCCTGTTTACCCGCAACCGTAATAGGCGTATCGAAATCTGTACGGATGTAGTTCAGCATAATGCGTGCATTGGGGTTCATGATCCATTTCACGCCAGCAGTCCATGCATCAGCTTTTGCTGTAAATGCTGTACCGGCATTGGCAATGGGTAACATGTTTTCAAAATCTGAAGCATCGAATTTGCTATAGCGTAAACCTAGCTCCCACGCACCCCAGCCATCTTTAGCCATGGTCATATTGTTTTTTGGTTTCATGCGCCCGAATACACCGCTCTTGTAACTATCAGCATAGGATTCGCCAGTAAGCATCCAGTTAAGATTAACGTACCAAGCCTTGATATCGTTATCATAATCCACACCTGTACGCGTCCCTTTTAGATTAGATACAATATATTCGGACTGTAGTTTGACAGGGCCATATGAAAGCGCAGTTTCAATACCTTGACGTTTACGGTCAGCATCAGCGTTCTGTAAACCAGCCACATTAAAGAATGACACGCCATTTGCCTCAGTTGATTGTGCAATACCGGTACCTGTCATAGAAGAGTAAGCGACGCTACCGTCACTATAAGAGGCACCGACATGAATCACTGTATTCTCGATGCTCAGCAACTTTGCCAAGTTAGCATTCACGCGTAAGCCCACGTCTTTGGTGTTATCTACTTTGGTTACCACGCCAGCATTAGTCGCTGTATTGTTTAACTCATCATTATTCTGACCTGTTCCGTTCACTGCATAAACGTTGTAGTTCACCCAAGGCAATGGATCACCAAATACCATGATGCCGCGATCATAAGTCGAGTTAAATATCGCACCGTTATTTGTGGCAAGTGACAATTCAGTAAAGTCGGTAAAGTTGGTGCTAAACGGACGCTCAAGTCCAAAGAATGGTTTAAATTGACCGATGCGAATCTTGGCCTGCTTCCACCAATTGATATCGAGGTATCCATAAGTCAATGCAGTAGTACCTTTGGAACCGTCATTCGCATTTGCGTACTCGCCCTCTACACGAACCGCGTAATCCTTGAGGAACGTAAATGTGCCGCCAAAACGTGCGCGACGAATGCTGAAAGTATCCTTTCTCCAATCACTATCTGCATAATCCCGATAGTCTGCCTGTATACGACCATTGATCTGCAATTTCCAATTGCCACTCGCGTCATCGAAAACTAAGCCGTCTTTGAACGCTGCATAAACAGGGCTACCTTCGCTTTTGCCTTTCTCTTCAGACTTAACGATCTTGGACTGGCTGACTTGCTGTTCGATACCCACCAGCTCTTTTGTTAGCAACTCGATCTGCTTGTCTTGCTCGGCACGTTGCTGTTGCATTTGCTGCATCATCTGTTCCAGCTGCTTGATACGCGTTTCTGGGTCTAAATCTGCTGCGTATGTAGTGATTGGAAATAGAGACGCTACGGCTATAGCAAGTGCACACTTCGAGAAACGCTGGTTTTTATTCACAATATCCCCTTGAATCAATCTATTATTTAAATGCAGTTTCGCCATGTAGAAATCCTATGGCAGAAATTTCGCTATATTTAAATGGGAATAACGATAAATGTCAATCTGAATCCTAGGATTCTAAATTCTATGGTTAAGCGTGATTAAACAGAGTGACTTAAATGGGCTAGCCCAAACAGACTAGCTAGGGATAAATTACGCTAGAGGTACTAGACGTGCATTAATCTCGTTCAGCTCAAACTCAGCCGCGACCAGCGTTTTTGAAATCAGGTCTCGGTAACATTTAAGAATGTGGAAACCAAAGGTTGTCACCTGTGCACCGCCACCATGTGCGCCACCCAACGATGTGGCCACTAGCGGTTCTTGAAAACAGCGGTTCATGGCATCAACTAGTTCCCAAGCGCGCCGATAAGACATGTTCATTTTCTTGGCTGCAGCTGAAATAGAACCGCAATCATTAATGGCTTCCAGCAAATCCGCTTTACCAGGGCCGATTGCCGTAAAACTACCATGCGAGATTCGAATCTTAAGCTTTGCAGTCATGAATACACACCAAGAAAAATATCAGGTTATTAAATTAAATACGATCCAAGCTGTCTTAAATAAACAAGTCATCAAGAAAAGTATATTTCTGATTGTACATGCAAGTTGAAAGTCATAAAATTGAAAGCCTTAACTCACATGATAAACGCTTTGCCATGCGCAAAAATGTAATGCCGCCAGCAACACTGATTGACAGCTTTGGTCGCAAGGTGGATTACATTCGCCTCTCGATCACTGATCGCTGTGATTTCCGTTGCGTGTATTGCATGAGTGAAGACATGACATTTCTGCCGAGAGATGAAGTGTTATCGCTTGAAGAATCGGCCCGCTTGGTGAAAGTATTTGTAGACTTGGGAGTGAGCAAGGTAAGGATCACTGGTGGTGAGCCCCTCGTGCGCAAGAATGCATTATGGTTATTTGAAGAGGTTGGTCACCTACCCGGGTTGCGTGAATTAGTGGTGACGACGAATGGCTCACAACTTGAACATCAGGCGCAGGCGCTAAAAAAAGCGGGCGTAAAACGTATCAACATCAGCTTAGATAGTCTAGACGAAACCCGTTTTCGTAAAATCACACGCGTAGGTGAACTCTCTAAAGTATTACGGGGGATTGAAGCTGCAAAGCAAGCAGGCTTCGAGAATATCAAACTCAATACGGTGTTGATGCGCGGCATTAATGATGATGAGGCATTGGCGTTATTAGACTTTGCTATTGCGCAAGAAATCGATATCTCCTACATAGAGGAGATGCCGTTGGGAGAAGTCGACCATACAAGAGATAGCACCTATGTCAGCAATGATGCCACGTTGAAGTTATTAAAAGATCATCACAACCTGATCAGCAGTACCGAATCTACAGGTGGGCCGGCGCACTATTGGCGCATACCGCATACAAATACGCGCGTTGGGTTTATATCGCCCCATAGCCATAATTTCTGTGAGTCATGCAATCGGGTGCGCATCACCTGCAAGGGCGAGCTCTACCTGTGTTTGGGGCAAGAAAGCAAAATAGACCTCATGCCGCTGTTAAGGCAATACCCGCATGATGATCAACCGCTTATTGATGCGATTGTTAACTCCATGACGATCAAACCGAAAGGTCACGATTTTGATATCAAGCGGGCAACCCCATCGGTGATTCGTTTTATGTCGATGACGGGCGGCTAAATGTTGATGCCCCTTGCTGCGTATTTCAAGCTTAAGTCATGAGCATTACCGGATTAATTCTAGCAGGCGGCAAAGGCAGCAGGATGGGTGGTGTAGATAAAGGCTGGGTTATCTTCAACCAAAAACCCATGATTGCGCACGTGATCCAAAGGCTGGCTGTACAGGTAGATCACGTGATGATTAGCGCGAACCGCGAGATAGAGCGCTATCAGACTTTGGGTTACCCTGTCATTGAAGACGACATGCCGGATTTTTCAGGCCCCTTGGCAGGCGTGCATCAAGGCATGCTGAGCAGTAAAGATGCCTATATTCTCACTGTGCCATGCGACGCTCCACTACTGCCAAACAATCTTGCTGATCGATTGATGGATGCATTAACCAGACATGATGCAGACTTGGCCGTTGCAAAAACAGGCGACCAGTTACAGCCTGTATTCTGTTTATATCGTAGGCATTTGATACCTAGCCTGGAAACCTATCTCAACAATGGTGGACGTAAAGTTGAAACCTGGCAAAACTCACTGCAATATGTCACCGTTGCATTCGACGATAACCTACGAGCCTTTAGCAACATCAATACAAAAGATGAGCTATCGGTGCTAGAAAATACTTAAGCCGAGCCATATCCCTGAATGAATAATGCGCTACCCATCCTCGGCTTTTGCGCCGCAAGTAGCGGCATGGGGAAAACTACGCTACTAACCAAGTTGATTCCCGAGCTCGCCAAACTTGGGATTCGTACATCCATCATTAAACATGCGCATCACAATTTTGATATCGATAAGCCGGGTAAAGATAGCTACCGCTTACGCGAAGCAGGTGCCGTGCAAACATTGGTAGCCTCAAGCCAACGCTGGGCACTAATGACAGAGCTTAGTCGAACCGAAAAATATGCAGCCCATGAACCAGACCTGCCCGAACTGATAGCGAATATAGATATGAGTTTGGTAGACTTGATACTGGTGGAAGGTTTTAAGTATGCGCATATCGCCAAGATAGAGATCCATCGCCCAAGCTTGAATATGCCCTTACTTGCGAACACCGATCAAGACATCATTGCTATTGCATGTGATGATGCCATTCATACTCCATTACCAATACTTGACTTAAATGATCCCCCTATTGTTGCTGACTTTATCCAGCACTGGCTCAAAGACACATCGAACGCAGAAAATTAACCTAAAGATATGAGTACAAAATCGATTTCCGAACTCGTAAACAATGCCAGCTGTCAGGATGATTACGATCCTAACTCCATGCAGGTGAATCAGGCACGCAAATATATACGCGAGTATCTCAGCCCTGTATCAGAAAAAGAAAATATCACCTTACATAGCGCTTTAGGCCGTGTACTGGCAGAAGATATCATTAGCGAATCCAACGTACCCAACCACGATAACTCGGCGATGGATGGTTATGCATTCAATGCAAATGATGTCGCCAAAACAGGTGAATCCCGTTTGCACATCATCGGCACCGCTTTTGCTGGCAATGCGTTCGAAGGTGTAATTGCTCAGGGTGAATGTGTTCGTATCATGACTGGTGCCGTACTGCCTAAAGGGGCAGATACCGTCATCGCGCAAGAGCGCGTCACCATATCAGAAGAATCTATCAGCTTTAGCGAAAACCCAAAACAAGGGATGAATGTACGGTATGCAGGTGAAGACCTGAAGATCGGCCAAGTGGTATTGGGGGCTGGGCATGTCATCAAAGCCGCTGATCTGGGCCTGCTTGCTTCGCTTGGGGTAGGTCAAATTAATGTGTATCGTAAATTGCGGGTCGCTTTTTTCTCTACAGGCGATGAGTTGGTCAGCATTGGCCAAGTGTTAAAAACAGGGCAAGTGTATGACAGTAACCGCTACACACTCTATGGCATGTTAACGCGCTTAGGCGTTGAAGTGATCGATATGGGCGTTGTCGGCGATAACCCTGAGATGCTAGAGCAAACCTTGGTGAATGCCGCAGCGGCAGCAGATGTCATCATTACCAGTGGCGGCGTATCTGTAGGTGCAGCTGACTTCATGAAAGAGCTGCTCGCCAAAATGGGACAAGTCGTTTTCTGGAAGATTGCCATGAAGCCTGGCCGACCATTAGCCTATGGCAAAGTAGGTCAAGCCCACTATTTTGGGTTACCCGGAAATCCTGTCGCAGTCATGGTGACTTTCTACCAATTTGTGCGGGAAGCCATGCTCTACTTGATGGGGCAACCATCGCCCACCCCACTTCCATTGTTGAATGTAAGTTGCACCGAAGAGATCAGAAAACTCAAAGGCCGTACAGAATTTCAGCGGGGCATATTATTTACTGATGATGACGGCATCTGGAAAGTAAAACCAACCGGCAATCAAGGCTCTGGCATACTCAGTTCCATGTCTACGGCTAATTGTTTTATCGTACTGCATGCAGACACGGGTAATCTGGAAGCTGGTGCCACCGTTCAGGTACAGATTCTTGAAGGCATCATTTAGTACAAACAATCGGCATAACCATCTCGTCAGTTTGTATCGATATCGTCACATTCTCGAAAATACCAAATAAATTCATGAAAATCACTATGTTCAATTCAACGCATTTCCAATAAGCTCGCGGCCTTATGTAACTAATTGTATCTGCAAAGTACAGATACGCAGGGAGATCAACATGCTGGCCAAGAAACTTTTACCAATCGCAATATTGGGTACTTTTAGCGTTGCAAATAATGCTTTTGCAGCCGATGAAGAAAACACATCAGTCATCGCGCCAGTGGTCGTCACCGCCACACGTATCGGGCAAAAGAGTTTTGATCTCCCAGTCGCAATCGATCTAGTCAGAAAAGATCAGATTCAGGATGGTCAATTAGGCATGACCTTATCTGAAAGCTTGATTCGCGTTCCCGGCATCACTGCACAAAATCGAACACAAATGGCGCAAGACCCACAGATATCCACTCGCGGTTTTGGCGCCCGTTCTGCATTTGGTGTACGTGGTGTACGTGTATATGTTGATGGCATCCCGCTCACCATGCCTGATGGCCAAGGCCAACCGGGCAATGTCGATCTTGATGTTGTGAGAGGTATCGAAGTGATGCGCGGCCCCTTCTCTGCACTTTACGGCAACTCTTCCGGTGGTGTCGTACAAATGCTAACCGAGAATGCACCAAAGACCCCTGAGATTTCAGGTGGCGTCATGTTTGGTAGTTATGGTACGCAAAAGGAATCAGTTCGTGCTGCTGGCACATCTGAGGGAATTGAATATCTGGTGAACTATTCTAATTATAAGTCAGATGGCTACCGTGACCACAGCGCAAACCAGAAAGAACAAGGCACGGCAAAATTCAAGATCAACCTAAATGAGGATACCAAGCTCACTACGTTGGTCAATTGGTTTGATCAGGATGCGGACGACCCACTAGGGTCAACAAGGGCAATGGCTTTTAGCAACCCCAAAAGTGTGGTTCCCGCTGCAATCAATGCTAATACTCGCGTTAGCCGATCTAATACGCAAGTGGGGTTCAATCTTGAGCATGCCATTAACTCCGATAATTCACTCACATTTATTAGTTATGTAGGCACAAGAGATAATCTGCAGATACTTTCAACCAATGCCCTTGGCACGAATGCACGTGCGAGCAAGATTGCACGTGAGTTTTATGGCACGGATATCCGCTGGGATAACAAAGGTAGCTTCCTTGAAAAACCCTATACCTTCAGCCTAGGCACAGCTTACGGAAAATCAACGGATGACAGGACAGACACGAATATTCTGCTGGGAGGTGCGCCAATTAATGTATTAAACCGTAACGAGAAAGACACTGCCAAGAACTTTGATCAATATGCCCAAGCGAAATGGTCAGTATTGGAAAATCTTGATTTACATGCAGGTGTACGCCACACAAAAATACGTCTAGAAATTGATGACAATCTGTTGGCGGTAGGCGGTGATAACAGCGGCAATCTTACCTATCAAAAAACTACACCCGTATTTGGTGCAATATGGAAAGTCACGCCCCTGTTTAACCTATATGCAAACTATGGCAAAGGCTTTGAAACACCGACTTTTGTCGAAGTAGCTTATCGTAATGCAGCCGCGACTAGCACGCCCAACTTAGGTCTAAAGCCTAGCGAAAGTCGTAATATGGAAATTGGGGCAAAAGCGTTTCTTTCCGATAACACTATTGCAAATCTAAGCATATTCAAAACATTGACCGATGATGAAATTATCGTCAGCAATGTTTCGAGTGGCATTACCAGTTATACCAATGCGAATAAAACAAAGCGAAACGGTGCAGAGGCCTCGATTGAATCTAAGCTTCCCTACAATATAACCTTATTCGGCGCGTATACATTGCTGAACGCAAAGTTCGACTCAGATTTCACTAACAACTCGGGCTTGATTGAAGCTGGCAATGTCATTCCAGGCACTTACCATACTCAAATATACGGTGAGGCCGCATGGAAACATACGCCCACAGGTTTTCGTACAGCTTTCGAGGCACGGCACAACAGTAAGTCTTATGTGAATGACTTAAATACAGACTCCGCCCCTTCATATACGATATTCAATATTCGAGCAGGTTTTGAGCAGAAGCTTGCGAATTGGCGCTTTAGTGAATATGCCCGCATTGAGAACATATTCGATAAAGATTACATCGGCTCAGTCAAACTTAATGATTATACAAATGGGCGTTCCTTTGAACCTGCCGCAGGCAGAAACTGGCTCATTGGCTTAAATGCCAATTACAGATTCTAAATAGGACATGTGAATCGCCATGATGTCTTAATCTCTATTGATTAGCCACACAGTACATAAGTATTGGTAGCAAGAAGGCTCAGCTGGATTTATCATATTCAGAATAAAAAGCTGCAAATCAAAAAATCAGCCCGCATTGAGGAGAAGAGCATCATGCAAAAAAGATCATTCATCTATCAGTTGCTGATAGTTAGTGTATTACTGGCATGCTTCAGCAATAGAGCTGCGGCAGAAGCTTCAGATAAACTCTGGCCTGTAGTCAAAGAGGCATTCTTTGCCAAGCGCACGATAGCAGATGCCGATTTCATGAAAATCACAGGCCCTCGTCGTGCAGAAAGTGGTGCGCAGGTTCCTGTCACGCTCACGATAGATAAATCGCAGACAGATGCCGATGCGATCAAAAACGTTTACGTCATCGTCGATGCCAACCCTATTCCACTAGCAGCGACATATCATTTGCATGAGGCACTAGGCAAACTTCAACTCTCTACACGTATTCGCCTAGAAACGGACTCTTTCATTCACGTAGTAGGCGAAACAGCTGATGGCAAACTCTATGTGGCCTCGACAACGATACGCGCTTCAGGTGGCTGTGGCGGTGCAGTAGATGGTGATGACACAGCGATACGCGCGGCGGCGGGCAAGATCAAACTGCAAGTCGAATCACCTGTCAAATTCGGTGACATAACCCCTGCTACGTTTATCATCAAACACCCGATGTTTACTGGCTTACAACGAGACCTTGTCTCGCAAGGTTTCAAACCTGCCTTTTATATCAATAAAGTCAATTTCACTTATAACCAGCAGCCGTTGATGGATGTAGATTTTGGTGTCGGTACAAGTGAAGACCCTTACTTGCGTTTTGATTTTATTCCCGCAAAGCCCGGCTTACTTGAAGCCAAAGCTGAAGACAATGAGGGCGGTAAATTTTCACATGAATTAAACATAAAGAATTAACGCCCAAAAAGAAAGGCGCCAAACAGGCGCCTTTCTTTTTCATACTTTTCTAGCATCAGCCATGCAATGACATGCGCTTCAAGGTCTCATCTTTATCGATGATCTTATGCTTTAACGCAGCCGCAATGTGCAAGGCAATCACTGCAATAAATATCAGGCCTACAAGCTCATGCGCTTCTTTAAAAAGATCTCTCAATGGTGCGTTATCTAATCCACCGATCAGAGGGATATCAAACCATTTCAAACCATATTTACTATAGATTGTCATGATTAGCCCTGTAAGAGGCATGACCAGCATAAGCAAATACAATGTGTGATGCCCGGCATGGGCAAGCGTTTTCTCCCAACTTTTCATACTGCTCAACAGTGCAGGCGGTTGATGCGTGAATCGCCAATACAACCTGAACATAATCAGAAAAAGTAAGCTAAAACCTACTGATTTATGCAAATTGAAATAAAAGGTGCGCGGAGAAATGGCCTCAGACAATTGCACGGTATAGACACCAAGATCGAATAGGTCATAACTTGCGAGCTTGCCTGATTCTTTAGGTAGGTCGCTCATGTACCAACCTAAAGCAAACATCGCCAGTATGCCAAAGCCGATAAGCCAGTGCAGCACGATTGCAGTGTTGGTATAGCGATTGGTAGCTGTCATGCAATTACCTTAACAAGCCGCAAAGTATTGTAGTGACTATAAGTGACACTTTGCGGATATTTCAATTAACGTACAAACACACCCCAAGGCGTATCACCTACCGTCACTTCTTTTAGCACCGTATCCGTTGCTGTATCAATGACAGAGACCGAGTTGGATTTACCATTGGCAACATACAATTTCTTGCCGTCAGGGGTAATGTCCATATTCCATGGGCGCTTACCGACAGTGATGGTTGAAGTCACTTTATTTGTCGCGGTATCGATCACGGATAAAGTACCATCGCCACCATTGGAAATATACACTTTTTTGCCATCAGGCAGCACTTTTACGCCATTAGAACGCAAACCGACAGGAATACTAGCAATCACTTTATGCGTTTTGGTATCCAGTACAGACACTGTGCTTGAAAGCTCGTTTGCTACATAGACACGTGAGCTATCTGGCAAGAAACCAATGCCGCGTGGACGGTTACCCACTTCAACTAGCTTGATCGATTTACGCTTTGTCAGATCAACGACATCAACATATTTTGATTCTTCAGCACTCACATACATCCATTTACCATTGGGGCTGAATTCCGCATGCTCCGGGTTATCCCCTTGCATTTTGACTTTGTAGGCTAGTTTGTGGGTCGTAGTATCAATCACTGAGACACTGTTATCTTCTTCGTTAGCGGCACCAATCCATTTACCGTCAGCGGAGATACTCACGCCTTCAGGTGAGGCCTCTAATTTAATCGTATCAACGACAGATTTATTTTCCAAATCAATGACTAACAATGCATTTTTTGGCTGGTCACTGACAAAGATAAACTTTCCATCATGGCTAACAGCCGCACCACGTGGTTTCTCACCGACTTTAAACGTATCGATCACTTCATCCTTTTGTGTATCGATCACAGAAAGCGTGCCTGCTTTTTCGTTTGTGGAATAAGCAATTGGCGCTGCCAAGAGGGGGGCGGAAAACATCACGCCGATACAGGCCGCCAATAGTTTGAGTTTTAGGTTTTCTTGCATTATTCCTTCTCCAATCATTTTTTATTGAACATCATCTTAATTGAGTAAGACTATCGTTCAGACGCTCACATCCGTTTCAAGTTCCATTATTGTATAAGGTAAAACGCATTGAACATGCAGATTAAAATGTCATAATGGGCTGATAAGAAATTGCGCTGAATTTTAGCAAGAGCGCAAAAAACATGCCTGCTTGCAAAGAGGCGAGAGGAGAAGCTCGATCATGACATTGATTATCCGTTTTATTACGCTGCTGCTGTTATCAACCTCAGCGCTTGCAGATAGCTTTTCGGTCAATGAGATCGCGAGCGGGGTCTACGTACATCAAGGTGTGCACGAAGACCTGTCAGAAGGCTATCACGGCGATATCAGCAATATAGGTTTTATTGTGGGCAAGAAAGGCGTCGCAGTCATCGATACTGGCGGCAGCCTACAGACTGGCAAACAGCTACGCGCAGCCATTAAAAACATCACGCCTTTGCCCATCCTCTATGTCATCAATACCCATATCCATCCGGATCACATCTTAGGCAATGAAGCATTTGTGGACGACCATCCGGCATTTGTCGGTCACACAAAATTAGCCAATGCGATGGAGTTACGCAAAGATGCTTATCTGCGCTTAAATAAAGAATGGCTAGGCGCAGATTTTGCTGCTAGTGAACAGAACAATCAGGTGGTTAAGCCTACGCAAACGGTAGAAAAAACACTGAAGCTTGATTTGGGGGGTAGGCCACTTATTTTGACGGCTTATGTCACCGCACATACGAATACAGATATCACCGTGCTGGATAGCAAAACAGCGACATTGTGGACTGGCGATCTACTCTTTATCGAGCGCACGCCATCCGTTGATGGCGATATCAAAGGTTGGCTATCCGTGATTGATCAGCTGAAGTCAGTAGACGCAAAACAAGTCGTACCCGGGCATGGTACGCCAACCAAGGATGTCAAAGCAGCGTTAGATAAAGAACAGCAGTACCTGAATATATTACTGAACGATATTCGCGCAAGCATTAAAAAAGGAGAGATGATGGAAAAAACCATGGATACAGCAGCTACCTCAGAAAAGAGCAAATGGGTGCTGTTTGATATCGTCAATCGGCGAAATGTGAATATGCTATACCCTGCGCTGGAATGGGAGTAATTGCAGGATAACAGCCAATGAGCGGCTGTTAACAACCACCAATATCTAATGGCTAGCAATATCACATCAGTATAATATGCCGCACCAGACTTGCTGGAAAGCTAGCTGATTCAAACCATAAAACATCCTATTCAATTATTTTAAATTTTGGCACCTTTTAATAACAATCAAACCACGGGTAATCACGGATTTACCAAGCCCTTAATCATCTCCATCATCTTGCATGCCGTGGTGTTGTGCTTTGTTCCCAATATCAAGTTTGAGGAAAAGCCGCCTGAGATATTAACAGTGGAGCTAGCCGCGCCCCAATCGGCTCAAACAGAATCGACCGCCACAACGTCAGAGCCACAGACAGAAGCGCCTCCGGAACCACTGCCTGAAACCCCGAAACCTAAGCTCAAGCCGGATAACCCTGAACCAAAGCCCACGCTCAAACCTACCATTGCGCCATCGCCGCAGAAATCGCAGGAACCTCCTGCCGAAAGTGCTGCACCACCGGTCATGACAGCTGCACCTAAAGCCGATGCGCCTAGCGTAACCGCCTCACCCGCAGCGTCGCCAACGCCTGTCACAGCGCCTGAGCCACCTAAGCCTACAGGCCCCAGCACCCATGAGATAGAGGCTGCCCGCAATCGCTACGGGAGCCTCTTATTCGATGCAATATCCAAATATAAGCAGTACCCCCGAATGGCACAAATGCG
Source organism: Methylovorus sp. MM2 (assembly GCF_001648895.1). Classification (GTDB taxonomy): domain Bacteria; phylum Pseudomonadota; class Gammaproteobacteria; order Burkholderiales; family Methylophilaceae; genus MM1. The sequence continues at coordinate 452,732 of NZ_LXUF01000001.1, read as the reverse complement.
AGGATGGGAAGGGGAAGTCACAATAGAGATACAAATAAATGGCAATGGCGATATCATCTCAACCAAAGTGATACATTCGAGTAACTATGCCGTACTAGACCAGCAAGCATTAGAGATGGTAAAAAAATCGCTACCTTTGCCACCGCCACCGGACACTTTACGTGGACGGGCGTTTACCATTATTGTGCCTATACCATTCAAACTTGAAGAGTAAAGCCGTTGCGCCCTAGAAAATCCCTCAAAGACCTGCTGTTAATCCATGAGCTAGCGTTTATCTTACTGGTAGCGCTTGCAGGGACGGCAGGCGGTATCGGTATCCAGATGTGGGATCGGGCATCGCATGAGTCACAACGGATCAATCTACTCATTCAAGAGATCCAACAAACACGCGGTGATTTATATCGCCAAATGAAAGAATTATTCGATGCATTCTTCCTTAAGGATGCTGATGCGGAAGATGAATATGACGCGTATACCGTATCAATCCGTAACCATTTTAACAATTTGACCGAACTGGCAGTCGGTCAAGAGGAGCTCGATGCTGTCAACGAATTGAAGGCCAGCTATTTAGCCTTCGTCATGGAAACCAGCTCAATATTCCATAACCAGCAAAAACTTTCGAAGGAAGCCTTACAACAATCCTTAAATACAGGTTTGGAATCCGGTGTATTTAACCGCTATGAAGCGATCTCGGCTCGTGCAGAAAAGCTGCTGACGCTCAAACAGCAAGAACTCAAACAAAAACTGGATGAAGCCAAACAACGTTCTATTCTTGTTTTATCGATTCCCATTGCTTTAGCGACCTTGCTATTTCTATTCTCACGTATCTTTCTTAAGCGCGCCATCGTCAAACCGATCAACCGCATACTGCACGCTACCAACGAGATCAGTGCAGGCAGGCTTGAACATACCGTGCCTGAAGAAGGTGCCGCCGAACTGCTGACCCTATCAAGTGCAATCAACCACATGGCAAGGGAACTGGCTCGCAGCCAGGATGCACTGGTGCGGACAGAGAAGCAAGCTGCCTTAGGCCTGCTGGTTCCCATGCTCGCCCACAACATCCGTAATCCCTTAGCCAGCATCCGCGCAACTGCACAAGTCGCAGACAGCACAGAGCAAGATGAAGATACGCGTGAAGCCCTACAAGGCATCATGCGCTCTGTAGATGGCCTTGAACGCTGGACAAGCTCTCTACTAGCTTATCTGCACCCCCTAAAACCTCAGCCAAGCCAAACTTCGCTACGCCACATTATCGATGGCGCCCTTGTGCCCTTGCAGCAAAAACTGCTGGAAAAATCCATACAGTTAGAATTACCCGCGTGGGAAAAACATGATGACCACATGCTCACGGATGAAAGCCTGTTAGAACAAGCACTGTATAACTTGCTGCTAAATGCTATAGAAGCGATACCCAATTACTCAAAACTCGAAGTACATGCGGATATAGCCCCAGAATCAGTGCGCATCATGATCGCTGATCGAGGCCCCGGCATGCCCTTCACCCCTGATCCACACGCGATCAGCCCGGGACCTACGACCAAACGTTTTGGCACAGGATTAGGGATTCCTTTTGCATTCAAGGTATGCGAATCGCTATCCGGGAGTATTTCTTTTTCAGCACGCGAAGGCGGCGGCACATTGATAGAACTCGAATTACCTCGCTTTCACCAAACTGAATAATCAACCAGATTCCCCATTAAAAATCGCAATTAAAATCTTTTATTAAAAAGTCGTTTTCGGGCTTGCCTTAATCGCAATTTTTAACAACAATGGTAGCGTGTAGGGTCAAAACTTAAATATGCTGAATCAAACAATTCCTGAGTTCGAACTTCCTTCCACTAGTGGAAAAACATTTAAGTTATCTGACTATCACGGCAAGATCCTCATCCTTTATTTTTATCCTAAAGATTCAACCCCGGGCTGTACCACGCAAGGTATGCAGTTTCGCGATGCCTACCCTGAATTTCAGGCAAACAATGCTGAAATCTTCGGTATCTCGCGCGACAGCATCAAATCCCACGAAAACTTCAAAGCCAAATTTACTTTTCCTTTTGAGCTACTTTCAGATGCAGATGAAACCGCCTGCAATCTGTTCGGTGTCATCAAGATGAAGAATATGTATGGCAAACAGGTGCGCGGGATCGAGCGTAGTACTTTTATTATTGATGCAAAAGGCGTTCTGGTGCGCGAATGGCGCGGCGTAAAAGTCGATGGTCATGCGCAAGAAGTTCTAGAGTTTATAAAATCACTCTGATTTCATTCACATCTTTTTACTTAGCAGTTAACTTGGAAAGCCTATCCTCATGACGAAAAAGAGCACCTCCCCTACCAAGCTATTTGTACTTGATACAAACGTACTCATGCATGACCCATCAAGCCTGTTCAGGTTTGAAGAGCACGATATATACCTGCCAATGGTGACCTTGGAAGAGCTGGACAACAATAAAAAAGGCATGACCGAAGTTGCAAGAAACGCACGTCAGGCCAGCCGTAATCTTGAAGAGATCGTTGGCACCAACCTGACAAAACTGGAAGAAGGCTGCCCGCTCGCAATCAATGGCAATAAGCACCTCAATGGACGCCTGTTTCTACAAACTACTGAAGTAAGTGTAGAGCTACCTGGTCTTGCTGGCAGCAAAGCAGATAACCAGATTCTGGGTGTGGTTCTGGATCAACAAAAGAAACATACTGACCGCCAAGTGATTCTTGTCAGTAAAGATATCAACATCCGCATCAAAGCGCGTGCGATCGGTGTGGCTGCTGAAGACTACTTCAATGACAAGGTACTAGAAGACACCGATCTGCTCTATACCGGCATGAAAGAATTACCGGCAAATTTCTGGGAGAAACACAGCAAGGAGATGGAGTCATGGCAGGATGCTGGCCGCATGTTCTATCGCATCACCGGCCCGTTGTGCAAGAGCTTCATCATCAATGAATTCGCTCATTACGAGTATGAAAAACCGTTTCATGCCATCGTGCGTGAACAAAAAGGCAACACAGCCGTACTTGAAGTGATCAAAGACTACTCGCAGCCAAAACATAATATCTGGGGCATCACCGCGCGTAATCGTGAACAGAATTTTGCGCTTAATCTGCTCATGGACCCTGAAGTGGATTTCATCACCCTGCTTGGCCAAGCAGGTACAGGCAAGACGTTACTCACGCTGGCATCTGCATTGACGCAAACGCTTGATAAAAAGATCTACAGCGAAATTATCATGACCCGTGTCACCGTGCCAGTCGGTGAAGACATCGGCTTCCTGCCAGGTACAGAAGAAGAGAAAATGGCACCATGGATGGGGGCGCTCGAAGACAATCTCGATGTGCTCAACAAGTCAGATGATGATGCTGGCGAGTGGGGCCGTGCTGCCACGCAAGACCTCATCCGCACCCGCATCAAGATCAAATCTTTGAACTTCATGCGCGGTCGTACTTTCTTACATAAATTCCTCATCATCGATGAGGCGCAGAACTTGACGCCAAAGCAGATGAAGACATTGATCACGCGCGCAGGCCCGGGAACAAAAGTAGTATGCCTAGGCAATATCGCGCAGATCGATACCCCTTACCTGACTGAAGGCAGTTCTGGCCTCACGTATGTGGTTGACCGCTTTAAGGGCTGGGGACATAACGGGCATGTCACACTGCTTCGTGGCGAACGTTCACGTCTTGCAGATTATGCAGCAGAGGCATTGTAACAACGGCATCATATAATAAGCGTATAGTAGCGCTTGCTTAATCGGGAAGAGATAAGCGCCAGAGCAGTGCTCTGGCGTTCAACATAATAATGAAATCAGGTTTTTACATCATATTAGTAGCGCAATTCGTGTCTGCGCTAGCTGATAACGCATTGCTATTCACCGCAATCGCCTTACTTCGTGATCTTGATGCGCCTGATTGGCATGATCCCTTATTGCAATGGTTCTTCGTCGTTTCTTATATTGTTCTCGCCCCATTTGTGGGCTCCATTGCAGATGCGTTTCCCAAAGGACGCGTCATGTTCGTATCCAATGCCATCAAATTTATAGGCAGCATGGCAATGGCATTAGGCATGCCACCCCTTTATGCATATGGCATTGTAGGCATAGGAGCCGCCGCTTACTCCCCTGCAAAATACGGCATCCTCACTGAATTATTACCACCCCACATGTTAGTTAAAGCCAATGGATGGATGGAAGGCTCCACCGTCATGGCGATTGTATTAGGCACCGTGCTCGGCGCGATTCTGCCAAGTATCAATATCGAAGTCTCCATGATCGTCATCACGGTGCTTTACCTCATGGCAGCTGGTTTCAATATGTATATTCCACGGCTAGCCGTTATCCATAAACCTGCCAAAAAGAATCCATTCTTTATCCTCAAAGATTTCTGGCACTCATTCAATGCATTATGGAACGATGCGCAAGGCCAGGTCTCACTCGCTGTCACGACTTTATTCTGGGGGGCAGGAGCTACCCTAAGATTCGTTGTTCTCGCTTGGGCAGGCTTTGCGCTCAATTTTAGCCAGGAACAATCTACTTACCTGATGGTCGTCGTCGCGTTAGGCATCGCCGTCGGCTCTGTATTCGCCGCCAAGATGATCAAGCTAGAAGAGTCCGCAAAAGTCATCCCGGTGGGTATTCTCATGGGCGTACTTGTTATCTTGATGGTATTTGTGACCGAATGGCATATCGCATGCATCCTGCTTTTCCTGATCGGTATGTTCAGTGGCTATCTGGTGGTACCACTCAATGCATTGCTACAACATCGTGGCCACATATTGATAGGGGCTGGCCACTCAATCGCCGTGCAGAACTTCAATGAAAACCTCGGTATCGCGATATTGATCAGCGCTTATACATTGATGGTAAAAGCTGAGCTACATATTCATGTCATCGTCATTGCCTTTGGTTTGTTTGTCAGCATCAGCATGGCTGGCATCTATAGGATTTATCGCAAGCAAATCAATGCGCCTAGTGCATAAATCCGCGCATAGGTAACAAGCGCTTAGCTAAATCGGCAATCCAAAAAAAACAAGCCCAACTTTTTAGTTGGGCTTGTTTTTTTAGCTTAAGAAAATACTGATATATCGAGGAAATATTTAATGCAGCTTGATCTTGGCTTCCGTTCTACGAGTAATCAGCCTTGCAAGCGTCTGCAACACCATCACAAAAAAACCATGCAATGCCATCAGGTGCATCTTGTATAAAGACTGATACATAAAGCGTGCGAAGAAGCCCTCGATAAAGAGACTGCCTCCGCTGACAGACCCCATCAGGTTGCCAACGGTCGTATATTCACCCAGATTTACTAATGAACCATAGTCCCGATAAACAAACTCTGGCAGACTTTTCCCCGCCAATCGACGCTTCATGGACTTAACCAAGAGCGATGACTGCTGGTGAGCAGATTGTGCTCTTGGCGGTACGTTGCTATCATGGCCAGGCCATGGGCATGCCGCACAATCGCCGAAGGCAAATACGTTATCATCCACCGTCGTCTGTAAGGTGCCTTTGACGACGAGCTGATTGATACGATTCGCTTCCAATCCATCCAGATTGCTCAAGAAATCTGGCGCTTTGATACCAGCCGCCCAAACCACTAATTCAGACGGAATAAAACGTCCGCTATGCGTATAGACGCCTTTTTCAGTTACCTCAGTCACTCGCTCGCCGGTATAGACATGCACATGAAGCTTCTTCAACTCTTCTTCTACTGCCAATGAAAGCCTTGGTGGCAACGCCGGTAATACACGGTCACTCGCTTCAATGATGGATATCTTGATATCTTTTTCAGCATCGATTTTATCCATGCCATACGCAGTCAGTTCACGCGTTGTATTGTGCAACTCAGCAGCAAGCTCAACGCCTGTTGCGCCTGCACCGACGATTGCCACCTCAAGCTGGCCCGCCTGAATCGGGTCAACCTGCGTCTGCGCGCGCACAACGGCATTATGCAAACGACGATGGAAACGTTCGGCCTGCACTTGTGTATCAAGCGCGATCGAATGTTCTTTTGCGCCAGCAATACCAAAATCATTGGTCGTGCTGCCCACTGCGATAATCAAGGTATCGTATTTGAATACCCGACGCGGAATGATTTCATGACCATCTTCATCATGATAAGGCGTGACGTAGACTTCTTTTTTAGCACGGTCGATACCATCCATACTACCTAAACGGTAGCGGAAATTATGCCAATGCGCCTGAGCGATATACTCAAGCTCATGTTTATCAGGGTTCATGCTCCCAGCGGCGATCTCATGCAGCAAGGGTTTCCATACGTGTGTTCTGTTACGGTCAATAAGCGTAATTGCCGCCTTACCTTTACGGCCGAGGGAATTCCCAAGGCGCGTAGCAAGCTCCAGCCCTCCAGCTCCTCCACCCACGATCACAATGTGGTGAAGTTCAGAACCGGCTTCTGATTGCGATTGCATAACTAAACGTCTCCAATATTAAAACTGATTTACCATTTTCCTGATCTTGATTTTACTCTAATCCACAGGTGAAACCCATATAAAAAAAGCGGTCACTGTTTACACAATGACCGCTTTCTTAATCAGTAATTAAAAACTTAATTACTTAACAGGCTGCTCATTCAACCAAGGAGTGTCGCCACCGCCCTTGTACTCTGTACGCAACCAGCCAATGATCTTCAAGATATCATCTGTTGGTACAAGGTCAGGGTTACCTGAAACTTGTTGGTGCCATGCGAACATACCACCGTTACTACCACCAGCAATCGTCTCAAACATACCTTTGTCCGTAATGTGCTTTGCATACTGCCAGCGCTCATCGGTAATGCTTGGACCTACTTGACCACCTGCATTAGCACCATGGCATTGTGTACATGAGTAATAACCGAATTTCTTTTTACCAGCTTTTGCCTGATCTGGATTATCTGCATATAACTTAGTGTATGGATTTACGCAGGTTTCCAGAAAAGATTTTGCTTCTGGGGTATCAGTATCAACCGCATGGATCGGCAATGGGCTACCGTCTTTCGTTGAAACGAACTTACATTCAGCACTTGCTTGCGTTGAAAGAGTCAAACTCCCCAAAGCGAGCATTGAAGCTAATAACGTCATTTTTACTGCTTTATTGCCTAACATGTCATCTCCTAAGGTTTGTAAAAAATTAAGCTTTAGCTGATCATGCCAAACCACATGACCAGTCTATATTACATATAACGACTCACCAGTTTGTTAGTTGACGACTTACAAACATTAATCAACACAAGACAGCTACTTACTTGCGGTTTTCTCGTGCTTTTTTCTCGATGCTGTCTCCAACAACAACGGGCATGTGAGGAACGCCATACTCATCTAATATTTTCAGGATATCATCTTGGCGACGATCTAACACTTCCTGAATAGCAACCAAGCGCTCTTTATCTTTTTTACGTACAGCCAACGAGATATTCCAACTCTCTTTACCATGCACATTCACATCTTCGTACTCAGGAATCGGCACGACAACGAGCGGTATTTTAGCCTGTTTTGCATAATATCCTGCAATAGGTCCCCACATAATGGCAACATCGATGTCACCTTTGACCAAGTCATCGATCATATATCCAGGTGGAAAATTCAAGTCGCGCTGTAGACGATATGGCCTTGCGTTACCCATTAGACCATGGTCAGCCAGCGGTCTGCTAGCGGGACCTTCACCCACAATACCGATAACGGCTTGATGCAAATCTGGCGCATCCCAATCTTTAATATTGTAACCGCTGTCTTTGCGGTACACGAATACATGCGTAGATCTGTAATAAGGCTTCGAGGTTAGCAGAGCATCATTATCTGATGTTGTACTCATGATGACATCACAGCGATATGCGTTGATCGTGTTTCTTAAGAAACCTTGGCGATAGTAGGCATATGCAAATGAGAGCTTCTTACCCATATCGTCTGCAATCAGCGCAGCAATCTTGTCTTCAAAACCTTCTTGCTTGACATTGGAATATGGCAGGTTGTCAGGGTCTGCACATACCTTGAATTCTGTAGGGTCGGCAACTCGCCTGACCTCCCCGACACGTCCTTCATCAGGGTTAATGGTTGGAATTTCTAGCGTCTCCGCAAACAAAGAGGTACTAGTAAGAACTCCCCCAAGGAGTATATACATCGACAGTTTTTTGAACATTACTCTTCCTCTTTAATCCGTTAGTGATTATACACGCCCACATAAAAAACACCCCGCCGAAGCGGGGTGTTTATATGACTTGCAAACTACTGGATAGTTCTTAGATATGTAGTCTTTTTACATCAAAATGCGGTGATTTGCATTTATTTGTAAGCTTACAGACTAAATATGTTCAGAGCACCGCCGCCAGGAGCAGCGTTCCACTTAGTTAACTCTTTGTAACCACCAGCGGCACCAAGAGCGTCGGTATCATTATCCAGACCCAAGTTCATCGCTACACCAGCCCAACCGCCGATACCGGACAGTACGCCAACGTATTGTTTACCCTTGTTGCTGTATGTGAATGCATTACCGATCACGCCTGAACCAACTTGTTGTTTCCAGAGCAATTTACCAGTTTGAGCATCAACAGCCTTGAAGTCACGCTCAAGTGTTCCGTAGAACACTAGGTCTGATGCAGTAGCCAATACGCCACCCCATGCAGAGAACTTCTCTTTGTTGTACCAAACTGCTTTACCCTTGATTGGATCCCAAGCTTCGAAACCACCCATAACACCGTCAGGACCAGCAAACATGGTCAGAGTAGCACCAACCCATGGTTGACCAGCAACATACTTAGACTCAACTGGCTCGTATGTCATGCAAACGTGGTTAAGAGGAATGTACATGTTACCAGTACGTGGTGAGTAGGCCATTGGTTGTTGGTCTTTTACACCCAACGCAGCTGGGCAGATACCCTTAGCATTGTAGTCTTGGTGAGTTGAGTACTTAGCATCTTTAGTTGGAACACCAGTCTTCAGATCAACTTTAGTAGCCCAGTTAATGAATGGGTGTGCTTTTTCAGCAACTAACAATGAACCGTTAACAGCATCGAAAGTGTAGTTGAAACCGTTACGATCAGTGTGGAATGCATATTTCTTACCACCTTTTTCGAATAGAACGACTTCATTGATACCGTCGTAATCCCATTCGTCATGTGGAGTCATTTGCATACCCCATTTTGCAATACCTGTATCCAAGTCACGTGCAAAAATTGTCATAGACCATTTGTTGTCGCCTGGACGTACGTCTGGGTTCCAAACAGATGGGTTACCAGTTCCGTAGTACACAAGGTTCAACTTAGGATCATACGGCCACCAGCCCCATACAGAACCACCACCGTGTTCCCAGCCATTTTTAACAGCTTGTGGCTTGAGCCATGTACGTGTGCCCAGTTCTTTTTGACCAATAACTAACTTGTCGTTAGCGATAGGTTTGAAAGAGCCACCTTCTTTGTTACCACCGTTTACGTCTTCATATACTGAAAGCGCGCTGTATTGTGGATTTTCTTTGTTGAAGTCAGCACCGATCAATACTTCAGCGTCAGGGCCTGTGCTGTATGCTTTCCATGCCAATGAACCATCTTTCAGGTTATAAGCAGCGATAAAGCAACGAACACCGAATTCAGCACCAGAGCAACCAGTCAGAACTTTGTCTTTGATTACGTGTGGAGCGTTTGTGTTAGTAGCACCAACTTTAGGATCGTTAACTTTAACGTCCCAAACTTTAGCACCTGTCTTAGCATCAAGAGCGATTAAAACACCATCGTTCTGTTGCAAGAAAATCTTGCCATCGCCAAAACCAAGACCACGGCTTACGTTGTCACAGCACAATACTGCTTGAACTGATGGATCTTGTTTAGGGAAGTAAGACCAGATAATTTTTTGGTTGTCGTTTAGATCAAGCGCGTAAACGTTGTTTGGGAATGCTGTGTGAACATACATAACACCGTTAACGACGACTGGTGAACCTTCATGACCACGGTTTACACCAGTAGCGAATGTCCATGCAGTTTTAAGGTTCTTAACATTGCTCTTGTTGATCTCAGCTAATGCGCTATAACCTTGGTTATTGTGTTGACCACGTGGGTGTGCCCAGTTAGCTGGGTTAGCCATAGCAGTTTCTTGATCAGCTGCTGCTGATGCAACCATTGGCAGCGCCATGGTCATACCAACTGCAACACCAAGAGCTACTTTTAGTTTGCTCATCTCCATTTTGAATCTCCATAGTTGTTATTACTAAGGGTTAACAAAGCAAAAACTTTTATTACCGCCACCCATTTATATTTAAGGATTTTTACGGCATATTTAGAATTTGGCTTTCCACTCACAATAAGCGAGTTACGGGCATCTTAGAACAGTCTAAAATGTTTTGCAATACTCCATTTACATTTTATTTACAATTTAACTTTTCTTAAAATACACTAGGATAAATTCACTCAATTTCGCATTCAACTTCGCTAACGAATAAAATGCGAAATGAAATGCCAAATACAATGATAGCCAGCTCAAAAAATGAATAGCCCATACCCTTACAATCTCTACCCTGAAATCACGCCATACCACAGCGACTGGCTCGATGTATCGCACTCACACCAAATGTATTATGAAGAGTCTGGCAATCCTGATGGATATCCCGTAGTGTTTCTGCATGGCGGGCCGGGTAGTGGCTGCAACCCCGGGCAACGCCGTTTTTTTGATCCTGCCTATTACCGCATCATTTTGCTCGATCAACGCGGTTGCGGGCGCAGCAAACCGCTTGGTAGTACAGAGGAAAATACAACCGACCATTTAGTAAACGACATTGAAAAATTACGTGGCCTGTTAAAAATCGAAAAATGGTTAGTCTTTGGCGGCTCATGGGGTAGTACATTGGCATTAGCCTATGCAACCGCACACCCTGAAAAGGTTGCAGGGTTGATATTACGAGGCATATTTCTAAGTCGATCCACCGAATTAAACTGGTTTTTGAATGATGCAAAGCATTTTTATCCAGCAGAATGGAGCGCACTTACTTCTTTCTTACCGTTATGCGAGCAAGACAAACTAATAGAAAATTACGCCAGAAGAATATTCTCAGAAGATCTCTCTATAAGCATTCCAGCAGCGACGAACTGGAATGCTTATGAAGGCAGCATCATGACATTACTGCCTTATCAACCATCGAATGGCGCACCGACGCCAGATGATATCCAACTGGCGCGCGCAAGAGTACAGCTGCACTATTTATTAAACGATTGCTTTGTCGGCAACAGAGATATGCTTAAGGAAGTAGAAAAGCTAAGTAATATTCCGACTTGGATTGTTCAAGGGCGCTACGATATGGTGTGCCCACCGATCACGGCTTGGGAGCTTAAACAGGTAATGCCACATGCTATATTCACCATGGTGCCAGATGCAGGGCATTCCGGCATGGAACCGGGCACTGTATCAGGCTTAGTAGCGGCCACTGAGGCATTCAAGCAATATGTTTAATTGGCACAATAATTCAACCACTGTACTGACGACATTTAACTTAGGGCCTTTATTCAGGCATTCAAGCTTTGGCTATTAATTTCGATCAAGTAAAAGACCTCAGCAATCACCCTGCGATCACAAAACCACGCGATGCTTATGCCAAGCATCGCTATAGCACCCCTCTTTTTGTTGCACGTGAGACGTTTGGTGCATTTCATCGTCATCATGACTTCAGCATCGCCGCATCTTTGTCTTTCTATGCTTTGTTTGCGCTTATCCCTATGGCTGTATTGATGTTCTTCATGCTGAGCCATTTGGTTGTCTCATCAAACTATGCTTTAGTAAAGCTGGCGATACTTACCAGCAATCTGGTTCCAAAGTTTAGTAACCGCATCATGATTGAAGTCTATAACGCTGCACATCAGAAAGCGGCATGGGGTGCATTCGGTATGTTCATCCTGTTTTGGATTGTGACGCCGCTAGCAGGTGCATTACGCTCAGCCTTTCACACGATCGCAGGTATCGCTGAGGCACCGTCTTATATCAAAGGAAAAATAAAAGACGTTTTTTCTGTACTAGGGATGCTCTGTCTGTTTTTTCTTTTTACGTTTCTAGGGCTGATTTTAGAAAAAGTCATCGCCTTTATAGAGCCTTCAGCCACTTACAAACACTTAATCAACTCATCAAGTTCGATTATCTTTAGTACGCTACTCATTACGATTTTCTATCGTATATTTTTCCCTGCACGAATCGCCTTTAAGCATATCCTCATCGGCGCATTTGCTACAGGGATCGTATGGGTCGCGATGCAACCGGCATTCAGTCTTTTCTTATCGCTTAATCAATCCTACAGCGACGTATTCGGCGGGATGAAAAACATCTTTATTTCGATTGCATGGCTGTATTTCACATTTATCGTATTTTTACTGGGCACTGAACTCATTTCCACCCTACACAAAAAAGACGTATTACTGCTGAAGAACCTCTTTGGCGAGATGCCAGAAGACAAGTTAAATTACCTGCGAGAATTAATGGAGCGCTACGGGAAGATATTTCAGCAAAGTGACTATATATTTAGGCAAGGCGAGAATAACCATGACCTTTATTATGTGGTGAGCGGTAAGATTGAGCTGATCTACGATGGCAGGATATTACGAGAACTACAGGCAGGAGATAGTTTTGGCGAGATGGCCTTACTCACAGAAACCTCTAGAATCGCCGACGCAAAAGTCATATCAGATAGCGCCGAGATCATCGTGATTAGTGCCGAGAACATTCACATACTACTTCTAAGTGACTCCAAAGTGACCATGGGCTTTTTAAAACAGATGGCGCTCAGGCTGCAAAAAAGCCATATCCAGACACCGGTTTAAACCAATACTAACTATCCGCCCAACGCCTTAAAAGGTTATGGTAAACGCCAGTGAGGCTAATGACCTCTAAGTCTTTAGCACCCCGATCAGCCGTAAGTTTTTGTATAGCAGTATCAAGTTGGAAGAGTAAAGTACGCTGCCCATCATCCCGCACCATACTTTGCATCCAGAAGAAAGAAGAAACTCTGCTACCGCGCGTCACCGGTGTAACATGATGCAAACTGCTAGATGGGTATAACACCATAGAACCGGCAGACAGCTTTACCTTCTGCTCTCCAAAAGTATCTTCAATCGTCAACTCCCCGCCATCATATTCATCAGGCTCCGAAAAGAATAAGGTGGCTGACAGGTCACTACGAAGACGAAAATTGGTACCACGCAAATGCCGAATAGCATTATCGACATGCGTACCAAAAGCCTGACCACTCTCATAGCGATTAAATAATGGGGGGAACACCTTTAATGGCAAGGCTGCAGAAATAAATAAGGGGCTTGCCCCCAGAACATCTTGTATCAAATCGCCGATTTGGCGCGCAACAGGCGAGCCCTCGGGCAGCTGCATATTGTTTTTCACCTGTGCAGATTGGTATCCGGAAGTAACATTTCCATCTACCCACTCGGCAGAATCCATCAATTGCCGACACTCGGCAACCTGCACCTTGCTTAGTACGTTCGGTATCTCTATCAACATAAATCAATCAACTTATAAATAAAAAAATCCCTGCAAAAGCATATCACTTTTGCAGGGAAGTCTTGACAGGATTTCCCCAGTCTTAAATTTAAAGACTTGCTATACCAGAAAATTAGTATTTAAAGTTTAATGTTAAGAATGCAAGACGTCCTGGTGCAACAACGGCATAGTGTGTCGAATAAGTCGAGCTGAAATAGCGCTCATCCGTCAGATTCTGAACATTTAACCTTAAATCCAAATTCTTATCGATTTTGTAACTAGCCATTGCATCAAGGCGCGTATACGATGGGATTTCAACGGTATTAGCAACGTTACCGAACTGTTTATCCCCATAAAACGCCCCTCCACCAACGGTCCACTTCGGAGTTACAGCGTAAGTAGTCCATATACTAGCGCTATCTTTAGGTGTATTAGCGAACCGATTGCCCTTATTAGCCAGCCCAGCAGCATTTCCGCCGCCATCAACAACTTCGCTATCCAAATAGGTGTATCCAGTAAAGACTTGCCATTGCGATGTTATCTTGCCTGCCGCACCCACTTCAAAGCCTTTGACTTGCATATCGCCAGCATTTACGGGAAGACCAAGAGCATCTGTTACTCGCGCATTCGTTTTCTCGATACGGAAAATTGCAGCAGTAAGTGCCAAATCCTCTAACACATCCCATTTAACACCCAGTTCTGCGCTTCTGCTACGCTCTGGAGTCAAGTCATTATTTACCCCTAAAGTATCAGACCCATTACCAACAGTGGATCCACTAGGTGTCGATGATGTTCCCCAAGATGTATAGACACTTGCATTTGGTTGAATTTTATAAACCAAACCTGCCTGATAATTCCAAAAATGACTCTTATTCTCAAACGATGCACCAGCCAAATTTGTGGCACGATTAAAACTTCCAGATTGAGTTTCATAATCATCATAACGCACCCCCAAGTTTGCTATCCACTGCTTGGTAAGCTCAATACTGTCAAATACGTATGCTGACTTAGTAATCGTTCTTGTTGTTGTTAAAGTTGGGCTAACACCAACAACACCAGTATATGCATCATCAGGATCTGGATTTTCTAAAGTCGTACACTGATTGCTAGCTAACATGGCTGCAGTACAAACTCTAGCTGCGCCAGTAATATTTGGATTGAAGGCATATGGTCGATTATGTGTCCGTTCATGAGAAAACTCTATTCCGGTATTAGCCTTATTCTTGAATCCAAACGCATCAAATGCAACACTTAAGTCCGACACATTTGAGACAGTCTTTGTCGTTGCATTTCTAGACTTAGGTGCTCGAAATACCGTGCCATTCGCTACGTTCCCTACACTATCATCAGGAACAGTCACAATATAATCATTTGCTGAAACATCGTAACGCGTAACATTTTTAAAGGCGACATCATCATTGAAAACATGTTTAAAAGTTGCGGTTCCTGAATCCACCTGCGTCTTGCGAAAATCGCGGCTAGAATAACCATAGAAATTATCTTTATCTACACTCGCAGGACTACTAGGATTTGCTTTACTACGTCCAGCCAAAGTAAAAGGCAGACCAAAATCAGGCGTATCGTCTGATTTCAGATGGTAGTAACTTAAATTCAATGATGTGGGTGAACTCATGCCAAATGTAATGGAAGGAGCGAAACCGAATTTATTCATATCAACTTCGTCACGACCTGGAGTATTAGCATCATGGCTTAAAGCCGCGAGTCGAATAGCAATATCTTCATTAATTACATAATTACCATCAATAGTTACTCTGCGATAACTATCAGTTCCCAACCCAACACTACCCCCAATAAAGTTCTCGGCCTTTGGTTGCTTAGTGACCATATTGATACTGCCACCTGCTGAACCTCGACCATCGTAAGCGCCACTAGGGCCCTTGAGCACCTCAATGCTATCTACAGCAAATACTTCACGGCTCTGCCCACCTACACTACGCACGCCATCAACATACATCGCAGACTGAGAATCAAAACCACGAATAAATGGGCGATCGCCGATTGAACCACCACCTTCAGCAGTACCGAAAGTGATTCCAGGCACTGTACGCAATGCGTCTTCCAAAGTAACAGAGCCAGTATCTTTAATTACATCTGCGGTAATCACAGTGATTGACTTTGGTGTATCAAGAAGCGGTGCGGTAAATTTTGATGACGATGCTTTTTCAGCTTTATATCCGTCAGTTTTTTCTTTATCTTTTGGTGCGCTCACCTTCACCTCAGGCAAGGTTGCAGCTTCATCTGCCGCATAGACAGTTCCACTTACTGCCATCGCCATCAAGGCAAGACTTGACCTTACATTAAAAACATCTTTACTACGCTCGGCATTTGCCATTGATACTACCCCTTATAATAATTACTCAATTCGTTTACAGCTCAAGTCGTTCTAATGGACAGTGACTTTAAAAGCGCTAAATTTAGGAATGAGAATATAAATGAGAAACGTTCTCATTTCAATAAAATATTTACATGAATTAACATTCGTTGCTTATTTGCAACAGTTGTTAATTACGAAAAATCTACCTCAATAGCACAGCTTCAAAAATCCAGTACCCGTTTTAAATCACAAAACCATTAATTCCATTATGTTTATCAGTCGATTGATTTATCATGTCGGGTGTTGAAAGGAGTAACCAGTCGTGTCGAATATTATCGTTGCCGCTTTATATAAATTTGCCAGTTTGCCGAATTACAAGGAGATGCAACCGAGCCTGCTAGCGTTATGCATTAACCAAGGCATAAAAGGCACCCTGCTACTTGCGGAGGAAGGCATCAATGGTACCGTTGCAGGCACCAGAACAGCTATAGATACACTGATTGAGCACTTGCATTCAGACCCTAGGCTTGCAGACCTTGACCATAAAGAGTCATTTGCCGATACCATGCCGTTTTACCGCATGAAAGTGCGCCTGAAAAAAGAAATTGTCACGCTGGGTGTGCCGGGGATAGACCCAAATAAAAAGGTTGGCACTTACGTTAAACCTGAAGATTGGAATGCACTTATCTCTGACCCGGATGTCATATTGATTGATACACGCAATGACTATGAGTATGACATTGGTACATTTCAGGGTGCAGTTGATCCACACACTACAACATTTCGCGAATTTCCCGATTACGTAAGCAAGAATCTCGACCCGAATAAACATAAGAAAATAGCGATGTTCTGCACAGGCGGTATTCGGTGTGAGAAAGCGAGCTCGTACATGATGGAGCAAGGGTTTGAAGAGGTATTCCATCTACAGGGGGGCATATTAAAATATCTGGAGAACGTGCCTGCTGAAGAAAGTTTGTGGGAAGGTGAATGCTTTGTATTCGACCAACGGGTTGCAGTCAGGCATGGATTGGAATTAGGGGATTATGACCAATGTTATGCATGTCGCCACCCTATATCCCCAGATGAAATGGCATCATCTCAATATGTTAAAGGCATTTCATGCCCCCATTGCTTTAATCAATTATCGGCAGAGAAGCGTGCCAGTATTACCGAACGGCAAAAGCAGATTGAGTTAGCAAAGAAACGTGGCGAAACACACATTGGAGACAATGCCAACATCAAGCGCAATTAGCATCGATTGTTGAAGCATCTTTAATTCTTACAAGAACTCAAAAATACAGTACTATTTTGGGTTGGCATTGACGAGTAGCTAAGTGCCTGATGCCGAAAAACGATAGCCATAAAAAATCATAAAACAGGAGAATATCAAGATGATGGAATCCATTATTTCCAAACTTGAAAAACTATTGGAGAATCTAGTGCGCAAAGTGTCGCAACACTGGATTATCGTCACTGTTATCAGCGTTGTACTTATTGTCGCAATTCTTGAACATACCCTCCTACGTGCATTTGTGGTCTGGCTAATCCAAAGCAGTAATTATAATAACGGATATGTTGTATTAGTCACGATAGGTACCCTAGGGCTTATTGCCATCGCATCAAAGCTGCTTTACGAACATTTCGGCGACAACACACCCAAATGGTTAAGCTATCTCTCAGATCAATTCCATGGTGCTGAATGGTCATGGAAATATGGTAGCGACTATGAAGCTATTGAAGAGCTGCAGCCATTTTGCCTCAAATGCAAACATGACTTAAAAGTAACTGATGGTGAATACCCTGAGAAAATTATTGTTTGTCCGAGTTGTAACACACAAGGTGCGCGGTTCTTTGGTAGTTATGAAAACTATCTGCAGACGATACGTAATCTCATCAAACAAAAAATAAGAAACAACTACCTGTAATGAAAAAGCCCAGTAAATACTGGGCTTTTTCATATCGGTTAGCCAGTCTCAGAAATTTCCTACATGCTTATAAGAACAGAACGGATGCTTTGGTAAAAGAGGTTTTATTAAACTGAAATACCAATCAGTCAATACCATAAAACATCATGCATAAACTACTAAATCTACTCATCATAGCCTTGGTTTTTGGCCCGATCACACTAGCATATTCATTTGGACAACTTACTCCGTATACCCCGACCGCATCAATTAGCTCATCTCAAAAGTCACAGACTTACCCTAATTTTAAAGACGTAAATCACTCAATACAAATGGAAGACAACAGTTAATTACTGCATGATTGGTTTTATATAGGGCTAAACACATAAAAAAGGTTGGGCTCACTAATCACATAGACCTTTTTATCAGCCCCAATAGCGACACCTTCAGCATGCGGCACATTGTTACTCAAGCCGTGAAAGCCCATCCATAGCGCTAATGACCCGATCAATCTCCCATGTTTATCTAACTCGATCAACATACGCGACTCATCACTAAGCAAAAGTAAATGGCCTGTCTTTGTGTAAATAGTCAGGGCAGATAAATCACGCAATTGTAGAATCGAGTCTTCCGCATGCTCAATTTCCTCTATCTTTGTACTATCTTGGGTATTAACAATAGAAGTCACACTGCCGTGCCGATCAAAAGCGCCTTTAACAAATCCAGTAATGGATATCAGGTGTTTTGGGTCACGCTCTTTCACAAGCAGTAAGCGCTTATGCAGGGCATCCCAAACGATACCTTCGTAATTTTTATTACCGCTGCTCTCGACTTTTAGAACCAAATGGGGAGCATTAGTAACATCGATTTCTGTTGCATCATCATTCAACTCAAGAAGACTAATACGGTTAGCTTTTTCATCAATGATTACATATTGATTTTCACCAATATGGGTAATCCCTTCCATATCGGTAACACCATTTACTTTGATTTTACGTAACACGCGGCCATCGAGACTTAACTCGAGAATGAATGGTTTCTGGTTAAGTACGGTAAAAAGTGTTTTCCGCTTAGCGTTATAAGCTAGATCAGAAGCGTCCTCAACATCTGGAATAGCCAACCCATCGATTTCAACACGATAGTTCTGAAGATTCAGCGGCGTATCGATTTTAAAACCTAAAGGCTCAGCCCCATATTCTCGCCACAAATAAACTGCCAGTGCATCAATACGAAAATAGATAAATGTAGCTGTCAGAAAAAGTAGAGTTATCGCTACAAGAAATTTTTTTAACTTTTTATTGATGCTCAAAACCTATCCAATTTTTTAAGCATGTCTGCAATAAAAATCCAGCACCATATTTCGTGGTTACTCATCATGGCTATCGTTAACACCAGCCGTGTTATCCAATAAACTCTTTGTCGCGGTTTGCAAAAAACCTTCTAAGTTGAGCAGCATATCTTTACTACGCGCTTCATCATCAATATGCTTGACCATTGCATCTTTACCTAACTGATAATCGTATAAGCGTGCATCTACACCTTTAGCTTTCACCAGCACATAATGATCACGAATGATTGCGACTGTCTGATCATTGCCTGAAGGTTTAATGACACCTTCTCCCTGATCTACCGCTGGCAAATTCAATAAATCGCGGCCCCAACATTGATGACGTACATTGCCCCCTAAGCGCCCCATAATGGTAGGTACTATATCCACTTGAGTGCCTACAACATTGTTGGTTGCCCCAAATTTCTCCTGTATGCCAGGCGCAATAAATAACAAGGGAACATGGAATCGATATAGATCCATCTCGGTTAGATGAATATTGCTGCCAAACCCGTGATCCCCCACCACAACGAATAGCGTATTCTTGAAATAAGGGGATTTGCGTGCTTTCTCAAAAAACTGACCTAAGGCCCAATCAGAGTAGCGCATGGCAGTCAAATGCTCATCAAGGGAACCATGCCCAGTCACTCGCTCAACAGGTAGATCCTTAGGTAAGGCATAAGGGGTATGGTTGGAAAGTGTCTGCAAGAGCGCATAAAAAGGTTTTGCAGTATCTTTTTTTGCAAGCTCTACAGCACCACGATCAAACATATCCTGATCGGAGACCCCCCACGTTGGATCAGAGAATACAGGGTTTATATAATCTTTACGTCCAATAAAATTGGACATGCCCTGATTACCGAAAAACCCAGCCTGATTATCCCAAGCGAAGTCACCATTGTAGACATAAAGATTATCGAAGGCGCGCGCGCTTAACAACTGAGGCAATCCAGAGAACTTATTCTGCCCCTCTGGCGTTTGCATCAAATACTCAAACCCCGGTAGATTAGGAAAACAAGCCATTGTCGCAAACATGCCCTGATGCGTATGCGTTCCGTTTGAGAAAAATCGATTAAACAACAAGCCTTCACGCGATAACTTGTCAAAATTGGGGGTGATATTGTCATCGTTCCCCAACGCACCAACATACTGACCGGAGAAACTTTCCATCAAGATCACGACCACATTTTTAATCTGAAGCGTGTTATTTGCCGGAGGATTAAAATCACGCCGCACCGCAGCGATATCAGAATCAATCAACTGGTCATCAGGCGTTAGCAACATCTTTCTGACGATTGCTTGAGCCTGCACATCAGGCAACGAAGATTTCCATAACTTTTGGCGCTGGTCAGAAAGCATGGTTTTAGCAGCTTCATATAAAGTCAGTGTGCCATTAAGGCCAAGCTCATTTACAAACATAGACTCCGTTGTAAATGCATCACCCCACCTTAATGGAGGCCCCTGACGCAATGTACCGCGCGCAGCCACAATAAAAACAGCCAAGAAGACAATAAAGACCAGCAAACGCCAATACCACTGATGAGTAAAAAAGCGTGTTGATAAAGAGGCATTGGTTAATTCTGGCCTAGTCAGAATATCTGCGTATTTGAATATCTGCACCAATACCAATGTACCGACTAACCAGGCCAATAAATACCGCGCCACAGGGAAACCATACCAAACCATGCTGACTACAGTCGCGGGGTCTTCCTTGAAATATTGAAATACCAGACTATTTAAGCGCTGATTGAATGATTGGTAAAAATCCAGCTCAACAATACCTAAAAATAAAGTAATGCTCGCAAACCCGATCAACCACCACCGATACATGAGTCTTGCTGCCATGGCGCGCCGACTTAGAATCGCTAATAACAATGGAATACAAGCGACGACGACGACGCGCAAATCGAAACGCACGCCATTAAAAAAGGCTTCGGCTACGACAGATAAAGGAGTTGTGCCTATCTGGTCGTGATTGTGGATCAGTAAGGCCAGCCTCAAAAGCGAGAACATCAGCAACAAAATGAGCGCACTTAAAATAGTAAATGCTAGGTGGCTTTTTAGGGTGGGTTTAGAGAGCTGCATAAGTGTATTGATTTGAATGCCTAATTTTTTGAATGGTCTTTCATCGCGAATGCAAAAACAATGCATCAGCTAATTTAGCGAAAAGATGCTACCACAATACTTCAAATAACTTTCAGAGAAGTTCTTGTATTCAAAAGCTCAATGAGTCAGGGTTTTACCACATCGACCTTATGAATATACTTACCCATTTCATCCAAAACGAATAAAGCATCTTTTCTGAGAAAGCACATCCCTGACATGCGAGAGAAATCACCATTTGATCTCGGGTTAACCGCATACTCTGTCACTTTAGTGTCTGATGCAAAAACAATCGTCAAAACTGATTCATCACTTATAGAAACATGGTCACTTAGCTCCCAATTGAGCCCTAAAACTTGACTAGTATTCACTGAATAAGGGCCAAAAAAACATACCCGCCCCCATTCAGAATTTGCCATGTTTCTAAAATCCAGAATGTGCTCGGAGGATGTAGTCCGCTGCGTTTTTATTTCTTTAAGAATGGGATAGGCGGGATTGGGCTCTACGCTACAAGCAGTCAAGATCAGGCCAAGCATCAAGGCAAGAAGAATACCGATATGCTTACTCATTACATTAAACTTTTGGAATCAATCGAATGTAAAAGTTTAACTTATATTGGTCTATCAACCACAACAGAGTTTGTAATGGGTGGAGTCTGCTGCGTATAAAAATTAAAGGGTAGCTATAAAGCTACCCTTTATTGCGATTAGTGGGCATCCTGTGAGTCGAACACAGCACCAACGGATTATGAGTTTTAATAACTTATTAATTTTTGTTTTTAATTTTACTGCCATCGCTCGCTAAGCACCATTGGTGGTTGTCATTAATGTCACATTAGGGGAATTTGCATTAACTCAGCACTGAATTTCATTAGTACACAAAACCTTAACTTTTACTTTGTTTAATATTTACAATAAAACACTTTTAATCTTGTAAGATTAGGAAAATCAAATTATTAAATTTAAAAAAGTATAAAAATGACTGGGATAACATGTACTTCAATAAGGGTGCTTAAAAAAATAAAGAAATTTATTCCATATTCTTTAGCACTTTGGTTACTCCTACTTATAGGTCATTCAGCCCATGCTGATACTGCTGTTTCATTTACAAAATACTACGTAGTAAACTACCTCACGGCAGGTTTTTGGGATAGCCCTTCCCAAGCATGTACTAACAATCCTTGGGTGCCTTTAGCATTCACTGGAATCTGGTCGGCTCAGAATCAATATTGCTCATCAAATGGCTCTCCAGCTTACGGATATCCAGTTACCCGACAATTTGTTTGCCCCACCGGTTCTACACCTACTGCATACAGCTCATTTTCTCAAACTTGCACATTTACAACATCATGTGTCGCCCCTGAAATTAGACAAGCTGATGGCAGTTGTGCCCTTCCTGCCAGCAGCATTCCGCCATCGGAAGCCAAGCAACAAAAAATGTTCCTCAAAAGTTGTGAATCAAAATCGCCGTCTCTAGCAGTAGGTGACCCGATAAATGCAGGTACTGGAGCGAATATGGAGCCTCTGGATATTTACAGAGGAGCTCATGCAGTTAATTTGGCTTATAGCTTAGACTATATTAGCAATCTGTCCGGCGCTATTTACACGCCAACTTTTGAACATGGTCAGCAATGGGTCAGCTCTTATGATCTCAAACTAGAAGTGGCAACGACTAGTACTCCTAACATTGCTCCTGCCAGTGTTTACGCTTCCCGCCTAGGTGGTCAAATCATCACCTACACCTTAAATAACAGCGTTTATGTGTCCGATGGCGATATTACGGATACTCTCACACGTACTGTTAATAGTGATGGCAGCACTAGTGGATGGATTATTACAAATGCCAGCGATGACAGTAAAGAAACCTATTCTTCGATTGGACAGTTGCTAACTATCACTAACCGTGCGGGATTTTCCCTTATGATGGGACGTGATGGCTATGGTCGCCTTGAGCAAATTTTTAATGCATTAGGACAGAGACTATCTTTCACTTACGACAACTATAGCCCTAAACCCCATATCTCAAAAGTAACCCTTCCTGATAACAGCACGACTCAGTTTAGTTATGACGGTAACAATAATCTAAGTAATGTTACATGGGCAGATTCTAAAGTACGTCAATACCTCTACGAAAATAGTGGCCTACCACATAGCCTCACCGGCATCATCGATGAAAACAGCAATCGCTTTGCTACATGGGGGTACGACACGCAAGGCCGAGTCTACAATTCAACCTTGGCAGAGGGAGCCAGCCAGATCACTTTGAGCTATAACATTGCCAGTACAGACATTACTGATTCACTTGGCACTGTCCGCACTATGGGTATCTCAACTATTCTCAATCAGGTACACAATACAGGCATTACCCAGCCTGCTGGCAGTGGCTGTAGCGCATCGGCTTTAAGCTTGACATACGATGTGAACGGCAACGTATCTAGCCGTAATGACTTTAACGGCAACAAAAGTACGTATGTCTATGATTTACGCAACCTTGAAACCAGCCGTACTGAAGGACTTACCTCAACAGGCGCTGTCACTCCTGGCACCACCCGCTCCATTACTACGACCTGGCATACCTCCTGGCACTTGCCATTGCAGATCAATGAATATATTGGTGGTGCCAACAGCAGTGGAACCCCTACCAGTACCACTCCATTCAAACAGACCACCTACACCTATGACACCAAAGGCAACCTCAGTAGTCTAGCGATAACAGACCCTGCGCTTGGTGTGACTCGTACGACTACCATCACCAACACTTACTCAACTACAGTTCCTGGCCTAATCCTTACCAAAGTAGTCAATGGCCCCAGAACCGACGTCAGTGACATTAGCACTTATACCTACTATCCGCACAATGCCACTTGTGTTGCTAGTACCAGCGGCAGTACGGTGACGAATTTGGGTTGCCGTGGACAGTTAAAGACCTTGACCAATGAATTAGGGCAGATCACCACCTACGATCGTTACAACCACCATGGGCAGTTGGAGAAGATGACGGACCCCAATGGGCTGATCACCACCAATACCTATGATGCGAGACAGCGTCTGCTAACCCAGACGGTGGGGGCGTTAACCACGAGCTTGCAATATGACGGAGTGGGTCAAGTAACCAGACTGACATTGCCAGACAGCAGCTATCTAAACTACACCTATGATGCAGCGCATCGTTTAATTGGTATTGCAGACATCCTCAATAACACGGTTACCTATACACTGGATACTGAAGGGAACCGCATCAGCGAGCAACTGAAAGACCCTAGCGGCAACCTGACCAAGACATTGACGCGAAGCTATGACGCACTGAATCGGCTGCAACAGTTAACTGGGGTAGGAGCTCAATGATGAAAACACTCATGAACACTCCTGCTTCACGTACAGGCGCCTCATCACGTTTGATCCGATCAGTGACCAGCAGCATAGCTGTGGCATTGGGTTTGGTCAGCCTTACACCAATGGTGGTATATGCTGCTAGCCCCATCACCCAATACGAATACGATGCTGCTGGCAACCCTACCAAAGTCACGGATGGTCTAGGAAATAGCAACGTCTATCAATATGATGCCTTAAACCGCCCGATTCAGCAGAACCAACCCAATCCCAGCACCACTGGGCAACTCGGCACGATTACCAGTCAATATAATCCGCTGGATGATGTGACTAGTATCACAGATCCTAGAGCATTGACGACCAGCTATACCAAAAATGCGTTGGGTGACGTGCTAACTCGTAGCAGCCCAGATACGGGAACCACTACTAATACCTACGATACTGCAGGCAATCTCAAGACCAGTACCGATGCGCGTGGGGCTATTCGTACCTATACCTATGATGCCGCTAATCGAGTGACTGCTATTACTTATAAACTCGGTACCGTCACTGATGAAACAGTGACCTATACCTATGATGCTGGCACCAATGGTAAAGGCCATCTCACAGGAATGACCGATCTCTCAGGGAGTACGGCCTGGAGTTATGACATCCTAGGTCGCCTTATCCGCAAGCAACAACGCGTGGGCACCCAGATTTATGATCTACAGATACAGTACGACAGTACGGGGCACTTGAGCCGTATCATCTATCCCAGCACGCATTATGTTGACTATCAATATAACGCCAACGGGCAGGTCAATCAGGTCTGGGTTGATAGTGTGTTGATGGTGGGTAATATCCAGTACTTCCCAACAGGCACGCCTGCAAGTTGGACATGGGGTAACGGACAAACCTATACCCGAACGCTGGATAGTGATGGCAGGCCATTGACCCAGACACTGGGCGATGACTTGCAAGTAGTCACATATGACAACGCTGGCCGCATCTCTCAACTGAACCGCGCAGCCATTGCAACGCCAACCACCCCGATCACCACCTCAATCAGCAGTTACAGTTACGATAATCTTGACCGACTCACCAATAACGTGACGCCAACCTATAACCAAGGCTATCAATACGATCTAAATGGTAACCGCACTCAACTAACCATCGACGCCAGCAATTATGCCTATACTATTGATCCGATCAGCAATCGTCTGAGTAGTGAAGCTGGGCCAACAGCACGCACTTATGCATATGACCTCTCAGGCAATATCACTGGTAATGGCCAGGATACTTACACCTACTACAATAGTGGTCGCTTAAAACAAGTCACTCGTGCCAGCACCAATATCTACAGCTTGGCCTATAACGGACTTGGTGAGTTTGTTAACCGCAATAATAACAATACACGCTACCTGTATGACACATCAGGCCAATTACTGGGTGAGTATGACAGCGGCAGTGATGTGATTCAGGAAACCGTCTGGTTGGGTAATACCCCGATCATGACCCTGCGTCCAAGTGCGCTACAGCGGACGGCAGATAACACTAGTACAGGCAGCATCACTAGTGCCACGGCCACTGGCACCTGGACAGCCAGCATATCCATTGCTGGTTACTATGGTACTAATTACGTCAGCCATGCGACGACCGCGAGTACGGCAGACAATGTACTCTATAGCATCACACCGACTGCCACACAGAATTACCGTGTCTATGCCAGATGGATTGCCGCAACCACTAATGCCACCAATGCGACTTACACCATCAACCCCAATACGACTGGCAGTATCCCAACAACTGTCACGGTAGACCAGACCAAGAGTGGTGGCACCTGGAATTACTTGGGAAGTTATGATCTGGATATTGCTAACAACCTGACTGTCAGCTTAAGTGGCCAAGGCAATGGCGCTGTGATTGCCGATGCTGTGCGTATCGTGCCGAACACCACAAGCACGATCCAAAGCCTGACTTACTTTGTATTTGCGGATTACCTCAATACGCCTAGACGCATCAAGAATGCAGCCAATCAAACCGTATGGCACTGGCTACCTGAGCTCTCAGAAGCCTTTGGGGCGAATCTGCCGAATGACAATCCAAGTGGGCTGGGAACCTTCACATACAATCTACGATTCCCTGGGCAGCTTTATGATTCAGCGAGTGGACTTATCTACAACTACTATCGGGATTACAATTCTAGGACGGGGCGATATATTGAGAGTGATCCTATTGGGCTAGCGGGTGGGATCAACACATATGCCTATGTGGGAGGGAATCCGCTTAGTTATGTTGATCCGTTGGGCTTAGATGCAACGGTTACGGCAATCCCATTACCAAGTGGTGGATTTTATTTTTCTGCTACAGGAACTGGATTGCCTAGCAGTATTACGGGTACTTTCAATACTGGGACTACTAATTACAATCAAATTCAGACAGGTACATATTCGATAAAACCACGCCCTAGTTTGCCTGATACATTTATAAATGGATTATTAAACAGAAATAAGAACGCTGGACGACCAACAGTTTCTAATACAGATGATTGGAACACTATCAAAAATTCTGATGGTTCAATAACGCACGGCGCCCAAATTCATTCAGGTAAAGATGGTACGAATGGCGGAGTGTCGCTTGGTTGTATGGTTACAGATCGGGCAACGTATAACAAACTAAATAAGCTTTTCCAAGATAATTATAACAATGGCGGAGTAAAGCTAATTGTTCTTCCCCAAGGGTTTAAATAATGAAAAAATCACTTATAGTTTTAGTAGCAATAGCCATATCCATGTCACTGTTATTTACAAACTGGTCTTGGCGTTGGGTAGCGCTTCATGGATGGTCTGCTACAAAGCAAGCGAAAATACTACTCTCAGGGGGAGATGAAACCGACGATGAGTTTATTGATTATTTAGTTTATTCGATGGGTAGTTGTGTAGTTTTTTCTGAACATGAAACAGAGGGACGAGCTATGGTTTACTGCTCTAAAGGTATTCCAGCACAAACGAATAAAATTGGAGCATTAACTCATTTAGTTGGTAATTGGTACACAACGCAGTGAATCGCAAAAACTTAATGTGTGTGCTATTTTGTTTGAAATTAGGGGACATACTTTGAACGTATGGAATAGGCCACGATAATTGTGACAATGCTGGCCGCACCACCCAGTTGATGTGAAGCTTCTCGCCGTGCTCGGCTGGTGAGAAAGTCGCGTGCATTATTTCGGATACGCGTGAATGGGTTGATCAAAACATCAAAGGATATCCTGCCAGCGCATCGGCTGCAGATCAAGTCGCTAACGCGGCAGGCAGAAGCGGCGCAAGGAACTCTCAGTTGCCTTGCGAAATGGTGTGTAGCTCGTTTAGGCCTAATGGCTTACCATCTAGTTACTAAGGTTGAAAAATGAATCTAAAGAAATGGATTATTACTGTGATCCTAGCGTTGGGGGTAGTTCTGTCTGTGGTTTGGATTCGAGCGCACATCAAGATTGATAGTTGTTTGGATAGCGGGGGACGCTGGAATTACGAACAGAAAATTTGTGAGCGCCAACTAACGTAGATTGGCGCTCGTCAACGGGCACTACGGTACTAATTACGTCAACCATACGACGACCGCGAGTACGGCAGACAATGTACTCTATAGCATCACACCGACTGCCACACAGAATTACCGTGTCTATGCCAGATGGATTGCCGCAACCACTAATGCCACCAATGCGACTTACACCATCAACCCCAATACGACTGGCAGTATCCCAACAACTGTCACGGTAGACCAGACCAAGAGTGGTGGCACCTGGAATTACTTGGGAAGTTATGATCTGGATATTGCTAACAACCTGACTGTCAGCTTAAGTGGCCAAGGCAATGGCGCTGTGATTGCCGATGCTGTGCGTATCGTGCCGAACACCACAAGCACGATCCAAAGCCTGACTTACTTTGTATTTGCGGATTACCTCAATACGCCTAGACGCATCAAGAATGCAGCCAATCAAACCGTATGGCACTGGCTACCTGAGCTCTCAGAAGCCTTTGGGGCGAATCTGCCGAATGACAATCCAAGTGGGCTGGGAACCTTCACATACAATCTACGATTCCCTGGGCAGCTTTATGATTCAGCGAGTGGACTTATCTACAACTACTATCGGGATTACAATTCTAGGACGGGGCGATATATTGAGAGTGATCCTATTGGGCTTAAAGGGGGAATAAACGCTTACGGTTATGTTGAAGGAAACCCAGTGAGTTATATAGATGAGCAAGGTCTACTCCTTGGGGCAACTCTAGGTGGATTGCAGCGCGGTGTAACATTAGATCAAGCTACGCAAATTGGACTGATGGGCCATGCTGCTTTAAAAGCCGGAGGGGTTGCAGCCGTAGCGGGAGCAGGCATTACAATTGCGGCAACTGGGGCTCCAGAAGCATCTGCAGCAGTCTGTCGTATAGCACCAAAACTAAAAAAACCATGTAAAAATGCAACTCTTGCACTTGTACTTGGAACAGGAATCTGTAAGGGTGACCCTGCAGATGATTATATTCAAGATATTGAGCGAAAAGAATCCATTCGCCGTGGTGCTGAATTAATAGGACAAAAGAAAATTGGAAATCAACAACAACGTCCTTAGCTTCCCTAAACAAAACAATCGCCTTTTTAATGAAGCTCTTAATTTGTATGAACTTGGAAATTACTATGAAGCGTTAACTCAAACTATTGCTCTAATTAATGATGGATATAGTCATGCAAACACACTTGCTGGTGCCATCTATGAGAGGGGTGGAAAAGGTGTAAATCAAGATTTTGAAAAAGCCCTTTTTTATTATCGGATGGCCGTAAATGAAGTCGGAGCAGTTGAGGCTTGGCTTGCTTTAGGTAGAATTTTCTATTTTGGTAAGGGAGTAATCCAGGATTACGAAAAAGCTTTTTATTATTATTCTATAGTCGATGAAGATACTGAAAACCACATTGCTTACTTAATGCTAGGCAAGATGTACCTTGAAGGAACGGGCGTTAAAAAGAATTTATTTAAAGCGCGTGAATATTTTGTAAAAGCTATCAAAAGAGGTGCCGTTTTTGGATATACCTATTTAGCTATACTCGAACATGAACAGGGGCATATTCTTAAAAGTCTTTTCCTTAGGCTAAAGGCTGGCTTTCTGGCATGTCTGGTTTCACACCGAAATACTAATGATCCTAGATTAAGAAGATATTAATAAAAACACTGCTCTTAGCCAACTAGGCCATATGAATCAAAATCCGGTAATGGTTATCAAAACCAATAGATATAGTTCCTGACCCCCCCTATTAATACGAAAAAATTCCAATGCGATGGAAAAACACACTGCTCAGAAATGACATCTTGTGAAGAGGGATCGAGTTGATTTAGTACGTCGTACAGCTTGGTTAAACCAGACTAAGAACGGAACGCCGAGAGGCGTACCACTGAATCGTGATGCGATTGAAGTATTGGAACAGCAACGCGGGAAACACCCACGTTTTTGCTTCACTTATAAAGGTAAGCCGATCGGATGGGAATTATCCAATGATGCTTGGCACAATGCCTTAAAGAAAGCAGAGATTCAGGACTTCCGTTTTCATGATCTAAGGCATACATGGGCTTCATGGCATCGACAGGCAGGAACAAGCTGCGATGAACTGAAAGACTTAGGTGGCTGGAAATCTAGGGAAATGGTAGATCGATACGCGAAATTTGCAACGGATAATCTGACGGCTGCGGCTGCACGGATCGAATCTAAGGCGGAAAACAATGTGGTGACGTTTCCACATTTTCCCCCCCGGCGAAAGAAAAACGGCCTAGGAATAAATCCTAAGCCGTTGATCTAGTTGGTGGGCCTCCTGTGAGTCGAACACAGCACCAACGGATTATGAGTCCGCTGCTCTAACCAAGCATGAGCTAGAGGCCCGAAAACCTTTTAGTCGTTGCCTGTTTCCAGGAAACTACGTAAGCGTTCTGAGCGAGTTGGATGACGTAATTTACGCAAAGCCTTTGCTTCAATCTGACGAATACGCTCACGCGTCACGTCAAACTGTTTGCCTACCTCTTCCAGTGTATGGTCAGTATTCATTTCAATACCGAAGCGCATACGTAAGACTTTGGCTTCACGCGCAGTCAATGACTCCAGCACTTCTTTTGTCGCATCACGCAGGCTTGCGTAAACAGCCGCATCCACCGGTGCCAGCGTTGCCATATCCTCGATAAAATCACCAAGATGTGAGTCATCGTCGTCACCGATTGGTGTTTCCATTGAAATCGGTTCTTTGGAGATTTTAAGAATTTTACGGATTTTATCTTCCGGCATTTCCATCTTTTCAGCCAACGTGGCAGGATCAGGCTCAAGACCTGTTTCTTGCAAAATCTGACGGCTGATACGGTTCATCTTATTGATGGTTTCGATCATGTGCACTGGGATACGAATCGTGCGGGCTTGGTCAGCGATAGAACGCGTGATCGCCTGACGAATCCACCATGTTGCATAGGTCGAGAATTTATAACCGCGACGATATTCGAATTTATCTACGGCTTTCATCAAACCGATATTGCCTTCTTGAATCAAATCCAAGAACTGCAAACCACGGTTTGTGTATTTCTTGGCGATAGAGATCACGAGGCGCAAGTTAGCTTCGATCATTTCACGTTTGGCCCGACGCGCACGGGCTTCGCCAGTGGACATCTGCTTGTTGATCTCTTTAAGTTCCTTGATAGGAATACCAACACGCGCTTGCAGATCAAGCAAACGTTGCTGCTGATCGACGATAGAGTGCTTAAAGCGCTCAAGACGTTCGACGTATGGTTTATTGACAGCCAGTTCACCAGCTAGCCAATCCAGATTGCCCTCATTGCCCGGGAACACTTTAATGAAGTGTGGGCGAGGCATACCGGATTTATCTACACAGAACTCCATGATCTTGCGCTCGTGGCCGCGAATCTCATCCACCATACCGCGAACATGATCACATAACGCTTCTACTTGCTTTGCAGAGAAGCGGAAAGCTGTCAGCTCTTCCAGAATGGCAGATTGCAGCTTTTGATATTCTTTATCCTGTGAACCTTTGGCTTCAAGAATCAGGGTCATTTTCTGATTAGATGCACGAATAACAGCGAAACGTGTCAGCACTTCTTCCTTAAGACGTGCTAAAGCTTCAGCAGAGATAGCGGCAGCTTTGGCACCGTCATCATCCTCTTCATCTTCCTCTTCGCCAGCCTCTTCATCTTCTTCGCCAGCTGCTTCAACAGCCATGGCTTCGTCCATGCCAACATCGCTATCGATCAAGCCATCAACGAGGTCATCAACGCTAAGTTCGTCTTTTTCTACTTTATCAACGAGTGCTAACAATTCCGCAATGGTGGTCGGGCAAGCAGCAATCGCTTGCACCATGTGTTTAAGACCATCTTCGATACGTTTGGCGATCTCGATCTCGCCTTCGCGAGTGAGTAGGTCAACCGTTCCCATTTCACGCATATACATGCGCACAGGGTCAGTAGTACGGCCAAATTCTGAATCTACAGTAGAGAGCGCTTGCTCAGCTTCTTCAACGGCATCTTCATCGGCAACTGGAGGGGGTGCATCGGACATCAGCAAAACTTCAGCATCAGGCGCTTCTTCATACACCTGAATACCCATGTCGTTGATCATGCCGATGATGCCATCGATCTGCTCAGAATCCTGCACATCATCAGGCAGGTGATCGTTGATTTCAGCGTAAGTTAGATACCCACGCTCTTTACCAAGCACAATCAGTGACTTAAGTCTGGTGCGGCGCGCTTCTGCGTCGTTTACCGGAGCATCGACCTTATCGTTCACATTTTCGTTTTGTTGCTCTTTAGCCATGCTTGACCTCAAATTCTTTTAACCTGATTAAGGTTTCGGGAGAACCCTAGATTATAACTTAATTTACATACATTTTTTAGCAAAATCGCCGTTAAAACCTTAAGAGCGCTTTTTCCTGCTCGGTTAATTCGCTGAGCGGTTTTTCCTTGAGCGTATCTAACAATTTGCTGCGGTCACGTTGCAAATACATATCCATTAAATGCTTGCGTGCGCCTTGAAATTCAAGAGCAAAATCAAGACTATCGTCAAGAATCGCTAATTCACGGCCAATTTCACGCACCAATCGGCCATCCAGCTCGCCCTCCAAATGCCGAAGCAGGGAGCCAGTATTGGATTGCGGATAAGTTAATGCGGTTTTCAAAGCTACCTGCACCAAAACATCCTCTTCTGCACTACCTTGTACCCAACCAAGATCAGACTCTTCAGCCAAGGATGGCTGCATCAACAACATCAATACAAATCGACGCTGCAAAGAAACCGTAGTACGCGTCTGACGTGGCGCCGATTTTGTCGGGCGCCTATCCAAATCAGGTAGTTTGATCATGCTAGACATTTCATCCATCGAAATGTCGGCCAACTCCGCCACTCGTTTACGCAATAATAGTGCCAGTCGAGGTGCCTGAATCTGCTTGAGAATAGGTTCAGCCTCATTCAGAAATTGCACTTTATCTTCTTGCGACTGCAGTTTGTTCTCAGCACTCAGATATTGAATGATGTATTGAGACAAAGGCATTGCCGTTTGCATGGCAGCCTCAAACGCCTCTTTGCCAAATTCGCGCACATAGCTATCGGGGTCATGCTCTTTAGGCAAAAACAAGAAGCTCAAACGTAAACCATCAGTCAATGCAGGCAAGGCATTCATTGCCGCGCGCCATGCCGCACGCTGACCAGCCGAATCACCATCGAAACAGAATACGATCTCATCCGTCTGGCGCATGAGTTTGGTAATGTGCTGGGGAGTTGTCGCCGTACCCAGTGCAGCCACAGCGTATTCGATACCATATTGCGCCAACGCAACGACATCCATGTAGCCTTCAACGACCAAAACCCTACCAGCATCACGGATTGCCCGACGCGCTAAATACAACCCGTATAATTCATGACCTTTTTGAAACAAAGGAGTTTCAGGAGAGTTTAGATATTTGGGCCCATCGTTCACGCTGGATCGAGCTGCTTCAGCGGCCTCTCCAGCGGGGAAGACCCCTGCGGTCTCATCTGCACCAGTAGTAAGCACTCGCCCCCCAAACCCAATGATCTGACCTTTTTGGTCATGGATCGGAAACATCACACGATCACGAAAGCGATCATATCGACGCCCTTGATCGTTATCGATCACCAACCCAGAAGTCTTCAACATTTCGGATTGGTAATCACTAAAGACGCTAGCCAGATTTTGCCAACCGGCAGGGGAATAGCCCATCTGAAAGCGCGCAGCGATCTGCCCACTGAGGCCTCGGCCTTTTAAATATTCGATTGCACGCTGAGACTTCTTCAACTCCACCCGGTAATAATCGCTCGCCTGCTGCATCGCCTCTTGCAAACCCGGCATGGCTTTTTTATAGGCCTGATTGGTTTCGTTGTTGTCACGCGTCTCCTGCGGGACGATCATCCCGACTTGCTTGGCAAGCTCATTGATCGCCTCAACAAAACTGAGGCCTTGATGCTCCATGAGAAAACCAACCGCTGTACCATGCGCACCACAACCGAAACAATGGTAGAACTGCTTGGTTGGACTTACCGTGAAAGAAGGGGATTTCTCATTGTGGAACGGGCAGCAAGCCATGTAATTCGCGCCCGCTTTTTTAAGCGGCACAGTACGATCAACCACATTGACGATATCAACGCGATTAAGCAACTCTTGGATAAATGACTCAGGAATCATGGCAATATGGATAATAGCCTAAAAACAAAAAAGGAGCCGTAAGCTCCTTTTTATTATCGGTAATTTCTGGAAACCACTCTGGAAATGGAAATCAAGCGCCTAATCTAGCCTTGATCAATCCGGATATCTTACCCATATCAGCACGGCCAACCACTTGTGGCTTTACCGCAGCCATGACTTTGCTCATATCTTTAATCCCAGATGCTGCAGTATCGATAATCACTTGTTCGAGGATGGCTTTTACTTCATCTTCAGTGAAAGCCTGCGGCAAATACTCTTGCAACACACCGACTTCATACTTTTCTACATCCGCAAGATCATCACGGTTTGCAGCTTCATATTGGGAGATCGAATCACGACGTTGCTTGAGCATCTTCTCGATAGCTTCGATGACTTGTGTGTCATCGAGCTCGATACGCTCATCCACTTCACGCTGCTTGATAGCCGCCTGTAACAACCTGATTGCACCAAGACGCGCAGCATCTTTTGCGCGCATGGCATTCTTCATGTCGTCAGAGATACGAACTTTCAACGACATGGCAAAAACTTAGTAAAGTTTAGCTGGCAGAGTTTGGTTGCGGATGCGGCGATAATGACGCTTAACCGCAGCAGCAGCCTTACGCTTGCGCTCCCAAGTTGGCTTCTCGTAGAATTCGCGAGCACGCAAATCAGTCAATAGACCAGTTTTTTCAATCATGCGCTTGAAGCGGCGCAGAGCCACGTCAAATGGCTCGTTTTCTTTAACACGTACGCTAGACATTAAATCACTTTCCTTTGAGAAAGGGCGAAAAAGTCTGCTATTCTAACGGTTGATTACAGTTTTATCAATCTCTATCAAGCATTTTCATTCAAATTCACCATGTTAGTGACTGTTCAATGTTAGTTCTCGGCGTCGAATCATCCTGCGATGAAACCGGCATAGCGCTTTACGATACCGATAAAGGCTTGCTGGCACACGCGCTTCATTCTCAAATCGATATGCATGCAGAGTACGGCGGCGTGGTGCCAGAATTAGCTTCACGTGACCATATCCGTCGTGCCATACCACTAACGCAGCATGTATTGACGCAAGCTGGTTTAACATTAAAAGACATTGACGGTATCGCCTATACGCAAGGCCCTGGCTTATCTGGTGCGTTATTGGTCGGCACTAGCATCGCCGAAGCGCTCGCATTTACGCTCGACGTGCCAACAGTCGGTGTGCACCATTTGGAAGGTCATTTATTGGCACCGTTACTGGAAGATAATCCACCGGACTTTCCATTTGTAGCGCTACTTGTGTCAGGTGGTCATACGCAATTGATGCGGGTAGACGGTATCGGCAAATATGAACTGCTAGGCGATACGCTTGATGATGCCGCTGGTGAAGCTTTTGATAAAACGGCTAAATTATTACGGTTGAGCTATCCCGGTGGCCCAGCTATCTCTAAATTAGCCACACTTGGAACACCTGACCGATTCAAACTACCGAGACCCATGCTCAATAGCGGGGATTTGAACTTTAGTTTCAGTGGCCTGAAAACAGCTGTATTGACACTGGTCAATCAACACAAGGTGGATGGCGAACTTACCGAGCAAGTTAAAGCAGACATTGCTCATGCCTTCCAAGAGGCAGTGACTGAAGTACTCTCAACCAAGTGTATGTCTGCTTTACGTGAAACAGGGTTGGATAGCTTGATCGTCTCGGGCGGGGTTGGCGCAAACCAACGCTTACGTGCAAGCCTTAATGCGGCCACAAAACGAAAATTGTGCAAGGTACATTACCCACGCTTAGAGTTCTGCACAGATAACGGAGCGATGATCGCTTTTGCTGGTGCCATGCGTATGCATCATGCAACGCAAGGCGATCATGGCTTTACTGTGAGACCTCGTTGGGACCTGGCAGAGCTTCAGGCTCCATCAACATCCACTTAAACTCACTTCTTACCGAAGCCTGATTCGGTGCCATTGAGTAGTTTGACAATATTGCTACGATGCCGCCATACCAAGAATATGGTCAAAATAAATACCACGATGATATAGCCCACTGAACTAATCAGGAACCAAGAATATGCGGGTGCGAGAATAGCAGC
This sequence comes from Methylovorus sp. MM2, assembly GCF_001648895.1. Classification (GTDB taxonomy): domain Bacteria; phylum Pseudomonadota; class Gammaproteobacteria; order Burkholderiales; family Methylophilaceae; genus MM1. The sequence continues at coordinate 416,510 of NZ_LXUF01000001.1, read as the reverse complement.
AACCAATGCAGCTAAGGAAGAATAGCGAGATATAGCGAATACCGCAGCCCAAGTTAGCAATACCGCAAGCCCAAGCCAGCCTGACAATGCAAGCAATACCCCAAGTGCTGTTGCGACGCCCTTGCCGCCCTTGAATCGGTAATAGACTGGATAAAGGTGTCCAATAAATACAGCTAAAGCAACAAAACAGACCACTTCATTACTCAGGCCACAAAAAATTGCCAGCCACACGGCAAACCAGCCTTTGAAAGCATCCCCCAACAAAGTCAACAAAGCAGCGAGTTTTTTACCACTTCGTAATACATTGGTAGCGCCGGGATTACCGGAGCCCACGGTACGCGGATCAGGCAGGCCAAATAGCTTGCTTACAACGATACCGAACGATACCGAGCCTAATAAATAAGCACCGATAACAAACACTATTTCAATAAAAGCCTGCTCAGTCATCCCAGATGCTCTAAAATTCAAAGAAATGGATTCTAAACGATATGGATAGTATTTTCCCGATATGGATATTATTTTTCTTAGCGAAGTAAAAGTTGAAACGAAACTCGGTGTTCCAGATTGGGAACGGCTAGTTGCACAGACTATTGTGCTAGATATTGAGATTGCTATGCCGCATAGTCAATCGTGCCAAACGGATGCTATAGAAGACACCATAGATTATGGGCAAGTTGTCGCACGCTTTCGCGAAACGCTCAAAACAAACAGCTTCAAACTGGTTGAGGCGTTAGCGGAACATTTATGCCAAATCGTATTAACCGAATTTGGCGCACCTTGGGTGAAAATAAAAGTAGCGAAGCCGGGGATACTACCGGGACTAAAAGCACTTGGCGTAGTGATTGAGAGAGGCGTAAAACCCTAACCTCTGGGATGATGTTGGCTATGTAGCTGTTTCAAGCGCTCACGTGCCACATGTATATAAATCTGGGTGGTAGAGATATCGGCATGCCCTAAAAGCATCTGCACCACGCGTAAATCCGCACCATGATTCAGCAGATGTGTAGCAAATGCATGGCGCAAAACATGGGGTGACATATGCGTATTGATACCTGCCACCAAAGCATAGCGCTTGATCAGGTACCAGAAGGCTTGGCGGGTCATGCCCTCGCCGCGCTGAGTGACGAACAGGCTATCGCTTAATCTTTTTTGCAGCAATTGCGGACGCGATTCTTGCAGATAACGCGATACCCAATCGACAGCTTCTTCACCCAGGGGCACTAAGCGCGTCTTGCTGCCTTTACCTGTGGCTCTCACCACACCTTCATTCAAACTGACTTCAGTGACTTTCAAACCAACCAGCTCAGATACCCGTAAACCACTGGCATAGAGAACCTCCAACATGGCGCGGTCACGCAAACCCAGTGGCTCATTAAGGTTTGGCGCATTGAGTAAATCCTCAACCGCCTGCTCACTGAGGCTTTTAGGCAAGGATCGCGGCAATTTAGGGGATTCTATTTGCAAGGTAGGATCTACGCTAATGCGGTTTTCTCGCAAAGCAAACCGATACAACCTGCGCAAACTGGCAACCAGGCGACTAACGCTTCTGGCTTTGCTACCTTTGACCTTCGTCACAAATGCCAGATATTGCTCTATATCATACTGCTCAGTCTGCAAAAGATTCTTGGCATTGGTCTTTTCCAGCCATTGCGCATATTGACTCAAATCCTGCCGATAACTATCCAAAGTGTTGCGGGCTAATCCCTCTTCAAGCCAGATACGATCGATAAACTCATCTAGCAGAGCTTGGCTGGCGTCAAGCATGCGTCTTTTCATGTGAAAGCAGCCATTGCTTGATTGCGAGCCCGCCCTCTGTTCCTTGCATGAATCCACCTAATCCGTTTTTTGCAACGACCCGGTGGCATGGAACAAACAAAGGGATATGGTTCGCGCCACAGGCATTAGCCACGGCACGTGGACCTGAGCCGACTTTTGCCGCAAGCTCGCTATACGTCAACACTTTGCCACTGGGTATCGCCGCAATAGCCTGCCACACACGTTTCTGAAAATGCGTGCCCGACACGGCAAAAGGCACCTGCATATGGTTATGTGGAGCTTTTAGATACCGAGCGACTTGACTGACTACGCTTTGGGTAAAGATATCTGAAGAACGCTTCTCTGCATGCGACCCGACCAGTAGGCTGATACCGATCAAGAAATCATCTTTAGTTTGGATACCTACCGCACCGAAGGCAGCAGGAACGATCGCATCATATTGTTCCATGGCATTATCTTAGCGTAACTTACCAGCGACCCCAAGCAATCTGACAATGACCTTAATCCACAAAAACAAAAAAGCCCCAATAACGGGGCTTTTTATCTTCCGAACCAGCAAATTACTCTGCTGATGCACTTTCTGGCGGCGCAACATCACGGTCACGCGCTTTCAGTTTTTCTTTGATACGTGCTGACTTACCTGAGCGCTCACGCAAGTAGTAAAGCTTGCTACGGCGTACATCACCGCGACGCTTAACTTCAATGCTAGCGATCAATGGTGAGTATGTTTGGAATGTACGCTCAACGCCTTCACCTGAAGAGATTTTACGTACGATGAAAGATGAGTTCAGACCACGATTACGGATCGCGATCACAACGCCTTCATACGCCTGCACACGTTTACGTGTACCTTCAACCACGTTCACACCAACGATGACTGTGTCACCAGGCGCAAAACTAGGGATAGTCTTACCTAAGCGAGCAATTTCATCCTGCTCTAATTGTTGAATAATATCTGCCACTTGTTGCTCCTTCTAGTTTTACGAGTCTTGTTCCTGCTCTGAAGATTGCTCGATATCGAGTTCTTTAAGCAGCCGAGACTCCTCTTTTGACAACGACCTTACGGCCAATAAATCCGGACGTCTTGCCCGGGTTCTTGCTAGCGATTGTTTCAATCGCCAATGCTTTATCTTGGCGTGATTACCTGACAATAATATCTCAGGTACTTTCACACCAGCGTATTCTTCTGGCCTCGTATAGTGCGGGCAATCCAGCAAGCCATCCACAAACGAATCTTCTGTTGCAGAATCCGCATCACCCAAAGTACCGGGCAACTGCCGCACGATTGCATCTATCAATACCATTGCAGGTAATTCACCACCCGACAGTACGTAATCACCAATGGAATACTCTTCATCCACTAAACGATCCAGCAATCGCTCATCCACACCTTCATAACGGCTGGCAAGTAAAACCAAACCCGGCTCGCTTGCTAACGCCATCACATGCTGATGGGTAAGCGGCTTACCTTGCGGCGATAGATGCACCACCTTAGGCTTTGTTACACCTGCTGCCTGCTGCCTGTTAACAGCAGCACTAATCGCTCTTTCTAACGGTTCCGCCAGCATCACCATGCCGGGGCCACCGCCATAGGGTCTATCATCGACCGTACGATGATTGTCTGTAGTGAAATCGCGTGGATTCCACAATGACAATCCATAAATCTCTTTTTCCAACGCTCTTGCCGTGATGCCGTATTTGCTGATCGCATCGAACATCTGCGGGAACAGCGTAATCACATCAAACTGCAATGGCTTACTCAAAAATCAGCATCCCAATCAACCAGCATCGTCTTGGCTTGTATATCCACTTCAAGCACGACCTGATCGATGAAAGGGATCAAGCGCTCCTGATCGCTTTTGACGACCAGCACATCATTGGCGCCAGTCTCAAAAACATCGGTGATCAAACCAAACTCAACCTGTTGCTGATTAGTCACTTTCAAGCCGATGAGATCAGACCAGTAATACTCATTATCTTCCGGTGCTGGCAACTCTTCGCGGGGAACAGCAATCTGTTTACCCTTAAATGCGAAAGCTGCATCACGATCATTCACACCATCTAATTTTACGAGCAGTGTCTGACCATGCACCTTAGCGGTTTCCAGTGAGAATTTCTGCCACTGATCACCACGGCCTAACCACCAAAACTGATAGTCCAGCAGGCCATCAATAATCTCAGTGTCGGGCTGTATTTTTAGCCAGCCATAAATGCCATAAGGGGCGACGATGCGCCCCATCACGACCATTTCACTCACCTGAGTTTAACTTAAGCTGCTTTAGCGGCCTGTTTCACCAAGCGCGATACGCTCTCTGAAAGCTGAGCGCCATTGCTACGCCAGTGAGTAATACGCTCATTGTTTAAACGCAGACCTTCTTGACCTTCTTTAGCAAGTGGGTTGTAGAAACCAACACGCTCAATGAAACGGCCATCGCGACGGTTGCGTGAATCCGCAACTACTACGCTATAGAAAGGGGTCTTCTTCGCGCCACCGCGTGCGAGACGAATGATCACCATAATTTGTTCTCTTTTAAATTGACACAGAAAGGCGCGGATTTTACGTTATTTTTTAGTAGCTTGGCAAGACAAATCTCACTTTTCACCCTAAAACCAACTCCGTTATTGATCTATCGGGTGATATCTTGACTGATATATCGTTGGGTCAATAACGCCTGCTGCCGCAAAACCTTCACGGCGAAAACGGCATGAATCGCACAGCCCACACGCCTCAGCTTGCGCATTTGCCTGATAGCATGAGACGGTCATGCCATAATCAAACCCTAAAGCATGACCATGCCGAATGATGTCGGCTTTGGTCATATCAATCAATGGTGCATGAATGGTAATCTCGTGCCCCTCTACTGCTGACTTGGTCGCCAGATTCGCCATCTGCTGAAAAGCTTTCACATACTCACCACGGCAATCGGGATACCCGGAATAATCCAAGGCATTCACGCCGATAAATATGTCTTGCGCGCCTAATACTTCAGCCCATGCAAGCGAGAGCGATAGCATAATGGTGTTACGTGCAGGCACGTAAGTAATCGGAATACCTTGCGATGGTGCTTCCGGCACATCGATCTTCATATCGGTCAGCGCAGACCCGCCAAATAGAGATAGATCCAAAGTCACTGTTTTATGTGCCTGTGCGCCAAGCGTCTTGGCGACACGCTCAGCTGCATGCAATTCAGCAGAATGACGCTGATGATAATCCAAGCTCAGGCAATAGCACTCATAACCCTGACTACGAGCTATGGCTAAAACCGTTGCGGAATCGAGTCCGCCAGAAAGTAGGACGACTGCTTTTTTCATTTTCCTGGTGTCTCGCCCCATAAAATCTTGTGCAACTGCACCTGCATACGTACAGGCAATTTATCTTGCAACACCCAATCAGCAAGATCCGTGGGATTCACTTGGCTGAACACTGGGGAAAAAATCACTTGGCATTTCTCATGCAACGCCTGCTCAGCAAGTAGTTGCTTCGCCCAATCGTAATCTTCACGACTACACAATACGAACTTGATCTCATCAATGGGTTTCAAATGTTGCAGATTATCCCAATGATTGTTTTTAAGCTCGCCGGAATCAGGCGTCTTGATATCCAGAATCACTGAAACGCGCGCATCAACACCCATCGTATCAATCGCACCACCGGTTTCAAGCGAGACGCTATAGCCAGCATCACATAATCTCTTGAGCAGATTCAAACACTGTTCTTTTTGCGCAAGCGGCTCTCCACCTGTAACAGTGACATATTTGGTACCGTGGCTTTCCACCTCAACCATGATGTCATCCAGTGACATATTACTACCGCCTTTGAATGCATACGCGGTATCACAATAGACGCAGCGCATCGGGCAACCTGTCAGGCGCACGAATACCGTCGGCAAGCCTACACGGGATGATTCCCCTTGCAGGGAATGGAAGATTTCATGGATACGCAATGTCATGGAGCGTGATTATACGCTTGCGAAATGCCGAATTTAAAGGGTACTACGGAGTTTTGATAGATTCGAGTACAGCAAGACGGCGTTTTGCACTAGGTGTGACTTCGCTATTCGGATATTTTGCCAATAGATCGCGTAACGTTTTTTTAGCACTCTCGATATCTGCTAATTGGATCTGTGCATTTGCGATATTGAATGCGGCATCTGGCGCTTTTGCGCTATCAGGAAATTGTTTGAGCACTTTTTGCTGGGTAGAAATTGCAGCCTTGTAGTTCTTCAAAGAAAACTGTGCGAAGCCAAGTGAGTACTGTGCTTCTGGCACGCGCGCACTCGTTGTATAGGTATGGAGGAATTTATCAAAAGCCTCAAAAGCCTCTTTGTATTTTCCGGTTTTCAATAACGTCTGTGCGACTTCAAAATCTTTGGCTTCTGATGGGGTATCAGCAGCGACGCTTGCAGCAGCCGTCGTGTTATTCGGCACGTCAGTTGGGGGATTCGGTGTAGCGGCAACAGCGCCACTTTCAATTTTGCGCAAACGGCCATCGACATCAATATAGAGATCGTTCTGGCGTTGCTGGGTAGATTCAACATCATGGACAGTGACTTCCTGCTGCCCTTTTACAGTTCTTAACTCTTGCTTGAGCTGATCAATCTGGCTCAATAAATCCAACATCCCCTGCCCCTTGATCGCAGCCTCAAGTGCGGCTACACGCTTATCAAGAGATTGCAGGGTCTGATTCTGGGTCTGCACCTGCTGCTGCACGTCAGCGATTTTCTTACGAGCTTCATCATCACCAAATATTGCAGCTTGTGCTGTTTGCAACAAAGCCAACCAGCACGATACAGCCAGAATCAGTCCACGCATCTATTTATAACCTTTTAAAACGCTTATTCGCCTACGTAAACGATATCAGTACGGCGATTCTTGCTGAATGAAGCTTCATCAGTACCAGTAGCTTGTGGCTTTTCTTCACCGAAGCTGACTGTCTCGATTTGGCTATCTTGCACACCCAATACATTCAATACGCTCTTCACTGCAACAGCACGGCGTTGACCAAGTGAAAGGTTGTATTCACGCGTACCACGTTCATCCGTATTACCTTGCAAGATGACCTTGGCTTTTGAATGTGCCAACAGGTATTTAGCATGTGCTTCAACCAATGGACGGTACTCAGCAGTCACTTCATCTTTGTCATACGCGAAATACACACTGCGCTTGGACAAGATGTTGCTAGGGTCTGTCAATTCAGAAGTCAAACCGTAGTCATTTTCAAGACCAGTAGTTGAACCAGTATCAGTTGTTGTACCAACGCTCTTATCTGCAACAGGGGCTGGTGTAGTGTCTTTCACTGGCTTGCTTGAACACGCAACCAACATCATCGCCAATAAAGCACTAACCAAAATATTTCTCTTCATTATTCTCTCCTTTAGATTTACGACTTAATAAAAATTACACAACAAATCAATTGTTTAATGCCGGGCTCCAAGCAGGCTCCCGTACATCACCGATCGCCTCATTCAACCTTTGTTTTACACGGCCATCAGTTGAAACAGCAGCCAGCGTGCCTTTGCGGTTGACGCTGGTTGCATACAAAATCATGCGGTTATTCGGGGCAAAGCTAGGAGATTCATCCAATGATGTATCACTCAGCACTTGCACTTGCCCACTTGCCAAGTCTTGCAGTGCCACGCGGAACCTGCCTTGTTCCTGACGGATATAAGCCAGCGACTTACCGTCATTAGAAAGGCGTGGACTTACATTATACGCACCATCGAAGGTGATGCGCTTAACATCTCCACCAGAGGCAGACATCTTATATATCTGCGGGCTACCACCCCGGTCAGACGTAAAGTAGATAGCGCTGGCATCTGCCGACCAGACTGGCTCTGTATCAATCGCACTACTTTTTGTCAGTTGCCGCAAATTGGTGCCATCAGCATCAATCGCATATATCTGCGAATTTGCTCCGTAGGTCAGAACAATAGCAAGCCGCTTACCATCCGGCGACCAAGATGGCGCGCTGTTATTGCCTTTAAAGTTTGCCAACACATAACGTTGCCCAGAAACCAGAGACTGCACGTAGATGATTGGTTTTTTCTTCTCGAATGAAACATAAGCGAGTTTTGTGCCATCTGGCGACCATGAGGGAGAAATAATCGGCTCAAGTGAAGATACGACACTTTGCGGGTTATATCCGTCAGCATCTGCTACTTGAAGAGAATATCGTCCATTTGCTTTGCTTACATAGCTGATACGCGTAGCGAACACGCCTTTTTCACCTGTTAGCTTCTCATAGATGATATCTGCGATCTTGTGCGCGGTAATGCGAAGCTGGGCAGGAGTGATATTGTATTCAACACCAGCCAACTGATTCTGTTTAAGCACATCCAATAAACGGAAAGATACCTTGAGGCGATTACCGGGCAAAGTTTCTACAGTGCCGATGGTTAATGCCTGCGCTTGGATGGATGCCCACTCCGCGTAGCGCACATCAGCAACAGTAGATGGCTGGTTCGCAACACCACGCGTCTCCAGCACGCGGAACAAACCGCTGCGGCGAAGGTCAGCGCCGATGATAGTCGAGATATTGTCTTGCGAGACTGCATCTGGTATTGGTGCATTCTGCGCAAATGGCACGATGGCGATAGGTATCTGCTGCTGAGCACCGCCGACGATTTCAACCGTGAGCGCAGCTTTGCCGACCATCGGCAACATCAAAAATAGGAATATAAGTAGTAATCGAATTTTTATCATTATTATTTAGGGCAAAAAAGTACCACAAAGTTCCTTAATGCGAATGAAAGTTATTTTACCAAATAAAAGCTAATCATTTGGGCGAAAGTTAAGGGTTAATGTCCTTGATACCGCTAAAATTTCTGCGGGAGGCTTCGGCAAAGGATTTGCCTGACGAATCGCACGATCGATAGAGTCATCACAAGCCGACATACCACTGCCTTTGATTAGGCGCGGACTACCCAATATCTCACCAGTGGGCATCAATGTAATTTCAAATGTCACCACAGGTTTGCCTGTGCCACAAAGCTGTTTATTTACAAAAGGCCTGATCTTCTGGTCAACAAGCCCGGCATACTGACTTTGTGTAGCCGCAGAAACTGATGGCGTATCATTCACTGGCGCAGTAACGACCTTAGTTGGCGCCTGCGCTTTTTGATCTTCGTCTGCAAACATCTGCTGCAGTTTGCGTATATCGTCCTGACGCTTTTTCTCAGCTTCTTTTAGTTTCACTGGATCAGGTTTAGGTGGCTCTTTTGGTTTTTCTTCAACCTTTTTGGGCTTCACTTCTTTTACCGACTCTTTTTTGATTTGTATCTCCGCCTTAGGCTCAGGCACTTGCTCAACAGGTTTTGGTGGCTCAATCACTGGTTTTGGCGGTTCAGGTTTTGGTTCTTCCGGCACAGGTTCAGGTAAGGGCTTTGCCACTTTCTGCGGCATAGGAATCTCATTCCAAAGCTCAACTTGCGCAACACTTGTTGCCTGCACAGTATGCCAATTGAAAGAGAGAAACATCAATGCCAGCAAAACCACGTGAACCAGAATAGCGAGTATCCCAGCGCGAAGTGCCAACGGATTTTCGTGGGCGCGTATCATTTTGATTATTTGACTGGCTTAAAGAGTAGCCCGACCTTTTCTACGTTGGCCTGCTTGAGCATATCCATCACTTCGATGACTTTGCCGTATTCGACTTTTTCATCGGCCGCGACCACGACAGAACGACCGGGATCCTTCTCCAGTTTCTGGCGTACATTCAATAGCAATTGGTCACGGGGAAAAGCCTGATTATCCAGCTCGGTATTGCCATCTTTTTTGACCGTGATCACCATCGGTGCAGCGGCTTGCTTAAGCGTTTGCCCAACCTGCGGCAATTCAACAACGCCCGGATTAGTCATCGGCGCAGTCACCATGAAGATGATCAGCAGTACCAGCGTCACATCGATATAGGGAACGACGTTGATCTGGTTCATCATCCTGCGTTTACGCGTGCGTAACATGGCTAGCCCTTGTTACGTTGCAGGATGTTGGTGAATTCTTCCATAAAGCTTTCATAGCGTACCGCCAACCTATCGACAGATGACGCAAAACGGTTATAGGCAATCACCGCCGGGATGGCAGCAAATAGACCGATAGCGGTTGCGATCAAAGCTTCTGCGATACCGGGGGCAACGTGTGCCAATGTAGCCTGCGCCATATTGGCCAAACCACGGAATGCATTCATGATGCCCCATACGGTACCGAACAAACCGATATATGGACTGACTGAGCCAACCGATGCAAGAAAAGGAAGATGGGCATCAAGATCATCCATCTCACGGTTATACGCGGCACGCATCGCACGACGAGCGCTTTCGGTAATATCACTCATTTCCAAACCACCTTGGCGTTTAAGACGTGTGAACTCCTTAAAACCTGCCTCAAAGATACTGGACATGCCTTGCGGGCGTTTACGACCTGCATTAACAGACTCATAAAGCTTATTCAGATCACCGCCGCGCCAAAAATCCTGCTCGAAATCGACAATCTCACGTTCGGCAGCTTTTAAGCTAAATACCTTGATAAAGATGTACCACCAGGAAGCAAGGGAGGTAAGCAGTAAAATCGCCATGACCAACTGCACCGGCACACTGGCTCCGGACAGCAAGGTAAATAGCGACATATCGTCAGTTAAGTTCATTCAGACTCCATTGATAGCATGACATTACGAATTGGGGTTGGAATTGCGACTGGCTTAAATTTATGCGCATCGACACAGACGACCTGTACTACTGCCTGTATTAGGGTTTGTTCACCACGCTTTATAACCTGTTCAAACTCCATTAAGCTATTTTTCAGATTCACCAGACGTGTATTCACAAGCAGGGAATCATTAAAACAAGCAGGTTTCTTGTATTGTATCTCAAGCTTACGTACAACAAACAAGACCGCATGATGGCTTTTGAGTTCCGTTTGCTCAAAACCCAAATGGCGCAGCCACTCGGTACGCGCGCGTTCCATGAAATTTAGATAATTGGCGTGATAGACCACGCCACCTGCATCACTATCCTCGTAGTAGACCCGAATAGGCCAACTGAATTCGCTTACTCCTGCCATAACTCTCCAGAAGCTAACGCTTTAGGCAAAGGCAAGCCAAAATGCTGGTATGACTGCTGGGTAGCGATGCGTCCACGCGGCGTGCGCATGAGGTAGCCCTGCTGAATCAGGTAAGGTTCCAGCACATCTTCTATGGTATCACGCTCTTCGCCGATGGCGGCGGCGAGGTTATCCAGCCCCACCGGACCCCCACCAAATTTTTCTAACACGGCCAATAATAGCTTTCTATCCATGACATCAAAACCGAGTTTATCGACGTCAAGCATCTTCAGTGCAGCATCAGCGATATCAGAAGTGACGATACCATTTGCCTTGACCTGTGCGTAATCACGGACACGTCTTAATAAGCGATTGGCAATACGTGGTGTACCGCGTGAGCGTTTAGCGATCTCAAGGGCACCTTCATCCTGCATCTCAACTTCGAGCAAACCAGCCGAGCGGTTAACGATGCGGGCAAGTTCTTCTGAAGTGTAGAACTCAAGACGCGAGACGATACCGAAACGGTCACGTAAAGGGTTGGTCAACATACCTGCGCGCGTCGTTGCGCCGACCAGTGTGAATGGGGGGAGATCAAGGCGCACAGAACGGGCAGCAGGGCCTTCACCGATCATGATATCTAAACGGTAATCTTCCATTGCCGGGTAGAGGATTTCTTCTACTACCGGAGATAGCCGATGGATCTCATCGATGAATAGCACATCGTTTGGTTCAAGGTTAGTGAGCAGCGCAGCTAAATCACCCGCGCGCTCAAGCACGGGGCCGGAGGTCTGACGCAGATTAACGCCCATCTCCTTGGCAATGATATGCGCCAATGTGGTCTTGCCTAAACCAGGGGGACCAAATAGCAATACATGATCAAGCGCCTCGCTACGTCCACGGGCGGCATTGATGAATATCTCCAACTGACCGCGCGCTTTTTCCTGGCCGACATACTCATCCAACGCCTTGGGGCGCAGGGCGCGCTCAAGCGCTTCTTCCTGCGGGCTTTCTGGTGCGGCGGCGATGAGACGGTCGGTTTCGATCATGTATATTTAAGATTTCGAGAGTGATTTAAGCGCAAGGCGGATGCCTTCGGCAACGACGACATCAGCAGGTAATTGTTTAACTGCAGCAAGCGCTTCTCGCTCATTGTACCCAAGTGCCAGCAATGCATTCAATACATCGCCACTGGCAGACTTTGCTTGAGTGATGCCTGAAAGCGAAACGCCGTCTATGGTAAATTTATCTTTTAGCTCAAGTAATAGACGTTCGGCTGTTTTTTTGCCGACCCCGGGAACACGTGTCAGCAAAGCAGGTTCTTGCAATGCCACGGCCTGCGCAAGATCATCGACAGATAATCCACTTAGAATAGCGAGCGCTGATTTCGCGCCGATTCCGTTCACCTTGAGCAATTGACGGAATGTCACGCGCTCTTGATCACTGCCAAATCCGTAAAGCAGTTGTGCATCTTCACGCACAATGAATTGCGTAAGTAACACTACTTTTTCACCGATTGCAGGTAAGTTATAGAAGGTACTCATGGGCACTTCACACTCATAGCCCACACCATTGCAGTCGATGACGACCTGAGGTGGAGTCTTCTCGATGAGGGTACCGCTTAAACGCGCAATCATATTAACCTGCCACCCTTTACCCTGAATCCTGCTGTTGCCAGTTTACCCAAACCCTGCCCCCCGTGTGCATGGCAGATAGCACACGCAAGTGCATCTGCCGAATCCGGCTTTGGCAGGCCTGGTAGTTTTAATAATCGCTTCACCATCTCTTGCACTTGCTCTTTCGCGGCATGGCCATTGCCCACTACCGACTGCTTGACCTGCAAGGCCGTGTATTCAGCCACAGGCAGGTTCTGGATGACGGCAGCGCAAATGGCAGCACCACGCGCCTGACCTAATAATAATGTAGATTGCGGATTGACGTTAACGAATACTTTTTCGATGGACACCTGATCAGGGTGATAGGTAGTAATCACTTCCTGCAAACCATCCAGAATGGTCTTGAGTCGCGTAGGCAAATCTTCTATTTCTGCACCCTTACCCGTTGTGGTTTTGATCGTACCACTGGCGATATAGCTTATCTTCTCGCCAGTTTTTTCAATGACGCCAAAACCTGTCAAACGCAGGCCAGGATCAATGCCAAGGATGCGAAAACTGGTCACTCTTCGATAACTGCTGTCGTGTATACATCCTGCACATCATCGAGGTCTTCTAGCGCATCGAGCAGTTTCTGCATCTTGGCTGCATCGTCACCGGTGAATACGGTTTCGTTTGATGGCTTCATCGTCACTTCAGCCAGCACAGCTTTAAGACCTGCCGCCTCCAGCGCTTCTTTAACGACAGTGAAATCACCGGGGGCGGTGATGACTTCGATACTGCCATCTTCATCGGTGATGATATCTTCCGCACCAGCCTCCAATGCAGCTTCCATGACTTTATCTTCACTTGTGCCGGGCTCATATACCAATGTGCCGCAGTGCTTGAACATGAAGGCAACTGAGCCATCAGTCCCCAGATTACCGCCATTCTTGCTTAATGCATGACGCACATCAGCAACGGCACGCTGCTTGTTATCAGTCAGGCAATCGATGATGATCGCCGCACCACTGATGCCATAGCCTTCGTAGCGAATCTCTTCGTAATTGACACCCTCCAGCTCACCCGTACCACGTTTGATTGCGCGCGTGATGTTATCAGAAGGCATATTCTCTTCTTTGGCTTCTGCCACTGCTGCACGTAAACGGGGATTGAAGTTGATGTCACCGCCACCCAGACGGGCAGATACGGTAATTTCTTTGATGAGCTTGGTGAATATCTTGCCGCGTTTGGCGTCTTGACGGCCTTTACGATGCTGAATATTGGCCCATTTGGAATGCCCTGCCATTTTGTAGAATCCTATCAGTTCCTGAAAATTTGATGCGATTCTACCACAGACGAGATGCGCTAATCCTGCCCCATTGCAGGCTCTACCCGCTCATGTTTGATGATGCTGCGCACAGAAATAATAATGAGCGAGATGCCAATCAGCACCATACCGAACATTTCACCTGAGCCCGGTTTCTCTCCCAATTGCAGCCACGCAGCGATCACGCCGATTACCGGGGCAAGCAGTGATGTCATACTAGCAACGCCAGCAGAAAGGCGTTGCAATGCATATAGCCATAGCATCCAAGCCAAGGCATTGCATAACACGGCATTGAAGACGATATCGCCGATAAACTCAGGCGTCCATTGGATGGGCGGCGCGGGCACAATCAAGGCGACAATCACAATGGGGATAGACCCCAATAGCATCTGCCAAGCAGTTAACGATAGAAGATCGAAATCGGGCACGTGTTTATGCAACTTTTTGGCGACGATGACAGAAAGCGCCCAACATACCCCGCCCAATATAGCCAAGACCATACTGAAAATATCGGTTCCTAGGTGCAGAGGATCAAGAATGAACACTAAACCCATGAAGGAAAACAACACAGAGAACCACTGCGCATCACGAATCTTTTCGCCAAGTAAAGGCCATGCCAGCACCATGACCCAGAACGGCATGGTGTAAGTAAGCACAGCCGTTTTGCCAGCACCGCCCTCCACTAGCGCCCAGATGATCAGACCAGTAAACCCACTGGTTTGCAAGACACCGAGCAATATCAGCGTAGGAACCTCTCTCGGGCGCAAAGGCTTGCGCATCACGAGCAATACTACAAAAAGACAGACTGCTCCAAAAACAGTCCGCATGGCGCTAAACTCAAATGCGCCAGCGAACTGCAATGCATGCTTCATCACCACCCAGTTGTAACCCCACAGCAGGGTCAACAGGATCAATGCAGCAAACGCGCGAAAAGTATTGGAGCGATGCATCTGATGAATACGCTAATGAATATTTAATTCCAGATATGGCTAAGCGCTTTTAAGCTGCCATCTGCCTGCTTACGATAGACCAATTGCAAACTACCGCTAAACGATTGACGTACTCCTGCTGTATCCGTCACGCCAGCACTCCATTTACCTCGCTGAAACGCCAAACCGTTATCTGCATCGACTTCAATCAGTTCGATATGATGACCATTCACACCTTGTGAAAATAGATTCTGCCAGAATGCCTGGATCTCCGCCTTGCCTGTGATCTGTGGCGAACCTGAAGGCAAGATGGTGGCGCCATCATCGTAGAACGAAGTCACCAGTGCTGCATCGCCTGCGTTAAAAGCAGCATCCCATGCGGTATTGATCTCTGAAATAAGCTTGGTAGTTTCTTGTTGATTAGACATGGTAAATCTCCTTGAGATAAATTATTGAGTGATGTTAAGTAAATATAAGTGCTTTAAATTAAGCTTTAGTGAATTCAGGAATACCTGTATCGATCAGACCAAGCATAGTCTGTAGTTGCGCGCGGCTATCTTCATCAACACCCGCCATACATTGGCGTAATCGACTGTAATAATCAGGCATGACCTCATCCAGTTTGGACTGACCCTTATCCGTCAATTTTATTGTGACGCGGCGACGGTCTTCCGGGTCAAATATTCGCTCGACCAAGCCATCACGCTCCAAACCATCGATCAAGCCTGTCATCGTGGCGCGCGTTACCCCTGCTTTATTTGCAAGCGCAGAAGGTACAGAGGTCAAGCTGGTCTCACGCATCAGCAATATGAGCACCCACCAGCGCCCCTGCAAAAGCCCATGACGGCTAAGGCAATCATCCAATGCAGTTGATAAATCGGTAGCTACCCTGAGTAAATGCAGGAAAGTCGCAATAGCGCTGACATCTGCCTGCGGATACCGCTGGGCGAATTTTTGTAGGGTGTCGTTAGTGGGTAGATCGCGTAGTTGCAACATGATTAGCTGCATTATAGTTAGCTGACTAACTATGTCAAGCATTTATGATTTTTTGGGAGTATATTGATTGGTCAGTAGTGCATAACTAAAACAGGTTCATCGATTCAATTTGAGGAGAAGCTCATGAAAACCGTTAGGCAATTACTTACATCAAAAGGCAGAAATGTCTTGTCTGTTACCCCTGATACCACTGTGTATGACGCCTTGACCATTCTGGCGAAATTCCACATAGGCGCATTGCTCGTCATACAAAAAGAGAAACTGCTAGGGATTATCTCTGAGCGCGATTACGCGCGCGAAGTGGTACTCAAAGGCCGTACATCAAGAACAACCAGTGTGGCTGAAGTCATGTCATCCAAGTTGATCACAGTCTCACCGGAAGAGACCGTGGAAGACTGTATGAACCTGATGTCAGGCAAACGCGTACGCCACTTGCCAGTGCTTGAGGGTGAGAAAGTCGTCGGCATATTATCGATTGGCGATTTGGTGAAAGAAACGATCGAATACCAGCAGTTCTTGATCGAGCAGCTGGAAAGTTACATTCAATCCTGATCGAACTTTTTATCCCAGCCGGTGCTGAGATCACCCGGCTGGGATTCCGTACCAAGCTCTTTCGCTAAAATATTGGCCAGCGTTTCGCGGGAGCGGTGACTATGCGTCACCAGTTGCTGCATATCCCCCATCATGGCGTGGGTCTCGCGCATCATGTTCTCGTCATGTTGTCGAAAGCGCCAAGTGGTTCGATAGGCCTGAAACGCTGAGTAGCCCAACTCGCGCAATATCTTTTCGCCTAGATGCAGGGACGAAAGGAAGGTCTCGCGTACGCATTCGATATCCATGCCGACATAGTCAGCGGCAAACGTACGGTTACGCGCCCGTGCCAGTATCTTCACATGCGGGTAATGCTTTTGCACATAGCGGGCAGTCGCCAATGCATCTTCAGGATTATCAATCGCCAAAACAAATAGCCGTGCATTCTCGATACCTGCGGCTTGCAATACGTCAGGGCGGGTGATGTCGCCGTAATAGGCTTTAAAACCGAAATTACGCACCAGCTCTATCTGGTTAGGGTCGAGCTCAATCACCGTGGGCGGCATACCGATGCCGTTTAGCAAGCGGGTAATGACCTGACCGAAACGGCCAAAGCCCGCAATGATGACGGGGCGCTGCACCTCAAACTCATCATGGCGCTCATCTTTGCGATTCATGCGGCGGCTATTAAAAGCGTTATAGCCGAGCATCAATAAAGGTGTCGTCAACATGGAGATAGCCACGACAGAGTTGAGCAGGCTGGCCGTTTCTGTGGTGAAGATATTGTTGTCAGCAGCTGAGTTGAATATCACAAAGGCGAACTCTCCCACCTGCGATAGCGTTAGCGAAAAAAGCAAAGCATCTGCTGTTCTTTGGCGGAATATCTTAGCAAGCGAGAACAATAGGCCGGTTTTTAACAAAACAAAACCTACACCCAGCCCTAGCACGAATAAGGGCTTTTGTAATATCAGCTCTAGGTTCACCGACATCCCCACGGCAATAAAGAACAACCCTAGCAGCAAGCCTTTAAATGGTTCGATATCCAGCTCTAACTCTTGCCTATACTCAGAATCTGCCAGCAAGAGACCTGCAATGAATGCCCCAAGCGCCATCGATAAGCCGACCAAGGTCATGAGGATGGAGACACCAATGATCAGAAATAAGGCAAAGGCGATAAATATCTCCCGCAGTCCGGTATTGGCGATGTATCGCAATACCGGGCGCAAAAGATAATTACCCCCAAGTATCAAGAGGACGACCAAACCAACGGCTTTCACAATCGCTAATATATCGATATGCAAACCTTCACCAGTACCAGTGCCGGGCGCTAATATCAACAACAACACCATGATGGGAATAACAGCCAGATCTTGAAATAACAGCACCGAGAACGCAGACCTGCCAGCGGGGTGTTGAAGTACGCCCTGCTCAGACAAGGTCTGCATGGCGATGGCCGTTGAAGACATGGCGACGCCCATCCCCACGACTAAGGATAAACGCCAATCCAGTTTAAAAGCGAGTCCTAGCGCAAAGACTGCAACTGCCGTCAATATGACTTGCAGGCCGCCCATGCCAAATACCGGAATGCGCAGCTCCAGCAGTTTTTCGAGCTCTAACTCAAGCCCGATCAGAAACAACATCATCACCACGCCGAATTCAGCGAAATGCAACACCGTCTCGGACTGGTCGATCAAGCCAAGCCCCCATGGGCCGATCAAAATACCGGCAAGCAAATAGCCAAGCACAGACCCCAAGCCGATACGCTTGGAGATGGGTACTGCCATCACCGCGACGCCGAGATAGATCGCGCTTTGTAGCAATAAGTCAGGGATATGGTGGGCAGCAGCCATAGATAACAGTTCTTTTTCTTAAATAATATTAGGGGTTAAATAGCAAGATTATTTGCTAGGAAATCAATTTGCTCGCTATGTGCTGTTCGCACGGCAGGCGGCAGATTTCCATCGACAAGGTCTTGTAGCCAAGCTGCATATTGATTTGCCCGCATTTGCAGATCAGCATCCGTCACTTGGTTAACATCCTGCGTCAAAAATGGTTGTAGATAATCCATGCCGCACAAGGTAGCGGTCTGCTCAAATGGGCGTAATAATTCAGCAATAGAGAATTGGTTATAGGCCATACGCTGGTATACCGCCGCTGCACCACCGCTAGAGATGGCATGTACCCAAGATTTTCCCTTCAACGCCGCGCCACCTTCCCCATGGGCCCAACCATAGGTCAGCACAGCATCTATCCAGCTTTTCATCAACGCAGGACATGAATACCAATAGAGTGGATGCTGAAGCACGACGATATCGTGCGCCTCCATAAGTGCCTGCTCGACCGACACATCGATCATCTGCTCGGGATAATGCTCATACAAATCATGGAATGTCACATCTGCATTGTGTTGTGCAGCCACCATCAAGGCCTTATTGATACGAGATGATTCGTAATTAGGGTGGGCAAATATGATGAGTATCTTGTTGCTCATTTATGATTTCCTGAATGGACTGCGAATATCATCCGGCAAAACCAGAGATTTAAGAATATTGAGTTTATTTTACTGCAATGACCGGCTTCTGGCTCAAACAGTCTTTTAAATCAAATAGACTCGTCCGCTAGGCTAGATTTTACAGGTCGCAACACCAGAAAATAATGCACGGCCCAGGCACCTATCCCGCAAATAGCCATCACCGCTGAAAGCGGTAGTGCACTGCCATCATGCCATATGCCGATAGCAACACCAGCGACTGTTCCTAAGCCGAACTGCAATGCACCCATCAGGGCAGAAGCAGTACCTGCCTGTTGGCCATGCGTGGCTAAGGCAGACGCACTGGAATTAGGGCTGACATAACCGATACTGGCAACATATAAAAACAGTGCAATCAGTATCAAAGGGAAGGGCACAAGCCCCTGATGCCTGAATACTAGTTCCAATAAGAGCATCCCACCACCAGCAGAGGCTGTCACACGTAATGCATTACGTAACAAACGCGTAGGCACATTTCTTTTTAGCTGGTAAGCATTCAACTGGCTGGCACCGATCAGGCCAATGGCATTGAGACCGAACACCAAGCCGAAATGCTGCGGCGGAATCTCATATAAAGCAGTAATGATAAAAGGTGAACCAGCCACATAGGCGAACATACCCGCGATAGCCAAACCACCAGATAAGGTATAACCGACAAAAGAACGGCTGGCGAATAATCGGTAGTAATTAGATGCCACGACTTTTATCTGCAAAGGCGGTTCATGGGTCGTATCGTGACTTTCATCAAGACGCAGATAGATCATCAGAAAACATAAGGAGCCGATAATCGTCAATACCAAGAAGATAGCCCGCCATCCAAAGAGACCAAGTATCCAGCCACCTAGCAAAGGGGCAAGAATCGGGGCCAAGCCCATGACCAGCATTAACATAGAAAATATACGCGCTGCATCCTTAGGTGCCGCCCTATCACGCACGATCGCCCGCGGGATCACCATACCAGCACAAGCACCGAAGGCCTCGACCAAGCGCCAGATAGTTAACGCTAGGACGCTATCCGACATATAACAGCCGATGGAACCGATGACATATAAGAACATGCCGAAATAAAGCGGCGGCTTGCGGCCAAAACGGTCACTGACAGGTCCATAAACCAGCTGCCCGAAAGCCAAGCCGATAAAGAATGTGACCAGCGTCAAAGCGACTGAATTACTCGACACATTCAACCCGGTCGCTATCGCCGTAAAACTTGGCAAATACATATCAATCGCTAAAGGGCCGGTAGCAGTGAGCACACCGAGCAGAACGACCCAACCGGGGAAGACGTGGCTGGCTCTATTTGAATCTGATGTCATTAAAACACTTTCTTGCTTCAGAATTTACGCGCACGAAGAAAAAACCTGCGCTTGGGTACGCTAAAAATCAAGCGTGGATGCTAGACAGGCATCCCACGCGATAGTTTGCCTGATGCCTGCAAAAAGAATGTTACTCGCCGATGATTTTGACAAGCACACGCTTATTACGACGCCCGTCGAATTCACCGTAGAAAATCTGTTCCCAAGGGCCAAAATCCAGCTTGCCTTCAGTAATGGCCACGACCACTTCTCGTCCCATCACCTGCCGCTTCATGTGGGCATCTGCATTATCCTCACCAGTGTCGTTATGACGATAGTTACGGATAGGCTCATGCGGCGCCAACCGTTCAAGCCATTCTTTATAATCATGATGCAGGCCTGATTCGTCGTCATTAATGAAGACGCTGGCGGTGATATGCATGGCATTCACCAAGGCAAAACCTTCCTGCACACCACTCTCGCGCAAACACTCACGCACTTGTGGTGTGATGTTGATAAAGGCCACACGGGTGGGCGGATTAAACCATAGTTCTTTGCGATAACTTTTCATATCAAACGATACTCCTAGGATGAAACGAAAGATGAAACCAAATTATATAGCGCCAAACCTCATCATGGCGCTTTGCAATTAAGCGCGATTTACGTTAAAACAATATTATTAATCTGTTAGGAAATGAAAAATGAGCGAAAAGATTTATATGCGTACCGGTGAAGCCCTTGTTGCAGGCGGCCCTGTGGGCACAGCAGCAGAACCTGAGGTCGTCATTGGCGAGATGGATGGCCCGATGGGCACCGCTTTCGGCACACTGTTGGGCGATCAGGTAAAAGGACACTCCCGCGTTCTTGCATTATTGAATACAGACATCATGGTGCGCCCTGCTACATTGATGGTGAGCAAGGTCACGGTCAAAGACACCCGCTATACCAATATCCTCATGGGCACCGTACAAGCTGCAATTGCCAACGGTGTGTTAGATGCCGTTCGTAATGGCGATATCCCTAAAGAAAAAGCGAATGACTTGGGCATCATTGTTTCTGTATGGCTGAACCCTGTAGTGATCGAGCAGGATGATTTGGATCACCGCATCCTGTTCGATATTCACCGTGAAGCAACCGCAAAAGCGATACATAAAGCCATGAGTAATGAACCAAGCATCGATTGGCTACTCGAAAATCAAGAGAAGATCGTGCATAAATACTTCCAGATGGGGCTAGACGGTAAGATTTAGCTGCTGATATAAATAGCCATCCCTGCAAAATCATTGCAGTATTTGGAGTGCAGGTTTGTAAAAGAATCAGTATCTTGTACAAACAAAATCTTGCCGAAAAAACAAAATTTAAAGTACAACAAAGTTAAAGTACAAGTGCTCGAGTAACATCACAAAGGTGACGGATGACGGCAGCAAGTTTCCAGATTGACGAAGATAGCCAAGGACGACGCCATGTGCGTTTGCTGGGGCAATGGTCGCTCAGAGCGCTGGAAAATGATTTTTCCGAATTAAAGGATTCGCTGCACCCATTTTTTGTCGATCCTTTTGCGCATTGGGATCTCAAATCCGTCGAACAACTTGATTCAGCCGGCGCCTCGGTTTTACTTCTGGGTTGGGGTGGCAAGCTCGATAACCGCATCTCGCTCACTGAAGAGCAGACTTCGTTGTTCAAGATGTTAAGCAGCTTGCCTACGCTTAAAGACGCCAAAAAGAAATTCGATTGGCTCACCCCGATAGAAGACTGGGGCAATCTCATCCTGATATTTCTCGGCCACCTGCGCGACTTTGTGCAACTTGTAGGTTTGCTGTTGTTTGAGATCGGCTATCTGATCAGGCGACCAAACGATTTTCCCTGGCGTGAGTTTTGCGCAAACATCTACAAGAGCGGTGTGACGGCACTGCCTGTCACTGCGATTCTTGGGCTGATGATCGGTGTCGCCATGAGCTATTTGATGGCCATGCAACTGCGTATGTTCGGTGCTGACATCTTCATCGTCAATATTCTTGGGCTTAGCATCATCCGTGAATTGGGGCCTATCTTAATGGCTATTCTCATCGCCGGGCGCTCCGGTTCTGCAATGACGGCACAAATTGGCGTTATGCGCGTCACAGAAGAGATCGATGCACTAACGACCATGGGTATCTCCCGGATATTGCGCATCATCTTGCCAAAAGTGTTAGGGCTCACTTTCGTTGCGCCATTCCTCGTCATGTGGACATCCGGCTGGGCACTAGCTGGGGGAGCCCTCTCAGCAAAAATACAGCTGGGCCTAAGTTTCCATTTCTTCTTTGATTACCTGCCGGTGGTCGTACAGCCAGTGAATTTAACGCTAAGCCTGATTAAAGGATTGATGTTCGGCTTTGTCGTCACACTGGTGGCCTGTCATTTTGGTTTGCGCATCATGCCGAATACCGAGAGCTTGAGCCGCAGCACAACCAGCTCGGTCGTCACGGCGATCACCGCGGTAATATTGCTCGATGCGTGGTTCGCTATCGTTACGAGAAGCATAGGCGTATGAACGAAATACAGACACCAGTAGTCACTGAAGATAAGACGATCTGCGAGATTCGCAACGTCAGCACCGAATTCGGCACGACCGTTATCCACAAAGGCCTTAACCTCAAGATCAATAGCGGTGAGATCATTGCCTTGGTCGGTGGTTCGGGTAGCGGCAAAACGACGTTATTACGCCATATCGTCGGACTCACGTCACCTAGCAGTGGCGAGATATTGTTATTCGGCCAAAATCTACTCACGATGGAGCGGGTAGCGCAGCAACGGTTGATGAATAGGTTCGGCATGTTGTTCCAGCAAGGGGCGCTGTTTTCGGCATTATCCGTATTCGACAACATCGCTTTTCCGTTGCGAGAACTCAAGCAGTTCGATGAGGATACGATCTACCAATTGGTGATGCATAAGTTAGCGTTAGTAGAGTTAGAACCCAAACATGGCGAGCTTCTACCAGCACAACTCTCTGGCGGCATGATAAAACGCGTTGGTTTAGCGCGTGCATTGGCGCTGGAACCAGAACTCTTAGTGCTTGATGAACCCACTGCGGGACTGGATCCTGACCGTAGCGAGAAATTCGTATCGCTCATCAAGCAGCTTAAACATGCATTAGGCTTGACCGTGCTTTTTGTCACGCATGATCTAGATACTTTGGTCATGCTCGCAGACCGTGTTGCCGTATTGGCAGATAAAAAGATCGTGGCGGCGTGTCCGTTATTGGAACTAGGCAAAGTAGAACACCCGTTTGTTAAAAACTTTTTTGAAGGTGTAAGTATTCGACTGGAAAGGTCTAAATAACTTATGGAAAACCGCTCTCACGCCATTGCTGTCGGCTTATTTACGCTGATACTGGGCTTCGCATTGTTCATGGCGTTCTGGTGGTTAAGCGGCTCACGCGAATCGATGCGCGATTATGTCATCGTCTCCACCACGCCAGTCACAGGGCTCAGCACAGAGGCATCCGTAAAATTCCGCGGCGTAGAAGTCGGCAAAGTCACCGATCTATACCTCGACCCCAAAGTGAAGACCAATATCCTCATCCATATCGAGATCGACGATAGTCTGCAACTTAGTACAGATGCCTATGCCCAGATTCGCACACAAGGCGTGACAGGGTTAGCCTTTATTAACCTCGATGATAGCAGCACGACAGCCCCTGTTTTGGCAGATGGTGCCACGATTCCACTTCGCCCCTCTTTCCTCGACAGCCTTTCAGATAAAGGCCCTGAACTTGTCGCGCAATTTCAAACGCTGTTAAAAAGCAGTAGTGAGATGACGGCTAGTGCCAACGAAATCATGAAGAAGCTGGATGCCGAGAAGCTGAATAAAACCGTATCTAATCTTGAGCAAGCCTCTACCAAAATAACTCCGATGCTCAGTTCGCTCACCAAGGCTGGCAATAGTGTCAGCGGCATGATGTCCGAAAAGAATCAGACGCAATTCGCCAACACATTGAAGAGTTTGCAACAGACCGCCGATGCCGCCCAGCCTGTGCTTGGTGAGCTTGGCGAGACTGCAAAAGAAGTCAAAGGCTTAGCGAAAACGGTAGAACAAAGCACTAGCGATCTGAGTATTACTTTAAATAATGAGACGCTCCCGCGCATCAATCGGCTGACCGATAGCCTGAATCAGGATGTGCAGAATCTCAACCAGTTGATCTATACCATAGAAGATAACCCGCAAAGTTTATTAGTCGGCAAACCGCAAGCGGCTCCCGGCCCGGGGGAACAAGGTTTCAAAGCAGCGCCTTAATTACCAGTGATCGATCGCCAGTTATCCATTCGATAGTAAAATCTAAATCATGAGAGCTTATATGCGCTATTTAATATTACTTATCACCACATCGCTGTTAGCAGCATGTCTCAGCATCAATGTGGATAAGCAAGCCAAAAGTGGCCCCGTCTTATATGATTTTGGCGTCCCGTCTATAGCATCCAAAGAAACCGTGACCAGCCAAATTGCAATCGATGCGATCACAGCGGTCGATGCATTAAACAATAATCGAATACGCTATCGCCTCAATTACAAAAACCCAGCGCAAGTACTTACTTACACGGAAAGCCGCTGGACCACAGCACCAGCACAGCTGCTTAGCCTCCAATTAAGGTCCGTGGTTAAAACGAGCGAGACCCCATTGCCTAACTGCAATTTAAAAATAGAGTTGGATACTTTTGACCATATATTCGATAGCCCAACGAAAAGTAGTGCTATCGTGCAGATGAATGCAATATTGATTGAAAAGAAATCCCGCAAGATATTAGCGAGCACCATGATCGAAGAGTCAGCAACCGCATCATCCAGTGACGCAAAAGGCGGGGTTGCCGCCCTGACAAAAGCCAGTTCGATTGCATTGCAAAAAGCCGTCACTTGGGGCAACACGGCGGTTGAAAATGCACCGGGTTGTCACTAAGCAGCCCCGCACTAGCCAATTTTAGGAGATTGTCATGCCCATAAAGCAATCCAATAAGAATCAAACTGCAGAACATACGCATACCGGACGTAGAGGGTTTATTACCGGCTTACTCGCCACTGGTTTCGCAATGGCAGTCAGGCCAATCAGCGCAGAAACCATCTTCACCGATTCATCGGGCATCACGAGCGAAGAAGTCAGTATTCCAACCGCTGATATCTCGATTCCCGCTTATCTCGCTAAACCGGCAAGAGCGGGTTCGTTTCCCGTGGTGTTAGTCGTGCAGGAGATTTTTGGCGTACATGAGCATATTCGTGATGTATGTCGCCGCCTTGCAAAATTGGGTTATACCGCTATCGCACCTGAGCTCTTCATTCGCCAGGGTGATGTCTCACAGATATCCGATATGAAAGAGATCATCAGCAAAGTAGTGAGCAAGGTGCCAGACAAACAGGTGATGCAAGATCTGGATGCAACCGTTAAATGGATGGCAGATCATCAGCAAGGCGATACCAGCCGTTTAGGCATCACAGGGTTTTGTTGGGGCGGGCGTATCACATGGTTATATTGCGCACATAATCCCAATGTACGTACCGGCATCGCATGGTATGGCAAGCTAGAAGGTCAAGTCACCGAACTGCAACCACAGTACCCGATTGATATCGCGACCAGCTTAAAAACGCCGGTACTCGGCCTGTATGGCGCCAATGACCAAAGCATTCCCACAGCAAACGTCGAGCATATGCGGCAATTACTGAAGGCAACGGGCAACGGCTCCGAGATCATGCTCTACCCTGATGCGGGGCATGCTTTCTTTGCAGATTACCGCCCAAGTTATAAACCAGAGATCGCAGCCAACGCTTGGCTTAAGTTGCAAGTGTGGCTCGCCAGCCATCTTTCATGACAGTTTGGAGTTAAGTAAGTGCCTTATCCAGTAAGCGTTTGCCTAGTTGAAGATGATGAAGACCTGCGCGAAGAAATGTTTTTAGGTCTACGTGAGCATAATTTCGATGTGCGCGGCTTTTCCGGTTCGCGCGAACTATATCGTGATCTTCTGCATAAACCGGCAGATATCATCATTCTAGATATCGGCTTGCCGGGTGAAGATGGATTCTCCATCGCAGAACACTTGCGGGTAGATAAGCACATCGGCATCATCATGCTGACAGCGCGCAATATGCTGGAAGACAGACTACGCGGATTGCACGGCGGCGCAGATATCTATTTAGTCAAGCCGGTTGAGTTAAAAGAGCTTGCAGCCAATATACTCAATCTGGCCAAACGCATCAAATTACCCCCTAGGCCTGAAAACACGACTCAATGGCGGCTTGATAATGAAGGCTGGTTCCTCATCTCACCTCATGGCAAACGCATTGCGATGACGGCATCCGAACGCACTTTGGTCAATATGCTTGTACGGCAACCCGGTATTACCATCTCACGTGAAAAATTAATCGAAGCATTGGGGCACCGCCGTGAAGCTGACTATTACCATGAGCATCGGCTCGATATGTTATTTAGTCGCCTAAGAAAAAAAGTAGCAAAAATCGGTATTGAAAACTTCCCCATGATCGCAGTCAGGGGTGTTGGCTACACGTTTGCCCCAGACCACGCCAACCCATAAACCAGCAAGTCATCACACCTCGCCACTCAGAGTGTGAGCTTCTGGTGAGTATTTTGTGATAAATCGTGAATGAGTCACCCCCCGCCTCTCCCTACAATCCACACTCCATCTAGCGCTCAGCCAAGAAGTGCTCACTGCGGTCATTTATTTAGCAATACCAGGGGATTAGTGTGCAAAAACGGGGAAGCATTCAGACTTTAAGTGCCTTAAAGGCGAGCTTTGATCGCATCATCAAAGCACCAAACAAACACAGTCTAAAACAAACACCCCAGCAACTACCTTATCGAGCACAAAAGAAATTCAAATGGGTATTGTTGGCCTTACTCATGAGCTTCACACTGCCTGCATTCGCAGCAGTCGATATTCTGATTCCATCGTTCACCGACCTGCCTGACCCTGCCGCAAGAGGTGGTATCGTTACTTATACTATCGTCATTGATAATAATGGCGATGATCCGGCTAGTGCAGTCGTCGTTAACATCCCCTTACCAGCAACGACCCTCTACCAAAGCGCTACCGTGGACGATGGCATTTCTACCTGCAGTGAAGCAGCAGGAACAGTGACGTGTAACCTCGGCACGCTGACCGGAACGGCAAGTGGCGGTTCGGCAAAAACCATTACCCTTCAAATAAAAACAACCGCCAGCACTGGTTCAACCATCAATCTCTCAGCAACGACTTCCACTGCCAGCGCAGAAAGCAATGCTGCAAATAACACCGAAAGCCAAAACACCACCATCAATAATGGAGCGGATGTTTATGCCACTGTCATTGGATCACCAGACCCTGTAACAGGTGGGGGCAATGTCACTTGGGCTATCAGCGGCGGCAATAATGGACCAAATACGGCAACCAACACGTCAGTGAGTATCACCCTGCCATCTACGCTGACTTATGTCTCGGCAAGTGGTGGTGGGTTTTCATGTTCATTGGCAGGGAATGTAGTGACCTGTAATGGCCCGACGTTAATAAATGGAAGTACGTTTAGCGGCTTGAACCTCATCACAAAGGTTTCTGGCGCATCGTCTGGAACCGTCACACTTAATCCAAACATCACCTCGGCCGTCACCGACCCGGATACCGCCAATAATAGCCCGACTGGATCAGTTACCATCAATGCCGGTTCGGATTTACGAATCACGCAAAACACACCTAACCCGACCCCGGGGATATCTGGTCAACCTGTGACATTTACGTTGAATCCTGCCAATCTAGGGCCAAGCAATGCGACTAATGGCGTTACCGCCACTTATCAGCTGCCAGCAGGTTTTACTTATGTATCAGCAACGCCCACTGGCGCAAATTGGTCATGCTCGCCTTCTGGTAGCCCGACACTGGTCACCTGCGTAAATAGCGGCACTTTCAATGCAAATCGCACAGACACAATCAGCATTGTAGCGACTGCGCCTACCGTAACCAACATACAGTCTTATAACAATATCACAGCTACGATTGCCCATAATGCGGGCAATCCACCAGACCCTGTAGCGAGCAATAACACATCGACTGTGGATCTGAATATTTCACCAGCGGGTGCCGGATTAAGTATTTTCAAAAATCGTAGCCCTGACCCAGTAGCAGCAGGCAGCAATATCACCAGCACATTGCGTGTCAACAATACGGGGCCCAATAGTGCAGCGGCGAATACAATCGTCGTCACTGATACATTTACCACGGCGAATGAGACCTTTGTAAGCGCCAGTGGCACCAATTGGAGCTGCGCTGCGCCAATTGCCGCGGGCGCCAATACCTCAGTGAGTTGTACCTATACCGGCATATTAGCGAATGGTGCCGATACCAACAATCTGTCCATTATCACAACAGCAACTGGCGCCGCAGCAACAGCAACCAACAATGCAGGCGTAGCTTGTACTGTAGGCGCGCAGTGCTGGTTTGCAATACCGACTGCCGCCGCTTCTGTCGACGTTACGCAGTTAACGAACTCAATCAATCTATCACTCACCAAAAGTGCAACGACCGTTGGTGGTGTACCTGCCACGTTGGAGTTTAATGAATCTACGCTCACTTATTCATTGGTATTAACCAACGTTGCAACGCCTGATAACGTCAATGCAAGCAATATCGTCGTGAGTGACCTGATTCCTGGATATTTAAGTGCGCACCTTCCTGAATATGCGGCCAGTGGTATCACGGCAATCTCATCATCAGCCAAATTCTCTTGTGCAACAGGTGAAACCGTCACTTGTACCCAACAAGCTGGCGTTACCAATGAGTTGGCACCTGGAGAATCCGTTACGTTTACCATTCAAGCCAGCCGCCCATTGCTTGATGGTAACTATACTAATCGCGCCTCAGCCTACTCGACCACACAAGGCGATATTGACCGCAGCAATAATGAAGCGACCTTTGATATTGCAATCGAACCGATTGCAGATGTCCAAATGGTTTCAAAGACCCTATCCTCCGGCACCGTCAAAGCGGGCACTAATGCGACCTACGTTCTAACTTTTAAAAATAATGGTCCCTCGCAAGCGGCAAACGTGGTGGTGACTGATGTATTTACGCTAAATGCTGCCGACCCAGGGTTTACCGTACTTTCAGTAACACCAACCGGCAGCACAACTTGTACCGGCTTGGTAGCAGGCACAAGCTACCCCTCTGGAACACCAACATTGAACTGTAGCGTGGGTACATTAAATAGCGATGGAGAGCAGACCGTGACCATCGTGATACGCCCTAATTGGAAAACAGGACAAGTCGCTGGTGCCACCTGGACTATTCCTAACACGGCAACGATCACTACCTCTACCAAAGAAAACAGTGCTGGCACAGACAATGGCAATAACGCACAGAACCAAACGCTGACGGTTGATGCCGCAGATATCGATCTCTTAATCAACAATATCGATAACGTAGACCCGCTTGGCTTTGACCCCACCAGCGGCGGTGACAATGCAAACAACAATGTGATCTATACCATCAACATGGTCAACAATGGGCCGTCACTTGCTAGCGGGTTAAAGTTCACCTATACCATCACGCCCCCTGTTGGAAAAACTATCCGTTTTCTGGGTGACAGCGACACGATTGGCGGCAACCCCACAGCAGCCCCTATCTGTAACAACGTAGGTAGCACAGTGACTGGCGGAAGCGCACTGACAGTGACGTGTACTTACCCTAATGGATCAGACACCATTGCTGCTGACGCGACCCGTAATCGCTTTCTTACGATTAGAGTTTTAACCGCCCCGAATGCCGGTGGTGATAGCTATCCTAGTCTTGCTCAGATTTCAGCGAATGAAACTGACAACAATGCAAGCAATAACAGCGAAGGCGAAACGACAACCGTACGTGTACGCGTCGACCTTGCCCTAAGCAAAACGCCATCGCTTTCCACTGTGCAGATCAATCAACCGTTCAACTGGACATTGGTTGTGACCAACAATGGTCCCGGCGATAGCCCGCTGACCTCGTTGACAGATACGTTACCCGCAGGCATGGAATTCTCCGGCGCAGCGCCTTCATGGATAAATAACACGACCAATGCTACTGGCACTTGCAACATGGCAGGACAGATACTGTCTTGCGGTTTTGGCGCACTGGCTAACGCTTCAACTATTACGTTGACTGTTCCAGTCAGAATAGTCACCGCTCCACTAAGCGGTACATTGCAGAATTGTGCGACAGCTAAAACCAGCGAAGCTGATCCAAGCCAAGTCAATAGCAGTCAGGTGTGTACATCGGTAACGGTACAAAAATCGTCGGTGGCAGGTAACGTCTATGGCGATGTCAACAATAATGGTGTGTTAGATGCATCTGAGAATGGCATACCCAATGTGACCGTGACGCTAACCGGTACGGATGTTTACGGTAACGCCATCAGTAGAAACACCACTTCAACGGTTAACGGCAGTTATCTTTTCGATAATCTACCGCCCTCAAATGCAAGTGGCTATACCCTGGTTGAAACCCAGCCAGCAGATTACACCGATGGGCAGGATACGCTGGGTAGCGCAGGAGGTACGGTTGTCACCAATGACCAATTGAGGCTCGTTCTCCCGGCCAATACCGCCGCTACCGCATACAACTTTGGCGAATTAAGTGTTTCTCTTTCCGGCACTGTATTCGTTGATAACGATAACGATGGCCTGTTTGATCCTGCTGAGCCTGGCATCCCCGGTACAACATTGACCTTATCTGGTACCACGGCCACGGGCAATAATATTTGTACGGTCATTCCTAGTTGTACAGTACAAACTGCTGCCAATGGCAGCTGGATATTCAGTGGGCTGCCACTTTCCAATGGCGCAGGTTATACCGTGATTGAAACACAGCCAGTCGGCTATAACGATGGTGGCGATCAAGTCGGTAATATTGGACAGATCGGTGCCCATATCAATGACCGATTCACGGTGAATCTAGCTACATCAGGGGTCAATGGCACCGGCTACAACTTTGGTGAAATAGTTAATTCTGCGGGAGTTGCCAATGTCAGCGGTCATGTATGGCTTGATCTGAATCATGACCGCATATTTGATAGCGGCAGCCCATCGGTTGATCAACCGCAAAACGGATGGATTGTAGAGTTACTAAAGAACGGCACATTGATTGCAACAGAAATCACTCGTCAAATCAGCGGCATTAACGGTGCCTATGCATTCACAAACATCCCGGCGGGATCTGGTTACAAGATTCAATTCCGTCACCCAACAACGGGGCTGATATACGGTCAGGCACGCCCAAATGAAGATGGTGCCAGTTATACCAATGGCGTCCCAAACACAACGACAAACCCAGCAGGTGCTACCAATACCGATGGCTCGTTAAGCGGCCTTACACTCGATGTTGGCGATAACATCTTAGAGCAAAGCTTGCCGCTTGACCCAGCTGGTGTGGTCTATGATGCAGTAACACGTTTGGCCGTTGCAGGTGCTACTGTCACCATCTCGGGCCCGGCTGGTTTTAACCCTGCGATACACGTAGTGGGCGGTACTGCCTCACAGACGACAGGCGCAGATGGTATCTATCAATTTCTACTAAACCCCGGCTCACCTGCTGGCGTTTATACGCTGACGATCACGACTTATCCGGAAGGATACGCGCCGATCCCATCCACCATGATACCTGTATGTACTGCAACACTAACGGTCACCAACACCAGTGACCCATCACTCGTACAACAGAACAATGGCGCACCAGCGGTTGGCGTAACAGCACACAACCCGGCAACCTGCACTGCCACCACCGCCGATGGTTCTTTTGCAAATGGTTTCGGTACCACAACGACTCGCTACTATTTCAATTTCGATTTGGATGCTGCTTCCCGCAATATCATCAACAATCACATACCGATCGATCCGGTGCTTGGTGGCGCGCTAATCATCAGCAAGACCACGCCGCTGGTGAATGTCACCAAAGGTGACTTGGTGCCTTACACCATCACAGCGACCAATACGCTAGCTGCGGCATTAAGCAATATCAACATACAAGATCGCTTACCGCCAGGCTTCAAATACCGTAGTGGCTCCGCAACGCTTAATGGCAATGCACTAGAACCCACGATAGCCGGACGCGATCTGACTTGGGCCAATCAGAACTTCACCGCCGGTGAAAAGAAGACCTATAAACTGATGTTAGTGGTTGGTACCGGCGTCGGCGAAGGCCAGTACATCAATCAGGCATGGGCACTGAATAACCTTCTGGGCACGCTGGTTTCCAACGTTGCAAATGCGACTGTGCGCGTTAACCCAGACCCTACCTTTGATTGTTCCGACATCATCGGCAAAGTATTCGATGACAAAAATGCCAATGGTTATCAGGACGAAGGCGAGCCTGGCATTGCCAATGTGCGAGTGGTCACTGTACGTGGCTTATTGATCACGACAGATGCAGAAGGTCGCTTCCATGTCACTTGTGCTGACATTCCGGATAGTGATCATGGGGCAAATTTTGTCATGAAGCTGGATGAGCGCACCTTACCATCCGGTTATCGCATGACGACTGAAAATCCGCGCGATGTAAGGGTAACGCGCGGCAAGATGGTCAAACTAAACTTTGGCGCTACCGTACATCGCGTGATCCGTATTGATCTGAACGCGGGTGCATTTGCAGATAATCAGTCATCCCTGTTACCAGAGTGGCAGCAATCATTACCTGCCCTTTGCGACCGCCTTGCTGAACGTCCCTCTGTATTGCGTATCGCTTATGACCCAAAAAATAGTGATGCTGCTCTAGCCAAGAAACGCTTGGATGCAGTAGCTGATGCCATCCGCACGCTGTGGAAACAAAAAGCTAAAGATAATAAGCAAGATCCGCCTGCCTACCCGCTAGTGATTGAAACAGCATTGGAGGCACAGCCATGATCATGCCAAAACGTGCCATCGCACTCGCGATCAGTTTGATCATCGGCAACGCCCATGCCGATGCACTCAATAATGAAAATCCGATTCAAAACACCTCTGCCGCCGACTTTATTCACGACACAGGCAAGCGTATAGACAATGGCAGGGTGGAGATCACAGCACTACCGCCACCCAGTGAAATACAAAGCATTGCATACCCACTACCATCCGGTGTGACCAGTAGCATATTGCAGGCCATGAAAGCAGCGGCAGCTACGGCACCGCAAATCCAACCCGAGATAACCAGAGTACTGGTCGAGCGCGCAGGCGCTGCACAGTTTGAATCCGGTAAGGCTGATCTCACCGCTATTTCAAAAAGCGAGTTGGACGATCTTGTAAAACAGCTTGCAGGCAAACCTGGTGTCCGTATCGATATCGCGGGCCATACAGATAATCAAGGCTTATCCCCCAATGGTCGTGCAATCTTTGGTACTAATCAGGGATTATCAGAAGCACGCGCATTGTCGGTTGGCGCATATCTAAAAGAAAAGATGGGCTTAAGCGAGACGCAGGTCGGCATCAAGGGCTTTGGGGAAACCAAACCTATCGCAGCCAATAACTCGCCAGCCGGCATGTCCAAGAACCGCCGCGTGGAAATCAGGGTATGGTTTGACCAACCCATTTTGGCCGCGCCTTTGCCCACCCCTATCCGCTCAGCGTGTGAAACCGTATCGACAGCGCATTCCAATGCACCTTTCCGCATCTCGGTAGATGGTGAGCCGCTCGACCTGAACAACACGCCGCTTGAAGCTGATCGCCAGCGCTGTACGGATGTCGCGCTGGAAAAAGCGGATATTCAGGTGAGATTCGACAATCTTTCTACATTGCCGCAAATGAATGCCTGGGTAACACCCAACGGTATCGTCCGTGGTGAAAAAGCCACCTTCCGCGCATGGGCAAACTACCTGCCTTGGATCAAGAAAGCTGAGATTCGATTATTCAAACCGGGTCAGCAAGTACAAGAAACGCCGATTGAGATCCTGCCAGTTAACTGGAATGGCGTCACCACGTGGCAAACACCGCTGACAGGACCGGATCAAATCATGTTCCTGCTGCGCGTATATGATGCACAAGGCCATTTTGATGAAAGTGTGCTCAAACCGCTAACGCTCCTGGTTCACCCGCCAGCGAATAATGACCTGCAACCGGGCAAGGAAGACTTCATCGGTTATGGCGAGAACAGCCTGAGCTTGCGCAATATTGCGGTCAAGGGTGGTACGGTCACTGTCAATGGTACCCATCTGCAACCCGGGCAGCGTATCGAGGCATTCGGGCTTGATATACCGATAGATAGCGCTGGTAAATTCGCCATGAAACAGATCGTGCCATCAGGCCCTAACACGGTCGAAGTGAAAATGATCGAACCAGATGGTGAATCTACCACCTTCAGGCGCAACCTGAATATCGCAGCGGATGACTGGTTCTATGTCGCCATGGGTGACCTCACGGCAGGTAACAACCATGTGAGTGGCCCCGCGCAATTAGTCACAGGTGATAAACAACATTACGATGGCAATGGCTATGTAGATGGTCGCGGTGCGTTCTACCTAAAAGGCAAGGTCAAAGGTGAATACCTGCTGACCGCTGCCGCTGATACCCGCGAGCAACCTTTGGGAGACCTGTTCTCGAACTTCTCATCCAAAGACCCACGCTACCTGCTGCGCAACATCAACCCCGATCTGTATTACCCAGTCTATGGCGATGACAGCACCACCGTAGATGATGCGCCAACGCAGGGTAAATTCTATGTCAAACTGGCACGTGGTGATTCGCACGTCATGTGGGGTAACTTCAAGACATCGTGGAGCGGTACTGAGCTGATTCAATACTCACGTGGGCTTTATGGTGCGAATGCACGGTACCGCTCAGATAGCACAACCACGTATGGCGAAAAATCCACGCAGGTGGATGGTTTTGCGGCCGATCCCGGTACACTTGGCTCACGCGATGAGTTCCGCGGCACTGGTGGTTCGCTGTACTACTTGCGTCATCAGGCACTGACCATGGGCTCTGAACGCGTATGGGTCGAAGTGCGTGACCGTGACTCAGGATTAGTGATCGAGCGTAAATTACTGTCGCCCGCACAAGACTATGAAATCAACTATATTCAGGGTCGCATCACATTGCGTGAACCATTGAATTCGACTGGTTCAGCCTCCGGTCTCATCAGCACATCATCTCTCAACGGCAACGCCCTCTATTTGGTCTCAAGCTACGAATACGTACCGGGCCTGACGTCGGTTGAGAATTTCTCAGTCGGCGGACGTGCCAGCCAATGGGTCAATGATCACTGGCAACTGGGTATCACTGGCTATAAGCAGGGTGAGGGCCTCAACGAGCAGAAACTGCAAGGGCTTGATACAACGATTCGTTACAAACCCGGCACCTATATCAAGCTAGAAACCGCTAAGTCAGATGGTGCTGGCGATGGCGCGCAAACCTCACTGGATGGCGGTTTTGCATTCAGTGGTTTGACGGCCACGGGTGAGGCAGCCAAGGCTTTCCGCGTTGAAGGCTCGGTCGATCTAGCTGAAGTCACCGACAGTGCCAAAGGCAAAATCACCGCCTATGCGCAGGAGCGCGAACGTGGATTCTCAGCCCCGGGACAGATCACCTCTACCGGCGAGCAAGTCAGCCAGCAAGGTTTGAAAGGTAGTGTTCAACTCACAGAAAACACGCAGCTCGATGCGAAAGCCGATGTCAGGCAATCTGACACGATGGATACGCAGGCAGGCGAGGTCGGCATACGTCAAAAACTCAGCCCGATATGGCTGCTCGGTGTAGCTGTTCGTCAGGATAACCGTAACGTCAACGTTGCCAACGCAAGCTCGCTACTATCGCAAACAGGTGACCGAACCGATACGCAGATCCGTCTGGATTACACCCCGTTGAAAGAGGGCGGTCAACCAGATGAAAAGGAAGACTGGGCAGCTTACGGCTATACGCAAGGCACACTGGCCCGGGATGAGACGCGTGACCCAAACAACCGCGCAGGTCTGGGCATGAGCTGGCGCATCACCGACCGAATCAAGGTCGTAGCCGAAGGCTCTCAGGGTAATTTGGGGCCAGGCCTCAAACTTGGTACTGAATATCGTCTCTCTGACCGTCATAGTGCTTACTCCAACTATATTGTCGAAAGTGAACGCCCTGATAGTGTTTGGCGCGGCAGACAAGGCACGCTGGTATCAGGCTCATCTTACCGTGTGTCCGATGAGATGCGCGTATTCGGCGAAACACGTTCAACCAATGGCGCTGGTCCGCAAAGCCTGATTAATGCTTTCGGTTTGGATTATGCCGCCAACGATTACTGGAATTTCGGTGGTAAAGGCGAAATGGGTACGGTATCAGACCCGTTAGCGGGTGACCTTGACCGTAAAGCCGTAAGCATCTCTGCCGGATACAAGCGCGACAAGACCAAATATAGCGGCAATGCCGAGTTTCGCGATGAAGATAGCAATGTAGCGGGTGAGCGTAAAACATGGCTTTTCCGCAACACATTGGGCTATCAGGCAACACCCGAATGGAGAATGCTAGGCAAACTCAACTGGTCGATCTCTGATAACAACCAAGGCGCATTCTACGATGGCGATTACCATGAGATCGTGACCGGGGCTGCCTATCGCCCCATCAGCAATGACCGTTGGAATACCTTGTTCAAGTACACCAACTTCTACAATCTTCCATCTCCCGGTCAACTGGCGCCATCTGGATCGGTCGCCGACTATGCGCAGCGCAGTCAGGTGTTCTCAGTAGACACCATCTACGATGTCAAACCCTGGTTATCACTGGGCGGCAAATATGCATTCCGTATCGGTGAGCTAAAAGACAACAAGGTGAATGGTGAGTGGTTCACCAGTCGTGCCGATCTTTGGGTGTTACGCGCTGATTGGCATTTTGTTAAAGAATGGGATGCCCTCGTCGAGTTTCGTAACTTAAGTGCTACTGAAGCAAAAGATGCCCGTGCCGGCGCATTACTCGGCATCTATCGGCACATGGGCAAAGGCGTCAAGGCAGGGGTTGGCTACAATTTCACCGATTACTCTGATGACCTGACCAATCTTTCATACCGTAGTCGCGGCTTTTTCGTGAATGTATTAGGTACGATTTAACACGAGACATAAGTGAAGAATTTAGAGGGTCACTTGGATTGAAATTTCTGGATTGAAATTGCGAATCCAAGTGACCCTCTGATTTTTAATATCGATTATTTGGATTTATTCGATTGGGTTTTGCAATTCAGGTACTCACTTTTGTACCCATCATCGAACACAGCCGTATCACCATCCAATGTCAACGTCGCAATACTATTGGTGTAACGTCCTGATGCATCTTTGGCTAGGGAAAACTCACGGTTCGATAAGATGACCCACACCGCAGCCCCTTTATCTATCGCACGTACATAGAATTTCTTATTTTTATCGCACTGATACTCAGTCGAATTCGCAGGGGTTCGCGGGTCTGCCTCTGCCGTGTCACTACTCAACGGCCATACTTTCATACTGCCACAACCACTCACTGCTAATGCGATTAATACGGAAAACAACATCTGCTTCAAAAAACGCCTACTCATGCCTGTTACCTTTTAGCTATGACTTAAATTGAAGGTAGTAAGCATACCACCCACCGATATTGCATCGTTAAAAACTAATATCTTTGTTAAAAACTAAGGTCTTTTATAAATCTTGTCAAATCGCTGATCCTGCTCTCGCTGAAATTCTTTTTGTGATTCTCTATCTGCATCTTCACGTTTACGCTGATCATCCATGCGCTTTTGCTCATATGCCCTCTGCTCATCTCGCAGGCGCTCGTTTTCCATACGCTGCATCTGGTTCTGTTGTTGCGCATCCCGCATGTCAGCATTTGCAAACAAACTAAACCCTGCAAATAATAAAGCCACCATTATTTTCTTCATGCTGTTTCTCCATCGCATTTTCATCACTTTGAGCATTTATCCACACTAGATAAATAAATCGTCTCAAGCTTTTTTAATTCCAGAGCATCAAACTTTTCTGCTTCACGCTAGCCTAACAATAGTAGCCAGCTATTTAACATTGGGGGAAATTCAATGAAATTATTACTCGATTCTGTATTATTTCAGCATCTGACGAATAAACAACATTTAAAGAAACATTCCATGCCTGATTCACAGTAGGATAGGGATTCAATATAAAGAAGGCGAGCGTTCATCATGCCAAATCAGGATATTGAATTACTGGATGCTGAAAAGCGCGAACTCCATTTGCTCGATGCCTATTGGCGCGCAGCTAATTACCTCTCAGTTGGCCAAATATACTTATACGCCAACCCATTACTTAAAGAGCCGCTCACTACTGAGCACATCAAGCCACGTTTACTGGGACACTGGGGTACCACCCCTGGCTTGAACTTCATATATGCGCATATCAATCGTGTTATTCGCAAATATGATCTCAACATCCTGTTTGTCACCGGGCCTGGTCACGGCGGTCCTGGCATCGTCGCGAATACTTATCTGGAAGGCACTTATAGTGAGGTCTATCCAGAGATATCGCAAGATGAAGCTGGTATAGGCAAGCTCTTTAAGCAATTTTCGTTTCCTGGAGGCATCCCTAGCCATGTATCGGCGCACACGCCTGGTTCCATCAATGAAGGTGGGGAGCTTGGTTACGCGCTATTTCATGCTTATGGGGCAGTATTTGATAATCCTGATCTGATCACCTGTTGCGTGATCGGTGATGGCGAGGCAGAAACGGGGCCGATGGCCACCTCTTGGCATTCCAATAAATTCCTGAATCCCAAAACAGATGGTGCAGTGCTGCCCATTTTGCATCTTAATGGGTATAAGATCGCCAACCCCACGATATTGGCGCGTATTAGCCATGATGAATTGCAAAGCCTCTTCGAGGGTTATGGCTATACACCTTACTTTGTTGAAGGTGATGACCCGGAAAGCATGCATGCCTTAATGGCCGATACATTGGATCAGGCCATCGCAGATATTCGTGATATTCACTCACGTGCACGCGGTCAAGAGGCGCCCAGTCGCCCCCGCTGGCCGATGATCATCTTGCGCTCCCCCAAAGGTTGGACAGGGCCTAAGTTTGTTGACGGCAAGCCGAGCGAAGGCAGTTTTCGTTCGCATCAAGTCCCATTTAGTGAGATTGAGGGCAATCCCGGTCATGTGAAGCTTTTGGAAGACTGGATGCGATCATACCGCCCTCAGGAGTTGTTCGATCATGCAGGAAAGCTGCTTAGCGAGATTGCTGCACTAGCGCCTGAGAAACATCGCCGAATGAGTGCCAATCCCCATAGCAATGGTGGCAGATTGCTCATTGATCTAGCCTTGCCTGATGAGGTTAGCCATGCGGTTCAAGTGCCATTCCCTGGCGCCACCATCGCCAGTGCAACAGGCGAGATGGGTAAATATTTGGCCGATGTCATGCAGCGCAACATCGGCAGGTTCCGTTTATTTTGTCCTGATGAAGCTTTATCCAATCGCTTGGGTGCCCTGTTTAAAGTGACCAATCGACAGTGGATGTCGACACGAATGGAAGATGATGAATATCTCGCGACCCAAGGTGGCGTGATGGAAATACTCTCTGAGCATGCCTGCGAAGGCTGGCTCGAGGGCTACCTCTTAAGCGGTAGACACGGCTTTTTTTCGTGTTACGAGGCATTTATTCATATTGTAGATTCCATGGTCAACCAGCATGCAAAATGGCTGAAAGAATGCCGTGAGATCAGTTGGCGACGACCAGTTGCCTCACTCAATATCTTGCTGACCTCGCATGTCTGGCGTCAGGATCACAACGGGTTCTCCCATCAAGATCCGGGGTTCATGGACCATGTCGCGAATAAAAAAGCCGATACTATCCGCATCTATTTACCGCCTGATGCCAATAGCTTAATAGCCGTCACAGCGCATTGTCTGAGGAGTCGTGATCTGATCAATGTCATCGTGGCAGGAAAGCAACCGCAGCAACAATGGCTTGATATAAAAACCGCGACCGAACATGCGAGGCAAGGCATCAGCATCTGGGATTGGGCAAGCAATACTAACGGCAGTGAACCTGATGTGGTGATCGCTAGCGCGGGTGATGTTCCAGTTCTTGAATCGCTAGCAGCCGTTTCAATACTCAGGCAACTCGTTCCGCAATTAAAGATACGCTACGTGAACGTGATCGATCTGATGACGCTTCAACCTAAAGAAGTGCATCCACATGGCATGACGGACGCTGTTTTTGATGCCATTTTCACTCATGATAAACCGGTTATTTTTGCCTTTCATGGTTATCCCGGATTGATTCATCGCTTGGCTTATCGTCGAAACAATCACACCAATATGCATGTGCATGGCTATCAGGAAGAAGGTACAACCACGACACCTTTCGATATGGTCGTGTTAAATAAACTCGATAGGTTTAGTCTGGTAAAAGACGTCCTGAAAAGAGTACCTAATATCCCCGAGGCCGCCGCTATGATTAAGCGCATGGACGAAAAATTGGCAGCGCATAAACAGTACATATGCCAATACGGAGAAGATATGCCAGAGATCAAGCACTGGAAATGGGAACCTCAGGAATCGGTATGAGTCAGGCAACACCCATCAAGCCGAGCGTGTTGGCAATCAACACAGGCTCATCCAGCTTAAAGGCCAGTTTCTTTAGCGCGGATGGTGTACGCCGAAACTTGCAATATCACTTTAAAGGTCAAAGTGCCAAAGGAGACTGCCGCACTGCATTTAGCGAGCTATTTTCCGATTTTGAACTACTCTCCGACCTTGAAAAAGAGAAGCCGGATATCATCGCCCATCGTTTTGTCCACGGCGGTGACATCGTGGAGTCAGCGCGCTTGCTGGATGCCGCTGAGCTGGAAAGGTTA
This sequence comes from Methylovorus sp. MM2, assembly GCF_001648895.1. Taxonomy (GTDB): domain Bacteria; phylum Pseudomonadota; class Gammaproteobacteria; order Burkholderiales; family Methylophilaceae; genus MM1. The sequence goes on along the minus strand of NZ_LXUF01000001.1, from coordinate 375,728 downwards.
CATAGCATCATCCCTCTAGCGCCGTTGCATCTGCCGATGAGTCTGTTAGGAGTAGGCTTGTGCGAATCTCACTTTGGCGCACCCCAAGCAGCATGTTTCGATACGGCTTTCCACCAAACGATGTCTCCATTAGCCAAAACGCTGCCAATACCAAATCGCGAGAATATGCATCGCTATGGTTTTCACGGCTTGAGCTACGCATATCTGGCCTCTCAACTGCCATTGTTAATTGGCCAAACTGCATATAAACGCGTCGTGATGGCGCATCTCGGCTCTGGTGCCAGTCTATGCATGACAGAAAACTTGTTATCAACTGATACCACCATGGGATACACGCCAGCAGGCGGCATATGCATGGCAACACGTTCTGGCGATATCGACCCTGGTGCCATGCTGGAGTTGGCACGCCGCCATGATATCGATACCTTGGCAGATATGGTGAACAATCAAATGGGACTATTAGCTGTCTCATTAGGCGAGAGCCACAAAATGGAAGTATTGTTGAAGAGTAAAAGCCCCAATGCAAAGCTAGCAATAGATTACTTCTGCCGACAAGTAGCAGGAGCGATTGGTAGTCTGGCAGCTAAAACGGGAGGTATTGATGCACTTGTATTCAGTGGGGGCATAGGTGACCACTCACCCCATATAAGAGCATTGATATGTGAGTCATTGGCTTTTATGGGTATCAAGCTGGATCAAACAGCCAATTTAGAACAAAGTCAGCATCTAAATGCCAGCGATAGTATCCCTGTACTCAGAATAGCCACAGACGAAGAGGCTGTAATGCACAGCTTAGTACTAAGCTTACTCAGTAACACAAATTGAGCCAGCAACAGAAGCTTCCAAATGGCTTATGTAGTTTATGGCTCATATCTCTGTTTATCCTACATGTGCGGTAGCAATCGGCTGATAGTCGAATAGCCAAATAAGTCGCATGCTTGCATCACACCTTCATAGATAAAGTAAAATGCTATGGCCTTATTTGATATATCGGTATGGAAAAAAGACAAAGAAAATAGTGACTCCCCAATCTGGAAAACCTCTATAGCTGCTAATGATATCGAGGAAGCTTACAGAATAGGAAGCGATCAGTTTGAAGCTGAAAATCCTGATCTAAAAATTGCAAACTTTACGATAGAAGCTTCGGGGGATTCTGTAGAGAAATAGTTACTGGAATCTCAGCCAATCCTTGTAGCTTAGCTAGTCAATATAACCATCTCATCAATGCCGATTAGGGTATCCAATCGTACCCACAGCAAATCTGACGAATCCATAGACGATCCAGGACATAATACGTTTTAACCAATGGCCGCGAATCCAATCGTTAGATTGCACTTGTACGGCACCCTCATGAATCGCCCGCTCGAGGTCATCTTTCAAGGTGTTGGCAAACTTTCTATCAATGACAAATACATTGGCTTCGTATGCCATCAACAAGCTAAAGGGGTCGATATTTGAAGAACCGACAGTTGCCCATCTATCATCAATCACCGCCACCTTGCTATGCATAAAACTTTTTCGATATTCATAGATTTCGATGCCGTGGCGGAGAAAAAGGCTATAGACCGCATGCGTGGCAAAACCAAGAAACGGCCTCATCTCGCCTTGTAACAGCAGGCGTATTTTTACACCGCGTTCCGCGGCAGCGATCAGCGCCTTACGAAAACTCCTCCCGGGAATAAAATAGGCATTCGCGATCAATATCTCGCGACGCGCATGACCGATGGCATTGAAGTAAGCGCGCTCGATATCACGGCGGTGCAATACATTGTCGCGTATGACAAATATAGCGCGCATATTGGTTGTCGTCAGGTCTTGCACTTTCATCTCAGGCAACTGCACCTTGCGCAGCGTTTGCATATGCATCCAAGCGATACGCGTCCATAAACGATCGACCCGATGATGTATCTTCGCGACAATCGAGCCTTGCACGCTGACGGCATAATCGACACGTGGCGCTTTATGTCCGGGCACATGCATGTCATCGATGATATTGATACCTCCGACGAATGCGACTTTGCCATCCATCACAGATACTTTGCTGTGCAGGCGCCGCAAGCGGTTGCGTTTTAATGTCCACGGCGATATCTTCGGGCGATAGAACATGACATTGACACCACCGGCTTGCAGATCATCGACATAAGCTTTCGGCAAATATCGACTGCCATAGCCATCAAGTAACAGATTCACGCTCACCCCACGCTGTGCTGCACTTTTTAAGGCAATGCCGATACGCAGCCCTGTCGCATCAGGCTCATAGATAAACGTCTGGATGTGTATCTCGAATTGCGCATCATTGATGGCCGCCTCAAGCGCAGGGAAATATTCCGTTCCATTACGCAGCAGCGTGATGTGATTGCCCGGAAAGAAATGTCTCATTGGCGCACCAGTGTCGCCGTCAATACGGCATGATCAGATAGCTTGGCGAAGTGCGGGCCTGAATGCACTTGCACATGGCGGATATTAAATCCGCGCGTATAGATTCTATCCAACCGTAAAACAGGCAGCCACGAAGGAAAACTTTGCGCTGGCTTGCCATGGCTATGTTCAAATACTTCTCGCAGGTGCAAGGTCTCAGCAAAAAACCGCCCCGCGCTCATGCCCCAATCGTTAAAATCACCGGCAATGATCAGGGGCGCATCCGCAGCGACATGCTGCTCAATGTAATGTTGAAGGCTCACCATCTGCTGCCTGCGCCAGCGTGCAAATAACCCTAGATGCACACAGATACAATGCAAGTTTTTGCCCCATCCCGGCACTTCGATCTCACAATGCAGCATGCCACGCTGCTCGGAACTATGAGCAGAAATATCGCGGTTGACTGTATTTACAATGGGAAATTTTGATAGCAACGCATTGCCATGATGGCCTGCGGGATACACTGAATTCTTGCCATACGCATAATCCGGCCAAACAGCATCTGCCAGAAATTCAGCCTGACCATTCTCCGGCCAAGGACTAAAACGTTTATTGTGTTTGGCATGTTCATCGCGCACTTCTTGCAGAAAAACGATGTCTGCCTGAAGTTTTCGTAGCAACTCTCGTTGCTCATGAAGAGAAAACCGCGCGTTAAAGCTGGTAAGGCCTTTATGGATATTGAAAGTCGCCACATGCAGGGTGAGCTGCATATTCAATCATCCTTAATGGTGTTTTTTCCGCGCAGTTTAAGAAGCATCCAACATACGTTGCAATGCCAACTTGGCAAGCTCGGCTTCTTGTGGCGGCACATGGATACGGTTAACCACATTACCCTCCGCAAGGTTTTCAAGTGTCCATGCCAAATGCTGCGGATCGATACGTGCCATCGTAGAACACTCGCATACGACATGCGACATGAATTGTACGATCTTGCCTTCCGGTTTCATCTTCTCGGCAAGGCGATTCACCAAGTTAAGCTCAGTACCCACCAGCCAGCGCGTGCCGCTAGGTGCTGCACTCACTGTATTTAAGATATATTCAGTCGAGCCGACATAATCGGATTGCAAGCAAACTTCAAAAGGCGCTTCAGGGTGGGAGATGACGATGCCATCAGGGTGCTCGTTACGGAACTTGATGATGCTCTGCGGACGAAACATCTGGTGAACCGCGCAATGGCCTTTCCATAACAATATCTTTGCATCGCGAATCTGCTCTTCTGTCAGCCCACCCATGGGTTGGTCAGGATCCCATACTGGCATCTGCTCAAGGGGAATACCCATCTTGTGACCGCTCCAACGCCCCAAATTCTGGTCAGGGAAAAACAGCACTTTCTCACGTCTGGCAAAACTCCACTCCAACATCTTGGTGGCATTGGTAGAAGTACAGACGATACCGCCATGCTCACCGCAGAATGCTTTTAGGTCAGCCGCAGAATTGATATAGGTCACTGGTGTGATGACTTCATCAAAATCGAACAACTTGGCCAACTCGCGGCGCGAACGCTCGACCTTTGCAAGATTTGCCATATCCGCCATAGAACAGCCTGCTGCAAGGTCAGGCAATATGGCGATCTGGTCAGGACGGGATAAAATATCCGCGACCTCTGCCATGAAATGCACCCCGAGAAAAACGATGAATTCCGCATCTACTTCTGCGGCATTACGAGAAAGTTTGAGCGAGTCACCAGAGTAATCTGCATGACGATAGACAGCATCATTCTGGTAATGATGGCCTAGGATCACCAATCGATCACCAAGCTTTTCCTTGGCGGCGATAATGCGCTGTTGGCACTCTTCATCTTGCGAGTGCTGAAAACGTTCAAATTTAATCGGGGATGCTTGCATACTCTTTTGCTCCAACTCCTGATCGACGATCAGGGTCTTCCAATCATTTAAATAAATTATAGGGTTAAACCGTGGCGCTCGCCTAATCGCCTTAATGCGTCGACATTCGTCCATGAGAACACGCGCTTCGCCGCCTCACGCCAATCGACCCATTCATAATTCACATGCTCATCAGGGGCGAGTTTAATCGCCGCTGGTGCAGGTAACTCAAGACCGAATAAATGTTCTACATTCTCGATCACGCCCGGTGCATAACGATAACGCCAGTGCGGGTATATCTCGTAAGTATTCGACGTCTGCCAATCAGTGAGCTTATGTTGCATGGCATCAATGCCCGTTTCTTCCATCACTTCGCGAACGGCTGTATCAATTAAGCCAGCATCTTCAGTTTCAACACTGCCTGTCACCGATTGCCAGAAACCCTCTTTATCAGCACGTTCTATCAAAAGCACTTGTAAGTCCGTGGTGTGAATCACCACTAAAACTGAGACCGGCGTCTTAAAGGCCAGCGGGTTTTCTAACTTACTATTTTCGAGCTTACTCGCCTTCACTTACTCACCCTCAAACGCACACAATGAAGACGATTTGAGTCCGTTTTGTGCTAATCGTTTCGTGCCACCTAAATCTGGCAAATCAATCACAAATGCACATTCCACAATTTCACCACCCAGCTTCTGAATCAACAATGCGGCTGCTTCTGCAGTACCGCCTGTTGCAATCAAATCATCCACCAGCAAGATGCGTTCGCCCTGCGAAATCGCATCGGTATGTATCTCTACGCGGTCAGACCCATATTCCAACGCGTAATCATGACCGATCGTTTCAGAGGGTAATTTACCCGGTTTACGTACTGGTACGAAACCCATACCTAGCTTATAAGCCAAGGCTGCGCCGATAATAAAACCACGCGCTTCAATACCTGCAACCTTGTCGATTTTTTTCTCTGAATAACGCTTGGCCAGTTCATCAATCACAATGCGAAACCCGATAGGGTCTTTCAGCAAGGTCGTGATATCTCGGAACTGGATGCCTTGTTTGGGGTAATGCGGAATAGTACGGATAAGCGATTTGATTGGCATTACTCATCAACAAAATAATCAGAATCAATTTTTTTGACTTTGTAGATTGAGATTGTAGAAACACCCACGTCATTTTCAATCATAAGCTTAGCCAATATAAATCCATTGATTAAAACTACTTTATTGCTTATGTTTTTTACGTACTCTTGTGCTTCTTTTGAAAAATCGGAAGTAGTAATAAATACGCCTTTATGAGCTCTATTCCCCTGCAAAGCACCCACAAACTTTTGTATCTCAGGTCGCCCAACAGTGCCTTCCCAACGTTTAGCCTGTATATAAATTGAATCTAAACCTAGCTTATCTTCATCAATAATACCGTCAATGCCACCATCTCCACTTTGTCCAATTGCGCGGCCGGCTTCGGCACGACTACCGCCGTATCCCATTGCAAGCAGAAGCTGAACGACTAATCTTTCAAAGAAGCTAGGTGAGCTAGACTTGATAATTTCCAATAGATCATAAGCTAATGCAACATCTAAATCTTTTGCGGTGCTGGCTAACATCTCTTCGGGAGTGCTTTTTTGCTCGGAAGAAATATTACTTAAAGTGGTTATATTCGTCTCACTCGAAGTTGAGTTTTTAAATTCCAAATATTCTGGAAACTGCTCTAAAAACTTCATATTGATATACTCAGGATTTGTTTTTAATACCGTTAAGCCTCTATCTGTAATTTCAATACAACCACGCCGAGGCCTTGAGATTAAAAGAGCTTTTTTGAGATATGACGCTGCCCAAGCCACACGATTATTGAATGTAAAAGCACTACCGCTAGGCAGCAACTCGCTTCTATCTTCATCTGTTAGGTTAAATTGAAAGGCCAAACTTTCAACAACATCCTTCAATACGTATTGCTTTTTGTCCGCAACAAACTTGAGGACTGGTAACATCAATGTCTGAAAATCAGGAATCGCCATTTAACCTCCTAAAATGAAGCTACCGCAAGCAAGTTAATTAGCCATACTCAACCGAAGGATTGCCAGCGAGCAGCCCCGCCACACTAATGTCTTCATCAACATCTGGCCAGTGAATACCCTCACCATTGCCTAACAACTCGTAATGCCGACGTTGGTCTGGCGATGCTGAAAGCAATCGCGGAAACCATACCAAAGGGGTTGAAAGCACACGGCCATCAACTAAGCTCACTACCAACTCAATATCGGTCAAATTGACAGCTTGTGCTAAAGGTTCAGCGTGTAGCGTTAAAGAACTCATGCCATGACTCCTTAAAAAGTTGCTCATTCTCCCGTACCAAGCCATAAAGCTTGGTTAACTCTTGCGCCGCAAAACCTGTACTACTTGCTAGCCCCACAGGTTGCAACCAGAACTTTGCCAAATTTCTTCCTAATTGGATATGAATATGCACAGGTTCTGTACCTTCATTAGCATAAAAGAAAAAACGGTAAGCACCTATTCTAAGAACGGTTGGCATATGCGCTGGTTTTAGCTGGCCGCGACATTCGGTGTACGCACACGAATATGCAATTCACGTAATTGCTTCTCATCCACTTCATTCGGCGCATTGGTCATTAGACACTGCGCACGCTGTGTCTTAGGGAATGCGATCACGTCACGAATAGACTCAGCGCCCGCCATCAGCGTGACAAGACGATCTAAACCGAATGCCAAGCCACCGTGCGGAGGGGCTCCGTATTGCAGAGCATCGAGCAAGAAGCCGAATTTTTCCTCAGCTTCTTCTTTGCTGATCTTCAGTGCATCGAATACCTTGGATTGCACTTCTTGTTTATGGATACGCACCGAACCGCCACCGACTTCCCAGCCATTCAGCACCATGTCGTAGGCTTTGGAGAGTGCAGCGCCCGGGTTGCTGGTGAGCAGATATTCGTGGCCTTCTTTTGGTGAAGTGAAGGGGTGATGCAATGCCGCCCAACGATCATTTTCCTCATCATGTTCAAACATGGGGAAATCAACCACCCAGAGCGGTGCCCAGGCACGACCATCTACATGGCCTTTATCGTGACCGACTTTAACGCGCAAGGCGCCAAGTGCTTCATTCACGACTTTAGCTTTGTCAGCGCCGAAGAAGACGATATCGCCATTCTGTGCGCCTGTGCGGTCAATAATCGCTTGCAGGGCGGTCACGTGAATGTTCTTCACGATTGGGCTTTGCAGGCCCTCTTCATTGAGCTTGGTGATGTCGTTGATCTTGATGTATGCCAGACCTTTGGCACCATAGATTTTGACGAATTCGGTGTAGGCATCAATCTCGGAGCGACTGATGGCTGCGCCATTTGGTACGCGCATGGCGGCTACGCGGCCACCAGCGGCATTGGCTGCGCCAGCGAAGACCTTGAAATCGACATCTTTCATCACATCGCTGAGCTCGGTGATTTCTAGCGTTACGCGCATATCCGGCTTATCAGAGCCGTATTTATTCATGGCCTCAGAGAATGGCATGCGGGCGAATTTCGCTGGCAGATCAATATCCTGAACCTTTTTAAACATCTGGCGAATCATCTCTTCGACGATGTTCATGATCTCTTCTTCACCAAGGAATGAAGTCTCGATATCCACTTGAGTGAATTCTGGCTGACGATCAGCACGCAAATCTTCATCGCGGAAGCATTTGGTGATCTGGAAATAACGATCAAATCCCGAAACCATCAACAATTGTTTGAAAAGTTGTGGCGATTGCGGCAAGGCAAAGAATTGACCCGCATGCACGCGGCTTGGTACCAAATAATCACGCGCACCTTCTGGTGTACTACGTGTGAGCATGGGTGTTTCCACCTCAATAAACCCATTGGTATCGAGATAATCACGCAAGGTTTTAGCCACACGATAACGCAGCATCAGATTCTTTTGCATTGCTGGGCGACGCAGATCGATATAGCGATGTTGCAGACGCACCATTTCGCTCAGGTTATCGTCATCCAGCATGAAAGGTGGCGTGAGCGATGGATTAAGAATCTCGATCTCAGTTGCCAGCATCTCTACTTCACCAGTAGGTATGTTAGCGTTCACTGTTCCCTCAGGGCGCGCCCTGACTTTACAGACGACTTTCAGCACGAACTCACTACGTACGGTTTCTGCCAGCGCAAAAGCTTCTGGTGTATCAGGGTCGATCACAATCTGCGCCATACCTTCACGGTCACGCAAGTCGATAAAGATAACACCACCATGATCGCGGCGGCGATGTGCCCAACCGCATAAAGTCACTGTTTGGCCGATGTGTTCGCGGTTCAACTGACCGCAGTAATGAGTACGCATATTTGAAACTCTTGATTGATTAAAGTAGTTAAATGATTTGGATTGTTAGTGCACTTATTCTTGATTGCCGGATTTTGCAGCAAGCTCTGAATTGAGATTGCCATCCGTCACGATACGTGAAGGTGTACCCGGCGTAACCACACCCATCGAAATGATATATTTCAATGCTTCGTCTACACTCATATCCAGCTCGATCACATCTGCTTTTGGCATCATGAGAAAGAACCCTGAAGTCGGGTTAGGCGTAGTCGGAATGTAAACGCTCACATAATCACCCTCAAGGTGATTAGCCACATCACCACCCGGCTGGCCTGTCATGAAGGCAATCGTCCAGCTCCCGTGGCGTGGATACTGGATCAATAAAGCTTTACGGAAAGCCTGACCTGAATCTGAGAATAAAGTATCAGATACTTGTTTGACACTGTAATAGATGGATTTCACCACAGGCACGCGTGCCAATAATGCTTCCCAAAATTGGATCAGGCGCTTACCAAAGAAGTTAGTTGCCACCAGCCCCGTTACGAAGATGATGAGTAAAGTAAGAATAGCGCCAATACCCGGGATCGCACGGCCAAACTGAGCCTCAGGCCGCCAGCCTACAGGCAGGAGCAGCAAGCTTTGATCCATGACGCCAATCAATGTACTCAGCACCCATACGGTGATGGATAGCGGAACAAGTACTAATAAACCGGTAATAAAATAGCTTCTCATGGGTGACCTAAGTGGTTTAATGGTTTTTTGCGTTTAGTGACAAGCGCAGCCAGTGGCACATGCCGCTGGCGCTTCAGTCTTTTTTTCTGGTTTACTCCCACCTTTAAAATCAGTGGAATACCAACCAGTACCATTCAATTGGAAGTTTGGCGCAGATACCTGTTTAGCAAATGTCTCTTTGCCACATTCAGGGCAAACCGTCACGCTAGGCTCGCTCACTTTGCGCATCACTTCTTTTTTTAGGCCACAGCTTGTACATTGGTAATCGTAGATAGGCATGCAATATCTCCGAAAAATTTCAAAAACGGGATTATAACCGAACACGGCAGCTTACAGATGGCGATTAAGGGCTAATTATCAAGTGCTTAAACTGGCATATCGACATTTATCGGATAATATAAGACAACACAGGCTAAATTTACCGACCTTGCGCAAAATCTCCACTATTCTTTTTGTATCGCTGATGATGGTATCCAGCCAATTACTGGCTGCGACCAACGTTCCTGCAGATATGCCAAAAGGCTTCGATATCACAGAGGACATGGGATACCTGATCGACCCTACCAGCCAACTACAGATTACCGATATCGTATCCGCAAGCAATCAAAGCACATTCGCTCCGCTACCGAAGAGATGGCAAGCCGGATTCAGTAAAGACGCTTACTGGATGAAGTTCACACTCCGTTTCAACAATCCTCTTGAAGATGAATATTGGCTGGAAGTCTCTCCCGCCATTCTGGATGATGTCACCTTATATTCCCAATCACTCAATGGGCAATGGCAGGCGCTAAAACTGGGAGATCATGAGGATGTCGGCCATCGCCCGATTCTTTACCGGAACTTTATCTTCCCGATCAAGCTGGGAGAAAATTCCATCGAGCAAACTTACTATTTACGCATCCAATCCACCAGCACGATGTACCTGAATGCATTGCTATGGAAACCGGTAGATTTTGTGTCTGGGCGTGAGCGACCAGATAGCTACATCGGCGCATACTTTGGTGTAATTTCACTCCTCGCATTACTGGCACTTATCCTCTGGGGATGGTTAAAAAAAGCCATCGTTTTTTATTATGCTGCTTTCCAGATCACGGTCTGCCTTGTGCAGGCCTTTATGGCAGGGATTATCCAAATCAATCTCCCCATACCGCCACTCGTTGCGGACTCCATCCAGAAAGGATCAGGTAGCCTATTTGTCGCCATGTCGCTGTTTTTCTTTATGTTCTTGTTTGATACAAAAAAACATTCACCCAGACTATATTTTCTTATCACAATCAGCATGTTAGCGCTACTCATCAGCGGCATTATCTATGCCTCGGGCCTATTACCTTTTAACGGCCATTTAGCTTCATGGATGTCGATTACAGGCATCTCGCTCATGATGATTGAGTCCTGCCAATATGCCCTGAGAAAACCGCAATCTGGCAAATGGTTCTTTCTTGTCTCCTTCTGGGCGACCTATCCGGCGATCATATTAGGTATTTTAAGAACCATGGCGATAGGCAACGGGCCATCATTGATGGGCACACCCATCATCATGAACCTGATGACTACCGTACTCATGACATTAGGTGTCATTCAGGTCATCAGGCAGGCCGCAAAAGACAAGTTGCAGGCAAAACAAGATGCCCTCGATATATCCCAGGCAAGTGAACATCAACTGAATATAAATGTAACTGAACGTGCTCAGGCGCTAGCTGTTGCCAATCAGTTACTCACTCAGGAAGTCGCTGAACGGCAGGCTGCACAATTAAAGCTTGAATCAGCACTCATCGCAAAAAGACAATTGATGGCAGCGCAACGTGAGTTCTTTGCGATAGCGGCACATGAGTTCCGTACACCGCTTGCAATCATCGATACGACATCACAACGCTTGGCCGAAACTGATTTAGATGAAACGGTCATTCATCATAAATCACGCATTAAACCCGCCATGCAAAAGATTCGGCGTGCCACACTCCGCATGCGCCGATTGCTCGACAACTTTCTTGCAAGCGATAAATTGGAGTCTATTAATAGCAGTGCAATCAATGAGGTACATGACTTAAAAGACATTGTGCGTGCTTGCGTGAGGCAATATAAACAATTAACTTCACGTACGATTCGGATACATACAAGTGATGAACGGCCAATTCCTGCGCACTGCGATGACTACCTCATCAGCTTATTAATCTCGAACCTGATCGATAATGCAATCAAATACTCGCCGAGTGAGAAAGCAGTTGAAGTAGAGATCACGACAGATGAAGTGCACTGTTATATAGAGATCAGGGATGAGGGCATTGGGATCAAAGCCGAGGATCTAGAAGTTATTTTCAAGAAATATGCCCGAGTAAAGGGGGTGGAAAGTACCCCTGGCAGCGGCCTTGGATTACATGTTGCCAGATCAATCGCGCAATTACACCATGGGGATATTGAGATCAAAAGCGAATATGGAAAAGGCTCATCTTTTCGCTTGATACTGCCCAAACACGTCCCAGAAAAACCAGAGTAAATCGTTGAGTGCGAATTTACTTTTGTTGCATGTGTCCAAGATGCAATCTTTGAGGAGAGTCACATGAAAATAGCCTTGATTACCACCTGTCTTTTACTGGCAAACACTTCTGCATTAGCCGTAGATAGCGAGCGCGCCACAGCTGAAGCGACTTATACACTTTATAGAAGCAGTGCGATGAGCGGTGGTTCTAGCTCGCGTATCCACATCGCGACATTCGATGCAGCGGAAGGCGCCCCTTATAACAGCAGTAACTGCGAAACTGCTAAGAATTTATTCATGCAAAAGAATAGCGAACGTAGCGACTACTGGTGCGAGCAAGGTTATTTTAGTAAGCGCTAATCGGCGTTACGTGAACTAGGGCTAACCACAAAATATTTGCCCCATATTTAAAAAGTCGGATCACTGCAAAATCCGTCAATTCTCTGCATTTTCTGCATATAAATCCCGCAATTTTTATCTCGTCCTGAATAAAAATGCCTGATGAATCATTCTGATTCATCGTCACGTCAGCATTTCAATCACGCCGTATATAAATGATTCAATTGATCTTTATATAGAAATTCGTCTTTCGGCAGCGGCTTAAATCCAAATCAAAAATATTTGGCATATGGATTGCCAATATAAGGGGGAAGATTGCTCAAAGATCGTCCATTAAGTGACGCTGAGCAAACTAAAAACCAACCCGATCAATATATTGCTCCACTATTTTCCCAACGATGACACCACACAACCTTAACAAGCAAACATCCCTAATCTATAAGGTCCTGATCCTCTCACTACTTATATTAGCGCCCATCTTCTTATTCATCGGCACATACACCGACATAGACATCGCCATCGAAGATTATTATTACGATCCCGTTCTACATCAGTTTCCGTGGGGAGATGCTTGGTTAACCACAGCATTTGCGCATGGTGCACTCAAGACCTTTTTCGTTGATTTTGGCGTAATCGTGTTGGCTATCGTCATCATCGATTTTTTATTCCCCATCAAACGCATGGCGGATTTTCTAAGATATCGTTTGCGATTAATCGCATTGGCGTCTGTGGTGCTTCCCATTATCATCCGCTCACTCAAGAAACATTCGGCACTCCATTGTCCTTGGGATGTAGACCGTTATGGTGGCTATGCGCCTTATCTGCGCATACTCGATCATGTGCCAGCAAACTGGCATGCGGGCAATTGCTTTCCCACGGGGCACGCTAGCACAGGCCTTTGGCTGGCATCCTTAGCTGTTCTTTGGTTACCGCACTCCCCGAAAAAAGCACTGGCTGTATTTATTGCAGGCTTATCGATAGGATTTGGGCTGGGTTGGACACAATCGATGCGTGGCGCTCACTTTTTTACGCACACCTTATGGGCGATATGGGTCACGATTTTCGTCATGCTGATCTTGTTCTGGTTATTTTCAAAGAAATTGATGCAGCAAATGGATCCGAAAAAAATACCTATATAAAACTCTTGATAGGTTTAGTTAAATTAAAAAAGTCAGCGACTAAAGCTGACTTTTTTAATTTAAGCACTATCTATTGTAATATTGCAGAGCGTTGAAATAAATCAGATATTAAGAATAGCGCGCTTATAAAAATAGTTTATATATTAACTAAAATCAGGGAAAAGTCATGTTAAAAACCAAAATAGTTTTACCCTTCTTATTATTAGCGTTATTAACTGGGTGTGCATCCCCCGCAAATAAACAAGCGATGGTCATTCAAGAGAGTGTCGCGCTGAGTGTTAATCAAGCTCAAAAAGGAAAATTTACAGTTGCAAATGTAACGGGTGGAAAAACGACAAATCCAATGTGGACGTCACAAGTAAGTCGAGAAAATTTTGAAGGCGCACTTAAAGATTCATTGGTTGTAGCAGGTCTGAATTCTGCAGATACTTCTGCTAATCAATTTAAAATTGATGCTGATCTAATATCGCTCAAACAACCATTATTTGGTTTAACATTTGATGTCGTATCGACTATAACGTACAAGGTTTATAAAGAAGGTTTTGAAAAAAGCTTTCCTATCACTGCAACGGGTACAGCAACTGTTTCAGATGCGTTTGTAGCGATTGAACGGTTAAAAATAGCAAATGAGAAGTCTATTCAAGAAAATATCACAGAATTTATTAAACAGCTTTCAGCGTCAAGTGATATCCAGTAAATTCCAACGCTTGCTGCCGTGAGCTTTTATGAGGGCTCATCGGCAGCTATCTTTCTCAGAAAATTTAATCTCGAGTGCATCCAGAAACGCTCTGGTTCTGGCAGGCATCAAGCGGCGACCGGGGAATACTGCCCATGCAGTTGCTGTTGGTAGACGCCAATCACCTAGCACTTCAACGAGTTCTCCGCTTGCTATGTATGGTTCAGCAGCATATTCCCCAATGATGGCAATGCCGCTCCCCGAGCGTGCTAAATGCACTAATAGCGCAGGGGAGTTGATCGTCGCCCGACCCGGTGGAGTGCCATGCCAATGCTCCTCCCCACGCTGGAGTTGCCACGGAACGGGCTCTCGATTGCGCGCCAATAGATGCAGGGCATCATGCTCCATCAAGGCTTCTGGCTCCGGTGGGGTACCATGACGTTTAAGATACGCCGGCGATGCATATAAACCCATAGAGAAGACGGCGATACGTCTGGCAGCCAACGATGCATCATCGGGAAGATTACCGATGCGTATCGCTAGATCAAAATTCTCGCCAATGATATCCACCCGCCGCGGAGATATATCGATCTCAAGTGCGATAGCTGGGTATCGCTTGATAAAATCCGTGATCAGCTCACCGAGCACATCGACAGCAAAATCCCCAGGCATGGATATTCGCAAGCGGCCACTAGGTTCTAGCTGCCGATGTTGTGTAAGCGCTAAAGTGGCGTCCACCTCAGCAGTCACTTGATGCGCATGCAAAAGTACTGCATTACCGAAATCAGTGACGGTTAACTTTCTTGTAGTTCTTAATAACAGGCGTTCGCCTAGTTGTGATTCCAATGCTGCAACGCGTCGAGAAAGCGTCGATTTAGGTATGTTGAGATTCTCAGCAGCTTTAGTGAAGCTGCCATCATCCACAACGCGCGCAAACAGTAATAAATCGTTTGGCTCTATTTCCATGCAATATCCTTTGTTCCATTTTTGGAACAATTATATCCAATAAACCTACTTAATTAATCATTTTGAGACAAGTACAGTGTACACATCTTAATCAACCGAGAACATGCCATCATGAATATCCTGCAAATCAATTCCAGCGCTCGCGCTGAAGGCTCTCACTCAACCAAACTGGCAAGCGCTCTTGTTCAGCGTTTAAGTGCAAGCAACCCAGAAACAAAAGTCATCATCCGAGACATTGGGCACAACGCACATCCAGAACTTGATGAAAAAGCATTGCAGGCACTATTCACACCAGCAGATAAACGTACACCAGAGCAAACAGCACGCGTCGCAGTGGACGATGCACTGATCACGGAGGTTCAAACAGCCGATGTCGTGGTACTTGGCGTGCCAATGTACAACTTCGGCATACCTGCACAATTGAAGAATTGGATCGATGCCATCTCGCGTGCACAAGTGACATTTCGCTACACAGAACAAGGGCCAGAGGGCTTATTAAAAAGCAAAAAAGTCTATGTCGTGTTTACACGTGGCGGTATGTATAAGAATACGGCGCAAGATACCCAAACACCTTACCTAAAAACCATCTTTGGCTTTCTGGGTATGACTGACGTCACTTTCATGTACGCCGAAGGCTTAGCCATGGGCCCTGAGGCAGAGCAAAATGCGCTGGCTTCAGCACTGCAACAAATAGAAGAGGCTGTACTGGCATAACCAGACACCTTAATGCAACATAAGGAGTTAATCATGACAAATACTGTGCGTAATTCATATTCACCAGAAACCATCTCGAAATCTCGTGTGATCGAGCAATTGATCATAGGCGAAGCTACGTCAGATGGTGCAGGCGTGAAACTGACACGCGTGTTGACGCAACCCTTACAGCGGAGATTAGACCCTTTCTTGATGCTAGATGCATTTGGTACAGACAAACCTGAAGACTATATCGGTGGTTTTCCCGACCATCCACATCGTGGTTTTGAAACTGTGAGCTATATGCTGTCTGGACGTATGCGCCATCGCGATAGCGCAGGTCATGAAGGCTTGCTACAACAAGGTGGCGTGCAATGGATGACCGCTGGGCGTGGTGTGATTCACTCTGAGCTACCTGAGCAAGAGGAAGGCAGCATGGAAGGCTTTCAGCTTTGGCTGAACCTAAGTGCTAAGGATAAGATGATAGAGCCATGGTATCGCGATATCCAGAGCGAAGAGATTCCTGAATTTACGACCTCTCAAGGCGTGAAGGTACGGGTGATCGCGGGTAGCAGTCATGGTGTAGATGGTGCGATACAGCGAGATATCACTGCGCCTATCTATCTGGATATCCATATGCCGGAGGGCACGAGTTTTACGCAAAAGCTGCCTGCAGATTTTAATGCATTTCTATACATATATCGCGGTACTGCAAGTGTTGAGAATCGGCATATACCCATCAAGAATATGGCGATACTGAAGAACGATATCGACAGTGATGGTGTCATCATCAAGGCAGATAATGCAACACGTCTATTATTGATTGCAGGGCAACCGTTAAATGAGCCCATCGTCCAATATGGTCCTTTTGTGATGAACTCGCAGGAGCAGATATTGCAAACGCTTGATGACTATCGGTCCGGGCAGTTTGCTAATATCCATTAGCAAGTAGATGATGCCGTATACCAAAAACAATAGGGGTTGAGCATGCAAGTTAACTCGCTACAAAAATATACGATGACTGCGATCAGCCTGCACTGGTGGATCGCGCTGTTGATATTCATCGCGTTTCCACTTGGCGTTTACATGCATGATCTACCCCTATCACCCTATAAACTTAAACTGTTTAGTTGGCATAAATGGATAGGCGTCACGGTATTCCTGTTTGCTGTCTTGCGCATCTTTTGGCGGATAAGTCATCAGGCTCCGGCACTGCCAGCTGGCTTGCCACAATGGCAGAAACTTGCAAGTCATGTCACGCATATTCTGCTCTATGTATTGATTGTGGCTGTGCCGCTATCAGGATGGTTGATGAGTTCAGCCAAAGGTTTTCAAACCGTCTGGTTCGGCATATTGCCGCTACCTGATTTGATCAGTAAGGATAGAGAGTTAGGCAATCTGCTAGTCATCGTGCACAAGACGTTAAATTTCAGCCTATTGGCATTGGTTGGCATGCACATCATGGCAGCTCTGAAACACCATTTTATTGATAAAGACGTCATATTGCGTCGCATGTTACCGTTTAATCTAGGAGAGAAATAATGAGCCGCATCTATATCAAACATCTAGCATTGATTGGTATTTTGCTATTGAGCGGTCACGCCAGTGCAGTGGAATTCAATCAGGTAGTTGCTGATAAAAGCAGCATCAATTTTGGCTACAAACAAATGAATGTGCCGCTGGAAGGAAAATTCAAGAAGTTTGCCGCACAGATCGATTTCGACCCGGCAAAACCAGAGTCCGCTCAAGCAAAATTCGAGATTGATCTCGCAAGTATCGACACGGGGTCAGATGAAGCCAATGATGAAGTCGTAGGAAAAGCATGGTTTAACACCAAGGCTTTTCCGAAAGCCACATTTGTCTCTACTGGCGTTAAACCACTGGGTAATAATCGCTTTGAAGTACAAGGCAAGCTGACAATAAAAGGTAAAACGCTAGCAGTTGCTACCCCTTTCACCTTCAAACCAGATGCCAACACTGCTAGTTTTGACGGCGCATTCACGATCAAGCGCCTGGACTATGCCATTGGTGAAGGCGAATGGGCAGATGTCAGCACAGTCGCTAACGAGATACAGATCAAATTCCATATTCTGGCAGCGGCCAAAAAATAGAGTTAACACCCAGCTTTATCGATTTAAGCAGTGCATGCAATAAACACATTACTTGAAACCTACTGATTACTTTAAGGAGAAGCACCATGAACAAACTAGCATTGGCAGCAATCACGGCATCATTATTATTCTCAGCAGCTGCATTTGCAGCACCAGAGACATACAACATCGATAGTAACCATAGCATGCCGCGTTTTGAATATAGCCATTTTGGCTACTCACAACAGCTAAGCCGTTTTGATAAAACGACTGGCAAGATCACATTAGACCGCGCTACGAAAACCGGCAGTGTCGATGTCGTCATCGATGCGACCTCTGTGAATACCGGCTTCCCATTATTCAATACACATATTCAAGATGTTGATTTCTTCGATACTGCAAAATATCCAACCATCACATTCAAATCGAGCAAGGTGAATTTCGATGGCGACAAAGTAGCATCTGTTGATGGCGACTTGACAGTAAAAGGCGTGACCAAACCAGTCACACTAACCGTAAAATCGTTCCTGTGCATGCCACACCCGATGTTGAAAAAAGAAGCTTGCGGCGCGACAGCAACTACTGTGATCAAACGTTCTGAGTTCAACGCAGGCAAATATGCGCCATATGTGAGCGATGAAGTTACCCTGACGATTCCTGTTGAAGCAGTTAAAGAATAATTAGTAACGCTTTAAAAAAGCCCCGATAGCTGCTTTAGCCATGGGGGCTTTTTTATTTTCGCTAAAAGTTACCGTCCTGCCAAAGTTTACAAACAATATCCGAACCCTGCATTCTCTCGCGCCACCATACTAACCCGGCACCTTCATCATTGGTACGCCATGCGATGGAGATAGGTTCTGCCAGCCTTGGCTCTTTCACCTGCTTTTCAATCAATAACCCGGCATTGATAGCATCACGAGCCAGTGGTTCCGGCAAGAATCCAAAGCCCACACCAGCCAACTGAAATTCATATTTTGCGCGCATATTTGGCAATGCCAGTGTGTCTTGCCCAAACAGAAGTCCGACGGTTCTCGGCTGTAGCTTACGTACCGAATCACTCACAACAATTGCACGATATGCATGCAGATCGGATTTATCCAGTACCTTATCAACACTAGCCAATGGATGTTTCGGCGAGACTGCAAAGACGAATTGCGTATATCCGATCACGCTCGTATTGTAACCACCGCCCGAAGGGCCTTCCCCGACCGCACCGATCAGCAGATCAACCCGTCTATCCAACAACGCTTCCCAAGTACCAGACAATGATTCCTGTGAGAACCTAAGGCGCGTACGATCAGCAACCTCGCAAAATGCTACTACATCATCGATTAAACTCACTGGGGAAAATGCAGAGTCCATCCCAATGGTCAGCTCAGTCTCCCAACCAGAGGCGACACGCCTGACCCTATGCTCCAAATCTTCCGCCGCCTTGAGTAGGTATCGCCCCTCTTGCAGCAATTCCCTACCCGCCTTGGTCAATGACACCTTTGGGCCGAGCCGCTCAAACACCTGAACACCGAGATCCTGCTCCAGCTTACTAATCGTATATGAAATAGTGGAAGGCACTTTATGCAGCTGATTACCCGCTGCGGCAAACGATCCCAAGCGATCTATAGCATCCAGCACCTCAAGCGCATCTAATGATATTTTGAACATTCGATATTTTCGATCATAGGTTGATAATCTTTCCGTTTTTCAAACGGAATAACTAAGTACATACTACATCCATCGCCTAAATAAATACGGTTATTTCAATAAATCAATAGTCGAAATTATCGCATGTTAATTAAATTGGCTAATGGAAAGATAAACTGGAAAGGAAAGATCATGTTACAGACACTAAAAAACAATCAACGCGGAGCGGCTGATCATGGCTGGTTACAATCCAACCATTCCTTCTCCTTTGGTCAGTACTACAACCCGGAACAACTTGGATTCGGCCCTTTAGTTGTCATCAATGAAGACCGTGTGCAACCATCACAAGGGTTTGGCACACATGGCCATAAAGACATGGAAATCATCACTTATGTGTTGAATGGTGCGCTTGAACATAAAGACAGCATGGGCACAGGTTCCGTGATTCGTTACGGCGACGTACAGCGCATGAGTGCAGGTACCGGTGTTCGTCATAGTGAGTTCAATCACTCGGCGAATGAACGGGTGCATTTTCTGCAAATCTGGATAGAACCTAACGTACAAGGCATTCCACCCAGTTATGAGGAAAAGCATTTTGACACCGCCTCGAAACATGGAAGCTTGCGTCTCATCGGCTCACCTGATGGGCGAGACGGCTCTGTACTGATCCATCAAGATGCTAGCATCTACGCTTCTATTTTAGATAAAGATGACCATATCGAGCATGAGTTAAGGGCTGGTAGATCTGCTTATGTGCATGCCATTCGCGGTGAACTTGAAGTCAATGGCGTAAAACTAAGTATTGGTGATGCGCTAAAGATTAAAGATGTACCAGTCATCGAGTTTACAAAAGCAAATGCAGTAGAGCTATTGTTATTCGATTTACCTTACTAAGCAGCACAAAACAAAAGCCCCAGTCGGGGCTTTTGTTTTAACTATCGCAATGGTTAGTACGAATAAAACCGATAAATTCAGCGCCTGTTTCAGTCTTAACATTACTTTACACAACGCAAGTAAACCATTTCATCTCCAGTTTCGTTTTATCTCTTACAGGCAGTCTGCCTTAACCATTAGGAGATAGAAATGAAATTGGGTCATCAAAAATTAGCTTTAAGCACTTTACTCGCCACCTCACTCTTTGCATTCGGCACAGCGGCAAGCTATGCAAACGATGGCGAAAAATGCGATGGACATTACAACCACAAAACTGAATTCAACAACCATAGTGAACATGGTCCATTTAGTGGACGTGGCGGCCCAAGTTTCGCGGGCCACGATATGCATAATCTGCGTAAGCTCGATTTAACTGCAGAACAAAAAGATCAAGTTAAGCAGATTTTTGAAAAACAAAAACCGTTACGTGATGAAAAATTTCAGGCATTACGCGACTCATCCAAGGCATTACGTGAAGCTAACCAAGGCGCCACTTACGACAGCAAAAAGGTACAAGAGCTAGCTAACCAACAAGCCGTTATCCAAGCGGATCTGATCGTATTGCATAGCGAGACCAAGCACCAGATTTATGCACTACTCACACCAGAGCAGAAACAAAAATGGGATGACCGCGCTCGCCGTCAAGGCGCCCCAAAACAAGAGCATAGTCGTGGTTAGTTTTTCATAGCGATTGTAGAAATAAATCAGGGCGACTAAGTCGCCCTGATTTATTTAATGCATCTAGTTTTGCACTTTAAATCTTTAAGTGCTTTTAAAAATGGAGAGTTACTCCAAGAGATATCGAGTACTCCATAAACCTATGGTGTCTCCAACAAATTCTGAAGCCGCGCGTTCATACACCATATGGTCAGCATCCTCTATCGCCAAGAAACTTTTTGGATGTGAGGCCGCCTCAAAAATAGCGTGCCCATGACTGATGGGCACCATGTCATCCCGAGGTGAGTGAATGACTAAAAGCGGGGTTTTGAGGCCGCCAAGTGTATTCAGGATGTTAAATGTTTTTGCATTCTCTATAAATTGCTTACGAAGTGTGAAATTCTCTTTATTGATCTCAACGATTGTGGAGCCATGCTGCTCGATCTCATGACTTTTTTGTTGGCCGATGATATTCAAAATATGCGTCGGATCACTCGGTGTCGCAATGGTGACGCAAGCTTTCACCTCAGGGATTAAACCACATGAGCACAGCGATACAAGACCACCAAAGCTATGCCCAATCAACAAATCAGGCGCCCTTACATTTTCTCTCAACCAAGCTGCAACACTGACTAAATCATTGATATAAGTATCCAGATTCGTTAAAGAGAAATCACCATCACTTTGCCCAAGCCCTGTAAAATCCAAACGTAAAGAGGCGATTCCATATTGGAGTAAGCGTCGTGCCGTTCTGGATGCAATAAGAATATCTTTTGTACACCCCAAGGCTGGAGCAATGATAGCTAGGCCGATCATTTCGCCTTCTGGGATCTCGATTTTTGCAGACAGGTTTAGTCCAGCGTTATTTTTAATAATGAGCGTTTGCGATTTCATTGATCGAGGTAATAGTTATTTCTTAGTTTTCTTATTTCGAAAAGCGACTTGAAATGATCGCCGCGCCCACGTTTCTGCCTCATCGGCATCATCATATATTTCTTCTGGCGCAAGATAATAAGATAGTTTTACGATCTTATCTTCGCGCTTGTATTCAAATTGACCTAGATGCTTTGCTTCAAAATAATGTGCGATTGATACATCCGCTTTTAGGTAAAGCACTTCATCAGCAATCAGCCCGAACATTACTCCATCATGGTACAACCCATATCCACCAAACATTTTACGCACACGGACAGCACCAAACTGCCTAAATACTTCACTTAGATAATCGGTGAATTCTGTCATGTCTGCAGTAGCTGATGTGCCACCTTTATTGATGTTAAATCCATAAGCATTTAATCAAACAAAAACCCCATATATCAAAAACATATGGGGTTTAGTTTACAGCTTTTTATAGGTACGCTTTAGAACGGAATATCATCATCAAAATCATCGAAGTTTGATCCGCCAGCTGGCTTAGCCGCAGCTGGCGCAGCGGCTGGCCGCTTCGCTGGCGCTGGCGATGATTCTTGATTTGAATAAGGTGCAGATTGGTCTTCATCCATCACTTCATAAGTATTTCCACCACTACGTCCACCAAGCATCTGCATACGATCAGCGACGACTTCTGTGGTCTGGCGCTCGTTACCTTCTTTATCTTGCCATTTACGGGTTTGCAAACGGCCTTCAATGTAAACGGAAGAACCTTTTTTGAGATACTCACCGGAAATCTCAGCCAGCTTGCCAAACATGGAGATGCGATGCCATTCGGTACGTTCTTGTTTTTGGCCGTTCTTATCTTTCCAGTTATCTGTTGTCGCAATGCTGAACGATGCCAGTGCATCACCTGAAGGCATATAGCGAATCTCCGGATCACGTCCAAGGTTACCAACAAGAATCACTTTATTTACCGACGCCATATTATTCCTTTATCAACCGCAACACTTCGGCTTCATCGAAGCCGGGCTGCATATCTACTTTAAGCATCACCAGACCTTCATCCGGCAATACCACTGATTCTTTCACTCCGGGCAACGCTGCAAGCTGCGCACCAAGCAGGTGTGCATCCACGGTTTTTGCTTCCGGTAGATGATACATCTTGCTCTTAACTGCAGGTGGGGCTTTCATGGTTGCCGCACTAACTAACCATGCAATCATCAATATGCTACAAAATATGAATACAAATTGATAGCCATGATCATGCGATAAGCTAGATAAATATCCACCAGCCACGCCACCAACAAAAATCCCGAGGGATTGTGTTGTGTTAAATACCCCGATAGCAGTGCCTTTTGAAGCCGCTGGTGCAATCTTTGAAATGATAGATGGCAAAATGGCTTCTAATATATTAAACGCCAGAAAATACAAAGCAAGTGAGGCGACGATTCCCCAGAACTGGCTGATCATCGATGCAAATAAAAGTTGTGCGCCTAACATGATGACGATACTTGCAACGAATACCTGCTTCAACTTCGCTCGTTTTTCACCATAAATGATGGCTGGTACCATCATGACAAAACCAATTAATACGACTGGCAGATACACCTGCCAATGCTGATTTTCATTCATACCGCTGGCTTGCTTCAACGCAAATGGCACAACGATGAACATGGCCATCTGTGCAGCATGCAAAGCAAAAATGCCAAAATTTAGCCTGAGTAACTGGGTGTTCTTCAATACTTCCTTGAGCTGCTTTGGTGCTGTGCCCGCGTCAGAATGAAAGCGACTGACAATAGGGTCAGGCACCAAGAACTTCACCGTCAGAATCGCACAGGCTGCCAGTATTGCGGTGAGCGCAAAAATACCCGGCACGCCTATCCATTGGTTCAAGACCGGTGCCAACACAAGTGAAAGTGCAAATGTAATACCGATAGTGATGCCGATCATCGCCATTGCTTTGGTACGGTTCTGTTCACGTGTCAGATCAGCCACAAGTGCTGTCACCGCAGCAGAGATAGCACCAGCCCCTTGTATAGAGCGCCCGATGATCAATGTGTAGATATCATTGGCACAAGCCGCTACCCCGCTACCGATGACAAAGATCACCAATCCGATATAGATTAGCTTTTTACGGCCAAAATGATCAGATGCCATGCCGAATGGCAGTTGAAAAATCGCCTGTGTGAGACCATATGCACCAAATGCCAGGCCGATCAGTAAATGGTCACTTCCACCGGGTAATGCCTCAGCATAAATAGAGAAAATCGGCAGGATAAGAAACATGCCTAACATGCGTAATCCGTAGATGGATGCAAGGCTCATGCTGGCGCGTAACTCTATGGGGGACATACGATCTGTTTGGGACATGAAAAAATTTGAAATTAACGCGGTAAATTGCGTATATTAGCAGGTTGCCACTTCTAACGTCAGTCAAGGTTTATGGATTACATTCGCATACGCGGTGCACGCACGCACAATCTGAAAAATGTTTCACTGGACCTGCCACGCAATAAGCTGATTGTGATCACGGGATTATCCGGCTCAGGCAAGTCCTCACTTGCTTTCGATACCTTGTACGCAGAAGGCCAGAGGCGTTATGTAGAATCATTATCCGCCTATGCCAGACAGTTTTTGGCTCGCATGGATAAACCGGATGTCGATTTGATAGAAGGCCTATCGCCTGCGATCTCTATCGAACAAAAATCTACTTCGCACAATCCACGCTCTACCGTTGGCACAGTCACAGAGATACACGATTACCTGCGTTTGCTTTACGCACGTGCTGGTGATCCAGAATGTCCAGATCACGGCATCAAACTAGAAGCACAGACCGTCTCCCAGATGGTGGATAGTGTTTTAGCACTGCCAGAAGACACCAAGCTGATGATTCTTGCGCCTGTAGTGAGCAACCGCAAAGGCGAGCAGGTCGATCTGTTTGAAGAGCTCAAAGCCCAAGGTTTTGTACGTGTACGCGTTGACGGTGAGACGTATGAAATTGACGCAGTGCCAAAACTGGCGAAGACTACAAAACACACAGTGGATGTGGTGGTCGACCGCCTAAAAGTACGCGTCGATATGAAGCAGCGTATCGCGGAATCTTTCGAGACTGCATTACGCTTGGCAGAAGGCAAAGCCATTGCTGTAGAGATGGACACAAGTAAAGAGCTGCTCTTTTCAGCCAAATTCTCCTGCCCTGCCTGCGATTACTCACTAGCTGAACTCGAGCCCCGCTTATTCTCGTTCAATAACCCAATGGGCGCCTGCCCCAAATGTGATGGCTTAGGTCAGATCAGTTTTTTCGACCCTAAACGCGTTGTCGCATTTCCTCACTTGTCACTGGCCGCTGGCGCGATCAAGGGTTGGGACAAACGTAACCAGTTCTACTTCCAGATGCTGCAAAGCTTGGCTAATCACTATAAATTTGATTTGGAAGAAGCATTTGAGACACTACCAGTGCACATTCAGCATGTGTTATTACAAGGTAGCGGTAAAGAACCCATCTCATTCAAATACCTCAATGAGCGTGGCGTGTTCTATCAAAAGAGCCATACATTCGAAGGCATATTGAACAATCTGCAACGACGCTATCACGAGACAGACTCTCTCACCGTACGCGAAGAGCTAGCGAAATATCTGAATTCACAATCTTGCCCTGACTGCAGTGGCACGCGACTACGTCGTGAGGCACGCCATGTCAAAGTGGGCGAAAAGAATATCCACGAAGTCTGTGAAGCCCCATTAAAGCAAGCACTCACTTTCTTCGATACCCTTAAATTAACAGGCCAAAAGCTAGCAATTGCTGACAAGATCGTGAAAGAAATCAGCAACCGCCTTAAATTCCTAACCAATGTCGGCCTTGAATATCTATCGCTGTCACGCTCGGCAGAAACCCTCTCGGGCGGCGAAGCACAACGTATTCGTCTAGCCTCACAGATCGGTTCAGGTTTGACTGGCGTGATGTATGTGCTGGACGAACCATCCATCGGCCTGCATCAGCGGGATAATGACCGTCTATTGGAAACCCTTGTTCGCCTGCGCGATATCGGCAATAGCGTGATCGTCGTCGAGCATGATCAGGATGCGATCATGGCCGCTGATTATGTGGTGGATATCGGCCCCGGCGCCGGTGAGCACGGTGGCCACATCGTCGCAGAAGGCACGCCTGCAGAGATACAGGCAAACAAGAACTCACTGACCGGGCAATACCTCAGCGGCACCAAAAAAATCGATGTGCCGAAAAAACGCCATGCCCCTGACCCTAAGCGCTGGCTCAAACTCACTCACGCCACTGGCAACAACTTAAAAGATGTGACACTGGATCTGCCCGTCGGCCTGCTGACCTGCGTGACTGGTGTCTCGGGTTCAGGTAAATCTACACTCATCAACGATACGCTTTACCGTGTAGTAGCCCAGCATTTATATGGCAGCTCTACAGAACCTGCAGCGTTCGAAGAGATTACAGGGCTTGAGTTCTTCGATAAGGTCGTCGATGTAGATCAAAGCCCGATTGGCCGTACGCCACGTTCCAATCCCGCAACTTATACAGGCCTATTCACGCCGATACGGGATCTATTCGCTGGCGTACCAGAAAGTCGTGCACGCGGTTACGGACCCGGACGCTATTCATTCAACGTAAAAGGTGGTCGTTGTGAAGCCTGCCAAGGCGATGGCGTCATCAGAGTCGAGATGCACTTTTTACCCGATGTCTATGTACCTTGCGACGTATGTAAAGGCCACCGCTACAACCGCGAAACACTGGAGATTCATTACAAAGGCAAGAGCATCCATGAAGTGCTAGGCATGACAGTCGAGCAGGCACATGAATTCTTTGCCGCTGTACCTGTGGTCGCACGTAAACTAAAAACACTGCTAGACGTAGGTTTGGGCTATATCACGCTAGGCCAATCGGCTACTACATTATCAGGCGGTGAAGCGCAACGCGTGAAGTTGGCACTTGAGCTTTCCAAACGCGATACAGGGCGCACTTTGTACATTCTCGATGAACCGACCACTGGCCTGCACTTTGCTGATATCCAGTTACTGCTGGATGTATTGCACCGCTTACGCGACCACGGCAACACCATCGTCATCATCGAGCATAATCTTGATGTAATCAAGACGGCGGACTGGTTGATCGACATGGGGCCTGAAGGTGGTGATGGTGGCGGCATGGTAATCGCAGAAGGCACGCCAGAAAAAGTAGCTGCAAGTGATGC
Source organism: Methylovorus sp. MM2 (assembly GCF_001648895.1). GTDB lineage: Bacteria > Pseudomonadota > Gammaproteobacteria > Burkholderiales > Methylophilaceae > MM1. The sequence goes on along the minus strand of NZ_LXUF01000001.1, from coordinate 348,749 downwards.
AAGCTACACGGGGAAATACCTGAAACCGATGCTTTAATACTTAGCGGAGTTGAAATTTAACACTTCGTCTGAATTTAAAATTTAGCTGGAATAGTACGATGAAATTACCTAAGAAATATGCGCATCTAGCCTTTGCATTTTTTATGTCCATGCTCATGGCATTTATTATGTCAGGCGTTTTAACTGCTCTGCTCATCGGGCTAAATGCCGCATTTTTCTATCATTGGATGCATGCATTTGCAACTGCTTGGGTCATTGCATTCCCTGCTATCACCATCGTTGCCCCAATTGCCCGCAAACTGGCGGCGTTGGTCACCCAAGCTGAAGATAGTTAGTCAATCAGGGAACAGTCACCTGATTCATCCGCACCTGAATAATGCCAGTTTTTCTGGCTAACCCGCGCGCAGTTTGATGTTTATCGTAAAACCTTGGGTTGGGAATCATCGCTGCCAATTTAGCAGCCTGAGATGCATCAAGCCCGCTAGCACTTGTGCGGAAATAATGCCTTGCCGCTGCTTCGGCCCCAAAGACACCGTTGCCCCACTCGATGACATTTAGGTAAATCTCATAGATGCGGCGTTTGCTCATCATCTGCTCCAGCATCAACGTGATAGCAGCTTCTTGCAGCTTGCGCCAAGGCGTGCGCTTGGTCGAGAGAAACAGGTTCTTTGCAAGTTGCTGGCTAATGGTAGAGCCGCCAGCCACGATCTTGCCTTTTTTCATGTTCTTCTCATACGCTTTTTGAATACCGTCCCAATCAAAACCTTCATGGTCTATGAATTTTGAATCTTCTGAAGCTATTACGGCTCTTTTTAAATTGATTGATATCTTTTTATACTCGACCCACTGATGCTTCAATTCAACATTTGGATTATCTTCCTGCAGAATCTCCAATCGATCCTGCATAAATGCACTCGATGAGGGGTTATGGTTCACCCACCAACAGATATGCAGGAATATCCAAAGTTGATACAAGATAATCAGGACGATAAAGGCCAGTATGCCGCGCAGCAGGAATTGTTTGAATGTCATGAGCGTAAGCTAGCAATCACAGGGGCAGTTTTAGGCATGACGCCATGCCATAGATAAAATGCCTCTGCTGCCTGCTCGACCAACATGCCCAAGCCATCGGCAACCAACCCAGCACCATGCCGCTTTGCAAAACGGATAAACGGGGTTTCACGCCCATACATCATGTCATAGGCCAATGCTTGTTGGGCAAAGATGCTAGGCGGTAAAGGCAATTCAGAATCGCTTAAGCCAGACGAAGTCGCATTGATGACAATATCAAAAGAATGACTCGCGATATCTTCAAATGCATGCGCATTCACAGATACAAAGCGTAAACTTTCTTTATCTTCAACCTTTTTCACCATATTCAATGCTTTATCCAACGTACGATTGGTAATCACCAAAAGCTTGGGCTGTTGCTCAAGCACAGGATGCAAAACACCCTCCGCTGCGCCGCCGGCGCCAATCAAAAGCACGCGTTTATCCTTGATATCGATCTTCAGGTTCTGCTGGATATCACGAACAAGCCCGATACCATCAGTATTATCGCCAGCAATCCCATTTTCATAAAAAACTAATGTATTGACTGCACCAGCATCGTGCGCGCGTTCGGTGAGTTGGTTAGCAAGATTAAAAGCTTCAAGCTTAAACGGTACAGTCACATTCGCACCTCGATAACCTTCCAAACGCATGGTTTGAACTGTCTCTACAAACCTATCAAGGGGAGATAACACACGCCCATAATCGACCTCGATACCCATCTGCGTGGCAAATGCATGATGGATTATCGGTGATTTACTATGTTCGATTGGGTTACCAATCACTGCAAACCTGCTGGACATTGTTATCCGTGCGTCCACGGCAGTGAGGCGACTTTCCAGCCATTAATATTGCCACGTTGCTTGGTAACAGGGTCAGCAGCGCCTTCAAAACCTTCAAGTACGTTATACGCTTCAGTGAAGCCAAGCTTGTTGGCAAGCGCTGCAGCGTTGTGTGAGCGCCCACCAGTGCGGCAAATAAACATCACCAGCGATTCACGATCAAGCTGCATTTCAAGATGCGCAGCAAAATCCTGATTAGGCTCCCACCCGGGATAAAATGCCCATTCGATACTGGTTGCCTGTGGAATCCGTCCGACCAACTCCATCTCTGCACGACTCCGTACATCAACAAGACGGGCCGATTTTGTTAAATCCAATACCTGTTGAGCTTCTTGCGGAGTCAATGCCCCCGCGTAGGGAAGGTTATTTTCCTCAGCACGTTGCTTCGCTTTTTGTAATATTTTAGTTAAGGTTTCCATGACCTATCCTTTTAGTAATATATGTAGGATGATTGCAGAGTATAGCGATAAATCTGCACAATCGCCTATATGCACCATAACAAGGCCAACATCTTTTCGATGGCTCTTTTTTGGTGCGTCAATCAGTATTCTCTTTTCTAACCTTATGTGTAAAAATGAGAATCCAGCTTTTCCCTGCGGGCACGTTTCCTGCTAGTTCAACGTGTCTTATTTTATTAATTCTAAACTGCATTTAGGAGAATCAAATGGCGGTCGCCGACGTAATGAAACTGGTGAAAGAAAACGATATTAAATTCGTTGATTTCCGTTTCACTGATACCCGTGGTAAAGAACAACACGTTACAGTACCAATCTCAGCTTTCAATGAAGAAAAATTCACTGAAGGCCACGCATTTGATGGTTCATCCATCGCTGGCTGGAAAGGCATTCAAGCTTCAGACATGCAATTGATGCCAGATGCAGATACTGCAAACATCGATCCATTCATGGACGAGCCAACCCTGATCTTAAGCTGTGACGTGGTTGACCCTACTGATGGCAAAGGTTATGACCGTTGCCCACGCAGCTTGGCAAAACGCGCTGAGGCTTACTTGAAGTCAAGCGGCTTGGGCGATACGGCTTACTTTGGCCCAGAGCCAGAATTCTTCATCTTCGACTCAATCAACTGGTCAGTTGACATGAGCGGTAGCTCAGTAAAGATCAACTCAGAAGAAGCCGCATGGGCATCTAGCGAGAAGTTCGAAGGCGGCAATACCGGTCACCGTCCTGGTATCAAAGGCGGTTACTTCCCAGTGCCACCAGTCGATTCATTGCAAGACATCCGTTCAGCAATGAGCCTGACACTTGAAGCGATGGGCGTGCCTGTTGAAGTTCATCACCATGAAGTAGCAACTGCTGGTCAATGTGAGATCGGTACACAATTCAGCACTTTAACAAAACGTGCTGACTGGACTCAGATCCTGAAATACGTTGTACAGAACACTGCACATGCTTACGGAAAAACAGCGACTTTCATGCCTAAGCCAATGTTTGGCGATAACGGTTCAGGTATGCACGTTCACCAATCCGTATGGAAAGATGGCAAGAACCTGTTCGCAGGTAACGGCTACGCTGGCCTGAGCGAATTTGCACTGTACTACATCGGCGGTATCATCAAGCACGCACGTGCGTTGAATGCGATCACCAACCCTGGCACTAACTCATACAAACGTCTGGTTCCAGGCTTTGAGGCTCCAGTTAAGTTGGCTTACTCTGCCAAGAACCGTTCTGCTTCTATTCGTATTCCTTTCGTTCACTCTGATAAGGCACGTCGTGTTGAAGCACGCTTCCCAGATCCTACAGCTAACCCATACTTGGCATTCAGCGCATTGCTGATGGCAGGTCTTGATGGCGTTCAGAACAAGATTCACCCAGGTGAGCCTGCAACTAAAGACTTGTACCATCTTCCGCCAGAAGAAGATGCAGCGATTCCAACAGTGGCATCTTCACTCGAGCAAGCATTAGAAGCGCTCGAAAAAGACCACGAGTTCTTGACTCGCGGTGGTGTGTTCTCTGAAGACTGGATCAGCAGCTACATCGACCTTAAGATGGATGAAGTGACAAAACTGCGTCAAACACCGCATCCAATTGAGTTCAGCATGTACTACAGTATCTAATACTGCTGGATTGATACTTTAAAAAGGCGGGCATTGCCCGCCTTTTTATTTGCATATGCTCCCAAATTAACCAAATATCGTCACCACGCGTTGCCTGCACTTATATTCTCAACTACACTCCAATCATGAAAATAACGTTACTGATTGTCTTTGCCGCCTATCTTTTCACGAGCCAGCTCATATTTGCAGCAGACATCTATAAATGTTTTGATGATGCAGGGCAACCTGCTTTTGCAGATAGCAAAACAAAAGCGGCTTATAAGAACTGTAAACTTTTATTGATTGGCGATTCACCAGCCAGTGACTCAAAAGCTCAACCGAGTAATCGCGTACGCACACCGACGCCATCAGATTTCCCACGTGTAGACAAACAGACACAAAACCTGCGGGACAATAAACGCAAACAAATATTGCAAGATGAATTGGCCACAGAGAAACTGGCACTGGAAGAATCAAGAAAAACCTACGCCGAGAACCAAGCCAACGCCGGTGTATATCGTGCATCCAACGTGAGAGAGTCTGGCAAAATCGCCAAGTATGAAGATAATCTCGAGCGATTGAAAAACGAAGTATCCTCGCATGAGAAGAATGTGCAATTGCTGCAAAAAGAGCTAGATTCCACCAGATAACATACGCTCGTCTGGCCTAGCTTTTGCTTATCCAGAATTATGGCTCAGAACATCCCCTCATCATTCGCAGGTCTTGAACATCTCGCTACTGCCGTTATCGTTCTCGATGAATTACGTAACGTGGCCTATGCAAACCCGGGGGCTGAGATACTTTTCGGCATCAGCGCCAAGCAAATAACCGGGCAGAGCTTGGCCCAAGTGTTCCCGGAATGCGAAATTCTGCATTCTGCCGTTGAGAATGCCATCGTTAACCATAGCCCATTTCGTGAACATGAATTCCTCATCACTACGATTCGGCAAAATACCATTGCTGTCACGTGTACGGTCACGCCTATCGACATGACGCCGAGCTGTCTGGTACTCGAGTTTCAGCAGATGGATCAACAATTAAGGATTGCACGCGAAGAGCGTATGCTCATCCAGCAGCAAGCCAATGCAGAACTGTTACGCAATCTTGCCCATGAGATTCGCAACCCGTTAGGCGGACTGCGTGGCGCGGCACAATTGCTTGAGCATGAGTTACCACAGGTAAACCTGCGCGAATATACGCAAGTCATTATCAAAGAAGCTGATCGTCTGCAATCGTTGATGGATCGATTATTAGTCCCCCATCGTATGCCAAAATATGAACCCACCAATATTCATGAGGTACTGGAGCGCGTACGTAGTTTGTTGCTAGCGGAATCTCCCAAAGGAATATTGGTCCAACGGGATTATGATACGAGCCTGCCCGAAGTCATCGGTGACCGCGAAAAGCTCATTCAAGCGGTATTAAACATCGCAAGAAATGCTGTTCAGGCGATGCAAGGGCAAGGACGTGTTATCTTAAGGACACGTGCAGAACGACAAGTCGTTCTGGCAAAAAAACGTTACCGCGTTGCCATCAAACTACAAATTATCGATAACGGCCCAGGCATTCCTGCCGATATCCGAGATCGTATTTTCTACCCCCTAGTCTCGGGTCGTGAAGGTGGATCAGGGCTAGGGTTAACGCTGGCACAAACATTTATTACGCAGCACCATGGCATGATTGAGTGCGATAGTCAGGAAGGCTCTACCTGCTTCACTATCTTGTTACCCATCGAGACAACGGCCATGAAGGGCTATATCGCAAGACAATAAGTAGTCATCATCAAGACAGGCAAAACATGAAATCAATTTGGATTATAGACGACGACAAATCGATACGTTGGGTATTTGAAAAGGCGCTTGCGCGCACAGACTTGGAATATAAAACTTTTGCATCGGTACCCGAAGCAATCAACGCATTGGATCACGACCAACCGCAAGTTGTGGTGAGTGATATCCGTATGCCCAATGGGTCCGGCCTCGATTTCCTGCAAGTCATGAAAGAACGTCTGCCGGATATTCCCGTCATTATTATGACCGCTTATTCGGACTTAGAAAGCGCAGTTGCTGCGTTTCAAGGCGGTGCGTTTGAATACCTTGCAAAACCATTTGATGTAGATCAGGCAGTTGAAGTGATTCGCCGTGCAGTGGACGAGAGCATGCGCCAAGCTACCGAAACAGTTTCGGTAGAAGAAACGCCTGAGATCATAGGTCAGGCGCCAGCCATGCAAGAGGTCTTTCGCGCAATTGGCCGTTTAAGTCGCTCTCATGCAACCGTACTCATCAACGGTGAATCAGGTACAGGCAAAGAACTCGTCGCGAGTGCATTACATCGTCATAGCCCACGTGCTGATAAAACATTCATCGCCATCAATACAGCTGCTATTCCTAAAGACTTGTTAGAGTCTGAGCTGTTCGGTCATGAGCGCGGCGCTTTCACTGGCGCTCAAGCAGCTAGACGTGGACGATTCGAGCAAGCAGATGGCGGTACTTTGTTTTTAGATGAGATCGGCGATATGCCATCTGACCTGCAAACAAGGCTGCTACGCGTATTATGCGATGGTCAGTTCTATCGTGTAGGCGGCCACCAACCAGTCAAGGTGAATGTACGCATCATCGCCGCAACGCACCAAGATCTTGAAGAGCGGGTAAAACTTGGCTTGTTCCGCGAAGACTTATTCCATCGCTTGAATGTCATCCGCTTACGCCTACCTCCATTACGTGAACGCCGCGAAGATGTACCTTTGTTAGTGAAACACTTTCTACAGCAAAGCGCACAAGACTTGGATGTTGAAACCAAACAACCCTCTGCGGCAGCGTTACGTTACCTGGCCACCATGAGTTGGAGCGGAAATGTTCGCCAACTGGAGAATGTGTGCCACTGGCTCACCGTTATGGCACCAGGCCAGAATATTGACGTCGCCGACCTTCCACCAGAACTCAAAGAAGATTCCGCAAAACCACTCAGTGCATCATCTTGGCAAGAAGCGCTCGCATCAGAAGTCATGGATGCCTTAAACCGTGGGGAACAACAGATACTTGAAACTCGCACACGTGAGTTTGAAAAGATACTCATTAGCCGAGCGCTTTCTCACACAGGCGGACGCCGTATAGAAGCTGCCAATCAGTTAGGCATGGGTAGAAATACCCTGACCCGAAAAATTCAAGAACTCAGCATTGAAGAATAAGCAAAAAGGCACTATAGGTGCCTTTTTGCATTACTGTAGCCATCTGAGTAATTAGCTAAGTGTCATTGATGGTTTGATCTCGGTAATTCTAACAACTACCTGTTTAGTAAAGAAACTGATACATAGATACTCATATTGCCATCCATGTTCGCTTACCGCCTCTTGGAATGCTTTAAATTCATCTTCTCGCCAATGCTCATTACCCATGTACTCATCGAAGACAATAACGCTGCCTACGACGATTTGCGGAGCAAGTATTGTTAATACAGTTTTGGTTGAGCTATAGATATCACAATCAATATTAATCAGTCTGACAGGTTCAGGGTGGCTCTCAAGAAACTTCGGGAGCGATTCATCAAACCATCCCGCATGCAGTTTGACCTTGGGAGGAACTTTAGGTATCAATCCTTTTGTAGAGTAGCTCCCTTTAGACTCTTTATGCCATGCCTCAGGCAAACCCTGAAAGCTATCAAATCCATGCACTTCTTGCCCCACCAACTTCACTATTTGTTTAATTGATTTTCCATGACGCACACCAAACTCTAGCACCATCCCCTTCACATCTGCCGCAGACACTGCCATCTTAAAAATATCAAACCCACTACCCAGAATGCTCGGGAGATGACTTAAGGATTTGAAGTAATGCCAAGCATCCAACCTTGCATCCATGAGTGGGGAAATATTCGATAGCTTTTGAAGCAACGCAACTGAGGGCTCATATTGCTTTGAGTAATCTAACAATATACCCAACATAAGCTGTGCTTCAGTATCATAAGGATTAAGTTTCAATACTTGCTGTAAACACGAAATCGATTGGCTAAAGTCTTTATTGTTAATCAAAACCGCATGCAGATTGTAATAGGCATCCGTATATCGCGCATCCAACGTTATGGCCTTACGATAATTGTTAGTAGCCTCAGATAAAAATCCTTGCTCATGAAAAGCCAACCCCAAATTACAATAAAACTGCGGATTCTTTGGATTTTGCTTAATCGCGCGCTCGAAGTAATTAACTGCTTTATCGATATTGCCATCAGTCAATGCCATCACACCCAACAAGTGAATGGCATCTGCCTGTTTTGGCAAGACAGTTAATATTTCTCCACACAGGCGCTCTGCATCAGAAAATTGACCCGCAGCATGAAATTGATGTGCGGCCTGCAATGCCTGCATCAGTTGAAGCTGAGAAGGCTTATTATTTTGATTAGTCATTTGCATTCTTAAATTTTAACTATTATCACAATGACGAGTATAACAATTTGGGCAATAAAAAACGGCACCTTACGGTGCCGTTCAAGCTTCAAGTAATCCTAAGATTTAATCCTAGAAGAACAGAATCGCACCTAGAGAGATGGTCTTAGCCTTACCATCTAGGTTATCAGTACCAGTACCGTTAGCATTTGTGCCTTCGATCTTGTTTACTGTGTATTCAGCAACAAGGTTCAAGCTCTTTGTCAGAGGATGGTAAGCGCCGATGATCCACGAGCTGTTCTTGAAGTTATTGTTGCCAACATCAGCGTCAGACTTGCTCACACCGTAAGAAGCACCAAGTTTAGTACCTACGCCAGGAACAATGTATGTACCTTGAACGTATCCGCCCTTGTCATCAGTCTTACCGTTGCTGCCAAGGAAGTTAAAGCCGTTCAGGATGATGTTGTTACCATTCAGACCAGCTGAACCAGTATTGGTATTACCGTTACCAGACAAGCCTTTACCATCATAGTAGTAACCAACCAAACCAAAACCAGCTAAACTAACTTTACCGCCTAGATCAATACCACGTGATGTGTAGCTATCAAATACTGCAGTACCTTCGTGTTTTTGAGTGATGCCGCCAACCCAGACTTTACCAGCGTAATCGCCAGTCCACTCATAGCTAGCTTTACCTTCGTAGCCAAGATTGCTGTTTGTTTGATCAGAGCCCACACCGCCACCAGTCCAACCTTGACGTAAACCACCGGCGAAGCTGAAGCCATCCCAGTTTGGTGATGTGTAGCTGATTTGACCAACCCAGTCAGCGTACATGTAACCAGAACCGATACGACCTAGTGTTGATGTACCGTTATGGCCAGCGCCAGAACCTACGCCTAACAACGTCATGTCTGAAAGGATCGCGTCAGAAGCGAAGATGCCTAAGTCACGACCAGCTTTAACAGTACCCCAGCTCTTATCACCAAATGTCAAATAAGCTTGACGAATGTTTAAGCTGTTATTGCCGCCTGAACCTTGACCGCCAGAATCAGAACCTGTGAAGAATGTGAATTGGAACGCAATGTCCAGATCGTTCTGACGTGTTTTAGCGCCGATACCAAGTGCTGAAGGCAAAAGACCTGTTTGCACAGTGTTTGCTGACTTGTTAGTAAAAGCACCAGAAGTGCCTGATTCGATGTCACCAGAGAACTTAGTATGTGTGTAGTAAGCGTTAACGTTACCACCAATATCCACAGTCCAGTCACCTGCTGGGATGATGATGCCTGCATTTGCAGCAGATGCACCGAATGCCATTACTGCACCAGCAACTGCCATGCTTAATTTCTTGTTCATGTAATTATCTCCAAAAGCGTTTTAAATAAGTCTCTTCAGCCTTGCTAGAGTTTTTTTTATTACAAACCCGAAGAGAATTTGCACACCTCCCTAGCGGAAAGCTTAGACGTGAGTATGCTAACGATTTGTAACCTCTGCAACAATTATTTACATATTAAGATAATATGGTTACAAGTGTTGCTTATATGCAACAAAATGTAACTTCGTATGGACGAGATAATTGCTCCATCTCTGGATTGGATTTAATGAATACTTAGATTATTTTAGGGAGGAACTACGTTGTTGAAGTGCTAGAAAGTCTGCTCTTCTATGGCGAATAAGCGACGGTGTTCACGTATTGCATAGCGATCTGTCATACCGGCTATGTAGTCTGCAACCGCTCTGGGCTTATCATCAGCGGCATATTCCTGAAACTCATCTGGCAGCAATCGAGTATCTGCAATGAATATACTGAATAACTCGCTGATAATACGATGTGCCTTCGCACTCATGCGATGAACACGATAATGCTGGTAAAGATTCTTTCGCAAAAAGCGCTTTAACTCCAGCTGCCTTTGATACATTTCGTTACTGAACTGGATCAATTGTGGCAGTTGACGAATATCCTCAATACTTTGTGGATTGGCCTCTTCAATATGACGGTAGCTGGTTTCACAAAGATCAACGATCAGCGCATTAATCATCCTGCGTATTGTTTCATGCACTAAACGTCGATCATGTAGTGCCGGGTGTTTCTCACGCACAGCAGCTAAATGTTCAGCAAAAATCTGCACTTCTGAAAGTTGCTCAAGTGTAATGAGCCCAGACCTCAGACCATCATCCACATCATGATTGTTATAAGCTATCTCATCAGCTAGATTGGCCACCTGCGCCTCTAAAGAAGGTTGAGTCTTATCCAGAAACCGCTGACCTACATCACCTAACAGCTTCGCATTCTTGACGGAACAATGCTTTAACACACCCTCACGTAATTCAAATGTGAGGTTCAATCCGTCAAAATCTGCATAACGCTGCTCTAAATAATCAATCACACGTAATGACTGAAGATTATGCTCAAACCCACCATAATCCTTCATACACTCATTCAGTGCATCTTGCCCCGCATGGCCAAAAGGGGTGTGCCCAAGATCATGGGCCAATGCAATAGCTTCAACCAAGTCTTCATGCACCCCTAAAGTACGCGCAATCGCACGCCCGATTTGTGCAACTTCCAAGCTATGCGTAAGACGCGTTCGGAATAAATCGCCCTCGTGGTTTACGAATACCTGGGTTTTATATTCCAACCGCCTAAATGCGCTCGAATGAATGATGCGGTCACGGTCACGCTGAAATTGATTACGTCCTTGAGGATCATTTTCCTTGTAATGGCGCCCGCGACTAAACTCGGGGTTAGCAGCATACTTTGCTAGATCATTCATGATGAAAGACTTAATGTTTCCTTGAGCAGGTTAACGTCATACTCGCTAGTCACTACAGATTTACCGATGCCTTGCTGCAAAACGAATCGGATTTTTCCGTCTACGACTTTCTTATCAAGCCCCATTAGATCAAGATAACGTTCGACCCCCAAATCGGGTGCCTCTATCGGCAAATTAGCCGCTTTTAGAATATTGCCAATACGCACATACTCTTCGCTGTTCAACCAGCCCATCCTACGCGAAAGATCAGCAGCCATCATGGTACCTGCCGCAACGGCTTCGCCATGCAGCCAAACGCCGTAGCCCATTGCATTCTCAACTGCGTGTCCAAAAGTATGCCCAAGATTCAACAAAGCGCGCTCACCACTTTCGCGCTCATCAACAGCGACCACTTCTGCCTTGTTTTCACATGATCGATAGATGGCGTAGCTGAGCGCTGCTGAATCTAAACTAACAAGCTCATTCATATGTAATTCAAGCCACTCAAAAAATGGAAAATCGCGAATCAACCCATACTTAATCACTTCAGCCAAACCTGCAGATAATTCACGCGCAGGCAAAGTATTCAGCGTACTGATATCCGCTAATACGAGCTGAGGCTGGTAAAATGCACCCACCATATTCTTACCAAGTGGATGGTTAATACCGGTTTTACCACCCACAGAAGAATCAACTTGCGATAGCAAGGTAGTAGGCACTTGTATAAATGGCACGCCGCGGAGATAGGTTGCAGCCGCATAGCCTGCTAGATCACCAATAACACCACCGCCCAAAGCAATAATCGTGGTGCTTCGTTCACATCTATTTTTTAAGAGTGCGTCATAGATTAAATTAAGCGTATCGCTATTTTTATAAGCCTCGCCATCCGGCAATATAATAGCTATTACCGATACGCCAGCCTCGCGTAAGGGCTGCGCCAACTTCTCCAAATACAATGGCGCAACGGTTGTATTAGTAACAATCGCAACCTGTTTCCGCTTTAAGTGCGGGATAATTAACTGCGCTTGCTCAAGCAGGTGCTCACCGATATGAATCGGATAAGATCTTTCACCAAGTGAAACTTGTAGTGTTTGCATAATTTATTTAACTAGTAGATTTTCAATTTGCTGCACAATATGACTAACAGGATAACCGCCAGTATCTACGATATGCGATGCAACTTCACGATATAAAGGATCTCTCTCACCGAAAAGCTGTTCGAGCTTTTCTCGCGCATTCCCATGCTGCAACAATGGCCGATTTTTATCATTACGGGTTCTAAGCCATAGTTCATGGACATTTGCACGTAAATAGATCACGACTCCCTGTGTTTTTAAAACCGTACGATTCTCTTGCATCAATACCGCACCACCGCCTGTCGCCAAAACGACATTCTGCATATTGGCTAGCTCGCCAATGGCAAGCACCTCGCGTCGACGAAACCCGACCTCGCCCTCAACTTCAAATATATGCGGGATATTAACACCAGTACGCCGTTCAATCTCGTGATCAGTATCATAGAAATCTTTATTGAGATGCTTGGCTAAAATACGACCGACAGTGGTTTTCCCTGCACCCATCAACCCGACTAAAAATATATTTCCATCCATAAAAAATGCCTATCATTTCCATGATAGGCATTTTAAGGCAATACTAGCGTGCTGTCAGATATGACTATCGAACATTAAGATTTTCATCAAGAATCTTAGGTGTGATAAAGATCAACAACTCAGTTTTATCATTTTGACGGGTAGTACGTTTAAACAAGTTACCAAGCACCGGCAGATTCCCAAAGAACGGTACTTTTTCAACGTCGTTACGTTCAGTTTGTTCAAATATCCCACCCAGCACAGCCGTTTCACCATTTGATACCAAGACCTGCGTCTGTACACGCTGTGTATCAATAGAGGGAACCCCACTAAATATTTGACCCACTCGGTCTTTCTTAACTTCAAGGTCCATAATCACCTTATCGTCAGGCGTGATTTGCGGGGTTACAGCCAAACTTAATACCGCAGACTTAAATGCCACAGCAGGTGTAGTACTAGCTGCAGAAGCTGGCGTAATATATGGAATTTGAACACCCTGCTCGATCAGTGCTTTTTGTTGATTCGCCGTTGTAACACGTGGGCTAGAAATAACCTTACCTCGTTTATCTGTTTCCAAAGCTGAAAGCTCAAGATTTAACAAAAAGTTTGCAGGAAGTCTAAACAAACTAAAACCTAGGCTACCAAACGCGCTAGACACAGGTAAGTTTACATTCAAATCTTGAGACCCTGTAACAGAAGCGCCTGTCGCAATCGCTTGGGCATTTGTGGAAGTACTGCTAATTCCATATCCACCATCTGACCCAGTATTAGCTTGTTTAATACCTAGTTTAGCACCCAATGTACGGCCAAACTTTTCGTCGGCAATCACAAGCCTCGATTCAATCATCACCTGCTTAACAGGAATATCTATTTTATTAATAATCCGTTGAATATCTTCAAGATGCTTAGCTGTATCTTGGACGAATAATGTATTTGTTCTAGGGTCAATAACCGCACTCCCTCGCTTTGACAATATTCGCTGCTTATCGTCAGTTAGAATTGTTTTGAAGTTATCTGCCTTTTGATATTTCAAGGTGAATACTTCGGTACGTAATGCCTCAAGATCTTCTATCTGCTGGTTTGCTTCTAGTTGCAACTTCTCCTTAGCCGTCACCTCATCTAGCGGTGCAATCAACACAACATTCCCCGTTTTTCGTTGCGTTAATCCCTTGCTCTGCATGATAATATCCAGAGCTTGGTCCCAGGGCACATCTTTCAGACGCAATGTCAGATTCCCTGTTACTGAATCACTAGTAATGATATTAAGCCCCGTGAAATCAGCAATAACCTGTAATACAGAACGCACATCTATATTCTGAAAATTAAGTGACAACTTCTCACCGGCGTAGCCTGTTTTACTACCTTGCACCAACTTATTTGGATCCTCAATAATCGGCCTGATATCTATAATAAATTTCTTATCAGTTTGATATGCAGATTGCTCCCAATTACCTTGAGGCTCAATGATCAACCGGCTATTTTTACCTTGCTTCATTGCATCTACATAGAGAACGGGCGTATTAAAATTAATCACGTTTAGACGACGTTGCAGATTGGCAGGAATATCAGTATTAATAAAATCGACGACGACAGTTTTTCCTTGTTGGCGAATATCAATCCCCGCAGCTGCATCTGATAGGTCAACTAAAATACGACCTTCACCGTTTTTGCCTCTAGTAAAATCTATATTTCTTAATGAATGCTGTACATCCCCGGCTTTTACTTCTGCAAATCGAGTAACCTCAGCAGTTTTTTCTGCATTGATTTCATTAGCCTGCAAAATGATGGTTGTTTCATTTCCATTAGTCGTCGTACTATAACCCACAGCCTTTGATAAGGTGAGCACCATACGAGTACGCTCTTTAGCTTGTGCCAGGCTCACGCTCTTTAGAGCGCCCTGATCTGCAGGTAGATTACTCTTAGTTAAACCATTTGCTGTATTAGCAAAATCCAAAGCAATTCTTGATGGGTTGGTTAATGTAAAACCAGGTGGAATATTCGTTAAGGGTTTTGCAGTTTGGATGCGAATAGCAACTCGTCCATCAGGCATTGTAGAAAACTCGACCTTCTCGATTTTATTACTTAGCTCTGGCGCATCCTCCGCCATCACTGGCAATGATCCGCAGGCCATTATCAAGACCAACAATCCAGAAAACGCATTTATCCATTTATTATGGCTCATCACTCATCCCTTATTCTTGCAAATTAATGCGCGAAGTTCTTTCTACCCAATCACCACTCAAATCGTCCTGAATGATTTCTTTAACGACCACTTCATTCTCTGTAATATCTGCGACCATGCCAAAATTCTGCCCAAGATAATTCCCTATCTTAATCTGCTGAACATTATTATCAGGTGTTTTTATCAATGCGTACTGTAATTTTTCTTTACTTAACAACCCTACATATTTGAGGCTTTCCAATGGGAATGCCTCAAGAGGTTCTTTCGGGCGCCCAAGATTAGGTTGAATCCCACCACCCCCAGTTGATTGCGCTTTACGTGATTTAAATGGATTATTCAATGCCCCGTCAGCATTATATTCAAACGAAACATAGGGCTTGACCTCTGGCAAAGGCTCAATTTTCACAGACATATCTTGAGCCGCATTTGAAATGAACTGATCTAGGTCATCGCGATTGTTCGACCCGCACGAAGCAAGAAATAGCGATACAGTTGCTAGTATCAGCAACCGTACCATTTTTGGCAAAAAGAACAAAAAATTAGAGGAATTTTGCATCTGTTGTTCAGCCCTTATTTTTTAATGGCTTTTTTATCAGCGGCTTTTTGACTAGCCACTTCACTGGAGTCAAGATATCTATAAGTTTTAGCGACTGCGTCCATTACCAACAGGGATGAATCACCTTTGTCCTTAGTATCTTTAATGTTGACTGGAGATATAGATATATCGTTTAAGGTGACGATACGTGATAATTTTGAAACATCTGTCGCAAATGCCCCCAAATCATCATAACGTCCTGTGACTTTAATCGAAATCGGCATTTCAGCATAAAAACCAGCCAATGTTTCTTTACCTGGTTTAAATAACTCGAACTCGAGCCCACGTTCTAGTCCAGCCTGATTAATATCAGTGAGCAATCCATCCATTTGAGACTTATCTGGAAGCTGCTTCAATAGAGCACCAAAGGTCTTTTCGATTTCGACCATTTGTTGTTTATACTCTTCCAGTTTTATCGCCTGCCCTTTTTTCGTGAGGAACACTTGACGCAACTCACTTTCCTTGTTTTTTGCTGCGGCAAGTTCATCAAGCGATGGGCTCCAAAAGACAAAATATCCACCAGCTACAATTAGCGCTAATAAAATACCAAGCAAAACCCCTTTAACAGGTAAAGGCAAATTACCAATGTTTTTAAAATCTATATTATTAAAGTCATCTAATTTCATGAAGCTCTGCCCTTTGATTTTTTAGGCTTAGAATTGTCATCAGATGTCTGCTGAGTTTTTACGTTTACATTTAATGTGAACGCGTTTTGCTTGATCCCATTAGTTACAACCGATTTAATTTCAACCAAACTAGGCGACTCAAGCCAATTTGAGCTTGAAAGATTACGCACCAGAGTTGCAACGCGGGCATTCGTATCTGCAATACCTTCCAAAACCACCAGCTTATCTTTTTGTTTTATGGATTTAATATATAAGCCCTCTGGAAGTTGGCGAGCCACTTCATCTAACAAGATGACCGCCTGACTTCGATTAGTTTGCAGTCCTTCCACCGCTTGCTTACGTTCAAGCACGGTACTAATCTGGCTTTTTAAGTCTTTAATGACACTAATTTCTTTATCAAGATTAGCAATCGCTTGATCAAGTCGAGCATTCCTGCTTTGCTGTGCATCAATTCTTGAACTGATAATTCCTTGCCCAGAAAAAACTAATACCGCGCCAACAAGTAAGGTGCCCACCAACATAAGATTAAACTCGCGTTGACGCTCTGCACGTTTAATCTGACGATGAGGTAGTAGATTAATGCGTATCATAGTGAGACACCTCGCATGGCTAATCCGCATGCGATGAGTAGCGAAGGTGCATCAACAAAAGCCTGCTGCTGCTTAAGTTTAGAGCTTATGGACATGCCATAAAAAGGATTAGCAATCAGCGTACTTACCTGAGTACGCTCTTGCACAATACTATCTACAGAAGGTATGGCAGCACAGCCACCAGCAAGCACAATATGATCTACGCGGTTATATTGAGTGGAGCTTGTAAAGAACTGAAGCGCTCGTGCAACCTCCAATGCCAGATTTTGTACGAACGGCTGTAGAACCTCTGGCTCGTAACTCTCAGGCAAGCCGCCTTTTCTTTTTGCGATCTCGGCCTCTTCAAGCGTCAACCCAAAGCGGCGTTGGATTTCCTGAGTGAGTTGCGAGCCGCCAAATGCTTGCTCCCGAATATAAACAGATTGATTATCGTGCAAGACATTAATGTGCATGATGCCCGCGCCGATATCTATGATCATGACGGTTTGCTCATTGCCGCGATTTGGTAGTTGCTGAGCGACTAATGAATGAGCGGCTTCCGTGGCATATGTTTCAACATCCATGACTGTTACTTTTAGGCCGGCACCTTCTGCGGCTGCAACGCGATCTTCAATTTTTTCTTTACGCGAAGCGGCGATGAGCACTTCTACTTCTTCGGGATTATTAGGCGCAGGGCCTAGTTCCTGAAAATCGATATTGACTTCATCAAGTGAAAATGGGATGTATTGGTTTGCCTCAGCTTCAACTTGAAGCTCCATGTCATCTTCTCGTAAGCCTGCCTGCATGATGACTTTTTTGCTAATGACAGCCGCGGCTGGCAAAGCCAAAGCTACCCGCTTCTCGCGAGAGCCCAATAATTTGAAGGCTCGCTTGACGGCATCGGCGACTTGTTCAAGCTCGACAATATTGCCATCAACGACCGCATCTTTAGAAAGCGGGGCAATAGCGTAGCTCTCAAGGTGGTATGACCCCTTGCTCCCCTTGGACAGCTCAACCATCTTAATTGAGGCAGATGTGATATCTACCCCAATGAGTGGTGGTGTTTTTTCTGAAAAAAAGTCGAATTTCAAACCGAAATTCCCTTTCTATATTGGGTAGTTACGCACATTAGTGATAATTTACATTAAATGCTAGCAACAAGTTTAACCCCTGTAAAGCAATTTTTAATTTTATTTTATTTGGTCATACACTTATAGTATATTCATACTGTATTACTTCACATAGATAGTTATTCAAATGTTTCCCAAAAAATGGTGGCAGTTCTTAATCCTGATCACAATCGTATTCGGATTGGTTGTCGCAGCACTTGTCGGTCTGGCAGCGACCCTAATATACCCTGAACTGCCCTCATTAGAAGTCCTCACAGATTATCGGCCTAAAGTACCGTTGCGCGTATATTCGGAAGATGGTTATCTGCTAGGCGAGTTCGGTGAAGAGCGCCGGGCATTCACCAAGATTGAAGATGTCCCGAAAAACATGCAGTCTGCGGTTCTGGCTATTGAAGACAGAAGGTTCTACCAGCATGGCGGCGTGGATACGCGCGGCATATTAAGAGCGATAGTCAACAATATTACTGGCGGCGGCCGTGAAGGTGCCAGCACCATTACCATGCAGGTAGCACGTAATTTCTTCTTATCTAGCGAAAGAACCTTTAAGCGCAAAATCAATGAAGCATTACTTGCTATCAAGATCGAGCATAGCTTAAGTAAAGATAAAATCCTTGAGGTTTATATCAATCAGATCTATCTGGGACAGCGCGCTTATGGGTTTGCCGCGGCATCTCAAGTCTACTTTGGTAAGCCATTGGATAAGCTTTCTTTAGCTGAAACTGCTGTGTTAGCTGGTCTGCCTAAAGCGCCTTCTGCATATAATCCTTTCGTGAACCCGAAGCGCGCCATAAAAAGGCAACGCGAAGTGCTATATAACATGTATCACTATGGCTTCATTGATGAGCCAAGCTATGAGGCAGCGGTAAAAGAACCTTTACGTTTCAAGGCATCACGTCAATCGCGCGATCTAGCGGCAGATTATGTGGCAGAACTGGTTAGACAGGAGATGTATCAGCGCTATCAAGATAATATCTACAGTAGCGGCTTGAAAGTCTACACAACCATACTCAAGAGTAATCAAGAGGCTGCGAATGCCGCAATTCTGCAAGGCATACTGGATTATGACCGTCGCCATGGGTATCGCGGGCCAGAGAAAGTCGTTCAGGCAAGCAATACAAGTACTGACCACGAGGTTAACTGGATGGATAAAGCATTGGATGATATTGAGGCATTCAATGGTCTGATTCCGGCAATCGTTACAAAAGTCGGGCCAAAATCGGTGACCGTTCACTCAAAATCTGGGGAAAATATTGAGATTGAGGGTGATGGACTAGCGTTGGTTCAGAAAACATTAAATGAGAAAGACCCTGAAAAAAGAAGCATAAAATTTGGTGCTGTCGTCCGTATCGTCAAATTAACCGATAGCTGGCGTATTGCCCAGCTGCCGCAAGTAGAATCTGCATTGGTGGCAGTTGATCCTGAAAATGGGGCAGTTCGTGCACTTGTGGGCGGCTTTGACTTTAATCGAAATAAATTCAATCATGTGACGCAAGCATGGAGACAGCCCGGCTCAAGCTTTAAACCTTTCATCTACTCGGCAGCGATAGAGAAAGGTTATACACCCGCGACGATCATTAATGACGAGCCGATCTCACTGAGTGCCGCAGAAACCGGTAGTGGCTCATCATGGGACCCTAAGAATTTTGATGGTAAGTACGAAGGGCCTATGCGCCTACGTACTGCGCTGACAAAGTCGAAGAACATGGTATCTATTCGCATTCTGCAGGCGATTGGTGTTAATTATGCGCAGGATTACATCAGCCGATTTGGCTTTTCCCCGAAAGATCATCCTCCGTACTTGGCGATGGCACTGGGTGCAGGTTCCGCCACGCCTTGGCAGATGGCTGGTGCCTATGCGATATTTGCCAACGGCGGTTACCGTGTCAAACCTTATATCATCGGCAAGATCACCGACAGCCAAGGCCATGTGATCGAGCAGGCTAAACCTTTAATCGCGGGAAAAGATGCGCCACGTGTCATCGATGGACGCAATGCATTCCTCATGACTTCGATATTGCAGGATGTGGCAAGAATCGGTACAGCAGCGAAGGCTCGCCAGATAGGCCGTAGTGATTTGGCAGGCAAGACAGGCACGACCAACAACCAGATCGATGCATGGTTTGCCGGCTTTAACCCAAAACAGGTTGCAGTGGCGTGGATTGGCTTCGACCATCCACGCTCACTAGGCAATAATGAAACCGGTGGGCAAGCGGCATTACCGATATGGATCAGCTACATGACGCCTGTGCTAAAAGGAACGCCGGACAACCCTTACACTGTACCGGAGGGTGTTAATTCCATTAAGATTGACCCGGTAAAAGGGACACATGTTGAAGATAATGAAGCTGGCATCTATGAGTATTTCTATCATGAGTTCCCACCACCTGAGCCTGATAAATCATTACTGGAAACGATCTCTGGATTCTTCTCACCATCCAAAGAAAAAGATCCTCAAGAACCCACCAAGGTGGACCAGCTTTTCTAGACAGGCAAATACCTGAGAGGGGTGTCATGGCAAAGGATAATAGTGGGCGACAACATCAGCTGCGACAGTTAGTCGCACAACATGCTGCGCGCATGATGGCTGAAGATGGTATCTCAGACTATGCCTATGCAAAACGTAAAGCGGGTCGCCAACTGGGTGTATTGGATGCTAATTGCTTGCCGACGAATACAGAAATCGAGGAGGAGATTCGGCTTTTTCACGAAATATACAACAGTGATAGCCAACCCCAAGCCTTACGCCAACTCCGATCAGATGCACTGGTGGTGATGCAGTTGTTGGAACGATTTAATCCACATCTGACTGGCTCTGTGTTGGATGGTACTGCGGGCAGTTATGCAGAAACGCATATTCATCTATTTGCAGATAGCCTAAAAGATGTCGAAATATTTCTGCTGAACCAGCAAATACCGTATGAGAGTGATGAGAAATCTTATCGTATTGGCAACGAGAGGCGCAGCCACGATAGAAAAGGACAGGACAGAAAGAAAGTACCAGTCTTCACACTGGATGGGCCGAATGGCTTGATCAAGCTAAGTATATTCGAGCTGGATGATATTCGAGTACCGACCAAGAACAAGACTACAGGCAGTAATGCTACCAAAGCCAACACCAAAGACCTGCAGGAATTATTAGCCGCAGAAAGTGTGATGGCAGAAAGCTCTACTCAGCTAGCCAGCGCGCAGCATCCATAGCAAAATACGTCAGTACACCATCAGCCCCTGCGCGCTTGAATGCCAGCAAAGACTCGAGGACACAGGCCTTTTCTTCCAACCAGCCGTTCTGAATCGCAGCTTTCAACATCGCGTACTCACCGCTGACTTGGTAAGCATAAGTTGGCACGCCAAATTCATCTTTTACACGCCTGACGATATCCAGATAGGGTAAACCGGGTTTGACCATCACCATATCTGCACCTTCTTGCAGATCCAACCCAACTTCCTTTAAAGCCTCATCAGTATTGGCAGGATCCATTTGGTAATTATATTTGTTGCTTTTACCGAGATTACCTGCAGAACCTACTGCATCCCTGAACGGGCCATAGAATGCAGAGGCATATTTGGCGGAGTAAGCCAAAATTCGCGTGTCGATATATCCCGCAGACTCTAAAGCGTGGCGAATCGCACCGATACGTCCATCCATCATATCTGAGGGCGCGACGACATCTGCACCTGCTTGAGCATGGCAAAGCGCTTGTTTGACCAAAACAGCAATCGTCTCATCGTTAAGCACATATCCGCTACCGTCAATAAGGCCATCTTGCCCATGCGTCGTATAGGGATCAAGCGCTACATCGGTGATAATACCTAGCTCAGGAAAGGCCGCCTTTAAGGCCTTAATAGTTCTTGGAATCAGGCCCTCAGGATTGTATGCCTCGCTGGCATCCAAACTTTTATAGGGTTGGCTGACGACAGGGAATAACGCCAATGCAGGTATTCCTAAGCGGACACATTCGGCTGCAGTCTTAAGTAATTCATCAATGCTTTGGCGTTTAACACCCGGCATCGAGGTAACTTCTTCGATGAGCTTAGACCCTTCAAGCACGAATACTGGGTAGATCAAGTCGTTAGTCGTCAGCACATTCTCTCGCATTAATCTGCGCGAAAAATCATCACGACGCATACGGCGAGGACGGGTGAGTGGATATTGACCGAGTGCCATAAGAACTCCTAACCAAACACTTTGTGAAGTTCGGCACCCGGGTCAGGCTGGCGCATAAAAGCTTCACCAACCAAGAATGTATTGACATGATGATCGCGCATCAAATTCACGTCATCTGAAGTGAAGATGCCAGATTCTGTCACAACGATTTTGCCTTCTGGAATAGATGCTAATAGATCAAGTGTGGTATCAAGCGTCACTTCAAAAGTACGTAAGTTACGGTTATTGATACCTAATAATGGCGTTTCAAGCTGCAATGCCAATTCCAACTCTTCCGCATTGTGTACTTCTACAAGTACAGCCATATTCAAATCGTGTGCGATCGTTTCCAGCATACGCATACGTGGGAGGTCTAATGCAGCCGCAATCAGCAAAATACAGTCTGCCCCCATTGCACGTGCTTCATAGACTTGATAAGCCTCGATCATGAAATCTTTACGTAACACTGGGATATCACAGGCTGCGCGTGCTTGTTTGAGATATTCAGGGCGACCTTGGAAGAATTGCTCATCCGTCAGCACAGATAAACAAGCGGCGCCATTGGCTGCATAGCTAGCAGCAATCTGATCGGGCCTGAAATCTTCGCGAATCACCCCTTTAGATGGGCTGGCTTTCTTTATTTCTGCAATTACAGCAGACTGCCCAGCCGCAATCTTGGCGCGAATTGCGCCAACGAAATCACGTGGGGGGGGCATACTCATGGCCTCACGCTGCAAAAGCATCAGCGGTTTTTGGGCAATGGCCTCCCTGACCTCAGCCTGCTTGACCTGCAAAATCTTGTTCAAAATGTCGGACATATCGTCACTAAACTTTCTTCGTATCTACCTGCGAATATCTACTGATATATTTTACCATTGTGCCGCAACCAACCATCGGCATGCCGACCTTGTGGGTCACGGTGCGTCCAATGTACTACGCCACCTTTTGCATTCCATTCATACTCACCGTTGAATTCGACGGTATCGCCCACATTTAGACTCTCGACTCGTGGCGCAAGGTCGATATTATGCGCCACCAGCAGGGTAATGCCATTATCAAGTTTTAGAATGAACCGTTGATGGCGAGGTGCCTCATTATCATCTGGCAACACTTTCACTACTTGCGCTTTTGCATTGACCTGCAGATTACTAATGTGACTCTCAAATGCGGTTTGGATGTCTTGTGCCGCTGCAACACCTGAGCGCATATTTTGCGTAACTTCATACGCTTGCGTAGCCTGTTCTTTGGTATCAGTTAATCCAAGTGATTTGTAATTGAACGCCGTGTAGATGACGGCAATAACAATGACCAAAAGTAATTTGAACACAACTGGCGGCCTAAGCGTTACTGCACTTTTTCAGCGCATTTAACTTGGCAAGCGCAGCGCCTGAATCTATCACCTCAGCCGCTTTTTTGATGCCAGCCTGCAAGGTGCTTTCGACACCAGCCACATAGATTGCGGCACCCGCATTCAATAAGACGATATCGCGCGCCGGGCCTTGTTCGCCATTGAGCACAGATGTAATCAGGCGACTGGATTCTTCCGCATTTTCCACACGAATACTATCAACATGATGGAGCGGCATGCCAAAATCTTTTGGGTTCAGCGTGTACTCAGTCACCACGCCATCTTTTAATTCCGCGACGTAAGTATCACCCGCGAAAGATATCTCATCCATCTCATCTGCACTGTGTACCACCATCACATGTTCACTACCGAGACGTTGCAACGCATTAGCAAGCAAAGGTACTAAATCTTTGTGAAAAACACCCATCACTTGCCGCTTGGCACCAGCTGGGTTGGTCAAAGGCCCTAACAAATTAAATAACGTTCGTACACCTAATTCACGTCTCACTGGTGCGGCATGCTTCATTGCACTGTGATGGTTGGGGGCAAACATAAAACCGATACCCACTTCATTTACGCAGGCTGCTACTTGCTCGGGTTGTAAGTTGATATTCACACCTAAAGCTTCAAGCACATCTGCACTACCCGTTTTAGATGATGCAGCACGGTTGCCATGTTTGGCGATTCTGGCGTTAGCACCTGCGGCAACGAAAGCAGAACAAGTCGAGACATTAAATGCTTTATTCACAGCACCACCGGTGCCACATGTATCGATTAGGTAAGCATCATCATTGACTTGCACTTTCGTCACAAGCTCACGCATGACTTGCGCAGCAGCAGCGATCTCATCGACCGTCTCACCTTTCACACGCAGGCCAATGAGCAGCCCCGCGATTTGCGCAGGAGTGAAAGCGCCGGCCATGACTTGCCGCATGATAGAGAGCATCTCTTCATGCGTAAAATCCTGATGCTCTATCAGCTTTTGTAATGCAGCCTTCACCGTCATTTCCATCAATAAGCTTTCAGGAAATTATCCAGCAATTCGTGGCCATACTCAGTCAGGATGGATTCCGGGTGGAATTGCACGCCCTCGACAGGTAGAGTCTTATGGCGCACGCCCATGATCTCACCATCATCAGTCCAAGCAGTGATCTCTAGGCAATCTGGAATAGTCTCACGTTCGATTACCAATGAGTGATAACGCGTTGCAGTGAAGGGATTAGGCAACCCTTTGAATACCCCGACATCTTGATGCATGACTTGCGAGGTCTTACCATGCATCAGCTTTTTGGCGTGAATGATATTACCGCCAAATGCCTGCCCTATACTTTGATGCCCAAGGCAAACGCCAAGCAACGGGATCTTACCGGCGAACTCATTGATCAGCGGCACCGAAATACCCGCTTCATTTGGTGTACATGGCCCCGGGGAGATCACGATATGGCGCGGCTTAAGTTCAGCCACTTTTGCCAGATCGATCTCATCATTCCGATAAACCACTACATCCTGCCCCAATTCCCCAAGATATTGCACGAGGTTATAGGTGAAGGAGTCATAATTATCTATCATCAACAACATAATTTGCCTTTGCTCTTTTTACAGAGCGATCAACTTAAAATAATCGAATAGCCTGCTATTTTCGCCGGAATCGCGTATAAACGAAAGCCCGTGTTTTTACCCACGCTCTGACAGTAGCATCGCTTCAAGGTTTTCTAACGGAGCAGGCTTTGCAAACATATAGCCTTGGAACTGCCTACAACCATACTCTCTCAGCAGATCAAACTGCGCTTCGGTTTCTACGCCTTCTGCAATCACACTTAACCCTAAGGTCTGGCTCATGCCAATAATCGCCTGCACGATGGCCGCATCGTTAGCATCAATCGCGATATCTCGTACAAATGACTTATCGATCTTAACTTGGGTCAGTGGCAGCTGTTTTAAATAGGATAGTGACGAATAACCCGTCCCAAAATCGTCCATAGAGAAATGCACGCCGACCGCACGCAAAGCAAACATCTTTTTGACCGTATCCTCAACATTATCGAGCAAGGTGCTTTCTGTCAGCTCCAGCTCTAACAACTCTGGGTTAGCGCCGGTTTTTACGATCAATGCCGTCAGTTCATCCACAAAATTCCTTTGCTTGAATTGGCGCGCGCTCACATTGACCGCTAATCGCAAGTTTTGCGCTTGCGGCAAGGTTTGCCATGCCCGTATCTGCTCGCAAGCTTGCTGCAAAACCCAATGCCCGATCGGGACGATGAGGCCCGTATCTTCAGCAATTGGGATAAATTCCATTGGCAGAATCAGGCCATGCTGGGGATGCTCCCAACGAATCAATAGCTCTGCGCCGAAGATATTTCTCTCTGAATTAAGTTGTGGTTGGAAATAAGCACGGAATTGATTCTGAGCTAACGCGATACGTAGTTGCGCCTCTAGAGAGATACGCTTTTCCAGGTTTGCCTGCATCGCAGGGTCAAAGAACATCAGTGTATTACGCCCGGCGTTCTTTGCCTGATACATCGCAGTATCAGAGCGCTTCAACAAATCATCGGGACTAACATCATTACCGCAGAAAGTGCTAATGCCGATACTCGAGGAATTATGGTGTTCGAAATTCTGCAGTGAATACGGTTGATTGATTGCCGCCTGTACTTTTTCGCTTACCAATTTGACCTGCGCCAGCGATTGCGTGATATCAGTACTCAGATCTTCAAGTAATATCACAAACTCATCGCCACCAAGACGCGCAACCGTATCTTCGGCACGTACACACTGGCGCAAGCGCTGCGCAACCTCGATCAATAGCAGATCACCGACCGCATGACCACGCGTATCATTCAAGGCCTTAAAATTATCCAGATCGATGAAGATCACTGCGCCATGCATCTGAGTACGATTACTCGCATTCAGTGCCTGTTCAAGACGATCCAATAATAAGCGCCTATTGGGCAAGGTCGTCAGCGCATCGAAAAAGGCAAGGTTACGAATCTCCTGTTCCGCCTGCTTACGCTCGGTGATATCGCGAATAAAGCCTGTCATCAACGGAAATCCTGAATTATCCAGCGATGTGATCGTGAGTTCTACTGGAAACTCTGATCCATCTGCACGCACCGCAGTGAGCTCCAACCGTTTATCGAAGATCTTTTTTTCGCCAGTAGCAACATAATGACTAAGACCTGCTGCATGGGCTTTTCTATGTTGCGGCGGAATAATGACCTCCGCTAAGGGGCGACCAATCACCTGTGAGCGTTGATAGCCAAAGATCCGCTCTGCCGCAGGATTAAACTCGACAAGATGTCCATTCTCATCAATCGTCACGATAGCATCCAACGCGCCCTCAATCACCGCACGTAGTTTAGCTTCACTGCTTCGCAATGCTTTTTCACTCGCCTGCCATTCCGCCTGCAAAACGGTGATGAGGAATACAACTAAAGACATTGTGCTCATAAATACCCAGAGCTCTAATGCGGTCTGATGTGGGTCTGGCTGCGAGAATGGCCCTTGCCCATCAGCGGCAGACCACACTGATATCACAGACAATCCGAGCACTAGCAATGCAGCGCCAATCAATCCAAAGCGCATCGTGACCCATATCACCAAGGGCAATACAATGAATGCCAGCAACATGAATTGCCACGAGTCAGGATGAATAAACCTGAAGATGAGCAACTGCAAAGTGAACACAAGACCCACCCAAAAAAGGTAATGTGTGCTTTGCTTCCATAACTGCTTCAATTTATCTTTAGAGACATTCAGCAAAGTTGGCAATGCCAGTAATACGCCAACAGTATCGCCTGCCCACCATATCATCCATGATTCAGAGATTTCTGTGGTTGGGATAATGCCACCCATGACTAAGCTGCCGATACCAAAGGTCGCCGCGATCACAGTCCCTAAACCTGCGAACAATGCCATCAGGGCAATATCGCGGATATGGTTTAAAGTTGGTGAGAATTTGAAGCGTTTTAGCAGCCATGTCGTCAATAGGGCTGCAACGGTGCTGCCTACACCGATACCGCAATAGACCCAGAAATAGGCAAAGCCTGTTTGGCTACCATCCGCAAGAAAAGCCCCGACGAAAATCGCTGGCCAATAGAAGTATCCCCAGCGCATCAACGCTGCTACAGCAATGCCGCTGGGCAACCATATCATGGTAACGCCGGGTGAAAGATTGGGAATGAGGAGGCCTAACTTGCCCATAATAAAATAGACAAGCGTGATGACGAGCAGCCTGCGTAAGCGCAAGCTATTGAGTAAGGGCATGCTAAACCTCGCTGTTATCGAGACCTGCTAGTACCATCTCCGCGGCGCGTAAAACTGCACGCGCTTTATTTTGGGTTTCTATCCATTCACTCTCGGGAACAGAGTCTGCAACGATGCCTGCCCCTGCTTGCGAATAGAGCATACCATCCTTAATGACGCCTGTGCGTATGGCGATTGCTAAATCCATATCACCATTAAAACCAAGGTAGCCTACTGCACCACCATAGATGCCACGTTTACTGGGCTCCAACTCATCAATGATCTCCATCGCCCTCACTTTGGGAGCACCACTCAGTGTGCCAGCAGGGAATGTCGCCTTTAATACATCGATAGCCTGCATACCGGGTTTTAGCTTGCCTTCGACATTCGAGACAATATGCATCACGTGTGAATAACGCTCGATGGTCATCTTGTCTGTCACTTTTACGGTACCAGTTTGTGCCACACGGCCGACATCATTACGGCCAAGATCCATCAACTGTACATGCTCAGCGATCTCTTTTGGATCAGCTAGCAGCTCTTCAGCCAAGGCGATATCCTGCTCGCGCGTCTTGCCACGTGCGCGTGTCCCCGCGATAGGGCGAGAGGTGACCGTATCATCTTCTAGGCGCACGAGTATCTCAGGCGAAGCGCCAACGACATGATGGTCATCCATATCGTAATAAAACATATAAGGGGAAGGGTTCAAACTGCGTAATGCGCGATAAAGTGACAATGGTGGCGCAAGAAAAGGCTGCGCCATGCGTTGCGACAACACCACTTGCATGATGTCGCCATCAATGATGTATTCCTGCGCTTTTTTAACAGCGGCCTTGAAATTATCTTCGCCAAATTCAGAGCTGGCAGTGGTTGCCTGCATCGCTGTCGCTTCAGGGATATTCACAGATTCTCTGAGTTGGCGAACCAAGCCATTCAAACGCACCAAAGCATTATCGTAGCTATTCGCATCTGCCGGATTGGCATACACGATGAAATAAAGTTTGCCAGATAAATTATCGATAACGGCCAGCTCTTCTGAAACCATTAGCAAGATATCCGGCACACCAATCGCATCAGGCTTTTTAGTCGCGGCTAATCTACGTTCGATATAACGAATCGTTTCATAGCTGAAATAGCCTGCTAAACCACCAGTAAAACGCGGCAGACCTTCATGCGGAGGCACTTTGAATCTGGCTTGGTATTCCTGCACGAAGTCTAGCGGATTGGCATCACGAGATGATTCGATCACTTTGCCATCTTGCAGCACATTCACATCGTTGCCATGCACCACGATGCGTGTTTTTGCAGGTAAGCCTATGATGGAATACCGCCCGAAACGCTCGCCGCCCTGAACAGATTCAAGCAGGTAGGAATATGGCTTATTAGCGAGCTTTAGGTAGAGTGAAAGCGGTGTATCGAGATCAGCATACGTCTCAACGACCAGCGGAATACGGTTGAAACCCTCGCCTGCAAGGGCTTCAAATTCCTGTTTACTTAATGTGTGCTGCATGAAAATTCCCCAAAATCTTAAATTAGCGATTTCGGCGCTCAACGGCGCCAAACGATGTGGTGACTATTTACGCCACCATCGCCAACTATTTTGTTTTTCAAAGATTGGGGAAGGCATTTTGATTACGATGAGACCTTGGCTAATTCAGCACGCAGGTTACCGATAATCGTGTCGTAACGATTAGGGTCAGTATCTTTAGCCGCACCGAATACAGCGGAACCAGCGACGAATGTATCTGCACCTGCCTCAGCGATCGCGGCGATATTGGCAACGTTCACACCACCATCGATCTCCAACCAGATCTCACGACCGGTTTTTTCTGTGTAAGCATCGATACGTTTACGCGCTTCACGTAATTTATCCAACGTACCGGGGATGAATTTCTGACCGCCAAAACCAGGGTTTACTGACATCAAAAGAATCATGTCGACCTTATCCATCACATAATCCAGATAGCTCAATGACGTACCCGGGTTAAATACCAGGCCAGACTTACAGCCATTATCACGTACCAGTGAAAGGCTGCGATCAATATGGTCAGACGCTTCCGGGTGAAAAGTGATGATATTGGCACCCGCTTTTGCAAAGTCAGGGATGATACGGTCAACAGGCTTCACCATCAAATGCACATCGATGATCGCATCTGTCACTGGGCGAATCGCCTCACAAACCAATGGACCAATCGTCAGATTGGGAACGTAATGGTTATCCATGACGTCAAAGTGGACGATATCAGCACCGGATGTGATGACATCGGTGATCTCCTGTCCGAGCTTTGCAAAGTTGGCAGAAAGGATACTAGGGGCGATTCTGAATGGTTTAGCCATGATATTTAATATAGTTACAAAGACATAAAGGTTGCTATTTTAACCAAAATTCGTTGACCAAGGCAGCTTTTGAATGGATATAGGTTAGAAAATTCAAAGTTTTATGCAATACACCCACTCAAGATGATATTCACGATGCAAGCGACATTGTTGCCATTGAAGTTGTTGCCTTAGTGCCTGTGATACGGGAAAATACCGGATGCATTTATTTACTGTGGGTGTAAACCACACCACTGCCCCTATTGATGTCCGCGAAAACGTCGCTTTTCAGAATGAAAAGCTAGGCCACGCATTACGCGACCTGAGCATGCACGGCATCCATGAAGCAGCGATATTATCTACATGCAACCGCACCGAGGTTTACTGCAATACAGAGAACCCGCAAAAAGCGCTGGAATGGTTAGCGCAGTATCACAAGCTGCAACCACAAAACATCCAGCCATATATGTACACCTTGCCTAGTCAAGAATCCGTGAAACATGCATTCCGCGTGGCATCAGGCCTAGATTCCATGGTGCTGGGCGAAGCACAGATACTTGGCCAGATGAAACAGGCCGTGAAAATCGCAGAGAATGCCGGCACATTAGGCACATTGCTACACAAGCTGTTTCAGCGGACTTTCACTGTCGCAAAAGAAGTGCGCACTGCAACCAATATCGGTGCCAGCTCTATTTCGATGGCCGCTGCATCGGTCAAGCTAGCACAACGCATCTTCGGTAGCCTGCACAACCAGAAAGTATTGTTTATCGGTGCAGGGGAGATGATCGAACTTTGCGCAGAGCATTTCGCTACGCACCAGCCAAAATCTATCACCGTTGCCAATCGGACACTTGAGCGAGGTAATGCAATCGCTCAAGGCATAGGTGGCGATGCGATATTACTCGCTGATCTTCCAGACAGATTAAGCGAGTTCGATATCGTCATCACATCCACCGCCAGCCAACTCCCTATATTAGGACTAGGCATGGTGGAGCGCGCCATCAAAACACGTAAGCATCGCCCTATCTTCATGGTAGACCTTGCCGTACCAAGAGATATCGAACCAGAGGTCGGTGAGCTTGATGACATATTCTTATATACAGTAGACGATCTAGCCTCTGTTGTACAAGAAGGCTTGGTTAATCGTCAGGAGGCTGCCACACAAGCAGAAGCGATTATCGAACTACGTGTAGAGAATTTCATGCAATGGCTGAAAACGCGTGACTCTGTACCAACGATTCGCGCGCTACGCGATCAAGCTGAAAGATACCGCCGCAACGAGCTTGAAAAAGCACAGAAAATGATTGCCCGCGGCGAAGATCCCACCCTCGTGCTCGAGAGTTTGAGCAATGCATTGACCAATAAACTGCTGCACGGCCCCAGCCATGCGCTGAGTAATATGCAAGGCGACAACCACGAACAGCTGGAATCACTACTACGCCAGTTATATCAATTAAATAATCAATGAAGTCTGCAGGTCAATGAAACCCTCGATGATAAAAAAGCTCGCCACCCTGAGCGAGCGCCTAGATGAACTTAACCGTTTGTTGAGTAGTGAAGATGCTACCAATAACATGGATAACTATCGCAAGATATCCCGTGAGCATGCCGAGATCACACCAATCGTTGAGCAATACCGCGCTTATGAGCAATGCGAAGCTGACCTGAAAGAAGCACAACAGATGCTCAGCGACCCTGAGATGAAAGAATTCGCGCAGGAAGAGATCGAATCAGCAAAAGTCCGAGTCGAGCAGATCGACATTGAATTACAAAAACTGCTACTGCCCAAAGACCCTAATGACGAACGCAATATCTTTCTTGAGATCCGCGCAGGTACTGGTGGTGACGAATCGGCACTCTTTGCTGGTGACTTGTTCCGCATGTATTCACGCTATGCCGAACGCCAGCGCTGGAAAGTAGACGTCGTGTCAGCCAGTGATTCTGAAGTCGGTGGATATAAGGAAATCATTGCGAAGATCGAAGGTTTTGGTGCTTACTCCAAACTAAAATTCGAATCCGGAGGCCATCGGGTACAGCGTGTACCGGATACAGAAACACAAGGTCGCATCCATACATCCGCCTGCACGGTTGCTGTGTTGGCTGAAGTAGATGAAGTCAGCGATGTCACTATTAATCCAGCTGATATCCGCATTGATACTTTCCGCGCTTCTGGGGCTGGTGGACAACATATCAACAAGACCGACTCAGCAGTACGTATCACTCACTTTCCTACAGGCATTGTGGTTGAGTGTCAGGATGGCCGCAGTCAGCATTCAAATAAAGCGCAGGCGATGCAAGTGCTTGCAGCACGCATCAAAGCCAAGCAGGAAAACGAACAACAATCCAAGATAGCCTCCGAACGTAAATCCCTCATCGGTAGTGGTGATCGCTCGGAACGTATTCGCACCTACAACTATCCGCAAGGCCGCATCACGGACCACCGGATCAATCTGACCTTATATAAAATCGATGCGATTACCGAGGGCGATATGGATGAGCTGATCGGTGCATTAGCGGCAGAACATCAGGCCGATTTGCTGGCGAGTTTGGGCGAAGACAATTAAGCCTTTAAGCCAGCATTGATTAAGCTCATTTAATGGCACACCTTAGAAACCTAATTGCTTGCGCCCGTAATCGCTTAGTTGAAAAGCTGGCATATGACCAGACGGAGGCACGCATAGAAGTACGCGCCCTTTTGGCGCATGCATTAGGCGATGTCTCGCATGCATGGCTGATTGCACACGAAGAAGACCTTATCCAACCAGACGTACGCGACAGATTTGAGTCACTACTAGCCCGCCGAATCGATGGCGAACCTATCGCCTACATCACTGGCAAACGAGAGTTCTTCGGATTAGATCTCAAGGTGACACCTGATACCTTGATTCCACGTCCCGATACCGAAACATTGGTCGAAGCGGCATTAGCAAAAATACCCGAAGACAAAAAATTCAATGTACTAGACTTAGGCACTGGCACTGGCGCCATTGCCTTAGCAATCGCCATCAACAGGCCAATAAGCCAAATAACCGCCGTTGATAGATCAGAAAAAGCACTGGCAATTGCCAAGCAAAACGGGACAACATTAAATGTCTCAAACACTCGTTTCCTATTAAGCAATTGGTTCTCAAGCATCAATGATGAGAGATTCGATATCATCGTCAGCAACCCTCCTTACATCGAAGCAACAGACCCGCATTTGCATCAAGACGATCTCCGCTTCGAACCATTAAGTGCATTAGCATCAGGCATAGATGGTTTAGACGATATCCGCAAAATCATCGAAACTAGCAAACAGTTTCTAAATGCAGACGGCTGGTTGATGCTTGAACATGGCTACAATCAGGCAGATCAGGTAAGCGCACTATTATCTATAGCTGGATTTCAAGATATCTATTCAACTAAAGACCTAGCGGGTATCCTCCGCGTCACCTCAGGTTGCCTGAAGTAGATACTGGTTTTTTAAGCGCATGTAGTGATTTGCCGAATATATAAAATGTGCAATCTCGGCATCAGTCAATGCGCGCACTTTCTTAGCAGGACTGCCTAGATAGAGATATCCACTCTCCAGCACCTTGCCTTCTGGTACTAAACTACCCGCACCCACTAACACATGTTTTTGCACGATCACATTATCCATGACGATGCTGCCCATGCCGATCAGGCACTCGTCTTCGATAGTGCACCCATGCAAAATCACCCGATGCCCAATCGTGACATTCTGACCAATCATGAGCGGTGAGCCATCTGGTGCCCAGCTCGACTTGTGGCTAACATGCAACATACTGAGATCCTGCACATTACTCCCTTTGCCGATGCGGATATGATTCACATCTCCACGCACTATGGTACCCGGCCAAATGGAGACATCCTCACCAAGACTCACATCACCGATCACTGTTGCAGAATGATGGATAAAGACACCTTCTGCAATGTCAGGGGCGATGCCTTGATAACTTTCAATATTTGGATTTTTAGCGTTGCTCATAGCCGTAGTATAATCCGAGCATGTCAGATTCAACATCCATCGGTATCGTTACCCCGCAAGTAGCGCATTTTAGCAAGCTACTCACGCTTAAAAGCGGCGAAGTCCTGCCTGAGTACGATATCGTCTATGAAACATATGGCACCCTGAATGCCGAAAAATCCAATGCAGTGATGATCTGCCACGCACTCTCTGGCAACCATCATGCTGCAGGATTCCACAGTGAAAATGACAAACACCCCGGCTGGTGGGACAACCTCATCGGCCCCGGCAAACCATTAGATACCAATCGTTTCTTTGTCATAGCTTTAAATAATCTTGGGGGCTGTCATGGCAGCAGCGGCCCTGCTACCATCAATCCGGCAAAGCAAAAACCTTGGGGCGCCACATTCCCATTGCTCACAGTAGAAGACTGGGTAGATTCTCAAGCGCGCCTAGCGGATCATCTTGGCATTGAGCAACTAGCAGCAGTCGTCGGTGGCAGCCTTGGTGGCATGCAAGCTTTGCAGTGGACGTTGAGCTACCCTGACCGCATACAACATGCATTGCTGATCGCATCCGCGCCAAACCTGACAGCACAGAACATGGCATTCAATGAAGTCGCACGTCAGGCGATCATCACCGATCCAGAATTTTACGGTGGTGACTATTACGAACATGGGGTCGTGCCACGACGAGGTTTACGCATCGCCCGTATGTTAGGGCACATCACCTATCTTTCTGATGATGCGATGGGTGCAAAATTCGGGCGCAAGCTACGCGAAGGCGAGATCAAGTATAGCTTTGATGTCGAATTCGAAATGGAATCTTACCTGCGCTATCAAGGCGATAAAT
Organism: Methylovorus sp. MM2; assembly: GCF_001648895.1. Lineage (GTDB taxonomy): Bacteria > Pseudomonadota > Gammaproteobacteria > Burkholderiales > Methylophilaceae > MM1. Next base: position 314,116 of record NZ_LXUF01000001.1, on the reverse strand, counting down.
TCGCAGCAGAGTTCGATGCCAACACTTATTTACGCATGACCCGTGCATTGGATTACTATGATCCAGCGCTTGAATACAACGGCAATCTGGCCGCGGCTTTAGCGCGCGCTAAAGCCAAGTTCCTTGTGATTTCGTTCACTAGTGATTGGCGCTTCTCACCTGCACGCTCACGCGAAATCGTACAAGCCTTGCTCGATAATAAGCGCTCAGTCAGTTACGCTGAAGTGACTGCCGCCCACGGGCATGACGCCTTCCTAATGCCTGACCCGCATTATCACAATATCCTGCGTGCCTACTTCCGCAAGATCAAGATAAAGGGCGAATAATGTCAAACAGTCAACCAAATTTTGTTGAAGCCGCAAAAAAACGTAGAGATTTTGCGTTAATAGCAAAATGGATAGGGGCTGGTGCTAAAGTTTTGGATCTTGGCTGTGGAGATGGCGCATTACTCGGTTACCTACGAGATACACTGGAAGTACGCGGCTATGGCGTTGAAAAAGATGATGCCAACTGGCTCGCCAGCATGCAGAACAATATCGATGTGATCCAAATGGACTTGGAAGCAGGACTGTCTGGATTCGATGACAAGTCTTTCGATGTCGTCATCCTTTCACAGACATTGCAAGCTGTTCAAAACACAGAAGGCATCATCCAAGAAATGTTACGTGTTGGCCGTGAAGCTATCGTGACATTCCCGAATTTCGGCTACTGGCCACTGCGTTCCCAGCTCATTGCAGGGCAGATGCCTGTCTCCGAAAACCTACCTTATCAATGGTACGACACACCAAATGTGCACCTTTGCACCATCAAGGATTTTGATGAATTCTGCGAAAAACACAATATTCGCGTGAAAGAGCGTTTTGTATTAACGAACGGCCATCCAATTAGCTTTATGCCAAACTTGCTAGGTAGCTTGGCAATGTATCGATTACAACAATCTGAATAGCCATTTAGTATAAAAGTCGCCACAGTCCGGCTACGCCAAAATACAGCACGATCAAACCACTCAATCGTCTAAGCCAAATATTCTGTAACGCCTTTTTCAGCTTAACGGCCGTCATACCCATCGCAAGCAAAGTCGGTAATGTACCTACGCCAAAGACGAGCATTAACAAACCGCCATCCAATGCATTACCTGTAGCAATGGCGGCAATTAACACGCTATAAACAAGCCCGCAGGGCAACCAACCCCATATCGCACCGACTAGGAAACCTTGGGATAAGGTCTGCACTGGAAGAAACCGCTTGGAATAGGGTTGCAACCGCACCCATAGTGCAACACCAATACGCTCCAAATAAGTCACGCCATGCCAAATGCCCGCGAGATACAACCCTAAGAGCACGAGCATCCCGCTTGCCAAGCCATACAATATTTTTTGTACTGGCAGAACATGGTCAAGAAACAAGCTTGAAGCACCCAAGAACCCTGCAAGCAAACCTGCCAGACCATAGCTAACGATGCGCCCGCTGTTATAACTAAAGATGAACCCAAGTTTCGGTTTACTCTGCGGCAATGTCATGGTGACAGCACCGACAATACCGCCACACATACCGACGCAATGCCCGCCACCAAGCAGGCCAACCAGAAAAGCACTAAATAAGCTGAGTTCCAACATGCCGATATTGTGGCACGAGGCATGCTATTTCGGGTAATGTTACGCCCATGACAACAAACAATCCTGCCATCCGCGATGTGCTATTCAACAAGCGCATGCTTATCTGCATCTTCACTGGTTTTAGCTCTGGCCTACCATTATTCATACTCATCAGCTTATTGCCCGCATGGCTAAGATCCGAAGGCGTAAACCTCAAAGCGATAGGTCTCTTTGCTTTGATACAGCTGCCATTCACATGGAAATTTCTATGGGCACCGATATTTGATCGTTACATTCCTCCGATGGGGCGCAGGCGTGGTTGGTTATTAGTGTCACAAATTGCGTTGCTGCTTAGCATCCCACTTTTTGGTGAACTACATGCGGTTTTAGATATTTGGACGATTGCTTATCTTGCCGCTTGCGTTGCATTTTTCAGTGCCAGCCAAGATGTCGTCATTGATGCTTATCGGCGCGAGATATTGCCCGATATTGAATTAGGCATGGGCAATGTCATTCATGTGAACGCCTACAAAATCGCTGGTCTAGTGCCAGGCTCTCTATCTTTAATACTTGCAGATCATCTGGCTTGGGATAGTGTATTCCTAATCACGGCATTATTTATGCTGCCCGGCATCCTAATGACTTTAGTTGTAAAAGAACCAGCGCTCAAACCGGGGCGCCCAAAAACACTAAAAGCGGCAGTAGTTGAGCCATTCAATGAATTTATTCATCGCAACGGACTGAACTCCGCCTTACTGATTCTAGCTTTCATATTCTTCTATAAGCTTGGCGATAGCATGGCCACAGCACTTGCTACCCCGTTCTATCTAGATATGGGTTTCAGTAAGACCGAAATCGGTCTGATCGCCAAGAACGCCGGTTTGTGGCCCAGCGTGATCGGTGGATTACTAGGTGGCATATGGATGATACGCTTGGGCATCAACCGCGCTTTATGGCTATTTGGGGCAGTACAGATGTTAGCCATATTGGGCTTTGCATGGCTAGCCGTCGTTGGACACGATCTATTATGGTTAGGTATCGTAATTGGCATTGAAGCCTTTGGCGTGGGTTTAGGTACAGCGGCTTTTGTTGCCTACATCGCCAAGAATACAGACCCGCTTTATAGCGCAACGCAATTCGCACTATTTACGAGCCTTGCAGCAGTTCCCCGCACTTTTGCCAATGCAGCCACTGGCTATCTGGTTGATATGCTTGGCTGGGTTTCTTTCTTCCTGTTCTGTTTTTTAGCGGCCATCCCCGGCATGCTGTTGCTTCTTAAAATAGCGCCTTGGAACTCAAAGGCTGAAAATTAAACTATTCATTCTCAGCCTTTGTTATTACGCCAGATAGTCGATCAATAAAGGCGCGTGGTCAGAAAAACGCTCAGCTTTATAAATACTAGCCTTTATGGCTTTTTTACCTATCTCAGGCGTGGCGACTTGGTAATCGATACGCCAACCCACATTCTTGGCCCAAGCCTGCCCGCGGTTACTCCACCATGTATAGCATTCATCCAAGGTATCAGGGTGCAGATAACGGTAGGCATCTACCCAGCCATGATTCTCAAATAGTTCCGTCATCCAGAGCCGCTCTTCTGGCAGAAAGCCGGAGTTTTTCTTGTTGCCTTTCCAGTTTTTCAAGTCGGCCTCTTTGTGTGCGATGTTCCAATCACCACAAATGACGACATCTCGCCCCGTTGCTTTAAGATTAATCAGATGGGGAAGAAACCTTGCCATCACACTGAATTTAACCGTCTGACGCTCTTCACCACTTGAGCCCGAGGGAAGATAAAGGGAGACCACGCTTAGATTACCGAATCGCAGCTCGATGTATCGCCCTTCAGCATCGATATCTGCATGGCCGAGCCCTTCAATAACAGCGTCAGGCGTTTTTCTACAGTAAATGCCAACACCGCTGTAACCTTTTTTCTCGGCATAATGAAAATAGCCTTGATAGCCTGCTGGTGCCAACGTTTCTGGCGTCAAATCATCAGCCTGCGCCTTTAGTTCTTGCATGCAGATGATGTCGGCATCCTGCTTTGCCATCCATGTTAAAAAACCTTTGTTGACGGCAGAGCGTATGCCATTGAGATTCGCAGATATAATACGTAACAATTCAAACCCTTCGTTATCTAGTCGCCATGATCAATACCAGCCAAAGCTCTACTCAGGATTTTACGCAAGAATTCATCCAGTTTGCTATTAATAAACAAGTTCTGCGTTTTGGTGAGTTTAAAACCAAAGCCGGACGCCTCAGCCCTTACTTTTTTAATGCCGGCTTCTTCAATGACGGTGAAAGCCTGATGAAGCTAGGCGAATTCTATGCTGCCGCTATCATCAAATCAGGTATCCAATTCGACATGCTGTTTGGCCCGGCATATAAAGGCATCACCCTTGCAGCGTGCATCGTCATTGCACTGGCAAGACAAGGACGCAATGTGCCTTATGCCTATAATCGCAAGGAAGCCAAAGATCACGGTGAAGGGGGCACTATCGTGGGCGCACCCTTACAAGGGCGAGTGCTGATCGTGGATGACGTGATCTCGGCGGGAACATCCATCCGCGAATCTGTCGATATCATCCAGCAAGCCAATGCGACTCCCTGCGGTGTCACGATTGCGCTTGATCGGCAAGAGCGAGGCTTAGGCGAGCTGTCCGCAGTGCAAGAAGTTGAACAAAGAAATGGCTTACCAGTGATTAGTATTGCCGGATTGGCAGATTTAATAAAATACTTGCAAGGCGCCCCTGAGCTTGCAACATTCAAACCAGCGATTGAAGCCTATCGCCAAGCCTACGGCGTCATTTAACTCTGTATTTAAGCGATTACTCAAACACCATGGCAATCATCAACTGCTTCGCTCCAATAGCAGCGCCTGATGCAAAAATACTCATCCTAGGCTCCATGCCTGGGCAGGTATCGCTCACCAAACAAGAGTACTACGGGCATCCGCACAACCTATTCTGGCAAATAATGGGTGAGCTTTTTGGCGCATCGCCACACCTGCCATATGCAACAAGGCTTCAGATCCTGATTCAAAATGGCATCGCCATCTGGGATGTTGTACAGGAGTGTGAACGAGAGGGCAGCTTAGATAGTGATATTGAGGAAATATCCATCATCGCCAATGATTTCTCGCACTTTTTCCTGTTACACCCCCATATTCACTCCGTTTTCTTCAATGGCACAAAAGCAGAAGCTGCATTCAAACGCTACATATTGCCGACACTAAAAAATACTAGTCACATTCGCTTTACGAAATTGCCATCTACCAGCCCTGCCAATGCCTCAATATCTAAAGAGAAGAAACTCTCTGCTTGGAAAAGCGTCCAATCTACAGAATAATCAGTTTTTCATGCCTCTTTAAAATAATGACACTTTTTGTCATTAGGTAGAACGTCTCGATAGATATCATTTGCGGAGTCAACCTGATATGGCGCAGAATCTTTCCATAATAAAGAATATTGCAATCACATCTATCCTGGGGATTTTAGAAAGATATGTATAACTTACGGTCGCCCGTAGCCACATCTGCTTTGCTTTTTTTGGCAGCACTCTGTGTTTGCCAGCAGGCGATAGCCGCTGAATCCAATAAGCAGGGAGGCAGTGGCAAGATCGTAAAATGGGTAGATGAAAAAGGAATAACGCACTACGGAGACAGCATTCCGGCACAATATTCAGGGCGCGATAATACCGTCATTAATTCACGAGGCATCGTGATTCAACGTAACGTAGCGGCACCCGCGCAAGCTACGGCGGTCGCTGAGAAAAATCAGGAATTGGCAAGGCGTGACCGCGCATTACTGGCCTCATATACCACCCAAGAAGAAATCGATCTCGCGCGCGACCGTAATCTGCAAATGGACGAGATCACGATTACCGGCCTGAAACAACGCAGGGAAGGTACTGTTGTACGCTTGGGTAATATTCAGAAAAGAGTAGATGGCTTTAATAATCGCAAAAAGCCGTTACCTGACGAGGTAAATAAGGAACTCTTAGATGCCAAAACTGAAATCAGCAATATCGATGAGCAGATCAAACAACGCTTAGCCAGTATGGATGCGACACGGGCCCGTTTCGATATAGATAAGCAACGCTTTATCTCACTGAAAGAAAAAGCTGCAGGCACTAAAACAGAAGATTAAAACCTCTAAACTAGAGGTTTTAATCACTTAGCTTGCCAGCTTCTTCTTAAGCAACTCGTTCACTTGCGCAGGGTTCGCCTTGCCTTTTGAAGCTTTCATCGCCTGACCTACCAATGCATTAAAAGCCTTTTCTTTACCGGCCTTGAATTCCTCAACCATGGCAGCATTTGCAGCCAGCACTTCATCAATGATAGATTCGATAGCACCGCTGTCGGTCACCTGTTTCAACCCTTTTTTATCGATGATGTGGTCTGCATCTCCCTCACCAGCCCACATCGCCTCAAACACTTCTCGCGCTATTTTATTGGAGATAGTGTTATCTGCAATACGCTTGAGCAGGCTTGCAAGCGCAGTTGGTGAAACTGGGGATGCAGAAATATCTTTACCTTCTTCATTCAATTTTGCGGCAACCGCACCCATGACCCAGTTTGCCGCGATCTTGGCATCACCGCCAAAAGCCGCTGTCGTAGCGATAAAATAATCTGCAATGCCACGCGATGCAGTCAATGCCGCTGCATCATAAGCTGAAAGCGAATACTCACCTTCAAACCTAGCTTTCATATCAGCAGGCAATTCAGGCATCACGGCTTTTATCGCCTCAATATCGCTTGCGGTGATCTGCAAAGGCAGTAAGTCCGGATCAGGGAAGTAGCGATAGTCATTGGCCTCTTCTTTCGAGCGCATCGCTTTTGTCTCGCCCGTATCAGGGTTGAACAACACGGTTGCCTGTTGGATCGTGCCGCCATCTTCCAATGTTTCTATCTGCCAGCGGGTCTCATATTCAATCGCCTGTTGCATAAAGCGGAAAGAATTCAGGTTCTTGATCTCACGACGCGTCCCAAGCTTCTCGGCACCTTTTTTGCGTACAGATACGTTCACATCACAACGAAAACTACCTTCCTGCATATTGCCATCGCAAATGCCTATCCATTGGACTAGCTCATGCAGTTTTTTGGCGTAAGCAACGGCTTCTGCCGCAGAGCGCATATCGGGTTCAGTGACGATCTCCAATAACGGTGTGCCTGCGCGATTCAGATCAATACCCGACATGCCTTCACTTGCCCCATGAACGGATTTACCTGCATCTTCCTCCAAATGCGCGCGGGTAATATTAATCGTCTTCTCGTAACCATTTTCATTACCTGCTGACGCACCGACATGAATCGTCAGTGAGCCTTTACCAACGACCGGTAATTCATATTGACTGATCTGATAACCTTTTGGCAGATCAGGATAAAAGTAGTTTTTACGCGCGAATACTGAGCGCGGGGAAATCTCGGCATCGACAGCCAATCCGAATTTGATCGCACATTGAACAGCCTCTTTATTCAATACAGGCAACACACCAGGCAAAGCGATATCAACAGCACTGGCTTGTGTATTAGGCGCTGCGCCGAAAGCGATACTGCTACCGGAAAATATCTTGGATTTGGTTTGCAGCTGGGTATGCGTTTCCAGCCCGATAACGACTTCCCATTCCATTATGCGATTCCCTCAGGCATACGGCTATGCCAATCTGTGACTTGTTGATACGCATGACCAGCATTCAGCATGCGAGCTTCATCAAAATAATTACCGATGATCTGTAAACCGACAGGCAAAGATTTTCCGTCAACAGTTTGCGTGAATCCTGCTGGAATGCTCATCCCCGGCAAACCGGCCAAATTCACGGCAATCGTATAGATATCCTGCAAATACATCGAGACCGGATCATCAGCTTTTTCACCGGCTTTAAAAGCGGTAGAAGGCGCCGTCGGACCAAGAATGATGTCGCAATGTTTGAAAGCCTCTTCAAAGTCTTGCGCGATTAGGCGGCGTATCTGCTGTGCTTTAAGATAATAGGCATCGTAATAACCCGCACTCAATACATAAGTACCGATCAGGATACGGCGCTTCACTTCCGCGCCAAAACCTTCGGCACGGCTCTTACAGTACATATCCATCAAATCATCATATTGTGCGGCGCGGTGACCATAACGCACACCGTCAAAACGAGATAGATTGCTTGAAGCTTCCGCGGGAGCCAATACGTAATAAACAGGAATGGAAAGCTGCGTATTCGGCAAGCTAATATCCACGATCTCGGCACCCAGCTTGCGATACTCAGCAATAGCTTCTTCAATCACTTTCGCGACATCAGCGCCCAGGCCTTCGGCGAAATATTCTTTTGGCAACCCGACACGTAAGCCCGCCAATGGTTTATTCAGATCACGGGTGTAATCTTCTTTCTCGCGTTGCAGGCTCGTCGAATCGCGTTCGTCAAAACCTGTCATCACATTCATCATCAATGCCATATCTTCACAGGATTTAGCCATTGGCCCGGCTTGATCCAGTGAAGATGCAAAAGCGATCATGCCGTAGCGTGATACCAACCCATACGTAGGTTTAAGGCCAGACAAACCACAAAGCGAAGCCGGTTGACGAATAGAACCACCAGTATCAGTACCTGTAGCAGCTGCGCATAAGCGCGCAGCCACTGCGGCTGCACTACCGCCTGAGCTACCTCCTGGTACACGGCTACGATCCCACGGGTTTTGCACCTTGCCGAAATAACTCGTCTCATTGGATGACCCCATGGCGAACTCATCCATGTTGGTCTTGCCGAGGTTGACCGCACCTGCTGTATCAAACTGTTTGATGACATGCGCATCGTAAGGGCCGATAAAATTTTCCAGCATCTTCGAGCCACAAGTAGTCTGCCAACCTTTAGCGACAAAAATATCTTTCTGGGCGATTGGGATACCAGTCAGCGCAGTGGCTGAACCCTGTGCAATTCTTTGGTCTGCCGCTTTAGCCTGTGCCAGCGTGATCTCTTTATCCAACGCGATATAGGCGTTGATCTCAGGATTATGTTGGTCTATACGATCCAGAAATTGCTGAGTCAGCTCAACGCTGGATATCTTTTTTTCGGCAAGCAAAGTGCCTAGCTGCTTTAAGCTACTATTTATCATGTTTGTTATTCGATGACTTTGGGGACGAGATAAAGACCGTCTTCAACGGCTGGCGCAATCGCCTGAAAAGATTCACGCTGATTAGTCTCAGTCACGACATCTTCTCGCAGGCGCTGCACGAGATCCTGTGAATGCGACATAGGCTGGATGCCAGTCGTATCAACAGATTGCATCTGTTCGATCAGTTTTAAAATGCCGGAAAGTTTTTTCAGGGTAGCTTCCGCATCGTCATCACTCACCTCAATACGGGCAAGATGTGCCATGCGTTTAACGTCAGCAGTAGTCAAAGACATATACGTTCACACTTAAATAAAATCGTCCGTTAGCAAAATTAACGGCCTAAAATCAAAATCGGTCTTAAAATTCGGCACTACATGGGGTATTATACCTTGATTTTATGCACATCTTCAGCCGCAGCCTCTACACTATAGACGCACGCGGCGGTTCGCTCAGGATATACAAACAATGTTCGGTATTTTAAACAGTTATTTTTCCAATGATCTCGCCATCGACTTAGGCACCGCTAACACCCTGATTTACGTGCGTGGCAAAGGCATCGTCCTCGATGAGCCTTCTGTTGTTGCGATTCGCCAGGAAGGTGGCCCAGCAGGCAAAAAGACCTTGCTCGCAGTTGGGCTTGAAGCCAAACGTATGCTAGGTCGCGCACCAGCCAATATCACGGCGATTCGGCCGATGAAAGATGGCGTGATCGCAGACTTTACGATCACCGAGCAAATGCTCAAGTACTTCATCAAGAAGATCCACGAATCCCGTTTATTCTCACCAAACCCCCGCATCATCATCTGTGTACCCGTTGGCTCGACACAAGTTGAACGTCGCGCTATTCGCGAATCAGCGATCGGTGCTGGCGCAAGACAGGTTTACCTGATCGAAGAACCGATGGCAGCAGCGATCGGCGCAGATATGCCGGTTGCTGAGGCGACAGGCTCTATGGTCGTAGATATTGGCGGCGGCACAACGGAAGTCGGTGTGATTTCACTAGGCGGTATTGTTTACGCAAAATCAGAACGCGTTGGTGGTGATAAATTTGATCAAGCCATTATTGATTACATTCGCCGTAACTATGGCATGCAGATTTCCGAGCCAACGGCAGAGCTGATCAAGAAGAAGATTGGTTCAGCATTCCCGGGGTCTGAAGTATTAGAGATGGAAGTCACGGGCCGCAATCTTGCAGAAGGCCTGCCACGCAAATTCACGATCTCCAGTAATGAGATATTGGAAGCATTGACCGAGCCGTTGAATGCCATCGTAGGTGCAGTTAAATCGGCACTTGAACAAACCCCCCCTGAACTTGGTGCAGACATCGCTGAAAAAGGCATGGTACTCACTGGCGGTGGCGCATTACTTCGCGATCTTGATCGCCTTCTACTAGAAGAAACCGGTTTACCTGTGATCGTGGCAGAAGACCCACTCACATGCGTGGCGCGTGGCTGTGGCCGTGCGCTAGAAGAAATGGATAGACTGGGTAACGTGTTTGCTGACGAGTGATCGTTTAAGTAATTGATTGACCACGCAGGCCGTTATACGGCCTGCTTTTTGTATTTTAAGAGTTTGAGATTAGGGCCAAACTTCAATGCCGCGTCGCGCAATTGACAATCAATATACTCCGGCTTTTTTTGTACGCGGCCCCAGCCCGTTCGCCAGACTCATCTTCTTTGCCGCTTTATCGCTATCCCTGATGGCGACAGACTCTCGTCTTCACTATTTGATTGAGATTCGCCAAGGTTTCGTCGCACTACTATATCCCTTACAAATACTGGCAAATACCCCTGCCAATGTATACAAAAACACCAAGGATTATTTCGTCACCCACAACAGCCTATTATCAGAGAATCAACGACTAAACACACAAGCAGTGATGCAAAGCGCAGAGCTTCAACGCTTCAAATCACTCGAAACCGAGAATGCACACTTAAGAAATTTACTGGATGCCGCCCAAAGCTCGGCTCAGCCAGCAAAAATGGGCGAGATACTGCATATGGGTCGTGATCCGTTCACGCACAAAGTGATCGTCAATCTAGGCTCAAGGAACAATATCCTTGAAGGGCAAGCCGTCGTAGATGCCGATGGTGTGATCGGACAAGTTACGAAAGTCTACCCCTTCAGTAGTGAAGTCACGTTGATTACAGATAAAGAACTGGCGATCCCCGTTCAGGTTGAACGCAATGGCCTGCGCGCAATCGCATTTGGGCATGGCAAGGATACACGCATCGACTTGCCGTATCTGCCTGCCAATGTCGACATTCGCAAAGGCGATAAACTGGTCACCTCCGGTATTGATGGCGTATACCCGACCGGCTTAGCTGTTGCAGAAGTCATCAATATCGAGCGCAATCCCAATTCGCCATTTGCCAGCATCCTGGGTAAACCGAGTGCAGGCATCGAAAACCATAAACAGTTACTACTGATCGATTTGCCAGACCCAAATGCGATGAGCCCTCGCGCCATCAGCAAAAAAACAAAACCGATCACGCCGGAATTATCAGAACCGAAAGCGGATAATGCAAGCCGCTAAACTCAAATCCATGTACTTAAGCCTTTTTGTAGCGTTTATCTGCTACTTATTGCCTTGGTCTGGAGTGGGCTTACTTATCCGGCCGGATTTTGTTTTACTGGTATTACTTTACTGGCTGTTACGCTCCCCCAGACTTTGCAATATCGGCACGGCATGGTTTGCAGGCTTGCTAATCGATCTGGCTAGCGGCGGGCTGTTTGGTCAGTGTGGGCTGGCTTATGCGGTGACTGCTTTTTTTGCCGTCACTTACCAGCGCCGCCTCACTTTATTTAACATCTGGCAGCAGTCTGGTTATATATTCATACTACTTATTCTGAATCAACTCACATTGTGGATGCTGAAGTTATTTGCTGGCGGCGAAAGTCCGGGGTGGAGTTACCTTCTGCCATGCGTGAGCGGGATTCTGCTATGGCAATTCATCATGTTCTCGCGCATTGGCATTGAAACTCACGCTGATAAGAATTGATGCATGAGATCACGCTCAGAGATTAAAAATTACCAGCTGGAACAGTACAATTTTCGCTTCAGGCTAGCTGTCGCTGCGATTTTCGTGCTGGTATGTTTTGGGGTTCTGGCTAGCCGTTTCTTTTTTCTACAGTATGCCAAATACGATTACTACCAGACGATGGCAGAGAACAATCGTATATCCTTGGTACCTATCGTCCCTAATCGCGGCTTGATCCTTGATCGCAATGGTGTGATTCTCGCGCACAATTTTTTCGTTTATACGCTCGAAATCACGCCATCCAAAGTAAAGAACGTCGAGGCGACGATAGAAGAACTCAGCCATTTCGTTGAAATCGGTAGCCTAGATCGCAAAAACTTTAAAAAACTACGCACGCAAAGCCATAGCTTCGAGAGCGTGCCTATCCGCACGCATCTAAATGAGACAGAAGCCGCCAAGTTTGCGGTCAATCGCTACAGATTCCCCGGCGTTGAGATCAGATCACGACTTTTTCGCCACTACCCAGAAGGCAGATTGGGCTCCCACTTAATTGGTTATATTGGTCGTATCAACGATAAAGACCTTGCATCCCTAAAAGAATCAGAAGACCTGTCGAACTACAAAGGCTCTGACCATATTGGTAAAAGCGGGCTCGAACAGTCATACGAGCGCAGTTTGCATGGCACGACAGGTTTCCAGCAGGTGGAGATAGATGCGGATGGCCATGCTGTGCGCGTACTTTCTAGCACTGCACCTATTCCAGGGGATAATCTGATTTTATCTATAGATAGCAAACTGCAAAAAATCGCAGAAGACGCGTTTGGGGATTATCGTGGGGCGCTGGTGGCAATTAACCCGAAAAATGGGGAAATCTTAGCCTATGTGAGCCAACCGACTTATGACCCAAACCTGTTTGTAGATGGTATAGATAGTGAGAGCTGGAAAGCACTGAATGAATCACTGGATAAGCCGCTAGTCAATCGTCCGTTACGCGGCGTATACCCCCCTGGCTCAACATTCAAACCATTTGTTGCCCTTGCAGGACTTGAAAACGGCAAGCGGGAACCTCCATTCAGCATCAGCGACCCCGGCTATTTTATGCTGCCCGGTAGTTCACATCGTTATCGAGACTGGAAGCCAGCGGGCCATGGCCAAGTAGATGTCAGACGCGCGATTACAATCTCATGTGATACTTTCTTCTATGGCTTAGCAATGGAGCTTGGCATCGACAGACTTGCGGAGTTCGTCAGTCATTTTGGTTTTGGCAAAAAAACAGGGATTGATATTGTTGGCGAATCAGATGGTTTATTGCCAACGCCTGCATGGAAAGCCAAACGCTGGAAACAAAAATGGTTTCCGGGAGAAACCGTCATTGTCGGCATCGGTCAAGGCTATACTTTAACTACGCCTCTACAGTTAGCCCAAGCAACTGCGACATTAGCCAATAACGGCGTAGGAATACGCCCTCGTCTGGTATCCAGCATTCAGGAGAATCTCAGCGGTATCACGCGCCCTATCCAAATGATCACCAATGACCGCATCCCGCTGGAACAAAAAAACATCGATATCGTAAGAGCGGGCATGATCGATGTAACGCTACCGGGAGGTACAGCTGCCTCTGTGGGTGCGGGCGCTCCTTATGCCATTGCTGCGAAATCGGGGACGGCACAAGTGGTCGGTATCAAGCAAAATGAAAAATACAACGAAAGCAAAATGGCAGAGCGCCATCTGGATCATGCACTCTTTATTGCTTATGCACCCGCAGAAGATCCGACCATTGCCATTGCCGTCATCGTCGAGAATGGCCGCCATGGTGGCTCCACGGCTGGGCCCGTAGCACGCAAAGTCATGGATTATTACCTATTAGGCAAAATGCCGGCTGAGCCGTCCATCCCGAAAGATGCCGCTTCGCTACCAGAGGCTGGGCATGAAGGAGAGGAGCCACCTCATGATTAGACAACTCATGAGTTATCTGATTAAGCACATCGACTCATTTCTGATGAGCTGCCTGTTCTTCACGCTGCTGATTGGGCTGTTTGTGCTTTATAGCGCATCAGGTCAGAACGTTGACCGCATCGCCTCACAGTTTGCCAATATCATCATCGCGACAGGTGCTATGTGGATAGCCGCCAATATTCCACCCCAACACTTGCAGCGTGCGGCATTACCTTTATATGCGTTCGGGATGATATTGCTGATCGGCGTCTATTTTTTCGGTGAGATTAGCCACGGCGCTCGCAGATGGCTGCATCTTGGCATTGTGCGCATCCAGCCTTCCGAGCTCATGAAGATCGCAGTTCCCATGTTACTGGCTTGGTATTTTGCAAAACGTGAGGGAACAATCCAATTTTCGGATCATGTCGTCGGCGCAATATTATTAGCCATCCCAGTGCTACTAATCATGAAGCAACCTGATCTTGGCACGTCGTTACTCATCGGGGCATCTGGCTTTTATGTATTATTCTTTGCAGGCCTCAGCTGGCGACTACTGATCGGCGGCGCCGTCCTGATCGGGGCAAGCACTCCCATATTGTGGTCATTGCTACATGACTACCAAAGAAAACGCATTGAGATACTGTTCGACCCTTATCAAGACCCACTAGGCTCAGGCTATCATACGATACAAGCCACGATCGCTCTGGGATCAGGCGGCCTCGCGGGCAAAGGCTGGCTCAATGGAACACAGGCACAATTAGACTTTCTGCCTGAACGCACTACCGATTTCATTTTTGCGGTATTCGGTGAAGAATTTGGCTTATTAGGCAATTGCCTGCTACTGTTACTCTTTACGCTCATTATTGCGCGTGGCCTTGTGATCTCCGCCCAAGCGCAAAATACCTTCTGCCGACTGCTTGCTGGCAGTATTACATTGGCATTTTTCACTTATATCTTTGTCAATATCGGCATGGTGAGTGGCATTCTACCTGTCGTAGGAGTGCCCTTACCCTTGATTAGCTATGGCGGTACTTCTTTAGTAACGCTTATGCTTGGTTTTGGTATTTTGATGAGCATTCATACCCATAAGAAACTGGTGACTACCTGATGATGAAATCTACGCGCCTATTTTTGGTTCTTTCTTTAACATTGATACTTGCGGCTTGCGGCGGAACAACAAGTGTAAAACCCACATCGCAGCCAACAGTGAGCAGCGGCAGCAAAGCACCGCCCCCACCAATCGCTAAAAAAGGTGGTGGTTATTATCTGGATGATGGCCCGGGCGATAATCCGCCAGCCGATATTGATGGCATTCCTGATGCTGTGCCGCGTGCTGAAGTTCCTCTAGCACGTGCCAATAGACCCTATAGCGCGCTTGGCACGCGCTATACGCCGATGACGGTGTATGTTCCTTATAAGCAAACGGGTATTGCATCTTGGTATGGCAAACGCTATCACGGCCAGAAAACTTCCAGCGGCGAGTTATATGACATGTATGGCATGACAGGCGCACATACCGTCTTGCCCTTGCCGAGCTATGTGCGTGTCACCAACCCAGAAAATGGTCGCTCGGTAATCGTGCGCATCAATGATCGCGGGCCTTTCCATAGCGACCGCCTGATTGATCTTTCTTATGCTGCTGCCTACAAATTACGTTTGATTGGCAAGGGTAGCGGGCTCGTTGAGGTTGAAGCCATAGATACCCGCCCCGGCAAGGCTTCGTCCCAGCCCACACCACCAATCGAGACGCCGCTACCGCCCGTGAGCCAACCCCTTGCAGAAAGCACGACTGCATTTGTGAATCCCGTGCCGGAAACAATGCCTGTGAATGGCGACTATGTTCAAGTGGGTGCATTCAAGATCGAATCGAATGCAGAAGGATTAAAAGACAAGTTGCGCCAGAACAATCTGGTGGGGAACGTGTCTATCGCTAGCTGGTATAATACTGGCACCTACCGTGTACTGCTCGGACCTTACGTAAACCGTGAAGAAGCCGACCGTGCTGCCGCTCAAATCAAGCAAGTGCTTAGCACCAATGCTATTGTTATTCGTAAGTAATTGGAAACCATGTCTTATATATTCAAATTATCAGCCTTACTTCTCTCCCTCTCTTTTTTAAACGTAGCGCAGGCCGCCGCTGACATTCCACCACCGCCGACACTAGCGGCTAAATCCTATGTGCTACGTGACTTTAATAGCGGCAATATCGTTGCCCAGCAACAAGGCAATGCGCGCGTGGAACCTGCATCATTAACCAAATTAATGACGGCCTATCTTTCATTCAAAGCATTGAAGAACGGTCACCTTGAGTTAACGCAAACATTACCGGTGAGTGTTAAAGCATGGAAAGTTGAAGGCTCCAAAATGTTCGTTGAGCCGAATAAACCTGTAACAGTGGATGAGCTGCTGCATGGCATGATTATTCAATCGGGCAACGATGCATCCATTACCTTGGCAGAAGGAATTGCCGTTACTGAAGAAGCATTTGCCGATCTCATGAACAAAGAAGCTGCACGCTTAGGCATGACGAATACACACTTCATGAATGCCACTGGCCTGCCGGATGCGCAGCATTACACGACGGCATATGATCTTTCACTGCTTGCAGCGGCACTGATTCAGGATTTTCCTGATCAATACAAACGTTTGTACTCCACTAAAGAATATACCTACAACAAGATCACTCAACCTAACCGCAATCGCCTGTTGTGGCTTGACCCATTTGTGGATGGCATGAAGACAGGTCATACTGAATCAGCGGGATACTGCCTGATCGCTTCGGCTAAACGCAGCGATACGCGCCTGATCTCGGTAGTGCTTGGCACGCCATCAGATAGCGCCCGCGCGACAGAAAGCCAGAAATTATTAAATTACGGCTTCCAGTTCTTTGAATCACGCCTTGTTTATAAACGTGGTCAAACCATCAATACATTAAAGGTTTGGAAAGGCTCAGAGAACACCATTGTCGCCACTGTAGCCAATGACCTGTTTGTCACATTACCAAAAGGTGAATACGCTAGAGTTAAAGCCAAAGTCATCAGCAAACAACCTTTAATCGCACCTATCAGTGCAGGACAAGAAGTTGGTACGATTCAGTTCACAATTGATGACAAAGTAGTGGATGAACGCAAACTGGTTGCAGCAAAGAAAATCGAGATCGCCGGCATATTTGGCCGTGCATGGGATAGCATCAAGTTAATGCTGCAATAATCGCGGATTTTCCAAATGAGCCAGATCGTTTACCTGAATGGCAAGTTTCTTCCTATTGAGGAAGCACATGTTCCGGTACTTGATCGTGGGTTTATTTTTGGTGATGGCATTTATGAACTCATCCCCGTATATTCACGCTTTCCTTTCAGGCTACGTGAACACCTGAAACGCATGGGTAATAGTCTGGCGGCCATTCGTATTGAGAACCCCTATACGGATGACGAATGGGAAAACCTCTTACGCGAATTAATCGAGAAACACCCAGCGGAAGATCAGTCGCTCTATATCCACATCACCCGCGGAGTGGCGCCACGTGACCATGCTTTCCCCAAAGGGGTAAAGCCTACGGTGTTCATGATGAGCAATGCTTTACTGACACCACCAGCGCTACAAGTGAAACAAGGCGTGATGGCCATCAGTGCTAACGATATTCGCTGGGATAGCTGCGACATTAAAGCTATCTCACTCCTGCCGAATATATTGCTACGCCAGATGGCGCTTGATGAAGATGCTATTGAAACAGTGCTGTTTCGTGATGGTATATTGACTGAAGGTGCAGCGAGCAACATCTTCGCTGTTGAAGATGGCGTCATACTGGCACCGCCAAAAGACCACCATATGCTACCCGGTATCACATACGATATAGTACTGGAACTAGCAGAAGCCAATCATATGCCCATCGAGATCGGCAAGTTTGCAGAATCGCGCATACGCGCCGCAGATGAGTTATGGATCACCTCATCGACAAAAGAAGTACTCGCCATCACGACATTCGATGGTAAGTCAGTAGGCGATGGCAAACCGGGTCCTATTTTCGAAGAAATGTACCAGCTATACCAAGACTACAAAGACTTGGTGATGCGCCACAGAACGGATTAAATGTATGGCAGATCAAGAAGAGCTTATCGAATTCCCTCTCGATTTCCCTATCAAGGTGATGGGCGAAACACATGATGAATTCACCAACATCATCATTGAAGTCATCCGTGAGCACCATCCAGAATTCGGTGCAGACCGTATCGAGATGCGTGCCAGCTCCGGCGGCAAATATATCAGCCTGACCTGCACGGTCTATGCGACATCCAGACCGCATCTGGATAATATATACCGCGCGCTCACGTCACACCCATTAGTCAAATACGTACTCTAAGTACCACCTGATTCATGCAGAACCTCATTGTCCGTCAACTCGGCAAGACTGCCTACGAAACCACATGGCATGCCATGCAGGATTTCACTGCCCGCCGCACTGAAGATACAGCGGATGAGTTATGGGTCACCGAACATGATCCTGTCTACACCTTGGGGCTTAATCGCAAGAACGTCCGCTATCCTGATAGAAAAGATATTCCTGTAGTGCTGGCAGATCGGGGTGGGAAAATCACTTATCACGGCCCGGGGCAGCTCGTGATTTATCTATTGATAGACCTAAAACGTAAACATCTATCGGTTCGTCATCTTGTCAGCGCGATGGAAAATGCCATCATCGAATTGTTAGCAGAACATAAGATCAAGGCTGTAGCAAAACCTGATGCCCCTGGTGTTTATGTGAACGAAAGCAAGATCGCCTCATTAGGGCTGCGACTGAAGAATCAGTGCAGCTATCACGGTTTAAGCCTGAACATTGATATGGATCTATCCCCTTTCACAGCCATAGACCCATGCGGCTATGCTGGCTTGCAAGTCACACAAACAAAAGATCTCGGCTTATCGCTGACAATGCAGAGCGCGGCCGATAGCTTACTTAAAGCATTGATGCAGCAGCTAAGTTATACTAGCGCCTGTGCCGAGAATACGATATGAATGAAATAGCAGAACCTATAAGTGCCGATCTGACATCGTCCGAACGGTCTATCCCGCAGCGTAAAGAGCCAGGCCACAAAGAGACTGGCCAGGCCAAGACTGCGCGCATCCCAATCAAGATCATTCCAGTGCCCGCAATGCGCAAGCCGGAATGGATACGTATGAAGGTACCGGATAGCGCACGTTTTCAGGAGATCAAACAGGTCTTGCGTGAAAACAATCTGCATACCGTATGTGAAGAAGCCTCATGCCCCAACATCGGCGAATGCTTTAGTGGCGGCACCGCCACTTTCATGATTCTGGGCGATATCTGCACACGTCGCTGCCCATTTTGCGATGTCGCGCACGGCAAACCGCTACCACCCGATGTGAATGAACCGGAGAATCTCGGGCGCACGATCGCCCAGATGCGGCTCAAATACGTCGTCATCACCAGTGTAGACCGGGACGATCTCAAAGACGGTGGCGCACAGCATTTTGTCGATTGCATCAAGACTGTTCGCGCATATTCACCAGAGATCAAGATAGAAGTCTTGGTGCCTGATTTTCGCGGTAAGCTAGACCGCGCTATCCAGACATTGCAATCAGCACCGCCCGATGTGATGAATCACAATATGGAAACCGTACCCCGTTTATACAAACAAGCCAGACCGGGTGCGAATTACCATGACTCGCTCACCTTGCTGAAGCAGTTTCGTGAGATGTACCCTGATGTACCAACTAAATCCGGTCTGATGCTGGGTCTTGGCGAAACGGATGAAGAGATTCTTGAAGTCATGCGCGATTTACGTGCGCACAATGTCACCATGCTGACACTTGGGCAATACTTGCAACCAAGTCCGCATCATTTACCTGTGATGCGGTTCGTCACCCCACAACGTTTTGAACAATTCGAGCAGGAAGCCCTAGCAATGGGTTTCACGCATGCAGCCTGCGGCCCGATGGTGCGCTCAAGTTACCATGCAGACCAACAAGCAGGCATGTCTGCGCTTTAAATTTAGTAACGCTAAACTTCCACATCGTTACGTATGGGTGGCGCACCTGCATCGAGAAATTGGGCATTCTCCTGACGAATCTTGCTCGCAGCGTCATCATACAAAAACGGCAGGAACATATACCGCTGCCCTTTCGTGACAATCGTAGCTTCATGCAGCAAAGAACATGAGAATACGACCGCACCACCGACCGGCGCAGAATACAAGCCTGAGCCAAACTCAGGAAAGCGCAGATGGCCGCCTTCATATTCACCAGAGTTAAGAAATAGGGAAACTGCGAATCGCCGATGTGCCGTCCCTTTGGTGGTGTTATCTCGATGCGCACGGAAATGCGCTTCTTCTGAGCCATCATAGCAAGCTATGATATAGCGCTCCATTCTTGTGACACTGAATTGGAAGGCTTTCTTGATCTCGGGCACCAGTCGATCATGTATACGCACCATACAGGCATTACGTAATCGCTCATCCTCTATGCTGCAATCTGAACGGCGCTTATGTGCATAATCGATTACCCCGACAGTGCGGCCATTCACCTCTCGCATAAACCCTGAGTCTTCACCCCCTTGGCGCGCATAATAATCGATCAGCGCTTTGCAGAGTTCTGGTTCAAAAATATAGGGAATCGTTAATACCGGTGCCTGCGGCTGGGAAATAAAAGCGGGCGCAATCTTTGGTAGTGCATGCAGAAAATCTCTTAACTGCTGAAAGCTATTTGGCTCACTAACATCAGGAAAAATTGCGACGATACGCAACATCGGGTCTAAAACATAAGTCAGATGCTGATATGAAGCATCATCCTGTATTACGCCATATAGTTTGCTGACAGCGTGATCAAAATCCCAAAAATAGCGAATACCGGGAACACGGTCTTGAACGCGCTTTAGCTTCTCATCATCAGGATTAGTCGACACGCCAAAAAAACAGAGATTGGTATCATCAAATAAAGTATTTAAAGTCTTCAGCTTTTTAATGAATTCGATACCTGAGTTACTTGCCGCACTTTCAAAAAAACTCAACACCACATAACGCCCGGCAATCGTATCGAAGCCAAACTGGTTATTAGTTTGGCCTCTACATTTAAACCAAGGCGCAGGCTCGCCAAGAGAGAGTTTATTTTTCCGAGTCTGGGACATGTAAGTTTGCTCTTAAAATCTAATCTATCAACCTGGCTGGACTGAATATAGCTTTATTCATATTGATATGGGGAATACCGATTTCAGTGAATAGCTCGCCGGATATTGAATATCCGAGATGCTGATAAAACCCAATCGCGGTTTGTCTTGCGTGGAGCAACACTTCATTAAAACCTCGCGCTCTCAACATGCTTTCAGTCTGGCTAACCAATAAGCTACCCAGGCCTTTACCTTGATGTGTTTTAGCAACCGCCATTTGGCGTAGCCTGACTTGAGATTGATCAATCGGCTTGATGACCAGACAGGCCAACAAAGTATCTGACTCGACTATTCCAAAATGTAATTGCAGCTCCTCATTCTTCAGGTCTTCGACCGAGAGCGCAAGACCAAGCGGCGCTCTCAAAATACTATTCCTTAACTCAAGCTCTGCCTGATACATGGGCGAATCAAATACGATCTCGATAAATTCCATTTAACAATCAAATATTATTCGGCTTAAACACATAGAAAAGGTTGGGTTCGCTTACAACGTAAATACGTTTATCTGGCCCAATCGTCATACCTTCAGCTTGAGGAATATTACGCTTCAAGCCATGAAACCCTTTCCACAAGGCCAGGCTTCCAGCGATTTTTCCCTCTGTATCTATTTCAACGATCATCCGCGATTCATCACTCAGCAAGAATAAATGACCCGTTGCATCATGATAAGTAAGAGACGAAAAATCACGCAATTTCTTAAAGGCCGCATGCGCCTGTTTCACATCCTCCACATGCAACTGTAAATCCTGATTCAATGTTGCATCAATGAATCCCCTGATTGCAAGCACTCGCTTTGGACTTCTCTCATTCACAATCAATAATCGATTATTACGTCCATCCCAAGAGGCGCCTTCAAATCCTTTATTGCCTACCGGGTCTATGCCTAAGGTGATCTGTGGCACACGACTTACATCGATGGTTTCAACATGATCTGGCAAATCGATCAACATCAGTTTTCGCTGGCGCTCGTTCACAACGATATACAGATTACCTTTTACATGGGTAATGCCTTCGATATCACCCGCCCCCTGTAAATCTACTTTGCGTAACACTTTGCCATCGAGGCTTAGCTCGAACAACTGTGGATGCCTATTCGACACAGTAAATAAAGTATTGCGCTCTTCGTTATAGGTCAGGCCGGAAAGATCATCGCCAACATTGGCGATCTTTAAGCCTTCTATTTCCACCCGGTATTTTTGCAGACCAAATTGCGATGCCTGCTCTTTGGAGCCGAATTGCCATATATGCCACCCGAGCGACTCTAATCTCAACCCATAAATAAAAGCAGCGATGGTGCCCACAATGAAAATACCAACAATCACTTTGCCTTTTGGCAAAAATCTTAATGTACTAATTTATAATTCCTTACTTTTATAATGTCTTAACTAAAGCACTACTTAAAACGCAAAATAGCGAATAACTGTAGCATGGCGTTTTACTAGCACGGTTTATGCCTATAAAACTTCATGTTGCTATCACAATTTAGTATCAAATAACCCATCAATAGATTCGAGAGTCAATGCAAACATCCTGCGAGCTTTGTAATACCCCGGGAGGCGACCTGATATGGCAAGACGCATTTTGCCGTGTTGTCCTGATCAAAGATGAAGACTACCCGGGCTTTTGTCGTGTCATATTAAACCAGCACGTAAAAGAAATGACTGATTTAACCCCAAAAGAACGGGATCATTTGATGACCGTCGTTTTTGCTGTCGAACAAGCGGTGCGAGATGTCATGCAACCTGACAAGATCAATCTAGCCAGTCTCGGCAATATGACACCACACCTGCACTGGCATGTCATTCCCCGCTTCACACTTGATAGGAATTTTCCGAATCCGATATGGGGAAACAGCACACGCGAAATGCCTCCGCACCCCATTGATGAAGCAACTGCATTAACACTCAAAACGGCGATTCAAAAGAGGTTGGGCTAAAAGTTAAGCTAGCCTCAATCAGATCATCAAACGTTCGACTGGTTTTCCATTGAGTAGATGGGATTCAATAATCTCCTCTATATCGTCGTTATCCACAAACTGATACCAGATTGCTTCAGGATAAACCACCAGCACCGGGCCTTCAGAACAACGATCTAGACATCCGGCACGGTTGATGCGCACTTGATGGTCTTTGTGTAAGCGTAGTTCTTTAACGCGCGACTTCATATGGTTAAATGCAGCTTCTGCACCGAGATTTGCACAACACTCCTCACCAGCAGCGCGCTGGTTGAGACAAAAAAATACATGGTGCTGAAAATAGCTGCTCATTCTCAATCTTCTTTAAAGTTTAATCAGGCCCACATTGGAGCTTAAGATCCATCTAAAGTTTTAAACAGCAGAATCTATTCGCTGCTTAAGCTATCTTCTTTAGTAAACGTCCATGTTCTTGTAATGCCCAGTATATCTGTATCTTTTTTGATATCCTCTGGGAAAACAGCATAAGGCGCTGCCATTTCCACAATCCGTTTTGCCGCATCGTCCAGCACTTTATAACCAGAGCTTTGGTTGACCTCGATACTCTCAATCGAGCCATCCGATCTGATAGATACCGTCATACGTAATTGGCCATAAAGCTTTTGGTCTTTTGC
Organism: Methylovorus sp. MM2; assembly: GCF_001648895.1. Classification (GTDB taxonomy): domain Bacteria; phylum Pseudomonadota; class Gammaproteobacteria; order Burkholderiales; family Methylophilaceae; genus MM1. The sequence continues at coordinate 290,746 of NZ_LXUF01000001.1, read as the reverse complement.
AGCCTCCGGATAATTCATGTTCCCGATCTTCTCGACCTTTTGCCGCCATGATTCGACATACGCGGCAAAGCGATACTCTTGCGTGCGAGCACCGATATATTTTCTTTTGGGTCGCTTCTGGTAATCATCCTGTTGCTTTGCGATCTGCGCTTCAAGGCGCGCAATATCAAGACTACTTGCCATCAAATCTACTCCACTGACTTTTGCCGTCGGGTCTTTCAGACTTTTAGCGGGGTCTGGTGCAGCAGATTTTTGCGTCGGTTTGCTCTCAACCTTATAAGTAGAATTGATCTGCGACATGAGCTCCTGCGCCTGCCGCTCCAGGTCAGCGATATGTTGCTGCCGGCGTTCAGCCTCTGTCGTTACATCTGCCACGATCTTGGCAGATGGGCGCGCCTGAAGTTCAGGCTTCTTAGTAAGTTCGGGCGGGGTTTCTTTTGGTGGCGGCAACGCAGACTTCATTCTGCGGTCATCTTCCGTATTACCGCCACGATTAAGATTCGCCTGTGCCAACAGATCAGCTTTATTAGGTTTGCTTTCTGTCTTTGAATTGACCAGCACAATATCCAAAGGCGGCATGCGATCTTTAAACAGTTTCAAAACAGGCGGTTCAAAGGTAATCGCAATAATCAGTACCGCATGGATCACCAACGACACCACTAAAGTGATGCCTAAAGGCCCCAAGTTAGCGAGCCACTGTTTTCCAGTTATATTGTTCAGGTCAGACAGCCTCAACCGCCTAGCCTTTCCAATAACTTGGTATGGATGCCGCCGAAACCGCCATTACTCATGACAAGAATATGATCGCCCGGCCTGGCTTCAGACGTGATGGCTGTAACCAATTGGGTCATATCATCAAATATCAGGGATTTATTCTTGATAGGAGCTAATACTGAAGTTACATCCCAACCTAGATTAGCGCTATAACAAAACACGTGGTCGGCCTCTGTCAAACTGGCTGGCAAAGCCTCTTTCATCACGCCTAGTTTCATCGTATTCGACCTTGGCTCGAGCACGGCAAGAATACGGGCATCGCCAACTTTTGCTCGCAAACCAGCGACCGTGGTGGCAATTGCCGTAGGGTGGTGCGCAAAATCATCATAAACCGTGACATCCTTGACCACACCGCGTATCTCCATGCGGCGCTTCACATTCTGGAATTCCGCTAAAGCCGCAAGCCCGACCTCAACGGTAACACCCACATGACGAGCTGCAGCCAAGGCAGCTAACGCATTCATGCGGTTATGCTCACCGAGCAATTCCCAGGCCAGATAACCTTGATGTTTACCCTCGAAGGTCACCGCACATCCACCATTTGCATCCACCTCACCTGTTTGCCAACCGCTATCACTGCCAAAAAGCGCTACAGGTGTCCAGCAACCCTTTTGTAACACACGTTGCAAGCTCTCCTCTCTGCCATTGACAACAACCAGCCCCTCCCCCGGCACAGTACGTACCAGATGATGAAATTGCGTTTCTATGGCATTCAAATCAGCAAAGATATCCGCATGATCGAATTCAAGGTTATTCAGCACCGCCGTGCGTGGATGGTAATGCACAAACTTGGAGCGTTTATCGAAAAAAGCCGTATCGTATTCATCCGCTTCGATCACAAAGAATGGTGATTTTCCTGTGGGCTCTTGTTTAGGTGCCTGCGGTAAACGTGCAGATATGCCAAAATTCTGGGGTACGCCGCCAATCAAAAAACCAGGTGCCAAGCCTGCATATTCCAATATCCATGCAAGCATAGAACTGGTGGTGGTCTTGCCATGGGTACCGGCGACAGCGAGTACCCACTTATCCTGCAACACATGCTCTGCAAGCCATTGTGGGCCGGAAACATAAGGCAAACCACGATTAAGTATCTCTTCCATCAGGGGATTACCACGTGAGACTACATTGCCTATTACATAGACATCCGGATTAAGATTGGTTTGTTCGGGAGAAAACCCTTCGATCAGCTCGATGCCTTGGGCTTCTAGCTGGGTGCTCATCGGTGGATAGACATTCACATCACTACCTGTGACTTTGTGTCCGGCGGCCTTTGCCAGAACGGCGATCCCGCCCATAAAAGTGCCGCAAATACCTAAAATATGAATATGCATCGATGTTTATTCTTAAAAAATGAAAGCTGAATATTGACTAGGTAAATCCAGATATGCGCTTTTAAAATCGTCACGAACATTGCTAATCGATAGTCTCGTTTTATGCAGACTCATGAAAACATTTACATATGTAAACTGAGCCAATTTCAGTACTTCTAAGTAAAATTTAATACTATCGTTCAAAGTTGGTCACTCAAAGCATGCATACCCACTATTTCGCTTTACGAAATGGCCTGAGTTGCGTAATGATAAGCGATAGTTGCAGTAAAAGTCAGGTAACTTTTTAGAATAACGAGGCGTAGTAAATGAGCGAAGCTGTTCTTGAATCATTCACATCAGAAATTTTCCTTGGCAGACAGCCAATATTATCGCCAGAAAAGAAAATCGTCGCGTACGAACTATTATTCCGCTCAGAAGATAGTATAGGTGTGGATGTGGTCGATGATATCCATGCGACCTCGACCGTCATCGTGAATATGCTTAGCCAATTTGGCGTAGAACACGTACTTGGCAACAACGATGCGTTCATCAATGTGTCAGCAAGTTTGTTGATGAGCGAAACCATTGAGTTACTACCGCATGACCGCGTGATCCTTGAGATTCTTGAAGATGTGCCGATCAGCACACAACTGATTACACGATGTGAAGAGTTGAAAGATATGGGTTTCAGGCTCTCTCTGGATGACTTTATCTATCGCACTGAGTATGACCCTATCTTGCCATTGATCGATATCGTCAAGATCGACCTTACGTTAACGCCGCTTGATACTTTACCTCAGGTGATTGCACAGCTCAGGCAACGAACCAACGCTTTATTGCTTGCCGAAAAAGTAGAGGCTGAAAGTGAGTTTCAACGATGTGCAGAACTCGGCTTCTCGTTATTCCAAGGTTATTTTTTCGCACATCCGGTCATCCTGCAAGGTAAAAAACCTCAGCCTAGCCAAATGACGCTCATGCGCATCATGGGGATGCTGATCGGCGACGCCAATGTCAACGAGCTGGAAAAACCATTCAAGGAAAGCCCCAATCTCACAGTCAGTTTGCTGCGTCTGGTGAACTCCGTGGGCATCAGTGGCGGGCGGCAACAGATCGGCTCATTACGTCAGGCGATTGTGGTGTTAGGGCAAAAACAGCTTCTACGCTGGGTGCAGCTATTGCTGTATGTCTCCCCAGAAGGCAATGTTGCTAATACTTTGATGCAACAAGTGGCAAACCGTGCCCGCTTGATGGAATTGATCGCACTGCAATTGAATAATGACCGCACATTTGGCGATCAGGCATTCATGGTGGGGATGCTTTCCCTCATTGAGGCACTGCTTCAAGTCCCGCTCGCCGACATATTGAAACAGATTGGGTTGGTAGAAGCTGTTGAGCAGGCAATATTAACCAAGTCAGGCACGCTTGGTAAGTTACTTGAGCTAGCTGAATTAATGGAGCTCAACGATTTTAAAGCCGCAACCACGCATATCCATGCGCTTGGCCTGAGCGTCCATGATTTTACGGCTATCCAGTTACAAGCAATCCAATGGGCAAATGAGCTGAATAAGGAAGTAGCTTAATCTGCTTCCGATTACTTAACTGCCAATTCCTCAGCTTAAGTTCGGTGCCAGCCAGCGTTCGAGATAGTCTTTGGGCAAGCCGCGTCGTGCAGCCATATCGTTGAGCTGGTCATCGCCTATCTTGTCTACGCTGAAATACTTGGATTCAGCATGCGCGAAATAGAATCCTGATACCGCCGATGCAGGCATCATTGCGAGCGAGTCAGTTAGAATCATGCCGATTTCTTCGCACTGCATCCATTTGAACATGTCTGGTTTAACCGTATGGTCTGGGCAAGCCGGATAACCTGGCGCAGGGCGAATACCTTGGTAATCCTCTTTGATCAAATCTTCTTTGCTTAAGCTTTCATTCGTAGCATAGCCCCATAGATCTTTACGCACGCGCTCATGCATGTACTCCGCAAATGCTTCCGCCAATCTATCGGCTAAGGACTTCAACATAATGCTGCTGTAATCGTCATGCTGGTCTTCAAAACGCTTCTCATGCTTCTCGATACCCAAGCCGCCCGTGACTGCAAACATGCCGATATAATCAGCAATGCCTGAAGATTTAGGTGCGATAAAGTCTGCAAGACATTGGTTGGGTCTCGCCACACCATCGATCACTGGTTTGACAGTTTGCTGACGTAATCCATAGTAAGTGAACGCCACTTGGCTACGGCTTTCATCCGTATATATCTCGATATCATCGTCATTCACGCTATTCGCTGGCAATAGCGAAACCACACCATTGGCAGTCAACCAGCGCCCATCGATGATCTTCTTCAGCATCGCCTGACCTTCAGCAAATAACTTGGTGGCAGCCTCACCCACCACCTCATCAGTCAGAATCGCGGGGTAAAAACCAGCAAGATCCCAAGTCTGGAAGAATGGGCCCCAGTCGATATATTCTGCAATCGTCGCAAGATCGATATTCTTGAAAACGCGACGACCAATGAACTTTGGCTTAACAGGTGCATGTGCTTGCGTAAAATCCAGCACTGCTTTATTGGCACGCGCATCGGCGATAGACAACATCGGCGTACCTTTTTTATTGGCATGCTGCACACGCACACGCTCATAATCGGTGGCGATCTCGGCGATGTAGGTATCTTTATGTTCAGGCGTCAGCAACGATTGCATCACCGCAACAGAGCGTGAAGCATCAGGGACATAGATGACTGGGCCATCATAATGTGGGGCGATCTTCACTGCAGTATGCGCGCGTGAGGTAGTAGCGCCACCAATCAGCAAGGGCATCTTCAAACCATGAAAATGCGGATCGCGCTGCATTTCTCTAGCCACATACGCCATTTCTTCCAATGAAGGCGTAATCAGGCCTGACAAGCCAATAATGTCAGCGTTCTCCGATTTTGCCATCGCAAGAATCTCAGCAGCGGGCACCATCACACCCATATTGACCACTTCAAAGTTGTTACATTGCAACACGACGGAAACAATGTTCTTGCCGATGTCATGCACATCGCCTTTAACCGTCGCGATGACAACTTTGCCTTTGGGCTTGGCGACGATACCTGTCCTTTTTTCTTCCTGCTGTTTCTCTTCTTCAATAAACGGTATCAAATGCGCAACCGCTTGCTTCATCACACGCGCTGATTTTACGACTTGCGGGAGAAACATCTTTCCCTGCCCAAACAGGTCACCGACGACATTCATACCATCCATGAGTGGCCCTTCGATCACATGGATCGGGCGTCCGCCTTTCGCCATAACCTCTTGGCGCGCTTCCTCCGTATCTTCGACGATATATTCCGTAATGCCATGTACCATCGCATGCGATAAACGTTGCGACACAGATACAGGGCTCTCCGGCGTACCTCGCCACTCTAGGGTAGCCGCTTCTTTTTTACCGCCAGCAGTCAGTGTAGATGCGATCTCGATCATGCGTTCAGTCGCATCTTCACGGCGGTTAAGCACCACATCTTCAACGCGCTCACGCAGCTCAGCAGGTAGATCATCATAGACACCTACCATGCCCGCATTGACGATACCCATTGTCATACCGGCTTTAATCGCGTGGTAGAGGAATACGGTATGAATGGCCTCTCGTGCAGGATCATTACCACGGAAACTGAAACTCACATTCGATACACCCCCGGATATCTTGGCATGCGGCAGATTTTCACGTATCCAGCGGGTGGCGTTGATAAAATCCACGGCATAATTATTATGCTCTTCGATACCAGTGGCTATCGCGAAAATATTCGGGTCAAAGATGATATCTTCTGGTGGAAATCCAACTTGATCCACCAGTAAATCATAGGCGCGTTTACATATCTCGATCTTGCGTTCAAAGGTATCTGCCTGCCCTTTTTCATCAAAGGCCATGACAATTACAGCGGCGCCATAACGACGGCAAAGCTCGGCCTGCCGCAGGAATTCATCGATGCCCTCTTTCATTGAGATCGAGTTGACGATAGATTTACCTTGCACACATTTAAGACCTGCCTCGATCACCGACCATTTAGATGAATCGATCATGATGGGCACGCGCGCGATATCTGGCTCTGATGCAACAAGATTCAAGAAATGCGTCATGGCAGCGATCGCATCCAACATACCTTCATCCATGTTGATATCGATGACTTGCGCACCGTTCTCAACCTGTTGTCGCGCGACGATCAGTGCCTCTTCATATTGCCCATTGAGAATCATGCGCGCAAAGGCTTTAGAGCCTGTCACATTGGTACGCTCACCCACATTCACAAATAACGAGGTCTCATCGATAGTAAAAGGCTCAAGACCTGAAAGCCTTGTCGCTGCAGACACATCCGGTATACGACGTGGTTCGATGATCTTTAACTCATCTGCAATCGCTTTAATATGTGCAGGCGTTGTACCGCAACATCCACCAGCGATATTCACAAAACCGCTTTCAGCAAACTCTTTTAACAACGAAGATGTATCTTTAGGCTCTTCATCAAAGCCTGTATCTGACATCGGATTCGGCAAACCTGCATTCGGATAGATGCAAACGAACGTATCGGCAACTTTTGAGAGCTCCTCTGCATAAGGACGCATCAGTGCCGCACCTAATGCACAGTTCAACCCGATAGTAAGCGGCCTAGCATGATGCACAGAGTTCCAGAAGGCAGGAACGGTCTGTCCAGACAGAATTCGTCCCGAGGCATCCGTGACCGTACCGGAGATCATGATAGGTAAACGTTTTCCACTTTGTGCAAAGAAGCTATCAATCGCAAACAAAGCTGCTTTGCAGTTGAGCGTATCAAAAATGGTCTCGACCATCAAAATATCAGCACCTCCATCCACCAGCCCTATCGTTTGCTCAAGATAAGATTCGACCAAACGGTCAAAGGTGATGTTACGTGCTGCCGGATCATTCACATCTGGAGAAATAGAGGCAGTCTTTGGTGTAGGCCCCAATGCCCCCGCAACAAAACGCGGCTTGTCAGGTGATGAGTATTTATCGCAAGCTGCACGCGCAAGCTTTGCCGCCTCAAAATTCATCTCATAGGCCAGATGCGCCATATGGTAATCATCTTGCGCAACCCCCGTAGCACCAAACGTATTGGTTTCGATGATATCTGCACCTGCAGCCAGATATTGCTCATGAATCTCTTGAATGATGTGAGGCTGCGTCAGCGTCAACAGCTCGTTATTGCCTTTAACAAAAAGCTCGCGCGAGGTTGATGGTATGAGGTGCTGTTGCGGCGGCTCATGGGATTTGCCACATCCACATGTATTCCCTTTTGCGCAAAAATTCTCTGCACCATCAGGGGCTTTAAAATCGATAAAACGTCCTTGGGGGCCGCCACGATAATCTTCTTCCGTCAGCTTATATTGCTGAATCATCGTCCCCATCGCACCATCAAGAATCATGATGCGGCGTGACAGAATGTCCCGAAGCAGGGTCTCAGTAGAAGAAATAACGTCTTGTTTCATTAAAAACTTTCAAAAGCAGAACAGCTAATACGATTTATCGGGCGCTATTATAGTCCAAGCATAGACGAAGTAGAGGCACTCTTATACGTTAGCTTGGCATGCATTAACTTAGATGGAGAGCAAGGCAACTTATATCAAGCTTGCACCTAGAAAATGACCTATCCCATAGGTCAACAATCCGGCAGAAGTGCCAATCAACAGCATTCTCACCCCGCCCTTAAATGCATTGCGCCCCGTAAACAAAGAAAGAATAGCGCCAATCAAAAATAAAGCCATTGCCGTCAATGCAATAGAGACTTGAAGCATATATTGCTGATTACCAAACAAATAAGGCAATAAAGGCACCAAACCGCCGCATAAAAATGCGAAGAAAGAGGAGATGGCTGCAAACCAAGGCGAACCAAGCTCATCAGGATTCAACCCCAATTCTTCGCGGGCAAGCGTATCCAAAGCTAATTTTGGGTTCGCAACAATACGGGCGGCCAAAGGTTTGGCCTCATCCTCTGTCATACCGCGTGCCATATAGATCAAGGCCAACTCACCGGCTTCTTCTTCAGGATATTGGGCCAATTCCGCACGCTCCAACCCTATCTGGTATTCAAACATCTCACGTTGCGAACGCATGGAGATATATTCACCAGCCGCCATTGAAAATGCGCCAGCCAATAACCCTGCAACCCCGGTCAATAAAATCGTTGTGTTCGTGCTCGCAGCGCCAGCAACGCCCATCACCAAGCAAGCGATAGAGACCAAGCCATCATTCACGCCAAATACCGCCGCGCGAAAACCACCACCACTACTTGCACCACGGTGACGATCTTCAATCTCGCCCGAATTTTGCGGCGCAGGATGTCCTGTATTATATAGACTTGAATATACTGACAGTCCGCGAATCTTGATCGCGGCCAATACTGGCCTGATTCTCTTTGGCCCTAATTTACGGACCAACCACGCAACGAATTTAGTCCGCGAATCAGGTACATATATATAAGGTATATGGCTATCGGATTTTTCAATCACGCTCATCCACAAATTAGCTTGATTCTCAGCCTCTTCTGATAAGCGCATAAACAATTTCTTACGCGACGCATCAGATTCAGTCATAGATATTTGTCGGTACAGATAAGCTGAACGCTTTTCTTCTTTCCAGCTATCCAGCGCATGCGTAGTCAAACTAAGCTCCATGGCGGCGATATTGCACCGCTTCAGCAATATGCTTAGACTGAATAACATCTTCGCTAGCCAAGTCCGCGATTGTACGCGCCACTTTCAAGATTCGATGATATGCCCTTGCCGATAGATTGAGTTTACTAATGGCCTGCTTCAGCAGAGTTAAACCAGCCTCATCGACGATACAATGTTGGTCAACTTCTTTACTACCCAACAAAAAGTTAGCTTTACCCTGACGCTTGATCTGGATACCTCGCGCATGCTCAACCCGTTGACGGATAAGGGCACTGGCCTCTCCTGTAGCCACACCAGTTAATTCGTTATCTTTTAGCGCAGGCACTTCAATATGCAAATCGATTCGATCTAGCAAAGGACCAGAGATTTTTGAACGATATCGAGCAATTTGGTCTGGCGTACACCGGCACTTATTATTATGGTGCCCAGAATACCCACATGGGCAAGGATTCATCGCCGCCAACAATTGAAATGAAGCGGGGAAATCAGCCTGACGTGCGGCCCGCGAAATCGTAATATGTCCAGACTCTAAGGGCTCGCGTAATACTTCAAGCACTTTTCGATCGAATTCAGGCAGTTCATCAAGAAATAACACCCCATGATGTGCCAGTGATATTTCACCCGGCCGTGGGATACTGCCACCACCGACCAGTGCAACGCCTGACGCCGTATGGTGAGGGGCCCTAAATGGTCGCCTCCCCCAATGGTCAATTTTATATGCCGCACTTAAAGATTGAATAGCGCCAGACTCAAGCGCTTCTTGTTCAGTCATCGCAGGCAATATCCCCGGAAACCGGCTCGCCAACATCGACTTCCCCGTCCCAGGAGGGCCAGACATCAGCAAACTATGTCCACCAGCAGCAGCGATCTCTAAAGCTCGCTTAGGCAATGATTGCCCCTTCACCTCACTAAAGTCAGGATACTCGATAGGATGAGGATCGACTTCTGCAGAATATTCAGCAATTAAAGTATGTCCTGCCAAATGCGCACAGACTTCTAACAGAGAGCGTGCAGGCAATATTGCTGTATCTTTCACTAAAGCAGCCTCTGCTGCATTGTCTGTCGGCAAAATAAATGCCCGCGCAGAACGTCGTCCTGCTTGCGCACCATATTTCATGCTCACAGCCATTGCCAGTGCACCGCGAATAGGGCGAAGTTCTCCAGTTAACGCTAATTCGCCAGCCACTTCGTAGTTATCTAATCCCTCAGATGGTATCTGCCCGGAAGCTGCAAGGATTCCTAACGCGATGGGTAGATCATATCGGCCACTTTCCTTAGGTAAATCAGCAGGTGCCAAATTTACCGTAATACGCCGAGCCGGAAAATCAAACTGACTTGTCTGCAAGGCAGCACGCACTCTATCCTTACTTTCTTTTACCTCAGTCTCAGGCAAACCAACGATAGTAAAACTTGGCAATCCATTTGCGAGATGCACTTCAACGATCACTTCAGGTGCATCCATTCCAGCCAAAGCGCGGCTTTTAACAATAGCAAGACTCATTGATGGCCTATTTGTTGCGTTTATACAACAAAGATTCAAGCTTTGTGATGTTTTGTTCCAACACCTCAAGCCTAACATCTAAAGCTGCTAGTTTTTGCCTTGAATCCCGCAACAAATGGGCTTGCACGTCAAATTCTTCCCGCGATACCAGCTCCAGTTTGGAAAAAACGCCCTGCAATAGTGCCTGCGAATTAACTTTCAAATCCTCAGCAGGAGATGAGTTATATATATCCATGATTTTTAATGATAATTCTTCAATAAATCTTGCGGCCACTGTATTCTCCCGATCGTAAACCAGCTAATAACTCATCACTTTTGGTGCATTTTGCATAATAAACACGCACTCCGTCAGTGCATGCACATGCTACAAATAAGGCCATATTCACATTGCCTCATGTTGGAGTTTATTTTAGCATTGTAACTGCATGTTTTTCATAGCCTTGTTTTTTTGGCATAAGTGTTGCTTGTTGTTCGTTGCTCAATTTTGTTGTTTTTATTTACTTGAAAGGAAATTCAATGCGTAAATCGCTTCTACTTGCAGCTGTTTTAGGTGCATTCTCTGTACCAGCTGCCGTAATGGCTGAAGAGGCTGCTGCTCCAGCGTCTCCTTACACTGTTTCTTACAACGTTGGCCTATATAGCCAATACATCTTCCGTGGCCTTACACAAACAGGTAGAGAGCCAGCTCTTCAAGGTGGTATCGATCTTTCTCACGAAAGTGGTTTCTACGCTGGCTCTTGGGGTTCTAATGTAAGCTGGGTTAAAGATGGCGGCTACAAGAAAGATTCTAGCCTAGAGTGGGACATCTATGGCGGTTACAAAGCTGAAATCGGCGACACTGGCATTACTTATGATGTGGGTGCTTTGCAATACATTTACCCAGGCGATACAGCTAAAGGGTTGAATCAAAATGGTTTTGCTGATCCAAACACCACAGAAGTATATGGTGCATTGGGTTGGAATGGCCTTACATTCAAAGATTCTTACGTTGTTTCTACAGATGCCTTTGGTATTGAAAATGGTCGCGGTTCTAACTATGCTGACCTAAGCTATGTTTATGCCATTGGTGATAGCGGCTATTCATTGCTGGCGCACGTTGGTTATCAATACTTTGATGGGAAAACTACGGTATCAGGTGGAGCTTCTGCCGATAACGATAAGCTATATTCCTACACTGACTGGAAGTTTGGCGTTAACAAGGCTTGGGATAATGGCGTAAACGTTGGTGGTTACTACACAGGTACAGATGCAGGTGCTGATGGCTGGAAAAACCCAGGCACCAACAACCGTAACTTGGGTCGTGATGCAGTCACTTTCTACGTTCAAAAAACATTCTAATCAATACATCATTGGTTAGCTTGTCATAAAGTAGTACTGGGATGAGGCGGATGAGCAACCCGCCTCATTACTTTTATAACACCTAAATCAGGAGACACGCATGAAATTCGTATCCGCTATCATCAAGCCATTCAAGCTTGACGAAGTCCGCGAAGCTTTATCCGCTATTGGCGTACAAGGCATTACCGTGACCGAAGTTAAAGGGTTTGGTCGTCAAAAAGGGCACACAGAGTTATACCGTGGCGCTGAATATGTAGTCGACTTTCTACCTAAAGTTAAACTCGAAGTTGCTATTAAAGACGATATGCTCGATCAAGTAATCGAAGTTATCGAAAAGTCTGCCACCACAGGGAAAATTGGCGATGGCAAGATTTTTGTCTTTAATCTAGAACAAGTTTATCGTATCCGCACCGGTGAAACCGGTCCTGACGCGCTTTAACAGGAGTATGAAATGAAAAGAATTCTATCTATGATTGCTTTGGTAAGTGCACTAGGCTTTGGCGGCCTTAGCTTTGCCGAAGATGAAGTACCAGCAGCTGAAGCCCCGGTGGCGACTGAAGCTGCACCAGCAGTTGAAGCCGCAGCACCTGCTGCAACTGAAGAAGCGCCAGCCGCTGAAGAAGAAGCAAAGTTGGACTCAGGTGATACTGCATGGATGATCGTTGCTACCGTATTGGTATTAGCGATGATTGTTCCCGGCTTGGCATTGTTCTACGGTGGCCTTGTTCGCACAAAGAATATGGTATCTGTATTGACACAAGTATTTGTCACGACTGCATTGATGTCTATTATCTGGGTGCTGTATGGTTATAGCCTTGCATTCACTGATGGCGGTGGCTTAAATCAATACGTGGGTGGCTTAAGTAAAGCGCTACTAGCTGGCGTTACACCTGACTCTCTACAAGGCACTATCCCAGAGTATGTATTCATCACATTCCAGTTAACTTTCGCAGCTATTACACCAGCGCTGATTGTTGGTGGTTTTGCTGAGCGTACTAAGTTCTCGGCTGTACTCGTGTTCTTGGCACTTTGGGTAACATTCGTTTATATCCCAATCGCACACATGGTATGGGGCGGTGGTTTCTTGAGCGAGCTTGGCGCTAAGGACTTTGCTGGTGGTACTGTTGTTCACATGAACGCTGGTATTGCAGCATTAGTTGGTGCTTTAGTGATCGGCAAACGTATCGGTTACGGTAAAGAGCCAATGCCTCCACACAGCATCACCATGACAATGATTGGTGCATCTTTACTGTGGGTAGGTTGGTTCGGCTTTAACGTTGGTAGTGAATTAGCTGCTGACGGCACTGCTGCTCTTGCTATGATCAACACACAAGCTGCTACAGCTGCTGCTGTATTGGGTTGGATCTTTGCTGAATGGATCGTTCGCGGCAAACCATCACTTCTAGGTGCGGTTTCTGGTGCTGTAGCTGGCCTAGTTGCGATTACTCCAGCATGTGGTTTCCTTGGCCCTGTTGGTTCTATCGTTCTTGGTTTCGTTGCAAGCGTAATCGCATTCTGGGCTGTTACAAGCCTGAAGAGCTGGTTAGGCTACGATGATTCTCTAGATGTATTCGGTATCCACGGCGTTGCTGGTTTAATCGGCGCACTGGGCACAGGCGTTCTGATGTCGGCTGATTTTGGCGGCGTTGGCTATGCTGAAGGCGTTACCATGGGTAGCCAGATGTATGCACAAGCTGCTGCTGTTGGCGTAACAATTGTTTGGGGTGGTGTAATCACTTATATCATCTTGAAGATTGTTGACTTGGTTATCGGCCTGCGTGCAAGTGAAGAGTCTGAGCGTGAAGGCTTAGACACGACAGAGCACGGTGAACGCGCTTACCACTATTAATCTACTCGTACTTAAGTAGTTTATTAATAAAAACGGGCACATATGTGCCCGTTTTTATTTTTACTGTTTATGCAGAAACATTAATTAATACTTAGTTCAATTCGCACCATTATCGTGCAATCCACATATCTCATCATGATAGTTATTATCAGAATTCAGCTATCTAAGCCATTCCAAGCACGCCAATAAGATTGGCATAACTATTGCTAGTTATAGATTAAGCATAATTGCTTCTCCATGTCGAAAGACTATCAGAACATTACTGCTCGGTTTCCATGCTTTATCTCCTCCTCTTCGGGCGCATATGCGCCCGTTTTTTTCGCCACAGCCCCTGCAACTAAGCTAGAATCTAGAGATTCAATTTTGCTATCTCAATATGGTTCCTCATCTCACTACAGCATTAACTGGCCCATTACTTTCATTAGAAAAAAGTCTTCTAGGCGCCATGCCAAAAATTGAGCATTGGTTCCGCTCACAATGGCTAGAATATAGTTCGCCTTTTTACGCCTCCGTAGACTTACGTAATGCAGGATTCAAACTAGCCCCAGTCGATACCAATCTTTTTCCGGGCGGGTTCAATAACCTGAATCCTGACTTTCTACCGCTTTGCGTTCAAGCAACGATGATTGCAGTCGAAAAAGTATGCCCAGAGGCACATCGACTGCTACTGATTCCCGAGAACCATACGCGCAATACTTACTATTTGCGCAATATTGCTGCCCTGGCAAATATACTTCGGCAGGCCGGGTTAGATGTTAGGATTGGCAGCATTTCTCCCGAAATTACTGAGCCTACTTATCTTGAAACTCATGATGGACATAGTCTATTGCTAGAACCAGTACAACGGCGTGGAAATCGGCTGGTATTAGAGGGATTTGATAGTTGTGCCATTTTATTAAACAATGATTTGTCGGGCGGTGTTCCTGATATATTGAAAAATCTGGAACAAACTGTCATCCCGCCACTGCATGCAGGATGGGCAACACGTCGAAAATCTCAGCATTTCGCAGCCTATAACAAAGTCGCAAAAGCTTTTGCAGAATTGCTTAATATTGATGAGTGGCTGATTAACCCTTACTTTGACCATTCTAGCGGGATAGACTTTCACGCCCGGATAGGGGAAGAAGAGCTGGCCTCTAAAGTTGAAACTCTTTTAGCCAAAATAAAATTAAAATATGATCAGTATGGCGTAGATCAAGAGCCCTTCGTGATTGTTAAAGCGGACGCAGGCACCTACGGCATGGGCATCATGACGGTTAAGAGCCCTGACGATGTGAGAGACCTAAACCGCAAACAACGTAACAAAATGTCAGTTGTAAAAGAAGGCATGCAAGTCTCTGAAGTGATCATTCAAGAAGGCGTCTACACATTTGAGTACCTTCATGAAGCTGTTGCAGAACCAGTTATCTATATGATGGATCATTATGTCGTTGGCGGTTTCTATCGCGTTCACACTAGCCGTGGCATTGACGAGAACCTCAATGCGCCAGGCATGCACTTTGAGCCTCTAGCCTTTGAGAACTCTTGCTCATTACCCGATTGCGGTGGTGCCCCCGATGCACCGCCAAATCGCTTCTATGCTTATGGGGTAGTTGCCCGTTTGGCTTTACTTGCAGCGGCTATAGAACTGCAAGAATCTGATCCGCTAGCTTAAAAAATATCATGCGCATCGTATTCATCCTCGACCCTTTAGATAAGCTAAAAACTTATAAAGATACGAGCCTTGCCATCATGCGCGAGGCGAGCAAACGCGGCCATGCATTATTTATCGCCATGCAGGGTGATGTGATTCTACGCAACGAGAAAGTGTGCTTGATTACGCAAGCATTTACTTTCAGTGATGGAGATACTTGGTATAAGCTGGCTGAGAAAAGCGAAGGTAGCCCTAGTGAGTTCGATGCCATCATCATGCGCAAAGATCCTCCATTCGATAACGAATACCTCTATAGCACTTATCTACTTTCACTGGCCGTGAAACAAGGTGCAAAAGTCTTTAATAGCCCAGACTCTATTCGTAGCTGGAATGAAAAGTTAGGGATCACGCATTTTCCAAAGTTTGCGCCAGAATTTTTGGTAACACGAAATAACGAGCTTATCAGAGACTTTCTAAAAGAATATGGGGATATTGTCGTCAAACCACTAGATGGAATGGGCGGCAGTAGCATATTCAGATTAAGGCATGATGATCCCAATATTAGTGTAATTTTGGAAACCATCACCAATTTTGAACACCAAACCATTATGGCACAACGCTATCTCCCAGAAATCAAACAGGGAGATAAACGTATCATCTTGATTAATGGTGATCCTATCCCTTATGCACTTGCGCGCATCCCCAAAGCCGGAGAAACACGTGGGAATCTTGCTGCTGGAGGTACTGGTGTAGCGCAAAAACTAACAGAACGGGATGTTGAGATCGCAGCCGCTGTTGGAAAAGAAATGAAAGCGCATGGACTTTTTCTAGTTGGGCTCGATGTCATAGGTGAGCATCTCACAGAGGTAAATGTTACAAGCCCCACCGGCATGGTTGAAATCGCTAAACAAACTGAATTTGACCCAGCGAGTCAATTTATCGATAAATTAGAACATGCTCTTAATACTGATAAATAACTTTTATTGAGTGCCAATGAAAATTCGCGAGTATGTTCCTTGCAAAAATTACGCCCTACTTATTGCAATACTAATATCTCTATTACTACATTTAGCATGGATAACTGGGATTAGAGTTCATACTAGTGCAAATATAGCACGGACAAGCCCCATAGAAGTCAGCTTATCTACAGTTAATTCTTCAGTGACCAACAGCCATGAAGATATTGTTAACAATACTCAACCCACAAATATAAAATCTAATCTGATTAATTCAGATACAAAGATGGTTGCGCAAGAGAATTCTGGGTATAAAAACACTGACCAGATTTCCTCTTTAAAACAGGATAATTCTAACGAATTGCCAAATAGTAGTCTCACGCACCTCAAGGCAGACAGCCAAATACCATCATCGAGCCTTCCCTCTCAAACTCTTATGCCACCAACATCTGCTGAAATGGAGTTTGAGTTATATTCAGAAAACGACAATAAATTAATAGGGTACGGGCTACATCAATTTACTACAGAAGATAGTGACCATTATCAAATAAACATTCAGAAGATTCCCAACACACTCTCCGATGAAAATTGGAGCATCAATATTAAGGGAAGAGTGTTCAGAAATATTCTTAGCCCTTCAGTTTATGTAAGACAAGGATCTGTAGCCGCATCATTAATGGCTATTGGTGAGGTATCGGGACACTTCCCACCGAGTCAAGGCAGGCTTCCCGACAATATTATGGACAAACAAAGCCTACTCTATCAATTTATGCTGTCTCCACCGTCAATCCAAGGTGGTGCGGTATTATTATCTGATGGAAGATCAATTCATTCGTATCATTACCAGCCGCCTGAATTAACATTTATAGATAACCAGAATCTAGGAAAATTAAGAGCATCAAAGGTTACTCTGATCGCTGATGATACAGATGAAATAATAGAAATCTGGTTATCCCCTGACTTTAATTACTTGCCACTAAAATTAAGGCATAAAGATAACAATAATATTGTCACCATACAGACAACACTCAGCATATCAATTAAGAACTAATCTATAAAAAAAGCGGTTATTTTTAGATAACCGCTTTTTTCAAACCCATCACTATTTATTCTGTCAATTCGCGCCAGGATGCTCTACGTGTATTTTTTGTAGTTTTACCCGATGCAAATTTAATACATCTTGTATTACCATCTGCCAAAGTTACAAGAGCACAAGTCGGCGACTTAGTTGGATCTGTAGCATTTGGATCGGTAGGACCCCCAGAACCATTACCTCCGTTATTACTATTACTACCTGGTGAGAGCCCTACACTTGTTGCACCAGACGCTAATGAGTCTGATAAGAAAACCCCAGCAATACCAGTAGAGCTAGAGACCGATCCTGTACGATAGTCAAGTGAATATATAAGGCTATATCCTCCTAGGCTACATGCTTCATCATTGGGCACGTTTGTTGTGAATGTTACTTTACCTCCAGATAAGTCAATATTTGTATTGGCACGTTCACCAATATCTATCAAGTCAACGAACCAACCTCCTGTAGTACTTAAATTTACAGCGTTGGTTGAGATAGTGCGGGTCGACTTATAATCATTCACATCAACTTTTGTAAGTACCTGTTCTACCAAACTTTCTCGCACATTGCTGTAAAGCGCAGTTGCAGAGTCTGTATTCGCAAGTTTAGTATCTTTGACTGCATAGACAGTTTGCGTACTTGTAATGGCCGCATCCGATAGGGCAAGGAAACTCCCTGTACCAACATAAATCATTGTCTGACCATTGACCCTACCAACTTGCGGGATAGTCGTAACAGGTTGGCGGTTACCATCTTCATCATGCAAAACAGTGATCAATTGAGCATCATATCCGCTTGCACCTAATACATTGCTGATATCAAATCGCCATAAATTTCCGTATAAGTCTGCACCATACGCTGCTATAGCAGAAGCATCAGATACTGGATCAATAACTTCAACTGCAATTTTGGCCAGCCCACTTGGCGATCCCGCACTACCATAGCCAGTAGATATCTCTCTAATTGAAGTACCAGAATAAGCATCTAGTATATAGAGCCGACCAACGCCATCACCACCTGCGCCATCAGCATTAGGCACATTGTTATAGCCTGAAGTAAAGATAACTGCCCAAGTAAAGGTGCCATCATCATTTTTAACTTTGGCAATGGCAGGATTGCCATAGCTATAGCCTAGGTTTGTATCTTTAAATTCCCACAAAGCTTGAGGGGCAGTTGGATCAGTAATGTCTAAAGCGTAATAACTACGCCCGCCTCTATTAAGCCCCCCAACTAATATGGTTCTCCACTCAGCGGAGCTTGTACCGCAATTATTAATACATATGTCGCCCGTTACCGGAGTGCCATCAACGTAATACTGATGTTTACTCGAGTAATTCTTGTCGGCTAATTTATAAAGGTTTGGTCTCACTGATGCTGGGATATAAGCCCATTCCTCTCTTCCTCCATCAACACCGGCAGCAACATCAGCTGCAATGGCTGTATCTACAGCCGTTTGTTTGAGCGGATCAGTTGGATCAGCGGACAATGCAGTAATTGCGGCCTCTGCGGTTGCACTGCCAGTTGCTTTAAATGCATGCAACATACCGTCATTAGCTCCAGCGTAAACCATTGCTTTACGATTGACATTTGCATTCACAAAGGTGGTATACCCGAGATCTCCGTAACCAAAGCGCGGGACACCTACATAAGCTGGCTGCGCATTGACTATATCGCCAAGTATATGTTGCCTTACACGATAGTACTTAGTGTTAGAGAGCCCTTCATTTGTACGCGTACCTCGTAAGAAATTCACGAGATTTGCCCCTTCCCCACTAGTTTTGTCAGTATCAGTCAAACACACCGTCGGGGAAGTACACATATATTGAGTTAATCCCAATTCACCAGTTGCTATATGTGGTCTAAGGAAATTGCTGTCAGCAGCATAATTCGTAGCTGTGAATTCTTTAAGGCCATTGGCAGCAGAACTATCATACGTGTATATCAATCTACCACTTCTCACATCTAACTTGTTTTGTGCAGACCAGTCGGCAATATCACTAGAAGCACCTGTGGAATTATTAATCTGATATCTCAAAACATCACCAGTCCAATAGGCATTGGTGAATACTCCAGAGTAGATCACTGATCCTTCAGTCAGATTAACGTTTGTCGTAGTAGATGGAGAAGCAGATCCCTCAGTAGCAGCAACACTTGCTAATGCACTAGAGATGCTACTGGCTAAAGAATCAGGATCTGTTGCACTAAAATATGCTCCTCGCCCATTCACTCCGGCATGCCATAAGTCATCAATGCCTGATTGGTCATTGCTTTCGGGTTTTGGCCAATTACACTGACCACTACTTTGCCATGCACAAACACCATTAGGGCCTGTAATGTCAACGGATGTACCGTTCTTTACAGCATCATAGTCAGCGCTGCCTTCTACTCCTCCCGACTCATAGCTAGAAGAGTATTGCATGAACCCTGAAGCCCCAAGGCCTAAGGTAAACGTACGCATATTTTGAGATATATTGTTAACATTTTCACAAACATCATTGGCCGTAGCACCAGTAGAAACTGGTGTGCCATCACATTTACTACTTAACGCTGTGCTCCGTAAATCAGTTTTATAATAATATTCTGCAACATCGGCCAATGTGTTGGTTGGTCCATTCTCACTCAATGTACAAGTCACGGTTCTCCAATATGGCGCGGTAGGTACCGATTCTGCAGTACAACTACTGACGGTCGCGGTAGGGGACGTGACCGTACATGTGGTTGCAATATACGAAGTACTATTATTACCTGTATCTCCTGTAGTACCAGCAGCACAGGTTTGTACAGGAGTCGGACTAGTTTCATACAACGTTGAACAGGTTTTCTGTATCCAATCTGGTGTGCTGCCGGTGCTTGCACTGCATGATGACACAGCGACATTCGTGGTTAAGCCCGTATTTGAACAGACTACGATCTTTCCAGTTCCATCATATCCATTAGGATATGTTCCGATAGGTGCACACGATGGTGAAGCTACGAAACCAGTGTCAGTAGTAGAACATGTCACTGCGGTTTGCGCAGCAACACCATTGGTTGTAGTAGAAGTAGCAGCAACATTCGTACAAGACCCCACATCCGTTGTGACGGCGGCATTGTATGCACATGTCGTTGCAGTAACTGCAGTACCAGGATTAGTCGCAACCGGAGAAGTTGTGCCAGGCGTACAAGTATCTACTATTGTAGATGCAGAAGTACCTGCAACCACATATGGTCCAGTTGTACATGATTTAGCCGTTAGATTGACATAGTTTTGTGCTATTGAATTTCCAGTACAAGTATCAGCATAGCTTGCAACAGGCGACGTATATTGACAACCTACCGCAGTTTGCCAAATGGCATCTGAAGACGGTGACTGCGCAACTGTAGTACATGCTGCAGTTGCATTTACCCATGGAGTATAGGCTTGATAAGCACAAGTAACTGCAGGTCCTTCCCATGCTGTTGCAGATGACGAAGACTGCGCTTTAGGGGAGCATGTTGCTTGATCTGAAGCTACAGTAGGTGCGAGATACAAACAACTTATAGCTGTTGCAGAATAGGGGGCTCCTGTGGATTGAGGATTTGGATTACAAGTTGATGGTGTGGTAACTCCAGTGGTAACCGTAGTTACCTCGGCACTCCCGTAACCACATACCACCTGATTAGTATAGTTCACTGTATCCTGTGCAACAGGGGTACACGAAGAAACTTTAATTACAGTAGTGCCGGTCGTCATATAAGAACATGTACTATTACTTAATACGCCACCAGGCGTTCCTGTTCCATTGCTATCATCTCCAGTAGATGATGTGCAACTATTTAAATTAGTAACGGTAGTTGCTCCACCATACGCACATACCGTTCTCGGCCCAGCCCACACTGTCCCATTGGTGTTGCCTGATGAATTAATAGCTGTACAAGTATCTGTATTCGTTGGACCTGTAGCAATCGTACCTGAATAAGCACAGCTGACTTCCTGCGTTTTTGCAGCCCCGCCATCCTGTAAATGAACAGTGCAACTTGTCTCTGTTGATGTTGATGTTGAAGGTGCATAAATACAACTGGTTTGACCTGAACTCCAGAGAGTTCCATTTGCAGAAGATGGTGTTGTGGAATTGGTACAAGCGCTTAATCCACTGGTAGTACCGCTTGCTGTAGTTGAATACCCACAAGATGTTCTAGTCATGACACCACCCACTAGAGTGCCAGTAGTATCTACAGTACACGTTGCGGCCGCCACCGTACTTGCCCCGCCATAGGCACATGTGGTTCTCGGCCCAGCCCACACTGACCCATCGTTAGTGCCTGATGAGTTTACAGCTGTACAAGTATCTGTATTCGTTGGCCCCGTGGCAATCGTACCTGAATAAGCACAGCTGACTTCCTGCGTTTTTGCAGCCCCGCTATCTTGTGTATTAACAGTGCAACTTGTCTCTGTTGATGTTGAAGTAGTGGCTGCATATGCACAACTAGTTTGTGCTGAACTCCAAACAGTACCGTTTGCAGAAGATGGGGTAGTTGAATTTGTACAAGCACTTAATCCAGGGGTAGTGCCGCTTGCTGTAGTTGAGTATGCACAACTAGCTCTAGTGGTGACTCCACCACTAGTCGTACCTGTGGTATCAACTGTACAAGAGCTCACTGTGGAAGTCGTAGCCCCGCCATAAGTACAAGTGACTTTAGGTTCAGCAAAAGTTGAAGAAGTTACGTCTGTACAAGAGGCAGTACTTGTATTTGTTGTGCTACTAGGGGTTGCCGAATAAGCACATTGCACCTTCTCCACTTGAGTATTGGGAGTCGGTGAAGTGCCATCCGCCACTGAACATGCAGTGACAGTAGATGTAGTTGATGCCTGGTAAGTACAACTTCTAACAGTACCTGTATAAGCTGCAGGATTGGCAGTTGTGCATGAGGTCAAATCAGGGATATAGGTCGTACTAGAGTAACGACATTGTGTTTTAGTTGTAACTGCACTAGCACCAGATCCAGTTGTGGCTCCAACAAGATTTTCGGTACATGTCGCTGCATTTGCCCACTCAGAATAAGGCCCGTAGGAGTCGCCACCATTGGTGGAGACTGATGTTCTCATTTGTACATAATTATCAGCCGCTTGTAGCTTATAAGACGTGCGGGTTATTGGATACACCTTCTTCTGTAAAGTCGTTGTAGTCTGTTGGATAGGATAAGTAGTCTGAGTTAATTTCCTAGTTGTCTGAATCAGAGGATAGGTGGTTTTTCGCAAATAGGTAGTGGTCTTTTGTAAGGGATAAGTAGTCTGAGTTAATTTCCTAGTTGTCTGAATCAGAGGATAGGTGGTTTTTTGCAAATAGATAGTAGTCTTCTGCGCCTTGTAGGTGGTGCTTTGCAGGTATGTTTTTGTTTGTTGAAGTGGATAAGTAGTTGAAGTTAATCTCGACTGCCTTCTCTGTAAAGTAGAGGTTTGAACTTGGGCAGGATATGTCGTAGTAGTTTGAACAGCCTTAGTTAATCTGCTAGTTGTAGCTTTAAGCTGAATAGAACGTGTCTTAATAACAAATGTTGTTTCACCCACTTGTTTCTTAGATTCAAGGGTTTGCGTTGAAGTGCGATCATATAAAGTGCCATCATAATATGGGCGAACTTCATCTCCATCTTGCTGACCAATTGCTGTAGTTTTATCAAGCCGTGTAGGTAATACACTATCGTTCCAATAGCCGTCTGTAGACAGAATCGTAAAATTACTCTGACACGAATATTGTAGAGGATCTGTGATAGTCACGTCATATAGACTATCAAGTGTGCCCGCATAAATCTGACCCGCTCTAGACAATGCGGTACGCAATGGCGTACCCCCAAAAGGAGTAGCATTGAAGAATTTAGCATACCAAGCATGTTTATGTGCTCCGCTAAATGCTTTAATATCAAGAAAATCACTATTGCTTGAGTTAACAAGGCTACTACCATTATTGAGACTGAAATAGCCTACGCGAAATTTATCATCAACCGTTGAGAATGCAAGGCTGGCGCCAGTTTTCATCGTTTGCATACGGGTACGATAATATGCCCACCAGTTAGCATAATTGGTCATTTCTTCAGTATAAGTACATGTAGTACCTGCACAATCTATGCGAGTCGATGCCTTTGTGGATGTGCCAGGATAAGGGTATGCGTCATTGCTTGAAATAATTTGAGTTGTAATAACTGAGCCAATACCATTATTGCTAAAAGCAGTACCAGTTACAGTAGGACTACCCGTCACTGTTCTTGTCACCACTGGCGTCCCTGTTGCAGCAGCAGGGGAGGCAATCATGATAAGACTAATCCCATCCGTTGCTGCGCTGTAACCAGTTGCAGTACACCCCCCAGTTAAAGTAGTAGTACATGCATTAATGTTGGTAACAATACTATTTAATAAGGCAGTTATGTCTTCCGGACTAGTTGTGATTGCGCCTGTAATCGTTGCTGCGTTGATGCGCACTCCAGCATCGCCAGTGATACTAGTGATTGATAAAGTACCCGCACCCCCAAACGTAATGGTTGCTACTTTACCTAAGACTGGTGAGCGTGCAAAAGTATAGCTAGTGATGCCATTCGTTGTATTGTTAGCAGTGGATGCAATTTGTGCGGCCTGACAAACATTCTGTGCACCAGCAGTATTGCCCAGCGCTTGTGCCATCGTATTACACCAACGTAATGGGGCTGGATAAGTATAAGCCCCAGTAGGTACACTCGATGCAGTGCAATTTTTTAATTGTGGGCTTGTGCAATACTCACCGGGAACGGTTGTATAAAACAGTGCCTTATCAACTAAATTGGCAGTTGTAGTGGCCTGCACCCCATAACCATCATTCTTTACAGCAGTCCAGTTCGGGAAGCTAGAGGAAGTATTCGCCCCCGCAGCCGCACTGGTTCCGGTCTGGCTTGGATATGTCGTTGTATCTAAGGCGCCTACTGCATCATACATCGCAGGTGCACGATAGTAGATCCCAGGGTTATAAGCGATGCCATTATATGAAGCGTTCTTAAACAAATATGGAAGAGAGAGCAGAGGGTCAGCCCAATCTGGAAGAAAGTCCGACTGCATACTCCCAGAGTCATCTAACACAAACATGAGGTTAGGTTTTATACCGCTTGCAGATGTATCTTTTGTAATCGGCTGAGTGGCAAGATCTGTAACAGCACTGTTAGCTGATGGAATCGCCAAAAACAACCATGATAAACATATAATTACCTTAGTTAATTTATGCAATGCTATCGTTTTCTTCATGATCATTCCTTCAGATTCTTACATCGCTGCAATTAATTGGGTATAACTCAAAGTATTACGTGGACCTTCGATACGAGTTGTGATGCGGTAATATGCATCATTAGAAAGATATATTCGATCAGCATTTACAACATTTGAATTGCCTTCTAGATTAGCTTGAGTTAGCCTAGGCTTGTCGCAATTAGGGCCTGTAACAGGATTGTGATCCAAAGGATTTCCTGGCGCATCACACAGTCTTTGAATAATGTAGCTAACCCTATTACCAGCAGCATCCGCTGCCAAAGTCACTGGGGTAATTGCACCTGTACCAGAAGTTGCGGTATCCCAAGAAAATGTAGCGGCTGGAGCTCCTCTCGTCGCTGAGTACCCACTCCCAAGTTGACTCAGATGAAGGCTCACAGGATCCTTATTTGCTTGCTCAAGCCAAACAATGGCTTGCTCAGTCCCGTTATCTCCAGAATTGGTTGCAGCCTGTTGAAATGCCAAGTTTCCTGCAACGATATTGGTTGTATCAACCGAGCGAACTAAAGCAATTGCGGCCAAAGTCATGGCTACAAGCACGATTAACACAACAAATAGCGCCACACCATTTTGCCGTTTAAATCCCTGTGAGTAGATTTTTACATCACGCCTTAACATGCCGACACTCCATCAGAAATGACAGATGTGATATTTCGTATTGGCGAGACAGTCTGAAAAGTCTTGTATCGAAAATTCTGCCAAGTGAATGGAAGTGATGGATCAACCGTTTGACTTAGATTAATAACCAATGGGCTGAGATTAATCGGAGGGGCACTAGTAGCGAGTGTAGTAGCAGTTGTTCCGCGCCAAACCGGAGCAGAGTCAGTAACAATGGTTCTTTCAGGCTGCGAATTACGAACAACCAGTACCATGCGAATTGCTGCTATCCGAATAGCATTACACTCATCCTTTACAACGCCAAAAGGTTGTGTTGGAATATTTGGGATAGCCTGACTGTATTCATCCACCACACCATCCATATTTGCAGAGCTCGCACTAGTGACATCGTTACCGTACTGAGCACGCATACTGACGATATCCTCTGCAATGGGCACCCATACGGCCAGATTATTCGCAAGCCCCGCATCCCCACAATTATTTGCCCAATAATCGCAAACTGTAAGATTACTGTTTACCACTCGATAAGCTAGGATTCTGGGTGTGGCTCCCATGTTGAAAAGCGTTCCCTCTCCCCGATCAGCCTCTCCAGTAGCTACAGAGACATTAGGAGTTGAGACAGCAGTCACAGCCTCCAATGTCAAATTGCAAGGCGTTGGCCTATTCTTCGGAATGGTTGTGACCATATCACCTACCTGAAAAGCGCCTGACGAATCTACAGTGTAATTATTCTGCACAATCTGTGCGGTGATCTTGGCACCTTCAATGGAGCTATTATTTGTGCCAGAAAATACCAACAATGTATCAGTATCAGCATCACCAGCAGGAACAGCGGCACTGTTAATAGTAACGGGCATTAACGGGAAAACGCCTCCGCTAGGTAAAGTCACTGTACAACCAAGAATATCAATAGAGTTGATGCCATAACCAGACTCTCTAACTATTCGCTGAAGCTCATTCAACGCTATAGCGCCACCATTCTGCGCATCTCCACCGCCAGTGGTCGAACGCTTCTGTCCTTCAAATCCGGCAAATACTTGCATAACAACAATAATAGCCAACATACCTATCACCATTGCTACCATAATCTCTACAAGAGTGAAGCCGGCTTTATGTTTGAAATGCATATCACTACTCAAACGGGATTGAGCATGATGAAGTACTGAATAATCTAGGCTCTTCATTTTTATTTTTCCTGCGTATCCACTACTTTTGCATTCACAACATAACTATGCACATTTGTCTCACCTGGAGATATCCATCTAAGCGTTATCGTTACCAAACTAGTCAAAATGATGGATTCATTTTGCGCTGGCAAAGACTCCTCAGCGACAACAGTAACAGTAGGAGGATTTTGATCAACGCCAGGAAGAGATTTAGACACTTCACCAAGCCAATCGCTGTATGGTGTAATCGCAGAACTGGAAGGAGTTGACCCGGCAGGAGCACTCCCAGATGGCGTTGCATAAGAAGCTTGCAAAGTAGCAGATGAACGATCACTTACCCACATCTGGGCAATCAGTTCATTAGCCAACAAACTTGCATCCGCGCGATACTTTGCATCGCCTGAGAGTTTAATTGCAGAGGCCTGCAAACCAACAATCGCTAAAATGCCCATAGAGAAAATCAAAATAGCAATTAATGCCTCGAGAAGCATCACACCACTTTGTCGTTTTTGCATCATCCGCATCCCTGAGTATCTAAAAGATTGAGTGCAGGATCACACATCCGCACATTCCCCCCTGGAGAAACAACAATATTTAAACAGCGCATAGGATTGTTCTGATTTGTTGAACTCGCACAAGCTCCACCTGTAGGATTTGTTATCACGATATTCACTTGCTCTGGCGGGCTTGGTGTAACGCCCCCACCAGAAACTGAGACCGACTCCTGTCGGCCAAACCCATTAAACGAAATAGTAGCCAACGTAGCATTGACCACCACATTAGGTGCGGCGGATGTAGCAGCATTTCTTTGTATAATTCTTGGTGTTTGATCTCCGGCAACTCCATCTTGCATGGGGATTGCATCACATGCCCCCGTCGCATTATCAAGGCTTACGACCCAGCTTGTGCCCTGCGTAGATGTAGCACACCCTGATTCTATAGTATTCACTAATTGAAACCTCACCACAGTATTCCTACGTACCGCTTCAGCACGAGCCAATTGCAAGGCATTTTGTATAGACTCTGCCTCATTGCGAATCTGCGCATTCTGCATCCAACTACTCAAAGCAGGTACACCAGCAATAAGCAAGATAACCAGTATAGCAAGCCCTACCATGAGCTCTATCAGTGAAAACCCTGAGGATGCGATTTTCATTTTAGCAAGCCCCACCTTGCTTGGTGACCCAGCAATTACTACTGGTAGAAGCCCAATCCGCAGGTGAGGTAATATTTGAAGTCTTTACATTGGCTTGATCAATTGTATAAGTAAATCCAGATATCGCATTTTTACCAGTAGCCGTAATCGTATATGTATTAGCATCGGCAACACATGTAAAGCTGAAGTTAGCGGATTGTGAATCTGCACATGCGGTTGCTGTTTGTGCATATTGACGGTTATCCTGATAATACTGCTCCATCTGCACTCTTTTTGTAGCTAGCTCTGAAGTTGCTTCTGTTACTTTTGCTCGAATGACGTAGTTAGAATAACTTGGTATAGCGATAGCGGATAAAATAACAACAATCACTACCACAATCATTAACTCAATCAAACTAAAACCCCTGCACGTGTATTTTGAGCTAATACCTAAACACTTTTTACTTTGATTAACAGTTTGCATGTCGACCCCTTTTCCCATCCTGAATAATGCCACACCCAATCGCAATATCTACCTAAAACCGACAATCGGTAGATTTTCATGCTTGAGCGGTTAAATAAGGCATACGCTAAAGTTAATAAGCTGCTTATGTTAAAATAAAAACCATTCATTCAGGATAAATTCGAGAGTTCTATATGCGAATCAGCATTGCAGGGATTTTAGTTTGTTTCACGCTCACCGCATGTGGCACAAAAGGGCCGCTTTATATTCCTGAAAAGCAGTATCCTCAAGGTACTTCATCTGGTGATTCGAAAGAAAAGATGCCATCTCCGAAATCTCCCAAGAATGACAGCACTCCTTATTAAATATACAGATTAGACACAATCTTGAATCCCTTTAGCCTAAAAAGTAGTGAACTCCACGCAGAAGATGTATCGCTTACAAAAATAGCGACTAAATTTGAAACACCCTGCTATGTATATTCAAAAGAGGCATTGGCGTCAGCGTATCAACGCTTTGATGAAGGCTTTGCTGGTACAGAGCATCTAGTATGCTTCGCAGTGAAGGCGAACCCGAGTCTGGCTATATTGAATCTATTCGCACGATTGGGGGCTGGTTTCGATATCGTTTCTGGTGGCGAGTTGGCACGCGTTTTGGCAGCGGGTGGCGACCCGAATAAAGTCGTATTCTCCGGCGTGGGGAAAACAGAATCAGAAATGCATGCCGCACTCGAAGCAGGCATTTTTTGCTTTAACGTTGAATCGGCGAGTGAGCTTGAGCGACTCAATAGCGTTGCTGAGAGTTTGGGGAAGAAGGCACCCGTTTCATTGCGCGTTAACCCGAATGTGGATGCAAAAACGCACCCTTACATTTCAACCGGACTGAAGAATAATAAATTCGGTGTAGCCTATGAAGATGCATTTACGCTTTATACGCGTGCCGCAGGCATGGCGAATATCGACATACATGGCGTTGATTGCCATATCGGCTCACAACTAACTGAGCTATCACCATTTCTGGATGCATTTGATCGCGTGTTGGCCTTGGTGGATCAACTTGAGGATGCGGGCATCCATATCCAGCATATCGATGCGGGCGGCGGTATTGGCATTTGCTATAGCGATGAAACGCCACCTGACTTTTCGGATTATGCAAAAGCGATGTTGGCGAAACTCGGTGATCGCAAAGTAAAACTGGTATTCGAACCTGGCCGGGCACTCGTAGGCAATGCGGGGGTTTTACTGACAAAAGTCGAATACTTGAAACATACGGAAGCAAAGAATTTTGCTATTGTTGATGCCGCAATGAACGATTTGATGCGCCCGGCTTTATATGATGCCTACCACGAGATAGTCGCGGTCAACCCACGGACGACTGAAGCGACTGAATATGAGATCGTAGGCCCGGTATGCGAAAGCGGAGATTTTCTAGGTCATGATCGCAAACTAGCATTAGAACAAGGCGACCTACTCGCCATTATGTCTGCTGGTGCATATGGCATGAGCATGAGCTCGAATTACAATACTCGTCCGCGCGCCGCTGAGGTGATGGTAGATGGAGATCAAGTGCATTTGATTAGAGAGCGTGAGCGCATTCCCCAGCTATTCGCACTGGAAAAAATCATACAAAGCAGCTAAATAAAAAGCCCAGCATTGCTGGGCTTTTTATTGTCGGATTCATTGCTTAATCAAAGATCACCGTCTTGTTTGCATATAGCAGAATACGATTCTCGATATGCCAGCGCACCGCACGCGACAACACGATACGCTCCAAATCTCGGCCCTTTTGTATCAAATCTTCTACTTGATCACGATGCGAGATACGGTCGATATCCTGCTCGATGATTGGCCCTTCATCCAACACCTCGGTCACGTAATGACTGGTCGCACCGATGAGTTTGACGCCGCGCTCAAATGCACGGTGATAGGGGCGAGCCCCAATAAAGGCGGGTAAGAAAGAGTGATGGATATTGATAATTCGCTCGGGATATCGCCGCACGAAATCTGGGGACAATATCTGCATATATCGCGCAAGCACAATCAGATCGATCTCAAATTCATCGAACAAAGCAAACTGCTGGGCTTCAGCCTCGGCCTTATTTTCTTTAGTGACTTCGATATAGTGAAAAGGAATGCCGTAGAACTCAGCCAACCGCTCAGCATCTCGATGATTACTGATGATCAACGGGATATCGCAGGCAAACTCGCCACTTTGATGGCGATGTAACAAATCCACCAAACAATGGTCATACTGGGAGACCATGATGGCCATGCGTGGACGTTTTTGCGCCAACTTAAGCTGCCATGTCATCTCGAACTGAGATGCGATTGGAGAAAAATCTATTGAGAAGTTATCTGCATTGATAGCCGAACCTTCAAGACTCCACTCGACACGCATAAGAAAAAGATTGTTCTCGGCATCTTGATGCTGATCCGCATGCAAGATATTAGCGTCATGCCGATATAGAAAGTCAGCGATAGCAGCAACGATGCCTTTGCGGTCAGGGCACGTAACTAATAATGTAGCAGTGTTTTTTGACATGCGTATTTGTGATTATTTTAGGTAATCAAATCAGGCTAAAACAGCATTATAGCAAGATTAACAGGGCACTGAATAAGTGCAAGGGAGGCAGGGTTGTGGTATCTTTTTAATAGATTTTCAATCATGTCGCATAAATAGGCATATTGAGTCATGGCGCATGCCGCTATTGTGAAAAAATTCTTGTGAAAAAACAGCTACCTTACTTTCTAATTGCATTCTTATTACCTGTAACAGCCATGCTATGGTGGTGGGGTTTATTTTCGACGACTACGCTACAAAGCGGTGAGTACGGCGGTTATCGCTATGTTTACCTGGATGCACAGGGCTTGTACTCAAAATTGATGAAGACACAGAACGAAGTATCATTTCAGTTAAAACTACAAGGCATTGTGCCCGGCTCAGAAGTCACGCTGGTCATGACGGATCCGCGCACGACTCCACAAGATAAATTGCTCGCACGCACGGGTTTCTTGATCAGTGCTGATGCAGAGCCGAAAGCGCCATTAAAAGTAGATACGATTGCAAAAAGAGAAGTCGTGGTTGCCGAAATCAAGGCGCATCCATTATTCGCCTATGGTAAGGCGTACTCTGCCCTATTAGACTATACAAAAGAACACAAAACGACATTGCATTTACCGACATTGGAGATTTACGATCACAGCGTATTACGCGTAGAAATGCCCTTAACATCTGATCAAGTTACAGAGGTTGATACACGATGAACTTTATCGCACTGATTGGCGCACTAGCACTTACCTATTATCGTCCGCATACACGGCCAGACTGGCTGAAGTATGCATTTTTGCCGTATGCGCAATTAATAGAACGCAATTTTAATGGCGGCAAGAAATTACATGGCGTGATTGCATGGGTGCTAGGGGTATTCTTACCTGTGGTACTGGTTGGTTTTGTATATTTTATCTTGCTTGAGATCAACAGTCTGCTCGGCATATTATTTGGTGTGGTATCACTCTACCTGACCCTGCGTTTTAGCTATTTTAGCCAGCATGCAGAAAAGATCGCTGCTGCACTGAGTGACCGTAATATCGATCAAGCGCGATATCTGCTCCATCAATGGGAGCTCGCTGAAACAGACAATTACACTTCGGCTGAAGTTGCCAGAATCAGTATAGAAACTGGTCTAAGACGATCCCATCAAGGGTTGTTCGCGCCTATCTTCTGGTTTGTATTATTAGGCCCCGCTGGCGCACTGCTCTACCGGTTAACACACTTGCAAAAACTTGAGTGGCCTGCGAAAGACCAGGGGTATCACCAGTTCGCGCATCAAGTCTTTGAGTGGCTGGACTGGTTGCCGACTCGCATTACCGCTAGCTGCTTTGCGATCGTCGGCGATTTTGAAGATGCGGTATATTGCTGGCGTACGCAAGCTGATCAATGGCCGGATAAAGCGCTTGGCATCATCCTCGCAAGTGGAGCAGGGGCATTAGGCGTCAGGCTTGGGGAGCCATTAGCGTATCGCGGTGTTTTACAATTTCGCCCAGAGATGGGCTTGGGCAGTGAAGCTGATGCGGATTATCTAAGAAGTGCTGTCGGTCTGGTTTGGCGTGTTCTTGTATTAATAGTAGCGCTGGTATTATTGCTGACTTTTGCACATTGGCTTGGAAATTAAGTTTGAATTACACGGCTTGGCCTGCCATGAAAGAGAATAAATGACGGATATTTTACTTGCTAACCCACGCGGCTTTTGTGCTGGCGTAGATCGTGCGATCATCATCGTAGAGCAGGCGCTGGAAAAATTCGGCGCCCCTATCTACGTACGCCATGAAGTTGTACACAACAAATTTGTAGTAGATGAACTGAAACGCAAAGGCGCGGTATTCATCGAAGAGCTGGATGAAGTACCAGCTGGCAATACTGTGATTTTTAGCGCTCACGGTGTGTCAAAAGATGTACGCGCAGATGCGGAGATACGTGGCTTGCAGGTATTCGATGCTACCTGCCCGTTAGTGACTAAAGTCCACATTGAAGTAGCCAAGATGCGAAATGCTGGTAAAGAGATCGTCATGATCGGCCACAAGGGTCACCCAGAGGTTGAAGGCACCATGGGGCAATCTGAAAGTGGGATGTATTTGGTCGAAACGCCGGAAGATGTGGCTAAGCTGCAAGTTAAAGACAGTCACAAACTGGCTTACGTGACACAAACAACCCTTTCTATCGATGATGCTGCATCCATCGTCACCGCATTGAAAGAACGATTCCCTGATATCAGCCCACCACAGAGCGACTCCATCTGTTATGCCACGCAAAATCGACAAGATGCCGTTAAAGTGATGGCAAAAGACTGCGACCTCGTGATTGTAGTGGGCTCACCTAACAGCTCAAACTCAAACAGGTTGCGAGAAGTGGCACAGAATCAGGGAATTGAATCTTACATGGTTGATAATGCCAGCTACCTTGACCCGCAATGGTTAGTCGGCAAGAAGCGTATTGGCATCTCGGCGGGTGCTTCTGCACCCGAAGTCCTAGTAAAAGCGGTCATATTGAAAATACAATCACTGACGAATGCACAAGTGACTGAGCTACAAGGTGTTGTAGAGAACGTGGTATTTAAACTACCGCGAAATCTGGCGACAGCATAACTAGAAAACAAAGGGCACTATCATGTGCCCTTTGTTTTCTAGTGTATCGATTCGATTATTTCTTCAGGTTATCCAAACTGAATGCAGTCTTGGGATTTAAGGCCAGAATCAAGAATCCACCCGCAATTGCCATATATTGCATAAAGCCAATAGGATCATTCATCTTTAATACACAGGCAACGAATACGGAATAAATAGCCAAGGTATAAGCACTGAATTTAGTTTTATATCCGACGAACAATGCAAGACCAGCGACTAATTGGATCAGAATCATTAAAGGTGGAAATAAGCTACCTAGGCCATGCTCGCCAAGATATGCACGATAAGCATCATACCCTTCTGGATTCTTCATAATAATAGCCAGTTGAATAATGATCGATAACAAATAAATCTGCGCTAACAATAAACGCCCAACAAGGCTCATAATTTTATTCATTGATTTGCTTTCTAATGGTTAGAATTTCGCGAATCGGCATAATGCCTGTAACAAACACGGCCTGCAACACCTGAAAGGATATCGCATGAAGCTTATTACGCTCATTCTTTGCTTATCGCTTGTTTTAATCGCTTGCTCACAAGACAAAGACGCTACGCCCAAGATCGCTGAAGGGCCGCGAGCGGTGCTGGAGAAAGCAAAAACGGTGGATGCGACAGTACAGCAATCTGCCGAAGAAACAAAGCGCCAGATCGATGCGACAACAGAATAATCCTGCGCATAATTTCCGTATTCAGGAAGTTAACTGGGATGCGGCAGGCGCTGCGTTAAAAACCATTAGGTCACAGGTATTCATTGAAGAGCAGCAAGTCCCTATAGCGCTCGAGTGGGATGGTTTGGATGATAGTGCAATCCACATTCTGGCACTAGACAATGAGACCCCTATCGGCTGTGCCCGTATCCTGCAAGGCGGCATTATCGGCAGAATGGCGGTATTAAATGCATACCGGAATATGGGGATCGGCCACTCGATTTTGGCAGCAGCGATTGCTATATGCAGACGAGAGCAATGGTTTGAGATAAAACTATCAGCCCAGATGCATGCCCTCGCTTTTTACCAGAAGGCAGGTTTTTCTATATGTAGTAGCGAATATATCGATGCTGGCATACCGCACAAAGACATGGTCTTGGATTTAAGCATTTGATTTAACGAACACCTTATCGTCTGTTTATTTGCCGATGCGGGATGGCTTGGGTAAAATATGCGGTTTCACTCTCTTCATGTTAAGGATTTTCAGATGTCAAAGATCATTTTCAAGGCTGGCGAAGCCACTATTTTTAGCGAAGGCAAAGACGTCACGGCTGCTATGCCGGAAATCCTGATCGGCGCTGTTGATGGCCCTGTCGGCACTTCATTCGCTAACATGATGGCGCAAAGCAAAGGCCACACTGCCATGTTCGCAGTGCGCGATATCAATCAACTGGTGCGCCCAGCGACGATGATGGTGCCAAAAGTCACGTTAAAAGACTCCATCAATATCGAATTGTTCGGTGGCGTGGTTCAGGCTGCAACTGCCGATGCGATTCTGGACTGTGTGATCGAAGGCATCATCCCTAAAGACCAAGTGAATGACCTTTGCATCATCAGCCTTGTATGGATCGATCCAGGTTGCGCTGCATTAGCGAAAGAAGGCAAGTTGGATAAAGCCGACATGTACAAGAATAACTACGATGCGACCAAACTAGCGATTAAACGTGCATTGAACGATGAACCAACGATTGATGAATTGATTGCTAATCGTCATAAGATCAAGCACTGTATGTGGGAAGAGTCTTGGGGCGATATCTAATCGATACCAAGTAAATCACCATGTTTATCAAAAAGGCAGCTCAGGCTGCTTTTTTGATTTCAGGTCGAGCAATATCTTACGTACCGGCGTAGGTAATGCCGCCCCAATGGCATCTTCAATATCCAGCCAGATGTAATTAGGCTCAGCCGCCTGAAGCGATTTTGCCGCAGCCCATACGGGCTGG
The DNA here is from genome assembly GCF_001648895.1 of Methylovorus sp. MM2. Lineage (GTDB taxonomy): Bacteria > Pseudomonadota > Gammaproteobacteria > Burkholderiales > Methylophilaceae > MM1. The sequence continues at coordinate 255,907 of NZ_LXUF01000001.1, read as the reverse complement.
GGCGAGATATGCAGTTTAAAGTGTGTAAATGCATGGGTCAGCAATGCAAGCGGCGGCGCCACCTCCACCTCAAGACCCAAACGACATTTGGATACTGTCTCAGGAGATTCATCTGCCATCATCTCGGGAAAGCTCCAAAGACCACCCCAAATGCCTGTCGACGCACGTTTCTCTAACATCACCTCATTTCCACTACGCACAATGAGCATCGTGGTATGTTTTTCTGGTGTGGCTTTGCGTGGTTTGGAAGTAGGTAGGCTTGCCACCTTGCCTTGAGCGAATGCAGCACAACTATGTTGGAGGGGGCAGCTCATACATTTGGGCTTGCTACGCGTACAAAGGGTTGCACCTAGATCCATCAAGCCTTGTGTATAGGCGACCATATCGGTCTCTGGTAGCAACGCTTCGGCAAGTAACCAGAGCTTATTTTCAACCTTTGGTAATCCTGGCCAACCCTCCACTAAAAAGTGGCGTGCGAATACCCGTTTTACGTTGCCATCCAGAATCGCCTTTACCTGATCGAAAGCAAACGAGGCAATGGCCGCCGCAGTAGAGCGCCCAATACCGGGTAGCGCCTGAATGGCTTCAACATCTTGCGGGAAATCACCAGCATGTTCTTCCATGATGATACCTGCCGCTTTATGCAGATTGCGTGCACGTGAGTAATAGCCAAGACCGCTCCAGTATTGCAGCACTTCTTCCTGACTTGCAGCGGCAAGACTGGCAACAGTAGGAAAGCGCTGCATAAACTTCTGGTAATACCCGATGACAGCAGCCACTTGCGTTTGTTGCAGCATGATCTCAGATACCCATATGGCATAAGGGTCGCGCGTATTCTGCCAAGGCAAGTCGTGGCGACCATGCACTTTTTGCCAAACGATCAAGCGAGTTGAAAAGTCTTGCATCGTGTTAAAACCCTAATAGTTTATTCAACTTCTTTTCAGCTTTTTCTTTTGATGTCGGTTTTGCAGGTGCAGGGGCTTGGCTATCATCCGCTGGTTTCGTTTCATTCTTTTTCTTATTTCCCAAGAGCGATTTCAACGCATCCTCTTTGTTGCCATCGCCTAGCAGGCCTTTGATAGCGTCACCTTTACTACCACCGACACCATCAAGCAGTTTATTCTTGGCAACAGCAGCCGCTAACCCGGCGAAATCAATCGCATACTCAGGTTTGGCAAAAGTGCCAGTCAACTTGATGGGGATAGTCAGGCCATTCATCGCCTCCAAATCAGCGCCACCTTGCCCTTTTAGCGTATTGACTACGGTAGGCTTTGCGAGGTAATCGATGGTTTCATTATAGATATCGATATCACCTCTACCGGTGATACGGAATAGTGGAGCTTTCATGCTCAGGTCGTCATTGTGAGCAACGCCATTCTTTATATTGAAGCTGGCGAGCAGCCCACTAAAATCCGTTTTCTTGCTTTTATCACCTTCAATTTTGCTCTGCCCTTTTAGTACGTTGAGCCTATCTTTTACGCTACGCAAAGTGCCTGCAATATCGATTCCCTTCACAGCCCCATCTGCCAGATTCATGGCTAGAGTGCCGTTCAAGACTTTTTTCAGGGCATTGACTGTCGCCCCTTGTGTCGTGATATCTATATCCAGATTACCTTTACCGTTCAACATATCGTTGTTGATCGCGTCCGTCAGCAAGGGGCCAATCGCAATATTCTTCATATTCTGCTTAAAGCTGATATTCGGCGTACTACGCGCATCCACTTTCAAGGCACCATTCATCGTACCTTCATATAAAGATGCTGAGAAAGGTATTAACTCTGCTACACCGTCATGAGCCTTGAGTTTGATGCGCACATTGGTACTTCTCACGTTGGCCAGTTTTAGCCAGCCGATACGTAACTCGCCATTGGCATTGAATTGTTTCAATCCACTGAGGTCGATTGGCGTATCCGTGGTTTTCGGGTTAGCCGTTTTTTGTTCTGCAGTTGCAGGTTTGGCTGAGCCAGCTGACTTAACGATATAACGATCGGCATCCAGTTTGTCGATATCGATATCAAAATCTAGGGTCGGTTGCGCAAAGCGGTTAATACCAAGCATGCCTTTAATCTTAGATTCATCTATGGCCAAATTGAAATTGCTACTGACTTTCTCCTGTTTGATATCGGCATGAACATTCAGCGCAAAATCAGCTTTTAGTGCCCCTTTAGGGATAGCGGAATCTTTGACATCGACATTACCTACCAACTTGGGGAGATCAAAAATTAGCTTTTCAATATTGCCTGTAAAAGGCGAAGAGAATTTCCCCACCAAGTGACGCGTGCCCTGGTCAGCAGAGATTTCACCACTGATGGCGCTACTTCGAATCGCGGTTGGTGAACCGCTGATATCTGCGATCTGCAACTTAGCTTTTAGTGTATCGCTGCCTTTTTCCTGTTGAACATCAAGCTTAGCTGTTTTACCGCTCACTTTGTCGTTCTGGATGACGAGTGAAGGCGCCGCGAATTCGGCCTTGACCTTCGCACCATCAAGCATGCCGATTGCGGCAAGCTTCAGGCTATCTACCAGCACTTCCATATTTTCAGGCTTGGCATCTATATCGCCCGCGAGCTTCACTTCAGCATCATTCAAGGTCGCGAGATTACCCTTAACCAATACATTCAGGCCTTTGGCTACAAAATGTTGAGTTTCAGGATCGGCCATGAAATTACCTTGAATATCGGCAGTAGCAAGCACTGTAGGTTTACTTGCCTCTATTGCAAAGTCCGCTGCCAGATCGAATGGCACCCCTAATGCCACATGGCCTGCCTTAAGGTTGAATTTATTTAATGCATATTTGGTATTCGCCGGCTCATCAGTAAAGCTCACGGCTGAATCTGTCACGTTCACACCATCGATATCGAATTTAACTTGTTCGGATGCGCCCTCCTCTTGGCTGAGCAGATCGTCTATATTGGTCGTGCCATCTTTAAAACGCACGATATTGGCTTTGGCACCATCGACATAGATGGTATCGACGACCAATTCTTTCTTTAGCAACGGTAGTAGCGCAAGTGAGACTTTTAAACCTTTGACAGAGGCGAACTCCTTATCGCTGGCATGCTCAGAAAGCCATATCCTGCCCAAATCAGCCCCTAGCTTAGGCCAGAAAGCCAACTTAATATCGCCTTCGATATTCAGGGTGCGCTGTTTTTTCTCTTGCACCAATTTAACGATGAGCGGCTTGTAGTCGTTGGGATTAAACGTAGCGGCAAAGATAGCGACAGCGATCAACAATAAAGCCAACAGGCTAACTGCAATCAGTAGAGATATCTTAAGCATTTTTTTCATGGGGGAATCCTGACTTTAGCTTAAAAAGTAGCTAATGCATGTAGTACAAGTTTAACACTCGTACTATGTGTCTAAGAAAACCAGCGCATCACCGCGGCAGAGCCCAAGTACCATAGGGCAAAGAAGAATATTACAAAATATACCACGGTAAAGATCAGCCAAAAGAAACTGATCATGACCATCAGGCCATCTTCTTCAAACTGGCTCAGGCAATAAAACAGGATCGCAAACCCAGGCAGCACATTATTAAACGGCAGTACGCCAAATGGGATCGCCATCAGCAAACCTGCGGAGATAAAGATAATTGCGCCGATCTTTCTTCCTCGCTCACCTCTGACTAGAGAAAAATAGCGTGGCTTGGTAAATCGCGTACAAAAGTTGATCACTTTTAAACAAACAGTAACCAGTATCCGCCATGTTTTCTCACTCATCGCGATCTTACGGATATTCTGCGGCAATACCGGGGAATCATTGCCGCGCCACATTTGCCATCCGAGTGTGGCAAAGGTCAAACCACCGACCACCGTCAGCGGCCCTAAGGGTACCGGTTGCATAAAAGGCAACACGAGGATCAATGCGATCAGCGCATAAGCAGCTTGGTCTAAACTATCTAGCGCCTCACCAAAGGTCAGGGGCTTGACCTTGGCTTCCTCCGCGAATCGATTCAGAGTAGCGACGATATCTTCATAACTACTCATTTAAGTGACATTCAGGCAAATTTCCACAGATAGATAAGTACCAAACTACCAAAGATGATGCGGTAGTAAGCAAAAATACGAAAATCATGATTGGCCACATAACGCACCAATGTCTTGACCGCGATCAATGCCGCCAAAAATGCCGTAATAAAGCCAACAGCAAAAATCGGCAGATCATGAATATCGAATAATGCCCAATTCTTATAAAGATCATACGCGCTTGCAGCAAACATCACGGGAATCGCCAGAAAGAACGAAAACTCGGTTGCAGCTTGGCGTGAGAGGCCAAATATCATTCCACCAAGAATCGTAGCACCAGAACGTGAAACGCCCGGAATCATCGCGATAGATTGCGCAAACCCGATTTTCAGCGCCTGTATCGGCGTAATGGCATCGACTGTTGGCGAAACAGCTTCTGTCTGCGTTGCAGAAGCATATTTACGTTCAACGAGCAGGATAATAAAGCCACCGACGATCAACGCTACGGCGACATTGATAGGGGAAAAAAGATACGTCTTGATCTGATGATGAAATATCAAACCAAGCACTGCTGCCGGGAGAAAACCGATAAATACATTCAGCACGAATTTCTGTGACTGTAAGCTACTACTTAAACCCAGTGCGACATTCTTAAGGCGAATACGGTATTCCCAACAAATCGCTAATATCGCACCCAACTGGATCACGATCTCGAAGACTTTGCCTTTATCGTCATTGAAATTCAGCAAATCGCCAATCACAATCAAATGCCCGGTACTGCTTACTGGCAAGAACTCTGTCGCACCTTCGACCACGCCAAGAATAAAAGCCTTCAGTAAAATCAATAAATCCATAAATCAACAATTCTAAATAATCGGATGAAATAAATAAGGGACAACCTGCCCCTCAAAACAATCACTTACTAGCTCTTGAATAAGGACATCGCTTGCAACAATAATGCCGATTGGCTGACCGGCACTTTGCCATCGGGGCTCAATCTATCGACCACCTTGGGCAGGTACTCAGCCAGCTTCTCAGAGACCTCTTTAGCACTCATCTCGAATTTGCTTGCGATATCTTGCAAGGTCTCACGTCCGAGCACTTTTTGTACTTGTGCAGGTTTGATCGGCAGATTCTCTCCATCACCCAGCCAAGACGCGACCTCATCAGCAAACCCCTGCGCCTTAAACTTATCCAGCACGCCTACCAAACCACCATGTTCATTAAACAGGTCGATCGCTAACTGGATCATCGGCCCATTGGCACCCGCGAACTTGCTCGCGACTGAGCCCGCAATACGATCAAACAATCCCATAAAGCGCTATACCCCTAAAATCTTTCATTCATGCGTAAGTAACGCCATGCGCCTACAGGCAAGCTACTCAGTGTCACGCTACCGATGCGTATACGTTTAAGACCGACCACATGTATGCCCACGAGTTCACACATGCGGCGAATCTGGCGCTTGCGGCCTTCACGTAAAACAAAACGCAACTGGTCTTCGTTCTGCCATGAGACTTTAGCTGGTTTCAGGTTAACACCGTCAAGTGACAATCCGAAGTTGAGCTTTTTTAAGCCTTCAGCTGATAGCGTACCTTCCACCCGAACCAAGTATTCTTTTTCAACCGTAGAGTTCTCACCAATCAAATGCTTGGCGATACGTCCATCCTGCGTAAACACCAGCAAACCGGTTGAATCGATATCCAAACGCCCAGCAGGCGCCAAGCCTTGTAGATGCCCGCGTTTAAAAAATGTCGAACTTGGATCTTCAGCCCAGTGATTATCAGGATTGATCAGCGTGATCGCTGGTTGGTAACCATCTTCTGCCTGACCTGATACATACCCCATCGGTTTATGCAGAATAATAGTGACTGTTTCTGACTGATGTTGTTGCGCGGCCTTGCTAACTTCAATCGTTGCATCAAGCGAAACACGCGTACCGAGCACATCGACTACAACGCCATCTACACTCACCCAACCATTCGAAATCCATTCATCCGCTTCACGGCGTGAACACAAACCTAGCTCTGTCATCCGTTTAGATAATCTTGGCTGATCAGGGTTCGTAGGCAGGGGCTTAGGCGCGAACATAGGGTTGGTCGCCCTATCACGATTGAAATTACCGGCCTCGAAACCATCACGCGTTTTGCCGCCACGGCGCGGTGTATCGCGACCAGTTTCATCGCGAATCAGATGAGGCTTTGCATCAGACTCACGTAATGTTCCATCATGCCGATGATTACGCTGGCGCTGACTTTGGCTCTTCTGGACAACAGGTTTTTGTTCAGTTGCGGGAGCTGTAGCAATAGTCGGATTAGCGACTTCATCTGAAAATGGCTTAGGCGCTGGCGCAGAGGTGCGCGTACGCTTATTGGGGTCCAATGGTCTGACGGGCTTGCGCGAAGTCTTATCAGCCGTCACCGGTTTAGTATTTAATTTAATCGTAGCCAAAAGTGTTTCCTTGTAATTGTGCCATTCTACCGATATTTCTTTTGCCCTGCCGGAATGCATAAGATGCAAATTGGACAGCAGCATCCTACGAATCATTCAGCGGAAAACGCTATGTATTAGCTGTTACCCAAGAAATACTCCCCCAATTTATATAAATTAAGAGATGGTCAGAATTGTAACCCCGCACTCCTCAAAGTGGCTTATTAATAAAAGAGCTCGACTTCATGGACAAATTAAGAAGATTGAGAAATTTGTTTTAAGGCAAGAAACATTAATCAGAGAAAAGGCTTGAAAAGCTTCCAATAGCCTATGAAGAGAATTGCACTTTCGTAGGGAAATTGCCTCAATTAAAAACAGCTAGAAGCAATATACATTTCGTTGGATGAATGAATATTATCCAGAGCCCAAGAATGATACAAGCAGCCCTACTAGGTTTTAGATTGATCCTAAAACCACACCCCCGCTACTATTAAATTTAGCCACTGCTTTTGCAGATTCCTCAATAAACCAAGCAGTTTTTAGATTCTGGTCTACCCTTACTGCTTTGAGCACATTGGATAAATTCGTCATCCCTTAAACGTAAATGATGAATAGGACAACTATTTAGATATAGCCGCCCGAAAGAGTCTATTATTTCTTCTTAATCCTTGGGTCATCAGCAGGGTTTATATAAGTGATATCCCATGGCCCCGTGGCGATAAGTTCGACAATGGTTTCTTCATCAGTCGTCCACACGTAATGTGAGTGGCCGGCTGGCAGAACAAAACTTTCTCCTTGATTCAACACTTCGCCATGTTTAGCATCAAAAGTCTTACCCATTCCATTTCCAAGCTTTCCCTTTAGTACGGTGATTACTTCTGTAAAAGGATGGGTGTGCGCAGGGATAGGATAGTTAGGTGGAAACTTGAGCCATACAATAAAAACTCCAGCCTTGGTCGGATCGCCTATGAGTAATGAGCTTTTAGCTCCTTTGGGAAGGATAAGTTCATCATTCCATTTCACTTGATCAGGACGAAATGATTGCATCTTATCAAAAGACATTCGCTCGATTTTGTCTTCAGCGAAGGCCATATGGGCGAGCACAAGCATTGAAACTAATAATATAAACCTCATTTTTACTCCCTTTAGTGCTATCAAAGCATAGCGTTGATGTAATTTAGAGTAAGAATATTGAAATAAAACGCTTCTAAATGCTATGAGGGTATTTATTAGTGCAGCCTAATGATTTCAATGGTTTGCAAGTACAGAAAATAAGGAGATTACCAAGTAGATACAGTGAGTGTTTCGAAATGGTATTCTTAATATTTTAGAAAAAAGGATTTCCAAAACCCATCCATAATATGGGAAGCATAGACTCTCGCGCTCTCATCATTTATTTCACGCTTTAATCTTAAGATCAAAGAGAACTCTACTAACCTTCCCTGTGTAAACACGAACCTGCTTATACCTATAGTGCGATCTTCAGGATCTGACCCAATTAAAAACTTTGCTGTAGGAAAACATTGAGAGCTCAAACGATTAAGCGTAATCATTTGTAATGCATCTCCATACGGCCCTTTGATCTTCTCGAATTTTGGAGCATCTCCTGAAAGTCGACCTTCAAGCGTTTCTACAGCAGAAAAAACTTTATCCGAATTATCGAATTGAGAAGGAAGCTCAGTAAGCACGATCGCAGCCACGGGCGGAGATAGATCTTCTGAAGAGATCAAAAAGTAATTGTCTACAACACCTCTGGATCGATCACTCAGGAATATCTTTAAGTATGAGTTTGTTATATCGGGATGCTGGAATACGCGAATATTGAATCCAGTGGAAGGAAAGGATAATACTTTTTCTTTCTGAATTTTGGCTTGGTCTGGACTGCGATCCATCATGCTCCCAATATCACCATTACAAGGCTGGGCTGAAAGATTCCAGACAGCGGCGATGTTAGATACCAAGGGAAAACTTGGTTCAGCTTGAGCATATGCCCAATTCAAACTGATCATGAAGAAAAAGGATTTGATTAGTTGCGAGGTCATATTTTTTATAGCTTTAGCGGAAAAGAAAACAGCCAACACAAGGCTGGCTGTCCGGAATATTAAAAGTAGCTCAAACTATACTTTTTGATAAACCTCAGAACCCTTTTTCACAAACTCGATGGCTTTTTCCTGCATGCCTTTGACCAGTGCATCCTGCTCATTGATACCTTGTTCCGCGGCATAATCACGTACATCTTGTGAGATTTTCATTGAGCAGAAGTGTGGGCCGCACATAGAACAGAAATGCGCTTGTTTAGCACCTTCTTGCGGCAGTGTTTCGTCATGGAATTCCTTGGCTTTTTCTGGATCAAGGCCAAGATTAAATTGATCTTCCCAACGGAACTCGAAACGTGCCTTAGATAACGCATTGTCACGAATCTGCGCTCCAGGGTGACCCTTAGCCAAGTCAGCAGCGTGGGCGGCGATCTTGTAAGTGATGATACCAACGCGCACATCTTCTTTATCAGGCAGGCCTAAATGCTCTTTAGGTGTCACGTAGCAAAGCATCGCACAGCCGTACCAGCCGATCATCGCAGCACCGATACCTGATGTGATGTGGTCATACCCAGGGGCGATATCTGTCGTCAAAGGGCCTAATGTGTAGAAAGGAGCTTCACCGCAATGCTCCAGTTGCAGATCCATATTCTCTTTGATGAGGTGCATCGGTACGTGGCCAGGACCTTCGATCATGCATTGAACATCATGTTTCCATGCGATCTGTGTCAACTCACCCAATGTCTTCAACTCAGCGAATTGCGCTTCATCGTTGGCATCGTAAATAGAGCCTGGACGCAAACCATCACCCAAACTGAAACTGACATCGTACTGCTTCATGATCTCGCAGATGTCTTCAAAGTGCTCATACAAGAATGATTCCTTATGGTGCGCCAAACACCATTTCGCCATAATCGAACCACCGCGTGACACGATACCGGTCATACGTTTGGCAGTCATCGGGATGTAAGCCAGACGTACGCCAGCATGGATAGTAAAGTAATCTACGCCCTGCTCAGCTTGCTCGATCAAGGTATCGCGGAAGATTTCCCAAGTCAGGTCTTCTGCCTTGCCATTCACTTTCTCAAGTGCTTGATAAATCGGCACGGTACCAATCGGGACTGGACTATTACGAATGATCCATTCGCGTGTTTCATGGATGTTCTTACCTGTGGAAAGATCCATCACAGTATCGCCACCCCAACGGGTGCCCCATACCATTTTTTCCACTTCTTCACTGATAGAAGAACCTAAAGCTGAGTTACCGATATTGGCGTTGATCTTCACCAAGAAATTACGACCAATGATCATTGGCTCGATTTCAGGATGGTTGATGTTCAAAGGAATAATGGCACGGCCACGCGCCACTTCATCACGGACGAATTCAGGCGTGATCACTTTAGGGATGGCTGCGCCAAAATCATGCCCCGCATGTTGCGTTTGCAATAGCGTGGACATGTTCTCGCGACGCTGGTTCTCACGAATCGCGATGTATTCCATCTCCGGTGTGATGATGCCTTTACGTGCGTAGTGCATCTGGCTCACATTCATGCCAGCCTTGGCACGACGTGGCTGGCGTGTGAGATTAAAACGCATCTCTGCCAATACAGGGTCGATTTTGCGTTGCAAACCGAATTCGGAGCTTGGCCCATCCAATTGCTCGGTATCGTTACGCTCTTCGATCCAGCCTGCACGTAAGGCAGGCAAACCATCACGAATATCGATCTTGATTTCAGGATCAGTGTAAGGGCCGGATGTGTCATACACAACGACAGGTGGATTCTTTTCAGCACCGAATGCGGAGGGTGTATCGGAAAGACTTATCTCACGAAAAGGCACACGGATATCAGGGCGTGAACCTTCTACATAGATCTTGCGTGAATTGGCAAAAGGCTGAGTCGTTCCCGCATCAATTTCTGCGGTTTCATTAACAAACTTAGCGTGGAGATTTTTATCAGTGGCATTCATGGATGCTCCTTCAAGAAAGACAAAATATCAAGGAGGCACCAGCTCGCCATGCGGGATGGGAACATACGTGCTTTCCTACGGCGGCATCACCCGCATCAGGTTCAAAGGGTTTTTCTCACTGCGCACACCGTTTTAACCGATGCAGCAGACCCCTAGCAATGGGCTCAAAATTACGCGAAAAAGGCAATAAAAGCAAGTTTAATCGCTATTTTTCAGCTTGTTAGAGGGTCTCTCAGGGCTAGTTACAATCAAGTGCCGGCTGGCTAGTTGTCACTGTGCCGTTTGCTGTCAACCACGCAACTGTCTTGATACGATCATCCATTTTGCACGCATCAATGTAACCGATTGCACCTGCTGTTTCTGTGACAAAACGCAGCATACCCTCTTGCGAGGTGACCACGTGCGGCGGCGAGACACCATGGAAGTACATGGTGTTCCAATAGTCAGTCTGACTTTCTGGCAGACCGCCTAATATCTTTTGTGAGAATTGTCGGCGAATAGGGTTATCAGTCGCAAGGTTTACGGCTTGTATCGGTTTGCTATCAACCCAATAGAGCTTTTTACGCCAGAAGATCAGTGCCAATTCGGCAGTATCCATTTGATGCGTCACCTGGTTACGCTGCACGATGATCGCAATGACATTGTTATCCGCTGCTGGCACGACAACGGGCCATACAAGCACAACAACCATCAGGATAATCAACTTACGCATCAAAACAGGATCGCAAAGGATGCCAATAAGCCTTTAGGTGATTCAAATCGCTCTTTATCACCGCCGACATATTCTATTTTGATCGTCTTATTGGCTGTCATCTTCCAAGCCGTACCGATCAACCACCGCTCGCTGGAACCCTCCAGTGGGCGCTTGAAATTCTCAACCCGCGAAACGGCAAACCAGTTATTGCCAAGCGGCGCAACACCTTGAAGATAGGCACCACTACCGCCATCAGCACCACCGGTGGTATAGCGTTGCATCGCTTCGCCACTGAATTCCCAACCGTTACGTTTGGTCATGAAATCCAGACCGAACATACGGTAACGCTCTCCGCCCACCTCAGCCTCGCTGATATCGAGTAAGGAAAAGCCTACGTTGATCTTGCCTGTAACCGCGAGTCGCATCCCTTTTGCATCTTTATAGGAGATCGCATATTTGTCGCGGCTATCCTGCTGTAAGGTATCTATATAGAACGTGTACTCGAACGCTTTGTTATCCAGTGGGGTAGCACCATAGATCATGATGCCATTGATGGATTCAGGGAAAAGTCGGCTGGTGACCAACGGCCGGGACGATGTCCAGACCAACGGTGCCGCATGCTTAACGTTCCACTGACCGGCAGGGGTAAGAAAACGTCCCCCACGTACGTTAATTTTTTCAGAGACGTTGTAGTCGAGATATAAACGCTCAATATCGATGAACGCGTCTTTACTCGTCAGCGTCTCACCGGGTCCCCACTGCAGCGGACGCTCTACTTCAATCTCAGAGAAAAAACGCAGGCGACTATTGCCTTCCCAACTGATAAACAGGCTGGCTTCATTCAGGGCACCGTCCAAATCGCCATTAGGATGCAGGTTGACACCGGCACTGCTGTATCCGCCGAGCTTGAAACCATCCAATAGTGTGCCCGTTTCTTCACCGGCGAATACTGGCTTGCAGATGGCTAATCCGACAGCTACACTGATTATCAACCAGGTGGTTCTCAATATTGTTTGCATTTTCAAATCCTGCCTGATAATTACAGAACTTACAGTTTTGCGTATGGTAGCGCAGTGATTAAAACAATGCCCAACTTAAATTCTTTTCTCCTTTTCTGCTGAAGCACATGCTCAAAAAAGCATTACCTATACACCACATCATGGTCGGCGCATTTTTGCTGGCAGGGTTACTGCCATCGGTGCTCATCACAGGTCTGGCATTTTATGAAGCACGTGATGCATTAAGGACTGAGATCCAGCGATATATGGAATCACAGGCGGCGGCCGCTTCAGATGAAATTGACCGTATGATGCTTGAGCGCATGCAGAATATCGCATCATGGAGCAATCTCGAAGTGATGCAGGATGTCAGGATAGGGGACATTGATAAACGGCTTTCCAAATTTCTGGATAATCTGAAAATCAGCTATGGCGAGGTCTATAGAGAGCTGTATGTCATCGATACCCAAGGCATCGTAGTCGCCTCAAGCAACCCGAATCAGATTGGCATGAAGATACGGCTTCTTGATCCATGGCTGAGTACGAATATATCCAAAACCAACATCCGGCTATCCAAGCTGCAATATGATCGCATCCCGATTTCGGTCAATATTCCCGACCTCATCACCGGAGAGTCGGCAGGCACATTAGTCGCCATATTTAATTGGGAGCAGGTGCATCGCGTACTGGAATCGGCCGCCTCTGCCAGAGGCGGTTCAGCATTGATAGATGCAGAAGGCAATGTGTTATCCAGCACCTCACGCTGGGAAAAGACGCTACAAGCGAAAAAGCTCACAGCAAATGCTGTCTCTAACGGCTACCAAGGGTTCTCAGGTTTTAACTGGCATGTTTCCATCATCCAAAATCGTGCCCAAGCGCTAACGCCTGTCCGCCACATGGCATATATCTTCATCGGTTTATTGGTCTTGAGTGTATTGCTAGCCATGGCGATTGCCGTACCTGTTGCCACCGCCATCACCAACCCGCTGGCAAAACTCACGCGATTTGCCAGCGGGTTTATGCGCACGCAAAACGAACTAGCCCCCCAACTAGGTGGCCCGGAAGAGATCAATCAACTTTCGCAAGCTTTCAACAAGATGATCTCTGACCTTGAGCTATCGAAAGAAAACCTGACGCGGGCAGCAAAGCTTGCAGTTGCAGGTGAGATGGCAGCTGCCATGAGCCATGAAGTACGTACACCGCTAGGCATATTAAGGTCATCGGCACAGGTGCTGTTACGCGAGCCTAATCTGAGTCAGGAAGGCAAAGAGGTCTGTGGATTCATCATCAATGAAACAGAACGTTTGAATAAACTGGTTTCCACCTTGATCGACTCAGCACGCCCGCGCACGCCAGAACTATTACCTACCGATCTCTCCGAAATCGCCCAGCAATCTGTCGCCATGCTACGCATGCAAGCACAGAAAAAGAATATCAGCCTCACCTGTGATAGCCCAGCGCAAATCTCTGCACTATGCGATGCAGAACAGATCACCCAAGTGCTGCTAAATCTCATTTTGAACGCGATCCAGATTCTCCCTGAAAACGGCAAGATTCTTGTTAGCATCGCGCAATCCATGGAGAGCGCTGTGATTATTGTTGCGGATAATGGGCCTGGGGTCACTCCAGAACAACGTACTCAGATATTCGATCCATTCTTCACACAACGCGCAGGTGGGGTGGGCTTGGGGCTAGCTGTTGCACGGCAGATCGTACTCGCGCACCATGGCACGATCAACGTTAGCTCAAGTAAAATGGAAGGCGCAGAATTCCGCATTACATTGCCCATGCTGGCCCAAAATCATACACATGAAGGTCATGAATAAATGAGTAAATTACAACGCGTATTAGCGCTGGATGACGAGCCCAATATGCGCCGCCTGCTTGAAATCAGCCTGCGGCAGGCGGGATATCAACCGGTTTTGGCACAAAATGGGCGTGAAGCACTTGATATATTAAGGCAGGGTGGCGCTGACTTGGTCGTCAGCGATCTGCACATGCCAGTGATGGATGGCCTGAAACTGCTGGAAACTATGCGCAACGAGGTTATCGAGACACCGGTGATTATCGTCACAGCACAGGGCGAGATCGCATCGGCGATAGCCGCGATGAAATTAGGCGCATCGGATTACATCTTGCGCCCTTTTGATCTTGAAACATTGGAGATCGCGATCACAAAGGCTTTATCCATCACACGCCTTAAAATAGAAAATCAGTTCTTACGTGATGAAGCGAATCGCGATGTAAAAAGCCTGATTGGTGGAAGTGCCGCTATTCAAAAAGTGCATCAATTGATTGCGCAAGTAGCCCCTGAAAAAGCAACTGCCTTGATTGCAGGTGAGACAGGTACGGGAAAAGAGCTGGTTGCGCACGCCATCCATGATCTTTCTCCGAGAAAAAACGCACTTTTTGTGGCAGTTAATTGTGCGGCTATTCCGGTCGACATACTGGAGTCTGAACTTTTCGGGCATGAACGCGGTGCATTTACTGGTGCAGTTAAAGAGCGGGTCGGCAAATTCGAGCTTGCGGATGGCGGCACACTCTTTCTCGATGAGATCACCGAAATGCCAATCGCATTGCAGGCAAAACTACTACGTGCCTTACAAGAAGGCGTCATCGAACGCCTCGGCAGCAATCATCCGATTACAGTGAATATCCGCGTTGTTGCCGCGACGAACCGTGACCCTTTAGAGGCGATTAAAGAAGGAAAGTTACGCGAAGACCTCTACTACCGCCTGAACGTATTTCGCATTGATTTGCCACCACTCAGAAAGCGGACAGGTGATATTGCCATGTTGGTCAGGCATATTCTTAAACGCCGTGAAATCAATATCAACGCCCAAGCCATAGAAGCTTTAGAGCAGTATCCTTGGCCAGGGAATGTTCGTGAACTAGAAAACGTACTTGAGCGCGCTGCCATCGTCTGCAGTAACCGCACAATCACGACTGAGCATTTGCCCGTTGAAATGCTCGAATTCAATAATACTGAACCCGAACATGCATTACAACAGAGCGACCCCTTGACGAGTACTTCGACGCCAGAAACCAACTTTTCACTACCGTTGGCAGTTGAAACTTTAGAGAAAAAGCTCATTGAGACCGCACTTAAATCCTCCGATGGTAATAAAAGCCGGGCTGCGAGACTTTTAGACATCAGCGAGCGCTCACTCTGGTATAAGTTAAGCCGCTATAAAATAACGGATAAACAGTCGTAGATACCATTCTAATCGCTCGCATTCCGCTATAATCGCCCAATACTCACATGCCTTGTGGATCACGACTATGCACACAGATATAGAACTAGCCCGCTTCAATATGATCGAGCAGCAAATTCGCACTTGGGAGGTGCTGGATAGCCGTGTATTAGACCTTTTAAAAACGGTACCACGTGAAGCTTTTGTGCCACCGCAATATACCGGCCTGGCATTCGCTGATCTGGAGATTCCCATCGGATATGGTCAGAGCATGCTTTCCCCAAAAATGGAAGGTCGCATTCTGCAAGCATTGGATATCCAACCATCAGACAAAGTCTTAGAAATCGGCACGGGCAATGGCTACCTGACTGCACTACTCGCAGCAATGGCAAACCATGTACATAGTATCGAAATCATTCCTCAACTACATCTGACTGCAAAAAACAATTTAGCTGCGCATAGCATTTCAAACGTCACGCTAGAAGTTGGTAACGGTACTGATGGGTGGGCAGCACATGGGCCATACGATGTGATCGTATTTGGCGGTTCACTGCCAGTCTTCCCGGCAAATGCGCAAGAAAACTTGGCCATCGCTGGTCGCATGTTCGTAGTGACTGGAGAAGCACCGGTCATGGAAGCCATGATGATTCGGCGTATTTCTGCTGAGCACTTTAAACGTGATATGTTATTTGAGACTTCGCTACCCACACTTAACCAAGCCCCTCAACCAGAGCGCTTCAGTTTTTAGTGGATGGCTAAACACTATAAAATTAGGTAGATTAAGTTTTACTCAGCCATCATTAACCATACTGCAAAAAATCTAATAACAGCAGGATAACCATCAGAAATTCCTATGTATAAAAAAGTGCTCACGATTGCGTTGGTCATGCTGTGGTCAAACGTACAGGCAGAGAATGCACAGAACCTGCTGGATATTTATCAACTGGCTTTAAGCAATGACCCTGTGTGGGCATCTGCCCGCAGTGGTAATCTCGCTGCACAGGAAAAAGTAGCGCAAGGCAAAGCACTCTATTTGCCAACAGCGACATTCAGCACGAATGCCAGTCATTCAGATAGCGATATTCGATATATCAACAACTCAGTCTTCAGGAATGGTGGGCGCGAGTCTTATGAAACATTTGGCTACGGAGTCAATGTCAGCCAGCCCATCTTCCGCATGCAGAATTACCTGCAATACCAACAATCTAAAATACAGGTCTCGCAAGCTGATAAACAACTTATCCTAGCCCAGCAGGATTTAATCCTGCGAACGGCACAAGCCTATTTTGATGTGCTACTGGCACAAGACAAAATCGACCTGATCAATGCCCAGAAAAGTGCAATTTCACGCCAGTTGGAACAGGCGCAAGCCAATTTCGATGTGGGTACCGCAACCATTACAGATGTGAATGAAGCACAAGCCAAATTTGACTTAACTACGGCGCAAGAAATTGCCACGATCAATGATCTGGAAATTAAGAAGCGGACGATACAATCGATAATCGGTCAGTTACCGCAAGCACTTGCCACAGCGAAAGCCGACATCAAAACAGAGCTGCCAGAACCACGTGCGATGCAGCAATGGGTAGAAATTGCGGAACAAAATAATCTTGCCTTAAATATCCAACAAGAAGCATTGCAGATTGCGACAAAAGAGGTAGACCGCCAGAATGCAGGCCATCTGCCGACATTGGATGCCGTAGGCAATTATAACGATACCCGCGCAGGCGGCAGCCCGAATGGATTTGGTAGTGACCTGCAAAACACAACCATTGGCTTACAACTACAGATCCCCCTATATCAAGGCGGCGCGATCAACTCTAAAGTACGTGAAGCCGTCGCCAACAAACAAAAAGCTCAAGATGACGTAGAAACGGCAAGGCGCAAAGCTGAGTTGGATACACAGCAAGCCTACCTGAATCTCACCAGTAGCATCTCTCAAGTCAAAGCCTATGAACAAGCGCTCATATCCAGTCAAAGCCAGCTTGATTCGACAAACCTGGGATACGATGTTGGTGTGCGTAACAGCGTTGATGTTCTGAATGCGCAACAGCAATTATTCAGTGCTAAACGTGACTTACTTCAATCACGCTACACCTATTTGCTCAGTGCTTTAAAGCTTAAGTCTGCCAGCGGCTTACTGAATGATCTGGATCTTGTAAGCATCAACCAGCAATTAGTCAATGCGCCTACTCAACCATGAATATACCGCTCACGGCAAAAAGTAATCTGAGCCAGCTCATTGTGGTCGACATGCAAATCCGCCTTGCTGAAGCAATGATCGCCGAGGAAATGCAAAAGGTAGTAAGAAATACCGGCATCCTGATACAAGTGGCTACGCTACTAGATGTTTCGACACTTTATACCGAGCAGTACCCTAAAGGCTTAGGCACCACTTTAGCGGAGCTTACGCCTCTGTTATCAAAAACCTCTAGCATTGAAAAGATCAGCTTTTCATGTTGTGATGAGCCAAAATTTAATCGCCAGTTAACAGGTGATAAACCACAAATCATATTGGCAGGTATGGAGGCGCATATCTGCATTTTGCAAACAGCGTTAGGCTTGCATCAGCAAGGTAAACAAGTATTCGTCGCAGAAGATGCGATCATTTCACGCGACCCTTCACATAAAAAAAATGCACTCGAAAGGTTAAAACAGGCAGGTGTGATCGTGAGTAATACAGAGTCTATCGTATTTGAATGGCTACGCGCCGCAGAAGGTGATGCGTTCAAACAAATAAGCCGCTTAGTGCGTTAACACGCCGGCAACCACCATGGCTAACGCTACGCATTTTTCATCTCGCACGCCAAAAACCTTCACACCATTCTGGCGCAGGTTGCCAAGTTTTTTCGAATACCCACTACAGGTAGGCGCGATGATCCGCATCATCGGGTACTCATGCATCGGTGGCGTTCTAGCATTTTTACTTGGTGATTTTGGGGCAATAATCAGCCTTGTTCTGTGGCTTCCATTTCTGAAATATGCATTTCTAGTTACAGAGCACACCGCCAATGGCAGATTCGATGAGCCTACCGATAGGATGGATAGCAATGTAGGCAACACCGGGCAAGTCGTTCGTCAATTCATATTATTTATCATCCTCGGCTTAATCACCGCACTCGCTGTCATTATATTTGGTCCAGAAATAGGTTATATCTCAGGATTGCTGCTCATGATCGTGTTAGCACCAGCAGGTGTCATGATCATCGCGGCGACGAGAAGTCTTCTTGAAGCACTGAATCCAGCAAAAATACTGTTTTTTATAAAAACGATAGGCTCCCCATACTTGGCATTGTGTTTTATTCTGATGAGCCTGAGCGGTAGCGGAGAATGGCTACAAGAGTTTTTCAGTGAAAGTCTGGATTCATGGTTAGTGTTACCAGCGCTGTACTTCATCAGTTTCTATTTTGCGCTGATTACCTATCACATGATGGGATATGTACTCTATCAATATCATGAAGAGCTTGGACTCACCGCAGCAGTGAGCTTTGAAAAAGCGGAAGCCAAACTTTCGCCGGGGAAAAAAGCGATTGACCCATTAGTTTCAAAACTCACAATGCTCATTGCCAATGGGCAACAGGAAGAGGCTATCGACCTCTTGCGAGAGAGTATTCGCACCCAATGGCAAAATAACGACCTGCATGAGCGCTACCATAAGCTCTTATTAGCAGCAGACAAGCCTGCGGCCGCATTACACCATGCGCGTGAATTCATCACCAAACTCGTCAATGAAAAACGTATATTCCAGGCGCTGGATCTATGTGAGCAATGTTTGGAACTGGACCCTGATTTTCAGCCCAATGATTCATATCAGGTACATGAACTTGCCACTGCGGCGAATGTCGCTAAACGACACAAACTAGCACTTAATCTGATGCGGCGGTTTGATAAACGATACCCCAGCCATCCGCAGATACCTGCAATCTACTTACTCTCGGCGCAAATATTGTGCGAGCATTTTCGCAAGTACAAAGAGGCCATGCAGATACTCCAAGCGTTGCAAACGAAATTCCCTGAACACCCAATTGCCACTGAGGCAAAACAATATATGCAAGTGATCAATAAGCTAGCTAGCATCGGCTAGACTACTCGCAACATGCCTCTTGCAACTTCTGCATCTTGGGATTGGGGAAATTGGTCAATAAGCGATTGCAAAATCGTCTCGAATTTATCTTTTTGCTGCTCACGATAATAGCCGCGTGCTAAGGCCAGCAAGACTGAGGGCAATGCTACATGTTGAGGTTTACTCCGCTGCAGCATATTAGCGAGTTTCTCGGCATCCATAAGATGGCCATCAGCAGCAAATCGTTTTGCTAGTGTGATTGCCACCTCCTGACTTACTCTAGGTGAAGGCTTAGCTGCACTCAGATACTCTTTAAATATTGCATGGGTTTGGCTGGAGGTAGCATCATCCATATCTGGCAATGTAAGCAGATTGAATGCTGCCTGATGATAATCGTCACTTGCAGGATTAGATTTTGCAGCACGATACACAAGCCGCATGATGTTCATATCGCGTGGATGCTTTACTTGTAATGCCTTAAAAACAGTCAGTGCTTTCTGAAATTCCATGGCGCCCAAATAATCCATACCGCGTTGAAACTCTTTGGCATCCATCTCTTTACCATCTACAGCTTGATGATGCTCTTTGATCAAGGCTGGCCTGAATACACGATACAAGGCGCCAATGACTGCACCCCCTAACAGGCCGCCGAAGTGTGCCATATAGGCTATATGCGCCTCGTCATCTGTCCAATATTGATAAAGCTCGTTACCCAGCCAAAGTGGTAAAAGCACAATCGCAGGCGCGCGCACGTAGTCAAAATAGAATCCCAGCGAATAGAAAAAATCAATCTTCCGTAAGCCAAAAATAACCGTATATAACCCCATCACGCCAGCAATCGCGCCAGATGCACCTAAAGCGCTAGACCCAGGTTCGGCCGTCAAGCCATACATATAAGCCGCTGCGTAAGCGGTACTGATATATGCGAATGTGAATAATGCTTTACCAATCACAGACTCGACCAAGAATCCAATCAAGAACAGCACCACCATATTACCGAGCAGATGATCGAAACTGCCATGCATGAATGCCGAGACGAAAGCCTTGAGTGGGTCGGGATCATCGGCGTGGTAAACGTAACGACTGGTAAAAGACCTTAGGGATTCATAGTGATTCCGCTGTTTAGTCCACTCCCGGTATTCAGGTGCTTGCGGCGTTACGATATGCCCTGCATGTAATTCATGCATAAACTTATCATCGTTTTCCAAGATAAGAAGCGTTGTTGTATCTTGTTCTTGAAGCAAGTATTCGAACTGCTCAGGCGTGACGCGGGCTTTTTCTTTTTTCAGGTATTGGGTATATCGATCAAGCTCCCATTTCGGCAGATCAGATGAGAAATAATATTGCATGGCTTTCTCATCATTTCGATCATCACTACCTTGCAATGCGAAGAACACAAAACAATTAATCAATATCAGCAGCAGTGTCACGACAGGCGGTCGTTTCCAATCCACCCTGTTACCAACTGGGATAATAAACATCGATTTGTATTCCCCTAAAAATCAAACCTCGATTAATTCACTGCATGCCCAGCGATTTACTGCCATAGATTAATAGAGAAAGCTTACTTAGCGCTTTCTTCACTGGCGCTCGCGTTATACGTATGCGGAAGATACTGTCCGACCAAATCCGCAATGCGATGTGCTGCGCCACCCGCACTCTGGCTAAACCCTAAAGCGGCCCAACCCATATTCTGGCGCAACTCTGCATCATCAAATAGTCGTTGCAATGCAGCGACGAGGTCATCGGTATTCTTTACCCGCCAAGCAGCTCTGGCGGCAATCGCCTGTTCAGTGGCAGCCGTAAAATTAAACGTATGTGGGCCAACCAATACTGGTTTGCTCATCGTGCAGGCTTCAATCAGATTCTGGCCGCCCAAGGGCAAAAGACTACCGCCGATAAATGCCACATCACATGCGGCATAATAGGTGAACATCTCCCCCATTGAATCTCCAAGCAATGCCGTTGTTGAAGACGATACCTCCGCATCGCCTAATCCTGATTTCCGCTCATAGACCACACCACGTTTCTTGAACAACGCGACGACTTCTTCAAACCTTTGCGGGTGGCGTGGCACGATAATGGTTAAAAGATTAGGGATATGTAGTGCAGCAACTGCATCGAGAATCAGCGTTTCTTCCCCCTCACGGGTACTCGCCGCTAAAAATACCGGACGATTTCTTCCCAATAGGCTGCGTAGCTGTTCCCCTTTTTCAACAGCATCCGTTGGAGGGTCAACATCAAACTTCAGGTTACCCATAACAGATATATTCTTCGCCCCAAGATTCTGCAACCGTTCGGCATCCATATCCGTTTGGGCTGCGATAGCGACAAGGCCGTGTAATGCGCTTTCAGTCAAACGCGACACTTGGGCATAGCCATGTGCAGATTTCTGCGAGAGACGCGCATTCACCAGCAATAGCGGAAGGTCACGCGCCTTACATGCAGCAATCAGGTTAAACCAAAGCTCCGTTTCCATTAACAATCCCACCACAGGCTTATAGTGATTAAGAAACCGCTTAACCGCACCTGGCAAATCGTAAGGCAGATAAGCGCGTAGCACTTGATCTCCAAAAATCTGCTCTCCCGTTTCCCGACCAGTCGGCGTTGCATGGGTGATCAATACCTGGTGATCTGGATATCTTTGTTGCAATAGTTCGATCAGCGGTGTTGCTGCGCGCGTCTCACCCACAGAGACACAATGTAGCCAGATGATAGGTTGGCTAGGGATAGTTTTGTAAAAACCGAACCGCTCTGCCCAGTGTTGGCGGTAGGCTGGTTGCCGCAATCCTCTCCATAAAAGCCGGATTGGGGCAAAAGGAACAAGCAGATATAAAACCAGAGTATATAAATAACGTGGCATAGCTAGATTTTCTCACATAAACGCATGCACAAATCAGTAGAAAATGTCCAAATGTTTATTTTTTATTTTGTTAGCAAGGACTCACCTAGCCGCTAATCGAAGCGCACAGGCTGATTTGAAAAAATGCCCCAAATTCGGGCTCCAAAATGGCGCACGCGCACCAAAAAAATTTCTTGACCAACACTACCAAATGGAATAATTTTGCATCCAAGCACAACATCTTGTGGTGCACCGTGATTTTTGCCAGTTTTGAAAATTCAGACTTAATAGTCACCCAATAAAAATAATCAGGAAGGGATCGCCCTATGCTTAAAGCCGTCAAAGCTTTAAAAGAAGCGAATAACGATATTCAGGAAGTACCTATGCAATCTGTCTCATTGGATATTTGGGATAAAAAATATCGTCTTAAGACCAAGCAAGGTAAATTTATCGATGAAAACATTGATGATACCTATGTGCGCGTAGCACGTGCATTGGCAGACGCTGAAGAGACCGAAGAAAAACGTTCTATCTGGTACGAAAAATTCCTATGGGCATTACGCCGTGGCGCTATCCCTGCTGGACGTATCACATCCAACGCCGGCGCCCAAGAGCACAAACCAGCCACCAGCACGATCAATTGCACGGTCTCCGGCATCGTTGAAGACAGCATGGATGGCATCCTGAATAAAGTGCATGAAGCTGGCCTGACACTGAAAGCTGGTTGCGGTATCGGTTATGAGTTCTCTACATTACGCCCTAAAGGTGCTTTTGTAGCGGGCGCTGGTGCTTACACAAGCGGCCCCCTGTCATTCATGGATATCTATGACAAGATGTGCTTTACCGTATCATCTGCTGGTGGTCGTCGTGGTGCTCAAATGGCGACTTTCGATATTTCGCACCCTGATGTGACTGACTTCATCAAGGCAAAGCGCGAAGCTGGTCGTTTACGCCAATTCAATCTTTCATGCCTGATTACTAAAGAGTTCATGGAAGCGGTAAAAGCCGATACCGATTGGAAACTAGCTTTCCCTGTCACCTCAAAAGAGGCGACCGTCGATAACCTAGAATTATCAGACGAGTCCCAAGTGGTATGGCGCGAATGGCCAGTCAAAGGTAAATACCTGACGCGCGAATCCGATGGCAAAGTCGCTTGCCGCGTTTATAAAACCATACGCGCGCAGCGTCTGTGGGATGTCATCATGTCATCCACCTACGATTTCGCTGAGCCGGGCTTTATCCTGATTGACCGCGTAAACGAAATGAACAATAACTGGTTCTGCGAAAACATTCGCGCGACCAATCCATGCGGCGAGCAACCATTACCACCTTATGGCGCTTGCTTACTTGGTTCAGTCAACCTGACCAAATTCGTGCGCGACCCATTCACTGATAATGCCCGTTTCGATTGGGATGAATATAGTGAAGTCGTTGCCACATTCACCCGTATGCTGGATAACGTGGTCGAGGTGAATGGCCTGCCGCTAGAGCAGCAACGTGCAGAGATCGCACGTAAACGCCGTCACGGCATGGGCTACTTGGGTCTGGGCTCCACTTTAACCATGCTCAAACTGAAATATGGTGAAGAAGAGTCACTCAAGTTCACTGAAGAAGTCACCAAAGTGATGGCGACAGTCGGTTGGGAAATCGGCGTGCAGTTAGCTGAAGAAAAAGGCCCTGCACCGATCATGGACGAAGAGTTTGAAGTCACGGCCGACATGCTGGTAAAGCGCCCTGAAATGGCAAAAGACGGCATCAAGCTGGGCGACAAAGTCAAAGGTAAAGTGCTGATGGGCTTATACAGCCGCTACATGCAGCAGTTCCCGGATTCGCTACGCAAGCAGATTGCCAAGAAAGGCGTACGTTTCAGTCACCATAGCTCGATCGCCCCGACAGGCACGATCTCTCTATCGCTAGCAAATAACGCGAGCAATGGTATCGAACCTTCATTCGCGCACCACTACGCACGTAATGTGATTCGCGAAGGCAAGAAATCAAAAGAGAAAGTCGATGTCTATTCTTATGAGCTGCTTGCATATCGTGAGCTTGTGAATGCCAATGCGATGCCATTCTCAGATAAAGAAGAAGAGCAATTGCCTGACTACTTCTTGGATTCATCTACTATTCAAGCTAAAGCACACGTAGATATTCAAGCTGCAGCACAAAAATGGATCGATAGCTCCATCTCGAAGACCATCAATGTACCTACTGACTATGACTATGAGGATTTCAAGAACATCTACCTCTATGCATACGATAAAGGTCTAAAGGGTTGCACAACCTTCCGTTTCAACCCAGAGGCCTTCCAAGGCGTATTGGTCACTGAAAAAGACCTAGAGAACACCACCTACAAGTTCACACTTGATGATGGCACGGTGATTGAAGCTAAAGGCAATGAAGAGATTGAATATGATGGCGAACTTCATTCTGCGGCCAACCTGTATGACGCTTTAAAAGAAGGCTACTACGGCAAGTTTTAATTGAGCAAGCGGATTAAGCGTCCGCTGCTCAGACGTCACCCTCATGGCAGGAAAATGACGCATTAGGAGAACAACATGGCAATTAAAATTGAAAAGAAGATCACTGGCTACAACGTGATCACAGAAGAAGATAAGGCAAAAGCTGAAGAAGTCGCAGCTGAAAAAAAAGCAACGGAACAAAAGCTTGCCGATATCATCCAGCTTGGTGAAGCACTAAGCCGCCCAGAGAAACTCATGGGTAATACCTACAAGGTAAAAACCCCGGTGACTGAGCACGCACTCTATATCACCATCAACGATGTCATCATGAATGAAGGCACGCCGCAAGAACATCGCCGCCCGTTCGAGATATTCATCAACTCCAAAAATATGGATCACTTCCAATGGATAGTCGCCCTTACACGCGTGATGTCTGCCGTGTTCCGTAAAGGTGGGGATGTAACATTCTTGGTAGAAGAACTACATAGCGTATTCGACCCCAGTGGTGGCTACTTCAAAAAAGGTGGCAAATACATTCCTAGCTTGGTTGCCGAGATTGGTGAAGTGGTTGAACAGCATTTGCAAGAAATCGGCATGCTTAAAAAACCTGAGCCTGATCAGCACCAAAAGAAACTCATCGCAGAAAAACGCGCCGAGTACATGGAAAAACATGCGGGTGATACTAAAAACGCGGAAGGCTTTCCACCAGGGGCGCAGTTATGCAATAAATGTAGCACCAAAGCAGCCATCATCATGGATGGGTGCCTTACGTGTCTAAATTGCGGCGAAAGTAAATGCGGTTAAATTAAAAAAGGAGCTTCGGCTCCTTTTTTATTGTGTAGGGAATTCCATATAGTGAAACTCCGTAGGCATAAAGAGAAACTATAGCCTCATATAATGAAACCACGCTTTTATAAGAATCAGTAAGTTATAAAAATAAATTAAGCATAACGTGAAACTCACGCAGTTTTACTAATAAAAAGGTACCCTTGAGGTGCCTTTTTTATCGTCTGAATATCACTTAATTGGCACTCTATTAAGGGACTAGGTGTACGTAATGCGGGCACTATTGGTGCTAGTGTCGGTGAAGTCACGGTCACAGTTGATGGGTTGTTAGAAAATACAGGGACGATCGCAGCATCTACTCACAATACCCTCAATGCGCAAGATATCACTAATGTTAATGGCATCATTTCAGCTGGACAAAACCTTGCAATAGAGACTGTTAGTCTAAGTGGTGATGGCCGATTACTGGCTGGAGGTGACGCTGATATCCTACTTGATAGTGACTATACTCAAACTTCTACAGGCACCCGGCACACCTACTCAAGTGTGCTTGTGGCGCAGATATCCAGATGAATAGACCGGAGAGTCACTGGAATTCCAAAAAGCGATCTAGGCTGTGGTCAATAGAACACGATTACGGGATGCCATACGAATCGTTGACGAATATGTCACTTCAAAGGCTGTTAGGTATCGCGCACTCACTGGGTAGCCTTCAATTACATATGGATGGGCAGGTAAGTGAATATTCTAATTTAAGAAAAATTGCTATTTTTTTTATTAAATTGTATTTTATCAATAGAAAATTTATAAAAATTTAATTATAAGTTTGATGTTGTAAAGGGGAAATGTTGTTTAACTCGTCTGTGGGCTTTATTAAGCCGCCATCTTTCATTCACTGCCATAATCGAATGTTTACCATAAATTATGGGCGCAATCTTTGATTGCCTTCGTTCCACAGCAAAAGAATTAACTAAATCCTAAAGATAAAAATGTCATTAAAAAAAACTTCAGTATTGTGCATTCTGATTTCGACAATACTTCTTATTTCATGCGATAAAACTCAAGAGTTTAATACCACCATGACAGGCAGTAACTCACACAAATTAAATACCTCTGAAAATGATTTCCAAAAATCCTGGACAGGAAAACCTTACTGGATTCGTTTAGAAAATAATCTTGTTTTCAAGATACCTGCTCAATTTACTGCATTCTGGATACTAAAGGATCACCCAGAAATAATATTGTCGGAATCCAGGCCGGCTAGCGTGCCATTGGTTATAGCATTAGGTTTTTCTATGTTCATGCCCAATTTTCAAGGATACACAGCAGACAATTTTCTAAATGAATTTGACGAAAATGAAATTAAAGTTCTTTCAATTGAACCTGCATCAGGCGCCAGCACTGAACCTGGTGCGCCGGGCTCTTACCCACCAAATCAATTCTATCGCTTACAAAAATACGGTGTCATTGACCCATCTAAATTCGAAGATAAGTATGGATTGAGGTGTTACGACGAAAAGCCTTTTGATAAAGATATGGGACCAATTCAAATTTGTTATGGAATGCGCGATGCCTCACTGGACGAATATATTCCTTTAAGAGTCTATATGCCCCCATATTCGGTTAATGCCAAATTCCCAATAATGCAAACCACTTATTTCACAAAAAAATATGGTGGATTAGAAATTACTTGGAGAGCCCATGCAAAACATTTTAGTCATTGGAAAGAAATAGATAGCCAAATATCAAAATATATCGACCAATGGAACATGACTGAAGACTCCCACGTTTCACGATAAAATCAAGAAGGTTATAAACGTCGAAAAATAACAATATTTATAACTCTGTCAGAATTTGATTACCAAGAAACAATACTCATGGAGAAAAATAATTTTCTCCAATCAAGAGGCTTAATGATATGAATAAGAAGTTTCAACAATCACTCACATCCATTCCGATGTTAGTTTTTTTTATCGGAGAAGTTGTAATGAATTCTGCTACACCTGTTAATGCTGCGGAAAAGTTCGAGATCAAAAAAGAAATTGTGCTTTCTGACAGCCAACCCTTTCACTTTTCGATGTCTCCTGCCAAAGGAAACGGATACTTCATCACTGGATATATTGGTGGTCGGCAAGCTTGGGGAGCGTATCTCAATGATGAAGGGGAGGAAAAATGGTCATACACGGTCCCAACGGATATCCCTCCAGAAAACACCCATTACTCTCATGCGTGGCGAGCATCTCAATACCACGGCGCGATTTCATTAAGCAATGGTCAGTCAATCCTTTGTGGTCACAAAAATGTCGGAGAAGAAACAAAACCTTTGGTTAAAGGCCTTTTAACAAAGTTAGATGAAAAAGGGAATCTAATCGATCAAAGGTTATTGACTCCAGAAGGTGATGAGAAATTTAAGCTCAATTACATTCGTCAATGTGGCTCTTGGGGAGATGGATACTTTCTTGCAGGATCTGCAAAAAAATCTATTACAAACTCGCCCGGGAAGTTTCCTCCAGTTTTTTCGGAGTCTTTCTTTTGGCTTATAGCATTGAATAATGATGGTGACATTAAATGGGGAAAACTTATTTCTAGAGATTTCTTGCCTACAATCGAACAGTCCACATGGCTTCAAATGTCAAATGGTGATTTAGTTTTCTCAGGTTCTGCCCCTGGAATCCCCAACGATTCCGGTATGGTTTCTATGACTAGCGTCTTAAGAGTGGATCAGAATGGTGAAGTGATAGCACAAAGAAGCATCATTGGAAGGATGCAGTTAGTCCATCAATCCTTACCAACGGATTCGATACGTTTAGTCCCATTCGTACTCAAAGATGGTATGTTTATTAAAACATTAAATGATGATTTAAGTGATAATTCATATATAGCGAATGATATCCAAGATGAATTTGCGATAACCAGAGCAATCGAAATGCAGGATCATTCGTTTTTCCTGACGGGATATCGGGATTTTAGAAACCCATATGCAACTATTTTGCAATATACGTCAGACCTTAATAAGCGAAATGATTTCGTATTCAAACCCAAAAGATCAAGCTTCAAAATAGATGATGCGTTACCTTCAAAAATTGTCAATGAAATAGCAACCATCAGAAGTGTTGATATCGGAAAAGATACTAAAAATATTTTCTCAATCATAAAAATAAAAAAATAATTATTAAATATTTCAAGGGGATTATTTAGATGACGAATTCAATCAATTCGCAAAATGCTGGCCTTTTCTCTGCTGCAGCTTATGCTCCCATAAACTCTACATCTGACCCAGATACCTCAAAAGTAATTGCGCTTGGTTGGCATGAAATAGTCATAAATAATGAGGAGAATTCACAAACAGCAAATAACGGATCAACACAATTCCGTATTTTCGTTAATCCTGACACACAGCAAATTGTGATGGCCTTCAAAGGCTCAAACTCCGTGCCTGATTTCCAATCAGATATTCTTGATTCTGGCTTCGCGCAATATGATGCTTTACATGACAAGGCAGCTGATGCCCTAACTGAATTAAAGAGTAACTATTCTGGATACTCAATAATTGCTGATGGACATAGCCTTGGTGGAGGCATGGCTCAAAGCTTTGCGCTTGAATTCAATCTAGATGGCTATGGGCAAAATGCATTGCCAGTTTCCACTCAGACAATAGGTAAATATTTCGCGGGTCAAAACATTGCTGATGTAGTTTCCATTTATAAATCAGACCACTCTTTTACAGAGGTTAATGTCTCTGGAGATATAGCTACCCTAAAATATTCGACGATTGAACATCAACTTTATATCGCAACTCAAACTATTACCCTTGCCAGCCCTTATGTAGCGATGGAAGTAATTGGTGCTGCGACAGCAACTGTCTCTGGCGGTTATGGATTGGGATTATTCGCTTATGCAGGCGGCAAAGCCCATTTACTTTCGACACTGAATCCTTTAGCTATGAATCAGATTGGCCCTGGCGTCGCTGAGGCTCCTGCTGGTTCAGCAGCAAATGTTCTCAATAATATTTCAGAGATTAACTCAAATGATCATGGTAACTCTTTCACAGTTAAAACAACTGATGGCAAAGAACTCCAAATCAATCAATCTTTAAATGCTAATGGAAAGGCCGAAATCAGCATTTCGGGTTACAACGATAATGGCAAAATAGGCATGATGAGTACTTTTGATCTGACAACTGGTCGTTTGTTAGGTCAAGCTACAGTAACTGATGAGCAGTCTCCATCAAACACCGAAGTCATTGACTCGGATATTGCGTCAATCTCTCATCATATGGATTTGCTACTTCAGCCAGATATTGTATTTGCATTAGAACTTGGGAAATTAAGAGATTTTTCTGGTACCCAAAATACAAACGAGGCATGGGCTGGTAACCAGCTATTAAATAAATTCGGTTATAAACCTGTTGACCCAACCTCATCAACCTACTCTGGCAGTAATGAAGCATATAGTAGTTATTCATATTCAGGCATTGACCTGTCTAAAGTCTTTGCAGACAAATCTTCAGCAGGACAATTTTTTGTTATTGGTGATAATAACCATGGCACCTCAAGTATAAGCGCAACTTATATAGCCCCAAATAATCTAGCTTTCGGCTTCAGTGCAGATAACGATGGCTTCTCCCTCTCTTTCGGGTTTTTATTTCCTATCGTCCTCGACTTAGATGGAGATGGTGTTGAACTTATCAGTCGAGATACTTCTTCGGCTTATTTTGATATGACTGGTAGTGGCTATAGAAACCATACTGGATGGGTTGGTGCAGATGATGGTCTATTAGTATTGGACATTGATCATGATGGCGTGATTGATCAAGCAAAAGAAGTGTCTTTTGCTTTATGGACAGATAATCCTGATGATTCTGATTTAGATGGACTTAAGGCTACGTTTGATAACAATCATGATGGCGTGATTGATGTTGATGATGATAGCTTTGTAGGGCTACGTATATGGCAAGACATTAATGGTAATGGAGTTAGCGAGGCGGGAGAATTAAAAAGTTTAAACGAATGGGGAATCACTTCGATTAGCTTAAATAGTGTTTCCACTAATTGGAGTAGTGGTGGTAACCAAGTTGGTGGATTTACAACCTACGATAAAGTTATTCTGGATACCAATGGCAATCCCGTAATTACACAAGGTTTTGCAGCGGACGTAGGATTTGGCTACGAGGAAAATAGCTGGAAAACTAGCGTAACCAATGGCTTGATTACTACAACAGAATCTGGCGGGCTAACTTTAGCATCGACTACGACGGCGCAACTTAAATTAAATATATCTAATGGAAGTTTTGATGGTGCCGTTGGAACGAGTGGCAATGATAGTCTAACTTCAAGTGGGAGTGATGTCGTAGTCTTAGAAGGCGGTAATGGAAACGACACTTTAAAAGGTGGTAGTGGTGATGACTGGCTTAATGGTGGAAATGGTATTGATGAACTATCCGGCGGCAGTGGCGACGATACCTTAATCATAGATGCCTCCGACAATCTCCTTAAGCTAGATGGAGGTAAAGGTTTTGATACTGTACTAGTTACAGGTACAACTGGCGTTACTTTGAATCTTACTAAAGCACATATTGAAGTGGCGATAGGCAGTGAGGGCAACGACATTTTCAGTGCAACCAGTTCCGAAACGAAACAAACGGTAGCACTTTTCGGACAAGATGGTAATGATAGCCTAAATGGAGGATGGCTTCGCGACATTCTTGAAGGGGGTAAAGGGAACGATACTCTTACAGGGAACTATGGAAATGATGCTTATATATTTTCACGTGGAGATAGCGTAGATACCATCATTGAACGAGTTGCCTCTGCAACGGCTAAAGCCGACAAAGATACCTTAATACTAGGCGACAACATATCCCTTGCTGATGTAGTAATAGCTCATTCTGGTAATGATCTGCTTGTAGGTATCAAACCTGTTGATACGGACATCCCCGCCTCGGTTAATACCGACCAACAAATGATTGATTACATATTAAGTTTAGACGATCACATCATTATCCAAAACTGGGAACAAACTAAATTCAAGGTTGAATATATTGGCTTCGCTGATGGTGGTGTATATGGTCTTGATTATTGGATCACTGGGACAACTGGTATAGATTCAGGAGCGAATACGCTCGTCGGAACAAGTAAAGCAGATGTACTTTCTGGAGGTCCTGAAGGTGACGCTATGCGAGGGGGGAAAGGCAATGATGCATATGTAGTTGATGACCAAGATGATGTGGTTATTGAGCTTAACAATCAAGGTACGGACACAGTTTTCAGTACGATTACCTACTCATTATCAAACTTTGTAGAGAACATGCAATTAGTAGGAACTAATACAATAGATGCTACAGGTAACTCTCTTGATAATAAACTAACTGGCAATTCTGCAAACAACAAATTATCGGGAGGTGAGGGTAACGATACCCTAGATGGTGGCATCGGTGTCGATACGCTTATAGGTGGGCAAGGTGATGACACATTTAAAGTAGATCATGTTAATGATGTTATTAGTGAATTATCAAATCAAGGTAAAGACACAGTATTAAGCTCTATAACCACCTATACTCTATCCGCTGAGATTGAAAATCTCACATTAATAGCTGAAGCTCTGGTTGGGAACGGAAATGCCTCAAACAATGTTATTACTGGGAATAACTATAACAACATTCTTGATGGCGGGGCAGGCCATGACACGTTAATCGGAGGTTTAGGTAACGATACCTATTATATTGATAGCTTAACTGACAAAATCACAGAGAAAAAAGCCGAAGGTACTGATACCGTCATTAGCAGTCTTAATTACACACTCGGGAAAGAATTAGAGAACTTAACACTTAGCGAAGTTGCAGGTGCAAACACACTGGTTGCAACAATCGCATCAGGAAATGAGCTTAATAATGTTATTAGCGGAAACTCTTTAGATAATAAGCTCAACGGTCTGGCGGGAAATGACACACTGAATGGTGGCATTGGTAAAGATACTATGGCTGGTGGGGCCGGTGATGATATCTACGTAGTAGATAACATAAATGACGTAGTAACAGAGGTATCTGGCCAAGGAACCGATTCAGTTATAAGCAACCTTACTTTCTATACATTAGGCAACTTTGTTGAGAACCTAACTTTAGGTGGAACCAATACATCAAATGGCACGGGAAATAGCTTAAACAATACAATCGTTGGCAACAGTGCAGACAATGTACTTGATGGCGGTGCTGGCAACGATATCCTGAGCGGCAAAACTGGACGAGACACCATGATCGGTGGCGCCGGAAATGACACTTATCTCGTTGGCAGTTTAGGTGATGTAGTCACTGAAACTGATGCTGTTCTAAAGACGGGCGGGGCAGATATCGTCTATAGCGATATCAATTACTCACTTGGCGACAATGTGGAGAATCTTGTTCTTACCAACACAGTGAATATCAGTGGATTGCTGGCTACTGACGCTACCGGCAATTCTTTAATTAATATGATCTATGGTAACAACGCCGACAATCTTATTGACGGCATGGGCGGCAATGATTCAATGTACGGCGGTTATGGCGACGACATTTACTTACTTGATAATGCCAATGATAAAATTTACGAAAGTGCCAATCAAGGTATAGACACGGTCATCACAACAGTAAGTTTATCTGCACTTGCAAGTAATGTTGAAAATCTAACATTACTTGGTGTAGCTACAACAGCTGTCGGTAACTCACTAAACAATCTCCTCCTCGGTAATGAATTATCGAATAAGCTAAGTGGCAGTTCAGGCAATGACACACTGATTGGTGGGCTAGGTAATGACAGCCTCTATGGGGGTACCGGAAATGATTATTACCTAGTAAACAGTTCAAGTGACCTTGTTGGGGATAGTTCAGTAAGCGGCGGGAACGATACGGTTGATGCCAATTTTAGTTATACACTTGGCAGTTATCTAGAGAATCTCATTCTAAATGAGGAAATTGGCAGCAATGGCCAACGTGCCTTAACTGGCACAGGTAATACTTTGCATAATACTATTATTGGAAATTCAGCAAATAACACTCTCACCGGTTTAGATGGTAACGATACCCTTGACGGCAGAGCAGGTGCAGATCAGATGATTGGTGGTAATGGCAATGATACGTATGTCATTGATAACATCAGTGACACGATTATTGAGGTCAGCACTAAGACTACCGAGATTGATACGGTACTTAGTAGCATTGATCACTCGCTTGGGTCTAACCTTGAGAACCTAACACTTACAGGCATTGCTACCATCAACGGCATGGGCAATGCGCTAAATAATAATCTTATCGGTAATATGTCACGTAACCAGCTTAAGGGTGATATAGGCAACGATACTCTTGATGGAGGTATTGGTATAGATACTCTTTCAGGGGGTGCAGGTAATGATACTTATATTGTAGATAGTGTGAGTGATGTTGTCCTTGAAACCAACACGGCCGGCAACGATGCAGGTGGTGTAGACCTAGTACAAAGTACTGCAGCAACTTACATCCTTTCAGAACATATAGAAAACCTTACCCTCTTAGGTACTGCCGCAATTGATGGTACCGGCAATGCCTTGAATAATAAGATCACAGGTAATGCTGCAGCCAATAAGCTGGATGGGGGAGCAGGAAACGACACCTTGATCGGTGGTCGTGGTGACGATACATATTACGTTGATAGTTTAAGTGATACGGTCACAGAGGCTGCCAGTCAAGGTATTGATACTATTATTACCGGTATCAATAATTATGTTATAGCCTCTAATGTAGAAAACCTCACACTTTTGGGCAGTGCGGTCATCGGTAAAGGCAATACATTAAATAATCTGATTCAAGGTAATATCCAGTCAAATAATCTAGATGGCAGTAGTGGCAATGACACCTTGTTAGGCGATGCCGGGAATGACACCTTGTTAGGTGGCGCTGGCAATGACTTTATTGATGGTGGTACAGGTATAGATTCTATGACTGGAGGTACTGGTGACGATTATTACACAGTCGATAGTAGTCAAGACGTGATAGTTGAAGCAGCTAATGGTGGAACGGATACTGTAGAAAGTAGCGTTACATATACCCTAAGCGATGCGATTGAGAGCCTAATTCTGGTGGGTAATGCTGCAATCAATGGTACAGGCAATGCATCTGCCAATATCATTCAAGGCAATCTGCAGGCAAATTATCTCTTAGGAAATGACGGCAACGACACTTTAATTGGAGGTGGTGGGAAGGACACTCTTTCTGGAGGTTTGGGTAACGACTTTTACTCGATTGACAGTACAGATGACGTCATTATTGAAACAATTGCAACTGTAAGTACTGGCGGAGTTGATACTGTTGAGAGTTCTGTTACCTATACATTGACAGACAATGTTGAGAATCTGATCCTTTTGGGAGAAGATGAGATAGATGGTACTGGTAACGCGCTAGCCAATCAAATCACTGGAAATATCGCTGACAATATGCTCAGTGGAGGTGCTGGAAAAGATACGATGATTGGTGGGCTGGGCGACGACATATATATCGTTGACTCAACAGATGTTATTACAGAGTACCTAGATGAAGGGTTCGATATCGTATTCAGCTCTGTCGAATATACATTGTTAGCCAATATTGAAAACCTGTCCCTCGCTTCAGGTATTGGCGACATGGATGGAACAGGCAACACTTCTGATAACGAGATCACCGGAAACAATTATAAAAACTATTTAAATGGATCCAGCGGCAACGACACACTTTATGGAGAAGGAGGTGCAGATTCATTATACGGTAGCTCTGGTGATGATTATCTTGATGGTGGAGAGGCAGGGGATGGCATTGATACATTAAGGGGAGGAAGTGGTAATGATTACTACATTATCAATGAAGCACCCGATATCCTCACTGAGAAAAATGGAGATGGTACGAACGCAGGCGGCTTAGATACTGTTGAAAGTAGCGTCACATATACTCTGCAAGCTTATTTCGAGGATCTCATTTTATCTGGTACAGATGATATTGATGGTACGGGTAATTCTTCTGATAATCGGATTCTTGGTAATTCCGGTATCAATACAATGGCAGGTTTAGCTGGCGACGATACTTACGGCGTAGATAATGAAGAAGATGTAGTCTTAGAGAATGCCTCAGCAGGCACAGATACTGTCATTAGCACGATCACTTATACACTAGGAGAGAATGTTGAAAATCTGGTGTTGTCTTCCAATCTAAATCTTAATGGCACCGGTAATAGCAGTAATAACGCTATCACTGGCAATGACGCTGGCAATAATTTAAAAGGCCTGATTGGTAACGACACTTTAGATGGTGGTGTTGGTATTGATACCTTAGAAGGTGGGGCTGGTAACGATGTCTATGTAGTGGATAACGAATTAGATGTCGTCATTGAAGCATTTAATGAAGGCATTGATACAATTCAAAGCAAGGCTGAAACTTATACTTTATCTACCAATGTGGAAAATCTTACGTTGATTGAAACGGGAGATTCTGAAGGAATTGGCAACGATCTCAATAACATTATTACAGGAAATGTGGGCTCCAATAGATTGGATGGCGGTATTGGTAAGGACACGATGATTGGGGGTTTAGGAGATGATGTTTATATTGTAGACAATAGTCTTGATGATATTAGGGAAACGGCTAATCAAGGTATTGATACAGTAATTGCTAGTGTTAATTTCACGGTGGCTAGCGACGATATCGAAAATCTCACGCTCATAGGAACCGCGATAAATGGTACCGGTAATAGTCTAGCAAACCTTATTATAGGTAATGAACTAAATAATTTTTTAACAGGCAACAATGGTAATGACACCCTTGATGGTAGTGAAGGTGCAGACACGATGCAAGGTGGTTTCGGCAACGATGTTTACATCGTGGATCATGCAAATGATCTTGTAACTGAGAACTTACAAACTAATGAAGGTGTAAGTTATGGTAATGACACCGTTCAAAGCACGATATCTTTAACTTTGTTTGCTAATATTGAGAACTTAACCTTGATTGGTGAGGATGAAATCAACGGTACAGGAAATACTTTATCCAATATTATCATTGGCAATATCGCAAACAACCTCCTGACTGGTGGTAACGGTCACGACACACTGGATGGTGGCGGTGGTGACGATACACTTATAGGCGGGATCCACAACGATACATATATCATAGACAGCGATACTGATGTTATTGTTGAAAATGTTGGTGAAGGTACAGATACCGTTCAGAGTACGATCAGCTATACGCTCAGCGGTACCAACCTTGAGTATCTCACTTTGCTTGGAGAGGCAGCCATATATGCCACTGGCAACACATCTAATAATAAACTCACTGGCAATGCAGCAGATAACATCTTCGATGGCGGCGGCGGTGTAGATACAATGGCAGGAGGTGCTGGCGACGATATCTACTATGTCGATAGTACGACAGACTCTATACAAGAGAGTCTCGAAGAAGGCATTGATACTATTTACAGTACAGTGACGCTCACGCTTGCGGCAAATGTAGAGAACCTCAACCTTCTAGAAACTGGAGCTATCAATGGCAGTGGTAATGCTTTAAATAATTACATTACGGGTAATAGCCAGATAAACAAACTCTATGGCAATGATGGTAACGATACTTTGGATGGTGGCGCAGGTGCAGACTCATTAACAGGCGGTAACGGTGATGACACTTATATCATTGATAATATTGCCGATGTGATCAGCGAAACTTCCACTGGTGGTTCGGACACAGTAGTTACCAATATTAGCTATACATTAGGGCTCTACTTGGAAAACCTTACACTAAGCGGCAACTCTCTTATTAGCGGAACTGGCAATACACTCAATAACTTAGTTAATGGTAATGATGCCAACAATACTTTATACGGATTAGTTGGCAATGACACATTAGATGGTGGCGTTGGTAACGACACACTTTATGGTGGTGCGGGCGATGATACCTATATTGTTGATTCTCAGAACGATGTCGTGCAGGAGTTAGTAGGAGAAGGTACCGATACTATCCAAACCTATACATCACTTATCCTCACAGCCAATATTGAAAATCTGACTTTGCTTGGAGATACAGAGATTGATGGTGAAGGAAATGAGCTGAATAATATTCTTACAGGAAATTCAGCAGCAAATCAGTTGGATGGGGGGTTAGGAAGAGACACGTTGGCAGGCGGTCAAGGCAACGACACCTATATTATTGACGTTGATAATGATGTCATTATGGAAAATACAGGCGAAGGCACTGACACCGCTCTATCAATGTCAAATTATACATTGTCTTCAAATGTCGAGAACCTGACTTTATTAGGTGATCTGGGGATCGAGAATTTGAATGGTATTGGCAATGAGATGGATAATTTTATTCTTGGCAATAATGGGAATAACACTCTCACGGGGCTAGACGGCAATGACACATTAGATGGCATAAATGGAACTGACATGCTCATTGGTGGTGTTGGAGATGACACGTATTTAGTATCCAACAATACGACCACGATTACAGAAAATTCTGGTGAAGGTAATGATGCCGTCATTACTTCTCAAACATACACACTTGGTATCAATCTTGAGAATCTGAGTTTAGGTCTCAACAACAATCTCAATGTAATTGACGGTACTGGTAATGCCTTAAATAACACATTGATTGGGAATGATGCAGCCAACCTTCTTAACGGATTAGGCGGTAACAATACTTTGACTGGTGGCCTAGATGATGATGTATTTATTCTTTCAACCTCGGGAAGCGTAGATACGATTACGGATTTTACTATCGGAGATGACCATATCTGGTTAGAAAATGAGATTTTCACATCATTTCTATCATCAGGTAATTTGCAATTGTCGTCATTTAAGTCAGGATTGGGCCTAACATCAGGCCAGGATGCAGATGACTATCTAATCTATGACAGTACAACAGGTAATTTATACTACGATGCTTTAGGAAATACGGCTGGTAGCGCAGCCGCTATTCAGATTGCGCAGCTCTCAGCTGGTTTGGCATTAACAAGTAGTGACTTCCTAGTCATATAGCTTGTAAAGTAAGAAAAACGGCAACCCTAGGGTTGTCGTTTTTATTTAAATATCTGCCTCAATGGTATCTCCTGGAGCGAGATGGACGGATTGATAATCACTATCTACATATCTATAAATAAGTTCCATGTTGAAGTATCTATCTTTCGATTATCGAAAGGTGAAGCTTGTGATATCTGTAAGAAATTTGAAGCTAGTGAAGAAATGAAAGCCATTAAGGAAAAGTTTGAAATCAAAAATGTGCAAAAAAATGGTCAATGGTGAGCATGTGTAACGGGCGCTCTCATCCAGTAATGATTTATTAAAATCCCGCAGATTAGGAAAGTTTCATCTTATGCCTATACAAAATAGGATAGTTTCACTTTATAGTTAATATCCGTTTCAAGTTTTGCTTATATTTTATTTATTAAGTTATTGAATTTATATTCTTAATGGTTTCAGCATATGCTACGGCCTACATATTGTTAATCTCGAAAGATAATGTATGCATGAATTATTTCCTAAAAATTGCCAATCCTTACCTAAGGTCTAAAGAAAATAGTTTTGGAAGCTTAAAGTTATTTAATCCATCATCTAGATAAGTCAAACGAATTACTCCTTTAAGCTTCCCGAGCTCAATGTGAATGAGCAGCTACTTTATTTGCCATAGCCTTCAAGGCGGCTTGATCGATTACCCCGTTTTTGTCTGTTAATTGTGCAAAAAGTACCTTTTTTCGGGCGGTGAGCTTTTCGTCTAATGCAGCAAGATCAACCTTAGCTTTTCGCACCTCAGGAAACATCTCTGTTTCCTCTTCTTCAACGTGGTGGTCGATGTATTCACCAAGAACGGTTACTTTTGCATCATACATAGGGTCAGAGGGGTCAAGAGCTTGAATCTGCGCAATCAAGCTTTTAGCGCTGTCATGTTCGACATTGGCTTCGTTAATCAGATCATCATCATGAGTAGCACTCAGAGCCTTCGTATAGAAGATTTCCTCTTCTGCCGTTGCGTGTACCGTTAACTCAGCGCAGATCTGATTAGCAATGAGCGCTTTACCTGCAATATTTCCTTTTTTAGCGAGTTTCTCGTATTGCTTAAAGAGTTTCTTAACTTTTTCGTGGTCGGCGATTAGTTGCAAGATCACATCGCCTTTCTTGGCGGTAATCTTATTGGGTTTAGTTGGTGCCTTATTTACAGTAGCCATTTTAGTGATCCTCCGTGAATGAGAATCCAGTTTGGCTCGAGGGCGCTTGCCTGCATAGGGATAAAAGGATGAAATATGAGTAGGAGGCCACGGACAAAATTGATTTGATACTTCAAAGATTTATCACTAATGCTGTTACATATTCAGCGATAAATTTAAACCATTCATTCCTATGAAATGCGTTGGAACCGAGGATGGTGAATTTCTAATCGACTACCCTCGATATCGAAGAAGCGATGGGTTTGAAACCTTAGATATGTATAAATCATCGAGCTCAAAATATCGGTCGAACATAAAATGAAACCCTACAATATTTCAGACTAAAAGCGGCAACCCAGTTACCTTAGTTTGCAACTTCCACAATTTATTTATAGAATAAATTATGCTTTGCTCCACATTAAGATAAAGCGATGCATAAAGGTTAATCCTGAACGATCAAATAAGGAGACTTTGATGAAATGCCCCGCGATATTTTCAACGGAGTC
The DNA here is from genome assembly GCF_001648895.1 of Methylovorus sp. MM2. Lineage (GTDB taxonomy): Bacteria > Pseudomonadota > Gammaproteobacteria > Burkholderiales > Methylophilaceae > MM1. Next base: position 215,801 of record NZ_LXUF01000001.1, on the reverse strand, counting down.
AGAAAGACTGCTTGCCTTATCGAACCATGGGCTGGATGACGAAAGTCTAGTGCCCAGTTTGGATCCTGTGGTGCATATTGCTGCACGTATGTTTAACATGCCGGTCGCGGCAGTGAACATGATTGGCAGTGATCATGTGTTCTTCGCAGCGAGTGTCGGGGTAGGCGAAGTTGATATGCGCCGGGACGTCTCCTTTTGTGCGCATGCCATCAACCAATCCGATGTAATGGTCGTTCCAGATGCAACACTCGATGAGCGATTTCACGACAATCCATTAGTCACCGGTAGTGCGAATCTTCGTTTTTATGCTGGCGTTCCGCTGCTTTCTCCGGATGGATTGGCATTGGGCGCATTATGCGTCATCGACAATAAACCCCATCTGGATTTCTCAGAAGAAGATCAGCTACGATTACGCGAACTTGCCAAAATAGTGTCAGACCGTCTGGAATTAAGGCGCATCGAAGTAGTCAGCAATCGAACCAGACCTGATTTTGAAGAATATGCAGGCCACTCCACTACACCTGTTGTCTGGTTTGACGAGAATCGCCGGATCACATCTTGGAATAGGGCCGCAGCACAATCCCATGGATATACACTAGAAGAAGGCATCGGCAAATCTGTTGAGATATTAATCCCGGAGCGGGATCATCCAATCTTCCGAGAAACCATCGCGCGTGCTATCGCCTCCGGTTCTTTAGATCGGCTGGCCATCCCTTCCGAGGTGTGCGGTCTACGTAAGGACGGAACAGAATTTCTATTGGGATTTTCTCTGTTTGGTTGGAAAGATGCAGGCCATATGAGATTCGAGGCGGTACTTAAAGACATCACCGCACAACGTCTTGAAGAAGTTGAATTGCGCTATCAAGCCAACATTGATCCGCTGACAGGTCTTGCGAACCGAGCAAGCTTTTATCGTAATGTCGAAGATACCCTTACTGCACCAGAGCCAGCCGCTGTATTGATGATCGATCTGGATGGCTTTAAGGATGTGAACGACACCCTAGGCCATATCGTAGGAGACGGTATTCTCAAAGAAGTCTCTATCCGACTGGCAAAATTAGTAGATGCTATTGGGGTCGTTGCCCGCATTGGAGGGGATGAGTTCGCCATCTTGCTGCCCTCCATGGCTGATACAGACTTAGCGATGCAGATGGCAGAAGCAGTGATCGACAATATTGCTCAACCTATCGTGATTGATGGTCAGGAAGTTCGTGTTGCAGCCAGTTGTGGGGTAGCCCTTGCGCCACTTCAGGCTCAAGAAGCACTGGAATTGGTAAGTAATGCAGACCTTGCCTTATTCAAGGCAAAAAGTCTGGGGCGTGGGCGAGTTTTTCTTTTTGTGATGGCACTTCGCATGGAAGCGGTTGCGCGACGACTTTACGCGCTGGAACTACATCGAGCAGTCGATGAGGGCGAGTTTATCCTTTTCTACCAGCCACAAGTTAATTTAGCCACTGGTGAAATTACAGGTGCGGAAGCCCTCATTCGCTGGCACCACCCCGAAAGAGGGCTGCTAACACCGATCGCGTTTTTGCCAGCGTTGGAACGCGGCACGCTCGCTGCAACTGTAGGGTCTTGGGTTCTAGATGAAGCTTGTGCCCAAGCGGCCTATTGGCGCCGTAACGGAGCACCTTCCCTGCGCATTGGTGTTAATCTATTTGGCGCGCAGTTCCGTGTAGGAGATCTGGTTGCCGAGGTGATGCAAACACTAGATAGACATGGTTTACCTCCAGAGGCATTAGAACTTGAAATCACAGAGAATATCGCTTTGGATAACGATGACGGGGTACTGAAAACATTACGTAGATTGCGCGATCATGGTGTTGGCATAGCCTTTGACGACTTTGGAACTGGGTATGCCTCTTTTAGTTTGCTCAAGACTTATCCATTAACCCGCATCAAAATTGATCAATCATTTGTACATGGCATGCTTGAACATGAGCAAGACGCATCCGTGATTCGCTCCACTTTAGACATGGCACGCAGTTTTAATCTGGAAGCGATTGCTGAAGGTATTGAGACAGAGAATCAACGTATTCATCTACAGCAAAAGAAATGCAGTGAGGGTCAAGGCTATTTATTCGGCAAACCCATGGCAGCAACTCAGTTCTCTAGCCTGCTAGGTATTAACGAAATCCTATGGGCGGTTGGATAGTCAGATTCACCCAGGCTTAACCAGCACTTGAAACTCGAACCGTGAATTGATTTGACTCAGATCCCACCCCTCTACTTAGTTTAAGCGAATGGCTTAGTAAGCCAAAAAATAAAGAATGTTAGTGATACACTGAATCAAGCAATGCCGTATGTCGCTAACTATATGGTGTTACGCGACTTCTCTTATCTGAAGACAAATACTTAGGTATACAGGTACTAAAAGCTTATCTCTATGCCAAAAAAATCGACAGACAAAAAACTTGGGCCCGGCCTGATCACCGGAGCAGCAGATGATGATCCAAGTGGCATAGCGACCTACTCTCAAACAGGTGCGCAGTTTGGCTTCAGCATGTTATGGCTCATGCTGTTTACTTATCCGCTGATGGCTACGATACAAATCATCAGCGCGCGTATTGGCAGAGTGACAGGGCAAGGCATTGCCTGCGGCATGAAAAAGCTTTACCCGGGCTGGCTCATCAAAATCCTCGTGCTCCTGTTGCTTATCGCAAACACCATCAATATCGGCGCCGATATCGCGGCGATGGGCGATGCGCTAAAATTACTGATTGGCGGAAAAGCACATTTATATGCGATGGGATTTGGGATCACCACACTGATTCTGCAAGTGTTTATTCCCTACCAAAAATATGTGCTTGTCCTTAAATGGCTGACCTTGGCACTGCTCACCTATGTTGCTTCGGTATTTACCCTGAATATCCCATGGGGCACGGTTATCTACAGTACGCTGATCCCTGATATCACATGGTCAAACGAATACATCACGACCATTGTGGCCGTACTTGGTACGACCATCAGCCCTTATATGTTCTTCTGGCAATCGGCACAAGAGACTGAAGAAATGAAGACATCCCCTGCAATCAAACCTCTCACGCAAGATGCGAGTGATGCAGACTCAAGTTTTAAGCGCATCAATATCGATACTTATGTGGGTATGGGGTTCTCAAACCTGATTGCGTTTTTCATCATCCTGACTACCGCAATAGCATTGCATCAGCATGGCATTACCAATATCGAAACTTCAGCCGATGCGGCTAGCGCATTAAAACCTATTGCAGGTGAATTTGCGTTCTGGCTGTTTGCAATGGGCATCATCGGTACTGGTTTACTCGCAGTCCCGGTACTTGCGGGGGCATCTGCTTATGCGATTGCAGATACCTTTGAATGGCCAGGAGGATTGGATCTTAACTTGGTTAAGGCGCAGGGTTTCTACAGCATTATCGCCATTTCTATTTTGATCGGCATCGGCTTATGTTTCTCGAATATTAATCCCCTGAAAGCACTTTACTGGAGTGCCGTTATCAATGGCGTGATCTCTGTGCCTATCATGCTGATGATGATGTTTGTCGTCACCAATAAAAAAGTGATGGGAGGTTTTACTTTACCGCCCTATCTTAAAATAATGGGATGGGTGACGACCATCACCATGGCGCTAGCGGTCATCTTAATGTTCTGTTTATGAAGCTCAGAGACTTCAATAATTAACTTTTAGTAATCTTGGTTGTTGGCTTTCGAGGGGAGGCCGCACTTGAGCTCTTTCTAGTGGCAGGCTTTATTGGTTGCTTTGCCCGCGCACTTTTGGCTATCTTACTGGTACTTTCCAGTGTTTTAGCGCCGCTATCTTGAAGCGCACTTGCCAATGCCTGAGGGGTATCCTTCCCCTTACGTGATCCAAATATATGCGAATAAGCCCATGTGAATTCAGCACCCATGAGGAATATCTGCGCAGAATAATAAATCCACAAAAGCAACGCCAACAGCGACCCCGCAGGACCATAACCACTGGTAATGGCGCTTCTGCCGATATAAAGCCCGATCAGAAATTTGCCAATAGTAAAGAATGCTGCCGTAATCGCAGCGCCTATCCAAACCTCATCCCAGCGAATATTCACACGCGGCATGATCTTGTAAATCATGGCAAACATGCCGGTCGTGAGCAAAAAACTGAACGCAAAATTGAATACGCCTGCGATCACGCTCCAATCCTTAAAGACGGGCGCCCACCATTTACTAATCGCAGATAAGCCCGCACTGAATACGAGCGAGACCATCAATAAAAAACCAATGCCCAGAATCATCCCAAAGGATAACAACCGCGCACGAATCAGATTCCATACACCACTGTGCACCCTTAAAGGCGCACGCCATATCCTGTCTAATGAATCTTGTAATTCACCGAATACTGAGGTCGCGCCAATGAGAAGCAAGATGACACCAATCGTAGTGGCGGCAATACCCTCTGTAGGCTGATTGACACTCTCGAGCAAAGTTTGCACCGCCAAAGCGCCTTGTTCGCCCATTAGATTTTGCAGTTGTCCGGTGATCTCACCCCGTGCGGCATCCTGCCCAAAGATAATACCGGTGATGGATATAACAATAAGCAGCAAGGGTGCGATAGAAAATACAGTGTAGTAGGCCAAGGCAGCCCCCATACTTTGGGCGTAATCATTACTCCATGAAGTGAATGCACTCTTGATTAATACCCATGTCTCTTTCATTGTCATCTCAATATCATTGACCTTAAATGAATTACCCATCAATCTACCCAATAAGAAGCATATGAATATTCAAAATACATGTGCAAAAGCAGCTTATCAAAAGCCGATGCCCGATAACATCGGCATTTATCCTACATACACAGATACGCAAGATAAGTAATATGGGTAATCATAAATAGTCTGTCATTCAAAAAACTAAGGCGTGGATAAAGCAATGACTCAAAAAGAACTACAAACAAAATCATTTTTGCTGCTACTTATATTGATATCACTCGCCTTTGGGTGGGTCATCTGGCCATATCTAAGTGTTATTTTCTGCGCCATCGTGCTGGCTATTATGTTTGCTCCCATCAAGCGTTATCTGATGAGAAAGTTGCCTAATCGGGAGAATCTGGTCGCGTTCTTGACTGTCTTGCTCGTATTGGTCATGGTGATATTGCCCTTATCGCTCGTCACTACTTTTATTGTTCAAGAGGGTGCTGGTGTATATCAAAAACTGCAATCCGGTGAGCTGAATATCAATGTCTATTTTGAACGCGCAGTTAGCGCTTTGCCGACATGGATATCCAGTCTTCTGGATCGTATAGGCATAGGCACGATGGGTGACCTGCAGGAAAAACTATCTCAAGCCATGATGGCAGGTAGTAAATTCATGGCAACACAAGCATTGAACATAGGCCAGATGACATTTGAGTTCGCCGTCAATTTCGGCATCATGCTCTACCTGCTTTTCTTTATTGTTAGAGATAGCGATTCCTTATCCAATACCATCATCAAGGCTATTCCATTAGAACCCAGCAAAAAGCAGGAGCTGTTTAGTAAGTTCATCACAGTGATTCGGGCGACGGTCAAAGGCAACCTGATTGTTGCCATAGTGCAAGGCGCACTAGGTGGGTTGATATTCTGGATTCTAGGTATTCAGGCAGCCTTGTTATGGGCGGTGTTGATGGCTTTTCTTTCGCTGATTCCCGCCGTTGGCGCAGGCTTGGTATGGGCGCCCGTAGCCTTGTATTTATTAATGACGGGGGATATCTGGCATGGTATTACATTGATTGCGTTTGGCGTATTGGTGATCGGTCTCGTTGATAATATCCTGCGCCCGATTCTAGTGGGCAAAGATACACAAATGCCCGATTACATCGTACTCATCGCGACCCTTGGCGGCATTGTCGCCTTTGGCTTGAGTGGTTTTATTCTCGGCCCCCTCATTGCCGTCATGTTTATTGCGGTATGGGATATCTTCTCGACTGGCGCTAAAAATCCAGAGCGCTCCTAAATCATGCGGCCTCGATACTTAAACCAAATAGCCTCAAAAAACGTGGGAGGACTATGCGCCGCCCTCTTAAATTGCAGCTTTATTTTGTCACTCAATACTGGCATTGCGTATGCAGATGAAGATGTGGATAAAGATGAAGAGAAATCTGCCTATAAAATCACCTTATCTGATTACGCTGCTAAAGACTTGCGTGCGCAGGATCTGAATGCAAGAACCACGATCAAGAATCAGGAAATGTGGATTGGTTATTACCACGATGATGCTTCAGGGTTTGAGCAAACTCGCGTAGGTTACGAGCGATATGATGAAAATGAATTCCTTAAACTCACAACAACCGTTCAGGCAGCAACACATGATTTTCTGGGTTTAGCGTTGCTTACTGAGATCGGTGGCTCTGTACACGCGATTTTAGGCGTCTCGCGCACTAACCTAAAACCCTTTGATAACATCAACTTTGACCCCAATGATTCAGTGACTTATGGCGCTGGTATCGAGTTCTCCAAAAATAACGATATCGCCGCTTATCGAGTAAGGGATAACCGTGAGATTAAAGGTCAACAGATCGACCATATCCTCATGCATTACGTCACCCAGACAGGCAATAAAACAACATTCGATTTATTTAATAAAAGTGGAACAGCTGATATAGATGGAAAATCAATCAGTGCTACGGGTGCGGCATTTACTTACGACTGGCCAAAATACTTCATCCGTGCGGCGTACGACCCTAAAGTCAATTTCACGCAATCATATATGACCCGACTTTCAATCGGCATGTATTTCTAATGATCGAATGACAGAGACTGATTTAGAAGAGCTCACGCGCGAAACCACCGATAGATTATCGGGGCTGGCAGTATTAGAGTTTGGTACGGGCTGGTGCCCACATTGCCAAGCAGCCCAACCTTTTATTCAATCTGCACTTGCCCTTTATCCGCAAGTGCAACATATCAGGATCGAAGATGGTAAGGGAAAACGCCTAGGACGTTCATATGCAGTCAAACTCTGGCCTACGTTAATTTTACTGAATAATGGAAGCGAGTTTGCACGCATTATTAGACCTATTGATACTGCATCGATTACTCAAGCATTGGATACAGCAACGTAAGACGATCTATATACAAGGCGCAATCCAGAAGGCAAACCTTCTAACCATTATGGTTGATTTGCTAATAATTGTTCAAACGCTTCAATGGGAACAGGTCGCGAGAATAAGTACCCCTGCGCATAATCGCAATCGACAGCAGTAAGCAAGTCACGTTGCTCAATAGTCTCAACCCCTTCGGCGATGACTTTGAATCCCAGCGTATGGGCCATCACAATGATCGCCTCGCATAATGCCATATCATCTGAACCGGCTTTGATATTTTTGACGAATGATTGATCAATCTTCACGTAGTCGATCTCAAACTTCTTTAAATAAGCAAGGGACGAATAGCCTGTGCCAAAATCGTCAATGGCAATCTGAATACCGCCTTGGCGAAAGCTTTTTAGACGATTCACAATCGGGTCTTTCGCATCGAGCAGCAAGCCTTCGGTGATCTCGATCACCATACGTTCACCAGAGATACCAATCGAGGCAAGATAGCCCATCCAATCGGCTTGTGTGCGATTATTATTACGAAACTGTACGGGAGATTTGTTAACGCTCACTTGGAAATCGGGGTATATATTCTTCCATTTAGCCAATTGATCGGCTACTTCCATAAAGACATAATCGCCGATCTCAACGATCAGGCCGGTATCTTCAGCAATCGGAATAAACTCAGCAGGACTGACCAATCCATTGGTGGGGTGCTGCCATCGAATCAGTGCCTCAGCTTTATGGATATTGCCATTCTTGAGCTCAATGATTGGCTGGTAATAAACCCTGAATTCACGATTTGTGATTGCGCTACGCAGATCATTCGCGATGTGCATTCTGGCAATCGCAGCCTGCTGCATAGATAACGTAAAATAATGGTAGCAGTTACGACCTTCCGTTTTTGCAGCATACATGGCTTGGTCTGCATTCTTGAGCAAAACATCGACCTCTTCCGCATCGTTTGGATATACCGTAATACCGATACTCGTGGTGATATGGATCAGCTCGTTGTGAATATGGAATGGCTCTGCCAGTTTACTTAAGATGTGGCTAGCCACGTCATCTGCTCTGCCTGAATCTTCCAGGTTATTCAGAATGATCGTGAATTCATCCCCGCCAAGCCGGGCGACAGTATCTGTCTCCCTGACGCAACTTAACAACCGCGTTGCAGCCTCTTTGAGTAATAGATCGCCTACATCATGTCCAAGCGTATCGTTCACCTCCTTGAATTTATCCAGATCAAGATACATCAATGTAATAGGTTGCTCGGCACGCCGGGCTTTCTTGATCTCTTCATCTATCGAGTTTAAAAAAGAAGTTCGGTTGGGCAACCCTGTGACAAAATCATAATGTGCAAGACGATAAATCTGCGCTTCTGAATATTTACGCTCACTGATATCGGTATGCGTACCAATCATACGCAAAGGTTTACCATCCGGCGCTGAACTGACTACCATGCCACGGCTCAATGTCCATTTCCATGTGCCATCCTTACACTGCATACGGAATTCAGAGATAAATACCGGAACTTCTTTAGCCAGATAGCGGCGCAACTCATCGACGACTCTGGGTAAATCATCAGGATGAATAATGCTTTTAACGGCTTGCGTGGTAAATGGGATATCACTTTCTTCATACCCATAAATACCATGCCATTGCCCCGAACGAAAAAATTCACCCGTAGTTAAATTGCAGTCCCATCCGGCTTCACTCGCACCATCAAGTGAAAAATTCCAGCGTGCCTCACTAAGCTTTAAATCCTGCTTGATCTTGATCTGTTGTTTGAGGGTTTTTTGAACTAGGAAATAAAGCAGAAGAGAGGTCGCCAGTATGTATGCCCATCCCTTATAAATACTGTAATGCTTGAACTCTTCGGGGCTTGAAACAATAGAGGCAAGAATAGAGTCGCTAAAGAAAATCCATAAGAAACCGAATATCACATATACCAAGATCACTTTCACAACAGGCCAACTGATGCGGGATAGAGGTTTAGTATAAATATCGGTCACTGATACATCCTCATCGACTCTCATTCATTAATTGCAAAACATCAAGAATACTCTTGATCCATATTTGTGCTTATTAACCTATTCACTTTCTGAATAAGCACTTAATTTAAAAAGCAAAAAATATACCGCTGGCTTGATATTAAAACATGCTTTCATATAGACGATAGGTTAATTACATAGCTAACAACATAATAAACAAAGGCCTCTTAATGAGGCCTTTGTTTATTATCGCTTCTTACAGCAATCTTATGTGGAGGTCGAGGCTGGACTTAAACCAACGTAGAAAGAGTTGCAATCTTTCGCCTATTCTCTCGGCCACTCGACCATAACTTTTATGATGTTTTGTATAATATGGCGACGATGCTCCCGCTTATCAAGCCCTAAAAGGCACAAAAGATAGCAATGGATAGAAGTCTGATGCCCACACACTATCTCTAAGCACAATTCTTTATGGTATCGCCGACATTTAAACAAATCCTCCCTCAAGCAATCATCTAGAAAAAGATTCATGCAACAATACGCAAACTAACCAGATAAATGACGTCATGAGCATTTTAAATAAGCCGCAAGAAACTACGACACCCTTAGAAGAGCTGCCATCCGCATGGGCAACTACCATCCCGCACCTACCGAGCCTTTATACCCAGATATCCGATATGTTAGCTAATGAGCAGGATATCAGACCAAGAAGGGGGCTATGGTTTGAGGCTTTGCGCAAAGTATTGCCATCACAAGTGAATGTTGTGCTCATCGGGCAAGACCCCTATCACGGTGAAGACAAAGGCATTCAACAGGCACACGGATTATCTTTTTCCGTACCTGATGGTGTACGCCCGCCACCATCACTTAAAAATATCCTGAAAGAATTAGAAAGCGATCTCGGCAGAGAATCCAAAGTTTCTTCCGGAAACCTAAGCCGCTGGTCGGAGCAGGGAGTGCTATTGCTAAATGCCGCATTAACGACAAAAGGTGGTATCGCAGGCGCCCACCGAAAATACTGGCAGCGATTCACGCAGGCACTGATGCAATATCTGGGTGCAAGGCCAGATAGCATCATCTTTATTTTATGGGGTGGAGATGCGCAAAAGTATAAGGCGCTGATTGCAGCACATCACATCGTGATCGAATCTGTACATCCTTCACCGCTATCGGTATATCGGGGATTCTTTGGTAGCAAGCCTTTCAGTCAAGCCAATGCAGCTTTATCCAGATTACACAAACCTGCTATAGACTGGTAATTCAGCTCACTTTTAATGCAGGTGACTTAGCATCAAGCCAAGGTAATGAAGGTTTCAAAATCCTTAACCGTTAAAGGTTTGGCAAACAGATACCCTTGCGCATAATCACAGCCAGCGGCAAATAGCAGATCGCGTTGCTCTGCCGTCTCAACCCCTTCAGCAATCACCTTAATATTGAGCTTATGTGCCATCACGATAATCGCCTCACACAAAACATGATCCTCTGAGTTAGAAGTCAGGTTACGCACGAAGGATTGGTCTATCTTAAGGTAATCAATATCGAATTTCTTAAGGTAGGAAAGTGATGAATACCCTGTGCCAAAATCATCCAGAGACACTTGCATACCGACATCATGAAAAGCCAGCAATTTCTCTCTGACAATATCACTGGCATCCATCAACAAACTCTCTGTAATCTCTATGGAGATGCTTTGCCCGCTCAAGCCCAACGCTTTCAGCGTACTAAACCAATCGATGTTCGACTCATTCGCCTGATATAACTGCACGGGAGAATTATTAACACTAATCTGGAAATGAGGATGATGTGATTCACGCCAGCGTTTGACGGTCATCGCAGCCTGCTCGAATACAAAATTCCCCACATCGATGATCAACCCGGTCTCTTCCGCAATCGGGATAAATTCAACAGGGCTTACAAGTCCACGGGTAGGGTGTTGCCAGCGCACCAGCGCTTCGGCTTTATGTACTAGCCCGGTAGTAAGATCAATGATCGGCTGGTACACCACAAATAGCTGGTTACTCGATACGGCAGTACGAAGATCGTTGGCGAGCCGCATTCTTGTCTGGGCTGCCTCCTGCATGGAGCGGGTAAAATAATTATAACGATTGCGGCCCTGCGATTTTGCAGAATACATGGCTTGGTCTGCATTTTGCAGCAACCCCTCGGCGCCTATCGCATCATGCGGATACAGCGTGATACCGATACTGACAGAGACATAAATCACTTCACAATCAAGCTCAAAGGGTTGGGACAACTTGTGAAGAATATCCTTGGCGATACGATCCACACTGCCCATATCATCCAACTCGCCCAGAATGATCGTGAACTCATCGCCACCGAACCGCGCCACTGTATCAGTCTCACGAACACAACTTAGCAAGCGTTGGGCCGCTTCTTTGAGCAACAGATCGCCGATATGGTGACCAAGCGTATCGTTGACTTCCTTGAAATGATCGATATCCGTAAACATCAATCCAAGAGGAGCACCCGTCCGCTTGGTCTTTTTGATCTCATGCTCCAATCTATCCAGAAGCAGGGCGCGATTGGGTAAATTAGTCAGTACGTCATAATGCGCAAGTTGGCTGATCTGCGCTTCTGCCATCTTGCGTGTTGATATATCCGTATAAGTACCCAGCATACGTATTGGCTGTCCATGCACATCACGACTTATCACCATGCCACGACTCAGTATCCATTTGAGACTACCATCCTGACAACGGACACGATGCTCATGAAAGTAAGTGGGAGTCTGTTTGTTCAGGTGGGCCTGCAAAACAGCCATGGTCTCCTTAAAGTCGGCTTCATGAATCAAGAGCTTCCATTGCTCAAAATATTTTTCTGTATCTACATCGTCAAACCCTAATATCTCATTCCAGCGCTTGGATAAAAATACACGGCCAGTCTTTATGTCCCAATCCCATACACCATCACCCGACCCCTCAAGCGCGAACTTCCAGCGCTCTTCGCTCTCGCGTAACTCGCGCGTCATGGCGTTGGCCACGACGATTGCGCGGCTACGACCAGTCGTCAGCAACCATGTCAGCCAAGCCAGTAAAAAACTCAGCGTCGTGCCGGTAAAGGCAATAAAATGCGCCTTCTCTGTATCAAGCTGGGCTTCAAACAAAGGTAGAGATTGCACCACTAGCGTCCAGTGATGACCCACGACTTCCATCTGTCGAGTGGCCTTGAGTAAAGGCGAATGCTTAAGCATCACTTTAGACATATCAATGGATTCATACATCTTGGTCTTTTTTGATACTTCATCACCATCATAAATCTGCACAGCTAAGTCAGATGCACGCTCGCCCCCCAAGCCATCCATCAAATCAGCCATTCTGAAAGGTGCATCGACCCAGCCAAGTGTATGGGCACGACGCTGCGCTACCGTATTAACCGTAGCCCCTTTTTCATAGAAGGGTAGATACATGACGAACGCCGGTACTTCAGCTGCATTGTCAGCATCCTGCACCAGTTTGATCTTGCCGGAAATGATCGCGATGCCTAAATCGCGTGCCTTATCCATCGCCGGATAAGGTTCGGGTTTCGAATAGATATCGAACCCGAATGCCTTTAGGTTAGCGCCCGTAAAAGGCTCCATATGGGTTATCGGCACATACACGGCTCGCTTACCCGCAGGTTTGATGTCATAACCGGGATAACCCTGACTGCGTATCTGCCTGACATGCTCAGATTTTTCTGCATAGGGAACAATCGTAGCGATACCCACACCGTGAATACCAGGATAATTCTCATCAAGTTTCAGTGCAGCAACATATTGTTTGAACTCGTCACGTTCAACCATCTGAGAAGCAGACAGTAATCCCTGAACTCCACGCAATACCTGCTCGTAAGTCGACATACGCTGTTCAATAAGGCTAATGGTATCGCGTACGCGAAAATCGAAATGCGCTTGCAATTCGCTCATTGCTGCTTTATTTGCGCTATGCCACAAACCATAAGTAGCACTGAGTAATACCATGAAGATAAAACAAGAGAGTAAAAATGAGCGCAACCTGCTCTGCACAAAAAGCAGGCGCTTCTTTTTTAGGAAACTAGTTTCCAACTGCAGATAATCATCCTGATTAGGCACGCTCATCTATGCCACCTTTTATCAACACCTCTAATTAGAGTGGGGTTGCGAGCGTCAAGCACCGGAATGACATCGCAAGGATCAAAAGTATTCTGGTAAATTCTACACCATCTTGATAAAACTAATTGATTTCATATAGATACCGAATTACACGCTGATTTACTTCTATTAAAACTCCTTAAATCAGCTGAAAAACCAAGCCCGCCTGCACATTATTATTAAAATCGTCATAAAAAATTCATCAAACAATCACACATGTGTGCAGGGCAAACTTTATATACTGCAAGCTACCTATTTACTAAAGACAATATAGATGGCCGCCAAGAAAACAGATACAAAAAAGCCTTTGCCAACAAAGTTAACCGAGACTGAAACCGTTACAGCAAAACCGGGTAAGCAAACTACAACAGGCCAAGTAAAAACAGTAGCAAAGAAAACCGTCGCCCATAGCGCCGAAGCAAAGCAGCCAGTAAATCCAAAAAAGATTAAGCCAAAAGAGGTAGATCCAAAGAAACCCCAGCTAAAGAAACCCAAGCTGATTCGCGATAGTTACGCGATCCCTTCAGATGAGTATGCCAAATTGCAGCAACTGAAAGAACGATGCTTAGCGAAAGGACAAACAGTCAAAAAGAGCGAGCTATTGCGGGCTGGTATATTGAAACTGGCAGCCATGAGAGATACTGAACTATTGAAAATCATCGCCAGTATAGCGAGCAGCAAAATCGTAGTACCGCCTAAGTCTTAACTCCCTATGCCCTAAACCCTAAGCTATAAGGTAGTCTCGCTATAAACTGAATACATACAATGCTCCCCCACCTGGGGCAGCATTGTATTGTGATAATTCACGATAAGCACCCGCAGTGCCTGCGCCGTCGGAATCAGCAGTCAGCCCCAAGTTAAGGGCGATGCCCGCCCAACCACCAATACCAGAGAACACCGCGACATATTGTTTCCCGTGATGGGTATAGGTCATAGGGTTGCCGATGATGCCGGAACCCACTTGAGCTTTCCAAAGTAACTTGCCACTTTTGGCATCCAATACCTTGAACCATCGATCAAGCGTGCCATAAAAGACAAGATTTGAAGCCGTTGCCAAGACCCCACTCCAAGGCGTGAATTTCTCGCGGTTATACCAAACAGATTGCCCTTTGAGGCCATCCCAAGCCATAAAACCACCCATCACCCCATCAGGGCCTGGGAACATCGTGATGCTAGCCCCAGCCCATGGTTGACCTGCAACGTATTTGGCTTCTGCCGCTTCATAGGTCATGCATAGGTGGTTAAGCGGTACATAAAACAGATGGGTCTTCGGAGAGTAGGCAGATGGTTGTATGTTCTTTGCTCCAATTGCAGCAGGACAAATGCCTTGCACTGCATTATCTTCATGGGTTGAATAACGCCCATCTTTCTGCGGCACACCAGTAGTAAGATCGATGCTCGTTGCCCAGTTCACAAAAGGATGCATTTTCTTGGCCACCAGTAATGTTCCGTCAGCGCGGTTGAAGGTATAGGCGAATCCATTGCGATCAAAATGTGTAGCCAGTTTTCGATGATGATCATCCCAAAGAATGATCTCATTCACGCTATCGTAATCCCACTCATCATGGGGAGTCACTTGGTAACCCCACTTCGCCATACCCGTATCAAGGTCACGCGCAAAAATAGTCATCGCCCATTTATTGTCACCGGGGCGTACATCAGGGTTCCATACGGAGGGATTGCCCGTACCGTAATACATCAGGTTTAATAGAGGATCATAAGAGAACCAGCCCCACACAGGGCCGCCGCCATGCTCCCAGCCCTGCTTGAGCGCTTGTGGTTTTAACCAGGTACGCACGCCAAGCTCAGCTTCAGGATAGGTCAGTTTGTCTTTTGAGAATGCTCTGAATGAACCACCCTCTCGATTACCCCCATTCACATCCTCATACACTGCTAGTGCGCTGTAATGCGGATTCGCCTGATTGAAACCGGCTCCTATCAGCACATCACTATCTGGCCCTGTACTATAGGCTCTCCAAGCCAGTGATCCATCATGGATATCATAGGCTACGATAAAACAACGAATCCCAAATTCCCCACCACTACAACCGGTTAACACCTTATCTTTGAACACATGCGGCGCATTCGTATTCGTCGCACCAGTCTTAGGGTCGGTCACTTGAACATGCCAAATCAACTGGCCAGTTTTTGCATCCAGTGCCACCAGAACCCCATCGTTTTGCTGTAAGAATATCTTGCCATCCCCATACGCCAAACCACGGCTCACGCTGTCGCAACACAATAATGCTTGTATGATGGCGTCTTGCTTGGGGAAATATGACCACGCTATCTTTTGATGATTGTTCAGATCCAAGGCATAGACATTATTAGGAAAAGCCGTATGCACGTACATCAGGTTGCCGACCACCAAAGGCGCACCTTCATGCCCACGATTAACACCCAGAGCAAATGTCCAAGCGACCTTTAGCTGATTAACATTCTGCTGATTGATTTGCTTGAGACCGCTATATCCCTGATTGGCATAATCCTTACGTTGACTTACCCACTGCGCATCATCCTTCATTAGCACAGCTAATGCATCTTTTGCATAAGCCGGTATAGCGCATGCCGGCCCTATCAAAAGGCATAGCCAAGCAAGGCTACTGTTTAACATAGCTTTAGTGAATATCGATTTGAGGTCGATCAAGATAATTGGAAACTGCAGAATAATGACTTATGTGTCAACATCACTGGCATCGGCCATTATTGAAAGATCCATGTAACTTATACCAGCCATCACCGGGGCGAACCTGCGAGCAGATGATCTTTGAGTTGACTTTGCTTTGCCATAAAAACCAAGGTGCAGGTGCTGCAGATAGAATCTGTGAATCCACCATCAACATGAAACAAAGCAAAATAAGAAAAAACCTCATGAATCTGCCAGACGTCTTTAACCAAAGCGTTATTCTAGCAGTGACATTCAACGAGGTTTTTACTTATTTAAGCTAGTTATTAAAGCTAATTCTCTAACTCTAGAGCAGAACTAAAAGCCAGCGCGCTTAAATTATTTGGCGCCACTACGTAACCATGCGATGACTTTTAATACTTCATCAGGCGTCATGCCATTATCTGCGTCTGTGGGATCCATCAGACCCTTGCCTTTTGCACCCATCCCACCATTCGTTCCATGCCAGATAGTCTCAAACATCCCTTTGTCGGTGGCATTCTTTGCATAATGAAAATTTGGCCCGACTAAACCTGGGCCTGTCTGACCTTGCGCATTACCACCATGGCACTGCGTACATGAGTAGAGCTGGAATACCTTTTTACCGCGAGCGGCGGCTTCTGCGTTCCCAATATAAGGATTATTCCCCGTTTCCAAAAATTTCTTGGATTGATCGGTATCAAAAAGCGCCGCATCGATCTTCATCGGCTTACCTTCTTGCGTATCGACAAATTGCACTGGTGCAGCATAAGTAGCACTAACAAAAGATAATGCAGTTGTTACTAAAAATAGGGTGATTAGTTGCTTCATTTTACGCTCCTGTCAGGTTCTTCAATCAACGAACACAAACAGAGCATAAATGATGGAATCCCCATCAAATATAGGATTTCTTCTTAATCATTTGTAAGAAAAGACTGATGGGTAAACAGCAAAAACAAGCTTTAGACTACCTTGCTAGCCATCGCCTCCCCAAGCACAATAGGTTTTTGCGCATGCCATGTAGCATCGAAATGCAGCGTATCTTTCTGGAACAGCATCACTACTGTTGAGCCAAGCAAGAAGCGTCCGATTTCATCTCCCTTTTTAAAGATCAATGATTGATCCTGATATTGCCACTCACGAATCACTGAACTGCGTGGCGGATTCACCACACCATGCCATACAGTAGCCATGCTACCCACGATCGTTGCGCCCACCAGCGTTAAAACAAATGGGCCATGCTCAGATTCAAACACACAAACTACACGCTCATTGCGGGCAAAGAGTCCCGGCACACCGCGCGCCGTTGTCGGGTTCACCGAGAACAATGCTCCCGGAATATAGATCATACGAACCAAGCGCCCATCGCATGGCATATGAATACGATGATAATCTTTAGGGCTAAGGTATAAGGTAGCAAAACTACCATGCTCAAATTGAGCAGCTAGCGCAACATCACCCCCTACAAGTGCAGTGGTTGAATATGCATGTCCTTTAGCCTGAAATATCTGATCTTGCTCAATGGCACCGAATTGACTGATCGCCCCATCAACCGGACAAATAAAATCCGCTTCGGCCAATGGGCGAGCGCCAGACTTTAATGCACGGGTGAAAAACTCATTAAAAGTTGGATATGCTGTGACATCAGGATTCGCAGCCTCAGCCATATTGACGCCATAACGCCGAATGAACCACTGAATGACGTTGGTCGTTAACCAGCCAGCTTGAGCGCCGGCAAATTTGCCAGCAAGCACAGTAATCAGTTGCTTAGGTAATACATACTGCGTAATGACTGCCAATCGTTCAAACACGAGGGATGCCTATATAAATTACAGAGAATAGGCATTATAGCAATTCTTAAGCGCCGTCATTTACGAGATGATTATTCCAACCAAATCCAGCATTTATTCCACACTTATAATAGCCACCTATTCCAAATCAAGCGCCAGTCCAATATTGATCAATTATTAAAGGTCAAACAGCCCTAAATATTATTTAGAGGAAATTTCTGAAAATTTAGATGTCAGCTGGTAGCCAATAGCAGTCACTGCTCCATTGATTCCAGCTAGCTAGCACGGACTTTCAAGACAGCACTCAATACACCCGGAAATTTTACTTCAATCTCTGCAATCCTCAACGAATTCATGTGCTCGGTTCCATCAATTACGGTCTCGACGAGCCCCGCGCTCCTCAATATTTTAAAGTGATGAGACATACTGGACTTGGGTCGATTCAGGTCAAGTTCACCGCAGGTCATTTTTCGACCGGTTTTGCCTAACAACTCAACTATTTCAAGACGCGTTGGATCGGAGAGGGCATACATGATGTCCGTGAGCTCTACCTGATCTATGGTGGGATGTTTAATTTTGCGCATGACTGAATTTAACACATGACTTGAAATTATTCTATAGTTCGATTATATTCGAACATTAATACTTATTTCCCAATTGATTTCTGGATTTCTTAAAGGACTTCGCATGTCAGATTTATTTTCAACCTACCAACTTAAAGGCATTACTCTTAAAAACCGGATTGCTATACCTCCTATGTGCCAATATATGGCTGAAGATGGAGTAGTAAACGATTGGCATAAAGTCCATTACGCAAGTTTGGCCCGTGGCGGAAGTGGGCTGGTCATTGTGGAAGCGACGGCAGTTGCCCCGGAAGGACGCATTACTCCTTATTGCCTAGGCCTGTGGAACGATGAGCAGGCAGAAGAGCTGCGTGAGATAGTAAAGTCAATCAAAGATGCAGGATCGGTGCCTGGCATACAGATCGCGCATGCAGGTCGTAAAGCCAGTGCCAATATACCCTGGGAGGGCGATGATCATATTCCTGCAGACAGAGCAGATGCCTGGCAACCCATAGGGCCTTCGGCTATTGCGTTTGGTGGTGACCTTCCAAGAATTCCCACCGAAATGACAGTGGATGAGATAAAGCGTGTTCAACAGGATTTTGTCAAAGCCGCACAGCGTGCTTTTGATATTGGTTTTGAATGGCTGGAACTGCACTTTGCTCATGGGTACTTAGCCCAGAGTTTTTTCTCACCACACTCTAATCACAGAACGGATCAGTATGGGGGCAGTTATGAGAATAGAGCACGTTTCAGCCTTGAAACATTGGCCGCAGTCAGAACAGTATGGCCAGACAATTTGCCATTGACTGCACGGTTCGGTGTCCTCGAATTCGATGGCAAGGATGAGGAAACATTAACCGAGTCTATTAAATTAGTCACCGAATGGCGGCAGAATGGACTAGACATGCTGAGCGTCAGCGTAGGCTTCACCATTCCA
Organism: Methylovorus sp. MM2; assembly: GCF_001648895.1. Classification (GTDB taxonomy): domain Bacteria; phylum Pseudomonadota; class Gammaproteobacteria; order Burkholderiales; family Methylophilaceae; genus MM1. The sequence continues at coordinate 196,717 of NZ_LXUF01000001.1, read as the reverse complement.
GAGACCAATATTCCCTGGGGGCCCGCTTTCATGGCGCCCATAGCGCAACGTGTCAGAAATGAGGCGAAAATTCCTGTGTCTTCCGCATGGGGATTTGGAGCACCGAAGTTGGCCGATGGGGCAATCCGCAATGAGGAACTTGATTTAGCCATGATAGGCCGCGCTCATTTAGAAAATCCTAATTGGCCTTATGAAGCAGCGAAAGTCTTGGGTAAAGACAGCCCAGCATGGGTGTTGCCACCCCCTTATGCACATTGGTTGTCTAGATATAAAAGCCCTACAGCCGATTGATCAATTAAGCTAGTGAATGGGGGATGGTTGGGAATAACCCTCCCTCCTATGTCTGCTTTCGGTCAGAAGCGGACGTCCATCAATTAAGTCCTAAAAGACTTAGCGATTGAATTTGATAAAGACGGTAATCTTGGCTATTACCACGTATGTGGTAATGAATAATCAATTAGCAATTTCCAGTGGTTATAGAAGTGAATTCGTTAAATTTTCTCAGCAATAGCTATCTCCATATAGCTAGCTTTTTCAGCCATTACCTCATCATTATCAGCATGTGAAGCGGCGATTTGTCTGAACTCATCCTGTAACTCAATAAAGGCATCAACCATATCTGGATCAAAATGCTGGGCTCGTCCCTGCAGAATAATCTCAACAGCCTTTTCATGTGGCATCCCTTCTTTATAGACACGTCTACTAATCAGCGCATCGTAAACATCGGCCACAGCCATTAGCCGGGCAGAAATAGGAATATCGTCGCCTGCAAGGCCTTGCGGATATCCGCTACCATCCCATTTTTCCTGATGCCCATATGCGATCTCTTTTGCTAAGGCCAAAAAAGGCACCTCTATGCCTAGCTGTTGCTCAGCATGCTGAATTGAGTCTCGTCCGATCGTTGTATGCGTTTTCATGATCTCAAACTCTTCAGGCTCAAAACGGCCGGGTTTAAGCAAAATACGGTCTGGTATGCCAATTTTTCCAATATCGTGGAGTGGCGCTGATTTGAATAGCATCTCGAGCGTTTTGTCATCATCGAGGAAATAAGCAAATCGAGGATGATGTCGTAATTTTTCGGCCAGTACTTTGATGTAGTGTTGGGTGCGACGAATATGATTGCCGGTTTCGTTGTCACGCGTTTCGGCAAGCGAGGCCATAGCATGTATGGTCACATCTTGAATCGCCATGACCTCAACTGTACGCTTTTGTACTTCAGCTTCAAGAAATTGATTCTGGTCGCGTAAAAAATCCTGTACGCGTTTAAGCTCAAGGTGGGTCTTGACTCTTGCAAGCAGGATAGGTGGGCTGATTGGTTTAGTAATGTAATCGACAGCGCCCAATTCAAGACCATAAGTCTCATCCTCTACCTCAGCTTTTGCTGTGAGAAAAATGATAGGTACATTTCGCGTATTAGCATGGGTTTGTAAACGAGTGCAAGTTTGGTAGCCATCTATTCCTGGCATCATAATGTCAAGGAGAATCAGGTCAGGAGATGGCACCGAATCTGCGATTTGGAGTGCTCTCTCACCGCTGTTGGCGACTTTAACTTTGTAGCTATCTTTAAGAATACCACTCATGAGACTAAGATTATCTGGTGTGTCATCAACGACAAGGATAGTGGGTTTGTCGATATAGGTAGAATCGTTCATGGGATAGCTCCTTTGGTTGTTTGAGCGAGCTCAATTGGGCGTTGTGGGCATATCAAGCGCGATATTCCTTAGGGTGGCAATCTGCACCACATGATTAAGTGCTGTTTCATAATCAAATCGGGCGATGGCACCTTCAAGGGCTGTGAATCGCTCATGATCAGTGGAAGCTCTTAATAAAGCGAAATTCAACTCCAATATGTCGTTGGCTTCGCTATCGTTATCAGCAAGTACGGCGGACAGGCTTCTTAATACTTTGGATAACACTACTTCATCGATCAGGATCGTTTTCTCATCAGAATTTGGAAGGGCAAGCCGAATTGCAGTGACCATCGCCTCTTGCATCGAGGCAAAGATTTCAAGTTTGGATTCGATGGCATCAAAAGAATCTTGTTTATGAATCATGGATTCCAGCTCTCCGGCGAGTTCCTGCAATTTCGTGGCGCCGATATTGCCAGATACAGCCTTTGCTGTATGGGCTGTACGTTCAGCTAGGTCTATATCTTTAGCTAATAAGGACTGCCGGATCACTTCCGCAGTCTTACTTTGACCAACGACATATTTGTTAAGAAGTACTATGTAAAGAGGGGCTTTCCCCAACACACGCTTGAGACCCAATTCAGTATCAAGGCCATCGATTACAGGAATCGTGATCGATATATCTTTAGGTTTGCGTGAACGCTCTTTTTTGGGAGTTTTGGCATTTCTTGGTTTGATCCAGCGCAGCAAAACTGAGAACAAGTCATCTGGGTCGATTGGTTTAGCAACAAAATCACTCATGCCAGCTTCGTCGCAGCGCTGACGATCCTGCTCCATCACATTCGCGGTCATAGCGATGATTGGCAGGCTAGCGAATTTTGGTTGTTTGCGTAACTCGATGGTAGCAGTAATGCCATCCATCACAGGCATCTGCATATCCATTAAAACGGCATCATAGGCTTTATCATTAATCATGCGTATGGCCTGCACGCCATCTTCTGCAATGTCGACTTTGAACCCACCATCTAATAGCAGGCCATTGGCGACTTCCTGGTTCAGTTCGTTATCTTCCACCAACAAGATGGAGGCACCTTTAATGACAGCAAGATCCTCCACCGTGGTCGAAACGTCGCGGGCACTGGAACGAGATTCAGTCTCGGTATCTCCCAGAATGCGGATAGTGGTATCGAACAGCATCGATGCATTCACCGGTTTGATCAAGATATCCTGAAATCCAGCTTTCTCTGCTTCGCGGATGACTTCTTCACGCCCATAGGCCGTGACCATCGCCATGTGCGGTTGACGTCGTATGCGTAGTTTGCGGATATTACGCGCGGTCTCAATCCCGTCCATCAATGGCATGCGCCAATCCAGCAATACCACTTCGAAAGGATCACCGTTACTATCCGCATCAGCGATCATCTCGAGTGCACGCTCTCCGCTCGGAGCTTGATTGACCTTAAAAGTCATGCTTTCAAGCATCTCTTGAAGCACCTGACGAGCAATCTCGTTATCGTCTACGATAAGTATACGGCGCCCACGCAAGTCGGGCTTAGGGATCAAAGGTTTAGATTTGTTGTTGGATATACCCAGGCGTGCTGTGAACCAGAATCGGCTGCCCTTGCCATATTCACTTTCTACTCCAACCTCGCCATCCATCAGAACGGCTAGTTGTCGAGATATCGCAAGCCCAAGCCCGGTGCCTCCATACTTACGACTGGTCGAGGTGTCGGCTTGTTGGAATGACTGGAACAGCTTACCTCGCTGTTCTTCTGTAAGGCCGATTCCAGTATCGCGCACAGAGAACTCAAGAAGGACGTTCTCTTTAGTTTTCTCCAATATGCGCGCCGATATCACGATCTCGCCCTGTTCAGTAAACTTGACTGCATTGTTGGCGTAATTGATGAGAACTTGACCCAAGCGCAAAGAGTCGCCGTTGAGATGATTGGGTACTGCTGACTCTATATCAAATACCAGCTCCAGCCCCTTAGCGAAGGCTTTCTCCGAGATCAGGTTACTGATGTTATCCAGCACTTTGTCCAGCTCGAAATCGGCACTTTCCATAGTCAGCTTACCAGCTTCTATTTTGGAAAAGTCCAAGATGTCGTTGATGATGCCTAAAAGATGTTGGCCGGAGTTTTGTATCTTTTTCACATAGTCGCGCTGGCGAGGTGTTAAGTCTGTTTTGAGAGCCAAATGAGCCATTCCGATGATGGCATTCATCGGAGTACGGATCTCATGGCTCATATTAGCTAGGAAATCCGACTTCATGCGAGTAGCGTCTTCTGCCAATTCTTTGGCGCGGCGGAGCTCAGTGACATCGAAGAACCAACCAAGAATGCATAGTTCGCCGCCATATTGAATATGGAAGTACGAAGCAAGCACCCATATCTTTGCACCATCCTCCCGCACGAGACCAATCGGATGATTGATGACATCCTGTTGATCGGAAAGGTGCTGCATGACTGACTGCAGATCAGTTTCATTCTGATAAAAACGAGCAGGATCTAAACCAACCATGTTGGTCGGGTCAATGCCAAACATATCGGCATACGACCGATTTGCAAAGACAATATGACCACTTTCGCTGCTGGCAACGCGAACTGCAACCGGACTGGATTCCAGCATCAATCGAATCTGTTTCTCACTTTCCCGAACGAGTTTCTCTGCGGCGACCCTTTGAGTAACGTCACGCACTGAGGCACATACGCTTGGGCCGCGCCCACCTAGTGCAGGTAAGAGTGATAGGCTAACTTCCACGGGAAAAGTGCTATGGTCCTTCCGTAACCCGTTTAATTCCTTGCCCTCGCCCATAGAGCGTGAGCCACCTTTAGCAAAAAAACTTTCTCTTAATTGAGAATGGTGGCCTCTTATATCCATCGGCACCAACATATCTATAGACATTCCGAGCATCTCATCTTGACTATAACCAAAGATGGCTTCCATCTTGTTGTTGCAGTGCGTGATTACGCCACCCGCATCAACGACTAACATGCCATCTGGGGCAGAACCGATGATGCTACGATACCAAGCCTCGGTATCTGCGAGCGCTTGCTGCTGTTCTTCCTTGCGTTTCACTTCCTCAAGCATTGCCTGCTTGCTCATTAACAATTCCAGACTGAAAGCTATAACTGGGAGCGCATCTGCCAAGATTTCGGTCTGATAATGCGGCTCATGCAAATAACCAAGCTCGATGACAGCTAAAGTGCCATCGCTTCCGACAACCGGTACGATAGAGACAACACGCGGTACAGTGGAGATGATAGATGATTCGATAAGTACCATATCAGGGCTTAGATCACGACAGGTCACTATCTCGCCAATGAGTGCCGCTTCTCCAATGAGCCCTTCACCTGAATGGAAAGTCTTCCGCTGAGCGGCGCTTATTCCATGGCCTGCAACGAACTCGAATTGTTCTCCAGTTTCATCTCTTATGAAAAAGGCTGCAATATCGGCGCCTAACCATTGGGTCAGATATTTAAGCATTCGTTGGCCAAAAGTGACGTAATCCTCTGCGGCTTGCAACTGCTGAGATAATTCACCGGCCTGCGCTTTGCTAGACAAAATTGTCTCCTTTAGCCTAGCCTCTTCACGAATCTTGCGTAAAGTTAGATTGAAACCACGGGTAACATCAGCAAGCTCTCTGTGGGGACTTTCAGGTAACTCAGAGATATTTCCCTGACCAGTCTCATTGTTATTAGCCAGTTGCATAAGAGCATCTCGGAGCTCCCTGATAGGTTTAAAGATGATTCGTAAGCTAATTAGCAGCAGGAATGTGAGTGTTATTACAATCACCAATGTTTCCATCACTAATCGCTGAGCATTTCTGGCGATTGTGTCATCCAATCGATTGCGCGTGAAAACAATTGTTAATTTTCCGATACGCTCAGTGACATCGTCGATATGAAATACATCTTGGCTGACTACAAGGTCATCAGGTTTTGGAATTTTTTGCGTAGGGAGGATATTGCCATGAACATCCCGTTCCAATGCGGCCATTAACTTGCCATTACTATCATCCACTCGCAGGAATGTGATATCCCGGTTTCTGAATTGCGCGTGCAGAATATTAGTGATAGCGTCAATATTGACTTCCCACATTGGCGTTGCCACGCTTTCAGACACACGCTCAAGTGTGGCATTCTCAGTCACTATAAAATCTTTATTTAACTCTTCCCTAAGTTGGAGATGGCCATAAACTCCAAAGACAGCAAGTACAGCAGTGACCGTTATAATCAGGAGAATTGCCAGTTTGGCTCGAAGTGATCTATTCATAGTTGTTAAAAGTTATGGCTAAGCGCTTTAGCTCATCTCCTATTTCTTTATGGGGAAGAACTGCCCGTTGTATTTACGATAGATGGCCTCATATCGGCCATCTTTACGCATCGCAGCAATACCCTTGTTAAAAGCATCCCGGATTTGAGGATCTTTAAATGCCGCTTTGTAAGGTGTGGGTGAGAAAATCTCGAAACCGACATATTCCTGATTCTTGTCAGCCTTGCCTTCGTTAATGAGTTGCTGTCGATAATACTGAAAAATACTCTCATCCATGACTGCAATATCGGTTCGCCCTAAAAGCAGTACTTGTACCTGAGCTTCTTGTTGAGCTAGCTCTTTATATTTGGAGTTACGTGTAACAATCTCCCGAAAATCCTCGCCTAGTGACCTATCTGCCCTCTGAAAGCCGATAATGGTTTTACCTCTGAGATCATTGATGCTCCGTATATCGAAATTCCGAGATTTCAATGCGAATGCCAGATTATGGTATTGCATGAAATCATCGGAATAATAAGCTTGCAGACCTGTGTTTTCCTGAATAATGGTAGTGCCATCCACCTCCTTGTCAGAAAACATCTTGAAACCACGACCTATAGGTACATACACCGGCTTTATCTTATAGCCTTTATCTTCTAATGCAGTACGTACAATCTCTACAACTATCCCGGTCTCGTTTTCAAATACATAGGGCGGGGTATATTTTGAGAAAATAATTTTTAAGTCTTGGGCAGCGGCGCATGAATAAGCCAGAGAAAAGGAAAGCAAAAACAGTAAACGCATTATATTTTTCATTTTTTTGCGGCTGCTTTAAATGGAGTTCTGAATGATTCTGAACACATTTAATCATGCCGTCAATTAGAACTATGCCAATCGTAACTTTCTTTAAAACGAGGTTTTAAAACAAGCGAAGATACATTGAATAAATTAATATTGAGAGTCTGCTTTGGGTCGATAACAGACATTCAGTTAGCGTTTACTTTCGGCAACCCCTGAGAACAGTTAACTACTTTGGATTTAATGGGTGGTTACATTGCTCTGGAATACGCACGATATACGCAGACAATAAAAAAACGGGAGCAATGCTCCCGTTTTTTATATACATACCAGCTAATTAAGCCAGCAAGTTTTTTCTACGTCTTGCTAACAAACCAATGAAACCAACTCCTAAAAGCAACATCGCATATGACTCAGGCTCAGGGACTGCAGCAATTGGTGAGTTCTCAATCGTAGTCACGTACAACGTATAGTTACCATAAGAGTTAAAGAAGTTCGCTGAAGGCTCACTGCTAAAACCCCAATATGAAGCTAAACCAGCAGCATTTGAACCAGAAGCAACATTGTTCAAAGTAATGCTGAAGTTAACTACAGAACTTGTAGGATATACGGACTCTACGTTGTAACCCCACCACTGACCAACTGAATAACCTGAAAAAGCAGGATCAGTTGTAGGTGATACAGTGAAACCCCAGTAACCCGGCGATCCAGCATAAGGCGCTGGTGATGTAGTGGAAACTACAACGGCTGTTTCTGGAATGAAGATCGCAAAACCATCAAACCCGTAGGTGCTACCTGCAGTACCTTGATTCACGTTAGTGATCGTGTAATCAAACTGCCATGTATTGCCACCCAGATCTGACGCTGAGGAAGTTACAGTGTACTCGCCTGCCGCATGAGCAACACTAGCGAATGCAATCGCTGCAACAACCAATAATGAACGAAAATATTTCATTTTTACCCCTATTTGAATACTATTTTTTATAACACTAAAGTCAAAACTACTGAATAATAACTAGATATTATACGCAAACTTCATGCCTGATTATGACAAAAGCATTGAAGTTTAATCATAGATTATATTTTTCAATATAATTGATTGATTTTTAATAAAAAATCGGCAGGATTTTTTATTATTTACTACTGATATGACACGAGATTAAACCAGTTAGATGATCAATCGCTGAAATATCGTTGGCCCTTAAACCGTTTTGATGAAAAACCCACAAGAATTTAAGCAGTCGAAAATATCAAATACTAAAACTGCATCGCCCTATCAATCGCCAATCTGGCCATGGCAAGCGCTTTCTCTTCACGCATGAGCTCTTTTTCAAGCTCGTTAAACGGTAAATATCGCCCGCCCTCGGTAAGCGAGTAACGCACAGCATTATCTACCACGATATTCGCTACGATGACATCTTGTTTCTTTTCTCCAGCATTGCGATATAAAGTCGACATCTAGGCTCCCCGAGATTGAAACTCAACCGTTCCATTCTGCCTCGTAATTGACACAATGTGAACTATATATGCATGAGATTACTAAAAATTGTCATCGACGCCTACGTAATGTAAAAAGCCTAAAAAAAACAGCACGAGTTAACCTAATTATTTGTAAAGTTACTTTCAGCCACATATTGATTAAGCATGACTTTAAGTCGACTATATATGCTGCTCTGGATTTTAAAAGTAGTGCATCTAAAAACTTATGAGGAGACCATCATGCAGAAATACTTAATCGGCTTATTCATTGTGGGAAGCATTGTCGTAAGTTCCTTAGCTTTTGCTGGGCCACAACAAGAGAAAATGAAGTCATGTAATGCAGATGCTGCAACAAAAGCGCTTAAAGGTGATGAACGCAGAGCTTTTATGAAAGACTGTTTATCGGCTGACAAAGAAATCGTCAATTCTCAGCACACAAAGATGAAAACCTGTAATCAAAGTGCCGGAGAAAAGATGCTAAAAGGCGACGAAAGAAAAGCCTTTATGAAAAGTTGCTTATCGAGTTAGCAGGCGAACTTCAGAGCAAAAACGGAATAATTTTGAAAAAAATCGCCTTAAACCTGCTCATATCGCTGAAATCGTGCGATTTTAGTGAGGTTCGCCACTACACATCACCAAAAAATAGTTTAAGATAAGCTCTCCAATAAACCACTAGGGACTAATTAAGTGAATAAAACTGAACTTATCGCTGTTATCGCAGCAGAGGCTGGTATCTCAAAGGCAGCAGCTGGCAAGACACTTTCCGCAATTACCGATAGCATCACTTCTTCATTGAAGTCAGGTGAGCCAGTAGCATTGATCGGTTTCGGTACATTCAAGGTAAGCAGCCGTGCTGCACGTACTGGCCGTAACCCACAAACTGGTAAAGAGATCAAGATTGCTGCTCGCAAGGTTCCTGCATTTACTGCTGGTAAAGCACTGAAAGACGCAGTCAACTAAATCTTTCGACATACCCGATTAAATAAAAACGCCAGCTACATGCTGGCGTTTTTATTTAATCTCTCATCTTTATCTTAATGATTGATCGATGTATCCGCTGATATCGTGGGATAGACGCGTACCAATAATATACGCGGCCCTGTCATTTTTTTGACCACAATGGCAAATTGCTCAAATTCGATCTTTTGCCCTTCTTCAGGCAGGTCACCAAGCTTCCAGAGGATGAGGCCAGCAATCGTATCGGCAGTATCTGACTCGATATCTATGCCCAATGTGCGCTCCAAGGTTGGGATAGGCAAACTGCCTTTACCCAATAATGAACCATCATCCAGTCTTGTCCATTCGCTTTGCGATTGACGGAATTCATCACGAATCTCACCGACTAATGCACCTAACAGGTTATCCAGAGTGATAAACCCAACCGGCGGATTACCTTCATAACCAACGACCGTAATGTGTGGAGCTCCTTGCTGGAATCGACGGAATAATTCAGTCGCGGGCAAATCAGGAGAAACGATCTCGATAGGGCGCACCAGATCATCCAGATGCTCACCCAGATTGCCTTTTTGGCTGGCAATGAAGATATCTTTCATGTGGATCATCCCTAGTACTTCACCCGATTTATCCAGATACGGGTAGCGGCTATAACGGTGCTGGGTGATACGGCTGATATTCTCTTCAAGCGTATCTTGTTCATGCAACACGACTGCCTCATGAAAAGGACGCATCAAATCGGATACATCAAGATCCCTAAAATCCATGGCTTGCGCTAGTACACGCCACTCAGCCTGGCTGAATTTATCGTCAGCTCGTGAGCTACGCAAAATCATCTTAAGTTCATCTGTTGAGTAGTGACTCTCTTGCGGGTTAATGGATTGTAGATGTAAGGCGCGCAAGACAAGATTCGAGCTTTGGTTAAGTATCCAGATAGCGGGATACATGACCCAATAAAATATATAGAGCGGGGGCGCGGTCCATAAGCCGATTTTTTCTGCCGCACGGATGGCGAGGGTTTTAGGCACCAGTTCGCCAACCACGATATGCAAATAGGAAATAGTAAAGAAAGCCACAAAGAAGGAGATGCCATGCAGCATTTTTTCATTATCAATGCCAAGCTGGCTCAGTAGTGGCTCGATCAATTGGGCAAAAGCAGGTTCACCTACCCACCCCAAGCCGAGGGAAGCGAGGGTGATGCCTAGCTGACAAGCGGAAAGATAAGCATCAAGACTGCGATGCACCTGAGCAAGCATACGCCCACGCCAGCCGAAAGCCTTGGCAATGGCACGCACGCGCGTCTGCCGCAATTTGACCAACCCGAATTCGGCTGCGACGAAAAATCCATTGAGAAGTACCAGAAAAAATGCAAAAACAATTAACAGCAGGTTACTACCCATGTGACGGATTCTGGTGAATCCTATTCCTTTCTTGTTATTCCGATGGATGTATTCTGCCAGAAATTACTAAATAGCGTTCATCAAAAGAACGATATCTCATCAACTGACAATAATTGTTCATTCAGTAAGCACTTGATTAAATAATATATAAATAAACTCCCCAATAATTTTTTATTGGCTTAAGATGCAGTTACAATTACTTACAATTAGAATGCCAACGACTTTAAGGCTTTGGTAGATTCAAGTGAAGTAGGTGTACTTTCTCGTGTTTTTAAGTGGAGTGGGCTTTATGATTCATGTTCGTAAAGAGACACTGACAACCTTAGGATTAGCATCCGCGGTGTTGATACTCATCACGATCTCGTATATCACTTATCAGCGCACCAACCAGTTCATCGCCAGCTCTCGCTGGGTGGATCATACCTATAGTGTCCTTCTTCAGCTCAATGTGGCACTTTCAGAGTTGAAAGATGCCGAAACGGGCCAACGCGGTTATCTGCTCACTAATAACGAGAGATTCCTTGAGCCCTACAATAAAGCGCTGCATAACCTGCCCAAAGAGATCGCGCTTCTCAAACAACTGACCATCAACAACAAACCGCAATATGAAGCTGTTCTTACCTTTAGCGATCTTGTCAAAAGTAAGTTGCGCTATCTGGAACTAAGCATCACCTACCAACAGAAAAACGGTTGGAAAGGTAATCCTGATTTAGAGGGCATGCTGGTTAACGGCAGAATGACCATGGATGAGATTCGAGTACATATTGCCAACATGTCGATATTAGAAGAGCAGTTGTTGGATCAACGTTCCAAGATCGTGGAAGCTGATGGCATATCGACCAAGCAATACATCATTATGGGTAATCTATCCGCCATTGTTTTATTACTCATCTCATTCTGGCTTACCTCACAGGAAATCAAGAAACGCGTCATTGCCCAGCGCAATGCCGAACAAACCAGTGCAAAACTAGAAATGGCCAATAAAGAGTTAGAAAGCTTCAGCTATTCGGTATCGCACGATCTGCGCTCGCCGTTAAGGGCAATAGATGGCTACTCCCGAATATTTGAAGAAGACTATGCAGAGCAATTGGATGATGAAGGTAAACGTTTACTTACTGTTGTTAGGTCAAACAGCCAGAAAATGGGTAGGTTGATTGATGACCTTCTGGATTTTGCGCGCTCAGGCCGTAAATCGATCCAAGCAGAGGAGATCGACATGGCGCATCTAGTCGATGAAGTATGGAAAGACATCCAGTTAGCGCATCAAACCCCTCTTCCTCCTTTAAATACGAACCAGCTATTGCCTATATGGGGTGATCGGGCACTCATCAAACAGGTGCTAATGAATCTGTTATCCAATGCCGTGAAGTACAGCAGTAAGAAAAATGACCCGAAAATAGAGATCACTTCTGCCAAAAAAGGGAGTGATGTCGTCTATGAGATACATGATAACGGCGCAGGTTTCGATATGCGCTACTACAACAAGCTATTTGGGGTTTTTCAGCGGTTGCATAGCACAGATGAGTTCCCTGGAACTGGCGTAGGGCTAGCGATCGTACAAAGAATCGTCGTGCGGCATGGCGGCCATGCATGGGCAGAAAGCCAGTTAGGTGAAGGAAGTATTTTTAGTTTTAGTTTACCTTTAGGAGCTAGAGATGAGTAATTTACAGCCAGTGAGTATCCTGCTTGCGGAAGATAGTCCGACCGATGCGGAGATGACCATGCGGGCACTTAAAAAGATAGGCCTGACAAATGAGGTAGTTTGGGTGAAGGATGGGCAAGAGGTTTTGGATTACATATTTCGTGTTGGGGATTATGCAAATCGATCCAAAAAAGAACCGAAACTCATATTACTTGACCTGAAAATGCCAAAAATAGACGGTATCGAGGTACTACAGCGGCTAAAAGCCTCGGACACTGCAAAGATGATTCCGATAGTGATGTTGACATCCAGTGCAGAAGAACAAGACATCGTCCGAAGCTACGCACTGGGTGTCAATAGCTACCTCGTCAAACCGGTTGAGTTCGATAAATTCGTTGAAGAGGTTTCAAAAGTAGGCTGTTACTGGACCATCTTGAACAAGATCCCTGAATTCACCCAATAGTCCTAGCACACCATTTACAAGAACGACATTTAGAGGTGCAGATATGCAATCACTGCGAATTCTATTAGTTGAAGATAATCCAGCGGATGCGGAGCTCACGCTACGTGAATTAAAAAGATCAGAAATAAAATGTGAGGCGCGGCGGGTAGAGACTGAATCCGATTTTAGAATCCAGCTGGATCAATTTGATCCGGATATTATCCTTTCAGACTTTTCGCTTCCAAGCTTTGATGGCTTATCTGCACTGCATATCGCGAGAAAAGAAAAGCCAGATATCCCGTTTATTTTTGTATCCGGCACCATCGGCGAAGAAACGGCGATCGAATCACTGAAGCAAGGTGCTGTGGACTACATTATCAAAAGCAATCTTTCGCGCCTGCCCAGTGCAGTTAGGAGTGCGCTTGAAAGAGTAGAAGAGAAAACAGCGCACAAACGCATACAGAAAGACCTGGATAAGAGCACCCGTTTATTCAGGGTCTTCATGGAAAATCTACCCGCCATCGCCTTCATTAAGGATGCTAACGCGAAATATATATTTGCCAATAGAAGCGCCACCGAAAAACTGAACATCCCTTATGAAGAGATCATCGGGTGTAATACTGCAAAACTGTTTCCTCAGGAAGTCGTCAACAAATTCGATGAGATGGACCAGCAAGCTTTGGAAAGTGGCACATCTGTACAAAAAATACACCAGATCACCCATCACAATAAAGAGGCTTATTGGATGATCACCACTTTTCCACTTGAGGATGATGAAGGCAAATTCAATCATGTGGGTGTCATTGCAGTCGATATTACGGAACAAAGAAAAGCCGAAGAAGCGCTTGAACATCAGGCCAACTATGACATGCTCACCGGACTTGCAAACCGTAATCTGCTAAAAGAGCGGATCAAACAGGCATTTCATGATGGTCGACGACATGCATGGGTATTTACTGTGGCATTCATCGATATCGATAACTTTAAGCGGGTTAATGATAGCCTTGGTCATACAGCCGGAGACGAGCTGATTAAGATGCTCGGCCAGAGGTTATTAATGTGCGTGCGTGACACTGACACTGTATCAAGAGTCGGCGGCGATGAATTCGTCGTGCTTCTCAATAGCCAATCACATGAAGAGAACACTCAGGTGGTCGTACAACGTTTTCGCAATGAGCTGTTACAACCGTTCCTGATTTCAGATAAACAGCTCACTATCACCTGTAGTATCGGTCTGGCTAGCTTCCCCAGAGATGGCGAAACACCTGAAATATTACTGTCAAATGCTGATAGCGCAATGTATCGGGCAAAAGCCAACGGCCGTAACAACTTCCAGTTCTACGCAAAAGAGATGAATGCAGAGCTAGGCAGTCACTTGGCACTTGAGCAAGATTTATGGCATGCGTTAAGCAAAAACGAGTTGTTATTGCATTACCAGCCGCAGATCGACCTCGCAACTGGGCAGATCATTGGCATGGAAGCGCTTATTCGCTGGGAGCATCCGAAGCTGGGTTTGATTTCCCCACTCAGATTTATTCCAATCGCAGAAGAAAATGGACTGATCATCCCGATCGGCAAATGGGTATTGGAAACCGCCTGCCGCAATAATTGCCAACTGCAAAAAGAAGGTAGCTCGATTCGGGTTGCTATCAATCTCTCAGCTCGGCAATTAGGCCAAAAAGACCTGCTGAACACCGTTAAAGAAATCTTACTGCATACGGGAATGAGCCCCGAATACCTTGAGCTGGAAATCACTGAAAGCATGATCATGCATAATGTAGAGGAAGCCATTAATATCCTCTGCAAAATCCATGACCTCGGGATACAACTATCGCTGGATGATTTCGGCACAGGTTATTCAAGTCTGGCTTACCTGAAACGATTCCCCATCAACCGCCTGAAGATCGACAAATCGTTCATTCGTGATATTGCAACTGATCCGAATGATGCCATCATCTCACGCTCGATCATCACACTGGCGCACAGTCTACAGGTGCAAGTCATCGCAGAGGGTGTCGAAACAGCCGAGCAGTTAGCGTTCCTGAAAGATAATGGCTGCAACGAGGTACAGGGCTACTATTTCAGTAAACCCGTACCGTTCGAGCAAATACAACTTTTATTGGATAAAGAAAGAAAACCCATCAGCTAATTCGGCGGAGTTGTCGCAGATAAAGCCTTTGCGCCCAGCTCCATTTTTACGTCCACGCTATCTTTGGCCCCTGTATGCTTAGTCGGTTCAGTGATGCTGAGGCTAGTAGCTGGCAAACCCTCTGTATTAATAAGTGCTTGTTGTATCGCATTGGCACGTGCTTTTGCAAGATTGACTAAATCACTCTCAGCGACAGGGACGCTACTAATCAATTGCGCCAGTAACTGCTCACTCGTTGGCTGAGGCTCTTTTGGCTTGGTAAAAATATCGCTCAGTTTATCAAGCATCTTTTTCGACTGGGCATTCTGTATACGCGCTTTATGCAAAGCTTCAACCGCTGCTTGGGTTTTGCGGTTTGTCAGATCAATGGGCCCAGCTTGTTGCCCGTTCTCGACTTTTAAGCCCATCTGTTTGGCCAGATCACGACGTATCGTGAGCTCCTGAATCGCATGGGTATCAGCAACAGTGTCATACACAGGTCCGATAGATAAAGTCAATGCAGGACGTTTGATCATCGCCTGTGCGATCATCTTGAGTTTCTCCTGCTCAGGCGGTGCCAAGTCGCTGCTACCTGGATCGAACATGATCACCGCCAGCTTATCCGACTCGATGCCAAGCAAGTTGCCCAACGCGCGGAAAGGTGAGGTGACGATCTTGGTCAGCACATTCACCAATGCTTTCCAGACAATTTTGCCATAGCTGAATTGCGGATCATCCAGATTACCGCTCACCGGTAGGTTAAGGTCGATGATGCCGTCACTGTCTTCCAGTAATGCAATCGCAAGATCAAGTGGTAAGCTCATCGCGTCCGGGCTTTCCACTCGCTCACCTAATCTTAGTTTGTTGATGGTTACCTGATTCTCACCCGCAAGCTGGCGATGCTTGATCTTGTACTCAAGATCGACTGAAAGCTTGCCAGAATCGATACGACGTCCTGCGAACTTGCCTGAATAAGGCGTCAATCGGCTCATATCAAGATTACGGAATACGACTTTTAAATCGGTGAAATCTGTCGCATGAAAAGGTTGTACAGACCCGCGGATACGCGCTGATCCATAATCATCGACCTTGCCATCCAATTCGACTTGCGCAGTGGTTTTGGGATTGGTTGAAAGGCCATTGATCACACCAGACAGGGTATTGATATGCGTACCGAACTGCGGCGTCAAAGAAAGGTCAGCAAAATCCAGATTAGCATTATCGATACGTACGCGATCTACTGTGATAGGGAATACATCCTCTTTATTGGCTTCGACTTTGGCAGGCGGTGGCGTTCCACTTCCTTCAGCTGGTTTGCGCATAATGCGCGTTACATTGAGCGTCTTATCTTCATGGATAATGAACTTGCCCACCGGCTTAATAATGCGCAACTCACTCATGGACAGTCTGTTAGGTGCAATACCGACTTCCAGACTTTCACTGGCAAGGCTCTTCCATCCCAAGAATAATGCGCCACCGTACTCCTCATTGATCGCAAGCTGATTCACACTGAAACCACCTTTGAACAAAGCAGATAAAGTCTTATCGGATTTAATCGCCAACTTGCCTGAGGCATTCACTGCCCCATCATTTAATTTAAGCATGGCTGCCTGATTCACATACGGCGCAAAAGGCTTGAGCGATAGACCAGCAAGTTTCAGGTTCAAATCACCTTTTAATGGTGACGGAGAGATATTGCCATCTGCATCAAACTGCCCACCCTGTTTGATCTTGAACGCGGCTTTTACAGGCAAGGCTTGCTTCATATCCATTGAAGCATCGCGAACTTCGATCATCGCATCCTGTATATCGAGTGCTACTGGCGTGGGCACTGCCTGATCTTCAATATGGATCGAAGTGCCCTCAATGGCGAATCGGCTCAATGCCACTTTCCAAGGTTCTATAGGCTCTGTTTTCTCAGCGGGTTCAGTTAACCCTTCTGCATCTACTGTAGCTGGCGGTGTGTCGCTTACTGGTTTGACGTTATGAAGAGAAGCCAACATCTTCTGCCATTCCGTGTTGCCGGTTTTATCTCGCACCGCCTGAATAGCGGCACCAGATAATACAAGGTCAGCCACTTTCACATCATGCTCAGCAAGATTCAGCGCCACATCATTCACAGCCGCCTTCGGTATCACCAATAACGGGCTGGCCCCATATTTAAGTGAGGCATTCTTTAGCACAATATCCAACCCGCTAAATTTAACCTGCGGCGTTGGTTGCATTGAAAAATCCAGCTGCGGCAATCTAACAGTCAGTGCCTTCAATGCCACAGTAGTTTTTGCCTCAGTGCTTTTTGCTTCACTGGTTTTTACTGCGCTATCTTTTGCTTCATTGGCCCCCGCAAGAAAGCCTGAAAAATCATTCAGCTCGAATGCAATATTGTTCAGGGTGGCCTTGGGCTTTTCTTCCTGCATTGCAAAGTCATAAGCGAAGCTTGTGTTGATCTTTCCATTCTCAACATTGACTGGTAAAGATGGCTGCTCTGCCAATTGCAACAATTTGACAAGCTTAAGCCCTTGTAACTCGACGGTACCTTTGGAGGTAATTGGATTAAGCCCGACCTCACCTTTCCATTTCAGCGTTCCACCCTGCTCTGGTAAGTTGGCAACGAAAGAGTAATCCCCCAAATCTTCTGGCAAAGTGGATAAGGTATCAAGCTGAAGACCAAATGGCTCTAGCGCCACTTTCAATGGCGTAGGGCGACTACGATCAATATAACGAATATCACCCTTCTCGATCAGCAGGTGATCAATCAGCAGACGTGGCATGCCTTTTGAATCATCTTCAGTTTTATCTTCATTCAACTTGGCGATCAGCTGCGCCCAGTTGAGTTTGCCATCTGGTGCGACTTCGACTTTGGCTTTAGGGGCAGTAAGCTGGATATCTTTCAAGCGCCATGCGAACCTGAATATGCCGCTGACTTCAAGATTAACGAATAAACGATCAAACCCTGCTAATTCGCCGCCATCCAATTGGGTCAGACGCAGATTATCAACGGTAACAGTCAAGCCAAAGGGATCAAAACTGACTTTCTCAACGGTGGCTTTGCTTGCTAGCTTGTTCTCGGCCACCCAAGGCAAGATACGTTTAGCTAACGGGTCCACAGCAAAGTAGCCAAAAAGCAGATAAGCGGCAAATAAACCCGCCACTATCATGAATGGCAGGCTGACTAATATCTTGATGATCTTATTACGCATGGCAGTCCTTTTTTATTACTTTTAGTATAAAGCCATCTTACTGATTTTGTTGCATACGCAGCCAGCGCTCCACCACTTCTAGCAGGTACTGTTCTTCTATCGGTTCCAATGCCCTTCCCTGTGGAATCCTGTGCCATTTCTCAAGGCATCCTCGGCAACAACAAGCCGTGGCATGTTGGGCGATAAACACAGGATGCCCTCTAAATGGGGTCTGTTTTCCATCATTAGCGATGATAGCGGGTGCAATGCGTTGACGAATAAAATCACGCGCATGCGCCAGCACGACATCCACACCCTTGTCCCTTAAATATTGGCTTTCTTTAACCTTGAGCTGAAACCCTCGACGAAAACCTGATCTACCCAAAGCCGCAAACAGCTCTTCCATATCCCGCATGAAATCTTCTTAATTCAAATTTGTTAATTTCACGTCAGGCTATATCGGGTCAAAGCTCAAAGAAGCAGAGTTAATACAGTAACGCAGTCCCGTAGGTGGTGGCCCATCAGGGAATACATGTCCAAGATGGGCATCACACACATTACAGATCACTTCAGTACGTACCATACCCACCGATCTATCAGTCTCTTCACGCACATTTTCAGGGTTAATCGGCTCGAAGTAACTCGGCCAGCCACAGCCTGCATCAAACTTGGTATCAGACTCAAATAACGGCGTACCGCAACAGACACAGGTATAGATACCATGCTCATCATGCTTGTTATAAATGCCGGTACCAGGCCGTTCTGTTGCTGCATGCCGGGTCACTTGATATTGCATCGGCGAGAGCTGCTGCTGCCACTCCTCATCCGTCTTAATCACTTTCGCCATATCGCCTCCAAATATATTTATGATTATGTAACATCTCAAACTATAAAAAGCTGTATGTATATTTAACAACTCATATAGAATTTGGTTGAATAGTTTTTCTATATTTTAATCTTTTTGGAACGACCCGAATGATCATTCAAAGCCATATCGCAGATTTGCCTACACCTACTGGCGTCATGCGTACTTATATCCATCGCCCAGTGGCTGAAGGCCGCTTCCCCGTCATCTTATTTTACTCCGAGATCTTCCAACAAACAGGCCCTATCGAACGCGCTGCGAGATTCATGGCAGGCCAAGGTTATGCAGTTCTTGTACCAGAGGTTTTCCATGAGCTCAACCCTATCGGCACTATTCTCGGATACGACGATGCAGGCCGCATCAAAGGCAATGCAGATAAGGCAGCAAAAGCAGTAGAAAGTTACGACACCGATAACGAAGCGATGATCGAATACGTCAAAAAACAGCCGTGGAGCAGTAACCAGATCGGCGCGATGGGCTTCTGTATCGGTGGGCATCTGGCCTTCCGTGCCGCATTACAACCACAAGTAAAAGCGACAGCCTGTTTCTACGCAACAGATTTACACCTCGACACTATGCCAAGCCAACCGGGTCAGCACAGCATGAGTCGATTAAATGACATTACTGGCGAATTATTGATGATCTGGGGCAAGCAAGATAACCACATCCCCACCAGCGGGCGGGTCGAGGTTTATCAAAAACTCACGGAACAAGGTCTGAATTTCACATGGCATGAATTCAATGGCCAGCACGCATTCATGCGGGATGAAGGCGAGCGCTACGACCCGCAGCTAGCCATGATAGGTTACCAACTCTCGCTTGACCTGTTTGGCAGGACATTGCACACCGCCTAATTCTCAACACCATCGCATGTTAATAGCTGACTTTCAAAATCAAAACTATTAGACTGATATATATGGAATAATTTAAATATGGCACATTATTTGCTGTAGGATCGCTATACCTTAAAAGTTTTAGCGATTTACATTGATCGTTACTATATTGATTAAGCAGCTTGATCAAACCAGACTTGATTAGAACCAGATAATTAAAAATTGCGAAAGTTTAATGTGTTAAAGAAAAAAAGACGCATCATTCTGGACTGTATGTGGCCCATGCTACTGGCGTCCACAGTATCAGCAGCCGAGCCGCAGGCTACCGAAAAAAGGGAAATACCGGCTTCATTACAGGCTGCATCAGATGCAGCCCACGCAGCCGTTGAAGCAGCGAATGCCGCAGCTGTTGCCGCTACTGCTGCAGCCAATGCTGCGACGGCAGCAGCCAATGCGGCTAGCGCTGCGGTGCAAGCAACGGCGCAGAGCATTCAGCAGTTGCCTGCACCGCAGCTTATTTTCGATCAGGTTCCGCCTAATACCAATGCGGCTGCGCCTGCAACAAACACAGCAGCAACGCCTGCAGTAGCGCCACTAATTACAAAATTACCTGATGAGCAACAAGCGCAGGCTAAACCACCAAAACTTGCACCACTTGGTCTGCAACCTAATGATCTGACAATTCAACCGCAAACAGAATCTGCAAATGACGTGAAAGATCTTAGCCTGTCCAGACTATTTGGCATCAGCATGATTCCCGTTGCGGTCACCAATGAAGTACATAATGAATATCTGGATGATTACGGCCAAAAAGATGGTGAACTGCCTGCCAGCTTTGTTGATCGCGTCGATATTTCATCGGCTACAAGTAGCGCCGTTGAATTCAGTCGCGATGTACACATTGCAGATGAACGCGTAAACCAAGCAAACTCACAGTCAAGACAAGCGTTCGGTTTACTATTGCCGAATCTTTCTGTGCGTTACGGCCGTGGCCGCGAGATATCATCCCCATCATCAGTGGTCGACCCTGATACCGGGCAGGCCGTGGATAAATCCATCCATGTCCGTACAGACAAATCGATCACCCTACGCCAGCCTATTATGGATTTGCCAACTACATTCGACTGGTTGCGCCGCAAAGCTGTTGTAAATTCGCGTGAAGAAAGCCGTCGCGGCAGTCAGGCAGATGCATGGCTCTCAACAGTGACCGCTTACCTTGGTTTAACCTCCAGCCGCTTGATCGCCGACTTGTCAGTAGGTTATGAAAAGCAGCTGGATAAACTTTTTGAGTATGTAGATAAACGCGCCAGTGCTGGTGCCTCCAGTGGTTCAGATCGTGAACGCGTACGCGCACGCAGCCTTTCCGCACGCTCTACTCGTACACAGCAAGAGTCTGCGCACTCTGCAGCCAGCGTGGAATTCTTGCGCCTCACCAATATCGCGCCTAAAGAAATCAAACTGCCAGATCGTTCAGACATGGGCGCAATCCCCAATACGGTCGCTCAAGCGGTCAAGATCGCCATGGCAAATAGCCCCGATGTCGCTTCATTACGTGCCGAGATGAAGGCTGCACAGATCGACCAAAACGTAGCACGCACTAAATTCGCACCACGTTTCGATATCGAGGTTTCTAAAATTGAAACCAATAATGCGGGTGGCCCAGTAGGCTCGCAGGATGACACACGCATGATGTTCGTCATGAACTGGAACCTGTTGAATGGCGGGAGTGATTACCACCTGACCAATGAAAAACGTGCACGTCTTGATGAAGTGCGTTATCGCCTGGATGATTTGCAAAGACGTATCACACAATCGATGGTGTCTCAGTATGCAACGCTGGAAGCCACACGTGAGCAATTGGTTTCCGGCTATAAGGAATTGAATGCCATTTCATCTGCCGCCAGCTCGATGTCTGAAAAGATGTTAGCGGGTAACCAATCGTTGCTGGATTTACTGGATGTATATGATCGCCAGTACCAAGCCCGTGTAAGGTTAGTTACCCTGCATACACAAGAGATAGATTCACTATCACAAATCAGCAGGCTATTAGGTCAGGCAAAACCATTGAGCGCCTCAGAATTAGCTGCTGAATCGATAGCCGCAAAGGATGTACCTATTCCCGAAGGTGAACCTTTAGCTGTACAAGCGACTGCGCCAGCACAAACCACTACCCCAGTAGCAAAAGAACCTGAAGTAAAAGAGGAAGATCCCGTGGTCATCACTCCATTGGCACCGCCAGTGGAAAATGCGACTGTGCCACTGGTGAAGCAATAAATGAGGAAAAATCATGAAGGTTGATGGCGGCGGCGGAGATGATGGAGCCGATGTTTTCTGGCCGGGTTATGTAGACGCGGTCACTAACCTTGTGCTGAACCTGCTATTTGTCGTGGTGATCATGACAGTAGCGGTGTTTATTTTTGCGATGGAACTAGGCAAGCGGCATGAAACAACGCCCACCCCAGTGACTGAGACGACACAAAAAGACACCACTGAGACAACTAAAACCAGCGCGCAACAACAAGACCCTAGTGAGCTAGAGAAGCAAATTGAAGCCCTCAAGCAACAAGTCGCCAATCTAAAAATCAAAGAACAAGAGACACAAAGTCTTAAAGATGAACTAGCGGCATTGCAACAAGACAAATCCCCTGGGAAAAGTGGCCCGCATAAAGTCGTAAAAGCCACTGTAAGCTCGCAGGAACCAACCTCGACACTTGAGAAAGTCACCGGTGGTCTAGTCGTCGATTTTGTTGACGATGCTGTGACACTTTCTGAACCAGAAGCGGCGCAATTACGCGGCCCACTTGCCAGCATTATCAGCAGTGGCGGTGCAAAACTTGAGGTAACGGTGCCAACAGGCTTTACTGAAGCGCGCCGCTTGGGTTTCTACCGGGCAATGGCGGTACGTAACTTGCTCATAGAAATGAAGATGCCATCAGATCGCATCGAAGTGTTAGTGAAAGAGGGTAAACCCACGGCTGATAGCTCGCTGGTATTGGTGAATCCCGCCGGTACACCCTAATGGCTGGATTTAAGCAATGGCTGCAACAGCAACGGACTGAGATGACGCCGCAGCGTGCGTTTGTGCTGATCACCGCTTCAGGCGTGCTGATATTGTTGATCTGGTCATCGCTGGCGAAAGTGGATGTCATCGTAAGAACCGTAGGGCGTGTAGTGCCCGCAGGAAAATCGCAGATCGTGCAGCATTTAGAAGGCGGAATTGTCCGGACGATATTGGTTCAAGAGGGCGAAATTGTTAAGGCTAGCCAACCATTGATGGAACTGTCAGACATTAAAGCACGCTCAGACTTGGGGCAAGAGCGCACCAAGCGTGATGCGCTGCGCGGTCGTGAAGCGCGCTTACTGGCTGAGTCACGCGGACAAAGCACGATTGACTTTCCATCCGATCTTACCGATCAGGATGTTCGCCAAGCGGAGTCTGCGGCATTACAAGCCCGGCTTTCGCGTGTGAATGAAGAGTCACGCGTGCTGCGCGACCAAAGCGCACAAAAACGCGGTGAGATTGCTGAAATCGAAACACGGCAGCGCAACTTGGCAACTGAGCTTGAGTTGGCACGGCAACAGTTCCGCCTGATAGAGGGCCTGAATAAGAATGGGGCTGCGTCAAGAATGGAATTGCTGGATACGGCTAGTCGCTTAGAGCGCATGGAGTCACAGCTTAAAGAAGCGGATGCTGCATTGCCACGATTAAGGGCAGCTCTCGCCGAAACGGAATCGAAAGTCAGTGAATTATGGGCACGTTTTCGCTCAGATGCGTCTTCGGATATGACGATGGTGAGAGCAGAACTGCAAAAATCCAGCATGGAATTCAAGACCAATGAAGATCGGCTGGATCGCAATATCGTACGTGCACCTGTAGGCGGTTTCGTGAATAGGCTCATGGTATCGACCGTTGGCGGCGTAGTAAGGCCGGGTGAACCTTTAATGGAGATCACACCTGAAGATCAACGCATTGTCGTGGAAACTCGTGCACGACCAGATGATCGCGCCAATCTACGCAGCGGGCTACCAGCAAGAATACGCGTTGGCGCCTTTGATTACGCAACTTACGGCGCGCTACCAGGCCATGTGACAGAAGTAAGTGCTGACACATTAATGGATGAACATGAAGGACGCTATTACAGAGTGAGAGTTGATGCAGGCAGTATCAAAGACATCAAGCTAGGGAAGAGTGCAGGGCCGATTTCACCAGGCATGTCGGTGACAGCCGATATTGTCGTAGGCAAGCGCACTGTGCTTTCCTATCTTATTTCACCCATGCTGCGTTTTAGTGACAGGGTCTTTAAGGACCCACGTTAAATTTATGAAAAGATTATTTGTTAAAGGTAAGCGTCCATGCTGAAGCGTTTAAGAATCTACTATCTATACACATCGCTGCCGTTCATTCTGCTGCTGATAGGTGCGGCAATCTACCATAAGCAGATTGCCAATACGCTAGCGGAGAACCCTCACCCCCAGATCAACTACGCGATCTTCGTCATCACGATCATGGGCGGGTTACTTATCCTCGCCAACGTACGGCGTTTGATGCAAGAAGGTGCCAAACTTGATGAATTTACGACAGCAGTACGCGAAGGAGATGATGCAGAACGTTTGCAAGCACGCGCTATCGATTATGACGTAGACACTGCTTATGTCATGCGCATGATGGCTGCTTCAACAAACCGTAATATCAGCCATCAAGAACAGATTGCGCTAGAGAATGAATTAAATAATGCAGCCTCACGCCTCAATAACCGTAATGCACTGCCGCAATTCTTGACCAGCCTATTGGTCGGGATGGGCCTGCTAGGTACGTTTATCGGCCTATTGGCCACGTTGGATGACATTGCCTCTCTGATTTCCAGTTTCTCTACAGTGAATGTGGGTGTAGATAACCCAATCGACGTATTCCGCGATATGGTCGCTCGCATGAAGGCACCGATGCGCTCTATGGGTATCGCTTTCTCTGCCTCTATGTACGGTTTGATGGGTTCTATCATTCTCGGTTTCATGATGGTTTCCGTGCGCCGCTGTTCACAAGAAGTCATGTCACTACTTGGCTCGGAAGTTGCTCAGCATATTGAGCATGCGCTAGCGCAACAAGAAGGTTTCGCCTACAGCAAGACAGCACTTCAATCCGGTGCAGTGGGTGGAGAAGGCGGCACAGATGGCGTTGGTGGTAGTGCTGGCCGATTAATCGAGATGGATCCGGCTGAAGCTAAATTCCGCCGTGAGATCGCAACAGAAGAAGTACGTGTATTACGCCGTATTGAAGAACGCCTAAGCGAATCTTCACGCTTGCAAGACCGTGCACTACAAGCTGAGCTAGATAATTTTGGTAAACAACGTAACGAAATGATGCGCGCGATGGCCGACCATAATGAATCAGTTTCGCAGTTCCGTGGTGAATTGCAACGTGTGGGTCGTCAGCTTGGTACCATTTTGGGTCTGATGGAGCGCGGCAATGCAGACATGTTGACGCAGTTGAATGAACACTTTACCGAACTGATTCAGACTACTGCACGTCAGGGTAATGACTTATCGAAAATGAGTGATATGTTGACGCGAATGACAGATGACTCGATTGAGCTACGCACAGCGATTACAGAGATGATGGCGCGCTTCTCCCCTTCAGAGCAACGCGCTGTGATGGAAAGTTTGCTTCAGGAATTAAGAAAGTAACCGTTAATGTTGAGTAGGGTTAAACTATTTTCATAGCAGCACGTCAATGCATAGGGCCACTGAACTTTCAGTAGCCCAGTTTGCTTGAACCAAGGAGTACAGAATCATGGCAATAACACAAAAAGCAGTGACCGAAAATCGACAAGTTCCTATCGAAAAGAACAATGTCGTCAATAAGGTCATACGCGTTAATCCTGATTCTGATGGCATCGTTCACCTAAAAGAGAGCCACGGTGCGCTCAAGTCTGTTGATGTTGCTGACGTTGATCTGGTACTTGGTTTTGCTGACGGCACGTATATCATCATCCCTAATGGTGCCTTAGACGCGATTGCGGGCACATCTGAGAAGGTCTTGTTCGCTGACGACAAGACAGAAAGTCTTGCTGACCTATTCAAACAGGTTGGCCATGTGGATGCGGCTGATGGCGGCAGTCTGCGCATCATCAGTGAGAACATCGATACCAAGCTGCGCGCCTCAGGCGAATCAGATAGTGATGCCGATATCACCTCCATGATGCTGGCGCTGAATCAGTCTGCACCATCAAGCGCACCTGCCTCTCCGCTGCCTAAAGCTTCAACCATGAGCGCTTCTTCATCGATTGGCCGCAGCGGTGGTTCAGGGCGATATGACACTGAAAACCTTGATTCTATCGTTCCTCCCAGAGTCGACCAACCTACCCAATACCGCGTAGGCGTTAAAATTCCAGAAATTCAACCACCTGGAGACATCACGATCGGTGTGCCAGATATTCAGGCTCAGTTGTTCGTTTCTAGCGAATTCAAGGTTGACCCGTCATTCCGGACAGATCTACCAGTAGGTGCCTCTGACTCTACATCTGAAGCTCAGGCTACTCGTGAACAAATCAATGTTACCAATACCAGTGGCAGCACGATCGCCCTTAATACAGATTTCGCCAGTGCGACACAATGGAGCAAAACACTTCATTTATCTATTGCTGGTTATGACACACTAAATACAGTCACAATTGGCGTGGCTGATGGCAGCGGCCCATTAGCTCCAGGATTCTCACTTACAGATATAAGTGGTGCCAGCAATACTGTTTCGTTCATCAACGGCCAATGGGAAGTTAACACTTCAGCATTTACTCTACAGTCTGACGGTACTTACACGATTGATTTAAATGTTTTATATAATCTGACACCAGATAGCGTAACATCTGGATTTAATGCAAGTTTTCAATTATTGACTCAGGTGGATGGTCAGTCCGGCCAATTCAATTTTCCATCCAATAGTACCTTATTTTTTAGTTATATTGACCCTGCTACAAGTGCTGATTATTTAGGTGTTACGTCAGGCGGAAAACCGATATTCATCTTGCCAGCAAGAGGTGTTGGATACGATATCAATGGAAATATCGGTGATGACAATATCAGCGCTGGTGCAGGTCGCGACTCTGTCAGCGGCGGTGATGGCAACGACACAATCAATGGTAATGCAGGTAACGACACACTGCTGGGTGGCAGTGGTACCGATTCATTGAGTGGCAATGAAGGCAACGACAGCCTAGATGGTGGTAGCGGTATCGATACGCTCATGGGTGGTGACGGCAATGACACACTGGTGGGGGACGCTGATGCAGATGTGCTGAATGGTGGCGCTGGCACAGATACCGCATCTTATCGTAACTCAGCATCGGGGCTGACTGTTTCGATGACTACACCAACTGACGGTACTGGCGATGCTTTAGGCGATTCGTTTACCGGTATCGAGAATCTGGAAGGCTCAGCCTTTGCAGATAAGTTGATTGGCAATGAATTAAATAACCAGATATTTGGCCTCGTTGGCGATGATACATTAGAGGGCATGGGTGGATCCGACACATTAGATGGCGGCACTGGCACCAACACCTTAAGTTTTGAGCACTCTGCTGCCGGGGTAACAGCCACGTTTACAACAGGGCTTACCACTGCATTGGGTGCTGCTATCGTCAATACTGGCGATGCAACGGGCGACACCTATATCAATCTGCAAAACATCATCGGCTCAAATCAGGCGGATTACCTGATTGGGAATGCAAGTGCTACCTCTTTAGAAGGCTTAGGTGGTAATGACACTCTAGAAGGTATTGGAGGTAACGATACATTGGACGGCGGAGCCGATATTGATACCGCAAGCTACCTTCACGCCTCAAGTGCAGTAAACGCTAGCCTATCATCTGGCATTGGCGCGATTACGAATGGCAACGGCTCTGACACACTTATTGATATTGAGAACCTCCAAGGTACTGCTTATAACGACACATTAACTGGCAACAATGATGCCAATGCATTATCAGGCGAAATTGGGAATGATTTTCTTACCGGCCTTGATGGCAACGATACGCTTATTGGTGGAACAGGCAACGATACGCTCATTGGTGGCGTAGGCGCAGACTCCCTCGATGGTGGTGATGGCACTGCTGATATGGCATCGTATCGCACTGCATTAGAAACTGTCTCAGGGAACGGCATAGGGGTCATCGCCAGCCTGATTAACGTTACAGGTGTGACAGCTACAAACGATGCTGCAGGTGACACCTACACAGACATCGAGATACTTGAAGGCTCCAACTACGACGACCAGCTCATTGGCAACAACTCAGCCAATCAATTACTTGGCGGCGATGGTAACGACACATTAGAAGGCTTAAATGGTGCTGATACATTAAATGGTGGCGCTGGCACCAATACCGCAAGTTATGAACATGCTGGTACTGCCGTGCTCGCCTCACTCACCACCTCCGGCTCTATCATACTCAGTGGTGCAGCTGCGGTAGGCGATACTTATATCAACATTCAGAATCTCACCGGCTCAATCAATAATGACACCTTGATCGGTGACTCCAGCAACAACGTCCTGACTGGTGGTGATGGTAACGATACTCTGGAAGGCATGGGCGGTAGTAACGACTCTATTATCGGCGGCATCGGCATCGATACCGCAAGTTATGAGCACGCAAATGCAGCCGTCACGGCAAGCTTGACAGTGCTTGCTGGTGTGACGAACGCTGGCGACGCTAATGGCGATACCTACAGCGACATAGAAAACCTCTTAGGTTCCAGTTATGCCGATCTTTTAATCGGAGACGCTGGCAATAATTCAATCACCGGTGGTGCAGGCAATGACACGCTAGAAGGGCTGGTAGGTGCTGACACGCTAGACGGTGGCTTAGCCGCAGGCAGCGACACAGCCAGTTATGCACATGCTACTACTGGCGTAGTGGCTTCACTCAGCACAAGTATCGGTGTCACCAATACCAATGATGCCGCAGGTGATATATACATCAATATCGACAATCTGTTGGGCTCTGATCTTGATGATAATCTGATCGGTGATGCGAATGCCAATCTGCTCAACGGTGGTGACGGCAACGATACACTGGAAGGGCTGGCTGGCAACGACACGCTCAACGGCAGCGATGGCAGCGATACCGCTAGCTACATACATGCCAGCGGTGCTGTTGTAGCAACGCTTACTACCGGGCTTTCCGGTGTCACGGTATCAGGCGATGCTAATGGCGATACCTATATCAGCATTGAAAACCTAGAAGGCTCTAATTTAAACGACCTTCTGATCGGTGATGTCAATGCCAACAGCATCAGCGGGGCAGGTGGTGACGATACATTGGAAGGGCTGGCTGGCGCCGATTCATTAGACGGCGGTACGGGGTCTAACACTGCAAGTTACGCCCATGCGTCTGCAGGGGTTGCCGCTTCGCTGACTGCGAGCCTGATCTCATCTACAGGTGATGCGGCAGGCGATTCCTATACCAACATCCAAAATCTGCTTGGGTCAGCCTATAACGATCAACTGATCGGCGATGGAGGCGATAACTCGATCAACGGGGGCACAGGCAATGACACATTAGAAGGTATGGCAGGCGCAGATACACTAGACGGCGGCACCACCGCTAGCAATGACACCGCAAGCTACGCCCATGCGGTAGACCTGGGTGGTGGTATCGGCGTCGTTGCCAGTATGACGACAGGCCTATCAGGCGTCACCACAACAGGAGATGCTGCGGGTGATACTTACATCAGTATCGAAACACTAGAAGGCTCAGCTTTTAAAGACTATCTAATCGGAACTTCCACCGCCAATACGCTATTAGGTGGTGCTGGGGACGACACACTGGAAGGCCTTGGTGGCGCAGATGCCTTGAATGGCGGCGACGGAACCGACACGGCCACCTACATCCATGCAACAGGCCCGGTGACAGCTTCATTGACCACCGGATTAGTAACGGCCACTGGTGATGCTATCGGGGATACCTACACCAGCATTGAGAATCTGTATGGCTCTACTCTCGCTGACAACCTAATTGGTAACGCTAGCGCCAACACCCTGAGTGGCGATGCAAATAACGATATTTTAGAAGGTATGGGTGGTGCTGATGTGCTTGACGGTGGTGCAGGTAATGACACCGCCACGTATACACACTCAACCGCCGCTGTTATCGCAAGCATGACGTCGACCTTCAGTGCTGGCCCCACTGTTATTACGAGCGGAGATGCCGCTGGCGATACCTACATCAGCATCGAAACGTTGGAAGGCTCCACCTATAACGACAATCTTATTGGAGATGGCACTGCCAATTATTTAAGTGGTAGTGGTGGCAACGATACGCTTGAAGGCATGGACGGTGCAGATACATTAGATGGCGGTGCAGGTAACGATACTGCGACATACATCCACGCTGCTGATTTAGGTGGCGGAGTCGGTGTGGTAGCCAATATGACTACAACGGCATTTGCTGTCGGCCCAGTAGTGACGACTACGGGAGATGCCGCTGGTGACGTTTATACCAGCATCGAAACCCTTGAGGGCTCAACATTCAACGACTACCTAATTGGTAATAGCAGCGCAAATTACCTTTCCGGCAATACTGGCAACGACACACTGGAAGGTCTAGCTGGCAATGACACGCTCAATGGTGGCGATGGTAACGATACCGCCACTTATATCCATGCCTCATCAGCCATCGTAGCTTCATTGACGACTGGCCTTGTTGCCGCTACTGGTGACGCACAAGGGGATACCTATATAGGCATAGAAAACCTTACCGGGTCAAATTATGCCGACCAGCTCGTTGGGGATAGCAACAACAATATTTTGAGCGGTGGTGACAGCAATGACACCCTCGAAGGCTTGGGCGGTGCTGACTCGTTAGATGGTGGCAACGGCAACAACACGGCAAGCTATGAGCATGCAGGCGCGCCCGTTGTGGCAACACTGACTACTGGATTATCAGATATCACCACTGCGGGAGATGCAGTTGGAGACGTTTACACGAATATACAGAACCTGCTAGGCTCAGTATATGATGACCGACTAATCGGTGATGGTAACGCCAACATTATTACTGGTGGTGATGGCAACGATACTCTAGAGGGCATGGATGGTGCGGACGTACTGAACGGCGGCATCGGCAGTGATACGGCGAGTTACGCCCATGCCACAGGCGTCACAGCGGGTAGCACAGGCATCATCGCTGAATTATCCGATGTATCGGGTATAACATCGACAGGGGATGCGGTTGGAGATACCTATAACAGCATTGAAAACCTGAGCGGGTCGATAGGTCATGACGCATTGTACGGTGACAATAATGCCAATATCTTAAGCGGTGGCGATGGCGACGACACCTTGGAAGGCCTTAACGGCTCTGATGTATTTAACGGCGACAATGGTACAGATACTGTTACCTACATCCACTCTACAGTAGGTGTAGTGGCCAGCATGACCACGGGCTTGGTTACGACCACCGGACACGCTGGTGGAGATACCTATAACAGTATCGAAATACTTGAAGGCTCGAATTATGCCGACCAACTGATTGGTGATGGGAATGCCAATATCTTAAACGGCGGCGCGGATAATGACACGCTTGAAGGTATGGATGGTGCAGATACACTCAATGGTGGGGCTGGCAATAACATGGCCAGCTATGAACACGCATCGACCGGTGTAGTAGCCGTACTAGATGCTGCGGCTGCGCTTAGCGTAACAGGTGCGACAGTGACAGCAACTGGCCATGCAGCCGGAGATGTATATACAGACATCCAGAACCTGCGCGGCACAGCTCTCGCAGATAGATTGCTTGGTGACAGCAATGCCAACACTATCTATGGTGGCGCAAGTGGCGACACTCTGGAAGGGTTAGACGGTAACGACGTCTTGTATGGCGAAGCAGGTGACGATACCCTGATTGGCGGCGCTGGTGCAGATGCGCTTGATGGTAGCACAGGCACCGATATCGCCTCTTACCGCTACGCAACCACAGGGGTCACAGCCTCTCTGATCACACCAGCCAGCAATACCGATGAAGCTATCGGCGATACCTACGTCAATGTAGAAGGCCTAGAAGGCTCTGCTTTTGCGGATAACCTCACAGGTGACGATAATGCCAACATCCTCATCGGTGCTGTAGGCAACGACACACTGACAGGCGGCGTTGGTAATGACACCTTGTACGGTGATGCTGGCATTGACACTGCAAATTTCGCTGGTTTAGCTGCTGTGACTGTTGTGCTGGATGCAACAGGTAACGGGACTGCAACAAGCGCCAGTGGCAATGACACATTATTCAGCATCGAGAACCTGATTGGCACAAGCCTCAATGACGCATTTACGATGGGTGTGTTACCCGCAGCAGGTACGGGCGGCGTGATTGATGGCGGTAATGGTACGGATACTGTTATCTACAATGTTGGTACGACACAGGTAGTAGCTAACCTTACAACAGGCGTAGTCAATGGCCAGACCGTTCTCAGCAATATAGAAAACCTCACTGGCGCGAGTGGTAACGACAGCCTAACCGGCACAACTACTGCAAATGCACTGGTTGGCAATGATGGTGACGATACCTTAATTGGCGCTGGCGGCAATGACACGTTAACTGGCGGCAACGGGGTTGATACAGCAAGTTTCGTTGGATTAGGTGCGCTTACTGTCGTTTTAAATGCCAGCGGAACCGGTACAGCTACCGTAACAGGTACGGGCAGTGGAACTTCGACGCTTACGACCATTGAGAACATCATTGGCACTGGCGGTAATGATTCCATCACTTTAGCCGTGTTACCTACAGCAACGACCGGTGGCATCGTTGATGGTGCTGCTGGCACAGATACGCTGATCTACACAGTAGGCACAACGGCGGTAGTCGCTGACTTGGGTACGGGCATCGTGAACGGAGTTGCTGGACGCGCGCTCAATATTGAGAACCTGACCACAGCAAACGGTAACGACAGCATTACAGGTAGTACTGTCGCCAATATCCTGATCGCTAACGATGGTGATGACACCGTTGATGGCGGTGATGGTAACGACACCATTGATGCAGGTAATGGCAATGACTCCGTACTGGGCGGCAATGGAACGGACTCCATCACGGCCGGTGCAGGCAATGATTATGTCGATGGTGGTGTCGCGAATGATACGATCATTGGTGGTACTGGACTAGACACATTATATGGCGGCGACGGTGCAGACCTGATTTACGGCGGGAATGACACACTTGGCACGGATTCAGGATTCAATAGCATCTATGGTGGCGATGGCAACGATACTATCTATGGTGGTAACAATGGCAATCTCATCTACGGTGATAATCTGGATGGCACAGGCACTGGTAATGACAGTATCATCGGCGGCTCTGCGATTGATACCATCTATGGTGGTTTGGGTAATGACTGGCTAGAAGGTGGCAGCGGCACTATCGCCGATACTCTCTATGGGGGCGATGGTGACGATACACTGACTGGCGGCGCAGGCGCAGATTCTATAGAAGGCGGCTCTGATAATGATACGGCACGCTATACCTCAGCAGTGTACGTCCAACTCACAGGCACAGGCATCATGGCAGCCCTTGGCAGCTATGATGTCACCACCGGCGGTGAATCTACAATAGCTGGCAGCATCGCCTATACTGGTGATGCTGTGGGCGATACGCTAACCAACATCGAAAATCTGCTCGTTACTGCGGGTAACAGCTTCTTGATAGGTGATGCTGGTGCCAATATCCTAACCGGTGGTACTGGTAATGACACTTTAGAAGGCATGGCCGGTAACGACGCCTTAAATGGTGGTACTGGCACTAATACAGTCACATATATTCACTCTTCTACAGCGGTCAACGCCAGTTTGGCTACGGGCTCCGCAACTGTCACTGGCGGTAATTCTGCTGGTGTAGATACGTTGACTAATATAAACCACTTAATAGGTACTTATTACAATGATGGCCTCACCGGTGATGGCAATGCGAACATTCTGCGTGGTGGTGCTGGGGACGACACGCTAACGGGTAATAACGGTGCCGACTCCCTTTATGGCGGCATCGGTAACGACACAGTATACGGTGGTGCAGATATAACAGGAACAGGTGATGGCAATGACCTGATCTATGGCGGTCAAGGTGCCGACTTAATGTATGGAGGCGCTGGCAACGATATAATCTATGGAGATGACAGCGCTACCGGGGGTACGGGTACAGGGAACGACACAATATACGGTGGCGCAGGTACCGACTCAATTTTAGGCGGAGATGGTAATGACTCCATCATTGGCGATGCCGGTAACGACACATTAGATGGCGGAAATGGCGCTGACTGGATAGATGCTAGGGGTGGTAAGGATTCCGTGACCGGTGGTGCGGGCAATGACACCATCTACGGCTCAGTAGATGCATCAGGCGGGCCGAACTTCAATGAACGTTTCACCAGCGTGAATGCTGGTGCGGACAACGACACGCTAGTTTTGAGTGGTTTTGTCGGTGGGCAGGTATATAGCCTTTCGACCCTGACAGGGATAGTAACGCAAGTCGAAAATATCAATATCAAAGATGATGGTATACAGACTGACTTCCACGTTGACTCAGCGAGTATTCTGTCTATCTCAAACAGCACGGCGGGTACTCTAGCAAATCCGGCTTTGAGTATTTTGGGCGCAGCAAGTAATGATACGTTCTCGATTGACTTAACATCAGGCCAATATGTCAGAGATAGTTCTAATGCCTTGGTTTCCGTATCTAACCTAGGTGGAGCCGCAAATGAAACTTACACGATCTACAATAGCAGCAATACCGCTTTAGCAACGGTGCATTGGCAAGCAAGTTAATGGCTTCTGTAACACCTGTAGCAAAAAGAGATAAGTTAACCCCTCGAGACCTTAGCGAGGGGTTTTCTACCTTGTGGCCACTACTCAAAACGCAATGGGTTGAGATTGGGATTGGCAGCCTGATGATTAACTCAGGTCAGTTGCTATTACCGTTATTCTCAATGCTCATTTACGACAAAATAGTCAGCAATGGCATATTTGAGACCTTATGGGCTTTAGTGATTGGCATGTTGATATTTATATCACTAGATGCAGGCATGAGGATTACACGTAACTGGGCAGTTGAGAAATTAGCTGCCAATATGTCACGAAAAACGGATGAAGGTCTCTGGCATAAACTGCTGGGAGACCGTGATATCCCTACTGGCGGCGTCGCAACCTTTCTTTCCCACTATCGGGACCTCACCAGCTCTCTTAGCTTCGTTTCTTCAACCTATCTACTCGCTATCGCAGATTTACCGTTTTACTTGCTCTATTTATTGGCAATTGGCCTTATTGCATGGCCATTAGTGATTCTGGTCGTTGTGCTCACGATTATTTACACCATCATCGGCTTTGTTTTGCAAAATCACACTTTACGTTTGAGCCGTGAAGCTGAACGCAAAGGTACAGAGCGCATGGCATTCATTGGCGAGATCATGCAAGGGATCGAAGTCGTGCGGACAGTACCTTCAGTTTCAAGATTATTAACTGGATGGCGCACTCAATCAGATCATGTCAGCGAGCTTGAGGCCGATCGCCGACTGGCATCAGGACACAGCAATACTTTATCTGCATCCATGTCCACTTTCACTACGGTATGCGTATTAGCAGCGGGCGCATACTTGATCGAGGCGCGCATGCTATCCGTTGGCGGTTTGATCGCATGCTCGTTACTCTCCGCGCGTGCGATGATGTTAGTAACCTCACTGTATCTAGTACTGGGAAAATGGGAAGACTTTTCGCGTTCCGCAAAACGAATGGATGCATTGTTAGAAGCAGGCAAAAAAGGGCAAGAGAGCGATACAGCAGATACTGCGGCACATGCGTCTTTTACCGTGAATAAGCCGCAAGCAAAAGGCGACATCACCATCCGTCGACTGACAAAGCGCTATCCCGATAGACCAGCATCACTCGATAATGTCACCCTCAACATTGCCGCTGGCGAAAAAGTCGGCTTATTAGGTCATCCGGGGGCTGGTAAAAGTACACTGATTAAAGCGATTGCCGGATTATCTATCCCGGATGATGGTGAGATATTAATCGATGGCTATGCGCTTAGCATGATTCCCCCCGCTGACCGCGCTCAATGGCTAGCTTATAAGCCACAAGACCCAGTTTTATTTGCAGGCACGCTTGAAAGCAACTTGCTACTTTCTGGTGTGAGGGCTGGAACACCGGAGTTTGATAAGGCGCTTTGGGCCTCTGGATTGGATGAAGAACTACGCCAAGGACGCTTGACCTTGACTATGAAAATCGCGGATCGGGGTAGCAATCTTTCTGGCGGCCAACGACAAAAGGTCGCCCTTGCCCGCACCTTCGCACAACCCAGCCGTTTGTTATTGCTGGACGAACCAAGCTTGGGGCTTGATCCTGAAGGCGAAAAACTATTGGCAGAGCGCCTGCTTGAGATCGTTGGCACTGGGAGTTTGATCATGACATCGCACAGCGCCGTCATGCTCAGTATCGTACAGCGTGTCATCGGGCTGGATAACGGTAAGATCGTCGCCGATGGCCCAAAAGATAAACTCTTACGCACTGCTTGATTTCAATTAGGTTCCTCTCTCAAAAAATCGCTTTATGCCTTTCTAGGCCTTCTTCCCAGCTCCATTCATCCTCAATTGATGTACGCCCGTCCCAAACGCAGTGGAAACTTTTTGCGCTTCTGACTTTCAGATAAGTAGAGTACTGTGGGTTCATGACCCACTTTAATACCTGAATATCAAATAATAAGGGAGCAACCGTGATATCAAAATCATCACTGGTAGACGCCCAAAGAACGGTAGCGATTTTTGGTGAAGTGGTAGCTGATGTATTTCCAGATAGTCGTGTTCTGGGTGGTGCACCATTCAATGTAGGACGTCATTTGCAAGCGTTTGGCTTGCATCCCCTGTTCATCACGCGAACAGGCAACGATGCGCTCAGAGCAGATCTATTAGCAGCGATGAATGCATGGGATATGGATATATCCGGTGTTCAGCTTGATGTTAACCATCCGACCGGCCAAGTAAAAGTGCACTTTGAAGAGGGCACTCACCGTTTTGAGATACTTGCTGACCAAGCTTATGACTATATAGATAAATCTGCCATGCTTTCCGTGATGCAGGCAAACAAGCCGGAGTTGATCTATTTCGGCACGCTAGCGCAACGCCATGCTACATCCAAACAGACCTTAGATAGCTTTCTCCGCGAAACCGATGCCCTACGCTTAGTCGATATCAATCTACGCGCACCTTGGTATGATGAAAATACGCTGGAATACTCTTTAGAGCATGCCGACATCGTCAAGATGAATGAAGAAGAGCTAGGCATTTTCGCAAACATATTCCAACTTAAGAAACAAACAAAAGAAGAGCAAGCACTCAATCTAATTCAGCGTTTTCAGTTGCAATGTATGTTGATTACTTGTGGCGACCAAGGCGCATGGCTTATCAATAGTGATGGCAAGAAATTCAATGTTAAAGGCAGCAAAACAAACAACCAGATTGTAGATACGGTAGGCGCTGGTGATGGGTTCTCTGCAGTTTATATACTCGGCACCCTGCTCGATTGGCCAGTGGAAACTACCTTACTACGCGCGAATGAATTCGCAGCAGCCATCTGCGGAATACGCGGCGCTGCTCCCGATCATATGTCGTTTTATGATGCATTCATCAGGGAGTGGCAATAATGACGCAAGACCTCGGCAATAATAATCCGCCCGTTTATATCTTAATGATCAGCCTGCATGGATTAATCCGTGGCAAGAATCTGGAGCTTGGATGTGATGCTGATACAGGTGGACAGATTGCCTATGTGGTAGAGCTGGCCCGCGCACTAGGGGCACATGAAGACGTAGCAAAGGTAGACCTGCTGACACGATTGATCGATGACCCTGCGACCGCGCCTGACTATGCGCTACCAGAAGAAGATATCGGGCAGAATGCGCGCATTATCCGGCTACCTTGCGGCCCTAAACGTTACTTACGTAAAGAGATGCTGTGGTCACACCTCGACCAGATGGTAGATCAATGCCTGCATTTCTTGCGGCATCAGGGCCGCTTACCAGACATCATCCATACACATTATGCAGATGCCGGTTATGTTGGACACCAGCTTTCCCTTTTGCTTGGTATTCCTCAAATACACACAGGCCATTCATTGGGTCGCGCAAAACGTGAGCGCTTACTAGCCAGCGGCAGGAAAGCCAATGCGATTGAAAAACAATTCAACTTCAATCGCCGCATCAGCGTTGAAGAAGAAGTACTCAAGCATGCATCACTTGTGATCACCAGCACTCGGCAAGAGATCACCGAGCAATATGGCATGTACCACAATTTTGATCATCAAAGATTCGTTGTCATCCCACCAGGGATCGATACCTCCTGCTTCTCACCGCCGGGTCGAAAAAAACCACAATCGCAAACCCAGCAGGAAATCGACAGGTTTCTTTCAGAACCTGACAAACCGGTGATTTTGACGATATGTCGCCCTGAGCTCAGAAAGAACCTCAAAGGCTTGATTACAGCTTATGGCAATAGCCCACAGCTTCAGGAACTCGCCAATCTCATCATCGTGGCCGGCAACCGGGATGATATCCGCACGATGGAAGAATCTCAGCAAGAAGTCTTGAACGATCTGCTACTGGATATCGACAATTTCGATTTATGGGGCAAAGTCGCTATCCCCAAACATATCTCACGCGAGCAAATACCGGAGCTTTATAAACTAGCGGCGCGCAGGTGCGGAGTATTCGTGAATTCGGCACTGACTGAGCCATTTGGCCTCACACTGATAGAAACAGCGGCAAGCGGCTTACCTTTTGTAGCGCCAGATGATGGCGGCCCGCAAGATATCGTGCGCAATTGCCGCAGCGGACTACTCACTAATACGCTGGAAAGCACTGCCATCGCCACAGCACTGGTAGAAACACTCTCAAATAGAAAACAATGGCGCCAATGGGCCAAGAATGGTATTGCGGGCGTAAAACGCCATTACAGTTGGCCTGCCCATGTTGAAAAATACATGAAAGAAGTACGTTACATGTTGCGCCGTGACCGAAAACGCTGGAGACGGCAACAGGCGATCACCCTCAACTCAGGCAAATCTCATATGCCGTTGGTGAAGAAAGCACTTATCAGCGACATAGACAACACGCTCATAGGCGATAAACAAGGGCTGAAGAAGCTGGTGGAATGGCTAAGCCAGAACAAGGGAAACTTAGCTTTTGGGGTCGCTACAGGCAGGCCACTTGAGAGTGCACTGAGCATACTTAAAAAATGGCAAGTTCCTTTGCCTGAACTATTGATCACATCAGTGGGTAGTGAGATCCACTATGGCAAAAATCTTATTCCTGATATTGGCTGGGCAAATCATATACGTTATCTATGGCGGCGCGATGCCTTGGCTGAAGCACTCTCAGATATAGCGGGTTTAACACTGCAAGCACCCGAGAATCAACGTGAATTCAAGCTTAGCTATAACGTAGACTCCAAACTGATGCCGCCCATCAAACAGCTATCGCGTTACCTGAATGAGCTGCAATTACATGCACAGCTGATCTACTCACATGAGGAGTTTCTCGACATCTTACCCATCAGGGCGTCTAAGGGACATGCCATACGCTATCTGGCTTACAAGTGGGGATTGCCGTTAAAAAGTTTTCTTGTCGCGGGTGATTCAGGCAATGACCATGAAATGCTGGTAGGTGACACGCAAGCCATCGTGGTGGGAAACCATAGCCCCGAATTGGCATCGCTCAAAGGGATGGAACAGATCTATTTTGCAGAGAAATATTATGCAAACGGCATCATAGAAGGGCTTGAACACTACAACAAATCAGAAGCAGGCAAAACCAAACCCCAACAAGCTGAAAAGGCGGTGGATCATGTATGAACAGGTGTCGCACTCATTACTCAATGACATCTTGATAGCGCTAAAGCCCGAGATAAAGAAACAGAACCTGCAACATTTTTACATCCGGCTTGGTGCAAACTTCTACGCGATCCACTCATTGTTTTCGCGCCTCTATGGCGATAGGCCAGACTTTAAGGCACAGATGCATCGCCTAGTGGAAATGATGATCCGGCAATACATCGCCAGAGAACCGCACTTAAAAAAACTGGATATCAAACGGGAAAAAGACCACAACTGGTTTTTAAGCCCTGAATGGGTTGGTTTTGCCCTTTACTGTCAGGAATTTGCTGGCGATCTGGAAGGTTTGAAATCCAAGCTCTTTTATCTGCAGGATTTGGGCATCAATATGATCCACATCATGCCTATTCTTGATTGCCCGAAAGGCAAAAGTGACGGTGGTTATGCAGTACGCGATTTCCGCAAGATATACCCTGCGGTAGGCACACTTGAATCATTAGATGATTTGATCAATAACCTCAAAAAACGGGATATGCTGATCACGCTGGATGTCGTAGTCAACCATACGTCTGATGAACACGAATGGGCACAAAAGGCGCGCCAAGGCGATAAAAAATACCAAGATTATTACTTCGTCTTTGACGACCGGGAGACCCCGGACATGTATGAAGAAACCATGCCCGAGGTCTTCCCAGAAACAGCACCCGGCAACTTCACATGGGATGAAGAAATGGGCAAGTGGGTGATGACAGTATTCAATAACTTCCAGTGGGACCTCAATTACAAGAATCCCGCTGTATTTATCGAGATGCTCGATATCATTCTCTTTTGGGCAAACCACGGTGCGGATATCATTCGCCTTGATGCAGTGGCATTTCTCTGGAAAAAGATAGGCAGTACTTGCCAGAATGAGCGCGAAGCCCACCTGATATTGCAACTGATGAAAGATTGCTGCCAAGCGGTCGCACCCGGGGTGTTATTTATCGCCGAAGCCATCGTCGCGCCAGTGGAGATTATCAAATATTTTGGTGAAGATGCAATCAATGCCAAAGAATGCGAGATCGCCTATAACGCAACACTCATGGCACTACTCTGGGAAGCCGTCGCCACCAAAAAAGCGACATTACTCAATAAAGGCATCAGGAACTTACCAAATAAACTCGAGCAGGCCACTTGGCTGAATTACATACGCTGCCATGACGACATCGGCTGGGGCTTCGATGACAATGATATCCGTCTCGCAGGTTATGACCCCCAAGCACATAGAAAATTTCTAGTTGATTACTTTACGGGCGAACACCCTGATTCTATCGCACGTGGTTTAGCATTTGGCCGTAACGAAAGAACGGGGGATGCGCGTATTTCAGGCTCTTTGGCTTCGCTCGCGGGGCTTGAGAATGCATTGGCACTCGATAATGCTGAATTGATTGATGCCAGTATCAAAACAATCTTATTGCTACATAGCATCACCATGTCTTTCGGCGGCATTCCCTTACTGTATTACGGCGATGCGCTCGGTACCCTAAATGACGTCTCTTACCTTGAAGACGAGTACAAGCTCAATGACAGCCGCTGGGTGCACAGACCGAATATGAATTGGGAAAAAGCAGCACTCCGTACACAGACCGGCACCGTAGAAAACAGAATCTTTGCTGCGTTAAAGAAGATGATCGCTATCCGCAAAGAAATCCCCGCATTTGCCGACCATAATAATCGCGAATTATTCGATACCGATAATCTGCATCTTTTTGTGTTTTCCCGCTTTGATACCATTAATAGTCAATCGCGTATTCTGGTCGTGAATAACTTTGATAACAATGCGCAGACACTGGATCTTAACAATATAAAAACTGGGGGATTGCTACAACACACCAGCTTTAAAGATATGCTCTCAGGTGAGATGATCTCTATTCAGGAAGGCCAATTAACTATACCCGGACTCGGTTTTTACTGGTTACAGATATAGAATTCAGATCATCCTGTACCAAACACTCGTGCACAAATAGTCCTACATTAAAATCAGACTTCTCCTATATCCCTACGTTGAGCACAAATATAAGCTTAATGTAGCCAAGTAAAGCTAAGGAGAATCATGATGACCTACGACCATCGCGTAGCAGGGGTATATACTACCCTTAAAGAAGCCGAATCTGCACAGCAACAACTGACTCAAAGCGGTTTTGATGCGAAACAGCTCTATATATTCAAACATAACGGCGACGATAGCAAGCAAGTCGAAGATAGCAACGACGCCCTCAAAGATGTAGTCAAAGATACGGCGATCGGTACTGTAGTTGGCTCTGGTATTGGTGCATTAGGGCAAGTCGCCATCACGGCAGCCAATGTTAGCCTCTTTATAGCAAGCCCTTTGTTAGGGCCCTTGATGATGATAGGCTGGGGCGCAATGACAGGCGCATTTGTTGGCGCAGGCGCTGCTATCGCCACACGAAAAGGACACTTTGCAGATTTTGTTCAAGATGCGGTGAATGATGGACATGTAGTACTCGTTGCCAATACAGCATCAGAAACTGAGACTGATAAAGCCGAGAAAATCATCGGCTTCTCAAGTGCTGGCAAGAGCGAGATGTATGTCGCCAAGATCTAAGTATTGTGCTGGTTATTCCTACATCACAATCAGTTAAATGCCGATAATCCGGCATGTATTGAGGCACTACAATGGAACCACCTTAACAAGGAGTCATTATTATGAAATTTTTACTTAAAACCCTTTTAGTTAGCTATGTTTTGAAAAAAGTTGTTCACTCCTTTAGCAACAAAAAAGAAAAGTTACCTGCTTAATTCA
Organism: Methylovorus sp. MM2; assembly: GCF_001648895.1. Classification (GTDB taxonomy): domain Bacteria; phylum Pseudomonadota; class Gammaproteobacteria; order Burkholderiales; family Methylophilaceae; genus MM1. The sequence continues at coordinate 154,463 of NZ_LXUF01000001.1, read as the reverse complement.
TTAATGTAAGTTTGAGCGTTGAATACAAGGGAGCATAGGCTCCCTTGCGTTTTGATATTGACTACCCCATCACTGAGTAAAGCTGCATTTAATATGATAAGAATGAATTTCAAGGCAGAACTGCAATATGAAGTGCTAGATGCCTCCGCCGACTTTATACTCAACATACACGCGGCTAATACACCTCACCAAACCATTATCAACGAGCATTTCAGTATCAGCCAGCCACTGCACGCTGATATGTATACTGACCCGCTTTACGGCACCCGCTTTGCAAGATTCAAGGCGCAAAATGGCCCACTCCACATCAGCTATGCCGCGAGTGTAGATATTGCACATTACCATGCTGACCCTTCTACTTTAGAAGAGGTTCCTATCTCTCAGATACCACAAGAGATCATGCGCTACATCTACCCTAGTCGATACTGCCAATCAGATAGGCTACATAAATTCGCAGCGCGCGAATTCGGAAAAATGAAACCCGGTTTCAGTCGTGTAAAGGCAATTCGGGACTGGATACGTGAGCGCATCAAATTCGAGATGGGTACCACCAAAGCGACGACTTCTGCCTTGGATACTTTAATTGAGCAATCCGGTGTTTGTCGTGATTTTGCCCATCTTATGATCGCCTTATGCCGTGCAGTGAATATTCCTGCGCGCTTCGTTACAGGCATGGATTACGGTGCAGACCCTTCTTACGGCCCTTACGACTTTCATGCCTATGTAGAAGTCTATTTGAGCGGTCGCTGGTATATCGTGGACCCAAGTGGTATATCACCCCCCATGGGGCTGATTAGATTAGGCACAGGTCGAGATGCAGCGGATGTCGCTTTCGCAACGATATTTGGCCGTATCAAGTCCTGGGCACCCGTTATCTCAATAGATGCTGTTGATGATACTACCAATGGATTTGATCTGCCCTATGACTGCGAAGATGTGCTCTCTACACAGTCCTAAGGATATCGCCTTAAACTTTTAGATGAGCCATTTTTTAGTGCAAGTCGGTCAGGTGAAGTCTGCGTAATTTTGGCGCCAGCTTGGCCGTAACCAACACCACACTCAAGGTCATCGCGCCGCCAAAAATCACGGACGGTACCAAGCCCATCATGCGTGCAGTTAACCCCGATTCAAATGCGCCCAGCTCGTTAGATGAGCCAATAAATATCCCATTGATAGCTGACACACGACCGCGCATAGTATCAGGCGTCATCAATTGCATGATGGTTGTTCTTAAGACAACGGATACACCGTCAAAGAACCCTGAGATCATCAACAAGAATGCGGCCAGCCAAAAATGCGTAGTTAACGCAAACAGGATAATGGTGACACCAAAACCAGCCACGGCGAGCAACAGCCAACGTCCTGAATTCTTATTCAAAGGGTGCCGTGTCAACATGATTCCCATCAGAATCGCACCAATAGCTGGGGCTGCTCGCAAGATACCCAAGCCCTCAGGCCCATGATTAAATATATCGTGGATAAATGCTGGCAACATAGCAACGGCACCACCAAATAGAACAGCAAACATATCCAACGCCTGTGCACCGAGAATAATTTGGTTACCAAAAACGAATCGTAAACCTTCTGCAATACTCTTGAATACAGGGGCACTCTCTGCCGCCTTTGGCTCTTTCACCCGCAGAAATAATAATGCGATGGCAGCGGCTCCCGCAAAGACAGCACCGACAATATAAGCCGTTGTGATATCTGCCCACCCGACCAAAGCGCCACCAATAGCCGGGCCGAAAACCAAACCAATCTGAAATATAGAGGTTCCTACGCCTGCTGCACGCTGATATTGCTCACGCGGTAAGATCAAAGCAAACAGAGACCCATACGTAGGCCCAATAAATGCCCGCGCAAATCCAATGAACGCGATAGACGCATATATCCATAGCGATGACTCACCGCCGACCAAGCCGTGTGCAACCCCTGCAAGCCAGAAAGAGTTGATACATAACACCACACTGGCAAACACGCCAAACAAGCGCCGTGAATGATGATCGACCGCATACCCTGCAAACAAGGCACTACACATATAGGGAATCACTTCTGCCAGACCAACCAACCCCAAAGAGAATGGGTCATGAGTGATCTGATAGATGTGCCAGCCAACAACGACCGCAACGATCTGGTATGAAAATACGATCAGCATGCGAAAGATTAGCAACTTGATAAAGTTACGGTTCTTTAAAACAGCCTGAGGGAAAAAGGTTGTGGATTGCTGCATGAAAATTTCGCTGGAATTCGTGACTGCCGATGGGTCTGCTATTTTAAGAGATTACAGCGAAATTAGCAGTGCAGTTATAGATTTATTTCAATGTGCATCTTGTGGAACGCCCATACGCAGTAATACATGCTTGGTCATGCCTAATGCCAGCTCATGCTCACCCATAAATATTTTACCCAAATTAGCTCTTGCAAGCAGCTCGGCTTCTTCCTCACTATGCGTGCGCACAATGACCTCGATCGCTGGGTTAAGCATTCGGGCTGTCTCTACCATCTTCCGCACACTGACAGTATCAGGTGTGGCAATCACCAACATACCAGCACGTGCAATATGTGCCTGTATCAGTACGGCAGGCTCGGCGGCATCACCCGAGACAGCAGCAATTCCCTTTGCGCGGAGCTTGCCCACCAACTCGCGATTCTGTTCTGCGATCACGTAAGGAATATTCTGCTCCTGTAAGGAATTAGCGATACGACGCCCCACACGCCCATATCCAACGATAACGACTTGACCAGTCAGATAATCGTGGCCAACTGACATCGGTAGCTGTGCCAATGGATCATCACGCAATTCCAGTTTTCGCGCCATTGGCGAACGTGCGCGCAGAAAATTCTGCACTGGCTTGATCGCTGCAAATACCAAGGAATTGAATGCGATAGAGATCAAAGCACCTGCCAAAATAAGGCTTTGACCTTCAGCAGGCAAGAGCTTCAGGGTAATACCCATGCCGGCAAGAATGAACGAGAACTCACCGATCTGCGCCAGACTTGCGCCCACGGTAAGTGCCGTATTAAGCGGATACCGAAAAGCGATCACCAGACCTATCGCAGCTAATGTCTTACCCAACATGATGATGACAGCAACCGCCAATACCTTCAGGGGCTCATCAAGCAGAATATGCGGGTCGAATAACATGCCAACAGAAACAAAGAATAGAACGGAGAACGCATCACGTAATGGCAATGACTCTTCGGCAGCACGATGACTGAACTCTGACTCACGCATCATCATGCCCGCAAAGAAGGCGCCTAGGGCAAATGACACATCGAACAGTTTTGCTGACCCATAAGCTACACCGAGTGCAGCAGCGATCACGCATAAGGTGAATAATTCACGAGAGCCTGTCCGCGCAACGAGCCAAAGTAAACGTGGGAAAGCACGGCGCCCCACCACTAGCATCAATACGATGAATGCCGTCACTTTGGCCAAGGTAATGCCTATCGTCGCCCATACGCTGGTATCGGCGTCACCAGCAGCAGTAACATGTTCGCCGCCAAGCAACCCTGCCACAACCGGCAACAATACCAGCACCAGCACCATAATGAGATCTTCGACGATCAACCAGCCTACAGCAATTCGCCCATTGATCGATTCAAGCACGCCTCTGGATTCAAGTGCGCGTAATAATACAACCGTACTCGCCACAGAGAGCGAAAGGCCAAATACTAATGCGCCACCAATACTCCAGCCCCAGTAAAGCGCAGTTCCCATCCCCATTAAGGTAGCGACTAATATCTGTACCAATGCGCCGGGCACAGCAATGCGTTTAACTGACAATAGATCATTCAGGGAAAAATGCAGGCCAACACCAAACATCAGCAAGATCACACCGATCTCAGCTAACTGTCCGGCAAGCTCGACATCCGCAACAAACCCTGGTGTACCGGGGCCAATGACGATACCAGCTAATAAATAACCGACTAATGGCGGCATGCGTAAACGGGCGACAATAAAGCCGAAAATCAATGCGAGGCCAAGGCCTGCAGCAATGGTTGTGATCAGGCTAACGTCATGCGGCATTCAGCTTACTTTCTTATGATGAGTTATGTTTTGAGGGAGTTGCAATCTGTACTAACTTTTCAGACAGCGTAATCCATAGATTTATCCCGAGTTTATCATTAGGCAAACTATTCAAACAACGCAAACCTCAAAGCAACTGTGGAGCACACAGCCTCACCGCATAAAAACGATCAGGAATTCTCAGCAGAAAATTCCTGATCGCGTTACTTATGGCAAATGAATCTAGAACGACAGTCGATTAAATACAATCGCCACAATCAGCCAGCATTTTCACTAACTGACTTCTTTCTTCCTGCGCTTGTTGATCAAACTGATTTGAATTTACTCGAGCATTGATTTTTACGGGACTAGTATGAAGTGTTGCTAAATGAGGAATTGCATAGGATTGAGAGGTAAAAAACCCCTCGACTTTACTAAGTGGTTGCATTTCATTTCCTTTTGGGACTCATTAAATCGGGCCAGAATTTTGTCCTAGCCCGCTTTCAGACGATATCTGATCTAAAAAATTCCTGACCAGTATCTGTTTATTTTATGAAACGTTGATGACACTTCATAAAATAAACATTTTCCTTATTACCTACGCAGTAAATATCACTACTTTGTCTTAATCACTCTGAATCGATTGGCGGTTCAGCCTCAGCATCCGGCATGTCTGCGCCGATTACCCGATTACGCCCACTCTGCTTAGCCTGATATAAGGCAGCATCGGCACGGGGAATCATCGCGTTCACATCCTCACCCGGTAACCGTTGCGCAACCCCCGCACTAAATGTAATCAATACACGCTCATTATTATGCATAAAGAAATTTCTGGTTAGCTCGCGTTGCGCACGGGTCACGATAGTAATACTCTCCGACAACTCGGTTCCCGGCAAGATGATAATGAACTCCTCGCCACCGTATCGCGCAATCACATCCGTCGTCCGCAAGGTCTTTTTGATCACATTCGCCAAATGCGCCAGTGCCTGATCACCTGTTGTGTGACCCATGGTGTCATTGATCTTTTTAAAGTGGTCAATATCCATCATGGCGATAGAAAGTGCTACGTTATAGCGTTCTGCACGACTAAACTCTCGCTCTAAGGCCTCATCCATACCACGACGATTAAGTGTTCCTGTCAGGTAGTCTTCATGTGCCACTTCGCTAATGTGTTCAAGCTGGTTAGTCAGCTCAATAATCTTAAGCTCGGCTTCTTTTACCTTTTGCTGCGTCTCAGTAAGAATATCCCGTGAACGCTGCGCACTCAGACCCATCACGCGCGTATCTTCCATCAGGTTATCCAACAGCGTATTCAGCTCGTGAATATCTTTTGTCGTCGTGATCTTCTGTTGATAACCCTGAATCTTGGCTTGGTAATCGTCCGTAGTTTCAGCCAAATCAACCAATCGATCCACAAACGTGGATGCCATTCGCTTCAAGGTCTCTTGCGCATCAACCAAACCAGGCTTGATCTTGCCTTGCTTAAAGATGAGATCTTTCAGACTGCTTTCGGCGTTATAAAGCACCTCGATATTCAATGGCAGGCTCAATATGTCGTTAATCAGCAATATCTGGCCATGCAGCCACTTATCTTCGATGACAAGCTCACCCATACTAGAAAGTAGCAATCGCAGTATTTGTAACAGTGCCTCGTGCATACGACTCTGCGCATCGTACTGCATCTCGCATGTGAACAAGATCGACTTTAAAGCTTCAGCTTGCGCCTGTACATCTGACTTGGTCTTCGCAGATTGCACGCCAGCCAGTAATGTCTTGGCACGTGCCTCGGCACCCGGGTTATTTTTTAACTGCGGAATCAAGACCAGATCTAATGACTTGATCACCATGTCACGCCATAGCCCTGCAAACTCTCCTGACTCACCATCAGCGCCGATACTTTTTTGAGTTGTCGCCGTTGATGCCCCAGCCGAATTTTGCACAATGGGCGATGCCGAGGCGGGAGTTTCTATCGCGCCCTCGGTTGCGGCACCCGTTCCCCAGGAAGAAACCAGCCCATGAATCTTCTGTACTAATAAATCAGGGTCTTGCCCAAAATTTGTCAGTACTTTATTCAGGCCTTCTTTTTTACGGGTGACGGTAATCCCTTTATGGCTGACCTCAAGCTGCCTCAACAGATTGCGCAACACCATCGGCCAACTTACATTTTCCCCATCCGTTGCTCCTACAGGAATCAGCTTACGCAACTGGTCTTCCAGTTTGGCCCAATCCCGCTTCTCAATCTGGTTCGCAATGGCCTGTGCCGCGACGATATATTTTGGCTGCTTATGCCCGGCTTCTTGCAAAACACTATCTAAGGTTCTGGCAAGTTCTTTTGAATGGTCGATAGAGACGATGCCGCTGATCTCGTCGTAGACGCTCCGATAATTATCCGGCGTTGGCGGAATCTTTCGGGCAGTAAGTTGTAATAAGGTCTGGCGTGCTATTTCGATTGATTTACTATTTTTGTCCATAGCTCGATGATCAACTCTATAAAAGTCATCTATTTAATAACGGATATTTCAGGCAAATACGTAGGGTATACCCTGCCTAGAATAATCAATCTCATCAACATACCGCAATCACGATCAAATCAATCATGGAGTTAATGAGGTTTAATCCCTTAATTCTCAAAATCTTAATTCCCAGACCTTAACTATCAATCAATCATTCAGGTTCTTGAAAGTAATCACGAGCACATCACGATAAGCAGGCTGATTGGGGTCGATTTGCTCAACCGGCGTCACCCCATGCATACAGCGTTTATCATTCACAATGGCACAGTCCAGAGGTTCTGTCAGCGTAAAACTATCCAGCGTGCGCTGCTCAAGATCATGCATCGTCGTTGTGCCGCTGGATATATTGACGCGTTTCACCATCAACACCAGAACGAAGTCGACGCCATCACGATGAATACCTTCTGGCGCAGGTTTGCCTAATTCAGCGTGATTCGCCTCGATACGAAACTGATGACACTCAATGTGCCAGCGCGGGTTGACCGACATCTTGCCGAAGAGCTCATCACAAAATCTAAGTAATCCCTGCATGGTATTCCCCAGCATGACCGCATTGGCAATCGGCTCATACTGTCGTGGGATACCTCCATTCAGGGTATTGTAATCACGGCTCTGATAATGCGGCTGATGCGGTTCCAGGCTGATTACGCCACTTTCAGCGCTAAGCGTGGCATGACGTCGACGACGATATCTACCGCCATCCGCCATATATTCGTCCAGCGGCATATCATTCCAACTCTGAGAAAACGCATCCCAGTCGTTTAGGCCATGCTCATTAAGTACCTGCAACCAGTGCTTGATATCTGCTGTGGGCGCAAAACAAAATCCAGCCTGCTCTATCTGCTTACAGAGTGCATTTAAGGCTGGATTATTGATTAAATGATTTGTCATGTGGTGCGCCGTGGAAAGATAGGCATATTAGGCAAACTGCGGCGCAGTGTCTATTAAACTGGTCACTATTAATCACACTATCCACCAAATAATGACCAAGTAAATATAAATACAAAAAACCTATTGACACATATAACTAAATAACTAATTATATAGTTATGAAAACAATCGAAACAATTCCATCAGATTGGTCAGGCACCTCAAAAATCTTTGTGGCGCTTGGCGATGAACAAAGGCAACGTATATTGCTCGCATTCGAACCCAATGAACGCATGCATATCACACAGATTGTCGCTGCATCGACATTAAGCAGAAGCGCTGTCACTTACCACCTTAACGTATTAAGAGACAGTGGCATTCTACAAAGTGAAAAAGTCGGAAAAGAAGTGTTCTTCTGGATCAATAAAGCATTAATGGCAACAGCACTTAAAAGCGTATTGAATTACGTCGAAACTGAAATATAAAACACATCATTAGATTAAGCGATACAAGGGGAAATCAACATGGTTGCAGCAATTTTAAGAATACTTAGCAGACTATTTTTCAGGATCGAGTTGCATGGTAAATCCAATGTGCCTAAAAATTCAGCCACTGGAAAAAATCCGCTTCTGATCATTGCCAACCATGAATCATTCCTTGATGGCTTCTTACTTGGGCTTTTCCTGCCCATCCGCGCAACATTTGTCGTTCATACAACCGTACTTAATCATTGGGGCTTTCGGCAGATATTACGCTTAACGCCTTACCTCGCAGTCAATCCTACCAGCCCTTTAGCAATGAAGAAGGTAATCAAGCTATTAGAGGCTGGCGAGTCAGTGGTTATCTTTCCTGAAGGACGAATCACCGTCACCGGCAGCCTGATGAAAGTCTATGACGGGCCAGGATTTGTCGCCGCAAAAACAGGAGCAACTATTTTACCGATACGTCTAGACGGCGCTGCCCGTTCTTATTTCAGCAGAGTTTCAGGAAAATACCCGAAATCACTGTTCCCCAAAATCACACTTTCGATTTTACCTGCCACGCATCTCAAGATGCCAGATGCGCCAACAGCAAAACTACGCCGCCGCATGGCAGGCGACGCGATGCGCCGCATCATGCAGGACATGCTTTTTGCATCCCGACCTGTACAGACCTTATTCAGCGCATTTCTTGATGCCATCAATATTCACGGCCGCAAGACTTTACTTGTCGAGGATATGCGTCAAGAAGAAGAAAATTATGGCGATCTGCTGAAAAAGAGTCTGGCGCTTGGGCGCCTGACAGAAAAGATCAGTAGCCGCGGCGAAGCCATCGGTTTATTGATGCCTAACGTCACAAATACCGTTTGCCTCATCTTCGGCATGAGCGCTATGCAACGTGTACCTGCCATGCTGAATTACACAGCGGGGACTGCCGGGCTACAAAACGCATGCATCGCTGCGAATATAAAAACTGTGCTCACCTCGCGCCAATTTCTTGAGGCCGCAAAGCTCACCGAGATTGTTAGCGGCCTTCAGAAAGTGAACATCATTTATCTGGAAGACCTACGTAGCAAATTCAGCTTAATCGATAAAATATGGTTAATGGCTTATGCCCTTTGGCTACCTAGTTGGGCGGTGAGCAATACAGAACCAGATGCCCCTGCGGTCATCCTGTTTACCTCAGGATCAGAAGGCAAACCTAAAGGGGTTGTGCACTCGCATCACAGCATTCTGGCAAATATCGCACAGATTCGCGCAGTCGTTGATTTCTCACCTAGCGATAAATTCATGATCGCGCTACCTTTATTCCATGCCTTTGGTTTCACGTGCGGCGGCATCATGCCATTAGTCACAGGTAGCAAACTGTTCCTGTATCCATCGCCACTACATTATCGCGTCATTCCTGAAGTGATTTATGACCGTGGCTGCACAGTGCTTTTCGGCACCAGTACATTCTTAGCTAATTACGCAAAATTTGCACACCCCTATGACTTCTACAAACTGCGCTATGTCGTCGCGGGCGCCGAGAAACTCAATGATGAGGTACGGAAAGCGTGGACAGATAAATTTGGCTTACGCATTCTTGAAGGTTATGGCGCTACCGAATGCGCGCCTGTACTCGCAGTTAATACGCCGATGGCAAACCTTGCTGGTACGGTTGGACCTTTACTACCGGGATTACACGCAAGACTTGAACATGTTCCCGGTATAGAAAACGGCGGCCTGCTGTCAGTCAAAGGGCCTAATGTCATGCTTGGCTATTATCTATATGACAACCCCGGGGTATTAAAAGCGCCGGAAGATGGCTGGTATAACACAGGGGATATCGTCAATATCGATGAGAATGGCTTCGTTAAGATACTTGGCCGCGTTAAACGCTTTGCCAAAATCGCGGGCGAGATGGTCTCGCTCGAAACTGTGGAACAGATTGCTAATCAAGCATCCCCGGAACATCAGCATGCGGCTAGCACACAGGCAGATGCTCAACGGGGCGAAAACATCGTACTGTTTACTACCGATACCAGTTTGAATCGCGAAGTGTTACAGAGCAGTGCAAAAAAACTGGGGGCCCCCGAAATCGCCATACCACGCAAGATCGTTGTAGTCTCGGAGCTGCCGTTGTTAGGCACTGGCAAGACAGACTATGTAACCCTCAAAAACATGGCAGAGCAATCCTAATGAATCGCCGCCAATTTATGGTAGGGATATCTGCCCTCGGATTATCTAGTGTCGCATTGGGCGCATATAAATTATGGCCAGAATCTGGCTTGATCAACCCTTGTCTTACCGGCATGCCCGACCATCTTTCTAATCATCTATTGATGAAAAAAATATGGGCTGGTATTAACCCTGCGAATGTATGGGATGGGCATGTTCACCTCATAGGTGTCGGGGATAGTGGCAGCGGAGTTTGGTTTAATCCCAACATGGATAGTTTGTTACACCCCATACTTAAGATACAAAAGACTTTTTACATGCATGGTGGTTGCGTAGATGCCCAACAAGTGGATAAGAGCTATGTTGATCGACTTGTGGCTCTAATGTCCGAGATGCCTAACGGGTGTAAGGCGATGCTGTTTGCCTTTGACTGGTTTCACGACAGCCAAGGCAATATAGATCGTAATCAATCTATCTTTCATATTCCAAATACATATGCCGCGCAGGTCGCTAAAGAATACTCACAATATTTTGAATGGGTCGCATCAATACACCCTTATAGAGTTGATGCAGTAGACGCTTTAGAAAAAGCACATGCCGAAGGTGCGCGAGCAATCAAATGGCTACCATCGGGCATGGGGATAGACACTGCATCAGAAAAATGTGATGCGTTTTATCGAGCAGCAAGTCGCTTGAGAATTCCCATCATTAGCCATACAGGAGCAGAAAGTGCAGTGCAAGGTGGTGATCAAAGTTACGGCAACCCATTAAAAATAAGGCGAGCGTTGGATGCTGGCGTACAAGTCGTATTAGCCCACTGTGCATCTGATGGATATGACAATGACTTAGATAATGGTGGAAAAAAGGTGAGGAGCCTAGAGCTATTCGTTCGCCTGATGAATGATCCAAGATACAAGGAGCTGTTGTACGGGGAGATTTCAGCAATAACTTTGATCAACCATGCAGCCGCCATCCCAACCATTCTTGAAAACAGTGATTGGTTGGATAGACTTACAAATGGTTCGGATTATCCATTACCTGCAATTCTTCCGCTCATTAGCGTAACTAAACTAGCAAGCATGGGATTGTTAGATGAAACAGCGCTGCCGTTTTTGAAAGAGTTGCACTCATATCATCCACTAATGTTCGACTTTGCAGTCAAGCGCCTTATTCAATGGAATGGGAAAAGTTTTCCAAGTAAGGTTTTTGAAACGAGATCCGTTTTTCAGAAAATATAACGTGATATTTCTTTTTATTTAAGCAAACAGTAATTGATTTCAAATTAATACAATAAATTTAGATTATAGAAAACAATAAACTCAGGGAGCATTCGATGCAAAACCTAACAGGGCATATTCCTAGATCAGAAACAAGCCTACTTTCTAGAGGCATGGTCGCGGTTCTTCTAGCGCAATTCATTTCAGCATTAGCTGATAACGCACTGCTATTTGCAGCAATTGCACTATTGCAATCACAAGCGGCGCCTGCGTGGCAAACCCCGCTACTACAAGAGTTCTTTGTGGTGGCATTCATCATATTAGCGCCATTTGTTGGGCCCTTTGCAGATGCGCTACCTAAAGGTCGTGTGATGTTAATCGCCAATGGACTTAAATTTTTAGGTGCTGGCGCGATGCTTTCAGGGTTACACCCCTTGTTGGCGTACGGCATGGTGGGAATAGGTGCCGCAGCGTATTCACCTGCCAAGTATGGCATTTTGAGTGAGCTGGTAGGCAAGGATAAACTGGTCACCGCAAACAGCATGATGGAAGGTTCCACGATTGTTGCCATTCTGCTAGGTGCTGTGGCTGGCGGTTTGCTGGCAGACCAATCTGTAACTGGCGCACTGACCGCAATCACTGGCTGTTATCTTGTCGCGGCAGCGGCAAATCTTCTGATCCCCCGTTTAACGCCTGCACATCCTTTAGCGCACTTTGCCCCGATGGTACTGCTTAAAGATTTCGTCAATGCGGTACGTAGTTTGTTCAGCAATAGCGATGCCCGTTTTTCACTGATTGGTACCAGTGTATTCTGGGGTGCGGGCAGCACGTTACGCTTTCTGTTAGTGGCATGGGTACCCGTTGCGCTGAATATCCATGACCTCAGTACACCCGCTTATCTGAGTGGCGCAGTAGCTATCGGCATTGCACTGGGAGCATTTGCCGCCGCTAAATATGTAAGCCTGAAATCGGTGAATCGCAGCTTGCCAGCAGGAGTTCTGATCGGTGGTTTGATCATGGCATTTGCGTTTGTTAATAATCTCTATATGGCGATCTTTATGTTGATCGCGATTGGCATATGCGGCGGTTTCTATGTGGTTCCTCTAAACGCATTACTGCAGGAGAAAGGCCATGAGAGCGTAGGTGCTGGTCATGCGATTGCTGTGCAAAACCTGTTTGAGAATATCTGTATGTTACTGATGATCGGTTTTTATACCCTGCTGGATAAACAAGGCACGCCGGTAGTGACATCTGCTGTTGCATTTGGGGCAGTCGTGTTTATAGCGATCAGCGCTCTGGCTTGGTCAAAAGTCCGTCGCGCTTAAAATCATCTGAACAAGGCAAACCGATCAAATGAATAAACATTTTGCCGTTGCGGCATGCGTCGCCACGCTCTTGCAAAGCAGTATATCTAACGCGGCAGTCGACGCATTAAACGTGCCTTACTTGGGGTTATATCCGAGTAGCGCGCTGAAGATTGCAGATGGGAACTGTAAAGACTGTGGACCAATCAAGCAGGCGCTCTGGTATTTTGAGGAAGAGCCAATTGCCATCGCGAATGATGCGCGAAAAATAGCAGGCTACTCAACCACTGAGCGTGCACAAGCAGATGTGGCGACATGGCTCAAAACGGTAACGAATGATGATTTGTCCGCACTGCCAGCAGCAATCTGGCTGGGCTCCAGGCAAATGATTCCATCTGCGCGATTGTCTGTAGACCACAAAAACATCATTGGTGATGATGGTATCGAAATGGCATTCAATGTGGTTCCCAAGATTCCCACTAACTTGTCTTACCTGAACCAATCAAGCTGGGATTTCTATGCGCAGCGGCCATTAAGCATGCGTGGCGAATTAAACACTCACAATCAATTTGTCGCGAAGACTATCTGGCCACTTGATTACAACATTGGCAGTGAGAGCCCTTATCACCCACTCGCCGCTAGCGAATCTCTCAAACAATTGGTGCAATCGGATCATGGTGGTGCTCAGAAACCCTATACAACTCGTGTGCTATGGGAAAGTGCACCCGGACAAGAACGCAATTGGTCAGATAAAGCCGTCATTGGCGCGATGTTAAACGGTGCTCAAGGCGATGACGATGAAGCGCATGGCGGCCATTTCGCTATCCTGACCGGGCAATATACGGCCGATGGCAACTGGTCACAATGGTTGGTCAATAACTTCTACAACCTGGACGCATATGGTGAAAAAGGTATTATTGCCGCCGTCACGCCTGCTGACAAATATCTGATGGATCTGAATAGCGGCCAGTCGCTTTATCGGCCTTCGTACATGATCGTAGCCATCATGAAAGACAAACAATCAGCACTGACTTATCAGGCGGCTTCTAACCGGGTCTATCAGCATTTTTATCGGCACGATCTTATCTATGACCATGCGCAGGCCAATTGCGCTGGTATCAGTATCGATACTTTCCGCACATTGGGTTGGAACATACCCAAGACAGGTCCCGAAGGCTATCTGAAAGCGATTATTGCATGGTTTTACGTATCGATCACAGAGCGTAGCATCACTTCCGGAAGAGATATCTACGATTATCTGACTGAAGAAAAGACTCGACTTTATCCATCCGTAGCCTTTGATGCGATAGGTAACGACTTACTATCATTAGTGCAGCGCCAATCATCCCGTCAACTGACGGCATACGAACAAAAACTGGTAGAGAATATTGAAGCGATCATTTACGTACATATTCCTCAAGTGCCATCTGAACGCGCTTATGGCCTTGCACCTGTTTATTCATTTGATCAATATCTGGCAGAAACACCTAAAGATAAAAGTCAGTGGAAAATCATACCGACTCAACCTAGACCTTTTCCGGACGAAATGCGGGATGGTCTTGCCACAGAAAAAGCGTTCCGATTACCGATACCTTTGCCCGTATTACTCTCCTTCGCATTATTGGCAGGGCTATTCTGGTTAGTTTTCAGGTTGATCAAGCGATTGTTTTTCTAGCGTTTTTCGTCAGTATTTTCTTACATAAGATTCAGCTGAACACCGGATGACTAAACACAGTGGCACCTATAGAGTGCAATCAACGAACTCTCATAGGAATAAATAAAATGCTAACAAAAATCACATTCGGTCTTTTAGTAAGTGTCATGCTGATTCTCTCTGGCTGTAATACCATACGCGGCGTAGGTCAGGATGTGCAAACAGGCGGTGAGAAAATTGAAAACTCCGCTGATAAAGCACAAAAGAATTAGCCCTTAACGCTGAATCTTAGAAAAATGGAGGCGATCATGCTAATCAAATTCATGATTTATGCAGTCTCAAGTTCCGTTTTATTGATTAACCTGTTTTATTTGATGGCTAAAACTACTTAATCGGTAACTATATACCTGACTGTACAGGTTCATAAAATAGTCCTGAATATAGTGAGGTTGTCTAGTCCTGTTAAATATATAGTTACCACTTAATCTAATGAAAATCATGAGTCGTTTTTCATGACTTTAGGCAGATTGATATAGCTGACTGAAGAGTAAAGTGTGTTTCATGATGATGTGAATTAGATTTGCATCAACACGACAACATAAAACTACTTAGGAGAACATTATGTGGACTAAACCAGAAGCTACCGAAATGCGTTTCGGCTTTGAAGTAACAATGTACGTTTGCAATCGTTAATCTTTAAAAATTAACGACTGTATGACTAAAAAGGGAGCAATTGCTCCCTTTTTGTTTGCTGTATGCACGCGATGCAAGAAGTCATAGCCAATAACGCAAGATCGTTGGCTATGGCCATATGTATCACGAATCTTAAGCTGTATTCACACATATTCAATATGTGAAATCCATATATTCATATCAGTAAATATTCTTTTGAATTATATATAAACTTTATTATATTAATCTCATGTAATTATCATCTCCAGTAGCAAAAGCCCACCAAGCATTCAGGAGGCTAGTGTACCCACACTAGCCTCCTTTTTTATTGAGATGCTCAAACTTTAAGTAATGAGGATATCCATGAAGTTCACCTATAAAGTCTTAACACTGACCTTACTATTTTCTGCGACTAATGCTTATGCAACCGATGGATATTTCACGCACGGTTATGGTATCAAATCCCAATCTGCGGGTGGTGTAGGTATCGCTTTACCGCAAGATGCGATTGCGGGCGCTACAAACCCTGCCGGCATCTCATGGGTTGAAGATCAATTCTATGTAGGTGCAACGTGGTTTCGCCCGCAAAGAGAATCTGAGATCACAGGAAGTTTAGCGCCCGTGAATGGTACGTATGATGCTAACGATACCGAGAATTTCGTGATTCCCGAGGTCGCTTATAAGCACCAGATCAACCAAGATCTAGCAGCAGGGATAAGTGTTTACGGAAATGGTGGGCTGAATACAGATTACAAGGATGGATTCCCCTTGTTCGGTAATACTCGGGCAGGCGTTAATCTAGTCCAGCTGTTCGTTTCACCGACGATTTCATGGAAGGTAACACCCACACAATCTATCGGTATCAGCCTGAACCTTGCATACCAGTTATTCAAAGCACGCGGCTTACAGAATTTTGATAATCCTGCATTTTCTGCCTCACCCGATCATGTGACCGATAAAGGCACGGATTCTTCCTACGGTGCGGGATTACATATCGGTTGGGTCGGTCAAGTAACCGATGCGATTACCTTAGGCGCTACCTACCAAACCAAAACCTATACAACAAAATTTGACCGATATAAGGGATTATTCGCGGATAACGGTAGCTTCGACATTCCCGCGACTTACGGCATTGGTGCCGCTTTAAAAGTTACACCCAGTTTCACATTGGCTGGTGATGTACAACGTATTTTATATGGTGACGTAGATGCGATCAGTAACCCGGGGGCGCTCACTTCACCATTAGGCTCCAGCAATGCCCCGGGATTTGGTTGGAAAGATGTGACTGTTTATAAATTAGGGGCGATATATGCCTATAACGATACGCTGACTTTGCGCGCTGGATATAATCATTCCACCCAGCCGATATCAGATAGCCAGACTTTATTTAATGTATTGGCTCCCGGCATTATTGAAGACCATATTACATTCGGTGGAAGCTGGAAGTTTGAAAATAAGAGCGAGTTATCTTTCAGTTATATCCATGCATTCGAAAATACCGTGAAAGGCGATCAATCAATCCCTAACGCTTTTGGCGGCGGCAATGCAAACCTGAAGATGTACCAAGATGCGATTGGTGTATCCTATAGCTGGGTACTATAAAAGATTAACCAAGACGATGGATAAGCAATGATTAATTGGTCGGAATTCACGCCATGGAGCTCACTGCTTGGCGGAATATTAATCGGCGTAGCCACCTCGATATTATTGCTCATCAATGGCAAGATTGCTGGCATCAGTGGCATTCTTGGTGAGGCATTATCCGCAAAAAAACGGGAGCTGGGCTGGCGATTCGCTTTTATTACCGGACTAATCTTAGCACCGCTTATTTATGCTTTATTCCATCCTTTACCAATTGCTGCTACCCAAGGCGGGTGGAGCACCATTATCATCGCGGGCTTACTGGTCGGGTTTGGCACTCGTTATGGTTCTGGATGTACAAGCGGACATGGTATTTGCGGGATATCAAGACTTTCACTGCGCTCCATAGCCGCCACTATTATTTTTATGCTGAGTGCAGCATTGGTTGTTTACTTGACCCATCACCTGTTCATTAAAACTTAAGCCATGGCATACCTATCTTCATTGATTGCAGGTCTTATTTTTGGGTTGGGCTTGATCATTTCTGGCATGACCAATCCGGCAAAAGTCATCGGTTTTCTTGACGTTGCGGGTAACTGGGATCCATCGCTGGCGTTTGTTATGATTGGTGCGATCTCGATTGCCTATTTCGCTTTTCGCAAAGCAAAGGTCAACCCTCATTCCGCGCTGGGTGAACACATAGAGATTCCAGCCAAGCGGGATTTAGATGCTCCACTTATCGTCGGTGCCATTATATTCGGCATAGGTTGGGGGCTTGCTGGATATTGCCCCGGTCCAGCGATTGTCAGTGTAGCAATCGGTGATGTTGCACCCGTCTTGTTTTCAATCGCCATGCTTGCGGGCATGGTATTTTATGAGTTGTTAATAAAGCGTCTTCTATCTAAATAATTGCCAACTCAGGCCAATCGATAGGTTGCTTCTAAATATTTTCTAGCCTAAAAGATGTTTAATGGGTCTTAAGCAGTTGCCACTTCATCGCATTTTTAACTACACTGCTAGTAAGCAAAAGATTATTTCCCGCCCTTAAAGCACCACTCACTCTTTAAAACACTGCCACACTAAAAAATGACGACTCTTTTTATCTCGCATGGGGCACCGACATTGGCAATGGAGCCTGGCGAGACTGGGCGCATGCTCAGCGAATTAGGTACGTCATTACCGCGACCAACATCCATTCTGGTCATATCTGCACATTGGGATACAAAAGCGGCGCAAGTCAGTTTTGCAGAGAAACCAGAAACAATTCACGATTTTGGCGGCTTCCCCCCAGAGATGTACAAGATGCAATATCCGGCAAATGGCGCACCTGGGCTGGCAAAACAGGTGGTCGATGTGTTGGAGCAAGCGAATATTCCTATCACCACTTCATTGGATCGCGGTCTTGATCATGGTGCATGGGTGCCATTGATGCTGCTTTACCCACAAGCAGATATTCCTGTTACGCAGTTATCAATACAAAGCCATCTTGGCCCTGCAGAACATTATCAGTTAGGGCAGGCAATCAGTCCTTTGCAAGATGATGGCGTGATGATCTTATGTTCAGGGGCTGTGACACATAACCTGAGTGATTTCTTCAGTATGAACCGTGAGGCACTCTCATTAGATTACGTTCTGCAATTTGCGAACTGGATCGCCGACAAGATCGAACATAACGATACTGATGCCTTACTTAATTACCGCGCACTTGCACCCGGTGGCGTAAGAGCACATCCGCATGAGGATCACCTCAGCCCTTTATTTGTAGCGCTGGGTGCTGCTAAAGATAGAGAGAATGTCAGGCGTTATGCGCCAGAAACCACGTTTGGTATTCTGGCGATGGATACTTACGTTTGGGATTAAAAGTCTGAATCGATTCAGACTTTTTTCAAGAAACAGGTCTTCAGTACGATGGTAGTCTTACCCTCACGGCATTCAACCTCTTCATCATCCTCTGTCAGATGAATGCTTTTGAAGACCTTGCCGCGCTTTAAAGTAATAGATGATCCTTTAACCTTCAAATCTTTAATCACTTGAACGGCGTCACCTTCATTTAATTCATTGCCATTACTGTCTTTTGCGCTCATCGTGTTTTCTAATTTAGTGGTTTCTAATTTATCTAACTTTTGAAGACTAGGCTATTGAAGGCCGGGTAAGACGAATTCTTTGGGTAGGAACACCCAAATCTTACCTTTTTGTTTCATGGCACCAGCCTGTTTACCTGCTTCATTGCCCGCACCCCAGAAGAAATCTGCACGAACCCCGCCCTTGATGGCACCACCGGTATCTTGTGCCATCATCAAGCGATTTAATGGCTTGCTACTGTTAGGATAGGTCGTCGCCAAGAATATTGGGGCGCCAAGCGGAATAAAGCGAGGGTCGACTGCGACCGCACGCTCGGCCAGAATGGGCACACCCAAAGCACCGAGTGGCCCTGGCAATCCCTTAGGCAACTCACGGAAGAACACATAACTTGGATTAGTATTCAGCAGATCCTGTAGCTTATCGACATTATTACGCGCCCAGTTCTTGATGCCTTGCATCGACGCTTTATCGGCGCTCAATTCGCCACGGTTAATCAACACACGCCCAATCGATTGATAAGACTGACCATTCTGATCTGCATAGCCGACATGTATCTGTTGACCATTATCAAGCACGACAAGGCCAGAGCCTTGTATCTGCAAAAAGAATAGGTCGATCGGGTCATTGACCCATAGCAACTCCGCTCCTTGCAATGGCGATTGATTGGCATCGATCTCGCTACGGCTGTAATAAGGAATCAGCTTAGTACCCACGACGCGCCCACGCACACGTTTGTTGGCAAGCTCGGGGAATAGGCTCGCGAGCTCTACCGTAATGAGGTCATCCGGCCTGCTATACAAAGGGTATTTATAGGTATCCGTCTTCACAGGGCTACCTTTGAGCAGAGGCTCATAATAACCAGTGATCATACCTGTATCGGTGCTATCAACATTGGTCGTAGCATAGACGTTGAAATACTGTTTGAAGTATTGCTGAATCGCCACTGGATCAGGGTTATTCATGGTTGCTGCGATCTCACAAACATTCTGCCAAGCAGGTTTAGTTTTTAACGCCGAGCAGCTTTGCATCCATGCAGGCCAAGCTTGCACTAAATTATCTTGCTGAATGGACTCCACATCCTGCCAATTTGCAGGACGTAGCAAGCCATAATCTGGAATCTTTATTTCAGCAGTTTTAGGCTCAAGCTGCGGCTTTTGCACTTCAGGGATTGGTACAGCAGGGTGCTCAGCATCAACTGCGCAACGACAAGCAGTTGGTGTCGGTTTGACCTCTTGCGAACCGCAGGCAGCAAGCAATAAAGCGAGTAAAACGGGTATATAGCGATACATAAAGATAACTTAGTGAAGCACGCGTGGCATAGTTAAGGTGAATGACGGGATAGACGTGTCGAATTGTTTGCCATCTTCAGCCACCATTTGGTAAGTGCCATGCATCTTTCCAGTAGGAGTCTTGATGACGGTGCCACTTGTATATTCAAAGTGTTCGCCGGGCTTTAGTAATGGCTGCGCACCGATCACGCCAAGGCCGCGTACTTCTTGCACGCTATCCCCGGCATCAGTGATGACCCAGTGACGGCTAATCAATTGTGCTGATACATTACCCGTGTTTGCGATACGAATCGTATAAGAGAACACGTAACGGTTCTGTTCGATATCGGATTGCTCTGCGATGAATAACGTTTGAACACTCACCGAAAATTCATAACGTTTATCGCTACTCATCATCGATAGCCTTAGGCAATAAGCCCTGTAGTCGGAGAACTTGGTGCAGCAGAATATAGTTTTTTTGGCATACGGCCAGCCAAAAATGCTTCGCGACCAGCTTCCACTGCTTTTCGCATCGCGGTTGCCATCAATACAGGATTTTGCGCGCCAGCGATTGCTGCATTCATCAGCACGCCATCACAGCCTAACTCCATCGCAATCGCTGCATCAGAAGCTGTGCCAACGCCAGCGTCTACCAGCACAGGCACTTTAGCATTCTCAATGATAATCTGCAGATTCCACGGGTTCAGAATCCCCATGCCGGAACCAATCAAGGATGCCATCGGCATCACAGCGCAGCAGCCAATCTCTTCAAGTTGGCGGGCAATGATGGGGTCATCCGAGGTATAGACCATGATATCGAAGCCTTCTTTGACCAATACCTCAGCCGCTTTGATGGTCTCGACGACATTCGGGTACAAGGTTTGCTGATCGCCTAATACTTCAAGCTTTACCAGTGTGTGCCCATCCAACAACTCCCGCGCAAGGCGTAAAGTACGAATCGCATCATCAGCGGAATAACAGCCTGCCGTATTGGGCAGATAGGTAAATTCTTCCGGTGGCAGATAATCTAAAAGCGACGGCTCGCCTGCATTCTGGCCGATATTAGTACGGCGAATGGCCACTGTGACGATCTCGGCACCGCTAGCATCGATTGCCGCGCGAGTTTCCGTAAAGTCTTTGTATTTACCAGTGCCCACCAGCAAACGTGAGTTATAAGTCTTGCCTGCTATCTCGAGTGTATGCATAAAAATTAACCGCCCCCCACTGCGCCAACAATTTCCAATTGATCACCTTCTAATAATGCAGTATCTGCAAATAGGCTGCGCGGCACGATTTCGCCATTGCGCTCTATCGCCAAACGCTTACCGATCAAACCGAGCGTTTCGACAAGCCCCGCAACCGTTAGTTGCGCGACCTCAAACTGCCGTGGATTACCGTTGATAGTTAGATGAATCAATTGAGTACTGCCATGTGAGCGTGAACAAGTGAGCCTAAAGATATATTTCAAAAAATTCAGTCGCTTCAAAATAGCGATGACGCTACTGAGTAGAGACTTTACGTATTTTACGTAGGTTCACCCCCAATTAGCAAACCTACATGCAGTGCATCTTTTGCTTTCTTATGAGCTGGTTAAACGCATATCTAGCAAGCGCGCGGGCAAATCAGTAATATGATGGCAAAATATCCTTATAATCGATGCAACGACTATAAAAGATTAAAGGTAGAGTTTAATCAGCGCTCTTTAACATTTTAAAGGGTGAAATAAAATTACAAGCATGCTGATCAGCTAAAGAAAACATATTGTCGACATCTGTTTCAAATCAATCAAAGAAATTATTCCAGCAGGGTTTAGAAGCCGAAACTACTGGCGACTACTGGTCGGCATTGACGAAGTTCACGGCCGCACTTTCAGCTTTAGGAACAGATGCCACGCCTGCAGAACAAGTCACGGTATGGACAAGAATCGGTTATGTCTTGATGCGCGCCAGACAATATCGCCAATCTGCCGAAGCATTTGAATTTGTGCGTACTTTAGCCCCGAACGAGACAGATACCCTCTACGGAATGGCAGTCTGCTATTTCTATTTAGGCAGGCAAGCAGAAGCTTGTGACCTCATTGACCGCGCAGCACTTATTCGACCAGATGATTATGTGATTGCCTTGGAGCGTGCGCATATCAGGAGCATCGCAAATAGTGACCCCACAGAAAAACTGGCGCTTTATCAGAACTGGGGAAAACGTTTTGCCGACCCGCTGATATCAAAATCCAAACCATTCAGCATAGACCTTTCACCAATGCGCAAACTGCGTGTTGGTTATGTTTCAGGCGATATGCGCGAACACTCTATCGCCTTTTTTTTAGAGCCAGTCTTTGCCAACCATGACCCTGAAAATGTGGATGTATTCGTTTTCTCTACCAGCAAGGCCAAAGACAAGGTCACCGATAGATTAAAGAAGCTGGTACCCAATTGGTTCGATGTTTCTGGCATGAATGATGATGCGCTATTCACGCTGATCCGCAAACATAAGATCGATATCCTGATCGACCTTTCGGGCCATACGCAAGGCCATAAATTATTCGTATTTGCACGTAGGGCAGCACCTGTCCAAGTCACTTGGCTAGGTTACATCGGCGGCACATTGGGCATGCAAGCGATGGATTACCGTATCACGGATTACGGTATGGATCCGGTAGGTAACGATCAGTATTACGTTGAGAAGTTATTTCGTGTGGCATGCATGGCGAGCTATACACCACCACCTGAATCGCCTCTCGCACTTGAGCCGCCGATGTTGGCGAATGGCGCGCCCACACTTGTATCCCTGAATAGCTCCAAAAAGATCACCGATGAGATGCTCCAATTGTGGGGACGCATACTAGAGCAGCAGGAAGATGCCAGACTATTGATTCATGTGCAGGAAATCAATCAAGAAGATGCTCTCTCCACGCTGCAACCAAAGTTAGAACAGTTCGGACTACCAATGGACAGGGTCTTCATTTCTCCCACGGTTCCCTTAAGCGAATTCATGGAACGTGGATTTATCGCCGATGTTGCGTTGGATACATTTCCCATATCTGGCGGAACAACAACTCTACACGCACTTTGGATGGGGTTGCCGGTCGTGGCGCTGGATTCTGCTGAATCCGTTTCAGCATCGAGTGCCCGCACTTTACAAGGGCTAGGATTACATCTATTAGTCGCAAGTAATGAAGATGAATATGTAAAAATAGCCTTACTGCTACTTAATGATCCCGCAAGCTTGGCCATGCATAGAAAAACCATTAGAGATAGAATGCGGGCAAGTGCTTTAATGGGTTACAAAGCCCGCTGTATTGAACTTGAAAATGCCTATCGACTGATGTGGTTTAATTTCATCACGGGTAATCCACAATATCTCCATTCAGGATACGATATAGGTAATGAAGTCGAATCAATAAAAACGTTATCGCCAGAGCAACCATCAGCTAAATGAGCTTACCAATATCCATTCCTCTACTTTTGCCACAAGTGCCTGATCGCGAGGCACTTTGGCCATATTTGGGGCGAATCGATGAAAAAAGGCATTATTCCAACTTCGGCCCTTTGGTGAAAGAGCTGGAGAGCCGCCTTGCAGAACGCTTTCAAGCGCATAGTTCACACACCCTACAAGTCGTCACAACAAGCAGCGCCACCTTAGGTCTTGAGCTCGCGTTGAGCAGTCTGGATTTGCCTAAAGGTTCACACATACTCGTACCAGCACTTACTTTTGTTGCAACATTGACTGCTGTTATCCACGCCGGGCATATTCCGGTCGTCACAGACATTGACCCTGCGAGCTGGTTACTGACCCCAGATATCGCAAAGAACGTGATAAAAGAAAGTAACGCGAAAGCGGCATTGGTCGTTGCGACTTTCGGTCAACCACAAGATACCGTGGCGTGGAGTGAATTCCAGAAATCCACAGGTATCCGCATCGTGATCGATGCCGCAGGCGCTTTCGGCAGCCAGTGGGTAACCGCATCGGATATCCCTGTCGTATTCAGTATGCATGCCACAAAATCCCTTGTTGCAGGTGAGGGCGGCTTTGTTGTCTGCGGCGACGGAAAAACCACTGCTCTGATTGCACAGCTTAGTAATTTCGGTATCAATTTGAACCCGGATGCTAATCTTCCTGTTGGACAGCTATCCTATGCTGGCAGCAATGCCAAATTATCAGAGTTCCATGCGGCGGTTGGCTTGGCGAGTCTGGATTCTTGGGATGCACAAGCGGAAAAACGCCAAACGATCTATGCGCATTATCGCCAAACCCTTGATGATGCTTGTAACAATGCCATCACTTGGCAATCCGGAGATATATTAGCAGCACCCAATACGCTCAGCATACGTGTAGGCTCAAGCGCAAAACGAGAATACCTTGAACGTATCTGCGCAGAAAAAGGCATTGGCACAAGACGCTGGTATCAGCCATTATTACATCAACACGCAAAAAAGATCGGCCCGGTCATCCATCTGGATACGACAGAAGCTGACAAAATAGCTACTGACCTTATCGGCCTGCCGTTTTCTGTTTTTATAACGACTGAACAAATCCAACAAATTGCCGATATCGTTAATAAGGTAGTATCAAATAATCACTAACCACATCAAGTTTAATTAGGGAACCAAATGGATACAATTGAAACATTCATTGAAAAATTTACTGAAGCCGTAGACTTTCAAGAACCTGTAGAGCTGACTGCTGACACAGAGTTACTGACTTTGCCTGAATGGGATTCCCTTGCCGCGTTAGGTGTGATCGTCATGTGTGATATGGAATACAGCAAAACCATTACGGGCAATGACTTGGTAAAGTGTGTCGTATTAAACGATATCTATAAACTGACAAGCTAGATCAACATGTCGCAATCCACATTAAAGAATGTCAAATATGTCGGCATGACGACCTGTGTGCCGAAACGTATTCTTTCGAATATCGATGACTGCCCGCCACACATGCAATCTGAGCGTGAACGCTTGGTGCGCAATATCGGCATATCGCATCGGCGTATATGCTCTGAATGGCAATGTTTCTCTGATCTGGCATTTGTAGCGACAGAAAAACTGCTCGAAGAGATCGGCTGGCAGAAAGAGGATGTGGAAGCACTCATCGTGGTGACGCAATCGCCGGATTATCTGATCCCTGCGACTGCAATCATCTTGCAGGATAGATTAAAACTTACCAAAACGACGATCGCATTTGATGTGAATTTAGGTTGTTCCGGTTACCCGTTCGCACTGTATATTCTCGGCTGCATGATCTCGGCAGGTACCATCAAAAAGGGCTTGGTGCTTGTCGGTGATAAATGCGCGACCGTGATCGACCCACTCTTCTCCGATGCCGGTACCGCAACCGCTTTAGAGTATGACCCATCCGCACCACCGATGTATTTTGACCTCAATAGCGATGGTAGCGGCTACCAAGCCATCATGTTGCCAGTTGGCGGCCATCGGCAACCAACAGCGGTACATCATTTAGTACCGCATAAAGACGAGAATGGCAATTGGCGCACCGAAGCTGGTTTGATTCTGGATGGTCCGGCGGTCTTGAGTTTTTCTACCCAACAAATACCACCAGCAGTAAATAGCCTATTGGAATATTCAGGCTACGATAAAGACAAGATCGATTATTTCCTGTTCCATCAGGCGAATCGAATGATCAATGAGACTATCCGTAAAAAATTAGGGCTGACGCCTGAAAAAGTACCGATGACGCTCCATGATTTTGGCAATACCAGCGGGGCATCCATCCCTGTCACCATGACTGCCCGTATTCGAGAGGCATTGGAATCTGGGCATAACACACTCCTGCTTTCAGGCTTTGGGATAGGCCTATCATGGGGAAGCTGTGTGATTGAGATAGAAGGCGCCAAATTCCCGGAATTGATCGAGGCATGAGCGATACTAGTATAGTCAATACAAGTTCAGTCAGCGCACCGGCATTCAACGGCACAGAGAATTTTGTTCTCGAGGGTAGAACCATCCTTGTGACGGGTGCATCATCCGGCATAGGCAAGGCGGTTGCCATATTATGCGCAAGTCTGGGTGCAACATTAGTCATCAATGGCCGTTCAGCAGAACGTTTGCAGGCTGTGCTTGATCAGTTATATGGTACTGATCACCAAATGATCATCGGTGACTTAACAGAAGTTGATACCCGCGAAGCATTGATTGAAGCCGCCCCTCTTTATGATGGTCTCGCCTATTGCGCAGGTGCAGCCTCATTAGCGCCTGTACGTATGGCGAATGAAAAGCACCTGCAACAGATGTTATCGGTCAATTACCTTGCACCAGCCAACCTGACACAACGATTGCTATACAAGAAAAAGCTCAATACGGGTGCGTCATTGGTTTATGTGACGGCACTAGCATCACGCGCCTGCCCTTCTGCCAGCGCAGGCTATGCCGCTTCAAAAGCAGCGTTGGAATCGTATATCCGCACCCTTGCGCTTGAGCATGGCAAGCAAAATATCCGCGCGACCTATGTTGCGCCCGGCTATGTAGATACGCCAATGCTTGAAAGCTTAGGCACCATGATCGATATGGACAAACAATCTGAGCTGACGCCTATGGGCAAGATCGAAAGCACGGATATTGCGCCAGGCGTAGTCTATCTACTATCACCCGCCAGTCGATGGGTCACACGCAGCATTCTGACCATTGATGGCGGTCTTTCGATAGCGATGAGGCTATAAATGGTTGATAACGAAATTACACCCGAGCTTGTAGCCGCGACGCTGTTCGGTTTGGCAGGCAAGACGATTCTTATCACAGGCGCATCTAAAGGTTTGGGGCAGGAAACAGCCAAATATCTCGCAGCAGCGGGTGCAAAACTGGTGATTTGCGGTCGCGATCAACAACGCTTGGATGAGACACTCAAATCACTGTTGGGTAGTGGGCACCGTAGCATCATCGCCGAGTTGACCGATATGGATAAGCTCATGAATGTTGCAGTCGAATGCGGCAAGGTGGATGGTGTCGTGCATTGCGCAGGCATTCGCGGTCTATCGCCAATGAAACTGGTTAGTGAGACTCATCTCAGCGAAGTAATGGCAACTAATTACACATCTCCAGTCATGCTTACTCGTCACCTGCTGGCAAAGCAATTAATCACAAATGGCGGCTCTATCATCTTCATGTCATCTGTAGCAGCATTAAGCGGCACGGTCGGTGTAGGCCCGTATGCTGGCTCTAAAGCAGCGTTGATTGGTGTGATGCGCCCGATGGCGCTAGAGCTTGCCCGTCGCAAGATTCGCGTGAATACATTATGCCCTGCCTTGGTAGAAACTACCCTGACGACCGAAGATCGTCCTTGGTTCGATGAAATCAGCAAACGCTATCCGTTAGGCGTCGGCCAACCAGCGGATATCGCCCAAGCTTGCCTGTATTTATTATCTGACGCAAGCCGTGTGGTGACAGGTACGGTATTCGCAATGGATGGTGGCCTGGAGTACGCATAGTGAGCGCGCCAAAACATGTGATTATTATCGGGGCTAGTGGTTATGGTCGCAGCATATTGTGGATGTTACGCGAAGATTCAGCGTACCAGAAAGACTGGGATATCAAAGGATTCCTCGACAATCGAGCTGATATTGAAGGCCTGCCTGACGTACCGATTCTGGGCGATCCATTAAGCTATAAGATTGAACCAGGTGATATCTTTATCAATGCATTAGGATCACCAGCAGATCGCCGAACCTATACAGCACCATTGCGCGAACAAGATGCGGATTTCTTTATATTACGTAAGAATCTGCGTCTGGGAGAACGTGCGACCATTGGGCTAGGCTGTATTTTTGATGACAATGTTTCTATCAGTGTAGATGCTCAAATTGGCAGGTTCGTTACCATTTTAGGCTCATCCATCATCGGGCATGGCGTCAAGATTGGTGAATTCTGCCATATCGGTAATTTCGTATTTTGTGGGGGTGACGCCGTGATTGGCAATGATGTGGTTATTCACCCCCATGCCACGATATTACCCCGAGTCAAAATCGGTGATGGTGCCATCATCGGTGCCGGAAGCGTCGTCGTCGCTAACGTGCCTGCTGGCGTGACCGTATTTGGTAATCCGGCCAAGCGCTTCGAGTTCAAGTAATGCTTTCCAAGCTTTCTCAGAAACACTATATAGACCCGGATATCTTTGCCAAAGAGCAAAAACAAATCTTCTCTAAGTTATGGATTTTTGCCGGATTACGCACCTTACTCAGTGAACCAGATGCTTTTTTGACGCGAACCATTGGCGGCATACCCATCCTGATTCAAAACTTTGCCGGGGAGATCAAGGCATTTGAGAATCAATGTGCCCATCGGCAAGCCCCTCTGCAACTAGAAGCGTATGGTCAACGCAAGCTCGCGTGTCGTTATCATGGCTGGAGCTACACGGATGATGGGCATGTCAAAAGCATTCCGCATCAAGAAGCTTTATATCATTTCACTGCGGATGAAAAAGAAAAGCTTTGTTTGCGCCAATTTGCGATAGAAATAATCGGCAACCTCATTTTTATCAACATAGATGCTGATCCATTACCTATCGAGGAACAGTTTACAGATGAGTTCCGGCAACAACTTACGACGATTTCTGGTTACTTTTCATCACAAGTCATCCATACCAGTGTGCCATCTCAATTCAACTGGAAATTGAATTTTGAAAATGTTCTGGATTACAACCATATACCCTTCGTACATCCGCAAACTTTTAAACCATTGATTAACAAAGCTGCAATCTCAAGTGCCCCCGCTCGCAAAGCATTGCCTGAGAAAACGCTTTTATCCAGCTTGAGTTACGCCTCCACCATGGAAATGCAGGTAAAGAAATGGCCTTGGCAAGCCTCAGTCGAAGGGTTTGGTGAGCCTGATACATTTCATACCCATTTCATTTACCCAAACGTCAATTTCATCTCTGTTGGCGGGCTCATATTCCTCATTCAACAATTCGACCCGATCAGTGCAAGTCTTACCGATGTGAGACTAAGTTTAATGACAGCGCGGGAAACCAATAAGATCCGTGCGTTATCTGCAATCTTGTGGGGGTATCTCAAAAGCGAAAAGCGCGTACTGGATGAAGACCGTGCATTACTTGAAGGATTGCAATCTAATCTGTATGACAACGGAAAACCAAGCTATCACGGTGCTTATGAAGTGCAACTGCAAAACGTTGCCGAGGTATATCTTGACCTGATGGAAACTCAACCATGACCCAGCCACCTGATCTAGTATTAATAGGTTGCGGCATTGTGTTTGAGACAATCGCCAGCACTTGGCCGCAACTATCTCAAGGTGAGCGTAAATTACAACTTATACGCTTAGACTCAACCGATGACGCGGCAAATGCTGTGAATGAACAACTGAGTCTATTAAACAACACCGAGATAGAGATATTTGCAGCAATCGACCAAAATGCTCTTAATTTCGCCAGACTTGAGATCTATGGTCAAGCACGCTTACTAGGTTTGAAATCCACGACTTTGATTCACCCAAGTGCGATCATTGCTCCTGATAGTCGTATAGGGGAAAATTGCTGGATTGGGGCCGGCGCGATCATCGCTTCTGGTGCAAGCATCGGCAACAATACATTGATCAATACAGGTGCCAGAATAGATTATGGTGCACAGATTGCCGCAAATTGCTGGGTCGGCTCAGGTGCATCGATAGGACAATATGTGAAAGTGGGGCAACATGTCGTCATAGGCTCTGACATCAATCTGGGCGCTAATATCACCGTAGGCCGTCATTGCTCAATAGATATGCCGGGTGCTTATTTAACGTCTTTAGCTGAGGGTACATTCATTGATAGCCTCTTCCCATCAGCCGTGCATATTTATACAAGTAAATCCGCCAATAAGACGATGCCCCAAACAGATATAACGGCAAAAGAGGCTAGCAAATAATGCAGTCGAGAATGCCACCACAAGCTTATATCTCGCAAGACTGGTTTCAACGCGAGCGTGAATTGCTATTCAAGCCTTTATGGCAGTTTGTCGGTTTAAAAATGATGTTGGCACAACACAATAGCTTTATTACGCGCAATATCGGCGGCATCCCGATTGTCATACAAAACTTCAATGGTGAATTGCGTGCGTTTGAGAACCTCTGCGCGCATCGACAAAATCCATTACAAACTCAAGCCCATGGCATCAGGTCACTGGTATGTGGCTACCATGGCTGGAAATATAGCAGCGATGGCAAAGTGGAAAATATGCCATTTGAACATGAAGTTTTTCGCTATGAACAACAGGAACGTGAATGCTTAGGCCTTAAACGATTCAGGCTGGAAACTATCGGTAACCTCGTTTTCATTAATCTGGCAGCCGACTCTTTACCACTGAATGCTCAGTTCAACCAAGCGCTGATAGCCCAACTGGAAGATGTCTCCAATGCATTTGATAGTGAAGTGCTATTTACAACGTACAAAACCAAATTAAATTGGAAACTGGCTTATGAGAATCTGCGCGATGGCCATCATCCACGTTATCTGCATTCACGTTCGCTTTACCAGAACGTGAGATTCCAGGTGGCGATGGATGAAACCGCCATCAAACATGCCAAGCAGTACCATGCCAACGGTACAAAAGATCACCAGCAAGCGCTAGATTTATTAGCTGGATTCAGTAATGGCGGGCCTGATGAGCCTATAAAAACGCGGGAATCCTATGCTTGGCATGAGTATGTTGAGCGTTATAGTGATAAAGACTGGTATTACAACTGGCTAATATTTCCCAATCTGCACATTGCATCCGGCAGCGGGGGCTATTCTTTTATCATCGAGCATCACCAACCGGTATCTGCTGATCGTACAGATGTCATGATCTATTACGTCACAGCAAAGAAAAAACGTCCTTATGCCACTTCTGCGGCGGTATTACACGCGCATCTGATGGGCGCAGATACAGTATTGCGAGAAGATTTTGAGGTGATGGAAAACATTCAGGCTGGTTTGCACAGCAATGCGGCCCATGCAGTGCTAGGTGATTATGAATATGGTATCAGTGCGATTCAAGATTGGTATATGGATGTAATGGAAGGCAAGGTCACACTCTAATGGCAGCCACAAAACTCATTATTGGCAGCGCTCCCCAAGTGGATCTCGCAATCGCATCATGGCAAGAGATCGAGCCGGATCTGGAAATCATTGGCATCCGCTTACAACAGGATAATGCATATCGTTTTGACTTAAGCGAACTGGATGCCATCGACGCAAAGCGCTGCACTGCATTTGTTGCTTTCGATGATCAATTTCTTAATTTCAGACGCTATGAATTGATGGCAGAAATCAAATCCCGTGGATTCAAAATGCCGCCATTGATCTGCCAAGGTACATTAGTCGCCAAGACCACAAAGGTTGGTGAGAACAGCTTCATCGGTAGCGGTGCAATCATCGACCATCATTGCCAGATCGGGTACAACGTAGTCATAGGGGCAGGTACAAATATTGGTAGTAATACTGTCATCGCACACTCCGCATGGATAGCACCTGGTGTCGTCATTGGCGCCCAAGTAAAAGTCAGTGCAAATGCCACACTTGGACATGGTGTTATCGTTACTGATCATATTGAGATCGGCAAACTAAGTGTTGTAGATAAACCGGGTAAATTCTCCCAGCATATTCCAGCCAAGACCTTTATATATGCGGCTTTTGACGAAGACATCGTGATTGTTGAAAACCGCAACGCAAATACCCATTCATTATCTTAAAATATCTACGAAGGTCTAGCCATGTCCCACAACAATAAAGACATATACAAAGCAGCAGTACTAGAAGCAGCAAAGAACTCTGCGGGGCCAATCATTCCTGATTTGATAGACCGTCCGGTATTTTTCTTTGCACCGCTTTCCGGGTTAGGTTCCATGCATTGCCAGGCAATCGCAGAACAGCTTAAACAACCTATCGCGGCAATAGATGACGTTTCCACAGAAACGCATATATTTGGAATACCACGCTGGTCGACAAAAGAGTTTCTGGAGCGCGCAGGCCAATATCCCAAAGCGATCGCACTGGATTTCTCAGCATCTCCTTGGGCACGGTCTTTATTTACCGCACTCAGTCGTGAGGCTGGTATTGAGCTGTGGGATTGCACCGTAGCTCAAGCACAGTTTGATCGATTCTCGGTATATGAATCCGTGAATGTCTACCGCCAAAAAACACTAGAGAGGCTCGATGACTTTCTTCGCCTTGCGGAACGGTTTGATGATGATTTCAGCCAAGAAACACTCTACGCGAATCTATTGCTGCGTTTAACGTTTGACCGTGCCCCTCTATTAAAAGTCTGGTCAAATCCGACTGAAGAGTATTTCTCCCCTTATGCACAACCCACGACGTTTCGCTTAGGTAGCCGCGAACACTATGTTGATTGCGGTGCTTACCAAGGCCCCATCATCAATAAATTTCTTAGCGCGACCGATTGGCAATATGCCAGCATCACAGGCTTTGAGCCTGATGAATTCAACTTTAAAGTACTGTCTAAACTTTCCACGCTACCTCTAGATAACCTAAAGCTGATCAATAAGGCCGTTTCATATCAAGCCGAGACGTTAAGATTTCACCAAACCGGCACCATGTCGAGCTCCGTATCGGCAGAGGGCAATGTATTGGTCGAGACCACCAGTTTGGATAATGAGCTGGAACACATGAGCTTTCTCAAAATGGATGTAGAAGGCTATGAGCCTAAAACCCTGCAAGGTGCAAAGCGGTTATTAGCAAATGATCGCCCCCGCATTGCCGCATGCGTGTATCACTATGCATTGGATCTGCTCGACGTAATAGAGAAGATTGATACACTAGCGGGCGATTATCATTACCGCATACGTCAGCATAATGGTAGTTATTATTATGACTTGGTACTCTATGCGTCACCTGAGTCTGGCGTTGAACCGCAGAAATGGGTTGCCTGACCATTCTGCTTTGTTTATCGCTAAAAAATATGAAAGAGCCATGTCATCTAGCAGTCAAGAAGCGTCTGTAATATGATGCTTCAAAAGCTAAATACCACAATCTTTATTGGCTTTTCATCTGCTAATCATTCCAGAAAGGTTCGTCATGCAAAGCGCCTGTTCTATCCCTAGAATAACAACCCATACCGCAGGTGGCCTCATTCTGGGCTTGATGGTATTCAGTCTCGCACTAAATGTTCATGCACAAGATGCTGCCGAGAATACAAAACCCGTTGTCGAGCAACTGGTAAATACACTCACAAAGCTTGCACATGGGCCTTATAAAGGTTTCAGGGCTAACCATGCCAAAGGCATCATGGCAACAGGCACATTCACGCCAACCGCCGAAGCAGCCAGCTTGAGTAAGGCACCACATTTACAAAAAGAGAGTACGCCTGTGACGGTAAGATTCTCCAATGCGACAGGTGTGCCAGTCATGCCAGATGCTGATAACAATGCAAGCCCGCATGGCATCGCGATTCGATTCAGCCTGCCAGATGGTGGTTTAACCGATATCGTCAGTATCTCTTACAACGGTTTTCCGGTATCCAACCCGGAAGATTTCCTAGGGTTACTAAATGCAGTCGCCGCCAGCGGAACAGATGCCCCAAAACCATCACCGATTGAGCAATTTTTGGGTACGCACCCTGCCGCATTGAAGTTTGTCACCACCCCCAAACCAGCCCCTTTAAGCTTCACCACACTCGCATTCTATGGTGTGAATGCATTCAATTTCACTAATGCCAAAGGCGAGAGCCATTATGGTCGCTACCGTATCCTACCAGTCGCAGGCGAACAATCCTTGCCTGCCGAACAGCTTGCAATAGCAGACCCCAATTACTTAATGAAAGAGCTGCCTGAACGCCTGAAAAGTGGTGAGGCCAAGTTCAAGATCTATGTACAGTTGGCAGAAAAGGATGACCCGATCAACGATCCAACCGCTGTTTGGCCGAATGACAGAAAACTGGTGGAACTCGGTACCTTAGCCTTAAAAGCAGTGGTAGCTGATAGCCAGCAAGCAGAGAAAAGCATTATGTTCAATCCCTTGCTTCTCCCTGATGGCATCAGTCCATCCAGTGACCCGATCTTGCTGGCCCGCCCTGCGGCCTATGCCATTAGTTTTAGCCGCCGCATAGGTCAGTAAATTACCGGACAGCTTTCACGGCTGCCCCATTTTCTCATCCTGCTGACAGCTTAGGCTGTCAGCGCTCTCCCACATTGGTTTCAGTTAGCTACCGACTTCAACAAATCTTAGCCAGCTTTATGATGTCCACATGGTCGAGTCATTTAAAAGCACTCGATTATGTCTTTCATTCTAAATGAGGAGAAAACTATGAATTGGGATCAAGTTGAAGGCAACTGGAAACAACTTAAAGGTAAAGCTCGTCAACAATGGGGCAAGCTAACCGATGACCATGTAGAACAGATCAAGGGAAACCGCGAGATGCTTTCAGGAAAACTACAAGAGCTTTACGGTATCTCCAAAGATGAAGCTGAGAAACAGATTACCAGTTTCAATAAAAGCTGTTCTAAGCATTAAGCCTAGACACTGAGTCTTTTTAGGCTTTTAAATTACCGCGCTTCCAAGCGCGGTAATTTCACGCAATGTTAGGAGCACACATGCGCATTCTCACCCTGACTGTCTCAAGCTTGCTCACATTATTGATCGCAAGTTCTGGGCTCACAAATTCTGCAAGCGCCGAAACCATCAGCGAGATGGAATACGATACTGGCATGAACCAGATAGACGTGACTTACAATGCCGACAAGGCCAGTTGCGAAGACTTTTCTGGTAACAAAAAAGACATCTGTCTCGAGCAGGCAAAAACCATAAAAAGCACGTCGCAGTCAGTATTAGAGGCGCGCTATAAAGGCACCAATACAGCCTATCTGGCAGCCGCACGTGAAAAGGCAAATGGTAATTACAATGTGTCAGAGCAGGTCTGTGATGACTATGCTGGTGACACCAAGGCTTTGTGTCTTGCCAAAGCAAAAGCGGAAAGGGATAGCGCATTAGCTGATATAGAAGCCAACCGAAAAGTGTATGAAGCCAGAAAAGAAGCCACCGACAAAAAAGTCGAGGCCGATTACACAGTGGCACTTAAAAAATGTGACATGCTTTCAGGAAATGCTAGAGATACCTGTGAAAACAACGCTAAAAAGCTCTATAAACAATAAGTTTAAGCAAATTAATTTAAGAAGCTACCTAGTTTTCAAACACGGTAACTTCTTAATCGCATTAAAGTCAATCGGTAAGACGGGGCTAGCATCAGAGCAGGCAAGAAGATAATCTATGAAACATAAAACCAACTAGTGATAAAATGCCACCTGCTTTTGCGCGGGTGTAGTTCAATGGTAGAACGCTAGCTTCCCAAGCTCGATACGCGGGTTCGATTCCCGTCACCCGCTCCATAGACGTTTTAAAAAGTGTGAGGAAAGACTTTTTGGAACTTCGAGCCAAGCAGTTCGCTACAGAGCATCTCTCAAACCTAGATTCCCCCACTATATAAACCTATTTTATTAATCACCAATTAATCT
Source organism: Methylovorus sp. MM2 (assembly GCF_001648895.1). Classification (GTDB taxonomy): domain Bacteria; phylum Pseudomonadota; class Gammaproteobacteria; order Burkholderiales; family Methylophilaceae; genus MM1. Next base: position 119,208 of record NZ_LXUF01000001.1, on the reverse strand, counting down.
TGCTACCAATATGAACCAATACCTGCGTTTAAGACTTGTCCGCTACCTGGTCCGTCACTATGTTCATAATTAAGTCGTAAATCTATACTTGGCAATATTGCCCATCGAATTTCCCCCCGAAAAAACAGTTGGGCTTGAATACTAGACTCAAGCCCCTGTCGATGTTCAATATTGGCTCTCATACCTAAGCCATATTCATCAAAACGTGAAATCACATCGATTGATGCTCTTGCAAACGCCGTTCCTTGATCATACCTGTCAGTCTGAAGACCACCCCCCACATAGCCAGCAAGAAATGTATGTTGGGTAACTTGCCTGCCCATACCAACATCTGCCTGACTACGCGCAACCAAGCAATCAAGGCATCCAGTGATACCTTGCTCAGCACCTACACGTACTTTCCAGGCTAAGCCACGGTCACTTGGCAAACCAGAAATACCGGGATTGACTGAGTCCACGGAAACGAGATCAAAACGATGTAGTTTGATATTGCCTTCTTTCACCGAAAGCTGTGTATCTCCCATCCTCAGTGACGCATTACGTACATGGCTACCATCTCCGTCTAACTGGTCGTAATAAGCTGGACGTATGCGTAAGCTGATAGCGTTTCCATCATGGCTGGAATATATTCCGCCAAGTTGGGCCCAGCTAGGCGGACGTCCCATATCTGGTGACACATCACGTTGTATTGCTTCTTGGCTATTGCCAGGCGGCAGCACAAAACGGGCGGTAACTGCCTTAAGATAATTCGGATCTAGTTGCGAAGTTGGCGCCTGTGGATTTTCGTTGGCAAATCGATAGTAATCGATGACACCATCAATAACCTGCTGCTTAGCATCCACAGGCAATGCTTTAACATCAGCAATGTTGATATCAACCCCTTGTCGGACCATGTGTTTCAAAAGAGCCATTTGTTGCGGCTTCAGTTTTGAGTACTTGTCATAAAAGCGTGATTGGCGTGACGGGTAATACACCACCTTAGCGATTAGAGGATGGCCAGCATAAGTGGCGTGAGCAAGTTTTTGGGTGAGTGTTTGCGGGATAGTAAATGGGCGGTCGTGGGGAATAATATCGAGCCCTGGCAATACTTGCACAATCTCAGCCATGCGATAAGCACAGTTCTGGCGAAAGAAATAATAGGTATATTCTTTCCCCAACACCTCCCATGCGTGCGCTACTACAAAATCGACATCTGCTTGCGGTAAATCAAGTTGATACTCCCACAGATCGCGGTTTTCATTTTCGCCATACATGTTCTCGTGAAAATAAAAATCGATCTGACTAAAGCCAGCATCATAACCACCCAGTATGCTTTTGATGATATAGGTTGCAGGATTATCACCGTGTGTTGAAAAAGCACCGTAATTCACGGTTTTATCCAACAAGTCTAAAGATGTATCCGACCCGTGGCTATTAAACTTCAAGAGCGTGTGACCATAATACGAAGCTGGATTACCTAGATAGCCTGTCGCCAGCACGATGCTGATGGAAGTAATACGCCTATCAATCGCTTCATCATTGTTACCATGCGCCCATGCATAAAATGCTGGGCAAAGTTGCTTGGTATCCACATCATCTTTTATGCCAGTTTGCGCTTCAATCCAGGAAACACGGGCAGGAAAACGACAACGTATATCTTTATTAGGTTCTGTATTGATGCGCTCCATCTCTGCCAGAGTTGCTTCAAGCTCTTTTCTTGCATCATATGCGCCAGATGGAGAGCGAAAGAAGTTCTCGCTATGAATGGCACTTTTAGAGTTGCCAGGGATGGCTACGGGGGTCTCGAAATGCAAAAGCCTTAACCATACGGAATCAGCAGCGAGACGCGATATAGTGCGTTCATCTAAGGGCTGAGCGTAGCAAGATATTGAGTTACAGCTTATTAAAGCAATAACAAAAGCGAACATCCAATTAATTTTATACATAATAAAAAAGCAGGCTTTAAGCCTGCTTTCTGCACCTAGACGAATAAATTAAATTAGACGCTGCAGCTGCTTACTACTGCATTGTTGATCACTTTAAAAAAGTCAGCCGACTTTTCTAGGTTAGTTTGGTCTTGGTAGTTTGGTTGAGCAATCACGTGGCTCATAGATTCACGTACAGATTGAATAGCCACACCTTGTTGAGCTGACCCACACTCCATCAGGTTGAGCGCCGCAGTAAGGTGTGTGCCTTCGCCTTTGGCAGCTTCTTCTACCAGCTGTTGATAGGTATCACGGATGAACAAGGCGGTTTTTACATTCTTACCAGAGCAAGTCTCAGGTGAAGCAGTGGCAGAAGTAATCGCTGTTGATCCTAAATCCCATATGACATTAGAGGTAACAGCAGCCCAGTTTGTGTTAGAAAATAACGCAGCACCAATACCGCAATCGGAGTAAGGATTAGGTCCAGTACCCGCCTTTTTAGTATCGTCAGCATGTGCCATAGAGCTAAGGCCAACCATAGCAATAAGAAGTGCAGATACTAATACATTTTTTTTAATTGTTACCATTGAAATTCCCCTGAGACAGTTTGAAAAATAAAGCTTAAATTTAGAAGCGTTTAATGACTTCGTAATGTTTTTTTAATAACTTAAACTAATGCCATCCCATACTATGGGTGGTCAATATGCTTGTCAAGAAATAGCCCGAATTCCAAAAAATTTAATGTACCACTTTAACTTTATAAGGACTTTCTGGCAGAGCATTTACTCCCATCACCCGCTCCAGTTATAACTCGATCATCTCAAAATCTTCTTTGCGCGCACCACATTCTGGGCAAGTCCAATTCACTGGCACATCTTCCCACTTGGTACCCGGTAGAATACCATCTTCAGGGCACCCCTTTTCTTCTTCGTATATCCAGCCGCAGATATTGCACATCCAAGTTTTCATGGGCTTATGACTTTCGCGATATCGCTTTGATGTTTAACGGTGTGATTTTAAGCTAAAATGCTATCTTACTTTCCACAATAATCCTTAAGCGACTGCTTTCTGATGTTTGATAAATAAGCCCTGTTTTTAAACTACATTCATCAAACAAACATTATTATGACCCTGATGCCACCCGCCGTGATGACCTTTGCAGCCACTGATCCAAGTAGCGGTGCGGGGATACAAGCCGATATTCTGACCCTAGCCAGCATAGGCTGCCATCCATTGTCTGTGGTCACAGCGATCACCGTTCAAGATACTGTTGGTGTTGATAACATCATGGTGTTTGATGCCGATTGGGTAAACGAGCAAGCACGCACGATTCTGGAAGACATGCATGTTTCCGCATTCAAAATAGGCATGCTGGGCAGTATCGAGAATATCGCCGTTATCGCCGAGATCATGGCCGATTACCCCGATACGCCATTGCTGATAGATCCGATTCTGTCTTCAGGCCGTGGTGACGAGCTTGCCAATGAAGAGATGCAGGCGGCAATGATCGATCTGCTCATTCCTCAAGCCACATTAATCACCCCGAATAGTCTTGAAGCGCGCCGATTGGCTTTCTACGATGATGACTCGGACGATGCCGAAAATGCATCTCTCGATGAAAGCGCAGAGCGATTGCTTGCGATGGGTTCCGAATATGTGCTGATCACAGGCACGCACGAACGCTCGCCGAATGTGATCAATACACTTTACGGACAAGATAAACTCATTAAAGCCTATAGCTGGGAACGTCTGGCCGGGAGCTTTCATGGCTCCGGTTGCACCCTGACCTCAGCGATTGCCGCTTGTATTGCACACGGCTTGAGTATGGAAGAAGCACTCGCCGAAGCGCAGGAATACACATGGCAAACACTGAAACATGCTTTCCGCCCTGGCATGGGACAACATATTCCAGACCGCATGTTCTGGGCGCGCGATGAAGAAGATGAAGGCAAACCAGATTAAAGGCCTCTATGCCATCACGCCAGACGAACTTGATATTGATAAACTACTGAACAATGTCAGGTCAGCCTTAAAAGGCGGCGCAAGCGTGCTGCAGTACCGGAACAAAGCGGTAAGCAAACAAGTTGCTTTTGAGCAGGCTTCCTTGCTACTCGACCTTTGCCATGAGTACGGCACGCCATTCATTATCAATGATGACGTAGAGTTAGCATTAAAACTGGATGCAGATGGCGTACATCTTGGTTCTAGCGATGGCAGCCTGCGTGATGCGCGCAAAAAGCTCGGTGATGGCAAAATCATTGGTGCATCCTGCTATAACAAGGTGGAGATCGCCCAATTTGCCCAGCAAAATGGGGTTGATTACATTGCTTTCGGCGCTTGCTTCTTATCAGGCACAAAACCACACGCCCCCAAAGCAGACTTAACACTATTTACAAAAGCCAAGGCAACCATTCATCTTCCTACTGTGGCGATAGGCGGTATCACTTATGAGAATGCGTCTTCCGTCATTGCAGCGGGCGCTGATTCTATCGCGGTGATTGGCGCACTATGGAATAGTGATGATATTGAACAAACTGCACAGCAATTCACTCAACTATTCAATCAATAGACATCTATACCATGAGCTCTAGAAACCAACAGTTATTCGAGAAATCACAGAAACTGATCCCCGGAGGGGTTAATTCGCCAGTCCGCGCATTCAAATCTGTGGGCGGCACGCCGGTATTCTTTAAAAAAGGCAAGGGCGCTTGGCTTTGGGATGAAGATGACAAAGCTTATATCGATTACATAGGTTCATGGGGGCCGATGGTACTTGGCCATGCACATCCTGAAGTGATCGAAGCTGTACGTGAGGCTGCGGGCGATAGTTTATCTTTTGGCGCCCCGACAGCCCGCGAATTGGAAATGGCGGAGCTAGTCAGCAAGTTGGTACCGAGCATGGAGCAGTTACGCTTGGTAAGTTCCGGCACAGAAGCCACGATGAGCGCTATTCGCTTGGCTAGAGGCTTCACCAGCCGCAGTAAGATCGTAAAGTTTGAAGGGTGCTACCACGGTCACGCCGATGCCCTGCTGGTGAAAGCGGGCTCAGGCTTGCTCACTCTCGGTACACCAAGTTCTGCTGGTGTACCGGCAGAAGTAGCCGCCCACACCTTGACCTTACCCTATAACGATATTGAAGCGCTTGAATTACTCTTTAAAGAGATGGGCGACGAGATCGCCTGCGTTATCGTAGAGCCTGTTGCCGGTAATATGAACCTGATCACACCAAAAACAGGTTTTCTTGAAAGTATGCGCGCGCTTTGCACAAAACACGGTGCCGTATTGATATTTGACGAAGTAATGACGGGCTTCCGTGTTGCGCTAGGTGGTGCTCAAGCGCATTACAACATCAAACCTGACCTCACAACATTAGGCAAAATCATCGGCGGCGGTTTGCCTGTCGGTGCTTTTGGCGGACGTAGCGACATCATGCAATACTTGGCTCCGATGGGCCCGGTATATCAGGCTGGTACGCTTTCAGGCAACCCGGTCGCGGTTGCTGCGGGTTTAGCGACACTTAAACTTATTCAGGCAGCAGGTTTCTACCAAGACCTGAGTGCTAAAACCGCACAATTAGTCGAAGGCCTGACAAATGCGGCAAAAAAACATCAACTGGATTTCAGTGCCCAGAGCATCGGCGGCATGTTTGGCGTTTACTTCAGCAAAACTGTTCCCACAAGTTTTGATGCAGTCATGCAAAGTGATAAAGAGGCTTTCAATCGATTTTTTCATGGCATGCTGGATGAAGGCGTTTATCTGGCACCCTCTGCTTTTGAAGCGGGCTTTGTCTCGGCAGCACATGGTGTTGGAGAAATACAACAAACCATCGAAGCTGCCGATAAAGTCTTTTCCAACCTCTAATAATCTCTATCTATTAGGCCTAACAATCCGCTTAAGCCAATATCTGCTTCGATATTCTAAAGATAGAATTAGTCAAAAATATTCAGGGAATTTCTAACTAGAGTTAGTGCCTAACTCATCTCGTACGATTTTTGCTCTATGTTATTGAACTTATAACGCTTTGACGGTAACATTGCAGGTTCCCCTTTTTACTTTGTGGCCTAACGTGGATTGGGTCGGGAAATGTGCCCACGCCCTGAATTAGCTAGCGTTATAAGGGGATTTGACATAGACACACGCGTGTCGATATTGAGATGGAGGCATCAGTTTGGTAATGGAAGTGAATACCCCAAGTATGACAGGATCGCTTAACAAACCTGAAAAACAAGGTTTGTATAACCCATCTAATGAGCATGACGCCTGTGGCGTGGGCTTTATCGCACATATTAAAGGCCAGAAAAGCCATAATATCGTGTCTCAGGGTTTGCAGATTCTCGCCAACCTGACCCACCGTGGTGCAACAGGGTATGACCCAAAACTGGGCGATGGTGCGGGCATATTGGTACAAATGCCAGATGCCTTCCTGCGGAAGGAAGCCGAGAAGCTCAATATCACGCTACCAGCAGCAGGCGAATATGCTTGCGGCATGATCTTCCTGCCACAATCAGAAAACGGTCATATCGCCTGTGAGTCTGTCATCACACGTATCATTCACGAAGAATCTCAGGTTTTTCTGGGCTGGCGTGATGTGCCTCGCGACAATAGCAATATCGCGAATGCCGCACGTGAAGTCGAACCTATCATGCGTCAGGTATTCATCGGCAAAAGCGCACAGCTAGCCGACCAGACTGCATTTGAACGTAAACTATTCGTTATCCGTAAACGTATCGAGCATGCGGTGCGAGCCCTTAAGCTTGAAGATGGTGCGCAATTCTATATCCCGTCACTATCAAGCCGCACACTCGTCTACAAAGGCATGTTACTAGCCAACGAAGTCGGCACTTACTACAAAGACCTGAAAGATGAGAGCTTTGTCTCGGCACTTGCCCTAGTGCATCAACGTTTCTCTACCAATACATTCCCTGCGTGGGAACTGGCACACCCATTCCGCATGATCGCCCATAATGGCGAGATCAACACCATGCAAGGCAATGTGAACTGGATGGCCGCACGTCACGAAGCCATGCGCTCTGCATTGATCGGTGAAGACCTTGAAAAGGTTTGGCCACTGATCGCGGAAGGACAGTCTGACTCTGCTGCATTCGACAACGCACTTGAATTGCTCGTTGCAGGTGGCTATTCATTACCGCATGCAATGATGATGCTGATTCCAGAAGCTTGGTCCAGCAACACCTTGATGGATAAAGAGCGTCGTGCTTTCTATGAGTACCATGCTGCGTTGATGGAGCCGTGGGATGGCCCAGCCGCTGTCGCGTTCACTGACGGTCGTATGATTGGCGCGACGCTTGACCGTAATGGTCTGCGTCCGGCACGTTACCTCATCACTGATGATGACCATGTGATGTTGGCATCTGAAATGGGTGTACTGACATTCCCTGAAGAAAAGATCGTCAAAAAATGGCGCTTACAGCCAGGCAAGATGTTCCTGATCGATATGGAACAAGGCCGCATCATTGACGATAGCGAAGTAAAAAGCACGCTGGCACAAGCCAAGCCATATGCGGAGTGGATCGAGAAATCACGCTATTTCCTTGGTGATATGCCAAAGATGGATACCAAGCTTGAGCTAAAAGCGAACCTGTTAGATCTTCAACAGGCGTTCGGTTATACACAGGAAGACCTGAAGTTCGTTCTGCAGCCTATGCTGACGAACGGTGAAGAAGGTGCTGGCTCCATGGGTAACGATAGTGCGCTGCCTATCCTCTCAAATAAGCCAAAACTGCTTTACTACTATTTCAAGCAATTGTTCGCGCAAGTGACTAATCCGCCTATCGACCCGATTCGTGAAGAATTGGTGATGTCGCTGGTGACATTCATTGGGCCTAAGCCTAACTTGCTAGGTATCGATGAAACTAATCCGCCTATTCGCCTAGAAGCCAGTCAACCAGTATTGACGCTGGATGAACTTGAGCAGTTAAAAGCGATCGATCTTGCGACACAAGGCCGCTACCGTGCATTAGTACTGGATATCACTTATCCCGTCGCGCAAGGTCAGCAAGGTATGGAAAACGCTGTAGCTGCTTTATGTAAAGCAGCTAGCGATGCAGTACATGCAGGCTTTAACCTGCTAATTCTTTCAGACCGCCAAGTGGGTAATGAGCGTTTGGCTATCCCCGCATTACTGGCCTGTTCTGCAACGCACCAGTCTCTGGTTCGTGCTGGTTTGCGCACGAATACTGGTTTGGTTGTTGATACTGGTTCAGCACGTGAAGTACACCATTTTGCTCTACTTGGTGGTTACGGTGCTGAAGCGATCTGTCCTTGGCTGGCATTTGAGACGATCAGCCAATTGAGCGTCAACAGTGGCAAAGATCCGAAGACCAGCAATAAGAACTTCATCAAGGCAATTGGTAAAGGCCTGCATAAGGTCATGTCCAAAATGGGCATCTCCACTTACCAGTCTTATTGTGGCGGCCAGATATTTGAAGCCATCGGCTTGAATACTGAGTTCATCAGCAAATACTTCACAGGTACTGCCACAACAATTGAAGGTATCGGCCTGCCAGAAGTCGCTGAAGAGAGCTTCAGGCTGCACCAGAATGCATTCGGCGAAGACCCCGTGTTGGCTAATGCATTGGATGCAGGCGGTGAATATGCTTTCCGTGTACGTGGCGAAGAGCATTTATGGACACCAGACTCCATCGCCAAACTACAACACGCAACGCGTACAGGCGAAGCGAGTACTTACAAAGAATATGCCAAGCTGATCAATGACCAGACACGCCGTCACATGACATTGCGCGGCCTGTTCGAGATCAAACCTATTGGCTCACCTGTACCTCTGGAAGAAGTTGAATCAGCAAAAGAGATCGTCAAACGTTTTGCAACGGGCGCGATGTCTCTTGGTTCTATCTCAACAGAAGCACACGCGACGTTGGCAATCGCCATGAATCGTATCGGCGGCAGATCCAATACTGGTGAAGGCGGTGAAGACCCTAAACGCTTCCCGACACTAACCAAAGACAGCACCATGGCAGATGTAATCGGCCATGACATGATCGAAAAAGACATCCCGCTTAAAGCTGGTGACTCTTTACGCTCAAGCATCAAACAGATCGCTTCTGGTCGTTTTGGTGTGACTGCCGAGTACCTGGCGAATGCCGACCAGATTCAACTCAAGATGGCGCAAGGTGCCAAGCCGGGCGAAGGCGGTCAATTGCCAGGCCACAAGGTGAGCCCTTATATCGCCAGCTTGCGCTTCTCAGTGCCTGGTGTTGGCTTGATCTCGCCACCACCACACCATGATATCTATTCGATCGAAGACTTAGCGCAGCTGATCCATGATGCAAAAAATGCGAACCCTAAAGCTTCTATCTCGGTAAAACTGGTTTCAGAGACCGGTATCGGTACCGTAGCCGCCGGGGTAGCAAAAGCAAAAGCCGACCATATCGTGGTCGCGGGCCATGATGGCGGTACAGGTGCTTCACCGATATCGTCTATCAAGCATGCCGGCACGCCATGGGAACTTGGCCTTGCTGAGACCCAACAAACATTGGTGATCAATCAATTGCGTGGTCGTGTGGTCTTGCAGGTAGATGGTCAGATCAAGACCGGTCGCGATGTCGTCGTTGGCGCACTCTTGGGTGCGGATGAGTTCGGTTTTGCAACCGCTCCACTAGTGGTTGAGGGCTGTATCATGATGCGTAAGTGTCACCTGAATACATGCCCGGTTGGCGTTGCAACACAAGATCCTGAATTGCGTAAACGTTTTACCGGCCAACCTGAGCATGTCGTTAATTACTTCTTCTTCGTTGCTGAAGAAGTACGCGAATTGATGGCTGCAATGGGCATCCGTAAGTTCGATGACCTCATCGGTCGTGCTGATTTACTGGATATGCAAGCAGGTATCGAACACTGGAAAGCCAGTGGGCTGGATTTCAGTAAAGTATTCCATCAGCCTAAAGTACATGAGACTGTTTCGCGCCGTCATACTGAACTTCAGGACCACGGTCTGGTGAAAGCACTGGACAATAAGTTGGTCGAACTGGCGAAGAATGCACTTGAGACTGGCGAAAAAGTAGTGATTGAAACAGCGATCACCAACACCAACCGCACTGCGGGCACGATGCTTTCTTACAACATCGCGAGCCGTTATGGCCGCGCTGGTTTACCTGACGATACGATCACTGTGAAACTCAGAGGAACAGCTGGTCAAAGCTTTGCCGCATTCCTCACCAAAGGCATTACCTTCGAACTCACTGGTGAAGGTAACGATTACGTAGGTAAGGGCCTTTGTGGCGCGCGTATTGTCATCAAGCCACCTGCTGAGTTCCGCGGTAAACCTGAGGAAAACATCATTGCGGGTAATACCGTGATGTATGGCGCGACCACTGGCGAAAGCTATTTCCGTGGCGTAGCAGGTGAACGTTTCTGTGTGCGTAACTCAGGTGCTTCTGCTGTTGTAGAAGGTGTAGGCAACCACGGCTGTGAATACATGACGGGTGGTACTGTAGTCGTGTTAGGTGAGACTGGCCTTAACTTCGCAGCAGGTATGTCTGGTGGGGTAGCTTATGTGTATGACATTGACGGCATGTTCAGCCAACGCTGCAACATGAGCATGGTCAGCCTTGAGAAGGTCGAATCTGCTGACCACCCGAATGCCAGCATTGCTCAACACCTGAACCAGCCTGATGAAGTCACGCTGAAGACATTGATTGAAAAGCATGCACAATACTCTGGTAGCGATCGCGCAAAATCCCTTCTCAATGATTGGGAAAACAGCCGCGCCAGGTTTGTAAAAGTCATGCCGAATGAGTACAAGCGCGTGCTATTGGAATTAGCCGCCGCAAATAAGAAGGAAGCAGCTTAATGGGTAAAGTAACGGGGTTCATGGAGTATGATCGCCTGTCTGAAGGGTATCTTCCAGTTGTTGACCGTGTAAAGAACTATAAAGAGTTCGTGCTGCATTTGTCAGATGCCGATGCCAAGACACAGGGCGCGCGCTGTATGGATTGCGGTATTCCGTTCTGTATGTCCGGGTGTCCAGTGAACAACATCATTCCGGACTGGAATGACTTGGTGTTCAACCAAGATTGGAAACAGGCGATCAGCGTCTTACATTCGACCAATAATTTTCCTGAGTTCACTGGCCGTATCTGTCCAGCACCTTGCGAAGCTTCATGCACATTGAATATCAATGCAGATGCTGTCGGTATCAAATCGATTGAGCATGCGATCATCGATAAAGCTTGGGAAAATGAATGGGTCACGCCACAGGTATCCAAGCATAAAACCGGCAAGAAAATCGCTGTGGTGGGTTCTGGTCCCGCGGGATTAGCTGCTGCACAACAACTTGCACGTGCGGGCCATGATGTCGTTGTTCTGGAAAAAGAAAGTCGTATTGGCGGTTTGTTACGTTATGGTATTCCTGATTTCAAAATGGAAAAAAGTCATATTGATCGCCGCATGTTGCAAATGGCAACAGAAGGTGTCGAGTTCCATGTGAATCAGAACGTGGGCGGCAATGTTAAAGCAGATGACGTGGTCAGAGACTACGATGCCGTTGTGCTTGCTGGCGGTGCTGAATATCCACGTGATCTACCAGTTGAAGGCCGTGAATTGGATGGCGTGCATTTCGCAATGGATTTCCTGGTCGCGCAAAACAAAGTCGTTGCCGGTGATATCATCCCTAACCAGATCAAAGCAACGGGCAAACACGTCGTGGTCATTGGCGGTGGTGATACAGGTTCTGATTGTGTGGGCACATCCAACCGTCATGGCGCTGCATCCGTCACGCAATTCGAATTGATGCCGCAACCACCAGAAAAAGAGAACAAAGAGATGGTTTGGCCAAACTGGCCACTCAAAATGCGTACTTCCAGCTCACATGAAGAGGGCTGTGATCGTGACTGGTCTATCACCACCAAAAGATTGATCGGTGAAAATGGCAAAGTCACAGGTTTAGTCGGCGCACGTGTAGAGTGGAAAGACGGCAAAATGGCTGAAGTGCCGGGTTCAGAATTCACTATCAAGGCCGACCTTGTATTGTTGGCGATGGGTTTTGTAAGCCCAGTGCAAAAAGTACTGGATGCATTTGGTATCGAAAAAGATAACCGTGGCAATGCAAAGGCAAGTACTGAAGGAGAAGACAGCTACCTGACTTCTCAACCTAAAGTATTTGCTGCAGGTGACATGCGCCGCGGACAATCGCTTGTGGTGTGGGCGATTCGCGAAGGACGCCAGTGCGCACGCGCTGTTGATGAGTTTTTGATGGGCTCATCGACACTTCCTCGCTAAAGCGATATTCACAAACTTAGTAAAATCCGGGGATACCGATAGTTTTCGTGTATCCCCGAATTTTTTGAAATGGCCAATCGATGAGCACACTTAAGAACGATACTTTCCTGCGGGCATTGCTCAGACAACCTACTGAATACACCCCAGTATGGATGATGCGGCAAGCCGGGCGTTATTTGCCTGAGTATCGTGCCAGCCGCAAAACAGCAGGTAGCTTTCTTGATCTATGCAAGAACCCGGATTTTGCGACTGAAGTCACCATGCAGCCGTTGGATCGTTACCCACTGGATGCTGCCATCTTGTTTTCGGATATCCTGACCGTACCAGATGCGATGGGGCTTGGCTTATATTTTGAAGAGGGTGAGGGCCCTAAATTCGAACGTACGTTGCAGCAAGAAGCTGATATTCTCAAACTGACCATTCCTGATATGGCAAGTCTGCAATATGTGTTCGATGCTGTCAGCCAGATTCGCAAGACTATTGATGGTCGCGTACCGCTTATTGGCTTTTCCGGTAGCCCGTGGACACTGGCCACTTATATGGTTGAAGGCAAAGGTGGTACAGATTTTCTCACCATCAAGAAAATGGCTTATACCCGTCCAGATCTATTACATCGTATTCTGGACATCACGGCGCAAACTGTTATTCAATATCTCAATGCCCAGATAGCCGCTGGCGCACAAGCTGTCATGATCTTCGATTCGTGGGGCGGCGCGCTATCCCATCATGCCTACACAGAGTTCTCACTCAATTATATGCAGAAGATCGTCAATGGACTCACACGTGATGCCAATGGCAGTATCGTTCCGCGTATCGTCTTCACGAAAGGCGGTGCACTATGGCTTGAAGCCCAAGCCAATATCGGTGCCGAGGCATTAGGTCTAGATTGGACAGTGGATATTGGCGAAGCCAGAAAACGCGTTGGGGATAAAGTTGCCCTACAAGGCAATATGGATCCGGCAATATTGCTCAGCACGCCTGAAGCTATTGAGAAAGAAGTCGCGAGTATCCTTGCCAGCTACGGGCATGGCAACGGCCATGTGTTCAACCTGGGGCACGGCATTACACAATGGACGCCGCCAGAGAATGCGGCGGCTATGATCGATGCGGTAAAAAGCCAAAGCAAGCAATATCACCAATAATTTGCGTACTAGGCCTGAGCTAGCTATTCAGCAAGTTAACCTGCACATTCACGATCAACCTCGGCAATACGACAGCGCCGATAAAACTGCCGGAAACAGGCGGTACAGCTTCAGGATTACGGGCAACGGCCACTGCGATATGATGCGTACCCGTCACTTGTCCTGTCGTAGGGTCGAAGCCTTTCCAGCCAGTACCAGGCAAATACACCTCAGCCCAGGCATGGGTCGTGGCATTACCAACCTCAGTCGCCGGGGCATGCAAATAGCCACTTACAAACCGGCTAGCCAGCCCTAAACAACGGCAGGCCTCAATAAATAGCGTTGTGTAATCGCGACATGAACCACTGCCGTTGTTAATGGTATAAGTGGGAGATTGCACACCGGCTTCTTCCCTAATCTGGTAACGGAATTGGCGATTAATGGCCTGATTTAAGGTCATTAATAAATTAACCGTAGGGATATTGCCATTACGCAAACCCAATTGCATCAGCCAGTTATTCACCTTGTGTTGGTCATTCGGGAATACAGGTTGCTGAAATGCAGCAAGATCGGCCCAATCAGCTTCGGCATAGCTAAATGGGTAATTGATCGCATAATCTTCAATAAAGAAATCTAGCGGGGCTTCTTCATAGTGCTGAATGACCACCTCGCTGGCAATAGTGAGTTTATTGCTCGGCTCCAAAAATGACACCAGCGCCATCGAGTTATCGAATACATCGCGATACCATTTGATACTGTAAGCGGGGGTGATGTTCAGCATGGAAGATTCAATGCGTACATCGTGCCCTTCACGCGGACGAATAAGTAGCCGATGCTGTTGCAACATGACATTGCCCGCAAAGAAATATTCTGTCAGGTGTTTGATTCTTAAACGTTGCATGCCATCTCTTCTTTACCAGATTAATCCGGCGCTGAAGCCAGCTCAGTTACACCGACTTGCATCAACTCAGGATATAAAGCCGGGCCGAATTGATTGAATATGGCGACATCAGCGGCATCATGCCCATAAGCAACGGTAACACGTCCACCGCGTGGTTCTGGTTGGGTGGCATCAAAGGTATACCAGCGACCATTCACGTAAGCTTCAAACCAAGCATGAAAATCCATAGGCTCAAGTCCGTGCAGAAAACCCACCACCATACGTGCCGGTATGCAAAGACCGCGGCAAAGGGCAATGCCTAAATGCGCCAGCTCACGACAGACGCCTTCGCGCTGCTGGTTGACCTCAACTGCAGAAAGCTGAAAGTGGATAGAGTCGGAATTGAATTTGATATTCTCGCGTATCCATTTCTCTATCGCCGCAACTTGGTCATAACCAGGGATCACACCCTCGACAATCTGCTGACCTAGGTCGATGAATTTATCAGATTCACAATAGCGCGATGGCAGCAGAAAGGTAAGTACAGCATCGGGGAGATTCTGCACATCATCAAACGGCGCACCGGGGGCAATATCGATACCGTCTGCAGTAAGGATATCCGCCGAAGTACTAATGGAGAACTCACCAACAGGCGCAATAAGTCGCTGGCAAAGATTGCCATAACTATCTGTATATTCAACCACCGGCACGCTAGGCCTGATGGTATAGGATTCCCGTGCCACCCATTGGTTTACACCGCTACGCGGCCGCAACATCAGGGTAAATGCAGTGGGAATGCTGACATTAAAGGTGATATTACATTCCGTACGCAACCACATGCATGATCCTTTAGCCTATTGATAAACCTATTCTATCGCGCTTTTGAAGTATCACTGGTCTTACATGCTAAATGCAGGCTGATTTTTCAGTGTTTGGCTCTCATTAGTTACTGATTCCAGCATATTCATATCAAAATAATCCTCAATTCCTACAGTCGAATCAGCCGTTTGCTTATGCATTGGCGGCAACAGAATAATTAAGATGAATGCACATAATATCAATTCTGATTTGAGGAGCATAAAATGGCGTTTCCAAAAACATCGGGTGTTACATCATTGAAGTATCTGTTGGCTGTCGCTGCAAGTATCTGTGCTTTTAGTGTGCCTGCAATGGCAAGCGAAGAGTTTTATGGTCGAATCGAAACCAGACCGGTTGGTAATGCAGGTATATGGATCATTAGCGGACAACAAGTTGAGGTCACAGATAAAACCGAAATTGATTCAGACAATGGACCTTTAGTTGTGGGCACCTGTGTAGAGGTTGAACATAAAAAAGGCGTTGTTTCAGAGATCGAATCAGCAAAACCTGCTAAATGCGGCAAGCTTTAAAATGATTCACCAATCGTAAAATATTAGCCCCAGATTAGAACTCTTGTGGGTCTACATCGACCGCCCAACGTATCTTGGCACCCAGCTTACTTTCACGCAGACTAGGTACCAAGTTACGCAGCAAGGTCTGTAAAGGCTGGCGGCTATTGGCCTGCAATAGCAACTGCACGCGTTCCATGCCTTTTAACCGTTCCATCTGTGGGCGAATTGGGTCATAGACCATGACATCCAGATTCAAAGCTCTTGCAGCATCTGCCGCTTGCTGTAGAAACTGCTGAGCCTCACTGTAATGGGTAGATTCAGCTTTGATAACAGCGAGAAATGCATAAGGCGGAAACTGTGTCATCTCGCGCTCTTGTAACAAGGCATCTGCATAGGCCTTGTAATCCTGTACCCGCAATGCATTGAATAGATTATGTTCGGGGAAAGTGGTCTGTATCAACACCTCACCCGCTTTATCTGCTCGACCAGCGCGACCGGCCACTTGCATCAATTGTGCAAAAAGCCGTTCTGCGGCACGGAAATCCGGGCTAAATAAAGCACTATCGGTATCTATCACCCCTACCAGCGTGAGGTTAGGGAAGTCATGCCCTTTAGCCAACATCTGCGTACCAACCAGTATATCTACCTCATCTGCATGCACAGCCGCCAGCATGTCAGTGAGTGCATGCTTACGCCGCGTACTATCTCTATCAACCCTTAAGATACGAGCCTCTGGCATAAGCGCTGCTAATGTTTGCTCGAGCCTTTGCGTACCGTGCCCTGTCGGATGTAGATCAGGATTGCCACAACTAGGGCATTGGGGCACGATCTTTTGCTCATGTCCGCAATGATGGCAGCGCAAGCGGCCTTGACGTAAATGCACGACTAATCGACTACTACAGCGCATGCACGGCGCAATCCAGTGGCAAGCATTGCATAACAACACGGGAGAATAGCCACGGCGATTAATAAACAATAAGCTTTGCTCGCCTTTTACCAATCTTTCGCGCATAGCGGTGATCAATATGGGCGACAATCCATCCTGCATCTCGCTACGGCTGACGTCGATGCACCGGATGTCTGGCAAACGTGATTGTGCAACCGCACGGTTAGTTAAAGTCAGGTGACCATATCGGCCTGTTGTTGCGTTATGCCAAGTTTCCAAAGCAGGGGTAGCAGAACCAAGCACGATAGGCACTTTAGCGCGCTGCGCCCTTACCAATGCAATATCGCGGGCGTGATAGCGCATGCCGTCCTGCTGCTTATATGATCCATCGTGTTCTTCATCCACGATGATGAGTCGTAACTGCGGCAAGGGCGTAAATACGGAAAGGCGGGTGCCAATCACGATACGCGCAGCACCAGATTGGGCAAGTTGCCAATTTTGTAAGCGCTCACTCTCGCCAAGGTTGCTATGGAGACTGACGAGTGGGAATTCAGGTAATCGACTACGAAATCGAGATTCCAGCTGCGGTGTGAGATTGATCTCAGGCACCAGCACCAGCACTTGACCATGATGATCCGTCAGTATGCGTTGGATAAGCTGCATATAAACTTCGGTTTTTCCACTACCTGTGATGCCATGCAACAGCCAGGGCTTGAAAATATCGGCCTCTTTTAGCATCGCATCAAGCGCGTTAACCTGCTCATCATTCAGCGCGGGTAAAGCAGCTGAACTTGCTGAGGCCTGCTGCAAGCCAGCCAATATCTCCCGGCGGCTAACCCAACTCTTTTCAATGAATAGCTGCATGGATTTTCGCCAAGTTGCCGAGAGTGCATTTAGCTCCGACTCATCACATTCATGCTGCTCAGATAAAGCCGAGAATATTCGACGCTGCACAACTTGGCGTGCGGGTATTTCATCCAAGGCAACTTTTAGTCCGGTGGCAGTCAGTGCATAAACATATTGTTTACGGGATACCGCTGGCTCAGTTTGACGCAAACGTGTCGGCAATGCAGATAGCAGCGCTTGCCCATAGGGATATTGATAATAGTCCGCGCAGAAACGTAGCAAAGAGAACGTGTCTGCATCCA
Source organism: Methylovorus sp. MM2 (assembly GCF_001648895.1). Lineage (GTDB taxonomy): Bacteria > Pseudomonadota > Gammaproteobacteria > Burkholderiales > Methylophilaceae > MM1. The sequence continues at coordinate 101,642 of NZ_LXUF01000001.1, read as the reverse complement.
AAGGATATTCATCATTAAACGCTGACAAAACAGCTTTAAGCTTACCACTGGGTATATCCGTGCTATTGCACTTTTCAATCACTACACCCACGCGTTTACGGCTGCCAAAAGGCACGACAACGCGCTGACCGACCTCCACATGAAAATCCCCTGCAAGATAGTCAAACAGACGATCCATCGGTACATCGAGGGCGATTTTTAGAATATTCTGCTGCGGGGATTGTGCGGTCATTAGAATTGCTTTTCAGCGCTTGCCATCAATAGGTTAAAATACGTTTTTTTAAGCATGATTCTACTTTGAAAGCACATCTTACCGAATTACTGGCAGCTGCCGCAAAATGCTTGCATGCGGATGCTTCAGATATCGCCATTCAGATCGAACGGCCAAAAACCGCACAACACGGTGATTTCTCCACGAATTTAGCCATGATGCTGGCAAAACCATTGCGCCAGAACCCGCGCGCAATTGCCGAGCAGTTGATTCAGGCTTTGCCCGTCTCAACTTTGGTAGAGAAGGTCGAGATCGCTGGCGCCGGATTCATCAATTTCTTTTTGAGCAATCATGCCAAAAGCACGGTAGTTGGCGATATCCAGACCCAAGGCGATAAATTTGGCCACAATAACCAAGGCCAAGGTCGCAAGGTACAAGTCGAATTCGTTTCAGCCAACCCCACTGGCCCATTACACGTAGGTCATGGTCGAGGTGCAGCAGTCGGTGACTGTTTATCGCGCCTGCTGGATGCCAATGGCTGGAATGTTACCCGTGAGTTCTATTATAACGATGCAGGCGTACAGATCGATAACCTGACAAAATCGGTGCAAGCCCGTTGCCAAGGTTTAACACCTGAGGATGCAGACTGGCCGGAAGATGGCTACCGCGGCGATTATATCGCTGATGTCGCGCAAGCCTTTTTGGCAAAAGACACGGTCATTGCAGATGACATTCAAGTCACGGGCTCTGGTGATGCAAACGATAGTGAGTCTATCCGCCGCTTTGCAGTGGCTTACTTACGCCATGAACAGGATCTGGATCTTCGCGCATTCCAGATCAAGTTTGATGTATTCTCGCTCGAGTCTGCCTTATATTCAGAAGGTAAAGTTGAAAAGACCGTACAGAACCTGATCGCTAGCGGCCATACTTATGAGCTGGATGATGCGCTCTGGTTGCGCACCACCGATTTTGGCGATGACAAAGACCGCGTCATGCGCAAAACCGATGGTGGTTATACCTATTTTGTGCCGGATGTCGCTTATCACCTGGACAAATGGCAACGTGGTTTTGAACGTGTCATCAACGAGCAGGGTGCAGACCACCACAGCACCATCACGCGTGTTCGCGCTGGCTTACAGGCGCTAGATATTAATATCCCTAAAGGCTGGCCTGATTACGTACTACATCAGATGGTAACCGTCATGCGTGGGGGCGAAGAGGTAAAGCTTTCCAAGAGAGCGGGCAGCTATGTCACGTTGCGCGACCTGATCGAAGAGGTCGGCTGCGATGCCACACGTTATTTCCTCGCCGCCAGACGTGCAGACTCACAATTAGTATTCGATATTGATCTGGCACGGGCACAAACCAACGATAATCCTGTCTACTACATCCAATATGCGCATGCGCGTATCTGTAGCGTACTCAATCAATGGGGGGGAGATAGCGAAAGCCTCAAAACCGTTGATCTAAAACCGCTAGATACGACACATGAAGCAGCGTTAATGCAGAAGCTTGGGGAGTTCCCTGAAACAGTCAGTAATGCCGCAGATGAGCTAGCGCCGCATGTGATTGCTAATTATCTAAAAGATTTAGCCAGTGACCTGCATAGCTATTACAATGCTCAACAATTTTTAGTGGATGATGAGCCTACTAAGCTCGCGCGCATGGCACTGATTCAAGCTACACAACAGGTATTAAAAAACGGATTGCAATTACTGGGCGTCAACGCACCAGAAAAAATGTAAGCATTATTTAAAGAGGAAATATTGTGAGCCGAGATTACAAACCTACTGCGCAGAGATCAAGCAGTAACAACAAGGGTAACCCATTCATCACAGGCCTGCTGGTTGGGCTTTTACTCGGTGTAGGCATTTCGGTTGGTGTCGCCTTATTGGTCAAAGGCACGGATAGTCCTTTTGTCGCCAAGGTGACGCCGGGTGCCACAACGGAAGTACCTCTTGAAAAACCTGATACTAGTGCTATCCCCAAAGATGCCCAAGTAGATAGCACAGACAAACCACGTTTTGATTTCTATACCATTCTGCCGGGTAGCGAGAAACAGGTAACCGAGCAAGAGATCAAGCAGAATGCCGCACAAGCAACTGAAACAAAAGAAAGCTACTTTTTGCAGGCCGGTGCATTCCAAACGGAACAAGAGGCTGACAACATGAAAGCCAAATTGGCATTGTTAGGCATGGAAGCCATCGTCCAGACAGCGACGATTCCTGATAAAGGCGTATGGCATCGTGTACGCGTTGGTCCCTTTGCAGATATCGATCAGATCAATAAGACCCGTGCCGAATTATCCAAGAACGGTTTTTCAACGGACTTAATTAAAGTAAATAGCACGATACAGAACCAATAGTGTCGGCTAGATTCAAACCGAGACGTTTAATAATAACCACGAACATAAGGACTCAATATCATGAAGAAAATTCTGGCCGCTTTGATGCTGTTGCTTTCAACGCATGTCATGGCAGACCCTCAAGCAGGCAACGAATATAGCCCTGTTGCACAAGTAATGCCAACAGATACGCCAGCCAAGATCGAAGTCTTGGAAATCTTCTGGTATGGCTGTCCTCATTGCTACCAGTTTGAGCCACAACTCGCTGCATGGGTCAAAAAGCTACCAGCGAATGTCTATTTCAAACGCGTTCCGGGTGTGCCGCGTCCAGATTGGGCACCAATGGCAAAAGCTTATTTCACCCTTGAAACCCTTGGCCTACTCGAAAAACTGCACGGGCCATTGTTTGACGCTATCCATAAACAACGTGCGCTAAAACCCAATGATGAAGCAGCGACTATCGACTGGATCACTGCCCAAAGTGGCCTCGATCGCCAAAAAGTCAAAGATACTTATAACTCCTTCTCAACCAACAGCCAAGTCATGCGCGCAGTACAAGTTTTCCGTGCTTCTGGCGCAACTGGCGTACCAAGTTTGGTGATCGATGGTAAGTACATCACATCCGGCAGCATGGCGAATGGCAATGACGAGATGTTGAAAACTGCTGATTACTTAATCGCCAAAGCTAAGGCCGAAAAAGGCATCAAGTAATCTCCACTTTTTCGCATGACCCAAACCCTTAAACCCGCTGTGTCGACTCAAAATCCGCAGCGGGTTTCTACTTTAAAAGTGTTTATCACTGGTGCTTCCAGTGGAATTGGCCAAGCATTGGCAGATTACTATGCCAAACAAGGTGCCATCTTAGGGCTAGTCGCTAGACGACAAGCTCAATTAACCTCATTTGCAAATCAATTGGGTAAAGACTGTGTCATCTATCCTCTAGATGTCAGAGATGCCATCGCGATGGATCAAGCGGCGAAGGATTTTATAGAACGCTTCGGTGTACCTGATATCGTCATCGGTAATGCAGGCGTTAGTCGCGGCACACTGACTGAATACAAAGAGGATATTGAAGCTTTCAAGATGATGATGGAGATCAATGTCTTGGGGCTAGTGCACACGTTCCAACCTTTTATCCAAGCCATGAAGAATCAAGGGCATGGTCAGCTTGTTGGTATCGCAAGTGTTGCTGGTGTACGAGGCCTACCCGGAGCAGGTGCTTACAGCGCATCTAAGGCAGCTGCGATCAAGTATCTTGAAAGCTTACGCGTCGAGATGATCAAATCGAATATCCAAGTTACCACTATCGCACCAGGGTATATTCGTACTCCAATGACTGATATCAATACCTACAGAATGCCGTTCCTAATGGATGTAGATGTTGCCGTCACTAAATTCGCCAAAGCCATCGCGGCAAAGCGCCGGTTTGTCGTGATCCCATGGCAAATGGGCGTGATTGCAAGACTCATGCATATACTTCCAGCCGCATGGTGGGATTGGTTAGCCAAAGATGCCCCACATAAATCTAGAGCAGAATAACAAAAACTGATCTGCTTCCACTAAAATAGCCGTCAAATCGTATAAGAAACCAGACAATGTACTCAGAAAAAACCGTTCTTACTGGCATCAAACCAACTGGCACACCACATCTAGGCAATATGGTTGGTGCAGTGAAGCCTGTCATTGAATTATCTAGTCAGGCAAAACGTGCTTATGTGTTTATTGCTGACTTACATGCGCTAAATGCTGTACGTGATAGTAAAGCCATTAATCGGAACACTTATGAGATTGCGGCGACATTTCTGGCACTAGGACTTGATACCACTAAGGCGGCATTATTCCGCCAGTCTGATATCCCTGAGGTCTATGCACTATCTACACTATTGATGAATGTCACAGGCAAAGGCCTGATGAATCGTTCTCATGCTTACAAAGCTGTGGTCGATCGTAACACTGAGAAGGGTGATGATCCAGATGCTGGGGTTAATATGGGGCTATTCACTTATCCGACGCTCATGGCAGCTGATATTCTGCTTTATAACGCAGACGTTGTTCCGGTCGGGCAAGATCAGAAACAACATGTAGAGTTTGCACGCGACATATCTGGTAGTTTTAACCACATCTATAACAAACAGATATTATCGATGCCAGAACCTGTCATTCAGGAAACTGCTAATGCGATCCCGGGTCTTGATGGTCGTAAGATGAGTAAGAGTTACGATAATTACATTCCCATTTTTGCTGAACCAGGGCAATTAAAGAAATCCGTGATGCGCATCGTCACAGATTCGAAATTACCAAATGAGCCTAAAGACCCAGACACATCTACGATATTCCAGCTTTATCAGAATTTTGCTACAGCTGATCAGATCGCATTCATGCGTAGTAGCTTTGTAAAAGGTAAGATGGGTTATGGTGATGCCAAGAATCTACTTCTAGAAGCTATCACCGTATATCTTGAAAAGCCTCGTGAGACTTATGAGACATTGTTGGCCCAGCCAGAAAAACTGGATGAGATACTTGCTCAAGGCGCTGCAATGGCACGTATATCAGCGAAACGTACCTTAGAGAAAGTCACTAAGGCTATGCTTGGCCGTTCGCCAAGCTACTAACGAGTTACCTAAAACCAATAAAGACTAATAATAACTAAGAGATCAACAGTTATTGGTCTTTAACTTTTAGTAATCCACTCGCATCTCTTACTTCCATGATGCGTGGAAGATTGGTTTCGATCCAATCAACCATTGTGCTGACATGTTCATTTCACTTTAATAATTCTGTCTCGAACATATCAATTAGTTCTTTTAAAGAAATATTCAATCCTTCTGCAAGCTTTACTTGAGTTGCAAGTGAAGGGCCTCGTTGCCCCAACTCCAACATTGAAATAAACGTTCGCTCAAGTCCAGCATCCAATCCCAAGACTTCTTGTGATTTTCCTTGAGACTTCCGAAGATCTCTTAATACTTTCCCAAAAGTAATAGCTATAAATTCATCTGTGAACATGCCCAAAGCATGTTTTATATACATCTCTACGTCTTCATACAGTTGTATGAATTTAATATTCATACTATTGTATTCACATTATCTGAATCAACGATTGGGATTTTTTTAAAATCCGTATCCTATAAGTTGAGAATGCTCACCAATTACCATTTTTCACAACATTGTGGATTTCAAACTTTTCCTTAATCGCTTTCATTTCATCACTTGATTCTAATTTCTTACAAATATCACAGGTTTCATCTTTAGCAAGTCTGAAAATGAAAACCTGCACATGTTCTTTGTTAACTAAATTCTCATTACTTACCCATAACCAAGCGTTTTTTTGTGGCGCATCTGCAAAGTTTATTGACACGCTTGCTTCTGTAGGGGAGGGGGATTCGTAATTATTTGATTGAATCAAATTTTCTCTTAGTGCAAATTTCTTTACCAAATCGACCACTTCATATCGTGTTTGATGAGTAGTATAAACTTCCAGGCTATATAAGGGCGGCCGCCTTTCGGAGGTACAACTTGTAATTATAGGTACCAGAATTACAAATATTAGAAATCTAATCATCATCGTATACCTAATGTTGTCTTAATGAATTAATCGTCCAAATGTAATACTGATCAATTAAATAATCTTTAGCTGCGTTATATTTAAGATCAATATAAGTTGCTGCAGGCCAAACCCCACCAAAATAAATCCCACCCACGAACTCATTAAATCGAGGAGCAAATCCAGTTCCTGTTCCAGTAACATTGATACTTACATTACCATATACGTCCGATGAAGTATCGCCTATAACTCGTCCGGTAAACATATGGCCAGGTAAAGTTGAATTCATCCAAGTTGTCCCATCAAATCCGTGATTAATTGGATTATTACCTGCTAAAAGCATATAACCTTGTGGTGGATCCAGATCTAAAAAGGGTACCGAATAATAATTTGAGGTTCGGCTTACTACCGAGGCATCACATCCATTACAAACATTGTAGCTATAACTGTACTGATGGGGTCCTGGAGGATCTATCATGCTCCACGCACTTCTTGTTCCACTCTTTACTGAACTCCAAACATCACTTAATCCAGCTACTTGATATGACTCACCAGAGAATCCATTTCTAAATGCGATCCCCGCCAATCCAGTGGAGTCCCCTCTATTAATTGAATTATTGCTTGCATATGCATAGAGATTCATATCATCTTCAATGCCTATAGGATCTGTTTGCAAGAAGCGGCCCAACTCATAGGAATACATTCTTGCTTTGTAATAGTAAATACCCATGCCGTCTAGATTTTGCTGGCCGGTATACCTAAATCGACCGCCCGATGTACCACCTGGCATGCCTTCGGCACTATATGTATAGGTGGCTATAGCTGTCCCTGAGGAGTTTGCCAATGCAACGATACTGCCTTGGTTATTGGCGTAATACCAATTCTTGTTAGATGTACCAGTACCATCGTAACTTACTACGGGTTCATCTACAGCGCTTCCATGAACATAGCGTTTCAGGAGTGCTCCAGCATTATCATATTCAGCGACCAAACGAGTGCCGTCATAAAGAAGTTGAGTCTCTGTTCCATTGATGATTGTTTTAATCAAACGACTTTCTGAATCATAACTGAGCGTAGCCGCACCTACTGATTGTCCTGTCAGGCGGCTATCTTCATCATAGCTCAGTGTGTTGGCATTTTCGGATGTTAAGTTACCGTTTTCATCATACCCATAAGATAGGTTAGCGGCGTTCTGTGTTTGCTCTGTATATTGATTTAGTCCATTGGCAATATATGTACTTGTTACCGGACTGGAGGAGTGTATATACAAGCTATTACTAGTGTAGTTACTCTTGATTTCCTGTAATTGGTTATAGGCATAGCTGAATTTTACGTCTTCTGCCGTACCAGATAGATTATGTTCGAGGCTTGCTAATCCGCCCTGCGTATCATATAGGTAACCCGTACTTGTACTATTTCCAAGAGTGGTAGTAGTGCGGCGAGAAAGATCATCGTAAGCATAATTGACTAAGTTTACGGAGCCGTTCTCTTTGATTATCAAAGGACGATTCAACGCATCAAAACTAGTCGTCGTATAGTAGCTGTCCGGCCAAGTCGTTCTGATACGGTTACTGGCTGCATCATAGAGATAACTAATAGCATGACCGCGAGTAGTTGTATCTTTCAAGCGTCCTACATTGTCCCAAGTATTCACAATGGAATCGGTAGCACTTGTATATTTGCTAAGTGTTTTAAGGCCACGCAGGTCGTAACTGAAGGCTAGGCTATCAGCAGGGTTCGAATAATTACGTTCAACCAGACGATTAAGATTATCCCAGTTTTGCGTAATGGAGGTGCCTTTGCGAGTCCTAAAGCTAGTTATATTATTATTTGCATCATAATCCGCCTGAGTGTAATCAGTGGAGGATGAAACATTAGGCGAAGTTGGATCTGGATAATTGGTTTGAGCTAGTCTATCGAATCCATCATACGTATAGGTAATGAGATTGTTTTTAGCATCTTTAATCGTGGCTCTTAATCCGTTTAATGTATAGGTATAAGCGGCGTAAGTCTGCTCAAGTGGAGTACCCACTCCTTGCATTGTGCTTTGTACAGTGTCGTCAAGATTGTAATTGATCTGGCTCACACGATTGCCACCTTCACTGACAGGAAGATTTTGCGTAACAGTGGCAGCTCGATCTAATAAATCGTATGTATAGTCAGTAACGGTAACAGGAGGCGCTGGATAAGAGCATGTAGTTGCTAAGGCGGTTTGTGCGGCTCCCCATGTCTTTAGTGGCTTACCGCTAGCTGAATACGTAGTACAACTAACGTGCCATGCTGTACCAATCTGTTTAGCCTGGATTGTTAGACGACCATCGGCATCGTAAGTTAATTTTGTGAGCTTCCCTAGACCATCAGTAATCTGTGTCGGTTGCCGTGCTACATCATAAGTAGTAGTTACGGTGTCTGTCACATCAGCTCTTGGCCCATCCAAGATGGTCAAATTACCTACCGCATCATAGGTGAAAGTATTAGTAATATTAAGTTTGCCACTTCCTGAGTCTTGCACCGTACTCAGAGGTACAAACTTCAAAGCAGCGGTATTGTAATTTGTAGTATTCGTAACGGTATTACTTGCAGTAGTTTTTACCGTTTGACCTGTTTGCAGATTAAAGGGAAAAGTTGTGAAGCCTGTAGCTGTCGGTGTGAAAGTGGTATAAGCGTAGGTTGTAAGAGGTGCTACACCATTACTATCTGTAGGTGAGGTAACTGTAAGCGGACTTCCGAAAGTAGTGTATGTGTAAGTCGTTATGTTCCCTCGACCATCGGTTGCAGTCGCGACTTTATTAAAAGCACTTTCATAGGTGAAACTGTTTGAAATTGGCGCAAGGCTAGAACCAGGTTTCGGGGTTTTCACGATGGTCTTTACGTTTTGTGTACAACGCATATCTGCGTTGGCACAAGGATAATCATCATAGGTATATTCTATGGTGTTACCTTCAGGCGCCTGTTTCTTTACCAAACGTGATTGCCCGTCGTATGTGTTAAGCGTTATTCGGCCAAGTGGGTCGATCGACTTGGTAACGTTACCTAAGCTATCGAAATAACTGACTAAACTTCTGCCATTAGGTCCGACCTCTTCCGAGCGACTACCCGCAAAATAATAACTATAAAGTCCACCAACGGCATTGGTTTGCGTTTGTACACGACCCAATGTGTCATAAGTGTTGAGGGCGGCGGGAGTAAAGGGAAAGCTAGGATAGAACAACTTGGTCATTCGTCCAGCTGCATATTGATATGTCGTATCTTTGACTAAACTATCGGTAAATTTAAGAAGCGTCCCACTGTTAGCATTGCCGGTAGTTGTATCGTAAGCATATTTGACGGTACGGCTATTACCGTCAGCTATTTGAGTAATGCGATTGCTCACATAAGTGAAAGTAAGCGTCCTACCTACGCTATTTTTTACTGAAGTCAGATTCGCACCTGAATAAGTGTAAAGCACCTTTAAACCGCTAGGTGTAGTGTAGCTTGCGATCTTATTTGCACCATTGGTTGCAGTGCTTAAGTTATAAACTGATTTCTCGCGATTAACCGTCTCGTAGGTATATGCCCCAGCATTTAGAGTCAGGCGGGGTGATTTTCCTGGCGGCGGGTTATAAGTTCCATCAGGGAGTTTTACAAATAACTCACCTTTTAAACCGGTATTTACCAAAACGGTATTATCAATGAGTTGGTCGCCAAACCATTTTGCTCCCAAAGTCACCATTACCATCTTATTTAAAGGCAATGTTAGATCGGACTTTAAAATTTCATAGGCGACCTTTTGTTCGACTAAAGTTCCCACTGCATCAAGTGCAGAATCCTCTCCCATGCCTTGAAATCCATCTGAACCGACAGAGGCGCTGGAATCATAATTGTGGGTCCATCCTTTGCCGAATGGGCCGGCAATCGTATTAATCCCTGAACTATACTGACGAGTTAATGCCAGTGCTTGATCACCAACTCCGACGCTCATGTCTGTGTGCTCATACAGATAGTTCCCTCGCGCCATATCAATAGGGTCAGTATAGGTATTAATAGTATTAAAATTCGTCAATCCAAGCTGTGCAAGAAATCCTAATTCACCCCATATGCTTGGAACGTTATACACTCCAATGTATTCAGCTAGTGATGCCGGTGCAAATAGAGATGTAGATGCGCCTCCAAATATCCCCCCATGGATAATCGCTCCGACTCCCAGATGACCATCACTGTATTCAGTCAATGCAAATAAACCAAAACCAGTGAATGTGCCCTGCACGATAGAACAGCTCTTAGGTAGAATTAGTCTTCTATTGGGCGTATCAAGAAGGGTCTGGTAATAAGTTAACTGAGCTGCATTGCAGCCGGTTAGATTTGGCTTTACTGCAGCGATATAGTTTGCTGAAGTAGCGTCATACACTGGTTGGCCAAGCACAACCGCCCGATCGATAAGTTCAACTGTAGAAACTGCTGGTGAGTTTAACGCTTGATTAACAGCAGTTGATTCTAGAATGCTGCCATGTGTAGTGATACTGTAAGCAGATGCTTTCCACGATGAGTTGTCCAACGAGTTGCTAATTGAAGAAGCAGATGTTCCTGCAAAATCAACATAAGTGGTCGAATTAGCATATCCGGCTATACCCACCTGATGATGAAGAGCAATCTGGGAATTGAATATCTTGCCGGTAGTATAAATAGTCGTCGCAACTTGTGCAGAGTACAGTGCTCCCAGAGAACCTAAGCTTGACCCCATGACCGTTTCATCAGTGCTTACGACGCCTTGAGCCAACTTATCTTGAGCTGCCATCCGAAACTTTTGTACTAGGCCTCGGCCTACATAACCGACACTATTGGCTATAAAGTATGTCCCTCCCACGTTGATACTTGATTGAAAATTTTGATTCGCAAAATTTTCAACATATGCGTTATGCAGCACTGTGAAATTGATGTCTTGTTTAGTATTAGCTGCCCCAGCGATACCTGTTGTGCCCACTTGAGCACCATCAAGCTTGATGATTGGTTGTCTGGAAGCGTTGTAAGTGACTGTCAATCGTTTGCCATATATATCATCCATAAATAAAGTCTCGTCTATGCCGGGCAATTGCATGCGAATAGTGACTCTTAAATAATTAGGGAGCTCATCCCAGTAAAAGGTCGACTCGCCAAAGTTCTGATTTGGCAAAGAAGTCTGACGTAGGTGCGTATCTGATGTTGGTATAATGGTCGCACCACCAATGACATCATCCAAAGTTGCTGTAGGTTTATTTATGCGCAACCATGTTGCAAAATTGGAAGCATAGGTATTCAAATTATTACGAATATTGGTGCGGTTGATTGATTGGATATAGTTTGGCGTTTCAGTTGCGCCAATCATGGCTGAATTGGTATAGCTTGTGAAATCGAAGCCTGACAAAGACCCAATATCTATTCCTGATTTAAATTGATGTTTTTTGAACGCGGGATCAAAAACATAATCCGTTCCGTCAATGTTCACCTTTACCCACACATGATAGATGCTCGTATTACTGATGTAAGGGCTATCATTGCAAGCAGGAAAAGGGCTTATCAAAGCTGGAATCTGAGACATCCCCAGCATATTTACCGCAGCACAATTATTTAAGTTTTCTTGCGCGAATAATTCCTTCACGTCCTGTGCACTTAAGTTAATCACCCCCACTACATAGCTAGCTGTATAGCCTGATGCTCTTAATAATTGAACCATCAGGCTAGCTTGATCAGCAGCAGTCCCTTGATTATCTAGAATAGCGCCTAATGCGCCTTTCTGAATACCCCATACAGGACTAAATTCGATATTGTCATGTACATAGGCATAAATCAGATCCGGGTCGTAGCGTAACGCCCGAGCCAACTCTGTAATGGAAGACGGTGCTATTGGGCCATTATCAAAGGCGACTCTCGAAGCTGCTATCGCTGCGCTCTTTTCAGATTTAGTGCCTAAGGTACTGTTGTAGATGTTCTGAGGTAGAGTGCGAACCTTCTGCAACTCTTCATATTGTTTAAATGAGACAAGTGCTCCGGGTTTAGTAACAATAGTCCCTTGACCCTCAATGGTGACTTCTGCGTTAGCAAGATTAGGTTCATTGGCAGCAAGAGCGTTAGTCATTGCGATGCCAACACTAAATGCCACGAAACTCGTAAGAGTTCGAGTGATCGTAGGAATTGCTTTAAGATTCTTTAAGATGCTTTGATTTTTTCTCATTATGCTGTCCCTGAAATTCACCTGTTGCTAATCTTTAAAGTCGATTATCTTTTAACTTTTGTATACCCCATGTCTTAAGGCGTTACGGTATATTCTGTTCTATTACCGGTAGCGTCATAGGAGTAATTCACAATCGTTCCATTCCCGTACTGGACACTAATTAGTCGTCCTAAAGCATCGTAAGTGTTTTGTTGATTTCCTAATGGCCCAGCTAGATCCACTGTCAAATTAACAATAGCTGATGTGGAAGTAGTGTTGCCGGTGCTGCCCCCATATACGGCAGTAATTACATGATCACCAACTGCGGGGTAGCTTGTATTGAATGTTGCTATTCCACCACTGAGAGTGCCCGTGCCCAAAATGGTCGCTCCTTCTTTGAAGGTCACAGTGCCTGTCGGCGAAGTTCCCATGACTGTCGCAGTAAGGGTGACCGACTGACCAGTAGCCACGGGGTTAGGTGAAATGTTTAACGTCGTTGTGGTGCTTCCAGCCGTAATTGTGAGACTCTTTGCAGCCGACACGCTGGTGTTGTTATTCGTGTCACCTGAATAGGTTGCTGTATACGACAGAGCTCCAGCAGTAGTAAAGCTTTTGGTAAGGGTGGCAATCCCATTCATAACGGCTGCGGTACCGATAATGCTACCGGTGGAAACCTGTTTAAAGTCTACAGTTCCTGTTGGTGTGGATCCGGTCACAGTTGCCGTGAAGGTAACTGTTTGACCAATGGTCGCTGGAGTCGGGGTAACAGTAAGTACTGTAGTTGTGGTCGTTTTTGCACTGACCACCAAAGCCGTTGCCGGAGATGTAACCCCAGCGTTGGCTAAATCCCCTCCATATGATGCTGTAATGCTATGTGTACTCGCTGTGGTCAAGCTTGTATTAAGCGTCGCAACACCGTTCACCATTGCAATTGACCCTATAACCGTAGTGCCATCCTTGAAGGTTACTGTGCCAGTAGGGTTGTTACCATTTACAGTCGCTATCAGATTAATACTTTGATTAACAAACACCGGGGTTGGCATCACATTAAGTGTGATGGTGCTTAAAGATCCTGGATTAACAATCTCATCAACTGGTGTAGCAGAGCTAGATACATGAGTGGTTGAACCATAATAAAAGGCGACAATCTTGCGAGTGCCAGTAGCTGGCAGTTGAATAGTGGTCGTTGCTACACCAGATGTAATCGTTGCACTACCTAGGAAATTCGGGCCATTTACAGTAAAGGGATCATCCACGATGATGAAGTTATCGTAAAAACCAACGACACCTGTAGGCGTGGCGCCTGTTACAGTGGCTGTAGCAGTCACTGATTGATTAGCAATGACTGGATTTGGTGAAAGTGACAACACCGTCGTTGTGGCATTTTTGACTGGCAAGATAACGGCAGCTGAAGTACTGGTCGCATCATTTGTGTCCCCAGCATAAACTGCAGTCAAGCTATGAGACGCTACTGTTGTAAAGCTAGTACTTAAGGTTGCTGTCGTTGTATTGCCACTGCCGGATAAAGTGCCTGTACCCTTTGTTGTAGTTCCATCTTTGAATGTCACCGTACCAGTTGGCGTGAATCCAGTAACAGCAGCTGTCAAGATAACGGTCTGCCCCAAAACTGCTTGAGGAATATCCGTAGTAAGAACAGTGGTAGTGGGTAGCTTTGCGACCACACTGATCACTTTTGCTGGCGAAGTGCTGGCGGTATTGTTAGTGTCGCCAGAATAAACGGCAGTAATGCTGTGAGATGCCACAGTGCTGAATGTGGCAGTATAGCTAACGGTTCCTGAAACAAGGGTTTCAGTTCCAAGAGTCGTCGCTCCGTCCTTGAATGTCACCGTACCCGTTGGTGCAGCACCAAAAATAGTTGCAGTCAGAATAACGGGTTGACTCACCGCGGCTGTGCTGAGACTAGTAGTCAACACTGTCGTGCTTGTCGCGATGGTGATGTTGATTGTCTTGGCAGCAGAGGTGCTGGCGGTGTTATTGCTATCCCCAGCATAGTCTGCAGTCAGGTTGGTGTGGGTACCGACAGTCAGGAACTGGGTAGTAAATGTGGCGACTCCGGAAACCACAGTAGCTGTACCCAAAATAGCAGCGCCCTCTTTAAAGGTAACCGTTCCAGTCGGCGCGGCAGCATTGCTAATGTTTGCTGTTAGCATCACATTCGCCCCAGCTACTGCAGTTGAAGCTACTGTCAAAGTAGTCGTGGTAGGTGCAATGGTGACCTCTACTGTCTGGCCTGCAGAAGCACTTGGCGCATCAGTAGCATCTCCGCTATATTCTGCAGTGATGATATGGGAACCTATGGTATTGAAAGCAATATTTAAGGTCGCCGTAGCCGTTGCACCACTTCCAGTCAATGTGCCGGTACCTAATGTAGTACTACCATCCTTGAAAGTAACGATACCAGTAGGCGATACTCCCGTAACTGCTGCACTAAGCGTTGTGCTTACCCCCGCCGCGATGGTGGTGGGTGCTGTCAGGTTTGTGGTTGTCACTGCGCCAACATTAGCAGCGCCCGGAATATAACCGGCGACCTTGAATTCGAGTAACGGCGCCTCTTCCTGTCCGGTCTGGCGGAAGCTATAGGCATCATCAGTAAGTGTCGGTACTCCACCTTCCAAAGCAGGGCACGCTTTGGTACCGGTAACCATGACATAAAGCATAGAAGAGTTTGCTAGCGAAGAACCGTCATCGTCCAGATAGTTAACATCTGTAGTAAATTCGATCCAATTAGCATCAATTGTCGTTGCTTGTTGTGCGTCAGTGGGAACCGGTAGAGGATCGGTATACGAAGCGACACCATTGACGGGTGCGCTGGCTGGTGGACCGTTGGCGATCGTGGGGCGGGCAACATACCCTATTGCCGCGACCTCGTCATCCGCAAGACTTGCTCGGTGCTGGACTGACGTAAAGGTGCGACCTGCCCGGAAGATCACCTCATCCGACACGGATGAGTAGTAATAAGCCATCTGCACACTATTCAATCCAGTGAAGCTACTAAAACCTGCACGAGCAAAGCCATTGATACTTAGAGTCTGCTGACCGCCATGGCCGGATTCTTTCCAATAATCCACATCTAGTGCGGTAAATCGTGATCCATAGATGCAAGATTCATCGGAACCTATGGCCCCATCTTTTTTCCATACAATCTCTTCTATTGTGGCTACCGTGACATTTGTATTATTCGTGTATGAATTATTCATCACAATGTTACGGGTAGACGGTGTGGCAAAAGCCGAATACCCAGATATCGGAGAGGTGGTTCTATTTGCCGGAAAAACTGCGCAAACATTATTGCTTGTAGTCGACGGGGGAGTTATATCCGATGACCCAAAATTACCTGTCTCATTACACGCTATATAAGGAGATTTGGTGACACCCACAGTAAATCCTGTTGCTGGCAGGTCGACAAAGCCAGTTGCAAATGCAGGTACCGTGAAAATAGCCGCGCTTAATAAGCCAAGAAAGGTGATAAATTTTCTAATGCTTAAGGATGACGTAGTTTTAGTTATTTTCACGCAAATACCTCTTTAGATAAGATATGACTGTAGCGTATGGAATCCCAAAAACGACTTTGCACCTTATTCGCGCATTTGGCTTTATTTAGGACGGGCAGAAGGGAAGCCTCTCGTACTTTACAAAAAGACGATTGGCTTTTCTGAGTGCCAGATTCAAACAAAATGAAAGCGATAGAATTGCTGAATGAGCCTTGGCAAACAAGGTGGAACCAACCAAAGCCAAAATTATTCCCCATAATTTTTTCTTCTTTGTGTTATTAGTATTTTTGTTTATGTCAGCAATTACCATGCCATAAAATTACTATAGACATGGATAGGTCATTGAAGGAAAAGAATATTTTATGTGGTTGTATGCAGCCACTGTGGTTAATATAGACCAAAAGTCTGATATTAAACTATGGAAGGGTAAATCGATATTACGACGTATTGAGAGCTCGTTAGTAGTACACGCACACTGTGAGTTTCTGAAAAATCACAATGCTGGATGACCGTCATTGGCCGGTTTCCGCCATTGCTTTAGAAGTAAATTCGCCTCAAGTGGAAAGATTGAAGAAAAATAAAAGAACCTTACCTCGATTGATGAGACAGGCTGGCAGGCAGCGAGAAGTGGAATGGTGTCGCTATAGCATGTAGGTTCTGCACCGCTAATATCAGACGAGTGCTCAGGGATATGACTGTAGATCCTGAGATCGAAAGTCTAATGCATATGTTAAGGAGTTAATTATGGACAACATTCAAATTCATATTGATGGTACTGATCTGTCTTCCCGTAAGACAGCAGCTGTTGTTCGTCAAAAAATCCTGCTGGCTGTTAGTGAAGGAAAGACTATTTCTATCGATCTATCAGACGTACATTCGATCTCAGAATCATATGCCGATGAAGCGTTTGGCGTAATTGTTGCCAGCCAAGGACTTAACTGGTTGGTAAAGAATGTTCAATTTCAATCAGAAAAAGATGCGGTTATTAAATCCATTGCATCTGCCATCAATCGCAGACTTAAGAATCTAAATCTGAAGGTTAGTGAGGCTATTGCGTTAGCTTAGTTAGAATTAACTAAAAAAATAAAAGGGCAGCCAAATTAATGGATGCCCTTTTTAATTTTAACCTACGTTCCAACTTTATTCCGTACGTTCTATCTTTATTGCGTGCGCTCCAACTTTATTACCGATACACATGTGCAATACTTTTTTAAAAAAAATTATTCGACGGTTACAGACTTGGCTAAATTTCTTGGTTTATCCACATCCGTCCCTTTCAGCAAAGCTGTGTGGTAAGCCAGCAGTTGCACTGGGATCGTATGCAAAATAGGGGATAACACACCCACATGGCGAGGTGTACGAATCACATGTACACCTTCACTTTCGGTAAAATGGCTATCGAGATCAGCGAACACGAATAATTCACCCCCACGTGCACGTACCTCTTGCATGTTAGATTTAACTTTTTCAAGCAAGGCATCGTTGGGAGCAATCACCACAACCGGCATATCTTTATCGACCAAGGCTAGAGGACCATGCTTGAGTTCACCAGCGGGGTAGGCTTCTGCATGAATATAAGAGATCTCTTTTAGCTTCAATGCACCCTCTAAAGCAATTGGGTAATGCATACCACGGCCTAAAAAGAGGGCATTCTGCTTGTTTGCGAAAGCCTTTGCCCATTCACGTATTTGCGGTTCCAGATTCAACGCATGCTGAATACTGCCTGGCAAATGGCGCAACTCATCAAGATAGCTTTGCTCTTTTTCAGGAGTGAGTAAGCCCCGCTGTTTTGCCAAGGTTACGGCAAGTGTGAATAGAGCAACGAGCTGTGTTGTAAACGCTTTCGTTGAAGCAACACCGATCTCAGCACCAGCACGCGTATAAAGCACTAATTTCGAGGCTCGCGGGATAGCACTTTCTTGTACATTACAGATAGCTAAGGTCTGTTCTTGTCCTAGTGACTTTGCATGTTTAAGTGCTTCCATCGTGTCTAGAGTTTCACCAGACTGCGAGATGGTAACAATCAACTGTTTAGGATTCGGTACTGACTGGCGATATCTATACTCACTTGCGATCTCAACATTGGTTGTGATTCTAGCGATACTTTCGAGCCAATATTTGGCCGTTAACCCTGCGTAATAACTGGTACCTGCTGCCAAGATCAGTACGCTATCCACATTGTTCAGTACATCTGCCGCGTCTGCGCCAAACAGTGCGGTAGAGAAACTAGCGTCATCGATCGCAGCCTCGGTCGTATCCGTTAGAGCACGCGGCTGCTCATGGATCTCTTTTTGCATGAAATGTGCGTATGGGCCAAGCTCCATCGACGCTAATGACACATCGCTCATATGCACTTTACGTGTAACGATCGCATCGTTACGATCGAATATCGTCACACCTTCACGTCGAATCTCACCTACATCACCATCTTCAAGATAGATGACACGACGAGTGACTGAAAGCACAGCAGAAACATCAGAAGCAATAAAATTCTCACCCTCGCCAAGACCAATCAATAGAGGGCAACCTAAACGGGCGCACACCATATAATCAGGTGCTTTTAGTGAGATAACGCTGATAGCGAACGCACCCGTTAATTTAGCAACCGCGCTTTTAACAGCCGCTAATAGATCCATATCCTGTGCGGTGTAATAATGAATGAGGTGAGCGATCACTTCAGTATCAGTTTGTGACTCAAACACGTACCCTAGCGCTTTAAGATGATCACGTTGCTCATCATGGTTCTCAATGATGCCATTGTGAACAACGGCGATCTCACTGCGAGATACATGTGGATGTGCATTCGATTCCGTTACACCGCCATGTGTCGCCCAACGCGTATGCCCGATACCAACAAAGCCTGTGAGCTTCTCTGCATCTGCTTTGCTTTGCATCTCAGCGACACGACCCACTGCACGGACTCGTTTGATATCGCCATCAAGCACTGCCACACCTGCAGAATCATATCCGCGATATTCGAGCCGGCTGAGGCCTTCTATCAGCATTGGTACTACATTACGGGATGCTACTGCACCTACGATTCCACACATATTGTTCTCTTTTTTACACTAACTTTAATAAGTTACTTCTTGGTCTTTTCAGGACGTTTCCAATTATTGATCGTTACCTGTCTTGCACGGGCAACGGTCAATTGATCGGCAGGCGCATCTTTACTTACCGTTGACCCAGCACCAATAGTAGCACCAGCGCCAATCGTTACAGGCGCAATCAACTGTGAATCAGAACCGATGAATGCATGGTCGCCAATCACCGTACGCGACTTATTCACGCCGTCATAATTACAGGTGATCACACCTGCGCCAATATTCACCGATTTTCCCACCGTACTATCACCGACATAGCTCAAATGGTTGACCTTGCTACCGACATCGATCTGGCTATTCTTGATCTCAACGAAGTTACCGATATGTGTGCTGGCGCTCAATTGCGTACCCGGTCGTAAGCGCGCATAAGGGCCAATACGGCAATCATTCGCTACCTTTGCCTGATCAATATGCGTATAGGGAGAAATAACCGTACCTGCACCGATAGAAGCATCTTTGATCACGCAGTATGCGCCGATCTTAACGCCATCAGCAATAGTCACGTTACCCTCAAATACACAACCGACATCAATCTCGACATCTTGACCAGTATTCAATTCGCCACGAATATCAATACGTGCCGGGTCAGCCAAAGTGACACCAGTTGCCATGAGTTTTTGTGCATATCTGATTTGGTAAACTCGCTCGACCGATGCAAGATCCTGCTTTGAATTGATGCCAGCGACTTGCCATTCATCATCACAGATCTCAGCTGCTATCGTGACATGATCGTTAGCTGCCATGGCAACGATATCAGTCAGGTAATATTCGCCTTGGGCATTCTCGTTGTTCAACTGTGATAACCATGGCTTTAGATACTGATTCGACACCGCCATGATGCCGCTATTCACTTCTTGTATAGCGCGTTGCGCATCTGTTGCATCTTTATGCTCGACGATGCTGGCAGGATTACCTTGATCATCTCGCACGATACGGCCATACCCTGTAGGGTCAGGCTTAATGAAGGTCAAGAGCGCTAATTGACTATGCGCCTGCGCAACCAAGCTTTCACAGTGCGCAGCACTGATCAAAGGCACATCGCCCAATAAAATCAAGGTCGTTGCATCATCATCAAGATAAGGTACTGCCTGCTGAACAGCATGACCCGTACCCAATTGTTCTGTTTGTTTCACCCATGTGATACGCTTATCGGCGAACGCTTGAGGCACTGCCTCACCGCCATAGCCGTATACAACGACTATTTTTTCAGGATTTAATGCTGCTGCACTTTTCAAAACATGTGCCAGTAATGGCTCACCCGCAAGATGATGCAATACTTTCGGCTTGTTCGAATGCATACGCGTGCCCTTGCCCGCAGCGAGGATCACGATATTAAGCAGGGATTTAGACATAAATTAGATGCGCAAAAGATATTATTTGCAAAGATAGAATTAAACCACAATGCACGCTTTACCGCGACTGATACGCGCAAGTAGCGCACTTTTAAGAATTCGGCTAGGCTCTTGGTATTCACTGAAATATGATGATGGTAAAAATAGCCACGACATCCCCTTTATCTGAGAACTCCATGAGCGTTGCTGCCTTACTAACGCTCTCAGGCGGTTTTCTTGATGCATTCACCTATGTTGGTCACGGTAATGTCTTTGCCAACGCCATGAGCGGCAATATCGTGCTTTTAGGGGTATACACCGCTGAAGCCGATTGGGCGCAGGCATTTCGCCATATACCGCCTATCATCGCGTTTATCATTGGGGTATTTATTGCGCATTGCATGCGCTTACCACAATTTAAAAAATATTTTGCAAATCCGCCGCTCACTTGTCTGGGCCTGGAGATTATCTTTCTGCTCATGGGCGCATTCCTGCCAGACACCTTTCCCAGCAACTGGTTGGTACCGGGTATCGCTTTTGTCGCTGCAATGCAGAACTCTAGCTTCACGCATATCGAATCGTTACCTTATAACTCAGTGATGACAACAGGTAATCTGCGCCGCAGCATTGAAGCATTATTCAAAGGCACCGTAGGGCCACGCAATCCACTCGCTTTTAGAGAGGCCAAGTTATTTGGCCTGATCTGTCTGTGCTTTTTATTAGGTGCCCTCATCGGCGCTTTTGCTACGATCAGACTACATAATGCAGCGCTATTTATTCCAGTTTGCATATTGGTCGCCGCATTACTATTACTTTGGCCTAATAGAAAAGCTGCCTGATTATTTTTTAATGGCTGCCAATCGCCATAACGAAGTCACTTCAGCCGCACGTGCCTTATGCAACGGGTCATCCTTATCCATTACTTTAGGATGATGCGGGCGTGTATCTATCTTGGCGATGACCTCTAAACCGGCTTCGTTGAAATACTGCAATAATTGATCACGTGTTCTTAAACCTAAATGCTCTGCGATATCTGAAAGTATCAGCCAACCCTCGCCCTTAGGGGTTAAATGCGCTGCCAAGCCATTCAAGAAGTTTTTTAACATACGACTATCTGGATCGTAGATAGCATATTCGATAGGTGAACTAGGTTTTGCAGGTATCCAAGGCGGATTACATACCACCAAAGGCGCACGCCCCTCAGGGAACATGTCCACATTCGCAATCTCAACATTCTTGAAACCAAGCGTCTTGATATTCTCACGTGCACAATTTAGCGCACGCGTATCTTGATCAGTCGCAATAACACGTTTTACACCACGACTCGCAAGTACTGCAGCCAGTATTCCGCTACCTGTGCCAATATCGAATGCAAGCTCCATTGAAGGTAGAGGCGTTTCGGCAACCAGATTTACGTACTCGCCGCGTACAGGAGAGAACACCCCATAATGCGGATGTATGCGACGATCTCCCAATGCGGGTATATCGACGCCTTTCTTACGCCATTCATAAGCACCGATGATACCGAGCAACTCGCGCAATGAGATTACGTAATGCTTATCGCCAGCGCCAAATAACTGCTCTGCAGCTTCGCGGATGTCAGGCGCCCGGCGTAAGTTGATTACATGCTGCACCCCAACTTCCACTAATAGCATACCCAGCGTGCGGGCACGTTGCGCCTGAGCTTGTCGGTGAAGATGAAATGTCTCGGTGATCGACACCACTTTAGCCTGCTTTGATTTTCGCGGTTTACTCTCGATACGCCTTGCCATCGCCTGCAATAATTGACGCGCATTCTGGAAATCGCCACGCCAGAGCAAAGCCGTCCCTTCACATGCCAATCTGTAGGCAATATCTGCTGTCATCGTGTCATCAATGACCTCGACCCGTTTGGGGACAGCGGTTCCATTCTCCGAACGCCATCTGGCAGCATGCTGTCGATTATTTTCTACCCAGCTGATGCTTTCGTATTTGGTCAAATCACTACTCATTTCGATATTAAAGATTGTTCAGACGAATCAATCAGGATTGATGTCCAATAAAAAAGGTAGCTTACGCTACCTTTTCATATTAGTGCATTGCTTATCGTATTAGCGCTTGCCGACCTTGCGTAGATGCTCAATTGCCTGCAATTGCGCTAAGGCCTCCATCAATTCAGCTTGTGCCTTCGCATAATTCACTTCAGAAGTATTGTTCTTCATTGCTTCTTCAGCAAGTTGCTTAGCTTCAAGCGCTTTTGCTTCATCCAAATCATGCCCGCGAATCGCTGTATCAGCTAACACGGTCACGATACCTGGCTGAACTTCAAGTATGCCGCCAGAAACGAAGATCAGTTGTTCTTCACTTGCGTCAGCTAACTTGATGCGTAAAGCACCTGCTTTGATTGTAGTCAGTAATGGTGCGTGTTTTGGATAGATACCCACTTCACCCATCAATGCTGGAGCCACAATAAACTCAACCTCACCAGAGAAGATCGACTCTTCTGCACTTACGACATCTATATGTATGGTTGTTGCCATGTGGTTTACCTATCTGATTGCCGGCTAATTAAAGCGTTTTCGCTTTTTCCACAGCTTCTTCGATACCGCCAACCATGTAAAAAGCTTGCTCAGGCAGATGATCGTAATCACCATTCACAATACCTTTGAAGCCTTTAATGGTGTCTTTTAGCGATACGTATTTACCTGGTGCACCAGTAAACACTTCAGCAACGTGGAAAGGCTGGGACAAGAAACGTTGAATCTTACGTGCACGGGCTACTGCAAGCTTATCTTCAGGCGCCAATTCGTCCATACCCAGAATCGCGATAATGTCGCGCAACTCTTTATAGCGTTGCAATGTTTGTTGTACGCTACGTGCAACACCATAGTGCTCTTCACCAACAACCAATGGGTCAAGCTGACGTGAAGTAGAATCCAATGGATCAACCGCAGGGTAAATACCCAATGAAGCAATATCACGAGACAACACAACGGTTGAATCCAAATGTTGGAAAGTCGTTGCTGGTGATGGGTCGGTCAAGTCATCCGCAGGCACATAAACCGCTTGGATAGAAGTAATAGAACCAGTCTTAGTTGAAGTGATACGCTCTTGCAAACGACCCATTTCTTCAGCCAATGTAGGTTGATAACCCACAGCAGAAGGCATACGACCCAACAGCGCAGATACTTCAGTACCAGCTAACGTGTAACGGTAAATATTATCAACGAAGAACAGAATGTCACGACCTTCGTCACGGAATTTCTCAGCCATCGTCAAGCCAGAAAGCGCAACGCGCAAACGGTTTCCTGGTGGTTCGTTCATTTGACCAAACACCATGGCTACTTTTGATTCTGCAAGGTTATCCAGTTTGATAACGCCAGCTTCTGCCATTTCGTGGTAGAAGTCGTTACCTTCACGAGTACGTTCACCTACACCAGCGAATACTGACAAACCTGAGTGTTCTTTTGCGATGTTGTTGATCAGCTCAAGCATGTTCACGGTCTTACCTACACCAGCACCACCGAACAAACCAACTTTACCGCCTTTAGCGAACGGACATACCAAGTCGATCACTTTAATACCTGTTTCAAGTAAGTCCACAGAAGGAGATAGCTCATCAAAAGCAGGGGCCTTCTGGTGGATCTCACGACGCTCTTCAGTAGCGATCGGGCCAGCTTCATCGATTGGGCGACCCAACACATCCATAATGCGGCCAAGTGTCGCAGTACCTACTGGTACAGAGATACCAGCGCCTGTCGCTTTAACAACCGTACCACGACGCAAGCCATCGCTTGAGCCCATGGCGATCGTACGCACGATACCATCGCCTAGTTGTTGTTGAACTTCGAGGGTCAGACCAACTTCAGCCGTAGAACCTTCATCGCTCACCAGCAAGGCTTCATATACCTTGGGCATTTGATCACGCGGAAATTCGACGTCGACTACGGCGCCGATACACTGAACAATTTTACCTTCACTCATTTGAGATTCCCTCTAAACTTATGTGTTTATACTGCTTGTATAACCCATGCTTACCTATGTAAGCATGCTGAGTAGTTCTTACTTAAATACTTTTAACCTGATACTGCCGCTGCACCGCCGACGATTTCCGAGATTTCTTTGGTAATCGCAGCTTGACGCGCTTTGTTATAAACTAATTTCAATTCACCAATCACGGTCTTCGCATTATCAGAAGCAGACTTCATTGCTACCATACGTGCGCTTTGCTCGGATGCCATGTTCTCGGCAACCGCTTGGAAGATCAATGATTCGATATAACGCACCATCAAATCATCAACGACGACTTGTGCATCCGGTTCGTAGATATAATCCCAATGACCAGCCGGAGCACCGACCTTGTCACCAGACAATGGCAGTAATTGCTCCAACACTGACTCTTGTTTCATGGTATTGATGAAGCGGTTGTATGCGATATAGAGCTGATCGATTTCGCCAGCAACATATGCATCCAGCATCACTTTCACAGGGCCAATCAGCTTTTCCATCTGTGGCTTATCGCCGAGACCTGTGATGTGTGACTTAACATTGGCATTGATACGGCCCATAAAGCTCAGGCCCTTGTTACCAACTGCACTTATCTGCACACCATGATTCTGCGCTTCCCATGCTTGCATCTGGTTGATGGTGATACGCAATACGTTAGTATTTAGGCCGCCACACAAACCTTTATCAGATGTCACCACGATCAAACCGATATTCTTAACAACGTCACGCTTTATCAAGAAAGGGTGGCGGTATTCAGCTTGAGCATGTGATAAATGCGCTGCTACATTGCGAATCTTCTCAGCATATGGACGAGCCGCACGCATCCGCTCTTGCGCTTTACGCATTTTGGATGCAGCGACCATCTCCATCGCCTTAGTGATCTTGCGTGTATTTTCAACACTCTTGATCTTGGTACGTATTTCCTTGCTACCAGGCATTTTTAACTCCGGCTAGAATAAGCGCGCTATTAATAAGCACTAGTGGCCTTGAAATCTTCAATGGCATCAGACAATGCTTTGTCGTCGTCCTTTGAAAGGTCAAGCGTCTGCTCGATCTTGTCAGACAATGCCTTGTACTTAGACTTGATGAATGCGTGTAACGCAGACTCAAATGCCAATACTTTATTCACTGGCACATCATCCAAATAGCCTTTGTTCGCTGCTTGCAAGGTGATTGCCATTTCAGACACTGACAATGGCGCATATTGTGCCTGCTTCATCAGTTCTGTTACGGTACGACCACGATCAAGTTGCTTACGTGTAGATTCATCAAGGTCAGATGCGAACTGCGCAAAAGCTGCCAATTCACGATACTGAGCCAATGCCAGACGTACACCGCCACCAAGTTTCTTAACCACCTTAGTTTGCGCAGCGCCACCAACACGAGATACCGAGATACCGGCGTTGATCGCAGGACGTACACCAGCATTGAACAAGTCTGTTTCCAAGAAAATCTGACCATCCGTGATCGAGATCACGTTAGTTGGAACGAACGCAGAAACGTCACCAGCTTGTGTTTCAATAATAGGCAATGCGGTCAATGAACCTGTCTTGCCTTTAACTTCACCTTTGGTGAAAGCTTCAACATAGTCTTCATTCACACGAGCAGCACGCTCAAGCAAACGTGAGTGTAGATAGAACACGTCACCTGGATAAGCTTCACGACCTGGTGGACGACGCAATAGCAATGAGATTTGACGATAAGCAATCGCTTGCTTGGTCAAATCATCATAAACGATCAATGCATCTTGACCACGGTCACGGAAGTATTCACCCATCGTGCAACCAGCATATGGTGCGATGTATTGCAATGCTGCTGAATCAGATGCTGAAGCTGCAACGATAATCGTGTATTCCAGCGCACCGTATTGTTCAAGCTTGCGTACTACGTTAGCGATTGTTGATGCCTTTTGGCCGATCGCTACATAGATACAGGTCATGTTTTGACCTTTTTGGTTGATGATCGCATCAACAGCTACCGCTGTTTTACCAGTTTGACGGTCACCAATGATCAGCTCACGTTGGCCGCGGCCAACTGGAACCATGGAATCGATCGCCTTGATACCTGTTTGTACAGGTTGTGAAACAGAACGACGCGCAATAACACCAGGCGCCATCTTTTCAATCTTGTCAGTTAACTTGGCATTGATCGGGCCTTTGCCATCAATCGGCTGACCCAGTGCATTCACCACACGACCAATTAACTCTGGACCAACTGGCACTTCCAGAATACGGCCTGTACATTTGCAGGTATCGCCTTCTGTAATGTGTTCATAATCACCCAGAACCACGGCACCGACAGAGTCGCGCTCGAGGTTGAGTGCTAAGCCGAAAGTGTTGCCCGGGAATTCGATCATTTCGCCTGCCATTACATTGGACAAGCCATGAATACGAACAATACCGTCTGTAACTGAAATCACGGTACCTTGAGTACGTGCTTCAGCAGTCGTGGAATAATTCTCCAGCCTGCTTTTAATCAGCTCACTGATTTCTGATGTAGATAACTGCATTCCTAATCTCCTAACCTTTCAGCGTGTAGGCCAGCTCTTGCAACTGGCCACGGACTGAGGCGTCAATGACCGTATCGCCGACAACAATTTTGATTCCACCAATAATCTGTGGGTCTAACTTAATTTGTGCTTCTATCTTTTTACCGAACCGCGCTTCTAATTGCTTGACCACGGTTTTCACTTGCGCATCTGTTGGTTTCGCTGCCGCAGTGATTTCTGCTTCTAACGTTCCTTCATCCTGCGCTTTTAGATCTTCATAGGCAGCTGCAATCTCAGGCAACAAGGCAAGGCGACCATATTCAACCAAGACTTTTACCAAGTTGACAGCTTGCTCACCTAACTTACCTTCAGCGATCTTGAGGATTAGTGCCTCAAGTTCAACAGCGTCTAATTTAGGATCATCAATCGAAAGCTTGATCTGCTCATTGGATGCGATTGCAGCAAGCAAGGCCAGTTCACCTGACCAAGCCGCTAACGATTTCTTTTCTTTTGCCAAGCGGAACACTGCTGAGGCATAAGGTCTTGCTATGGTGATCGCTTCAGCCATGATGTCTTATAGCTCTTTCGCAATAGCGTCTAAGATTTCAGCATGCGCCTTCGCATCGATCTCTTTACGCAAGATCTTCTCAGCACCAGCAATCGCTAGTTCTGAAACCTGTTGACGCAGACTTTCTTTAGCACGATTCACTTCTTGCTCAACTTCAGCTTTAGCACCAGTGATGATGCGATCGCCTTCAGCTTTTGCGTTGCCCTTGGCTTCTTCTACAAGATCAGTAGCACGCTTTTCAGCTTGCGCAATGATCTCAGCAGCACGTTGTTTAGCATCGTTGATCGCTTCAGCAGAACGCTTAGAGGCTTGCTCTAATTCTGTTCTACCGCGCTCACCAGCAGCCAGTCCATCAGCAATCTCTTTTTGACGCACTTCGATCGCATTCAATAAAGGCGGCCAAACAAATTTCACTGTGAACCAGATCAATACAGCAAATGAAATGGCTTGTGCAAATAGTGTCAGGTTAATATTCATTTTTACTCCTAACTGTTAAGCCTATTGGCTAGAACAGCCCTGATTAAACAGCGACAGCGCTTAACAATGGGTTTGCAAACGCAAACATCATAGCCAGACCAACACCGATAATGAATGAAGCATCGATAAGACCTAACAACAGGAATACTTTACCTTGCAAAGCAGGGATCATTTCTGGTTGACGTGCAGCACCATCCAAGAAGCTCGCACACATGATACCGATACCGATACAGGCACCAGCAGCACCTAGACCAATGATCAGGCCAATACCAACACCTGTGTATGCCTGAATCATGGCAACTAATTGTAAACTCTCCATCGTATTTCCTTTCGCTATTGAGGTTTGTTACTACTTAAGTTAGTGACTTTCGTGCGCCATCGACAAATAGACGACAGTAAGCATCATGAAAATGAATGCTTGTAGCACGACAATCAAAATATGGAAAATCGACCAGCCTGCACCGAGGATTGCGCCAAATATGGTGCCGGTTAGTCCAGTTGCTGCCCAGAGACCGAGCAGCAAGAAAATCACTTCGCCCGCATACATGTTGCCAAATAAGCGGAGTGAATGTGAAAGCGGTTTTGAGATGTATTCGATCAGGTTGAATGCGAAGTTGGCTAAAAGCAACAACCAGCCAAACAAGATACCCCAAATACTCTTGAAATTAGGTGTTCCGAACGGAGAACAGAATAATTCGTGAATCCAGCCGCCGATACCTTTAACCTTGATAGCAAAGAAGATCATCAACAACCATACAGATAGTGCAAGTGCGAATGTCGCATTCACGTCTGAAGTCGGTACGCTGCGCCACTCATGAAGACCGATAAATCCGTAGAATTTACCCATTACATCCACAGGTAAGAAATCCATGGCATTCATCATCAACACCCAGACAAATACTGTTAGTGCGGCAGGCGCAATAAATTTGTGGCGGTCGCCGTGGAAGATATTCTTGACTTGATCGTCGATGAAACCGATCAACAATTCAACAAACGCTTGGCGTTTGGTCGGTACACCTGACGTCGCCCCACGGACTACCCACCATAACAAACCAAAGATAACGATGCCCAGAATACCGGACATGATCAATGTATCAAGGTGCAATGTCCAAAAGCTACCGTCACCTACCGACTTTGTATTAAAAGATAAGTGGTGGGCTATATAACCTGATGGTGTCATTGTTGATTCGTGTGTCGCCATAACATCAAAACCCTATATTTCACTTTTTTCATCGTTTAAGGCAGTTACTGCCGCCCCAGACAAAATCGCCGCCGCGCCTAGACCAACGATCAACGCTAGGGGCACCAATTTATCCGAGTAAACTTTAAATGTTATAAATAGCAGCGCTATGATCGTAAAAATCTTGACCGCTTCTGCTTTTAGTAAGCCAATTAGTATGGCTCCAGCCTCTTTATTACGCTCGCTGCGTTTGGCTATTAATGACGCCGCGAATCCACCTACTATTGCAGAACCACCCCCCGCCAGCGCAGATACTGCGCCATGGATGCCTGCAATTAAAAATGCTGCTACTGCTACCAACAAAGTCGCCATGATCTGCCACTTTGCCATTTGCTTGTACACGGATGCTGTTTTGTTATTTTCCATTGTTCACTATCTACATTTATAAGCGCCGCATCGCTACGCTTAAACGGGTATCCCGCTAAGAAAATTTATTACAGCGCATTTAGCTAACCGTGAAAAGCCCGTGATTGTCTTGTTTAATCGGTATTAAGTCAAGCCTAACCTTTTAATTTCGCGATAATTCCATCGAGCTGATCCAGGCTGGAATAACGAATTTTCACGGTCCCCGCGCCATTGCTTGAGGTTTCGATTTTGACATCGGCACCGAGCGTTTCTGCGATGTCTTCTTGTAATCGCAGCACATCTTTATCAGCCGTCTTTGCTGGCGCAGGTTTTTTGGCTTCACTAGACAATCTTTTTACTAATTGCTCGGCATCACGTACCGAGAGGCCTTTTTGCACGATCTGCTCTGCAGCGAGAATCTGTTTGGCCTCTGGCAAACCCAGCAACGCACGCGCATGCCCCATATCAATCAGGCTATGCATGAGCTTATCTTGAACAATCGCATGCAGATTTTGCAAACGGAGGAGGTTGGTCACGGCACTACGAGAACGGCCAACGGCTTGAGCCGCGGTTTCATGCGTCATGCCGAACTCATCGATCAGGCGCTTGATACCAGTCGACTCTTCCAGAGGATTAAGATTTTCGCGCTGAATATTCTCTATCAAGGCCATCGCTAAGGCAGATTCATCAGGAATCTCGCGCACGATGACAGGCACTTCCTGTAATCCAGCTAACTGAGAAGCACGCCAACGCCTTTCACCAGCGATGATCTCAAAACGATCGGGTGCTACCTGACGCGTCACAATAGGCTGCATGATGCCTTGCGCCTTGATCGAATCCGCTAGGCTAGCAAGCGAAGCCTCATCCATGTGCGTACGCGGTTGGTATTTACCAGGTTGAAGTTGATCAACCTTAAGCATGCGCAGCGAGTCAGCCTCGCCGACACTGCCGACATCCCCTGCAAGTAATGCATCTAAACCACGTCCCAAACCTTTAAGCTTTGCCATCGATATTCCTAATATTCTTTAAATCGTGTGATGAATCGAGTTATTTATTTATACAGTCGCGCTTTTTGCGGCGCGCTTTGCACGGCTTATGATTTCACCAGCCAGCGCCAGATAAGCCTTAGCGCCTTTAGATGCTTTGTCGTAAAACAACACAGGCACGCCAAAACTAGGCGCCTCAGCCAAGCGAACATTACGCGGTATCACCGTACGATAGACCTTGTCGCCGAAATGCTGCGAAAGATCAGCAGACACTTGTTGCGCTAGCATATTGCGGTTATCGAAAAGGGTACGCAACAAGCCCTCGATTTCCAGCCCTGGGTTTAAATGCGCACGGACTTTCTTGATGGTATTCACCAAATCTGACAAACCCTCCAAGGCATAGTATTCGCACTGCATCGGAATCATCACCGCGTGCGCTGCTGTTAGGGCGTTGACGGTAATAAGATTGAGGGCAGGGGGGCAATCGATGAGCACATAATCATAGCTATCGCCAAGCTCAACGAATGCGTGTTTAAGTTTTGTCTCACGGGCGATCTCATTCACCAGCTCGACCTCTGCACCAGCCAACTCACGATTGGCAGGGGCGATATCAAATTTCCCTTTTTCAGAGGTTTGAATTACCTCTTTGAATGTCTTTTGGCCAATCAGCACATGATAGATCGTATTTTTCAGCGTCGTCTTTTCTATGCCGCTACCGGTGGTGGCATTCCCCTGAGGGTCAAGATCGATCAGCAATACACGGCGTTTGGTCGCGGCCAAGCTAGCTGCCAGATTCACGCACGTGGTGGTTTTACCTACCCCACCTTTTTGATTGGTAATGGCGAGAATTCGCATGATTTAAACCACCCCGAGATGACTAAAAGGAATAAACACCAAATGTCGTTGTGCATCCAACCCTGGCACGCTTAATGGAACTATCTGTGACGGCTTTGCATCGATCTGGGCAAGCTCACCCTCTGGATAAACCCCTTTCATCGCTAGCCATTGCCCATTATCTTTAATGAGATGCTTGGTCAGCTTGATAAAAAGGGAGATTTCAGAAAAAGCCCGCGACACCACGATATCGAATTTCTCTTTTGGCTTGAACTGCTCGACCCGGCCACACATCACCTCGAGATTAGGAATATTCAACTCCGCTTTTACCTGACGCATAAAGCTGGCTTTTTTCTGGCTAGAATCCATTACGGTTACTTTAAGATCAGGCAGACAGATCGCCAAGGGAATACCTGGCAACCCGGCGCCGCTACCCACATCCAACAATCTCTCGCCATTTACGTGGGGCAGAATCACGAGGCTATCCAGCAAATGCAAGGTCACCATTTCCTCAGCGTCGCGCACAGCCGTCAAATTGTGCACTTTGTTCCACTTCTGCAAGAGGGCGAGATAGACCATTAGCTTTTCACAAGCAGCATCGGGCAAAACGATATTCGCTTGCTCCAACCCTAGCTTTAATTTTGCCTCAAGCGAAGCAAAGGGAAAGCTCTCAGCCCATGTAGCGATTTGAGCAACACTCATGCAGCGATATCCGTTTTTTTGCTTCGGTTTTTACGTTTTAGATAAACCAGTAACAATGAGATAGCAGCAGGGGTAATGCCAGATATGCGGCCAGCCTGCCCTAGTGTTTGAGGACGATGTGCACTCAATTTTTGTTGCGCCTCGATAGATAGCCCATGTACATCTTTATAATCCAAATCGTCAGGCAATTTGGTATCTTCATTGCCACGACTACGCTCAACCTCTTCATACTGGCGATCAATATAGCCTTGATATTTAGCTGCTATCTCGAGCTGTTGGCGAACATCAATATCAGACTCCCCCTCGCCAGCATTTGGCAAAGTGAGTAGCGCTTCATAGCTTACTTCTGGACGACGCAATAATTCAAACATGGAATATTCACGCTCAATCTCTTTGCCCAGCACCCGCTCAGCATCAGCTTTCGTTAAATGCTGGGGATGAATATAAGTACGCTTAAGCCTTTCCTGCTCACGTTGAATGGCTTCCTGTTTGCGGGAAAATGCTTCCCAGCGGATATCATCAACCAAGCCGATCTTTCTACCAGCCTCCGTCAATCGCATATCAGCATTGTCTTCCCGCAACAGCAAACGGTATTCTGCACGGCTGGTAAACATACGATAAGGCTCACTGACGCCCCGTGTGATCAAATCATCAACCAACACACCCAGATATGCTTGGTCGCGTGCAGGACACCAGCTAGGCTCATCTTTTGAATATAAAGCTGCATTCGCACCAGCCAATAAACCTTGTGCGGCAGCTTCTTCATACCCGGTCGTACCATTGATCTGGCCGGCAAAGAATAAACCCTTTACCATTTTAGTTTCTAGCGAATTCTTAAGGCCACGTGGATCATAGTAGTCATACTCAATCGCGTACCCCGGGCGCAAGATATGTGCATGCTCAAGTCCGCGAATAGAGCGTACTAATTGATATTGAATATCGAACGGCAGGCTGGTTGAGATTCCATTAGGGTAGATCTCATTCGTTGTTAAGCCTTCAGGCTCTAGAAAAATCTGGTGCGATTCTTTATCCGCAAAACGATGGATCTTATCTTCAACAGAAGGGCAGTAACGCGGCCCAACCCCTTCAATCACGCCGGTATACATCGGTGACCTATCAAGACCACTGCGGATGATATCGTGCGTTCTTTCATTGGTATGTGTGATCCAGCAAGGCACTTGCTGCGGATGTTGCTGCACATTGCCTAGGAATGAGAATACAGGCAAAGGATTGTCGCCCGGCTGCTCCTGCATGACAGAATAATCAATTGTCCGACCATCAATACGTGGCGGGGTACCGGTTTTCAAACGGCCTGCTGGCAAACCAATCTCACGAAGTCTGGCCGCCAGAGAAACCGCGGGAGGATCACCAGCACGCCCGGCTTGATAATTTGACAAGCCAACATGTACCAAACCGGCCAGAAAGGTGCCCGCTGTCAACACTACCGCTCGCGACTCAAAGCGCAAGCCTATTTGCGTCACCACGCCAGCGACCTCTTCACCATTCAGGATAATGTCATCTACGGCTTGTTGGAATAACCAAAGATTAGGCTGATTTTCCAAACGACGACGAATGGCCGCCTTATAAAGCACACGATCTGCCTGAGCCCGCGTAGCACGGACTGCCGGGCCTTTGCTGGAGTTCAGAATGCGAAACTGTATGCCACCTTCATCAGTAGCAGCCGCCATGGCGCCACCAAGTGCATCCACCTCTTTCACCAAATGCCCTTTACCAATACCACCAATCGATGGATTGCAAGACATTTGCCCCAAAGTCTCGATATTATGCGTAAGCAGCAGTGTTTTTTGCCCCATGCGAGCAGCAGCAAGGGCTGCCTCGGCACCAGCATGACCGCCGCCAACCACAATAACATCAAATTTTTCAGGGAATTGCATGTGCATTTACACTTAAATCAGCCGTAAGGTTGGGTATGTTACTGCAAAGCGCGATGCACGTCATGTGATAGTTAATGTTTCACGTGAAACATTAAGCGTTTTGATATTGGATTTGAGACTACGCAAGGCTAATGCATACTAACGAGCGAAGAAATAACCTGCTGATTTTATTTAAACTATTTACCTATGCAGAATCGGCTAAAGATTTCGCCAAGCAAATCATCCGGTGTAAATTCACCGGTAATGCTGTTTAACGCCTCCTGGCCAATCCTGAGCTCTTCAGCCAGCAATTCGGGGGACGAGAGATTATCTACAGCAAACCCTAAATGCGTCCGTACAACCTGCAGCGCATCAAGATGCCTAGCCCTTGCCATAAAGACCCCTTCACCAGTTGCCTGCCATCCAGCAAGCTTCAATAATTGATCTCTAAGCAGCTCGACACCAATTCCCGTTTTTGCTGAGAGGTAAATATGTGCGTCACCGTCTATCATTTCGATTTTAGGTGACTGTTGGTTCAGATCAATTTTATTATGTACCCAGATTTTTGCTAAATCTTGCGGCAATCGCGCTAGAATCGATTTTTCTGCTTCCGTAATACCGTGAGCTGCATCAAGCAATAATAATGCGACATTGGCGTTTTCTAGAGCTCGCCAAGTTCGAGCGATGCCAAAACGTTCCACTTCGTCTTCTGTTTCCCGCAGGCCTGCCGTATCGATAATATGCAAAGGCACGCCATTTATCTGGATGACGTTCTTGATCGTATCTCGCGTTGTGCCCGCAATCGGTGTGACGATCGCAATCTCTTCGCCAGACAACTGATTGGTCAAACTGGATTTACCGACATTTGGCTGGCCGATGAGTACGACCTGAATACCTTCACGCAATAAATTACCTTGCTTTGCTTCTTTGAAAACAGAAGCAAGCTCATCACTAATGTCTTTCAGTTTTTCACTGACTCTGCCTTGCGTAATAAAGTCGATATCTTCTTCAGGAAAATCCAAGCATGCTTCGACATACAAACGCAGATTGATCAGGCGATCAAGCAAGGCATTAATACGAAGAGAAAACTCTCCGGAAAGAGAACGCATAGCACTGCGCGCGGCTTCAGCGGTTGAAGCATTAATGATATCGGCCACAGCTTCAGCTTGCGCAAGGTCTAATTTATCGTTGAGATACGCACGTCGAGTGAATTCACCTGGTTCAGCCTGTCGCGCACCAAGTGCCAGACAACGCGCAAGAAGAAGTTGCATGAGCGCAGGCCCGCCATGCGCTTGCAGCTCTAATACGTCTTCACCAGTATATGAATTAGGCGATGAGTAATAGATCGCGATGCCGCGATCTATTAAGCTGCCGTCTGCTTCTTTAAAACCAAGATAAGCAGCATGACGAGGAGGAGGGCATGCGCCCAGAATACTTGCTGCAATAGATGCAGAGGCAGGGCCGGATACTCGCACAATGCCAATGCCGCCCGAACCGGAGGCAGTGGCGATTGCAGCGATCGTATCGGCGGATACTTTAGCGAACTGCATTTCCTTTCTTCTTGGCTGCAGCTTGCTCTGTAGAGCGATTGATATGCCACTGTTGCGCAATCGATAGGACGTTATTCACCAACCAGTAAAGCACTAAGCCCGCCGGGAAGAAGAAGAAGAATACGCTAAATACGATAGGCATAAACATCATGACCTTGGCCTGAACAGGATCAGTAGGTGCAGGGTTTAATCTGGACTGTATGATCATCGTAGCGCCCATCAGTATAGGCAATACATAGTAAGGATCTACTGCAGAGAGGTCATGAATCCATAAGACGAATGGGGCATGGCGCATTTCAACACTGCCCAACAGTACCCAATATAAGGCGATAAAGACTGGAATCTGCACCAATATCGGCAGGCAGCCGCCCATCGGATTGATCTTTTCAGTCTTATAAAGCTCCATCATAGCTTGCTGCATTTTTTGGCGGTCATCGCCAAATTGCTCTTTCATACGCTGCATACGCGGTGCAAGCTCACGCATATGCGCCATTGAACGGTAGCTCTTGGCCGAAAGCGGATAAAACACCAGCTTGAGCAATATGGTTAACAGAATGATCGCAACACCCCAGTTATGTACGATATCTTCGATAGCCGACAATACCCAGAACAACGGCGAGGCAATAATCGTCAACCAGCCATAATCTACAGTGTACTCAAGCCCCGGAGCAGCCTTGATAAGTTCATCATGCGTTTGAGGGCCCGTATAAAACTTTGCTTCAATTGTTTTAGTGTCGCCAGGCGCAATAGTACCAAGATCACTTTTTGCACCAATCGAGAAAATGTTATCTGTTAGTTTCTTAGAATAGAACTCTCTAGCCAAACCATCTTGAGGTATCCATGCACTGACAAAATAGTGTTGAACCAAGCCAACCCAGCCATCGTTAGTATTCTTCGAAAGGTTGGTCTTCGCCATATCCTTAAAAGATACCTTTTTATATTTATCAGCTTCTGTGAAATAAGCACCACCAGTAAAGGTAGGCATCATTGCGGAGCCTTGATTGGATTCACTGTCATGCACGATCTGGTAATAAACCAAAGGATCAATCGCAACATCACTGTTGTTATGAATCTCATAAGCAACATCAATGACATAACTCTCACGATGGAAAGTGTAGACCTTGTCCACTTGCACACCCGCGCTACCAGTCCAGCTTAAACGCACTTCAAGCGCACTTTGACCTTCCTGAAGGGTGTAGCTATCAGCGCTCGTATTAAAGACGCTCTTATGCGATGGCAAGTCATTACCAACTAATCCCGTTTGTGCCACATACAACACTGGCGACAAGCGATCATCCAACAAAATCAGATTCTCGTCCTTGTTTTCCGTATTCGCTGCACGATGTTTTACTAACTCGATGCGACGCAGATCTCCGCCCACTGTATCGATGTTCACCTTATACAGATCTGTCGCAACCAGAACGTTTTTATCTGTCTGTAATTTGAAACCTGAGTCTTTAGGTAACTCAGCATGTTGAGTTACGGTTTGCGACTTGGTGGATTCGGGGACACTGCTATCTTGTTCTTGCGTAGCGACCGTAGGATCGACCGCTGGGGCATGTTGACGTTGCCAACCATCCCAAAGCATTAGAATTGAAAAAGAGAAAATAACAAAAAGAATCAGTCGCTTAGTATCCATAAATCTCTTATCTAAATATTAATAATACTTCTGCATCATGGTACGGGATCATGTCCACCCGGATGCCATGGGTGACACTTGGATAAACGACGCACACTATAAACTGTGCCATGAATAGCACCATGCTTATTGATCGCATCAATCGCATACTGCGAACATGTTGGCGCAAACCTGCATTGCTGGCCAAAAAACGGGCTCAATGTTAATTGATAAAACCTGATGAGCAAAACCAATAAGCGCGCCATCCTAATATTCCGCTATTCGGTTTTAAGCATCAATTTCGTCAAAACCCGCTTGAACTCTTGTTCAACCGACATATAAACCTTTGCATCAAACGCTCTCTGCGTGCGAATCACCAGATCTACACTTTGCAGTTGATGCCGATGCACTCTAAAAAGTTCACGCAACACACGCTTCATATAATTGCGATCAACCGCCAAACGTGCTGTCTTTTTCCCCACAATCAAACCCAGACGAGGCGAACCTAATTGGTTATATTGATAATGTATTGCAAGAAAATGACCGGATAACCGTTTGCGGAAATTAAAAACGGATGAAAAATCATCCGTTTTAATTAATCTTGCTTGGCGTGGGAACTTAAAATCAGTCAAGCTAAGTATTTGGCTAAGCTGGATTCAGATATCAAATCAAGCAAAACCGAAAGTCGTCACAAATCTAAACTGCTAAGCGAGCACGACCCTTGGCACGACGCGCAGCGATAACAGCGCGACCACCACGAGTTTTCATGCGCACAAGGAATCCATGGGTGCGAGCACGACGAACTTTCGAAGGCTGGTAAGTACGTTTCATAATAATCTCCGATTACTTCTGTGCGTTTCTAAACAAAGGGCGTAATTTAACCTGATTTAACAGTACATTGTCAATGTTTATTTAACAAATCACTTGCGATCTAATTTATGTCTCAAGCCTGTGGATAAGTTTTCACAAACACGCTAGAATGAATTCACAAGCCAATTGAAAATCAGGCGCTATTCTAGAACCTATCATTGAATAGGAAAATCTGAGAATAGACCATCTGAGTTTTGCTTGGCATCAGGGGCTCGAAATATAAAAAATATGACTCTTCGAGCAAATACCATTCTTACTATCAGTTGAGGTATCGGGCAACCGATGGAAAATTTTTGGTCTATTTGTCTTGGACGCTTTGAGAAAGAGCTGTCAGCACAACAATTCAACACCTGGATTAAACCCCTGCATTTTGAAGCCCAAGAGGGATCAATGCGCCTGCTCGCACCTAACAGATTTGTGCAGCAATGGGTAAAAGACCGGTTTTTAAACCGTATTCAGACTTTAGCTGAAGAGCTATTGCCCCAGCCCGTAGAAATTGAACTAGCGCTTTTAGAGAAAAACCATAAGAGCCATGCGACAAAAGTTGAAAAGTCCCTCATTCTGCCCGAGGTAATCGCAGGTATACCGTCATCAGCAGCTGACAATGACTCAGCCACGAAAAAGCCTGCCAAAAAGAGCAAGCCGCACCAGATTGAATCAAACGGGCTTAACCCTTCATTTAACTTCAACAATTTTGTAACGGGTAAAGCCAACCAGTTAGCTCGCGCTGCTGCATTACAAGTAGCCGAGAATCCGGGCACTGCTTACAACCCATTATTTATTTACGGCGGTGTCGGATTAGGTAAAACCCATTTGCTACAAGCCATTGGCAATCATTTAAAGCTTCAACGACCAGACGCCAAGATCCGCTATTTACATGCTGAGCGCTATGTCTCTGATGTAGTTAAAGCTTATGAACACAAAGCTTTTGACGAATTCAAACGGCAATACCATTCATTAGACTTATTGCTGATCGATGATATTCAATTCTTCGCCAAGAAGACGCGAACACAAGAAGAATTCTTTTATGCATTCAACTCCTTAATTGAAGCTAAAAAACAGATTATTATTACCTGTGATACCTACCCTAAAGAAATTGTGGATGTCGATGAACGGTTAAGAACTCGCTTTAGCTGGGGCTTAACGGTAGCTGTTGAGCCGCCTGAGCTAGAAATGCGGGTGGCGATTTTATTAAAGAAGGCGGAAGAGGCTAAGTTCCTATTACATGAAGATGTGGCTTTCTTTATTGCCAAGCAGGTGAGATCAAGTGTAAGAGAGCTCGAAGGCGCATTGAACAGGATCGTTGCCATGGCCAAGTTCACCGGCCATGCGATTGATGTCCATCTCGCGAAAGAAGCACTTAAGGATTTGATTGCAGTACGTGGTCGCCAGATTACGATTGAAAATATACAAAAAACCGTGGCAGATTACTATAAGATTAAAGTCGCCGAGATGTATAGTAAAAAGCGTTCGCGTAATTTTGCCCGGCCAAGACAGATCGCCATGGCATTAGCCCGTGAATTGACTAATCATAGCTTTCCTGAAATAGGGGAGGCCTTTGGTAGTAGGCACCATACAACCGTCATGCATGCCTGTGATGAGATAGAAAGCTTACGCCAGAATGATACGAATCTGGCACGTGATATCGGTTTTCTAACACAAGTCATCAGGGACTAGTTAGGTGCAGGATAAGCTGTGTATGAAAATGTGGTTTACCTGTGTTTTTCATATACGCGTAAAATGATTAACATTTAATCCACAGTAAACTGTGTAGTTATACTTAAGCAGTTTTTAATACTAAGTAAATGATTATTAATATTTTATTAAATAATCAACAGATTTAACCAACATTATTATTACTATTAATTTAAATACTATATTTAGACTATAAAAGATGAATATCAAAATAAACCGTGAAACTTTACTTAAACCACTTTCATCCGTAAGCAGCATTGTTGAAAGACGGCATACATTACCGATTCTTTCCAATCTGCTAGTTGAAGCTAAAGATGAAAAAATCGTATTAACGGCAACTGATCTGGAAATGCAAATTTCTTTAGCTGTGCATACCGACATTGGCGGTGAGTTATCGACCACGGTTTCAGCTAAAAAACTGGTCGATATCTGTAGATCGTTGCCTGAAGACGCTGAGATCACAATGACGACTACTGATAGTCGAATTCAGGTAAAAACCGGTAAGAGCAGATTTAACTTACAAACCTTACCTGCAGCAGATTATCCGGTGATGACCAAAGCTGTTGGTGGTGTTAGCACAACGGTTACCATTGCTCAGAGAAACCTGAAGAAATTATTCAAACAGGTTGAGTTTGCAATGGCGCAACAAGATATTCGCTATTATTTGAATGGTTTATTGTTTGAAGTATCAGGTAATCGTTTAAATGTTGTAGGTACTGATGGGCACCGCTTAAGTTTTACATCAACGGAGCTCACGCAATCTTATGAAAAACAGGAAATCATCCTGCCAAGAAAAACGGTTATTGAGCTAATCAAGTTACTGGATGAAAGTGACGAAGAAGTCACGATTGAGATCACAAGCGGCCAAGCAAACTTCTCTTTTGGCGATATCCGTTTGATTTCTAAGGTAATCGATGGGAAATTCCCGGACTATACGCGTGTGATTCCAACAGGCCACCAGAATAACTTTACTGTGGATCGAACGACAATTCTGTTATCTATGCAACGAGCATCGATATTGTCTAATGAGAAATATCGCGGTATTCGTATGGTGTTAGGTAAAGATAGTTTACGTTTAATCAGTACTAATAGTGAGCAGGAAGAAGCCGAAGAAGAATTGGAAGTAGCGTATGCTGGCGACTCCCTTGATATAGGTTTTAATGTTACTTACATGATTGATGTATTGAATAACGTAGATAACCAAAACATCATATTCTCATTCGCAGATGCAAATAGCAGCTGCCTCGTTACTGTTCCGGAAGATGACAACTACAAATATGTAGTAATGCCGATGCGCATCTAGATATTAAAAATATTGACCAATGTTTCACGTGAAACCTACAGCAAGATTATTTGAAAAGACAAAGCATGACTGATTACGATTCATCCAGTATTAAGATTCTTGAAGGCCTAGATGCCGTACGTAAACGTCCAGGTATGTATATTGGCGATACTTCGGATGGCAGTGGTTTGCACCATATGGTATTCGAGGTACTAGATAATGCGATTGATGAGGCGCTGGCTGGTCATTGTGACGATATCAAGGTCATTATCCATCCAGATAACTCGATTAGCCTCTCAGATAATGGCCGCGGTATTCCAACAGACATTAAAAACGACGATAAGCATGATCCCAAACGCTCTGCGGCGGAGATCGTGATGACAGAATTACATGCTGGCGGCAAGTTCGACCAAAACTCTTATAAGGTTTCCGGTGGTTTGCATGGCGTGGGTGTATCGGTGGTCAATGCATTATCTGATTGGTTAAGACTGAAGATTTATCGTAACGGCACAGTGCATCAAATGGAATTCAAGCGAGGTGTACCCGTCGCCCCGCTTGCTGTTACAGGAACGACAGAGCGACGTGGCACAGAAGTTCACTTTTTAGCCTCCGTTGAAACATTCGTATTGGTTGAATATCATTTTGAGATACTTGCTAAACGTATCCGTGAGCTTTCTTTCTTGAATAATGGTGTCAAGATCGAATTGATCGACCAGCGTAATGGAAAATCTGAGAACTTTGCTTACTCTGGCGGTGTAAAAGGGTTTGTTGAATACATGAACCGTACAAAAACAGTCTTGCACCCCAAGACCTTTTACGCGATTGGCGAAAAAGACGGCATGACAGTTGAAGTGGCCATGCAATGGAATGACTCCTATAGTGAAACCGTGCAGTGCTTTACCAATAACATCCCGCAACGGGACGGCGGTACCCACCTGACTGGTTTGCGTACTGCAATGACGCGTACACTAAATCAATACATTGAACAAAGTGAGATGGCGAAGAAAGCCAAAGTGGAAACAACAGGCGATGACATGCGCGAAGGTATCACTTGCGTATTATCCGTGAAAGTACCCGACCCAAAATTCTCATCACAAACGAAAGACAAGCTGGTTTCATCTGAAGTGCAACCTGTCGTATCAGAGGTTGTATCCGCCAAGCTTGTGGAATTTCTACAAGAAAACCCCGTTGATGCAAAAATCATCTGTGGCAAGATCGTCGAAGCGGCACGTGCACGTGAAGCGGCACGTAAGGCGCGCGAGATTACACGTCGTAAAGGCGTAATGGATACGATGGGCTTACCGGGGAAATTGGCTGATTGCCAAGAAAAAGACCCGGCTTTGTGTGAAATCTATCTGGTTGAGGGTGATTCTGCAGGTGGATCAGCGAAACAAGGGCGAGATCGTAAGAATCAAGCTATCTTGCCTTTGAAAGGTAAGATTCTCAATGTAGAAAAAGCACGTTTTGACAAACTACTCGGCTCTCAGGAAATCGCCACGCTTATCACCGCTCTTGGCACAGGGATTGGTAAAGATGATTTTAGTGTAGAAAAGTTACGTTACCACCGCATCATCATCATGACCGATGCTGACGTTGATGGCGCACACATCCGTACTTTGTTGTTAACCTTCTTCTATCGTCAGATGTCGCAATTGGTCGAGCGCGGGCATATCTATATTGCACAACCGCCACTCTATAAAGTGAAACAGGGTAGAGATGAACGTTACCTTAAGGATCAGCATGAGTTAGATGAATATCTGCTGCAATCCGCGTTAAAAGGGGCTGAGTTGCTTACCCGCGAGGGTGGTGACACGATCAAGGATGAGCCTTTGGCTGCGATTGCCAAGCAAATGGTGCTTACTGAAGCGGTGATTCGCCGGATTTCATCCCTGTATGATGAGAGCGTGTTACGTGCGATGCAAGATTTGGGCGAAATCAGTTTGGCGGATGAAGCAAGTGCACAGTCCGCCGCTGGTAAGTTACGTCCTATCCTAGGTGCTATCGGCTCTGAAGTTATCGTGGCTTTTGATCAGGAAATGGGCGCATATCGTCTTGAGATCAATAAATATGTGCATGGTAACTTGCAAAGTTGCATTATTGATGCTGAATTCATGGGTAGTGGCGATTATCGTCAGATCAGCCGTGTATCTGTGATGCTGCAAGACCTGTTGGGTCAAGGCGCTACTATTAAGCGTGGTGAAAAAGAACAATCAGTCAGCACCTTTAAGCAAGCGTTGGATTGGTTACTTGAAGAAGCCAAACACAACTTGAATATTCAGCGCTATAAAGGATTGGGTGAGATGAATCCTGGGCAGCTTTGGGAAACTACAATGGATCCTCAAGTGCGCCGTTTGCTCAGGGTACAGATTGATGATGCGATCGCTGCTGATGAGATATTTACGACCTTAATGGGCGATCAAGTTGAGCCAAGGCGCGCTTTCATTGAAAGCAATGCTTTGGGTGTTAATAACCTAGATGTGTAGCAAATAGCTGGTGACAGCGTCCGCGATAGAAATCATTGCAGCGATTGTTTTTGGGGTCGCGCTATTACATACGTTT
Source organism: Methylovorus sp. MM2 (assembly GCF_001648895.1). GTDB lineage: Bacteria > Pseudomonadota > Gammaproteobacteria > Burkholderiales > Methylophilaceae > MM1. Next base: position 58,358 of record NZ_LXUF01000001.1, on the reverse strand, counting down.
AGTGCTAAATCTATCGAGGTGCTTGCGCACAAGTACCCGAGACATGCCGGTTTAATGCATTTATTGGGCGAAGTAGAAGTCGTTTTTGGTTTTTGGGCTTTTATCTTAATAGGTTTGATGGCGCTTATCGCTGGTGGTAGTGAGGCGTTGAGTTATGTTGAGTCGCGTCACTACACTGAGCCTCTCTTTGTTTTTGTGGTGATGGTTGTTGCCGCTTCACGCCCAATTCTGCTTATGGTGCAGCGTGCCATACTTCAAATTGCTCGTTTTGTTCCTTTGAATAACTTAGTCGTCCAGGTGTGGCTGGGGCTGGCTATCGTACCTTTACTCGGTTCTTTGATTACAGAACCTGCCGCGATGACTTTGGCAGCATTGATTTTGGCACCGCTTGTGTTCAAACCGGAGATGCCAGAGTGGCTTAAATACGCAACTATCGGCGTGCTTTTCGTGAATGTCTCTATTGGCGGAACATTGACCGCATATGCTGCTCCGCCCGTCTTGATGGTGGCCGCGACCTGGCAGTGGGATACTGTATTTATGGCAACGCAACTGGGTTGGAAGGCTACGATTGCTGTGCTGATCAATGCTAGTGTCATGACGTTTATGTTGCGACGTTATGTGCGTGGCGTTGCCGTGAAGCAAGATGAGGCTAAAAATACAGTGCCTCTCACCGTCAGTGCAATTCACCTATTGTTTTTGGCTGGTGTCGTGATGTTTGCTCACCATATGGTCATTTTTATCGGGTTGTTTATGCTATTTCTAGGCTTTACCCAAGCCTATGAGCGTTACCAAAGTCCGCTGATTCTTAAAGAGGGTTTACTGGTTGGATTTTTTCTGGCGGGCTTAGTCGTCTTGGGCGGTATGCAGCAATGGTGGCTTCAGCCCATTGTCTCAAGATTAGAGCCCACGGCCTTGTTTTTTAGTGCCGCCCTGTTAACCGCTGTGACGGATAATGCGGCCCTGACGTATTTAGGCTCATTGATTACAGGGATTTCGGATGAGGCAAAATATATGCTGGTGGCTGGCGCTGTGGCTGGCGGTGGACTGACTGTGATTGCTAATGCGCCTAACCCGGCAGGTGCCGCGCTTCTGAAAAATGGATTTGCAGATCAATCAATAGGAGCCGGTGGTTTGCTGCTGGGCGCATTACCGCCTACCATTGTTGCACTGCTTATGTTTTTGCTATTTTAAGATTTTTTTGCATGTAAAAGCTGCAAAAGAAGCATCACTTTTGGCTTGATCTTCCGTTTTTTCATCTAGTTATTCTTTCGAAGATTTCGATGGTTTTCTTTTATTAAGATTTCGCGTGGATTGGATGTATTCCATCTGTTTGATTAGCTTCGTTGGGTAGTGCCCAGTATGGGACTATTTAATTAGGTTCGGGTAAGTAGCTGGGGATTTTTCACACTAAAATTAGGTCATAAACTAATAAGGCGCATCCATTTTTCTTTATAATTGATCACTATTTTTACTTGAGCTTGTGGCTCAAGCTAAACGGTTTTCTGAAAAATCATATTAATGTTATTGCTGGAAAATACTGAAGGTCATTATGCAAGAAACTAATCTAGTCAGCCCGTTAAGCAATGCATCTCTTCAGTTAGAAATCGCGGAGTTAATGGTTCAATCATTAAATCTGGAGGTTGCGCCCGAGGAAATTCTATCGGATTCCCCATTGTATGGTGATGGGTTGGGCCTTGATTCTATTGATATCTTGGAGGTTGCCTTGGTTGTTTCAAAACGTTATGGACTGCAACTAAAAGCCGATAACGAGGATAATCACAAAATCTTCAGTTCTTTAGGTAGTCTGACCGAGTACGTCGCCAAGCAAAGAACGCGTTAATGCCGGAAATAAACCGTATTGCCCGTTTGTTTGGCATTGCGGCCATGGGGCTGATTTATGCGGTGTTGGTACATTGCGTAAATGTATCCGGCCAACCTAGCACACTAGGCGTTGTTCTGGCGGTTTTTCCGATATTGGCTATTGGTCTGGCAATGGTGGCACGTTCTGGATACCGTGTTGCCGGTATTGCGCTATTTCTTGCTACGCTTATTGTTACCGGGCTTGCCTGGCCTTTAGTCGCACGCCACACCGGTTTTATTTTCTGGGTGCAGGATGTCAGTCTGCAAATCATTCTGCTGTTAACCTTTGGCCGTACACTACAGTCTGGCCATACCCCTATTTGTGTTGAATTTGCCACTATGATGCATGGCCCGCTCTCACCCAGACACCAGCGCTATGCCCACCTGGTCACTATAGCATGGGTGATATTTTTTGGTGTGATGGCAGGTATCTCAACGCTCTTGTTTTTCATGGCGCCATTAGCAATCTGGTCGATTTTCGCTAACTTTATGATTTTGCCTTTGACTGCACTCATGTTTGCGCTTGAATATCTGGTACGCCGAATTTTGTTACCTGATGTGCCACCCGGCCATATTCTTGATGCAGTGCGGGCTTATCGCAATGCTTCCACTCGTGCGCACTGATGCCTATGGGTGATTTAGGCTTTTCCGCCCAGTATCCGCTGGTCAGTCATCAGTCAGTCGATGAAATAGTTGCATGGCGTAAAGGCGTTGCAATCACGGTTGCGCAGTTTTTGGAGGATGTCGCACAACTTGCTGCGTTCATGCCAACTGGCAAATATTTACTGAACATCTGCTATGATCGTTATCACTTCACAGTAGGCTTGGCGGCAGCTATTGTGAGTGGAAAAGTCAGTTTGTTACCGCCTAACCACACCCCTGAAATGGTGAGGCAACTGAAGGATTTCGCGGCGGATGTATTTTGTCTGCACGACAGCGCCAACTGCACGATTGGTTTACCGCTGATGCTTTACCCAGCAGAGCGCGATATACCCCCAAGAGAATTAACAAAGCGAGAGATACCAGAAATAGATGCGCTACAACAAGTCGCCATCCTGTTTACCTCTGGCACTACGGGGCGTCCATTGCCACATTCCAAATGCTGGGGTGCGCTGGTACGCAATGTAAGAGCGGAAGCTGAATGCTTGGGTTTATTGAATGATCGTTCTTATGCCATTCTCGGCACGGTTCCACCGCAACATATGTACGGGCTTGAATCCACAGTGATGGTGGCGCTGCATAGCGGCAATGCATTGGTTAGTGGGCATCCGTTCTATCCTGCTGACATTTGCGAAGCTATCCAGATGCTGCCTGTACCGCGTGTACTGGTTTCTACGCCTGTGCATATGCGTTTGTTGTTTGAATCAGAACTTGATATAGCAGAATTGGCTTTAGTGGTTTCGGCAACTGCACCACTATCACCGCAACTGGCATTAGCCATAGAAGCAAAAACCCAGTGCCCATTGATTGAAATCTACGGCAGTACCGAGACTGGCCAGGTTGCTAGTCGTCGCCCGACACAAAGTGATGAATGGCAGTTATTGCCGGGTGTGCAGCTCACCCAGCGCGGGACTGAGACATGGGCTACGGGCGCGCATATAGAAGTCCCCGTGCCGTTAAACGATGTGATTGAAACCACGCGGGAGAATTATTTCCTGCTGTGCGGGCGTACCTCTGACATTATCAACATTGCGGGCAAGCGCGGTTCACTTGCTAGCTTGAATCATTTATTGAATTCGATACCTGGCGTCTTGGATGGCGCTTTTTTCATGCCGGATGAGATTTCGCATGACCATGTTACCCGCCTAGTCGCCTGTGTAGTAGCGCCTACACTTGATTCGCAAGTGCTTATCCAGGCCTTGCGTGAGCGTATGGACGCCGTGTTTTTGCCGCGTCGTTTGATCTTTGTCGACGAATTGCCACGCAACAGCACAGGCAAACTGCCCCGCGAAGCACTAAAAACACTAATCGAAGCTGAAGTCGGGAAGCAGCTAGCATGAGCACGCAAGTCGACCTCATCATCGCCGCCGACCATCCAGCTTTTGCTGGTCACTTCCCAGGTACACCCATCGTGCCTGGAGTGGTTTTGCTTGATGAAGTATTGCACGCTTTAGTACAAGCCAGCGGCCAACCACTGCAAACTTGCCAGATCAATGCAGTTAAATTCCTCAGCCCCTTAACACCGGGCGAGTCTGCGGTGATCGACTATGAAACCCAAGCCAATGGTGCGATTAGATTTGATGTGCTGGCGGGAATACGCAAAATCGTCACAGGGTCTATCGTTTTGAATGCTTTGCCTTGAACCAGCCTTTGAATCCTGAAACCATACTTGTGACCGAACCTGATACTAAACAAGCAGAAACACAACTTTGGCTTGCATCCAAAGAGCGCAGCAATATGTCGCTGCTGCGCATCATGAGCTGGATATCGCTGAAGATGGGGCGTTCTGTCGGCAGGCTGTTCTTGCACCCAATCAGCGCGTATTTTCTGTTGTTTTCAGCCGCCAATCGCCAAGCCTCATGTGAATATCTGAACCGCGCATTGGCGCGTCGAGCTACTTTTCTTGATTTATACCGTCATTTCTTTTGGTTTGCTTCTACCATCCATGACCGTATTTACCTGATTAATAAACGTTTTGATCTGTTCGATATAGAAATCGTGGGAAAAGAAGCCATCCGCCAGCAACTTGCTGAGGGTAACGGCCTGTTTCTCATGGGCGCGCACATGGGCAGTTTCGAGGTGATTCGCGCGATTGGTCGTCAGATTCCCGATCTGCGTGTGGCCATGACTATGCATGAAGAGAATGCGCAGAAGATTAATGCCATGCTGGCCGCGATCAATCCCGAAGCAGGGCAGGACATCATCGGCCTTGGCCATATTGATTCCATGCTCAAGGTACGCGAAAGACTTGATGATGGCACGGTGGTTGGCATGTTGGCCGACCGTACCTTGGGTGAAGAGATTATGACGCCAATCAATCTTCTCGGCGATGTGGCATTGTTTCCAAATGGCCCGTTTCGCATGGCTGCCCTGTTGCGCAGACCAGTGATGTTCATGGCAGGGGTTTACTTGGGTGGCAACCGTTACCAGATTCATTTTCAACCGTTGGCGGATTTTTCTGATATTCCCACTGGGCAACGCGCTATTGCCATTCAGAATGCGATCACCACTTATGCCAGCCTGATTGAACAACATTGCCGCAAGACACCCTATAACTGGTTTAATTTCTTTGATTTCTGGCGTCCCGCGCAGACAAATAATACGCAATGAGAGTTAAACATATGTCACATAATTCCCCATCACTATTGCGCCTACTGGCCAGCGCAGCCATGGTTTGCAGCCTAACCATGTCTGTAGCTGGCGCAAAAGCTGCGGAAGTGGAGGCTGGCTGGAGCATTGATCAACTGATGCGGACTCTGGCGAAGAACCACAATGGGTATGCCCATTTTGTGGAGAAAAAATCCATCGCTATGCTTGATCAACCAGTTGAGTCGTCCGGCGAATTGTTTTATACCGCACCAGATCATCTGGAAAAGCGTACCTTAAAACCCAAGCTGGAAACCATGATACTTGATGGTAGAACCCTGACACTGGAGCGTGGAAAACAGAAACATCGTTTGCAATTGCAAGACTATCCAGAGATAGCCGCTTTTATAGATAGCATACGCGGCACGCTGGCGGGCGACAGCAAGGCATTGCAACAGACTTACCAATTAAGTCTGCAGGGCGATGCGCAAGACTGGACATTGCTGTTACTGCCCATAGACGCCAAGATGAAAAAGATCGTACAGAGCATCCGTATCAATGGCGCGAATGGTGACTTGCGTACTATCCAGATCACTCAGGCAGATGGCGACAGTTCTGTCATGACCATCGAAAAGATTACTACGCCCTGATGTGCAGAATGAATAACGCATGCTAAGCCTTACGCGACTGAAATCTGCCAAAACAGCCATCGTGCTTTGGCTAATATTCATTCTGGCATGCATCGGTATTATCAGTCATAGTTCGTTTAGCGCTGACCTGTCTGCATTCCTGCCACGGTCACCTACCGCTGAACAACAGTTATTGATGGATCAATTACGTGATGGGTTGGTATCGCGATTAATACTGGTCGGCATTGAAGGTGCCGACGAAGTAAGCCGTGCAAGAATTTCCAAAGCTGTTACGCAACAGTTGCGTAACAATCCAGCGTTTGTCAGTGTAAACAATGGCGAGCCGGTGAATACCGAACGTGACCGCGCCTATCTATTCAATAACCGCTATCTACTGAGCGAAATCGTCACTCCTGAACGCTTTAGCGTATCTGGCCTGCATGCCGCAATTGGCGATAGCATAGACCTGCTGGTATCTCCCGCTGGCTTGCTGGTCAAGTCGCTGTTGCCACATGATCCAACGGGGGAAATGGTGCAGTTATTACAACAATTGGATAATGGCCATCACCCGCAACTGCTTGATGGTGCTTGGGCTTCACAGGATGGAAAAACTGCGTTGCTTTTGCTACAAACCCGTGCCTCAGGCTCAGATACCGATGCGCAAAAACAGGCGATGCAAATTATCCAGCAGGCATTTTCCCAAGCTTCAACGGCGACATCAGCCACATTTGAAATGACAGGGCCTGGCGTATTTTCTGTGACGGCACGCGACAGCATTAAAAAACAGGTCAGATTGATATTTATCATCAGTTCATTACTTATCGCGCTATTGCTCTACCTGCTTTACCGTTCACTAAGTGCACTGCTGCTGGGTTTACTACCCGTCATGACGGGAGTTTTAGCTGGCATTGCGTCAGTCAGTCTTGGTTTCGGTGTCGTGCATGGTATTACATTGGGTTTTGGCACCGCACTGATTGGTGAGGCAGTGGATTACTCCATCTATCTGTTCATGCAGTCCGAGCAGGGCAGGCAGACTGAAGCTAGCCGCCAGCATTGGATTCAACAATCCTGGCCAACGGTACGTCTGGGTGTGTTGACCTCCGTTTTTGGTTTCGCTTCGCTATTGATTTCTGGTTTCCCAGGCCTGGCACAACTAGGCTTGTATGCCATCACGGGTTTGCTTGCCGCTGCTGCCATGACCCGTTTCGTGTTGCCGTATTTACTGCCGAGTGATTTTCGCATCCAGGATGTCAGCCATATCGATCAGTGGCTATCTCGCCAGGCAAAGCGTGTGAGAGCTTTAAAGGCTTATGTGCTGGTTCTGGTGCTGGCCGCATGCACCATTATTTATAGCCATCGGGCAAATTTATGGAATCACGAACTTGCCTCACTCAGCCCTATTTCTGCAGTCGATCAGGCGCTGGATAAACGTCTACGCAGCAATATGGGGGCACCCGATGTGCGTTATCTGGTAGTTGTTTCTGGCGATAGCCAGGAATCTGTATTGGAGGCCGCCGAGCATACGTCAGTACCATTGCAAGCACTGGTCGAGCAAGGTCTGCTGGCGAGCTTTGAAAGCCCTGCGCGTTATCTGCCTAGCCTGAACAGCCAACGTGCGAGGCAGGCTAGTTTGCCTGCTAATGAGGTTTTATCGGCAAGGTTGGTGCAGGCGGTAGAGGGCTTACCTGTCAATGCAAACCGTTTTACACCATTTCTGGCCGATGTTGCAGCCATACGTGAGCAGCCTTTATTGCAACGCGCTGACCTTGAACATACGTCGATGGCGATGGCCGCCGATGCACTATTGATTCACAAAGATCAACACTGGAGTGCCTTGCTACCTTTGACAGCGCCAGAAGGTAGCGAGATCGATGCAGATAGCATCCGTTCTGCTTTAAGTAAAAATGCAGGAGCTGGTGCGCTATTTGTCGACCTCAAAGCCGAATCGAACAAGCTCTACAGCACCTATTTGAACGAAGCGATTGTCCTATCCCTGCTTGGATTACTCGCCATCATCGTTCTATTGCTCGTGGTACTGCGCTCAGCTAGCAGAGTAGGGCGCATCATCATGCCTCTGGCCGCCGCTGTCATTACGGTGACAGCTGGACTTGCCTTATGCGGTGTACAGCTGATTATCCTGCACCTCATTGGTTTGCTGCTGGTCGTTGCTATCGGCTCTAATTACGCCCTGTTTTTTGATCAGGCTTATGTCATGCCCAAGATGGCACCGTGCACGTTTGCCTCGTTGCTGTTCGCGAATATCGCGACTGTGATTGGGTTTGGTTTGTTGGGCTTTTCTACCGTGCCGGTGCTACAGGCCATGGGCATGACCGTTGCTCCGGGCGTTATTCTTGCCTTGGTATTTTCAGCCATATTCGCCAGGAGAAACCATGCGCATACTGACTGATCGATATCAGCTTCAACAACCTGCGCCTGCACTGCTGATTCTGTTGCCAGGCGCTTACGGTATACCAGAAGATTTTGTAGGCTATGGTTTTGTCAGTGCCTTGCGTGCGCAGCAATTGCCCATGGATATCGCCATGCTGGAGTTGCCGTTTAACCAAGTAGCTGATGATAGTTTGCTGGCTGAAATTCACGATCAGTTGGTACAACCAGCGTTAGCTGCTGGCCAAACTGTCTGGCTAGCAGGGATTTCCATCGGTGGCTATCTGGCCATGGCCTATGCGGAGCGCTATGCAAACGAGATTGCTGGTATGTTTTTAATGGCGCCCTATCCGGGTAATCGCATGACCACCAATGAAATAATGGTGGCAGGGGGTTTAACCAGTTGGAATCCAGAAGATGGTGCTGCAATAGATACCGAGCGCCGTATTTGGCGCTGGCTGAAAGAGAGCGCTATTCTCAACATGCCAATACATCTGGGAATAGGGCAGGATGACCGCTTTTCTGCAGGTCACCGCATGATGGCGGCAGCATTGCCACCAACCCATGTTGATAGCATCTCTGGTGGTCATGAATGGGTGATATGGAGACAGTTATGGCAGAATTTTCTGGATCGCCAGTTTATACAAGAATCTTTAAGCGAATCTTCTCAATTGCAGGGTGACCCGCTTTGATTAAGCAGAATCATTCACGACCATGGCAACCTACCCGCTTTATATGGGCGACCTTTGCCATCCATCTCTGGGGTCTGCTGATGCTGATTGCATACCCAGATCGATGGCATTGGGTGGTTGGGGTGCTCATTGCAAACCATCTGATCATTATGCTGCTTGGGCTTTGGCCGCGCAGTCATTGGTTGGGCGAGAACTGGACAACATTACCAGCAGCAGCCATCGCCCGAAATGAAATTGCCTTTACCATTGATGATGGTCCCGACCCTGTGGTGACGCCACAGGTGCTGGATATACTTGATCAATACCAGGCAAAAGCAACCTTTTTTTGTATAGGCGATAGAGCGCTAAAATATCCAGATATCTGCCGTGAGATTGTGCACCGTGGGCATGCCATCGAGAACCATAGTCAAAGGCACTGGCATACTTTTTCGCTGTTGGGTTTGGCTGGGTTTAAGCGTGAATTAGAAGCTGCGCAGAACACACTAAGTACAATTACTGGGCAAACACCCCGATTTTTTCGGGCACCTGCTGGTTTACGTAATCCGTTTCTGGAGCCAGTATTGGCCAAACTGGGCTTACGCCTCGTCAGCTGGTCGGTAAGGGCTTTTGATACCAGAGTAGGCAACGCCGATAAAGTGAAAAACAAGCTGATAAGTGGCCTAAAACCAGGCGCTATTTTGTTATTGCACGACGGTAATGCCGCACGTACCAGCGATAATGTACCTGTTCTGCTTGCCGCATTGCCGACTGTATTAGATGCAGCCGTTGCCCTAAAACTGAAATTTGTGACCCTGAGCCAAGCCGATGATGACTCTGCCCTTTAAACTGTGCCTAATGATTAGAGAATACGCTTGAAGCCATTATTACTTTCCCATTTTACGGTCACTAGCGCCATCGGCTGTGGCGTACAGCAAACGCTGGCGTCTATGCGTGAGCAACGCTCTGGCCTGACCCCATGTAATTTTGATACAGTGGATTTACCGACTTTTATCGGCGGAGTTTCTGCGGTTGATACAATTCAGATGCCCGATAGACTGGCCGATTTTGATTGCCGCAATAACCGCTTGGCACAACTTGGGTTGGAGCAGGATGGGTTTGCCGATGCGGTCAAGGCCGCGGTTGCCAAATATGGCGCATCGCGCATTGGTGTGTTCATGGGCACCAGTACTTCCGGCATTCTACAAACGGAGTTGGCCTATCGACGCCTTGATCCTGTGACGGGCGCTTTGCCGTCAGATTTTGTTTATGACAAAACCCAGAATACCTTTTCAGTCGCTGATTTTACGCGCCAGTATTTCGGCCTAAAGGGTCCGGCAGTGGCGATATCATCTGCATGCTCATCCAGCGCCAAAGTGTTTGGTTCTGCACGACGCATGATAGAAACCGGCCTGATTGATGCCGCGGTGGTTGGTGGCGTAGATACGCTGTGCCTGACCACTTTATATGGCTTCAACTCGCTTGGTCTGTTATCCACTCAGGCTTGCCGTCCATTTGATATTGGGCGTGATGGTATCTCGGTAGGCGAAGCAGCGGCTTTTGCCTTGCTAGAGCGCGTCCCAGATAATTCAGCAAGTGATGCGGTGCTACTACTCGGCATAGGCGAATCCAGCGATGCTTACCATATGTCCTCACCCCATCCTGAGGGGTTGGGAGCTAGGATGGCGATGGAAGGTGCGCTGAAAATGGCTGGCCTGGAAGCGCGAGATATTGATTACATTAACCTGCATGGTACCGCGACCCAGAGCAATGACGCGGCCGAGAGCAAGGCCGTGAACGCGGTGTTTGGCAACAAGACGCCATCGAGCTCTACCAAAGGCGGTACTGGGCACACCTTGGGGGCTGCAGGTGGCGTAGAGGCCGTTATTTCTGCCTTGGCGCTGCAACATGGCTTAATGCCGGCGGGATTGAATACGCGTGAACTCGACCCAGCCTTGGGTGTGAATTATTTACTGGAGAACCGTGAGCAAAAGATATCGCGTGTGCTGAGTAATTCCTTCGGATTCGGTGGCACTAATTGCAGCCTAGTATTTGGACGGGCTAATTAATCATGAGTGAATCAAGCATAAACAATAGTAACCCTGTGACACTCAGTGCCTATATTGAGGGCATAGGCTTGATTGGACCGAGCTTTAATGACTGGCCCTCGAGCCAGCCTTTGCTCACTGGCAAGCAGCCTTACCAGCCCAGCAAGACAGTATTGCCACCGCCTCTGCTCTTGCCAGCAGCAGAAAGAAGGCGCAGCAGTGACATCATCAAGCTGAGTCTGGCGATCATGGTAGAAGCTATGAATGCAGCTGAAGTAGATGCAGCCAGTCTACCCAGCGTGTTTACTTTATCCAATGGTGATGGGTATAACTGCCATGCCATCAACGCAATGCTGGCTTCTGATGACCGGCAAATTTCGCCCACGCGTTTTCATAACTCAGTGCATAACGCTGCCGCTGGCTATTGCAGCATCGCCACAGGCGCCATGACTCCATCTTCCGTACTCTGCGCGCACGATGCCAGCTTTGGTGCTGGCCTGCTGGAGGCCATGAGTCAGGTGAATGTGGATCAAACACGCTGCGTACTAGTGGCCACTGATACCAATTACCCAGAGCCTATGTATAGCGTGCGCAAGATTTACGATTCGCTGGGCATTGCACTGGTGCTAGCGCCAGAACCTAGTCCGCAAACACTCGCGAAGATCACACTTAGCATCACCGATGCCGTTGCAGATCAATTGCCAGACGCGGCTTTAGAAGCCATTAGGCTGTCTATTCCGGCTGCACGCGGTCTGCCTTTGCTAGCGGCCATCGCTTTGGGAAAACCAGTGAGCGTGGTGTTGGACTACTTGGATGACAGCCGACTGGCATTGACGGTAGAACCGATAGAAAGGCAACCATGCTAGACCACGCCTGGATTGCCAGCCATATTCCGCATCAGGGCACTATGTGCCTGTTGGAGAGCGTAAGCAGCTGGGATGGCGATCATATTCAATGCACAGCTAACAGCCATCGACTCGCTGACAACCCCTTGCGTGCCCATAACCAGTTGGGTGCTGCATGCGGCATCGAATATGCAGCACAGGCCATGGCGGTGCATGGTGCTTTGCTGGCCCCAGTTGATAGCGTTGCGCCGCGAGTTGGTTATCTGGTTAGTATCAGGGGTACGCAATTGCATGTACCGCGCTTGGATACCATTGCTGCTGACCTTGAGGTGACAGCTAGTTGCATCACGCGCAATGAAAACAATATCCTGTACCAATTCAACATCAGTGCCGATGGCAAATTGCTGCTGGATGGTCGCGCCACGGTTGTCGTGAATGCCAATTCACTAGTATCAAATTTTGGAGAAATAGCATGAAAAAAGCACTGGTGACTGGCGGTAGCGGTGGAATAGGCGCTGCAATCTGTCGTCGCCTTGCGGCAGACGGCTACCATGTTTACATCCATGCCAACCATGGCTTGCAAACCGCTCAGCAACTCGCTGAAGATATTTGCCAGCAGGGCGGTAGTGCCTCAGCCTTGAGTTTCGATGTAACCGATAGCGCGGCAGTTAGCGCAGCCCTGATGCCCTTGATTGAAGATCAGCCTATCCAGGTATTGGTCAACAACGCTGGTATTCATGATGATGCCGTTATGCCTGGCATGCGTCCTGAGCAATGGCATCGCGTTATCGATGTTTCGCTGAATGGATTTTTCAATGTGACCCAACCCCTGTTGATGCCGATGATTCATAGTCGCTGGGGTCGCATTATCAATGTTTCGTCTATTTCTGGCATCACTGGCAATCGTGGCCAGGTCAATTATTCTGCTGCCAAAGGCGCGCTCAATGCAGCAACCAAATCACTTTCGCAGGAAGTCGCCAGTCGTGGCATTACGGTAAATGCAGTAGCACCAGGGATTATTGAGACGGAAATGAGTAAAGAGACATTTCCAGCGGAGCAGATTGCCCGCATGGTGCCGATGAAACGTGCTGGCACGCCACAAGAAGTGGCTGATCTTATCGGGTTTCTGGCTTCAGAACAGGCGGCTTATATTTCTGGACAGGTTATTTCCATCAATGGCGGCATGATTTAGCAAGTTCTTAATAGCCTAGTTTTCGCGTCAAATTGGTTTTTCAACCCGCGCGGATGAACGGGCCTGTAGACGCCGTAATATTAACAATGGCAAGCGCAATAGAAAGCCTACAAGCAAGCGGCTATGCATCCAGGTCAGCAGGATGTTGTCACGTAAATAACGGAAATGCGAAACGCCGCCTTCATCTTTGCGGAAATATAAAACTGGCGCTGAGATATTGATTGGCTTTACGCCATACCAACACAGGCGGACGACCGCTTCGGGATCAAAATCGAAATGACGCATCCAGCGGTGCTTGTGCATCACTTCACACAAGGGCGCAATCGGGTAAATCCTGAAACCGAATAGCGAATCGCCTATACCTGCCCACAAAGTTTCTACATTGGCCCACCAGTTGGATAACTGCCGACCTTTAACCCTGATTATCGGTGCGCTGGCATCAAACAGCGGCATGCCTAATATCATGGATTGTGGTTGGCTAATCGATTTCGCCATGAATGCAGGGATCAGGTCTGCTGGGTGCTGGCCATCCGAATCCATGGTTAGCGCGTGTGTAAAACCTTCAGCTTGGGCGATTTCAAAACCATGCAATACAGCGGCACCTTTGCCTTGGTTCTGTTCCAAATGAATGATGCGCAAGCCAGTATCTTCTGCCGCCATGGCTTTAAGTTTTTCGACGGAATCATCTGTGCTGCCATCGATCACTACCCAAACAGGACTCCAGTATTGGCGCGCAGCACGCACGGTTTCAAAAACCTTGATACCGGGGTTATAGCTGGGAATCAGGACGAGATGGCTAGTAGATACAGTGGTCATGGGCTGATGTCCTGATGATAAGTTGGAGCGTAAGTGAGGTCGTGGCTCAAAGAACCAGCAGGAAGAAATGCCGAGCCCTGAATAAGCTCATGAGAAAAATAATGCTCAAGCTCCGCTATGAAGCGCTGCGTATTTTCTGGTGGATCAAAACGTTTGCCGAGGCGAACTTTGTAGTGCAGCGGCAAGGTAGGTTTGCGAAATAATGGCCAGCCCTTGCTTAAATAAGCTGAATTGGTTTCGATCAAGACAGTTTGTACTGGCACTTGCGCCTGATGTGCGATCAGGGCAATGCTGCCTTTGAACGGATTGATGGGAGAGTGAGTAGTGCGTGTGCCTTCAGGAAATAACAACAAATGCTGACCATGTTTAAAATCCTGAATTGCCAGCGCCACCATTTTGCGTATCGACTCATTGGGAATGTAATGGGCAAAACGTGCGCCAGCACCCAAGAAAACATTGTTCATCAGTTCAGCCTTGATCACGCATGAAACATTCGGTAAGCGTGAGATCACCATCACGGCATCAAGCAGGCTAGGGTGATTGGGGGCGATAATCATAGGTGGCTGATCGCGTAAAGCATCCAGCGCGCTGAGGTCAAAATTGCAGCGGCGTGAAAGGCTCAGGCTGGCAAGATACGTGTGAAACCCTTGCATGATGACCTTGCGGCCCAGTGAGCGAGAAATATGTGTGGGTAATAAGGGATAAAGCACTGTGGCAATGATGGTCCAACCCAAGCACAGCAGGCCGAGCCAGATTAAGCCCAGATAAAGCACAAGATAGTCGTAGACGACAATCAGCCCTGACTCAAGCATATTGCTCTTCCGGCAAACGTATCGTGCTAGCCGCAGTTGCTTCAATCTCAACCAAAAGATCTGTACGGCAAATATCGGCCTGTAGAAAAACCGCCTTGAACGAACGACCAAGCACATGCTCCATTTCGGCCCTTATCGCAGGCAGGTCAGTCGGGTGGCGCACATAAACTCGGTACAATAAGTCGGTCATGTTGAATTCACCAAGGCCGACTTTTTTGTTGGCCTCCTGAATCACGATCTCTATATTGGCCAGAGTTTCGCGAGTTTGCGCTACAGCATCCAAATGATGTTTTGTTTCATGTCCGACAATGCTGGCTGTACCGGAAATAAACAGTAATTTCTGTGGCGATAACGTTTGATCAGTGTCTGCTACCTTTTGTGTCCCATCACTTAGCAAGACGAGATTAGCCCGCGAAAAACTGGGGCTACGAGGACCATACTGCTGTGGATATTGATAGGCACTTATTTGCCTAGGATTTTCAATTGCTAACGTCGGTGAGCGACCAGCCATAAAAGCGACCGTCAACGAGCCGTTTGCTGTTCCTAGTGCACAAGCGGCTGGTAGATTACCCGTCAATTCACGCCCGCTAGCAACAAATGCATTCTGTCGACCTATATTAAATTGTCGATAGCGTTCGAGCGCTTCATCATTGTCAGCACCATCGCTACCAATTGCATCGACCCCATTAATATCGGCTAAGTAATTCCAGAAGCGGAAGATATAGCGATAACCACAGGTTTCAAGCAACGAAAATATCTGCATGAATGCAGATTCCGTCATTTGCTCCAGCGCTGAAGTCTGTGGCATAAGCAACACACCAAACAGTGTATTTTCGTCGTAGCTATACTGAATCAAACCGCGTTGTTCATAGGTCACGCTGCTATCACTGATCCATATCTCACATGCTGAAGCCGCGCCTTCTAATACAGGCATCTCCACATCGGCAAAAGGAAAGTTTGTTATTTTAGGGTGAGCTGTATCTGAGGCATTAGAGAAACCAATGCCACCTAATACATGATTTTTCCATTCATCAGGTTGAAGGGAAAGTGATGCGGAGGATAAGTGAATGCTATACAAAATATTTTTGAATCAATGCCTTGGTTTATATAGGGTGCACGCTATTGCAAATACAGTCGGCATCTTAATGCATTCTTGCAAAAGGATTTAGTCAATTCTAACAATAGTCTTTTAGGGGAAAAAATGATGTAGGACGATGCTTAACTTTAGGTAGGAAATATAACCTAATTACGCGCAGTTATTATGTTGATGAACTAGCGGGAGCTTAATATTTTCTTTGAATAATACTTCAATACATTACTGCAGTATCGACATACGATTTGTATAACTATTTATGCTGGCAATATTAATTTATAATTCTTATCATTATTGATGCAGGGAATTGATATGACGCTGAGCGAATTACGATTTATCGTGGCGGTGGCTAAAGAGCGTAATTTTCGCAGAGCTGCTGAAAAGTCATTCGTCAGTCAGCCAGCATTGAGTTTGGCAGTTAAAAAACTTGAAGATGAGCTCGGTGTACAAATATTTGAGCGTAGCCATAGCGATATCGCGATGACACCTATAGGCGAACAGATCGTTGAGCAGGCTATCAAAGCGCTTGAAGAAGCAAACCGTGTAAAAGAAATCGCGAAACAAGGTAGTAATCAGCTCATCGGACCACTGAAGTTAGGGGTGATTTATTCCGTTGGCCCTTACCTATTACCGGAGATCATTCCAACTTTGCGGCAAACTGCACCAGAGATGCCGTTAGACGTAGAAGAAAATCTAACCGCTCATCTAGAGGTACAGTTAAGGAATGGCATCATTGATGTCGCTATCATTGCCCTGCCTTTTGATGCGCCAGCAATCAAGCTTATGCCGCTTTATGATGAATCTTTCGTCGTGGTTGTGCCAAGTACCCACCCTTGGGCAGAACGCGCGTCTATCAGCCCGCAAGAGCTGTCTACAGATTCGGAAAAAGTATTGTTACTGAATAGCGGCCATTGTTTCAGTAATCAGGTGATGGAGGCTTGCCCGGATCTTTCACGTAAAGGTGAGGTTCTGCAAGGTAACTCATTGGAAACCATACGCAATATGGTAGCCTCGAATTTAGGCATAACAGTCTTACCCGCCAGTGCCGCGATCGAGCGCTACCAGAATCCTTTGATTAAGGTCATTCCATTCTCCGAACCAGTGCCAAGCAGGCGAATTGCCTTGGCATGGCGTAAGAGTTATAGTCGGGCAGGGGCTATTGATAAATTAGCGGACGCTATCCGACAAGTAAAATCTGCGTCTATTCAGGTGTTGACTTAAAAGGTGTTGATTCAGTAAGTAACGAAGACTCGATAACCCGAAACCGGGGTGTCGGTGGCTATCAATGAAAGCTTGATATGTACTTCTTCCCCAGCAGGGATGCCATCGTTGATTTTCGTACCTGCTACAAGATACTCATTCGGCTTGAAAGTGCGGCGCAGTAAGGGCTTATCGTTAGCATCTGTCAACGTAAGTTCAAGTAATGGGTAAGACATCGCGAATTCAGCATTGTTGATCAGTGTGCTCGAAAGATGAATAACGCCTGCATGCTCTGCATCTTCTTGCAGGTTCGAGTCATCCACTAGTAATAATGTCGCATCTTTCGGTAATTCGATCTTGCAACCTAGATGACCACAGGCACTTACCAGATAGGGTTTCAGCACTGGAAATTTAAGTGCAATAGGTGATCTGAGATAATAAGTGGCTTGTGCCAAGCTGGCCAAGATCAAAAGCCCGATCAATAAAGCCAATACACTCTTGGGGACTTTACGTTGTGCGTTGGTGCTATGGAGTTTATTCTTTGGCGCCGCGTCGAGGAAGCTTTTGGGTGCTTTGGCTGCATTATTCTTAACAGAGGCTTCATCAATGATTGCAGGCGAGTCCTCAGGAGCTGGTGTTTCGGCTACTTCTTCAATGATATCTGCTGGTTGCTGTGCCTCTGGCTCAATTTCTTTAGCCAAGGCTGGTTCAACAAAGACTGGTTCCGAACTCTCAGGCTCAATTAATACTTCTTCATAAATATCAATATCTTGAGAGGGCTCATCTGCAATGATGGCGTCTTCAACGTCATGCGCTGTGATTTCTGGCTCAATGATGACAAACGGTTCATCAATAGGCAGTTCTTTATCGGTACTAACTTCAGCCGATGGTTCTTGAGTGGTTTCAGATGAAATATCTGAAGGTAGGCTCTCTTCGACTTCAGGAAGAGCAGATGCTACAGGTAGGGGTAAATCAGGCGTTTGCGCTAATTTATCAAGCGCGTTAAAAACCAGATCGCACTTACCGCAACGGACATCACCACGATGCGCAGAAAGGTGTTCCGGCTTAACGTGAAAGCTGGTCGCACATTCTGGGCAAGTGGTGATTAGGCTCATCTTTTTTTACCTGTGAGTAACACCCAGCTATCCATATAGACCGGAGGGTGCATATCAAACCATTCCGCATATATCGCTGAAACCTGCGCTGTCTGTTCTTTTAAGATACCAGAAAGCGCAATCTCGCCGCCAAGTTTACAGGCATTTGCCAAAGCTGGCGCTAAAACCGATAGCGCGCTTGATAAGATATTAGCGACAACCAGATCGAATCGCGCTTCATCAAATTGAGCTTTCGGCTGTTGATTCGGCAGATAGAATTTCGCATCTACCTGATTTTGTTCTGCATTGTATGTGCTGGATAAGATCGCCTGCTCATCGATATCAACACCAATGACTTCAACTGCACCAAGTTTTTTTGCAGCAATGGCTAGAATACCGGAACCACAGCCATAATCGAGTATGGTGTGCTCTGGCTTTACATGATCTGCCAGCCAAGCTAAGCAAAGATGCGTTGTGGGGTGACTACCCGTACCGAATGCCAAGCCCGGATCAAGGATGATATTAAGTGCATCAGGATTAGGAGCGCTATGCCATGAAGGCACGATCCAAAGATCATCACGAATGCGGATAGGGTCGAATTGCGACTGCGTGGCGCGTACCCAATCCTGTTCTTCTATGATCTCAGTCGTGTATTGCAGATCATCAAGGCCGGTAATTTGGCCTAATGACTGCATCACATCATTCACTACGATATTTTCGTCGAATAAGGCACTGACCACGTTTTGTTGCCAGATGCCGGGTGGTGGATCACCTGGCTCACCAAAGATAGGCTGTTCGTCAGGCGTTTCAGCATTGGCATCTTCGATGATGGCAGATAACGCGCCGATATCCATTAACGAATCGCTAATCAGATCCGCCGTATTATCTTTTGCCTCGATTTTTAGCGATAACCAAGCCATTATCGTGTCAGCATCAGCATTATTTCGAGCTGATGCCTAGTTTATGTTCCAGATAATGGATGCTTGTCTCGCCAAGGTGGAATGCTGCATCGTTCATCAGGTCAATATGCAACGGCACATTGGTTTTGATGCCTTCAACCACCATCTCAGATAAAGCGATGCGCATACGGGCAATCGCCTGATCGCGTGTATCGCCATAAGTGATCAGTTTGCCAATCATTGAGTCGTAGTGTGGCGGAACTGTATAGCCTGAGTAGGCATGTGTATCAACGCGTACGCCAGGGCCACCAGGCATATGGAATGTAGACAAACGACCCGGAGAAGGCACGAAAGTATACGGATCTTCCGCATTGATACGGCATTCGATCGCATGACCACGGAAGTGGATATCCTTTTGGCGGAATGGCAACTTCTCACCAGCGGCGATCAGGATTTGCTGTTGAACGATATCAATACCGGTAATCAGTTCGGTGACAGGGTGCTCAACCTGAACACGCGTATTCATCTCAATGAAGTAGAACTCATTGTTTTCGTATAGAAACTCAAAAGTACCAGCACCACGATAATTGATACGACGACATGCATCCGCACAACGCTCACCGATTTTATCGCGCAATTTAGCGCTGATCCCCGGTGCTGGTGCCTCTTCCAATACCTTTTGATGACGGCGCTGCATAGAGCAATCGCGTTCACCAAGATAGACAGCATTACCATGCTGGTCGGCAAGAATCTGGATCTCAATATGGCGTGGTTGCTCGAGGAATTTCTCCATATACACCATTGGATTACCGAAAGCCGTTTGCGCCTCTGTCTTTGTCATGCTCACAGATGTGAGTAAGGCCGCTTCTGTATGCACCACGCGCATGCCTCGTCCACCACCACCACCAGCAGCTTTGATAATGACGGGGTAGCCGATTTGTTTGGCCGTCTTCAAGATCACTTCAGGGTCATCAGGCAATGCTCCCTCAGAACCCGGCACGCAAGGGACGCCTGCTTTCTTCATCGTGTCTTTCGCACTGACTTTATCGCCCATGAGGCGAATCGTTTCAGCACGCGGGCCGATGAACACAAAGCCGCTTTGCTCTACACGCTCAGCAAAGTCTGCATTTTCAGAGAGAAAGCCATAACCAGGATGAATGGCTTCAGCATCGGTCACTTCTGCAGCACTGATCACCGCAGGAATATTCAGGTAACTTTGGCTTGAGGGTGCAGGCCCGATACAGACAGACTCATCCGCCAGTTTTACATATTTTGCTTCACGGTCAGCTTCTGAGTGAACGGCTACCGTCTTGATACCAAGCTCACGGCATGCACGCTGCACGCGTAGCGCTATTTCGCCTCTGTTAGCAATGAGGATTTTCTCAAACATAAAAACCTCTTAGCCAATAATAAATAGGGGTTCGCCGTATTCGACGGGCTGGCCGTTTTCAACAAGGATAGCCTTGATGACACCGCTGTGATCTGACTCGATCTCGTTGAGTAGCTTCATCGCCTCGACGATACACAAAGTATCACCAACGCTTACAGTACTACCGATATCAATAAAGGACTTTGCTTCTGGCGATGGTGAGCGGTAGAACGTACCGACCATTGGTGATTTCACAACATGGCCTTCAATCGCCGCTGGTGCAGCGGCTTCAACGGCAGCAACTGGCGCGGCAGCGGCAGGTGCTGGTTGTTGCATATAAGGTTGCGCATAATGCATGGTGCCTTGTGGCATAGGCATATTACGGCTAATACGTACTTTTTCTTCGCCCTCTGTTAGCTCCAGCTCAGAAATGCCAGACTCTTCGACCAAATCAATCAGTTTTTTTAATTTACGTAAATCCATGGATAACCTCTAATTAAATCGTATGTGTGTTTAATGCGGAATTATTATTGTTATTTGCTATTTAAATAATCAATTGCGTAATCAAGGGCCAGTGAATAGCCTTTAGCACCTAAGCCACTGATCACACCAACGGCGATATCCGTGAAATACGAGTGATGCCGGAAAGGCTCACGTGCATATACATTGGATAAATGAACTTCAATAAAAGGAATCTTGACCGCTGCAAATGCATCACGCAATGCTACTGACGTATGCGTAAACGCGGCCGGGTTGATGATCACGAAATCAACAGCGCCTACTTGCGCATGTATTTTGCTGATTAGCTCTGATTCAGCGTTACTTTGAAATGTTTCTAACTGAATACCGGCTTTTTCTGCCTGTTTATACAGATGCTCATTAATACCATCCAAAGTATCTTTGCCATAGTGCTCAGGTTCGCGAATACCTAATAAATTAAGGTTCGGACCATGGAGCACCAGAACGGATTTTGAGTGATTAACAACCATATTGAGCGGTTTTTTGTGACCAACGGCAAAATTTCATGCCTGCAAGTTTGCCGCAATTAGGGGGATATTGTCCAGTAAATTAACGAAATTTAGCGAATTTAACTGTTTTTGATAGCAGTATTTTCGTTGGTTGAAGATGGCGCGATGAGCGATTTTATAACAGGTTCGATTAGCCCGCGGTTGATGCGGCCAATGTAGGTTTTTACGATTTTACCATTTCTATCGATAATGACAGTATAGGGGACGGCACCTTTATCATTGCCCAGATCGATACTTAACTCTCTTGCCTTTTCATCAGCCGCCAATAGTGGATAGCTGACGGAGGTCTTTTGGGAGAACTCACGGATTTTCTCGACATCATCCATGGCGATTCCCAGTACTACCAAGCCTTGCTTCTCATAATCCTGATACAGGGATGACAAGTCTGGCATTTCTTCGCGACAGGGAGAACACCAGCTTGCCCAGAAATTGACGACAGTGATCTTGCCCTGCCATTGTTTTAGTGGCTGTTGCTTGCCTGTTGCATCAGGAATCGAACCAGCAAAAAATGTAGCGGTTGATAATGATGTGATAGATGAAGTGTCGCTATCGCGTATCAAAGGGGTAGGGTCATCAGATATGGTCATATATCTAATACCCGAGCCTATGATCATCAGGAAGATGACAAGCAGTATGAATCTGATTCTTTTATGCATACTTATAAGGCGAGTTTGTTGAGCGTTAGCAGAAATTGATCTGCATTTTGGTAACCAATGACTTTGGCATCGGTTATCTCATTGCCCGATGATGCAAAGAACACAATGCCTGGCGGGCCGAATAGCCCAAATCTTTTGAGCATGGCGACGTCTTCTTCAGCGTTCTGTGTCACATCTGCCTGTAAAAGTGTCACGTTTTTAAGTGCAGTTTTGACTCTGGGGTCACTAAAGGTGAATTGTTCAAGCTCTTTGCAAGCCACGCACCAGTCAGCATAAAAATCGAGCATGACGATTTGATTGGGTGATGCCTTGATCGCGGCCTCTAATTCAGCCAGATTTTTTACACGCTGAAAAGGTAATGCATCTTGTGGAGCGCTACCTAATTTAAGCCCAGCTAGTGGTTGTAGCGGAGATTTTGCGCCAGAAACTGCCCCTGTGACCATTGCGATGCCGAGGAGGAGCATGATGATGGCAACCCCCTTCCATAGCTTTGCCCACTTACTAGCATCCGTCGGCAGGCTATCCAAGGCATGCATATAGATGGCTGGAATAATTAGCAGTGCTGCCCAGAGCAATAGTTGAACCCCGTTAGGGATAATGGGTGTTATCAGCCAGATTGCAACGGCTAGCATGACTACACCAAAGAACTGGCGCATGCTCTCCATCCATGCACCTGCTTTTGGTAATAAGCTTCCAGCAGACGCTCCTATTAGCAATAGTGGAACACCCATGCCTAACGACAATGTGAATAGCGCGATACCGCCTAGTATGACGTTATGCGTCTGGCTGATATAAAGTAGGATGCCCGCTAAAGGCGCCACAACGCACGGGCTGACGACTAGCGCCGAGAATATACCCATAATGAATACGCCGATAAAACGCCCGCCTTTGAAACGGCTTGCAACATTAAGTACACGGTTCTCGATCGATTGCGGTAGTTTGAGCTCGTAGAAGCCAAACATAGAGAGCGAGAGCAACACAAACAGTAAGGCCATACCGCCTAGCGCCCATGGTGTTTGCAGTGTATTACTCAGCAATTTTCCGGATAACCCTGCGGCGATGCCTGCAAGCGTATAGGTGACCGCCATGCCAAGGGTGTAAGCGAGCGATAGATTGAATGTGTGCAGCTTGCTCGTTTGTTGATGGTGCGATCTTTTATCGCCGATGATGATGCCCGACAGGATAGGGATCATAGGTAACACACAGGGCGACAGAGATAAGAGCAAACCAAAACCAAAGAACCCTACCGCTACTAGCCAGAATTTTCCGCTTTTAAGTAAAGAGGCAATCGGGTCGTCATTTGCTGATGAAAGACTGGTGCTATCAAGCGGTATATCTAGGATCTTTTTAATCGGCGCGTAGCAAAGGCCTTTTTCACTACACCCTTGATAGGTTGCAATCAAGGTGATCGTCTCAGGAGGCTGACTAGCAAAAGCTAGTTTAAGACTCGCCTCAATGTCATGGTGGAATACTTCTGTTTCGCCAAAAGTCGCGTCTTGCTTCATCTCGCCATGCGGCAATTCGGTGCTTACCGTAGCATTTTGAGGTGATTTGACCTCAAACTTGATACGATCACGATATAAATAATGGCCGGGTGCAATGATAAATAGCGCATCTAGCGTATCAGCATTTTTTGCAGTGATATCCAGTTTGAATGCCTGATCCGGTTCAAGGATGGCAGTATCTTCACTGCTACCCAGAAAAGAGCTCTTGCTGCTTGAGCTAAAACCAGCCATGGCGATGTTATTCGAGAGCGTGAATAGCAAAAGGCATGCGGCTAATAAAGCGCGAAATGTATACAGCAGTGATTTAGACAATGGTAATTTCAAGCAGAAGTTTCCTTAACGAGCCAAGCCAAATATTCAGCCAGACCACCGTCGATTGAGACATGGATGATTTCCGGAAGTTCGTAGGGGTGCTGTTGGCGAATCGCCCGCTCTAGCGCATCGTATTGTAACGAAGTCGATTTGATGAATAAAGAAATCTCAGTTGTGCGTTCTACCTTGCCTTGCCATTGGTAGATAGAGGTACAGGGTGCCATGATGTTCACACAAGCCGCTAGGCGCTCCTCGACCAAATAGCTTGCTAGTTTCTCTGCACTTGCAGTGTCTGGCAGATTGGTTAAAACTAGAATAGGGGTTGCTGGTGTTGTCATTGATGGATTCGTAAGTCTAAGCAGGTTTACTATTGGCAATGTCTTAAAATGATAGAAAGCCTTGAAAAAAGGCAGAACAGCGTCATCTTAATCAAAACAGCACGGATGTAACGTATGCCATTATTTTTTCTGTTAGTGATTCTACTCGTTTTCCCGGTACTGGAGATATGGTTGTTGGTCGAACTCGGCCATCGCTACGGGGCAGGCTTACTGGTCTATCTGGTATTGATCGCCATCTTGGGTTGGCGTTTGATACAGGATGAGAAATCATTGATTATAGGTCGCCTGGCACAAACGGTCATGCAGGGTGGTACACCTGTCAAAGCAATATTCGGTAGCGCAAAGAACCTGATTGCGGGTATTTTGCTGATTATTCCTGGGGTATTGAGCGATATTCTGGCTGCCATTCTATTATTGATACCAAGCCCTAAGCCAATCTCTGGCAATCCCAAAGCAACCTCCAGAAAAGCCGCCAATGATGATGTGATCGAGGGTGAGTACCGTCGTGAAGATTAGCCGCTATGATTTCAAAAACCGGCATGTGATAAAATTCACGAAAAAATTCCTTAGTTAATCAATATCCTATGTGTCATCAAGTCATCATTCAGCCGAGCGGACATGAGTTCTCTGTGGTCGCAGACGATACGATTCTCGATGCTGCGATTCTCGCCGGGCTTAATCTGCCATATGGCTGCCGCAACGGTGCTTGTGGGGCCTGCAAAGGGAAAGTGCTTGAGGGGCAGGTTGACCATGGTTCACATCAATCAAGCGCTCTGATTCAAGCAGAGAAAGACATGGGGTTGGCCTTATTCTGCTGCGCTAAACCGCTGACTGATCTGGTGATCGAATGTCGTGAGGTCAGTGCAACCAATGGCATACGTCCCCGCATCATGCCGACACGTGTACAGAAACTGGAAAAGCTGGCCCCTGATGTCATGGTGCTTTCAATGAAGTTGCCGAGCAACGAGCGTTTGCAATTCCTGCCGGGTCAATACATCGAGTTCCTGCTCAAAGACGGCAAGCGCCGTGCTTTTTCATTGGCGAATGCGCCGCATGATGACGAATTCCTTCAGCTACATTTACGTTTAGTCCCGAATGGTCACTTCACTCAGTATGTTTTCAATGAGATGCAGGAAAAGACCATCTTGCGTATTGAAGGGCCTTTTGGTGGTTTTTACCTAAGGGAGGAGAGTGATAAACCTATTATTTTCGTCGCGGGTGGGACGGGGTTTGCACCAATCAAAAGTATCATCGAGCACATGTTGCATCATGACATAAAGCGCAAGATTATCTTGTATTGGGGGGTGAGGGCAGCGGAAGACTTGTATATGCCAGATTTGCCTCAAGCATGGCAGGCGTTGCATAGTCATGTGCGTTTTGTTCCGGTGTTATCAGAGCCTAAAGATACTGATCAATGGCAAGGCAGGACAGGTTTAGTGCACCAAGCTGTATTGGATGATTTTGAGCGTTTGAGCGATTACGAGGTTTATTGTTGTGGCGCGCCACAGATGGTAGATATTGCCCGTAGTACTTTTGCGCAAAAGGGCTTGGATGCCGATGCTTTCTTTGCGGATGCGTTTACTTTTTCTACTTAAATGTTAAGTGGCGTCTTGCAAGAATTGCGTGCTGGCACGGTAGTGTTGATATGCAGCTTCTTTTTCTCCACGCGTTTCCAGTAACTTGGCAAGTGCAAGATGCGCCGTTGCGCTTGGTGTCACACTCAGACTAGCCTCAAAATAGCTTTGTGCTTTGCCCCAAAGGTTGAGAGAGGCGCACATTTTGCCCAGCGATAGCAGAAGGTTGGCATCGTCTTCATGGTTTTGCAGCCAATATTCAGCTTGTTCCAGTTGTTTGTTTGGATGATCAGTTAGACATTCGCCCAATAAACCCGCTAGTTTGGTATCCCAGCCTTTAGTCAGACTTTTACCCAGTATTTCTGCAGCTTGGGCAGGTGATTTGGCTTGAATGAACGTCTGCGCGGCAAGGTAAGCCAAGCGACTGTTCAATCGGTCTTCTTCCGGTAGTTTTTTCCAGTAAGTCGTCAGGGTCGCCAAGTCATCAGCATAGAGTTTGATCGATTGATAATGTGCCTGCTGGCGCATCTCTCTCAGTAACCAGGATTCGATAGCGTCGATCTTCTCAAGCTGTTGCAGGATATTCAGCACCTGCTCCCAGTGACCAAGATGTATTTCTACTTTGAGTAGCAAATGCAATGCTGGTGGATGTCTGGGTTCTATCTTCTCGAGTTTCTGTAATATATTGAGTGCATGGCTATATAAACGGTCATCCAGAAACAGCTCAGCTTGTGTCAATAGGCGCGCGATGGTCTCTTGCGGCGCTAGGCGTTCTGCTTCTGCAAGATAATAGTCACGTTGGCTTTTTTGCTTAAGTTTGTGTGAGGCACGGGCGGCTACAAGTGCGCTAAGGCCTACACTCTCTCCAAGATCCAAAGCGCGCGTGGCTGACTTCACAGCTGCTTGATAATGGCCTTCGCCCAATGCGTGTAAGGCTTCTTTAAGCGCGTTGCGCCCGTTCTTCAGACGTTGTGCTTCTTTATATGTACGTACACTTGAAGGTAGTCGTTGCGTGTAATTAACTAAGCGCAGGCCTAGATGTAAGGATACGAATACCAATACGATCAAAACCAATAAGAAGTTTAGAGATAGTTCGATCCGATAAGGCGGCCGAACGATGAGCACATAGCCTTCATTGCTGCCTGCAATCAAAGAAACACCGATCGTCAAGGCAATGATGAATAGGATCCAGAATAACCACCGCATGGTTATCGTGCTCCGGAAGATTTGGTTTTAGGCTCGCGATTGTTACTGCTGGCGCGTTCCAGCGTAAGTTTGTATTTACTTACCAAGCCCAAACTCTCGCTGATCTCAGGGACATTCAGCACAATATCGTTCGCTAATAATTGCTTGATGGTCAGCAAGGCATTCTGAGTGGCGACTTCACGTGTATCAAAATGGGCTTTTAGCCACTTATCGGTCGCTTCCAGATCAGCACGGTAAGTGGCTTCATCATGTTGCAGCAAGGCGATGCGTGCGGTGAGGATGCGTAACTTGATGTTCTCACGCAGGAAGAAATCCTGATCAGGCGATAATAAAGGCGGTTCGCGTCTATCAATACGTTCGATACGAATCATGGTTTTGAGGTCGTGCCATATCTCTTGGACTAAACGATGCCAAGCTGTTGTTTGCTCGGGCGTAGTAGGTATTACGGTTTTCCCCGGATGACGTTCGCTCACTAAGGGCAAATCATCGACTGTTTCTGCAAGCCTTTCCATGCGCAGGCTCATGCCGATGATATCAATCAGTGGTAGATTTTGCAGGCGTTGGATATCTTGGGATATCGCTTTACGTAATTGGATGACGGGCACAGAATCCAGTTGCTGTAAGCGTGAATCTGCTGTTTGTAAGGCGAGTAAGGCAGGTTTGATATTGCCTGCTAGTTGTAGCTGCTGGTTAGCGATGATGAGTAACTGTTCGACCTCGGCGATGACGCGTTCTTCGCGATTATTGGCTAGCTCAATATATAGCGTTTGTAATGCTTCTTGCTGATCAAGTGACTCAGCAAGTTTCTGGTCTAGTATGCTGGTATGGGCCGCAACTTCTGTGCTGCGTTCGTCCGCATTCTTTGCTAACGCAAGGCTTTGCTGGTTATTGGCATTGAATTGCTCTAGCCGTTTGGTGAGGTCTTTTTCTTGCTGATTAAAATTGTGGCGCGCGTTGACGCTTTGCCAGATAACAGCAAGTAGTGCGATCACCGCAATTAATAAGGCTGTTTTTGGGAAAAAAGACAGTTTGCGTCTATCAGATACGACTTGTTCGTCCTGCATGGCTTGCGCATCACCGTCTAGCAGTTCTTCTACAGAAGCAGCAGAGGTGTCTTTTCCCGTATTTTCTTCAACAGGTGGCTTATTCGGTTCAGTCATTGTCTGATGTGCGTGTTAATTCTGTTAAGTATTTGAATGTGTCGCGGCTTCAATCAGGCATTGCAGCATTGCAGCATCACCCGATGCCTCTGCGATCATTACCTTGAGCCCTGTTTCGAGCGGTAATTCAGCGATGCGTGCGTGATTTACGCATAGCGTAACATTTTTAATCCAATCTGCCTCACCCTGCCCGGCAATATCGAGCAAATGACGCATGGCTTCACTGCTTGTGACCACAATAGCCTGTAATTGTTTATTCTGCCATAAACCAGATAAAACATCGGCATTGGTTTGAGGGTTGATGCGCTGATAACATTCAGCAAAATCTACGGTTGCACCACGTGATCTTAGTGTATTGGCGAGAATCTCACGACCGCCGATACCACGAAAGATTATGATGCGTTTTGCGTTTACTTTTAGCATTGCAGGCAAAGCCAATAGCGATTCACTATCGAAACGATTTTCGGGGGTCAGAATATCCTGCACACCAAACTTTTGTAGTTCTGATGCGGTGGTCGGGCCAATCGCGGCAAATTGGAGTGTGGGAGGAATCTTCTTCAAATGCGTTAATAAACGTGGCATACCTTGATTCACAGCATTGCTGCTGATGAATATCGCTAGATCATAATTATCGAGCGTAAGAAGCTTTTGATCAAAATCGTCGTAATCATCCAATGACACGATCTCAATCAAAGGGAAAGAGATCGTTTGTCCGCCATGTGATTTGATGAGATCACAAAGTTTTGTCGATTGCGCTATCGGGCGTGTGACAGCAACATGAAAGCCGCTTAAGGTCGATTCAGGCATTGTCCGCTAATGCCGCGAGTATGCGATCAGCGCCGCGCGCAATCAGTTGTTTAGCAAGCTGTTGGCCTAATAATTCAGGCGATTTTGGTGAGCCTGTTACTTCTTCGCGCAAAATTTCATTGCCATTGATGCTGGCAACAAAGCCTTTCATGACGATTTCATCACCTTGATATTTGGCATAAGCACCTAATGGTACTTGGCAGCTGCCCGCCAGTGCACGGCTCATTCCGCGCTCTGCTTCGACACATGCGGCGGTTTCAGCATGGTTCAATGGCGCAAGTACGGCCACCATATCTTGCCTTGTCGCATTGATCTCTATTCCCAATGCGCCTTGACCTACTGCAGGGATGCTGTGTTCGATGGAGATACGTTGCTTGATGCGAGATTCTAGCCCTAACCTGATCAATCCAGCGGCCGCTAGGATAATGGCGGCATATTGGCCTTCATCCAATTTGCGCAAGCGTGTTTGAAGATTACCGCGTAACGATTCGATCTTTAAATGCGGTAATCGGGCTTGTAATTGGCTTTGTCTGCGTAAGCTCGATGTGCCTACGATACTGCCTTTTGGCAGGTCTTCAAGTGTAGCGAAATCGTTAGAGACAAATGCATCGCGCGGGTCTTCGCGCTCACCGATTGCGGCTAATGCGAACCCTTCTGGCAGATGCATCGGTACATCTTTCATCGAGTGCACTGCTAGGTCTGCTCGACCATCAGCCAGTGCCTGCTCCAACTCTTTTACAAACAAGCCTTTGCCGCCGATCTTTGCTAATGGAGAATCTAAAATCTGGTCGCCAGTGGTGGTCATACCAAGAATCTCGATCAATGTGTCTGGATAGAGTGCTTGCAGTTTGGCTTGAATATGGGCTGCCTGCCACAAAGCCAAAGCGCTTTCGCGTGAGGCGATAACGAGTTTTTTGGGCGGGATAAAATCGAGAGGCTTGCTCATGCGATGCAATTCTATGGTTTGGTAAATGAGGTTACTGCTTGGTCTGATTTTAACATAGGGTATTAAGCTCCCCTAGCCACTCAAACCTTTAAGCACGTGCAATTGTCGACGACTCACAGTGACGACCTCAGGTATACCTTTCAACAACGCGACCCATTGATGCTCGCCATCATCTGCCATACGTTTTTCATAACCGAGGATGTTGTTTTGGGCGACCAGACAATTACGGTGTAAGCGTAAGAATAGCTCGCCGAATTCTTGCTCTAGGCTGGTGAGCGAGTCTTCAATCAGGTACTCGCGTTCGGGCGTGCGTAACGTTGTGTATTTGAGTTCTGCGCGCAGGTAGATGACGTCTGCAACCGGCACCAATATCACGCGTCCACGCTCGTGTACGCTAAAGAACACGCGTCTTGGCTGTAATGGCTTAATTGCAGCCAGTTGTGCTGGGCGTAGCGCGTGGGCTTTATTGATCGCTGTTTGTAAGCGTTCTAGGCGAATTGGTTTTAGCAGGTAATCAACGGCATTCATATCAAAAGCTTGCAATGCATAACCATCAAAGGCGGTGGTGAAGATAATCGCTGGCGGTGTCGTTGTCTTCTGCAAGTGTGCTGCTGCTTCAATCCCATCCATCACGGGCATGCGGATATCAAGAAAAACTAGCGCTGCTTGTGTCTCGTTAACGCGCTCCAGCAATTCCTTGCCATTTTTGGCTTCCCCTACAATACGAAGGTTGGGTATATCAGCAAGCAGTTCGCGCAGACGATTACGCGCGGGTGCTTCGTCGTCCGCGATGAGGATATCCAATACCGTATCGTTGCTCATTACAAGCCGCTCTTTTTGTAAGGGATCACCATATGGACTTCATACATATTATCCACAGACTTGCTGGTCAGACTCGCTTCCGCATCGAAATGCAGTGCAAGGCGTTCACGAATGTTATTCAATGCCATCTTGTTGCCGCTATGCTGGCCAGGCTGACTGCTGTACGGGTTATGTAATATCAGGTGTATCTCATCCCGATGGGTATATATCTTGATGGTGATCTCGCCGCCCTCAGGTAGTGGCTCTATACCGTGATAAACGGCGTTTTCTAGCAGCGGCTGTAATACCAATGGAGGCATTAGCGCATCTGGTGGCATGTTGTCGATTTGCCAAACGATATTTAAACGTTCATCTAGTCTTAATTTTTCTAGTGCCAGATATTGGCGGCTTAATCCTATCTCTTTGGCGAGTGGTACCAAGTCACGGTTATCTGCCATCAATACGCGAAAAAGGTCTGCCATATCCTCAAGCGCTGCTTCTGCGCGTGCGGGTTGACTGCGAATAAGAGACAGCACAGCATTGATACTGTTGAATAGAAAGTGCGGACGTATTCTAGCCTGCAAGGCCTGCAAACGGGCTTCTGCAATCGCCGGAGTGAGTGCCCGCTGACGCAGGTTGAAATAGTAAAATAAGATGCCGCTGACAATTACAGTTAAGAACCAGATGCGATTTATCGATGGCATACCATCAATATGCATGACGATATAGCCAATGTAATAGATGCCGCTTGTCGCAAGTAGTATCAATATCATGGCAGCCGATACTGACCAGCGATAACTCACTTTTGCCAATACGGGGTGAGTAACATAAAGCAGCAATAGACTTAATAAGAGTGTTGGCTGAATAAAGGCCAGTAGCTTGGTCAATATGGTGAAGGTCTCTGTAGCATTGTCTGCCTGAAAGACGGCTGCGATAACAACCATCATGTTCACAATGACCAGCATGCGCAGGCATATCCCCAGATTGCGGAAATCCGGTAACCGGACACACTGCCGGAAAGTAGGCTGTCCAATAGAGGTTGGTTCGCTCAACTGATTAGAAAAGCCGGTGTTTTGCTTTATACTTGCCATATAACCTTATTATTCTTAACCATATTCAAGCATGCAAGAACAATCACCTAAAATCAATTCATTAGATGCAAAAGATAAAGCCTGGTCAGGCCGTTTTAATGAGCCCGTCGCCGAGCTGGTCAAACGTTATACCGCTTCAGTCGATTTCGATAAACGTTTGGCTGAGTTTGATATTCAAGGTTCGATAGCGCATGCGCGCATGCTGGGTAAGCAAGATATCATCAGTAAAGAAGATGTCACGGCCATCGAAAAAGGTCTGAATGAAATACGCCAAGAGATTCGTAGCGGTACATTTGAATGGTTGCTTGATCTGGAAGATGTGCACCTCAATATTGAAAAGCGCTTGACCGACAAGATCGGTGACGCAGGTAAGCGATTGCACACTGGTCGTTCACGCAACGATCAAGTGGCTACCGATGTGCGGCTTTGGCTGCGTAGCGTTGTAGATGATGTGATTGCAGGTATTCGTAAATTACAGGGTTCGATTTTGGAGCTTGCAGAGCAGCATGTCGATACCGTCATGCCCGGCTTTACGCATTTGCAAGTCGCACAGCCCGTTACTTTTGGTCATCACCTGCTCGCCTATTTTGAGATGCTGCAACGGGACGCCGAGCGTTTTGCTGATGCACGTAAACGTATCAACCGCCTGCCTCTAGGCGCTGCCGCACTGGCTGGTACCAGCTACCCGATTGATCGTGAGTTTGTCGCTAAAGAGCTGGGTTTTGATGAGGTATGTCGAAATTCGCTGGATGCGGTATCTGATCGTGATTTCGCTATTGAATTCACAGCTGCCGCCGCCTTGGTCATGACGCATCTTTCCCGTTTTTCTGAAGAGCTTATCCTTTGGTCATCACCACGCTTTGGGTTTATCGATATTGCGGATCGTTTCTGTACCGGTTCCAGCATCATGCCGCAGAAAAAGAATCCTGATGTACCAGAGCTAGTGCGTGGCAAAACAGGGCGAGTCAACGGCCACCTTGTTGCATTGCTGACGTTGATGAAAGGCCAGCCGCTGGCATACAACAAAGATAACCAAGAGGACAAAGAGCCTCTTTTCGATACTGCCGATACTTTACTAGTCACGCTCGAGATCTATGCTGACATGCTGCGTGGCATCAAGGTAGATAAAACCAATATGCGTAATGCGGCAATGGAAGGTTTTGCTACAGCCACTGATTTAGCAGATTACCTTGTTAAAAAAGGCACGCCTTTCCGTGATGCACATGAAGCAGTTGCTTTGGCTGTTCGATATGCGGTGCAACAGAATTGTGATCTCGCAGATTTGCCATTGCAAGAGCTGCAAAAATTCAGTGCGCAGATTTCAGATGATGTATTTGGGGTATTAACGCTTGAAGGCTCACTTGCTAGCCGAAACCATATCGGTGGTACAGCACCAGCACAGGTTAAAAAAGCGATTGCCTACGCCAAACAACAGCTTAAATAATGAAGTATTGGCCTGTTAGGTTTAGGTCACACTCATTTCTTAAACTACAGCCTAAATAATTTCTCCAAAAAATAACTGTATTTTAGGGATTTTGATAGCTTTAATAGAACCAACCTCTTCAGCGTAACCTACTGCGAAAAGAATAGCTGGCTTAGTTAACTCGTGATTCCCAGTGTGATTTGACGGGTAACATGCTAGCTAATTCAGGATGCCAACTCATCAACTCTGACGAATTATTATACAATTTTGGCTGTAAATATAAGTAGTTAGGTTTTTTATAGTCATAGCAAAAGCTGCTATTTGCTTGTTTATTTGCAATGTATCCACCAGCTACGATGTTTACTTTATAGATAGGCCTAAAACTTGCTCAATAGCTTTTGTTAATTAAAAAAGTCGTTTTATCGTGCCTGAAGCTTATTTTCTAGATACTTTTTATGATATTCCATTGGTGGTGATATCACTGCTCGTGGCTATTCTTGCCTCATATACTGCCTTGGATATGGCGGGTCGTATTAGTACCGCAACTGGACGAGCCGCAGATTGGTGGTTGTTGGGTGGTGCATTTGCGATGGGTACCGGTATATGGTCCATGCACTTCGTGGGTATGCTGGCCTTTAGCCTGCCTATTCCTTTAGGTTATGACATCTATATCACCTTATTGTCATTGCTCATTGCAGTTTGTGTTTCATGGTTTGCCTTGTGGCAAGTCAGCCAGCCGATTCTTCCGATTAAAAGACTGATCGCTGGTGCGCTGGTGATGGGGACTGGTATCGCGACCATGCACTACACGGGCATGGCTGCGATGCGTATGCAGCCTGCAATTGTGTATGAGCCGTGGTTATTTTCAGTCTCATTATTGATTGCGATTGCGGCTTCAGGTGCCGCGCTTTGGATTGCTTTTCACCTACGCAAGCACACTCCCCGTGTGATGGAGGCGCGTCTAGCTGCTGCAATCGTCATGGGTATAGCGATTGTGGGGATGCATTACACCGGCATGGCGGCGGCACAGTTTCCCATTGGTAGCATATGTACGGTAGCTGTGCAGGGTGCCAATATGGACTCATTGGCGATCATGGTGGTAATTGCTACGGTGGCCATTTTGGTTATCGCATTGCTGACTTCGATACTGGATGCGCGGCTTGAATCTCGTACTGCGCTACTTGCGCAATCATTGGCGGATGCAAACTACGAATTGCTGCAACAGAGTTTGCATGATGCTCTGACTAAATTACCTAATCGCGCATTATTGGAAGACCGAGTACATCAGGCGATACAGAAAGCCGAGCGAGGTCATGGCAGCTTCGTATTGATGTTCATGGATATTGATGGATTCAAGGCGATCAATGATTCACTAGGGCATCATGTTGGGGATTTATTGTTAATCGAAATGGCCGAGCGCGTTAGCCATTCATTACGGGCGCAAGATACGATAGCGCGTCTGGGTGGCGATGAGTTCGTTGTGCTGGTCGAACCAGCCGTGCCTGAAGACGCTGCTACGATTGCCGACAAGATCAATCAAACAATTAAACAACCTTTCCATGTTGATAAACATGATCTCCGTGTATCTGCCAGTATCGGTATAGCTATCTATCCACAGGATGGCATCAATTATCGTGATC
Organism: Methylovorus sp. MM2; assembly: GCF_001648895.1. Classification (GTDB taxonomy): domain Bacteria; phylum Pseudomonadota; class Gammaproteobacteria; order Burkholderiales; family Methylophilaceae; genus MM1. The sequence continues at coordinate 23,715 of NZ_LXUF01000001.1, read as the reverse complement.
TTGCAATGAATGCTGATGCTGCTATGTATCACACCAAGCGTGCAGGACGAGATGGATACCATTTTTTCGAGACATCGATGAATATCAATGCCCAGAATCAGTTGCAATGGTTACAAGATTTACGAGTAGCCTTGGAACGTAAAGAGTTCAGGCTGTTTTACCAGCCGAAATTCGATGCTATTGATAGCCATATGATTGGGGTCGAAGCACTTTTGCGTTGGGAGCACCCTGAGCGCGGTATGGTGGCGCCAGACCAGTTTATCCCGATGGCAGAGAAATCTGGCTTGATCATCGCGATTGGTGAATGGGTATTGATAGAAGCTTGTCGTCAGATGCGTATTTGGTATGACGCTGGGCATGTTGATTGGAAAGTAGCGGTCAATCTTTCAGCCTTGCAATTTAGCCATGAGTATTTGATCGATGCCGTGAAAAATGCCTTAGCACAATTCAACTTGCCTGCAAGTAGTCTAATGCTTGAGATTACTGAGTCGACTGCTATGCAGGATGTGAATAATACGCAAGATATACTCCAGCGCATCACTGAGTTGGGGGTGGATATCTCGATTGATGATTTTGGTACGGGTTACTCTAGTTTGCTTTACTTAAAACGCTTCCCTGCGAGTGAGCTCAAAATAGATCGAGCATTTATTAGTAATCTGGAGGGTGGTGCAGATGATGCTGCCATCGTATCGGCGATCATCGCGCTAGGGCATACATTAAACTTACGTATCGTAGCTGAAGGTGTTGAGACGGAAATTCAGCAAGAGTTCTTGCGTCAATTGGGTTGTGATACTTTGCAAGGGTTCTTGTTGGGGCGCCCTGTACCTGCTGATAAAGTGACCGGTGTACGGTTGGTAGATAGCTCTGTGCCGAAAGAACTAATCCATAAAAAGCTGTAAAAGCTCATTTAAAAAGCGTTGCCCGAGTAGCGTGGGAGCAATATGGGTTGGCGTTCTTGAGATCAAGCCTTTTTGTTCGGCCTTACGCAAAGCTGCTTCAATAGAGATTAATGATTTACCAGTTGTGGCGCTGAATTGTGTGATATCGAATCCCTCGGTAAGTCGTAACGCATTCATCATGAATTCAAATCCGAAATCTTCTTTTTCAAGTATGCGTTCACTATCGATATGCGTATTATCTACTGTGCCTTTCATGTAGGCATTGGGTTGTTTGGTGCGCGATTGGCGCATGATATGGTCATGAAAGCTGAGCTTGCTATGCGCACCAGCGCCAATACCTAAATAGTCACCGAAGAGCCAATAATTGAGGTTGTGACGGCAACGCTTACCATGTTTGGCAAAAGCAGAGGTTTCGTAATGCTCATAACCATGTTTGCCGAGCAGGTTTTCTATTGATTCCTGCATCTCGGCACTGCTGTCATCGTCTGGCAGTACAGGAGGCTTATGGTAAAAGGGCGTATTCGGCTCGAGTGTTAAGTGATAAGCGGAGATATGCGTTGGCCCAAGATCAATGGCTGTTTGAATATCATTGAGGGCTTCTTCCATCGTTTGTTCTGGTAATCCGTACATCAGGTCTAGATTGACGTTGCCGAAGATGTCGATGGCATGCTTTGCGGCGTTCCGTGCTTCTTTTGCATCGTGAATGCGGCCTAAAGATTTTAAGTGTTTTTCATTAAAGCTTTGTATGCCCAGTGAGAGACGATTGACGCCAGCGGTTTTGAATCCGGCAAAACGTTCTGCTTCAAATGTGCCCGGGTTGGCTTCTAGCGTGATCTCAGCATCGTATTCCAATTGCACCAGCGCACGCACATTGCTCAATATACGATCAATGGCTTCAGCACTAAAAAGGCTGGGGGTGCCGCCGCCAAAGAAGATGCTGCGTACCTTACGTCCCCAGATATTCGGGGTGGCCTGCTCAAGGTCTGCGATCAATGCATCGACGTAAGCGGTCTCTGGAATCGGGTTGCGTGATTCATGAGAGTTGAAATCGCAATAAGGGCATTTACGCACACACCAGGGGATGTGGATATATAAGCTGAGTGGCGGTGGGTTACGTAATCCCGTGAGCGTTATCTCACCCGCTAAAGGGCGAGTATCACTAACAGGGATGATAGGAATCATGAAATGTATCGCTTAAACGATGGTTAAGCTTAGTCGAGCTTATTGTATGGATTGATCAGATCGTCGACGAGTTTATGCAAGGCTTCACGCATCTGGTTCTCACCGACTTCCATCAGCAAGCCATCTTCCAGTGCATCCTGTGCGATTTGTTTAAGCTCGTCAAAATTCTCAGTCATGACTTTGACTTTTTCGGTGCACGAGACCACGCTGCCGTCGTCGCGCAACCATTTGGGCCAATTGTTCTTGGTGCTCGTCATTAATCCAAGTGTTCCAGTTTTTGTAATAGTTTACTCATCGCCTGTCCGCGGTGGCTGATGCGGTTCTTTATCTCAGGCGCCAACTCGGCAGCCGCTTTTCCAGTTTTATCATCAAGAAATAATGGGTCGTAGCCAAATCCGCCATCACCTTGAGGTACAGTTAAGATCTCGCCTTGCCAGATACCTTCTACAATGATTGGCTGCGGGTCATTGGCATGGCGCACCAGCACGATGACGCAGTAATAGTGTGCTTGACGGTTGTTCTTGCCATTTAGTTCTTGCAGCAGCTTTTCATTATTGCGCGCATCGGATTTCGGCTCGCCGGCAAAGCGCGCCGAAAATACGCCGGGCGCGCCATTCAGTGCATCGACACAGATACCGGAATCGTCTGCTAACGCTGGCAAGCCGGTATGCTCGCTGGCATGACGTGCTTTTGCCAAAGCATTCTCAATGAATGTAACGTACGGCTCTTCAGCTTCAGGCACATTAAAGTGTGATTGTGATAATACTTCGATATTCAGTGGCTGTAGTAAATGTGCTATCTCTCGCAGTTTTCCCGCGTTACCACTCGCAATCACTAGTTTTTTCAATGCTTGGGTCACTTAATTAAAGGCCTAATACAGATTTTTGCTTGATCGATAATTCTTTAATACCGCTATTCGCCAATGCGAGCATGCTGCTCATCTCTTCTGCATTAAACGGCTCACCTTCGGCCGTGCCTTGAATTTCCACAAAACCGCCGTTGCCCGTCATTACCACATTCATATCGGTATCGCAGTCCGAATCTTCAATATAATCCAGATCAAGTACAGGCGTGCCTTTGTAAACGCCTACGGAGATCGCTGCGACTGAATCTTTTAGTGGCGATTCTGCAATTAGTCCTTTTTCGAGTAATCCACTGATCGCATCATGCAGTGCTACGTAAGCACCTGTGATGCTGGCTGTTCGGGTGCCGCCATCGGCTTGAATGACATCGCAGTCGATCTGAATGCTGCGTTCACCCAGCTTCTGTAAATCGATAATCGCGCGCAAGCTGCGCCCAATGAGCCGCTGTATCTCTTGTGTACGGCCGGACTGTTTGCCTTTTGCCGCTTCGCGATCCATGCGGCTACCGGTCGAGCGCGGTAGCATGCCGTATTCTGCGGTTACCCAGCCTTGGTTCTTGCCGCGCAAGAAACCGGGCACTTTTTCATCGACACTGGCTGTGCAAAGTACATGGGTATCACCAAACTTCACTAACACAGAGCCTTCAGCGTGTTTGGTGTAATGGCGGATGATCTCAACAGAACGAAGTTGATCTGGTTTGCGATTGCTTGGGCGCATGGCGATTCCTGAATGCTTAAAACTGGATTATAAGCCAACCACGCGTTGCTATCAGCCTGCTATTTTGTAATTAGTTGCCAGTTTTGTGGATGGCGTTCTGGATATCGCTGATAGCGCGCTCGATTTCGTCATCGGTTAGATCCGGCTCGTCAAAGCCAGCATCATTACGAATCGTCTGCTGATAAGTCACCGGATTCATGATGGTCGTTGTCGCGCCTAGCGGCATGGTCATGGTGGAAACCGACAATTTATCATCCGGTTTGTTACCCCACTCAAGCGCAATGGCGCTCATATTGTCGCCTTCTTTGCCAGCAGCTGTTTCTGCAGACTCGAGCATTTTAGGGACTGATACATTGACGGGATTGTTCTGTAGCGTCTGGTTGATCTCATCATCACTGATCGCCGACCATAGGCCATCAGTGCAAAGCAGGAGCGTATCGCCATCTTTCAGCTTGTGTTTGATGGTCAGCTCAATATCCGGCACCTTATCCCCGCCGACACAGTTATAGATCTTGTGGCGTTGCGGGTGGATCAGCATGGATTGGGTATCCAGCTGGCCTTTGCGGTAGAGCATTTGCACTACGGAATGATCTTCGGTTCTGTAAATGATCTTTTTATTTCGGAAATGATAAAGTCGTGAATCGCCTACGTGGGCGGCATATAAATAATCGTGCTGAATGATGGCCGCTACAATCGTGGTGCGGGGTGATTCAAGCAGTCCGCGCTTTTCTCGGATATTGTCGATGGTTTTATGGATGTCCAGAATATTCTGATGTAAAAAATCTGCTGGATTCTTCATGCTCTCAGATTGCAACTGGAAATTCTCTACTAGCACTTTCACTGCTAGCTGTGCAGCGACCTCGCCATGCCTGTGCCCGCCCATGCCGTCGGCGATGACCAGCAATATCGCATCCTTGCTGTATGAATAGGCGAGCCTATCCTGATTATAAGGACGTGGTCCTTGCCTGCTCCCCTGATACACAGAAAATTTCATAATGGTTTATTCAAGTAGGTCTTAAGTTTATTAAAAAAGCCATACCTTTTATCGTGAGATGCTAAATCCTCTCTTAGCGCTTTTTGTAATGCAAATACGCTTTGTGGTCGATCAAAGTGATTCAACGCCATGCAACTATCAATGATATCCAATAGCTTATCTGAATAGATACCCTTGCCGATTTTTTTTGCAGGGATATGCTTATCTTCCTTGACACGTAGATCTGCTGCCATGGGGGCGGCACGCATCATACAGGCGTAGATACTGGCACCTACACTGTATATGTCGCTCCATGGCCCTAGCAGTTTTCTGTCGGTATATTGTTCTGGTGAGGCGAAGCCAGGCGTATAACTAGGCGGTAAATAGGTCTGGTTATCTGAAAGCGTATGACGTGCCGAACCAAAATCCAGCAATACAGGTGAACCATCCAGCCTGATATAGATATTTGAAGGCTTGATATCAAGATGCAATAGTTTGTGGGTATGTACTTCGCGTAATCCATTGAGTAACTCGCTGAATATACTGCGTGCCGAGTGTTCACTGATTGGTGTGTGGCGATCTAATATGATTTCTTGCAGGGATTTGCCGCGCTCGTACTGCATGACCATGTACACGGTCTCATTCTCGCGGAAGAAGTTAAGCACGCGCACGATATTGTGGTGATTGATGTTAGCGAGGGCACGACCCTCTTCAAAGAAACATTTCATGCCATGTTTAAAGCTGGCAGCAGCTTCGGGTGAATTAATGTTTACAATCGCGCCTTCTGTGCGTAGAGCTAAGGCTGTCGGTAGATATTCTTTGATAGCAACGGTCTGGCTGTTCTTATCATGTGCGACGTATACAAAGCTAAAACCACCAGCGCTTAAGACCTTTTTGATTTCATAGTCTTGTAGTTGGTGTCCGGCTGGTAATGCGTGATTGTGAGAGGCTTCTATCTTTGCCGAGTTGTACATCTTCATCATTGACCGTAAGTGCCTGTCTATTTTGGCATGATTTGTGCCGAATTTGGTACCATAGGTCAAATTTAACATGGAATTAACTAAATGATTTTTAGCATGACCGGATTTTCTGCAATAGAGCACGAAATACCGGCTGGTTTACTATTGATAGAGCTTCGCTCAGTCAATCACCGATATCTCGAATTACAAATGAAGCTGGATGATAAAGTCCGTAGCTTTGAACCACTGGCGCGTGAGCTGATTACGGCTAAACTGGGGCGTGGCAAGGTCGAATGCAGGATGAGTCTGATCCCTTTGGCCAATAGCGCTAAACAGACTGAGCTTGATCCTCTGGTATTGCAACAATTGGCTCAGATGACAACTACTGTACAGGCGCACTTCCCCGAGAGCCGCGCTTTGAGTGTGGCTGACATCCTGCGCTGGCCAGGTGTCATCGTGAATGAAAATACTGTAGATGGGGATCTGGAAGCTTCTGTACGTGAAGGTTTGGGCAAAGTGCTTGAAGATATGAGCGCATCCCGCTCACGAGAAGGCGCCAAACTGAAAGCGATCATTCTTGAACGCCTGACAGAGATGGAACGCTTAGTTGCGCAGGTCAAACCTTTATTACCACAACAGGTGAAGGCTTATCAGGAAAGGCTGACTGCCAAGCTGCAAGATAGCATCAAAGGCATTGACGATGACCGTATCAGACAAGAACTGGTGATCTTCGCTCAACGTATCGACGTAGATGAAGAGCTAACGCGCCTAACCGCCCACATTGAAGAAGTGAAGCGCATTCTCGATGCCGATGCAGCGGCGGGTAAGCGTTTGGATTTCCTCATGCAGGAATTGAACCGTGAAGCAAATACGCTAGGCTCGAAATCAGTTTCTACAGAAGTCTCGCAAGTTTCAATGGGGCTTAAGATACTGATTGAGCAAATGCGCGAGCAGATACAGAATATTGAATAGTTAAAGGCAAAGTATATTTAAATGATATCAGGCAATCTTTTTATTATTACTGCGGCTTCAGGCGCAGGTAAAACCAGCTTGGTGCGCGAACTGCTGGCCGCAGATCCGCAGATCAAGCTATCTGTCTCGTATACGACCCGCAAACCAAGGCCGGGTGAGGTCGATGCTGAACACTATCACTTTGTAGATGAGGCGACATTTCTGGAAATGTTGGGCGAAGGCGATTTTCTGGAAAGCGCAGAAGTGCATGGCGCACGCTATGGAACTTCGCAAACCAGAGTGGATAGTGTATTGAAGCAAGGCAATGACCTGATACTGGAAATCGACTGGCAGGGTGCTGAGCAAGTGCGCAGGCTTTACCCACAGGCGATTAGCATCTTCATATTGCCACCCTCTATCGAAGCGCTTGAGCAGCGCTTACATGATCGTGGTCAGGATAGCAAAGAAGTGATCGCCAAGCGGCTAGCTGTCGCAAGGGATGAGATGAGCCATGTGGCAGAGTTTGACTATGTTACAATCAATGACGTTTTTGAAGTGGCACTCGACGATTTGCGCGCAATCATCCGCGCGCAACGACTGAAGTTGCAGGCACAGACAGAACGACATCAAGCGCTTATCAATGCGCTCATTTAATTATTAGGTTTTTCGGGAGAAAGTCTCATGGCACGTATTACAGTCGATGATTGTTTGGAAAAAATCCCTAACCGTTTCCAGTTAACTTTAGTAGCGGCATATCGCTCACGTCAGTTGGCGAATGGTTCTGAACCATTGGTAAATACACATGGTCAGAAAGACAAGCCGACCGTATTGGCGCTGCGCGAGATCGCATCTGGCAAGGTCGGATTGGAAGTACTGAATCGTGGACATGCATAAGCTGTAAGTTCACCGCCAAAGCTACCTATTTCATGGGTCGCTCTGGCTGGGTATTTTTGTTGTTTTTTCGACTAGAAAAATGTTATGCCCAAATCAGCCGCAAAACATTCGGCAGAATCATTAAAACCATCCCCGCCCCCCTTGCTTCCTGCGGATAGCGAGGACTCTCAACTTACGCTGCGACTTAGGGAATATCTCAAATTCGAGGATATTGCTCTCGTCTGGTCAGCTTACCGTTTCAGTGCTGCCGCGCATGAAGGTCAAATGCGTAAGAGCGGCGAACCCTATATCACACACCCTGTATCTGTTGCCTGCATCCTTGCTGAATTGCATATGGATGTGCCGACCTTGATCGCAGCTTTATTGCATGATGTCGTAGAAGATACTGGCGTTACCAAACAAGAGGTGAGTGAGCAGTTCGGCAAGCAAGTGGCTGAACTGGTTGATGGCCTTTCCAAGCTTGATAAGATCGAATTCCAAAGTGCCACACAGGCGCAAGCGGAGAATTTCCGCAAAATGTTACTTGCGATGTCGCAAGATGTGCGTGTGATTCTCGTCAAGCTGGCGGATCGTCTGCATAACATGAGCACACTGGATGTGATGCGCCCAGAGAAACAACGTACGATCGCACGAGAAACGCTAGAGATCTATGCGCCTATCGCTAATAGATTAGGTCTGAACGCGATCTACCAACAGCTTGAAGATCTGAGCTTCAAGTATCTCTATCCGATGCGCTATGGCGTCATCAGCAAAGCTATTCTAGCTGCACGCGGAAACCGTAAAGAAGTTGTCGGCAAGATTCTCGATTCACTTAAACACCGTCTCGAAGAGATGCATATCGATGCTGATATCACAGGCCGTGAGAAGCACTTATATAGCATCTATAAAAAGATGACAGGCAAGACCGTTACTTTCTCGCAGATCTATGACATCTACGGCTTTCGCGTCATTGTGAAAGATTTGCCGACTTGTTATCTGGCGCTAGGTGTCTTGCACGGATTGTATAAGCCGATTCCCGGTAAGTTCAAGGACTATATCGCGATCCCCAAGGCAAATGGCTATCAGTCTTTGCACACTACACTTTTTGGCCCGTTTGGCACGCCAATAGAAGTACAGATACGTAGCAGCGAGATGCACAATATCGCCGATGCAGGTGTTGCTGCACACTGGCTTTACAAAACCACAGATGCCCACCTGACGGCTTTGCAGCAACAGACGCACCAATGGCTGCAACGTTTGTTGGATATACAAAGTGAGAGCGCTGACTCACTGGAGTTCCTTGAACATTTCAAGGTGGATTTATTCCCCGATGAAGTCTATGTGTTCACGCCTAAAGGCAAGATCATGGCGTTGCCCAAAGGCGCGACAGCGGTCGATTTTGCCTATGCCGTGCATACCGATATCGGTAATCGCTGTGTGGCCGTGAAAATCAATCAGGAATTAGCGCCATTGAGGACGGAGCTGCACAATGGCGATCATGTCGAAATCATTACCGCAGCGCATTCCCACCCCAATCCCGCATGGTTGAACTATGTCGCCTCTGGTAAAGCGCGTGCGCATATTCGACATTTCCTTAAAGCGATGCAGTCCAGTGAGTCTGCCCACTTGGGTGAGCGTATGCTGAATCAGGCTGTGCGTGCTTTGCATGCTGATCCCGCGACGATCAACGATACACATTGGCAGAAACTGCTGCGCGATTACAACGCCAAGAATAAAGAAGAGATTTTGACCGACATCGGGCTTGGTAAACGCCTAAACGTGATGGTGGCGCATCAGTTATTGGCGATGGGTGAAGAACCGTTTGAAGGTCAGGCCAAGCAAAATAATAAGCAGCTTGGCACCATTACCATTCGTGGTTCTGAAGGCATGGCGGTTCAGTTCGCACAGTGTTGCCGTCCTATCCCGGGTGACCCGATCTTAGGATTTATCAATAAAGATAAGGGGCTTGTGATTCATACGCATGATTGCCCTGCCATCCGCAAATTCCGTGTCGACCCGGAAAAATGGCTAGATGTGGAGTGGGATCCTGACAGTAAGCGCTTATTCAAGGTCAACCTTAAGCTTGCGGCGGCTAATCAGCGGGGCATGCTTGCGAAGATTGCAGCGGCTATCGCTGACGCGGGTTCCAATATTGATAACGTGAGTATGGAGTCGGATGACAGCAGCTATACCAACATGCATTTTACGGTGCAGGTCGAGAATCGTGCGCATCTGGCCGAACTAATGCGTCGTCTGCGTAAGATCCCGGACGTCGTGCGTATCAATCGGGTGAAGGGTGCAGGCGCTGAACAAAGAATACAATAATCAGAAGCATTGACCACAATGACTGATCGGGTAAAAAGCCCGACATAAAAATTGAAGAGGAGATTTTATGAGCGAATATTTTCATGAAGGTAATCGGCAATTACAGGATAAATTCGATACAAGGCGACTAGCTGATCGGTTGCAAGCTGGCATCATCCAGCCTTTGATCAGTCCATCTGATGCAGCTTTCATTGAGGCGCAAAATATGTTCTTTCTGGCGACAGTTGATGATAAAGGTCAAGCCAACTGTTCATATAAAGGTGGAGATGTCGGGTTAGTCAAAGTGGTGGATGAAACCACACTTGCTTTTCCTATCTATGATGGTAACGGCATGTTTATGTCAGCGGGTAATGTGCTGGTGAATGGCCAGGTTGGCCTTTTGTTTATAGACTTTAATCGTCAGGCTCGAATTCGCGTCAATGGTGTGGCGACAATTACGCTTGATGATGCGTTGCTTGCAAATTGGCCGGAGGCAAAACTGGTCGTGCGAGTGAAAGTGCGTGAGACTTTTCCTAATTGCCCACGCTATATTCATAAGATGGATATCCTGGAAACATCTGATTTTGTGCCCAAAGTAGCCTGTGAGACACCGGCGGCCCCATGGAAGAGCCTTGAGATTGTCGCAGATGTTCTACCGACGTACGATGAGCACTTGGCCGGGCATGATCAAGATGTACTGGCAGCCATTAACCGTAATTAATTTTTTAAGACTTACTATTATTTAACAGGAACAGAAATGGCAAAAGAGATCATCCATACCGATCATGCACCTAAGGCCATCGGCACGTATTCACAAGCAGTCAAAGTAGATGGCACGGTTTATCTTTCTGGTCAGATCGGTCTTGATCCAGCCAGCATGGAGCTGGTTGATGGCGTAGAAGCGCAGATCCATCGTGTTTTTACCAACCTGAAAGCCGTGGCTGAGGCGTCTGGTGGATCATTGAGCGATGTGGTGAAGTTGAATGTATTTCTAACAGACCTTTCTAATTTTGCGCTGGTGAATAGCATCATGGCGGAATACTTTACTCAGCCATATCCTGCACGCGCGGCTGTGGGTGTTGCGTCTTTGCCGAGAGGTGCTTTAGTCGAGGCTGATGGCGTCATCGTCCTTTAATCATCCCGACCCTAACGAATCAAGATAGTACTGTCCTGAGCAAGCTGGCTGACATCAAGGCGATAACTAAGCCCATGCAAGCCCGCTTGCAAAAGCTGGGTATCACTCATCTACAAGGTCTGCTGCTGCACCTGCCTTTACGATATATCGATGAGACGCGCATCACCCCTATCCGTGCGTTACGTAGTGGTGAGCAGGCACAAGTCGAAGGCGAAATCATTCAAGCCGAAGTCCAATATAAACCTCGTAAGGCGCTCATCTGTCGATTGCAGGATGATACTGGCCAGATCAGTCTGCGCTTTCTGCATTTTTATCCTAGTCAGATCAATGCGCTAAAAGTTGGCGCTCACTTACGCGTACTGGGTGATGTGCGCGGTGGTTTCTTTGGGTGGGAGATGGTGCATCCCCAATATCGGGCAGTGCGGGAGGATGAGCCCGTATTGCAGACACTGACTCCCGTATACCCAACGACGGCTGGTTTAACGCAAGGTACTTTACGAAAATGCATTACATGGGCATTAAGTTATGGAGATCTTGATGAGACGCTCCCGACGTCGACATATGCCAAACTAGGTTTACCTTCTTTTAAAGACGCATTGAATTCCTTACATCATCCTTTGCCCGATGCCGATATGCATGCTTTGGAAGATCGTGCTGCGCCAGCTTGGCGTCGTTTGGCATTTGATGAGTTACTTGCGCAGCAGCTTTCGATGCGTAAGCACCATGCGCGACGGCGACGCGTTGGCGCTCCGGCTTTCAAGCCTTCCAGAACGTTGATCACTGCATTACTAAAAAGTCTGCCATTCGCATTGACCGCAGCCCAGCAAAAGGTCGCGTTGGAGATAGGCCGCGATCTTGAGCAGTCACATCCTATGCAACGTCTTTTGCAAGGCGATGTGGGCAGTGGCAAGACCATCGTTGCTGCGATGGCTGCATTGCAGGCCATTGAAAATGGCTGGCAAGTCGCCATCATGGCCCCTACAGAAATATTGGCCGAACAGCATTATAAAAAGATGCAAAGCTGGCTATCCCCTTTAAATATTGAGGTAGCGTGGCTCTCCGGCAGCCAGAATAAAAAGCAACGCGATGCCGCACTTGAACTCATCGTGAGTGGCAAAGCAAAGTTAGTTGTCGGTACGCATGCTTTATTTCAAGAGCAGGTGATATTCGCCAAACTTGGCCTTGCTATTGTCGATGAGCAACATCGTTTCGGTGTGCAGCAGCGTTTGTCGTTACGGCAAAAAGGGGAAAAGGCAGGCACTATCAAAGAGCCGCATCAGCTTATGATGACGGCGACACCTATCCCGCGAACATTATCCATGAGCTATTACGCTGATCTAGATGTCTCGGTGATCGATGAGTTGCCCCCCGGCCGTAGCCCCTTAGCCACTAGGCTCGTCTCTAATGAACGTCGTGAAGAAGTGCTTGCGCGCGTCCGTGAGGCCTGTATGGAAGGTCGCCAGGCCTATTGGGTTTGCCCGCTGATTGAAGAATCCGAAGCATTGCAGCTGCAAACGGCGATGGATACTTATGAGACTTTGCAGGTTTCTTTTCCTGATCTACGTGTCGGGCTGGTGCATGGGCGCATGAAAGCTTCCGAGAAGCAGGCTGTCATGCAAGAATTCACAGCGGGTGTGATTCAATTACTGGTCGCAACGACAGTGATTGAGGTCGGGGTAGATGTACCCAATGCCAGCTTGATGGTCATTGAGCATGCAGAGCGCATGGGGCTGTCACAGTTACACCAATTGCGCGGGCGCGTTGGGCGTGGTGCCGCAAAAAGTGCGTGCATCCTTTTATATCAAAGTAAGCCTCTCTCAGAGACCGCGCGCGCGCGCCTCAAAATCATCTATGAATCCAATGATGGTTTTGAAATCGCAAAAGCAGATTTGGCGTTACGTGGCCCGGGCGAATTTCTTGGTGTACGGCAAAGTGGTGTGCCGATGTTGAAGATTGCTGATCTTGAGCGCGATGCTGATTTGCTGGAGATAGTGCAAAAACTGGCTGATCGATTACTGAGTGATGATCCCCAAGCTGTGGAAAAGCATTTAGCCAGATGGTTGATGCATGCAGAAGAATTAGTCAAAGTTTAAGGTAGAATCTCAACGTCCAATTCCCGTCTGTCTATCTCACGTTTTGAAAGTTCTCGACCGCTTATCTTCTACCCGGGCAGGATGGCTGAATAAGCCTATCAATAGTGGGCATTATCATCATTGGTTGATTGATGGCGGTTCCTTGACTAGTCGGTTGCAGCGAGCATCGAAAAGATTTGCTGTCAAACCTATTGATGTTCACTACGCAAAGCCTTATGAAGATGAGGTGGCTTTGCTAAACCTTAAAAAATCTAAGTTAGTCTTGGTAAGAGATGTGCATCTTATTTCTAATGGCACTCCAGTCGTCGTCGCGCATAGTATATTGCCGCGCAATAGTATGCGTGGCAGATGGCATGGGCTTGGTAGATTAGGCAATAAACCGCTCGGTGGAGCGCTATTTACCAACCCAAAAGTCATGCGTACGCCACTGGCATATAAAAAGTTATTGCCTCATCATGATCTGTATGCGCTTGTCGCCCAAAGTGTCGATGTCGTACCATCATTCTTGTGGGCACGCCGATCGATCTTCAGATTAAATAAAGCAGTTATTTTAGTGACTGAGATATTTTTGCCGGAGGTTTTAGCATTATGAAACTCGAAACGTTGCTAAAGAAGTTGGATGCTTACGAACGCCTCATGCGGCTGGATAAGCCAATAGGAATCTTGCTATTGCTCTGGCCGACGCTATGGGCATTATGGCTTGCCGGTAACGGCCATCCCAATTGGATAGTCGTCTGTATCTTCGTCATGGGGACGATATTGATGCGCTCGGCCGGTTGCGTGATGAATGATATTGCTGATCGTGATTTTGATGGTCAGGTACAACGCACCAGTCTGCGTCCTTTAGCCACTAAAGAAGTCAGCGTGAAAGAAGCACTGATTCTTGCTGGCGTCTTATCTTTATCTGCTTTTTTGTTTGTGCTGTTTCTTAATAAGCTGACGATCCTACTCTCGTTTGCAGCTTTATTCTTAGCGGCGAGTTATCCTTTTACCAAAAGATTCTTTGCTATTCCCCAAGCCTATCTTGGTATTGCATTCGGTTTTGGCATTCCGATGGCGTATGCAGGGCTGACAGGAACTGTGCCTTTGGTTGCGTGGTTGATGTTGGTCGCCAATATATTCTGGTCGATTGCCTACGATACCGAGTACGCGATGGTTGATAGGGAGGATGACCTGAAGATTGGTATCAAATCCTCAGCGATATTGTTTGGGCGTTATGATGTTGTCGCCATCATGCTGTGTTACGCGGCGATGCTGTTTATACTCACTTATATCGGCATGACCTTAACATTGAATTGGCCTTACTACATCGGCCTGCTTGGTGCGATCGCCATTAGCATCTATCATTATTTCCTGATTAGGCACAGGGAGCGTGCTTCCTGTTTCAAAGCCTTCTTGCATAATAATTGGTTAGGCGCCGTCATATTGTTAGGCTTGGTCGCCAATACATTTGTGCATTAATTCAATATGAAAGATGCATTCAACCCCAGATATCGTTTGACAAACCGTAAACCTATGACATAGAATCGCCCTCTTAATTTTTTCAGCGATTAGTGGTTGTCCGGATGAAGACCTTTTCAGCAAAAACGCATGAAGTAAAGCGTGACTGGTTCGTAGTAGATGCTACGGATTTAGTGCTCGGCCGTTTGGCGAGCGAGATTGCCCACCGTTTGCGTGGCAAGCATAAAACTATTTATACACCGCACGTTGATACGGGCGATTATATTGTTGTAATCAACGCCGACAAAATCAAAGTGACTGGTACTAAAGACTTGAATAAGCTTTACCACCGTCACTCAGGTTACCCAGGTGGTATCTCAACAACGACATTTGGCAAGATGCAAGAACGTTTTCCAGGTCGCGCGCTTGAGAAAGCTGTAAAGGGCATGTTACCAAAAGGTCCTTTGGGCTATGCAATGTTCCGCAAATTGAAAGTTTACGCTGGTGCCAAGCATGATCATGCTGCACAACAGCCTCAACCTTTGGCTCTTCCAAGCCAAGCGTAAGGATTAAACAATGATTGGTAAATATAATTATGGTACTGGCCGTCGTAAAAGCTCGACAGCCCGTGTTTTCCTGAAATCTGGCAAAGGCAATATCGTGATCAACGATAAGCCAGCTGATGAATATTTCTCACGCGTGACTTCACGCATGATTTTGCGTCAGCCATTAGAATTGACCGACAACGTAAGTAGCTTTGACATTCTGGTTAACGTCAACGGTGGTGGTGAATCTGGCCAAGCTGGTGCAGTGCGTCACGGTATCACACGTGCCCTGATTGACTATGATGCTGCGCTGAAGAGTGCATTGTCTAAAGCTGGTTTCGTTACTCGCGATGCACGCGAAGTTGAACGTAAGAAAGTCGGCCTACGTAAAGCACGTCGTCGTAAACAGTTCTCCAAGCGCTAAGCTTAAGCTGTATGCAATATCAAAAAGCCGCACTTGTTGCGGCTTTTTGCATTTCAGCTTAATCGCAATGTGCCGTAAATGAGTTTGTTCTTTAATGCTTCATTTTGAATCAGTCTCAAGCTTTGATAACATGGAATGCTTAACTAGACTGATCAAGCACTAAAAAGAAATATCATTATGCAAACAAAAAAAGTAAAAGTCGGTATCGTTGGTGGCACAGGGTATACCGGTGTCGAGTTATTAAGATTATTAGCCATTCATCCGAATGTAGACATCACTGCGATCACTTCCCGTGGTGAAGCCGGGCTGCCTGTAGCAGATATGTTCCCGAGCTTGCGTGGCTATATCGGTCTGAGTTTTGTCGATCCTGCACAAACAGATCTGAGTACCTGTGATGTGGTCTTTTTTGCGACACCTAACGGAATCGCCATGCAACAGACCCGTGATCTCATCGCCAAAGGCGTCAGGGTGATCGATCTTGCGGCAGACTTCCGTATCCAGGATGTGACGGTTTGGGAGAAATGGTATGGCATGACGCATGCTTGCCCGGAACTCATTACAGAAGCGGTATATGGTTTGCCTGAATTGAATCGTGAGCAGATAAAGTCTGCGCAGCTAGTTGCTAATCCTGGATGCTATCCAACGGCTGTGCAATTAGGATTTATGCCATTGCTCGAAGCTGGCGTCGTAGATGAGAGTTACTTGATTGCTGATGCGAAGTCGGGTGTGAGCGGTGCTGGCCGTAAGGCAGAGGTACATAGCCTGTTTGCAGAGGCTGGGGACAACTTTAAGGCATATGGAGTATCAGGCCATAGACATTTGCCAGAAATCAGCCAGGGGCTCACTATGATGGCTAAGAAGGCCATTGGTTTGACCTTTGTTCCGCATTTGACACCATTGATTCGTGGGATCCATGCGACGCTCTATGCAAAGCTGAATAAAGATGTCGATTTGCAGCAGTTATTCGAGTCCCGTTATGCGAATGAACGTTTTGTGGATGTATTGCCTAATGGTTCTCATCCTGAGACTCGGTCAGTGAGAGGGTCTAACCAATGTCGTATTGCCGTGCATAGGCCGCAAGGTGGTGATACTGTGGTGGTCTTGTCCGTGATCGACAACTTGGTGAAAGGTGCTGCAGGACAGGCAGTGCAGAATCTCAATATCATGTTTGGCCTGCCGGAGAATACCGGTCTGGAAGTCGTGCCGCTTTTACCATAAGGTTGATATCAAGGTATGCGAAGAGTAGCCCGAGGGTTTAAGCGTCACTTTGGAGTCACTGCAAAACATGTTGCAGTGCGCTCTCAACGGCCTTGGTATTGGTCTATCTTAATGGGCATCTTGCTACTGGCTCTTGGCTTTGTGTGCGGTAGCTGGCGATATTCAGCAGATGAGGTTGCCAAGCTTACCCGCCATTTTGGCGAGGCTGAGAGTGAGAATCAGCAGTTGCGTGCCAAAGTAGTACATGCTGAGCGTCAATTGCAGGTTGAGCGCGCTGCGCAAAGCAATTTAACCAAAGAGCTTGCACAGTTACAGGATGAGGATGTCAGGTTGAAGGAAGACCTCGCCTTTTACCAGAATATACTCAATGAAAAAGCAGTGATTGGCGAATTGAAGCTCCAAAGCTTCAAATTGAATAAGGCCGCACAAGCTAATCAATATGAATACCATATTATGCTGGTGCAATCAGGCAAGCATGACGCTTTTGTTAAAGGTAGTATGAAGCTGGCGCTCAATACTATACAAGGCGGAAAGATCATAACGTTACCGCTGACGGGAGAAGGTGCTAATTCAGTGGAGATCATCGTGAATTTTAAATATTTTCAGCGGATCGATGGCGTTTTCACATTACCTTCAGATATTCAAAAAGGGGTAGTAGAAGCAAACTTTTTTGAGAGTGGTGTTAGTCAACCCAGAATCTCTCAGAAAACTGACCTGCCAACTTGATGGTGCCGTAGATATATAACATAGTAAATATATAGTGCAGTTGATATAGCGAAGAGGAAGATATGTTTGCAAAGAACAACCCAAACAAAGCACAGAACCGAATCGATACACTGATTGGTGAAGAAACCAAAATTGATGGTGATATTAATTTTACTGGTGGATTACGCATCGATGGGAGCATTCGTGGCAATGTGACCGAAAGCTCGTCGACAGCCAGCACGCTGGTTTTGAGCGAAAGTGCGCATATCGAAGGTGCGGTCACCGTCTCCCATGTCGTGGTCAATGGCAAGATAAAAGGGCCGGTACGTGCTAATGAATATATTGAACTACAGACAAAATCCAGGGTCGTTGGAGATGTGTATTATAAATCTTTAGAGATGCATACAGGTGCCGTAGTTGAGGGTAAATTGATTTATCTTGGCGAAGGTGCTGTCGAGTCACATCCTGCTTTGCTTGTTGATAAAGATTGACCACGCACTTTGTGCGCAGGATAATGATTCAAATTAGGAATTTAAGGAGCTAGAAATGAACGCTATTACCGAAATGCCCAGCCCATTAGTCTTTACTGATAATGCAGCAAAAAAGGTAAAAGAGCTGATTGAAGAAGAAGGATCGCCAGATCTTAAGCTACGTGTATTCGTCAGCGGCGGCGGTTGCTCCGGCTTCCAATACGGTTTTACTTTCGAAGAGATCGTGAATGAAGACGATACGCAAGTGCAGAAAGATGAAGTGACCTTATTGATCGATCCGATGAGTCTGCAGTATTTAATGGGTGCCGAGATCGACTATCAGGATAGCCTGCAAGGCTCTCAATTCGTGATTCGTAACCCGAATGCGACGAGCACCTGTGGTTGTGGATCATCATTTTCAGCATAGATCATTCGATCTTCAAAAAATAAAGGGGCACACAGCCCCTTTATTTTTTTGATCAACACTATTGTGGCGCAAAGGCAACCATGGATTTATGGCAGATTAGCGCTTATCAAGAGTAACAAAAGCCCGACGTATCTCGCCTGTATATAGCTGACGTGGGCGTCCTATCTTGGCTTCAGGATCAGATATCATCTCATTCCACTGCGCGGCCCAACCAACTGTACGTGCCAGTGCGAAGATTGCAGTGAACATATTGGTTGGAACTCCCATTGCACGTAACACGATGCCTGAGTAGAAATCGACGTTAGGGTAGAGGCGCTTGCTAATGAAGTATTCATCTTCGAGTGCGATTCTTTCCAGCTCCATCGCCACCTTGAATAATGGGTCATCGCCTAAACCCAACTCTTCCAGAACTTCATGACATGTCTGGCGCATCATGGTGGCGCGTGGGTCTATATTTTTATACACACGGTGACCGAAGCCCATGAGGCGGAAGCTATCGCTCTTATCTTTGGCGCGTTCGATGAATTTACCGATATTCGAGATGTCGCCAATCTCTTCCAACATCTTGAGTACGGCTTCATTTGCACCGCCATGTGCTGGACCCCACAAAGACGCGATACCTGCTGCGATACAGGCGAATGGATTTGCGCCACTTGAGCCAGCTAGTCTAACTGTGGAGGTCGATGCATTTTGCTCATGATCTGCGTGCAGGATCAATATGCGGTCCAATGCCTTAGCCAAGATGGGGTTGGGCGTATAGTCTTCACAGGGGTTTGCGAACATCATATGCATGAAGTTCTCAGCATAGTTAAAGTTGTTGCGCGGATACATGAAGGGCTGACCCATATTGTACTTATAGCTCCAAGCCGCCACAGTCGGTACTTTGGCAATCAGGCGATAAGCCAACATCTCCCTGCTGTCTGAATCGCGGATATCCATGGCATCGTGGTAGAACGCTGACATCGAGCCGATGACGCCTACCATAACCGCCATCGGGTGCGCATCGCGCCTGAATCCACGGAAAAGATTGGTCATTTGATCATGCACCATAGTGTGTTTGGTGATGGTCTCAGTAAAGCTCTTTTTTTGATCGCTATTTGGCAATTCACCATGGATGAGTAAATAAGATACTTCCATGAAGTCACAGTGTTGAGCCAACTGTTCTATCGGGTAGCCGCGATAATAAAGCAGGCCTTCATCACCATCGATAAACGTGATGGCCGAGCTGCAAGAGGCGGTCGATAGAAAACCTGGATCATAGGTAAAGATGCCGTGTTTACCAAGATTGCGGATATCGATTACATCGGGGCCAAGCTTCCCTGAAAGTATTGGCAGTTCAATGGGCGCTAAATCATTATCGAAAGTAAGTGTGACTTTTGTAGGTTTTTTCATAAATTATTCAGATTATTTTATTTAAGCAAAATGCGTTGCAGACTTGATTCTAACAAGCATAAATCGCACCTAGTATGCGTAGACCTTTTGCGCCTGTCACTTCAGGCAGGTTGCCTGGCTGTTGATTAAAGCACTGCTTGGCTAGCCAAGCAAAAGCGGTTGCCTCTACCCAATTGATGCCGATGCCTAATTCATCGCTCAGCTGGATTTTTATATCTGGCAATAATTGCTGTAAGCGCTGAAAAAGTGCATGGTTGTGTGCACCGCCCCCGCAAAGATACATTTCCTCTATTGTGCCGCAATATTTATGTGTAGCCAATGCAATGCTGGCGGCACTTAACTCAAGTAATGTGCGCTGCACATCTTCAGGCAGATATCTTGGATCGAGATATGTTTCCAGCCAAGCCAGATTGAACGTGTCGCGACCGGTGCTTTTGGGGGGTAACTCATCAAAATACGGATGGACGATCAACTTATCGAATAACTCATGGATGAGGATGCCACTAAGTGCCCAATTGCCGTCTTCATCGTAGCGTTTATCGAGATGTTTTTCAATCCAGCTATCCATCAACATGTTGCCAGGTCCAGAGTCGAAGCCGATGATCTTTCCATCTATCGGCAGGCTTGTTAGATTGGCGATGCCGCCGATATTCACAATGACGCGATTGATACTGGGATCAGCGAAAACACCTTGATGAAATGCTGGTACGAGCGGCGCCCCTTGCCCACCGGCCGCGATATCACGACTACGAAAATCTGCGATGACTGTGATCTCTGTGAGCTCGGCCAGCAATGCAGGATTGCCTATCTGCAAAGTAAAGCCTAATTCCGGGCGGTGGCGTAAAGTCTGGCCATGACAGCCAATGGCGGTAATATCTCGCGGTTGTAGCTTCGCAGCACTTAATAGTTGCTGGACCGCTTCGGCATATAGATAAGATAACTGGTTGGAAATTAAGGCAGTGCGTTCCAGCTCATTGTCACTTGCCATATGTAGCGCCATAAGTTCAGAACGTAACGCTGATGGATATGGTAATGCGCAGGTATTCAGGACTTGGCAGGATTGTCCGGCAAACTCAACGATGACTGCATCAACCCCATCAAGGCTTGTGCCGGACATCAAGCCTATGAATAACTCACGCTTCACTGCGGTGAGATATCACTCTAGCAAAGCAAGGTTGCTCTTGCTTAGCAGTTGAAGTTGCGAAACCAGATTTGCGCTATGCTCGACAAATGCTGCTTTGTACTTAGGTGCGATAGGAATTGCATTTGGCAAAGCGACCTTGAGCGGATCGCGGTTTTCACCATTGATCATGAATTCATAATGTAGATGCGGGCCAGTGGCTAAGCCCGTCATGCCAACATAACCTATTAAATTACCCTGAGATACTTTCATACCTTTGCGAACATTGGCTGCAAATCTTGAAAGATGTCCATATTTAGTACTGATGCCGTTGAGGTGCTGAATGATGACAACATTGCCATAACCATTCATTACCCCGGCAAACGACACTACGCCATCCGCGGGCGCTTTAACGCCTGTGCCAATCGGCGCTGCGAAGTCGGTACCTTTGTGTGCACGAATTGTATTCAGAATAGGGTGCAGGCGCCCTAAGCTAAAACCTGAGCTAATACGTGTAAATTCTAGCGGAGAGCGTAAGAATGACTTATGCAGGTTTTTACCATCTGGTGTGTAGTAGCTTACTTGGCCTTCAGGGTTGCGATACATGACCGCACGGTAGGTTTTGCCTTGGTTAACGAATTCGGCTGCTAATACTTGGCCAGTTCTGACTAGTTCACCATTGCTATAGCTTGCCTCATATACAACAACGAAATGATCGTCGCGGCGTAAGTCGGTATGAAAGTCGATATCAGATGAAAAGATGTCTGCCATCTGTATGGCGATCTGGTCAGGAATGCCAGCAGCATCGGTCGCACCGAAAAGTGAGCTTCTAATGACGGCTGATTTCAAGACGCTATGCGTTTCAAGCTTATTGGCCTGCATCTGCGCGCGATAACCTGACTCAATGCGATCTACACTCAATACAGAATTTGCATCTACTTGATATTGTAGTTTGAGTAGATCACCGTCTTGGTTGGTTTGTGCCTGAATTGAGCGGCCTGGGCGCAGTTGCGATGAAAACGCGCGCGCATCTGGGCTGTTACGTAAAAAGCTGATCGCTTCTGAGTTCCGAATATTTAATCGTGAGAGCAAACTTGCCAGCGTGTCATCACGGCGTACTTGATCTGTTTGCCAGAAACTTTCATTTTGCACAGCGGATAGATCAAACGGCGCATCTATTTGTGGAAGTGCAACTGACTCAATAATCGTCGAGACTGGAATATCCTGCGTGATGGTTTGAGGAGCAATACCAAAAGCTGTGAAAATACCGAAAAGCGGAATACTTGAAATTGCAATTAACCAACGGATACGTAGCTTACGTGCTTTAAATGCTAGGTTTTGCGTTAAAATGCGGTGTTTATAGCTCGACTTTTCAGAACTAAGCTCGCTTTGCTGCGGCGATGAAGGCTGCATTGGCGCTATCTCAAATACATAAATGAGAGAGCATGCTAACAGAAAAAAATCGTATGGTGAAGGCGCAGCTAAAATAGGTGACACATATTGTTATGATCCCGTTGGATACACAGTTAGCAACCATCAAGCGTGGTAGCGATGAGCTATTAATAGAGCAGGAATTAATAGAGAAATTAAAGACAGGCAAGCCGCTGAGGGTAAAAGCGGGCTTTGATCCTACTGCGCCAGATTTGCATTTAGGCCATACAGTCTTACTTAATAAGCTGCGTCAATTTCAGGATTTGGGGCATCACGTGCTTTTCCTCATCGGTGATTTCACTGGCATGATTGGTGACCCAACTGGTAAGAGTGCGACGCGCCCGCCTTTGACTGAGGCTCAGGTGCAAGAGAATGCCAAGTCTTATGCTGATCAAGTGTTCAAGATATTAAAACCTGAACAAACAGAAGTAGTCTTCAACTCTCAGTGGTTGACCAATCTGGGCGCTGCCGGCATGTTAAAGCTTGCAGCCAGCCATACTGTCGCTCGCATGCTTGAGCGTGATGATTTTAGTAAGCGCTATAAAAGTAATCAGCCAATCGCTATCCATGAGTTTCTATACCCGTTACTACAAGGCTATGACTCTGTTGCTTTAAAGGCGGATGTCGAACTTGGCGGTACCGACCAGAAATTCAACTTGCTGATGGGGCGTGAATTGCAAAAGCAGGCAGGCCAAAGTCAGCAGTGTGTGTTGACTATGCCACTACTTGAGGGTCTGGATGGCGTTAATAAGATGTCTAAATCTTTAGGCAACTATATAGGGGTCGCTGAACCTGCTAACGACATCTTCAGCAAACTCATGTCGATCTCAGATGAATTGATGTGGCGTTATATAGAGCTGCTATCTTTCGAATCGATTGAAGCCATCGCGCTTTGGAAGCAAACGGTAAACACGGGCGGTAATCCGCGCGACGTTAAAGTGCGCTTTGCTCAGGAGATCGTTGCCCGCTTCCATTCACATGCGGCTGCAGGGCAAGCATTGGAAAATTTCGAGCTACGTTCAAAAGGTGGAATCCCTGATGAAGTCCCGGAGATAGAGATCGTCTTATCACAAGGCCATATATCCATTAGTCAGCTACTAAAGCAGGCTAATCTGGTTGCCAGCACTTCTGAAGCCATGCGTATGATCGAACAGGGCGGCGTGAGGCTGGATGGCGAGAAAGTCGAAGACAAGGGATTATCTGTTGCAAAGAACACCTCTGTTGTCGCGCAAGTCGGTAAGCGTAAATTCGCGCGAATCCACCTCAAATAGCAATTAATTAAAAGAATTTCACAAAAGCCTATTGACGGTTTCTCTGACACCTGTAAAATGCGCGCCTCGCTTAAGTAATACGCGGCGAGCAAGGATGCAGCAGAGAAATAAAAGTTTCACATTTCTCTTGACCGATACGATGCGGCCTGTATAATGCGCACCTCTTGTTACGAAGCGTAGCGAGAAACGAATTACCCGCTCTTTAACAAACTGGACAATCGATAGGTGTGAGTGCTTATGGATTGGGTGAAATTGGCTTAGATGGACGAGCTGCCTGACTTTGGTTGGGATGTGCGAAATCTTTGATTTAAGTTGATACTCAA